>CAWHFV010000013.1:0-110077 GCA_963828725.1 uncultured Actinomycetota bacterium | reverse complement strand
CCGACCACCCCCGAACGTAGACCAGTGAAGGCACCGTCAGAAAGGGCCTGTCGCCCGCCATCGCCACCGGACACTCCACTCACTCACCCGCACGTCGGATCCAGATGCGAGGTGGCGTTCGGCCATGTCTCACGACTCGTGGTGGGTATTAACCGTTTTCGCCGTTTGTCGGAGCCGGCTCAGCCGTTCTCTGCAGCTGGCTCGTCGGCGAGCGGGAGGGCGGTTGGGCGTTGCAGGCTGATGGCGATGGCGGGAAACACGATGACTGAGAGCACACCGGCGCCGACAAGAGCGGCCGCGTTCTCGGGCAGCATCGTCTCGGACTCAAGGCCGATCGCGGCGAGGGCGACCAGCAGCGGCAAGGCGGTCGAGGTGAGCAGCATCAGTTGCACTCGCCCACGCGGAGGCAGTTCCCTTCGATAGAACAGCAGGGCAGGTAGCCCACGGACCAGGAGGAACAGGACGAAGAAGACGATCAGTCGTGCCGGGGACTCGATGATCGACTGCAGGTGCAGGCTCATACCTGAGGTCACGAAGAAGACCGGGATGAAGAAGCCGTAGCCGACGGCGTCCAGCTTGGCCTCCAAGGCGTGCACGTCGCCGGGTGCCCACCGGCGCAGGACGACGCCGGCCAGGAATGCGCCGAGGACCACATCGAGGCCGAAGTCAGCCGCGATCACCAGCAGGGCGAAGAGAAGGAACATGGTCCAGCGCAGTGTGGTCTGTGAGGTGGCGTGTTCACCTTTGGCGCTGATTCCGGCGAGCTTGTTGTGGCGCAGCAGCCGCGGCACCAACGTGAAGAGCAGTGCGACGCCGCCGATGAGGGTCAGCGAGATCAGCCCGAGGACTGCGCCCTTGGTGCTGAGGAAGACCGCGGTCGCCACGATGGGGAGGAACTCCCCGACCGCGCCGGCGGCCATGATGAGCTTCCCGAAGTGACCCTCCAACAGCCGGTTATCACGAAGTATTGGCAGAAGGGTTCCCAGAGCGGTGGTGGTCAGGCCGATGGCGATCGGGACGAAGGCCTGCACGAATCCGGCCGCGGCTAATGCGCCGGTCACCGCCACGGCGACGAGCGCAGTGACTAGCCAGGAGCTGATAGCGAGCCGTCCCGCCCGCTCCCGAAACAGTCCCAGCTCAAGCTCGTAGCCAGCGAGCAGGAACAGGAATCCGAGGCCCAGGTTGGACACCAGCTCGATGCTGTCGGGATCGGCCCAGCCGAGGACCTGCGGCCCGATCAGGACCCCGCCAGCAATGAGGATCACCACCTGAGGCACCCGGAAGCGGGAAAGCAGCGCCGTGACGAACGGCGTGAGAGCGGCGAGCAGACTGACGAGGGCCAGGTCGAACAGGCCCCGTTGAAGGCTCACGACCGGGCACCTCCCCCACGGGGTCGAATTTTGATCGAGAACCGAACGGGACCATTAGACGGTCAGGGCAACTGTTCCTGAATCCGCTGGCGAAGCCGAGCCGGTGGCGTGGACGCGCAAGTCTCGCCTGCGTAGCGCTGTGATTGCCAGTGTGGGCCTAATTAGGCGACTCGGGCCACCATCCGGCCAACAAGGAGTGGGGTGCGACGCGTCCCTGTCCTGACCGAACCTGGAGCGCGCTGCCGCGCGGCAGACTGCTCGGTTGGCACGGGCGAGTAGCGGTTACTGAGCGAGGTGACGCACCTAAGCGATTGCCCTGCCCGTCGAGGGCGGACTGTATGAGCTTCGGGTGGCCTCCGTGCCGGCTACGGAGTTCGCGCCTGCCTGATGTGTGGGTTTCGGTCACTTGGGTTCTCCGGTGGCGGGAGGGGCGGTGTCCTCGGCGTGGTAGCGCCGGAGGAGCTGCTGCTCTTCGTCCCGGCGCGGGAACATGAAGAAGACGAGCAGGGCGCCCAGCACGATCGCGACCAGGCCGGCCAGATAGGCCCAGTCGTCGCCGTCCAGGAACGAGGTTTTGGCGGCGGCGATGATCTGGTCGGTGTAGTTGGGGTACTGCTGCGCGGTCGCGGCCGCGGACGCGAAGGACTTGGTGAGGTCGCCTTGCACGTCGGAGGACACCTGGTCGGCTTCGGGGGAGCTTCCGATGGCGGCGGTGAAGGCCGTCGCGTAGCCGGCGGCGAGCAGGGCTCCGAGGATGGACTGCATGATGGCCCCGCCGAGGTCTCGTTGCAGGTCCGCGGTACCTGACGCCATGCCGGCTCGGCGGACCGGGACGGACCCGGTCAACGAGTGGGACGCGGGGGTGCCGGCGAGCCCAACGCCGACGCCGATGAAGGCATAGGCGATCCCGATCTGCCAGTAGCTGCTGTTCTGGTTCCAGAGCAGGAGCATCGCCAGAAAGGCGAGGAACAGGAATAGGTAGCCGATCAGCAGGGTCGTTCGAGCGCCGCGGGACTCCACCAGCTTGGCCGAGCGGGGGGCCACCAGCACCATCAACACCACGGCGGGCAGGAACGCGGAACCGGCCTCGACACTGTCGTAGCCCAGCACGTTCTGCAGGTATTGCTGGGAGACGAACGCCGCCCCCATCAGCGACCCGAACACGATGATCCCGGCGCAAGCAGCAACCCAGAAAATGCGGCGGCGGGCGATGCGTAGGTCGTACAACGGGTTGGCGACCTGGCGCTGCCGCCACAGGAACCCGGCCGTCGCGGCCAGAGCGATCAACGCCAGGCCCAGCGCCAAGGCTCCCTTCCCCGGGACGGGCGCGAAGTTGATGGCCAGGACGAGGCCGGCAATCAAGACCACCGAGAGAATGCCGCCCAGGTTGTCCACCGGCTCGGTCGACTCGTTGACGTGACCGGGGACG
Source organism: uncultured Actinomycetota bacterium (assembly GCA_963828725.1). Lineage (GTDB taxonomy): Bacteria > Actinomycetota > Actinomycetes > Actinomycetales > Dermatophilaceae > Lapillicoccus. The sequence continues at coordinate 107,278 of CAWHFV010000013.1, read as the reverse complement.
AACAACCACGCCATGACCAGCGCCACCACGGCCAACGGAAGGGTTATCAGGAACACCGACCCCCACCAGAACCGCTCCAGCAGGACGCCCGCGGTGACCGGCCCGAGGGCCGAGATGGCACCGCCGAGAGCCGACCACAACGCTATCGACCGGGTCCGCTGCGGTCCCGACCACAAGGCGGTGATCAGCGCCAAGGTGGTGGGGTAGGCCATGCCCGCCGACAGGCCGCCGAGCACGCGTGCTACCGCCAGGACGCTGTCGTCCCAGGCGTACGCCGCGAGCAGGCAGGCGGGCACCGAGAGCAGCACCCCCACGATCAGCAACAGCTTGCGGCCGTACCTGTCCCCCACCGCGCCGAGGTAGAGCACCGACGCCGCCAGCCCCAGCGAGTACCCGACCGCGATCAGGTCGAGCGTGGTCTGTGAAGAGTCGAACGCCTTCCCGATCGAGGGCAGGGCGACGTTGGCCACCGTCAGGTTGAGGTTGGCCACGGCGGCGACCAGGATCAGACTCACCAACACCAACGGCGCGCGGGCCGGGGCCTCAGGGAGCATCTCGGCTTGGGACTCTTCACGCTGCGACATTGAGGCTCCCCACAGTTCTGATGCCGAAGGTTGGTCCGATCCGCTTCGCATTGCACTCAGGGGAGTAGGGCACTCGCCCCGACAGCGTGAGCACGGCTGCGGGTACGGCGCGAATGGTGGCCACCTGCTCGGATCCCCGCTCGGCCGGGAGCCGGATGACCTCCACAGCCGAGCCCCGCAGTCTTGACCTCCGCCAACCTGGCAGCAGGAGCGAGGGGTGATCGGCACAACCGTGGAGGAATTGGAACGTAGCGCCGTACCGTGTGTTGCTGAGCCCGTCCTCCGCTGGTTCGGTGAAGATCGAGTTCACAGCCGCGAACGTTGCACGGGTGATGCTGTGGACCACCCCAGCCAGGTTCGCGACTTGGCTCTCTGCGGTCGACAACATGCCTTATTTCCCTGGGTGTGTGAGGTCAGGCCGGCGGAGCGCTGTTGTTCGTCGGTTCGGGCCGGTCGACGACGATGTGTGGCACGTCCTCGCCGTGGTCGGCCCAGGCAAGGCGTTGGGGGGTCGCTGTGGTTGCCTCGATGGTGGCGGCGTGGTCGCGGTCGAAGTAGTCCCACCCCCAGGCGAGGAAGGTGTCGACCTTGCTGTGCACGCCGCTGAGCAGCATGGCGTGGACGCCGAGCCAGGCGGCGAAGGCGAATGGGCCCTCAACCTGATGGCGGTGCTTGCCTACTTCGGCAACGGCGGCGTTGCGACCGATCATCGCCATGATGCCCTTGTCCTTGTAGACGAAGGGTTGGGCCCGCTCTCCCTGCAGCTCGCGGACGATGTTCTGTGCGGCCCACTTTCCCGACTGTTGGGCGACCGAGCCCAGCTGGGGGAGTGCTCTCCCGTCGTCACCGGACGGAATGTTGGCCACGTCTCCCACCGCATAGGTTCCCGGGTAGCCGGGCACGGTGAGGTCCGGTCGGACGTCGATGCGACCACCGCGCCCTGGGGAGGGCCCGGCGTTCTCAGCGATCGCGGACGCGGACTCACCTCCTCCCCAGACCACGGTCCGCGCTGGGATGGCAGTGCCGTCGGTGAACTCGACCCGGTCAGGGTAGACCGCCGCGACCCCCGTCCCGAGACGGACATCTGCGCCCACCTCGGTCAGCTTCTCGAGCGCGTACGCGTGGGCCTTGTCGGAGAACTGCCCCAACAGGGCGTCGCCGCGGTCGACCAGGGTTATCCGGCTCGGCACCGCCACCTGAGCTGACTCGTGAAGCGCCAGCATGAGCTCGGCCAATGCCCCGGTGGTCTCAACACCCGTTGGTCCGCCACCTACCACGACGACGTCGATCGAGCCGGGCGCGCCGGACTCCGGATCATCTATCGCGGCACCAAGTAGTTCCTGAAGGTGCAGCCGTAGGCGTTCGGCGTCAGCCACGGAGTAGAGCGGAAAGGCGTGCAGTGCGGCACCGGGCACGCCGAAATAGTTCGGCTGTGCACCCGCCGCCATCACCAGGTGCGACCCGTGCAACGTAGTGCCGTCGGCGAGGGTGAGAATGCGCTCAGACAGGTCCACATCGGTGACCTGCGCGGTTACCACGTCGATCGAGGGATGGTCTTTGAAGATGGTCCGGTGGGGCCGGGCGATGTCCTCAACGGGCAGCTGGGAGCTGGCCACCTGGTAGAGCAGTGGCTGGAACTGGTGGTAGTCGTTGCGATCCACCAACGTCACCTCGACGCCTTCGTCAGCCAGCTCGAGGGCACAGGCCACCCCGGCGAGCCCTCCACCGAGAACCAGGATCCGTTCACCCATCTCCGACGACCTCCTCTGGCTCGGCAGCGACACCACCGCGGACCCCGTCCAGGAACGCGGCTGCTTCGTTGAGCGTCATGGCTGCTTCTGCATGCCTGGGCTCTTCTTTCACGTGGATATCGGTCAAGACATGTCCCGGCCGGTCAGGAGATCTCTGCTAGGCGCTCGTTGAGGATGATCCGTGACGCCGCCTCGATCAACGCAAGGTGGGAGAACGCCTGAGGGAAGTTGCCGAGGTGTCTGCCGGTGTCGACGTCGAACTCCTCGGCGAAGAGCCCGAGCGGCGAGGCGACCCGTAGCAGCCGCTCCATGAGGTCCCGGGCTCGCTGCGCCTCGCCGATGATCGCGAGCGCGGACACCAGCCAGAAGGAGCAGATGAGGAACGTCCCTTCCTTACCGGACATGCCGTCATCGGTCTCGTCGGTGCGGTAGCGCAGCACGAAGCCGTTCTCGGTCAGCTCGTCGGCGATCGCGAGCACGCTGGCGCGAAGCCGCTTGTCGTCATGCGGCAAGAATCCGAAGATGGCCGCGAGCAGCGTCGAGGCGTCCAGCGCATCCGTGTCGTAGTGCTGTCGCAGCACTCCTCGCTGGTCGACGCCGTGAGTGAGGATGTCGTCCTTGATCTCGGCGGCGGTGGCGCCCCACGTCGACGCCAGGCCCTTGTCCCCGCGGATGTCGGCCAGCTTTGCCGCGCGGTCCAGGGCGACCCAGCCCATGAGCTTGGAGGACACGTAGTGTTGGGGCTTGCCGCGAGCCTCCCATATCCCCTGGTCGGGTTCGCGCCAGACCGCTGTTGCGCACTGGGCCTGCGACTGGACGATCGGCCACAGCCGCCGAGGCAGCCGGTCGCTGCGTCGCACGTGCAGCAGGATCGAGTCCAACACGGCGCCAAATACGTCGTTCTGGCGCTGGTCGAACGCCCCGTTCCCGATCCTCACCGGTCGCGCACCCGCATACCCGGATAGTTCGTCGCGGGTGGACTCGGTCAGGTCGCGCCGGCCGTCGATCCCGTACATGATCTGCAGCGCGCCGTCCTGGTTCGGCTCGAGGTCGGCGACGAACTGGATGAACTCGTCCGCCTCCCAGTCCAGGTTGAGAAAGTGCAGAGCCTGCAACGTAAAGGTCGTGTCGCGCATCCAGCTGTAGCGGTAGTCCCAGTTACGCTCTCCGCCGGGCGTCTCTGGGAGCGATGTCGTGAGAGCTGCAACGGTCGCCCCGGTTGGCAGGTAGGTGAGGCCCTTGATCGTCAGCGCCGAACGCTGGATCGGGTCACGGAAGCGGTGGTCAGGCATCCGCGCCCGCCCCAGCCAGTCGCGCCAGAACCGCGCGGTGGCATCGAGCTGGCTGCTCGCGTCCGCCACATCCGCGGGGGCGGCCAGCCCTTCGGCCCATGACAGCGCGCAGTAGCACTCGTCACCGGCCGACAGGGTGTGCCGGGCGCGGGCGCGGTTGCCTTCCAGGCCGAGGGCGAGGTCGGTCTGTAGCCGGATTGTTTGTCCGGCTCCACTGACGTCCGCGGCATGCCGTCGTCGTCGACCATTGTCCATTCGCCGGGCGACTGGCCGTAGTCGAAAGCCGGTTCGCAGATCAGCTCGATCTCGACGGTGCCCTCCAGGCAGCGAACCGTTCGGATGAGCTGGTGTGTGGCGTCGTCGTCCGCCGGTGGGCGGGTGTGTGGGGTGATCCGGTCGTCGCCGTCGCGTGGGCCCATGGTCAGTGCGTCGCGGACCAGCAGCCACCCGCTTGGCGTCTTCCACGTCGTCGCGAGCACGTTCGTCCCCGGCTCGTAGACCCGCGCCGTCGGGTGGTTGATCCCGAACGGCCCGAGTCGGAAGTAGCCAGCCTGCCGGTCGAGCAGCGAGCCGAAGACGCTGGGCGCGTCGAAGCGCGGAACGCACAGCCAGTCGATCGACCCGTCCGGTGCCACCAGAGCACCGGTGTGGCAGTTCGACAGAAACGCAAAGTCAGCAATGGGCGGGAAGGGAGAAGGAGCGGCGGCGCTCTGGCCTTCCCCGTCCTGGGGCGCCTTGGCGTTCATGACTCGAGCCAGGGCTGATGCCAGCCGCCGCTCTGGGCCGTCAGCTCATCCCCGGCCGCCGGTCCCCACGACCCCGGCTCGTAACGGTGTACCGGTGGCGGCGAGTCCAGCAGTGGCTGCATGATTCGCCACGTCTCCTCGACTCCGTCCTGCCGCGTGAACCGCGTGCTCTGCCCCACCAATGCGGCGTGCAGCAGCACCTCGTACGGAGTTGGCCCTTCACCGCCCTCCTGCGCGAACTCCATGTCGAGATGGATCGACTCCGGAGCGGTGGCCTCGGCACGCCGGGCCTCGACCTTGAGCCGGATCCCGGTAGAGGGATCGAGCTTGATGACGAGCTGGTCAGGCTCCGGTCGCCGATTCCCCCACATGCCAAAACCCAACCGCGGCGGCTGCTTGAAGACCAGCCGCAACTCGGTCTGTGTCGCCTGGAGTCGCTTGCCGGTCCGGATGTAGAACGGCACCCCTTCCCAGCGCCAGTTGTCGATGTCGAGCCGGAGCGCGGCATACGTCTCGGTCGTCGAGTCGGACGCGACGCCATCGATGTCGAGGTAACCCTCGTACTGGCCCCTGACATACGTGGCAGGGTCGGCTTCTTGCACCGCCCGGAACAGCGCGACCTGGTTGTCCTTGATCAGCTGCGTGTCTCGTCCGGAAGGCGGCTCCATCGCGGCCGCGGATACGACCTGCATGAGGTGGTTGACCACAACGTCGCGGAGTGCTCCGACCGGATCGTAGAAGTGACCTCTGTCCTCGACGCCGAAGCTCTCGGCCATGGTGATCTGCACGCATTCGACGTAGTTGCGGTTCCAGACCGGCTCGAACATCGCATTGGCGAACCGCAGGTAGAGGATCTCTTCCAGGCCCATCTTCCCCAGGTAGTGGTCGATCCGGTACAGCTGCGACTCGTCCACGTACTGGTGCAGCTCCTCGGCCAGTGCGTGGGCAGAGCCTCGGTCGTGCCCGAACGGCTTCTCCACTACGACCCGACCTGTCTTGGTCAGACCGGCCTCGGACAGGCCCTTGACGACGGTGCCGAACAGGAACGGCGGGATCTCGAGGTAGAAGACGGGAACCTCGGCCCCCTTCGTCGCGTCGGCGACCCTTCGGTATGTCGCGGGGTCGCCGAAGTCGCCCTGCACGTACGACAACCGCGCGGTCAGGCGGTCGAAGACCACGGGGTCGATCGACTCACCGGTGCCCTCGATCGACTCGCGGGCGCGCTGCACCAGCTGGTCCACCGTCCAGTCGTTGACCGCAACTCCGACGATCGGGCACTGCAGCAGTCCCCGTCGCTCCAGCCGGTAAAGGGATCGGAACGTCATCACCTTGGCCAGGTCGCCGGTGATCCCGAAGATCACGAAGATGTCCGCGACGCCCTGATCTGTGTTCTCCGGCTGGTCCCGGATCGGCGTGGTTTGGCTCTCGATCGTCACGGCCATCGTGATCTCCCTTGGCGTGATGGACCTGCACATCGGTCTGGAGGCCTGCCCGTGAACTGGCCCAGACCCAAGATCCCAGTGAACGACCAGCCGGCAGACAGACACATCATCCTCTGCGGGTGATGACGTCATTTGTCCAGCCGGGACAGCCTCGAATATCTCGCGGCAGCAAGTCGTGCACAGCGAGCTCCGGGAGGGTTCGGCATGGCAGACGACCAGCACTACGACGTTGTCATCATCGGGACCGGGGCGGGAGGCGGGACCCTCGGGCATCGGCTGGCCACGAACGGCGTGAAGACCCTCTGGCTGGAACGTGGGCCGTTCCTGCCCCGAGAGCGCGACAACTGGCAGACCGACGCGGTGTTCGTGCGTGCGAAGTACCTCGCCTCAGAGCGCTGGTACGACGGACACGGCCGCGAGTTCCAGCCCGAGGTCAACTACTACGTCGGCGGAAACACCAAGTTCTACGGCGCAGCACTGTTCCGGCTCCGTCCGGAAGACTTCGGCGAGCTGCGCCATCATGGTGGGATCTCGCCAGCCTGGCCGATCTCGTACGACGACCTGGAGCCCTACTACACCGAGGCGGAGCACCTCTATCTCGTGCACGGCCGGCATGGAGAAGACCCGACCGAGGGACCGGCCAGCAAGCAGTACGCCTACCCCGCGGTCTCCCACGAGCCCCGCATCCAGCAGCTGAGCGACGACTTGGAGAAGCTCGGACTGCATCCCTTCCACCTGCCTATTGGGGTCAACCTCCAGGAGTCCGCGCCCGGCCGAGCAGCACGGACGAGCGCCTGCATTCGCTGCGACCGGGTCGATGGCTTCCCGTGCCTGGTGAACGCGAAGTCGGACGCGCAGGTGATCTGCGTAGACCCGGTGCTGTTCCAAGACAACGTCACGTTGGTCACTGGAGCCCACGTGCAGCGCTTGGACACCGACCCCTCCGGACGCAGCGTCACCGGCGTAGTCACCGTTCTGGAGGACGGGTCGACGACCACCTTCACCGGCGACGTCGTCGTGGTTGCCTGCGGGGCAGTGAACTCGGCCGCGCTGCTGCTGAGGTCTCGCGGCGACCGCCACCCGGACGGACTGGCCAACAGCTCCGGAGTGGTTGGCCGGCACTACATGCGGCACAACAACGTCGCACTGATGGCGGTCTCCAAGGAGCCCAACCCCACACGCTTCCAGAAGACGCTGGCGATGAACGACTGGTACCTGGGGGCCGACGACTTCGACTTCCCCCTCGGTGGCATGCAGATGCTCGGCAAATCTGACGAGGAGGAGATCCGCGCCCAAGCGCCGCGGTGGGCCGGACGCGTCTCACCGGACCTCCCGTTCGAGGTCCTGGCACACCACGCCGTCGACTTCTGGCTCTGTGGCGAGGACCTGCCACAGCCCGACAACCGGGTCACCGTCGACGCCGAAGGGGCGATCCACCTCAGCATCGACGAGAAGAACAACGTCGAAGGAGTCAACCGACTGCGGCACAAGCTAGACGGGATGCTAAGCCACCTGGGCATGGAGCACCACCATCTGCTCGACCGCAGCCTCTACATGCACAAGAGCATGCCGATCGGTGCGACGGCGCACCAGGCAGGCACGGTCCGGTTCGGCACCGACCCAGCCTCGAGTGCCCTGGACGTGAACTGCAGGGCCCACGATGTGGACAACCTGTACGTGGTGGACACGAGCTTCTTCCCCAGCATCGGAGCCGTAAACCCATCGCTGACAGCCATCGCGAACGCCCTCCGGGTCGGAGACCACCTCACCGAACGCCTCCGCTGAGCATGCGCCAGCCGCCGCCATGATGCAGACCATCGGTGACCTGACTATCGCTGACCTGTCCAGCGTCGTGCCGCTGCAGGTGAACCCGGTTCCGTGGGCCCGCTCGCAGATGGCATTCACTCTTGCTTTCCACATCATCCTGGTCCCGCTCGGAGTTTCGTGGGCGGCGATGACGCTGATCGCCAACTACCGCGCGATCAAGCGCCATGACGTCGACGCGCTTCGGCTCGCCCAGCGCTGGTCGAAGTACATGGCGGTCACCTTCGCGGTCGGCGCGGTGACCGGGACGGTCCTCTCCTTCGAGTTCGGGCTGCTCTGGCCCCAGTTCATGGGCAAGTGGGGGGAGGCGTTCGGCATACCCTTCGCGTTCGAGGGCTTGTTCTTCTTCGTCGAGGCCATCTTCATCTCGATCTACATCTTCGGCTGGCGACGGCTGAAGCCATGGGCGCACTTCTGGACCGGCGTCCCGATCCCGGTGGCCGGCATCCTGGGAAGCGCCTCCGTCGTTGCCGCCAATGCATGGATGAACTCACCGCAAGGGGTGACCCTCGACGCTTCCGGCAACATCACCGAGGTCGACCCGGTCGCGGTGATCCTCAACGATGCCATGCCGCTGATGGCCGCCCACATGATCATCGCCGCCTACCTGGTCGGCGGCTTCATGATCGCGTCGGTCTATGCCGCCGGCATGCTGCGTGGCCGGATGGATCACTACCACCGCCTCGGGTTCATCATCAGCTTCACCGTCGCTGCAGTCGCCACACCCGTACAGATGGGGGTCGGCGACGGCCTCGCTCGGTGGGTCTACACCAACCAGCCCACCAAGTTCGCCGCCATCGAGCTGGTGCCGCAGACGGGCAGTGACGAGCCCGAGATCCTGCTCGGCCGTCTCAACTCCTCCGGGCAGGTGGAGGGCGGCGTCGCCATCCCCGGGCTGGCGTCGTGGTTGTCGGATCCCAGCACCGGCCGGGCGACCGTAATCCAGGGCCTCGACAGCTTCCCCGCTGACAGCAGACCGACCATCTCGCAGGTCAACGTCGTTCATCTCTGCTGGGACATCATGGTCGGCCTAGGCACGCTTCTGTTCCTGTTCACGCTGTGGTACTGGGCGACGTGGATCTTCAGGCGAGGCATGCCCCGTAGTCGATGGTTCCTTCGGGCGGCCGTGATCGCCGGACCCCTCGCGGTGGTGAGCATGGAAGCCGGCTGGACGCTGAGCGAGGTCGGTCGCCAGCCCTGGATCGTCTATAACCAGATGAAGGTCGCTGACGCCGCCACGACCAATACCGGTGTCTGGCTGACGTTCGTCGCCGTCGCCTTGCTGTACGCGGCCCTCGGCATCACGTTGGTCCTGGTGCTCCGTGGCATGAGCCGCCGCGCTCGTGACCGGGACCGGTTCGAGGACACGGACACCCCATACGGCCCGACTGAGCCTGCCGGGGGGCGCGGGGTGCGAACCCGATGAGCACGGCAGCCGCAGTCCTCTTGATGGTCGCCGTCGCCTTTTATGCCATCTTCGGCGGAGCGGACTTCGGGGCCGGCTTCTGGGATCTCACGGCGGGCGGCCCGGAGCGTGGCAGACGGCCGCGGGAGGTCATCGAACACTCGATCGGTCCCGTCTGGGAAGCGAACCACGTCTGGTTGATCTTCGTGTTCGTCGTCCTGTGGACATGCTTCCCCGAGGCGTACGCGTCGATCATGTTGACCCTGTTCGTACCCCTCACACTCGCGGCCTTCGGCATCGTGCTTCGCGGTGCCAGCTTCGCCTTCCGCAAAGCGGTCACCCAGGTCCGCGACCAGCGGATCCTCGGCGGCACCTTCGCGATCTCCTCCGTCCTGGTGCCCTACTGCTTCGGTGCCGTCGCCGGCGGAATCGCCTCCGGACGGGTCCCCTCCGGAGGCCGAGCCGGCGACCCTTGGAACAGCTGGGTAAACCCAACCTCCATCGTGGTCGGAGTTCTGGCCGTCTGCGTCGTGGCCTACGTCTCGGCCGTGCTGCTCACCTGGGACGCCGGACGGGTCTCCGACGAGGGGATGGTGGCCTACTTCCGCGTTCGCGCGGTTGGCGCAGCCGTCGTCGCCGGAGTCGTTGCCCTGGTAGGCCTTTTCGTGCTGCGCAGCGACGCCAGGTATGTCTTCGACGGACTCACGTCGCGGGCCCTGGCTCTCGTTGTGCTCTCGACGCTCGCCGGTGTCGGCGCGTTCCTGCTACTGCGTGGCAGACCGCGTCGAGGTGCCCGGGTTGCCGCTCTCGCTGCCTCCGGCGCGCTCGTCCTCGCATGGGGGGTCGCCCAATGGGACTACCTGTTGCCCGAGTCACTTACCGTGTCGCAGGCGGCCGCTCCGACCGGCACGATCGCGGCCGTGCTCGTGGTGGCCGTTCTCGCCGCGCTGCTCATCGCGCCGGCATTCGCCTTGCTGTACACGCTTCACCAGAAGAGTCTCCTTCCGGACGAAGGCGTCCACGACGGGCCGCAACAGCCGACCGAGATCGGTCGACAGCCCAACACAACAACTGAAAGTCCGCTTCAGTAGTAGGCGCTCACTACGCTCCGTCGGCATTTCACGGTTGCGTTCGAGACGGGGCGGCGGCGCCCGAACGCGCGGTATTAGTCGGTGCATGTCTCCCTCGAGAACGCGGCGGGAGCGGTCTCTCGCCCACCCCGGGTCTTGCTGCGCGAGGGGCGCAGCACCCGGGGGGACTGCGCCCAATCTGGGCCGGTGCGCAGCACCTGGTGAGACGCGCCCCTTCTGGGCGAAAGGCAGCACTCGTTGGACGCGATGCTGCGGGGGACTCCGGCGGTTTTGGCTGACCACTCGGGTGGGCCGAGTCAGGGTCGGATCAGGGTCGGTTCAGCACCGGCTCGTGGTCATCCCGGATGCCGGTGTTAGCACGGCTGGGAGCATCCTGCGATTCGAGCGAGAAGAGGTCATCATGTCCCAACAGCATGTCGTAGCAGCCGAATCCGGTGACGTCGCCGAGCACCGCCAACCGCGACAGCTCAGCCGTTGGGGGATCGTGCGGGTGTGGGCCGCCGCCGCTGGGCCGATGGCTGTCCTCTCCTGGCTGGTGGCCCCGCTGCTGGCGGCCGGGCTGACCGGGCCGGCAGCCTGGCCTCAGGCGCTGCTGCTCTGCCTGACGGCCGGCTTGGTGTGGCAGGGGGTCCTCGTCCTGGTGCTGGTGCGCCGGGAGCTGGGTTCGCTGAGTTGGAGCGCTGTCCAGGACGCGCTGTGGCTGCACCGGCCGCGCAGCCCACGCACCGGCCGCGTCGGTGGGCGAGTGTGGTGGGTCCTGCTGCCGGCGATACTGGTCGTCGGGGTCGAACAGGTGCTGCCCTCCCTGCCCACGCCGGCAAGCCGCGACATCGGCGCGTTTCTGCGGGGGGCCGCGGGCCAGGACTTCCTCTCGGGGAACTGGCCCTGGTTCGGCCTGATCGTCGTCATGGCCGTCTTCAACACCGTGCTCGGTGAGGAGCTGTTGTTCCGCGGGTACTTGCTGCCCCGGATGCGTGGCGTCTTCGGGCGGTCCGACTGGCTGGCCAACGGAGTCCTGTTCGCGCTGTACCACCTACACCAGCCGTGGACCATGCCGAAGGCGCTGCTGGACAGCCTGGCCCTGGCCTACCCCACCCGCCGCTACACCAGCGCGTGGCTCGGAATCATCGTGCACAGCCTCCAGTCCCTCATCATCGTCGGCGCATCCTTGGCTCTCGTACTTCGGTGAGCAAAGGCCGCGACGACAGCCACCCCTCGCGCCGCGATGCCGACCGGTGGGGGACCTGTGCCCGCCCTGACCCCCGACCCTCGGGACGTCGTCGATGTCAGCCGCTTGGCTTGTTGAGGTCAGCCTTGTGCGCTGGGGGACACGCCCACACTGGGCGGTGTGCAGCACCTCGTACGTGGCCGCTCCAGACGAAGGATGAGAGGTTCTCGTTGCTGGACTGCTGTCGCCACGAGAACACTCCGCGGCTGGACAGGATCAGGAGGGATTTCGTTGCAGACCGTCGGGTGCCTGTCGGGTGGCGGTGCCCGTTGGCGAAGTAGCTCGGGTGCCCGGATGTGCCCGGCGGTCACCGACTGGCGTCGAGTGTCTACGGCCTATTCGTGGCCAGGTCTCCCGGATCGCGGTGTAACTGCAGGTCACAGGCGCTGCCGTCCGACTGTAAATCCGTCGCGAAAGCCTCGAAGGTTCGATTCCTTCATCTGCCACTACCCACGCGAAGAGCCCCTGACCCGCCGAGACATGAGGTAGGGCTCTTCTGGTCCGTCCGGCCGTAGGCCACGGTCGGCCATCCGACCGGAACCCGATGTGTCACTTCGGCGTCGAAAAGCTGTATCGACGGACGGTCGTCGGTGCTCTGCAGTGTGATTGTCCCGGAATGGGCCGGGGAGCGCACAACGTTGAACCGTTCGGACACCCGCGCAGCAGCTGGAGGGGACATGGGTGACTACACCGCCGAGGGGGGCGCCGGGCTGGTGGCGGCGTGCACGGCAGCGGCCGTGCACCGCAGGGACCACCACCACGCCGCGTCCGTGACCTGTCACCCGCACGCCGTCGAAGTCGTCCATCTCGGCCACCGCGCGGTCGCGGTCTGCCATGACTGTGAGTCCGACTCCGGGTTCCTGCCCGAGCGTGAGGCCGAGGCGCTCGCGGACGCGCACCGCGCCCAGACATTGGGCGACGCGGCGATCCGCTTGGGCCGGGCCGCCTGAGCGACCTGCCAACCCAGCGCCGGCCAGGCGTCCGGGACCGAGCTGTGGGTCAGGTAGGGCGAACGACGCGGTAGCGCAGGTGGGTGGCGTCGCGGCCCTGCACCGCTCGCACCGCCTCGAGCTCGATCGGCCCGGCCAGGTCCTCGAGGCCGTCGAAGAGCCGGCGTCCCGCACCGAGCAGGACGGGCGCGACGTGCACCTCGATCTCGTCGAGCTCCCCGGCCCGGATGAGAGTTCGGGCCGCCCCGGCACCGTGGACCATGACGTCCTTGCCGCCGGCGCCCTCCCGTGCCGCAGCAGCACATTCGCGTACGTCGGTGTAGAAGCGTGCGGTCCCCGGTGGCACGTCGCCCTCGTCGACGTGGTGGGTGAGTACGAGGATCGGGACACCGTCGTGGTGGTCGCCGTTCCAGCGGCCGGCAAGCTCGAACGTGCGCCGGCCGGAGATGATCGCACCGGTGGCCACGCTCTCGGCGTACACCTCGCCGTTGGGGCCGGGACCGTCGCGATCGTCGAGCCAGTTGAAGAGCCGGAAGCCACCGCGTCCCATCTCCTGGCCGGGCCGGTCGTCCGGGCCGGCGACGAACCCGTCGAGGGACATCGTCATGTCGAGGCGGATTGCACTCACGATTGGCTGTCCTTCTTGGCTTGGTGGTCTGGGGTTGGCGCGGCCTCGAAGTCCGCGCGCGTCATGGCGACCGGGTGGCCCGGTGGCCACTGGACGAGCTCGAGGTGGTAACCAGCGGGGTCGAACAACGATGCGGTATGCGGCCCGTCGGGGCCGCCGGGCGTCTCGACCGGGCCGACCTCGAGTCCGGCGGCCGCCAGGTCTCCTCGGGTGGCCTCGAGGTCGTCGACCTGGATCGCCAGGTGGTCGAGGCCGCCGGCGGCGGCGGAGTCGCCAGCTTCGGCGTAGACCAGCTCCAACGACACGTCGGTCTGCCCGGGCAGCGCCAGCATCACCAACTGCGTGCCGCCGCCTACGTCGACCTGACCGACGACCTCGAACCCGACAGTCGTGTAGAACGCCAGCGATGCGTCGAGGTGGCTCACCCGAAGCGCGGGAAAGAGAACCTTCATGGTCAGACCGACCATCCGAACCGCCGAAACTCACCGGTGGACGACGTTCGAGTCTCAGGGTTGGCCAGAGATCCGGACGACGCAATGGTTGACGTTGAGGTAGACCGTCGCGCGGCCGTTCGGGTCGAGCGGGACCGTGTCGCTGCCGGGCGTCGCCGTCGCGACGTCGAGCTGTTGCCCGTTGGCCGCGTCGAAGAGGCGGAGAACGCAGCGCGGGTTGCCGTGGAAGTCCTTCACCTGTGCGCTCACTCCCCGCGATGGGGCGGTGAACGCGTTGGTGTCGCCGTCCTGCTCCTGAGTGAACGGCACCGCGGAGTCCCCGGGCCCGGCGAACGGTGTAACCAGGCAGTGCCGGTCGTTGGTCTGCCACCGGAACGACCCGGTCTGGTGGATCTGGATGTTCGTGATCCCGTAGACGCCGGAGGCCGCCTGGCCGGCGATGCCCGAACCCACATCGGTCAGGGTGACGCTGCAGCCGTTGCCGTACGTGGAGCCGTCGACCCGAAGTCGCCACGGCACGGTGGTCGTGTAGGAGTCTTCACCGGTCATTTGGCCGGTCGACCCGTCTCCCGACCGCAACAGCAGTGCGGTCACGACGCCGCCAACGGTCAGGACGAGTCCCGCTGCGATCACGGCGACGAGCCGACGTCGCGTCCAACCCCGCCGTAGGCCGTGACGCTCCGGAGCCACGTCCGTCACCGCGGACAGGGCGTCGCTGCCCGACCGGGGCCGAGCCGCTTCGGTCGGCGCGGGCCCGACCACGGCCGGGGTGACTGTGGTGATCTCGTCGAAGACCCGGCCGTCCGGGGCGCGCAGGAACAGCACCGGGCGTGGCCCACTCGCCCGGGTGCGAGATCAGCAGAGCCTTGCGCGCCTCGGTCGCCGCCTGGTCCAGGGGGATGCCGTCCGAGACTGCGCCATAGAAGGTGGAGGTGAAGGCGACGGCGGCCCTGTCGCTGATCGGGAACTGCATGGCCACGACAGCGGTGACGTCCTGCTGGACCAGGCCCTGCGCCATCCCACTGAAGGGGTCGGTGTCGTCGACGCGTGCGGACCGGCATGCATTCAACAACACCAGCCGAAGTGGGTCATGGTCGTGCAGGAACGGGCCGAGCAGGTCCGGCCCGACAGCGACGCTGCGGCCGTACTGGTCGCAGAAGTAGACGACGCCGGACTGGACCCGCTCGTCGTAGTCCCCGTGGCCCACGAAGTGCAGGATGTGGACGTCCTCGTGCTCTAGCCATGCCGACAGCTCGGCCATGGTCGGCGCGGGCAGCCGTTCGACGACGACGGTGCCGTTCCGGACCTTCGTCTCGGTCGCCTCCTGCACCCGGCGCCACTCCGCCTCGACGTCCAGATCGGGCAGATCCGTGGGCGCCGACAGGACCACGAGGATGCGCAGCGCGCCACCGACGGTCAGCGGTCGCGGCGGATGTGGCACCTCCAGGTACCGCACCAACGGGGTGCGAGCGGACTGGGCCACATAGCTGTTGGTGCGACGGTCGTACAGCAGCTCCCACGGCAGCCCGGCCAGCTGCGGCGCGTCGGTGAGGCGAAGCCTCAGCCGAAGACCCTCGCCGGCGGTCCGCGTCACGTCCTGGGACCGGGACCATGCCAGCATCACGTCGTCGCGGAACACGGCGTCGAACAGGACTCCGCCCAGGTCGGCCCCGGCTTGCCGCTGCGAGTCACCCCCCGACCGACGGATGCCGCTGCGGCCGGGGTCGAGCCTCAGCATCAGGTAGTCCAGCTCCGTGCCCTCGAACGGCAAGGAGAAGAGGACGGGGGAGAACTCACCCGCCGGGCAGTACGCCACGCGCGCCCGGAAGGAACCGTCGCCCGCGGCCTCGAGCGACAGGTCGAAGTTCTGGTACCTCCTGGCGGCCATGGACGACCCTCCGGCCCCGCCGACGCAACAACCCGAGTGCGATCAAGGCTAGCGCCGGGCGATCAGGCGGAGACGGCAGTTGTGGCCCAAGCGCCGGAGCGCACTCCGACCTGAGCAGCCCTGGCACCCTGGTCTCCACGGGCCGACGGAGCCACCAACAGGGCCTGAGTCGGCAGGGCGAACCGGTCGGCGTCGTCGGGGAGGGCCCGGGCGCGCAACGTGGCGAGCCAGCCACGTACTCGGACGTTCTCCGGGTCGACCGAGACGAGCAGGGTCCGTATGCCGGCCCGCCAGGCCCGCGCCGCGGCGAAGGCGGCGAGCGCCCGGCCGAGCCCACGCGCCTGCTCGGCGTCCACGACCTCCAGGGCCAGCTCGGCCGCGTCCGGGAGCTCTGGTGTCCGCACCCACCGGACGATCCCGATCGGCCGTCCGTCGCGCCACGCCGCATACGCCTCGTGGTGTCCAGGACGCAGGTCGGTGAGGACGCGGACCATTCGCGGGCTGAGCCGTGGTGTCGGAGCCGAGTAGCGCAGCCGGCGGGAGGCCGGTGACAGGCCCTCATGCACGGCGAGGACCGGCCAGGCCTGCCCCGGCCGCAGGGAGACGATGACGGATTGGCGGGCGGACGCGGTCGTGGTCTGGCAGCTCATGCCGTTCAGTGCATCGGAGGGTGGTCATCCGGCGCATCGCGCGGAGGGGCCATCCCGACGGATGGCCGGCTCGGGCCACCCGGACCGCGGTGCCGATGAATTTAGTCAACCTGGTTGACGATGGCGAGGATCGAGATTATGGTCAACCGTGTTGACCAAGGAGGCATGTCATGGCCGTCATCCCCGTACCGACCGACGCGACGCACGCTCTCGGCTCGGCCCGGTTCACCTCACTCGCGACCCCGTCGCGCGGCAGCCGGGAGACGGCGGTCTGGCACGTCGAGATCGCCCCGCGCACCCCCGGCACCGCGCATTCGCTGACCCGCGAGGAGATCTTCGTCGTGCTCGACGGCGAAGCTCTCGTCGACATCCGAGGGTTGCCGGAGCGCGCGTACCCCGGGGACGCCATCGTGGTCCCGGCCGACGTGGAGTTCGCGCTGACCAACGAGGGTGATGTGCCGCTGCGACTGCTGTGCTGCTTCCCGGTCGGCGGTCAAGGGCGGATGTCCGGCGGCGACCCGTTCACGCCGCCGTGGGCGGAATGAAGGACAGGGCGCCGCACCGCCCTCTGGCCCGGTTGTTCGCGATCGCCTATCGGGACCTCGTCGACGGCCTCCACGAGCGGCTGGTCGAACGCGGTTGGGGTGACGTGCGCCCGGCCTTCGGGTTCGCCCTGTTGGCTGCTCGCGACGAGCCCACGACGGTCACCGAGCTCGCCGCGCTCATGGGCACGACCAAGCAGGCAGCGTCGAAGCTGGCGCTCACGATGATCGACGCGGGGTACGTGGTCCGTGGCGCGGGGTCGGAGGACGCGCGGGAGCATCCGCTCCGGCTGAGCTCGCGAGGCAACAAGCTCCTGGCCGACGTCGAGGACATCTACGAGGACCTGGAAGGAGAGTGGGCGCGGGTCATCGGCGCGCCGGCGTTGGAACGGCTGAGACGCGACCTCCAGACGGCGGTCGCCGCCTCGCACGGCGGCCGGCTACCAGCAGTCCGTCCGCCCCTGTGAAGAGCGTC
Organism: uncultured Actinomycetota bacterium; assembly: GCA_963828725.1. Lineage (GTDB taxonomy): Bacteria > Actinomycetota > Actinomycetes > Actinomycetales > Dermatophilaceae > Lapillicoccus. The sequence goes on along the minus strand of CAWHFV010000013.1, from coordinate 90,330 downwards.
TGAAGATCAGCGGTCACCCCACAGGAACCAGGTTCGTGCGACTACTCTGCCGAGCGTGGAGCGGGTCCGATGGGGAATCATCGGAGTCGGGGACGTGACTGAAGCCAAGAGCGGGCCGGGCTTTCAGCGGGCCGAGCGTTCGGAGCTCGTCGCGGTGATGCGTCGAAGCGGCGACCTCGCCGCCGACTACGCCCGACGACATGATGTTCCGCGGTGGTACGACGATGCTGACGAGCTGATCAACGACCCCGGGGTGGATGCCGTCTACGTGGCCACCCCACCTGACTCGCATCGGGAGTATGTCCTCCGCTCCGCGAAGGCCGGCAAGCCCGTCTACGTCGAGAAGCCGATGGCTCGCACCGCAGTCGAGTGCGAGGACATGATCTCCGCGTGCGAGGCCGCGGGGGTCGGCCTGTTCGTGGCTTACTACCGTCGCGCGATGCCGCGCTTCGCTACCGTCAAGGACCTCGTGGCCGGTGGCCGGATCGGTGAGGTTCGCTCGGTCAGCATCCGCAACGAGCGGTCCGGGCGGGCGGATACGGCGGCGGATGCGGGGTGGCGGGTGGATCCCCGCATCTCTGGCGGTGGGCACTTCGTCGACCTCGGTTCGCATACCCTCGACCTGCTCGACTGGCTGTTGGGTCCGGTGACCCAGGTGTGCGGGGTCGCGACCAACCGCGGCGGCCGCTACTCCGCCGAGGACCACGTCACTGCGGCCTTCAGCTTCCGCTCCGAAGCCGAAGGCGTCGGCCTGTGGAACTACGACTCCTTCCGGCACGTGGATCTGGTCGAGATGACTGGAACCGAGGGAGCGCTGTCCTTCTCCTGCTTCGCGGACGAACCGCTGCGGCTGGTCACGGCTCGCGGCGTCGAGCACATAGACGCGCCGTACCCGGCAGTCGTCCAGCTGCCCCTCATCCAGGCGGTGGTCGATGCGCTGACTGGGCATGGTGCGTCGCCCAGCGACGGGTACAGCGCACTGAGGACGGCTCGCGTCATCGACACCCTGCTTGCGGAGTATCGGCAGCACCACGGAAACACCCACCCTGGCTGATGCCGAGACCGAGAACCGTGATCGCCTTCAACACCACGTGGTGGCCATCGGTGTCAGCAGGGGGATCCGCCGGGCCGGGGCTCTTAGTCGGCAGAGGGCGTCCGGATGCCGAGTCCCGACGAACGCACGACCTTGGCGCTTTGGGCCCTCGGATCGGTTGAGGTTCCCGGCGGGACGCTCCCGGTCTGCGACGAGCGCCTGGTGGCGCGTGACGGCTGACGTCCGACCTCGTCGGCGAGCACGTCGGTAAGGATCTCTAGCGGCCGGTAGCTGGCGAACTCGGTCTGGAGCGCGCCAACCCGTTGCCGGTACTTCGGCTCACGCAAGACGCTGTGCACGGCGGTGCGGATGGCTTGCGGTTGGGGACGTTCCGTCCGCAGGTCCACTCCGACGCCGGCCCACCGGACCCGGGCGGCGATCTCCCGTTTGTCTTCGGTGGCGCCGCCGACGACTAGCGGCACGCCGTGGGCGATCGCGTAGTGGATTCCGCCGTACCCGCCGTTGGTGACCATCGCGTCAACGCGGGGCAGCAGCTGCTGGTAGGGGATGAACTCGGCGAGGCGGGCGTTGGGCGGCTGCGGCCCGGTCAGGGCCGACGTGGGGCGGCCACCGGTGGTCGCGACGACGATCACGTCGTCGTCGGCGAGGGCCTCGAGGGTGGCTCCGATCAGCCGTTGGAGATCGTCGTTGGCAATCGTGCCCTGGGTGACGTGGATGACGGTCCGGCCCTCGAGGTCGGCCCACCACGGTGGAGGCGTCGCTGCGCCGGGTCCGCTCGAGAGGAGCGGGCCGGCGAAGGTGACTTCGGCCGGTAGGTCACTGCGCGGGTACTCGAATCCCGGTGTGGTCAGCTGCAGGAACCGGTCGGCCAGACGTGCCGGGGCGTCGAGCAGGAACATCGACGCCGGCCCCGCTCCCACGTCCCGCAGGACGTGCTGGAAATGGCTCTGGTTCCGCGCGAACACCAGACGCTGGGTGGCCACGTTGAGGACCCGGTTGCGGACTCGGCCCAAGGGCGAGCTCGACGGAGGCAGGCCCAGACCGAACGGCGCGGTGTCGCGGCTCGACAGTGTCAACGGGATCACGCCACAGACGATCACCGGGGGGCGATGGGTACGCGGACGCATCGCGAGTGGCACCGCGCCCATGAAGGCCGAGTCGGTGATGACCGCATCCGGCGCGAACCCCTCGAGGATCTCGTCCACGGCCGCGAGCTGGTGCGGGATCGGGTTGAGGAAGGCATGGTCGATGTCGAAGCGGAGCTGGGCCACCCCGGCCTTGGTCTGCCGACCCGGGAAGGTGGCAGTCAGGTCGCGGTCGTCGTAGTCGGCCGCATCAGGAAGGGCCACATGCTCGGCGCGTGCCGATGCGACCGCGTCGAAGAACCGCGAACCGGTCAGCACCTGCACCTGGTGACCCCGAGCCACCAGGTCTCGGGCGATGACCAGCATCGGCATGACGTGGCCGTGCGCCGGGGTGGAGGCGACCAGGAGTCGCGACATGTCGACCTCCCCCTACCTAGCCCCGGCCCAGGGCGCACTGCGAGTCAATGTCTCTGGCCCCAGGCGCTGGGAGGTCTCGTCGGCGACGGTGACCCGGAACACCGGATGATCGGCCGCAATGCGGCGTAGGTGACCTTCTTCAGGCTCGCGTCGACCGGCGCCGAGGATGTCCAACGTCTGGCCTCTCGTCGCTGAGGCAAGGTAGCTACGAAGGACGGGCGTTCGCTCCTGGCACGGCAGCTCCAGGGCGAGAACCGCAATGATCCGACGACGGTGGCGCAGGCGGGCGGATCCGGCCGCAGCCCGCAGGTTTCGTGGCCAGTCAGAGCCGTGGTACAGCGCAACGAGGAAGTGCTCGTTTCCGACCTCGAGCAGCTTGACTGGTGTGAACCGCGGGACGCCGGTGCGCCGGCCGGGGACCTCCAGGATCCACGTGTGGTCGATGTCGAGGCCGAACCGCTCGACGCCGATCCGGAACAGCCGCGACTCCAGCCGCGCGAGTGTGCTGTGGGTCATGGCCGGAAACGCTAGAGCCGGCGTACCGGCCGTCGCAGCGCAGCTGGGCACCGTCTTCGCGGACCCAGGGAACAGGTCCGGGGTGGTGCCAGCCTCCATGGCCGACGGGGGCAGACCTGGTGGACGGCTCCGGCTTGCGGATGGACACTTTGATCGTGCGGTTCGACCGGCTGCTGTTCGGCGCCATCGCCGTACTCGGCGGGACCGCGACGCTGGGGGCGGCGACGATTGCCATGGTCACCGGCTTGGCGGCCGGCGCGCTGTGGTGGGTAGCCGCGGGACCGGGAGCCCTGTATGCGGCCGCGCTCTACGCATACTGGCATCGCCCGAGCCACCCCGCCGTCCGGTGTCTGCTGGTCGCGGCCAGTCTGCTGGCCGCGAGCACGCTGTTCGAGTACGTGCTCCGAATGAGCGGTGGCGCCGCCGGTCCTGCCGTCTGGCTTCTCGATGCCCTCTATGTCGCGACCGAGATCGGCGCCTCGGTGGCCGGACTCGGGTTCTTCGCGCTCTTCCCGGTCGGCCGCCCAGAACGACCCTTCGAGCGCGTCATCGTCCGGTCTGTAGTGACGACGGCGGTAGCGCTTCCGGTGTTGCTGATGGCCTCGCAGCCGGTCCTGCCGGTCAACCCGTTCTCCTTCCCGGACTTTCCCGACATCGCCAACTCCTCCTACCTGCCGTGGCTCGAACCCATCGGCGAGCTGGTCTTCACGCTCTACGTGGGCTACTGGATCGCGGCGCTCCCGGTGGCCGTCGTGATGCTCGGCTTGCGCTACCGAAGGTCCGGATTCGAGCAGCGGCGGCAGATCCGGTGGCTGCTCCTCGGTGTGGTGGTGGGTGTGCTCGGCACCGCGCCCTGGGTGTTCGGGTTGACCTGGCTCGGCGCCCTGCTTGGCGTACCCTGCATGCTCGTCACCGTCGCCTGCATCGTCATCGCCTTGCTGGACGCCGGCCTGCTCGACGTGGACGTGATCATCCGCAAGTCGCTCGTCTATGCGACGCTGTGGCTGCTCATCGCCCTCGGCTACGTCGCCGTCGTGGCCGGTCTCGGCCTGGCGGCCAGCCAGCAGCTTCCCGTGACGGCGGCCATCCTCCTGGCCATTCTCTTCACGCTGCTGTTCCAACCGGCCCGCCGTCGCCTGGAGCGGCTGGCTGAGCGCTGGGTGTTCGGTCGGAGAGCCAGCCACTATGAGATCGTCACGCTCTTCGGCGACGCGCTGGAGACCGTCGGGGACCTTGACGGGCTGCTTCCGAAGCTGGCCGAAACCGTTCGCACCGGGCTGGGGCTGCGCTGGGCCACCGTGCGGCTCGACCGGGCGGATGGCAGTCCACCGACCCCCGTGCCCGAGGGTCGGCCCGGCGCGGGCTCCGCACCCGAGGTCGTCGTCCCGCTCGTGCACCATGGCGAGTCCTTCGGCGCCATCGAGTGTGGTCCGAAGTGGGAGGGACCGTTCACGCGGGCCGACCACCAGTTGCTCGCCTCACTCGCCCGCCAAGCGGCAGCGGTCGTGCACAACGTGCGGCTGCGAACGCAAGAGACGCAGCACCTGGCCGAGATCAGCCGACGCACCGCCGAGCTGACCGAGTCGAGGGCGCGGCTGGTGCAGGTACAAGATGCCGAGCGGCGACGGTTGCAGCACCAGCTCCACGATGGCGTTCAGCAGTCGGTGGCGGCCCTGTCAGGGCGGTTGGGCCTGGCCCGCAACCAGCTGCGCCGAGGCGACGACCGCGCGGCGGCGACGTTGGGCGAGCTGCAGTCGGACATCGACATGCTCTTGGACGAGCTTCGGGACCTGGCGCATACCATCCGGCCCTCCGTGCTCACCGACAGTGGCCTGCTTGACGCCATCGAGGCGCAAGCCGCGCGACTGCCTATTCCCGTGACGATCAACGCCAGTCGGAACCTGCGTGGCGTCCGGTTCCCCGTAGACGTCGAGGATGCGGCGTGGTACGGCCTCGCCGAGGCGATGACGAACGCGTTGAAGCACTCGACCGCCACCCGGCTCGACGTGCGGCTCGCCCAGGTGTCGGGCCGTCTCGAGCTGGAAGTGGCCGATGACGGTTCCGGCTTCGATCCACCCCAGTCGGCCCGATTCGGACTGACCGCGCTGGCCGACCGGATGGCCGTTCTCGGCGGCCAGCTGCTCGTCGACAGCGCACCTGGCGACGGCGCCCGCGTCCGGATGCTCCTTCCCCTTCCGGTGCCGACGGAAGGGAACGGTCGATGCGGGTCGCCATCGCCGACGACAGCTACCTGATCCGGGAGGGCACACGCCGCCTCCTCGAGGACTCGGGTCAGGTTGAGGTGGTCGCCTCCGTCGGCTCCGGTCCGGAGCTCGTGGACGCGGTACTCCGGCTGGCTCCGGAGGCCGTTCTCACCGACATCCGAATGCCGCCCGACGGATCGGTGCGACAGACCGGCGCCCCGGAACGGCCCTCGATGGAGGGCATCGAAGCTGCTCACGCCATCAAGTCCGCGCACCCATCCATAGGGGTGGTGGTGCTGTCGCAGTACCTCGACGCCAGCTACGCCTTCGAGCTGCTACGCAACGGCGCCAACGGCTTGGCGTACCTGCTCAAGGACCGCATCGGCGACCTCGACCGCCTGCTGTATGCGCTGCGCGAGGTCCTCACCGGGGGCTCGGTCATCGACCAGCGCGTCGTCGACGCCCTGGTGGCTCGGCGCACGAGGGAGGACAACTCACCTCTGGCCGCGCTGACTCCGCGTGAGCTCGATGTGTTGCGCGAGATGGCACAAGGGCGGGTCAACGGCGCCATCGCCGCGACGCTGTACATCTCTGAGTCCGCGGTCGGCAAGCACGTCAATGCCATCTTCAGCAAGCTCGGGCTCACCGAGGACGCGCACCGGCACCGAAGGGTCGTGGCCGTGCTGACGTTTCTTCGTGAGGCCGGCCTCGACCAGCGGTGAGCCTCGCAGGGTTGTCCTCCGTCTTCGCCAGCGGTGACGAACGGATCGATGGTGTTCGAGCGTCGCGTCCACCGTCATCGTGTCCAGCCGACACCGCATGCCGGTCACGGGCCCTCATCTGCGAGCCGCTCTGCCAGGAGACCGCTCGTGAGCGGCGATGGTTTGTGATGATGGCGGCCATGGCGGCGCAGCGGGTGGCCGATCGTCCGCGGATGGCCGCGGCGACGACCGGCGCTGTCCTCGCCCTCGTGGTCGTCGTCGGGCTGTCCGGCTGCTCGGCGGAGCCCGCGGTGTCGGCGGGTCCCGCGACGACGTCCGCCACCACGGCGCCGCCGAGCCCCTCGCCCAGCACCACCACGTCGACCACCGCGCCGCCGGCCTCGGCCACACCCACCGCGGTGCCCCCGTTCGTCGCCCGGGTCCAGTGGGTCCGAGGTTCCGGGGGTCGCAGCCTCCAGATCTTCCCGACACCGTCGGGTCGTGCCGCCCGGGGCGCGCTCGACGACGACGAGGCGTGGGCTGAGGTGCTCCGGCGGGCTCCGGACGCCGACCAGCCGGGAATGCGCGCACAGTTCGACTGCCACTGGACCTTCGCGCGGCTGGTCGACCCGGACAAGCCGTCGTGGAACATCGAACCGTGGCGGCCGGTGGTCACCGACCGGCAGATGGTGGATGCCCGCTGCAACCCGGGCGCTCCCGAGTCGGCGGAGAGCTGACCCGCTCGCGCGGCGGCCGTCAGCCGGCCGGTTCGCGCAGCACGTCGACCGCGGCCCGCGCGCCCTGGGTGACGTCGCCGGCAAGCCATCGCGCGCCGATGTCGTCGGCGAGGTCCCGAGAGGCGCCGGCACCGGCGATGGCGACCGGGTGGCGGGCGGCGATCCGTCGAAGCTCCCGAGCGGCACCGAGCAGAGCCGTCGTGCGGGTGGCCGCCACGACGACGAGGTCGGGCCGGACGCGCACGCAGGCGTGTGCCAGCTCGGTCATCGGGGTGTCCGCGCCGAGATAGAGCACCGGCAGTCCCTTGCGCCGCAGCAGGATGCTGAAGGCGAGCGGCGCGATGTCGTGTCGTTCGCCGGGTGGACAGGCCACCACGGCGGTGGGTAGGTCCCCGGCCGGTCCCGTGCGGGCGGTGAGGGCGGCGATGCGGCTCCGAACGAGATGGCTCGCGAAGTGCTCCTGGGTCACGCTGAGCAGGCCCGCCGCCCAGCGGTCGCCGACCTCGTGGAGGAACGGCATGAGCACGAGCGTCACGGCGTCGTCGAGGGACAGGCGGTCGAGGACCTCGTCCACGACGAGCTCGGCGCCGGCCTCGTCGTAGCCGTCGAGGACGTCGAGCAGGCGGCGCACGGCGTCACCGGCGTACGGCTCCACGCCATCATGGTCTCGCACCCGCCGCCGGCCGGCGGGCTGAACGGGCTACTTCTTGGCGCGCCAGGCCCGCTCGAACGGCAGCCGCCAGGCGTGCGGCGCGATGAGCTGGTGGACCGCGTTGGGACCCCAGCTGCCCGGCGCATACGGCTTGGCGGGCGGTGGCTCGTCGAGCAGCGGTTGGGCTCGCTCCCACAGCGACTCGATGCCGTCGGCCGTGGTGAACAGGGTGTGGTCGCCGCGCATGGTGTCGAGGATCAGCCGTTCGTATGCCTCGAGCACGTCGCCGTAGTGCTCGCCCTCCTGCGTGGCGAACTGCATCGACACCTTGTCCATCTTCATGCCCGGGCCGGGACGCTTGCCGTAGAAGGACAGCGAGACCCGGGAGTCCTCGGACAGGTCGAAGGTGAGGTGGTCCGGTCCCTGCTTGCCGACGCCGGAGTCGGACGGGAACATCGACTTCGGCGCCTCCTTGAAGGCGATCGAGATGATGCGCTGGCCCTCGGCCATCTTCTTGCCGGTACGCAGGTAGAACGGCACACCCGCCCACCGCCAGTTGTCGATGCCGCACCTCAGGGCGATGAACGTCTCGGTGTCGCTGTCGACCGGGACGCCTTCCTCCTGCGTGTAGCCGGAGTACTGGCCGCGGACGACGTCGTTGGGGTGGATCGGCATCAGGGAGCGGAAGACCTTGTTCTTCTCCTCGCTGATGGCCCGGGGCTCCAGCGCGGTCGGCGGCTCCATCGCCACGAACGCGAGCACCTGGAGCAGGTGGGTCACCACCATGTCCTTGAACGCGCCGGTCTGCTCGTAGAACGCGGCCCGCCGGTCGAGACCGAGGGTCTCCGGGATGTCGATCTGGACGTGGTCGATGAAGTCGCGCTTCCAGATCGGCTCGAACAGGCCGTTGGCGAACCGGAACGCGAGGATGTTCTGGGCCGCCTCCTTGCCCAGGAAGTGGTCGATGCGGAAGATCTGGCTCTCGTCGAAGGTCTCGTGGACCTGGTCGTTGAGGATGATCGCGCTGTCGAGGTCGGTGCCGAACGGCTTCTCCATGATGACCCGCGACCGGTCGACGAGCTGTGCGTCGCGCAACGTCGCGATGACCACCGGCGCCGCCGCCGGCGGCACGCTCATGTAGTGGATCCGCCGGACGTTGCCACCGCCCAGCTCGGCCTCCGCGGCCTCCACCGCCTTGCGCAACCCCTCCGGACCCGCTGAGGTCGGCACGTAGTGGAGGCGGGCGGCGAACGTCTCCCACTGCTCGTCGCTGAGGCGGTGCGTGGAGAACTCCTTGACCGCCTCCTTCGCGAACACGCGGAACGACTCGTCGTCGAGGTCCTCGAGAGACGTCCCCACGACCGTGATGTCGGGGGACAGCGCCGAGAGCACGAGGTGCGCCATGCCCGGCAGCAGCTTGCGACGGGCCAGGTCGCCGGTCGCCCCGAACAGCACGATGACGTGCGGCTCCAGCCGCTCCAGGCTGCCCCGACGCGGACGAGTCGACGGCGACGGGTAGGCGATCGTCTGGGGCGGGTTGATGACGTCCACGAGCCGATCTTGGCACCCTGACCGGCGCCGGTGCCATACGAGGACCATGGAACGGCCCCGGTATCACGCACGCCGGGCCGGCGCTCTGGAAAGGTGCCCGGCCAGCGGATCCCCGTCGATATCGTTGGCCATCGGCTTCGTCGAGGAGTCACGGTGAACGATCCGGAGATCGAGGTGGGGGCCGCGGCGCGGTCGGGGCAAGTCGGCGTGCCGCCCTCCGAGACGAACCCGCTCGACGCGTACCCGCTGCGTCTCGACGCCCCGCCGGTCCGCGCCACCCTCGCCGCGCTGTGCACGATCTACCGCCGCGCCGAGATCGAGAAGGTCGTCGAGGACGCCGGTCTGGAGCTGTGGCGGATCGCGTTCCAGGATCGGGCCGACCTGACCTGGCGAGCGGTGCTGAGCCACGCCGCCGACCAGACCCGCGTCCCGCAGCTGCTCGACGCCGCGGTCGCCGAGAAGCCGGCGCTGGCCGTCGTCCTCGGCGAGCTGCGGTCCGCCACACCGGTCACCACGTCGGATCAGCCCCCGCCCGCGACCGCGCCGACGTGGAAGAACTTCAGCGCCGACGGCCGTCAGGAGGCGGTCATCATCGCCGGCCAGCCGACCTTCGTGGACGTGTCCTTCCTCGAACGCGGTGCTCAGCGCGCCAAGAGCGTGTGCCGGATCTCGGTGACGTTCCCCCGCGGCGGCGGCTACGGGACGGGGTTCCGGGTCGGGCCACGGCACCTGCTGACGAACCACCACGTCCTGTTCGACACCGAACATGGCAACGCCAAGGCGCAGACCGCGGAGGCCTGGTTCGACTACGAGGCCGACGTGACGGGGCGGATGCGGACCATCGTCCAGGTTCCCTGCGACCTCGCCACGGTGGTCTTCGACGCGGGGAACGACTGGGCGCTCGTGGAGACGAGCGAGGCCATCCCCGACGCGTACCCGGTCCTGCCGCTCGTCGGCGCGCGCGACCCGCAGGTCGACGACCGCGTCTACATCGTCCAGCATCCCGACGGTCAGCCGAAGAAGATCGCCTTCCAGCACAACCTGGTTCGCGCCGTCGAGCCCGAGCTGCTGCAGTACTGGACCGACACCGAGGTCGGCTCGTCCGGCTCACCGGTCTTCGACGACAACTGGGACCTCGTGGGGCTGCACCACTTCGCGGTGCCCGCCCCGGCCGGCGAGTCGACGACCATGCGCAACCAGGGTCGCCGGATCAGCCACGTCGTCGAGCAGATGCGCCACCTCGGCGTCTATCCGGAGGACTGACATGGGCTGGATCGACGTCGCCGCGTGGGACCGGGGTCAGGGCAAGGAGCTGGTCCAGCTGCTCGCCGAGAGCTACCCCAACGACGTGCTCGTCGAAGCGCTGCTCGTCGACGCCGGCATCCCGAAGCGCTTCCTGCGCAGCGGGAACCTCTCGATGGAGCTGTACTGGCGGGGACTGGCCGAGGACCTCCACAACAACCACCTACTCCGGAGGCTCGTCGACCAGGCCGCGGTCGACAAGCCGGCGATGGGGCCGCTGCTCGACGCGTTGGACACCTCCGACGAGGTCCTCGCCGCCATCCCGGTCACGGAGCGCTACGCCCTGCGTCTCCTCCGTCCGGGGAACCGGCCCTTCATCAACCGGGTGAGCCTGCGCGACCGGCTCCAGCGACTCATCGAGGAGGGCTACCCCGTCCTCATCGTCCGCGGGCCCGAGCGAACCGGGAAGTCGTTCAGCTTCGAGCTGCTCGAACAGGTCCTTCCCGACGACATCCGGCTCGCCTGGGTCGACTTCTCGTCGTCCGGCTCCGGCCGCTCGGCAACCGACCTCGCCGACCTCCTGTATGCGCGTTTCGCCCTGGACCGCCCTGCGGCTACGGGGCGGCGGACCACCGGGACCCGTCGGGCCATCGAGCTGGTGCACCACTTCACCGGGTTGTACAACCGCACCGAGAGCGGCAAGACGATCCTCTTCGTCGACGGGCTGAACCGCGTCGACCTCCGACGCGACACCCTTGCCTTCGTGTCGCAGCTCATCGCCGACGTCAGCCGGGGCCAGCTGAACGACGTGCAGCTGGTTCTCGCGGGCTACGCGGAGCAGTTCGACGCGCAGTACGCCGCAAAGGTCCTCGTCGAGGACGTCGTCCCGTTGACCCGGACCGATCTGCAGACCTTCTTCGAAGCCTGCGCCCAGGACGCCGGCAAGAGTCTCGCCGCCGATGAGATCAGCTCGATCCTCGAGACCGTCCTCGAGGACGAGCCGAAGATCGACGAGCTCGCTGCCCGCGCGCGCACGGAGGCGTTGACCATCATGGGAATCCGGCCGTGAGCGCGCCGGCCGTGAAGGCGCCGCAGGACGCGATGCGCGCACGGGCCGGTGTTGTCGTGACGTTCGACCCGGACGACCTCCTCGATCTCGGTGCGTCGAGCGGCGACGTGATCGACTTCCTCGACCAGGAGTGCCATCTCGTCCCGGTCGCCGCCGGACCGGCCGCATGGACTCTCGACGACGCCGTGCGGACACGGCTCTTCGCCTCGGTCGACCGAGGCGAGCTCGTCCGGGCTCGCGCGGCCGTCAAGGAGGTCCCCGACTCACCGGTGCAGCAGGCACTGGACCGGTCACTCGACGCGGGCTGGTCCACATGGGACGTCGCCGAGCTCGACGACGACGCCACCGCCGCCCTCTCGGTCGTTGCGCGGTGGTGGAGTGGCTCGCGGTACGACGTGCCGAACCCCGAAGACCTGGCCGACCACCTGCGCCGCCAGCTCCTCTTCGCGGATGCGCGGTCGATGGCCACGGACCACTTCGTCGGACGCGAGGACGTTCTCGGCGAGCTGCGCCACCGGTTCCACGACCCGCAGGGCAAGGCCGTCGCGCTGTGGGGCATCGGCGGGGTCGGCAAGTCCGCTCTCGTCGCGCGGCTGGTCGTCGAGGTCGTCGACGACCCCGACCCCTGGAACCGCGGTGCCGTAGCCCTGCTCGACTTCGACGACCCCGCCCTCAACCCGATGTACCCCGCCGAGCTCGTTGCGGCGATCACGGAGCAGCTCGACGTCCAGGTCGCTGCGGACTCGAGCGAGTTCGCGAACGTGCGGGCGCGGGCGGTCAGCGAGTCGGCCTACAGCGGCCACCGAGCACAGAGCTCCGTGCGGAAGACCGCCGGTCCGGACACCTACTGGGCGGACCTGCTCGCCGAGGCGCTCGACCAGCTCGAGGGCCGGCTCCTCGTCGTCATGGATACCGTCGAGCAGGCGCAACGTCGCGGGCCGTCGGCGATGTACACGCTCGCCGACGTCGTCGGCGCGCTGTGCCAGCGGCCCGACGTCTTCGTCCTGCTGTCCGGTCGGGCCCGGATCCCGGAGCTGGCCGACCGCGCGACGCCCCAGGAGCTGCTCGGTCTGTCGGAGAACGACGCGGTCACGCTGATGGTGGATGTCGCCGGTGGTGTGGTGGACCAGGACGGTGCGCGGTCGCTGGTGCGCCGGTTCGGTACCCGGCGCACCGAGATCGGCTCACCTCCTCCGTTCGACGGCGAACCGGTCCTCATCTCTCCGCTGACCGTGCGGCTGCTCGCGTCGCTGCTGGCCAAGGCCGGCGCCGGCGCTGACGACCCGCTGTTCGGGCTCAAGGCGGCCAACGAGCAGCTCGACGCGGAGCTCTACCTGAGGATCCTCGGCCATATCGAGGACCCGCTGGTCCGGGCGGTCGCGCATCCGGGGTTGGTGCTGCGCCGGATCACCCCCGAGATCATCAGGGAGGTCCTCGCCCGGGCCGGCGGGATCGACCTGGGCAAGGTCGACGAGCGCGACCTGTTCAACCGGCTCGCCGCGGAGCCCATGCTCGTCGACCGGCCGGAGCCCGAGGTCCTCGAACACCGCCAGGACGTGCGCGCGGTGATGCTGCCGCAGATCCTTCGCGACACGACGGTGGACTCCACGGCGATCCAGCTCGCCGCCATCGGCTACTACTCCGGCCGTCGCGACCCCGTCTCCCGAACCGAGGAGATCTACCACCGGCTGCTGCTCGGCCAGGGGCGCGACAAGCTCGACCCGATCTGGGACCCGCGCGCGGCGGAAAGGCTGGTCATGGCCGTCGACGAGCTGCCGCAGCGGTCCCGGGTGTTCCTGCTGTCCCGCCTGCCGCGCGCGTTCGTCGGGGACGACGACCGCCGCCTCCTCGATGACGCCGAGTGGCTCGAGAAGGTGGACCCGACGGCCGAGGCGATGCTCTCCAACGGGCGGCCCGAACAGGCTCTGGACCTGCTCCGCGAACGGCGCCGCGCCGACGGCGGCCCGCTGCTTCCGCTCGTCGAGATCGAGGCGTTGGAGGCGTTGGACCGGCTCGACGAGGCGATCGCGCTGGCCGGCCAGGAGGCGGAGGTGGCCGCCATCGCGCTGGACACGGCCGCCGTCACCGATCTCAGTCTCCAGCAATGTCGCCTCTTCGAGCAGGCCGGACACCCACTCGAGTCGCTGGCCGTGCTCGACCGCGCCACGGCGGTCAGCCGCGAGAAGAGCGTCGACCGGCTGCGGCTTCTGGTCGCCTGGCTGGGCGTTGCGCGCCGCAACCCGAGCGTCTCCGCGGAGGGACGGCGTCACCGGGTCGACGAGGCCGTCGAGATCGGCCGCACGGCAACGACGCGACGGCTCTCGGAGTACCCCGGGCTGCTGCGCGACCTCGCGGCTGAGGTCGGGGACGAGGCCGGCGACGTCCTCGACACCGCGCTGCGCTCGGTCGGGTTCGACGCCCACCGGACCGGCACCGTGCCGGACGCCCTCGCCGACCTGGCCGACACCCAGGAACGGACCAACCAGGTCGTCGACCTGCTCCGCCTCGACCAGGACGCGCGCGGGACCGTCGAGTGGCGGCAGGTCGTCAACCAGAACCGGGCCGACTCCGGGCTCGGCGTGGCCGAGGTGCTGTCGGCCTTCCCGAAGGACACCGGGAACCTGCGCGAGGCCGTGGTCCGGGACTACCGCAGCGAGGCCGACGCCGCATACCAGGGTGTCGACCAGTCCGACGAGCTGCGCTGGGACGGCCCGTCGTAGCGCGTCGGTCAGCCGAGTGCCGCGTCCAGGGTGATCTCCGTGCCGGTCAACGCCTTGCTGACCGGGCAGGAGGCCTTGGCGTCCTCCGCGACCTCCTTGAAGCCCGCGTCGTCGAGGCCGTCGACCTGGCCGCGGACCGTGATGGTGATGTTCGGGATGTGGAAGCCGCCCGCCGGGTCGGGTCCGAACGACACGTCCGCCGTGACGTCGAGCGACTTCGGAGTGCCGCCCGCGCGGGCGATCAGCGCCGAGAGCTGCATCGCGTAGCAGGACGAGTGCGCCGCCGCGATCAGCTCCTCGGGGCTGGTGCCCGCCTCACCGGTCTCGGCGGTGCGCTTCGGCCACGACACGTCGAAGCTGCCCGACTTCGAGCTGACCAGCTCGACGGTCCCCGACCCGTCCGGCAGTCCTCCGGTCCAAGCGGTGTGGGCGGTACGTACTGACATGGTGACTCCTCGGTATTGGGTCAGGTCGGGATCTGGGGACCCCTCCTCCCACCCTGTCCTAGACGAGCGGGAGAGCGGAACCCTCTGTCCGGCGAGGCTACGACGGGCGGGTCAGACGACGACCAACCGGGTGGGTACCGGGAGCTGACCCATGGGTATCCGCGCGGTCACCGGTCCGAGCCGGCCGAGGACGCGAGGTCCGTCGGCGCCGGTGCACGACGGCACGTTGCCGGGCAGCTCATGGGCGGTCAGGTAGCCGATGAGGGCGAAAGCCATGGCCTCCTTGACGTCCGACGGGACGCCGAGCTCGTCGATCGTGCCGACGCGGACACCGTCCGCAGCCGCCTGAATCCGTTGCATGAGAACAGGGTTCGAGGTCCCCCCTCCCGAGGCGAAGACCTCGGTGACGCCCGCCTTCGACAGCTCGGCGCCGACGACGCGAGCGCTCAGCTCGGTCAGGGTGGCGACCAGGTCCACCCCCTCGACGCCCGGATGGCGGGACCGGTAGCCGTCGAGGTATGCGTCGTGGAAGAGCTCCTTGCCGGTCGACTTCGGCGCCGGCCACGAGTAGTACGGCTCGGCGAGCAGGTCGGCGAGGAGCTCCTCGTCGACGCGGCCCCGCGACGCATACCGGCCGTCTCGGTCGTACCGCTCCTCTCCTCCGGACATCCGCACGACAGCGGCGTCCACGAGGGCGTTCGCAGGCCCGAGGTCGTACGCGTACGGCTCGGTTTCCCGGTCGACCACGGTCATGTTCGAGATGCCGCCGAGGTTGAGTGCGGCGCAGCGTGGGCGCCCGGCGAGGAGCAGCACGTCCAGGACCGGGACCAGGGGAGCGCCCTGGCCGCCGGCGGCGATGTCGGCGGCGCGGTGGTCGGTGAGGACCGGACGGCCGGTCGACTCGGCCAGGGACCACAGGTTGCCGAGCTGCAGCCCACCGCGGGCGCGCCCGTCCTCGACCCAGTGGAAGACGGTCTGTCCGTGCGAGCTGACGAGGTCGCATCCCTCGACGTCGAGAGCCGTTGCCACCCGGGCGAAATGCTCGCCGATGAGGATGTCGAGCGCGCACACCTCGGCCACCGTCGTGGGGTTCGGCGGCAGCGCGGCGGCGATGCGCTCGCGGAGCTCGGGGGGGTAGGGCACCACGTCTGAGGCGACGATTCTCGCCTCGAGACCGGCCCCGCTCTGCTCGAACTCGACGTGGCATCCGTCGACGCCGTCGTGGGAGGTTCCGGAGATCAGGCCGATGACGCGCATGTCTCCCATCCTGGCCGAGCGGGGCTACCGTGACGCGCGTGGGCAACACGATGCAGGCCGTGGTGTGTCACGGGCCGAAGGACTACCGCCTCGAGACGATCGCCGTCCCGACGCGCGGCACGGGTGAGGTCCTCGTCCGGGTCGAGGCGGTCGGGATCTGCGCGAGCGACCTGAAGTGCTACCACGGCGCCGCCAAGTTCTGGGGTGACGAGAACCGGCCCGCGTGGGCGGAGAGCGGAGCGGTGCCCGGTCACGAGATCGCGGGACGGGTCGTCGAGCTCGACGACGTGGCGCGGGAGCACTGGGGCATCGAGATCGACGACCGCGTGGTGGTGGAGCAGATCGTCCCCTGCTGGGACTGCCGGTACTGCGACACGGGGAACTACCACATGTGCCAGGTGCACAACATGTACGGCTTCAAGCGCGCCAACCCCGGCGGCATGGAGGAGCTCATGGTCCTGTCCACCGACTCCCTGGTGCACACGATCAGCAAGGAGATCCCCCCGGCGCACGCGGCGTTCGCCGAGCCGCTGTCCTGTGCGCTGCACGCGGTCGAGCGGGCCACGATCGGCTTCGCCGACATCGTGGTCGTCGCCGGCTGCGGCCCGATCGGGCTGAGCATGATCGCCGGTGTCGCCGCGAAGTTCCCCCAGGCCCTGGTAGCCCTCGACCTGGACCCGCGCAAGCTCGACCTGGCCCTCAAGACCGGCGCCACCATGGCGATCAACGTCGCCGAGGAGGACGCGGTCGCGAGGGTCAGGGAGATGACGGGCGGCTACGGCTGCGACGTGTACCTCGAGGGCACCGGTGCCCCGCCGGCGGTCGTCCAGGGCCTCAACATGCTGCGGAAGCTGGGCCGGTTCGTCGAGTACTCCGTGTTCAAGGAGGACGTCACGGTCGACTGGAGCATCATCAGCGACGACAAGGAGCTCGACGTGCGTGGGGCCCACCTCGGCCCGAACTGCTGGCCCGCCGCGATCCGGCTCATCGAGTCCGGTCGGCTGCCGTTGGACGAGATCTGCACGCACCAGCTGCCGCTCTCGGAGTTCCAGCGGGGCCTCGACCTCGTGGCCAGCGGCAAGGAGTCCATCAAGGTCACCCTCATCCCGGGCGGCGCCGCGTGAGCCGCCTCTGGAGTGGCGCCCCGCGTCGGTAGCGTCGTCGGCGTGCCCAGCCCCGACGACGTCCTGCAGCGCGGCATCGACGAGCACCGGTATGCGGGGGCCGCCGCCCAGGTGCTCCGTGACGGTGTGGTCCTGCACCGGGCGGTCCTCGGTGATGCGTCGAACCGGTCCGGGCCGCCCGAGTCCCTCTGGGGGACAGCGCGGTTCGACATCGCGTCGTGCACCAAGGCGGTCGTCACCACGGCATCGGTCATGGCGCTGGTGAGCAGCGGCGAGCTTCACGTTGACGACGGGCTCGCCCGCTACCTGCCGTCACCGCACCCGGACATCACCCTGCGGCACCTCCTCACGCATACCGCCGGACTGGCCGAGTGGCAGCCGCTGTACCTCGCCTCGCGGACCCGCGAGGAGGCGGTGGCCGTCGCCACGTCGCTCCCGCTCCGGTACGCGGTGGGGGAGGGGCGCCACTACTCCGACCTCGGGCTCATCATCACCGGGGCGGTCGTCGAGCGCGTGAGCGGAGAGCGTCTCGACGCCGCGGTCCGGCGGCTCGTCACGGATCCGCTCGGGATGGCGTCGACGGGCTTCGGCCCGGTCGCGGCGGCCGACGCCGTCGCCTACGGGCACGGCGACGACATCGAGCAGGCGATGATCCGCGACGGGGAGCCGTACCCGGTGACCATCGAACGCACGGTCCCGCCCCGCTTCCGCAGGGACTGGGTGCGCGGCGAGGTGAGCGATGGCAACGCCTTCCATGCGATGCACGGGATCTCCGGTCACGCCGGCCTCTTCTCGACGCTCGACGACATGGCGCGGTTCGGTACCGCTCTTGTCGGCGAGTCCCCGGTCTGGTCGCGCGCCGTCCTCGACGCCTTCCTCACCCCGGGTACGGACGGCCAGGCGGTCGGGTTCTGGTGGCAGCCCGCGGCCGGCGGACCGGCATACGGGCACCCCGGTTTCACCGGGGCGAGGTTCCTCGTCGACCCGGCCGCCCGCTCTGTGGCTGTCCTGCTCTCGAACCGGCTGCACGTCATGGATCCAGGACAGCGGGTGCCGCCGGACATCGCGCCGGACTGGCAGGCCTACCTGCGCGCAACCGGGTTTACCTTATGAAGAAACTACTTGTCATTGTGGAAAGTACTTGTTAAAGTCGACCTGATGAACGCGACACCTCAGAACCAGCAGACCGGTCCCGGCGTGAGCCCGGACGAGGCGCGCGCGGCCCTCGAGCAGGCGTCGCGCACCTCGGCCGTCGCGCCGCGAGACCGGACCGTCTACGCCATCGGAACGGCCCTGTTCGGCGTCGTCCTCGGCGCCTTCGTCCCATTGACCCGGGCGCTCGACCTGGACAACGGACCGAGCTACCTCACCGCCGTCTACGCCGTCCTGGCCATCGCCATCGCGACCTGGCAGACCCGCGCCGCCCGGAGCGTGCCGCGCGGCGCCAAGCGGGTCGGCTACGTCGGTCTCGCGCTCACGGTGGTCGTCAGCCTGGCGTGCATCATGATCGCCAACTGGCGCGAGCAGACCAGCCCGACCTCGCCGGGCCTGCTCGTCCTCATGGGGGTCGTCATCGCCTTGCCGATGCTCGTCGCCGGCTGGGTCATCGCCCGGCGGCGGGGATGACCTCGACGGCCTCGGGGCACGCGCGGCACCGTCTCGACGAGGTCATCCACGCGCCGGTGCGGTTCAGCATCGTCGCGTCCCTCTCCGCGGCGGACGAGGCGGAGTTCTCCGCGGTGCGCGACACCGTGGAGGTCTCAGACTCGGTCCTGTCCCGACAGGTCAGCACCCTGGAGGCGGCCGGCTACGTCAAGGTCCGCAAGGGGTACGTGGGCAAGCGCCCGCGGACCTGGCTGTCGCTGACCGCGGCCGGACGGGCCGCCTTCGACCGGCATCTCGCGGCCCTTCGCGCCATCGCCGAGGGCTCGGTCTGACCCGGGCTGTTCGCGCCGCCGCCGCGGAACGTCAGCCCAGGTGACCGCGAACCGAGGCGTGGCCCTTGAGCAGGTTACGCGCGATGGTCCGCCGCTGGATCTCGTCGGTGCCTTCGTAGATCCGCAGCAGTCGCAGCTCGCGGTACCACCGTTCGATCGGCAGCTCGCGGGTGTAGCCCATCCCGCCGTGGATCTGGAGCACCCGGTCGACGATCTCGTTGGCCTTGACGCCGCCGTAGAGCTTGGCCATCGACTGCGCCTGTCGCGAGTCCAGACCCTGGTCCACCTGCCATGCGGCGGTGAGCACCAGCCAGCGCAGCGCCTCGATCTCCGTGGCCGAGTCCGCGACCATCCACTGGATCGCCTGTCGGTTGGCGATCGGCTCTCCGAAGGTGGTCCGGTTGTGGGCGTGCTCCATGGCCATCTCGACCAACCGCTCGCACGCGCCGAGGGCCCGCGCCGGGAGCAGGTAGCGGCCGCGTCCGATCCACTTCATGGCCAGCGAGAAACCCTGGCCCTCCTCGCCGAGGATGTGGTCGTTCGGGACGCGAACGTCCTTGAACACCAAGGACGCCGGTCCCCACTCGCCCATCGTGTCGATCGGTGCCGACGTCCAGCCGCGGTCGCGGTCGACGAGGAAGCACGTGACGCCGCCGTCGGCGCTCTTTTCCTTGTCGGTCACGGCGAACACCATGACGTAGTCCGCCTCGTTGCCTCCGGTGATGAACGTCTTCTCGCCGTTGATCACCCAGTCCTCGCCGTCACGGCGGGCGCTGGTCCGGATGGCGCGGGCGTCCGACCCGGCGCCGGGCTCGGTGATCGCGAAGCACGACTTGCGCTCTCCGGAGATCGTCGGACGGAGGTATGCATCCTGCTGGGCCTCGTTCGCGTCGTACAGGATGTTGTCCGCGGCGCCCGCGAAGGCGAACTGGAGGAAGGTGCGACCGAGCTCGATCTCGACCAGTGCCGTCGTCACCGCGGACAGACCCATCCCGCCGTATGCCTCGGGCGTCTGGATCCCGAAGAACCCGGCCTCCTTCGCGACGTCCTGTAGGCGACGCAGCTCCTCGACGGGCAGCCCGCGCTCGCCTCGGCGTTCGCGCGCCAGTGCGTCGGGCTCGAGGGGCAGGAGCTCCTTAGTGACGAAGGTACGGACCCAGGACCGGATCTCCTTCTCGTCGTCGCTCAGGGCGAGGTCGACCATGCGCACTCCTTCGTCGGGCCCGTCGGCACTGCGAACGCCATCATGAGCCATGGACATGTCCGCAGGGGATGCCGGGGAGCCGCCGTCGTGGTTCGAGGCGTCGGAGCGCTCCCTGGACCCGCTGCTGAACGCCGCCTCGCTGCTGGCGCTGGTCGAGGGGGCCGAGGCCAACGGGCTGCTGAGAGCCCTCCGCCGCACGACCACCCCGTCCGAGGCCGCGCGCGACACCGGACTGCCCGAGCAGCGGGTGCGCGACATCTGTGATGCGCTGGTGGCCGGTGAGGTCGCCGAGCGGGTGGGGTCGGGGATCCGGCTGACGGCGGACTGGGACGCACTGACCAGCGCGACCGCGTTCTCTCCGCTGGCCGACGGCCTCCGCATGAACGACGTGACGACTCGGTCGCTGCGCGACCTCTCCGGTCGGGGCGGCTTCCCCGAGCTGTCACCGGCGGATCGGCTGGCCTACGCCACGGCGGTGTCGCCGAACCCCTTCTCGCCGGCTCTGGTCGCCGCGGTCCGCCAGGGCGCATGGACTCCGCAGTCGATCCGCGTACGGCTGCGCGAGGAGGATCGCCATCTCGAGCTCGGCTGCGGTGTGGCCGGCCGGATCCTCTGCGCGCTCCAAGCGTTTCCCGCCATGACCGCGGTCGGCGTCGAGCTGGACCCGGACATCGCGGCGGAGGCTCGGCGACGGTCGGAGCGTCTCGGTGTCGCGGACCGGTTCGTCGTCGTCTGCGGTGACGCGGCCTCGGTCCGGCTCGACGGGGTGTTCGACGTGGTGGCCTGGAGCCAGTTCTTCTTTCCGGAGGCCAGCCGTCCTGGAACCCTGGCCACCGCATACGCCGCGCTGAACCCCGGAGGACTGATCGTCGCGCCGCTGCTCGGCGACGACGACGCGGCCGCCGTCGAACCGCACGGCACCGAGGCGCGCAGCCTGGCCGTGTCACGGGTGGTGCACGGTGGGTGGGGCGTGCCGGCTCGCTCGGCCACGGACCTGGTCGACGAGATGACGGCGGCCGGGTTCATCGACGCCGCGGCCACGTCCGCCGCCGAGTCGCCGCTGAGGATGGTCTACGCCACGCGGCCCTGACCGGTCGTCGCATTCCGCCTCCGCCTGGTAGGGGTCGGTGGGACGCTGGTGGTGCGGGGGAGGCCCAACGACGACCCGACCCCAGGAGGTCACCATGCTCAGCAGCGCATCCGTCACCGCGAACATCCCCGCCGCCGACGTCGACCGGGCCCGGTCGTTCTACGCGGACACGCTCGGCATGACGCCGGTCGCCGAGGTTGCCGACGCCGGGATGCTCATCTATCGGACCGACGGCGGGACGATGTTCCAGGTCTACAAGACCGAGTACGCCGGCCAGGCCGGTCACACCATCGCCCAGTTCCACGTCGACGACGTCGTGGGGGAGGCCCGCGCCCTGCAGCAGAAGGGCGTCGCGCTGGAGACCTACGACATGCCGGGGGTCACCTGGGATGACGGCGTCGCCGACATGGGTGGCATGGGCAAGGCCGCGTGGTTCAAGGACAGCGAGGGCAACATCCTCTGTATCGACTCGGGTTTCCCCGAGGGCTGAGGACCTAGCGGTCGCGGGCGACGAGCGTCGGTCGGGTGATCTGGACGGTCATCCGGGTCAGGCCGATCCGCACCGACGCTCGGTTCGCGAGGTGCCGGGCGACGAGGGCGGTCACCACCGCCGGGACCACCCCGGCCAGCAGTAGCCCGAACCGCGCCCCGAGCACCTCGTCGATCCAGCCCACGACCGGACCGCCGACGGCCCCGCTCCCCATGAACGCGAGCAGGTAGATCGCCACGACCCGCCCGCGGAGGTGCTCCGGCACCGTGAGCTGCACCAGCGACTGCGCGGAGGTCAGGAAGCCGAGGTTCGCGGCGCCGACGAGAACGATGAGGACCGTCAGGGCGACCTGGCTGGAGCCGAACGACGCGATCATCTGAGCCGCCGCCAGGAGGGCGGCGGCCGTGGCGATGGTCCGCAGCCGCAGCGCGTTCCGCCGCCGGGCGGTGAGCAGGGCGCCGCCGAGCGCGCCGGCGGCGGCGGCGCCGTTGAGCACCCCGGCGCCGATGGCGCCCGAGTGGAACTCGTTCTTCGCGAACGCGGCCAACGTCACCGGCAGGCTGATCGTGAAGAAGCCGAAGGTACCGACCATCACCGTCGGCCAGAGCACCGTCGGGTGCGTGACCGCATACCGGAGACCGTCCTTCAGCCCGGACCCCGATGACGGCGCATCGCTCATGGTGGGACGCGCCGGCAGCCGCATCATCGCGAGCGCGGTGAGCGGGCCGACGTAGGTGAGCGCGTTGATGGCGAACGCCCATCCGGGTCCGACGACCCCGACGAGGACGCCGCTGAGGACCGGGCCGAGCATCGCGCCGATCTGGAAGGTGGACGACACCATGCTGATCGCGCTGCGGATCTGCCCGACCCCGACGACCTCCGTGACGAACGCCTGGCGCACGGGGTTGTCGACCGCCGTGACGACGCCGAGGGCGGCCGCGAGCACGTAGACGTGCCAGGTCTGGACCGCCCCGCTGAGCGTCAGCCACGCGAGTACGGCAGCCATGGCGGCCATGGTGGCCTGGGTGGTCTGGAGGATGCGCCGCTTCGGGAACCGGTCGGCGAGCACGCCGGCGTGCAGGCCGAAGAGAAGCGTCGGCAGGAACTGGAAGGCGGTGGTCAGCCCGACGGCGGCCGGGCTGTCGGTGAGGGTCAGGACCAGCCAGTCCTGGGCGATGCGCTGGACCCAGCCGCCGGTGCCGCTGACGAAGAGGCCGGCGAGGAAGAGCCGGAAGTTGCGGTTGCCCAGCGAGGAGAAGGTCGCGGACGGTGGTCGTCGGTCCTGCGGGGTGGTCGTGTCGGTGTCGCTGTCGGTGTTGTCGGGGACTCGGGTCGGGGCCTGCGCGGTCAAGGGTCGTCCTGGGATCGTATGCGTCGTGTCCTGCCAGTCTCGACCTCAGTGGCCTCATCATCCAACTTGATGGGACCTATTAGTCTGATCGTGTCTCGTGATGAATGATCGGGTCGGGAGGATCGCCGATGTACGAGCCGGAGCTGTTGCGGACCTTCATGGCCGTCGCGCAGTCGCTGAGCTTCACCCGGGCGGCGACGTCCCTCGGGCTGCGGCAGTCGACGGTGAGCCAGCACGTGCGACGGCTGGAGGAGGCGGTCGGTCGGCAGCTGTTCGTCCGGGACACCCGGAGCGTGGCGCTGACCGCGGACGGCGAGGCGCTCGCAGGGTACGCCGTGGAGATCCTCGCGGCGCACCAGCGGGCGGAGAGCCACTTCAGCGGCTCGGTCGTCGCCGGGCGGCTGCGGTTCGGGGTGACCGACGACCTCGCGCTGACCGCCCTGCCCCGGATCCTGCGGACGTTCCGGCAGCTCAACCCCCGGGTGGACATCGAGCTCACCGTGCTCCAGAACGAGCTGCTGCTCCGTCGGATCGAGTCCGGACACCTCGACGTCGCCTTCGTCAAGAAGAGCCCCGACACCCCGACACTGTCGATCGGCCAGCTGGTCCGGCGCGACCGGCTGGTGTGGGTGGCCGCCGTAGGCACCCGGGTCGAGGCCGACGAGCCGGTCCCGCTCGTGGTCTACCAGGCGCCCAGCCTGAGCCGGTCCGTGGCGGCGCAGGCCCTCCAGGACGCGGGCCGGCCGAGCCGGATCACCTGCACGGTTCGTGGGGTGAACGGAGTGCTCGCCGCGGTTCGCGCGGGCATCGGGATCGCCGTGATGGCCAAGACCCTCACACCGGCCGACCTCGTCGAGGTCCCGGCCACGAGCCGGCTGCCGAAGCTGCCGAACCTCGACCTCGTCCTGCTCACCAACCCCCAGGCGCCGGCCGCTCCCGCCGCGGCGCTGACCTCAGCCATCCGCGCCGGCGCAGCACCGACCTCCTCCGTCCCCGCCGGCTGAACGCTCAACCGCCGATCCAGTCCGGTCCAGCGCAGCCACCACCGACCGCCCCAAGCTGGCAGCCGGCCAGCCGGCCAGTCGCCAGCCGTCAGCGCGCCAACAACTCCGCACGTGGTGGCTTGTCGAAAGTCAATGTCCGAAATGTCGGAAAACAAGTCACCACGTGCGCAGAAGTAGGCGCGGGCGGGAGGTTGGCGCGGGCGGGAGGTGGACGCGTGCGGGAGGTGGACGCGTGGGGGAGGGTCGGCGCGCGGGGCGGTCAGCGGAACGAGCGGAGGCGCAGGCTGTTGGTCACGACGAACAGCGAGGAGAGCGCCATGGCGGCGCCGGCGAGCATCGGGTTGAGCAGGCCGAGCGCGGCGAGCGGGATCGCGGCAACGTTGTAGGCGAACGCCCAGAACAGGTTTCCCTTGATGACGGCCAGCGTCCGACGGGAGAGCCGGATCGCGTCCGCCGCCACGAGGAGGTCGTCGCGCACGAGTGTGAGGTCGCTCGCCAGGATCGCGACGTCACTGCCCGCGCCCATGGCGATGCCGAGATCAGCGGTGGCCAGGGCGGCGGCGTCGTTCACGCCGTCGCCCACCATCGCGACGACGCGTCCCTCGTCCTGGAGTCGACGCACGACCGCGACCTTGTCCTGCGGCATGACGTCGGCGACGACCTCGCCGCGGTCGTCGTCCAGCCCGACCTGCCGGGCCACCGCGCCAGCCACCGACGCGTGATCCCCGGTGAGCAGCACCGGCTGGAGGCCGAGCTCTCGGAGCCGGACTACCGCCTGCGCCGAGCTCTCCCGGACGGTGTCGGCGACGGCGACCAGCCCGCGGGCCCGACCATCCCATGCGACGGCAGCGACGGTGGAACCGTTGTCGCGCAACCGGTCCAGGGCGGCGACGAGGTCGGCCGGCAGGTCGACGGACCCGTCGGCGAGCAGCGCTGGGCGGCCCATTACCGCCGCGCGACCCTCGACGACGCCGTGCACCCCGAGTCCCTCGTCGTTGCCGAAGTCCTCGACGGCGGCGAGCGGGCCGTGGCGTCGAGCCGCCTCGGCGTAGACCGCCCGCGCGATCGGGTGCTCCGAGCCGCTCTCCAGTGAACCGGCCACGCGGAGGACCTCGTCGGCGGACTCTCCCGCGGCCGGGACGACGTCGACCAGCGCCATGACTCCGGTCGTGACCGTGCCGGTCTTGTCGAGCAGAACCGTGTCGACGGTGCGCGTCTGCTCGAGCACCTCCGGGCCGCGGATGAGAATGCCCAGCTGAGCCCCCCGGCCGGTCCCCACCATCAGGGCGGTGGGCGTAGCCAGCCCCAACGCGCACGGGCAGGCGATGATGAGAACGGCCACCGCGGCGGTGAGGCCGGCGGCCGGACCGTAGCCGAGCAGCACCCACACCGAGAACACCGCCAACGCCAGCACGATGACCACCGGCACGAACACCGCGGACACCCGGTCGGCGAGGCGTTGGACGTCGGCCTTGCCGTTCTGGGCGTCCTCGACGAGGCGGGCCATCTGGGCGAGCTGGGTGTCGGCGCCGACCCGGGTCACGCGCACGACCAGCCGCCCGCTGGTGTTGACCGTCGAGCCGACGACCTGGTCGCCGGGTCCGACCTCCGCGGGGACCGACTCGCCGGTCACCAGCGCAGCGTCGACCGCCGAGCGGCCCGACTCCACGACTCCGTCGGTCGCCACCTTCTCGCCCGGGCGGACCACGAACCGCATCCCGACGGCGAGGTCCTCGACCGGCATCCGGACCTCACGGTCGTCCGCCTGGAGCACTGACACCGACTTCGCGCCCAGCTCGAGCAGCGCGCGGAGCGCCGCTCCGGCCTGGCGCTTCGAGCGGGACTCGAGGTAGCGACCGGCGAGGATGAACGTCGTCACACCGGCGGCGGCCTCGAAGTAGACGTACGAGGAGCCCTCGCCCCGCTGGACGGTCAGCTCGAACGCGTGCCGCATCCCGATCTCGCCGGCCGTGCCGAACAGCAGGGCGTACAGCGACCACCCGTATGCGGCCAGGGTGCCGACCGAGATGAGCGTGTCCATCGTCGTCGCCCGGTGCCGCAGGTTGGTCCAGGCGGCCCGGTGGAACGGCCAGCCACCCCAGAGCACGACCGGAGTGGCCAGGGCCAGCGAGATCCACTGCCAGTAGTCGACCTGGAGCGCCGAGACCATCGCCATCGCGACCACCGGGACCGTGAGGGCCATCGACACCAGCAGACGCCGGCGCAGGGCGCCGGTCTCGTCCGCGGCGGACGGAACCGGAGTCGCCACGCTGGCGGTGTAGCCGGTCTCGCCCACGCGGTCGACGAGGTCCTGGTCGGAGACCGACGACGGTGCGACGACGTGGGCCTTCTCGGTCGCGTAGTTGACGGTGGCGGTCACGCCGTCGAGGCGGTTGAGCTTCTTCTCCACCCGCGCCGCGCACGACGCGCACGTCATCCCTCCGATGGCGAGGTCGACGGAACGCTCCTGCGGTGGTGCTGCGGGCATACTGAAACTATACCCCCCTAGGGTATATGAACCGCCACCGGGAGCCCTAGGGTCTGTGCATGTCGATGCTCGACGAGACCGGACTGCTGTCGTTCCCCACCGACGAGGAGACGGTGCGCAAGAACGACATGGCGCACGTGCTGCACTCGTGGGCGGCCCAGGGCCACATCGACGCCGTGCCGATCGCCGGGGGCGAGGGGGCGTGGTTCTGGGACCCGAACGGGCGCCGCTACCTCGACTTCTCCAGCCAGCTGGTCAACGTCAACATCGGGTACCAGCACCCGCGGCTCGTCGCCGCCGTCCAGGAGCAGGCCGGCCGGATGGTCAGTGTCTCGCCGGCGTTCGCCAACGATGCACGGTCCGAGGCGGCCCGGCTCATCGCGGAGCTCGCCCCGGGTGACCTGGACATGGTCTTCTTCACCAGCGGCGGCGCCGAGGCCAACGAGATGGCCATCCGGATGGCTCGCGTCCACACCGGCCGGCACAAGATCCTCGCCGCCTACCGCAGCTACCACGGCTCCACCGCGGGAGCCGCAGCGCTGACGGGCGAGCCACGGCGGTGGGCGACCGAGCCTGGTATGCCCGGGGTCGCCCGGTTCTGGGGCCCGAACCTCTACCGGTCGCCGTTCCACGCGACCACCGAGGCGGAGGAGTGCGACCGCGCCTTGCAGCACCTGCGCGACACGGTCGTGGCCGAGGGTGCGCACACCGTCGCCGCGGTGATCCTCGAGACGGTGGTCGGCACGAACGGGATCCTCGTGCCGCCGGACGGGTACCTCGCCGGGGTGCGAGCGCTGTGCGACGAGTTCGGGATCCTCTACATCGCCGACGAGGTGATGGCCGGGTTCGGCCGGTGCGGCGAGTGGTTCGCGGTGGACCGGTGGGGGGTGCAGCCCGACCTGGTGTGCTTCGCCAAGGGCGTGAACTCCGGCTACGTCCCGCTGGGCGGCGTCGTGCTGTCGCCGGCGATCGCGGCGACGTTCGAGGACCTCGCCTTCCCCGGCGGCCTGACCTACTCCGGCCACCCGCTGGCCTGCGCGGCCGCGGTCGCGTCCATCCGCATCTTCCGGGAGGAGGGGATCCTCGAGCACGTGCGCGAGCTCGGGGAGACGGTGATCGGCCCCGCGCTGCGCGACCTGGCCGACAAGCACCCCTCCGTGGGGGAGGTCCGCGGGCTCGGGGTGTTCTGGGCGCTGGAGCTGGTGCGCGACCGGTCGACGCGCGAGCCGCTGGTGCCCTTCAACGCGAGCGGCGCCGCCGCCGCGCCGATGGCCGAGTTCGGCAAGGCGTGCAAGACGGCCGGGCTGTGGCCGTTCATCCACATGAACCGGACGCACGTATGCCCCCCGTGCGTGATCACCGCCGACGAGGTCCATCAGGGGGTCGCCATCCTCGACCGTGCGCTCGAGTTGGCTGACCGCTACACGACCTCGGCCTGAGGGAAACGCGGCCCGCCGCGCCGGCGATGTGGACCTGCCCGCGGTGCGGGCGCACGTTCGCGGCCCGGAACCAGACGCATACCTGCGCGCCGTTGGGCGACGTCGACGCGCACTTCACCCGGTCCCGCCCTGCCGTGCGCGAGGCGTACGACGTGGCGTTGGACGTGGTCCGGGCGCTGGGTCCGGTCGAGGTCCTCGCCGAGAAGAGCCGCATCGCCTGGCACGTCCGGATGAGCTTCGCCGCCTTCCAGCCGCGGGTGTCGTGGCTGGACGGGCACCTGGTGCTGGCGCGTGAGGTCCCGTCCCCGCGGTGGCGTCGGGTCGAGACGTACTCGGCGCGGAACGTGCTGCACGCGTTCCGGCTGCTGAGTCCCGCCGACGTCGACGACGAGTTCGCG
The DNA here is from genome assembly GCA_963828725.1 of uncultured Actinomycetota bacterium. GTDB lineage: Bacteria > Actinomycetota > Actinomycetes > Actinomycetales > Dermatophilaceae > Lapillicoccus. The sequence continues at coordinate 62,154 of CAWHFV010000013.1, read as the reverse complement.
GTCTGGCTGGCCGAGGCCTACGACGTGGGCTGCCAGCGCCACCTCCGAGACTGACGCCTCGACGGGTGCGAAGGCCCAGGCCTGGGTAGGGTCCTCGCGTGACCGCCTCCCGCCGCATCGGTGTCGTCGTGAACCCGATCAAGTTCGACGACCTCGCCGACGTGAAGGAGCGGGTGAGCAAGGTCTGCGTCGACCACGGCTGGGCCGAGCCGCTGTTCGTGGAGACGACCGAGGAGGACCCGGGTCTCGGACAGGCCAAGGAGGTGCTCGAGGCCGGCGTCGACATCGTGTGTCCGCTCGGCGGTGACGGGACCGTGCGAGCCGTGGCGACGACCCTCGTCGGCACCGACACGCCCATCGGCCTGCTGCCCGGCGGCACGGGCAACCTGTTGGCGCGCAACCTCGACCTGCCCATGGAGACACTGGAGGACGCCCTGGAGGTGGTCCTGACCGGCAACGACCGTCGCATCGACGTCGGCCTGGTCCGGCTGTTCCCCGACTCCACGTCCGATGACGCCCTCAAGGGGGACGACCCGCCCACCGCCGAGGACCCGCGCCGTGACGACGAGGAGGTCTTCCTCGTCATGACCGGAATCGGCATCGACGCCGAGGTCATGGCCAAGACCAACGAACGCGTCAAGGGGGTGCTGGGCTGGCCCGCCTACCTCCTCGCCGGTCTCGGTCGGCTTTTCACCCGGGGTTTCATGGTCCAGCTCTCGTCGGGCGGCGGAGACCCCCAGATCCAGCACGCCCGCAGCGTCATCATCGGCAACTGCGGCAGCCTGCAGGGCAACGTCGAGCTGATGCCCGACGCAAAGCTCGACGACGGCATCCTCGACGGGGTCATCCTCGCGCCCAAGGGGGCGTTCGGCTGGGGCGCAGTGGTGGCCGACCTGGCCAGCCGGCACCGCCGCGGCCACCGACAGATCGTCCGGCTGACCTCGACCTCCATCCAGGCCACGACCGGCGACTCCGCCATCGAGACGCAGATCGACGGCGATCCCAAGGGCGCCCAGTACGGACTGTCCGCCCGGGTCCTCCCCGGAGCACTGGTTGTCCGCGTCGGCTAGGTCCACGGCGCGGGGTCTCACCGCACCGGGCCGCTGGCGCCGCATCCTTCCCGCGGTCGGGTATGCGGTCGCCGCGGCGGTCCCGGTGACCGCGCTCGCGCTGCTCGCCAGGGAGCAGGTCGGTGCGGTCATCACGTTCGACAAGAACGCGATCGCCGCGGCCACCGACATCACCCGCACGAACCCCGGTCTCTACACGGCTCTCGCCTGGTGGCAGGAGGCGCTGCAGCCGCGGTGGGTCTACATCGTCGGCACCGGTGTCTGCGTCTGGATCTGGTGGAAGCACAAGCTGAAGAGCCGCGCCATCTGGGGCTTCGTCACGATGATGGTGGCCTGGAACATCGCGCTGGACCTGAAGTACGTCGTGCAGCGCGCCCGGCCGGTCGTCAGCGAGCCGGTGGCCTCCGCTCCGGGCTACAGCTTCCCGTCCGGGCACGCGGCCAACTCGGCCGCGGCGGCAACAGTCATCGTCATCATGATCTGGCCGCTGCTGAAGAGCACCGCCGCCAAGGTGGTCGCCTGCAGTGTCGCGTCGGCGGTCGTGCTGCTCACCGCGCTCGACCGCGTGTTCCTCGGAGTGCACTTCCCCTCGGACGTCACCGCGGGCGTCCTCGTGGGCTCGGGTCTGGCGCTGGCGTCGTACGCCGGCTATCGCGGCTGGAACCCCGCCCACCCCACCGACCTGCCGGACACCCCCGAGGAGGTCGACGCCGCCGTGGCGGAGTCGGACTCCGAGCGGGCGGACGCGCATACCGGGTCGGCCGAACGTCCCGAGGAGAACCCGCGCTGATGGCCTTCCTGACCCGCTACGTCGACGACCAGACCCGACCCACCGTAGGCAGCGCCCTGCGGGACATCGCCGTCCGCGCGGTGCTGCCCGCCATCGTGCTCTGGCTGGTCATCGTCGGGATCGGCAAGCTCATCGAGGGGCCGCTCGGGGGTCTGCAGGGTGAGAGCTCGGTCAACCAGACCCTGCAGGCGGGGCGGACGGCGACCTGGGACGCCATCACCATGGTCTGGTCGCGCATGGGAAACACCGAGATCATCATCGGGGTCTGCGTCATCATGGTCGGCCTCATCTGGTGGCTGACGAAGCAGTGGTGGGTGGCGGTCGTCCCGGCCATCGCCATCTCGATCCAGGCCACGGTGTTCGTCATCGCTACCGCGGTGACCGGCCGCGACCGGCCCGAGGTCGAGCACCTCGACCCGGCGCCGCCGACGTCGTCGTACCCGAGTGGGCACGTCGGCGCCGCCACGGCGCTCTATCTCACCCTCGCGGCGATGTGCCAGCGGATCCAGAACCCCGCGCTGCGCTGGGTGCTCACGGTGATCTGCCTCGTGATCCCGCTGCTCGTCGCCTACGCGCGGCTGTACCGGGGCATGCACCACCTCAGCGACGTGCTCGTCGGGTTCCTCAACGGGATCGTCTGTGCGTTCCTGGCCTGGAACTACCTGCGTCGCAAGGCTTGAACCCGGCCGCGCCTCAGACCCGGGCGTACTTCGCCCGCGCGAAGAGGTAGACGGCGAACGAGATGAACCCCAGCGCCACGATGGTGAGCAGGATCTGGCCCGCTGGCGCGTCCCGCAGGGTGCGCAGGGCGCCGTCCAGCCCGGTCGCCTCGCCCGGCTGGGTACGCACGGCGGCCAGGACGAAGAGAGCGCCGACGAGGCCGAACGCGACACCGCGGGCGATGTACCCGAACTGGCCGGCGCGCACCACCCACCGGCCCGGATGCTCGCGCAGGTCCTGGAGGAACTTCTTCCTCGCCCCCTTGAAGATGTGGTAGATCCCGACCCCGAGCACGGCGACGCCGACAGCGCCGACCAGGATCCGGCCGAAGGGCTTGTCCATCAGCGACGCGGTGAAGTCGACGCTCTGCTGGCTGCTGGACGAGCTGCTGTTCCCACGCGCGTAGGTGAGGAAGCTGAAGGCCAGGAAGAGGTAGACCACCGCCTTGACGGCGGCCTTCACCCGGTCCGAGGTCTCGCCGCGCCCCACGATGACCTCGGTGATCTGCCACAGGCCCAGCCCGAGGAACCCGACGACCGCGATCCAGAGGAGGACCCGTCCGATGTCGTTCCCGGCGAGGGTCTGCATCGCCCCCGACTGGTCGGCAGGGCCGCTGCTGCCGCCCCACGCCACCTGCAGGGCGAGCCATGCGATGAGCAGATGGAGGAGTCCGTTGACGGCGTACCCCAATCGAGCCGCGTTCTCGAGGACGGGGTGGTCGCCGGCCCGCGAGGCCGCCTGTCTGACGTCGTTGGTGTCCACGGCCGCATCTTGGCCCAACCGGACCCTGGACGCGAGCCGAACGTCTCCTGGGCTCGGCGACGCGGAGCGCATGCCCGCCGCGCCCAGCCATCTGAGGCAGGATGGGCGGCGTGTCCGCTGACTCCCCGAGCCGTCCGGCGGACCCGCCTGACGTCCAGGAGCCGGGCGAGCCGGCGGAGACCACCCACGTCGAGGTGACCGAAGAAGCGCAGCCGGTCACGGTCGAGGTCGTCGAGCCACCCATCCCGGACCGGGTGCGCCGGCCGGCCGACCTGTTCCGACTGGTCCTGGCCCTGGTCCTGCTCATCGGCGGCGTGGCCCTGGGAGTCGCCGCGGTGGGCACCAGTGGCGCGGTCGAGCAGGACCTTGCCGACGCCGTCAGCGGTCTCCCGCGGCTGCTGCTGACCCTGCTCACCTGGCTCGGAGCCATCGGGGTGGTGCTGCTGCCCTTCGTCGTCGGCACCGACCTGATCGTGCGGCGCCGGCCGATGCAGCTGGTGCAGTCGCTCGGCGCGGCCGTTCTCGGCGCCGTGCTGGTCATCGGGCTCGGCTGGGCGATCCTCGCCGGGCCGCTGGACTTCCTCCAGGCCACGCTGACCAAGGTCAACAGCGATGGTCGTTCCGCACCGTTCGACATCGTCATCGTCTCGACCGTCGGGCTGCTCACCGTCGCCGACGTCATGGGCCGCAAGTGGATCGCGCCGCTCGCGATCGCCGTCCTCGCGGCGACGGCGGTGGCGGGCTTCCTGTCCGGGTCGGTCACCGCGGCGGCCATCGTCTGCTCGTTGCTGCTGGGCTGGGCGATCGGGCTCGGCTTCCGGTACGCGTTCGGCGCGACCTCGACCCGGCCGCCGGGGACCGAGGTGGCCAGGGCCCTGGTGGCCACCGGCATACCGCTCACCCGGCTGGAGCTGCTCGACGCGAACGACTCCGGTGACCGTCGCTACATCGGGACCACGGACACGCTTCCTGTCGATGTCCACGTCATCGACCGCGACACGTTCGGGCTGGCCTCCGGACGACGGTTCCTGCGGGTGCTCCGGCTGCGCAACGGGTTCACCCGGCCGCCCGCGCTGACGCTCCGCGCGGAGATCGAGCACCGCACCCTGATGGGGCTGCTCCTCGCGCAGGCGCGGATCCCGGCCCCCCGGCCGGTGTCGGTATGCGAGGTCGGCCCGTTCGCGGCGGCGATCGCCTACGTCGAGCCGGTGGGGGAGTCGCTCGCCGAGCGCGGTGACCGCCTCGACGACGACGACGTCACCGAGATCTGGCGGATGGTCAGCGCGCTGCAGCGGCGGCGGGTGGCGCACCGCAACCTCGGACCCAACGTCGTCATGATCGAGGAGGACGGCCGGGCCGGCCTGCGCTGGGTGGGCGCCGGGGACCTCGCCGCCGACGACGTCACGCTGCGCATCGACGTCGCCCAGCTGCTCACCACGGTCGCGCTCTGCGTCGGCCCGGAGCGAGCGGTCCGCAGCGCGGTGGCCGAGCTCGGCGAGGACGCGGTGGTGCGTGCCGCGCCGCTGCTGCAGCGGGTGGCGATGACGCGGGCGACGCGCGAGAGCGCTCAAGGAGCACAAGGACCTGCTCGCGACGTTGCGCGACGAGGTCGTCGCGCTGCGTCCCTCGCAGGAGCGGATCGAGCCCATCGAGCTGCGCCGCGTCACGCTGCGCGGCGTGGTCATGCTCGTCGGCATCGCCGTCGCCGCTTACATCGTCCTGCCGCAGTTCGCCCAGGTCGACTTCGGCAACGTCATCGCGACCGCCGAGTGGAGCTGGGCGCTCGGCGCGGTCGTGTGCTCCATCCTGACCTTCGCCGGCGCGTCGATCGCCCTCAACGGCGCGGTCCGCATCCACCTCAACTTCGTGCGCACCTACATGACGCAGCTGGCGATCGCGTTCACCGGCCTGGTGGCCCCGGCGGCGGTCGGCAACATCGCGCTCAACACGCGCTACCTGCAGACGTCCGGTCTGCCGCCGGCCGTGGCCGGGGCTGGTGTCGGCGTCGCCCAGGTGGCCCAGTTCTGCTCGTACTTCATCCTGCTGCTCATCTCCGGTGTGCTCGCGGGTACCGGTCCCCGCGCGTCGTTCACCCCGCCGGCGATCCTCTTCGTGGTCATTCCGATCGCCGTGATCCTGCTGCTCGGGCTGCTGGCGGTTCCGCGCGTGCGCGCACTCCTCACGACCCGGATCATCCCGCCGATCAAGGCCGCCATCCCGCAGGTCCTGGCCGTGTTCCAGACGCCGGCCAAGCTGGCCCAGCTGATCGGCGGCGCGCTGCTCCTCGACGCGAGCTTCGTGGCCGCCCTGCTCTGTGCGACCCGGGCGTTCGGGGCGGAGACCTCGATCCCGGCGACCGCGGTCGTGTACTTCGCCGGCGCGATCATCGGGTCGGCGGTGCCGACGCCGGGTGGCCTCGGCGGCATCGAGGCGGCGATGTCGGCCGGCCTCATCGCGATCGGCGTCGACAGCGGGACGGCGGTCTCGTCGGTGCTGCTGTACCGGCTCGCCACCTACTGGTTGCCGATCCCGTTCGGCTGGTTCTCGCTCAACCGGCTGCAGAAGATCCACGCCCTCTAGGAGCAGGCTCTCAAGGATCGGTGGTGGTCGTCGTCGGTCGACGGCGTCACCGATCCGGGCAGCGGGACGGTGCGGTCGACGGGTGGCTGTCCGGGCGCCAGCAAGTCGGTCGTAGTCGCGAGCGACGAGGGCGTCCGCGGTCGTAGCCGCCGCCGCTCGGACCGGGAACCGGCAGCCGCGACCCGCTCCGGACGAAGACGACCCGGTCGACGCCGACGATGCTCGTGGCGGTCAGGACGATCTGCCCGATGGCCACCGGCAGCTTGCTGGCGCTGGGGTCCTGGCTGGTGGACTGCAGGTCGATGCTCGCCGTGCCGGCCGAGATGCTGCGCACGACGATGGTCGACGCCGGGCCCAGGTCGGTGACCAGGCCCCGGGCGCGCTCCCGGTCGCTCGGGCCGACGGCGAGCCGGTTCGAGCAGGCTCTGCAGCATCGGGACGGCCTGGGCGTCCGGTACCTGGACGCCGCACCGCCACGAGCTGCTGCTGCGCGTCGGCGAGGTAGATCGTGCCAGGCGGCCAGGAGCACACCTGGAGTGGCGGTCGGGGTCGCGCTGGCCGTGGCGGTGGCGTCGAGGAGGCCGTAGGGCACCTCGGCCGGGGGCACCTGGACGGGGCTGCTGCTCTGCGGCAGACCGCACGCGCCGAGCAGCGCCAGGGCGGCCAGGAGAGTCGTCACGAGCGCCGTCACGGCGGCGGCCCGCGGGCGTACTCGCACCGTCCGGCGCATACCGGCGCTCACCGCGCACCGACCCGGTGCGCGAAGTCGGGGACCGGCACCTCGCGGGGCGCGGTCGGCAGCTCCATGATGAACCGCGCTCCGCCACCCGGCGCGTCCTCGCACCACACTCGGCCCCCGAGGCTGCTCGCGGTCTCCGCGACGATGCTCAGGCCGAGGCCGCTGCCGGGCAGCGAGCCGCGCGACCCGGCGCGGACGAACCGCTCGAAGATGCGCTCGCGGTCTCCCTCGGGAACGCCGTCGCCGTGGTCGTCGACGTCGATCCGGACGCGGTCGCGGACGCGCTGCACGGTGACGGCGCGGACTCCACCGGCATGCCGATCGGCGTTGTCGAAGAGGTTCACCAGCGCGCGACCGAGCTGCTGCTTGTCGACGCGGACGGTCAGGTCGGCGGCCGGACCTCGGTCCGGGCCGGTCAGCCGCATCAGCGCGGGGTCGTGACGGCTCTGCTGGAGCGAGACCCGCACCAGCTCAGCGGCGTCGACCTCGGTGAGGACCTGGCTGCGGACGCCGGCGTCGAGGCGGCCGAGCTCGAGGAGGTCCTCCAGCGTCTGCTGGAACCGGTCCAGCTCGACGGTGACGAGGTCGAGGGCTCGCTGGGTGCGCGGAGGCAGGTCGTCGCGGCGCCGCTCCATGACCTGGACGCTGGCGACGAGGGCGGTGAGCGGCGAGCGCAGCTCGTGACCGAGGTCGGCGGCGAACCGGGCGTCGCGCTGGATCCGCTCGTCGAGGGCCTCGACCATGCTGTTGAACGAGCCGACGATGGTGGCCAGGTCGGGGTCGTCGGTCGGGAGGAGCCGGGTCTGCAGGCCGCCGGCGCCGATCCGTGCGGCGGCCGTGGCGACGTCGTCGAGCGGCGCCATCAGCCGTCGGGAGGCGATCCGGCCGAGCGCCGCGCCGGCCAGGGTCGCGAGGATCGCGAACGCGGCGAGCACGGTGGCCAGTGTGGCGAGCGTCGACCGGAGCTCGGTCGTCGACACGACCTCGTAGAACTCGGCGCCCGCAGCGGGCAGCGGAATCCCGACCACGAGGGCGGGCCGCTCGTCGACGGACGACCACCCGTAGGTCACCGCCCCGTCGACCACCCCGTCGCGTACCTCGGTGGGGATGGTCTGGGATCCGCGGGCGAGCGCGGAGGAGTACCAGCGGTCGTCCAGGCGGACGACGAGCTCGGAGTCGGCTGGGGCGTTGACCGTGCTGAGCACGTCGGGGATGCGGGCGTCGCGCGCGAGGAGGCCGTCGAGGACGAAGGAGGCGTCCGCATACGCCTGCCGGAGGGCGGTGGCCTGTCGCTGGTCCATGAGGTAGTGGCGGGCGGTGAGGTAGGTGCCGACGGCGAGCAGCGCGGAGACGATGAGGGCGCCGAGGGCGAAGGAGGCCGTGACCGTCCCCCGCAGGCCCCACGTCGACCACGGTCGCCTCATCTGAGGTCCAGCCGGTATCCCTGGCCGCGGACCGTCACGACGAGCTGGGGAGCGTTGGGGTTGGCCTCGATCTTGGTCCGGAGCCGGCGCACGTGGACGTCGACGATGCGCTCGTCGCCGAAGTAGCCGCGGTCCCAGACCCGCTCGAGCAGCGCCCGCCGGCTCAGCACCCGGCCGGCCGGGGAGGCCAGCTCGCACAGCAGCCGGAACTCGGTCAGCGTGAGGTGGACCTCCTCGCCGCCGCGGCGCACGACGCCGGCGCCGACGTCGAGGATGAGCGGTCCGCGTTCGGAGTCGAGGACCAGGCTGGACTGCTCCACCGTGGAGCCGCCACCGGCAGTCACCGTGACCCCCGCGCGGCGCCGCAGTGCGCGCAGGCGGGCGCCGATCTCCTTCACCTGGAACGGTTTCGTGACGTAGTCGTCGGCGCCGGCCTCGAGCGCGGCGACGATGTCGTGGGTGTCGGTCTTCGCGCTGAGGACGATGATCGGCGCCTGGCTGTTCGGCCGGACCTCACGGATGAACGAGAAGCCGTCCATGCCGCCGAGCATGAGGTCGACGAGCATGAGGTCCGGCGGGTTGCGCTGGACGAGCAGCAGGGCGGCCTCCGCGCTGGACGCCTCGGTGACGTCGTACCCCTCGTCCTCCATGGCGAGGCTGAGGGCGGTACGGATGCCGTCGTCGTCCTCGAGGACCAGGAGCTTCAGAGACACGTGGGCAATCCTGCCAGCGGCACCTAAGGGGGTTCTGTGGGTTCGTCGTAACGGTCCACCGGGGTGTCGGCAGGTCTTCACGAGACTGCAAACAAACCATGACCAGTTCATCACTGTCCACGGGGCAGTGTGGGTGGACTGCCGGGACCCACCACGGACCGGCGGTTCAGGAACGAGAGGAGGCGCACACCGGTGACCGGTCTCAGCCTCCTCAGCCGGGCTGACCAGCAGGTGTGTGTCGCTCTCAGCGACGACCGCATGGCGCAGGGTCTCAACGACCTGCGCTGGCACCTACCCACCCTGCTTGCCGGCGGGACGAACACCCTCGTCATCGACGTCTCGGGGGTCGCCCGGCTGTCCTCAACCTGCGTGGCGACCCTCTTGTGGGTCAAGCGCAGCTGCCAGTCGCGTCGCGTCCGGGTGGTCCTCGCGGACCCCACGGACCGGACGCTCGAGGTGCTTACGCGCACCGGGCTGGCCTCCGTCTTCGAGATCGAGAGTCGAGTGCCATGACGACGACGATTCCTGCCCGTGTCTCCTCCTACCCCGCCCCTCGTCACGTCCTCGGTGCGGGGTTCGACATCGCCCTCCACGAGGGTGCGGGCCGGGCGGCTCGGGTGGTTCCGGGGGCCTTGCGGGTATGCGTCGTCGTGGCCGACGGCGGGATGTCGACCGCGGGCTCGCCGGTCGCGTTCGACCTGCCGGTGTCCGGACCGTCGTCCTCGTGCCAGGTGTGGGGGCACGCCGACGGCGCGATCCAGGTCCGGGCGGCCTGGTCGCCGCCGGCGCTGCTGGTGAGCCGGACGCAGACGCTGATGGTTCCCGAGACGCCTGGCACTCCGGGTGTGTGCGTGATGGCGCCGGGCGACCGGCTGCTGGTGCTCTCGTCGTCCGCCTACGAGGCGGCGCCGGAGCGCATGGTCCGGCTGCTGCACGAGGAGCCGGCGCGACTGCTCGCGGCCGAGGCGGACGACCTCCTGGAAGGGTTGTTCCGCGACGTGCCGGAGGCAGGGGGAGCGGTGGTCACCCGGCTCGGGTGACCCGGTTCGGGCGGACTACCCCGCTCGACGTGGCCGGATGCGTGGAGTGACCGCCCACAGCGGCGTCGGCGGCGTCCCACGCATCCGGTCGCCGCTGCCCTCTCGGAGGCGCAGACGCTGGGAACGGCCACGCGCAGGTTCGGGTCAGTGCGCGCAGGGTGCAACGTGCGCGCGGTGCATCTAACCTGCGCGAACACGAGCGGTGCAGGCGCGCTGCAGCCTGCGTATCCAGACCACAACGTGTGCGCACACCTTGGTGCCAGCGCGCACACCGTGCACGGTCTGCGCGCCGACACGAGGGTGTGCGCAGACCTTCGTGACGGCACGCATCCCGTGGACGATCGTTGCCCCAGAGGGTCGAAAAGCCCACACGATCAGCCCGGGCTGCCCTGACGTGACGGGGTCAGGCGGTCTGGAGCGGCCTTCTCGTCGTCGGTGGCGTTGCGCACGACGATGCGGGTCCAGGCGCCGACGTAGATCCGGTCGTCGCCGTCGAGCTCGGTCCGTGGTCCCACCGGGATCGGGTCCTCGGGCAGCGGTCCCGAGGCGGGGCCGACGAAGGTCCCGTTCGACGAGCCGAGGTCCTCGACGAACCAGCGCTGGCCGTCGGTGGTCAGCTGGGCGTGCCGGCGGCTCACCCCGGTGTCGGCCGTGCAGTCGATGTCGGGGTGGATGTTGCGGCTCGGTGACACCCGGCCGATGAGCAGGCTCCGCGCCGTCAGCCCCACCACGGCCGGCAGGCCCGGCGACGGCATCGGCTCCTCGGCCTCCTGGACGGCGTACCACTGCGGGTCGACCCAGACCTCGGCGACCCACTCGAGCGGGATGGCCGGGGCGATCGAGCCGCCCACCGAACCCGACTCGGCCCGTCGGGCGAACCCGCGCCTCACCCGGTGTGGGCGCCGCACCCCGAGGCAGGGCCCCGGTCGTGAAGTCGTATCCGCACGCCTCGCAGAACAGCGCGTCCGGGGTGTTGGGGGCCGAGCAGTTCGGGCATACCTGCTGCTCCGGCGCCTCCGAAGCCGCCGGCCGCCTCCGGTTCCGGCGCCAGGGCGACCGGCGTCAGCTCGGCCGCGGCCTCCGGCTGGTTCGCGAGGTCGATCTTGGCGCCACACGTGTCGCAGAAGTCCTCGGCCTGCGAGGTGTGGCCGTTGGGACAGACGGCGCTCATCCGCGGCTGTCCCGACACGCTCGCCAGCACGCTCATGCACTCACTTCCGAACCCTGGTCGTCTTGGTGGAGGCGGTGTCGAGGGCCATCTCGTCCAGCCGGTCGACACCCTTCTTCAGCCTGACCGTACCGGTCTCGGCGTTGTCGATATCGACCACCTTGCGCAGCCGAGACGTCATCTCCTGGTCGCCCGCCTCGTTGGCGAGCTGGACCGCCCGGCCGAGCTTCGACGTGGCGTCGTCGTCGCGGCCGGCCGCCTTGGCCGCGAGACCGTCCTGGATCATCTGCGCCAGCTCGGCCTTCCCGGTGTACCGGGCCACCTGGTCGTCGATCCGCGTCGTCAGCGCCTCGTCGTTGCTCCACGTGGCCTTGACCAGCGCCTGGGTCTGGACCTCCTCGCCCAGCGCCACCTGGACCCGTCCGGCCAGCTGCTCCTGACCCACCGACTTGGCCGACAGGCGTACCGCCACGTGGTAGTCGCGGCTCTCGTCGGCCCACGCTCCGGTGGGGTAGCCGGCGGTCAACGCGTTCACCTGGGTCCGTCGCGCGGTGAGGTCCTCGAGGTTCGGCGCCACCTGCTTGACGAAGAGGGTCTGCGCACCCTGCGGCGTCCACACCCGCAGCTCGACGTTCGCGACGCCGCGGGCCATCGACTTGCGCACCAGGCTCTGGAACTCGGCCGCCATCGCCTGCGGCGCCGGGATGAGGTCGACCGTGCCGAGCAGCGCCGACGCGATCCGCCGCACCTCGTCGACCTGCCACCGGTCGCCGAGACCGCGGCAGTCGCACTGGAACGCGCCGGTCGCGTCGTGGATCGACCGGGTCAGCTGGTCGGGCGTCTCGTGCTCGTTGGCGCCGTCGGTGAGGAGGATCGCGTGCCGCTGGGTGGCCTGCGGCACCGTGGAGAACACGTCGCGCGCCTTGGTCAGCCACGTGCCCATGGCCGTCCCGCCGTCGGCCCGGAACGCCTGCATCGACGCGATCGCCGCCTGCCGGGTCGAGGGGTCCATCCGCACCATCTGCTGCGGACCGCCCGGGTAGGGGAAGACCAGCGTGCCGACGTGGTTGCCGGCGATGACCGCGAACCAGGTGCCGTCGATGATCTCGTTCAGCGCCGCGGTCGCCGCGGCGCGTCCCTGCGCGATGCCGTTCTCGCCCATCGACCCCGAGGTGTCGATGATGATGATCTCCGCCGCGTCGGTGGCGCTCGTCTGCCCCGCCTGGCCCGCGCCCCGGCACGTGACGCGCACGATCGCGTGCACGTCGGTCCCGCCGTCGGGCAGGAACTCGTTCTGGAAGACCTCGGCGGTGAACTGAGCCATCAGGGGGTGTCCTTCGTCTCGGGAGTGACAACCGTATGCGTGTCGCCGACCCGCGCCAACGCGACGGTGATGTTGTCCATCCCGCCGGACTCGTTGGCGAAGTCGGTCAGCGCCTGCGCGAGGGTCGGCGGGTGGTGTCCGGTGGCGCCCAGCCGCGCGACGGTCTCGTGGACCAGCCGTTGCAGGTCGGCCGCGTCGGAGCAGTAGTTCCACAGTCCGTCGCTGCAGACGAGCAGCCAGCCGTCCTCGGCGAGGTCCACCGGACGGGTGTGCGGCGTGAGGTCGTCCGGCGCGTCGACCCCGAGCCAGCGGGTGATCGCGTGCGCCCCGGCGCTCGTCTCGGCCTCCTTGCGCGGCATCCCGGCGCTCATCTGCGCGGCGGCGAACGAGTCGTCCTCGCTCAGCTGGACGGCGGCGCTGCTCGCGGCGTCGGGCAGCCAGTACGCCCGGCTGTCGCCGACGTTGCCGACGACGGCCGTCGTGCCGACGACGACCGCCGCGACGAAGGTGCACGACGGCGGGCTGTCGGTGGCCGCGTCACCGGCGGCCCGGGTGGTCTCCGCGACCGACTCGTTCGCGGCGACGACCGCGTCGGCCAGCCGGCGCTCGGCCGCGGCCACGAACGACGACGGGGTGCCGACGCCCTGCGGCAGTGGGGCGCGCAGGACCTCCCGCGCGGCCCGCGACGCGGCGAGGCTCGCGACGTGGGAGTCGGTGGTGTTCGAGACGCCGTCGCAGACGACCAGGACGGCGAACGACGCGGAGTCCGGGTCGGCGGCGAGAGCCATGCCGTCCTCGTTGCGGCGGTGCCGCCGGCCGATGTCGCAGACACCGCCCACCCACGGCGCCGGCTCCTCGCTGAAGTGGTCGCGCGGGTCGGGCTCCTTGGAGCCGCAGGTGTCGCAGTACCCCTCGAAGTAGTGGCCGTCCGAGCACTGTCGGCACGGGGCGCCCTCCGCCGGCTCGAGGTGCTCCGGCTCGCGGTCGGTGGAGGTGCTCCTCGTGACCGGTCCGGTCCACCCGACGTCGAGCGGAGACTCCTCGCCGCGCGGGGCCGTGACCGGGGTGGCGGCGGCCTCGGCGGCGACCGTCGGGGGGAACGACTGGGCCGGCGGGAGGCCGCCGTCGGGTGGTCCGGCGGTGGTGGCCGCCCCGTCGCCGACGACGTCGCTGAACTCGAACGCGCACGCCTCGCAGAAGGTCGCGCCGGGGATCCGGTCGGCGCCACAGCTCGGACAGGTGGCGGTCCCGGTGGAGAGTCGTCGTCAACGGGTCACCGCAGTGTCCAGGGCCGGACGTCGTTGGCTCGGTCCACGAGATGCACGCGTTCCTCCCGGTCGGGGGTCAACCGCGCGAGCTGGCGCAGCGCACTCTCGAGGGCCTCGCGCATACCCCGCGTCGTCGCCGGATGGGACCCGATGGCCAACGCGGGCTGCTCGCCGCGACGGCCGACCTCGTCGAGCCCGATCGAGAAGATCCGCACGTCGAGCCCGGCCCGCTCGCGCGGGTCCATCAGCACCTGGTCGACGCTGGACCACGCCTGCGACAGGGCCGGTATGCCCGCGCCGGAGGCCGCGAGCAGGTTCGCCCGAGCCTGCCGGGCCAGCGAGTACGCCCGGGACGTCGAGGGGACGAGGTCGAGGGCCTGGACCGCGCCCTCGACGTCGCCCCGCTTGGTCCGGATGCGGGCCATCCCGAACGCGGCCGCCGGCGTGTAGTTGGCGTCGGTGCGGGCGCAGGCCGTGTAGAGGTTCTCGGCGATCTCGAGCTCCTCGCTGGCCTCGCAGGCGCACGCGAGCGCGAGCTTGGGGGCGAGCTCTCCGGGAACCTGGCCGTAGACCGCGTTGAAGGCGCTCTGCGCCGCGCGCGGGTCGCCCTGCTGCAGCGCCGAGAGTCCCTGCATCCAGACCGCCCGCCACTCCCAGGGGTCGACGCGGAGCATGGCGTTCGCGGCGGAGTCGACGAGGTCGGGCTGCCCGGCGGCCAGCGCGGCGCGGCAGGTGGCGAGGTGGACCTCCGGCGACATGCCAGGGGACTTGTGCAGCAGCGCCAGCCGCTCCTCGGGCGTCCCCTGCGTGGTGAGGCCGTGCAGCCAGCTGGCCTGTGGGTCGGAGGGGTCGACGCGCAGGCCCGGCAGGGTCTTCCAGTCGAGACCGTCGGTCTGGATGGCCGGCTCCTCGAACAGCAGCGAGCTCGACGAACCGGTGGCCCGGCCCAGCCGCTGGTCCTGCGCGACGATCTCGCGCAGCACGCCGAGCATCTGCACCCGCAGCTCGTCGGCCGAGCCGAACCGGTCGTCGGGTGAGGTGGCGCAGGCCTTGAGCAGCAACCGGTACAGCGAGTCGTACCGCTGGAACAGCGGCGTCGACTCGACCGGGGGGAGGGAGTCGACGTAGGTCGACTGGTACCCGCGGAACTCCATCATCAGCACGAGCAGGGTGCGGCCGATCGTGTAGATGTCGGACGCCACGGTCGTCCCCTGGACCGGCACCTCGGGCGCCTGGTACCCCACCGTCCCGAAGATCGCCGAGTCGTCGTCGTCGATCCGGCGCACCCCGCCGAGGTCGATGAGCTTGAGCATGTCGCCGACCTGGATGAGGTTGTCGGGCTTGAAGTCGCAGTAGGCCAGGCCCAGGTCGTGGAGGTACTGGAACGCCGGCAGGATCTCGATGATGTACGCCAGCGCCTGGTCCGCGGGGATCGGGTCGTAGCGGCCGGCCTTGCGCATCCGTTGCTTCAGCAGGGATTTCAGCGACGTGCCGCCGACGTACTCCATGACGATGTAGCCGGCGTCGTCGTGCGTGACGAAGTTGTAGATCTCCACGATGTGCGGGTGCGAGACCTGGGCGAGGAACCGCTGCTCGGCGATCGCCGCGGCCAGCGCGTCGGGGTCGCCGGAGTTGAGCAGACCCTTGAGGACGACCCAGCGGTTCGACACGTTCTTGTCGCGGGCGAGGTAGATCCAGCCGAGGCCGCCGTGGGCCAGACAGCCGGCCACCTCGTACTGGCCGGAGACGAGGTCGCCGGGCTTGAGCTTGGGGTCGAAGGAGAACGCCTGGCGGCACTTCGCGCAGAACCCGGTCGTCCGGCCGGGGTTGCCGTCCTTGCCACGTCCGACCGGGTTGCCGCAGTTCGAGCAGAACCGCTTGTCCTCCGGGACCACCGGGTCCTTCATCAGCGCCTTGCTGGCGTCGATGGCCGGAGCCGGCGGGATGGTCGTCAGGCCGGCGCCGAGCCGCGCGGCGCGCAGCCGCTGCGACTCCGAGCGCACCCGGCGCGTCTTGGTGCTGCCCGACGACGCCGGCTCGGGCCGACCCGAGGGCGACCGAGGCGAGTCGGTTGCTGGCCCGCGACATCGTCGACGGCGAGCTCGAGACGCCGGCGGGGCCGCTCGGCGCACCGAGGGCGGTCCGAGTCGCCGGATGCGCCGCAGGTGTCGCAGTACCCGTCGAGGATGTGCCCCTTGCAGCCGGGCTGGGCGCACGGGCGTGCCGTCGGGGATGGCTGACGTGATGACCTGCTGGACCGCGGGCGGCAGGTCCGCTGCCGTCGTCACCGTCGCCGTCGCCCGACTCCGCCACGGCGCCCGCTCTGACGCCGCTCTGGATGCCGCCTTCTCCCGGGGTGCCGCAGACGTCGCAGTACCCGTCGACGATGGTCCCCGTGCAGCCCGGCTGCTGGCAGGCGCCCGAGGCGGCCGCCCCGGCCGCAACGTGGAGCTGCCGCCTCGGCGGCCTCGGCGCCGGGCATACCGCAGACGTCGCAGTACCCGTCGACGACGTGGCCGGCGCACCCCGGCTGGGTGCAGGCCGGTGCGGCGGTGGTGGTGCTCATCGGGTTCCCCCATGGCTCGTGAGCGTCCGCAGGTAGGCCTGGTAGGCGGCGAGCAGGCCTCGCGCGCGGCGCATGTCGGTGGGTGTCGTGGCGACGACCTCGTCGAGGCGGGAGGCCAGGTCGGCGAGGTCGGGAGAGCCGCGCCGGTGGCCTTGGCCTGCGCCTGGTAGGCGCCGGAGAGCCCGACCAGCTCCTCCCGCTCGGCCAGGGCGCTCGCGTACGCGTTCTGGGCCGCCGTCAGCGCCCGGGACACCGCGTCGAGACGGCGGAGGTAGGCGTCGACTCCGCTGGGGTCGGCGGGCACCTCGCCCAGCGCGGTGACGTCGGGGATGGCGAGCCGGGGCGCCGGCTCGACCGCGGCGACGCACTGGTCCTGGAGCAGCCGGATGGCCGCGCCACGGGCCGCGAGCTCGCCGCGCTCGACCGCCGCCCGTTCGGCGCCGCGGGCCGCCTCGAGTCGCTTGCCGGCGCCGACGATGAGGTCGCGCTCGGCGGTCGACGCGTCGTACTCCAGGGGCGCGAGCAGCCCACCGACGTCGGCGCCCCGCTTCGCCTTGTCGACGACGTCGGCGAGCCGGGAGTCGAGGCGCTGCAGCTCGTTGCGGGCGGTCTCGCGGTCGCTGCCGGCGGGGACGTAGGTGACCTGGTCGCGGATCCGCTCGACGGTCTCGCGCACCGACTTCAGCCGGGTGCCGACCTCGGCGCCGGACGGCTCCAGGGACAGCCGGGCCCGCAGCGACGAGGTCATCGCGTCGGAGAGCCGGCAGGCCTCGGGCAGCGACAGCGCGAGTGCGCCGGAGGTCGAGGGCGACAGCGAGCCGGCCGCCGAACCCGGTTCGACGTCGAGCCGGCCCCAGATCAGGGCGGAGATGCGCTCGGCCTCCCGGGCGCCGACCCGGCCGTTGTCGAAGGTGACCTCGAGCAGGTCGTAGCGGTCGGAGATCGCCTTCCAGAGCGCCATCGAGACGAGCATGTCGCGGCTGAACGCGTCCCGCTCGCTCGACGCCAGCGCCGCGGAGTCCAGCGCGTCGAGCTCGTCCTTGCGCTTGTCCCGCCAGACGGAGAGGTCGCGCAGGAAGACGAACGCCTCCTGCGGGGTGACCGACGACCCCAGCCGGCCGGGCGCCTCCGGGGCGCCGCCGGTCGCCGGTGGGGTGGGCGGGGACAGCTCGAGCGACACCGGCGTCACGACCGTCCGTAGACCGACTGCGGCGGCTGCGCCTCGACCTTGAGGCTCGGGAGGAACCACTTGTCGTAGCTCGCCTTCCAGCGCCCGTCGGCCTTGACCGTGTCCATGACGCGGTTGACGTAGCGCACCAGGTCCACCTGGTCCTTGTTGACCCCGATGCCGTACGGCTCGGAGGTGAGCGGCTGCATCGGCGGGACGTACGCGTACGGGTCCTGCGCTACCAGGCCGGCCAGCACGGTGTCGTCGCCGGCGATCGCGTCGACGTCGCCGTTCTGGAAGAGGACCAGGCAGCCGGTATGCGTCGCCGCCCCGACCGGGATGACACCGGCCGTCGCCTGCACGGCGGTCAGCGACGTCGAGCCGTTGGGAGCGCAGACCTTCTTGCCCGACAACCCGGCCAGGCTGGTGGTCGGGTCGTCCTTCTTGACGAGGATCTTGAGGCCGGACTGGTAGTACTCCGAGGAGAAGGCGATGTCCTGCCAGCGGGCGCAGGTCATCGTCATGTTGCGGACGACCATGTCGACGCGCTTCTCCTGCAGGGCCGGGATCCGGTCGGCTGCCGAGATGACGACCAGCTCGATCTTGTTCGGGTCTCCGAAGATGGCCTGAGCGACGTACTTGGCCATGTCGATGTCGAAGCCCTCGATCTGCCCGGTGAGCGGGTTGCGCGAGGCGAGCAGCAGCGAGTCGGCGGAGACCCCGACGCGCAGGCGGTCGTTCTTCCGGATCTCGGCGACGGCGTTGTTCGCCTGGCGTCGCCGGTGAGGGACGGCAGCGGGTCGTAGGACTGGGTGGCGTTGTCGCAGGCCGCGGGGGCGGCGGTGGCGGTGCCGGACGACGACGGGGCCGACGAGGGCGTCGCGGTCGCGGTCGGGAACCTGCGTCTCGGCGTACACGCCGCTGCTGCAGGCGCCGAGGAGCGCGGCGATCGCCACGGCAGCGATGGCGCCGACGCGTGCGGCGCGGGCGGGCGGTCATCGGTACTCCTCGATCCGCTGGCCCATGCCCCGGAGCACGAGCACGCGCGGCCCCGACGCAGAGGACGAGCAAGACCCAGCCGAGCGACGGTCACCCAGGGGACCGGGCCGACCAGTCCGCTGGAGGTGTCAGTGCGGTACCGGTCGAGCTGTCGGGGACATCGGCCGCGTCGAACGTGGCGAACGCCGCGTTGGCCGTGTCCTTGCCGGTGGCCTGGACCGTGCCGGTGGCGAGCGCCGCCTGCACGGCCGCATCCCAGTTGCCGCCGTCGTCGAGACTCCCGGATCGTCTTGTGCGCGCTCGGCGTACGCCGTCCAGGCGGTCTGGAGAGTCTTGCGGGTGCCCGAGTCCAGGCTCTTGAGGAGGGCCTCGACGTTGGCCGACTGCTTCTGCCAGGCCGTCTCGTAGGCCGCGCCGGAACCGCGCTTGATGAGGGTCAGGCTCTCGTTCGACTTCGCGTCGAACGCCGCGGATCTGGCGGAGGCCAGGGCGACCGTGTAGGCGAAGTCGGTGTTGCGCACGTCCTGCACCTGGCTGCCGACCCTCCCCAGGGTCACGGCGCCGATCACCGAGCGCCAGCAGGACGACGAGGGTGCCGACGAACATCGACGCGTTGAGGTAGCGGTGGGTGCGCCGGGCCAGCCAGACCATGACGAGGACGAGGACGAGCCAGAGCGCCGAGCCCGACCAGGATGATCACCGGCAGCCGGCTGCTGGCGTCGAACTCCTCGTTCGGCCCGGTCCTTGTTCGCCGTGATGAGCCGGTCGACGATCGGCAGGATCTGGGCGCGGAGCGTGTCGCTGGCGTTGCTGAGGTACTGCGCGCCGACCGGCAGCCCCTGGCGGTTGTAGACCCGCGCCTCCTCGATCGTCGCGGCGTAGTCCTGGACCGCGGCGTTGAGGGTGCCCAGGGCGTCGCTGTCGGCCGGCTGCGCGTCCGCCGCGTCGGCGATGCCCTTGGCGACACGGTCCATGCTGGAGTCGTAGTCGGCTCGCTGGCCGGGGTCCTCGATCCCGCCGACGAGGAACGAGCTCGTCGCGGCCGCGTCGGCACGGACCAGGTCGGCGTAGATGCTCTGGACGCGCAGGACCTGAGCGGTGTTGTGGTCGGCGCGCTCGAGCGCTCCGGCGGAGGACCACAGCGACATCGCGCCGAGGAGGCCGAACGCGGCGGAGACGACCGCCGCGACGAAGGCGAGCACCCGCATCCGTCCGGGGGTGCCCTCCAGCGCGCCGCTGACCGCGCTGCGCGAGCGGGGGATCGCTGGTGCGGGCGCGGCGGCGGGCGCCCCACCGGGGCGCACGAGGACGGGGGCGCTGGCGGTCGCGGACGGTGCCGCCGTGGCCCGGCTCATGTCGTCTCTCCAGCCGTGTCGTCGCGCTCGTCGGTTCACCCGGCGTCGCGGCCGGGTTCCCTTCCGACGTCTGCGCACTGCCTTCGAGTTCCCGGTCGGCCTCAGGGTCAGGGGCATCCCCGACCGGGTCAGGGTCGTCCGCCAGCTGCCGGAAGTCCTCCGCCTTGAGCTCCCGGAGCTGTTCGTGGCTCGGGTCCTCGACGTCCTGGAGCCGCCACGCGTGTCGCCCGATGGCCTCCTCGAGGAGGTTCCGGGCGAACCGTCCGTTGCCGAACGCCTGGGTGCGCGCGGCGCCGGCGAGGATCCCGCGGAACGTCATCTCGGCCTCGCGGCTGATGTCGTAGTCGGCCGCCGAGGCCAGCTTCCGCAGGATCCTGACCAGCTCGTCGTCGGTGTAGTCGTCGAACTCGATGACCGTCTTGAACCGGCTCGACAGGCCGGGGTTCTGCGCCATGAACACGACCATCGGGTGGGTATAGCCGGCGACGATGACGACGAGCTTGTCGCGCCCGTCCTCCATCTCCTTGACCAGCGTGTTGATCGACTCTTTCCCGTAGTCGTCGCCGCCGAGCGCGTACGCCTCGTCGATGAACAGCACGCCTCCGGTGGCCTTGTCGCACACCTCGGCGGTCTTCATCGCCGTCTGGCCGAGGTAGCCGGCCACCAGCTCCGAGCGGTCCACCTCGACGAGGTGTCCCTTCTCCAGCAGGCCGAGCGCGTGGTAGATCCCGGAGACCATCCGGGCGACCGTCGTCTTCCCGGTACCCGGGTTACCGACGAAGACGAGGTGGCGGGTGACGTCGGGGTTCTTCATCCCCGCGGCGATGCGCTTCTGCTCGACCTTGAGCATGGCCACCTGCTGGTGGACCTCGCGCTTGACGCGGTCCAGCCCGATCATCGCGTCGAGCTCGGCGAGCAGCTCCTCGACCGACTTCTCGGGCTCGGCGGCCTTCTCTGGCTCGGGTGGTGCGGCGGTGGGCGGGTCGGCGGTCGCGACGGCTCCGGTATGCGGGTCGCCCGGTTGCGCTGTGCCCAGCGGGTTCTCGGCAGCGCCCGGGGCAACGGGCGGGGCGCCCGGACCGGTGGAGCCCGGTGACAGCGGGTTGCCCAGCGCGCCGATGAGGCGCAGCGACTCCTGGATCCGCGGGTCCTGCAGCGGGCTCAACGACGGGTCGAAGGTGAGGGACCCCGGCGTCACCCCCAGCCCGGATGACGTGAGGACCTGGGTCGCGCCGAGCCGCTGAGCCTGCGCGGTCTGGACGACGTTCTCGGCGACCGCCGCGTTACCGCCGCCCAGGGTTGCGGCGGCCTCGACGACGTCGGCGAGCGCGTCCGCATACTCCGCCGCACCTGTGCCGGTGGCCCGGAGGTGAGCGACGAGCGTGGTCGGGCTGCCGCGCCACTTCCGCCCGGAGGACGCGGACTCGACGAACGCCTCGTTGGCCGCCTTGAGGTTGTCGGGGTCGGCCATGCCGGTGGCGCGGGCCCAGTCCTGCGCGGCGCGGTACATCGGCTGGGCGGCGGACGCGACGGTGGCGGCCAGGGCCACCCCCTCGCGCCGGGCGTCGTGGGCGTCGACGCCGAGACGCCGGGCGACGGCGGCAAGGTCGTCGAGGGCCAGCCTCAGCGGTGCCGGCGATTCGGGCATCAGGCGGTCCGTCCGGGTGGGGGCGTGAGAGGAGATGAGCCGCCCGGGTCGGTCGTGGGCATGGGCGGCAGCGGCGTGGAGCCTAGGCCGAGGTCGCCCCCCGCTCGCGGCCGAGCCGAACTTCTCCTCGAGGAACCGGCCGTGGACGACGAGCGCCTCGGCGTCGGCCCGGCATACCGCGTCGAAGACCTTGTCCATCGTGGCGCCGAGCAGGTCGAGCTGGTCGATGAGGATCATCAACGGCGTCTTGCCGCGGTCGACCGGGCGGCTGTCGGCCCACTGACGGGGCAGGCGCAGGTACCCACCGATGGCGTCGGGCAGGTAGTTCGTCGCGGTCGCCATGACGTTGTAGGCCTGAGGGCTGCCGGCTCCGAGCGTGTCGAGCCGGGGAACCGTGTCCCGGACCGTGCGCGCGACCCGGCCGAGGCGGGACTGCACCATCCCCGGCACCTTCCCCTCCTTGGCCCGCTGCTCGATCCGGTCGACGGCGTCGAGGAGGTCCTGGCTGGTCGGTACCTTGTGCGCGGGCTCAGGCGGCGGCTCGGGCTGGCGGGCGCTCCTGTCGCCGAAGCCGAACCACTGACCGATTCCCATCTCCCCATTGTCTCTGACGAGTCGCCTGCCGATTCGCGCGCGTACGGCGGTCAGCGGCCGATGTCGAGCGACCCCGCCATGACCTGCGGGTTCTGCCGGTTGGCCCGGTCGAGGTAGGCCTGCGACTTCGCCACCTCGGTCTCGAGGGTGCCGATCGTCGCCGCCATCGAGTCGAGGGCCTGGACCTTGTAGGTGTCGATCGCGTCCATCGTCTGGTAGATGTTCGCGAACGCCGCTTGAAGCTGCGGCAGCCCGATCGTCGCCGAGGCCGCCTGCTCCTGGATCTTGACCGAGTTGTCGCGCAGCATCTCCGACGTCGACTGGATGAGGTTGCTCGTCGTCGTGTTCAGCGCGGTGATCTGGTCGAGGACCATCTTCTGGTTGCCCAGCGCCTGGGCGACGATGACCGCGGTCCGCAGGGCGGAGATGGTCGTCGTCGACGCGCGGTCGACGCCCTTGATCAGCTCGATGTTGTTCTTGATGGTGATGTCGATGGCGAGGTAGTTCTGGATCGACACCGCGAGCTGGGTGAGCAGGTCCTGGTGCTTCTGGCGCACATAGAACAGGACGTCCTGCTTGAGGGCCGTCGCCTTCTCCGCGTCGCGTCGCCTCGAGCGTGGCGATCTCGGTCGTCAGCTTCGCATCGAGCCGCTCGGCGATGTAGACGTACTGGTTCAGCCGGCCCATCGAGTCCCAGAGGTTCTGCTTCTCCATGTTCAGCGCGATGTTGTCCTTGCTCAGCTCGTCCTGGCCGTCGCGCAGCGAGTGGAGGATGCCGTCGAGGTGGCTCTGCGCCGACTGGTACTTGCGGAAGTAGTCGCTGATGCGGTCGCCGAACGGGATCATCCCGAGGACCTTCTTGCCTCCGCGCGCCTGGCTGGGGTCGAGGTCCTCCACGGTGCGGCGCAGGTCGAGAAGGGTCTTGCCGACCTTGCCGGTCTCGCTCAGCCCGCCCTCCTTGAGCGCCTTGACCGGCGTCTTGAGCAGCCGGTTGCTGGACTCGGCGGCCCGGCGGATGTCGTCGTCGCCCATGGTGCGCACATCGGCCGCCTTGGCGTCGAAGGTCGGCGACTTGGCCTGCGCGGTGAGCAGCGCACCCAGGTAGCTCTCGACCTTCGCGTCGAGGCCCGGGATGGCGGCTGCGGGGACCTGCGGGGCCATCTTCGGCGCCGCCGTCTCGTTGACCGCCTGCACGGCGGCGGGTGGTTCCAGGGTCAGTACCGACGAGGTGCTGGCCGGCGGTGTCAGCGGCTGTACGGCCTCCGCGGCCGGCGGCGGTGCCGCGGCGGCGGCGCCGGAGGAAGGCTGGTCCGACATGGTGCTGGTCTCCCCTTCGCTGGGCTGGACACGGGGTATGCGGTGGCGCGACGCGCGCCGGTGGTCCGGGCACACCCCCGCTGTGCAGACGAACCGCCAATCTACGCGGTTCCCGGACCCGGCAAGCGTCCGGTTCTGCCCTGAGCGGACCCTGGCCTCGGCTTGCCGGTTCCGGCAACGTGGCCGAGGATCGGACGATGCCGACGCGAAGCGGATCAACGGCTCCGGCACGGCCCGGCCCGCACCGGTCCCGACTGAGCGCGGAGCCGGAGGGTGCAGCTTTCTTCCCTACGCCGACTCGAGCGTTCGGCGGAGCGCTCGACCCCAAGCGGCTCGGCAAGCAGCGCGTCGAGGGCTGCACTCGTTCGCGCCCGACGGGGCCCGGTACGGGATCTGATGTCCACTGACCAGGCGTATCGCTCCAACCCTTCCCGATCTCGAGATCCGACCAGCTCGCCGCCGCCCGGAGAACCCAAGGCCGTCGTGGAGGAGACCCTTCGCCACAGTCACCGCTCGAGCGCCGATGGCCCGGTTCGCGACGGAAGACCTCGCGTGGGCGGCCGCAGACCTCGCAGGGTGACGCCGGGCGACCGGGTCGCCGCGTTCGTGTCGCCGGCTACTCCGAGTACGTCAAGCTCGCCTGGCAGGACGCGGGCAGCTCGGCCCCGTCATCTGCGGCCGAACTGCCCGCCCGCCCGGCGTGCCGACCGGCCTCGCTCGGGTCATGATGGCTGGCATGGACGTCGCTGGTCTCGCCGCCGAGCTCGCTACCGTCCTCCCGAAGGACGCCGTCATCACCGACCGCCAACGGCTGCGCACCTACGAGTGCGACGGCCTCGCTCACTATCGGGTTATCCCCGCCCTGGTGGTGCTTCCTGAGACCGGCGAGCAGGTCGCTGCGGTCGTGAAGGCCTGCGCGTCCCGACGCATACCCTTCGTCGCACGAGGTTCTGGTACGGGGCTCTCCGGAGGTGCCCTCCCCCACGCTGAGGGCGTCCTCATCGTCATGTCGAAGATGCGCGACATCCTCGAGATCGACCGCGACAACCAGCGCGCCGTGGTCGAGCCGGGCGTCATCAACCTCCAGCTGACCAAGGCGGCCCAACCCGAGGGCTACTACTTCGCCCCTGACCCGTCCAGCCAGCAGGTCTGCTCGATCGGCGGAAACCTGTCGGAGAACTCCGGCGGCGCTCACTGCCTCAAGTACGGCTTCACGACGGGTCACGTCACCGGCGTCGAGTTCGTCACGCCACAGGGTGAGCTCGTCGAGATCGGCGGCAAGGCCGTCGACCTGCCGGGATACGACCTGCTCGGAGCGATCGTCGGGTCGGAGGGGACGCTCGGCATCGCGACCAAGGTCACCGTCCGACTCACCCGCACCCCTGAGGCCGTCCAGACGCTCCTCGCGGCCTTCACCGACACCGACACCGCAGGCCAGGCCGTCTCAGCGATCATCGGCGCCGGTGTCATCCCCGCGGCCATCGAGATGATGGACGCGCTGGCGATCGAGGCGGCCGAGGCCGCGGTGCAGTGCGGGTATCCGGACGGCGCGGGCGCCGTTCTCATCGTCGAGCTCGACGGCGCCGCCGCGGAGGTGGAGCACCAGTTCGAGCAGGTCACGGCGTTCTGCGACAAGGCCGGCGCATTCGAGATCCGCATCGCCGCCGACGACACCGAGCGCGCCCTCTTCTGGAAGGGCCGCAAGTCGGCGTTCGCCGCGGTCGGCCGAATCAGCCCCGACTACATCGTCCAGGACGGCGTCATCCCGCGGACCGTCCTGCCCGACATGCTGCGCCGGATCGCCCAGCTGTCGGCCGACAGTGGCGTCCGGGTCGCCAACGTCTTCCACGCCGGCGACGGCAACCTCCATCCGCTGGTCCTCTTCGACGACGCGGTGGAGGGCGAGGCCGAGCGGGCCGAGGCAGGTCTCGGGCGCAATCATCGACCTCTGCATCGAGCTCGGCGGCTCGATCACCGGGGAGCACGGCGTGGGGTCCGACAAGGCCAAGTTCATGCCCAAGATGTTCGGCGAGCACGACCTCGACACGATGCAGCTGGTCCGCTGCGCCTTCGACCCGGACGGGATCTCCAACCCGGGCAAAATCTTTCCGACGCCGCGCCTCTGTGGCGAGGTGCCCGGGCGGGTGCGAGGTGCACACCCGTTGGTCGAGGCCGGCCTGGCGGAGCAGTTCTGATGTCCGTCGACGCGCCGCAGGTCGTCGACCGTCTCCAGGAGGCGGTGAACGGGCGCGTCCGTGAGGCGGCCGCGTCGGACGCCGTCGACGACATGCCCGCCCGGTTGGTCGTCTCTCCGGAGGGCGAGACGACGGTGTCGAGGCTGATGGCAGTATGCGCCGAGCTCGGCCTTGCGGTCGTACCGCGCGGCGCGGGAACCCACCTCGGATGGGGCGCGCCACCCGAACGGTGTGACGTCATCCTCGACCTCACCGGGCTGGATGCGTTGGTCGAGCACACGGC
Organism: uncultured Actinomycetota bacterium; assembly: GCA_963828725.1. Taxonomy (GTDB): domain Bacteria; phylum Actinomycetota; class Actinomycetes; order Actinomycetales; family Dermatophilaceae; genus Lapillicoccus. Next base: position 36,431 of record CAWHFV010000013.1, on the reverse strand, counting down.
GGGGGACCTCGTCGCCGTTGTCCAGGCCGGACGCCGGCTCGACGATCTACAGGACGACCTGGCCAAGGCCGGGCAGTGGTTCGCCGTCGACCCACCCCGTCGCGGCACGGTCGGCGGCCTCGTGGCGACCGCCGCGACCGGTCCGATTCGGCTGTCCTCCGGGCCGGTTCGCGACCTCGTCATCGGTGCGAGAATGGTCCGCCCCGACGGCGTCGTGGCCAAGTCTGGTGGCAAGGTCGTCAAGAATGTCGCCGGCTACGACCTCGGCAAACTCCTCACCGGCTCGTACGGCACGCTGGGCGTGATCACCCAGGTCGCCCTCCGGCTGCACCCGCTCCCGGAGAGGAGTACGTGGGTATGCGCGCCGGTCGCCTCGCCGACGGTGGCCCAGGACGCCGTGCTGCGGGTCACGCACTCGCACCTCGTCCCCTCGGGGGTCGAGCTTGACTGGCGCGACGGGCGCGGCGAGATCGCCGTGCGGCTCGACGGCATACCGAATGGAGTGGCCGCGCGGACCAGGGACGCCGAGGAGCTGCTGGGCCCGGGAGCCAGAGCCATGGAAGAGCGGCCCGGCTGGTGGGGGACCGAGCCCGACTCTGGCACCGTGCTGCTCAAGGTCAGCCACGAGGTCGCGTCCCTCGGTGAGGTGCTCCGCGCCGTGGGCGACCGCGCCACCCGGGGCAGCGCCGGCGTGGGCACCCTCTATGTCACGGTCGACGCCGACGAGGCCGTGCGGGTCGTCGCCGACCTCCGCCGGGCCGCGTCGACGTTCGGCGGGGCCGTCGTCGTCCTCGACGCAGCGGCGGACACCAAGCGCAAGCTCGACGTCTGGGGACCGGTGCGAGGACTCGACCTCATGCGCCGGGTCAAGGAGCAGTTCGACCCGGACCGGGTTCTGTCACCCGGTCGCTTCGTGGGAGGGATCTGATGTCCGGGACCGAAGCCGTCACCAGCCCGGCCGGCGCCAGCGGCGACGCGGGGCCGACCGACGAGGACGTCGCGCCCCGCGGCCCCGGAGCGTTCGACGACCACAAGCCCCCGTCCGCCGAGCTGGTGGCCGACTGCGTGCACTGCGGATTCTGCCTTCCGAGCTGCCCGACCTACGTGCTGTGGGGCGAAGAGATGGACTCCCCCCGCGGCCGGATCTACCTCATGAACGAAGGGCTGGGCGGCGAACCGCTGACCGACTCGATGGTCGGTCACTTCGACGCCTGCCTCGGCTGCATGGCTTGCGTGACCGCGTGTCCCTCCGGGGTGCAGTACGACCGGCTCATCGAGGACACCCGCGCCCAGGTCGAGCGGCGCCACGAACGGTCCACGGCCGACAAGGCCCTCCGCGAAGGCATCTTCGCGCTCTTCCCCTACCCGAAGCGGCTCAAGGCGGCCCGCGGCCCCCTGCGGCTCTACCAGAGGACCGGGCTCCCGTCGGTCCTGCGCCGGTCCGGGCTGCTGGACCGCCTGTCGCCGACCCTGGCCGCGATGGAGGGCCTCGCCCCCGACCTGGGCAAGCCGGAACGGGTCCTCGAGCGGACGTCGGCGCGCGGCACGCGGCGGGGGGTCGTCGGGATGCTCCTCGGCTGCGTCCAGCGTGAGTTCTTCCCCGGCGTCAACGCGGCAACGGCGCGTGTTCTCGCCGCGGAGGGCTTCGACGTCATCGCTCCGCGGTCACAGGGCTGCTGCGGCGCCCTCTCCTCCCACAACGGCCGGGAGGAGGAGGCGAAACGGTTCGCCCGACTGCTGATCGAGGAGTTCGAGCAGGCCGGCGTCGACGCCCTCGTCGTCAACTCCGCCGGCTGCGGGTCGGCGATGAAGGACTACGAACACCTATTCTCCGACGAACCGGAGTGGGTGGAGCGTGCCCGGGCGTTGAGCGCCAAGGTCCGCGACGTGGCCGAGTTCATCGCCGAGGTCGGACCCGTCGCCGTACGTCACCCTCTCGAGGTGACCATCGCCTACCACGACGCCTGCCATCTTGGCCACGCCCAGAGGATCCGGACCCAGCCACGGCAGCTGCTGCGAGGCATACCGGGGCTGGAGCTGAGGGAGATCAACGAGGCCGAGCTGTGCTGCGGCTCGGCCGGGGTTTACAACATCCTCAACCCTGAGCCCGCGCGTGAGCTGGGCGACCGTAAGGCCCGGAACGTCATGGCGACCGGCGCCCAGATGCTCGTCACCGCCAACCCCGGCTGCCTCATGCAGGTGGCCTCGTCGATCGAGCGCGCCGGGGGACACCTGGCACTCGCCCACACCGTCGAGGTGCTCGACGCCTCGATCCGGGGTCTGTCCCCAGCAGACCTCGGCGTCTCCTGGCGGGAGGCGAACCCCACAACACACTGAGGTGTTGCCCATGTACAGGCCGATTCTCGACGCGGTCGCAGGGTCATTGTTCATCACCGCCCTGGTCGCCACGCTGCCGTTGCTCACCCTGTTCATCCTGCTCGGCGTCGTTCGAATGAAAGCGTGGCTCGCCTCGCTCATCGCGCTCGCCGTAGCGATCCTGGTGGCCGTCATCGCCTATTCCATGCCCATCGGGCAGGCACTGCTCGCCGGTACGGAAGGTGCCGCATTCGGGTTCTTCCCCATCCTCTGGATCGTCATCAACGCCATCTGGATCTACAACATGACGGTCGTCACCGGCCACTTCGACGTGCTCCGTCGCTCGTTCACCAGCGTCAGCGACGACGCACGAATCCAGGCCGTCATCGTGGCGTTCTGTTTCGGCGCCCTGCTGGAGGCGCTCGCCGGCTTCGGCACTCCGGTGGCGATCACCACCGTGATGCTCATGGCCTTGGGGTTCCGGCCGTTGAAGGCGGCTGCGGTCTCGTTGGTGGCCAACACGGCACCGGTCGCATTTGGGGCGCTGGCCACACCGATCACCACGCTGGCCGCAGTGAGTGGTCTCCCGGAGCACGCCCTGTCGCAGATGGTCGGCCGACAGACACCCATCCTCGGGATCTTCGTCCCCATGGCGCTGGTCTTCATCATCGACCGGGGCAAGGGAGTCCGAGAGACGTTGCCCGCTACGCTCGCGTGTGGATTTGCCTTCGCCATCACGCAGTTCGTGACCTCCAACTACATCTCTACGCAGCTCACCGATATCGTCGCGTCGCTCGTGAGCGCGCTGGTGGTCGTCCTTCTGCTCCGCGTCTGGCAGCCGGCGAACCGGTACGTCGAGGCCGACACCGAAGGCGACGTGCTGGCCGGTGCAGGTACCGGAGCGGCGGCTCAGGCGGCTGCGTCGGCCGGAGCTCCGGCGGCGACTCCGGTCGCCGCTCGGGGCGGTCGTGATGAAGGCGCGAGTTCTGATCATCCGATCGGCGAGGGCGTCGGCACGGGTGAGGAGTTCGCCGCCCGGGACACCACAGCCCGCGACAGGCGCTCTGACGTGATGAAGGCGTACGCGCCGTACGTCATCGTCGTGCTCGTCTTCGTCTTCGCCCAGCTTCCCGGCATCAAGGATCTCCTCGCCGCCAAATGGGCCAACCCGTCGTTTACCTGGCCAGGGTTGGAACTCCAGACACCCGACGGGAAGCCGTCGACCATTCCGACCTTCCGTTTCAACTGGCTCGGCGCGACCGGGACGCTGGTCCTCATCGCGGGCCTCATCACCATCCCAGTCATCGGAATCAGCTGGGGCAAGGCTGTCCGGGTCTACGGGCAGACGTACAAGCAGCTGGCCGCCGCCATCATGACGGTCATGGCGGTCCTCGCCCTCGCCTATGTCATGAACGCTTCGGGGCAGACGTCCACCCTGGGCTCCTGGCTCGCCGCATCCGGCGGGCTGTTCGCCATCCTGTCGCCGATCCTCGGATGGCTCGGTGTCGCCGTCACGGGTTCAGACACGTCGTCCAACAGCCTCTTCGGAGCGCTTCAGGTCTCCGCCGCGAGGCAGGCCGGGCTCAACCCGCTGCTCATGGCGGCGTCGAACTCGTCCGGTGGAGTGCTGGGGAAGATGATCTCTCCGCAGAACCTCGCCATTGCCGCGGGAGCCGTCGCCATGGCCGGCAAGGAGGGAGACATCTTCCGAAGGGTGCTCGGCTGGTCCGTGGCCTTCCTGGCGTTCATGTGTGTGCTCGTCTATCTCCAGTCCACTCCGGTGCTCTCCTGGATGGTCCCCTAAGTCACCCCACGAAGTGGTCCGATACTTCGCGTGGACCCCGACTAGGGTCGTTCCATGAAGGTCGCGCTGATGCTCACGTGCATCAACGACGCTCTCTTTCCCGAGACCGGCAAGGCGGTCGTCCGGCTGCTGCGCCGGCTCGGGGTGGACGTCGACTTCCCTGCCGGCCAGACGTGCTGCGGCCAGCCGATGATCAACACGGGCTACCTCGACGAGGCGGTTCCCGTTGTGCGGCAGTGGGTCTCGGCGTTCGAGGGGTACGACGCCGTCGTCGTCCCCTCGGGGTCGTGCGCGGGCGCCGTGCGGCACCAGCACGGGCTCGTCGCGCGGCGTGCGGGTGACCCGGCGCTCGAGCGAGCCGTCGCCGAGACCGGGCCGCGGGCGTACGAGCTCACCGAGTTCCTCGTCGACGTGCTCGGCGTCGAGGACGTCGGCGCCTACTTCCCGCACCGGGTGACGTACCACCCGACCTGTCACTCGTTGCGGATGCTGGGCGTCGGCGACCGTCCGGCGCGGCTGCTGAGCCACGTCCGCGGGATCCGGCTGGTGGAGCTTCCCGCGGCCGAGGAGTGCTGCGGGTTCGGCGGGACGTTCGCGGTGAAGAACGCGGAGACGTCGGTGTCGATGGGTTCTGACAAGGTGCGCCACGCCCGCGACACCGGTGCGGAAGTGCTTGTCGCCGGCGACAACTCGTGTCTCCTGCACTTGGGCGGGCTCCTGTCGAGGGAGCAGGCCGGTATGCGTGTGATGCACCTCGCCGAGGTCCTCGCCTCCACGGAGGTCACCTGATGGGCGCGACGTTCGTCGGGATGCCGCCCTTCCCCCAGGCGGCGCACACTGCGCTCGCGGACACCCAGCTTCGCGCGAACCTCGCGCACGCGACGAGCACCATCCGCGACAAGCGGGCGCGCGTCGTCGACGAGGTTGAGGACTGGGAGGCCTTGCGCGGCAAGGCCGCACGGATCAAGGACGAGACGCTGGCCCACCTCGACGAATACTTGGTGCGCCTCGAGGAGTCGCTCATCGCCCGGGGCGCGGTCGTGCACTGGGCCCGGGATGCGGCGGAGGCCTGCGCGGTCATCGCGCAGATCGCGCGAGACCACGACGCGACCGAGGTCGTCAAGGTCAAGTCGATGGCCACTCAGGAGGTCGAGCTCAACGAAGCCCTTGCCGCGCAAGGCATCTCGGCCTGGGAGACCGACCTGGCCGAGCTGATCGTCCAGCTCGGCGATGATCTTCCGTCGCACATCCTCGTGCCGGCGATCCACAAGAACCGGGCCGAGATCCGGGAGATCTTCCGCTCCAGGATGGCGGCGGCGGGGCGGCCGGCGCCGGACGACCTGAGCGACGAACCGGCCGCCCTCGCAGCGGCGGCCCGGCAGCACCTCCGCGAGAAGTTCCTGCGGGCGCGCGTCGCGGTCTCGGGCGCCAACTTCGCCGTCGCCGACACCGGCACTCTCGTCGTCCTGGAGTCCGAGGGCAACGGCCGGATGTGTCTCACGCTGCCGGAGGTCCTGGTCAGCCTGGTCGGCATCGAGAAGCTCGTGCCGAGCTTCGAGGACCTCGACGTGTTCCTCCAGCTGCTGCCGCGGTCGAGCACGGGGGAGCGGATGAACCCGTACACGTCGATGTGGACCGGCGTCACGCCGGGCGACGGCCCGCAGGAGGTGCACGTCGTCCTCCTCGACAACGGCCGCACGAACGTCCTCGCCGACGAGGTGGGCCGCCAGGCGCTGCGCTGCATCCGGTGCTCGGCGTGCCTCAACGCGTGCCCGGTGTACGAGCGGACCGGCGGACACGCATACGGCTCGGTCTACCCCGGACCCATCGGCGCGATCCTCACGCCACTCCTCAAGGGCGTGGGGCACGACGCCCAGGTCGACTCGCTGCCGTACGCGTCCAGCCTCTGCGGCCGCTGCTACGAGGTGTGTCCCGTCCAGATCGACATCCCGTCGGTGCTCGTCCACCTGCGCGCGAAGGTCGTCGACGCCCACCGCGACGGCCGCCCGAAGGGCCAGGACCTCGCCATGAAGGGCGCCGCGCTGCTCTTCGCGAACGGACAACGGCTCGGGTATGCGGTCAAGGCCGGCTCGGTCGCGAACCGGTTCGTCACGATGGTGAGCCGCCGAACCCTGCCCGGCGGGCGGACGGCGATCGGCCGCATACCGGGGCCTGGTGCCTCGGCGTGGACCGGCGCCCGCGACCTGCCGGCGCCGCCCCGGGAGTCGTTCCGGTCGTGGTGGGCGAAGACCGACGGTGGCCGCAATGAGCCGGGACCGACGTGACGGCGCGCGACGACGTCCTCGGCCGGGTCCGATCGGCGTTGCGGCAGAAGCCGACCGGGAGCCACCCGGAGCAGCGGCCCGCTGTCGAGACCGTGCCGGTCACGGTTGACGACGTCGTCGGGCTGTTCGTGGAGCGCGTCGAGGACTACCGGGCCGTCGTGGTCCGCTGCCGCCCGGACGAGGTCGCCGTCCGCATCCAGGAGGGGCTGGCCGACGCCGCTCGGGTGGTCGTTCCGGACGGGTTCCCGGCGGAGTGGCTCCCGGCAGAAGTGGGGCGCGTCGCCGACGAGCCTCCGCTGAGCGCCTCCGACCTGGACGGCGTCGACGCCGTCGTCACCACCGCCGCGCTGGGGATCGCCGTCACCGGCACGATCGTCCTCGACCACGGTCCGGGGCAGGGCCGGCGCGCGCTCAGCCTGGTCCCGGACCGGCACGTCTGCGTCGTCACCGCCGACCAGGTGGTCACCGACGTCCCCGACGCCGTCCGCCGGCTCGACCCGGTGCGGCCGCTCACGTGGATCAGCGGTCCCAGCGCCACCAGCGACATCGAGCTCGACCGCGTGGAGGGCGTGCACGGCCCGCGGAACCTCCACGTCATCGTCGTCGGCCAGCCACCAACTGACCCCGCCTGACCGCCTCACCGTCGGGCTCGGCTGTGAGCCAAGCGGCTCGGCTACCGGAATGTCGTCAGCCGAGCCGCTCGGATGAGAGCCGAGCCGGATGGCGGCCGCAGTTATCCACAGCCGGCGCCGTCACCCAGGACGCGTCGGCACCCATTCGGCCAGGCTCGGATCCATGGATGACTGGTTGCACGCGACCGACCGTCACGGCGTCGCCAGCGTCGCTGACCTGCGTGGTGCTGGTCTCGGTCGGCGAACCGTCATGGCCATGGTCAAGGCCGGGGTGCTGACCCCATTGACCCATGGCTGGTACGCGTCCGGCCCGGTCCCCGATGACGGGGAACGACACGTCCTCACCACACGGGCGATGCTCCGTTCCCACGAGGGCCGCGCCGTGGCGGCCCATCACAGCGCCCTACTGCTGCTTGGCCTACCGACGTTGGGCGCCGACCTCAGGGTCATCCGGATGGCGAGGCGAACGCCCGGACCGACGCGGGTCAAACCGTCTCTGCGCCTCGGCCGGGCGGTGCCGCCGGAGCTCCAAGATGCCGAAACGGTGACACCAGCCCTCGCCGCGGTCCAGCACGGGCTCTCCGCGGGACCACTCTCCGCGCTCGTGGCGGCGGACGGCGCCCTGCACGCCGGCATCATCACTCGCACCGACCTCGATGACGCCGTTGCGCACGTCCACGGCCATCCCTTCTCGCAGGGCGTGGCGAAGATGCTCCGCCACGCCGATGGTCGTCACGAGTCGCCGGGTGAGACGCGGCTGGCGTACGCGCTGAGGTTGCTCGGGATCGCCGCGTCGCCGCAGGTGCGCATTCCGGGGAGCAATGCCATCGTCGACTTCCTCGTCGACCAGGCTCCCGTGGTCATCGAGTTCGACGGCAAGGTCAAGTACGGCCGCGGGGCAGACGAGCTGGACCCCTTCGGGCGGCGACGCGAAGGGCGGGACGTGCTCTGGCACGAGAAGCAGCGCGAGGACCGGCTGCGAGAGCTGGGCTACGAGGTCGTCCGGGTGACCTGGAGCGACCTCGACTCGCCCGAGGAGCTGGCCGCGCGGATCCGCCGGGCCGTCGCGCGCTCCCGTCGACTGACGGCGTGAGCCGTAGCCGGCCCGAACCGCTCGGCTCGGCTGTGAGCCGAGCGGCGCGACTCACGGAATATCGCCAGTCGAGTCGCTTGGCTGCGAGCCGAGCCGGACGAGTAGGTTCACCGACATGCCTCTCTCGGCGTCACCGGCGACCCGCCTCTCGGAGGCCGACCTCGAGTTCCTCGTCGGGCAGACCACGTCCCTGGTCGAGTTCGCCAAGCGGAGCGCGCACCCGGACGGCGGCTTCGCCTGGCTCGACGACGACGGGAACCCGCTGCTCGACCGACCCGTCGAGCTGTGGATCACCTGCCGGATGCTGCATGTCCTCGCGCTCGCCGAGATCCTCGGCGACGCCTCGTGCCGTCCCCTCGTCGCCGACGGGCTCGCCGCCCTGAGGGGACGGCTCCACGACGAGGACTACGGCGGCTGGTATGCGTCCGTGACGACCGGGCCCGACGGCGCCTCCGTGCCGGCGGACGACAGCAAGCCGGCCTACGCCCACGCCTTCGTCATCCTCTCCACCGCGTCGGCGACCATGGCCGGCCACGAGGACGCCCGGCCGATCCTCGACGACGCCCTGGCGATCTTCGACCGGTCGTTCTGGCGGGACGCCGACGGGCTGGCCGTCGACGTCTACGACCGAACCTTCCAGAACGCCGACCCCTACCGCGGCGTCAACGCCAACATGCACACCGTCGAGGCGCTCCTCGCCGCCCACGACGTCACCGGCGACGAGGTGCACCTCCAGCGGGCGCTGTCCATCACCAGCCACGTCGTCCACGAGTTCGCCCGTGACCACGGGTACCGCCTGCCCGAGCACTACGACGAGCAGTGGCGGGCCGTTCTCGACTACAACCGCGCCGAGCCCCGCGACCGGTTCCGCCCCTACGGCGTCACCATCGGCCACCTCATGGAGTGGGCCCGGCTGGCCCTCCACGTCCGGACCGCCCTGGCCCGCACCGGAACCGAGCCGCCGGCGTGGCTGCTCGACGACGCCCGCGCCCTGTTCGAGCGCGGCGTCGAGGACGGCTGGCAGCTCGCCGACGCCGCCGCCGACCAGGCTGAGGGGTTCGTCTACACCACGGACTTCGACGCGAACCCCGTCGTCGCCGACCGCCTGCACTGGGTGGTGACCGAGGCGATCGCGACGGCATGGACCCTCGCCCTGCTCACCGACGACCACGAGGCGCAGGCATACCGGCAGTGGTTCGACCGCTGGGTCGAGCACGCCCGGCAGTACTTCGTCGACGAGGCGCACGGCTCCTGGCGGCACGAGCTGGACCCGCAGAACCGGCCGTCCCAGCACGTCTGGGAAGGCAAGCCGGACGTCTACCACGCCTACCAGGCCATGCTGCTGCCGCGACTCGGCGAGGTCTCGTCGTTCGTCGACGGCGCCGCCCGGCTGGCGCCCTGAGACCCGGCCTTCCGATTTCCGGCGGCCCTCGCGCACCGTGTAGTCTCGCCGTCGCGAAAGCAGGCATGACCGGCCCCTATAGCTCAGTCGGTAGAGCGTCTCCATGGTAAGGAGAAGGTCAACGGTTCGATTCCGTTTGGGGGCTCTGCATCACGCATGGCGGGGTAGCTCAGCTGGTTAGAGCGCACGACTCATAATCGTGAGGTCGCGGGATCGAGCCCCGCTCCCGCTACTACTTCCCGGGCACCGGGTCCTGATTTCGGCGTATGCCGGTGGGCCCGGTACTCTTGGAGGTCGCGTCCGGCGCGCCATCACGGCGGCGCCGACCCCTCACCGTCTTACCTCGAGAGCAGGTTGTCACCCGTGGCCAGCAAGTCTGTCGACGTCCGCCCGAAGATCACGATGGCGTGCGCGGAGTGCAAGCACCGCAACTACATCACCAAGAAGAACCGTCGGAACAACCCCGACCGGCTCGGTCTGCAGAAGTTCTGCCCCAACTGCGGCAAGCACACCGAGCACCGCGAGACCCGCTGACCCGAGGCGGCCGCCCCGCCGCGCCCGTCGCATACCGACCGCTCCCCACCTCCGGGGGCGGTCGTTTGCGTGGGCAACCACCGTGCGAGGATCGCGCGAGTGACCGAACCGGGTGAGGACCCTTTCGACCCCGCCCTCGCCTCGGAAAGCCCGGCGGAAGAGTCTCGCGGCCTCCGTGCCCTGCTCGAACGGCACGCCGTCGACACGCGCCCCCTGCGGATCCCGGAGTACCGACGCATCCTCGTCGGCCAGGGCACCTCGTTCATCGGCTCGATGCTCACCCAGGTCGCCGTTCCGGTCCAGATCTGGGCGCTGACCGAGTCGCCGCTCTACGTCGGGTTCGTTGGCCTGGCCGGCCTGGTCCCCATCGTCGTCTTCGGGCTCTACGGCGGCGCGATCGCCGACGCGGTGGACCGGCGCGTGCTCTACCTGTGGTCGTCCGTCGGCGGCTGGGTCGTCACCCTGGCCCTGCTCGCGCAGACGCTGCTCGACCTGCAGAACATCTGGCTGATCCTCGCGCTGGTCTTCGTGCAGTCCGGGATGTTCGCGGTAGCGTCCTCGGCGCGCGGGGCCATCATCCCGCGCATCGTCCCGACCGAGCTGGTCCCGGCCGCCAACACCCTCAACTTCACCGTCGGCAACGTCGGCCAGGTCGCGGGACCGCTCATCGCCGGGCTGCTCCTCGTCCTTCCGAACGGCTTCGCCCTCGCGTACGCGGCTGACGCCCTCCTCTTCACTGCGGCCCTCTACTCGGTCCTGCGCCTGCCGTCGATCCCGCCCCAGGGGGAGGTCCGCCGTCCGGACATGCGGGCGGTCGCCGAGGGGCTGCGGTTCATCGCCGTCCGCCCGGTGCTCGTCATGAGCTTCGCCGTCGACATCGCCGCGATGGTGCTGGCCATGCCCCGGTCGCTGTTCCCGGCGGTCGCCGACGACCGGTTCGGCGGGCAGGTCGGCCCGCTGTACGCGGCCATCGCCATCGGCGCCGTCATCGCCGGGCTGTCCAGCGGCTGGATCGGCCGGGTCCGCCGTCAGGGCCGCGCGCTCACGCTGGCGATCGTCGGGTGGGGCGCGGCAGTCGCCGTGTCCGGCCTGGTCGGCCAGCTGTGGCTGGTCGTTGCCCTGCTCGCCCTGGCCGGCGCGTTCGACCTCGTCAGCGCGGTCTACCGGCAGACCATCCTCCAGACCTACGCGCCGGACGAGATGCGCGGGCGGATGCAGGGGGTGTTCATCGCTGTCGTCGCGGGCGGCCCGCGCCTCGGCGACGTGCGGGCCGGCGCCACCGCGGCCGTGACCAACCCGACGTTCTCGTGGGTCGCCGGCGGGGTCGCCTGCATGGCCGTAGTGATCGTCGCGGGCCTCCTGGTGCGCCCCTTCTGGCGCTACGACACCTCCCGCGACCTGCCCTCCGCAGCCCGACTAGGGTCTCCGGTATGCCGGTCAACGAGGACTTCGTCGGGCGTGAGTACCCGCCCACCCAGCCGTATGCGGTCGGTTCAGCCAAGATCCGGGAGTTCGCCGAGGCGGTCGGCTCGACCGACCCTGTGCACGTGGATCGGGCCGTCGCCCAGGCGCGTGGCTACCGCGACGTCATCGCCCCGCCGACCTTCGCCGTCCTCATCGCGCAGCAGTGCGACGCGCAGCTTGTCACCGATCCCGAGGCCGGCATCGACTACAGCCGGGTCGTCCACGGCGAGCAGAAGTTCGTCCACCACCGGCCGCTGACCGCGGGTGACGACATCGTCGGCGTGCTCCACGTCGACGCCGTCCGCGCCGCCGGCGGCCACGCCATGGTCACCACGCGGACCGAGCTGAGCGTCGAGGGCGAGCCGGTGTGCACCGCCGTGTCCACGCTGGTCATCCGAGGGGGCGAATGATGGGCGAGGTCCTGACCCTGGCGGACGTCGAGGCCGGCCAGACCATCCCGAGCAAGACCGTCCACGTCGAGCGGGCCACCCTGGTCCAGTACGCCGGCGCCTCGCTCGACCGCAACCCGATCCACTGGGACGAGCGGTTCGCCACGAAGGTCGGGCTGCCGGACGTCATCGCCCACGGCATGTTCACCATGGGGTCCGCCGTCACCGCGGTCTCCGAGTGGGTCGGGGACGCCGGTCGCGTGGTCGAGTACTCGGTCCGGTTCACCAAGCCGGTCGTCGTCCCCTACGAGGGTGGCGCCGACATCGTCGTCGAGGGCGTCGTCAAGTCGGTCGACCCCGACGCCAGCCGGGCCACCGTCGAGCTGACCGCGACCAGCGGCGGCGACAAGGTACTCGGGCGGGCGCTCGCGGTCGTCCGTCTCGACTGACGACCTGCCGCCCGCATGCAGGAGGAGCACGGCGTCGACCTGGCGCCGCTGACCACGATGCGGGTCGGCGGCCCGGCCGCCCGGATGGTCCACGCCCGGACCACCGACGAGCTCGTCGACGCCGTCCGTGAGGTCGACGACGCGGATGAGCCGCTCTTGGTCCTCGGGGGCGGGTCGAACCTCGTCATCGCCGACGAGGGCTTCCCGGGCACCGTCGTGCGGGTCGAGACCAGCGGCATACGCGTCGAGTCCGACGACCGCTGTGGAGGCGCCAACCTGCGGGTCGCGGCGGGCGAGCCGTGGGACGACGTCGTCGCCCATGCCGTCGAGCAGGGCTGGTCCGGGATCGAGGCGCTGTCGGGGATCCCCGGGTCGACGGGCGCCACGCCGATCCAGAACGTGGGCGCCTACGGCCAGGAGGTCGCGCAGACGGTCGCGCAGGTCAGGGCCTGGGACCGCCGCGACGGCCAGGTGCGCACGCTGTTCGGCTCCGACTGCGGCTTCACGTACCGGGACTCGCGGTTCAAGCGCGACCCGTCGCGCTACGTCGTGCTCGACGTGCTCTTCCAGCTGCGCGTCGCCGACCGGTCCGAACCGGTCCGGTATGCGGACCTCGCCCGGTCCCTCGGGGTCGAGCTGGGCGCCCGGGTGCCGCTGGCCGACGCTCGCACGGCGGTGCTCGAGCAACGGCGCCGCCGTGGCATGGTGCTCGACGCGGCGGACCACGACACCTGGAGCTGCGGGTCGTTCTTCACCAACCCGATCCTGGCCGCCGCCGACATGGACGCGCTGGCCGACCGGGTCCGCGACCGGCTCGGTGAGGGCGCCCCCGACCTGCCGGTGTGGCCCGAGCCGGACGGCCGCCGGAAGACCAGTGCGGCGTGGCTCATCGAGCGCGCCGGGTTCGCCAGGGGGTTCGGCTCACCCGGCCCGGCGGCGCTGTCGGACAAGCACACCCTGGCCGTCACGAACCGTGGGACGGCCCGCACCGCGGACGTCGTGGCGCTGGCCCGCGAGATCCAGGCCGGAGTGGAGGCGGCGTTCGGCGTGCGGTTGGTCAACGAGCCGGTGCTCGTCGGCGTCCGGCTCTAGACGCGAGGCCGTCAGCCGACGAGACCGACCGTGAACGTCTTGGCGGGGAACGATGTCCGGCTGCCGCTGACCTGGACGGCGGGCCGCGTGTAGTCGAGCACCATCTTCGGCGCGTTGCGCGGGTCGACCTTGAAGATGAGCCAACCCGTGACCGCGTCGCCCTTGTCGACCTGGTCGGGCAGCAGCGTCCAGCCGGCCGCCTTGACGGCGTCGTTGACGATCGGGTCGACGCGTGTTGGGGAACTGGCTGCCGGTGTTGATCGAGAAGTCCTGCTTGCGGATCGGGATCGTGTAGTCCTTCGACGGCGTCCACGTCATCTCGACGCCGACCAGCTCGTACGCCTGGGCCGACGCCCGGTACCCCGCCGGCCACGGCAGCGACCGGGCGATCTTCTTGACGGTGATCGAGTACTTGAGATCCGGGTCGTTGATGGTCTGGTTGACGTCCGTGAAGGTCGTCGGGATCGCGGTCGGGACGTCCGTCGCCGTCGCGCTCGACGTGGTCGGCGCCGGCGTGGTGGTGCTGCTGGAGGTCGTCTCGGGAGCCGTCGTCGCGTCGACGACCGCCCCCGTTGCGCTCGACGTCGGGGTCTCAGCGCCACTGCCCGAGGCGCAACCGGCCAGGAGGATGACGGCTGCGGGCACGATGGCCAGGGCAGTCTTCATGGCGTTCAGCGTGCCTTGCGGCTCGGGTGCCGACCAAATCGGCATCCACAGGAACCGACTCGAACCGAGCCGTGGTCAGCCGGCCAGCCACGCGTCGACGTCGGCCAGCGCGGCCTTCCGGACGTCCTCGGGGGCCCGGCTGCCGTCCAGGCTCTGCCGGGCCAGCGCGGCCAGCTCGACGTCGGTGAAGCCCAGCTCGTCGCGGGCCAGGGCGTACTGCGCCGTGAGCCGGCTGCCGAAGAGGAGCGGGTCGTCGGCGCCGAGGGCGACGGGTATGCCGGCGTCGACGATGGTCCGCAGGGGGACCTGGGCCGGCTCCGCATACACGCCGAGCGCGACGTTGCTGCCGGGGCAGACCTCGAGGGTCACGCCCGACTCGGCCACCCGGTCGAGGGCCGCCGGGTCCTCGCTGGCCCGGACGCCGTGGCCGACGCGGTCCGGCTGGAACACGGTGAGGGTGTCGACGACCGACGCGGGCCCGAGCAGCTCGCCGCCGTGGGGGACCAGGGCCAGGCCGCCGTGCCGGGCGATCTCGAACGCCGGGGCGAAGTCCGGCAGCGACCCGCGCCGCTCGTCGTTCGACAGGCCGAACCCGACCACCGTGCCCGGGCCCTCACCCGCATACCGGACGGCCAGCCGCGCGAGGGTACGCGCGTCGAGGGGGTGTCGGATCCGGCTGGCCGCGACGACGACCCCGACACCGGTACCGGTCGCGCGGGTGGCCTGGGTCGCCTCGTCGAGGATGATCTCCAGGGCCGGGGTGATGCCGCCGACGTGCGGTGCGTACGACGACGGCTCCACCTGGAGCTCGAGCCAGCGTGACCCCTCGGCGGCGTCGTCCTCGGCCGCCTCCCGGACCAGCCGGCGCAGGTCGGCCTCGCCGCGGACGCAGGCTCGGGCGAGGTCGTAGAGCCGCTGGAAGCGGAACCAGCCTCGCTCGTCGGTCGCGTGCAGCTGCGGCGGCCACTCGTCGGTGAACGCGTCGGGCAGCGGGATGCCGCGCTCCTGGGCCAGGTCGGCCAGGGTGCCGATCCGCATCGACCCGGTGAAGTGCAGGTGGAGGTGCGCCTTGGGCAGCGCGGCGAGATCTCGGGGCGAGGGGATCAGCCCTTGCGGTCGTCGGACGAGCCCTCGAGCGAGTCGAGCTCGTTCATCGGGTCCTCGTTCTCGATCCGGTATGCGGTCGCCTCGGTCAGCCCCTCGGCGTCGCCATCGTCGTCGGTGCCGAGGTCGTCGATCGCCCGGCTCGTCGGCGGCCACGTGCATGGCCGCCTCCTCCGCCGATGCCCCGGCACCGTCGATGCCGACGTCCTCCGCGACGAGGTCCTTCTCCGCGTCCTCACGGACCCCCTCGTCCGGGTCGACGAGACGTCCGGCCCGGCGGTCGCCGTCACCGACGAAGTCGTCCTCGGCGCGGATGGCGTCGGGGTCGTCCCCGCCGACCATGTCCTCGGGGTCGTCCATGCCGGACTCGTTGTCGGGAGCGCCGTAGGCGGAGTCCGGGTCGGGGATCTCCTGCTTGATCCGCTGCTCGATGGTCTCGTCCTGCGACTGCTCCCACGCCGTGGTGCCCCAGGCCATCGACCCGCGGGCACGGTCGGGCGGCGAGTACCCCGCGTCCAGCACGTCGTCGTTGCCCGGCTCGTCGTAGCCGTCGACGAGGGTGTCCTCGGGCTGGAGCTGGTCGTCGTCGTCCAGCGAGTAGCTGCCGGTGTCGGTGTTCAGCTCCTCGGCGCTGTAGCTCTCGTCGCTCATACCGGCCACTCTGCCATCGATCCTCACCGCGGTCGCGGGCAGCCAGGCGAAGCGGCGGCGCTGGGGACGACGGACAGGAACGAGCAGGTTCGACTGGTGGTTTCGGCCTCGGCGGAGGTTTCGTTCCTGTCGAACGTCCCGGCGCGGTCAGCCGGGGGGCCGGTCCCACTGGACGGGCACGAGTCTGGTTTGTCTGGTGGTTTCGGCCGAAACGGCGGTTCGTTCCCGTCAAGCTGCCCGCTCCGAGGCGGGAGGGACGGCCCAAGCGGCGGCACCCGTGGTGACGATGGACAGGAACGAGCAGGTTCGACTGGTGGTTGCGGCCTCGGCGGAGGTTTCGTTCCTGTCGAACGTCCCGGCGCGCCGGTCGGGGGGGTCAGACGCCGACGGCCAGCTTCTCGGCCGCGGCCAGCGCCACGCAGGTCCCGACGCCGGCCATCGCCGTCTCCACCTGGTCGAGTGACGGGAACGTCGGCGCCAACCGGATGTTCCGGTCGCGCGGGTCGCGCCCGTAGGGGAACGACGCGCCGGCCGGGGTCAGGGCGATGCCGGCCTCCTTGGCCAGCTGGACCACCCGCGACGCGGTGCCGTCGAGCACGTCGAGGTTGACGAAGTAGCCGCCCGGTGGGCCGGGTCCACCGAGCCACGCCGAGCCCGTCCAGCGCGGAGGTCAGGGCGAGGTCCACCGCGGCGAACTTCGGCGCGATGATCTCGCGGTGCCGCCGCATGTGGGCCCGCACGCCGTCCGCCGAGCCGAAGAGCTCCACGTGCCGCAGGTGGTTCACCTTGTCGGGACCGATCGAGGCCATGGCGAGGTGCCTGAGGTACCACCCCTTGTTCTCCGCCGAGGCGGCGAACACCGCGACCCCTGAACCCGCATACGTGATCTTCGACGTGGACGCGAACATCAGCGGGCGGTTCGGGTGCCCTGAGGCGGCGGCGAGGGTGAGGATGTCGGCGCTCTTGGCCTCCTCCTCGGTGAGGTGGTGGAACGCGTAGGCGTTGTCCCAGAAGATCCGGAAGTCGGGCGCGGCCGTCGGCATCGACGCGAGGGCGGCGGCGACCTCCTGGGAACAGACGGCCCCGGACGGGTTCGCGTACGTCGGGACGACCCACATCCCCTTGACGGTGGGGTCGTCGCGGACCAGCGCCTCGACCGACGGCACGTCGGGGCCATCCTCGTTCATCGGGACGGTGACCATCTGGATCCCGAAGTCGGCGAGCATCGAGAAGTGCCGGTCGTAGCCCGGGACGGGGCAGACGAAGGTGACCTTCTCCTCCTGCGACCACGGCCGCGGCGACTCCGGAGCGCCGAAGAGGAGCAGGTACGCCAGGACGTCCCACATCAGGGTCAGGCTGGAGTTGCCCCCGCAGACGACCTGCTCGGTCTCCACCCAGAGCAGCTCGGCGAAGATCGCCCGAAGCTCGGCCAGGCCCTCGAGCCCGCCATAGTTGCGGACGTCCGCCCCGGCGCGGTCGGAGTGCGTCGTCGGCAGCCCGAGCAGCGCGTCGGCCAGGTCGAGCTGCGCGCTGGACGGCTTGCCGCGGGTGAGGTCGAGGGCGAGGCCGCGAGCCTTGAGCGCGGCATACTCCTGCCGCTTCTCGTCCAGGAACGCGGTGAGCTCGGCGTCGCTCAGGTCGGCCAGCGGGGTGCGGGTGACGGCGGGCGGGATGGTCACGGCGGCCATCCTCCCACCGGGGTCCGCCCAGGGTCCGCGGGCGTCTCGCCTGTTCGCGAGGACCCGTCGCGGTCCCGTATGCTGTCCCTTCGGTGGTGGCCTGCCGCCATGCTCCGGCATGCCCGTGACGGGTATGCGTCGGAGCAGGTCAGGGCGGCCGCCCGCGGACCCGCCCCACCGGGTTCGCGTAGGGCAGTGGCTCAATTGGTAGAGCACCGGTCTCCAAAACCGGCGGTTGGGGGTTCGAGTCCCTCCTGCCCTGCGGTGGTCGCCCGAGCTGACGAACGGTGGCCAGAGCGACCAGGCACGACACCATCACGAGGGAGAGGAGGAGCGAATGACCGAAGCACGCGCGGGTTCCCGCGGGTCCGGACGAGCCGCCCATCGGCGACCCCGTCAGACCAACCCGGTCGGCCGGCTGTTCCAGTCCCTCGGGCTCTTCATCAGCCAGATCATCGACGAGCTGCGCAAAGTCGTGCGGCCGACTGGTTCGGAGCTGCTCAACTACACGATCGTCGTCATCATCTTCGTCCTCGTCATCATGGCGATCGTCGCCGGCCTCGACTTCGTGTTCCACCGGCTGATGCTGTTCGTCCTCGCGGGCTGAGCGGCGCTCGACCGGGGCTCGACGGCCCGAACCACAGACACACAGACAGGAAGCAGGCAGCAGCGTGTCCGACAACGACACCCAGCTCGACGTCCAGCGCGAGAACGACCGCGACACCCCGGCGACGTCCGAGCCGTACCAGGACTTCGGCGCCCTCGACGCGGCCGAGACGGTGCACACCGTCGACACCGACGCCGCGCAGGACATCGCGGACTACAACGCGGAAGCCGACGCCCAAGACGCGGAGGACGCCGCGGAGGCGCTCGACGAGGACGTGACGGGCGAGGCGCCCGCCGATCCGGTTGAGGAATACAAGCGGCAGCTGCGGCTCAAGGACGGCGACTGGTACGTCGTGCACTCCTACGCCGGCTACGAGAAGCGGGTCAAGACCAACCTCGAGACGCGGATCCAGTCCCTCAACATGGAGGACTACATCTTCGAGATCGAGGTGCCCATGGAAGAGGTCACCGAGATCAAGAACGGGCAGAAGAAGCTCGTCTCCCGCGTCCGGATGCCCGGGTACGTCCTGGTCCGGATGGACCTCACCGACGAGAGCTGGGGCGCCGTGCGGCACACCCCGGGCGTGACCGGCTTCGTCGGCAACGCCCACCAGCCGGTGCCGCTGAGCCTCGACGAGGTCTTCACCATGCTCGCCCCCGACCTGGAGACCCCGGCCACCGCGGGCGCCCCCGGCAGCTCGGGCGGCGGCGGGAAGGCCAAGGAGACCCAGGTCGTCGACTTCCAGGTCGGCGAGTCGGTCACCGTCATGGAGGGCCCGTTCGAGACCCTCCCCGCGACGATCTCCGAGATCAACCCCGACACCCAGAAGCTGAAGGTGCTCGTCTCGATCTTCGGCCGGGAGACCCCGGTCGAGCTGTCCTTCGCCCAGGTCGCCAAGATCTGACGACGGACGTCGCCCGCACGGCCCACCGTGCGGGAACTGCAACCGGGTCATCGCCCACGGCGTAGGCCCATGACGAAAGCGACAACAGCATGCCCCCCAAGAAGAAGCGGATCGCCGGCTTCATCAAGCTGCAGATCAACGCCGGCGCGGCCACACCCGCGCCGCCCGTCGGCCCGGCCCTCGGCCAGCACGGCGTCAACATCATGGAGTTCGTCAAGGCGTACAACGCCGCAACGGAGTCCCAGCGCGGCAACGTCATCCCCGTCGAGATCACCGTCTACGAGGACCGGTCGTTCACCTTCGTCACGAAGACGCCGCCGGCGGCCGAGCTGATCAAGAAGGCCGCCGGTGTCCCCAAGGGCTCCGGCGAGCCGCACAAGACCAAGGTCGCGACCCTCTCGGCCGACCAGGTCCGCGCCATCGCGGAGCAGAAGATGGAGGACCTCAACGCCAACGACGTCGAGGCCGCCGCCAAGATCATCGCCGGCACCGCCCGGTCGATGGGCATCACCACCCCCGGCTACTGAGCCGGACCGGCCCGCATACCGAGCGAGTATGCGGGTGAGTGGCAGGGCCAGCGCTGGCCCGCACCACGACTCCCTTTCCACACCACAGGAGCAGAACATGAAGCGCAGCAAGGCATACCGCGCCGCCACCGACAAGATCGAGGCCGGCAAGGTCTACAGCCCGCTCGAGGCCGTCCGCCTCGCCAAGGACACCAGCACCACCAAGTACGACTCGACGGTCGAGGTCGCGATGCGTCTCGGCGTCGACCCGCGCAAGGCGGACCAGATGGTCCGGGGCACGGTCAACCTGCCGCACGGCACGGGCAAGACCGCCCGCGTCCTCGTCTTCGCCAACGGCGACAAGGCCGAGGCGGCCCGTGAGGCCGGCGCCGACTTCGTCGGGTCCGACGACATGCTGGAGAAGGTGCAGGGCGGCTGGCTCGACTTCGACGCCGTCGTCGCGACGCCCGACATGATGGGCAAGGTCGGCCGGCTCGGCAAGGTCCTCGGTCCCCGTGGCCTGATGCCGAACCCGAAGACCGGCACGGTCACCATGGACGTCGCCAAGGCCGTGACGGACATCAAGGGCGGCAAGATCGAGTTCCGCGTCGACAAGCACGCGAACCTCCACTTCATCATCGGCAAGGCCTCGTTCGACGAGAAGTCGCTCGTGGAGAACTACGCCGCCGCGCTGGAGGAGATCCTCCGGCTCAAGCCGGCGTCCTCCAAGGGTCACTACATCGAGAAGGCGACCCTGACGACGACGATGGGCCCGGGCATCCCGCTGGACTTCCGGCGCACCCGCAACCTCCTCGTCGAGGACGCGCAGGAGTCCGTGAACGCCTGACCGACGGCCTCGGGCGTACGCCCGTGGGCACCACGCGTGGCCCGTCACCCACCCGGGTGACGGGCCACGCGTGTCAGGTGCCGAGACCTTCGGACCGCGCCCGCACGATGGCCTCCGAGCGGCTGGCCACCTGGAGCTTCGCGAAGATGCTGGTGATGTGGTTCCCCACGGTCGCCGGCGCGAGGGCCAACCGGGTGGCGATCGTGGCGTTCCCCAGCCCCTGGGCGATCAGGCCGAGCACCTCGCGCTCGCGGCGGGTCAGCTCGGGGAAGGCCTCGTCGCTACGCGGCTGCGACAGGTAGCCCAGCGCCTGCCGAGCGACGCCCGGGCCGAAGATGGCCTCGCCGGCGGCCACCGCCGCGATCGCGCGGACGACGTGGTCCGGCGGGTCGCCCTTGAGCACATAGCCCCGGGCGCCGGCCCGCATCGCGGCGAAGACCGAGGCGTCGTCGTCGAACATCGTCAGCATCAGCACGGCGACGTCCGGTGCCGCCCGGCGGATGTCGCGGGTCGCGTCGATCCCGCTGCGGTCCGGCATCTGGATGTCCATGACCACGACGTCAGGGCGCAAGGTGACGGCGGCGCGCACGGCCTCCGCGGCGGTAGTCGCGGTGCCGACCAGCTCGAAGCCCTCTCGGGCGGACAACACGGCGGCGAGGCCCTCGCGGACGATGCCGTGGTCGTCGGCGACGACCACCCGCAGCGTCATGACGTCGCCTGGTCCGCGAACGGAGTGGACGGTGTGGTCTGCGCCGCTCCGAGCGGCAGGGTGACCCGGACCTGTCCGCCGGTGCGGTCGTAGCGGAGCTCGCTGGCGCCGCCCAGCTCCGCAGTCCGTTCCCGGACCGAGGTCAGCCCGACGCCCGGCTCCCAGGACGGCTCCGGCGTTGATCCCGTTGTCCAGCACCTCGAGCCGGAGCACCGACCGTCCGGTTCGAGCCGGACCGTCACCGCCGTGGCCGACGAGTGCCGCACGACGTTGGTCAGCGCCTCGGTGACGATCCGGTACGTCGCCACCTCGACCGCGGCCGGGAGCACCGGCCAGCCGTCGTCGGGCGCCTCGACCGTCACCGTCAGCTCGGTCCCGCCCTCGGGACGACCCAGGACCGCGGCGTACTCGCGGATCGCCCCCACGAGGCCCATGCCGTCGAGGACCGGCGGCCGCAGGTCGTAGGCGACCCGACGGATCTCGTCGATCGCCCGCATCGCGTGGCTCCGCAGGTCGGCCAGCAGGGCGGCGCTCCGATCCGGCTGCGTAGGCAGGAGCCGCAGTGCCGTGTCGGCGTTGAGCACGATCCCCGTGAGCACCGGCCCGAGCCCGTCGTGCAGGTCCCGCCGGATCCGTCGGCGCTCCTCCTCGCGACCCGTCACGACGCGCTCCCGGGAGATCCGCAGCTCGTCGGCGAGCCGCTCGGCCTGCACCGCGACGGTCAGCGGCGCGGCCAGGAGGTCGAGGACCCGCTCGTCGTCGGTGCCCAGCCGCCGATCGCCCGAGCGCACGCCGACGACCAGCTCGCCGACGCCCGGGAGCGCCACGGCGTGGCGATCCGCGGGCAGCGTGCCCCGGGCCGCGACGGTCCTTCCGTCCGTCACGATGGCGGCGGCGGGCAGCCGCAAGGCTCGGCAGAGGGCTTCGAGGACGCCCTCGAGGCCTGGACCCGGGTCGGTCCCGACCTCCTGGAGCCGGGCTCCGACCGCGGCGAACGCCCGGACGGGGTCATTCCGAGCGCCGTAGAACGCACGGTGGACGAGCCGCTGCAGCCAGACCCGCACGGGGTTCACCGCCAGGGCCACGAGGACGGTGGCCAGCACCGACGAGCCGAGCGGGGTCCCGCGCACCGTCTGGTCGAGGACTGCGACGACTCCGAGGTAGGCCGCGACCACGAGTCCGGTCAGGACGACGTAGAGCACCGAGCGGGACACCACGAGCCGGATGTCGACCAGCTCGTGACGCAGGATCGCCACGGCGATGGAGACCGGCACCAGCAGGATGGGCAGGATGCCGAGCAGGAAGGACTGCGTGTCGAGAAGGGCCTCGAGCGTGGAGGTGCCTGCCACGACGAGAACCGCGAGGAGCAGCCAGAGGACTTGCCGCCGAACGACATCGCCTCCCCTGCGGTAGCGGACGACGAGCGCGGCGAACGCACCCGCATACACGCCGATCACGCCGGCGGTCCACACCACGAGCAGACCGGCGCTCGGCTGCGGGTCGAACCAGCGCAGCGACGGAGAGACCCCGATGTCGCCGGCCAGCCCGCCGCGCGGGTCGACCACGCCCGCCACCGTGACCAGCAGCCCGTTGACGACGGCGACACCGACGAGCGCCCGCCACCCTCGACCGAGCAGTCGCCCGTCCGGGAAGGAGAGCAGCGCGAGGGGGACGAGCGTCGACAGGGCCCAGCCCCACCCTCCGAGGTTCACCACGGTGGCCAGCAAGCTCACCACGGGCGCGTCCTGTTGCCCCTGGCTGACGGCCCACGCGAGGGCCGCCGCCCCGGCTCCGGTCGACGCCCAGGCGACGCCGCCGGACAGCAGGTACCAGCCGACGCGGGTTCCGAGGCTGTTGGTGGGCGATCGGCCAGCCCGAGAGCGCGAGCGCCACGCCGATGAGGACGTTGGAGACGACGAGGAGGTCCGCGAGCCGCTCCCAGCCCAGCCCGGAGGCGGTGCCGGCGACCGCGGCGAGAGCACCCTCCCCGAGGGCGACCAGCAGCAGCGCCGTCGCCAGCCGGCTCCGGCGGCTTCCCTCGGTCACCACGAGTGGCGTCGGCACCCGTTCATGATCCCTGTCGCCGCCCCCAGGTGGGTAGGGGCATGGCCCTACCCGGTCCGGGTGATGCTCCTGGGCTCCCTCGGTCGCCGGGCTCCCTGCCGCACGGGGGTGAGTCGGCCACAGCCTGGACGCCTCCACCAGATCCGAGAGGCGACCACATGTCCACGAACCAGATGTCCAGTACGCCGATCCCCGCCGTCCCGGATGCCGCCCGGCCCCGGGACGTCCGAACCTTCTGGCGCGTCCTGCTCGCCGTTCTCGCACCCCTGCCGATGCTCGGCCTGGGCGCGTACTACCTGCTCAGCCCGATCGACGGCGGCGCGCCCCTCGAGTCCACGGTCGCGGCGTATGCCGCCGACCCGGTCCGAGCCGAGCTGCTCCCGTACCTGCAGCTGCCCTTCCTCTTCATCGTGCCGGCGGTGTTCGCCGTCGTCTGGGTGTCCCGTCGGGGGGCGCCGCGGCTGACGACCGTCGGCGCCGTGATCGCGCTGACCGGGTTCCTCGTCGGGTTCGGGACCGATCGGGGGCATTCGTGACTCCGGCGATGCTCGTGGCGAAGTACCAGCTCAACGTCGCTGCGCTGGGCGAGCTGGAACGGGCGATGATGGAGAGCCCGATCGCGCTGGTGGGCTCGCTGCTGTTCATCCTCGGCGTCACGGTCGGCCTCCTGCTGCTCGGCCTCGCGATGTGGCGCAGCCACGCGGCGCCGGCCTGGATGGGCATCGCGCTCGCCCTGGGCGGGTTCACCCACCCGTTCATGCCGGGTCACGTGGCGGCCGGGATCGGTCTGCTCGTCGCGGCCGTCGGTTTCGCGGGAGCGAGTCGGGCGCTGCTCGAGGTGGGACAACGACGACTTCGACCTGCCGCCCACCCCAGGCCGCCTGACGCCGACGGCCCGTCACCCACCGGGGTGACGGGCCGTGCGGCGTCGTCCGGCGGGTGGTGGAAAAGTCACCGGTCCTTGGTCAAACGCAGAACATCTCAACGCGCACACAGCGGAGTCCCAGGGATACGGTCGATCGATGAGCCGCCTCCGCCGCCGGATCGTCCTCGGCCTCAGCGCCGTCACCGCGCTCGCCCTCGTCACCGCGACGCCCGCCGTCGCGGACAAGGGATGGCACGGGAAGCCGCCCACCGACCTGCCCAAGGTTCCGCTCATGGTCGGCTCGGGTGGCGCGGTCTCCTCGGTCGACCGGGAGGCCAGCCAGGTCGGGATCGAGGTGCTCGCCCGGGGCGGCAACGCCGCCGACGCCGCGGTCGCCACGGCTGCCGCGCTTGGGCGTCACCGAGCCCTACAGCGCCGGTATCGGCGGCGGCGGGTTCCTCGTGTACTACGACGCAAAGACCAAGAAGGTCTCCACGATCGACGGTCGTGAGACCGCGCCGAAGTCCTTCACGCCGACCGTGTTCCAGAACCCGGACGGTACCGCGCTGCCCACCCAGGCGGTGGTCGACTCCGGCCTCTCCGTCGGCACCCCGGGCACGCCCCGGCTGTGGGACGAGGCTGCTCGCACGCTCGGGACGTGGCGGCTCGGTGAGCTGTTGAAGCCGGCTGAGAAGCTCGCGGAGAAGGGCTTCGTGGTCGACCAGACCTTCCGCGACCAGACCGCCGCCAACGCCGACCGGTTCCGCAAGTTCCCGGCGACGGCGGCGGTGTTCCTCCCCGGCAACGAGCCGCCGGTCGTCGGGTCGACGTTCACGAACCCCGACATGGCCAAGGCGTACCGCGAGCTGCGTACCCACGGCGTCGCCTCGCTCTACGGCGGCCGGCTGGGCCAGGCGGTGGAGGATGCGGCCCAGAACCCCACAACCGCCCCCGGCGTCAGCGTCTACAAGGGGCAGCTGACGCTCGGCGACCTGAAGGCGTACACCGCTCCCACCAAGGCGCCGATCACCTCCCAGTACAAGGGGTTCGACGT
Source organism: uncultured Actinomycetota bacterium (assembly GCA_963828725.1). GTDB lineage: Bacteria > Actinomycetota > Actinomycetes > Actinomycetales > Dermatophilaceae > Lapillicoccus. Next base: position 11,315 of record CAWHFV010000013.1, on the reverse strand, counting down.
CTACGGCATGCCGGTACCCAGCTCGGGCGGCATCGCGGTGGCGCAGACCCTCAACCTCATCGAGGCGTACGAGGAGAAGACGCGGAAGACGCTCGGCGAGCCTCGACACCGCGAACTACCTGCACTGGTTCTCCGAGGCCACCGCCACCGCCTTCGCCGACCGGAACCGCTACGTCGGCGACGTCCGACGACGTGCCGGTCGGCGAGCTGACCAGCGACCCCTTCGCCGGAGAGCGGGCGTGCCTGTTCAAGCCCACCCAGGCCCAACCGCGGCCGATCGCCTTCGGGGATCCGGACGGCTCCTACATCTCGTGCGCACCGTCGGGCGCCCGGCAGGGCCAGCCGTACGAGGGCCCGTCCACGACCCACCTGGTCACGGCCGACAAGTGGGGCAACGTCGCGTCCTACACGCTGACCATCGAGTCGACCGGCGGCTCCGGCATCACCGTGCCCGGTTATGGGTTCCTGCTCAACAACGAGCTGACCGACTTCAACTTCATCCCGCTGACCAAGGGCGTTCCCGACCCGAACCTGCCCGACTCGGGCAAGCGGCCGCGCTCGTCCATGAGCCCGACGATCATCCTCCAGAACGGCCAGCCCTACCTCGCGGTCGGCTCACCCGGCGGCGCGTCGATCATCACGTCGGTCAGCCAGACGATCCTCGGCTTCCTCGACCGCGACCTGTCGCTCGTGAACGCCGTCGCCGCGCCGCGACTCTCGTCGCGGAACGGCACCGAACAGGCGGAGCCGCCGATCTTCACCGGGCCCGACGGCAGCTACCTGCGGAGTCTGGGCCACGCCCTCTCGAGCACTCCCGAGCTGGGAGCGGTGAACGCGATCCACCTCCTCGGCGGAGGCCGGTTCGAGGCGGCGGCCGAGCCCGTACGCCGCGGAGGCGGCTCGGCGATGGTGGTCCGTCCGACGCGCTAGCCACGGTGATCGACAGGGGGCCGGCCGTTTTGGCCGGCCCCCTGCTGGTCTGTACACTCGACGTCGACCACTGACCGCCGGTCGTCTGCCGCCCTTGCTCGCTCGAGGACGACAGACCGAAGGTCCGCACGAGTGCGGCGACCTGCGCAGGCCACGAACGACCGGCATACCCGGGCTGTCAGCCCGTATGCGGTCCGCCCCGTGCGCTTGCGCCGGGGCCTTTCTCGTCTGCGGCCTCCGGAACGCCCGCGGTTCTACCCGCAACGCAAAAGGAGGCCACATGGCCACCGCCGAGAAGCAAGCGGCGATCGCCGAGCTCGCGGACAGCTTCCGCGGTTCGAGCGCGGCTGTGCTCACGGAGTACCGCGGCCTGACCGTCAAGCAGCTCTCCGAGCTGCGTGGCTCGCTGCGCGGCCACGCCACCTACGCCGTGGTGAAGAACACCCTCACCGAGCTGGCGGCCAAGGAGGCCGGGGTCACCGCGTTCGACGGGCAGCTCGTCGGACCGTCGGCCATCGCCTTCGTCACCGGTGACCCGGTGGAGGCGGCCAAGGGCCTGCGCGACTTCGCCAAGACCCACCCGCTGCTCGTCATCAAGGGCGGCGTCCTCGACGGCAAGGCGATGACCGCCGCCGAGATCACCACAGCTCGCGGACCTCGAGTCCCGTGAGGTCCTGCTCGCCAAGCTGGCCGGCGCCATGAACGCGTCGCTGACCAAGGCGGTCTACCTCTTCGCCGCGCCGCTGTCCCAGAGCGCCCGCCTCATCGAGGCGCTCCGGGCCAAGGTCGAGGCCGAAGGCGGTGCGCAGGACGCCGCAGCCCCGCAGGACGCCCCGGACCAACCCCGCAGGACGCAACCCCGCAGGACGCGGCGCCGCTGGACGCTGCCGCCGACAGCACCACCCCCCAGGACGTCGCCACGGGTGGCGACACCGCCTGAGCCGATACGGCTCAGCTCACCCAACACGCCACTCAGGCAAGAAGAGGAAGGAACGCCACCATGGCGAAGCTCAGCACCGACGAGCTCCTTGACGCTTTCAAGGAGATGACCCTGATCGAGCTCTCCGAGTTCGTGAAGCAGTTCGAGGACACCTTCGGGGTCACCGCGGCGGCTCCGGTCGCCGTCGCCGCCCCCGGCGCGGCCGCTGCCGGCGGCGGCGCCGACGCCCCGGCCGCCGAGGAGCAGGACGAGTTCGACGTCGTCCTCGAGGCTGCCGGCGACAAGAAGATCCAGGTCATCAAGGAGGTCCGCGCGCTCACCAGCCTCGGCCTCAAGGAGGCCAAGGACCTCGTCGACGGCGCCCCCAAGGCGGTCCTCGAGAAGGTCGACAAGGCCGCCGCGGACAAGGCCAAGGAGCAGCTCGAGGGCGCCGGCGCGACCGTCACCCTCAAGTGAGCACCGGCCGCTAGGCCACTCACGGGAAGTCCCACCACAGCTCGCTGTGGTGGGACTTCCCGCGTCTGGGCTCAGGCGTGACGAAACAGCGCGCCGGCGGCACGCATACGCTCGATGTCGTGTACGACCCGCCGCCGCCCTACGACGAGGGCCGGCTGGACGTCGGGGACGGCCAGCGCCTCCACTACGAGGTCCGTGGCGACCCGTCCGGCACCCCGGCGGTCGTGCTCCACGGCGGTCCGGGGTCGGGCTGCTCTCCCTGGTGGGCGGGGTTCTTCGACCCGGCGCGCTACCGCGTCGTGCTCGCTCGACCAGCGGGGCGCCGGCCGCAGCACCCCGTCGACCCGGGACCCCGCGACCGACCTCTCGGTCAACACCACCGCCCACCTCGTCGCCGACCTCGAGCGGCTCCGCACGCACCTGGGCATCGAGCGCTGGGTGCTGCTCGGCGGGTCGTGGGGCTCCACGCTCGGCCTGACGTATGCGGTGACGCACCCCGAGCGGGTGCGCGCGGTGGTCCTCGGGGCGGTCACGTTGACCCGCGCCGTCGACGTCGAGTGGTTCACCCGCGGCGTGGGCCGGTACTTCCCCGAGGCCCACGAGCGCTTCCTCGCCGGGCTGCCCCCGGACGAGCGCGACGGGAGCCTCGCCGCGGCATACGTTCGCCGGCTCGCCTCGCCGGACCCGGAGGTGCGGTACGCCGCGGCGGCCCGGTGGTGTGAGTGGGAGGAGGCCGTCGCGAGCCTGGACGTCGACGCCGTGCCCGGAGTGTGGACCAACGCCCGGTATGCCGACGCGGGCTTCCGCTACGGGTTCACCCGGACCGTCACGCACTACTGGGCGAACGCCGCGTTCCAGCCTGCCGATGCCGTCCTCGGCCGGCTGGACCGGCTCGCGGGCATCCCCGCGGTGCTGTGCCACGGGCGCTTCGACCTCCCCGGTCCGGCCGACGTCGCGTGGGCGGTCGCGCAGGGCTGGCCCGGTGCCGACCTGCACATCGTGCCGGGTGTCGGGCACCTCGGGTCGGACCGGATGAACGCCCTGATGACCGCCGCGACCGACCGGTTCGCCCGGCTCTGACCTGCGAGAACGCACCGAACCGGCTGGTTGCGCTTGACGCGCGCCCGAGGAGGGTCCATAGTCGTGGCGTTCTCGACAGGTACGTTCTGGCTGGAGCGCCGCCCCCGATCCCCTGGGTGACCGGGCGGGCGTCCGCTGACGGGACTTGACTCGACTGGACAACCATGCCCTGTGCGGGTATGCTGTCGCTTTGCGCTGCCTATGCCCGCAACCTTCGTCCTCTCGAGCGCTTCGTGGTGTCCCGACCGGTTCCCCAACCGGATGTCCGGGGCGAGCCCTCACGGTGAGATCCGTGAACCGGCCACGATGCCGTCCGACACCGGGCGCCGAGGTCACGGGAGCAGGCCGCGCTGACAACTCAAGTTCAGTAAGGCCCGTGGAAGGACCCTCCTTGGCTGCCTCGCGCACCGCGTCCCAGAATGTGTCCACCGCACGGACGGCCTCAGGCCGTCTGTCGTTCGCTCAGATTCGCGAACCCCTGGAGGTCCCCGACCTCCTCGCCCTCCAGACGGAGAGCTTCGACTGGCTGCTCGGCAACGAGCGTTGGCAGGCCCGCGTGGCCGCCGCCAAGGAGGCCGGCCGCACCGATGTGCCGGACCGCTCCGGCCTGGAGGAGATCTTCGAGGAGATCTCCCCCATCGAGGACTTCTCCGGCTCGATGTCGCTCTCGTTCCGCGACCACCGGTTCGAGGAGACCCGCAAGACCATCGAGTCCTGCAAGGAGCGCGACCAGACCTACGACGCTCCGCTCTTCGTCACCGCGGAGTTCATGAACACGAACACCGGCGAGATCAAGAGCCAGACCGTGTTCATGGGCGACTTCCCGCTCATGACCGAGCGGGGCACGTTCATCATCAACGGCACCGAGCGTGTCGTCGTCTCCCAGCTGGTCCGCAGCCCGGGCGTCTACTTCGAGCGAACCGCCGACAAGACCTCCGACAAGGACGTCTACACGGCCAAGGTCATCCCGAGCCGTGGGGCGTGGCTCGAGTTCGAGATCGACAAGCGCGACATGGTCGGCGTCCGCGTCGACCGGAAGCGCAAGCAGTCCGTCACGGTGCTGCTCAAGGCCCTCGGCTGGACCAACGACCAGATCCTCGAGGAGTTCGGCGACTACGAGTCGATGCGGCTCACCCTGGAGAAGGACCACACGGCCGGCCAGGACGACGCCCTCCTCGACATCTACCGCAAGCTGCGTCCGGGCGAGCCGCCGACCAAGGAGGCCGCCCAGACCCTGCTGGACAACCTCTACTTCAACGGCAAGCGCTACGACCTCGCCAAGGTCGGCCGCTACAAGCTGAACAAGAAGCTGGGGCTCGAGGAGCCGCTGGCCGCCTCGACGCTGTCCATCGACGACATCGTCGCGACGATTCGGCTCCTCGTGGTCCTCCACGCCGGCGAGGCGACGATGAAGGGCCGTCGCGACGGCCACGACATCGACCTCCGGGTCGAGGTCGACGACATCGACCACTTCGGCAACCGTCGCCTCCGCAGCGTCGGCGAGCTGATCCAGAACCAGGTCCGCACCGGCCTGTCCCGGATGGAGCGCGTCGTCCGCGAGCGGATGACGACCCAGGACGTCGAGGCGATCACGCCGCAGACGCTGATCAACATCCGCCCGGTGGTGGCGAGCATCCGCGAGTTCTTCGGGACGTCGCAGCTCAGCCAGTTCATGGACCAGAACAACCCGCTGTCGGGGCTCACCCACAAGCGGCGCCTGTCCGCGCTCGGCCCGGGTGGACTCTCCCGCGACCGCGCCGGCATGGAGGTCCGCGACGTCCACTCGTCGCACTACGGCCGGATGTGCCCGATCGAGACCCCTGAGGGCCCGAACATCGGCCTCATCGGCTCGCTCGCGTCCTACGGGCGGATCAACGCGTTCGGCTTCGTCGAGACGCCGTACCGCAAGGTCACCAAGGGCAAGGTCAGCGACCACGTCGACTACCTCACGGCCGACGAGGAGGACGAGCACGTCATCGCGCAGGCGAACGAGCCGCTCACCGCGGACAGCCACTTCGCCGAGGAGCGCGTCCTCGTCCGCACCAAGGGCGGCAGCGAGGTCGAGTACATCCCGGGCGCCGACGTCGACTACATGGACGTCTCGCCGCGGCAGATGGTCTCGGCCGCCACCGCGCTGATCCCGTTCCTCGAGCACGACGACGCCAACCGCGCCCTGATGGGCTCGAACATGCAGCGTCAGGCCGTGCCGCTGGTCCGCTCCGAGGCCCCGCTCGTGGGCACCGGGATGGAGCTGCGCGCCGCGGTCGACTCGGGTGACGTCGTCATCGCCGCCAAGGCGGGTGTCGTCACCGAGGTGAGCGCCGACCTGGTCACCGTGGCCAACGACGACGGCACCAACGTCACGTACCGGATCGCGAAGTTCGACCGTTCGAACCAGGGCAACTGCTACAACCAGATCGTCCGCGTGGACGAGGGTCAGCGGGTCGAGGTCGGGGCGATCATCGCCGACGGCCCGGCGACGGAGAACGGCGAGATGGCGCTCGGCCGGAACCTCCTCGTGGCGTTCATGCCGTGGGAGGGCCACAACTACGAGGACGCCATCATCCTCAGCCAGCGTCTGGTGCAGGACGACGTCCTCTCCTCGATCCACATCGAGGAGCACGAGGTCGACGCCCGCGACACCAAGCTCGGCCCGGAGGAGATCACCCGCGACATCCCGAACGTCTCGGAGGAGGTCCTCGCGGACCTCGACGAGCGCGGGATCATCCGGATCGGCGCCGAGGTCCGCGACGGCGACCTGCTGGTCGGCAAGGTCACGCCCAAGGGCGAGACCGAGCTCACGCCCGAGGAGCGGCTGCTCCGTGCGATCTTCGGTGAGAAGGCGCGCGAGGTCCGCGACACGTCCCTGAAGGTCCCCCACGGCGAGACCGGCACGGTCATCGGCGTCAAGGTCTTCGACAAGGACGAGGGCGACGACCTGCCCCCGGGTGTCAACCAGCTGGTCCGCGTCTACGTCGCGAACAAGCGGAAGATCACCGACGGCGACAAGCTGGCCGGCCGCCACGGCAACAAGGGCGTCATCTCCAAGATCCTGCCCGTCGAGGACATGCCGTTCCTCGAGGACGGGACGCCCGTGGACGTCGTGCTCAACCCGCTCGGCGTGCCGGGCCGGATGAACGTCGGGCAGATCCTCGAGCTGCACCTCGGCTGGGCCGCCTCGCGCGGCTGGAACGTGGTCGGCGAGCCGGACTGGGCCAAGGTCATCCCGAAGGACGCCTACGAGGCGCCCCCGGGCACCCGGGTCGCGAGCCCGGTCTTCGACGGCGCCGGCGAGAACGTCATCACCGGGCTGCTCGACTCGACCAACGAGACGCGCGACGGTGTGCGGCTCATCGACGGGTCCGGCAAGGCGAACCTCTTCGACGGCCGCTCCGGCGAGCCGTTCCCGGAGCCGGTGTCGGTGGGCTACATGTACATCCTCAAGCTCCACCACCTCGTCGACGACAAGATCCACGCACGCTCGACGGGTCCGTACTCGATGATCACCCAGCAGCCGCTCGGCGGTAAGGCCCAGTTCGGTGGCCAGCGCTTCGGTGAGATGGAGGTCTGGGCGCTCGAGGCGTACGGCGCGGCCTACACGCTGCAGGAGCTGCTCACCATCAAGTCCGACGACGTCCCGGGCCGCGTGAAGGTCTACGAGGCGATCGTCAAGGGCGAGAACATCCCCGACTCCGGCATCCCCGAGTCCTTCAAGGTCCTCCTCAAGGAGATGCAGTCGCTGTGTCTCAACGTCGAGGTCCTCTCGACCGATGGCCAGACCATCGAGATGAAGGAAGCCGACGAGGACGTGTTCCGCGCGGCGGAGGAGCTCGGCATCGACCTGTCCCGGCGCGAGCCGAGCTCGGTCGAAGAGGTCTGACGAACAGAACGACAACGGTCGGTATGCGCGGAGCCCGCTTCGCGCATACCGCACCCCCCAGCGTTTAGAGACTCACGAGAGTTAACGAGAGAAGGAACCACGTGCTCGACGTCAACTTCTTTGACGAGCTGCGTATCGGCCTGGCCACCGCTGACGACATCCGCCAGTGGAGCCACGGCGAGGTGAAGAAGCCGGAGACCATCAACTACCGCACCCTCAAGCCCGAGAAGGAGGGTCTGTTCTGCGAGCGCATCTTCGGACCCACCCGGGACTGGGAGTGCAACTGCGGCAAGTACAAGCGCGTCCGCTTCAAGGGCATCATCTGCGAGCGCTGCGGCGTCGAGGTGACCCGCGCCAAGGTGCGTCGTGAGCGGATGGGCCACATCGAGCTCGCTGCCCCCGTCACCCACATCTGGTACTTCAAGGGCGTCCCGAGCCGGCTCGGGTACCTGCTGGACCTGGCCCCGAAGGACCTCGAGAAGGTCATCTACTTCGCGGCCTACATGATCACGTCGGTCGACGTGGACCAGCGCCACCAGGACCTGCCCTCGCTCGAGGCGCAGATCCAGGTGGAGAAGAAGGAGATCGAGAACCGTCGCGACGCCGACATCGAGGCGCGCGCGAAGATCCTCGAGAAGGACCTCGCCGAGCTCGAGGCGGAGGGCGCCAAGTCCGACGCCAAGCGCAAGGTCCGCGAGTCGGCCGAGCGCGAGATGAACAACATCCGCAAGCGCGCCGACCAGCAGGTCGAGCGGCTCGAGCAGGTCTGGGACCGCTTCAAGAACCTCAAGGTCCAGGACCTCGAGGGCGACGAGGTGCTCTACCGCGAGATGCGCGACCGGTTCGGCCTCTACTTCGAGGGCGGCATGGGCGCGGCGGCGATCCAGAAGCGGCTGGAGACCTTCGACCTCGAGTCGGAGATCGCCGAGCTGCGCGAGATCATCGCGACCGGCCGCGGCCAGAAGAAGACCCGTGCCCTCAAGCGGCTCAAGGTCGTCACCGCGTTCACGACGACGACCAACAGCCCGACCGGCATGGTCCTCGACTGCGTCCCGGTCATCCCGCCGGACCTGCGCCCGATGGTGCAGCTCGACGGTGGCCGGTTCGCGACGTCCGACCTCAACGACCTCTACCGCCGGGTCATCAACCGGAACAACCGCCTCAAGCGGCTCCTGGACCTCGGTGCGCCGGAGATCATCGTCAACAACGAGAAGCGGATGCTCCAGGAGGCCGTCGACTCGCTGTTCGACAACGGCCGTCGTGGCCGTCCGGTGACCGGTCCGGGCAACCGGCCGCTCAAGTCGCTGTCCGACATGCTCAAGGGCAAGCAGGGCCGGTTCCGCCAGAACCTGCTCGGCAAGCGCGTCGACTACTCCGGCCGTTCGGTCATCGTCGTCGGCCCGCAGCTGAAGCTGCACCAGTGCGGCCTGCCCAAGCAGATGGCGCTCGAGCTGTTCAAGCCGTTCGTCATGAAGCGGCTCGTCGACCTCGACCACGCGCAGAACATCAAGTCCGCCAAGCGGATGGTCGAGCGCGCGCGTCCGGTCGTCTGGGACGTCCTCGAGGAGGTCATCACCGAGCACCCGGTCCTGCTGAACCGGGCGCCCACGCTGCACCGCCTCGGCATCCAGGCGTTCGAGCCGCAGCTGGTCGAGGGCAAGGCCATCCAGATCCACCCGCTCGTCTGCACGGCGTTCAACGCCGACTTCGACGGTGACCAGATGGCCGTCCACGTGCCGCTGTCCGCGGAGGCGCAGGCCGAGGCCCGCATCCTCATGCTGTCGAGCAACAACATCCTCAAGCCGGCCGACGGCCGCCCCGTGACCATGCCCACCCAGGACATGATCATCGGCCTGTTCCACCTCACCTCCGAGGTGGAGGACGGCGCGGGTGCCGGTCGCGTCTTCGCGACGCCGGCCGAGGCCCGGATGGCGTTCGACGCGCACGCGATCGAGCTCGGGTCGCGGATCAAGGTCCGCCTCACCGACGTCGTGCCGCCGGTCGGTCACGAGCTGCCCGAGGGCGTCGAGGCCAACGAGGACGGCATCGTCCCGTCTCTCATCCTCGAGACGACGCTGGGCCGCGTGCTCTTCAACGAGGCGCTCCCGGTGAACTACGCGTTCGTCGAGGAGGTCGTCGACAAGAAGCGTCTCTCGTCGATCGTCAACGACCTGGCCGAGCGCTACACCAAGGTGCAGGTCGCGGCGTCGCTCGACGCCCTCAAGGACGCCGGCTTCTACTGGGCCACCCGGTCCGGTGCGACCGTCGCCATCTCCGACGTGGTCACGCCGCCGCGCAAGAAGGAGATCCTCGAGGAGTACGAAGCCCGCGCGACCAAGGTCCAGAAGCTCTACGACCGTGGTGCGATGACGGACAACGAGCGTCGCGAGGACCTCATCGAGATCTGGAACGAGGCCACCAACAAGGTCGCGGAGGAGATGCGGGCCAACATCCCGGTCACCAACACGATCTACAAGATGGTGAACTCCGGCGCTCGAGGCAACTGGATGCAGCTGCGCCAGATCGCCGGTATGCGTGGCCTGGTGTCGAACCCGAAGGGCGAGATCATCCCCCGTCCGATCCGCGCGAACTTCCGCGAGGGTCTGTCGGTGCTCGAGTTCTTCATCTCGACGCACGGCTCCCGCAAGGGTCTCGCGGACACCGCACTGCGGACCGCGGACTCCGGGTACCTCACCCGTCGGCTCGTCGACGTCTCCCAGGACGTCATCATCCGCGAGCACGACTGTGGCACCGAGCGTGGCCTGACCATGCCGATCGCCGACTCGCGCGGCGGCCAGCGGGTCCCGCACGAGGACGTCGAGACCAGCGTCTACGCGCGGACCCTCGCGCAGGACGTCGCCGACGCCGACGGCACGGTGCTGGCCAACGCGGGCATCGACCTCGGTGACGTCGTCATCGACGCGCTGTTCGAGGCCGGCATCGACCAGGTCAAGGTCCGGTCGGTCCTCACCTGCGAGAGCAAGGTCGGGACGTGTGCGATGTGCTACGGCCGTTCGCTGGCGACCGGCAAGCTCGTCGACATCGGCGAGGCCGTCGGCATCATCGCGGCGCAGTCGATCGGTGAGCCCGGCACCCAGCTGACGATGCGGACCTTCCACACCGGTGGTGTGGCCGGTGACGACATCACGCAGGGTCTGCCGCGTGTCGTCGAGCTGTTCGAGGCGCGTACCCCGAAGGGTGTCGCCCCGATCGCCGAGACGACCGGTCGGGTGCGGGTGGAGGACACCGACAAGACCCGTCGGATCGTCCTCGTCCCGGACGACGGCACCGACGAGCACGCCTACCCGGTCAGCAAGCGGTCCCGCCTGCTGGTCCAGGACGGCGAGCACGTCGAGGTCGGCCACCAGCTGGTCCAGGGCGCCATCGACCCGAAGCAGGTCCTGCGCATCCTCGGCCCGCGTCAGGTGCAGCAGCACCTCGTGGACGAGGTGCAGCACGTGTACCGGCAGCAGGGTGTGTCGATCCACGACAAGCACATCGAGGTCATCGTCCGGCAGATGCTGCGCCGGGTGACGGTCATCGAGGCCGGCGACGCCAACCTCATCCCGGGCGACCTCGCGGAGCGCACGCGCTTCGCGGCGGAGAACGACCGGGTGTCCCGCGAGGGTGGCCGCACCGCCTCGGGTCGGCCGGAGCTCATGGGCATCACCAAGGCCTCGCTCGCGACCGAGTCGTGGCTGTCGGCGGCGTCCTTCCAGGAGACGACCCGGGTGCTCACCCAGGCCGCCATGGAGGCCAAGTCCGACCCGCTGCTCGGCCTCAAGGAGAACGTCATCCTCGGCAAGCTCATCCCCGCCGGGACCGGGCTGCCGCGCTACCGGAACATCACGGTGGAGCCGACCGAGGAGGCCAAGGCCGCCATGTACGCGCTGCCGAACTACGACGCGTACGACTACAGCACCTTCGGTGCCGCGTCGGGCGAGCCGGTCCGGCTGGACGACGTCAGCCTCGGGTTCACCGACAGCTGACCTCCGCTCCGCACGACACGACGGGCGGGTATGCCCGGGG
>CAWHFV010000012.1:0-61232 GCA_963828725.1 uncultured Actinomycetota bacterium | reverse complement strand
GGTTACTAGCCGACTCACCTAGGACCGGTGTCTGGCGAGACTCGGTCTAGGTGATCGGCGGGCGGCTCTCCATGCGGCTGCCCACCGGGTTGTTGGTGTGGCTCACTTTTGGGCTGCGGTCCGTCGGTCACCGTGACGAGGCGTGGCTCAAGAAGGGACTGCGCTGCTCGTAGTAGCAATGCCCACCTCCCCTCTACCGCCCACGTCCGATCTGGCCAGGCCCTCACCTACCGCAGCAACGCCGTGTAACCGGCCCGGTCCGTGCCGAACCGCCCCGAGCCGAGCATCCGCTCGTGCTCGTCGACCACCTCGATCGTCGCGGACAGCTTGTGCGGATCAACCCCGACAAGAACGTGACCCATTTGCTGCTCCCACCTCTATCGACGGGCCACAACGACGAGCTCTGCGTGCTCGTTGCGTGTGCCTTCGGTGGCCGTGGTGGCACCCTCTCGCCACCTGTGCGCAGGAGCGGCAGTCCGAGGTCCTGAGGGACAGCACCGCGGTTCGCTGGGTGGATGCCCCGGCCCTGTTGTCGCTTGGTGTCTCGAGGCGGCGACCATTGAGGCGGTGGTGGCGATCGTTATGTTGGTGGCATGCGCGTGGTGGTCATCGGCGGGACTGGCCACATCGGCACCTACCTGGTCCCGAGCCTGGTCAAGGCCGGGCACACCACCGTGGTCATCAGCCGTGGGTCGCGTCGGGCTTACCGCGACGATCCGGCCTGGCAGGACGTCGAGACGGTGATCTGCGACCGGGCAGCGGCCGAACACGATGGCCGGTTCGGGACCGTGGTCGCCGCGCTGCGGCCCGACGCGGTCGTGGACCTGACCTGCTTCACACCGCAGCAGGCGCGGCAGCTGGTCCAGGCATTGGACGGTGAGCATGTCGTCCACACGGGAAGCATCTGGTCCTACGGTCCCAGCGCCGTTGTCCCGACTACCGAGCATGCGCCCAAGTACCCCTACGGGGAGTACGGCGTCAACAAGCTAGCCGTCGAGCAGTATCTGACCAGCGAGCAGGACCGGGTGCGAGCCAGCGTCGTGCATCCCGGTCACATCAGCGGCCCAGGGTGGATGCCCATCGGCCCGGCCGGCAACCTCGACCCGACCGTGATCGACTCGCTGCGCGCCGACGGCTCCTGCCTGCTGCCCGACCGTGGCGGCGAAACCATCCATCACGTGCACGCCGAGGACGTGGCGAGACTGCATCAGGCGTGCCTGGAACAACCCGACGCTGCCGCGGGACAGAGCTTCAACAGCGTGTGCACGCAGGCGTTCACGCTACGCGGCTACGCCGAGGTCGTGGCTTACCACTTCGGCCATGAACCGAGGCTGGAGTTCGTGCCGTGGGACGAGTTCGCTGCCCGCGTCGACTCCCAACACGCTCAGACGACCCTGGATCACATCGGGCGAGCACCCATGTACTCGATGGACAAGGCCCGGACCGTCCTGAGCTTCATCCCCCAGCACGACGTCTCCGAGACAGTCCTCGAGTCCATCGACGCATGGGTCGCCGACAACCGGAAATGACGCAAGGGCCCCTGATCCGTCGCCTGCTCACCGGCTATGTACGTGCTTTGGGGTGCGCGCCGCATCGCGGCGAAGTGACTGTGAGGATCGCCTTCGCAGCCTGATGGGGGTGGGCTGTGGGTTGGTGACCGCGGGTGTGACCCTCGGAGTGACTGGCTTTATGCCTTGGTGAGACATGTCCGCTCGCGGTTGCTGGCGTCGGTCCGGTTGAAGGAGCGGGCCTGATGAGGAGCTTGACCACCAGGCGTTAGCGGCGACCGGTGTGTCCCATCACAGTCCTGCCGAGTGTTCGTCCCGGACCGGAACTACGTCCCGTCCGGCGAAGAAGAGAACGCATGACCAGTCTGACCGATCTACGTGAGGTGGTCGATGTCGTCATCGGCGTCGACAACCAAGTCCACACCCACTCCGCAGCGGTCATCGACAGCGCGACCGGCGGTGTCCTCGGCGAGGTCACGGTGGGGGCGACCGCTGCGGGGTATGCCGAGCTGGTGGAGTTCGCCAATCCGCCCAACGTGACGGCCAACGACGGTACGGTTTTCTGGCGGTCGACCGACAGGCCCCGTCGACGGGTTCGACCGCTGGTCGGAGGCGTGGATATGTCCTTCTGGGTCTGGGTCGGGGTAGCCATCGTCGTGGTGCTGGTGGTGGCCTTCGTGTGGGATCGGCGTGGCCGAGCGTCACGACGGGGACACAGCGACACTGACCAACGTCGAATCGAGGGACAAGAAGGCAGGGGCGATGAATGGTGGGGAGGCGGCGGCGGCGGAGCGTGAGAGGGAGCCCGACTTTCAATTCGCAAGCCTCGCTTGAGCCGCCTGAACCTCCATCAGGGTTGGCGGATGGAGAGAGTGCGCCGCAGGCGGTGGTATGCGTCGAGCGCATCCGCCCGCCGTCCGGCTCGGTACAGCGCGAGCATCCGCAGGGCGGCGAGGTGCTCGCGCAGGGGGTATCGGACGACCAGGGCGTCGAGCGTCTCGATCGCGACCGGGCGGCCGAGCGCCAGCTCCGCCTCGACCCACAGCTCGCTCGCTGCCGCATGACGCTCATCCAGCCGCGTCGCGACCGGTGCGGCGAACCCGTTGAGCGAGACGACGTCCGTCAAGGCGTCACCCCTCCAGAGCGCCAGGTCTTCGCCGAGCTGTGCCGAGGCCGCCGCAGGATCCAAGGCCGGCTGAGAACGGACTTGGGCCACGACCTGCTCGAACCGCACGGCGTCGATCGTGATCCCGGCGGTCTGCAGCCGGTAGCCGCCGGGGACGGTGACGATGATGCCCGGCGGGGCCCCCTTGGGCCGCGGGGGTTCTAGAGCCTGGCGCAGGTGGAAGACGTAGCCCTGCAGCGTTGTCAGGACTCCGGTCGGCGGTCGGTCCCCCCACACGGCCTCGACGATCCTGGTCGTCGACACGTCCTGGTCCGGGTCGAGCAGCAGGCACACCAGCACCGAACGCGGTCGTGTCCCACCGAGGTTCAGACGCTCCTGTCCCCGCCACGCCTCGAGTGGGCCGAGGATCCGCAGGTCGAGGGCGTCAGCGTTCCCGGAGTGCCCAGCAGCGTCGACCCCGACCATCCGCAACCGCCCGTTCGGCTTCCTCTGGAGGGTACTGCCGGACACCGGGTCGGATTTTTGCCGCTATCGCGTCGGCTCAGGACGGTAGGCCGGCTCGTCGGCACCGAAATGTCGAACCTCACGACGCAGTCGGTTTCAGTCAGTTGTCACCGGCATCGTGCTGGCGTGGGTCCGCGAGGTGGATCCGACCCAACCAACGTACTGCCCCGCGCGGGCGCGCGTCCCGCGCCGGGGGCCACGTAGCGGCCCGGTGTCGTCCAGAGGCAGCCGAGATACCTCACCGAAACTGCGTTTGCGGCGTGTCAATGCGAGAGTGGGGTTCCGGCAACGGTTACCAGGTCAGCGGACGCGGCCGCGCCCGCTGCCGAACTCCAGAAGGCTTATCCCGCCTCGTACTGACCCGCTGTCCGCCAACCCATGCGTTCCGATCGGGAACGGGCGACGCTGGCGCGTCGCCCGCCCGGCGGCAAGGCCGGTCGCCATCCGTAAGGTTGGCGATCAGTAGCGGTTGGGAGATCCCCGCCGAGGGGCGTGTCTGAGGCCGATTCGGGGTGTTGGTCTTGTCGAGGATGACGAAACCCGCCCGACGGGGGCGTGCGACGTACGTGAGGTCCTGCTTCGACACGTCGCTTTCGAGGTATGCCGACCCCTTCGTGAAGGAGCATCCCCTGCGCCTCGGCCGCGAGGTCCTTGATGTGGATCGGCACTCCGCGACCGGTACGTCGGGACCGACCTTCGTGTCCGCGGCCAGCGCACCCTCCGGGTCCCGGTAGATCACCGCGTTTGGCACCGGGTCAATCTTCCCGATAGCGACAGGGCGGCGTCCACGAGTCGACCGGCCGCGCTGCTCGTCGGTGTACCAGCTCGGCCTGCCCGATGGCGTCCTGCATGACCGGTTCTTCGTCCGTGGCTCCTCCTGATCCGGTGCCACTGACCGGTCTTCGATGGCGCGAGATGGCGTCCAGCGGCGCGCTAGGAACGTTCCAGCGCATGGTGGGTGAGAGCCAGTGAGGGCTCCGGAAGGAGGAGCACGATGAGTGTCCAGACGATGGTGGAGCGCAGCCCCGAGACGTTCGTGGAACGACTGGTGGTCGATCTTGGTGGGGCGATCGGGCTGCTTACGGTGGAGGCCGGTGCCCGGACCGGGCTGTGGCAAGCCCTGGTGGGGGCGGGGCCGACGACCGCTGATGAGCTGGCGCACAGGTCCGGGGCGTCCGGGCCCCTTGTCCGGGAGTGGGCGCGTGCGCAGGCGGCGGCCGGGTATCTCGATTACGACCCAGACGCCGACACCTTCACGCTCTGCGACGAGGCGGCCGCCGCACTGGTCCACGGTCCGGGGCTGGGTATGGTCGCCGCCTGCGTCGAGATGCTCGGGCCGATGGTCGACGGCCTGGACCGCTTTGCCGCGGCCATGCGACGGGGCGACGGGGTCGGCTGGCACCAGCTTGGGGAGCAGTACTGGCACGGCGCGGACGCGTTGACCCAGGTGTCGTTGCCCTCACCGGTGATGGCCTCCGTGCTGGACGCGTCCGGGGTCGTCGACCGGCTCGCGGGGGGCGGGAAGGTGCTGGACGTCGCCTGCGGCTACGGCACCCCCACCCTCGCGCTGGCCGAGCACCTGCCGGCGACGTCTGTCGTCGGTATCGACTACAACTCGGGCTCGGTGGACGCGGCGAGCCGACGCGCGGAGGATGCCGGACTGTCGGGAAGGGTGCGTTTCACCCGCGCCACCGCTACCGAGCCGCCGGGCGTGGACGGCGGGTACGAGCTGATCACTTTCATCGACGCGCTGCACGACCTCGGGGACCCCGTGGGCGCCCTCACCGCCGCGCGTCGGCAGCTCGCACCGGAGGGGACGGTGCTGCTGCTGGAGTTCGCGGCCGCCGATACCGTGGCCGACAACCTGCATCCGGTCGGCCGGATGTTCTACTCGGTGTCCACCATGATCTGTACCGCCAACGCGGTCAGCCAGAGGCTGGACGGGACCGAGCCCCTCGGGTCGCTCGCCGGACCCGCCGCCCTCACCAGGGTGGCGCGGGAGGCCGGGTTTACCAGCGTGCGCGTCGTCCCGGTGGAGACCCCGATGAACCTTGTCCTGGAGCTGCGGTGACCCCGCAGGAGGAAGATGACTTTCCGTGGAAGGGACCCGGGCCGGGCGGCTGGTCGGGCGGAGCGTCGAGCTGGCCGTGCTCGACCGGCTGCTGGCTGACCTCGCTGAGGGCGTAGGCGGCGAGCTGGTTCTCGTGACCGGCGAGCCCGGCATCGGCAAGTCGAGCTTGCTCGCTGAGCTCAGCCGACGGGCCGCCCACTCGGGGCTCTGGGTAGTCCGCGGCGGCTGTCTGGAGGATGAGGCGCCGTCGTATTGGCCGTGGCGGCAGGTGCTGCGCAGATTGCGGGAGTTGGGTGACCTGGGCGATCAGTTGGAGGAAGGCGCTGCCGGGCGCCTGCTGAACGGGAACCGTGCGCCGAGGTCGTCCGGCGAGACGGACCTCGACCTCTACGACGCCATCGGTCGAGCGCTCGTCGCCCAAGCGCGCCGGTCGCCGCTGGTGGTGCTGCTGGACGACCTCCACTGGGCCGACGAGGGCAGTCTGCGGCTGCTGCGGTTCGTCCGTGGGGTTACCGGGGGAGAACCTGTGCTGCTGGTCGGCGCATACCGGGAGTTCGAGATCTCCCCGGCACTCGAGGCGCTCTTGACCGGAGCGATCTCCGTCCCGCTCGCGGGGCTTGACCATCACGCCGTGGTCGCCCTCATGACCGAGGTGGCGGGTCCTCGACCGCCTGACGACCTGGCCGGTCGCGTGGCCGATCGTTGCGGGGGCAACCCGTTCTTCGTCCGGGAGACGGCGCGCCTGGCCTTCACCTCCAGCGGCGGCTGGGTGGATGTCGCCGACTCCGGCGCGATCCCCGCCGGCGTTCGCGTGGTGGTACGACGCCGACTGGACCAGGTGAGCTCTCGGTGCCGGGAGGTCCTGTCGGTTGTCGCGGTTGCGGGGGACGGCACCGACCAGGGTGTGATCGTCGCGGCCGCCGGCGACGATGGGACCCCTGAGGGGCTTGTCGAGGCCGAGCAGGCGCGGATCATCACCCGCGTGGACGGGCGGGTCGGGTTCGTGCACGACCTCTTCCGTCAGGTGGTGCTCTCCGACCTCCATGCGGTGCGCCTGGCCGAGCTGAACGGCCGGGTGGCGGCTGTTCTCAGTGGCGCGCTGGAGGAGGGAGGGCGCAGAACGCCGGAGGTATGCGGACGGCTTGCGGTGCACTTCGCGGCATCCGGCGAGGGGTTCGCGGCAGAGGCGCTGCGTTGCTCCGTGGATGCAGCCCGAGCGGCTGTGGGTCGTGAGGAGGCCATCCGGCACTACGAGAGGGCCCTCGGGCTGGTCGAGAAGGTCACTGGCGACGTCGCGGACGGTCTGCCCGATCGGCTCGAGCTCGAGCTGGCGGTCGCAAGAGCGCGCGCGCAGGTCGGTGGTCACCCCAGTGCGCGTGGCGATCTGGCGGCCGTCGCGGCGGCGGCGCGGATGAACGGGCGCGCCGAAGTGCTCGCGGAGGCCGCGCTCGCCACACACGCCCTGGGTGCTCGGACCGGCACCCAGGTCCTGGCCTGCCTGGCGATCGTGGAGGACGCGTTGGCGCTCGTCAGCCCGGACGACCTCGTGCGTGGGACCCGGCTGCACGCTGCGCGCAGCCGGGTACTGTCACGGATCGTGGGACGCCACGCCGACGCGTGGTCATCGGCCCGGCAGGCCGCCGAGCTGGCGCAGCGGGCAGGTGACCCGGCCGCTGAGTTCGATGCCCTCCTCGCCCTGCACGACCTGCTGTGGACCAAGGACGGGCAGGTGACCGCCGAGGGCACCGAGCAGCGGCTGTCGCTGTGCGGAGATCTGGTCCGTGTGGCGGGGGTCGACCCCTTCAGCGATCGGCCGGCGCTGGCGCACCAGCTTCGCGCGGCGGCGCTGATCGAGCTCGGCGATCCCGAAGGGCTGACCGAGCTGTCTCGCCACTGCGAGCTGGCCGAGGCACTGGGCACCGTGCGCGGCAGGTGGTTGTCGATGTCGCGGCGTGCCGTGCTTGCCGCGATCGACGGGCGGATCGAGGACGCCCTCGGGCTGACCAGTCAGGCACGGCAGCTGGGCACGATGATGGATGAGCCGGACGCGGTCGGTTGCGACCAGACCGTGCGCTGCTCGCTGGCCCTACTAGGGATTGACCCGTGGGACGAGCGAATGGACCCGCCCGCCGACGACCCGCTGTGGAAGGTGCGTCACGTTCTGACGGGTGCCCAAGCCCTCGCAACCGGGGACTTCCCGGGTGCCCGCGCCGCGGCGGCCCAAGGTCTCCCACCCGATGACGCCTTCTACTCCATCGACCTGCTCGGCATTGCGGCGTGGCTCTGGGCATCGTGTGGAGACAACGCGGAACGCGAGCGCCTCCTGTCGATGCTCGAGCCTTGGGCCGGCAGGCATTTCGTGGTCGGAGGTTGTGCGGCCTACTACGGGCCGGTCGACCGTCTCCGCGGTGACCTCGCCGCCGCCCTGGGGCGGCACGAGGATGCGGCCCGGATGTTCGAGGCCGCCCGCGGCGCCTCGCGGCGCTTGGGCGCCCGAGTTTGGTCGCCGTCTGAGCGCGAACCGGCACGTTCACCTCTCACGTTTAAGCGCGAGGGCGCGACCTGGCGGATGTCCTACACCGGTCGAGTGGCCCACCTCCCCGACGCGAAGGGTCTCCGCGACCTCGCCACGCTCGTGGCGAACCCTGGCAGAGAGATCCATGTCCTCACCCTGCTCGGCCGACCCATACCCGCCTCCGGTGCGGACCCGATCCTCGACGACCAGGCGCGAGCCGCATACCGAGCCCGGCTCGCGGCGATCCATCGAGCGCTGGACGAGGCCGATCGCGCCGGAAGGTCGGAGGTCGGCGAGGCGCTGGAGCTCGAGCGTGAGGCGCTGATCGCGCAACTGGCCAGCGCAGCCGGACTCGGCGGGCGGCCGCGTCGTCTGGGTGACCAGACCGAAAGTGCACGCAAGACCGTCGGGGCACGCATCCGCGACAGCCTGCACCGGATCGACGACGTGCATCCCGCCCTCGGCGCGCACCTCCGGGACTCGGTGACGATCGGCACCATATGCCGGTATGCGCCCAGTCCAGTTCCGACCGGACGCCTCACCGCAGGTCATCGGGGATTGGGCGGGGCGGAATGAGGCGTCGATCAGGACGAACGGGGGAGCGCCAGCTACAAGCTTCGGTCGCAGTGCCCCCGGAGCCGTGGTTGCGCCGACCGTCACCTGGCCTCGCCTTACAGGCCAGTCTGCGCTCGGTCTAGACCCCGACCTGTCGTTCACGCCCCGGCGGCGAGCGGGTCTGGGACTGGTGCCGACTACTACTGGCTGTCCAGCCCGTCAGCGGCAGACGTCCTGCGCGAGCTCGCCGCTGTCGAGGGTCCGCTCGACGATGTGCACGGGCCAGACACTCAACTCGGCTCCGGTGGTGCCGCAACCGGGTTCGTTGCAATCGAAGCCGCCTCACAGGAGTCAAGAACGTCCCGCGATAATTCGGGGCGAATGGATTCGGTCGAAGCGCTGCTTAGCGCTCGTCGCCCGGCGCAGCCTCACAATCGCCGTCGCCGTTGTGCATGGTGTCTCCGGCCGAATCGCGAAGTGCAGCACCACTGGTGCACGCCCTTCTGGGCGAAGTGACGCACGTACCGACTGGTTGACCTGGGTGCTGTCCCGGTCGAGCGCGCGACTTCGGCTCGTTGAAACCGGCGGCCTTCAACGAGCGCGGACCACCCGAGCCTCGTCCCAGACCGGCTGCGTGGATTCGTAGACCCGCCCGTCCGCTCCGAACACGAGGTACCGGTCGAACTCCCGCGCGAACCAGCGGTCGTGCGTCACGGCGACCACGGTGCCCTCGAACGCGTCGAGGCCCTCCTCGAGCGCCTCGGCAGAGTCCAGGTCGAGGTTGTCTGTCGGCTCGTCGAGCAGCAGCAGCGTCGCGCCGGACAGCTCGAGCAACAGGATCTGGAACCGCGCCTGCTGCCCACCGGAAAGCGACTCGAACGTCTGCTCCGAGGCGCGAGCCAGCTCGTAGCGATCCAGCGCCCGGGCGGCCTCCTCGCGGGGCTTGCCAGCCCGGTGCTCGTCGCCGCGGTGCAGGACCTCCAAGAGCGTGCGGCCGAGCAGGGCCGGATGCTCGTGGGTCTGGGCGAACCAGCCGGGGCGCACCCGGGAGCCGAGTCGCGCCACCCCGGAGTGCGCCACCGGCGCTGCGACGACGTCGCCGACCGGCTGGTGCTCCTTGTCGGGGTCGGAGCCGCCGGCCGCGAGCAGCCGCAGGAAGTGCGACTTGCCGGAACCGTTGGAGCCGAGTACCGCGACGCGTTCGCCGTACCAGACCTCGAGGTCGAACGGCTTCATCAGGCCAGTGAGCTCCAGCTCCGAGCAGATGACCGCACGCTTCGCGGTACGACCGCCGGCCAGACGCATACGCACGTTCTGCCGGACCGGCACCGCCTCCGGAGGTCCGGCCTCGAGGAACTTCGTCAACCGGGTCACTGCGGCCTGCAGCCGCGACGCCATCGCGTCGTTGTAGCTCGCCTTCTGGCGGTACATCACCACCAGCGCCTTGAGCTTGGCGTGTTCCTCGTCCCAGCGGCGGCGGAGCTCCTCCAGACGGTCGTTCCGGTCGCGGCGCGCGTCCGCATACGTGGTGAACCGGCCCGGGTGCACCCACAACGTCGCGCCCGCGGCCCCCGGCTCGAGCGTGGCGATCCGGGTGGCGACCCGGTTCAGCAGCTCGCGGTCGTGTGAGACGAACAGCACCGTCTTCGGCGAGGCGATGAGCTGGTCCTCCAGCCAGCGCTTGGCCGGGACGTCGAGATAGTTGTCCGGCTCGTCGAGCAGGAGGACGTCCTCGGGGCCGCGGAGCAGCGCCTCGAGGACCAGCCGCTTCTGCTCGCCGCCGGACAGCGTCGTGACCTGGCGCCACTGCGCCTTCTCGAAGGGGATGCCCAGCGCGGCGACGGTGCAGGTGTCCCACAGCGTCTCGTACTCGTAGCCGCCCGCGTCGCCCCAGTCGACCAGCGCCTGGGCGTACGCCAGCTGGACCGCCTCGCTGTCGTGCTCCATCATCAGCAGCTCGGTGCCGTCGACCTCCGCGGCCGCCTTGCGGACCTTGGTCGGCGCCACCGTGAGCAGCAGGTCGCGCACCGTCGAGTCGTCGCGGAGCTGGCCGACGAACTGGCGCATCACCCCGAGCCCACCACTACGGGTGATCGCGCCGTCGTCAGGGACCAGGTCGCCCGCGATGATCCGGGTCAGGGTCGTCTTGCCGGTGCCGTTCGGCCCGATCAGCGCGATCTTGGCGCCTTCGCCGACGCGCAGGGAGACGTCACGCAGCAACGGGCGCCCGTCAGGGAGCGAGAAGGACACCCCCGCGATGTCGACGTGTCCCACAGTCCGCCAGTGTGGCAAATCCCCGGCGCCGGGTCACCCGGGTTTCCCCTTCGATGGGGACGGAAGGGTATGCGTCGGGTCGGCCGCCAGCGTCCGGAACCACAGGTCGGCGAGGTGGGCCGCATACCGGCTGGGCGTGAACCCGCGTCGCCGGAGGAGGTGGAAGTACTCCCACGAGTTCGTCGACCAGATCAGATCTCCGACGGCGGCGTCGTCGAGGTCGGGACGCAGCTCCCCCGTCGTCCGGAGGTCGGCCGCGAGACGCCGCATGTTGGCGGCGCGCCGGTCGTCGATGTGGCGGAAGGCCGCGGCGCACGCGGCGTCCTCCTCCCCCGCGAACGCCAGCGCCCGCAGCAGCGGCGCGATCTCGGGCTGGAGCCGGCCCATCGCCGAGGCGTACGCGTCCACCTTCGCCCGCAAGCCCACCGCGGCCTGGACTCCCGCGACGTAGGCCCGCTGCGCGGCGGGGACGGCGCCCTGGCCCTCGCCGAGGATGTCGTCGACGACGGCCAGGAGCAGCTGGGGCTTTCGCCCGACACTGGCGTAGAGCGTGTCGACCGACACCCCGGCCGCCCGAGCGACCTTCGTGACCGTCGTCCCCGCATACCCCTTGTCGGACAACAGCTTTCGCGCCGACGCGACGATCCGCTGTCGCGTTCTCGCTGCACCCTCGGCCCGCCGCGGCGAGCGGTAGGCGCGGGGCTTGACGTCCTGGGGCACGGGTCCTACCCTAGCAGTATTCACCCGAAGTACTTTCCGGTGAATTAAGAAAGAGGACCTCGTGACCACGCAGACCGCACCCGCCCGCACCGTCGTCCACCGCCCGGCCGGCACCGGCCCGGCGACGTGGGCGATGGGGTCGCTGTTCGAGCACCTCCTGTCCGCGGACGAGTCGGGCGGCCGCCTCGGCGTCTCCCTCGTCACCCAGCCACCGGGCATCGCCACGCCACTGCACCGGCACACCCACGAGGACGAGGCCTTCTACCTCCTCGACGGCACCATGACCTACCGCGCCGGCGACGACCTGTTCCACCTCACGGCCGGCGACTTCATCTGGCTGCCGCGAGGGCTCCCGCACGCCTTCCGCACTACCGGGGCGGCCCCGGTGCGGTTCCTCGGGTTCACCGACCCGGGTGCGCTGTTCGGGCTCTACGACGAGGTCGGCATCCCGGCACGCGAGCGGCGCCTCCCCGGACCGGACGGTCAGACGCTCGCGGTCGAGATCCCGAAGTGGAACGAGGTCGGCCCGCGCTACGGTCTGGAGGTCGTGGGTCCCCCACTTCCCGAGGAGACGTGACGTGACCGAGCCGAACAGCGCGCAGGGTGCCGACGTCCACTTCCCCCCGCCCCTCGTGTACGCCGCGCCGCTCGCCCTGGCGTGGGCGGCCGACCGGCTGCTGCCCTGGCGGATGCCCGGGTCCGGGTGGCGGAAGGGCGGGGGGTGGGCCCTGGTCGTCGCCGGCGAGGCGATCGCCACCGCCGGCGTCGTGTCCTTCCGCCGTCACCGGACGTCGATGATCCCGGGCCGGCCGGCGTCGGCCATCGTGACGAGCGGCCCCTACGTCTACACCCGCAACCCCATGTACCTCGGCCTGACCCTCGCCTACGCCGGCGGCAGTCTGGTCCTCGGCACGTGGTGGGCGCCGGTCGCGTTGCCGGCGATCGTGGCCTTCGTCGACCGCAACGTCATCCGGCGCGAGGAGGCGTACCTCCGAAAGCGGTTCGGCGAGGAGTACGACGAGTTCAGCCGGCACACCCGGCGCTGGCTCTAGGAGCGCTGGCCGGACGACGGCTCGTCGAGCGTCCGCGTCGCCCGCGCCTGAACCGCGCGGGCCGCCAGCTCGGCGTCCGGCGGGTACGTGACCTCCTCCAGGCTGAGCCCGTGCGGCGGCATCACCTTGACTCCCGGGTCACGGTGCCCCGTGGTCAGCACCGCCGCGGGCCAGTCGACGTCGCGGCGCCCCTCCCCGACGGGCACGAGCGCGCCGACCAGCGACCGGACCATCGAGTGGCAGAACGCGTCGGCCACGACGGTCCCGGCCAGGACCCCGTCGGGCAGCCGTTCCCACGACAGGGCGAGCAGGGTGCGGACCGTTGTCGCGCCCGCCCGCCGCTTGCAGAACGCGGCGAAGTCGTGCAGACCGACGAGCAGGTATGCGGCGTCGCCCATCGCGTGCTCGTCCAGATGGCCGCGTACGGAAACCGTGTCGCGGCGCCGCAACGGGTCGCGCGTCGCGAGGTCGTCGGCGATCCGGTAGAGGTACCGGCGGGAGGTCGCCGAGAACCGTGCGTCGAAGCCGGCGGGCGCCGGGCTGACGCGTGAGACGACGACATCGGCGGGAAGCACGCCCGCCAACCGGGTCCGCAACGCCTCCTCGGGGGGCCGGCCGGACCGGCCGGGCAGCCGCGCCCACGCGTCGGGGTCGAGGTCGGCGTGGGCGACCTGGCCGCGCGCGTGGACACCGGCGTCGGTCCGCCCGGCGACGGTCAGCCGTACCGGCTCCGGAGCCCGCAGCACGGTCGCGAGGCCGGCGGACAGGACTCCCTCCGCGGTCCGGCGGGTCGGCTGGGCGGCCCAGCCCGAGAAGTCGGTCCCGTCGTAGCCGAGGTCGAGGCGAACGCGCACGACCTCGCTCATGGCCAGCGAGCCTAGGTCACCCCGCGGTCGCGTCAGCCGGGCATCGGGACCGGCACGTCGATGCCGCCCTCGTGGGTGATCCGGTCGCGGAACTTGATGATGCTCGGCGCAGGGACGAAGCCGCCGGCGACCAGCGCTTCGCCCTGCCGGAACCGGGACGCCTGGTCGAGCATTCCGGGCGGGACGAACCCGAACAGGTCGGCGAGCTCGGCCAGGTCGTTCGGCGAGTTCATCCGCATCAGGGTGAGGTTGTCGCACTGGGACACGATCTGCGGATGCACCTTGGAGGGACGCTGCGTTGACAGCAGCAGCCACAGTCCGAACTTCCGCCCCTCGGCGGCGATCTGGATGATCAGGTCTCGGACCGCGCGCGCCGCGGTCGAGTCCAGGTCCGGTGAGCAGAGGTTGTGCGCCTCGTCGACGACGATGAGGATCGGCCGGCGTTCCTCGCGGCGACGCCAGAGATCCTCGAAGACCGCGAGCGCCACGGCCAGCTGCTCGTCCTGGCTCGAGAACGACCCGATGTCGAGCACCGTCGCGGCCGGGCGCTCGGCGATGACGTCGGTCGCGGCCGGCTTGTCGAGCGCCCAGAGGGTCCAGTCCATCACCCCGAGGTTCTCCAGCCGCGAGGCGACGACACGAGAACCGATGTCATCGGCGGACCGCAGCTGGGCCAGGACCTCCTCCGGACCCGAGGCGTGCATCTGCGGCCCCCAACGCACGAGCACGCTGAAGGCCTCGTGGTCGATCAACGGGTCCAACCGGAACATCGCGCCCTTGGAGCGGATCGACATGTCCCGGAAGCGGATTCGCAGACCATCAGGACCGTCGCCGGGGCGCAGCACCCGGATGTCGCGGCCGGCGAGAGTGGCGCGCTCGGCCTCGTCGGCCCCGGGGCGCGACTCACCGAGCCGGACGAAGTCCCCGTTCGGGTCGAAGATCACCACCGGCAACCGCGTCTTCATGAGGATCTGCTCCAGCGCGACACCAAGGGCGAAGGTCTTGCGGGATCCGCTCTGCCCGCACCAGAAGGTATGCCGGTTCAGCCGCTTCGGGACCAGCCCCACCGGCACGTCGGGGGCCGACACCATCGAGCCGAGGCCGAGCACTGCCGAGGCGTCCCGGTAGAAGTCGGCGAGGACCTCCGGGTCACTGTGCTTCGCCGCCGCCGAGGTGAAGGGGCGGGCGGCCGACGCGCCGTGCCATCCGGCGAGGATCGATCCGGTGGCCACGCCACCGCCGTCGGCGTGCTGGTCGAGCCGCTCGACGAGGCCGAGATGACGGTCGCCGGACTCCTCGGCGATCGTCACGAAGTCACCCGCGGCATACCCGTCCACCCCACCGAGGTCGAGCCGGAACATGCGACCGTCCGGTGAGGAGGCACCGACCGAGCTCTGGGTGATGGGCATGAGCAGGCTTCTTCGTCGAACGGCCCGGCGGGCTCGCCCATCCTCGCCGCGTTCTCCCGCGCCGCGCTAGGTCTCCGCACGGGGTCACCCGCGACGGGTGAGGCGACCCGGCGTCGGTGATCAGGAGGATGGACACGGACGGCCGACCGGTGGAGTCGGCTGGCGAAGACGACCTGGAGGTGCCTGGTGGCGACCTTGACCGTGTGGAAGTTCAACGACACCTCGAGCGCGGAGCGGACCGTCGACGTCCTGCAGAAGCTGCAGCAGCAGGAGCTCATCAAGGTCTTCGACGCCGCCACCGTGGTGTGGGAGGAAGGCAAGAAGAAGCCGAAGACCCGCCAGCTCAACAACCTCACCGGCGCGGGTGCCTTGGGCGGTGCGTTCTGGGGCCTGCTGTTCGGGATGCTGTTCTTCGTCCCGCTGCTCGGGATGGCAGTCGGCGCCGCCACGGGTGCCCTGACCGGCTCGCTCAACGATGTCGGGATCGACGACAACTTCATCAAGAGCGTGCGCGAGCAGGTCACGCCGGGCACCTCGGCGCTGTTCGTCATGACCAGCGACGCGGTCCAGGACAAGGTGCTGGCCGCGGTCAAGGACGCCGGACTCCACGCCGAGCTCGTGCACACCAACCTCTCCGACGACCAGGAGGCCAAGCTCCGCGAGGCGTTCAGCGAGTGATCGGACGCGCCCGCTAGATGAGGCCCTGCCGCCGGCCGGCGGTGACGGCTTCGCGGCGGGTGCCGACGCCGAGCTTGGCGAACAAGGACCGTAGCTGGGTCTTGACCGTGTTGGGGCTGACGGCCCGGGCCGTGGCGATCTCGGCGACGGTCATCAGGGACGGGAGGTCCTGCAACAGGGAGAGCTCCCTCGGGGTCAGCGCGGCCGCGACGACCCCGTAGGCGTCGTGGACGCCGCGGGTGCCGTTCTGGTCGGCCGGGTCGCCGGTGGCCAGGCACCGCTCGACGAACGCCTCGTGCTGCCCGAACCGGCCACGCCCGAAGGTCATCGCGTCGACGACCTCGGCCGACGTCTCGCGCATCAGCCGGACACAGTGCTGCGGCGCGGCGAGGTCGAGAGCGCGGAGCAGAGCCTCGTGGGCCACCGCGTGCTGGTCGTTGCGGATCACCAGCGTCGCCTCCACCAACCAGGCCGTGATCGTCGACGTGACCGCGACACATTGGGCCTCGCCGCTCAGGACCGGTCCCACGAAGAGCCGCGCCTCGCGGTTCCGCAGCTGACGCATCGCCTGGTAGGCCTCCATGACCAGGACGTCGCCGGTCATCCCGGGAAAGCCGACGGCGAAGCGGCGAGTGTCCTCGGCGAGGTCCACCTGCCCGCTCTGCACGGCCATCCGATGGTGCTCGACCAGCTCGTACGCGGCGATCTGCACGGGGTACGAGGGGACCGGCTGCTCGATCGCCGCCGCCCGCTCGCGGACGATCGCCCGTCGCCGAGCCGGGTCGTCGGCCGCCTCGGCGAACCCGATGTAGGAGGCCACGGCGTCCACGGCCCTCAGCAGGAGCGGTTCCACGTCGATGCGCTGCCGGTCGTAGGTCCGCGCGTCAAGCGGCGGGTGGCCGCCGTCGAGGATGGCCTCGGCCGTGTCAGACAGCCGGCGAGCCGTGACGAGGTCGCAGGCCGAGTACGCCCCCGCGGCGGCGAGCACGTACGCGTACAGGAGCTGGGGCGAGGACGCCCAGCCGCGCGGCCGCGCGTACTCGAGAGCGGAGCGACTCCAGGAGCCCATCCCGCCAAGGTCCCCGACCGCCGCGGCGGCACCGGCGAGGTGGGCGAGGCAGACCATGACGGTGTACTCGTAACCGCCGCGCCGAGCCAGGCGCAGGGTCTCCTCCAGCTCGGCGGCGCCCTCCTCGTAGCGGCCCATCGCGACGAGCGCGACACCGGCGTTCATCCGTTCGAGGAGCTCGAGGTCACGCAGGTTGCGGGTCGCGGCCGTGGGATGCGCGTGCGGCGTATCGGTGACCTCGACGATCGCATCCGGGTCGACCTCGCCCCGGATGCGCTGGATGGACAGCCGGGCCAGCGCGACCAGCCGATCGGCGGGGAGGGCGGCCTCCGCCGGGTCCTCGAACGGTGCGTGCGCCGTCGCCGCAAGCGGCACGGGCAGGGCGGCGTCGGCGGCGGCGACGTGGACCTCGCCACCGAGCAGGTCGCCGGAGTCGAGGGCCACGATCGCGGCCAGGGCCTCCATAGGCCGCTCGGCTCGCACGGAGGCCGGCGCCCCCTCCAGGGCCCGCCCGACGGTGCTGCCCCGGCCGGAGAGGACGAGGCGGACCCCGTACTTGTGCAGCATCGCGTGGGTCACGTGCTCGTCCTGCGAGAGGACCGCGTGCTCGAGGGCCTCCGCGTCGAGCCCGTTCTCGGAGAACCACCTCGCGGTCTTGGCGTGCAGCTCCCCGAACCGGATGCGACCCAGGCGCTTCAGCCGCGCCGAGAGGTAGCCCCGGAGCAGCGAGTGGTACCGGTAGGTCGTGACGGAGCCGGTCGTCACGCTGACCAGAGTGTTGGCGTCGGCCAGCTTGCCGAGGATCTCGCCCGCGTCGTCGCGACCCGACAGCCGCTGGGCCAGCTCGGGGGTCAGCCGCTCGGCGACGCAGGTCACGAGCATGAACTCGAGGGCGTCGTGGTCGAGCCCGGCCAGGACCTCCTCGATGAGGTAGGCCGCCATCGCGCCGGTCTCTCCGGCGAAGGAGGTGAGGAAGTGGTCGACGTCGCGACCGGTTCGCAGCGAGGCCGCCGCCAGCCCCAACCCGGCGGCCCATCCCTCGGTGAGGCTGTGCAACCGGTTCAGCTGCGTATAGGTGAGTCGGACGCCGTGGGCGGCCAGCATGGCCTCCGCCTCGTCCGGGAGGAACCGCAGCTCACCGTCCCGGATGTCGCGCACCCGGCCCTCGAGACGCAGCCGCGGCAGGTGGAGGGCCGGGTCGGCGCGGGCGCCGAGGACGATGCGCAGCGGCGAGGGCGCCCACCGCATCAGCAGGTTCAGGGAGTCGAGGCCGGCGGGGTCGCGGACCAGGTGGACGTCGTCGAGAAGCAGCCAGATCGGGTACGGCACCTCGCGCAACACCCGGGCGAGACGGCCGACGAACGCCGGGACCGCCCGGGGGGCCGGCGCCCGCATCGTCTCGAGCGCCTCCCGTCCTTCGGCCGCGACGGCGAGAACCTCCGCCGGCGCCCCGCGTTCAACGGTCGCGACCGCGCCGCTCGTCACGGCGTCGCGCAACGCCCCGAGCAACGTCGCCCACAGCGTCGCGGGGTCGTTGTCGTCCGAGCCGAGGGACGCCCACCCGACACCGTCGGACCGCGCGGTGAGCTCGTTCGCCCAGGCGGCCATGAGCGTCGACTTCCCGGCTCCGCCCGGCCCCGTGACGACGATGATGCTGCCGAGACCCAGCTCGACGGCCTGTTCCAGCGGCTCCGGCACGGCGAGGCGACTCCGTGACACGGACCACCGCGGCAGCGCGGGAACGTCGCGCTTAGGGGTGCCGTCCGCGGGGTAGGGCGCAACTGCTACCGCACGCTGGCCAGCCACCCGATGCCTCCGCCGCTAGACGCCCTCCAGCGAGTGTGCCGCGGAGTGGGTATGGTGCGCCACCAAACGGACGTGTCCGTGCGCTCACGCGACGACCATTTCACCCGATTAGGGTGAAAAGTAGGGCGAGCCGCATCACCGGAAAGTGATGACTCGAGCTACCCCGGGTCCGACGCTGGAGACGCCCGGACCGCCTCGACGGCGGCGGACACGCTCGGATAGACCGTCGCGGCGTCGACCTCGTCGCCGGCGCGGCCGAGCACGTCGCGGACCTGGCCGATGTCGCGGGCGAGGACCAGCCGCGTGCCCTGTGGTGCGAGGAGGGTGCGCAGGCGCTCGACCATCTCGGCCGCGGTGACGTCGACGAACGGCACGCTCTCGCAGTCGAGGACCACGCCGTGGACGTCGGGCGAGGAGGCGGCCGCGACCACCCGCTCGCGGATGGCGTCGGCGTTGGCGAAGAACAGTCCGGCCTCGACCCGGAGCACCACGACTCCCGGTTCGGGGCTGGAGTCGGGGAACCGGTCGGCGTCGTGCCAGTGCCCTTCCGGCGTCCGGGCGAGGGTGGCGATGTTGGGTCGCGAGGCGCGGTAGAGCAGCAGCAGGAACGAGATCCCGATCCCGATGACGAGGCCCGGCAGGGTGTCGAAGAGGAGCACGCCGAACATGGCCGCGATGGCCGCGGCGAAGTCGGCCCGCGCCGCCCGGCCGTAGATGTCGGACAGCCGCGAGGACCAGACGCCGTAGAGGCGGCGGAGGCCTGTGATGTCGACGAGCTCGATGACCGCGGCGACGACGATCGCGCCCAGGGTCGCCTCCGGCAGCTGCTCGAAGAGCCCGGTGAGGAACAGCAGGGTGATGACCGTCAGCACCGCGACGAAGAGGCCGGAGACCTGCGACTTCGCACCGGCGCCGCCGTTGACCGCCGTCTTGGAGAGACTGCCGTTGACCACCATGCCGGACGCCACGCCGGAGCCGACGTTGGCGGCGCCGAGGCCGAGCAGCTCCTGGTTGGCGTCGACGTCGTAGCCGGCGCGGACCGCATACGTCTTGGCTGCTCCCAGACCCTCGGCGAACCCGACGAGCACCACCCCGACGGCGAACCCGACGAGGCCGAGGTACTGGTCCGGCCCGATCCCGCCGGGCAGCCCCACCTGCGGCAGCCCGGGCGTGATCGCCCCGACGACCTCGACGCCCTTGTCGTCGAGGTGGAACAGCGTGACCACGAGCACGCCAAGGGCGACGGCGACGAGGGAGCCGGGGACCAGCGGCAGGTGCCGCCGCAGACCGAACACGAGCAGGAGGGACAGGATCCCCACCACCAACGTCGGCCAATGCGTCCCGCCGAGCGCGGTGACGAGCCCCCAGAGCTTCGCGAAGAAGTTGCCGGAGGCTCCGTCGACGCCGAACAGCTTGGGCAGCTGGCCCATGATGATGGTCAGGGCGAGGCCGACGATGAATCCCTTGAGCACCGGTTCGGAGATGAACCCCGCCAGGAAGCCCAGCCGCAGCAGGCCGGCGATGAGCGCCACGACACCGGTGACGACGGCCAGGGCCGCGGTGAGGGCGACGTAGTTGCTGCCGCTCGGGTCGGCGACCGTCGCGATGGTGGCCGCGGAGAGGGCGGCGGTCGCCGACATGGGGCCGACCACGAGGTGCCGCGAGGAGCCGAGCATGGCGTACAGCACGAGGGCGGCGTCGCCGCATACAGGCCGACGACCGGGGGCGCGCCCGCGATGGTGGCGTAGGCGAGCGCCTCCGGCACGAGAACCGCCCAGACGGTCGCCCCGGCCACGAGGTCGTTGCGCAGCCACGCCGCCTTGTACCCGCGCAGATTGGGGGCGAGGACGCTCACGGTCACCTCTCTCACTCGGACCGTCCTCATCGTGCTTGTCGCGGCGGTGCGCCGACCTCACCCGGCTCGGGTGACGCGCATCAGGTCGCGGACGGCGAGTCTTCGTGGTGGTTCGGTGAGAGTCGTGGGGCCGGCGATACCCTGCCGACGAGTCGACGTGACGGGAGCCTCATGGACAGCTTGGCCGAGGAGCCCACGACCGACCCGGCCCCCCAGCCCGCGTCGGCTGCAGCGTCTCCTCAGGGGCGGCTGCGCCGGACGCTCATCGTCATCGACCCGCGGTCGGTCTGGCGGTCCGGGATCGTCGTCATCGGCCTCATCGTCGTCTACTCGTTCGGGTCGTTCGTCCTCCACGACGGCGGTTCGCTGATCTTCCAGGTGGTCATGGCCTGGCTGGCCAGCATCGCCATGGAGCCGGCTGTGAGCCGGCTGGCCCAGCACATGCGGCGCGGGTTGGCGACCGGCCTGGTCATGGTCGGGGTGGTCGTCTTCGCGGTCGGGTTCTCCGCGGCCTTCGGGAACCTGCTCGTCTCGCAGGCGGTCACGTTGATCCAAGCCATCCCCGAGGCGCTCGCCTCGGTGACGACCTGGCTCAACAGCACCTTCGGCACCTCGTTCGATCCCACCAAGCTTCTGGAGGAGCTGCACATCACGCCGCAGACGTTGGCCGGCGTCGGGGTCGATGTGGCCGGCGGAGTGCTCGGTGTCGTGGTCGCAGTCCTCGGCGGGATCTTCTCCCTCTTCACGTTGGGCCTGTTCATCTTCTACTTCTCCGCGGACGCGCCACGGCTGAAGCGGTGGGTCGCCCGGCTGCTCCCGCCGGGCCGTCAGGAGGTGTTCCTGGTCGTCTGGGGCCTGGCGGTCAAGAAGACCGGTGGGTACGTCGCGGCCCGCGTTGTCCTCGCCGCCATCTGCGGCGGCTTCACCGCCATCTTCCTGCTCATCATCGGGATGCCCTTCTGGCTCGCCCTCGGTGTCTGGACCGGCGTCGTGTCGCAGTTCGTCCCGACGGTCGGCACCTACATCGCCATCGCCCTGCCGGTGGTGGTCGGCCTCACGAGCGCCGACCCGGTCGACGGGGTCCTCGCCCTGATCTTCGCGCTCATCTACCAGCAGATCGAGAACCTCACGATCGAGCCGAAGATCAGCGCCGACGCCGTCGACATGCATCCCGCCGTCGCCTTCGCGGCGGTCATCCTCGGCGCCGCACTCTTCGGGGTCGCCGGCGCACTCGTCGCCGTTCCCATCTCCGCGCTCCTCCTCTCACTCATCGACATCTACAGCCGCCAGTACGACGTCCTGCCGCAGCTCGGGCCCGCCGGTCCCGGTGGCGACGGGCCGGGCGTTCCGGGTTCGGAGGGCGAGCATCCACATCATGGCCTGGGCCAACGGTTCCGGCGCCATCGCGGGCGACCGGTCGTCGCGACGGACGAGGCCGAGACGTGATCGCTCGGCGCCGGCGCGAGGTCCGGTCACCTCGCAAGGGTGAAGCGCGCGACCGGCGCAAGCCCCACTCTGGGGACCAGGTGGCCGGTGCGGGAGGTGGCGCAATGTGGACCCGGGAGGGCGTCGTGCGGTACGAGTTCATCCTCGAGGAGCGACTCTCGCCCACGACGCGCGAGGCCTTTCCCGAGCTGCAGGAGTCCAAAGCGATCGAGATGCCCGGCTCCGTCCTGTTCGGAACGGTGCTCGACGGTCCGCACCTCCATGGCCTGCTCGACCGGTTCCAGACCCTCGGTCTCACGCTCGTCGAGATGCGCCGGCTGCCTGACTGAGCGGGCCGCTCAGTCAGGTCCGTCTCGTCCGTCAGGTCCGGCGGAGGACGCCCCGGACGTAGGCCGCCTGGCCGAGGTGCTGAACGGCGTCCTGCTCGATGCTGACCAGCCGCGCCATCAGGGTGACCGGCGGGTCCCAGTGCCGGTCGACGACGCGCTCGTAGTCGGCCTCGTCGAGGCCCTCCAGGAACGCGACGGTGTGGTCGTTCACGGCCTGGTGGTACTCCGTCAGGAGGTCGGCGGAGGCGACGATGCCGGCCACCTGGTCGGAGGTCATGCCGTAGCCGACCTCGCGGTCGCCGACGTCGAGGTCGAACCGCTCGGCGAAGCTCTGAGCCGTCCAGACCTGAGCGGCGTCCTGGCGACCGAGGGCGCGCTCGGCCATGGTGATCTGACCGTCCTGCATCCGGGCGGTGTGCCAGACCAGCCAGGCGAGGGTGTTGGCGCCGGCGTCGACGCGCCTGATCAGGTCGGCGTCGGACATGCCGTCGAGGGCGGTCGCGACGAGATCCGGTGTGCGGCCGAAGGACTCGAGCAGGACGGCGGTCGCGGACGTGGCGGGGGGCGTGGCAGGCATACCGCGAAACCTATGCCTCGACGCGGAAAACGGCCCGACGAGGTATGCGTCGGAGCGCTCGGTACCGTGGGTGGGATGGACCGTCCGTCGCTGGAGGAGGCCCTCCGGAACCGCGATGCCGTGCTCCGCGCCTTCCTCGCCGAGGACGGCTCGCTCCGGTCGATCCCGACCCGGGCGGCCAAGCGGCTGGTGGTCCTCGACCACGTCGCGCAGGCGTTCCCCATCGGGGAGAGCTGGCCGGAGGCCGAGGTCAACGCCGTCCTGCGCCGGTTCCACCCGGACGTCGCGGCGCTGCGGCGCTATCTGGTCGAGGACGAGTTCCTCGACCGGCGCGACGGGCGGTACTGGCGCAGTGGCGGGTCGACGGACGTCTGAGCGCAGAGACGCGAGCACCCCGGGACGTGGTGTCCCGGGGTGCTCGGGTCGGTCAGAGCCGGCGAGGGCTACTTGCCGTCGTCGCCGCCGGCCTTGGTGAAGCCGGCCTTCTCGGCGTCCTCCGCCGTGGCGAAGTACACCTCGGCGACCGTCTGGTCGTACCACTGGCCGTCCGGCTCGTGGAACTTCATCGAGTCGGCGTTGCCCTTGATGTCGAAGCCCGACGGAGCCGAGCCGTCCTCGTTGGGCGCCGCCGAACCGGGACCGTAGCCGCCGTCCTCCGCGTCGTCCGGCGCCGCGGTGAGCGAACCGTCGATGAGCGGACGGGGCGACACGTCCTCCGGCGTGGTGTCGGCGTCGTCCGAGGAGTCCAGCTCGCGCGACCCGTCGATGAGCGGCCGGGTCCGGACGTCCTGCGGCTCCTCGTCAGTGGCGTCGGCGTCGGCGGCCTCCGCCGCCTCGGCCTTCTTGGTCGCCTCCGCCGCCTTCGCCGACTCCGCCTGCTTGGCGGCCCGCTTGGTCGCCGCCTCGGCCTCCTTGACGGTGGCCTTCTTCGGCGACAGCGGCTCGCGGACCAGCTCGATCACGGCCATGGGGGCGTTGTCGCCCTTGCGGGCCCCGATCTTGGTGATCCGGGTGTAGCCGCCCGGACGCTGGGCCATGTCCGGGGCGATCTCCGCGAAGAGGCGGTGCACGACGCCCTTGTCCTTGACGACGGTGAGCACCCGGCGGCGCGAGTGGAGGTCACCGCGCTTGGCGAAGGTGACGAGCCGCTCGGCCAGCGGCCGCAGCCGCTTGGCCTTGGCCTCCGTCGTCGTGATCTGGTCGTGCTCGAACAGCGAGGTGGCGAGGTTCGCCAGCATCAGCCGCTCGTGCGCGGGGCCGCCGCCGAGGCGGGGACCCTTGGTGGGGGTAGGCATGTGTCTCTCCAGTCCGGGTTATCGGCAGGTCCGCGGGTGGCTCAGTACCGCTCGTCCTCGGCGAGGGAGCGGCCGTCGTCCCCGAGGTCGCCGAAGTCCGGCCCACCCGGGGCGGACGACACGTCAGCCATGTCGTCGTAGTCGTAGTCGTCACCGTAGGTGTCGACGATCGCGCTGGGGTCGAACCCGGGCGGGCTGTCCTTGAGCGCCAGACCCATGCCGGACAGCTTGGCCTTGACCTCGTCGATCGACTTCGCGCCGAAGTTGCGGATGTCGAGCAGGTCGGCCTCGCTGCGCGAGACGAGCTCGCCCACCGTGTGGATGCCCTCGCGCTTGAGGCAGTTGTACGACCGGACGGTGAGGTCGAGGTCCTCGATCGGGAGCGCCAGGTCGGCCGCGAGCGCGGCGTCGGTCGGCGACGGGCCCATGTCGATGCCCTCGGCCTCGACGTTGAGCTCGCGGACCAGGCCGAACAGCTCGACCAGGGTCTTGCCCGAGGACGCCATCGCGTCGCGCGGGGCCATCGAGTTCTTCGTCTCGACGTCGAGGACGAGACGGTCGAAGTCGGTGCGCTGCTCGACACGGGTGGCCTCGACGGCGTACTTCACCGCGAGGACCGGGCTGTAGATCGAGTCGACCGGGATGCGGCCGATCTCGGCGTCGCCGGCCTTGTTCTGGGCGGCGGAGACGTAGCCACGACCGCGCTCGACGGTCAGCTCCATCTCGACCCGGCCCTTGCCGTTGAGAGTGGCGATGTGCAGGTCCGGGTTGTGCACCTCGACGCCGGCCGGGGGCGCGATGTCGGCGGCCGTGACCGTGCCGGGGCCCTGCTTGCGCAGGTACATGACGACCGGCTCGTCCTGCTCCGAGGAGACGACGAGGGTCTTGAGGTTGAGGATGATCTCGGTGACGTCTTCCTTGACCCCAGGAATGGTCTGGAACTCGTGGAGGACACCGTCGATGCGGATCGACGTGACGGCGGCACCCGGAATGCTCGAGAGCAGGGTGCGGCGGAGGGTGTTGCCGAGCGTGTAGCCGAAGCCGGGCTCGAGCGGCTCGATGACGAAGCGTGAGCGGTTCTCCGCCACGACCTCTTCGCTGAGCACGGGACGCTGTGCGATGAGCACTGTTCTGTTCCTTCCCACGGGCGCCCGCTATATGACGCCTCGTGATGCGCCCGACCAGCTCTGTCTCTGGCCGGGTTTCCTGCTGATCCGGTATGCGGTGACTCGCGTCCGCGGACGCGAGTCACCGCATACGGACGACTAGTTCTTCGAGTAGAGCTCGACGATCAGCTGCTCCGTGAGGATCGTGTCGATCTGCGCCCGGGTCGGCAGCTGGTGGATGAGGACGGTGAGGCTGCCCTCGACCACCTGCATCCAGGCCGGGATCGGACGGTCGCCGAACGTCTGGCGGGCCAGCTCGAACGGGAACGTCTCGACCGACTGCTTGCGGACCGTGACGATGTCGAACTGCTCGACGCGGTACGACGGAACGTCGACGCGCTTGCCGTTGACCTCGAAGTGGCCGTGCGTCACGAGCTGACGGGCCGCCCGACGCGTACGGGCCAGACCCGCGCGGTAGACGACGTTGTCGAGCCGGGACTCGAGGATGGTCAGGAGGTTGTCACCGGTCTTGCCGGGGCGGTTCGCCGCTTCCTTGTAGTAGCGGACGAACTGCTTCTCCATGACGCCGTAGGTGAAGCGGGCCTTCTGCTTCTCCTGCAGCTGGGTGAGGTACTCCTTCTCCTGGATCCGGCGACGGCCGTGCTGGCCGGGCGGGAAGGGACGGAGGTCGAAGTTCTTGTCGCCGCCGACGAGGTCGACCTTGAGCCGACGGGACTTCTTGGTGATGGGGCCGGTGTACCGAGCCATGGTTGATCGAATCTCCTTCTGGCTCAGACGCGACGGCGCTTGGGCGGGCGGACGCCGTTGTGCGGCGAGGGCGTGACGTCGCTGATCGCGCCGACCTCGAGGCCGGTGGCGGTCAGCGAGCGGATCGCGGTCTCCCGACCGGAGCCCGGGCCCTTGACGAAGACGTCGACGCGCTTCATGCCGTGCTCCATCGCGCGGCGGGCGGCGGCCTCGGCGGCCATCTGCGCGGCGAACGGGGTGGACTTGCGCGAGCCCTTGAAGCCGACCTGGCCGGCCGAGGCCCACGAGATCACGGCGCCGGTCGGGTCGGTGATCGAGATGATCGTGTTGTTGAACGTGCTCTTGATGTGGGCGTGCCCGTGAGCGACGTTCTTCTTCTCCTTGCGGCGGACCTTCTTGGCGCCGGCCTGCGCTCGCTTCTGCGGGGGCATTACTTACCAACCTTCTTCTTGCCGGCGACCGTGCGCTTCGGGCCCTTGCGGGTACGCGCGTTGGTCTTGGTCCGCTGACCGCGCACGGGCAGGCCACGGCGATGCCGGATGCCCTCGTACGAGCCGATCTCGACCTTGCGACGGATGTCGGCCGCGATCTCGCGGCGCAGGTCACCCTCGATCTTGACGTTCGACTCGAGGTAGTCGCGCAGGGCGACGAGGTCGTGGTCGGTCAGGTCCTTGACGCGGATGTCCGGGTTCACGCCGGTCGCAGCCAGCGCCTGGTTGGAGCGGGTGCGACCCACTCCGAAGATGTACGTGAGGGCGACCTCGACGCGCTTGTCGCGCGGCAGGTCGACTCCGACGAGTCGTGCCATATGTGGGTGTTCTCCCGTTTCGGGTTGCTCGGAGGTCTGGAGCAGTCACCGTTCCGGGCGGGTCGTCCGCGCCGGTCCCCGGCCTCCGCGCCGGGGGTGACGTCCTGGCGGTGCCAGGGGCCGGGTGCTGCTTCTACTGCTGCTACTGAATGTCGTCGGAAGCCGGCGACTCGTGCGGAGTGGTGCTGGTCAGCCCTGACGCTGCTTGTGGCGCAGGTTCTCGCAGATCACCATGACCCGCCCGTTGCGGCGGATCACCTTGCACTTGTCGCAGATCTTCTTGACGCTCGGCTGGACCTTCATCTGCCTCGTGTCTTCTGCTGAGTTGGGATTTCGAGCGGTCGTGCCTAGCGGTACCGGAAGACGATCCGGCCACGGTCGAGGTCGTACGGCGAGAGCTCCACCACCACGCGGTCCTCGGGGAGGATCCGGATGTAGTGCTGGCGCATCTTGCCCGAGATGTGAGCGAGAACCTTGTGACCGTTGGTCAGCTCGACCCGGAACATCGCGTTCGGGAGAGCCTCGACGATCGTGCCCTCGATCTCGATGACACCGTCCTTCTTGGCCATGTCCTCCGTCTATCCGTTGGTTGACGTGCTCGTATGGGTGACGCCGATATCGGGCGCGCGAGCACACCGCGCCCAACGGAACATCTTACGGCAGCGGCTGCCCCGGTTCCTAATCGCGCGAGGGGCCGGGAATCCGACCTGCTCCGACGTGCGTCACGAGGGAAGATCCGCCACCACCCAGTGTGGCGGACCCTCCCGGATCGCCGCCGCGCGGGGTGCCTGGTCCGCTGCTACGGTCGTTCGCGCCGCGGGGGTGGCCAACGGCGAGGGGCAGCTGTGGGTACACAGACGAGTGAGAACTTCCGGGTCGACCTCAAGGGCATGGTCGACCTGCTGTCGCAACGCATCCTGCCGGAGGCCCTCCCTCGCCTCGCCGACGGCGGGTTCGCCGACGAGCAGCGGCAGGCCGCCGCGTCCCTCGTCTCCGCTCTCGAACAGGACGACCGCGAGGCCGAGGCCCAGCAGGTGTGGGAGGCCTGGGGTGTGACGCCGCCCTCTGACTGACGTCGAGGCCCGGGTGTACCCTTATTCATCACCTGGAGAAAAAGAGGGCGGCGATGACGCTGGTGCGCTTCTTCGACGAACCGTCGACGCTGGACGAGGTCGGCGGCAAGGCCGTGAACCTCTCGCGGCTGTCTCGCGCGGGGTTTCCGGTGCCACAAGGATTCGCCGTCACGACCGACGCCTTCCGGGCGGCCGTCCACGAG
Organism: uncultured Actinomycetota bacterium; assembly: GCA_963828725.1. Taxonomy (GTDB): domain Bacteria; phylum Actinomycetota; class Actinomycetes; order Actinomycetales; family Dermatophilaceae; genus Lapillicoccus. The sequence goes on along the minus strand of CAWHFV010000012.1, from coordinate 33,619 downwards.
CACGGGCTGCGGGAGCAGATCGACGCGGCCCTGGCCACAGCCGACCCGGACGACCCGGCCTCGGTCGACGAAGCCTCACGACGCATCCGCAGGGCGTTCTCCGGCACTCCGGTCCCCGCAGCGATCGCGACGTCCGTGCTCGACGCATACCGGAAGCTCGGCGGTGGACCCGTGGCCGTGCGGTCGTCCGCCACCGCCGAGGACCTGCCGGACCTCTCCTTCGCGGGGCAGCAGGACACCTTGCTCGGCGTCCGTGACGACGATGCTCTGCTGGCGGCGGTCGTCGAGTGCTGGTCGAGCCTGTGGACCGCTCGGGCGATCACCTACCGGCGGCGCGCCGGCATCCCGGAGGAGGCCGCGGCCCTCGCCGTGGCGGTCCAGCGGATGGTCGAGGCTGACACGTCCGGCGTGATGTTCACGGCCAACCCGCTCACCGGCCACCGCGGCCAGATGGCCATCGACGCGACGTTCGGCCTCGGTGAGGCGCTTGTGTCCGGCCTCGTGGAACCCGACCACGTGGTCGCCGACGCCGCCACGGGCCGCGTTATCGACCGCACCCTGGGCGCCAAGGCGGTCGTGACCTCGTCGCTGGCCGGCGGCGGCGTCGAGACCCGCGACAGCGACCGGTCCACGGAGTCGACGCTCTCGGACGCCGACGTCGCCGCCCTCGTCGACCTCGGTCGACGGGTTCAGGCCGAGTACGGCACCCCGCAGGACATCGAGTGGGCGATCGCCGGCGGCGAGGTCGCCCTGCTCCAGTCCCGGGCGATCACGTCGTTGTTCCCGGTGCCCTCCGGGCCCGAGGAGGCGGTCTACCTCTCGTTCGGTGCCGTCCAGGGCATGCTCGCGCCGATGACCCCGCTCGGATGCGACGCCATCCGGTGCGTCATGGCCGGCGGCGCCAGCGTCTTCGGCGCGTCGCTCGATCCGGAGACGAACCCGTGGATCGGCACGGCGGGCGAACGACTGTGGATCCGGATCGACCGGGCGCTGCGCAACCCGCTGGGCAGCCGGGTCCTCCCGGGCCTGCTCAAGGCCGTCGACCCGAGCGCCCGGCGGATCTTCCTCGGCCTGCGCGACGAGGGGATGCTTGCGCCCCTCCCCCGTGAGGTCATGCGCGCGGTGGCGCCCAAGCTGGCGCGGTTCGGTCGCGTCGCGGGCCGCAACCTCGTGCGCGCCGTCCGCGACCCGAACGGCGTCCGGGCGGAGTTCGACGAGGTCACCGAGGCCGCCGTCCAGCGGGCCACCAGGGCGTTCGCAGAGACCGCCGCCGAACCCGACCCGTTCCGCCGTGTCGCCGCCCGCGCCCGGACCCTGCGCGCGACTCTGTCCGACGCCTTCCCCACCGTCGTCCCCTACGCCGGCGTCGTCATCGCCGGTCCGGTGCTGGCGCTGCGGGTCCTCACCCGGCTGTCGGGCGCCACCGACGAGGGCGACCACGGGGTGTCGCCCCTGGTCCTCGAAGTCACCCGCGCGCTACCCCACAACGTCACGACCGAGATGGACCTCGCCCTCTGGCAGGTCGCGCAGAGCGTCCGCGACGACCCCGACAGCCGCACTCTGGTCGCCGACCTTCCGCCGGCCGAGCTCGCGGACCGGTATGCCCGGGGCGAGCTCAGCCCCGCAGTGGCCGCTGCGCTGGACCGGTTCCTCGCCGGCTACGGGATGCGCGGGGTCGGCGAGATCGACCTCGGCCGCCCGCGGTGGAGCGACGACCCGACCGACGTGCTGGCGACCGTTCAGCGATACCAGGACATCCCGGCCGACCAGTCGCCACCGGCCCAGTTCGCTCGCGGGGAGCAGGCGGCCGAACGTGCGGTCGAGCGGCTGGTCGCCGAGACCGGCGGCGCGCGGGGCCGCCTCGTCGGGTTCCTGGCCGGGCGCATCCGGGTCCTCGCCGGCGGCCGCGAGCTGCCGAAGTTCACCATCATCCGGATGATGGGCGTCGCCCGTACCGCCCTGTTGGCCTCGGGTCACGACCTCGTAGACGCCGGAGTCCTCGACTCGCCCGACGACGTCTTCCTGCTGCGGCTCCACGAGATCGAGGCGCTCGACGACGGGCCGACCGCCGGGCTGCGCCGCCTCGTGGCCGAGCGTCGCGCCGCGCTCGAGCGCGAGTCCCGCCGGGTCCAGGTCCCGCGGGTGCTGGTGGGCGACGGACGGGCGTACTACGAGGGTCTCGGCGACCTGTCCGACGACCCGGGCGTCATCGTCGGCTCGCCGGTCTCGCCCGGCACCGTTGAAGGCACCGTCCGCGTGGTGCTCGACCCGGCGCAGTCGGGACTCAGGCACGGCGAGATCCTCGTCTGCCCGGGGACCGACCCCGCCTGGACGCCGCTGTTCCTCAGTGCCGGCGGCTTGGTCACCGAGGTCGGCGGCATGATGACGCACGGCTCGGTGGTCGCCCGCGAGTACGGCATCCCCGCCGTCGTCGGCGTCCACGAGGCGACCACCCGGCTCACGACCGGTCAGCGCGTCCGCCTGGACGGGACCGCGGGCACGATCGTCGTGCTGGACGAGGCCGAGCCCACGGGTGCGGTCGCGGCCGAGCCGGTCGGGGCGACGACCGGCTCCTAGCATGGGAGGGTGACCCCTGCCGACAGCGGACCGCCCCGAGATCGACCCCGGCGTGCCGCCGTCCGGCATCGGCTGTGCCGAGTGTCTGGAGGGCGGCGGCTGGTGGATGCACCTGCGCCGCTGCGCCGCGTGCGGTCACGTCGGGTGCTGCGACACCTCGCCGGCCCAGCACGCCACGGCCCACTTCCACGCGACCGGGCATCCGGTGATCCGCTCGTTCGAACCCGGTGAGGAGTGGTTCTTCGACTACCGCACCTCGCGGATGGTCAGTGGCCCGGAGCTCGCTCCCCCGGCGTGCCACCCGGAGTCACAGCCGGTTCCCGGTCCCGAGGGCCGGGTCCCGTCGGACTGGCTGGCCCACCTCAACTGACCGAGGAGTGCGCCGGCGCGAACGCCAGGTGACACTAGGGGATGGGTACGCCACGGGCCGCCGCCGGACTCCTCCTCGCCGGAGTGATCCTCGCCGGGTGCACCAGCGCTCCCCCCGTGGTCCAGGAGACGTCCGCCCCGACCGTCCCGGCGCCGAGCCCGTCGCTCACCTCGTCGACGACCAGCACCCCCACGACCACGACCGCGCCGGCCCCGACTGCGACCGCCGCGCCCCCGCTCTCGCCCGAGGCGCTCTTCGCCAAGACCTACGACGGCCGCAACCTCAAACAGGTCCGCGAGATCGGCAGCACCACCGCCTACTTCCAGTACATCGCCACCTTCGAGGGCGACGGCCTGACCATCTCCGGCCGCCTGCTCATCCCCCGCGGCCCCGGTCCGTTCCCCGCGGTCGTCCTCGCCCACGGGTATGCGGACCCGGCCGTGTACGACAACACCAGCCAGATGTCGCGCGAGCGGGACTACCTGGCCCGACAGGGGTACATCACGCTGCTCGTCGACTACCGGAACCACGCCCTCTCGAGCAAGGACCCGAACGCCGACGCCAACCTGCGGCTCGGCTACGCGGTCGACGTCATCAACGCCGCCAAGGCGCTCCAGCAGGACCCGCGGGTCCGGCCGGACCGGATCGCGCTCATGGGCCGGTCGATGGGCGGCGGGGTGACCTACACCGCGCTGGTCGCCGCGCCGGGGCTGTTCAAGGCCGGCATCGCGTACGCCCCGGTCAGCTCGAACAGCGTCGACAACTTCGAGAAGTGGACCCGCCCCGACCGGGCCACCACCCAGCGCGTCGTCGCCACGCTCGGCGAGCCGGCCGCCAACCCCGACGCCTGGGCCAAGGCCAGCGCCCGCACCTACTTCGACCGGATCACCGAGCCGGTGATGATCCACCAGGGCACGGCTGACCTGTCCTGCCCGATCGTCTGGGCCCAGGCCAGCGTGGACGCCCTCAAGGCGGCGGGGAAGTCGGTGGAGTACTTCACCTACCCCGGGCAGCCGCACGTCTTCACGACCGGCCCCTGGACGACGTCGATCGAGCGGAGTGTGGGCTTCCTCCAGCAGCACCTGGCCTGACCCAGGTCTGCGTCAACAAGTCCGCACGTGGTGACTTATCGCGGCCGATGTCCGGTATGTCCGTCGACAGGTCCTCACGTGGTGAGTTGTCGGCGGCGGGGTGCCGTGCGGATTCGGGTTCGGGTGCCGATGCCGGTTCCGGTTCTGGCGCGGGGGAGCGCTGCGAATGCCGGAGGGATATGGCCCTGATCAGGGCGCAACCCTCCGACGTGCGGGGCGGCGGTCAGCCGTCGAGCGAGGTGTACGCGTCGCCGAGCCGGGCGGCGCCGCCGTCCACCGCGGTCAGCACGGTGAGGCCGGCGTCGGTGACGGCGACCGAGTGCTCCCAGTGCGCCGCTCGTGACCCGTCGTCGGTGACGACCGTCCAGTCGTCGTCGAGGACGTGCGTCGCACTGCTGCCCAGGGTGACCATCGGCTCGATGGCCCCGGTGAACCCGGACCGCAGCATCGGCCCCCGGTCGCGGACCGCGTAGTTGGGGATCTGCGGGTCCTCGTGCATGGACCGTCCGATCGCGTGCCCGACGTACTCCTCGATGATCCCGTAGTCGTGCCCGTCGGTCGCGCTCGCGGACTCGATGCTCTCCTCGACCGCCTCGCCGACCGCATACAGGCGACCGCCCACGACGAGCGCGGTGATGCCGGCCCAGAGGGCGTCTTCGGTGAGCTCGATGAGGCGCAGGTCCTCCGGGCGGGCGGCGTCGGGGCCGCCGACGACGGTCGAGAAGGCGGCGTCGCCGTTCCAGCCCTCCAGCTCGGCGCCGCAGTCGACGGACAGCAGGTCACCCTCACGAAGCACCCGGCGGTCGGACGGGATGCCGTGGACCACCTCGTCGTTGACGCTGGTGCAGAGGGTATGCACGTAGCCGGGGACGAGCTGGAAGTTGGGGACTCCGCCGTGCGACCGGATGAGGTCCTCGGCCAGGGCGTCGAGGGCCAGGGTGGTGACGCCGGGACGGATCTCGGCGCGCAGCAGCTCCAGGGTCTGCCCGACGAGCAGGCCGGCCCGCCGCATCAGTAGCAGCTGCTCGGCGGTACGGCCCGGGGTCTGGGAGCGGCGGAACATCGAGTCGGCCGGCTCAGCCGGACATGTTCTCGACGGCCTTGGTGACGCGCTCGGTCACCTCGTCGACGGTACCCATGCCGTCGATCTTCACCAGGACACCCTGCTGTTCGTAGATCGCGATGATCGGCGCGGTCTCCTTGCGGTAGATCGCCATCCGCTCGCGGATGACCTCTTCGGTGTCATCGGCGCGACCCTCGGTCTCGGCCCGCTTGAGCAGGCGCGAGACGACGGCGTCCTCGTCGACGGTCAGCTCGACGACCCCGTCGAGGGCGTGGTCGTGGGCCGCCAGTACCTGGTTGAGGAACTCGACCTGGCCGGGCGTACGCGGGTAGCCGTCGAGGAGGAACCCGGGGGCGGCGTCCACCCAGCCGAGCCGGTCCTGGACGACCGCGTTGGTCATCTCGTCCGGCACGTAGCCGCCGGACTTGAGGATGGCCTCGACCTGCTTACCGAGGTCGGTGCCGTCCTTGATGTTGCTGCGGAAGATGTCACCGGTCGAGATCGCCGGAATCCCGAACCGCTCGGCGATGCGGACGGCCTGCGTCCCCTTGCCCGCGCCGGGGGGACCCATGATGATCAGTCGCTTCACCGCAAGAACCCTTCGTAGTGCCGCTGCTGCAGCTGTGCCTGGATCTGCTTCACGGTCTCGAGGCCGACGCCGACGATGATGAGGATCGACGTGCCGCCGAACGGGAAGTTCTGGTTCGCCCCGACCGCCACGAGGGCGATGAGCGGGATGAGGGAGATCACCGCGAGGTACAGCGCGCCGGGCACGGTGATCCGGGTGAGGACATAGTCGAGGTACTCGGCGGTCGGGCGGCCGGCGCGGATGCCGGGGATGAAGCCGCCGTACTTCTTCATGTTGTCGGCGACCTCGGTCGGGTTGAACGTGATCGAGACGTAGAAGAACGTGAAGAACAGGATCAGCCCGACGTACATGAGCATGTAGATCCAGTGGTCGCCACGGGTCAGGTTGTCGTCGATCCACTGAACCCAGGCCGGGGCCGGTTGTCCGTCCGTCGGCCGGTTGAACTGGGCGATCAGCGCCGGCAGCGAGAGGAGCGAGCTGGCGAAGATCACGGGGATGACGCCCGCCATGTTGACCTTGAGCGGGATGTAGGTCGAGCTGCCGCCGTACATCCGGCGCCCGACCTGCCGCTTCGCATACTGCACGGGGACGCGGCGTTGGGACTGCTCGACGAAGATGACCAGGGCCATGATGACGAAGCCCAGCAGGATGATGCCGATGAAGACGTCCCAGCGGCCGTCCTTCTGCTGGATGGCCCACAGCGAGCCCGGGAAGCCGGACGCGATGGACGTGAAGATCAGCACGGACATGCCGTTGCCGATGCCGCGGTCGGTGAGCAGCTCGCCCATCCACATGACCACGCCGGTGCCGGCGGTCAGGGTGAGCACCATGATGACGATGGTCGGCATGGTGTCGTCGGTGAGGATCGACGTGCACGAGGGGCCGAAGATCTGCTGCGGGTTGCGCGCGAAGGTGATCAACGTCGAGCTCTGCAGGACCGCGAGCCCGATGGTCAGGTAACGGGTGTACTGCGTCAGCTTGGTCTGGCCGGCCTGGCCCTCCTTCTTGAGGGCCTCGAACCGCGGGATGACCACGGTGAGGAGCTGCACGATGATGCTGGCCGTGATGTACGGCATGATCCCCAGCGCGAAGATCGACAGCTGGAGCAGCGCGCCGCCGCTGAACAGGTTCGCGAGGCCGATGAACCCGGCCTGCGGGTCGGCGCCGGAGAGGCAGTCGCGCACCTTGGTGTAGGCCACGCCGGGCGTCGGCACCGCGGTGCCCAGTCGGTAGACCGCGATGATGAAGAGCGTGAACAGCAGCTTCTTGCGCAGGTCGGGCGTCCTGAACGCCCGAACGAAGGCCGAGAGCACTGATCCTCCTGGGAGGCGCCGGCTCCTGCCGTGACCTCGTATTGCTAACGGGTGCGGTGATGCGATGTAGGTGTCTGAGACGGCAGCCGACTGACTGCGGGTCAACCGGAAGAGGATACCTTGCGCATGACAGTCTCCCCGCCACCGCCGTCGCCGTCACCCCTGGTGAGCAGGCCGGATCTCTCGGCCATGGCGACCGCCTGCCAGCGGTTCACGACCTGCAGTTTCCGCATGATGTTGCTCACATGGACGCTTGCGGTCTTCTCGCTGATGAAGAGGTCCTTGCCGATCTGCCGGTTCGTGTCTCCTCGGGCCACTCGCAGGAGGACCTCCAGCTCGCGGGGTGTCAACCCGAAGGGAGCTGCCGCTGCGGGTCCGGCGTCGACGCGCAGCTCGTCCAGGCTGACTCGGGCCTGACCCGCCAGGCGACGGATCTCAGCGAGCAGTGGCTCGTGACCGTGGGCCTCGCGCGCCGCCTGTCGCAGCACGGATGCGAGGTCATCCTTCTTGCCCGCGGTCACCAGCAGTGCCTGGGCTTCGCGCCAACGGGCATAGGCGGCCTGGAGAGGCCTCGGATACTGCGCGTATGCGTCCGCCGCAGCCTTCCAGAGGGCCGGGTCGCTGGTCCCCGCCGCTCGACTCCACTCCGCCGCCCAGGTCAGGGCGTCGGCGGCCGCCGTCGGACGCAGCGGACCTGTCGCCAGGGGATCCTCGGCCATCTCGTCATGGCGAGCCTGGAGGAGCAGAGCGTGGGCGGACACGCGCTGGGCCTCAGCGTCGGAACGACCGTCGGCGGTCTGCTCGCACAGGTCGGCGTACGCCCGCGCAGCGTTGACCAGCAGCCGCCCGGCCAGCCGAGTGTCGCCCTCGGCGCCGACAGCGTCGAGATGGGCCATGGCGGTGGCCAGCGCCGCCTCGGGTCGTCGGAGCCACAGCTCGAGCTCGACCCTCGCCGGCTCGAGGTCACAGGCGTAGTCGGGCCACCGGGTGGCCGGAAGCGTGTCCCAGCGTTCCTGAGACGCGGTGGCATCCCCGTTGAGCATGTCCACCCACGCCCGGCAGGCGTGTGCCGGCCAGGTGTCGCGCGTGGGCGGATATCTCGTGCCGAGCTCGATGACGCGCGTCGCTGCCTCGACATCCCCGGACATGATCAGCACCTGGGCCACCGCGGCACGGATGCCGCTCGGCATGGAGGGTTCGTTGGGACCGCGATCCGGCCCTGCGCTCATCTCCTCTACCCCGAGCAGCGCGAGTATTTTGTCCGGGCGGCCAAGCCGCATGAAGATCTCGATCGACCACGAGATGTACGTGCCCACTCGATGGGGGTTCGGGTTCGATCCGAGAAGTGCTTTGGCCGCGGTGACCGTGGCCAGCGCCTCGTCACTGTCGCCATCCGACATCGACAGCCAGGCGCGCTGCATGGTCAGGCCGAGCCGCTGGTCGCCGGCGTCCATCGAGCCCAGTGCCCCGAGTGCCCGCCGGTTGATCGCAGCCGCCTCCGCGCGCTGTTGCGGGGCGGTGAGCAGGTCGGACGCGAGGAAGTAGGCGGCATCCAGATATTCGATATCGGGCTCGATGGTCTCGTACAAAGACACGGCTTCACGGAGGAACGGTGCGGCCGCCCGCGGGTCGCTGACGCCTCGAAACGTTCCGACTCCCGCCAGCAGCGCCGCCCTGGTACGGACATCGGCGTCAGCTCCGAAGATCTCCAGCGCCCGCTCACTGAGTGCCGCGGCCCGTTCGGCATGGCCGCTGTACACGGTCGCGCGTGCCGCCGCGAGGTACATCGTCGGACCCGTCCAGTTGTTCGGCAGCGAGCGCTCATCGTGGCCCTCGCTCAGCTCGATCGCTCGTTGCCAGTGCGTGGAGGACTCCGCCGGAGCCCACACGTCATCGGCGTGTTCGGCCGCCAGCACGCGCCACCGGAGCTCCTCCTCGGGTCGGTTGGCCAGCCGGTAGTGCTCCGCGATGGCACCGGCCCCGGCGCTCCCCCACTCCGGCTCGAGCGCCAGCGCCACCCGTAGATGCCAGTCGCGTTGCTCACCGGGAAGCAGATGCCAGATCACCGCCTCGGACAGCAGCGCGTGGGCCATCCGGAACCCACGCGTCTCACCGTCTTGCCGAAGAAGATGACGCAGCCAGAGCACGCGCAGGGCGTCACGGATGTCCGTGATGGCGGAACCCGTGCATTCGGCCAGGAGCTCTTCGCCGGCGACGTCCCCAAGAGTCGCCAGACACGACAGCACGTCCCGGGCCAGCCCCTCCACGTGTTCGATCCGGGCGATCAGCACCGAGCGCAGCTCGCTGGGCAGGCCACCGGGCTCGCCGCGCACGTCGCCCTGGAGGACCGAGCGGGCCAGCTGCTCGAGGAAGAAGGCGTTGCCCTCCGAACGGCGGACGAGGTCATCGACATCGAGCATGCCGACGTCTTCTCCCGCGAGATCGTGCAGGTGCGCCGTCGCCTCGGCATGGTCGAGCGGCCCGACGTGGACGAAGGTCAGGCCGGGCAGCCGCGGTAGATGAAGCAGCCACTCGCTGGCCCCCGCCGACGCGGAATCCTCAGACCGGCAGGTCAACACCAGGGATGTCGGCGGAGCCGCGGCGGAGCCGAGAAGGTACTCGAGCAGGTCCCTCGTGGTCTGGTCCGCCCAGTGGACGTCCTCGACGACCACGGCAACCCCGTGTTCACCGGCGGCCCTCAGCACCTGACGTAACGCGTCGAAGAGGCGCGCCTGCTGCGCCAGGCCGGAGACTCGGCCTCGTTCCTCCACGTTCGAGGTGGCCTCGACCTCCGGCAGGAGCCCTCGGATCTCCCACCTCGTCGACTCGGGAAGGCCGGCGAACACCGCCTTCCAGAGCCGGCCCGACTCGACCTCGGACAGGTGCCGGAGCAGGTCGATGATCGGTAGGAGCGGCAACCCCGCAGAGAGCGGCAGGCACCGCCCGGTGACCGCGATGTCACCTCTCTCCTCAACCGTCGCGACGGCCTCCGACACCAGTCGGGACTTCCCGATCCCCGCCTCGCCCACCACGACGACCGCTCGGGAGGTGGCCAACGCGTCGGTGACCGCGGCCAGCTCCGGCCCGCGGCCGACCATCGGCGTGAGGTACGCCACCGATCCATGTGAGCAGGGTGACCGGGACCCGTCAAGCCCACCTCGGTAGGGGGGATGCGCGTGGTGGTGTCCGATCCGCACCATCTCGAGGAGAGAACCACCATGAACACCAGCAGACCCTCAACGGTTCGAGAGGCCCACCTCGCACGGCGGCTCTCATCCGCAGCGCTCGTCCTCGGCGTCTGGCTTGTCCTGGCCGCCGGCGCCGCCTTCGCCCAGATCGGGCCGAACGACCCGTCCGTCGAGACGCTGGTCGGAGAGCGCGATCTCGGGGGGCGACTTGCTTCCGCGAACCCGTTGGTCATCACCGAGCCAGCGAGCTGGACGCGCTACGCCCTCATCGCGGCCATCGCTTGTCTCGTCGGCGTTCTGGCAACGCTGGCCGTCGAGTTCGTCGTTCGTCGACGCCGTCACCGATCTGTGGCGCACGCGTGAGCCGGGCCGAACGCCCAACCGACGCCGACAGGGGACCGGCTTCCCAGAAGCCGGTCCCCTGTCGTCATGGAGCTCAGACCGTCGTGGTCGACCCGCCGGCCGCCTCGATCTTCTCCTTGGCGGCAGCCGGAGAACTTGTGGACGGTCACGTCGACCTTGACGTCGATGTCGCCGGTGCCGAGCACCTTGACCGGCCGGCCGTCGCGGACCGCGCCCTTGGCGACCAGGTCGTCGACGGTGACCTCGCCGCCCTTCGGGTAGAGCGCCGCGAGCCGGTCGAGGTTGACGACCTGGTACTCGACGCGGAACGGGTTGGTGAACCCGCGGAGCTTCGGCAGCCGCATGTGCAGCGGCATCTGGCCACCCTCGAACCGCTCCGGCACCTGGTAGCGGGCCTTGGTGCCCTTGGTGCCGCGGCCCGCGGTCTTGCCCTTCGAGCCCTGCACCACGGCCCACGCGGGTCTTGGCGGTCCGGGCCCCCGGCGCGGGGCGCAGGTGGTGGACCTTGAGGGTCGTGCCCTCGCTCTTCGTCTTCTCGGCCTTGTCAGCCTTCATCAGCCTTGTCAGCCATGGGTTACTCCACTTCTTCCACGGCGACGAGGTGCGTCACGGTGCGGACCATGCCCCGGATCTCCGGGCGGTCCTCCTTGACGACGACGTCGCCGATGTGCTTGAGACCGAGGCTGCGCAACGTCTCGCGGTGGTTGCGCTTGCCGCCGATCTCCGATCGGGTCTGGGTCACCTTCAGCCGCGGCATCAGACCCCCGCTCCGGAACCGGCCAGCGCCGCCTTGTCGGCGCGCTCCTGGCGGCCGGCGGCCTGGGCGCGGAGCATCGCCGCGGGGGCGACCTCCTCGAGGCTCAGGCCACGGCGAGCCGCCACGGCCTCCGGACGCTCGAGGCTGCGCAGCGCGTCGACCGTCGCGTGGACGATGTTGATCGCGTTGCTCGACCCGAGCGACTTGCTGAGGACGTCGTGGATGCCGGCACACTCCAGCACGGCGCGGACCGGGCCACCGGCGATGACACCGGTACCGGGCGACGCCGGGCGGAGCATGACGACCCCGGCCGCCGCCTCACCCTGGACGGGGTGCGGGATGGTGCCCTGGATGCGCGGGACGCTGAAGAACGCCTTCTTGGCCTCCTCGACGCCCTTGGCGATCGCCGCGGGCACCTCCTTGGCCTTGCCGTAGCCGACGCCGACCGTGCCGTCCCCGTCACCGACGACGACAAGGGCGGTGAAGCTGAAGCGACGGCCACCCTTGACGACCTTGGCGACGCGGTTGATCGTCACCACCCGCTCGATGTACTGGCTCTTCTCACCGGAGTCGCGGCCGTCGCGACCGCCACGGCCGTCACGACCGTCACGGCCGCCCCGGCGCTCGGGCCGGTCGCCGCCGCCGGCGGTGGCCGGGCCGGTGCCTCGACGCTGTGGTCCGGGCATCAGATGGTCCTCATCTCAACAGTGTTCGTATGCGTGTGCTGGTGGGTCACAGTGCGAGTCCCCCTTCGCGGGCGCCGTCGGCGATCGCCGCGACCCGACCGTGGTACTTGTTGCCGCCGCGGTCGAACACGACCGCCTCGACGCCGGCCTTCTTGGCCCGCTCGGCCACGAGCTCGCCGACCTTCTTCGCCTTGGCGGTCTTGTCACCGTCGAAGGAGCGCAGGTCGGTCTCCATCGTCGACGCGGAGACGAGGGTGCGCCCCTGCGTGTCGTCGACGACCTGGACGAACAGGTGCCGGCTCGAGCGCGAGACGACCAGGCGCGGACGCTCGGTCGTGCCGCTGATGCGCTTGCGGCCGCGGACCTGGCGACGGACCCGCGCGGCGGCCTTGCTCTTGCCGCGCTTGATGACGCCGTTGATGTTCCGTACTGACATGGCTTACTTCCCGGCCTTTCCGACCTTGCGGCGGATCTGCTCGCCCGCGTACCGCACGCCCTTGCCCTTGTACGGGTCCGGCTTGCGCAGCTTGCGGATGTTGGCAGCGACCTCGCCGACCTGCTGCTTGTCGATGCCCTGCACCGAGAAACGGGTGGGGTTCTCGACGGCGAAGGCGATGCCCTCAGGGGCGTCCACGGTGATCTGGTGGCTGTAGCCGAGCGAGAACACGAGGCTCCCGCTCTGGTTGGCCACGCGGTACCCGGTCCCGTGGATCTCGAGCTTCTTCTCGTAGCCGTCGGTGACGCCGACGACCATGTTGTTGATGAGCGAGCGGGTCAGGCCGTGCAGCGAGCGCGCCTCGCGCTCGTCGTTGGGGCGCTTGACCTCGACCACGCCATCGTCGCCACGGTCCACCGAGATGGGCTCTGGGACGGTGAGGCTGAGCGAGCCCTTGGGGCCCTTGACGGTGACGGCCTGGCCGTCGATGGTCACGTCGACGCCCGAGGGCACCGTGACCGGAAGTCGTCCGATTCGCGACATGTCAGCTTCCCCTTACCAGACGTAGGCGAGGACTTCCCCGCCCACACCCTTCTGAGCGGCCTGCCGGTCGGTCAGCAGCCCGGACGAGGTCGAGATGATCGCCACTCCGAGGCCGCCGAGGACCTTGGGCAGGTTCGTCGACTTGGCGTAGACCCGCAGGCCGGGCTTGGACACGCGACGCACTCCGGCGATGGAGCGCTCACGGTTCGGGCCGTACTTGAGGTCGATGGTCAGCGTCTTGCCCACCTCGGCGTCCTCGACCTTCCAGGCGGCGATGTAGCCCTCGGCCTGGAGGATCTCGGCGATGTGGGACTTGAGCTTCGAGAACGGCATGGAGACCTCGTCATGGTGCGCCGAGTTGGCGTTCCGGACGCGGGTCAGCATGTCCGCAATCGGGTCGGTCATGGTCATGTGGGCTTCTGGCCCTTCCTCACCGCGGTTTCACCGCGCATACCTCGTATGCGGGGGTGACCTTCGGTGTTAGTGATGAGTGAGTGGGTTACCAGGAGCTCTTGGTCACGCCGGGCAGCTCGCCGCGGTGCGCCATCTCCCGCAGGCAGATCCGGCAGAGGCCGAACTTGCGGTAGACGGAGTGCGGCCGGCCGCAGCGCTGGCAGCGGGTGTAGCCGCGGACCTTGAACTTCGGCTTCGCGTTCGCCTTGTTGACGAGGGCGGTCTTCGCCATGTCAGTTCTCCTTGAAGGGGAAGCCGAGCGCCTTGAGCAGCGCCCGACCCTCGTCGTCGTTGGTGGCCGTCGTGACGATGGTGATGTCCATGCCGCGGACCCGGTCGATGCGGTCCTGGTCGATCTCGTGGAACATCGACTGCTCGGTCAGGCCGAAGGTGTAGTTGCCGTTGCCGTCGAACTGCTTCGGCGACAGGCCGCGGAAGTCACGGATGCGCGGGAGCGCGATGGTGACCAGCCGGTCGAGGAACTCCCACATGCGGTCGCCGCGCAGCGTCGCGTGGGCGCCGATCGGCATCCCCTCGCGCAGCTTGAACTGGGCGATCGACTTGCGGGCCTTGGTGACGACCGGCTTCTGGCCGGTGATCGCGCCGAGGTCGCGGACGGCACCCTCGATGAGCTTGCTGTCCTTGGCCGCGTCGCCGACACCCATGTTGACGACGACCTTGACCACGCCCGGCACCTGCATGACGTTGCCGAAGGAGAACTGGTCCCGCAGGGCGGGCTTGATCTCCTCGCGGTAGCGCTGCTTCAGGCGCGGCGTCGCGCGGGTCTCCGTCACGGTCTCCGAGATGGTGTCCGTCATCACAGGTCCTTACCGGAGCGCACGGCCACGCGGATGCGGTTGGCCTTCTGCCGACCGTCGCGCTCCACGGTCTCGATGCGGGTCTTGATCCGCGTCGGCTTCTTCGAGTCGGGGTCCACGACGGCCACGTTGCTCACGTGGATCGGGGCCTCGGTGTGCACCAGGCCACCGGTGCGGGTACCACGAGTGGTGGCGCCGGCCTTGGTGTGCTTGGTGACCCGGTTGATGCCCTCCACCAGCACGCGCTGCGTGTCGGGGTAGACGGCGATGACCTTGCCCTGCTTGCCCCGGTCGCCGCCGTTCTTCTGGCTGCGGCCCGAGACGACCTGGACGAGGTCACCCTTCTTGATACGCATGGAATGGGTAGCCATGGGTCAGAGCACCTCCGGTGCCAGCGAGATGATCTTCATGAACCGCTTCTCGCGCAGCTCGCGGCCCACGGGGCCGAAGATGCGGGTACCACGGGGGTCGCCGTCGGGCTTGAGGATGACGGCGGCGTTCTCGTCGAACTTGATGTACGACCCGTCGGCGCGACGGCGCTCCTTGACGGTCCGCACGATGACGGCCTTGACGACGTCGCCCTTCTTGACGTTGCCGCCCGGGATCGCGTCCTTGACCGTGGCGACGATGGTGTCGCCGATACCGGCATACCGGCGACCGGAGCCACCGAGCACGCGGATGCAGAGAATCTCCTTCGCACCCGTGTTGTCGGCGACCCGAAGCCGGGACTCCTGCTGGATCACTTGGCCTTCTCCAGAATCTCCACGACGCGCCAGCGCTTCGTGGCCGAGAGCGGGCGGGTCTCCATGATGAGGACGCGGTCGCCGACGCCGGCCGCGTTGGCCTCGTCGTGGACGTTGATCTTGCTGCTGCGCCGCAGGACCTTGCCGTACAGCGGGTGCTTCACGCGGTCCTCGACCTCGACGACGACGGTCTTGTCCATCTTGTCGCTGACGACGTAGCCCTGCCGCGTCTTGCGGTGGCTGCGCTCGTGGGCGGCCGCCTGCTCGACCACGTTGGTGGTCTCCTGCTCGCTCATGACTCGTCCTCGGTCTTCTTCTTCGACTTCTTCTCGGCCTTGTCGGCCTTCTTCGCCTTCTTGTCCGCCTTGGCGTCCTTCGCCTCGGCGGCCGCGGCGGCGGCGGCCTGCTTGGCCGGCGGCAGCCCGATGCCGAGCTCCCGCTCACGCATCTCGGTGTAGATCCGGGAGATGTCCTTGCGAACGGCGCGCAGCCGGCCGTGGTTGTCCAGCTGGCCGGTGGCCGACTGGAAGCGGAGGTTGAACAGCTCCTCCTTGGCCTTCTTCAGCTCGTCGACGAGGCGGTCGTCGTCGAACCCACGCAGGTTCTCGGACGCCAGGTCCTTGGTCCCGACTGCCATCAGATGTCACCACCCTCACGACGGACGAAGCGGCACTTCATGGGGAGCTTGTGCATGGCCAGGCGCATCGCCTCGCGGGCGACGGGCTCGGACACACCCGAGAGCTCGAACATGACGCGGCCGGGCTTGACGTTGGCGATCCACCACTCCGGGGAACCCTTACCGGAACCCATCCGGGTCTCGGCGGGCTTCTTGGTGAGGGGACGGTCCGGGTAGATGTTGATCCAGACCTTTCCGCCACGCTTGATGTACCGGGTCATCGCGATACGCGCGGACTCGATCTGGCGGTTGGTGACGTAGGCGGGCTCGAGCGCCTGGATGCCGTAGTCACCGAAGGCGATCCGGGTACCACCGGTGGCAGCGCCCGAGCGACCCGGGTGGTGCTGCTTACGGTGCTTGACTCGACGAGGAATCAACATGGTCAGGCCTGCTCATTCTGGGCGGCCGCGGTGGCCTCGGGGGCCTGGGCGGGAGCCTCGGTGGTCTCGGCGACCGGCGCCGACTCGGGAGCGGCGTCGCGGTCGGAACGGCGGGCGCGGGTCGGGCGGTCCATGCGGTCGGCGCCGTCGCGACGCGGGCCACGCGGCGCACGCGGCGCGGCCGCCTGCTGCTGCGCGAGCTCGCGCGCGGTGACGTCGCCCTTGTAGATCCACACCTTCACGCCGATGCGGCCGAACGTCGTGCGGGCCTCGTAGAAGCCGTAGTCGATGTTGGCGCGCAGCGTGTGCAGCGGGACGCGACCCTCGCGGTAGAACTCGGAACGCGACATCTCGGCGCCCTGGAGGCGACCCGAGCACTGGACCCGGATGCCCTTCGCGCCGGCGCGCTGGGCGGACTGCATGCCCTTGCGCATGGCGCGACGGAACGAGACGCGGGCGGCGAGCTGCTCGGCGATGCCCTGGGCGACCAGCTGGGCGTCGACCTCGGGGTTCTTGACCTCGAGGATGTTCAGCTGGACCTGCTTGCCGGTCAGCTTCTCGAGCTCGCCACGGATGCGGTCGGCCTCCGCGCCGCGGCGGCCGATGACGATGCCCGGCCGGGCGGTGTGGATGTCGACGCGGACGCGGTCACGGGTGCGCTCGATCTCCACGCGGGAGATGCCGGCGCGCTCCATGCCGGTCTCCATGAGCTTGCGGATCGCGACGTCCTCCTTGACGAAGTCGCGGTACCGCTGGCCCTCCTTGGTGGAGTCCGCGAACCAACGGCTCACGTGCTCGGTGGTGATGCCGAGCCGGAACCCGTGCGGGTTGACCTTCTGACCCATCAGCGGGTCCCTCCCTGACGTGCGGTGGACTTCTTCGCCGTGGTCTTCGCGGCGGCTTCTCTTGGCGCCGCCGCGCGGCGCGGGCTCGGAAGCCTTGCCGGTCGGGGCGATCACGACGGTGATGTGGCTGGTGCGCTTGTTGATGCGCGCGGCGCGGCCCTGGGCGCGCGGCCGGAACCGCTTCATCGTGGGGCCCTCGTCGACGAACACGGACTGGATGACCAGGGTGCGCTCGTCGAACGCCTCGGAGTTGCGGTCAGCTGCGACCCGGGCGTTCGCGATGGCGCTCTCGAGCACCTTGCGGATCGGGTCGGACGCCGCCTGCGGGGCGAACCGGAGCACGGCGACGGCCTCCATGGCCTGCTTGCCGCGGATGAGCTCCACGACACGGCGGGCCTTCTGCGGCGTCACGCGGACGTGCCGCGCGGAGGCGCGGGTCAGCGTCACGTCGGGGTCGATGGTGGCGACAGGCATCAGCGACGACGTCCCTTCTTGTCGTCCTTGACGTGGCCCTTGAAGGTCCGCGTCGGGGCGAACTCGCCGAGCTTGTGGCCGACCATCGACTCGGTGACGAACACCGGGACGTGCTTGCGGCCGTCGTGGACGGCGAGGGTGTGACCGAGCATGTCGGGGCTGATGACCGACCGGCGCGACCAGGTCTTGATGACGTTCTTGGTGCCCGCTTCGTTCTGGACATCCACCTTCTTCTGAAGGTGGTCGTCGATGAAGGGGCCCTTCTTGAGGCTACGAGGCATGGTGGTTCAGGGCTCCTCAGCGCTTCTTGCCGGAACGACGGCGACGGACGATGAGCTTGTCGCTCGGCTTGTGCGGACGGCGGGTACGGCCCTCGGCCTGTCCCCACGGGCTGACCGGGTGGCGTCCACCGGAGGTCTTGCCCTCGCCACCGCCATGGGGGTGGTCGACGGGGTTCATGGCGACACCACGGACGGTCGGGCGCTTGCCCTTCCACCGCATCCGGCCGGCCTTGCCCCAGTTGATGTTGCTCTGCTCGGCGTTGCCCACCTCGCCGACCGTGGCGCGGCAGCGCAGGTCGACGTTGCGGATCTCGCCGGACGGCATACGCAGCTGGGCGTACGGGCCGTCCTTGGCGACGAGCTGGACCTTCGAGCCCGCCGAGCGGGCGATCTTGGCGCCGCCGCCCGGCTTCAGCTCGATGGCGTGCACGGTGGTACCCGTCGGGATGTTGCGCAGCGGCAGGCTGTTGCCCGGCTTGATGTCGGCCGACGGACCGTTCTCCACGGTGTCGCCCTGCTTCAGCCGGTTCGGCGCGAGGATGTAGCGCTTCTCGCCGTCGGCGTAGTGCAGCAGCGCGATCCGCGCGGTGCGGTTGGGGTCGTACTCGATGTGCGCGACCTTGGCCGGCACGCCGTCCTTGTCGTGGCGACGGAAGTCGATGACGCGGTAGGCGCGCTTGTGGCCACCACCGATGTGACGGGTGGTGATCCGGCCGGCGTTGTTGCGGCCGCCGCTCTTGCTGATCGGGCGGACCAGCGACTTCTCCGGCGTGGTCCGAGTGACCTCGACGAAGTCGGCGACCGACGAGCCACGACGGCCCGGGGTGGTCGGCTTGTACTTGCGAATAGCCATGTCTGTCTGTCTCTCTATCTACGACGGGCCGGTCAGGCGCCCGCGCCGAAGATGTCGATGGAGCCCTCGCGGAGCGTGACGATGGCGCGCTTGGTGTCCTTGCGCTTGCCGACGCCGAAGCGGGTACGCCGCGACTTGCCCTGGCGGTTCATCGTGTGGACCGAGTCGACCTTGACGTTGAAGATCTGCTCGATGGCGATCTTGATCTCCGTCTTGTTCGACCGGGGGTCGACGAGGAACGTGTACTTGCCCTCGTCGAGCAGGCCGTAGGACTTCTCCGAGACGACCGGGGCGATGAGGATGTCGCGGGGGTCCTTGATGTGGATGCTCACTTCTCGGTCTCCTCGGTGGTGCTGCCCTTGGTGTGGGCGGTCACGAACGCGTCGAACGCGCCCTTCGTGAAGACCACGTCGTCGGCGCAGAGCACGTCGTAGGTGTTGAGCTGGCCGACCACGAGGACGTGGACGTCCTGCAGGTTGCGCACGCTCTTCCAGGTGAGCTCGTCGCCGCGCTCGAGGACGACGAGCACGTTCGGCCGGGTGGTGAGTCCGACGAGCGCCGCCGCCGCGTCCTTGGCGGACGGGGCCTTGCCGGAGACGAGACTCTCGACGACGTGCACGCGGTCGTGGCGGGCGCGGTCCGAGAGGGCGCCCCGCAGCGCGGCGGCCTTCATCTTCTTGGGCGTCCGCTGCGCGTAGTCGCGCGGCGTCGGGCCGTGGACGACGCCACCGCCGGTGAACTGCGGTGCGCGGGTCGAGCCCTGGCGAGCCCGACCGGTCCCCTTCTGGCGGTACGGCTTGGCGCCACCGCCGCGGACCTCACCGCGGGTCTTCGTCGAGTGCGTGCCCTGGCGGGCGGCCGCGAGCTGCGCGACGACGACCTGGTGGATCAGCGGGACGTTGGTCTGGACGTCGAAGATCTCGGCGGGGAGATCGGCCTTGACGGTCTTGACGGCCATGTCAGGCTCCCTTCACAGCCGGCGCGGCCTTGGCCGCGGTGCGGACGAGGACGATCCCGCCACGGGGACCGGGGACGGCGCCCTTGACGAGCAACAGACCCCGCTCGGTGTCGACGGCGTGGACCGTGAGGTTCTGGGTGGTCTGGCGCACGCCGCCCATCCGGCCGGCCATCCGCATACCCTTGAAGACGCGGCCCGGGGTCGAGCAGCCGCCGATGGAGCCCGGCTTGCGGTGGTTCTTGTGCGCGCCGTGCGACGACGAGACGCCGTGGAAGCCGTGCCGCTTCATGACGCCGGCGAAGCCCTTGCCCTTGGTCGTGCCGCTCGCGTCGACGAGCTGGCCCGCCTCGAACGCCTCGACGGTGACCTCCTGGCCGAGCGCGTAGTCGGCGGCGTCCGCCGTGCGCAGCTCGACGAGGTGGCGACGCGGGGTGACGCCGGCCTTCTCGAAGTGGCCCTTCATGGGCTTGTTGACCTTGCGCGGGTCGATCTCGCCGTAGGCGATCTGGACCGCGCCGTAGCCGTCGGTGTCGGCGTCGCGGACCTGGGTCACCACGCAGGGCCCGGCCTTGATGACGGTCACGGGCACCAGGCGGTTCTCGGCGTCCCAGACCTGGGTCATGCCGAGCTTCTCGCCGAGGACGCCCTTGACGGTCCTCAGAGTGGAGTTGGTCATCTCAGAATTGCCTCGGCATCCTCAGAGCTTGATCTCGATGTTGACGTCCGCCGGCAGGTCGAGACGCATCAACGAGTCGACCGCCTTGGGGGTCGGGTCGATGATGTCGATGAGGCGCTTGTGCGTGCGCATCTCGAAGTGCTCGCGGGAGTCCTTGTACTTGTGCGGCGACCGGATGACGACGAAGACGTTCTTCTCCGTGGGCAGCGGCACAGGGCCGACCACCGTTGCACCGGCACGGGTCACCGTGTCGACGATCTTGCGCGCCGAGCTGTCGATGACCTCGTGGTCATACGACTTCAGTCGGATGCGGATCTTCTGTCCCGCCATCTGGGTCTGGTCTCTCTCTCGCCGGACAACTGCTGTGGTGGTGCTGGGTCTGTGGGGTTCTGGCCGGGTCTGTCCCCGGCCCCCGCGCTCGGGTGTGTCGCGCCCGCTCCGCGGTCCGGCGGCTGGCACTCTCGTGCCCGACGTCGGGATTCGAACCGATGTTCCCGGTTGCCCGGGTGCCTGCGCTTCCCTCGGGCCACACGTGGTGTCCGGACCTGTTCGTGAACGCGTCCGACAAGGGGCGGCGGTACACCCCGATCTGGTCGACCGGTCGGCACCGCGCGTCAAGCAACTTCCCTAGTGTGCCAGAGCGAGCGCGGTCGGTTCAAATCCGGGTCAGCGGTCCCCCACGTCACCGAGCGCGATCTTGATGTCGACCACCGGCGTTCCGTCGACCGCCTCGAGGCCGCGCACCGTGAGTCGGGGCCCGTCGACCGCGAGGACCTCGCATCGGTGCAGGCCGATCGGGTTGGGCCGGTCCGGCGACCGCGTGGCGAAGACGCCGGTGAGCGGGCGGGTCGGGTCGCTTCGCGGGTGGACGGCGAGCGTGCCGCGGTCGCCGAGGTGGAGCCAGGTCAGCACGACGACGGCCATCCCCGGCTCGAGACCGTCCAGGGCCGGTTCGACGTCGACGTCCAGCTCGAGGACCGCGTCGGGAGCGCCCTCGTCCCCCTGGCGCGGGGCATCGGCGAGGTCGGTGATGGGACTGCGGACGTACCCCAGGACCTTCAGCTCGTATGCCTCCACGGCGGCCTCCTCGGTGGTTCGTGGTGGATGGAGCCGGAATTCCGAGCGGTTCAGAGCACGAACCGGCTAGTGGGGGGCGAGGAAGGCGGCGAGCGCCGCCGCATACCGGGCCGGCTCGACCGCGGCGCAGAGCTCGCGCGAGCTGTGCATCGAGAGGATCGGCGCACCGAAGTCCACCGTGGTCGCGCCGGTGATCGCGGCGGTCATCGGGCCGACGGTGCCACCCGAGGGCAGGTCGCTGCGGACCACGTACCGCTGCATCGGCACTCCCGCCTGGTCGCAGGCGAGGGCGAACGCGGCCGCGCCGAGGCTGTCCGTCGCATACCGGAGCGCGGTGTTGACCTTGAGGACCGGTCCGCCGTCGACGGCGATCGGGTGCTGCGGCTCGTGCCGGTCGGGGTAGTTGGGGTGCGTCGCGTGGGCCATGTCGCCGGACGCGACGACGGTCCGCGCGAGGGCCCGCCAGTAGTCCTCCCGGCCGCCGCCGTTGGCCAGGACGATCCGCTCGAGGACGCTCGGCAGCAGCGTGGAGAGCGCGCCCCGGTCGGACTGGCTGCCGGCCTCCTCGTGGTCGAAGAGGACGAGCAGCGGGGTATGCGTGCCGCCGGCGTCCGCGGCGCGCAGCAGGGCCTGCAGGCCCGCGTAGCAGGTCATCTGGTTGTCCAGGCGCGGGGCGGCGACGAGCTCCTGCGTCGCGGCCGATGCGCCGCGAGGGCTCGACGACGTGGGTCATGGCGTCCCAGGCGAGAACGTCCTCGGGGCGGGCGTCGACGCGCTCTCCGAGCCACGACCGGAAGTCGCCGGGACCGGCGCCGAGGCCCCAGATCGGGAGCGAGGTGCTGCTGCACGTTGAGCGTCAGCGACGTCTTCGGCGCCTCGCTGAGGTGGATGGCCAGCTGGGCGACCCGCAGCAGCGGCTCGTCGGCGAGGAAGAGCCGGGCCTCCACCTCGTCGCCGCGGCGGACGGCCACGCGCCCCGAGAGGCCGAGGTCGCGGTCCAGCCAGGAGGCCAGCAACGGGCCGCCGTAGGACTCCACCCCGAGCAGCTGCCAGCCGACCCGGGCATGGTCCGGGGCCGGCTTGATGCGCAGGTTCGGGCTGTCGGTGTGCGCGCCGACGACCCGGAACGACGACACCGGCCGCCGCGGGCGGTCCTGCGTCGACCACGCCACGAGCGAGCCGCCGCGGACGACGTAGTAGCGGCCCGGCTCCCCCGGGAACGGCTCCGCCTCGAGCACCTCGGTGAAGCCCGCGGCATCGAGGAGCCGGGTCGACGTCTGGACGACGTGGAACGGCGACGGCGAGGCGTCGACGTAGTCGACGAGCCCCTCGACCGCGGCGTCGGTGTCGGGCAGGGCCATGGGCGCCACTGTAGGGGGCGCGCCGTCAGCCGTTCCTGCGGTGTGGCCGCCCCCACGACGAGCGGCCGGACGACCGGCGGCATCCCCAGCCAGCGGTCCTCGCGGATCTCCTCGACGTCCAGGTGGCGGCGCAGTGCCCCGACGATGTCGCGGTCACAGCGGCAGCCCACCGCGAACGCGGCCCACGGCTCGACCAGCCGGTCCTGCCAACGCCGCAACGCGCGACCCCGCGGGCGAATGGACGTGTTCGATGAACAGCAGCCGCCCGCCGGGCTTCAGGACCCGCGCGACCTCGGTCAGAGCCTCGTCGATGTCGGGGACCGTGCAGAGGACCATGGTCGAGACGACGGTGTCGACGCTCCCGGTGGCGAGCGGGCAGCGCCTCGGCGCCGGCGTCGACGACGACGGCCGCGGTCCCGTGACGTGCGACGCGGCGGACCAGGTGCACCCGCATCGTCGGCGCCGGCTCCGGCGCAGGACCGCCGCTCGACCGGAGGGTATGCGGCGAGGTTCGTCCCCGTCCCGGCGCCGATCTCGAGGACCGTGCCGTGCGCGTCGGCCAGGAGTGCCGCCCGGCGGGACGGCCATGCCGCGGTGCTCGCCGAGGGCGAGGAAGGCGTCGTAGAGGTGGGCGGCCACGACGCCCCACGCGGACTCGTGATGGGTGGTCGTGCGGGTCTGGGTGGTCATGCCCTCAGTGCACGGTTCGGCGGCCCTCCCGCGCATCGCGCAGAGCGGCCATCAGGGCGAATGGCCGGGTCGGGCCACACGGACCCGACCGGACTCAGATGTTTGCGTGGTTCCGGAGGGTGGGCCCCGCAGACCACGCAGACATCTGAGTCCGGATCGAGGGGACGACGCGTCAGACCAGGCCGGCCCGCGCGGCGACGGCCGCCGCCGCGGCCCGGGAGCTCAGCCCGAGCTTGGTCCGGATGTTCGCGACGTGACGGTGCACGGTGTGCGGACTGAGGACCAGGCGACCCGCGATCTCGTCGTCGGAGTGCCCAGCGGCGACGAGGCGCAGCACCTCTACCTCGCGCTCGGACAGCGAGGCGAGGTCCTCCGGCAGGGGCCGGTCCGTGTCGAGCGCCTCTCCCTCGCCGAGGAAGCCGGCGACAGCGCGCACCACCGAGAAGGCGTCGCCGCGCCAGGGCAGGTGGTCGACGCCGTCGAGCGGGACGAACGCGGCGCCGGGGACGCGGGCCGCGACGTCACGGCCGAGCGCCGCGGGAATGGTGTGGTCGTCCCGACGGTGGACCACCAGCGTCGGTGCCGTCACCTCGGGCAGGTCGCCGCGGACGTCCATGGCGTACACCGAGGCCAGCGAGGCCGCGGCCGCCTCCGCGCTGGCACTGAGCCGCTGGAACCGGGCGAAGGCGTCGCGCTCGTCGGGGCCGGCACCAGGCAGGAACAGGTCGGCGAGCACTCGCGACCCGAGCCCCCAGTGAGCCGCGACCACGGAGGTCAACGACCGGCGGGCCGCCTCGGGCGCGAGGTCGTGTCCGTCGGCGTAGCTGCCGTAGAGGACGAGCCGACGGACCCGCTCGGGGTGGGTCGCCGCATACCGGACCGCGACGCAGCTCCCGGACGAGACCCCGAGGAGCAGGACGTCGGCCTCGCCGCGTCCGGAGGTGTCGGCCGTCGCCGCCCGCACGACGGCGTCGAGGACCGCGATCTCCTCGTCGAGGTCCGGCGGTGGCGGCACGTCCCGGTCCGAGAGACCGGTGCCCGGTCGGTCGTACCGAACCACCCGGAACCGGGACGCCAGCCGCTCCGCGAACGCGCGGAACGAGGCGTCCTGCCAGTCGAGCTCGAGGTGGCTGCACCACCATCCCCCGACGACGAGCGTGGGCAGCGCGGGCGACGAACCGGAGGTCGCCCAGGCCACGCGCGGCCCGGTCGCCGCGGTGAACCGGATCTCCTGCTCCACGACCGGAGGATACGGCGTGCCGGGCATACGGAAGGGCCCCGAGGCGTGTCGCCTCGGGGCCCTTCGCGCGGGGTTGCGTCAGGTCACTTGGTGATCTTGGTGACCCGGCCGGCGCCGACGGTGCGGCCACCCTCGCGGATCGCGAAGCGGAGACCCTCCTCCATGGCGATCGGCTGGATCAGCTCGACCGACATCTCGGTGTTGTCGCCCGGCATGACCATCTCGGTGCCCTCGGGGAGCTTGACGACCCCGGTCACGTCGGTGGTGCGGAAGTAGAACTGCGGACGGTAGTTGTCGTAGAACGGCGTGTGCCGGCCACCCTCGTCCTTGGACAGGATGTAGACGTTCGCCGTCGAAGTTCGTGTGCGGCGTGATCGAGCCCGGCTTGGCGATGACCTGGCCGCGCTCGACGTCCTCACGCTTCGTGCCACGCAGGAGCAGGCCGACGTTCTCGCCCGCGCGACCCTCGTCGAGGAGCTTGCGGAACATCTCGACGCCGGTGACCGTCGTCTTGGCCGGCGGACCGGTGTGGATGCCGACGATCTCGACCTCCTCGTTGACCTTGAGGATGCCGCGCTCGATCCGGCCGGTGACGACCGTGCCACGACCGGTGATCGTGAAGACGTCCTCGACGGGCATGAGGAACGGCTTGTCGACGTCGCGCTCCGGCACCGGGATCGCCGTGTCGACGGCGTCCATGAGCTCCAGCACGCTCTTGCTCCACTCCTCGTCGCCCTCGAGGGCCTTGAGCGCCGAGACGCGGACGACCGGGAGGTCGTCGCCGGGGAACTCGTAGAGCGACAGCAGCTCGCGGACCTCCAGCTCGACGAGCTCGAGGATCTCCTCGTCGTCGACCATGTCGGTCTTGTTGAGCGCCACGACGATGTAGGGGACGCCGACCTGGCGGGCCAGGAGGACGTGCTCACGCGTCTGCGGCATCGGGCCGTCGGTGGCCGCGACGACGAGGATCGCGCCGTCCATCTGGGCCGCCCCCGTGATCATGTTCTTGACGTAGTCGGCGTGCCCGGGGCAGTCGACGTGCGCGTAGTGGCGCTGCTCGGTCTGGTACTCGATGTGGGCGATCGAGATCGTGATGCCGCGCTGCTTCTCCTCCGGCGCCTTGTCGATGTCGTCGAACGCGAACACCGGGTTCAGCGTGGGGAACTTGTCGTGCAGGACCTTCGAGATCGCAGCCGTCAGCGTCGTCTTGCCGTGGTCGATGTGACCGATGGTGCCGATGTTGACGTGCGGCTTGGTCCGCTCGAACTTTGCCTTCGCCACTGTGGTCCTCCTCGGGACTCTCTCTGTACTACGCCGGACGGCCTATGGCGGGGACGTGGCGTGCGGGTTGGTCTTGGTTTTCGGTGGGACAGCCTACGGGAACCCGGGAGACCGGGTTTCCGTCACTCCCCCCGGGTCTTCTTGATGATCTCCTCGGCGACGTTCTTGGGAACCTCGGCGTAGGAGTCGAACTGCATGGAGTAGTTCGCGCGGCCCTGGGTCTTCGACCGCAGGTCGCCGACGTAGCCGAACATCTCCGACAGGGGGACGAGACTGCGGACGACCTTGGCGCCGCTGATGTCCTCCATGGCCTGGATGTGTCCACGG
The DNA here is from genome assembly GCA_963828725.1 of uncultured Actinomycetota bacterium. Classification (GTDB taxonomy): domain Bacteria; phylum Actinomycetota; class Actinomycetes; order Actinomycetales; family Dermatophilaceae; genus Lapillicoccus. Next base: position 7,510 of record CAWHFV010000012.1, on the reverse strand, counting down.
CGGCTGTTGATGTCGCCGATGACGTCGCCCATGTACTCCTCGGGCGTGCGCACCTCGACGGCCATCACCGGCTCGAGGAGCACGGGGTCGGCCTTGCGGACCGCGTCCTTGAGCACCATGGAACCGGCGATCTTGAACGCCATCTCGGACGAGTCGACGTCGTGGTAGCCGCCGTCGAGCAGCGTGGCCTTGACGCCCACGAGCGGGTAGCCCGCGAGCACGCCGTACTGCATGGCGTCCTGGATGCCGTGGTCGACCGACGGGATGTACTCCCGCGGGATGCGACCACCGGTGACCTTGTTCTCGAACTCGTAGAGCTCGCCCTCGGACGTGTCCAGGGGCTCGATGGTCACCTGCACCTTGGCGTACTGGCCGGAGCCACCCGTCTGCTTCTTGTGGGTGTACTCGAGCTTCTCCACGGCACGACGGATCGTCTCGCGGTAGGCCACCTGCGGCTTGCCGACGTTGGCCTCGACCTTGAACTCGCGCCGCATGCGGTCGACGAGGATGTCGAGGTGGAGCTCGCCCATGCCCTTGATGATGGTCTGGCCGGTCTCCTGGTCGAGCTCGACCTGGAACGTCGGGTCCTCCTCGGCCAGCTTCTGGATCGCCGTGCCGAGCTTCTCCTGGTCGCCCTTGGTCTTCGGCTCGATGGCCACGTTGATGACCGGGTCCGGGAACGTCATCGACTCGAGGACGACCTGGTCCTGCGGGTCGCACAGCGTGTCGCCGGTCGTCGTGTCCTTGAGGCCGATCATCGCGTAGATGTGACCGGCGGACGCCGCGTCGACGGGGTTCTCCTTGTTGGAGTGCATCTGGAACAGCTTGCCGATGCGCTCCTTCTTGCCCTTGGTCGAGTTGACGACCTGCGAGCCGCCCGCCACGTGACCGGAGTAGACCCGGACGTAGGTGAGCTTGCCGAAGAACGGGTGCGACGCGATCTTGAACGCCAGCGCCGAGAACGGCGCGCTCGCGTCGGCCGGGCGCACGACGATGTCCTCGTCGTGGCCGGGACGGTGGCCCTCGGTCGGGGGCACGTCGAGCGGCGACGGGAGGTAGTCGAGCACGGCGTCGAGCATGGGCTGGACGCCCTTGTTCTTGAACGCGGTCCCACACAGCACCGGGTTGACCTCGCCGGCGATGGTCAGCGCGCGGATGCCGGCCTTGAGCTCCTCGACGGTGAGCTCCTCGCCCTCGAGGTACTTCTCCATGAGGGTGTCGTCGCTCTCCGCGACGCGCTCGACCAGCGTGTGGCGGTACTCGTCGGCCTTGGCCTGCAGGTCCGCGGGGATGTCCTCGACCTCGTACGCCTCGCCGAGGTTGGTCTCGCCCGGCCAGACCAGCGCCTTCATGGTCACCAGGTCGACGACGCCGATGAAGCTCGACTCGGCCCCGATCGGCAGCTGGACGACCAGCGGCGACGCGCCGAGGCGGTCGACGATCGTCTGCACGGTGAAGTAGAAGTCCGCCCCGAGCTTGTCCATCTTGTTGACGAAGCAGATGCGGGGGACGGTGTACTTGTCGGCCTGGCGCCAGACCGTCTCGGACTGCGGCTCGACGCCCTCCTTGCCGTCGAAGACGGCGACGGCGCCGTCGAGGACGCGCAGGTTGCGCTCCACCTCGACGGTGAAGTCGACGTGGCCCGGGGTGTCGATGAGGTTGATCTGGTGGTTCTTCCAGAAGGTCGTCGTCGCGGCCGACGTGATGGTGATGCCGCGCTCCTGCTCCTGCTCCATCCAGTCCATCGTGGCCGCGCCGTCGTGGACCTCACCGATCTTGTAGTTGATCCCGGTGTAGAAGAGGATGCGCTCCGTTGTCGTGGTCTTGCCGGCGTCGATGTGCGCCATGATGCCGATGTTGCGGACCATGGTGAGGTCCGTCAGGACGTCGAGTGCCACTCGTTGCTCATTCCCAAGGTTGTAGGCGTGAAGTCTCCGGCGGTTGTTACCGCCGAGTAGTCCAACGCTGGGAGGCCAGCGCGTATGCCCCCACGCTCGCCGCGGCGGACCGCGGAGCGGCATACGCGCTGGTCAGGTCACCAGCGGTAGTGCGCGAAGGCCTTGTTGGACTCGGCCATCTTGTGGGTGTCCTCACGGCGCTTCACGGCGGCGCCGAGGCCGTTGCTCGCGTCGAGGATCTCGTTCATCAGCCGGTCGGTCATCGACTTCTCGCGACGCTGCCGCGAGTAGCCGACGAGCCAGCGCAGCGCCAGCGTCGTGGACCGGTTGGGCTTGACCTCGACCGGCACCTGGTAGGTCGCACCGCCGACGCGGCGGGACTTGACCTCGATGGCCGGCTTGATGTTGTCGAGTGCCCGCTTGAGCGTGGCCACCGGGTCGGTACCGGTCTTCTGGCGGCAGCCCTCGAGGGCGCCGTAGACGATGGTCTCCGCGATCGACTTCTTGCCGTCGAGGAGGATCTTGTTGACCAGCTGGGTGACCAGGGGGCTGTTGTGCACCGGGTCGACGACCAGCGGGCGCTTGGGAGCGGGGCCCTTGCGTGGCATCAGCTCTTCTCCTTCTTGGCGCCGTAACGGGAGCGGGCCTGCTTGCGGTTGCGGACGCCCTGGGCGTCCAGCGAGCCGCGGACGATCTTGTAGCGGACCCCCGGGAGGTCCTTCACGCGGCCGCCACGCACGAGCACGATCGAGTGCTCCTGCAGGTTGTGGCCGACGCCGGGGATGTACGCCGTGACCTCGATGCCCGAGGTCAGCTTGACGCGCGCGACCTTGCGCAGTGCCGAGTTCGGCTTCTTGGGGGTGGTCGTGTACACGCGCGTGCACACGCCGCGCCGCTGGGGCGAGCCCTTCAGGGCCGGCGTCTTGGTCTTGCCGACCTTGTCCTGGCGACCCTTGCGGACCAGCTGGTTGATCGTGGGCAACCTGTTCTCCGTACGTCGTTTCGTGGTCTTGTCCCGCCGGCCGGTGCCGGTCCGGGACTCCTTGGTGGTGACCACTCCCGGTCGCTGCCGACCCCCGCACTCGGGTGTGTCGACGGCTCTCGGTCGTGGTGCTCTCCCCTGCACTTCCCACCCGCGGTCGGCACGGACTCGCGTCCGTCCCGAGCCTCACGTGGACTGCCCGGCGAGAGAAGGTGAGCGGGTGCCGGTCCGCCTCGCGATCCGTTCCGGATCCTCGTGGTGGCCCACGCCTGCTCGGGTGCCTGAACGAGTTCAGACACAGCGTCCGAGTTTACCGCCTGCCTGGTAGGGCGGCCAAATTGCTTCCCGCGGGGCGCGGGCCTCAGCCGAGGCGCCAGTCCCCGCTGTAGACGTGCAGCACCGGCACGCCGAGCCGTTCGCGGGCCTCGCTGGCCCAGTCGGTGTGGAACGTGTCCTGCACCGCGTGCGGCTCGGTGACGATGATGACCTCGGCGGCCTGGATCCGGGCGACCTCGGTCTGCAGGGTCGGCAGGGGGTCGTCCTCGGTGATGTCGCCGGTCACCTCGACGCCGGCGTCCCGCAGGACCCGCAGGCTCTCGGCCAGGGTCTCCTCGGCGTCGGTGTGCGCGGCGTTGCGGTTGACCGGCTTCAACGCCTCCAGCGCCTCGCGCATCTCGAAGAGGCTGAGGTGGTTCAGGACGGACACGAGGACGTTGCGCTTGGTGTCGGCCGGCACGAGGACCCGGTAGGCCGGCTCGTCGCCCTCGTGGAGCCCGGTGATCCGGGTGACGTCCAGGGCCTTGAGCGGCACCTCGGTGAGGACGATCGTCGGCCCGGGCACGTCGGCGGGCGCGGAGGTCTCGGGCACGGGGTCGGTCACGGCGGTCAGCCTAGGGGGTCACCGGTCCCGTGTCGCCGCCCGCCGGATGCGATGCTGGCGCGCGTGACCGGTCGTCCGCGCCCTCTCGCCGAGGCCCGCGCCGGAGACGGTCCCCTGCTCTCGCCGGCGGCCACCCGGCGCGTCGTCGCGCTGTTCGTCCTGCCCTACCTCGTGCTCGGGCTGGTCTGGGCGCTGGCGAACCCGGCGATCGCGGCGCCGGACGAGGACGCCCACCTGGTCAAGGCGCTCGGGATGGGCCGGTTCGACATCGGCGTCCCCGGTCCCCCGGCGCCCGACCCGAGCGTGCTCGGGGACGTCCGCAACGCGTCGATCACCCGGGTGGTCGAGATCCCGGCCCGGCTCGACCCGGCCGGGTACGCGTGCTTCTTCTTCCGCGCCGATGTCACCGCCGCCTGCCAGCCGACCGAGGCCCTCGTCCACGGAGGGTGACGTCGCCGCGCGGACCACGCTCGGCGCATACCCGCCGTTCCTCTACCCGGTGGTCGGGTGGGCCGCGGCCCTCGGCAGCGACCCGCCCAGCGCCACGCGACTCGGCCGGCTCGTCGTGCTGGCGCGCCTCCGTGCTCCTGCTGTGGCTGGCCTGCTGGCACCTGGTGCGGTGGCTCGGGGCGCGCAGCCTGGTCGGCGTGGCGGCGTGCTCCTGACGCCGATGGCGGTGTTCTGCCTCGGGATCCTCAACACCAGCGCCGTCGAGATCCTCGGTGCCGCCGGGATGGCCGCGGTCGTGGCGGTGTACGCCCGTCGCCCCGAGTCGCTCGCCCACACCGCCACCCAGGCGGTGGTCCTGGTCAGCGGCACGGCGCTGGTCCTCAGCCGCCAGCTCGGGATCGTCACCATGGCCGTCCTGACCGCGCTGCTGCTGCTCCTCGGCGGGTGGCGCGACGTGTGGGCCGGGACTGCGGGCCCGGCGCCCGGTCACCTGGGCCGCCGTGCTCGTCCCGGCCCTGTCGACGGTCGCCGTCGGCGTCTGGGAGCTGCGCTACGACCACCCCGTGCTGCTCGGGCCCTGGCTGTCCACCGACAGCTTCCGCGGGTTCCGGGAGCAGTGGATGCAGCTCATCCAGGAGAGCGTCGGCTGGTTCGGGTGGCTGGACGTCCGGCCGCCGTACGTCGGTGAACCTCGTCTGGTTCGCCGCGGCCGTCGCGCTGGTCGTCACCGCGCTGCGTCCTCGGCGACCGCCGCGACCGCGTCGTCCTCCTCGGGATGCTGGTCGTCGTCCTGCTGGTCTGCTACGTCACGTACTCGCGAATCTTCTTTCCCATCAACGCCGGTCTCCAGGGCCGGCACGTGCTGCCGATCGTCGCGCTGGTACCGATCTGGTCCGGTGTCGTCGTCGCCGAGCGGCTCCGGCCGCGGCCCTTCGCGCATCGCCGTGCGCGTGGCCGCGGTCGCTGCTGCCGCTCGTCGTCCTCGCCGGGCTCTACCTCAACGCGAAGCGGTATGCGGTGGGGCTGGACTCCGGTCCCGCGCTGGTTCGTCGCCGCCGCCCAGTGGACGCCGCCACTCGGGTGGTATCCCTGGCTGGTGCTGGCGGTCGGTGGCTGCGTCCTTCTCGGGGTCGCGTGGGTCCGTGTCCTGGGCCGAGTCAGGGTCGCCTCAGGGGCCGCCCGGTGAGGTCACCGATACCCGGGTGGTGACCGCGCTGGGAATCTCGGCATATGACCACCGTCGACGAGATCACCCGGAGTCACAACGGTATCCAGCGGCCGTCGCTGGCCGTGGCGGCTGCTGCGCGTCGTCACGGTGCTCACGACGCTGAGCGCCTTCACCCAGGCGGTGCTTGCCGGCGGGGTCGTGGCCGGCCGGATCGAGATGCTCCCGCTGCACTCGAACAACGGACTGCTGCTCACCGCGGGAACCCTGGCTCTCCTGGTCGCGCTGGTGCTGGCCTGGCGTCCCGGGGGCGGCCCGGCCTGGGTGCTGCTCGTCGGCCTGGCGATGACCTCCGCCACCGTGGTCCAGCTCGGTCTGGGCTTCTCCCGGTCGCTGGCGGTGCACGTCCCGCTCGGGACGACGGTCATCATCGCCCAGGTGATGCTGCTGGTCTGGGTCTGGCAACGTCCGCTTCCGGAGTGAGGCGCGATGACCACCGTCACGCGTCGCCAGCTCGGCGGCATCGTCGGCCTCGCGGGGATCGCCGCGACCGGCCTCTGGATCGGCGGGTTCCCCGGGGTGCTCTCGCGGACCGGCAACGGCGCGCTGGTGCGCAGCGGCGCTCGGCTGCCCGACGCGTACACCCTGCCGTTCCGGACTCCTCCGCTGGCGACCGGAACGCTCGGCGCGGACGGCGTGCTGCGCTACGAGCTGGAGCAGCGCGCCGCCGACGTCGAGATCCTGCCCGGGCTGCGGACCCGCCTCCTCACCTACGCCGGGTCCTTCCCGGGCCCGACGCTCGTCTCCCGGACCGGCCGGCCGACCGAGGTGACCGTCCGCAACGGGCTGACCGTCCCGACCGTCACCCACCTGCACGGTGGCCACACCCCGGCCGAGAGCGACGGCTACCCGACCGACCTCCTGCTGCCGCGTGGCGTGACCACGGCACCGGCGATGCCCGGCATGGCGGCGGACCCGGCCGCGCGGGTGGCGTCGGGGAGCCGCACGCACACCTACCCGATGCAGCAGCGGGCCGCGACGCTCTGGTACCACGACCACGCCATGGCGACGACGGCGCAGAACGTGTGGCGGGGGCTGCTCGGGCTGCACCTCGTCCACGACGACGAGGAGGAGGCCCTGGGCCTGCCCTCCGGCGACCGCGACCTGCCGGTGGTCATCTGCGACCGGTCGTTCGCCGCCGACGGCTCGCTGCTCTATCCCGCCGGTCACCCGTCGACCACGGGATGGCCATGGTGCCGGCCGAGTTCCAGGACGGCGTGCTGGGCGACGTCACGCTGGTCAACGGCGTGCCGTGGCCGGTCGCCGAGGTCCCGGCGGTCCGGCACCGGCTCCGCCTGCTCAACGCCTCGAACGCGCGGGCGTACCGGCTCGCCCTCTGGCCGCCGCCGCCCGGTGGTCGAGGGGTTGGTGCAGGTCGGCAGCGACGGCGGTCTCCTCGCGGCTCCGGTCGCCCACGACGCGGTCGACCTCTCCCCGGGCGAGCGGTACGACGTCGTCGTCGACCTCGGCCGGTACGAGCCGGGTGCCGTCGTCGACCTCGTCAACGAGCTCGAGCCCGGTATGCGGGCCGTCATGCGGTTCCGGGTCGGCCGGCGGCTGCCCGACGACTCACGCGTCCCCGACCGGCTGTCGACCGTCGAGCGGCTGGACCCCGGCGCCGCGGTCGTCCGGCGCAGCTTCGACTTCCGCACGCGGGGCCAGCGCGGTCCGTGGACCATCAACGCCGGCCAGTTCGACCCGGCTCGCGTCGACGCGGCACCGACGCTCGGTGCGGTCGAGGTGTGGAGCTTCACCAGCGACGTCGCCCACCCCGTGCACCTCCACCTCGACCCGTTCCAGGTCGTGTCGCGCGGCGCACCGGGCCGGCTCTCGAGGCAGGACGTCGGCTGGAAGGACACCGTGGCGGTGCGGCCGTCGGAGACCGTCGAGGTGGCGGTCCGGTTCACCGACTACGCGGGCCGGTACGTCGTCCACTGCCACAACCTCGAGCACGAGGACATGGCGATGATGGCCAACGTCGTCACCCGCTGATCAGCAAGCCCCAAACAATAGGTATGCAGCGTCCGGAACTCCGGACGCTGCATACCTATTAGGGCAACTGGGGGCGGGGTTAG
>CAWHFV010000011.1:0-34015 GCA_963828725.1 uncultured Actinomycetota bacterium | reverse complement strand
TCGGCTCGCCCAGCGGACCAGGGTCTGGAACTCGCCGAGAACCTCCCCACCACGGACCTTCACCGCTCCAACCTCGGTGATCGACGAGGCGGACGCGCTGCCGCCGGTCGTCTCCAGGTCGACGACCACGAAGGTGACCTCTCGCAGCGGCGTGCCGAGGTCGTCCAGGGTGCCCTGGACCGCCCGGACGCCCGGGCCGGCACTGCCGGCGCTGCCGCTCACAAGGCCGACGGTAACCGCGCGCTCCGACAGCCTCGGGCAGGCGCGCGGCGCCCCGGCGGGGTGGGGCTGTCGGTGGTCGGCCCTAACGTTTCTCTCGTCAGGTCGACCGGACGAGACAACCCGAGAGTCAGTCGTAAGGAGGCGTCATGCGCGTCGAGAGCCCGATGGTCGTGGACTGCGACACCTGTCCCGTACGCGGCGTGCGCTGCGACGACTGCGTCGTGACCGCCCTCGGCCTCCTCCCGGTCCACGTGCTCACCGACGGCGAGCTGCCGCTCGACCGGGCGGAGCGGCGGGCCGTGGGCCGGTTCGTCGCGGCCGGGCTGGTGACGGCCGACGAGGCGAACGCGCTCGTCGCCCGGCGCGAGCCGTGGTCCCGCGAGACGCAGCGACCGACGGACCAACCGACGGTGCGGCAGCAGCGGGCGGTCGGCTGACCGGCCGAGCTTCCGGGGGAGTCGGCCGCGGGCGACAGCGGCGGCACCTACCATCTGGGGGTGGAGCTGGGTATCGCGTCAGGGGTATGCCGCGATGCGCCCATCCTGGTAACCGACGTGCGGCGGCGCTCGTCGGCTCGCTGCTGGCCCTGACCCTCGTCGCGGGGTGCTCGCTGCTGGACAGCCGGGCCGCGGAGACCGACTCCGACAGCGGGGTGGGCACCACGACCGCGCCGTTCACCCCGACTCCGTCGCCCTCGCCCACCACCGAAGCGGTGACCGAGGCCCGGCACGCGGCGTCGGACCTCGTGGAGCGGCGGGTCGCGCGGTGGTGACCAAGGACAAGGCCGCCTGGCTCGCCACGGTCGCTGACCCCGCGAGTGGCTTCGGCGGCGACCAGGCCGCCCTCTTCGACCGGATGACCGCGCTTCCCCTCGGCAAGCTCGCTCTCCGCACCGTCGACATCGAGCGCCCGACCGGGAGATGCGACCACCGGCGACCCGGCATGGTGGGTCGCCCGGGTCCGGCAGACCTACGCCTTCACCGGGTACGACCCGGGGCAGCGCGACTTCACCGTGTCGTACCGGCTGGCCCGGACCCCGGAGGGGTGGCGCTTCACCGGCGTCGCCGACGGCCAGAACGACGTCCAGCCGTTCGACCTGCCTCGCCTGGCCGTCGTGCAGCTCCCCGACGACGCTCGTCATCGGCGACCTACCCACGGCGACCCTGCGCGCATACCTGGCCCTGGGCGACGCCGCGCACGACCGGATCGTCGCGGTCTGGGGCGAGGCGCAGCCGGCCGTCATCGTCGCCCCGAGCTCGCTCGACGCGCTCAAGGCGCAGCTGGGACCCGGTCGTGGCGACGGGTTCGACCAGATCGCCGCCGTCACCGACGGCCCGCTCGTCCGCGACGCGGCCGCGCAGAGCGACCGCGTCTACCTCAACCCCGACGCGTTCAAGGAGCTGAGCGTCACCGGGCGGGGTGTCGTGGTGACCCACGAGCTCACCCACGTCACCGTCCGCGCGTCGACGTCCCGCAGCGTCCCGATCTGGCTCTCCGAGGGCTTCGCCGACGACGTCGCCATCGCGCCCACGGGGCTTTCGGTGCGGTCCGTGGCGGCCGACCTGCTCGACCAGGTCCGTGCGGGCAAGGGCCCGACCCAGCTTCCCGACGAGACGGCCTTCGACCCGGCGAAGGGCCAGATCGCGCCGGCCTACAGCGCCGCGTGGCTGGCGGTGTCGCGGATGCGGCAGCGGTACGGCCAGGAGAAGGTGGTCGCGTTCTACCGCGCCGTCGCCGGGCCCAAGATGGGCGAGCCGAGCGTGAACGCGTCGCCGGACCAGCTCACTGGCAACCGCGTTCGAGACCGTGCTCGGCACGAACCAGGACGCCTTCGTCGCCGACTGGGTGGCGAACGTCAAACGCCTCGCCCGCTGAACGCGCTCAGCCGCGGCTCGGCGCCGGGGCGTACAGCGCCTCGACGTCGTCGTGGAAGTCGCGCATGACGACGTTGCGCTTGAGCTTGAGCGACGGCGTGAGGTAGCCGTTCTCCTCGGTGAAGTCGCCGGGCAGGACGGTGAACTTGCGGATCGACTCCGCCTTGCTCACGGCGGTGTTCGCGTCGTCGACGGCCTTCTGCAGCTCCGCGAGGACCGCGTCGTTCTTCCGGGCCTGGTCCATCGTCAGCGCCGGCAGGCCGTTGTTCTTGGCCCACGTCGGGAGCATCTCGTCGTCGAGGGTGATGAGCGCGGCGATGAACGGCTTCTGGTCGCCGACGACGATGCACTGCGACACGAGCGGGTGCGCGCGCAGCCGGTCCTCGAGCACCGCCGGGCGCGACGTTCTTGCCGCCGGCGGTCACGAGGATCTCCTTCTTGCGACCGGTGATCTTGAGGTACCCGTCGTCGTCGAGCTCGCCGATGTCGCCGGTGTGGAACCACCCGTCCTGCAGCGCCTCCGCCGAGGCGGTCGCGTTGTTGCGGTACCCGGTGAAGACGTTGACGCCCTGGATGAGGATCTCGCCGTCCTCGGCGATCCGGATCCCGACGCCCGGCAGCGGGGTGCCGACCGTGCCGATCTTGACCTTCTCCGGGACGTTGACCGTCGCCGGCGCGGTGGTCTCGGTGAGGCCGTACCCCTCGAGGACGATCACCCCGATGCCGCGGTAGAAGTGGCCGAGCCGGGTGCCGAGCGGGGCGCCGCCGGAGACCGCATACCGGACGTGTCCGCCCATCGCCGCGCGCAGCTTGCTGTAGACGAGCCGGTCGAAGACGCGCGTGCTTCATCTTGAGCCCGAAGCCGGGGCCGCCGTTGTCGAGCGACTCGCTCCACTCCATCGCCGTCGCGGCCGCGGTCGCGAAGATCCGGCCCTTGCCGTCGCCCTCGGCCCGCTGCTCCGACGAGTTGTAGATCTTCTCGAAGACCCGCGGCACGGCGAGGATGAACGTCGGCTGGAACGAGGCGAAGTCGTCGAGCAGGGTGCGGATGTCGCTGGAGTGGCCCATCCGCGCGCGCGGCCTCGACGCAGAGCACCTGGATGAACCGGGCGAACACGTGGGCCAGCGGCAGGAAGAGCAACGTGGCCGCGCCGTCCGCGCGCACCACGGACGCCAGCGACTCGCAGGCGTTCTCGGCGAGGTCCTTGAAGTTCCCGTGGGTCAGCTCGCAGCCCTTGGGCCGACCGGTCGTGCCCGAGGTGTAGATGATCGTCGCCAGCGAGGTGCGGTCGGTGCCGTCCCGGCGGGCTGCGAGGGTCTCGTCGCCGACGTCGGCGCCGGCGCGGACCAGCTCGTCGAGGGCGCCGGACTCGATCTGCCAGACGTCGCGGCAGGTTGGTGCACCTGGTCGCGCACCGCGGCCACCGCGCCGGCGTGCGTCGCCGTCTCGACGACGACCGCCATGGCACCGGAGTCCTCGAGGATCCAGCCCACCTGGTCGGGCGACGAGGTCTCGTAGATCGGGACCGTGACCGCGCCGGCGGTCCAGATCGCGTAGTCGACGAGCGTCCACTCGTAGCGGGTGCGGGACATCAGCGCGACCCGGTCGCCGACGCCCACCCCGGCGGCGATGAGGCCCTTGGCCAGCTGGGCGACCTGGTCGGCGAACTCGGCGGCGGTGACGTCCTGCCAGCCGCTGCCCGCGCGGGTCGCGAAGACGACCTTGTCGGGCACCTCGTGGGCGTTGACGAGTACCGTCTGGGCGAGGTTGCCCTCGGTGGTCGACGCGACGAGTGGGGCGACGACCTTGTCGCGGACCTGCTGTGACACGACGGGCTCCTCCGGCCGGGAACTGACGACTCGGAGGATACCCGCGGGGTCTGCGTCGACGGGGCGGTCCACCGCTTTCGGCACAGCCCCGAGCCCGCGCGGCCCAGGTTGTAGCCTTCCGCCCATGCCCGACCGCACCGAGAGCTCCATCGTCATCGACGCCGCCCCCGGCGCGGTCCTCGACGTCATCGCGGACTTCGGCGCCTACCCGAAGTGGGCGACCGAGGTGAAGTCGGCGACGGTCCTCTCCGAGGAGGGCGACGGCTGGCCGGACCAGGTCGAGTTCGTCGTCGACGCCGGGGCGATCAAGGACACCTACGTCCTGGACTACGAGTGGGACGTCGACGAGGACGGGCACCGGCGTCGTCTCCTGGGGGCTGGTCAAGGCCACCGTGCTCAAGGCCATGAACGGGTCCTACACGCTGGTGGCCAAGGGCTCCAGCACCGACGTCACGTACCGGCTCGCCGTCGACCTCAACATCCCCATGCTCGGCATGCTCAAGCGCAAGGCGGAGAAGGTCATCGTCGACACCGCGCTGCGGGAGCTGAAGAAGCGCGTCGAGGGCTGACGGCCCCGTGCGGATCGTCCTCTTCACCGGGAAGGGAGGCGTCGGCAAGACCACGACCGCGGCGGCGTGCGCGGTCCGGGCCGCCCGCTCCGGGACTCGCACCCTGGTCATGTCGACCGACGCGGCGCACTCCCTCGGCGACGCGCTCGGCGTCGACCTCGCCGCGGCCGGGACGGCGGGCGAGCCGCTCGAGGTGGAGCCGCGCCTCCACGCGCTCCAGGTCAGCGCGTCCGCTCGGCTGGGGACGCAGTGGCGGGTCGTGCAGGACTACCTCCTCGACGTCCTGGACACGCTCGGCATCGACCCGGTGGTCGCCGAGGAGCTGACCTCGCTGCCCGGCGCCGAGGAGATCGCGGCGCTGCTCGAGCTGCGGTCGCGGGCCGCGACGTCCGGGGACGACGCCGAGAGCGCGCGAGTGGGACCTGCTCGTCGTCGACTGCGCGCCGACCGCCGAGACCCTGCGGCTGCTGGCGCTGCCCGAGGCGCTCGCCTGGCACCTGGAGCGGCTGCTCCCGGCGCAGCGCGGCCTCATGCGCACCCTGCGCCCCGCTGCGGCGGCCGCCGCGGGGATGCCGCTGCCGTCGGCCGAGGTCGCGACCACCGTGACCGGGTGGTACCGCCAGATGCGTGACGTGCACGCCCTGCTCACCGGCCCCAGCGCCTCGGTGCGGCTGGTGCTCACCCCCGAACGGGTCGTCATCGCCGAGGCGCGCCGGACGTGGACGTCGCTCGGGCTCTACGGTTTCGCGGTCGACGGCGTCGTCGTCAACCGCGTCTTCCCGGCCGCAGGTCCCGGTCGGGGCGACGCCTGGCGGCGCTCCTGGAACGAGGCTCAGCAGATCGGTCTCGACGAGGTGGCCGAGTCGTTCGCGGAGCTGCCGGTCGTGCGCGCGCCGTACCTCGCCGCCGAGCCGATCGGACCCGATGCGCTCGACGACCTGGCCGGCCGGCTCTCGGGGGACGTCACCTCGGCCGACGACCCCCTCGGCGTGCTCGGCCCGGTGCGGCACGACGGGCTCCGGGTGCGACGCTCCGGCTCGGGGTACGTCCTGAGCCTCCCCCTCCCGCTGGCCAACGCCCGCGACGTCGACCTCAAGCGGCGCGACGCCGAGCTGCTCGTGTCGGTGGGCGACCACCGCCGGGTGCTCAGCCTGCCGGCGGTGCTGCAGCGGTGTGTCGTCCGCGGCGCGCGCGTACGCGACGGGGTGCTGCGGGTGACCTTCGCCCCCGACCCCGAGCTGTGGCCGGTCGGTCTCGACCGCGACGAATCTGACGAGAACGAGGACGGTATGCGGGAGGTCGCCCATGGCTGAGGAGCGACGGCCGGTGGGGTCGGTGGCGGAGGAGACGGCCCGGCTGCTCGACGCACTGCTGGCCGGGACCCCGGCGGGACGAGTCGCCCGACGAGCGCGCGGGCTACCACGCATACCGGAGCGACCCGACGCCGGAGGACGCCGCGGGGAGCGCGGAATCGTGCCCGACCTGTGGTCACGTGCCGGGTGCCGCGCACGCCGCCGCCGGGGACGGTGAGGTGTGCCACCTCTGCCCGGTATGCCAGCTGCTGCGGGTCGTGCGCACCGTGCGGCCGGAGACCCTGGACCGGCTGGCCGACCTCGCCGCCGCGGTGACCGACACGCTGCGGGACGTCGCGGCGAGCCGATGGCGCGAGACCGGGTCGCCCCCGCCGCGCCGGTCCCGGGCGGAGGTGCAGGACATCGAGATCGAGGGCGACGGGCCGGGCGCCGACCTCGGCGAGGAGGCGCGATGAGCGGCGAGTCTGGCGATCGGGATCGACATCGGCGGGACCAAGGTCGCCGGGCGGTGTCGTCGACGCCGCGGGCCAGGTCGTCGCGCGGGCACGGCGGGACACCCCGCACCGGTCGAAGTCGCCCGACGTCGTCGAGGACACGATCGTCGCGGTCGTCGACGAGCTGGTGGAGACGGTCCGGGTCGACGAGCTGGGCGAGGTCGTGGCGGTCGGGATCGGGGCGGCGGGGTTCGTCGCGGCGGACCGGGCGACCGTCGTGTTCGCGCCGCACCTGTCGTGGCGTCACGAGCCGCTGCAGGGACGCGATGTCCCGGCGGATCCGGGTGCCGATCACGGTGGACAACGACGCGAACGCCGCGGCGTGGGCCGAGTGGAAGTTCGGGGCGGCGCGCGGTGAGAGCCACCTGATGATCGTCAACCTGGGCACCGGGATCGGTGGCGGCATCGTCATCGACGGGCGCGTGCAGCGGGGCCGGTACGGGATCGCCGGCGAGTTCGGGCACATGCAGGTGGTGCCGAACGGGATCCGCTGCGAGTGCGGCAACAAGGGCTGCTGGGAGCAGTATGCGAGCGGCAACGCCCTCGTGCGCGAGGCGCGGGACCTCATCGCGGCGCGGTCACCGGTGGCCGAGGACCTGCTCGGGGCGGTGGGTGGCGACCCGTCGAAGCTCACCGGTCCGCTCATCACGGCGGCCGCCCAGAACGGCGACCCGACGGCGATCGAGCTGCTCGCCGAGATCGGGGAGTGGCTCGGGGTGGGGATCGCCAACCTCGCCGCGGCGTTCGACCCGGGGACGTTCGTCATCGGCGGGGGCGTGAGCGCCGCGGGTCCGTTGCTGCTGGACCCGGCGCGGGAGACCTTCCGGCGCCAGCTCACCGGGCGCGGGTACCGCCCCGAGGCCCAGATCGTGGCCGCCGAGCTCGGCAACGAGGCCGGCCTCATCGGAGCCGCCGACCTCGCCCGCCTCGGTCAGTAGCTCGGTCGACAGTTCGGTCAACAGCTCGGTCGGACAGCTCGGTCAACAGCTCGGTCGGACAGCTCGGTCGGACAGCTCGGTCGGACAGCTCGGTCGACAGTTCGGTCAACAGCTCCGCACGTGGTGAGAAATAAACCGGCATTTCGGAAATCGGGCGCCGAAAAGTCACCACGTGCGGAGAAGTCAGCGCGTGCCCGACTCGACGCCGATGTGTCACCACATGCGGAGAAGTGGGCGGCGATGTGGGCGGCGCGGGATCACGTTTCCGGTGATGTCGCGCGAGGTGGCTAGAGCCGGATGCCGTCGTCGTCGTCGTCGCGGTCGAGCGGCTGGCGCAGCACGAGGAGCACGAACCCGGCGATCGAGATCAGCAGGGCGCACATCATCCACCAGCCGTTGCCGTCGCGGTTGAACAGCAGCAGGTAGAGGAACAGCAGCGGCCCCGAGACCAGGGCCACGATCATCAGCCAGAAGTGCTTGTCCTCGGACGGCGGCAGCGGCGCGGGTGGCGGCGGGGAGTAGTGATGGTCTTCACCCTCGACGCCCCAGTCCTCCTCGTCGAGGTCGACCTCCTCGACCGGGTCGTCGTCGCGTATCCGGTCGTCGGGCCGCTCGGTCCGCTCGTCGGTGCGCGCGTCGTCCAGGTCGGGCAGGTCCGACACGTCGCGGATCCGGCGGATCTCGGGCGCCCGTGGGGCCGGCTCCTCGGCCGGGCCCGGGTCTCTCGGCGCCGCGTCCTCGGGCGCCGCGTCCTCCGGCTCGCTCGTCCGCTCACTCGTCGGGTCGGGGTGCGGGTCGCCGTAGGGGTCCAGGCCCAGCGCGACGTCGTCCCAGTGCGCCATGATCGCGGCGAACTGCTCGTCGACGTCCTTCTCGGCCATGACTGAAGAATCTCACCCCTCGGAGGCGCCGGCGCGGGCGGACCCGGCGACCCGCTCGATGAACCGGACCGACTCATCGTGGATCAGCGGCGCGTCGTTGTCGAGGGTGGCCACGTGGTACGAGTTCTCGAGCCAGATCTCGGTGACGTCGGTGCTGGAGATGTGGGCGAGAAAGTAGGCCGAGCTGGCCACCGGAACGGTGTTGTCGACACGTGAGTGCATCAGCAGCACCGGCTGGGTGATCTCGGCCAGGTCGCGCTTCACGTCGGCCCACAGCAGCGTCTGAGAGTGCATCGCTTGGAGCGGGTTCCGGTCGTAACCAAGCTCCGGCACTCCGCCAACCATCTTGACGTCGTTGACGATGCCGGGGAACGAGGGAACCACATAGCGCAGCATCGGCAGCAGTGGGAGGAGTCGGTTGTCGTGGAGATAGATGGGATTGATCACGATGAGCCCTGACACGCGCGGCCCGTGGTCCAGGGACAGTTTGGTGGCTAGCAGCGCGCCCATCGACAACCCGGCGACGAAGACCTGTGTACAGCGGGACCGCAGCTCGTCGAAGGCTCGCTCGACCTCGGCGTACCAGTCCTGCCACCGCGTCCGGTTCAGTTCTTGCCACCGCGTCCCGTGCCCGGGCAGCAGGGGGAGCCGCACCGTGTAGCCGGCCGCGGCGAAGTGTTCGGCCCAGGGACGCATGCTCTGCGGTGTGCCGGTGTAGCCGTGGATGACCAGCACGCCGATGTCGCCGCCGTCGTGGGAGTAAGGCTCGGCGCCGGGGAGCACGGGAACTGCCATGCGGTGGGTCTCCTCGCAGGTATGCCGGTCCGTTGTGCCAAATGGTCGCACGACGGCCCGGCTCGCTGATAGTGCCGTAAAGTGCGGCACATCACAGGGGTTTCACGTCCCGCAGCCACAGAGAGGACGGGTCTCGCAGTGATCTACTGGGTGCTCAAGACCGTCATTCTCGGACCGCTGCTGAAGCTGCTGTTCCGCCCGTGGGTCGAGGGCGAGGAGCACATCCCCGAGGAGGGCGCCGCGATCTTCGCGAGCAACCACCTCTCCTTCTCCGACTCGATCTTCCTGCCGTTGATGGTCCCGCGGCGGATGACCTTCCTGGCCAAGTCCGACTACTTCACCGGACGAGGGGTCAAGGGTCGGGCGACGGCGGCGTTCTTCCGGGGCGTGGGCCAGCTGCCCGTCGACCGGTCGGGCGGCAAGGCCGGCGAGGCGGCCCTGAGCTCCGGGCTGCGGGTGCTGCGCCGCGGCGAGCTGCTCGGCATCTACCCCGAGGGGACCCGCTCGCCCGACGGCCGGCTCTACCGCGGCCGGACCGGCGTGGCCCGGATGGCCCTCGAGGCGGGCGTCCCGGTGCTGCCGGTGGCGATGATCGGCACCGACAAGGCCCAGCCCACCGGCAAGAAGCTGCCCCGCATCATGCGCATCGGCATTCGGATCGGCCGCCCGCTGAGCTTCGCGCGCTACGAGGGCATGGAGGGCGACCGCTTCGTCCTCCGGTCCATCACCGACGAGATCATGTACGAGCTGATGCTGCTGTCCGGTCAGGAGTACGTCGACGAGTACGCCACGTCGATGAAGGACCGCATCGTGCGGGCCGCCAAGGTCCGCGCCCGCGAGCTGCAGGAGGCCGCCCGCCCGGGGAGCGCCGCCAAGGAGCTCGAGGAGGCGCTGGACGCCGCCGAGGGCGTGGAGGAGCGCCCGGAGGCAGCCGTGGACGACGTCGTCATCGGCGACGACGACGCCGACTGGGCGACCGCCGACACGGGCGACGTGCACGCGTCCGGTGAGGCCGGCGAACGGGCCGCCAGCTGACCATGTCGGTCTCCCTGCCGAGCCGCGGGCCCGGTGGCGCCGGCACGCCGGACGACTCGTTGGTCGTCTCCGCGTTCTGGCGAGCCATCCGCGTGCTGCGGCCCTTGGCCCTGCTCTACGCCCTCTTCGGCGCCTGGACCCGTCGCGACGAGATGCAGCAGCCGACCGCCGCGTTCCTCATCCTCGCGGTGCTCGCCGTCTGGACCGCCGTCCAGCTGGTCTGGGAGCGCCGCGAGCTGTGGTGGCACGTCGTGGAGCTGGGGCTCGCGACCGGCGCGGTCATCGCGACCCGCTGGGTCGACACGCCCGACGCCGCCTTCCGGGGCACCACCACGCTGCCCGGCGTCTGGCAGGCCGTTCCGGTGGCGTCGATCGGCATCATCAAGGGCTGGCGCGGCGGGCTCGCCGCGGGCGGCGTCATCGCGGTCGCCATGATCGCCAGCACCCGCTCGGTCGACGTGGCAGCGGTGAGCAACGGCCTCCTGGTCATCCTCGTGGGGGGCACGGTGGGCTACTGCGCCGACCTGGCCCGGGAGGAGCAGGCCGAGCTGGCTCGGGCCCTCGCGCAGGATGCCGAGGACGTCGAGCGCGACCGCCTGGCCCGCACCATCCACGACGGCGTCCTCCAGGCGCTGGCCTTCATCCACCGCCGCGGCGTCGACGCCGGCGGTGAGGCCGCCCGGCTCGGCGCCATTGCGGGGGAGCAGGAGCAGCGGCTGCGCGCCCTGGTCAGCGGCGTGCCCATCGACGAGCTGGAGCGGACCATCGGCGGGCCGGTCGACCTCAGCCAGTACCTGCGCCAGGCGTCCGCCGGCATGGCCGACCTCGTCGCCCCCGCCGAGCCGGTGCTGCTGCCGCGCCGTCCGGCCAACGAGCTCGTCGCGGCGGTCGAGGCGGCCCTCGACAACGTCCGCAAGCACGCGGGTCCCGGCGCCCACGCGTGGGTCCTCGTCGACGACGCCGGCGACGACATCGTCGTCACGGTCCGCGACAACGGGGTCGGCGTCTCCGAGGAGCGGATCGCCGAGGCCGGGTCGCGCGGCCGGCTCGGCGTCTCCGCGTCGATCCGCGGCCGGCTCGAGGAGCTCGGCGGGTCCGCCCGGTACCTTTACGGACCGGGTGGAGGCACCACGGTCGAGATGTGGATCCCCAAGCGAGGCGCGTGAATGACACCGAACCAGCCAGGGCCTGAGGGTCGGCGCGGGATCGAGGAGGTCGAGTCCTTCGACGCCGACGACCCGGTCGACGACACGGCCGCCGATCAACAGACCACCGTCGTCGTCGCCGACGACCACCCGATGTGGCGGGACGCGGTGGCCCGAGACCTCGCCGACGCCGGGTTCCAGGTCGTCGGCACCGCCGCGGACGGCGCAGCCGCCGTCCGCCGAGTCAAGGCCACCAGACCTGACGTGCTCGTCCTCGACCTCAACCTCCCGGTCGTCCACGGGGTCGAGGTATGCGAGCAGCTCGCCGCCGAGGACCTGCCGACCAAGATCCTCATCCTGTCGGTGAGCGGAGAGCGCCAGGACGTCCTCGACGCGGTCAAGGCCGGAGCCTCGGGCTACCTGGTGAAGTCGGCCGCGCGTGAGGAGTTCCTCGAGGCGGTCCGCCGGACCGCGCGGGGGCGGGCGGTGTTCACGCCCGGCCTGGCCGGGCTGGTGCTGGGGGAGTTCCGGCGAATGCAGAACGCCGGCCCCGGCGCCTCGACCGCGCCGCAGCTGACCGAGCGGGAGACCGAGGTGCTCAAGCTGGTGGCGACCGGGATGAGCTACAAGGACATCGCGGCCCAGCTGTTCATCTCGCACCGCACGGTGCAGAACCACGTCCAGAACACCCTCGGCAAGCTCCAGATGCACAACCGCGTCGAGCTGGTCCGATACGCGATCTCGAAGGGTCTGCACCGCGACTGAGCCTCAAGTCCGGTGGCTAGTCTGAGCGGCGTGCCGCGTCGACCCGTCCGTGTGGTCTCCGTGCACTCGTTCCGCGGCGGCACCGGCAAGTCGAACCTCTCCGCCAACGTCGCGGCCCAGCTGGCCCGTGAGGGTATGCGCGTCGGCGTGATCGACGCCGACGTCCAGTCCCCGGGCATCCACGTGCTGTTCGGCCTCAAGGGCGACGACATCACCGCGTCCCTCAACGACTTCCTCTTCGACGGGGTGCCCATCGAGGACGTCGCCATCGACGTCACGCCGCCGGGTCTGCCCGGAAGGATCCACCTCATCCCGTCGAGCATCCGGCCCGGTGAGATCACCCGGGTGCTGCGCAACGGGTACGACTCGCAGCAGCTGGTGCAGGGCCTGCGCGAGTTCGTCGACGCGCTCCAGCTCGACGCGCTGCTCGTCGACACCCACCCCGGGCTCCAGGAGGAGACGCTGCTGTCGCTGGTCGTGGCCGACACCCTTCTCGTGGTCCTGCGCCCCGACCAGCAGGACTACGAGGGCACCGGCGTCACCGTGCACGTGGCCAAGGAGCTCGAGGTGCCCCGGATCGCCCTGGTGGTCAACAAGTCTCCGGCCACCTTCGACCCGGCGGCTCGTCCGCGAGCGGGTCGAGCAGGCATACGACTGTCCGGTCGTCGCCGTCCTCCCGCACTCCGACGCGATGATGGCGCTGGGCAGCGCCGGGATCTTCTCCCTGCAGCACCCCGAGGAGGAGCTCAGCGAGGAGATGGTCCGCGTGGCCGACTTCGTCCGCCGGGAGGGTTGAGTGGACCGCACCCCGGAGCGCGAGGAGGGGGAGTTCCTCAGCCGGGCCGAGCTGCTGAGTGGCCTGTCCGGACGGCGGGTCAGCAGTGCTCTCTACGTCATCGAGAGCCGGACCGCCTACCTCGCGCTCAAGGCGCGCAACGCCACGGCTCCGGTCCTGTCGGCCGGGGTCCTGGAGGAGCAGGAACGGGCCTTCCTCTCGGCCCTCGCCGCCGGCCGCGACCTGCCGGCGCCGACGATCCAGGAGCTGGAGCAGTTCGCGCCCCGATGGGCGTACCTCGTGCCGCCCGACGCCGTCGCCCGCGCGGAGCTGGCTCACCGGTTCGGTGACAAGTACCGGTTCCGGGAGTCGGACGCCGGACGGCTCCGCGCCGCCCTGGGCCTCGACGACCCGGCCGTGCAGCAGGCGTACCGCGACCGCCACCGCGGCGAGCTGACCGACGTCTACGACACCGACCTCTCCTGGCTGGAGAAGCTGCGGTGGTCGCGGGCGCGGCTGTGGCGGCGCCTGGAGGAGCTGCCGCCGTTCTGGACGACCTACGGGCTGACCCTGACCGAGACGGTCGGGGCCGGGATGCTGGCGCTGCCGATCGCCGTCGCGGGCGTCGGCCCGCTGCCGGGCGTGGTGATCATCGTCGTGCTCGGCCTGCTCAACGTCCTCACCGTCGCGGCGGTGGCCGAGACGTTCACCCGGACCGGAGCGGTCCGCTGGCGCGGCGCGTACTTCGGGCGCGTGGTTGCCGGGTACCTCGGCCGGACCGGCGGGGTCGCCTTCGGTGTCGGGATGACGATCTACACGGCGCCGGTGCTGCTGGCCTGCTACGTGGGTTTCGCGGTGACCGTGGCGCGGACGACGGGCACGAGCGCACCGCTCTGGGCGGCGGGGCTGTTCGCCGCGAACATCGCGCTGATCTTCCGGAAACGGCTGGACGCGACGATCGCGTCCGCCCTCATCGTCGGCTTCTTCAACGTGCTCGCCATCATCATCCTCGTCGTGCTCGCCCTCACCGTGCTCGACGTCGACAACGTGACGTACACCGCCGTCCCCTTCCTCGACGGCCGTCCGTTCGACCCGACCGTCCTGGAGCTGGCCTTCGGCGTCGTCCTGCTGTGCTTCTACGGGCACACCTCGGTCGGGAACTGCGCCAAGGTGGTCCTGACCCGCGACCCCGGCGGCCGTTCGCTGATGCGCGGCAGCGTCGCGGCGATGCTCACCGTGGTCGCCCTGTACAGCCTCTGGGTCTTCGCGGTCGGCTCGGCCGTCCCCGCAGCCCGGCTGCGGTCCGAGCTCGGCACCGCCCTGGTGCCGTTCGCCGAGGAGGCCGGCCGGGCGGCGTCGGTCGTCGGGTTCGTCTTCGTGTTCCTCGCCGTGGGGATGGGGACGGTGCACCTGTCACTGGGCCTGTACAACCTCGTCGCCGAGCGACTGGTGACCCGCCGCCGGACGGCGATGATCCTGGGGCTGGCGCCTGATCGGCGCCATCTGGCTGTTGGCCGAGCTGCTCATCATCACCGAGAGCGCGTCGTTCGCCGGGTCGATGGGAATCGTCGGTGCCCTCACCGGCCCGTTGATGGGTGGCGTCTTCCCGATCCTCATGATGGAGTCGAGCCGCCGCCGCGGCGACTACGAGCCATCCCTGTTCTGGCGGTGGATGGGCCAGCCGGTCGTCGCCGTCCTGGTCTTCCTCGCCTTCATGGCGACCGAGGTGATCTACGTCTGGCTCTGGCCGACGCGCCGTCCAGCGACTCCTCGCCGCCACGGTCGTCGTCATCGTGCTGGTCGTCACCGTCGTCATGCTCCGGTCCGGGGCGATGCGGCCGCGAGCCGTGGTCGAGGTCCGTCGCGACGTGGACTCCGGTCGAGACCGCCTCCACGTCGTGTCGCGGGGGAGCGCGGTCCGGACGGACGACCTGCCTCCGGGTGACCGCATCGTCGACCTGCCCCTCGCGCCGCTCGGCGTGCCGGAGGTGCACGCGTGGGCCCACCAGGTCGACGGCGGCGGGCGAGTCCGAGTCGTTGTCGATGACCGCGACCGTCCGCGGTCCCGACGGCGACACGCCTCAGGAGGTGCGGAACGGCGCGGTCGACCTCGACGTCCAGGGCGGACGGGCAGGCGCTGGAGCTACGGCTGCCTAGCGTCAGCGCGGGGCGGTCGCCGATGATGCGGCGCAGGTCGGAGGCCTGGGCGCGGAGGCCGCCGAAGTACTCGGTCTCGGTCACCTCTCCCACCCGCTCGGCCTGACGCTGCCCGTCCAGCTCGATGCGGAGCTGGTCCAGCTGCCGGCGCAGGGCCGCCTCGCGTTCGGCCGCGGCCCGAGCGCGCGCCTCCTCCTCGAGGACGCGTTCGAGGACGCCCGCGCACTGGGCCGCCACCGCTCCGGTGAGCTTGAGGTCGGCCGCCTCGAACGTGCCCGACCGCCGGCTGAGCACGATCGCGCCCCGCTGGTCTCCTCGGAAGGCGAGCGGCGCGACCAGCAGTGCCCCGTCGCCGTCCGTCTCGATCCTCAGAGTCGCCAGGTCGGTCGGGATGCGGGTCGCCGGCTCCGGGTCGCCGACGGTGGCCGCCACGGTCGGTCCGGCGACGTCCACGACGAGGTATGCGGCGTCGACCGCGACCTGCCGGGTCGCCTCCCGCAGCGCGCGGGCGGCCAGGTCCGCGCGGTCCGCCGCCGTGGCGAGGACCTCGCCGAGGGCATACAGGAGGTTGACCTCGCGGTACCGGTCGAGGACCTCCTCGGCGAGCTCGCGCCGGTCCTGCTCGAGCCCGACGAGGGCGCTGAGCGCGGCAGCGGTCGCCGCGGCGCGTGGGCCGCTGACGCTGCCCAGCGGCGTGCCGTCGGGTCGCGTCACCTCGACGCCGGGTCCGGAGAGCGCCGGACCGGCCAGAGCCGGCCCTTCACGTCGACGACGGCGTCCTCGCCACCCGACACGGCGGCGAGGACCACCGCGACCTCGTCGCGCCGGACCAGCTTCCGCAGCCGGATCTCCTTGGCCATCAGCGGTCCTCGTCGAGGGGCCCGAGACGGGACCGCGCCAGGTCGAGGAGCTCGTCGGGGTCGAACGGCTTGGTGATGAACTCGTCGGCCCCGACCTCGACGCCGCGCTGCCGGTCGGCCTCCTGGCCCTTGGCGGTCAGCAGGACGATCGTCACCTCGGTGAGACCCAGGTCGGACCGCACAGCGCGGCACACCTCGTAGCCGCTCATGCTGGGCATCATCACGTCGAGGAAGACCAGATCGGGCCGCTCGGCCTCGACGAGGGCCAGCCCCGCCGCTCCGTCAGCCGCGGTCAGCAGCTCCACGCCCTCGTCCTCGAGGTCCTCGAGGGTCTGTTCGAGGAGAGTGCGGATGTGCGCCTCGTCGTCGACGATGAGGATCTTCCTGGGCGTTGCGGGCACGGGGTACCTCACTCGTAGAGGACGACGACGGCGTTCTCGGTCGCGGGGTCCGCGCGGAGCTCGTCGACGAGACGGGACGGGTCGGCCGGGTCGGCCCGGGCGATGACGACATCGGGGGAGTGCTCCCGCACGACCTCGACCACGGTGTCGGGGTTCGCGGCGGGGGTGACCAGCCAACCGTGGGCCGCGAGCGCCGAGCCGAGCGTCTCGACCATCGCGGAGTCGGGGTCCGCGACGACGACGTGCCGCTGGGTGGAGCCCTGAGCCAGCAGGGCCTCCACCTGCTCGAGCAGGTCGGCGCTGTCGATCGGCTTGGTGAGGTAGCTGTCGACGCCGACGGCCCGCGCCCGCCCCTCGTCGTGCACGACGGAGATCATCATCAGCGGAATGCGCATCGTGGCCGGGTCCTGGCGCAGCGCGGCGGCCACGTCGAACCCGCTCACGTCGGGCATCATCACGTCGAGCGTGACGAGGTCCGGTCCGAGGGCTCGGGCCATCCGGAACCCCTCGTGGCCGTCGGCCGCCTCGTGCACGACGTACCCGTGCCCCTCGAGCTCCTGGCGCAGCAGCTGGCGGACCGGCTGGTGGTCGTCGACCACGAGGATGTGCGGCGGACCGTCGGCGCGGCGGGCGCCGAAGCTGTCGCGGAGGTCGCGCAGCAGGGTGCCGGCGTCGACCACGGGAGCCCGGAAGCCGGGCGCGGCGGGTGGCTCGGTCACTGCCGATGGGAAGCGGCAGGGTGAACGAGAAGGTCGTCCCCTCACCGACCTCGCTCTCGACGTCGAGGTGCCCGCCGTGGTGCTCGACGATCTCCTTGCAGATGGGCAGCCCGAGCCCGGTGCCCTGCGGCTTGCCGGTCAGGGTGTCGCCGACCTGCTTGAACCGCACGAAGAGGTCGCCGCGGTCGGCCGGGGCGACGCCCGGCCCGGTGTCGGTGACCGACACGACGACCTCGGTGGCGTCCCGGCGCGTCCCGACCGTCACAGCGCCCGTGTCGGTGAACTTGCAGGCGTTGGACAGCAGGTTGATGACCACCTGCTCGAGGCGGTGCCGGTCGCCGCGGACCGGCGGGAGCTCGGGCTCCAGGTCGAGGTCCAGGGGCAGGTCCTTCTCCTCGAAGAGGGGCTGGACCGTCGCGGCGACCTGGCGGACCACGGCGTCGACGTCGACCTCCTCGTCGCGCCACTCGACGCGGCCGGCCTCCATCTTCGCGAGGTCGAGGAGGTCGTTGATGAGGGCGGTGAGGCGCTCACCCTCCGTGACGATGATGTCGAGGTTGCCGCGCACCTGGGTCATCGCTCGGTCCGTCGCCGGGTCGGGCGTCGGGCACGGCGGGGTAGACCCGTTCGTCGAGCCGTTTCGCGATGATCTTCGTGAACCCGAGGATCGAGGTCAGCGGGGTCCGCAGCTCGTGCGAGACGGTCGAGATGAAGTCGGTCTTCATCCGGTCGACCTCGCGCTCCACGGTGATGTCGCGCACCAGGACCACCGTGCCGCGGGACACCCCCTCGGAGCGGTCGACGATGGCGCTGGCGACCGCGCGGCCGAGTCGCGCCCTGGGCGAGTGGGATCTCGCGGGTGGCCGCGAGCGTGGAGCCGATGCCGTCCAGCTCGGGCAGCACCTGCGCGGCGGGCTGGTCCAGGAGGCTGCCGGCGGGTCGGCCGAGCATCTCCTCGAGCCGGCGGTTGACGCGCTCGACGCGTCCGGCGGCGTCGATGACCAACAGCCCCTCGCCGAGGTTGTCGAGCACCGCCGCGAGCTCGTGGCTGAGCCCGACCGCCTCGTCGCGGGCGCGAGCAGTCTCCTCGCGGGAGTGCTCGAGCTCGGCCGTCCGGTCGACGACCTTCTGCTCCAGCGAGCGTTCGGACCGGTGCAACGCCTCGTTGGCGTGCCGCAGGCCGTCGACGACCTCGGCGAGGCGACCGGAGTACGCATACAGGACCGTGAGCCCGAGCCCGAGGAACGCGATGGCGACGAAGACGAAGACGACCTGGATGAGCAGCGTCGGCAGCCCTGAGACCACGGGGACGATGGCGCGCATCGCGAGCAGGACCGCGATGACGGCGGCGATCGCGGTGGCCACCGAGATGACGAACAGGGTGCGGCGCTGGACGTACGGGATCGCGAAGAGGACCGGGAACACCGTGAGGACCGCGAACCCGCCGAACAGCGACGGGACGACGAGCGGGGCGACGACCAGCTGCAGCCAGAACGTCGCGCAGACGGCGAGCACGGCGGCGTCGACCCGGCCCGCGCGGTAGAGGCGCAGCGACCAGGCGAGCAGCCCGACGCAGAACACCGTCGCGACCAGCAGCGGCCAGGCCAGCGCCGTCCGCACCACGAGGAGCACGACGGCGATGACGACGACGCCGACACCCGCGGCCGCGAGGTCCAGCAGCACGAAGCGGCGGAACCGTCGGGCCGCCTCGGCGGAGTCGTCGACCGGCACGCTCGCGAGGTGCTCGCCGGGACTCCCGGTGTGCGGCACCGGCGACGGTGGCACCGGCGACGCCATTTCAGCCCCCTCGTCCACACGGCCGATCTCGTCGTCAGTGTAGAGGTGCATCCCGGGGCGGTCCTCGCGCGGAAGAGAGGACACAGCGGCTATCGGGGACCGCGTTCCCCGTGCGTGGAGTGGGCCACGTCGCCGGTCGACCCACCTCCAGGAGTTTGTATGCGCATCGTTCGTGCTCTCGCCACCGTGGCTCTCGCCGCGGGAGCCTCCGTCGGCGTCGCCGTCGCGGCGTCCCCGTCCGCCCAGGCGGCTGGCACCGCCATGGTCTCGATCCTGCACGCCGTCCCGAACACCCCCGTGGACGTCTGTGCCAACGGCAAGCCTCTGCTGCCCAACTTCCAGCCGGGCACCCTCACCGACCCGCAGAACCTGCCGGCCGGTACCTATGACCTGAAGCTCACCGCCGCCAACAGCGGCTGTGGCGCCGCCGCGGTCCTCGAGGCCAAGGGGGTCAACGTCCCCGCCGGCGCCAACATCACTGTGGTCGCCCACCTCTCCGAGAGCGGCGCCCCGCAGCTCACGCCGTACGTCAACGACGTCTCCGCGGTGCCCGCCGGCAAGGCCCGGCTCACCGTCCGCCACGACGCCGCGGCGCCGGCCGTCGACGTCCGCGCCGGTGGTGCGGCCGTCATCACCAACCTCACCAACCCGAACGAGAAGTCGCTGGTCACGGCGGCCGGCACGGTGTCCGCGGACGTCGTCCTCGCCGGGACGACCACCGTGGCGATCGGCCCGGCCGACGTCACCCTCAAGGAGGGCACCAGCACGATCGTGTACGCGTGGGGCAGCGCCAAGGACAACAACCTCAAGCTCGCGGTCCAGACCATCTCCGGCATGCACTCCTCGCCGGGCGGGGTCAACGCGGGTTCCGGCGGCCAGGCGGCTGACGGCCCGCCGGCGATCGCGGCCATCGAGCTGGTCGCGGTCGGTGGGGTCGCCGCCGGTGCCCTCGCGCTGGTGCTGATGCGCCGGCGCGGGACCGCACGGGGAACCTCGGCCGGCTGAGCCGGTTCCGAGGTATCGCATGAGCCGCCCCCGCTGGGCCAGGGTGACCGCCGTCGTGGCGGCCACCCTGGCCGGGGGCGCGCTCGTGGCTTTTCTGGTCGTACCGCGTCCGGCCTCCGGCGGGGACCCGGTCGAGGCCGGGCTGGCTCGTTCCGCGGTCTCGGCGCCGTCGACGGCTGCTCCGGCGCCGACTCCAGCGACTCCGGCGACGTCGGCGGCCGGCGATCCGGCTCTCCCGTCGCTACGCGCCACACCGGCCACGCCGGGTGCCCAGAAGGCGGCCGCAGCGCCGACCCGCGTTGCCGTCCCGCGGCTCGGCATCGACATGACGGTCGAGCCGCAGGGCGTACTCGCGGATGGTCAGATGGCCCTGCCGGCCAGTCCGGAGGTCGCCGGCTGGTACCGGTTCGGCAGCGCTCCGGACGACCCGGAGGGCGCCACCGTGCTGGCCGCCCATGTCGACAGCAAGACCGGCATTGGCCCGTTCGTCCGCCTGGGGTCCGCGAAGGCCGGCGACACGGTGGAGGTATGGACCGGAGGCCAGCAGCACGCATACCGCGTCACCGAGGTCTACCGGGTCGACAAGACGCGGGTGGACGGCGACGGACTCTTCGCCGTCGCCGGCTCGCCGCGCCTGCACCTGGTCACCTGCACCGGCGCATACGTGCCCGGTTCGGGCTACACGGACAATCTCGTCGTTGTCGCGGAGCGGGGGTGACCTAACCTTGACCGCGATGACCGAGATCGAGCGGGCCGACACCGGGACGAAGCGTGAGACGCTCGCCCTGGCTGAGGGCTTGGCGAACGGCTCGCTGGACGCGCTGTCCGAGTGCTACCGGCTGTGGGGGCCCCTGGTCATGGGGATCGCGGCGCGCTCGCTCGGCAACCGCACCGACGCGGAGGACGTCACGCAGCAGGTGTTCGTGTCGGCCTGGCAGAGCCGCGGCACCCTGCGACCGTCCGAGTCGGCGCTGCCGGCCTGGCTGATCGGCATCGCACGGCGACGGGTCGCCGACGAGTACGCCCGCCGCGCCCGGGCCACACGCAACGCGCAGAAGGTCGTGGCCAACACCCCGTCCGGGGCCGACGTCGAGGGCACGAACGCGGCCGACCGCCTCGTCGACGGCGTGCTGCTGCGGGAGGCGTTGAGCCAGCTCTCCGAACCTCGTCGCACCGTTCTCCATCTGGCGTACGTCGAGGACCGAACACAGGAGGACATCGCGAACCGGCTCGACCTACCGCTCGGCACGGTCAAGAGCCACATGCGGCGGGGCCTGCTCCAGCTGCGACGAGACCTGCACGACGGATGGGAAGGAGGCGACCGATGACCCACGTGAACGACGACGTGCTCGCCGCGATCGCCCTCGACGACCCGGATGTCGACCCCGCCGACCGCGCCCACGTGGACGCCTGCCCCGTGTGCTCCGAGGAGGTCGCGGAGCTCGTCCAGGTTCGCCGCCTGCTCCGCGAGCAGGTGGGTATGCATGGTGCCCACCGGGTCGAGCCCGGCCCGCAGGTGTGGGAGCGGGTCCTGGCGGCCACGCAGGACGAGGACGTTGCCGCCGAGCCGCGGAGTGTCGTCCAGCCGGTCGAGGCGGACGCGTCCCCGATGGGGGACGCGTCGGCGACGGCGGACGTGTCGTCGCTGGCCGAGCGGCGTGCGTCGAGGGCGACCCCGCAGCGCGGTCGGCGGACCTGGTGGGTGGCGGCGGCCGCCGCGGCCTGTCTGCTGCTCGGCGTCCTGGTCGGTCGGGCCGTCTGGGCGCCCGGCGAGGCCACGCTGCCGGTCGTGGCGTCGGTGCCGCTGACGACGCTGGACGCCAGCAAGCAGCAGGAGGGGACCGCGCAGCTGCTGGGCGGCCAGGGCGGTCAGGGCCAGGAGCTGCGGGTCGACACCCAGCCGATGTCCTCGGGCAGCGGTTACGTCGAGGTCTGGCTCATCAACACCGACGGCAAGCGGATGGTGTCTCTCGGCGTCCTGTCGAGCACGCAGGCGACGTTCCCGGTCCCGCCGGACGCCATCGCGCAGGGTTACACGATCGTGGACCTGTCGCGCGAGCAGTTCGACGACAAGCCGCAGCACAGCGGCGACAGCGTGATGCGCGGAACGTTGCCGGTCTGACGGCTGGCGCTGCGGTGGCGGCGGTCGGATACCCGGTCGGGTCACCGATCCGGTCGTGATCACGACCGATCGCGTTACCCGACTGGTTACCCGACCTCGATATCGCCCGCACGTCACGACGGGTTCGCGGTGGTCGTATAACCCGGTCCTATGACCCATCCGGTCGCCACCACGACGTGCTCGGGCATACGACCGGGTCTGCGACTGCGCGTCGAGGGGGACGGGTCCGTCGGATTCGATGGGGTAACCAGTCGGGTCACCGACCCGGTCGTGATCACGACCGATCCCGTTACCCGACTGGTTACCCGACTGGTTACCCGCGACTGGTTACCCGCGACTGGTTACCCAACGTGGTTACCTGGCCGGGGACTCCACCGGGGCGCGCGCTCGGGGTCCGGCCCGCGTCAGGAGGGGGTGGCGTCGCGGAGCGCTCGGAGCACCCGCGCGTCGATCCCGTCGTCGGTGAGGCGCATCTCGTAGTTCTCTACGCCGGCCCAGGTGCTCAGCGCCTCCGCGGGAGACCCGTCGTACCCGAGTCGGGACAGCCGCTGCGCGACCTCGTCGGCCAGCACGCCGACGAGCGGCTCGACGTCCTCCGGCGAGCCGAAGTAGAGCTCGTTGAGGTCGAGGAGCCGGGCCAGCTCGCGCGGGGCGTCGGGGTGCTCGTCGACCCGCAGGTCCACCCGGACGCCGCTCTCGTCGTACCCCTCGCCCGGAGCGACCACTACCAGCGCCGCGCTCTCCCGGCCCCGGGCGTCCCCACCGGCCGCGTCGCCGGCGAGCAGGGCCGCGACGAGCCGGCGCTCGAGCGGCAGCCCGGCGTTCTCCAGCCAGGCGCGCTCCATGTCGGCGACGACCTGCTCACCGACGAGGATGTTGCCCTGGATGGCGTACCGCCCGCCGGCGTCCGCACCGGATCGCCCGCCGGCCCAGTCGAGGCACTGCGCGCCCGTGTAGGTCGCCTGGCTGTCCACGCCGACCACGCCGAGCTGGCGGTGTTCACGCTCGGGATCGGCGGCGGTCACCTGCTCGACGGCGAACAACGCGTCGCGTCCCTCGCCGAGCAGCCGGACGGCGTCGATCTTGTAGGACCACTTCGCGGATGCCTGCGTGGCGGCGGCCCCGACCAGCCGGCCGTCCGTGCCGAGCCGCACCTCCGGGACGACCGATCCCACCGCGAGGAACTTGCTCGCGACCGCGACACCGGCCGCCGTGCCGTCGGTGGCGACGATGGAGAACGTCATGCTCCGCACCTTATGTCGAGGCGGTAGGCGGGCCTCGATCTGGACCGGACCGGAACGCCCTGGACGGCGCTCCTAGAATCGGGAGGTGATCGTGAACGACAGCGCGCTGCTCCAGGCCGAGCTGGAGGCCTCCGCGGCCACCCTCGTCGCGGGTCAGCAGCCGTTCTGGCCGGACGCCGGCGCGGTGCGGACCGCGGTGGACACGCTGGCCTCGTACCCGCCGCTGGTGTTCGCGGGCGAGTGCGACCTGCTGCGCGACCGGATGGCCTCGGCTGCCCGGGGCGAGGCCTTCGTCCTCCAGGGCGGTGACTGCGCCGAGACGTTCGAGGCGGCGACGGCCGACAACATCCGCGACCGGATCAAGACCATCCTCCAGATGGCCGCCGTCCTTACCTACGGCGCGTCGGTGCCCGTCGTCAAGATCGGCCGGATGGGTGGCCAGTACGCCAAGCCGCGCAGCACCGGAACCGAGACCCGCGACGGGCTCGAGCTGCCCGCCTACCGCGGCGACATGGTCAACGACTTCGCCTTCGAGGCCACCGCCAGGACCCCCGACCCGAACCGGCTCGTGCGGGCGTACCACGCCTCGTCGGCCACCCTGAACCTCGTCCGCGCGTTCACGATGGGCGGGTTCGCCGACCTGCGCCACGTGCACGACTGGAACAAGGGCTTCGTCGCCAACGCCGCGAACCAGAAGTACGACAAGCTCGCGCACGACATCGACATGGCGATGAAGTTCATGGCGGCGTGTGGGGCCGACTTCGACGCGATGCGCACCGTCGAGTTCTTCGCCGCGCACGAAGCGCTGATCCTCGACTACGAGCGGCCGATGACCCGGATCGACTCGCGCACCGGTCTCGCGTACGACACGTCGGCGCACTTCGTCTGGGTCGGCGAGCGCACCCGCGACCTGGACGGCGCGCACGTCGACTTCGTCTCGCGGATCCAGAACCCCATCGGCGTCAAGGTCTCGGCCAACGCCGAACCCGACCAGCTGCTCAAGCTGCTCGACAAGATCGACCCCGACCGCGTGCCCGGGCGGGTCACCTTCATCACGCGGATGGGCGCCCGGACGATCCGCGAGGCACTGCCTCCGATCGTCGAGCGGGTGACGGAGTCCGGCGCGCTGGTGACGTGGATCTGCGACCCGATGCACGGCAACACGTTCTCGTCGACGACCGGGTACAAGACGCGGCACTTCGACGACGTCGTCGAGGAGGTGCACGGGTTCTTCGACGTCCACCGGGCGCTGGGCACGGTTCCCGGCGGCATCCACGTCGAGCTCACGGGCAACGACGTCACCGAGTGCCTGGGCGGTGCGGAGAAGATCCTCGACGCCGACCTCGAGAAGCGCTACGAGTCGGTCTGCGACCCGCGCCTCAACCACCAGCAGAGTCTCGAGCTGGCGTTCCTCGTCGCGGAGATGCTGGGGGAGTGAGCGCCGCGCTCCGAGCCGACCTGCTGTCGGACACGCTGACCCGACCCACCGACGGGATGCGCGCGGCCATGGCCACGGCCGAGGTCGGCGACGACGTGTTCGGCGAGGACCCCACGGTCAACGCCCTCGAGGAGGAGGTCGCCGACCTCCTCGGGCACGAGGCGGGCCTGTTCACGCCGTCGGGCTCGATGGCCAACCAGCTCGGGCTGCGACTGCACGTGGCGCCGGGGCAGGAGCTGGTATGCGACTCGCTCGCCCACGTCGTCCGCGCCGAGCTGGGTGCGGCCGCGGTGTTCTCCGGCATCTCGTCGCGGACCTGGGTTGCGCCGCGCGGGCTCCTGTCGGCGGCCGACCCGCTGGCGCTGATGATCACCGGAGCCGGCGCATACCAGGTCAACACGGCCCTGGTCGTCGTCGAGAACACCCACAACTTCGGCGGCGGCACGGTCCAGCCGATCGACGAGATCCGGTTGCTGCGCAAGGGTGCTCAGGAGCGCGGGGTGCACACGCACCTCGACGGCGCGCGGCTGTGGAACGCCCACGTGGCGTCCGGGCTGCCGCTTGCCGACTACGGGCGTGAGTTCGACACGGTCTCGGTATGCCTCAGCAAGGGGCTCGGGGCGCCGGTGGGCTCGGTGCTGGTCGGGTCCGCCACGGCGATGGCCGAGGCCCGGATCTGGCGGAAGCGTTACGGCGGCGGGATGCGCCAGGTGGGGATCCTCGCGGCGGCCGGCCGGTATGCGCTGGCGCACCACCTCGAGCGGCTCGCTGACGACCATGCGCGGGCGCGCCGGGCGGCGGCCGCGTTCGCCGAGGCGTCGCCGGGCTGTCTGGACCCGGCGCTCGTGGAGACGAACATCCTCGTCATGGACGTCTCCGGCGCGGGCTGGACCGGGGTGGACTTCGCCGCGGCCGCGCTGTCGCAGGGGGTCCGGCTCTACGCCGTCGGGCCCGGGGCGGTCCGGTTGGTCTGGCACCTCGACGTGTCCGACGAGGCGACCGATGTGGCCGTCGACGTCGTGACCGGACTGCTCCGTTCCGGACCTGGGTGACCTGAGGTCGCGCGTCCGTCGGTCACAGCTCTGCGAACGTCGTCAGGCCGGCCAGATTCAGGATCTGCACCCGCACGTCTGGGCACTGGGTCCGGGTCGCCTCGTCGAGCTGCAGAATGAGGTCTCGAGGCCTATGGAGCGAGAGGAGGGCGGGTGACCGCGAGGACCGGCCGTTCGAGGCGCGCTCGCGAGCGCGACGTCCACGAGATCGCTGCCGCGATGCCGCACGTCACCTGCTGGGAGGACGGCCGGAAGGTCGCCTACCAGGTCGGCGGGCGGTCGTTCGTGTTCTTCCGGAACCCGCGGCCGGACGCCGTGGACCCCGAGACCGGGGAGCGGCTGGACGACGTCGTCGTCATCTGGGTGCCGGACAAGGCCGACAAGGAGGCGCTCCTCCAGGACCCGGACCTGCCGTTCTTCACGACGCCGCATTTCGACGGTCACCCCTCGGTGCTGGTGCGGGCGTCGGAGCTGCACCGGATGTCCGTCACCGAGCTGCGCGAAGTCATCCAGGACGCCTGGCTCTCCCGGGCGTCGGCCCGTCGCGCGAAGGCGTGGCTGGAGGGCAGCGGCTCGCGCTGAGGCCTA
The DNA here is from genome assembly GCA_963828725.1 of uncultured Actinomycetota bacterium. Classification (GTDB taxonomy): domain Bacteria; phylum Actinomycetota; class Actinomycetes; order Actinomycetales; family Dermatophilaceae; genus Lapillicoccus. The sequence continues at coordinate 7,996 of CAWHFV010000011.1, read as the reverse complement.
GTGGCCCAGGCTCCGGATGACCAGGCCGGTCCGGAGCTTCGGCGTGAAGTAGGTCGACTTGGGCGGCATCAGCAGCCGCTGCTCCGCGGTCCGGCGGATCTCCTCGACGGACACCGGCCGGATGAGCACCGCCGCGGCCGCGGCGCCGCCCCGGACCGCCGCGACGGTCTCGTCGAGGCCGTGCTGGTACGTGACGTCCGCGGCGGAGCCGTCGAGCGTGTGCTCCAGCCACAGCCCGTCGAGGGCCCTGAGATCGTCGAAGGCGCCGGGTTGTGGGATGAGCCAGTCCCATCCGTCGGAGCGGACGAGGACGAGGCGGCCGTCCTTCGTCATTCGGCCGAGGGCCTCCGGGCCGAGCTCGCCGTCCGCCGGTACGACGTCGAACGCGGCTCCGAGCCGCGTCGCCAGCTCGTCCGCCGTGACCCCGGTGTAGAGCCGGTGGATCGCCTCGACGCTCAGCTGGTCCGCGACGAGCTCGCCGACGAACGCCAGGGTGAGCTCGGCGCCGGGGTCGCCACCCTCCGCCCGCCGCTCGTCGCGGTACTGGCGCGACACCGCATAACGGTGGTGCCCGTCGGCGATGAGCGCGGGAGTGGAGGCGACGGCGGAGCGGATCTCGCTGATGCGCGTGGGATCGGAGACCCGCTCGACCACGTGCTCGACGCCGTCGACGGTGACGGTTCCGACCGTTTCGCCGGAGCCGTCGAGGAGCGCGGACAGGCCGGGGTATGCGGACAGGCACCAGACGGGGGAGAGGTTGCTGTGCGTCGCGCGGGTCAGCTCGAGGCGGTCGGTGGAGGCCTTGGGCGTGGTGCGTTCGTGGGCGAGGACCTCGCCCGACCCCTCGTCGACGACCTCGAGGGCGCCGAGGACCCCGCTCAGCTCACGCCGTTGACCGGTCGCGTCGGTGAAGCGGCGCCGGTAGATGGTGAACGTGGGTTCGACGTCGGTGACGAGGTCGCCGGTGGCCAGCCAGTCGTTCAGGGTGACGGCCGCCTCGCTGTAGCGCTCGTCGCCGCCGCGCGGGACGTCGACGCGGACGACGTTGTGCGGGTCCAGAGCGGCCAGCTCGTCCACGTCGGTGTCGGAGAGGACGTCGTACGGCGGCGCGGTGACCCGGGCGAGGTCGTGGGACGCGGCATACCGGACCGCTCGGAAGGGTTCGAAGGCGGGCACGGCGCCCAGCCTGCCAGGCCCGGAGATCGATTCCACCCGACCTCTTGCTTTGCAAGCGTTTGCACAAAAGGGTGGTCCGAACCCCGAACCAAGGAGCGCCTGTGCACGCCTTCGACTGGCTGGTCCTCATCCTCTACTTCCTCGTCATGATCGGCATCGGCTGGTGGGCGAAGCGACGGGTCAAGAACGCCGCCGACTTCTTCACGGCCGGCGGCAAGATGCCGTGGTGGCTCAGCGGCATCTCGCACCACATGTCCGGGTACTCCGCCGCGGTCTTCGTCGCGTACGCGGCCATCGCCTACACCACCGGTTTCGCGCTCTACGTGTGGTGGGCGGTCGGCATCACCATCGCGTGCGGTGTCGGGGCCGTCCTCTTCGCCCCGCGGTGGCCACGACTGCGGCAGCGGCTCGGCATCATTTCTCCGCTGGAGTACCTCACCATCCGCTACAACGTCCCCACCGAGCAGGTGCTGGCGTGGTCCGGTGCCGGTCTGAAGATCTTCGACGTCGCGGCCAAGTGGGCGGCCAGTGCCATCCTGCTGCAGGTCTTCGCGGGAGTGCCGGTCGCCCTCGGCATCCTCATCGTCGGCGGCGTGACCCTCGTCTACTCCACCGTCGGCGGACTTTGGGCCGATGCCCTCACCGACTTCGGGCAGTTCATCATCCAGCTGGTGGCCGGCCTGGCGATGTTCGTGCTCACGGCCGCCAAGCTCGGCACCGTCTTCGGCATCTGGGACCAGCTGCCGCCGAGCCACGCACAGCCGTTCGCCGGCGACTACACGCTGGTGTTCTTCCTCGGCTACACGCTCATCTCGACCATCTCCTACAACGGCGGCACGTGGAACCTCGCACAGCGGTTCATCGCCTCACCGAACGGCTCCCAGGCCCGCAAGTCGATCCTGCTGTCCGGCGCGCTCTACCTCGTCTGGCCGCTCGTGCTGTTCTTCCCGATGTGGGCCGCTCCGATCCTGCTGCCCAACCTCGCCAAGCCGGACCAGTCCTATGCGCTCCTCGCCACCACCCTGCTGCCGGCCGGGCTTGTCGGCCTGGTCCTCGCCGGCATGTTCTCGCACACCATGGCGATGACCTCGTCGGACGCCAACGCGATCTCCTCGGTGGTCGTGCGCGACATCATCCCGGCCCTGCGCCGGGGCCGAGGTCATCTGGTGGGAGCCACCGAGCTCCTCGCCGGCCGGATCTCGACCTTCCTCTTCATCGGCCTCTCGATGGTCATAGCCCTGACGGCCGACTCGTTCGGCGGCGTCCTGGGTCTGATCATCGCCTGGTTCGGGGCCCTCGTCGGACCGGTCGCGATCCCGATGCTGCTCGGCATGTTGCCGTGGTTCAAGCGCTGCGGCCCCAGCGCGGCCCTGTGGTCATGGACCGTGGGCCTCATCGTGTTCGCGGTCACCAAGTACGCCATTCCGGGCCAGATCGCGAGTCTCGGGACGGCCAACGCGCAGACCATCTCGGTCATCTCGCCGATCGTGGCGTCCATCGTGGTCTTCGTCGTCGTCGGCCTGGTCCGGCCGTGGCACTCGACCGAGTCCGACGAGCTGGTCGACTCGCTGTCGCACGACCAGCCCGAGCGGGTGGACGACGACTCGCGGCGGCAGGTGGAGCCCGCGTGACCGCCGACACGCGTACGCGGGTCGGCGAGGAGCTCGAGCAGCGCGTCCTGCCCTGGTGGCAGGAGCACGGCGTCGACCACGAGTACGGAGGTGTGCTCACCGGGTTCGACAATGCCGGGCGACGGCTGACGACCGACAAGTACACCTGGTCGCAGGGCCGCTGGGCCTGGCTGTGCGCCCGGATCGCGGCGGACGCGCGCGCCGGCCTGCTCCGGCAGGACCCGCAGGAGTGGGCGGGGTACGCATGTTCCACCGCCGCGTTCGTCGCCCGACACTCGGTCCTCCCCGGTGACGTGACCGCCCACCTGGTCACTCGGAACGGAGATCCGTTGCCGGCGGGAGAGCACGGCGAGGTGTCGGTCAGCGTGCTCACCGACCTCTTCGCCGCCCTCGGCCTGGCCGGCGCCTCCGGCCTGCCCGACCTCGACCCGAGCATGGCGCGTGAGTGGCGGGAGACGGCTCGACGCCTGCTGGTCCACGCGACGAGGCGGCTGCAGGCGCGTACCGCGCCGTCCGAGCCCTACCCGGTGCCACCCGGATACACCGACCTGGCCGGCATCATGCTGCGCCTGCACGTCGCTACGGAGCTGTACCGGGTGGACGGTCGCGACGACTCCGCGGCGATCGCGCTCGACGCCGCCGGCGACCTCGTCGCCGGCGACCGCCCGATGTGGCGGGCCGACGACTGGTGGGAGTTCCGGCCCGACCGGCCCGAAGACGCCGACACCCTCCTCGGGCGCCACCGGACGCCGGGCCACCTGCTGGAGACGGTGTGGATGCTGTCGGACGCGGCGCAGCGGGTGCCGGGTCTCGGGAGCCTCGTTCCCGACTGGCTCCCCGACCTGGCCCACCACGCCCTCGCGCTCGGTTGGGACGACGAGCACGGCGGCGTGCTGCGCTACGTCGACCGGGACGGCGGGCGGCCGACCGGCCCGCACCACGACGACCGGTACGAGACGCTGGTCCTGGAGACCTGGGACACCAAGCTGTGGTGGGTGCAGGTGGAGGCGCTGCTGGCCGCGGTACGGCTGGGCCACGCGTACCCAGGGTCGGGCTTCGACGCCTGGACGGCGCGTCTCACCGACTACACCCTGGCCACCTTCCCCGACCCCGACGGCGCCGAGTGGCTGCAGGTGAGGGACCGGGCCGGCCGACCCCTCGACCGGGTCGTCGCGCTGCCCGTCAAGGACCCCTTCCATATTGCGCGGGCCCTCCTCCTCGCGCTCGAGACCGAGAACGGAACCTCATGACCCGCGTCCCGACCTCCGCGCCCGCCGTGAGCGTCCATCCCTCGCGCGACGCCCTGGGTGCTGCGGCCGGCGCCCTGGCCGGGCGGTACCTGCGAGCCGTCCTGCACGAGCAGGAACACGCCACCGTCATGCTGGCCGCGGCGCCCAGCCAGTCGGCCACCCTCGACGCTCTGGCGCGCGAGCGGGACGTCGACTGGAGCCGCGTGGACTGCTTCCACATGGACGACTACCTCGGGCTCGCCGCGGACGCGCCGCAGGGCTTCGGGGCGTGGCTCCAGCGGGAGTTCGTCGACCGGGTCCCGGGCGTGACGTTCCACCGGATGCGGGTGGACGGGGACCCCGAGCAGGCCGCCAAGGCGTACGCCGAGGTCATGCCCGAGGGGCCGTTCGACCTCGTCCTGCTCGGCCTGGGGGTGAATGGGCACCTGGCCTTCAACGACCCCCCGGCCGACTTCGACGACCCTGCGGACACACGGGTGGTCACCCTGGACGAGGTCTCGCGGCGGCAGCAGGTCGACGAGGGGCACTTCCCCACGGTCGACGACGTGCCGCCGCGCGCGATCACCGTGACCATCCCGCGGCTGCTGCGCGCCCGCCACATCATCGCGTCGGTGCCAGGCGAGGCTAAGCGGGCGGCGGTGCAGGCGACCTCACCGCACCGGTCGGCCCCAACCAGCCCGGTACGGCCCTGCGCAGCCACCCGGACGTCGCGCTGTTCCTCGACACCGAGTCGGCGCCGCGGTGAGCGCGAGCAGCCTGGCGCAGGGCTACCTCACGACGGTCCAGGACCTCCTGCACCGGATCGAGGGGACCGAGGCCGAGCACGTCGAGGCCGCCGCGCGGCTGCTGGCGGACCGGATCGCCGACGACCGGCTGGTCCACGTCACGGGCCCGGCGGCCACTCGAACCTCGCCACCCAGGAGGTCTTCTTCCGCGCCGGCGGGCTCATGCACGTCAACGCCATCCTCGACGAGGGCACGCTGCTGTCGAGCGGCGCACTCCGGTCCATGGCGGTCGAGCGGCTGCCCGGGTACGGCCGTGTGGTCATCGAGCGGGCCGGCCTCACCGCCGGAGACGTGCTGGTGCTCGTCGACGCCTACGGCATCAACAGCGCCCTCATCGACGCCGCGATGACCGCCCGCGACCTCGGCGTGACCACCGTGGGCGTCTCGTCGCGGGAGCACGCGGACGGCACGGCGCCCGACCACCCGGCGCGGCACCCGAGCGGCCGCAACCTTCACGACCTCGTCGACGTGCACATCGACACCAAGGTGCCGGTGGGCGACGCCGTCGTCGACGTCCCCGGGGCGAGCGAGAGGACGGCCGCCGTGTCGACGTTCGCCAACGCCCTCGCAATGAACTGGCCGTCATGACCGTCGTCGAGCAGCTGGCCGCCCGTGGCATCGACCCGCCGATGTGGCGCTCGGGCAACGCTCCGGGCGGCGACGAGGCCAACGCCAGGTTCATCGCCCGGTTCGAAGGCCGGGTCCGCCACCTGTGAGCACCTCGCTGCGGGGCTGGGACCCGTTCCGGGCTGCCGTCGTCGAGGTCCGCTGGCGTGGTGACACGATCACCGAGGTGGAGCTGCTCACCGATGGCACCCCGCTCGCACCCGACGGCGAGCCGGTTCTGGCCGCCGGGCTGGTCGACCTGCAGGTCAACGGGTTCCGCGGTCTCGACCTCAATGCGCCGGAGATCTCGGTCGACACGGTCATCGGGATGACGGCGGCCCTGGCCGGGGTCGGCGTGACCACCTGGGTGCCCACCGTCGTGACCACCGCGGAGGAGCGCATCCACCACGCCCTGGGCCAGGTAGCCGCGCCCGCGCGGCTGACCCCCGGGTCGCGGCCGCGGTGCCGTTCGTCCACGTCGAGGGCCCGTTCATCTCCGACCAGGAGGGGGCCCGGGGCGTGCACGACCCGCGCTGGTGCGGCCCCTGGACGCCGACGAGGTGGCCCGCTGGGTGCAAGGCCACGACCTGGTCGGCGTGGTCACCGTGTCGCCGCACACCGCCGACGCTCCTGAGCAGATCCGCCGGATCCGGACCCTCGGGGTCAGCGTCTCGCTCGGGCACACCCACGCCACCACCGACCAGCTGCGCGCGGCGGTCGATGCCGGCGCGACGCTGGCCACCCATCTCGGCAACGGAATCCCGTCGCAGCTGCCGCGCCACCCGAACGCCCTGTGGACGCTGCTCGCCGAGGACCGGGTCACCGCCGGCGTCATCGCCGACGGACACCACCTGCCCGCCGAGGTGCTCACGGTCATGCTGCGCGCCAAGGGGGTGGACCGGCTGTTCATCGTCTCGGACAGCACCGCCCTCGCCGGACAGCCTCCGGGGCGGTACGCCACGCCGGTCGGTGGGCAGGTCGACGTCAGCGCCGACGGGCGGCTGTCGTTCGTCGGCACGGACCTGCTGGCCGGTGCCGGCGTCGACCTCGCCTACGGAGTGCGCCACCTCGTCGCCGATCTCGGCCTGGACTGGGCGTCGGCTCTGGGCTTGGCCACCGGCACCCCGGCCCGCGTCATTGCTCAGACCCGCCTCGGCCAGGCGGCACGGCCGGCCGGCCGCATCCAGCCCGGCGGCAGGGCGGATCTCGTGCTGTTGGCTTCGGACGGCCCGGACCGTGGCGCGGTCGAGGCCGCGGTGGCGGGCGGCGTCTCGGTGAGGAACCCCGGATGACCGAAGCGGCGTACCCGCTGCACGCCGGAGCGGCGGCGGCCGCCGTCGACGTGGAGATCGGTACGCCGCTGTCCGGGTACGCGGCCCGGGAGGGCGGCGCCGCCGACACGCACGACCCGTGCACCGCCCGGGCCCTGGCGGTCGAGAACACCTGCTGGGTGGCCGTCGACGTCTGCGGACTGGATAGCGTGACGTGCACGTCGGTGGCCGAACGGGTGGGCCTGCCGGACGGCCACCTGGCGGTGACGGCGACGCATACGCACTCCGGGCCTGCCTGCACGCCGGGCCGGCTGGGCGGGGACGACGCGCTCACCCGCGGGCGGGTCATCGACGCCGCCGTCAGGGCGGCGACGCACCGCGCTGGCCGCCCGACGACCGGTACGCCTGCGGTGGAGCTCGGTGCGGGGTGCCGGCGTGGCCGTCGACCGCCGCGCGCCTTCCCGACCGGTCGACCCGCCGGTCGACCTCGTGCGGCTGGTCGGCAAGGACGGCGACGTGGTCGGCTGGCTGGTCAGCTACCCGTGCCATCCGGTCGTCCTGGCCGCCGACAACCGCTCGGTCTCCGCCGACTACGTGTGGGCGCTGCGGGACGAGCTGGAGGCGCAGGCACCGGGGTCGGTCGCCGTCTTCCTGCCGGGGACGTGCGGGAACGTCAACAACGGCCATCCCGCCGAGGCGTCCTACACCTCGGCCCCGCTCGCCGGTCGGACCTTCGCGGAGGCCGAGCGGATCGGTCGGCACCTCGCACGGGCGGCCCTGGCCGGCCCGACCTCCGCGGTCGACGTCGCCGGTGTGGTCGAGGTGCGTCAGGCGACCGTCGAGCTCGCGCTGGCCCCGCTCGACACCGAACCGCCGAGGGCGCTGGCGGAGCGCTGGACGGCCGAGCTGGTCGGCGCCGAGCCGGGTCGGGCGGCGCTGTTGCGCGCGTGGCTCGAGTGGGCGCGCCAGCGCTCGGACCGCGACGCCCTGGCCTACCCGGCGGTCGTCACGGCCGTGCGCTGGGGCGGGCTCTGGGTGGTCGGAGTCCCGGGCGAGCCGTTCCTGTCGTTCGCCGACAGTCTCCGGCAGCGGGTCGACGGGCCGGTGCTGGTCACCGGCTACACCGGCGACTGTCCGGGCTACCTGCCGGACGCCGGGGCGTACGCGCACGGGGGCTACGAGGTCACCGATGCCCATCGGTACTACGGGATGCCGGCGCCGTTCGCCCGCGGCAGTGCCGAGCGCCTGCTCGACGTGGCGGTGGGACTGGTGTCGAT
>CAWHFV010000010.1:0-69366 GCA_963828725.1 uncultured Actinomycetota bacterium | reverse complement strand
CCCGGCGGGGTGGTGTACGAGTGATCCTTCGTGGGGTTAGGCGCTGAGGGCGCCGATGATGGCGGGGTCGTTGTCCTCCTCGGGCTGGCTGGGGTTGAGGGCGAGCCGGCAGCGGGCCAGTACGTCCAGGCCGAGGTAGCGGCGTTGCTCGGTCCATTCGTCGTGCTGTTCGGCCAGGACGGCGCCGACGAGCCGGATCACGGCGTCGCGGTTGGGAAAGATGCCGACGACGTCGGTGCGGCGCCGGATCTCCCGGTTGAGCCGCTCGTTGGGGTTGTTGGACCACACCTGACGCCACACCTCCTTGGGGAAGACGGTGAACGCGAGGATGTCCGCCCGTGCGGCCTCGAGGTGCTCGGCCACGGCTGGAAGCTTCTCCCGCAGGGTGTCGATGATCCGGTCGAACTGGGCGTTGACGCTGCCGGCGTCGGGCTGGTCGTACACGGTGTGCAGCAACGCCTTGACCCACGGCCACGAGGACTTCGGGGTCGCCGACATCAGGTTGGCGGCGTAGTGGCTGCGGCACCGTTGCCATCCTGCGGCCGGCAGCGTGGCGCCGATCGCCTCGACCAGGCCGGTGTGCGCGTCCGAGGTCACCAACGCCACCCCCGACAGGCCGCGGGCCACCAGGTCGCGGAAGAACGCCAGCCAGCCGGCACCGGATTCCGTTGTCGCCGTGTGGATCCCGAGGACCTCCCGGTAGCCGTCGGCGTTGATCCCGGTGGCGACCATGACCGCGACCTTGACCACCCGGCCACCCTCACGGACCTTCATCGTCAACGCGTCGGCGGCCACGAACGTGTACGGCCCGTCGTGTAGCGGTCGGGTCCGGAACTGCTCGACGTGCTCGTCGAGGTCCTTGGCCATCTCCGAGACCTGAGACTTGGACAGGCCGGTGATCCCCAGCTGCTGGACCAGCTTGTCCATCCGCCGGGTCGAGACCCCGAGCAGGTAGCAGGTGGCCACCACGCTGGTCAGCGCCGCCTCCGCACGGCGGCGGCGAGCCAGCAGCCAGATGCTCCTATGTTGTGTCAAGCGGCATGTGCGGCCTCGAAGTCGGCTCTGATGGCGTGATAGATCTCGCGTGCGACGAAGCGTTTCAGGCAGCGCATGATGTCGGACTTGCTGAGACCTTCGGCGGTCCGTCGAGTGACGTAGGCCCGGGTCGGCTCGTGCCGACGCATCCGTGTCACAACCGCCATGTACAGAGCTCGGTTGGCTTCGCGGTCGCCGCCGCGGTTGAGCCGGTGACGGTCCGTGCGGCCTGAGCTGGCGGGGATGGGCGCTGCCGCGCACAGGTGCGCGAACGCGGCCTCGCTGCGGAGTCGTTCAGGGTTGTCGCCTGCCGTGACCAGCATTTGGCCAGCGATCTCGATTCCGACTCCGAACAGGGCAGTGGTCTTGGGAGCGGTTGCGCGGGTGAGGATCCGTAGCCGTGAGTCGGCGACATCGATCTCCTTGTCCAACACCAGAATGCGTCGGGCGATTGCACGCAGCGCCGCCCGCGTTGCAGCGACCGGCTCGTCCAGCCGAGAGCTGCCGATGCGGTACGAGGCGCACCGTTCGACGAGCTGGTGGCGGCTCAGTTCCTGCAACGGGCTCCGGATGGATTCGGGGGCGCTAACCATGATTCCGTGCAGTTGGTTCAGTGCTGCCGTTCGCGCCTTGACTGCGCCACGGCGGCCGACGCGCAGCGCACGAATGGCTTCGACCGGTCCTGAGCGGGTCTTGGGGATGCCGTTGGCCTCTCCTGATAGCGCCGCTCGAGCGGCGGTCAAGGCATCCAGGGGATCGGACTTTCCCTTCCGGCGGCGCGCGCGACGGTCCGGCCGGTCGACCTCGACGACCAGGACCTCACTGGCGGTCAGTGCTCGGGCCAGGCCAGCACCGTAAGAGCCGGTGCCCTCCACGCCAACCCTTTCCACTCGGCCGAACCGTCGCAACCAGCTCAGCAGCTGGCTGTAGCCCTCGCGGGTAGCCCTGAACTCGCAGTCACCGAGGACCCGGCCGTTGCCGTCGACGGCGGCCGCATGATGTGTCCGGCCGTGGGTATCCACACCGCCATAGACCGATCGGGTTGAACTTGTCATCCTGTTACCTGCCGTCCCAAATGTCGCATCAGTGGTGGCGCGCCGGCGGGGCGGGCGGACAAGACAGTGATGGGGCCTCAGCACAGGCTCCTATGAGGTCACGACGCCCGTCCGGTCGCGTACGAACGGTGGTGCTGGCTGAACCCGCCGACGGATCTGGCTGAAGACACCACGGTCAGTCAGGGAATGGGTCAGACGCGCTCGACCAGCCCCAAGACGACATTCTCACTGTCCGGGAAGAACGCACCCTCCCGCAGCTTCGGCACCGCCACGTCCACGGTGCCGACCCGGGTGTCCAGGTCGCGGTGCCGGTAGCCGTTGCGCCGGTTGGTCCGGTCCGGGCTGCGGGCGCCGTACTCGGCGCCGCACACGCTGTCGGCCTGCGCCGACAGCAACGTGTTGATGAACGTCTCGAGCATCTGACGCATCAGATCGGGACTGGCCTGCGCCAGCTGCTCGTGCAGGAACTGCTCGGGGTCGATACTGGATCCAGCGGTCATCGTGGTGTCCTTCTTCGAGTCGGTTGTGAGAGATCACTCGAAGGATCACCCGGTGACCGCGACCACGTCACGCAGGACACGCTCACCGGCTACTCGTCGTACACCACTGTGCTGGACTCAACTCGGCAGGGACCGGGCCGGTTACACACTACGACGAAGCCACCGCCTGGGGACACCGCACCCAAGCAGCCGCTTGACCCGTTACGACCGCGGGATGTCTAGGCCGAGTCTCGCCAGACACCGGTCCGGCGTTGCTGCGGTAGGTGAGGGCCTGGCCAGATCGGACGTGGGCGGTAGAGGGGAGGTGGGCATTGCTACTACGAGCAGCGCAGTCCCTTCTTGAGCCACGCCTCGTCACGGTGACCGACGGACCGCAGCCCAAAGGTGAGCCACACCAACAACCCGGTGGGCAGCCGCATGGAGAGCCGCCCGCCGATCACCTAGACCGATTCGCCAGCAGGATGGTGCCGAGTCGCTGGTGGGTCAGCGCTGGCGCACTCGGCCCTGTGAGTCCTAGTCCGCCTATCGGCGCGGCAGCGCCTCGTGCAATGTCACTTGGTCACGGTGTCGCCGTGGCGGTGGGCCACCCGCCATTCGCCGTCTTCGCGGCGGTACACCTGAGTAGCTCTCAGCGTGTAGGTGCGTGGCTGCCCGTCAACCGAGGCGGAGGTGTGCTCTAACCCGGCCGTGTAGGCCATGTCGCCGACCACGTCGTACGCCAGCAACTCAAACGTGTAGGACGTGCAGTCGGAGAAACTCTGCCCCAGTTTGGCGAACAGGTCATCGACCTCCCGCTGGCCATGGGCGTTGCGCCACGCACCCAAGACGCTGACCGGCTCGCTGCGAGACCAGATTGCCCGCCTCGGGCCTGGATCGCCGTTGTGCAGGGCGAGCTCCGCGTCGTACAGCGCCGACGTGACCCATGCGAGGAATTCGCTGTCATCGGACATGTCCTCAGGATGCTCCTAACCGCAGTTTTGAAGACCTCGATCCGACGAAGGCCGATCCACCTGCCAGGGGTGCGATCTCCCTGCATCACTCCGTCGTGAAGTGGGCCGGCTACCTGACCAATTGAAGGCTCCGGTCCTCCCATCGGCGGATGTGGGGCTACTGCAAGAGGTCAGCCGGTCGGTGGACCCGTGTCCCGCGTCCGGTCCGGAAGCCTTGGGTCCGCCGCCGGGAAAGGCTCGGCGACGATCCGGACGCTTTTCCGGAGCAACGAAAGGAACTCATCTCCATGCGTAAGACCGCGGTTCTCACCGCACTGGCCGTCGCGACCGGCACGGTCGCAGCTGTCTCCCTGTCCACTGCCAGCAGCTCCACCGCTGCGAGCACCGAGCTGTTCGGCACCATGACGACGAATACCTCGTCGTTCTCGGATGCCACCAATCAGTCGATCAAGGTGCACGACCTCACGTCCGGGGAGCAGGTCGTGGTGCGCTGCTACACCAAGGGCCAGCCCCTCGGCGGCAGCGACGTCTGGTTCCGCATCGGCAAGGACGACAAGCTCGGCTTCGTCCCCCGCGCCGCCATCGACGTGCTGGTCAACCCTCCCGCCTGCGACACGGTCTGACGGCTCGGCCGAGCCAGCTCGGCCATCTCCGCGGCCGCCGTCGTCATGACGGCGGCCGCTGCGGTGAGCCGGGCGGCCCTCGTCCTCGACCAGGTACAGCCGAGACCTAGAAGTACCCGGCGAGGCCCGATGGAGGCGCCTCGAGCGGGATGAGGATGGTTGGCCCCGGCTGAGTCCGAGGGACTCTGGGCAGCTCCACTAAGAGGAGCCGGCTATGGCCTGGACGACATCCTCTGGTTTGTTCGGCGCCACACCTGGTGCCGACCCGTCGCGACGCGAAGGGGCAGCCCGGATCGCTGTGGTGCCACCACACTGATCCTGTCCCACGTTTCAGTGTGTCTCCTATGGACCTAGGTCCCCTGATGAGCCCCCCCAGGTGTCGCTTCCATCCGCCTGAGCAACCCGTTGCCTTAAGCCACAGGCAGCGCCTGTGCGAGCTGCCGGTGAACCTCGCCGATCAGTGGCTCGGTAAGCGGGCCTTCTGCCTGGAGCTTGAGGTACAGCTTCTTGGGCCAGAGGGCCTGAACGCCGCGAGTGGTGAACGTTCCTCCGAGCAAGGGCCAGTCGGCTTCGACAAAGCAGAGCACACCGTGGATCGGGACGTCGCCGTTGAGATGTTGTCGCACCACGGCGATCTGCTTGAGCACTCCGTCGACGAGTTTGGTGCAGTCGCGAGAACCGACGAGCAGTCGTTCGACGCGCGGTCGGAAGAGGCCGCCGTCGATCTTGAGGTGGGGACGACCGCGGTACTTCTTGGCGTCGATGACGTACACGCCGCTGGCGGTCACGACGAGGTGGTCGATGTTTGCTGTGCTTCGCGGGATGCGCCGGTCATGCAGCACCCGGACCCTGTCAGAGGCCATGCGGTCCAGCCCTTGGCCCAGCCGCTCCTCACCGATGGCACCGACGTCCCACGCGGTGGTGGACCGGGGCTGGTCGGTGACCCCGAGGATCAAGCCACCCAGTTTCGGATGCTTGGCCCGGATCCGTTGATCACGCGCCGCCTTGCGACGCTCGAACTCACGGCGCGCCGATGCGCCTGCGGTTCCGGACTCGACGACGTCAAGGGCGGCCTCGTCAACGACCTTCAGGGGAGGAGTCGCAACTGGGGCGACCGCGTCATGACTGACACAGCGGACGGTCTTGCTCGTGCGCTCGTAGATCGCCTCGGCACCAGCCGCGAGTTCAACACCACACACTCGGCACGTGCCGGGATAGCGCAGCCGCATGTTCCTTTCGTGAGGTGGCCCTGCCACGCAGTCACGGTACGGCGACCGCTCCAATCTCGCGGGTCGTTACCTTCTTTCACCGCGAGCCGGAGGGGCGGCGGTCAGGTTCCTCGCAGGGCTAAGTCAGCGTGGTTCAGCCATCCGTTCTCGCAGTGGCCCCGGTAGGTTCAAGGCGATCTGGAAGGGTGGCTCAAGGCTTGGCTCGTGCCAGCGCGCTGCGCGATTCACGAGAAGATCCCGGCCGTGCCTGGTTAGCCACCATCCCGCCCGAGGATGGAGGGTCCCATACCGACTTCACGTATTGACTGGCGGCGAGTCGACGCCGTCATTGACGAGGCGGTGGCCGCTGGCCGCATCGTCGGGACGGTCGTGCTGGTGGCCAGGAATGGTGTACCGGTGTACAGGCGGGCGGCCGGTTACGCCGACCGCGAGTCCGGTAGGCCGACGTCGATCGACACGGTGTTCCGGCTTGCCTCGTTGACCAAACCGTTGACGGCGGCGACGGCGTTGGCGCTGATGGAGGGCGGGTCGCTGAGCCTCGATGACCCCGTCGACCGGTTCCTGCCAGGGTTCAGGCCACGCCTGACCGACGGCACCGCGCCGGACATCCAGGTGCGGCACCTGCTGACCCACACCGCCGGCTTCGGATATCCCACCCTGCTGCCGGGAGACCCGTACCGTGCCGCCCAGGTCTCGACCGGGCTTGACCAGCCCGGGTTGACCCTGAAGGAGAACCTGGAGCGCATCGCCTCCGTGCCGCTGTACTTCGCACCCGGATCGGCTTGGCGGTACGGGGTGGCTACCGATGTCCTCGGCGCCGTCATTGAAGCCATCGTGGGAGCGTCACTAGCGAACGCGATCGCCGAGTACGTCACCGACCCGTTGGGGATGCGGGACACCCGCTTCACCGTCGACGAGCCCGAGCGGCTGGCGACCCCGTACGCCGACGGCACGCCACGAGCCGTCCGGATGACTGAGCCCTTCCGGGTGCAGGATCTGACCTTCTCCCCGGCGCGGGCGTTCGACGACACCTCGTTCCAGTCGGGCGGTGGTGGCATGGTCGGCACGGCCGAGGACTTCATGGTCTTCTTGGAAGCGGTTCGTCGCGGTGGCGCCCCGATCCTGCAGCCCAGCACGGTCGAGATGGCGTCGTCTAACCAGGTCGGCACCCTCCGTGAGCGGGACGACCCCGGTTGGGGTTTCGGTTTTCTGTCCGGCGTCCTGATCGACCCCGAGCGGGCTCGGTGGCCGTCGCATGCGGGCACGCTTCGGTGGGCCGGCGTCTGGGGCAACAGCTGGTTCATCGACCCGATGGCCAACGTCACAGTGGTGAGCCTCAGCAACACCGCGCTCGAGGGCCAAGGTGCATTCCGGCAGCAGGTCGCTGACGCGATCTACGGCCGGGTCAGCCCTTGAGGTTCACGTGGATGAGAATGCGAGAGTCCGTTTCCGGCGTGGACCCGCGAACCGTGACTCGCAACCAGTTGCCGAACGTCGTGGCCGAGACTTCCGCGATCGTCTCGCCAACGCCCATGTCGACTGGCGGGCCCCGGCGGATCCAGTTGATGCCGTCGGGCGATACCTCGACGCCGATCTCCAGTTTCGGGTGCTCCCCCTCCGTCTGGACGAAGAACACCGCCTCGGTCGCCCAGCCGGCCTCATAGGGCAGGGTCGCGAAGTCGCCGTCGATGCGTACACGACGTGCGAGAACCGAGGTGTATGTCTTCTGCATGAGGGGGCGCGTTCCTTGTCAATGGTGACTGGTCAGAGTGACGGCTGGGTCGTCGAGTTCGACGATCGCGCCCTGGTCGAGCAGTGTCGTGTGTAGCAGCGTCGTGTCGACCTCACCGATCGACCAGCCGTGACGAACGCAGAGCGCGGCGGCGGTCCCCGCGCCCTGTCCCATCGCCATGCATGTCGCCATGACGCGGGCCGAGCCGAATCCGGGGCCGTCCGCGCTGAGGCTTCGGCCCGCGGTGAGCAGGTTCACGCTTCCGACGAGGATCAAGCAGCGCAACGGGATGGCGTACGCGCGCTTGGGTGGAAGAACTCCGTCTGATCGATGCTGTCCGCCTCGTGGATGTCGATGACGTGTGCACCCTTCGCCACCGTGTCCGGGAACGGCTTGGGATCGACGATGTCGTCCTTGACCAGCTTGTATGCGCCAACGATGTGGTGGGTCTCGCGAACACCGGTCTGGATGCCGGTTTTCGCCAGCCAGGAGTTCCGGAACTCGGGGAACTCCCGCCGCAGCACCTCGATGAACTGATGCAACGTCTCTCGGAGGCTGACCTCGGTGCGGCTGAACCACTCGGGGTCACTCGCATCCGTCGGTTCGCGAAGAAGGTTGATGCTCACCATGCCGTCGTGGAAGAACGAGTTGATCCACTCCCGCGTCGATGAGACGCGTCAGCATGTAGCCGCGCCACCCGACTTCCTCCCCGGTTCCGGCGAGAAGACCCACGAACGTCGCCACGGTGGCGGCGAAAGCCACCCCCCGCAGCACGGTGGCCGCGTCGCCCTGGAAGTCGGCCAGGCCGGTCAGCCACGCCGTGCCGTAGGCGACAACACCGACGACGAGCGGCATGGCCAGGCCGAACGCGTACCACTTCACGGTGCGGAGCCCACCGAAGCGGAAGGAGACGTCGGAGAAGCCTTCCCGCAGGACCAGGCGCGCGATGACCGAGGCCACGGCCGGTGTCCACATCAGCGGGAGGATGAGCGTCCCGATCGTGGTCGGGTTGAGGATGATGTACGCCTCGAGTGCGCCGGATAACACGATGACGGCGGCGAAGTAGATGGCCAGCCCGCGACGGGCCGTTCTTCGCAGCCCGGGCGGTGACACTGCTGGTGCTTCGGTCACGATCTGCCTCCTTGCCTCGGTGGGGCCCACGTGGCCCTCTTCCCAGTCACGGCCTTCCCAGTCACGGCGTGCCCAGGCGGGGTCGGCCCGGCGCCCGGACCGTGGGCGACCGCACGCACGAACCTGTCCGCCGGTGGTCACCGACCGCTTGATGCAGCAGGTCGACGTCGCGCGCCACGCTCGCGGGCGCGATGTGGTCCGACCGGTCGGCGTCGCGCTGCGCACAGCGGGTGGCGACGTCTCGGGCCGCCGCGACCTGTGTGCGCAGGAGAGACATGAGATCTCCGTCCGGATGCCTCAGCCGGCGACCGATCGGCCGCTTCTCCAACGGTGACACCCAGCAAAGCGGAGACCATAGACCTGGGTCCATACCCGGAGTCATGAACCACTGCGACCGCGGCGAGCTGCCGCCGTACGCCGCCCTGGCGACGTGAGAGCGACCAGACGCCGAACGTCCACAATCCCGGGTACGTTGCCGGGATGTCCGACTTCGTGATCAAGGCGCTCACGCCGGAGACATTCGAGGACTTCGCCGCTCTCGTCGAGCGGAACGGGGGGATGTTCGCCCACTGCTGGTGCATCTGGTTCCATCCCGACTGCGCGGAGAAGGAGGAGAGGTCCACGAGACGGGCGCTCAAGCAGCGTCTGGTGGCCGACGGGATCGCGCACGCCGCGCTGGTCTACGACGGCGACCGGGCCGTCGCCTGGGCGGAGTACGGATCGCCCGAGGAGCTGCCGAACATCCATCACCGCAAGGAGTACGTCGCCACAGCCGAGCGACTGCCCGACTACCGGGTCACCTGCATCCTGGTCGAGCGCGGCCATCGCGGTCAGGGCCTGGCGGCGATCGCCCTGCGCGGAGCCGTCGACCTGATCGCCCAGGCCGGCGGCGGCGTGGTCGAGGGCTACCCCCATGACACCGGCGGGGTCCGGAAGAAGAACTCGTCGTTCCTCTACAACGGCACCCGCACGATGTACGAGCGCGAGGGCTTCAGCTACGACCGGCCCAAGGGCCTGGGCAACTGCGTCATGGTGCGGGAGGTGGCCCCGAGCGTGCGAGGTGAACCAGCTCAGCGCTCCAGCAGATCTACACCACGCTGACGGTGTCGCCTGCGGGGTCGCCGAAGACCATGGGTGAGAGCTCAAGAGCCAGCCGTAGGGACCGCGCGGTGGCGGAGGCTGCCGACAGCGTGGGCAGTCCGGTCAGACCGTTTATGCCGGTGATGGCAGTGAGGGATGGCATCTGTACGCAGGCCGAGGCGACGACCGCTTGCGCGCGCGACCGGTCCAGGCGACCGGCGATGTCCACGAGGTTTGCCGGGTCCAGCCGGCCGACGGCGCAGTTGTCGGTCACCCCGAGGCTGATGGCGTCGACCACCTCGATGTCCTCGGCAGCCAGGTAGTCGACGACCGTGGCGGTGAGCGCGGGTGCATACGGCGTGACCATAGCCACCCGCTCGGCGCCGAGCGCATGGATGGCGGCGGCGAGCGCACCGGCGCTGGAGACCACCGGTATGCCGCCGGCTGCGTCGGACAGTCGCTGCTCGGCGGTCCGGTGCGCGCCGCGACCCTGGACCATCACCGCGACGAGGCAGGCGTACGCGATGACGTCCACCTGAGCGTCGGCCAGCTCCCCGGCGCGCTGCTCGGCCTGAGCGTCCATGGCGGCCAGCGCCTCCGGCGTCACCGCCGTCATCCGCATACGAGCCGAGTGGAAGCTCGGAACCTCTTGGCCAGCCACGCCTCGCCGCAGCAGCGCCGGAAGCTCGATCTCCATCGTGACGTTGGAGCTGGGGACCAACAGCCCGATTCGGGCGGTCATCGGTCGCTCAGACTCTCGGTGTAGTCCCGCAGCATCAGGCGGGCACGGGCGCGCGGTCCCAGCACGAGGCCGAACCCGAAATCGGCCAGGACATCGCGGACCGCATCGAGGCCCAACGACCCGTGCCGCTCCAGCACCAAATGCGGCCGATGGTCCCCGGGAACATGGACGACGCGGTGGAGACCGAGGATGGTCGTCGACATCGGCAGGTACTGCGGGTATGCGGCGCGAGCCTCGGCCTCGTCGGCGTGCTCGACGACCACGAACCCCGGCTCGCCGCCGAACTCGGCGCGCAGCCCCTCGGCCTTCCAGTGGGCGGGGGAGTCCTCGGCGCCGGTGAGATGTCGCGACCGGTTGGCCGAGGTGATGTAGAGCAGGTCACCGCCGCAGGCTCGCTCGGCCGCTGCCAGAAAGGCGTTGGAAGGGCACCGGTAGCCGGGCGCGATGACCTGCGCGGTCAGGACGCCGTCGTCGGCCTCGCAGAGGTGGGCCGGCACGCTCGGCGCGGCGGGTGCGCGGAAGCCGAAGGGACCGTGGCTGTAGAAGGCGTCGACCAGGGCCAGCGCGGTCCGGCGGGACAGCGGCTCGGGCAGCCGGTCGAGGTCCCACACCTCGGGAATGGACGCCGGCGGACCGGTGATCGAGCCGACCTGGCCGGGCGGACGGCCCTTCATGACGTTCACGCGCCGTACCGTCTCGGCGTCCCCACGGGTGGTGATGACGTAGAAGTTGGCGAACGCGTGGGCGACCACCGCCCCCTGAGTGGCGAGCGCCTCGGCGGTCGCGGCCACCTGGGCGGGGTCGGACATGACGGTGCGGGTGGCCGCAGGGACGACACTCATGGTTGTGCAGGAGCAGCACTATGAGAACGGTGATACGAGGCACGATCCGTCCCGGAGCGAATAGCCACGTCGTCCCTGAGCTGACCTGCGCTACTCCGCCGCGTTGGGGGGTGTCATCTCGCGACTGTCGCGGGCCTCGGTGATGGTGATGAGCTTCAGCGAGCGTGATTGCCGGGCCACGGCCCATCGCCTACCGCCGGGAGTACACGCCTTCCCTGGGTGGATGTAGGAGCTAGGGGGTGGTGTTCTCGAGAAGGGTCTTGAGCACTTGGAGGTCCTGGCGGTTGGCACGACTCATGGCCCTGGCCATCACCGGAGCAGCGAGCTGGCCGAATCCTGATGGCTCGCCCTGGTTGCGCAGGGTCATCCGGGTACCACCTCGGGGGGTGTCGGCCCAGGTGTAGGTCGTCGTCATCGGGAACGGGCCATCGGCCGTGCTCATCACCAGTCGCTCGGCGGCCACCACTTCACGGACCTCGTAGGTGTAGGCGATGCGCCGTCCGAGGAAGTGTGCGACGAAGGCGATGCGCGACCCGACCGTGGCGGGCGGAGGCGTCTCCCAGGTGACGGAACTGATGTTCACGTACCAGCGTGGAGCGTTGTCAGGGTCAGACGCGAAGGCCGCAACCCGATCACGGGCAGCGTCGATGTCGATCGAGGTCTCCACGTCCACAGCCACCTGTTCGAGCCTACGCGCGACCTAGCCGACGAATACCCCTCAGCCGGCACGCCTCGCTCGGCGACAACGGATGGCCCCGGCGGCGGTGGCCCCGCGGTGCACGAAGGGGTTGCTTGTTCGGCGACGAGCGCAGGTCGCGGGATCCCACACTGGCCAGGATCTGCGGCCCTTCGGGGAAGTGGGACTGGTGGCCCTGCTGTTGGGGTAGACCTCAGGCACGGGCACGCGAGGTTGCGCAGCCTCACGTGTTGGAGGTCCCGCCAGTCCAGAACAGGGCTGGCGGGACCGGTGCTCCACGGGGCACCAGCTCTGTGCACGTCTGTCGCCGCCGGCCGCTCCTAGGTCAGGTGGCTAGACCCGACGCTGGGCGATGATGTCGTCGGCGACGTCTCGCAGCTTCCGGTTCGTGTTCTGGCTGATCTGGCGCAGAGCGTCGAAGGCTTCGTCATCGGCGACCCCGAGCTGTCCCATCACCAGGCCCATCGCCATGCCGATGCGACGGTTGCTCTGCAGAGCACCCTTCAACTGGCTCACCTCATCGCCCAGCTCGGCGACCCGTGCAAGCGCATCAGCGGCGATAGCCGCCGCCTCGGCTGGGGATCCGGCGATGCGCTCCCCGGGGCCAGCAAGCGGGGCAATCTGGGTCGTCATGCTGTCTCCTCCCACAAGTCTGGGGTCCCGGCGGGTGCCGGGATGAGCGGACACGCTGCGTAACATAACCCGCCGCCGCCCTGATCCAGCGGCTTGGAAACCGGAAGTCTCTTTCCCGAGCCCCCTTGCTTCTCAACCCTTTCCGGAATCCCGGACACGGCTGTCAGGCCTGAGATCCGCAGGCCGCCCGCCGTCAGCGCTGTCGAGGGCGCTCGCGGATCAGGTGGGTGGCTTCCAGCGGTTGGACCTCAGTGGAATCGTGTCGGAACATGCAATCTTTTTCTAGAATCATGCTGTAGGTTAGGCGTATGCCGCGCTGGAGCTTCCTGACGAACCACGCTCAGGTGCTGCTGTACCTCGCGCACGACTCTGACGCGCGGTTGATCGACGTGGCTGCCGCGCTGGGTATCACCGAGCGGAGTGCCTTCACCATCGTCAACGACCTGGCGAGAGCGGGATACGTCGTGAAGGAGAAGGACGGACGGCGTAACCGCTATGAGGTCCAGAGCCACCTGGTGGTGCCGGGTCCCGGCATCCGGTCGACCACGGTCGAGCAGCTCCTGGCGTTGCTGGTCGGCGACAGCGGGGCTTCGTCCTCGGTAGAGGCGCTTCCCCCGGTTGCCGCTGCCAGCTAGCTCCAGGCGCCACAGAAGGGCCACCCGAGCGGACGACCCGGTGGGGCCGCTCTGCCGACCGCGCGAGACCGGACCGGGTTTCCCGCGCGTCCTACCGAAGCGATCCTGGGGATGCCTGGGAGGCATCGTTGGTCGGCGGCTGGGACAGCTGCCCGGTGAAGGCGACCTCTTCGGCGACGTCGCGCAGCTTGCGGTTGGTGTTGTTGCTACGCTGGCGCAGCAGGTCGAAGGCGCGCTCGCTGGTCACCTTCTCGCGGGCCATCAGCACTCCGACGGCCACCCCGATCTGACGGTTGCTCGTCAGGGCCATCTGCAGCTGCGTCGACGTCTGTTGGGCCTTGACCAAGCGGCGTCCGTGCTCTTGGGCGAGCTCATAGTGGGTTCGCAACCGGGACAACAGCTCGACCGGCTCGAACGGCTTGCGCACGTAGTCGTCCGCGCCGGCGGACAGGCCTTCGGCCGCCTCAGCTGCGCCGCTTCGCGCGGTCAGCAGCACCACGGGGATCGGCGCCCACAGCTCCTGCGAGCGGATGAGGCGCACGAGGTCCAGCCCGCTTCGGCCCGGAAGCATGACGTCGGAGAGGATGATGTCCGGGAGCCGCTCGACGCGCAGGGCGCTGCTGACGTCAGGCGCGGCCGTCACACTCCAGCCATCCGAGATCAGCAGCCGGGTCAGGTACCCGCGAAGGTCCGCGTTGTCCTCCACGACGAGGACGTGTGCAGCGAGGCCTTCGGCGGAGTCCGGCGCTGGCTCAACCCCGTCGGCAGGCAGATCGATCTGCGCGGTCAACCCGCCGATCGTCTTGGCGACGTCGGCGCAGGTGATCGGGTCTTCGGGCCGGGAGGGTTCCGCGACCGGTAGAGACACGGTGACCGTGGTGCCCACACCAGGAGTGCTTTCCAGGCGGACCCGACCGCCCTGGGCCTCGACCAGGTCCTTGACCAGTGCGAGTCCGATGCCCGTCCCCGGGATTCCACGCGCCGGTTGGCCGGTCACCAAGTGGAACCGGTCGAATACGCGTTCCGCCTGGTCAGCGGTGATCCCCGTTCCGGTGTCCGCAACCGTGAGCGTGACCACATCGCCGTCGCGCCGCAACGTGATCCCGATGGACCCGTGCTCCGTGAACTTGTACGCGTTGGAGACGAGGTTGGCGACGACCTTGATCCACGCCTCCCGGTCCGAAACCGCCGGTCCGAAGTCGTCGACGTGGACGGAGAGGCGGAGCCCAGCCGACTCGATCGCACTGCGGAACATGCTGACGACGTCCCGCGTCGTCTCGGCGAGATCGACCGACTCCAGGACGGGAGTGAGCGCGCCGGCCTCGGCCCGGGCGAAGTCCAGGAGAGTGTCCACCAGCCGGTTGAGCCGGTCGGCGGCACGTTTCACCGCATCGACGTGCGCGGCCTGCTCCGCCGACAGCGAAGAGCGGCGCAGCTCTCCGGTGGCAGCGAGAGCGACGGTGATCGGGGTGCGGAACTCATGGCTGACGTTGGCGAAGAACGCGGACTTGTCCCGGTCCAGCTCGGCGAGTGCCGTCGCCCGGGCACGTTCGGCGGCGGTCACTCGCACGTCGGCGAGCAACGCGGTGAGCTGGCGGGTGACCAGCGTGACGAAGGTCGTGTATCGCTCGTCGACCCGCCGATAGGGATTGAGCCCCAGCACGAGAACGACGTCGTGGTCGCGGTCCGCTCCCCTGAGCGGCATCAGGTATGCGGCGGTGGGCGGCTGCGGTCCCAGCGGGCCAGGGTCGGCGCGCAGCTCCTCAGCCCGGTATGTCATCAGCGTGGGCTCCAAGGTCCGGACCACATTCGCCACCGGATGCGACGACCGTACAGTCAGCTTGTCGGGCAGCGCCGCAGTCGGGACCGGGACTCCATACGCGCACTGGACGACGAGCTGCCCCGACGGGTCGGCGACGTAGATGGCAGCGAAGGGGACCGCCCACCGGTTGGTGGCGAGGATGTCGCAGACCCTGGCCACGGCCTCGCCGGGTGACGCGAAGTTCGCGCTCGACAGGACGGCCAGGTCACGGATGGTGTCCAGGCGGCGGGTCTCCACCCGTGCCACGGTGACGTCGGTGGTGGCCACGAACACGCCAACGACCTCACCATCCGCCGACCGGACTGGGCTGTAGGAAAACGTCCAGTACGTCTCCTCGAGATAGCCGTGCCGGTCCATGAAGAGCAACAGATCCTGGTCGAACGTCGCCTCGCCGGCCTCCAACACCCGGTCAACCTTCGGCACGAGGTCATCCCATACCTCAGCCCAGCACTCGGCGGCCGGCTGCCCCATGGCGCTCGGATGTTTGGACCCCGAGAAAGGGACGGTAAGCCTCGTTGTAGATCTGAACGAGGTCCTTGCCCCACCACAGCAGCATGGGGATCCGCGACGGCATCACGGTCCTCACCGCCGAGCACAGCTCCGGGCTCCAGTCGACCGGGTCGCCCAACGACGTCTGTCCCCACGCCGTTGCCCGCGCCAGGGCCGCTGACTCGTCGTCTCCCGGGAAGAGCGCCCGAAGGGCTACCTGGCCGTTGAGGTCGGATGCGTCACTCATGACGATGAGACCAAGGCGGATTGCGTGCTCAACGAACTGCCTGTCCATGTGCTGGCCAGGCAGCCCCCGCCGTGCTCTCGACGTGACCTGGCAACCCGATTATATGCGTTCACGCCTCCGTGATCACCTCGCCGTGGTCCCGACCGATACCGGAGTGGAGTCCCGCCTGCTGCCGGCCCTGCGCACAGCCTGACCAGGACCCTGGTGTTGTCGACCATCTGGTGAACATTGCCGTCAGCCTGATAGCGGGCCGATCGGTCGAACCGAATCGGGCTTCAGGGGCATACCTTCGCTGACGCAGATCTCATTCCGAGCGATGAAGAAACGCCTCTTGAGATCCGCCCTATTGTTTCGATCTATATGAAGGATGGCCGTGCACTATTCATTCAAGGTGTGGAGCGTCGCCGCTTCTTTGACCGTCGCGGCGCTGACGGTAGGCGGCGTGCTCGTCCCACCTGCCTCCGCTCAAGCGTCCGAGCGCGGTGAGGCCCAGGCCGAAAGCGTCCGGTCGACCGACACTCCGACGTTGCCGCCGGCAACCCTCCCTGCCGCGACGGTCGGCCAACCCTTCAGCTACCGGTTCGTGTGGTCAGGTGATGCCATCGTCCCTGCTACCAAGCTTCCGCAGGGTTTCACCTTGTCCAAGGACGGGGTCCTGTCGGGTACGCCCACGATGAGCATCGTGGGAACCACCACGCTCAAGATCCGTGCGTCGACGCATTCCGGCGAGTCCGATGAATGGCCGATCACCGTGGATCGTTCATTCAGTCTTACTGTGCTGGACTCGCCTCTGGGCGATGTGCAGGGGCAAGTCCCTGAAGTGATACTGGGGCAGGCCTACAGCTCCCAGGTGCCGTTGGCGGGTCAGGGGGCGCGCGTCCAGTCGTCGAACCGTCCAGGCTGGCTTCAGGTCGACTCGACGGGGAAGCTCACCGGTACCGCACCGACCAACCGGCCGAGGTCGTCGGTAAGTCGCTGCCCATGGTGGTAGAGGACGCATACGGCCGCACCTACACGTATGCGTCTCCTCTCGCTGCTCGGGATATCCGCGACGTGTTGGTCAAGAGCGAGTGGGTTCCCGGTTCCACGATGGGGAAGATCTGGGCGGCGTGCCCAGCGGACTACCCGTATGTTGCCCGCTTCACCAACACGTTCCGGAATCAGCGAGATGGGGTCCTCAACGACCTTTCTCCCGGGTATATCCACCCAGGCGGAGTCAGGATCGCCTCACCGACCGGTCTCGCCGTATCGACCTACTCAACAGGTCAAGAGATCTTCGAGCTCAACCCTAACGACTGGCAGTAGGCGGACAGGCGTCGTATGCGAAGGAAATCAACGGCAACTACATGAACTGGAACGTTGTGCCGTCCTATCTATCGGTCTCTATGCTGTGCACCAGTGACAAGTTCGGCCACGGCACCACCGTCTATAGCAGCGGCACCCCCACCTGAGAGTGGGTCCAGCAGCATCCCTCTCGGCTAGTGCGACATCGTGCGAGTAGGCCTTGACGGGCGGCGGATCTGGGTTGCCGTCCCTGGGCCCGCATAAAGCCGGCCCCGGAGAGCCGAGCCGACGCCAGCAAGGTCTCTCCTACCGCCGCGTCCGGGCGTGAGGTCCCGACCACAGCATCGGGTCGCGGACCATGCGTACGCTGCCGACCATGCACGGCGGCATGAGCTACGCCCATCTTGGGCGGTCCGGCCTGCTCGTCAGCAGGATCGCCCTGGGGACGATGGACTTCGGGTACCTGCTGGACGAGTCGAGCAGTTTCGGGGTGATGGACGCCGCGGTCGACGCCGGTATCAACCACTTCGACACCGCTGACGTCTACGGCGGTCCGCAAAGTGCGGACATGACCATGGGCTACGGCGTCTCGGAGGAGGTCATCGGGCGGTGGCTGCAGCGCAGCGGGCGCCGCGACGAGATCGTCCTGGCCACGAAGGTGTACCAGCCGATGGGGCTCGGAGCGAACGACCGGCGGCTGTCCGCGTACCACCTGCGGCAGGCGTGCGAGGCGAGCCTGCGACGGCTGCAGACCGACCACATCGACCTGTACCAGATGCACCACGTCGACCGGGCGACGCCGTGGGACGAGATCTGGCAGGCCATGGAGCAACTGGTCCGCGAGGGCAAGGTGACCTACGTGGGCAGCAGCAACTTCGCCGCTTGGGATGTCGCCCTGGCCCAGTCCGCCGCCAACGCCAGACCCTTCCTCGGGCTCACCTCCGAGCAATGCCTCTACAACCTGGCCAAGCGGACCGTCGAGATCGAGCTCGTGCCCGCCCTGCGCAGCTTGGGTGTCGGTCTCATCGCTTACAGCCCACTGCACGCCGGGCTGCTCGCCGGCGCGCTCGAGGCCGTCGACACCGGTGCCGCCTCCGAGGACCTGCAGCAGCGCGTAAAGCCGGTCCGCGGCCAGCTCGAGGCCTACGAAGCTCTGTGCCGCGAGATCGGCACCCAGCCGGCCGACGTCGCGCTGGCGTGGCTGCTTCGCGACCCCGTGGTCTCCACCGCGGTCGTCGGGGCGAGTTCGGTCCAGCAGCTGCGCACCAACCTCGGTGGCCTGACGCTGCACCTCGAGCCGGACGTCCTGCAGCGGCTCGACCACATCTGGCCCGGCCCAGGAGAAGCGCCACAGGCATACGCCTGGTGAGAACCTGCCCTGGCTGGTCTTGGAGTGCCGGGCGCCGGCTCAGAGCACTTTGATCAAGGTCGCCACGGGTTCGCCACCGAACCAGAAACACGGGTCGTCTTCCACGGTCACCGTGAGAGATCTGCGGTTCGAGGTGCCGTGCAGGACCGGGCGCCTGAGCAGGGTGTCCGAGCATGAGGGGCTCGTGAGCGTCACCAGGCCGTCTGTGCCCATCTCGACCTTGCCCTGCGTGTCGGGTGCCCAGTCGATGTCGCCGTTGTGGTCGAGGAAGTAGCCGCCCCCGTTGTTGGGCACCTCGTCGAAGGCCAGGAGCAAGCCCGTGCCCCGCAGTAGCCAGACCCCGTCGAACTGAACCGGGTCGGTGACCGGCACAGCCGGATCGCTTGCGCCGGCCGCAATCTTCAGGCCGGCGTCCGACACTGGCGACAGCTGCGTCGAGGTCGCGGGGGGCGACGACGTGCCAGTGCAGCCAGGCCCTTCGAGGACGGCGGTGTCGTAGACGACGACCCCCTCGGACGCCGCCCGCCACGGAACTGTCGCGCGGCAGGCCCGACCCTGCGCGTCGACCCCGTCTTGGATCATCACGTTTCCGTCGAGCCGCCACCTCGACATTCCGCCCACAGGCACGGGATGGACAAGGGCGCGCGCGGAGTCGAAGACGGCCATGGTGTGGTCTGTGTGCAGCACGACCAGCTTGGCGGAGCCGGTGGCGTCGACGACGAGGCTGGTGCCGGGCCACGGCTCGAGGCGCGGACCCCGGGCATACCCACCACGTCGTCGACGGGTGGACGCAGTGTCGTCACCGAACAGTCCGTTCCTAGCGAGCTGCCGACGATTGCAGCGGCTCCGGCCCCGGCCGCGACCGGCCCGGTGAGCGATACGCGGTCGTCTCGAGCGCATCGACGATCGTGGCGGCCGGATCGCCCAGCCGTCCGATCGACCGACGCATCACGGCAGCGCGGTCGGCGTAGCGGGGCTCGTCAAGGACGGCGCGAACGGCGCGCCGCACCTGCCGCTGGGTCGGCGTGCCGGTGCGGAGGTCGATCCCCGCACCGACCCGACGGACGCGAGCGCCGACCTCGGGCTTGTCCTCCGTATCCCCTGCCACCACCAGTGGGACCCCGTGACGAAGGGCCTGTTGCACCCCTCCGAAGCCGCCGTTGCTGACGACCACGCGAACGTTGGGCAGGAGGTCGTCGTAGGGCAGGAAGGGGGCCACTCGCGCATTGGCCGGGAGAGGCGCGCCAAGGGCGGCGACCAGCTCGTCCTCGGACGCCCCGCCGGTGCTCACCACGGTCAACACCGGCTCGTGTTCCAGAGCGTGCACCGTGGGGCCGATGAGTCGGCGCGGGTCGACATCCAGGGTTCCTTGTGTCACGTGCACGACGCAGCGCCCCGCGAGGTCGTCCCACCACGCCGGTTTGGCGGCCGGCGCAGGCCCCAGCGTCAGCGGCCCGACGAACCGGAGCGTAGAGGGCAGCGCACGCCGCGGGTACTCGATCTCGGCCGGTGCCAGGTGGAAGGCCAGGTCGAAGTAGGCCACGTGGTCGAAGTAGTCCACCGTTCCCGGCGGGATCCCGTACGGAGCCAGGACGGCGTCGAGCTCGTCATGCAGCGGGCGGAGTGGACCGCGCCGCAGCAGCCATTGGATCTGCCGGTTCCGCATTCGGGTGAACGCGCTTCGGCCCGGCTGGAGGGCGGAACCGAACGGCGCACAGTCGTCGGTGACCATCGACAACGGCGTCGTGGACACCCCCAGCACCGGCGGGCGGTCTTCGGGTGATCCGGTCAGCAGCAATGGCAAGGCCCCCAGGTATGCGGCATCCGAGAGGACCGCGTTCCAGTCCCCGTCGGCGAGGAGGACCCGCAGGGCTTCATGTTGTGCCGGGAGTGGGCGAACGAAGGTACGCAGGATCGCCTCCCGACCCTGGGTCACTCGCAGCCATCGGTGCTGGCCAGGGGCGTCGGGGATCTCCGCATCCGCGGGCAGCGCGACGAACCGAAGGCCCTGCGACACGGCGAGATCGCGAAACGCTTCACCGGTCAGCAGCGTGACAGTGTGGCCCCGCTGCGCGAGGGCGTGGCCGAGCGAAACCAGCGGTGCGACGTGGCCGTACAACGGAGTCGCGGTCAGCGCTACTCGCAGCCGGACCACCGCCGTCGCGCCGACGTCCTAAGTTCGTCAGTCATCGGACCACGCCCGGTCACGATGGTCGTCCTGCGGGACGGGCCGCAGGAACCACAACAGCACGGCAGCCATCGCCGCCACCGGAACGAGGGCCCGCAGCACCGGCGCACCGAGGTCGCCGGCGATCGTCGGCAAGGCGGTGGCGAAGAGGCTCTGGTCCAGCGCGGCCAGGAACAGGCCGGCCATCAGCGCCGCCACCGCGCCACGCGCCCCGCGAGGGATGCCGGTGACCTCGGCAACGACGTTGGGCGTTACGGGGGAGGTTGATCCCGCGTAACGCACCGGCAACGGTAGTCACCCCCTGACCAACACCGCACGTCGGAACTCATGTCAGGCCGGAGGCTCCAGCTCGCGGTTCTCCTCGGCCTGGTCGTCACCCGTGGGATGGTCCGTCTTCGCGGGCTCCGGCTCAGCCGTCTCAGTCGCCCGCTCCTCATCGACTCCGGAGGAGGTGGTGACATCTCGTTCGATCTTCGGCATGGCTTCTCCAGCGTCCGGGTGGGTCCGAGGTGGTGCTCCTCGGAGCGGTCGACTCCGAAGCCAGGTGCATACCCGCATGCCCCCGTCGGAAACCGCTCGACACGAACCGTGGACGTTGCCGCTATCGGGACAAGGTCGTCCTCAGGACTGCGAGCTGCCGACTGTTCGTCGGTGGGTCAGGCCCGTGCCGGATGTATGTCGGCGAGCGTGGCCAGCATGGCCAGCCCCGGACCCTCGAGCTCACGGAACCGCCGGGCGGCGGCAGCCACGGCCGGAGAGCTGGCCAGCTCCGGCGGGATGCGGGCCGGGTTGAGCGACACGCTGTCGGCCCATTCCTCCACGTGGGGGTGCGACGTGAAGGATGCGCGGGCACCCAGGACCTGCTGATGAGCCCAGTCGGCGGTGGTGTTGGAGAACGGCACTGGCGGGCACATGCGGTTCTTCTCGGCGTCGTCCTCCAGCGTCGCTTCCACGTAGCCCGCGAGTGCGGGACCGAAGCAGGCATACGTGTTGCGGATCGTCTGCAGCGTGATCGCCTCGGGTCCCCAGACCGGCACCAGTGGTGGGTACCGCAAACCCCGAGCGGCGCAGTGGACGACCACAGCGTCCCGGGCTATCGCGACCTCGCCGTCCGCGAGCATCAACCGTCCGGGCTTGACCTGCACGATGTGGCCGAGCCGGACAACCCGCTCGATGGTGCGTAGTCGATCGAGCTCCCAGTGGGCCAGCGTGGCGATCTTGGCCATCGTCGGAGTCACGGATCGGTCGATCCGAACCATCACCCCGGCCTCTTCCATCCGGAAGAACAGGTCGTCGGGAGAGCTGGCCGCCTCTGCCGCCTCCATGATGTCGGCCTCGGTAGTCAAGAACACCACCGGATCCGGCTGGACGGCCGCGCGGTTGATCATCCACGGGTCACGCGGGCGGATCCACACGATCGCGTCGGGATCGACGCCGTTGTCGAGCAGCCAGATGCAGGCGTCGGTCGCCGTCTTGCCGGAGCCGGCGATCACGTACTGCGACGGCGGCTCATCCAGCTCGACCAGGTCGTTGACCGGGATCACCCGCACCCCTTCAGCAACCCCGAAGGGCGGTGGGCTCGTCGCCGGGATCATCGGTGACAGGTAGTGGGCGTTGACGACGCGTCGGCGGCCCTGGACCTGGAACTGCTGACCGGACACGTGCGAGACGAACCGCCCCTCGCCGAGGTAGTCGCAGTTGGGGTAGAACGAAACCCGGCCGGACGCCAGCAGTCGCTCCTTCAACACCCGCGCGTAGTACAGGCAGATCTCCGGCGCCGAGGCCCGCTCGTCCATACCGGCCTCTGGTCCGCTCTCCTGGACCCGGTTGTCACCGAGCAGCGTGGACGCCACGCCGTAGGTCGAAGAGGACTGGTGAAGTCGAACGAAGGGATAGGCGTTGAGCCAGTGCCCGCCGACGCTGTGCCTACGGTCGACCAGGACCACGCTGACGTCCGCATGGTCGATCAGGGCGTCGGTGAAAGCCATTCCCATCGCGCCCGCGCCGACCACCACGTAATCGGCCTCCAGCACCGCCCCTGCCACGGGCCCATGTTGACCGCTCGCCGGACGCTGGTCAACAGGACGTGGAGCCCTCACGTCCTCGACCTTCAAACCTCAAGGACTCCGCCCTTGCCGGAGAAGGACATTGGCCTCCGCTTCGGCGTGCGACGATGATTCGGTGAGGGTCCTCGGGAACGTCATCTGGTTCGTGCTCGCCGGGTTCTGGCTTTGGCTCCTCTACGTCCTCGCCGGCATCCTGGCCTGCATCCTGATCATCACGATCCCGTTCGGCATCGCCGCGTTCCGGATCGCGGGATTCGTGGTGTGGCCCTTCGGCCGGACCGCCGTGGTGAAACCCACCGCCGGTGCCCTCTCGTTCATCGGGAACATCATCTGGCTGATCCTCCTCGGCTGGGAGCTCGCCATCGCCCACCTGGTAACCGCTTTCCTGCTCGCCCTCACGATCATCGGGATCCCGTTGGCGGTCGCGAACGTGAAGCTCATTCCGATCTCCCTGTGGCCCCTCGGCCGCGAGGTCGTCCCCATCGAGGTAGCCCGCACACGAGGGATCGCCGTGACCAGCCCGCAGCCTCTCGGGAGAAGCTGAGCTCAGCTCTCGTCCGCGGCTGCGTCCGGGTCCTCCTCCGGTTCGAACGTGTTCGGCTCGCCGGAGGTGATCTCGATGCCTTGGTCACCTCCGTCTTCGGACTGGTGCTCAGGCTCGCCCGGCTGTGTGGCTGCGTCTCGAATCTCACTCATGCCAGTGAGGTACCCGGTTCGTGTGCCGACGAAGCGCTGGGGCCGCTAGTCCGTGAGGCCGAAGTCGGCGGGGTTGAGTGGAGGGCCGACGACGGCGCTCCCGTGACGTGCGGCGGCCTCCACCAGCCGCGGGATGTCCGGAATCGCGGGCGGCGGAAGACCCGGGCCCGCCGCCCTGGTGCCCACCTCGCTGACCAGCGACTCGAACCCCCCGGGGGTGGTCAGCTGCAGCATGCGGCCCGCCTCCGTGACCTGGAAGGTGTGCGGCACCCCGTGCGGCAGCCAGGTGAAGCTCCTCGGGCCGGCGTCCCATGCCTGGTCTCCGCAGACGATGTGCATGGCGCCTTCGAGTACGAAGAACGCCTCGTCCTCCGCGTCGTGACATGCCGGGGCGGTCCGAACCCGCCGGTGACTCCTGCGGCGCGAGCGTCAGGCGGCCAGCACTGCGGTCGGCGTCCACGAGGACAGTCATCCGCGTGGCCAAGAACCAGGCCTGTGCGGCCATCGGGCATCGTGACCTCGCATCGCTGGGGTTCGCGACCGGCACCGCCTCGGTTCCCGCGCGAACGGTGGCCGTACTGGTCCACCGGGCGGGGAGAGGGGGTATGCGTGGCGCCACCCCGCATACCGACTGGCTCAGACCGTGAGGACCGCTTCGACGACGTCGTCCTGGTCTATTCCCTCCGCCGCGCGGACGCGGTCCTTGAGGGGCACGAGGTAGCCGCCGTCCTTGGGGAACAGCGACGTGGTCCAGGTGGTGCCGCCGATCCGGACCCTGACCGGGATGACGCCCCATCCGTAGCTCACGTCGCGCGCGGCCACTCTCAGGTCCTCGCACATCGGCTCGGGGACGGCCAGGAAGTAGTAGGGCGCCGGCCCGCGCCACTCGATGACCGCGGCCTCGAACTCGAGCTTCACCTCAGTCGCCCAGCCCCGCGATGACGGCCGTGATGATCGCCCCCGCCAGGCCGCCGAGGAAGATGATCAGCCCGAGGTTCGGCAGGTCCGGGAGCACGAACATCAGAGCCAGCCCGACGACCGCGACGATGGCCGGCGGGATCGCCTTCTTGTAGCGCGCCGGCGAGCGCTTGGGCCAGCCGCTGTCGTGGCGCTCGGGCATGGGCGAAACCCTACGCGGACCCGCCACCAAGGCGATTCGGTCAACGTCCGGCAACAACACACGCCCGAGCGCGCCATGTCAGAACATTCCTACTATCGTGGCTTGCGCTGGAGTCGGCCGCGTGACTGGTCGGTCGGCCGGCGATGACGACAGGGAGTCAACGATGACCACCGTGAAGCGACGTGGGCTGGCCCGTCGAGCCGTTCCCGCGATCTCGATCCTTCTCCTCGGCACGCTGGTCGCGGCGTGCGACCGGTCCTCCGGAACCAGCGGCGCCAACCCCACCCAGAACGCCAGCGCGACCGAGGTCGCGCTCACCGTGACCTCCAACTCGATCGCCGGCGGCAAGAACGCCGCGGAGGCCGACTGGTACGCCAACTACGTGATCCCGAAGTTCACCGAGGCCCAGAAGGCCAAGGGGGTCAACGTCACCCTGAAGTTCCAGCCGTCCGGCGTGGACGACGAGCAGTACAAGGCCAAGATGGCGCTCGACCTCAAGAGCAAGTCCGGAGCCGACGTCATCGCCCTCGACGGCATCTGGGTCGGCGAGTTCGCCGAGGCCGGCTACATCAAGCCTCTGGCCGACGTCGTCGGCGGGAACGTCACGTCGTGGGACGGCTGGGCGCAGATCCCCAAGGCGGTCCAGGCCAACGCGTCCTACAACGACAAGATCTACGGCGTTCCCGGCGGTACCGACGGCCGCGTCCTCTACTTCAACAAGAAGCTGTTCCAGCAGGCCGGCCTGCCCGCCGACTGGCAGCCCGCCAGCTGGCAGGACATCCTCGACGCCGGCACCAAGCTCAAGGCGGTCAGCGGGGTCATCCCGATCCAGATCAACGCCGGCACCGCGATGGGCGAGGCCACCACCATGCAGGGCGCGCTCGACCTGCTGGTCGGCACCGGTGCGGAGATCTACCAGGACGGCAAGTGGCAGGGCAACACCCAGAACACCCGCGACGTCCTCGGGTTCTACAAGCAGCTGCTCGACCAGGGGCTGATGGACAAGAACTTCCAGCAGGCCGCCAAGGGCCGCGACGAGTCGTTCGCCGCGTTCGCCGCCAACAAGGTCGGCATCCTGCTCGAGGGCGACTACTTCTGGCGCTCGGTCATCAACCCCGACAAGGGATCCGCCCCGATGGCCACCCGCGACGCCGACGTCGGGTACGCCGAGATCCCGGCCAAGGCCAAGGGCGCCGGCGTGAGTGGCCAGGACATGGTGTCGATGTCCGGTGGCGGCGGCACCTTCCTCAACCCCAACACCAAGTTCCCGCAGCAGGCCTGGGAGCTCATCCAGTTCATGTACTCGCCGGACGCCATCAAGGCGGCGCTGGCCGGATCGGCCCGGATCACCGCCCGGCAGGACGTCAACAAGGAGGTCCTCAGCAAGGACCCGCTCCTGTCGCTGATCTCCGAGAAGGTGCTGCCGATCACGCGGTACCGCCCGGGCCTGGCCGTCTACCCGCAGGTCTCCCAAGCGCTGCAGCAGGCGACCGCGGACATCGTCTCCGGCAAGTCGGTCGACGAGGCCGCGGCGACCTACCAGGGCGCGGTGGAGAAGGTGGCCGGTGGGGCCGACAAGGTCCAGAAGTCGTGAATGACCTTCGGGTGGAGGTATATCCGAGCGCTAGAGCGCTCGGATATACCTCCACCGAAAAGAGGGCAGGAGACGAGTGACCGCGAACGCCGGTGCGTCCGACGCCGCTGGGCTCGGACGCACCCGGGCGGTCGCCTTCGTCACGCCCGCCTTCCTCCTCATCGCCGCGTTCCTCGTCTTCCCGGCGGTGTGGACGATCTGGCTGGGCATGACCGACTTCCGGCTCACCGGGGCCGCGGCGGCCGACCCTCAGTTCGTGGGGCTCGACAACTACCGGGCAGCCCTGACCGACCCGGCGTTCCGCAACTCGCTGTGGCTGACCATCGTCTTCGTCTTCGGGTCGGCGATCGTCGGCCAGAGCATCCTCGGGTTCCTCATCGCCTGGACGATGCGTTCCGTCCCCAAGGCGGTCAAGGCCGTCGTCGAGACGCTCGTCCTGCTGGCCTGGATCCTGCCCAGCTCGATCGTCGCGTTCCTCTGGGTGGCGTTCCTGAACAACAACGGCGGCACGTTGGGCACGCTCCTCAACAGCCCCGACACGGCCTGGCTCCTCGAGTACCCGATGGCCTCGATCATCATCTACAACACCTGGCGCGGCACGGCCTTCTCGATGTTGCTGTTCTCGGCGGCGCTCGGCGCTGTGCCACCGTCGCAGCTGGAGACGGCCCGGCTGGCCGGTGCGTCCACACTGCAGCAGTTCCGCGACGTCGTGTTCCCGCACATCCGCGGGCACATCCTCACCAACACGCTGCTCATCAGCCTGTGGACCTTCAACGACTTCGGGCCCTACCTGCTCACCGCCGGGGGACCGGACCACGCGACCGAGACGCTGCCGGTGTTCATCTACCTGCGCGCGCTCTACGGTGGCGAGCTCGGCTACGGCTCGGCGATCTCGTTCATCATGCTGCTGATCAACCTGGCCATCGCGCTGTTCTACATCCGGCTGCTGCGCGAGCGGCGCGCCGCCAACCGGTCCACGGACCCGGGCGACGCCAAGGCCGAGGCCGACGAGGTGCTCACCGCCGCCGAGGCACGGAACGTGGGGCAGTGACATGACCCCCGCCGCCGTCGTCCGCCGGATCCTCTTCTACGGCCTCATCACCCTGCTCTCGCTGTTCTTCGCGCTGCCGCTGCTGTGGCTGGTCCTCGCCCCGTTCGACAAGACGCCGACGCTCACCGTGAAGATCCCGGACTTCACCCTCGACAACTTCGCCGAGCTCGGTGAGAACCCCTACGCGCTGTCGTCGCTGAAGAACTCGATCCTCATCTCCGGCGGGGCGATGCTGCTCGTCACCGCGCTCTCGGCGCTCGCCGCATACGCGCTCTCCCGGGTCCGCGTGCCCGGCCGCGACATGATCCTGTACGCACTGCTCCTGCTCTCGTCGATCGTCACCGGCACGGCGGCGATGGTCCCGATCTTCCTCCTGATGTTCCAGCTCGGGCTCATCGACGACCGCAGCGGCGTCGCGCTGGTGCTCACCGGAGGCCTGCTGCCGGCGGCGATCTTCATCCTCAAGGACTTCATGGACGCGACGCCGAAGTCCTACGAGGAGAGCGCCCGCGTCTTCGGCGCCAGTCCCCTTCAGGTGCTGCGCCACGTCGTCCTGCCTATCGCGCGACCCGGCCTGGCGACCATCGCGGTCTGGGCCCTGGTCAACGCCTGGGGCGACTTCCTGACCGCCTACATCCTGCTGCGCGACCCGGAGAAGACGCCCGCCGGCGTCCTCATGTACACCTTCTACACCGAGGGCGGACAGGCGAACCTCCCTCTCATCTCGACGTTCTCGCTCGTGTATGCGATCCCGGTCGTCGCGCTGTACCTGTTCGTCAACCGCCGCTACGGCTTCCGCTTCCATGGAGGGATCAAGAGCTGATGGCCAGCATCGACCTCGTCGGGCTCTCCAAGGTGTACGCGGGTGGTGTCGCCGCTGTCGACGACCTCACCCTCTCGATCGCCGACGGCGAGTTCTTCGCGCTGCTCGGGCCCTCCGGCTGCGGCAAGACGACCCTGCTGCGGACCATCGCCGGTCTGGAGGACGTCACGTCGGGCCAGCTCCTGCTCGGTGGCAAGGACGTCACTACGCTGCCGCCGGGCAAGCGCGACGTCGCGATGGTGTTCCAGGACTATGCGCTGTTCCCGCACATGGACGTCACCGACAACATCAGCTACCCGTTGCGGATCCAGAAGGTCGGCAAGGCGGAACGCCGCGAGAAGGCCACGACCACCGGGGCGGGGCTCGGTCTGGAGAAGCTGATGGACCGCCGACCGGGTCAGCTGTCCGGTGGCCAGCAGCAGCGGGTCGCGCTGGCCCGAGCCATCGCCTACCAACCCGCGGTGTTCCTCTTCGACGAGCCGCTGTCGAACCTCGACGCGCGGCTCCGGCTCGAGGCGCGCACCTTTCTCAAGCGCCTCCAGCACGACCTGAGGGTGACGACGGTGTTCGTCACCCACGACCAGGCCGAGGCGCTGGCCATGGCCGACACCATCGCCGTCATGGAGGCCGGTCACATCCGCCAGATCGGGACGCCGTCGGACGTCTTCCACCGCCCGGCCAACGTGTTCGTGGCCAACTTCATCGGCTCGACGCCGATGAACCTGGTCCCTGGCAGCGCCTTCGGACGCGAGCTGGTCCCCGAGGGGGACGACGTGCTGGTCGGGTTCCGGCCGGAGTACACCAAGCTGGACGAGCCCTCGTCGGCGGGCCGGTTCGTCCTCGACGGCACGGTGAGCATCGTCGAGAACCTCGGCGCTTCGATGCTGGTGTCGGTGGCCTGCGGCGACCACTCGGTGCAGGCTCTGGTTCCCGAGGGAGAGGAGCCGGCGGTCGACGCGGAGGTCTCGCTCAGCCCTACGGACAAGCGAGTGCTGCGCTACCGGGCGGCCGACGGCGAGCTGCTCGAACCGGACCGCGTCGCGGCCCCCGTCGACCGGTGACGCTGTTCGACCGGCGTGGTACCTGGAGCCCGGAGGACCGGGCCGAGAACCAGTGCGCCACAGTCGGTTTCGAGGTGGCGCACGGTGTCGGTGCGTTCCGGGTGGAGCTCGAGTACGAGCGGCGGGACGGCGCGGTCCTCGACCTCGGCTGCGAGGGGCCGGACGGCTACGTCGGCTGGTCGGGAGGGGCGCGGCCCCATTTCCTGGTCAGCGAGGGGTGGTCGACTCCGGGCTACCTCCCGACGCCGGTACGGCCGGGGACGTGGCAGGTGCTGGTCGGCCTGCACCGAATTCCGCCGCCGGGGGTCGACTACCGGCTGACCGTACGGACGGCCAGCGCCGCAGAGGTGGCGGCGGAGCGGGATGCTCAGCCCGAGGCGCCACCGGTGCCCGAACGAGGGCCGCGCCGGGAGCTCCCGGACGTCGACGGGATGCGGTGGCTGGCTGCCGACTTCCATGCCCACACGCTCCACTCGGACGGCGCCCTCGGGATCGAGGGGCTGGCTGCGCTGGCCGTGAGCCGTGGGCTCGACGCGCTGGCGGTGACCGACCACAACACGACCAGCCATCACGCATACCTGCCCTCGGTGGGAGAGCGTTACGGCATCCGGCTGATCCCCGGGCAGGAGGTCACGACCGACCGAGGACACGCGAACGCGTTGGGGGACATTGGGTTCGTCGACTTTCGCAACCCCGGAGCGCAGTGGCAACGCGACGTCGAGGCTCGTGGCGGAGTCCTGTCTGTGAACCACCCGCTGGCGACAGACTGCTGCTGGCGGATGACCCTCGACCACCCGACGGCCGTCGCGGAGATCTGGCACTCGTCGTGGCACGCGCTGCCGGTGCTGCACAACTGGGGTGGCCCGCTGGCGTGGTGGCTGTCCTGGGACCCCGGGACGGTACCGTCGGCGGGAGCGACTTCCACGCGTACGGCAGCGACGCTCTGCCCGGTGCGCCGACGACGTGGGTCCTCACCGCGGGCGACGACGTCCTCGGCGGCGTAGCTGCCGGACGCACGACGGTCAGCGCGGACCCGACCGGACCGGTGCTCCTTCGCCTCGGCGACGAGCTGGTGGTGATCGGCGCGGACGGACTGCTGCTCAGCGGGTTCGACGCTGGACGCCGGCCGGTGGTGGGGGACCTTGCCGTGTTCCGCGCGGCGGACGGGCCGTGGTGGCTCGAGGACGACCAGATGCGGGTCCACGCGCTCTGCGGCTGAGTGTCGCCACGCCCAGGACCAGGACGGTAACCGACGAGACCATCGTCGCGAGGAAGATCTGCAGCGCGAACAGGTCGTCGAATGCGCCGAGCAGAGTCATGGCCGTGAACCCGGCGATCAGCTGCGCCACAGCGATCGTCGCGAGCAGGTTTGCGGCGGAGCTCGCTCGCCGGCAAGCCCCCAGGACGATGACCGCCACAAGGCAGACGATGCCGACGGCGAGGGTGGCGATGCTCGCGACGACGAGCCCGCGCAGGTCCGGCAGGGTCGACGCGACGGACGACCACAGCGCGATGAGCGTGAGGTTCGCGACGACGAACACGCCGGCGACGAGGGACCGGGCCGTCCCCCTGGCCCACACGGCCCGGTCCCTGTCCACCCCGGACGACGTCACAGCGTTGCCTGCGGCCACGCCCCGTTCGGGTACGCGGTGTTCTCCGACATCTTCTGCTCGAGCAGCGTCTTGGCGCTTCGGCACTGGGACTTGAGGTTCTCGCCCGCGCCCCAGAACGCCGCCCCGAACGCCCCTCCCGCGGCGATGGCGATGAGGATCCCGGCGGGGATGCCGAAGATCGTCGCCGTGGCGCCCAGCGCGGTGATGATCGCCGCGACCCAGGCGCCGATCGCCACGATCATCAGGCCGAAGAAGATCTGGATCGCCGAGGACACGTCCTTGAGGGCACTGCTGATCCCGTCGGTGAACTGGGTCTTGATGTTCTGCAGGGCGGTCTTCTGCAGCGGGACCTTCTGCTTGTACTGGTCGGCCGCGGTGCCCTTCCAGGTGTCGTCCACGGCCAGCGAGCCGACGTCGGCGAGCGCCACCCGCGCGCTGACCGGCGAGCCGACGTTGGAGCTCCACTGGTCGGCCTTGCTGGAGACCGTGCTCGGCTCACCGAGGTGAGTGAGGATCTGGACCAGCGGTTCGAAGAACTCCTGGATCTTGTCCATCAGGCCGTTCCACAGGTCGCGGATCTTGTCGGCCAGCCAGCCGAGACCCCACGGGACCCAGTCCAGGACGTCGTTGATGCCGTCCTGGAGGTCCTGCACGAGGCCGTTGAACCGGTTGACCAGGTCTCGGATGTCGTTCGCGGTGCCGGACATGTCGTCCCCTCAGCGTCGTGAAGCAGTGGTGGTGGGTAAGCGAGCCGGCGTCAGCCGATGGGCTCCCAGGCGCCCTGGTAGTGCTGCTCCGCGTTGTCCTCGTTCAGCTCGTAGTTGTGCTTGATCGTCATGAGGGTGCTGGAGATGTTGCTGGTCTCCGTCGACCCTTCGCTGAGCAGGGCGGCCACCTTGGCCTGGATCGAGCTGTAGGTCGTGGTCAGCCCGACCGTCTCGGCGGCCCAGGAGAGCTCGTACTCGCCGAGGTTCAGGCCCCAGGCGTCGGTGCTGGCGTCGAGCAGCGTGCTCGAGGTCTGGTCCCAGGTGTCGGCGTCGGACTTGAGGGCCGCGAGCTGGACTTCGTAGGTCATGTGGGCTCCGTGTTCGTCGTAAGGCGTCGTAAGGCGTCGTGACGTCGTGTCGGTCAGTTGCGCAGACCCATGGCCCGGGCGAGCGCGACCGGGTCCTCGGAGAGACGCTGGATGCGGCCGAGCGGACTACGGGCGACGATCGTCTCGACGTCGTCGCCCCCGGCCTGCCGGTACGCCTCATGGAGCGCCTGCGTGGCCTCGCGCCCGATGTTGGCCGGGTGTGCGGAGTCCAGCCATGTGGAGTCGAAGGTGAGGTCGAGCAGGGTGCCGTTCCCGCCGATGGTCGCCTTGACGTGGCCCGACGTGCTGCGCCCGGTGTACTCCTTGGTCAGGTGCTCGCGCACCTCGTCGCGGACCTCCTCGATGCTCTCCACGAGCTCGTGCAGAAGGTCGCGCATGACCTGCATCGAGGAGTCCACCGAGCCGGACCGGTCACGGTCCACGGCCTCCGACAGGCGCTGAGCCAGGTCGTCGGCGTCGAGCTGCGGCGCAAGGACCCGCCCGGACGGCCGCTCGTCGGCCTCGACGAGGGTCGTGCCCCACTGCTCCAGCCGGGCCACACCGGCCGCGTTCGCCGCGGCGTTGACTCCGGCCGCCAGAGAGTGGGCCGTGTAGCCGGTCTTCCACGTCATCGAGACGAGGATCGCGGAGATCCGGCCCTGCGCGTCCAGCGTCACGGTGATCGCGCCGGTGTCGTCCTTGGCGGTCACAGGCCCGAGCGCGCCGCTCGCCTCGCGGAACGCGCGGCTGCCGCGGACGATGTCGTCGCGGTTTCGGCCGATGGCCTCCATCGGGTCCTGCACAGGTCCCCCTGTCGTCGGTGGCGCCGGCGCGGGGCACCCGGCGGCTGCGTGTCCCAACCCTCGCGGGGCGACTGTGAGGACGCATGAGTGCGGGTGCTCAGATCGCGTGGGGTCGGGTCACCAACCTCTGGGTACGCGTCGGAACCGGATCCGCTCGCCGGGCCGCAGCTGACCCAGGACGTCTGTGTCGTCGTCGACGACCACGGCCAGCACCGGGTACCCACCGGTCGTCGGATGGTCGGCGAGGAACACGAGCGGCTGGCCCGAGTGCGGCACCTGGACGGCGCCGCGGACGACCGCCTCACTGGGCAGCTCACGGACCGGACTGTCGCCCCGGCTGTCGTCGGCCCGGTCCAGCTGCGGACCGGACAGCCGCACTCCGACACGGTCGGCCTCCGCCGTCACGGCCCACGGCTGCGTCAGGAGCGCGTTCACGGCGGCGGGCGCGAACCAGTCGTCCCGGGGGCCGAGGACGACGCGAAGGACGACGTCGGTGACCGGCGGCGCCGCCGCCGCCGCCACGTCCACGTGCGGGGCCTCGTGAGTGGCTTTCGCGGTGGCGACCCCCAGCCGCCGACCCAGGCCGACCGGTGTCGGTCCCACTCCCATGGTCGGGTCGGTGCTGGCGCTGCCGAGGACCAACGGCTCGGCCACGCCGCCGCGGACCGCGAGGTACGTGCGCAGACCGGTAGGGGGCGTACCGAGGGCGAGAACCTGACCGTCGCGGAGGTCGAGCGGGCCGCCGAACGGTGCCCCCTGGCCGTCGACGGCCAGGGGGGTGGGCGCACCGGTGACGCACACCCGGACGCTGCCCTCGGCCCGGACGGCGAGGCCGCCGAGGAGGACCTCGACGGCGGCCGCCCCCTCGTCGTTGCCGAGCAGTCGGTTGGCCAGTCGGAGGGCCCGCCGGTCCGCCGCGCCGCTCTCGGTCACCCCGATCGCGGCGTGGCCCGGCCGACCGAGATCCTCGACCAGCGCGAGGGGACCCACCCGTTCGACCACCAGGGCGGTCATGGGGACACCTCCGCGAACCGGACCCGGCGACCGGGCGCGAGCAGGGCCGGCGGGTCGCGCTCGGGGTCCCAGAGCGCGACGTCACTTCGTCCGACGAGCTGCCAGCCCCCGGGCGACGACCTCGGGTAGATGCCCGAGTACGGGCCGGCGAGGCCGACCGAGCCGGTCGGTATGCGTGTCCGCGGCGACTCCCGTCGAGGCACCTCGAGGCCGCCGTCAGAACCGGAGAGGTAGGCGAATCCCGGTGCGAAACCGGCAAACTCGACGGTCCAGACCTGTCCGGTATGCCGCGCCACGACTTCCGCGGGTGTGATGCCCAGGTGGGCGGCGACGTCGTGGAGGTCGGGACCGTCGTACCGGACCTCGACGAGGATCTCGTCGCCCGGGTCGGTGGTGTTCTCCTCGTCGAGGACCAGCTCGTGGAGGGCGGCGGCGATGGCGGGCAAGGCCCTGGGCGTGGTCGCCACGACCAGGACCGTGCGGGCTCCGGGGACGTGCTCGAGTGTGTCGGGGAGGGGTCGGCGGCGGAGCGTGGCGTCGAGGCGCCGACGCTCCGCGGCGTCGGCGACCTCGACGAGAATCGCGCGGTCACCGCAGGGGAGCAGCCTCATGCGGGCGGCGGAGGAGCGAAGGCCGTCAGCCGAACCCCGTTGCTGGCCAGCGCATCCCGTACCGCCTGGGCCATGGCCACGGCGCCCGGGGAATCGCCGTGCACGCATACGGAATCGGCCTCGAGCAGGACGTCTGCGCCGTCAGTGGCGGTCACGCGGCCATCGCGGACCAGCCGGAGGACGCGGGCAGCGACCTCCGCCGGGTCGTCCAGCAGGGCGCCGGGTTCGGACCGGGGGACCAGGGTGCCGGCGGAGGTGTACCCCCGGTCGGCGAACGCCTCGCGCACGGTTCGCAGCCCCGCGGTCGCGGCGGTGGCGAGGAGGACCGATCCCGGCAGGCCGACCACCGGCAGTGTGGGGGAGTAGGCCGCGACGGCCCGGACGACCGCATCGGCCTGGACCTCGTGGTGGACGACCGCGTTGTAGAGCGCGCCGTGCGGCTTGACGTAGGTCACCGCGCCGCCGACGCAGCGGGCTATCCCGTCCAGGGCCGCCAGCTGGTAGAGGACGTCGGCGTAGAGGTCCTCGGCGGAGACGTCGACGAAGCGGCGGCCGAAGCCCGCGAGGTCGTGGTACCCCACCTGGGCGCCGATCGCGACTCCTCTGGCGGTCGCGGCGCGGCACGTCGCGACCAGCGTGGCCGGGTCCCCGGCGTGGAACCCGCAGGCGACGTTGGCCGACGTCACCACGTCGAGGAGCGCCTCGTCGTCGCCAAGCCGCCAGCGCCCGAAGGACTCGCCGACGTCGGCGTTGAGGTCGATCGTCGTCGGGACGGTCACCGGTCGAGCGTCCTGACCTACGCCCGCGGCTGTCAAGCCTGCTCGAACGACAGGAGCACCTTGCGGAGCAGCCCGTTGAGCTGCTCGAGCTCGCGCGGGGAGAGGGCCGAGAGCAGGTTCGCCTCGCGTTCCATCCCGGCGTGGAGGTGATCCTGCCAAGTCTCGCTTCCCTTGGCGGTGGGCCTCACGATGACGCGTCGGCGGTCGAGCGGGTCGACCTCA
Source organism: uncultured Actinomycetota bacterium (assembly GCA_963828725.1). GTDB lineage: Bacteria > Actinomycetota > Actinomycetes > Actinomycetales > Dermatophilaceae > Lapillicoccus. The sequence goes on along the minus strand of CAWHFV010000010.1, from coordinate 34,555 downwards.
CGCGTCACGTACCCGCCCTCGACGAGACGGTCGAGCCGGCTGGTCATGGCCGCCCGAGTGACATGGCAGGCGTCGGCGAGCTGCGCCGGGGTGGCCTCGACCGGGTAGGGCTGGACCATGAGCTCGTGCAGCGTGTCGGAGTCCTCCAGGGTCATCTCCTTGCCCGCGTGGAACTCGGCCTTGGATTTGCGCAGCTGGCGGACGACGGCCTGCATCCTGGTCGTGGCGCCCTCGACCGACGGGTCCAGGTCGGGGATCTGGGTCACCCACCGGGCCACGTGGGCGTCGACCGCGTCTGTCGCCCGGGCTTTCGTCACGCTCCCAGTATGCCATTCGTCGTCGTACAGAAAAGTGACAGACAGTCTGATGACAAATAGTTAGATGACGTACTAATCTGAGACCCATGAACACCGCACTCGACGACCCCGCCGTCACGACGTCGCGATGGGGGACCCGCGACTTCCGCCTCCTGGTCGGCGGCCAGGGTCTCTCGTGGGTGGGCGACGCGTTCCAGCCGATCGCCTTGTCGTTCGCGGTGATCGCGTCCGGCGGCTCCGCCACCGACCTCGGCCTGGTCCTGGCGTGCGGGGTCGTCGCGCGGCTGGCCTGCACCCTCGTCGGGGGCGTATGGGCGGACCGACTCCGACCGCAGACGATCATGGTCGCGGCCGACGTGGTCCGTGCCGCTGCAGCCGGGGCGTTGGCGGTGCTGTACCTGGGCGACCGCCATCCGCTGCCACTGCTCTGTGCGCTCGTCGCCGTCTTCGGTGGGGCCGGGGCCTTCTTCTACCCCGCGATGTCGTCGCTGAAGCCGACGCTGGTCCCGCTGGAGCAGCGCCGGTCGGCGAACGCCACGCTCAACGCGGTCCAGACCGCCTCGCTCACCGTCGGGCCGGCGGCGGCGGGCGTGCTCATCGCCGCGTTCGGCGCGCCGTTCGGGTTCCTCGTCAACGCGCTGAGCTTCCTGGTCTCGGCCGTGACGGTCGCCTTCATCCGCGCGCGGGCCATCCGCGGCGCCCGGGTCGGCTTCCTCACCGAGCTGCGGGGCGGGTTCGCCGCGGTCCGGTCCCGGGACTGGCTGCTCTGGGGCGTCGTCGCCGCCGGGGTCTACCACGTGGCCAACGGGGTCGTGCTTGTCACGGTCAACGTCGTCGCACTGCGCGACCTCGGCGGCCCCTCGGCGCTGGGCGTGATCGCCGCGGCCGAGGGCCTGGGTGGCGTCATCGGCAGCGTGATCGCCATGCGGGTTCGGCCGAGCCGGCCGCTGGTGGCGGGGTTCGTCGCGCTCGGCCTCATGCCGGTTTGGGTGCTGGCCTACGTGTGGCCGGGCACGCTCACCGGCGTGCTGCTCGGCGCGGTCATCGGCTACACGGGTCTGATGTTCTTCGGCGTCTGCTGGGAGACCGCGATCCAGAACCACGTGCCGCACGACCTGCTCGCGCGCGTGTCGTCGTGGGACATCCTCACGTCGTTCGTCGGGATGCCGCTGGGCCAGGCCATGGCCGGCGTCCTCACCGACCGGTTCGGGACCCAGCCGGTCCTCACCGCCTGCGCCGCCGTCATCCTCGTCGCCGGAGTGGGTCCACTGGCGGTCCGTGGCACCCGACGGCTGCGATGGGAGCCGGATCCCGCTCGGACCGACCTGGCGACCTGACGAAGCCTCGACTCCCTCGAGAATCGCCCCACTCCCACGACATCCGGTGGGAGTGGGCCGATTCTCAGGGGACTGGCCGACCAACAGCCTCAGCCGACGTGGATCGGCTCCGTCTCGCGCCGCCGGACCCGTTCGGCCCGGAGCGCGGGCAGGTACCCGAGCGCGCCGAGGATGCTGAACGCCCCCACGACGACCATCGCCACCTGGGTCGACGTCCGCGCTTGTAGCTGGCCGGCCAACGCCGCGGTGAGGCTGAACCCGAGGAAGGCGACCATCGAGTTCATCGACAGGACGGTGGACCGGTTGCGGGCGGAGGCCTCGCGGTGGAGCAGCGCGCTGTGGACCGGACCGCCCGCGCCGTGCAGCGTGTAGGTCACCGCGTATGCGGCCACGAGGGCGACCGGTCCCGCGACGAGGCCCATCACCACCGCGCCGAGCCCGTTGAGCACCCGCGCCAGGATCGCGGTGCGCGCGACGCCGAACCGGCGGCTGCCGACGGCGGCGAGGGCGGACCCGAGCGCGAACAGGCCCCACCCCGCGCTCGCGACCGGACCCATCACTGCGGCGGCGGCGTCCTCGCCGCCGAGCAGCTCGGCCAGCCGGATCGGCTGGAACGTCTCGAAGACGACCATCCCGGCCGACCAGAACAGCTCGACCGCCACGAGCCCGCCGAGCACCCGGTTGTGCCTCAGCAGCGAGAGACCCTCTCGGACCACGACCGGCGCCTCACGGACCGAGGCCGCGGCCCGACGCATACCGACGCTGTCGCCGGTTCCGCGCCGGTCCGGCTCCTTGAGGATGACGAGGACGGCGACGAGGTGCACGACGCCCAACCCGAGGTAGAGCAGGCCCGGCAGGAGCAGGGCGCTCTGTGACGCGATGGGGTGCCACCAGACGAGGCCGCCCGAGATCAGGGCGCCGAGCGCCATCGCCGAACCGAGCACCGTTCCCTGCCGCGCCAGGTCGCGGTCGACGTCGGCCCCGGGCTCGGTCGCGTGCACGGTGTCGACGAACCACGCCTCGAGCGGTCCGGAGTCGAGCGCCCGGAACACCCCGGTCAGCACCGCCGCGAGCGCGAACTGCCACCAGGCGGTGGCCGTGTAGAAGACGACAGCGGACGCGATGAGGAAGAGCGCCGCCGTGACGTAGACCGGCCGCCGGCCGAACGCGTCGGCGAACCCGCTCGTCGGCAGCTCGAGCAGGAAGACCGTGATGCCGGTCAGCGAGGTCGCCGACAGCGCCTCGGGGATGGTCAGGCCGCGCTCCAGCGGCCAGAGCGTGAGGATGCCGACCACGAGTCCGACCGGGAACCAGCGGGTCACGGTGAGGGTGAGGAACACCCGGCGAGCGGCGGCGGGGGACAGGACGGCGGTCATGAGCGGTCACCGCGCGGGCTCTGGTCGAGGTCGACGGGGTAGGCGTAGGTGTAGACCGCGACCCGTTTGGCCTGGGGGTTGCCCTGTCCGACCCGGCGGTACTTCTGCAGGACGTCCTCGATCTCGGTCCGCATGGCGTGCAGCTGCTCGAGGGTGACCAGCGTGACGTTGTCGTTGATGCCGAGATGGTCGACCCACTCCACCGGCCAGTCCTGCTGCACGTCGAGCCACTGCTCGGCCTTGGTGGCGAAGTGGCGGATGTAGTCGCGCTCGAGCCAGTTGAGGGCGGTGAGAGCGTCCTCGTCGTCGACCAGCTCGCTCGGGGTCCACGAGTGCTGCTCGACGGCGGCGCGCCAGATCCGCTCCTTGCCCTTGCCGGTGTCGGTGTCCTCGACGAGGCCCACGGTCTCCAGGCGGCGCAGGTGGTAGCTGGTGGCGCCCGAGTTCGTCCCGAGCAGGCCGGCCAGGGCCGTGGCCGTCAGCGGACCGCTGCGGCGAAGCTGGGTGACGATGCGCGAGCGCAGGGGATGGGCGAGGACCTTGACCGCGTGGGCGCCGAGGTGGAGCTCGGAGGGCGTCTCGGCGGAGCCCCAGGTTCCGGGGCCGGTGGGGAGGTTGGTGGCCATGTCATGCACAATACCTGTGCATAATCTCTTTGCACAAGTAGTCTGCACAAATAGTCGGTATGCGCATCACCGCAGGTCAGACCGCGTTTACGGCTGCCTTCAGGGCGATTTGGCCGGCACCACACGCGCCCCTACACTGGAGAGGTTGTGCCACCCGGGGCGTTCCGGCTCGGGGCCACGCGGCGCGGTCGGTCGACCGGAAGAGCCGCGGCGAGGCATACCCGAGATTCCGCTGACGAAAGCTGACACCTGTGCGCACGTACACCCCCAAGCCCGGCGAGGTCGATCGCACGTGGCACGTGATCGACGCGACCGACGTCGTCCTCGGCCGGCTGGCCAGCCAGACCGCCATCCTGCTGCGCGGCAAGCACAAGCCGACCTTCGCCCCGCACGTCGACACCGGTGACTTCGTCATCATCGTCAACGCCGACAAGATCGTGCTGACCGGCGCCAAGGCGGAGCAGAAGAAGGCCTACAGCCACTCGGGCTACCCGGGCGGTCTGAAGTCCACCTCCTACACCGAGCTTCTGCAGAAGAACCCGGCCAAGGCCGTCGAGAAGGCCGTCCGCGGCATGCTCCCGAAGAACTCCATCGCCCGCCAGCAGATGACCAAGCTGAAGGTCTACTCCGGCGACACTCACCCACACGCGGCCCAGCAGCCGGTCCCGTTCACCATCTCCCAGGTCGCGCAGTAAGGAACCCTGAGTTGACTGACATCACCACCGACACCGTTCTGGAGTCGGACGAGCCGGAGCTCAGCTCCTACACCTCCGAGTCCACCGCCCCCGTCGCCGGCGAGGCCGAGCGTCGCCCGAGCGCCTCCGCGCCGGGTGCCGCCACCGGCCGCCGCAAGCAGGCCATCGCCCGCGTGCGAATCGTCCCGGGCACCGGCGACTGGCAGATCAACGGCCGCACCCTGGAGGCGTACTTCCCCAACAAGGTGCACCAGCAGATCGTCGGCGAGCCCTTCGCCGTCCTCGACCTCACCGGGGCCTACGACGTCCTCGTGCGCGTCCACGGCGGCGGTCCTTCCGGCCAGGCCGGCGCCGTCCGCCTCGGTGTCGCTCGGGCGCTCAACGGCGTCGACGAGGAGCTGAACCGTCCCGCGCTGAAGAAGGCCGGGTTCCTCACCCGCGACGCGCGGGTCCCGGAGCGCAAGAAGGCCGGCCTCAAGAAGGCTCGCAAGGCTCCGCAGTACAGCAAGCGCTGACGCGCTCCTGTTCGAACGCGAGGGCGGTCCCGGTATGCCTGGGGCCGCCCTCGCGGCGTAGTAGGTTCGTCCGTCGGCCCTTCCCTTGGGGCTGACGCTGTAGAGAGGCAGACCAAGCGACGTGGCTCGACTCTTCGGGACCGACGGGGTTCGCGGACTCGCGAACCAGGACATCACCGCGGAGCTGGCCCTCGACCTCGCGGTCGCGGCGGCTCACGTGCTCGGCGAGTCCGGGGAGTTCGAGGGGCACCGCCCGACCGCCCTCGTCGGGACCGACGGACGCGCTTCGGGCGAGTTCCTCCTCGCGGCGACGGTGGCCGGCCTGGCCTCGGCGGGGGTGGACGTCCTCGACGCCGGCGTGCTGCCGACGCCGGCCATCGCCTTCCTCACGGGGGACCTGCGGGCCGACCTCGGCGTGATGATCTCGGCGTCGCACAACCCGATGCCCGACAACGGGATCAAGTTCTTCGCCCGGGGCGGCCACAAGCTCGCCGACGACGTCGAGGACGCCATCGAGGCGCGGATGCGCGAGCCGTGGCAGCGCCCCACCGGCGCCGGCGTGGGGCGGGTCCGCCCCCTGCCCGACGGGCTCGAGCGGTACGTCGGGCATCTCATGGCTGCCCTGCCGAACCGCTTGGACGGGCTGCACGTCGTGCTCGACACGGCGAACGGGGCGGCCTCCGTCGCCTCGCCCGAGGCGTTCCGCCGGGCCGGCGCCAGGGTGTCGGTCATCGGCGCCTCGCCGGACGGGCTCAACATCAACGACGGCTACGGGTCAACGCACCTCGAGCGGCTGTGCGAGGCGGTCCTGTCTGAGGGCGCCGACTTCGGCATCGCCCACGACGGCGACGCCGACCGTTGCCTCGCGGTCGACGGTTCCGGGACGCCGGTCGACGGCGACCAGATCATGTCGATCCTCGCGATCTCGTTGCGCGACAAGGGCCGTCTCGTCTCCGACACCCTCGTCGCGACGGTCATGTCCAACCTCGGGATGCTGCAGGCGATGGAACGGTCCGCCATCACGGTGCGCCAGACCGCGGTCGGCGACCGGTACGTCCTCGAGGACATGAAGGCCGGCGGGTTTGCGTTGGGCGGCGAGCAGAGCGGCCACGTCATCATGCTCGAGCACGGGACCACCGGCGACGGGGTCCTCACCGGACTCATGCTCGCGGCCCGGGTCGCCGAGACCGGCCGGTCGCTCACCGAGCTCGCCGCGGTGATGACCCGGCTCCCACAGGTGCTCGTCAACGTGCGCGGCGTCGACACGTCCCAGGTCGACTCGCACGAGGCGCTGCTCGAGGACGTCGCCAAGGCGTCCGACGAGCTCGACGGCAGCGGTCGGGTGCTGCTGCGCAAGTCCGGGACCGAGCCGCTCGTCCGGGTGATGGTCGAGGCGGCCGACGAGTCGCAGGCGCAGGCCGTCGCCGAACGGCTGGCGAACTCGGTCCGGATGCACCTCGCCCTGAGGTGACGCGCGCGATGACCGAGACGAGCGTCGGGCCGTGAGGCTCGCGATCCTCGGGGGCGGCGGGTTCCGCACGCCGCTCGTGTATGCCGCGCTGGCCGGAAGCGACTCCGGCGTCACCGACGTCGTGCTCTACGACACCGACCCCGGTCGGCTCGACGTGATGGCGTCGGTACTCGCTCCCGTCTCCTCGGTGGAGGGTGCTGCGAGCGCTACGGCGCTCGCATATACCTCCACCGGAGAAAGGAAGGGCGGGGGGCGCCGCGGGTCACTGTCACCACCGAGCTGGACGTCGCGCTGGAGGGCGCCGACTTCGTCTTCTCGGCCGTCCGGGTGGGCGGGCTGATGGCGCGGGTGCAGGACGAGCGGGTCGCTCTCGACCTCGGCGTCCTGGGGCAGGAGACGACGGGCGCCGGGGGGATCGCCTACGGGCTGCGCACCGTCCCCGTCGCGCGGTGGATCGCCGAGCGCGTCCGGGCCGTCGCGCCGGACGCGTGGGTCATCAACTTCACCAACCCGGCCGGCATGATCACCGAGGCGATGCGCGCCATCCTCGGCGACCGCGTGGTCGGCATCTGCGACACCCCGATCACCATGGCGAAACGGGCGGCTCGGCTGCTCGGCGTCGAGCCGCATGCCGCCGCTCGACCTCGACTACGTCGGGCTGAACCATCTCGGCTGGCTTCGCGGTATGCGCGTGGACGGCGTCGACCTGCTGCCCCGGCTGCTCGCCGACGACGCCCTGCTCGGCGCCACTGAGGAGGGCGCATTGTTCGGGCTGGACTGGGTCCGGCAGATCGACGCGCTCCCCAACGAGTACCTCTACTACTACGACTTCACCCGCGACGCGGTGGCCGCCATCCGGGCCGGCGGCCCGACCCGTGGCGAGTTCCTCGCCGGTCAGCAGGCGGAGTTCTATGCCGCCGCCGCGGCGGATCCGGCTCGGGCACAGGCGATCTGGACCGCGACCCGCGCCGAGCGGGAGGCGACGTACATGGCCGCCGAGCACGCCGGCCAGGCGCGTGGCGGTGAGCAGGACGTCGCCGACGTCGGCGGCTACGAGGGCGTCGCGCTCGCGCTGATGCGCGCCATCGCCCGCGACGAGCAGGCGACGATGATCCTCGACGTCGCGAACCGCGGCACGGTTCCCGAGCCTCCCGGACGACGCCGTCGTCGAGGTGCCGGTGACCGTCGGCGCCGGCGGCCCCGTGCCGCCTCGGCGTCTCCGCGCCGACGCTCTACCAGCTCGGCCTCATGGCCCAGGTCAAGCACGTCGAGCGGCTGACCATCGAGGCCGCCGTCACCGGCTCGCCGGACCTCGCCGAGCAGGCGTTCGCCCGGCACCCCCTGGTCGACTCGGTGACCGTGGCCCGCGAGCTGCTGCGCGCATACCGAGACCGCATTCCCGAGGTCGACGGGTGTTCCGCCGGTGACGCTCGACGCCCGACCCGATCGGACGTCGCACCGCCCCGGCGACGAGGTCGTGATCCTCGTGGACTCCTCTGTCGCGCAACGGGTCTCGGTCGTCGTGTCCCATCTCGGCGATAATGGTCCGACGATCCGACGAAGCGGTCACGGTGGGCCGGAACCGGGTGTCGCTCGGCATCGTGGGCGAGGGCTCCTACGCGGTCCGCCTGAACGCCCCGGACGGGTCCACGGCCACCAGCGCCTTCGACGTCCTCGCGGATGCGCTGGCGCGCCCGCGCTACGGCTTCGTCACCGACTTCGTGCCCGGACGCGAGAACGGCGACGAGGTGGCCGACTCGCTGCGCGCGTTCCACCTCAACGTCGTCCAGTTCTACGACTGGATGTACCGGCACGCCGCCCTCCTGCCCCCGCTCCGCTGCGGAGGACTTCGTCGACGCCCTGGACCGGTCGCTGTCGCTGGCGACCGTCCAGCGGCTGGTGGAGGCGACCCACTCCGCGGGTGCGCAGGCGATCGCCTACGCGGCGGTCTACGGCGCCGGGCGCGAGTACGCGGACGAGCACCCCGACGAGGTGCTTCACCACCGGGACGGCCGACCCTGGATGCTCGGTGACTTCCTCTGGATCATGGACGTCTCGCGCGGATCGACCTGGTCGCGCCACGTCGTGGCCCAGATGGGCGAGGCGGTCCGGCAGGTCGGCTTCGACGGGCTGCATCTCGACCAGTACGGCGACCCGAAGGTCGCGGCAACGACTGTCGGAGCCGTCGTCGATCTCGCGGACGGTTTCGTGGCACTCATCGAGGCGGTTCGCCAGGAGCTGCCCGAGTGCGACGCTGATCTTCAACAACGTCAATGACTTTCCGACGGCGATGACGGCGCGGGCGCCCCAGGACGTGACCTACATCGAGGTGTGGTCGCCGCACGACGACTACGTGGACCTGGTCCGGCTCGTGGACGCGGCGCGCGACCGTCGACCCGAGCGGCCGGTGGTCCTCGCCGCATACCTCGCGGCCTTCGCAGACGGTTCCGGGCCGGAGCAGGTCGCCGGCGCGAAGCTCGCGCTGTCGACGGTCTGGTCGGCGGGCGGCCAGTACCTGCTCTTCGGCGAGCGCCACGGCGCACTGACCCACCCGTACTACCCGAACTACGCCACGCTGCACGACGACGCGGTCGCCGTGCTCCGCCGGTTCGCGGACTTCGCGGTGGCCAACGGTGACCTGCTGTTCGCACCGGGGCTCGACCGCTCGACCCGGCACCTGTGGCTGGGCGTCAACGAGGACGTGGTCGTGGCCGGGGCGCCGGTCTTCCCCGACCCCACGCCCGGAGGCATCTGGGTCCGGGTGGTCACGTGCGGGACCCGCCTTGTCGTCACCCTGGTCGACCTGCGCAGCCAGGAGGACCCGCGGTGGAACGTCGCGAAGCGACCCACCGGCACGGCCACGGGCCTTCGCCTCACGGTGCGGGTCGCCTCGGCGGAGCCAACGGCCCGGTTCGGTCACCCGATGGCCGGCCCGGAGCTCGCCGCGCTCGAGGCGACCGTCGACGGCGAGGATCTCGAGATCGAGGTGCCCGAGTTCGACACCTGGGCGCTCGTCGTCGTCGACCGCTGACGAACCGTCAGACGCGTCGGTCCAGCAGCCCGGTGTCCACGTCGTAGAGGAAGCCGCCGATGGCGACCGTGTCGGGGATGAGCGGGTGGGTCCGGACCTTGCGCACGTCCTCGCGCAGGGCGGCCTCCTGGTCCTCGACGACGTGGAACACCTGCCACGACGCGTCCGTCCCAGCGGAGGCACTCACGCGGTCGCGGAGCTCGGCCACCGTGTTGGTCGCGACGGCGCAGCGGGTATGCGGGACGACGAGGACGCGGTCGACCCCCAGCAGGTGCACGCCGAGGACGATCGCCTCGAGGGCGGCGTCGGTGACGCGGCCTCCGGGGTTGCGGAAGATCTTCGCGTCCCCGGGCGACAGCCCGAGCAGCCGGAGCGGGTCGATCCGGGAGTCCATGCAGGTCACCATGGCGACCCCCGCGTGGGCGACCCCGTCGAACCCCTGCAGGGCGAAGTGCTCGGCGTAGGTCCGGTTCGCCGCGAGCAGGTCGTCGAAGTGGTGGTCGGTCACGGAGGACAGCCTGCCGTCTGTCGTCCAGCAGGCGGGACTCGGGGGCTGAGAAACGGCTGAACATGGCCAGCGCGCGGCGCAGACGGCGAGTCGGTCCGCGAGACGGCCGATCCGACGGAGACGAGCCGGGCGCTCTTGCAAGAAACCTGCCCGGCGATCGGGGTCCGCGTGCTCACCCGGGGCGCACGCGTCCGATTCGCGAGGATTCGATGATGACGTGCTTGCAAGTGAATATCCCACGGAGCAGAAGGACGATGCGCGTCACGGATCACCGAACCGGTACAGGTCACGTTTGGGGAAATCCTGTGGTCCCTGTGGCGCAGATCACCTGGTGTGGTGTTGCATGGGCCGCAGAGCAACGAAGGAGCTGACCTGAGGCGACCCAGCGCCTCGAAACCAGTGGGGCCGGCGATGACGCCGGTTCTTCTGCCGCCCGGCCGGGAGCGGCCGGCCCGCGTGGGGCCAATGAAGCCCCCAGGATCACCTCCAAGGAGGAGTTCGGAACCATGATCACTCGCAGGGCAAGCGTTACCGCTCTCGTCGCCGTGGCCGTTGCCGGTCTCGCGTCGGGATGCCTCTCGTCCAACTCGGGCGGAGGCAGCAGCGGTGGGGGCACCGCGTCCGGCCCGGGCAAGGCGACGCGTCGAAGTGATGTACGGCTTCGGCGGCGACCAGGAAGCCGCTTTCCAGAAGGACCTCAACAAGTTCGCGCAGGCGAACGGGTTCACCATCAAGTTCACCAAGGCCGGGTCGTGGGACACCGAGATCCGCGCCCGGGTCGCGGGTGGCAACCCGCCCGACGTGGGTCTCTTCCCGCAGCCGGGCGTCATGTGCGACCTGGCCAAGCAGAAGAAGGTCCTGGCCTGGGACGACGCCGACGTCACGACGGCGACGGCCGACATGGTCAACGGGTTCAAGGGGGCCGGCACGTGCGCCGACGGCAAGGTCTACGGCCTTCCGTCCGCCGTGAGCGTCAAGAGCCTCATCTGGTACGACCAGCCGAACTGGCAGACGACCGGTGACCAGCTCCCGACGACGCTGGACAACATGCTCACGCTGAGCGTCCAGCTGAAGTCGCAGGGCAAGACGCCGTGGTGCATCGCGGCCGAGTCCGGCAACGCCACCGGCTGGCCGATCACCGACTGGATCGAGGACCTTGTCCTGCGTCTGGCCGGCCCGGAGAACTACGACAAGTGGGTCACCGGCGCGCTGAAGTTCAACAGCCCGGAGATCAAGCCGGCGTTCGAGTACTTCCAGAAGATCGCCTTCACCGAGGGGTGGGTCCGCGGCGGCACCAAGTCGATCGTCGCGACCAACTTCCAGACCGGCGGCGACGCGATGTTCGACGACGCCGCCCGGCTGCTACCTGTTCAAGCAGGCCAGCTTCGTCGCCGGCAAGGGCGGCTTCCCGGACGCCGTGCTCGCGCAGCTCGACACCAAGGTCGGCGTCACGGCGTTCCCGCCGAAGACCGAGGGCGACAACCCGGTTCTCAGCGGTGGCGACCTGGCGGCGGCGTTCAACAACGACTCCAACACTCTGAAGCTGCGCAACTTCGTCGCCAGCAAGGAGAACGGCATCGACGCCGGCAAGGCCGGGTACTTCTCGCCGCACAAGTCGCTTCGACGTCTCGCTGTACCCGAGCAAGACGCAGCAGAAGATCGCGCGACGTGCTGTACAAGGCGACCGCGGTGCGGTTCGACGGGTCGGACCTCATGCCGGCCAAGGTGGGAGCGGGTACGTTCTGGACCGAGCCGGTCAAGTGGATCTCCGGCCAGCAGGACCTGGACACCACGCTGAACAACATCGACAACAGCTTCCCGAAGACCAGCAGCTGACGTCGTGACCGACAGCCGCGGGGGACCGCCGAGTCCCCCGCGGCTGCCGGACTGAAGCCAGCACAACCAGCTCCACCGCTCGGACCCATCGTGTAGAGAGGACTGGGTTCTATGGCTATCAAGACCGCCAACGCGCTGCTCGCCATCATCGGCGGCATCGGGGGCGCGATGCTCCTCTTCTGGATCCTCAACAAGCTCGCGGAGTCGTTGCCCGGTCGGTGGGAGGACCGGGTCAAGCCGTGGATGTACGCGGGGCCGGCGATCCTGGCCATCGGGGTCTACCTGATCTACCCGGCGATCGTCACGCTGCAGTACAGCTTCGCGAACGAGGACTCCGACGGCCTACGTCGGGTTCAGCAACTACACAACCTGCTGACCGACGTCTCGTTCCTGCAGGTGCTGTTCAACAACCTGCTGTGGATCATCGTGGTGCCGGCGACGACGGTGGCGCTGGGCCTGGGGGTCGCGGTCCTGGCCGACCGGTTGCGGCCCCGCGGGGAGAAGCTGAGCAAGACGTTCATCTTCCTGCCGATGGCGATCAGCATGGTGGGGGCGGCGACGATCTGGCGGTCGATCTACGAGTTCAAGCCGGCCGGTGACCCGCAGGTGGGGCTGCTGAACGCGATCGTCGGGTTGTTCGGCAAGGGCCCGTACTTCTGGTACCAGATCGACACCCTGCACGTGAACAGCCTGTTCCTGATGATCATCCTGATCTGGACGCAGGTGGGCTTCTCGATGGTGCTGTTGTCGTCGGCGATCAAGGGGGTGCCCGAGGACACCGTGGAGGCGGGCCGGATCGACGGCGCGGGCGAGCGGCGGATCTTCTTCTCGATCGTCGTCCCGCAGATCTGGCCGACGGTGATCACCGTGTTCATCACCGTCCTGATCGGGGTGATGAAGGTGTTCGACGTGGTGTATGTGACCACCAACGGCGCCTACAACACCGACGTCATCGGGCGACGGTTCTTCGACGAGATGTTCACCCAGGGCAACAACGGGTACGCGTCGGCGATCGTGGTGATCCTCATGATCGCGATCATCCCGATCCTCATCTACCAGGTGCGTCACTTCCGGGCTGAGGAGGCCAACCGATGAGCAGCACCGGTACAGTCCAACCTGGCGTCGGCGCCCCCCAGGAGAAACCGGCCCAGGTTCTCCGGCAGAGCAAGACCGGGATGGGCCAGGGCAGCGCGACCTGGCCGGTCAAGATCTTCATGGCCGTCCTGTGTGTGCTGTGGATGATCCCGGTGATCGGTCTGCTGATCAACTCGTTCCGGTCCCGCGACGACCAGCTGTCGTCGGGGTGGTGGACCGCGTTCTTCAGCCCGTTCTCGACCCAGTGGACGCTCCGAACTACCAGCAGGTGCTCGGGGAGAACGTCACCGGCACGAACATGGCGCAGGCCTTCGTCAACAGCTTCATCGTGACGGTGCCCGCCACGGTGATCCCGATCCTCATCGCCGCCTTCGCGGCCTACGCCTTCACGTTCATGCAGTGGAGGGGCCGCGACGTCATCTTCATCATCATCGTCGGCCTGCTCGTCGTACCCAACCAGGTCGCCCTGGTGCCGCTGCTCAAGCTCTACGGGGCCACCGGCCTGAACGGCACCTTCCTGGCGGTGTGGCTGGCCCACATCGGGTTCGGCATGCCGCTGGCGATCTACATCCTGCGCGGCTACATGTCGACCCTGCCGAACGCGATCATCGAGTCGGCGAAGATCGACGGCGCCAGCCACTTCACCACCTTCTGGCGGCTCATCATGCCGATGTCCGTCCCGGCCCTCGCGTCGTTCGCCATCTTCCAGTTCCTCTGGGTCTGGAACGACCTGCTCATCGCCCTGCTGTTCCTCGGCCGCGGCGAGAACACCATCCTCACCGTCGCGCTCCAGGGCCTCCAGGGCCAGACCGGTCAAGGCATCGAGCTCATCCCCGCCGCCGGGTTCGTCACGATCATCGTGCCGCTGATCGTCTTCCTCTCCCTGCAGCGGTTCTTCATCCGCGGCATGACCGCGGGAGCGGTCAAGGGCTGAACCACCCACCAGCAGCACAGGTATGCCGCGTCCCCGGTCGGGACGCGGCATACCTGTGTGTCGTAAGGGTTCTCAGCCGAGCTCGGAGCGCCCCGGGCTGTAGGCGCCGGCCTTGGACACCGTGATCCCGCCGGTCGTCACCGCCCGCTCGATGGCCGGGCGGACATCCTCGAGGCTCGCCGTCGCGAGCCGCTCTCGCGCGTCCAGCGAGCCGAGCAGCCCGGCGTCCAGGAGCCCGGACAGCAGCCCGGCCATGAACGAGTCGCCGGCACCCACGGTGTCGACGAGACCCTCGCTGCGCGCCTCGCAGGTGGCGACCGACCCGACCTGGTTCAACGCATACAGCGCGCCCTCGCCGCCGCGGGTGACGACCGTGAGCGACGCACCGAGCGTGCCCCAGTGCCGGAGCACGTCGGGGACGAACCGGTCGGGGTAGAGCCAGGCGATGTCCTCGTCGCTGGCCTTGACGACGTCGGCGAGGGCGATGAACGCCTCCATCCGCGGGCGTACCTCGTCGGGTGAGCCCATCAGGCTGGGCCGCGCGTTGGGGTCGTAGGAGACCGTTGCCGTCGCGCGGGCCTGCTGGACCGTGACGAGCGTCTGGGACCCACCCGGCTCGAGGACCGCCGCGATGCTGCCGGTGTGGACGTGTCCGAACCCCGTCAGGTCGGCGATGGCCGGGACCTGCCAGGTGATGTCGAAGTCGTAGCTGGCGGCTCCGCCGGCGTCGAGCACCGCCCGGGCGACGGAGGTGCGGGCGGCGCCGTCGCTGCCGGCGACGACCTTGGCGCCCTTCTCGGCGCAGCGGTCGGCGATGCGGCGGCCCCAGTCGTCGCGACCGAACCAGGTCGCCAGGGACACGTCGTGGTCGAGGGCGCCGAGGCCGAAGGCGACGTTCGCCGGTGACCCGCCGACGTGCAGCTCGGGCGGCTCCGACCCCGCGCTCGACGGCGTCGATGAGGGACTCGCCGACGACGAGCACCGGCGCGGAGTAGACGGTCGTGTCACTCATCAGGGTCACCGGTCCCAGGCGGGGTGGACGAAGTCGAGGTGGCCGTACGTGTTGAGCTTGTGGAACTGGTGCTGCGCCTCGATGGTGCGGATCGTGCCGCTGCGCGACCGCATCACGAGGGAGTGGGTGGTGGCGCCGCCCGAGCCGTAGCGGACGCCGCGGAGCAGCTGGCCGTCGGTGATCCCGCTCGCGACGAAGTAGCACTCTCCGCTGACCAGGTCCTCGGTCGACAGGACGGCGTCGAGGTCGAGGCCGGCGTCGAGGGCCTTCTGCCGCTCGTCGTCGTCGGTGGGCGCCAGCCGGCCCTGGATCACGCCGCCCATGCACTTGATCGCGCACGCCGCGATGATCCCCTCGGGGGTGCCGCCGACGCCGAGCATGAGGTCGACACCGGTGCCCGGCCGGGCCGCCATGACCGCGCCGGCGACGTCGCCGTCGCTGATGTAGTAGAGCCGCGCGCCGGCGTCACGGATCTCGTCGGCGAGCCCGCGTGTGCCGCGGCCGGTCGAGCATGACGACGGTGACGTCCGACGGCCGCTCGTTCTTGGCCTTGGCGACGCGGCGGATGTTCTCCTTGACCGGGAGGCGGATGTCGACGACCTCGGCCGCGTCGGGTCCGGTGGCGAGCTTGTCCATGTAGAACACCGCGCTCGGGTCGTACATCGTGCCCCGCTCGGCGACGGCGAGCACGGAGACGGCGTTGCTCATTCCCTTGGCGGTCAACGTCGTTCCGTCGACCGGATCCACGGCGACGTCGACCTCGGGGCCGGTGCCGTCGCCGACCTGCTCCCCGTTGTAGAGCATCGGGGCGTTGTCCTTCTCGCCCTCGCCGATGACGACGACGCCGTTCATGCTGATGCTCGAGATGAGGTGACGCATCGCCTCGACCGCCGCCCCGTCGGCGCTGTTCTTGTCGCCGCGCCCGACCCAGCGACCGGCCGCCATGGCGGCGGCCTCGGTCACCCGGACGAGCTCGAGCGCGAGGTTGCGGTCGGGGCGCTCCGAGGAGGTCGGTGGGGCGGGGGCGAAGGGACTGCTCGTCGAGGTCATCGTTGGGGTCGTCCTCGCCTCTCGTCCACCGTCGGCACGCGCCAACTCTAGGTCACCCCAGGACGTCCTCCGCTCCGCTCTGATACTTCGCGCGGACCCCACCGGGAGCGGCGTTTGGTTCCCCGACCGTCTCGGGAGACGATGAGGCCATGAGCTCGCCGGGCCCGGTGCCGACGCCGGGCGTCCCCCAGGACGCCGCGCCGCCGCGCAGCCGCTACTCCCTGGGCAGCTACGGAAACATGATCCGGTCCATGGTCGTGATCCTCGGGATGCTCGCGGTCCTCATCGCGATCGTCCCCCGCGTTCAGAGCATCCAGCAGCCGCCGGTCGACGCGGCGTCCGTCGTCGCCGACGCGGTACGCCAGAGCGGGCTGCCCTTCGAGATCCCGGCCGGCCTGCCGGCAGGCTGGTCACCGACCAACGCCCGGTATGCGGCGAGCACCGACGGTCTGCCCACGTGGCAGGCGGGGTGGGATACGCCGAAGGACGGCTACGTCGCGATCCGCCAGACCAAGAACGCCAGCCCCGCGTGGCTCCAGGCGGCGACCAGCGGCGGTCAGCAGACCGGTACGGCCGAGGTCGCCGGACGGACGTGGACGAGGTTCTACGACCCCGAGAACAAGCGGACCAGCCTGGTGTGGGTCCCCTCGGGGGCGGCGACTGACACTTCGTTGGCCACGGTCATCACCGCGATCGCGGATGACGACGAGGTCGTCACCTTCACGTCGGCGTTGACGCCGGCCCAGCCGTCCTGACCGAGCGGCGCCGGCGCGCATGGCCCACCGAGGTCGAATACCCGGTCGGGTAACCGGTTCCGTCGTGATCGCAACCGGATCGGTGACCCGACCGGTTATCCGACATGCGCCGGGGCACCGACACAGAGACTCCGCGACGCAGTTCGGCCGGCCTCGCTGATCTCGACCGTGCTTCCCGCTCGGTCGGATACCCGGTCGGGTAACCGGTTCCGTTGTGATCACAACCGGATCGGTGACCTGACCGGGTATCCGACATGCGCCGGGCAGCACGTCACCCCCGCTCACCATGGCAACGTCACCCGGAACGCTCACCATCAAGTCGTCACCAGACCCGTCCACCGTCAAGTCGTCACCCGGCCCGCTCACCATCAAAACGTCACTGAGCCGCTCACCATCAACGGGTGGCGCGTTGCGAGCCGGAGGCTTCTCGTGCTCGCGGCCGGAGGCTAGACCGGCCCGGCCTCGCTGATCTGGCGCTGCGCGCCGTCCAGCCAGGCGGTGCAGTGCGCCGCGAGGGCCTCGCCGCGGCGCCACAGCCGCATCCCCTCCTCCAACGGCACCTGACCGCCCTCGAGCTGCGCGACGATCGCCGTGAGCTCATCGCGCGCGTCCTCGTAGGACAGCTCGGCGACGTCGGCGAACTCGGCGCCGTCGGACCCGGCGTCGTCGGAAGGACCGGGCTCGGTGCGTGCCGCCATGTGACCAACCCTAGCCAGCGGACGAGGGCGAGCCGTCGTCCGGATCGATGACCGGGCGTACCCCGAAGTCGCCGCGCGCCACCCGGACGCGCAGCAGCTCGTCGCGCTGGACCTCGTCGCGCGACACGACCACCCGGCCGTCGCGGTGCTGCACCACCGCATACCCGCGTTCGAGGGTCGACTGCGGCGAGAGGCTCCGGACGCGGGCGCCGAGGTGGCGCACCTCGTCCTCCGCGCGCACAAGCCGGGAGAGCATCCGGTCGCGGGACCGCCCGCGCAGGCCTCCGACGAGCTCACGTTGCCGCGTCACGAGGGCGATGGGGTCGGCCATCACCGGACGGGACCGGAGCGCGATCAGGATGTGGCGCTCGTGGTCGAGGCGGCGGCCGAGCGCCCGGGTGGCCCGGCGCGACGGCCTGAGCGGTGCCGCGGAGCTCGCCCTCGGCGTCCGGCACCACTCGGCGTCCGGCGTCGGTGGGCGTCGACGCGCGCCAGTCGGCAACGAAGTCGAGCAGCGGGGTGTCGACATCGTGCCCGATCGCGCTGATCACCGGAGTGCGAGCCTCGGAGACGACGCGCAGCAGGGTCTCGTTGGAGAACGGCAGCAGCTCCTCGGCGGCGCCCCCGCCTCGGGCGATGACGATGACGTCGACCTGGGGGTCGGCGTCGAGCTCCCTGACCGCCGCGCTGACCTCGGCGACCGCCGTGGTGCCCTGGACCGCGACCTCGCGGATCGCGAACCGGACCGAGGGCCAGCGGCGCCGGGCGTTCTCGACGACGTCCTTCTCGGCGGCGCTACCGCGGCCGGTGACGAGCCCGACCTGCCGAGGCAGGAACGGCAGCGGCCGCTTTCGGTCGGCGTCGAACAGCCCCTCCTGGGCGAGCCGCTGCTTGAGGATCTCGATGCGGGCCAGCAGGTCGCCGACCCCGACCGGCCGGATCTGGCGCGCGTCGAGCATCAGCGAGCCGCGCTTGGGCCAGAACACCGGCTTGGCCTGCAGGACGACGCGTGCCCCCTCGTCCAGTGGGGAGCCCATCGCCGCGATGGCGTGCACCGAGATCGAGGCGGCCAGCGACATGTCGACGTCGGGGTCGCGCAGGACGAGGTAGGCGGTGGTGCCCCGCCGGTTGATCTGCACCACCTGCCCCTCGACCCACAGGGGCGACATCTTGTCGACGTAGTCGGCGATCTTGAGGCTGAGGACTCGGACCGGCCAGGGCTGCTCGGCGCTGGTGTCGGCCGCCTTCTCCGGGAGCGACGCGCCCGAGGGTGAACCGGTCACGGCCACACCCTAGGCGCGGGCACCCTCACTCCGCCGTGGCCTCAGCCCGCTCCTGGTCGGTGTAGGCACGCATCGCCGCCGCGGGGTTGGCGGCCCGGGCGCGGCGCAGGTCGGCGACCATCGCCGACGTGGCGCCCATGGCGGCCTTGGCCGACCCGCGGCTCCACGTCATGGCGTGGTCAGCAGCGATTCCGAGCCCCTTGCCGACCTCGACCGCGTCCTGGTCGGCGCCCATGTAGAGGAACTGCCATCCGTAGTCCTTGGTCTGCTGGTCGACCAGCGCCCTGATCGAGGCGTGCGTCCACTCGCGGCTGGCGTTCTCGAACCCGTCGGTCATCACCGCGACGACGACCGTGCCGGGCCGGTCCGGCTCCGGTAGGCCGGCCAGGCGGGCGCCGGCGTCGACGACCAGCCGGCCCATCGAGTCGAGCAGCGCCGTGCTGCCGCGAGGCTCCAGGACCAGCGGGCCGACCTGGGCGATGGGCAGGTCGGCGAAGACCTGCTCGTACTCGTTGTCGAACCGGGCCAACGTCATCCGGCACTCGCCGGTCGCTGACCTCTGCTCGGCCACGAAGGCGTCGAACCCTCCGACGATGTCGGACTTGATCGACTGCATCGAACCGCTGCGGTCGAGGAGGACGTAGAGATGGGTCAGGTCGGAACGGGTCATGTCGTCCTCCTCGGTCGGAACCGCATGGGTGGTCGCGGCTCCTGGTCGGTGTCGCCGGGCTCGGGAGTGCGCCCGGTCTCGTGGTCGTACCTCGCCCGTTCGACGCCCGACGCGGTCACGCGGCCGCTCTCGTTCGCATACGGGGCGAGCATCGGGGTGCGGGCGAGCCGGGGCCCGACCGCGTTCTCCGACAGTCCGGCGCCCGCGCCGACCGAGCGCAGGCTGGTGCGCCCCGTGACGAGCGCCCGAGCCATGGTGTCGTCGATGAGGTCGGTCAGCCGGTCGGCCGCCGCTCGCAGCTGGGGCAGCGCCTCGGCCGGTTCCGAGCTCTCCTCGGCGGTCGCCAGGGCCTCACGGATGGCGTCGTAGCGAGGGTCGGCGGTCGTGGGCATGAACACGATGCTACCGCATAAACTGCGGAACAAGAACAACTTCGGGTATGCGTGAAGTGCGGTTCCGCACTAGAGGAGACCAGGTTCTCGGCCGGCCCCCCGTAGCATGGTCAGCATGTCCGGCCTCTCCACGACCACCCCCAAGCGGGTCCTGCTGGCGGCCCCGAGGGGCTACTGCGCCGGCGTCGACCGGGCCGTCGTGACGGTCGAGAAGGCGCTCGAGCTCTACGGCGCCCCGGTCTACGTGCGCAAGGAGATCGTCCACAACAAGCACGTCGTCACGACCCTGCGGAAGCGCGGCGCGATCTTCGTCGACGAGACCGACGAGGTGCCCGAGGGCGCCACGGTCATCTTCAGTGCCCATGGCGTTGCGCCGGTCGTCCACGACGAGGCGCGGGCTCGCAGCCTCAAGACCATCGACGCGACCTGCCCGCTGGTGACCAAGGTGCACCGCGAGGCGGTGCGCTTCGCGGACGCCGACTTCGACATCCTCCTCATCGGCCACGAGGGCCACGAGGAGGTCGTCGGCACGTCGGGCGAGGCTCCGGAGCACATCACCCTGGTCGACGGTCCCGACGACGTCGTCAACGTCCGGGTGCGCGACCCCGAGAAGGTCGTCTGGCTGTCCCAGACCACGCTGTCGGTCGACGAGACGATGGAGACGGTGCGGCGGCTGCGCGAGCGGTTCCCCAAGCTGCAGGACCCGCCGAGCGACGACATCTGCTACGCCACCCAGAACCGGCAGGTCGCCGTCAAGCAGATGGCGCCGGAGTGCGACCTCGTGCTCGTCGTCGGCTCACGGAACTCGTCGAACTCGGTCCGCCTTGTCGAGGTCGCCCTGGACCACGGTGCCGAGGCCGGCTATCTCGTGGACTTCGCCGACGAGATCGACGAGGCCTGGCTCGACGGCGTCTCGACCGTGGGCGTCACGTCCGGGGCGAGCGTGCCAGAGGTCCTGGTCCGCGACGTCCTGACCTACCTCGCAGACCACGGGTTCGGCGAGGCGGAGACCGTGGTCTCGGCGGAGGAGTCGCTGCTCTTCGCGCTGCCGACCGAGCTGCGCCGTGACCTCAAGGCCCGGTCGGGGAACGAGCCCGACCAGGTCCGCCACGACCCGTCCAGCCTGGCGGCCGGCGCCCTCCGCTGACCGCCGCGCCACCCTCCCGCAGTCGCCGAGAGGCCAACTTCGGTCGTTATCCGACTCGAATAACGACCGAAGTTGGCCTCTCGGCACGAGGGGAAAGCGGGTCACGGCGCGCGCAGCGCCCTCCACCGAACCTAGGCTGGCCGTTGTGAGGCCGAGGACGCTGGTTCGAGTCGCTCGCGAGGGAGCGCCGCGGATGCGCTTGAGGGCGTTCCGCGACGGCCGGGCGGCGTTCCGGCTGGCGGCCACCCGCGCGCTGCTGGAGAACGGGCTGCTCGACGCGCTCGATGCGTCCGGCGGCCCTGGGGACGCCCTCCAGGTCACGCAGCGTGCTGGGCTCACCGACGTCGACCTGACGAGGGCGCTCCTCGAGCTGGGCGAGGCCTACGGGCTGGTCCGGCGACGGGCCACCACCTGGGAGCTGACCCGAAAAAGCCGATCCCTGGTCCGCGACGCCACCGGCCGAGCCATGGTGGAGGCCCTCGGCGGGTACCACGTGGACCTCTACCGTGAGCTCCCGAACCAGCTGCGTGGCGGTGCGGGGCGAGATGACCTCGAGGAGCACGCCGAGCTGATCGCGCAGGCGTCGTCGGCGCTGGCACCGTTCATTCGCGACACCGTCGTCGCGGCGGTTACTGAGGGCCAGCCGCAGCGGGTCCTCGACATCGGGTGTGGGGAGGGCGAGTACCTCGCGGCCATGCTCCAGCAGTCCACCGGCGCGCGGGGCGTCGGGCTCGAGACCGACGAGCGGGTGGCCGCTCTCGCCCGTGATCGGCTGGCGTCCCTCGGTGGGCGGGGCCAGGTCCTCGTGGGCTCGGCACCCGCCGACCTCGGTCGGGCGGCCGAGGCCCTCGGTGGACCGGCCGACCTCGTGCTGCTCGCCAACATCATCTACTACGTCCCCCCGGCCGACCGCGCGACGTTCCTGCGCGAGGTCGCGGCCGTCACGGCCCCCGGCGGCACCGTCCTCCTCGTGACGACCGTGGCCGAGGCGACCACCGCGAGCCGCCACATCGGCCTGCTGTTCCTGGCCCAGCGCACGCCGATGCTGCTTCCGACCGCCGAAGGGCTCGTCGCGGACCTGCGCAGGGCGGGACTCGAGGTCGACCGCGCGCGCCGCATCGCGCCCGGCGAGCCGATCGTGGCCGCGTTCGGCCGGCGTCAGCCCGGCTGAGCAGCCGGCTGAGTCACCCGGTCACCACCAGCCCTGGCGTTTAGCCCAGCGCAGCAACCAGATCGAGATGGTCCCCATGATGACCAGGAGGATCGTCAGGAGGATCGGGTCCGAGTTCTCGTTGGCGATGACGTTCATCCCCATGACCGACGAGATTGCCGTGATGGGCAGGGTGACCGCGGCGATGACCGCCAGCCGCTCGGCCGCGATGGTCATCCGCGTGTCGGTGCGGCCGCGATAGAAGTCCGAGACGCCGGTCAGGAAGTCCAGCTGGCTGGTGGCGATCCGGTCGAGCCGTCGGTACCGGTCGCGCAGGTCCTCGATGATCTCGAGGTCCGCCTCCGGTAGGTGCTTCAGCACGCGCGTGCACCGACTGAGGATCTCCCCGCTCTGTGACGCCATGGTGCGCACGGTGATGAGGACGTGGCGGACCATGAACAGCTCGTCGAGGAACGCCTGGGGGTTGTTGTCGTCCATGTGCGCCATCACGCGCTTCTCGAGGCCGCCGACCTCCTCCGCGAGCAGGTTGATCGACGTCTCCTCGGCGGCGGTGAGCGTGGCGATGATCCAGCCCGCGAGGACGACCGGCGACGTCGGCTTGACCCGCCCGGCGCTCAGTCGCTTGGCCACCTCCTCGGTCTCGGTGAGCATCGCGGAGATGGGGACCACCGGGTTGCGCGGACCGTGGACCGTGACGAGGTAGTTGGGTCCGACGAACAGGTCGAGCTCGAGGTAGTGGACGTGGCCGCCCTCGCCGCGCAGCGGTCGGTGCAGCACGAGCATGAAGTGGTCGGTGTAGCCGTGCATCCGCGGCACGTGCGCTCGTTCCATGGCCGTCTGGACCGCACGCGGATGGAAGCCGAAGCTGGTCGTGAGGATGTCGGCCGTCTCGTCGGTCGGCTCGGCGACGTCGAGCCAGAGCCATCCGTCGTCGCGACCCAGCAGCTCGTCGAGGTCGGCGTCGACGACCTCCTTGGCGAGCCCGGAGTCCCGCTCGACCCAGAACACCGTGTTCTCAGCCACGTGCTGAACGTTACCGCCGGGCCCTGGGAACGGCCTCGGAGCGGACCACCGTGCGGTCAGGCGCTGCGGGCTCCGTCCTCGCGCCCCGAGCCCTCGTCCGGGGAGGGCCGCGGGTCCAGCTCGGGTCGTGCCGACCTCCGCGTCGAGAGCCTCGAACTCGCCGATCGCGGTATGCGTCGGACCATCCGGTTCGCCGTCGGGCGGCTCCGACGCGACCAGCTCGTATGCGGTCAGCGGACGCGGCGCCGCGTCGAGCGGGACCAGCCGCTCGATGTCGCGCTCGACCACGCCGAGGTCGCGCATCCGGCGGGCGGTGGGCAGCACCCGATGCTCCAGCGAGCCGACGAACCCGTTGTAGGCCTCGACCGACCGACGCAGGGCGGCGCCCATGGTCTGCGTGTGCGCGCCGAGCGAGCCGAGCCGGTCGTGCAGCTCGCGGCCGACCGTCAGCAGCTCGCGGGCGTTGTGCGAGAGGGCGTCCTGCTGCCAGGTGAACGCGACTGTCCGCAGGAGAGCGAGCAGCGTGGCGGGCGAGGCGAGCACGACCCGGCGAGCCATCGCATACTCGTGCAGCTCGGGGTCGTGGGCGAGCGCGGCCGTCAGGATCGCCTCCCCGGGAACGAAGCAGACGACCATCTCCGGGGTCGTCTCGAAGGCGGACCAGTACGCCTTGCCGGCCAGGCTGTCGACGTGTCCGCGCAGGGCCCTGGCGTGGGCGGTGAGCCGGCCGCTGCGCTCGGCGGCGGTGATCCCCTCGCGCTGCGCGGCGAGGAACGCCGTCATCGGCACCTTGGCGTCGACGACGAGGCACTTGTCGCCCGGCAGCCGGACGACGACGTCGGGACGGACGCGGTGGTCATCTGCGCCGGTGCCGGTCACCTGCTCCTCGAAGTCGCAACGCGCCAGCATCCCGGCGTGCTCGAGGACCCGGCGCAGCTGCACCTCGCCCCACATGCCGCGTACGGACGAGGCGTTGAGCGACCCCACCAGGGAGGCAGTCTGCGCCCCGAGCTCGGTCGTGGTCCGCGCCACCCGGGCCATCTCCGCCGCCACCTCGCTGAACTGGGCGACCCGCTCGCGCTCGAGGTCGTGGACCTGTCGTTCGACCCGGTCGAGGCTGGAGCGCAGTGGCGCGATCATCTGTGCCGTCTCGGAGTCCTCGCTGAGGGTGGCCTCGAGGTCGATGACGCGCTCGCGCAGCAGGTCGCGCTCCGCGCTCGCGGTGGCGAGGCGAACCGCATACCGCGACCGCACCGCGAGCCACGTGAGCAGCGCGCCGAGCAGCAGCCCGGTCAGCGCGACGAGAACCTCCATGGACCGGAGCGTGGCAGGCCGCACCGACAAAACGTCGGACCTAACGCCGGTGGTGCGACTCCTGCAGCCCGTAGACGGGGGTGTCGAGCCCCTCGTACCGCGCCCGCAGCTGCAGTGCGAGGAACTGCGAGTAGTGGCGCGACTGGTGGAGGTTGCCGCCGTGGATCCAGAGGTTCTCGACGTTGGTCGGCTTCCACATGTTGCGCAGCTCGCCCTCCCACGGCCCGGGGTCCTTGGGCGTGTCGGACCCGTAGCCCCACACCTTGCCGACCCGGTCCGCGACCTCGGTCGAGATGAGCGTCTCGAGGAAGCCGTTCATCGACTGGTACCCGGTCGCGTAGACGACGACGTCCGCCGGTAGCGACGTGCCGTCGTCGAGCACGACCGCGTCCTCGGTGAGGTGGTCGACCTGGCCGTGGGCGACCGGGATCCGGCCGTCGATGACCAGCTGGCCCGCGCCGACGTCGATGTAGTAGCCGGAGCCGCGCCGGAGGTACTTCATGAACAGCCCGGAGTCGTCGACGCCGAAGTCCAGGTCGAACCCAGCCGCGCGCAGCCCGTCGTAGTACTCCTTGTCGCGCACCTGGGCCTCGTCGTACGCCGGCTTCACGGCGTCGGCCATGATCCGGTAGGGGAGCGAAGCGAAGATCAGGTCGGCCCGCTCGGTGGTCACGCCGCTCGCGACGGCTCGCTCGGAGTAGAGGTCGCCGAGCGCGAGGTCCATCAGCGACTCGCTCTTGATGAGGTGCGTGCTCGACCGCTGCACCATCGTCGGGTGGCCGCCGGCCTCCCACACGGCCGCGCAGATGTCGAACGCCGAGTTGTTCGACCCGATGACCACGACGTTCTTGTCGGCGTAGGCGTCGCCGCCGGGGAAGTCCGAGGAGTGGTGCTGCTCGCCGCGGAAGACGTCCTGACCGGCATACGTCGGCCGGTTCGGGTAGCCGCTGACGCCGAGGGCGATGACGAGGTGCTTCGGTCGGAGCTCGACATCGGTCCCGTCGCGGTCGACCGTGACGACCCACTCCTGGGCGTCCTCGTCCCACCGTGCGTTGCGGCACTCGGAGCGGGTCCAGTAGTTGAGCTCCATGAGCCCGACGTAGTGCTCGAGCCAGTCGCCGAGCTTGTCCTTGGCGGCGAACACCGGCCAGTGCTCGGGGAACTTGAGGTAGGGCAAGTGGTCGTACCAGACCGGGTCGTGGAGGTGGAGCGACTTGTAGCGCTTCCGCCACGAGTCGCCGGCACGGTCGTTCTTCTCGAGGATCACGGTGGGTATGCCGTGGCGCTTCAGGCGGGCCCCGAGGCCGATGCCGCCCTGGCCGCCGCCGACGATGACGACGTACGGCTGCTCGGAGTCGCCGAGGGCGGCGTCCGCCTCGGTCTTGCGCTCCAGCCAGGACCGACGTCCCTTGGTGATCTCGTGCTCGACGCCCTTCTCGCGGCGGCCGCCGAGCGGCTCCTCGAAGCCCTTCAGCTCCACCATGGTGGTGAGCAGGGTGAAGGCCTTGCCACCCTGGAGCCGAAGGTGCCCGAAACCGCGCGCCTCCGCAGTCTCGAAGCCGATCCACGCCTCCTCGGCGCCGGGCTCGCCGGTCGCCGGTTCGGAGAGGGACCAGCCCTTCGGCTGCACCCGCGAGAGGGTCGCGCGGAGCATGTCGGCGATCTGGTCGCGTCCCTCGACCGTGGTGATGTTCCAGGTGAAGGCGACGAGGTCGCGCCACAGGCCGTCCTCGGTGAACAGGGCTGTGGCCGCGTCGACGTCGCCGGAGCTGAGGGCGGAGTCGAACGCGTCGAGCCACGACTCGACCGCCTGGCTGGTCTCGGTCATCAGTTCTCCTCACGTCGGCCTGGGTGGCTCGACCCATTGCACTCGGGTATGCGTGCTCAGGCAACGTCCGATCGGGCAGGCGAGGTCCTCTGGTAGAGATGGCGTCATGGCGAGCCGGCGACACGAGTTCGACGAGGAGATCGCGGTCCAACCCGTCGAAGGAAGCGCCGAGGCGTATGCGGGCTCGTTCGGCGACGGGTGGCGGATCGGCAACGGCGTCAACGGCGGCGTGATCATGTCGTTGGCCACGACGGCGCTGCAGCAACGCCTCGACCGCGAGGGCGCGCACGGCGACCTGCTCGCGTTCAGCGGCTACTTCCTGACCCCGTCGGGCCCCGGCCCGGTCGAGGCCACCACCGAGGTGCTGCGCGTCGGCCGGACCATGTCGACCGGGCAGGTGTCGGTCTCGCAGCCCGGCGCCGACGGCGTCCTCGTCGAGCGGATGCGGGCGCTGGCCAGCTTCGGCGACCTCGACGCATCCGCCGAGGTCATGCGCACCGTGGCTCCGCCGGACATGCCTCCGCCGGAGGAGTGCCTCTCGGCGCGGGAGGCACCGCCGACGTTCCTCGCGGCCGCCTCGCTGCTCGAGCGGCTGGACCTGCGGATCGACCCCGCCACGGCCGGCTGGGCCGCCGGACATCCGAGTGGGGCGGGTTCCATGCGGGGGTGGATCCGGATGCGCGACGGCCGCGAGCCGGACCCGGTCATGCTGCTCTTCGCGCTGGACGCGTTGCCCCCGGTGGCCTTCGACCTCGGGATCCTCGGGTGGGCGCCGACGTTGGAGTTCACCGGCCACATCCGCCGTCGTCCGGCGCCCGGCTGGCTCCGGGTCACGCTGTCGAGCCAGAACGTCACGGCCGGACTGATGGAGGAGGACGCCGTCGTCTGGGACAGCGAGGGCCGGTTCGTCGCGCAGTCCCGGCAGCTGTGCGGGATCCGGACGCCGCGCTGACCTCCGCCGCGGCCAGGTAGTCGGGGTCCCCGCGAAGTATCGGAGCGGAGCGTGGGGTCCCGCGACGGATCGACGCGAAGCGGCGAACGTCGTGGGGAGAACTTCGTGGGGTGACCTAGACTCTCGGCCTCGTGGCTCTCACCATCGGCATCGTCGGTCTGCCCAACGTCGGCAAGTCGACCCTCTTCAACGCGCTGACCAAGAACTCGGTCCTCGCGGCGAACTACCCGTTCGCGACCATCGAGCCGAACGTCGGGGTCGTACCGCTGCCGGACCCGCGGCTCGGCGTGCTGTCGCAGCTGTTCGAGAGCGAGAAGAGCGTTCCTGCGACGGTGTCGTTCGTCGACATCGCGGGGATCGTCCGGGGTGCCTCCGAGGGAGAGGGGCTGGGGAACAAGTTCCTCGCGAACATCCGGGAGGCCGACGCGATCTGCCAGGTGATCCGCGTCTTCGAGGATGACGACGTCGTGCACGTCGAGGGCAAGGTCTCGCCCGAGGGTGACATCGAGACCATCAACACCGAGCTGATCCTGGCGGACCTGCAGACCCTCGAGAAGGCGGTCCCGCGGCTGGAGAAGGAGGCGCGGATCGCCAAGGACAAGAAGGCAGCGCTCGACAACGCGGTGGCTGCCCAGGCGGTGCTCGACAACGGCGAGACCCTGTATGCGTCGGGTGCGGCCGCGGGGGTCGACCTCGCCGCGGCGCAGGGCCTGTCGCTGCTGACGACCAAGCCGTTCATCTATGCCTTCAACCTCTCGGAGTCCCAGCTGACCGACGAGGCGCTGAAGGCGCGTCTCGCGGCGCTGGTCGCGCCGGCCGACTCCGTCTTCCTCGACGCCAAGCTGGAGGCCGACCTGTCCGAGCTCGACGCCCAGGAGGCGCTCGAACTGCTCCAGTCGGTGGGCGCTGACGAGTCCGGCCTCGACCAGCTGGCGCGGGTCGGGTTCCACACCCTGGGGCTGCAGACGTATCTCACGGCCGGCCCCAAGGAGTCGCGGGCCTGGACCATCCACCAGGGGTGGACCGCTCCTCAGGCGGCGGGCGTGATCCACACCGACTTCCAACGCGGGTTCATCAAGGCCGAGGTGGTCTCCTACGACGACCTCGTCGCCGCGGGGTCCATGAACGCGGCCAAGGCGGCGGGCCGGGTCCGCATCGAGGGCAAGGACTACGTCATGGCCGACGGCGACGTGGTCGAGTTCCGCTTCAACGTGTAGGGCCGAGCTGCAGCGGTCGCTTGGAGCTTCGCGCTATGACGACTTGGTCGGGTTCGGTGCCGGTGCCGCCTCCCGGAGAAGTCGTCCGTACGTGGTGATGTCCAAGGTGGTCCGGCTCGCATCCAGGATCGACCAGAGCAACACCTGGTTGGCCTCGAGGACCAGGCGGCCGGTGTGACGCTCGATCGGCTCGACCGCCTCCGCGGCGCGAAAACCGTTCCCGCCGAGGAAGACGGCCTCGGCCTGGTCGCCGAGGTGACGGCTGACCCACTCGATGACCGGTCCGGGCCGCACCTGGGCCGGGTCGTCCGGCAGGCTGTCCGCGCGCAGGGCGACGGCATCGAACCCTTGGGTCCGGAAGTAGGCCGAACCCAGGTCGTTGGTCTCGTCGTCGAACCAGGGCGGATGGACCAGCGTGACTCGTTCGATCCCGTATGCGCGTAGGGCCAGCACCGCTGCCCAAGAGCTCGAACCGGTGGGCAGCGCCCACCGTTCACGGAGCCGTTCGACCAGCTCGGTCTCGGCGTCGAACCCGATCACGTAGCCCGAGCTGGTCGAGGCATACGCGAGGGCGTCGATCGAGCCGGCCGAGAACACCGCAGTCGCTTCGTCCATCGGCGACGCGAGAGTCCCTTGCCTCAGCAGCTCCAGCGACGCCGAGGCGGTCCCGGCGCTCGTGCTGGGAACTCTGATGCGGGAGACGTCGGTGGCGACTCGACCCGCGGACATGACCGGGATCTCGATCTCAGGTCCGGGTGTGACATGTGGAGTCAGCACCCCCACGGTGAACGTGCGATCAACCACGCCTCTCCCCCTCCTGGACCGGACCCGCGAAACGACGCCCCAGCATGGCGTCATGGTGGCCGTCGCGACGAGCCAGCCAGACTGACCCTCTTGTTTTAGTCCGTAAACCTGACTAAAATGGTCCTAAGATCGTACTAATCGCAGGAGCGGCTGATGGATCGCGAAGAGAGCTGGCAGGTGATCGCCGAGCAGCGGCTGCGTCTCGCCCGGCTTCTCGAGGGTCTGTCCGACGCCGAGTGGGAGCAGCCGTCGCTGTGCACCGGCTGGCGAGTCCGGGACGTGGCAGCGCATGTCGCCATGGCGCCGCAGGTCCCCGGGTTGGGGTCGATGCTCACGGACAGTATCCGGGCGCGGGGCCGCTTCCACCGGCTCAACCACGATGCCGCCGTGCGCCACGCCGCCCGGCCCGTGCCCGACCTCGTTGCCGAGCTGCGCGCACACGCGGACTCTCGCCGTCTACCGGTGGTGACGAACTACCGGAACATCCTGTTCGACGTCCTCGTCCACACTGAGGACATCACGATCCCGGTGGGCCGGGACGTGCCGATGCCGCTGGAGGCGGCCCGGGCCGGTGCCACCCGGGTGTGGACCATGGGGTGGCCGTTCTGGGCCGGCCACCGGCTCCGGGGTATGCGTCTGGTCGCCACCGACACCGACTGGTCCGCCGGTGCCGGGCTCGAGCTGCGGGGCCCGATCGCGATGTTGCTGCTGCTCCTGACCGGTCGCACCGGAGTGGCACTGCCGCACCTGTCAGGGCCAGGGCTTGTCACCGTGACAACACGGTCCGGGGTGTCGCGGACCGACATCGACCACGGTTGAGCAGAAACATCCAGTGGAACCCACGACGGCCGCCAGCCGCCACAACAGAGGAGAGGTTGAAGATGTACGGAGTGATCACCACGGTGCCGGCACCCGTCGAGATGTACGACGGGTTGCACGCTGAGATGAAGCGGCGGAGCGGCTCCTCCGTCGACGGTTTGCTGGTGCACGTCGGGCGGGCGACTCCCGACGGCTTCGAGGTGTTAGAGGTGTGGGAGTCCAAGGAGGACTACGACCGGGCCAACACCGAGATCATCGTCCCGCTGATGCGGGAACTGGCCGGCGACCGACCGGCGCCCTCCTTCGAACAGGCAACCGAGACGTTCGAGGTCCATGGGCTGGTCGTCCCCCGCGGCGACATTCTGGTCTAGCCGACACGAAGGACGGCCGAAGCTCGGGCACCTCGAACCGGCCGGCGTTCGGGTCGCCCGCCAGTGAGTGGGACCAACGACGGTGGGGTACGCATGGATGATGCGGATCTTCTTCACCGGGGGCAGCGGCAAGGCCGGCAGGCACGTTGCGCCGTACCTTGCTGAGCAGGGCCACCACGTCACCAACGCCGACCTTGTGCCCCTGGCGCACCCGTTGGTCGCCGACCTGCGCGTCGACCTGACCGATGCCGGGGAGACCTACTCAGCGCTGGCCGGGCTGGCCACGTTCGCGGAGCTCGACCTCCCCGAGAAGCCCGGCTATGACGCCGTCGTGCACTTCGCCGCCGTTCCGCGGATCCTGCTGACGTCGGACGCGGCGACATACGCGACGAACGTCGTCAGCACCTACAACGTGCTGGAGGCCGCGACCCGGTTGGGGGTGCGCAAGATCGTGTTCGCCTCGTCGGAGACGACCTACGGCATCTGCTTCGCCCAGGGCGAGCGGCGCCCGCTCTATGTTCCCGTCGACGAGGACCATCCAACGGTTCCCGAGGACGCGTACGCGATGTCGAAGGTCGCTGGCGAGGTGACGGCGCGCTCGTTCCACGCCCGCACCGGAGCGGATGTGTACGGGCTGCGGATCAACAATGTCATCGAGCCGCATGAGTACGCCCAGAAGTTTCCTCCCTTCCTCACCGACCCGGCGCTGAGGCGTCGCAACCTGTTCGGCTACATCGACGTTCGCGATCTGGGTCAGATGGTGCAGCGTTGCCTCGAGACGGACGGGCTGGGCTACCAGGTCTTCAACGTCGCCAACGCGGACATGTCGGTCGCAGCGACGACCCGACAGATCCAGGAGCGCTTCTACGGCGGAGTGGAGGTGCGCCGGGAGATGAGCCGAGACGAGACCTTCTACTCCATCGACAGGGCACGCGAGCTCCTCGGGTACGCACCACGTCACTCGTGGCGCGACGTCCTGCCCGATCCCGGGTCGGGGCGCGACTGAGGGACGACGAACGGACTGCTCTGCCGACAGCCGCTGGCTAGGCTGGCTGGGTGTCGGGCGCCCTCACGACGCCGCAGCGGGCGGTGTTGGTGGCGGCCAGCTTGGCCGTCGGTCTGGCGTTTCTGGACGAGACCGCCGTCGTCACCGCGCTGCGGGCGATCCAAGCGGATCTGGGCCTGTCGAGCCTCGCGCTCCAGTGGGTGATGGGCGCGTATCTCCTGGCTCTGGCGTCGTTGATGGCGGCAGCGGGCCGCATCGCGGACGTGCACGGTCGGCGTCGAACGTTCCTGGTCGGGGCCGGGATCTTCGCTCTGGGCTCCACGATCTGTGCCCTCGCTCCGACCGCTGGTGTGCTGATCGCGGCCCGCGGGCTACAGGGCGTCGGGGCGGCCCTGCTGGTCCCCCTGGGGTACGCCAATGCCACGCTCGTCGTACCGGAGGAGCGCCGAGGGTGGGCGCTGGGCATCATCTCCACGGGGGCGACGGTGTTACTCGCCGCCGGACCCGTCCTCGGCGGGGTGCTGACCCAGTTGTTCGGATGGCGTTCCGTCTTCGCGGTCAACCTCCTGCCGATCCTGGTGGTGGGGGTGGTCGCGGTGCGATGGATGCCGGAGTCTCACGTCGAGCGGCGAGAGGCCGTCGACGTGGCGGGCCTGGTCCTGTTGGTGTGCGGCCTCGCGGCGATGACGACGGCGCTGTTGCAGGTCCAGTCCTCCGGGGCGGTCGTTACCGTTGCCACAGCCCTGGTGGCCGCGATCGCGCTCGCCGGTTTCGTCGTGGTGGAGCGGCGGTCGGCTTCTCCGCTCGTCGATCTCAGTCTGTTGCGGATCCCTGCGGTGGCCGGATCGTTGACGGCGCTCCTGGCTTTCCAGTTCGCGATTCTCGGGCTGACCGTGTACCTCACGCTGTACCTGCAGCACGTTCTGGGCTTCGCCCCCGCGGTCGCCGGCGCCCTGTGCCTGCCGGCCGTCGCCGTCGCGCCGTTCCTGGCGAGCCGAGTCGGCCGGGCCACCGACCGCGGCGGCACTCGAGGGCTCACGGTCGCGGCCCTGGTGCTGTCTTCGGCAGCGGTGCTGGCGATCGGGCTGCTGTCTCCGGAACGCACCGTGCTCCTGCTGCTCGTTCCGCTGCTGATGTTCGGGATGGCTCGACCGGTCGCGACGATCGCGGGCACCGCCGGTGCGGTCGGCGCGATATCGGCTGAGTCTCGTGGCCTGGCGGCCGCGCTGGCAACGCAGTCCCGTCAGGTCGGCGCGGTACTGGGGGTCGCCGCGCTGGGGGTCGTCGTCACGACCGCCGAGCACGCCACGCGCGGCGAGCTGCTGCATACGGTGGACGCCAGCTTCGACCAGGCTGACCGGGCGGCCCTCGACGCCGTGCTGGCCGGAGGCGACAACGCCGAGGTGCTGTTGGCGGCGCTGAACCCCGCCCAACGGACTGCAGCGCTCGAGGCGGCGGCGGACGCGTACGTGCACGGCTTCGCCGTCGCCATGATCGTGGTGGCGGCCGTGCTCCTCCTGGCTGCCGCTGCCGCGTGGAGGTTGCTCAGGCCGCGCGGCGTCACGAGCGGTTGAAGGGAAGATGGCCGATCCGTTGACGGGCGGCGCCTGGACCCTAGAATCATGGCGCCATGACCGACCGCGCCAGCACCGCCCGACCTGGGTTCCACAAAGCCCTGTTCGGGCACGACCCGAGTCAGGTCGACGCCGCGATCCACGAGCTGCAGGCCCGCGTCGAGACGGCCGAGCGCGACGCTCAGCTGGCGCGTGCTCGGGTCCGCGAGCTGGAGGAGTCGCAGCCGCAGATCGTCGCCGCCCCGACCTTCGGCGATCTCGGGGAGCGCGTGGTGGCGATCCTCAGCCTCGCCGAGGAGGAGGCGGCCGAGCAGCGGGGGGCCGCCGAGCGGGAAGCCAAGAGGCACCGCGAGGAGGCAGAGGCCGCGGCCGAGACGTCCCAGGCCGCTGCCGACCGCTACGCCGAACGGGTGCGTACCCTCGCGGACACCGAGGCGGCCCAGGTCCTCGACGAGGCGAGGCGGCTCGCGAACGACATAGTCGAGGATGCCGAGCGCGAGGCCTCTGCCCGTCGTGCGGAGGCGGAAGCGCTGTTCGAGAGCCATCGGGCCAACGCCGCGGCAGCAGCGGCGGATCTCGAGCGGTCCCTGGCGGCCCGCCGCGACCAGGCCGCCGCGGAGATCGCGGCACAGCTCGAGGCTCACGAGAACTCGTTGCAGGCAGCGGAAGCGCGGGCCCTCCAGCTGGCCAAGCAGTCGGAGGCCGCGTTCGAGGAGGCGCGCGGGATCGCCACCACGCACGTAACCCAGGCCGAGGAGCAGGCCTCGCTCATCCTCCAGCGGGCTCGCGCGCAGGCTGACCGGATCACGCGGAGCTCCGAGCGCGAGGTGACGGCCGCCTCGGCCCGCAGAGACAGCATCAATGTGCAGCTCGACAACCTCCGCCAGATGCTGGCCACGCTCGGCGGACCCGGTGTGGCGGAACAGCTCCTCGGGCAGGAGTGGGCGGGACCCCCGGCCGAGGAGTCGGCGGAGGGCCGCGCCGATGACGTCGAGAGCACCGAGAGCGACCACGCTGAGGAAGCATCCCGGCCGCTGGAGGAGGGTATGCCGCGTCCCCAGACGGACTGGTACGAGACCCTGCAGAACGAGGACGACGAGGTCGCTGAGACTCCCTCCCTCGCTCCGGCCGGCACCAGCCAGGAGTCGAACGACGGCAGGACCACGCGGACCGGCGGGCGAGGCAAGAGACCGACGTGACCCGTCGTCGCCCCTAGTCGGGCCCGGGCGTCAGGTTGAGGTGGTGCTCAGCCATTCGTTTGAGACCGACGCGGTCGATCTTGCCGGTCGGGTTGAGCGGCATCTCGTCGAGGAAGACGATCTCCTCGGGGGCCTTGTAGCCGATCCGCTCACGGCAGAAGCGGATCAGGTCCGCGACGGCCGGCCGCTGGGCGCCCTCGCGCACAGTGACGTAAGCGCGGACGTTCTCGCCGTGGACCTCGTCATGGACGCCGACGACCCCGGCGAGGTCGATCTCCGGGTGCTCGACGAGTGCGCCTTCGACCTCGAACGGGCTGACGTTGGAGCCGTCGTGGACGATCACCTGCTTCTTGCGACCGAAGAACCACAGGTAGCCGTCCTGATCGGCGCGGGCCAGGTCGCCGGAGTCGAGCCAGCCGCCGGAGGTGACCGTGGCCGTCGCTTCGGGGGCCTGCCAGTAGCCGGACATCCGGCTGCGAGTCCGGATGAGGATCCGGCCCACCGCGTCGACGTTGACCGGGTCGCCCCG
>CAWHFV010000009.1:0-421704 GCA_963828725.1 uncultured Actinomycetota bacterium | reverse complement strand
GCGGGAGTGGTCGTCGTCCGCCCTGCAGGCTGGCACTGCTCGCGGTGAGCTGGTCGAACCACGAGCGGACGAGTCATCCCTTCCAGCAGGCTCAGGATGAGCGTCCTGCGGTCGACCTGAGCGATACCGCTCAGGCCGACGCGAGCATGGCCTTCGCCGCCGAGACGCCGCTGAAAATCCACCCACTTTCTGGGATTTCCTGGCTGGGGCGCTCTCCATCTCGTCCTCGTCCGGATGCGCCGCTGCTGCTGCCTGCTGGTCGATGCCGCTTTCCGCCAGCGCCGTCAGCTTCTGTCCGCGGGCTTTCTCCTCGTCCAGGTTCTTCTGAAGAAGGCGCGCCGCTTCGGCGCGCCCATCGCGGTCGCCCACGCGACGAGCGTGCCGTAGGCCGCCATCTCGTAGCGCTCGGGCCCGTCCGCCCGGCTGCGATCAGCAGGGCGTCGATCGCGGTCTCATCGAAGCCTTCCTCGATCACGATCCGCCTTCTTCGATGATGCCCTCGATGCCGTCGCAGTGCTTGCCCTTGGCCGCTCGCCCAGGCTGGCGAAGACCTGCTCCAGCCGCTTGACGTGGCCTTCGGTTTCCTTCAGATGCGCATTCGAATGCCGCGCGCAACTTCGGCGTCATGCGGCCTGGCTATCTTCGGAGCTGCCTTGGTCAGTCGCTTTTCGGCGTCGTAAGAGCTTCTTCGAGCCGTCGTAGAAACGGTGTCGCGCAACGTTCCTGAATCCGCTCATGTCTTCATTTCCTCCGCTCTCACGCGGCAAGATCTAGGTGCCAGCGGGGTGCCTGCGGCCATCGAGTGTGGCCGGCTGAAGGAACGTCGCATGAGTCCCCGGTCGCAGTCCGAAATGCATACAGCTGGACGATCAGCGACTGCTTGCCGCTCGCGCCGACGCCCTCCAGCAGCACCGGCTGCAGTCTCCGTAGTTCTCCAGCGTCACGGTGCGCTTGTCCTTGCTTGCCGTGATCTTGGTCGCGAGCGACAGCTTGCCCTCGCCTTCCCCGTCGGCGTTGAGGTGCATCTCGATGACGGTGAACGGGTAGTCGATCGACGCGGCTGGTGCGAGGTCTTCCGAGAAGCCAATTCGTCGATTGGTCGCCAGGACGATGCGCTCCCCGCCGTCCTCGCCTTTCTCCTCTGAGCGCGTAGCGCAGGTCGTAGCCGAGGCCGCCGTTGGTCGCTCGAATGTAGCCGAGGCGCGGCATGTCCTGGAGCGTGTCGGCAGCAGCTGCCGGCTCCTTGTCGAGCAGCGTCTGCATCGCTGCATGCTCGGCGTCCGTCGACCAGCGGTTGATGATGTGACCCTATCGCGGCGCCGTTGTTGGTGTTGATTGCGGCCGCCGTGAAACGTTCGGTCGGGGTGTTGCTCTGCGCCGAAAGCAGGCCCGTCAGACAGCCAGGCAGCCGAGGACGAGGCGCCAGCGTAGGTCTTCTATAACGTCTCCTTTCCGTCGAATCTCATGAACTCTGCGGATACGTGATCGCTGGAATGACCTGCCGGTGGCCGTGCTCGACGTCCTGCACCCAGTGGCGCGGGACTTTGAAGGTTCGGGCGGGAATAGCTCAGTGGTAGAGCGCGACCTTGCCAAGGTCGAACTGAGGGTTTCGAATCCCGCTTCCCGCTCCAACCATTCCATCTCTCAGGCGGGTCGTGCGACCCGCCTTTCTCGGTACCGGTGGACAACCGCACCGCCCTGGAGGACCTTCGCCGCTTCCTCCGGCGACGTCGGGCGGTAGAACCGCGGCCCCCACTCGAAGCCCGCGACGCGCGTCAGCTTCGGCATGATCTCGATGTGCCAGTGACAGAGATTGGTGGCCTCCTCCGAAACGGGCGAGGTGTGGACGATGAGGTTGTACCGCGGCGACTCGAGCGTGTGATCGAGCCGGCTGCAGCACGGCCTTGAGCATCCGCGCCAGGTCTTCAGACTCCGCGCCGGCGCCGCCTCACGTACCGCGCCCCGTGGCCCGGCGCAGGAGCCAGGTCTCGGAGCGAATCGCGGCGTGGACGGCGCGAGCGCGACGATGTCGGCATTCTCCTGGACAGGCGCCGGCGCGTCGCGCAGATCCTCGTGCACGATGTCAGCAGGAACACGCACCGTCCCTCCACCTCGAGGCGCCGCCGCGCGCCACGACTCCTCGCGCACGAAGTCGCGGGCACGATCGGCAGCGCGATCAGCCGCGAGTGCGGATGATCGAGCGTCGCGCCGCCGCTCGCGCCGTGATCCGAACACCAGGATGTAGCGCAGCCGGTGTCACGCCTCAGATCGAGCATCCGCTCACGGGACGCCCACAACACCCGCTCGAGCTCCGGATCTGACTCAGCCGCCAGCGACCGATCGTGATGCGGTGTCTCGACGATCACCTGTGCGCGCCGATGCCGTCACTCCGAGGTCCGAGCATCCCGTCGGGCCGCGCATCCAGCATGCCTCGACCTGCAGCGCGCTGGGAACTGTCGGTACCACGCGCAGGTCCGAGCGGGCGCGTCCGGCGTGCGGCTGTTCGGCCGGTACGCGAGAGCACCTCGGGCGCGCAGCCCCTCGTGGCCCGGGCAGAACGGGCAATGATCGCGCCGAGCGTCGACGACCGCTCGCACTGGAGTCGTTCGGACGCTGGCGATGGTCCGTCGCAGACGATCGACCCACGGCCGGACCGGGGATCCGACGCAGGTCAGGCACGGTAACGGTCGTCAGCGATCGAGTCCCGAAAGTCAGTCGTCAGTCGAGTCGCTAGTCGACAGACGCAGTCGTCGGTCACGTCGATGGCGTCCTCAAACATCGTCGAGCACCGGCGCCCCGATCGAATGGATCGACACGACATCGAGCGGCACGGGAAGCCGACAGGCGACGCCGCATCAGGTAATCGAGGGCCGAGCCGAAGATCGCCGGCCGTTTGAACGGCGTGACCGCTTCGGCCGCCTCCCCGAACGCGCGGCCGTCGCGCGTCTTGACCTCGATGAACACCAGCGTCGCGCCGTCGCGCGCGATGATGTCCAATTCGCCACCCCGCCGGCGGTAGCGCCTCGCAACTATCGCGTACCCGCGGCGCTCGGGCTTCCTGGCACGCCAGATCTTCGCT
This sequence comes from uncultured Actinomycetota bacterium, assembly GCA_963828725.1. Lineage (GTDB taxonomy): Bacteria > Actinomycetota > Actinomycetes > Actinomycetales > Dermatophilaceae > Lapillicoccus. The sequence continues at coordinate 418,625 of CAWHFV010000009.1, read as the reverse complement.
CGTTTTCCCGAGAATCTGCCTGGCGTGTGACATGGTGCCAGGAGACCAGCAATCCGCGGACCAGCTACGACGATCAACGCAGAAACCGCAGAGTACGCAGAGTCGACAACCTCTGCGGGTTCAGCGAGTTCTGCGTTCAACGTCGTGTTTCGACCTCTGGTCAGTCACCTCGTCGAAGATCGTGACGGCAGTCTCCGCCTGCGCCCGCGTCAGGATCAGCGGCGGCGAGAAGCGCACCGCATTCTTCCCCGCGCCGAGTACCAGCAACCCGCGCGCGAATGCGCCGCTGACGACGGCATCGCGCTCGCCGGTCGCGCGCTCCTTGGTCTCGCCCATCTCGACGAGCTCGACGCCGATCATCAGGCCGCGCCCGCGCACCTCGCCAATCAGCGGATGCTGGCCGGCCAGCTCCTCAGCCCGCTCATCATGTGCGCGCCGACATCGGCGGCATTGGCGACGAGCCGATCCTTCAAGCAGCTTGATGGTCGCGAGCGCCGCCACGCACGCCACCGGGTTGCCGCCGAACGTGCTCGCGTGCGAGCCGGGCGGCCAGTCCATCAGCCTCGCCGCTCGCGGCCACGACGCCCGAGCGGCATGCCGCGACGCGATCCCTTGCGCGATGCGATCATGTCGGGCTCGACGCCGGAGTGCTCCATCGCGAACATCTTGCCGGTACGGCCCATGCCGGACTGCACTTCGTCGGCGACAGCAGGATGCCGTGCTTCTTGGTGAGCTCGCGGCAGCCGCTGCAGGAACTCGGTCCGGCGCCACGACGTAGCCGCCTTCCCCCTGAATCGGCTCGACGACGATCGCTGCGACTTCGTCGGGCGAGACCAGATGCGTCGAAGAGCTCGTGCTCGATGAAGTCGAGGCATGCTTCCGCGGCACGTCTCCGGCGTCGAGCCCGAGCGGACACCGATAGCGGTCCGGAATCGGCGCGTGATAGACGTCCGGCATCAGCGGCGCGAAGCCGCGGCGCTGGACGCCTTGCTGGCCGTGAGCGACAGCGAGCCGATGCTACGGCCGTGAAACCCGCCGAAGAACGCGACGATGTTCTGGCGGCCGGTCGCGTAGCGCGACAGCTTGAGGCACAGCTCTCGATCGCCTCGGTCCCGGAGTTGCCGAAGAACGATCGCACGCCGCCCTGGATCGGCGCAATCGTCGCGAGCTCCTCGGCGAGTCGCACCTGCGGCTCGTAGTAGAAGTCGGTGCCCGACATGTGCAGGAGTTGTCTGCGCCTGATCGACGATCGCCTTGACGACTTCCGGATGGCATGGCCGGTGGAGCAGACGGCGATGCCGGCCGTGAAGTCGAGGAAGAGGTTGCCGTCGACGTCCTCCACCATGACCCCATAGCCGCGCGTCGATCACGCAGCGGATAGACGCGCGTGTACGAGGGCGAGACGATGGTAGAGTCTGCGCATGATGGCTTCGCGCTTCGGGAGCCCGACAGCGCGGACATGAGCATGGCAAGCGTAAGTGAAGGTTGAGTCATTTGTCGCATCGCGGGCGTGGATGCCGCTCCCGGTCCGCTCACGGTTCACCTTTTATTCGGCCGTTCATGTTTTCCAGCGAGGTCCTGCGAGGATGCGGTCGGCGGCCGCGAAATTGACGCGGACGTGTCGCCGCGTGGCGGTATGCGTCCGCCAGGCGATCTCGCTCGACCGGCACCGGAGGCTGGTCGTCTTCGGCCCGCCGGAGGCTGAGCACGCCGAGCACCTGGTCGAACTGCCGAACGGCTCGCGGATGCCAGGGCACGTCGCCCGCCCGAGCTGGCCGGCGTCGATCGCGAGTTCAAGGCGCACACCAGATCGAACATCGAGCCGAAGGCGGCCGCGGTGTTGAGGTCGTCCTTCATTGCGGCGGCGAACGCCTTGCGCGGCTTGTCGTCAGGCCGGCGACCTCGGCGTGCACGCCGTCGCCGGTGACGGTCCCGAGCCGCGCCAGGAAATCTGCGCAGGCGGCGCAGCGCCTCTTCGGCCTGGGCGAGGTACGGCCACGTCAAATGAGCTGCTTTGGAGTGGTGCGCCGAAAGCAGCAGATAACCGCATGCCGACGACCGGTAGCCGGGCGCGAACACATCCGGAATCGTGTAGGTGTTGCCGAGCGACTTCGACATCTTCTGCTCGTCGACGATCAGCAACTCGACGTGGACCCAGAAGCGCGAGAACGGCTGCCGTCGCGCCTTCGCTCTGCGCGATCTCGTTCTCGTGATGCCGAAAGATCAGGTCAATGCCGCCGGCGTGGACATCGATCGCGGCTCGCCGAGGAGGCGAGCGCCATCGCCGAGCACTCGAGGTGCCAGCCGGGCGCGCCCCGGCGGATCGACGACGTCCCACGCTCGGCTCGTCCGGCTTGGTGCCGCTTCCACAGCACGAAGTCGCGTGCGTTCTTCCTTCGCGTAGCTGTCGGAGTCGACGCGCGCGCCCGGCTCCATGCCCTCGTGATCGAGACGCGCCAGCCGGCCGTACCCGGGCATCGTCGAAATCTGAAGTAGATCGAGCCGTCGCTGCGGTAGGTGTGCCGCCGTTCTTCTAGAGCGTGATCACCTCGGCCCTCGCGAGGTTGGCCTCGTCGGTCGCGCGCGGGGTCTCCTCGACCGGCTCGAGCCCGAGCGCCTGCGCGTCCTCGCGAAACGCCTCGATGTATGCTCGGTGTAGGCGCGGAGCTCCAGGCCGGCCTTCTGCGCGCCGATGATGGTCCGATCGTCGACGTCGGTGAAGTTCATCACCTGCTGCACCTGGTAGCCGAGCAGGTACTTCAGCGTGCGGCGCAGGACGTCGACGCAGATGAAGGTCCGGAAGTTGCCGATGTGGCCGCGGGCGTAGACGGTCAGGCCGCAGGTGTACATCCGCACGGTGTTGCCGGCGCCGGGCGCAAACGTCTCCTCGCTGCGTGACAGGGTGTTGTAGAGACGCATGGGGATCAGGAAGCCGGCAGAGGGCAGGTCGTGCGCCAGTCCGGGGCGCCAGCGCCGGCCACCACGATTTCGAGCTCGCCGGCGCGCGCGCGGAACCGCACCTCGCAGCGGCCCCGTCCATTCGCGGCGCGCTCGGCCAGCGCCGCGCCGAGCTGGCCGGTGAGCGCATCGATCGCCACGGGCAGGCGCACCCGACGTGCCCGAGGACGGTGCGGGTCAGCTCGGCGAGCATGCGTTCGAACGGCGGTTCACCGGACATGTCGAGGGCGAAGAGAAACTCCTGCTCGGGCACAACCGAAGGATTCTACAGTGAAAGGTGCGTGAACAGCACGCGGGCGCGCTGGCAGTCGGCCGCGATCTGGGCACGCGAGGTCCAGCGACTCGAACGTGCGCTCGTCGCGCAGCCGCTGCACGAAGCCGACGCGGATCGACTGGCCGTGAGATCGCGATTCAGGTCGAAGATGTGCGTTTCGATCACGGTGCGTCCCGACGTGTCCACGGTCGGGCGCGTGCCGATGTTGGTGACCGACGCGTGCACGATGCCGGCGATCCGCGTCGTCGTCGCATAGACCCCGTGCGGCGGCAGCAGCTCGTTCTCGGTGCAGAGGTTGGCGGTCGGAAACCCGATGGTGCGGCCGCGCTCGTCGCCGCGCACGACGGTGCCGTCGAGGTAGTACTGGTGCCCGAGCAGCGCGCCCGCTTCATCCATCGCGCCCTTCCGCCACGAGCCGCCGGATGCGCGTGCTGCTGACCACGAAGTCCTTGTAGCGGACGGGATCGATCTTCTCGGCGCGGAAGCCGTACTGCTGCCCCAGGCTTCGCAACAGACTGTAATTGCCGACGCGGCCGTGGCCGAAAAGAAAGTTCGCGCCCACCCAGACCTCGGAGACATGCAGCCAATCGACCAACACCGTGCGCACGAAGGTCTGCGCTGCAGTTCGACAGTTCAGGGGTGAAGCGCACGATCGCGGCGCCCTGCGCCCCGGCCTCGGCGATCGCCCGGCCGGCCACCCCTTCTGCCTCGTCGGCTAGCGCCTGGAGCGACGCCGGACCGCCGGTCAGCCGTCCAGTCCTCGCGCGAGCTCCGCGCAGTGGTCGAACGGGATCTCCCTGACCAGCGGGTCGGCATGCCGGTGGACGATCTGCCATCGGTCCCCGGCGCGCCGGAACACGATGGTCACCCGAAGCGACCAGTCCTGGTCGGGCCGGCCGCCGACCACGGCATGCTGACGCTCGACGGCGCAGAGCACGACGAGGTCTCCCGACGCATACCAGCGCTCGACGTCGAGCCGGGCCTCCCCGGACTCGAAGAGCCGGCCGCCCTCGTCGATCTGCTCATCGGTGAGCCCGAAGCCCCGTCGCGTCTCCCCGCCGTAAGGCGGCATCAGCGTGTAGTCGTCCGGGTGGTCGAAGAGCGAGAAGTAGCGGCGGTGGTCGCCGCGGATGTAGGCGTCGGCCGCGTCGTCCATCCGGGCGATGAGCTCGGTGACGTCGGCGTCGGTGATGTCGACCATCGCGCCATGCTGGCAGGCGGGGCGCCCCGGTGCTACACGTCGTACTCGGCGGTGATCCGCCCGTCGGCCGCGGCCTGCCGCAGCGCGGCGTGGTCCGCCTCGGCCTTGTCGGCGTAGGCCCGGGCGAACTCCCCGACCGCCTCGTCGAAGACGTCACGACCACCGAGATACGCGGCGATGGCGATCCGGTCGCCGGAGCGGGCGTGGGCCCGGGCGAGCGTCTGGGCGCAGATCCGCGCATACGTCTCGAGCCCGGACGGCGGGATGCCCTCGATCTCGAGGGCGCCCTTCCAGTCCTGCAGCTGGCGGACGTAGTAGTCGGTGCTGACCCCGTCGCGGGTGGCGCGCTGCCACCCGAGCAACACGTCGCTGACCGCCTGCATGAGGCGCTGGCCCTCGACGACGCGCTGGCCATGGTGGGCGATGGCCCGCGAGCCCGAGGCCACGTCGAGCACCGACCGCACCGCCTCCTTGGCCTGGAGGAACAGCGGGTCCTCCTCGTCGCGTCCGACCATGAGGACGACCCAGGCGCGGGTGCCGACGCTGCCCACGCCCACGACCTTGAGGGCGATGTCGACGAAGCGGTACTGCTTCAGCAACAGCCTCCGGTTGCTCGACAGCGTCGACGAGTACTCGTCGATCAGCCCGGTGATCCACCCCTCGAGCTCCTCGGCGCCGGGACCGAAGTCCAGGTCCCGGCTGGGGATCACCAGCGGCGGCCGGCTGACGAGGCGGAGCCGGCCGTCGACGACCTCGGTGAGCTTTCGGCGGGAGCCGAGGCTGTCGCGGGTCCGGGCCTTGTCGATGGTCCGCGTGAACGCCTTGCGGCTCGGCTTGTCGAGGACGTCGAACAGCTGCGGGGCGTTGTCCTGCGCCGCGACGTGCGAGTACCAGACGTCGAGGTTTCCCTGCCGCGCGTGCCGGCGCATTGCCTCCCGGTATGCCCGGACGCACGCCAGGACGATCTCCCGGCCGCGCTTCCCCGGGTAGTCGTTCGCCCGCGTCGCCAGCTCGACGCTGGCCGCAAGTCGCTTCACGTCCCACTCGAAGGGACCGGGCCAGGTCTCGTCGAAGTCGTTGAGGTCGAAGACCAGCTGGCGCTCCGGCGACCCGTACAGGCCGAAGTTGCTGAGGTGCGCGTCGCCACACAGCTGGGTCGTGAGCGAGGTGCGCGGACCCGCGGCCAGGTCGTAGGCCATGACGATCGCCGACCCGCGGTAGAACGCGAAGGGGGAGGCGAGCATCCGGCCGTGTCGGATGGGCAGCAGGTTCTGCAGCCGGTCCGCCTCCTGGCCGACGACCAGGTCGACCGCGTCGTGGTCGGTGGGCACGAGCTCCGCGTGCGCCTCACGCGGTACGGACGCCCGTTCGGCCTTGCCGAGCGCGACCCGCTCCTCGGTCGAGCGCCAGGTCATCGTGTCAACAGTCACGAGTAGCAAGTATCACGGCGCGGCGCCGGCGGTCCATCACCCCGCTCCGAACGATACGCGCGCTGCGGGTCCGGCGAACCGTCGAAACGCTGTGGTGAGCGGCTCACGCATTCTCAACCGGGGCTTCTGGCGGACCCGGCGAGCAGCGGCGGTCGCGGGAATCGTCCTCGCGTTGTTGATGATCGTCGCGTTGGTCATGATGCGGTACGCCCTGGCCGAAGGCGACTGGCCAGCGTCGCGTCCGACACCTCGCGCCAGTGGCCGGAGCCCGTGACCTCCAGTGTCCTCGTCGACATGGGCGCGTCCGGAGCGGTCGACCCTCAGGTTCTCTCCTTCGCCAGCGGCGTGACCAACGGGCCCAGCCGCGGGTGTCCTTCCTCTTCCCGGGCTGGGTCCTCGTCGTCAGCGTCGCGCTCCTGCTGATCGGCTCCGAGGCGGACCAGCGGAGGCTCACCGCCGACGCGATGCCCCCGAGTAAGGGTGGGGAAGGCGAACATAGGGACGCCTCCCGATGTGGCGGTGGTCCCGCCGGCGGCACCCTCGACGGAGCCGGACCACGACCCGTGGTCCCCGTTCGAAGGACTGCTCATGGTGACCCACCCCCGCCCCCCGCGCCCTCCGGTTCCGTCGTTCCGGCGGTGACGGCTCGCCGAACGGCCATGCTGGCCACCGTGTCGGCGTCCCGAGTTGAGCAGCGGACGGCGGGGCTGCTGGCCTTCGTCCTGATCGCCTTTGCCGCGAACTCGCTCGTCACCCGCTACGTCGTCGCCAACCACCTGCTCGACGCATACCTGCTCACGGTGGTGCGTTTCGTCGCGGGCGCCGTCGCCCTGCTCGCGCTCACTCTCGGTCGCGGCGAGCGGCCAAGCCTGACCCGGGCCAACCTGTGGCCCGCGCTGTGGCTCGGCGTCTACGCCGTCTGCATCTCGTTCGGGTACCAGCACATCGGCGCCGCGGCCGGCACGTTCGTCTTCTACGCCACGGTGCTCGCCGGCCTCGTCGGTCACGACCTCGCCGCCCGTACGCCGGTCCCTCGGCGGCGAGCGGTGGGAGCGTTGGTCTCACTGGCCGGCGTCGGAGTGCTCACGGCGCCCGGTGCCGGGGACGTCACCCCGCTCGGGGTGCTGCTCCTCGCGATGACCGGCGCCGCGTGGGCTTTGTACACCGCCGCGGGGCGCCGCGTGACCGACCCGCGGCAGGCGACGACCGGCAACTTCACGGTGCTGGCCGTCGCGCTGCTGGTGCCGGTCGGGTTCACGGCCGCCGCCGGGCCGGAGGTGACACCGAGCGGTCTCGCCCTCGCGACGGTGATGGGGGCCTTCACGACCGCGTTCGCCTACGTGGCCTGGTATGCGTGCCAGCGGCGGATGTCGGCGACGACCGCCGGCTCCGTGCAGCTCGTCATCCCGATCCTCACCGCGGCCGGGGCGATGATCCTCCTCGGGGAGCGGCTCACGGCGCTCTTCGTCGTGGCGGCGCTGCTGGTCTTCGCCGGGCTCTGGGTGGGCCGGCCCCGCTAGCGCCACGAGTCTGCGTCGTCAGGCCGCCGTGATCGGCGCGGGGGAGATCGTCGACCACGGGATCTGTGCCGATCCACTGGTCCGGTTTACCCTGTTGCTGGATCAAGCAGCCGGTCTCTCTCCAGCCTCCGAGGACGAAGGCGGACGCGATGTCACAGAGCATCAGAGAGCTGCTGACCGAGCTGGCCTGGATCGAGGACTCGATCCGCCACGTCCCGCTCTCGTCGGTTGCGGTCGGACCCGACGCGGCCCAGCCCGCCTCGGACCTGAACCCGGACCTCATGGCCCTGGCGGAGCGCGAGCGCGACATCATCGCCCAGCTCCGTGCCGCCCGGACCGAGCGGCCCACGGAACCGACCCCCGCCTGAGCGTCGCCGCTCGCACGTCCGCCGAGCCGTTACTCTCCTGCGGTCGCGTCCCCGGACGCCGGCCGGCGCCCGTCGCGCCACGTATGCGTCCGCCCCTCGTGGCTACCCGGGAGTCACCGCCATGACACGTACCATCGACAAACGGACATCGGGTCATCGGGTCGGTCGTGCACAGCCGGGTGTCCGGTAGTCCGGGTCCGGACACCGGACCGACACCGTAGCCCTGCCGCACCGTTTCGCCGCCCGAGGAGCCATGCCCCGCCCGATCGACAACAAGGGCACGTACCTGCCCGCGCTGGACGGTCTGCGAGCCATCGCTGTCGCGGCCGTGGTCGCCTACCACCTGGGAGCGGACCAGATCCCGGGCGGCCTGCTCGGCGTCGGCATCTTCTTCACCCTGAGCGGCTTCCTCATCACCGGGATCCTGCGCTCGACGTTCGACCGCACCGGCGGGTTCGACCTCAAGCACTTCTGGCTGCGCCGCGCGCGCCGCCTGCTCCCCGCCGTGGTCCTGGTGCTGGTCGTCGTCATGGCGGTCACGGCCTTGAGCAACCCGGAGGAGATCGGCGTCCGGACCGCCGAGACGGTGGCCGCGCTCTTCTACGTGAGCAACTGGACGACGATCGGCTTGGGGGTCTCCTACTTCGCCCGGTTCAACGGACCGGGACCGCTGGACCATCTCTGGTCCCTGGCGGTCGAGGAGCAGTTCTACGTCTTCTGGCCGTTGATCGTCTGGGGTCTGGTCACCCTGCTGCGCCGCCGCTGGGACCGCGTCGCGCTCGTCACCCTCGGCCTCGCCGTCCTCTCGTTCATCGCGATGTGGGTTATCGCCACGCCCGGCTTCGACAACACCCGCGCCTACGAGGGCACCGACACCCGGGCCGGCGGCCTCCTCGTCGGTGCGGCCCTCGGAATGATGTGGCGTCCAGGCCGGGCCTCGGCGCGCCTGCCGGTCAGGGGCCGGGTCGTCCTCGAGACCGCCGGAGTCCTCTCACTGGTCGCCATCGCGCTGCTGCTGACCCAGACCGACGAGTACTCGATGTTCCTTTACCGCGGCGGCATCCTCATCCTGTCTGTCGCGACGGCCCTGCTCATCGCCGTGACCACGCACCCGGCCAGCCTGCTCGGCAAGGCCGTCGGGGCCGCGCCGTTCCGCTGGCTGGGCGAGCGCTCGTACGGCATCTACCTCTGGCACCTGCCGGTGATCGTGTTCCTCCCGGCGGATGTCCTCAAGGACTCTCCGTGGCGGCCGGTGCTGCTGTGCACCGTGATCCTCGCGCTGGCCTCGCTCAGCTGGGCGCTGGTCGAGGACCCCATCCGTCGCCGCGGGTTGCTCGGCGCGCTTCGCCGCGGCCGCGAGCATCGCGCCCTGGCCGGTCAGACCCGCGCCGCGAACCGTTCCGCCGCCCCCCCGCTCCTCGGCAACGTCCTGGCCCTCGTGCTCGTGGCCACGGCTGGGCTCACCGCCTTCACCGTCATGGGTCCTTCGGCCTCGAGCTCGGCGGCGCAGTCGCCGAGCGATCTCAACAACCCGCCGCTGCCTCCGCCGGTCGCGGACGCGACGCCGGCCGTCCCGGAGACGCCGTCGGCCGCCACGTCCGGCGCGCCCACCCCCTCGGCGACCGCGACCACGCAGGTCGACATCGCGAACCTCAAGACGTCGTGCACCAACGTCATCCACGTCGGCGACTCGACCTCGGTCGGGCTGATGAGCGAGGACTACCTGCCCAACCCCGCCGACCGGATCGACGCGCAGTACAAGCTGTTCGGCGCGGTCAACGCGTCCACCGACATCCTCGGCGCGCGGTCGATCGTCGAGCGGTGGAACGGCCAGCCGAACGCGGAGGAAGCCGTCAAGAGCAAGATGGCGGCTGGCTATAAGGGCTGCTGGGTCTTCGCCATGGGGACCAACGAGGCGGCGAACCAGGCGGTCGGCGGCAACACGCCGATGGACAAGCGGATCCAGCTGCTGATGCAGCACGTCGGCAGCTCACCGGTCATGTTCCTCACCGTCAAGACCCTGCTGACCAAAGGCCCGTACGCCCAGGTCCAGATCCAGAAGTGGGACGACGCGCTCATGGCGGCGTGCTCGACCTACCCGAACATGCGGGTCTACGACTGGGCTGCCGAAGTTCAGGACAAGTGGTACATCAGCGACAACATCCACTTCACGACACCGGGCTACCAAGAGCGCGCGCGCCGTACGGCCGAGGCGCTCGCCATCGCGTTCCCGAAGGACGGCACGCCGCCGAGCGGCTGCCTGATCCGTACTCCGGCCTAGGTCTGGGCGACCGGGCTCCCCGCCTACGATGGGTCGGGCGCCGCCGCCCGGCGGGGTCCCGGACAGCGTGGTGAAGGAGTCGGCATGGTGCAGGTCAACCTCTCCAAGGGGCTGGACAAGTCGTATGAGGACAAGAGCCTCGCGGAGATCCTCGCGGCCCCGCCGTCGGCGCTCGCCGGCCTGACGACCGCGCACGACGCGGTCCTGAAGGACAGCTTCGGCATCGACACGGTCCGCGAGCTCGGCACCAACAAGTACTTCGCGCTGGCGGGCGTGCTCGTCGCGCTGGCCAACAAGGAGGGTTGACCGGGTTCCCTCCCGGCCACACAGGCGAGGGCCGCTCCCGTTCGGGAGCGGCCCTCGATGTGGTTCGGGTGCGGCGTGTGCGCCGGACGCCTGGGGTCAGACCGGCTGACGGATGGCCGAGACGTCGAACTCCAGGGTGACTTTCTCGCTGACGAGCACGCCACCGGTCTCCAGCGGCGAGTTCCACTTCAGGTCCCACTCGGTGCGGTTCAGGGTGACGCTGCCCTCGAAGCCCACGCGCAGGTTGCCGAACGGGTCCTTGGCCTCGCCGGTCTCCTCGAAGAGGACCGTCACGGGCTTGGTCACGGCGTTGATGGTGAGGTCGCCGGTGATGCTCCACTCGGTGCCGTCGCGCTCCACGTCGGTGGAGACGAAGGTGATCTGCGGGTAGGTCTCGACGTCGAAGAAGTCGGGGGACTTGAGGTGGCCGTCGCGCTGGGCCTGGCCGGTGGTGACGCTCGCGCTCTGGATCGTGACGTTGACCGTCGACGCCGCGGGGTTCTGGGTGTCGACGTGCGCGGTGCCCTCGAACTCGTCGAACTGGCCGCGGACCTTGGTGACCATCGCGTGCCGGGCGGAGAAGCCGATCCGGGTGTGCGCCGGGTCGAGGACGTAGTCGCCGGCGATGTCGGCCGCGGGGCGGACCTCTTCGGCGACGGCGGACGAGGTACGGTTGAACAGAGCCATGGGAGTGGTTCCTCTCGGATGGGTGACGAGGCTTGTTGAAGTTTCAACTAAGATATGCCGCGATCCATTCCCACCGCAATTGGTTGCGGACCCCAACCGGTGTGTTCTGCGTCACGCCGCCCGCGGCGGCTCGTCGTTGACGAAATGCGGGCACGACAATGCGGGTATGCCCGCCTCGCGCCTCCTCCCCCCGCCGGACCTCGACGCGCTGGTCCAGCGCGTGGTGAGGCTCCTCGACCGGGCCGGTGACGGGACGCGCGTCACCATCGGGGTGGCCGGCGCGCCGGGGGCCGGGAAGACCACGCTGGCGGAGGACCTCGTCGCTGCCCTCGCGCAGGAGCTGACCGACGCGGCGGTGGCGCACCTGCCGATGGACGGGTACCACCTCGCCGACGCGCAGCTCGACGCGCTGGGGCTACGGGGCCGCAAGGGCGCCCCCGAGACCTTCGACGGTCACGGGTACCTCGCGACGATGTCCCGGCTGCGGTCCGGCGACCCGGCGACCGTCTACGTCCCCGGGTTCGAGCGCGTGCTGGAGCAGCCGGTCGCGGCGGCGATCGCCATCCCGGCGTCGGTTCGCGTCGTCGTCAGCGAGGGCAACTACCTGCTCCTCGAGGACGACCCGTGGCCGCGGGTCCGGGCGCTGTTCGACGAGGTGTGGTTCGTCGACCTCACCGACCGTGAGCGGGTCCGGCGCCTGGTGGCGCGGCATACCGAGTTCGGGAAGGAGCCCGGCGCCGCGCAGGCCTGGGCGGTGGGGCCCGACCAGGCCAACGCCGACCGCGTTCTCGCCACGCGCGACCGCGCGGACCTCGTCGTTCTGGTCCCGGACTGAGACCGGGCCAGCCGCCGTGGCGCGTTGACGCTGACTCCGGACGCCGAGGACACTCGTGCCACACGGATCACAGCAGCATCAGCCTCGGGTGAGGAAAGCGTCATGGCGGATGGCAAGGGCGGCGGTTCGGCGTTGCTGGTCTGCGTCGCCATCGGCATCGGACTGGCTCTGGCGGACGGCGCGCTGACCACCGACCAGACGACGACCGGGACGACGACCGAGTCGGCGGCCGACACGACGAAGGGAGCGACGACCACCGACGGGTCGGGCTCGACCACGACCGCCAGATCCAGCAGCACCGTCGTCGTCACGTCCGACACGACCACTGCGCCTGCCCCGCTGTCGAGCTGCCCAGGCCGCGTCGTCAGCGAGAGCACTGAAAACGACACCACCCTCCGGCTCTACTACGACGGCCAGGCCAAGGGCGTGAACTGCGTGTCGGCGGTGCACCACGGAGCCGTGACTCCGCCGGGCTTTCTGCGCATCGAGATCCGCTTCGCGGACTACACCGGCACCAGCTGGCCCGAGTACGCCTCGCAGGACGGGGCTCCGGGAGCCGCCGAGGTGAGCGGCACCTACCTCATCGCGACCGACGACCGGTGCGTGTCGGCGGCGGCGACGTACTTCGCCTCCGGTGCCGGGGGCGGGAGCAGCGTGAGCCTGGCCCGGGTCGCCTGCGGATGATCGGGCTTACTCCGAAGCAACGGCGGAGCGGCATACTCGGAGTGCCCCCCTCGCCGCCGAGCCTGGATCGAACCACGGAGGTCGCCGATGTCCCCCGACACCGCCCTGTCGCACACCGCCGGTGAGACCGACGTCCCGCTCATCGAGCAGACCATCGGCGACAACTTCGACGAGACGGTCGCGCGGTTCCCGGACCGGGAGGCGCTGGTCGACGTCGAACAGGGGACGCGCTGGACCTGGGCCGAGCTGAAGAGGGACGTCGACATCGCGGCTCGCGGGTTCGTCGCCGCGGGCATCGAGAAGGGCGACCGGGTCGGGATCTGGGCCCCGAACTGCGCCGAGTGGGTCGTCGTGCAGTTCGCCACGGCGAAGATGGGCGCGATCCTGGTCAACATCAACCCCGCCTACCGGACCCACGAGCTGAAGTACGTCCTGGGCCAGGCCGGGATCCGGATGATCGTCGCCGCGCCGTCGTTCAAGACCAGCGACTACGGCGCGATGATCGAGGAGGTCCGCGGCGACGTCCCGGGGCTCGAGCAGGTCGTCCTCATCGGCACCGACAGCTGGCGTGACCTGCTCGCCGGCGCCGAGCGAGTGAACCCGGAGCACCTCGCGCAGATCCAGGCGGGCCTGACCAACACCGAGGCCATCAACATCCAGTACACGTCGGGCACGACCGGGTTCCCCAAGGGCGCCACCCTCAGCCACCGCAACATCCTCAACAACGGCTTCTTCGTCGGTGAGCTGTGCCGCTACACCGAGGCCGACCGGGTCTGCATCCCCGTGCCCTTCTACCACTGCTTCGGCATGGTCATGGGCAACCTCGCGTGCTCCACCCACGGGGCCACCATGGTCATCCCGGCGCCGGGGTTCGACCCCGCGAAGACGCTGCAGGCGTGCCAGGACGAGAAGGTGACCTCTCTCTACGGCGTTCCCACGATGTTCATCGCCGAGTGGTCGCTGCCGAACTTCGCCGACTACGACGTGTCGAGCGTCCGCACCGGGATCATGGCCGGCTCACCGTGCCCGGCCGAGCTGATGAAGAAGGTCATCGCCTCGGGGATCGACCAGATGACCATCTGCTACGGCATGACCGAGACCTCGCCCGTGTCGACCCAGACGCATACCGACGACACCTTCGACCACATGGTCGGCACCGTCGGCCGGGTGGGGCCGAACCTGGAGATCAAGGTCGTCGACCCGGAGTCCGGCGAGACCCTGCCGCGGGGCGTCGCGGGCGAGTTCTGCACCAAGGGGTACGCGGTGATGCTCGGCTACTGGGAGCAGCAGGACAAGACCGACGAGGTCCTCCAGGACGGCTGGATGCGCACCGGCGACATCGCGGTCATGGGCGACGACGGCTACGTGCAGATCACCGGGCGGATCAAGGACATGGTGATCCGGGGCGGCGAGAACATCTACCCGCGTGAGATCGAGGAGTTCCTCTACACCCATCCCGACATCCTGGACGCCCAGGTCATCGGCGTCCCGGACGAGCGGTACGGCGAGGAGCTGTGCGCGTGGGTGCGGATGCGTGAGGGCGCCGAGCCGCTCACCGCCGAGGCGGTCCGCGCGTTCGCCTCGGGAAGGCTCGCCCACTACAAGATCCCGCGCTACGTCCATATCGTCGACCAGTTCCCGATGACCGTCACCGGCAAGGTCCGGAAGGTGGAGATGCGAGAGAAGACGGTCGCCGACCTGGGTCTCGCGACACAGCGGTAGCCAGCGTGCTCGGGGGCCGGCGACGACCGGCCCCGGAATGCCACCGGCGCGGCATACCCTCCCCCTGCCCAGGTATGCCGCGCCGGTGTCCCCCGATCGACCGCCGAGGCGTCACATCCGCGTGAACTGCGATGCGATGGGCCTCGCGGTCTCCGCACCGGGGGCGGGCGCCCGCCCCCGGAGATGGTCGGTGACCCTCGTGATGATGAGGATCAGGCAGACGGTCGCTGCGACTCCGAGCGCCGTGCTGATGATGAACGCGAAGATGAGGTCACGGAGGTAGTCGACGGTGCCGAGGGCCTCGCGGATGCGGATCAGCGCCAGCGACTGGATCCACGCCGGGAAGAAGTAGAGGACGCAGAACGCGATGACGATCGGGGGCGCCGCGCGCGACGCCGTGGTGGGACCGTGCCCGATGCGACGAGGGTCCGAGGCCTGGTAGAGGTCGGTCAACGTGCGCCAGGCGATCCGGATGTTGAGCAGCGGGATGCAGGTCCCGATGACGGTGCCGACCATCGACCCGCGGATGAGCAGGCGGTTCATGTGCCGGTCGTTGCGGGACACCCCGACCCAGACCATGACGAAGACCCAGCTGAGGAAGACGACCAGGAGCAGCGCCAGGATGATGAGGATCATCGTGCGCAGCAGGCCCCGGGCCTCGTCCTCGTGGACCTCGCCGGGCTGCATGCTCCAGATCTGCAGGGTGTTGAGCGTCGCGATCCACCACAGCAGCGAGACGCAGGACGCCAGGATGCTCAGCGACAGCATCAGCTGCGCGATGAGCGCCCAGGCCCGGACGCCCTCGTTGGTGCGGATCGGCGGCGCCGCCTTCTCGGCCTCGGCGACCGGGTCCAGCGGGCGTACGTGCTCGGTCCAGTGCCGGCCGTCCCACAGCCGCAGCTGGCCGGCGACGTTCGGGTCCGGGCGCCAGCCGGCCTCCGTTCCGTGCGGGAAGTTCGTGGCGATGTCGGGAGGCAGCTCTCCCGCGATCGGTGCGGCGGGCTCCCCGAACGCCACGGTCTCGGCCGGCTCACGCGGGCTCCCGAAGGCGGGAGACCCCTGAGGCGGCGTCCAGGGATCGGTCATGCCGACAGTGTCCCGTGGAGAGGGTGAGGCCCGGAATCCTCCGAATGGACACACACCCATAGCCTTGTGGCCATGCCGTCCCCGTCCGAGGTCCTCGCGCCCCGTGTCACGGCGGCCATCGCCGCGGCGTTCGGAGCCGACTACCCGGAGCTGCGGAACGCCGACCCGGTGCTGCGGCCCTCCCAGTTCGCCGACCTGCAGGCCAACGCCCCGCTGGCGCTCGCCAAGAGGGTGGGTATGCCCCCGCGCGAGGTGGCCGCGAAGGTGACCGCCCACCTCGACCTCGCCGGCATCGCGGAGCCGGTGGAGATCAGCGGACCCGGGTTCCTCAACATCACCCTCACCGACGACTGGGTCGCCGCGGCGGTCGGCGAGATGGCCGCGGATCCGCGGCTGGGCGTACCCGTCCAGGAGCGCGAGCACATCCCCATCGACTACTCCTCACCCAACGTGGCCAAGGAGATGCACGTCGGCCACCTGCGGACGACGGTCGTCGGCGACGCCCTCGGGCGGGTCCTGGAGAAGCTCGGACACGACGTCATCCGGCAGAACCACATCGGTGACTGGGGCACTCCCTTCGGGATGCTCATCGAGCACCTCCTCGACGTCGGCGAGGACTCCGCCGACGCGGCCCTACTCGAGAGCGACCCCAACGCCTTCTACCAGGCGGCCCGTTCGGACTTCGACCGCGACCCGGCCTTCGCCGCGCGCGCTCGGGCCCGGGTCGTCGCGTTGCAGGCGGGCGACCCCGACACGATGCGCCTCTGGGGTGAGGTCGTCGAGCTGTCGAAGCACTACCTGAACCGCGTCTACGACGTCATGGGCGTCGCCCTCACCGACGCCGACCTCTACGGCGAGTCGCGCTACAACGCCGAGCTGGCCGCCCTCTGCGACGAGCTCGAGGCCAAGGGGATCGCTCGCATCAGTGAGGGGGCGCTCTGCGTGTTCCTCGACGGCTACACCGGGCGAGAGGGCAAGCCGGTCCCGTTGATCATCCGCAAGTCCGACGGAGGCTACGGGTACGGCGTCACCGACCTTGCCACGATCCGTTACCGCGCCAACCAGCTGCACGGCAGCCGGATCATCTACGTCGTCGGGGTGACCCAGGCGCTGCACTTCCAGATGGTCTGGGAGACCGCGCGACTGGCCGGGTGGCTCCCGGACGACGCCCGCCCCATCCACGTGCAGATCGGCAACGTCCTCGGCAAGGACCGCAAGCTGTTGCGCACCCGGTCGGGGGAGACGCCGCGCCTCAGCGGGCTCATCGACGAGGCGGTCACGGCCGCCCGGCGCGTCCTCGACGAGGCCCGCCCCGACCTGCCCGAGACGGTCCGCGCGGCGATCGCCCCGCAGATCGGCATCGGCGCCGTCAAGTACGCCGACCTCTCCGTCGCCCACGACAGCGAGTACGTCTTCGACCTCGACCGGATGGTCTCGCTGACCGGCAACACCGGTCCCTACCTTCAGTATGCGGCGGCGCGGGTCCGCTCGATCTTCCGGAACGCGGGCCTCGACCCCACGACCGAGGGCGCCGGCGGCGAGCGTCGCCGGGTGGTCGTCCGCGACGCCGGCGAGCGTGACCTGGCCCTCGTGCTGCTCGAGTACGGGTCGATCGTCGCCCAGGTCGGCGACGCGCTCGAACCCCACCGGCTCGCCGCATACCTCTTCGACCTGGCGCAGGCGTTCTCGACCTTCTACGAGCACCATCCGGTGCTCAAGGCCGAGGACGCCGAGCTGCGCGAGTCGCGGCTGGCGCTCTGCGCCATGACGCTCGCGGTGCTCGTCGACGGGCTCGGCCTGCTCGGCGTGGACTCACCCGAACAGATGTGACACGAACCGCCCGCTGAAGGCGACACTGACCTCATGCTTCGCGGCACGCGAGTCCTCGGCGGTAGTTGGCGCCGTCCTGTTGGCGGCCCTGACGGGAGCCTGCTCGTCCTCTCCCGGGTCGGGCGGTGCGGCCACCAGTACGGCCGGACCCTCGACCGTGTCCGCGAGCTCGGCGGCGGGCGGAGACTTCGCCGCCCGAGTCACCGTCGGGGGCCGGCAGGTCTACCTGGAGTGCCACGGCTCGGGACGACCGACGGTCGTGATGCAGTCGGGGTACGGCAACGGCGGCGACATCTGGAGTGCCGCCACGGCGCACCCACCGGCGGTCGCGCCCGGGCTGGCCACGACGAACCGGGTCTGCGTCTACGACCGCCCCGGCACCGTGCTCTCGGTGGACGCGGCCGGCACCCCGCTGTCCTCTTCGCAGCCCGCCCGCAGCGACCAGGTGCCGATGCCGCGCACGGCCACCGCCGTGGTCACCGAGCTGCACGATGTCCTGGGCACCGCGGGTGTGCGCGGCCCGTACCTCCTCGTCGGTCACTCCCTCGGCGGCCTGTTCGCGGTCCTGTACGCCCGGACCTACCCGGACCAGGTGGCCGGCATGGTGCTGGTCGACGCGACGCCTCCCGCCTTCGCCACGCTGCTGCCGCCGTCATCACGGAACTTGCTCAAGGCCTCGCTGAAGGCGCCGAGCCTCATTCCCGGATACTCGTTCGAGGGCTACGACCTCGACGAGATCCTCGGTTCCATCGATGCGGCGCCGGCCTGGCGGCCGATCCCCTCGACGTTGCTGTTCGCCGGCCAGGTCCAACAGGTGTCCGATCCCGCAAGCCAGCAGCTGCTCAAGGACGCCGCCGCCGTCCAGGACCAGGCTCGGGCCCAGTTCGCGGCGAGCATGCCCGGGGCGACGACGAAGCTGGTCCCCGACGCGACCCACTACATCCACGTCGAGCGTCCGGACGCGGTGATCGAGGCGGTCCGCGCGGTGGCAAGCAAGACCTAGCCCGTTTCAGGCCAGGTCGCGGGACAGCGCGGTGGCCGCCGCGCGGAGGATCGGGACGGCGCGCTCGACGACGGCCGGCGTCATCCGGGTCGCCGGCCCGCTGACCGAGAGCCCGAGCTTGGTCGGGGCGTCGGGAACCGCGACGGCGACACAGCGCACGCCGTGCTCCTGCTCCTCGTCGTCGATGGCGTACCCGTGCTCGCCGACCCAGACCAGGGCGGCGGCGAAGGCATCGGGATCGGTGATGGTGTGCTCGGTGTGCTCCGGCATCCCCGTGCGCCGCAACAGGTCGAGCACCTGCTCCTGCGGCATCTGGGCCATGATCGCCTTGCCGACGGCCGTGCAGTGGGGAAGCACCCGACGGCCGACCTCGGTGAACATCCGCATCGAGCGCCGCGACTGCGCCTGCGCGACGTAGACGATCTCGTCGCCGTCGAGCATGGCGAGGTTGGCCGACTCGCCGAGCTCGTCGACGAGCCGGTCGAGGTGCGGCTTGGCCCAGACGCTGAGCATCGCGCCGGAGCTCTCGCCGAGGCGGATCAGGCGAGGAGCGAGAACGTACTGACGGCTCGCGTCCTGGCGGAGGTAGCCGAGGTCGACGAGGGTGCGCAGCAGCCGGTGGATCGTCGGCAGGGGCAGTCCGGACTCCGCGGCGAGCTGCGACAAGCCCATCGTGCCGCCGTGGTCGGCCATGGTCTCGAGCAGCCCGAAGGCCCGCTCGATGGACTGCACGGTGCCGGAGCGCGCCGGGCTCTTCACGGCCCGTTCGGCATCGGCTGCCGCCGACGACGCCACCGACGCACTCATCCATCCTCCTCGACGTGTGCTTCCCAAAATTTCCGTATAGCGAAAGAGTAGGTGCTGCTGGCGAGGTCCTCACCAGATATATCAACAATCAGTTGAAGTTCCGCAACACAGACAATAGTATCCGCAATACGAAAACTCGGCGCAAGGGAGACAGTCAATGGCGACACCCAGTCCTGGCTACGCGATCACGGTCCGCGTGGAGACCCCCTCCTCCTCGGGGGCCACCAGTGGCCTCGTCGCCGCGGTGAGCACGGCCAAGGGCGTCCTGACGGCGCTCGACGTGGTGGAGTCCCATGCGGACCGCCTCGTCGTCGACGTCACCTGCAACGCGTCGGACGCCGAGCACGCCGACACCATCGTCGCCGAGCTGGCCGAGGTCCCCGGCGTCACCGTCCGCAAGGTCAGCGACCGGACCTTCCTTATGCACCTGGGCGGCAAGCTCGAGGTCAACCCCCGGGTCCCGCTGAAGAACCGCGACGACCTCTCCCGCGCCTACACCCCGGGCGTGGCCCGCGTCTGCCTCGCCATCGCCAAGAACCCCGAGGACGTCCGCCGCCTGACCATCAAGCGCAACACCGTCGCCGTCGTGACCGACGGGTCCGCGGTCCTCGGCCTGGGGAACATCGGCCCGTATGCCGCCTTGCCGGTCATGGAGGGCAAGGCCGCCCTGTTCAAGCAGTTCGCCGGCGTCAGCGCCTGGCCGGTATGCCTCGACACCCAGGACACCGAGGAGATCATCCGCACCGTCAAGCTGATCGCCCCGGTCTACGGCGGCATCAACCTCGAGGACATCGCCGCCCCCCGCTGCTTCGAGATCGAGCGCCGGCTGCGCGACGAGCTCGACATCCCGGTCTTCCACGACGACCAGCACGGCACCGCTATCGTCGTCCTCGCCGCGCTCACCAACGCGCTCAAGGTCGTCGGGAAGCGGATCGAGGACGTCCGCGTCGTCATCAGCGGCGTCGGCGCCGCGGGTCACGCCATCATCACCCTCCTCCATGCCCAGGGTGTGGGCCACATCGTCGCCTGCGACCGCAACGGCGCGCTGCACTCCGGCCAGGAGCACCAGGAGCCGGCTCGTCGCTGGATCGCCGAGAACACCAACGGCGACGGTCAGACCGGCACGCTGGCCGAGGTGCTCGCCGGCGCCGACGTCTTCATCGGCGTCTCCGCCCCGCGGCTGCTCACCGGCGAGGACGTCGCGACGATGAACGCCGACGCCATCGTCTTCGCCCTCGCGAACCCCGACCCCGAGGTCGACCCGCTCGAGGCCGGCCGCACCGCCGCGGTCGTGGCGACCGGGCGTTCGGACTTCCCGAACCAGATCAACAACGTGCTGGCCTTCCCCGGCTTCTTCCGCGGCATGCTCGATGCCGGCGCTCGGGAGATCACCCAGGAGGTCATGCTCGCCGCCGCCCGCGCCATCGCCGGCTGCGTGCACGACGCCGAGCTCAACAGCAGCTACATCGTCCCGTCGGTCTTCGACCCGGCGGTGGCGCCCGCCGTCGCCCATGCGGTCCGCGACGCCGCGACCCGGCAGGGCAACGCGACCCCGGCGGCCGCCGAGGCCGAGCCCCACCTCGACGACACCGTTCCCACGTACCAGCCGCACGGCGCCATGAAAGGAGTGACCAGTGCCCTCTGAGTCCACCGTGGAGGTCACCGGCCCTCCGGTCGACGGGCAGGATGACATCCTCACCGCCGAGGCGCTGGACTTCCTTGCCGCGCTGCAGCGGGAGTTCGGCGCTCGCCGCGACGAGCTCCTCGCGGCCCGGAAGACCCGCCGTGACGAGGTGTCCCGGACCGGCAAGCTGGACTTCCTGCCGGAGACCCAGGAGGTGCGCGACGGCGACTGGCGGGTGGCCCCGGCGCCGGCGGACCTCGTCGACCGCCGCGTCGAGATGACCGGCCCGACCGACCGGAAGATGACGATCAACGCCCTCAACTCCGGCGCACGGGTGTGGCTCGCCGACATGGAGGACGCGAGTACTCCCCACTGGCACAACGTGATCGGCGGTCAGGTCAACCTCCGCGACGCGATCCGCCGGACCATCACCTTCTCCAACGCGAAGGGCAAGGAGTATGCGCTGCGCACCGACCGGCGCCTCGCCACCATCGTGATGCGTCCCCGCGGCTGGCACTTCGACGAGAGGCACCTCGTCGTCGACGGCACCCCCGTCGTCGGCGCGCTGGTCGACTTCGGGCTGTACTTCTTCCACAACGCCCAGGAGCTGCTCGACCGTGGCAGCGGCCCGTACTTCTACCTGCCGAAGACCGAGAGCCACCTCGAGGCCCGGCTCTGGAACGACGTCTTCACCTTCTCGGAGCAGCGGCTCCGCGTCCCCTACGGGAGCGTCCGCGCCACGGTGCTGATCGAGACCATCCCGGCCGCCTTCGAGATGGACGAGATCCTCTTCGAGCTGCGCGACCACGCGTCCGGCCTCAACGCCGGCCGGTGGGACTACCTCTTCAGCATCATCAAGTACTTCCGCGACAGCGGTCCCCAGTTCGTCCTGCCCGACCGCGGTCTCATCGGCATGCCGACACCGTTCATGCGGGCGTACGCCGAGCTCCTCGTCCAGACTTGTCACCGACGCGGCGCCTTCGCCATCGGCGGGATGTCCGCCTTCATCCCGAGCCGCAAGGACAAGGAGGCCAACGAGCGGGCCTTCGCCAAGGTCCGCGAGGACAAGCAGCGGGAGGCCAGCCAGGGCTTCGACGGCTCCTGGGTGGCTCACCCCGACCTCGTGCCCGTCTGCCAGGAGGTCTTCGACGGCATCCTCGGCGACCGGCCGAACCAGCTCGGCGTGCTGCGCGACGACGTCCACGTCACCGCCGAGGACCTGCTCGACATCGCCTCGGCCGAGGGCCAGATCACCCGGGCCGGCCTGACCGGCAACGTCGAGGTGGCGGCCCGCTACCTCGAGGCCTGGCTCGGTGGCCTCGGCGCGGTCGGCATCCACAACCTCATGGAGGACGCCGCCACCGCCGAGATCTCGCGCTCGCAGATCTGGCAGTGGGTCCACAACGGCTCGACGCTCGACGACGGCACGCTCATCACCGCCGAGCTGGTCCGCGAGGTCATGGAGCAGGAGCACGGCAAGATCCGGGCCGAGCTCGGCGAGGGCTACGACGACCGCAACTTCGAGACCGCGTTCCGCGTGCTCGAGCAGGTGGCGCTGGCCGACGACTACGTGGACTTCCTGACCCTGCCCGCGTACGAGGCGGCCTCGTCATGAGCGAGCGCCTGGTGACGGATAGACAGTCGGCCGGGGTGAGCAGCCTCGCCGACACCCTCGACGAGCAGCTCGCCGCGGCCGACGCCGCCCTCGCCGACCACTACCCGGGCGACCGCGGCGTGCGCCAGCCGGTGCACACCGTCTACGTCCCGGCCGACCGCTACACCGCCACGACCGTCCCCGACTGGGGACGCCAGGCGCTCGCGGCCCTCGACGCCCACGGCGGCACACCGGAGCAGCTCGCCGACGCGGCGGGTATGCCCGTCGAGGTCACCTCGGTGGTCTATCCCCTGGTCCGCCGGAAGCTCGAGACCGAGCCGATCGAGGACCTGCGGATCGACTTCGAGGACGGGTTCGGCAACCGTTCGGACGCCGAGGAGGACGCCGCGGCCGTCGCGGCCGCGAAGGCCCTCGCCGAGTCGGTACACGACGGGAATGCCGCGCCGTTCCACGGGATCCGGTTCAAGTCGTTCGAGGCGCCCACCCGCCGGCGGGGCCTGCGCACCCTCGACCTGTTCATCGGCGAGCTGGTCCGCGCGGGCGGGCTCACCGACGGCTTCCTGCTCACCCTGCCCAAGGTGACGTCGGTCGACCAGGTCCAGGCCATGGTGACCGCCTGCCAGTGGCTGGAGGACGCGCATACCCTGCCCGCCGGCCGGCTCGGCTTCGAGATCCAGGTCGAGACCCCGCAGGCGATCCTCGGCTCCGACGGGTCCGCGCTCGTCGCGCGGATGATCCACGCGGCCGCCGGCCGCTGCACCGGACTGCACTACGGCACGTACGACTACTCCGCGTCCACCGGGGTCTCCGCCGAGTACCAGAGCATGGAGCACGCCGTCGCGGACTACGCGAAGGCGGTCATGCAGGTCGCGGCCGCCGGCACGGGCGTCTTCGTCTCCGACGGCTCGACCAACGTCCTCCCGGTCGGTGACGACGACGCGGTGCGCCGCGGCTGGAGTCTCCATGCGCGGCTGGTCCGGCGCTCGCTCGAGCGCGGCTACTACCAGGGCTGGGACCTGCACCCGGCGCAGCTACCCACCCGGTATGCGGCGACCTACGCCTTCTACCGCGACGGACTCGCGAGTGCGGCCGCGCGCCTCAAGGCGTACCTCGGTCAGCAGGACTCGCAGTTCCTCGACGAACCCGCCACCGCCGTCGCGCTCGCGGGGTTCGTCCTGCGCGGGCTCGAGTGCGGCGCGGTCAGCGAGACCGAGCTCGCCACCGATCTCGGTGTCGAACGCCCCCGACTCGCCCAGCTCGCCCGCCGTCGCACGGCCTGACTCACTCTCGTCCGCCCTTCCCGGCAGCAGCTCGTCTGAGCCACGACAGACCAATGGAGGTCTAACAATGTCCAGCGACACCGCACCCACGACCGAGAAACATCCGGTCGACCAGACCCTTCCCTTCCCGCAGATGTTCACCTACGGGCTGCAGCACGTCCTCAGCATGTATGCGGGTGTCGTCGCCGTACCGCTCATCGTGGGCACGGCGCTCAAGCTCAGCGGTCCCGAGATCACCTACCTGGTCTCGGCCGGCCTGTTCATCTCCGGTTTGGCCACGCTCCTGCAGACCATCGGGGTGTGGAAGTTCGGCGCCCGGCAGCCGATCGTGCAGGGCACCTCGTTCGCCGCCGTGTCGACCATCCTCGCGGTCGGCACCGCGCAGGGCGGCGTGGACGGTCTGCGGGCGGTCTTCGGCGCCTTGATCGTCGCCGGCCTCCTGGGCCTGCTCATCGCGCCGGTCTTCACCCGGCTGCTGCGCTTCTTCCCCGAGGTGGTGACGGGAGTGGTCATCACCGTCATCGGTATCTCGCTGCTCCCCGTGGCCATCCGGTGGGCCGCCGGCGGCACGCCGGGCACGCCGACCTTCGGTGACCCGAAGAACATCGCGGTCGCCGCCATCACCATGGCGCTGATCGTGCTGATCTACCGCTTCCTGCCGGGGGCGTTCGGCCGGGTGGCCATCCTGCTGGGCCTGGTGCTCGGCACGGTCGTCGCGATCCCGTTCGGGCTGACCAACTTCAGCCGGATCGCCGACGCGAACATCGTCCAGCTGACGCTGCCGTTCCACTTCGGCCTGCCGACCTTCGCGGTCGGCGCGATCGTCTCCATGTTCATCGTCATGCTCGTGATCATGACCGAGACGACCGCCGACATCCTCGCCATCGGCCAGGTCATCGACAAGCCCGCCGACCGGCAGACCGTCACCAACGGCCTGCGGGCCGACATGCTGTCGACCAGCGTCGCGGCCGTCTTCAACGGGTTCTCGGTGAGCGCGTTCGCCCAGAACGTCGGCCTGGTGGCCATCACCGGCATCAAGAGCCGGTTCGTCGTCGCCGTCGGTGGCGGCATCCTCGTCGTCCTCGGCCTCTTCCCGATCCTCGGGGCCCTGGTCGCCCTCGTCCCGCTGCCCGTGCTCGGCGGCGCGGGGCTGGCCCTCTTCGGGACGGTGGCCGCCAGCGGCATCCGCACGCTCAGCAAGGTCGACTTCTCGGGCAACGCCAACCTCGTGATCGTTGCGTTCTCGCTCGGCATGGGCGTCATCCCCATCGCCGTGCCGACGTTCTACGACAAGTTCCCCGAGTGGTTCCAGGTGATCTTCGACTCCGGCATCACCGCCGCCGCGCTCACCGCCGTCCTGCTGAACATCCTCTTCAACATCATCGGCCGCAAGGAGGAGGCGGAGGGACCCATCTTCGCCGAGGCGCCGGCACCGGCCGCGATCTCGGAGGAGGACGAGGCGCGGCTCGACCCCGAAGGACCGGTGGCCCGCGGACGCAGCTACGAGGGCAACCCGTGAGCTACATCTCCGCCCACGTCCTCGACGCATCGGCCGGCATGCCGGCCGAGGGAGTCAATGTCCGCCTGGCGGACGCGAGCGGGGCGCTGATCGCGGAGTCGGTCACCGACGCCGACGGCCGGGTCGCCGACCTCGGCCCGGACCGGCTCGATGCCGGGGACTACTCCGTGACCTTCGGCTCCGGCGCCTACTTCGCGAGGCGAGAGGTCGCGTCCTTCCACCCGTCCGTGTCCGTGCTCTTCACGGCGGCCGCCGACCAGCGGCACTACCACATCCCGCTCCTGCTCAGCCCGTACTCCTACACGACGTACCGCGGCAGCTGAGCCACGTCGCTCCGCCACGCCTGGACACCGACGCCCGCCCGTACCAGCCATTCCCACTCGAAAGGACCCACCCATGACCGAGGTCATCCTCGCCGCCAACCAGTACGGCAAGGCGGAGAACCGCGTCGTCCGCGTCGTCCGCGACACCGCCCGCCACGAGGTCGTGGACCTCAACGTCACGTCGCAGCTGCGCGGCGACTTCGAGGCGGCTCACACCCAGGGCGACAACAGCCACGTGGTGGCCACGGACACCCAGAAGAACACGATCTTCGCCTTCGCCAAGGACGGAGTCCCGTCTCCGGAGCAGTTCCTGCTGCGGCTCGCCGACCACTTCACCGGCGAGTTCGACTGGGTGACCGGTGGCCGCTGGGCCGCCGAGCTCTTCGGCTGGACCCGGATCAACGACCACGACCATGCGTTCTACCGGGGCTCGCCGGAGGTCCGGACCGCCGTGCTCGTCCGTGACGGTGACACCGACACCCTGCTGTCGGGCTTCCACGGGTTGACTGTCATGAAGACCACGGAGTCGGGGTTCGTCGGGTACCCCAAGGACCGCTATACGACGCTCAAGGAGACGACGGACCGGATCCTCGCCACCGACATCTCCACCAAGTGGCGCTACAACACCACCGACCCCGCCGAGATCGACTTCAACGCCGTCTACGACAGCGTGAAGCAGACCATCATGACCGAGTTCTCCCAGGGGTACTCGAACGCGCTGCAGCAGGACCTCTACGACATGGCGGCTGCGGTGATCGAGAACCACCCCCAGATCGACGAGATCAAGTTCTCGTGCCCCAACAAGCACCACTTCCTCTCCGACCTGTCGTTCTGCGGCCTGGAGAACCCCGGCGAGGTGTTCTACGCCGCCGACCGCCCCTACGGGCTGATCGAGGCCACGATCCAGCGCAAGGGAGCACCGACCGCCGATGCCGGGTGGGTCGGTGTCGCCGGCTTCTGCTGAGCGGCCGGGGCCGCCGGGTCCCCGTCCGGCTTGACGAGGGACGGGACGACCCGGCATACTCTCTTCCGTAATACAAAAGACTATTTCCGGATAGCGGAAAACGATGGAGAACCGACGATGACGTCCCACTCGCTGCGCTACCTCGCGAACTGCTCGATGCTCTTCACCGAGGTCCCGCTCCTCGAGCGTCCGGCCGCCGCCAAGGCCGCCGGCTTCGACACCGTCGAGTTCTGGTGGCCGTGGCCGGACCAGCCGGTACCGGGCGACAGCGAGATCGACGCCTTCGTGGCCGCCGTGGAGGACGCCGGCGTTCAGCTGGCCGGGCTCAACTTCTTCGCGGGCGACCTCGCGGGCGCCGACTGCGGCGTGCTCTCGATCCCGAGCCGCTCGCAGCAGTTCCGCGACAACATCGAGGTCACCCTCGGGATCGGCGAGCGGCTGGGCACCAAGGCCTTCAACGCCCTCTACGGCAACCGTGTCGACGACGTCACGCCGGGGCAGCAGGACGACCTCGGGGCCGAGAACCTCGCGTATGCGGCGAAGGCTGCCGACCGCCTCGGCGCCACCGTGCTCGTCGAGCCGGTCAGCGGTCCGAAGCCCTACCCGCTGCGCACGGCCGACGACGCGGTAGGCGTGGTGGACCGCGTCCGGGCCACCGGAACCGCCAACGTCGGCTTCCTGTGCGACCTGTTCCACCTGGCCAACAACGGCGACGACGTCGACGCGGCCATCGCCAACCATGCCGACCGGGTCGCGCACGTCCAGATCGCCGACGCTCCGGGCCGCGGCGAGCCCGGCTCCGGCGGCCTCACGCTCGACCGCTGGCTGGCCGAGCTGGAGAAGTCCGGGTACGCCGGCTACGTCGGTCTCGAGTACAAGCCCACGACCACGACCGAGGAGAGCCTCGCCTGGCTCCCGGTCGAGCGTCGCTGAAACCCCTGATCCGCAAGGAGATCCGCACAATGACGAACGTCGCCTTCATCGGCCTCGGCATCATGGGCAACCCCATGGCCGGGCACCTGGCCAAGGCCGGGCACACTGTGACCGGGTTCAACCGGCACCCCAACTACGAGGACCTCGAGGCCGCCGGCGGCAAGGGGGCCGGCTCGCTCAAGGAGGCCGTTGCCGACGCCGACGTCGTCTGCGTGATGGTCCCCGACTCCCCGGACGTCCGCGAGGTCCTCGAGAGCGAGGGCGGCGTGTTCGACAGCGCCAAGCCCGGCACCCTCGTCGTCGACTTCTCCAGCATCCGTCCCGACGTCACCGTCGAGCTGGCCAAGGCGGCCGCCGAGCGCGGCTTCCGGCTCATCGACGCCCCGGTCTCCGGCGGCGAGAAGGGCGCCAAGGATGCGGTCCTGTCGATCATGGTCGGCGGCGACACCAAGGACGTCGAGGAGGCCCGGCCGCTCCTCGAGGTCGTCGGCAAGACCGTCGTCCACGTCGGCGGCAGCGGCTCCGGCCAGACGGTCAAGGCGGCGAACCAGCTCATCGTGGCGTCCAACATCCAGGCCCTTGCCGAGGCGGTCGTGTTCCTCAAGGCCTACGACGTCGACCTCGAGTCGGCGCTGGAGGTGCTCGGTGGCGGCCTGGCCGGCTCCGCGGTCCTCAACCAGAAGAAGCAGAACATGGTGAACGGGTCGTTCGAGCCCGGCTTCCGGATCGACCTGCACCACAAGGACATGGGCATCGTCACCTCCGCCGCCCGCGAGGCCGGCGTCGTGGTGCCGGTGGCCGCCCTGGTGGCCCAGCTGATGGCCTCCGCCCGGGCCAACGGCGACGGTGGTCTCGACCACTCGGCTCTGCTCAAGGGCGTCGAGCGGCTCAGCGGCCGCAGCGAGGAGTCGTCGTCATGACCCGTATGCGCGCCGTAGAGGCCGCGGTCCTCATCCTCGAGAAGGAGGGCGCCACCCAGGCCTTCGGGCTGCCGGGCGCGGCGATCAACCCCTTCTACCGCGCCATGAAGGACCACGGCGGGATCAACCACATCCTCGCCCGCCACGTCGAGGCCGCCTCGCACATGGCCGAGGGCTACACCCGGGCCAAGGCCGGCAACATCGGCATCTGCGTCGGCACGTCCGGCCCGGCCGGCACGGACATGATCACCGGCCTGTACGCGGCGATCGCCGACTCCATCCCGATCCTCTGCATCACCGGGCAGGCGCCGGTCGCCAAGCTGCACAAGGAGGACTTCCAGGCCGTCGACATCGCGTCGATCGCCGCGCCGGTCTCCAAGTGGGCGGTCACCGTCCTCGAACCCGCGCAGGTCCCGGGCACCTTCCAGAAGGCCTTCCAGCTGATGCGGTCCGGCCGTCCCGGCCCAGTCCTCATCGACCTGCCGATCGACGTGCAGCTGGCCGAGATCGAGTTCGACATCGAGACCTACGAGCCGCTGCCGGTCGCCAAGCCGACCACCACGCGCGCGCAGGCCGAGAAGATCCTCACCATGCTCACGGCCGCGGAGCACCCGCTCCTCGTCGCCGGTGGCGGCATCATCAACGCCGACGCCGCCGACCTGCTCGTCCAGCTGGCCGAGGTCACCGGGGTCCCGGTCATCCCGACCCTCATGGGCTGGGGCACGATCCCGGACGACCACCCGCTGCACGCCGGCATGGTCGGCCTGCAGACGTCGCACCGCTACGGCAACGCGACGATGCTCGAGTCCGACTTCGTCCTCGGCATCGGCAACCGGTGGGCCAACCGGCATACCGGCGGGATCGACACCTACACCAAGGGCCGCACCTTCGTGCACATCGACATCGAGCCGACCCAGATCGGCCGGGTCTTCGCGCCCGACTACTCGGTCGTGTCCGACGCCGGCGAGGCGCTGCGCACCCTCGTCGAGGTCGCCCGGGAGTGGAAGGACGACGCCCGCATCCCCGACTACGGGGTCTGGGCCAAGTCGTGCCAGCAGCGCAAGGGGACGATGCAGCGCAAGACGTCGTTCGACGCCGTGCCGATCAAGCCGCAGCGCGTCTACCAGGAGATGAACAAGGCGTTCGGCCCGGACACCCGCTACGTCTCGACCATCGGGCTCTCGCAGATCCAGGCGGCCCAGCTGCTCCACGTGTTCAAGCCGCGCCACTGGATCAACGCCGGACAGGCCGGGCCGCTCGGCTGGACCCTCCCGGCGGCGCTCGGCGTGGCCACGGCCGACCCCGACACCACGGTCGTGGCGCTCTCCGGCGACTACGACTTCCAGTTCCTCCTCGAGGAGCTCGCGGTGGGCGCGCAGTTCAAGATCCCGTACATCCACGTGGTCGTGAACAACGCTTACCTCGGCCTGATCCGGCAGTCGCAGCGCGGGTTCGAGATGGACTACTGCGTGCAGCTGTCCTTCGACAACATCAACGCGCCCGAGGTCAACGGCTACGGCGTCGACTTCGTCAAGGTGTCGGAAGGGTTGGGCTGCAAGGCGATTCGTGTCTCCGAGCCTGACGACATCCTCCCCGCCCTCGAGACGGCGAAGAAGCTGATGGTCGAGTTCGAGGTCCCGGTCGTCGTCGAGGTCATTCTCGAGCGCGTGACGAACGTGTCGATGGGCACCGAGATCGACGGCGTCGTCGAGTTCGAGGAGCTCGCTGAGCGCGGCCTCGACGCCCCGACCGCCATCGCCCTCCTGGACTGACGCCACCACCGTGCCCACCGTCCTCATCGCCTCCGACAAGTTCAAGGGGTCGCTGACCGCCGCCCAAGTCGCCGCCGCGCTCACCGTCGGCATCGGCCGGGTGTCGGACGCCACCGTCGTGACCGTCCCGGTCGCGGACGGCGGCGACGGGACGGTGGACGCCGCGGTCTCCGCGGGCTTCGAGCGGGTGCCGGTCAGCGCGACCGGCCCCACCGGGGAACCGGTGACGACGGCGTATGCGCGTCGCGGCGAGACCGCGGTCGTCGAGATGGCCGACGTGTCCGGACTGTGGCGGCTCCCGGGCGGTCGGCGTGAGCCGCTCACCGCGACCAGCCGCGGGCTCGGCGAGGTCATCGGCGCGGCCCTCGACGCCGGCTGCACGCAGGTCGTGCTGGGCATCGGCGGCAGTGCGAGCACCGACGGGGGCGCCGGGATGGTGGCCGCGCTCGGCGGCCGGCTGCTCGACGCGCACCACGACGACCTTCCCGACGGCGGGGCGGCCCTGGCCGACCTCGACCGCGTCGACCTCGGCGCGCTGCGGAGCCGGATGGAGGGCATCACGGTCACCGTCGCGTCCGACGTCGACAACCCGCTTCTCGGCGAGCGCGGCGCGGCGGCGGTCTACGGACCCCAGAAGGGCGCGTCGCCTGAGCAGGTGGCCCAGCTCGACGAGGCGCTGGCGCACTGGGCCGACGTCGTCGAGGAGGCCACCGGCCGAGACGACCGGCACCATTCGGGAGCGGGGGCCGCGGGCGGGGTCGGGTTCGGTGCGGTCGCGGTGCTCGGCGCGAGCATCCGCTCCGGGATCGACCTGCTGCTCGACCTCGTGGGCTTCGGCGCCGCACTGGAGCAGCTCACGCCCGACGACCTGGTCGTCACGGGCGAGGGTTCCCTCGACGAGCAGACCCTGCACGGCAAGGCCCCCGCGGGTGTGGCCGCGGCGGCGGCCGCCCGAGGCATACCCGTCGTCGCCGTCTGCGGACGTACCACCCTCGACGCCGACCGGCTGCGCGGCGCCGGCATCCACGCCGCGTACGCGCTGACCGACATCGAGCCCGACCCGCAGCGGTGCTTCGACGAGGCGGCCACACTGCTGGAAGAGCTCGGCGAGCGGTTGGGGCGCGAGCGGCTCGTCACGACCGACCGGGCAGAGACGGGAGCGACACCATGAGCGACTACGACCTGCTGGTGCGAGCGGGGCGGGCCGTGCTGCCCGACGCCGAGCGTGGCGCCGACGTCGCGGTCAAGGACGGGCGCATCGTGGCCGTCGAGGCGCCGGGGTCCGACCTGGGCGAACGCGCGGCCGCTGTCGTCGAGCTCGGCTCCGACGAGGTCCTGCTGCCCGGAATCGTCGACTCCCACGTGCACGTCAACGACCCGGGCCGTACCGAGTGGGAGGGGTTCGAGACCGCGACCAAGGCGGCCGCCGCCGGCGGGGTCACGACCATCGTCGACATGCCGCTGAACAGCATCCCGCCGACGGTCGACGTCGCCGCGCTGGAGGTGAAGCGCAAGGCCGCGGACGGCGACGCCTGGGTGGACGTGGGGTTCTGGGGCGGCGCCGTGCCGGGCAACCTCGCCGACCTGCAGCCGCTCCACGAGTCCGGCGTGTTCGGGTTCAAGTGCTTCCTGCTGCACTCGGGTGTCGACGAGTTCCCGGCTCTGTCGCCGGCCGAGGTCGAGGCGGCGATGCGCGAGATCGCCGCGTTCGACGGGCTGCTCATCGTCCACGCCGAGGACCCCGACGAGATCGACCACGCTGCCAACGCCGGCGGACGCGCGTACTCCGAGTTCCTGGCCTCGAGACCGCGGCAGGCCGAGAACCTCGCGATCCAGCACCTCATCGAGCAGGCCGGGGCGACCGGCTGCCGCATCCACATCCTCCACGTGTCGAGCTCGGACGCCCTGCCCCTGATCCGTCAGGCGGCGGCGAACGGGGTGCGCATCTCCGCGGAGACCTGCCCGCACTACCTCACGTTCACGTCGGAGGAGATCCCGGAGGGCGCGACGCAGTACAAGTGCTGCCCGCCGATCCGCGAGTCCGGGAACCGCGACCTGCTGTGGGAGGGGTTGCGCGACGGGACGATCGACATCGTCGTCTCCGACCACTCACCGTCGACGGCCGACCTGAAGCACTTCGACACCGGCGACTTCGGCACCGCATGGGGCGGCATCTCGTCGCTGCAGCTCGGGCTGTCGGCGGTCTGGACCGAGGCGCGGCAGCGCGGGTTCACGCTCTCCGACGTCGTCGGCTGGATGTCGCGCGGCCCCGCCGACCAGACCGGACTCACCCACAAGGGCCGGATCGCCGTCGGCGCCGACGCCGACTTCGCGGTCTTCGCGCCCGAGTCCCAGCAGGTCGTCGACGCCGCGCGCCTGCACCACAAGAACCCCATCACCCCGTATGCCGGCCGGGCCCTCACCGGGACCGTCCGCAGCACCTGGCTGCGCGGCATACGCATCGACGTCGCCGGACCGCCCCGCGGCCGTCAGCTGACCAGAGGAGAGTAGGAATCCCCATGCACGAGAGCCAGAACCCCGACGCACCATCGTTCGCGACCCTGCCGGATCTCGCGTCCCGGGCGCTCGCGGGGAGCGTGGTCTACGCGAACGACGAGCTGTTCGCGCAGCGCGAGAACCTCATCACGCCCGGCCGCGCGGTGTTCTCGACCGAGGACTTCGGGCACAAGGGCAAGGTGTACGACGGCTGGGAGACCCGTCGCCGCCGCGAGGACGGTCACGACTGGGCGATCGTGCGGCTCGGGGTCCCCGGGGTCGTCCGCGGCGTCGACATCGACACCTCCTGGTTCAAGGGCAACTACCCGCCGCACGCGTCCGTCGAGGCCGCGTCGTTCGAGTGGCACCCCTCGGAGGCCGAGCTCGAGTCGGCCGACTGGGTCACCCTCGTCGAGAAGTCCCCGATCAACGGCGACACCGACAACTACTTCGACGTGACCGACGAGCGCCGGTTCACCCACGTGCGGCTGTCGATCTTCCCCGACGGCGGCGTGGCCCGGTTCCGCGTGCACGGCGAGCCGGTTCCGGACCCGCGGTTCCTCACCGGGACGGTGGACCTGGCCGGACTCGAGAACGGCGGCACGGTCGTCGACTGCTCGAACATGTTCTACTCGTCGCCCACGCAGATCCTGCTGCCCGGCCGGGCCCGGATCATGGGCGAGGGCTGGGAGAACGCGCGACGTCGCGACGGCGGCAACGACCACGTGACCGTGGCGCTGGCCGCCCCGGGGCTGGTTCGACGCATCGAGGTCGACACGTCGTACTTCGTCGGCAACGCGGCCGGCTGGGCCCGGCTGTCCGGGGTCAACGAGGCCACCGGCAACGTCGACGACCCGTCGACGTGGGAGGAGCTGGTACCCAAGACCCGGCTCCAGCCCGACACGCGGCACTTCTTCCGGGTCCGTCCCGACGCCCCGGTGACCCACGTCCGGCTCGACGTGTACCCCGACGGCGGACTGGCCCGGCTGCGGATCAACGGCGAGGTCGACGAGGCGGCGCTGCACGCGGCGGTGGTTCGCTGGCTGGACCTGCTGCCGGAGAACCACGCGGTCCAGGTCCTGACCTCCGGTGGCGGGCTGACGGCCGAGGAGGCCGAGGCGCTGGTCGGCAAGCGGCCGTTCGGCGAGGGCGCGGTCCCCGACGAGGTCGTGACGGCGCTCCTCGACGGCTGAACCGCTCCGCACCACCTCGGACATGTCTGAGTAGTTGCCGCCACATCACCGTTTCGGCCGCAACGGGCCGGACATGTCTGAGTAGTTGCCGGGGGCCGCTCCGCAACAACTGACGTCGGTTGTCGGTCGTTGCGGGTGGATCGGCTCCCGCGCCGCAACGACTGCCTCGGATGTCAGTTGTTGCGGGTGGGGCATTGCTGAAGCGGCCAGTCGAGACCCAGTCGAGTACCCGTGTCGGGTCACCGAGACGGTTGTGATCACGACCGAATCCGGTACCCGACCGGGTATCCCACGTCGTCCGTCACGCCAGGCGGACGCCATTGCGCCGATCTGGTGGCGGTTCGGCCCGGATCGCCCGCCACTCGCGCGCAATTGCGGTGATGTGGCGGCGGCGGCGGTTCGAAGGTGACGGTTCGGCTCAGGCGGGGGTCTCAGAGCGCGCACAGCCATCGCATAGCGGTACGCCGCACGGTGGGGGAGTCGGTCGGCAGACACCGACCGCCCGAACCCGACGGAGGCCGCCATGGGAGCGCAACCGCAGCTGTACGGACCCGCATACGAGTGGGCGCTCTGGTCCACGACGATGCGCGTCGTCACCGCCGACCCGCACGCGCTGCCCTCGGCCCGCCGGCTGGTCGACGCCGAGCTCGCCCGCGTCGAGCTCGCCGCCAGCCGCGAGCGCCGCGACGCCGAGGTCGCCAACCTGCCCACCGGCCGACGGGTCCACATCAGCGGCACCCTCACGGCGATCCTCGCGGCCGCGCTCCGGGCCGCTCACGACACCGCAGGAGCCCTCGACCCGACCGTGAGTCGGCCCCTCCGAGCCGGTCGACGACGACGCCGAGCGGTGGCGCGGCATCGACCTGGACGAGCAGGCCCGGACCGTCTTCCTCCCGTGCGGCGTGGAGCTGGACCTCGGACCGGTCGCCCGGGCCTGGGCCGCCGACCGGTGTGCGGCCGTGGTCGCCGAGATCCTCGACGTCGGCGTCCTGGTCAGCCTTGGCGGCGACATCGCCACCGCGGGACCGGCCGGCTGCGGGGCGTGGGAGATCCTCGTGCAGGACCGCCCCGACGACCCGGCGCGCCCTCGTCGCCATCCCCACCGGACTGGCCGTGGTCACCTCGACCTCCGCCACCAGTAGCACCTACCGCGCGGCCACGGTGGTCGCCGCGGACTGCGTCTCGGCCACGACCTGGTCGGTCGCCGCCCTCGCCGAGACCGGGCCCGGCGTCGTCGGCCTCGAGGAGCGCGGTCTTCCCGCCCGCCTCGTCACCCCCGAGGGCACCGTCCGTCACATGGGTGGCTGGCCCGATGATGCCGAGATGGTCACGACTCGCGCGGATGTCGAGCCTTAAGACGCTCCTTCGTCCACGCCTCGGCTACGCTGAGGTGGTTTAGACGTCAACTTGAGTCTGAGCCCCTCAGCAGCTGAAGGCCCGCGATGTGTCCCCTGTCTCGCGGGCCTCCAGCATGTCCGGGCTGGGCGGGGCGATAGCCTCGCCGCGACCACGTCGGACCCGACGTGGCAGAGGGCCTGGGAGTGGCGATGTCGACCGCACAGCTGATCGGGATCCCGGCCGAGTCACGCGCCGGCGAGACCCGGGTCGCGGCCACCCCGAAGACCGTCGAGCAGCTTCGTGGCCTGGGCTACGACGTGGTGGTCGAAACCGGTGCCGGCGCCAACGCGAGCTTCGCTGACGACGCCTATCGGCAGGCCGGCGCCCGCGTGGCCTCGGGGGACGAGGTCTGGTCCAGCGACCTCGTCCTCAAGATCAACGCGCCGTCTGACGCCGAGATCGTCCGCCTGCGCGACGGCGCCATCCTCGCCAGCCTCGTCAGCCCGGCCATCGACCCCGACCTCGTCGCCCGGCTGGCGGCCCGGAACATCACCGTCCTCGCCATGGACGCCGTTCCGCGCATCTCCCGGGCCCAGTCCCTCGACGTGCTCAGCTCGATGGCCAACATCGCGGGGTACCGCGCGGTCATCGAGGCCGCGCACGAGTTCGGCAGCCTGTTCACCGGCCAGGTCACCGCGGCGGGCAAGGTGCCGCCGGCCAAGGTCCTCGTCGTCGGCGCCGGCGTCGCCGGACTGGCCGCGATCGGCACGGCGGGCAGCCTCGGCGCGGTCGTGCGCGCCTTCGACGCCCGCCCCGAGGTCGGCGAGCAGGTCGAGTCGATGGGCGCGGAGTTCCTGCGCGTCGACCGGTCCGAGGAGGAGTCGCTGGCCAGCTCGGACGGCTACGCGAGGCAGACCTCCGAGGACTTCGACCGCAAGGCCGCCGCGCTGTATGCGGCGCAGGCCGCCGACGTCGACATCATCATCACCACCGCCCTCATCCCGGGCCGCCCGGCGCCGCTGCTCATCACCGCCGACATGGTCGCGTCGATGCGGCCGGGCAGCGTCATCGTCGACATGGCCGCCGCCAACGGCGGGAACTGCGAGCTCTCGGTCGCCGACCAGATGGTCGTCACCGACAACGGCGTCCGAGTCATCGGCTACACGGACCTCGCCGGCCGGCTGCCCACGCAGGCGTCCCAGCTGTTCGCCACCAACCTCGTCAACCTGCTCAAGCTCCTCACCCCCGGCAAGGACGGGCAGCCGGTCCTCGACATGGAGGACCAGGTCGTTCGCGGCATGACCGTGGTCCGCGACGGCGAGCTGATGTGGCCGCCACCTCCGGTGCAGGTGTCCGCGGCGCCGGCGATGGCCCCCGCCAAGGTGGCCCCCGCGCGGGTCCAGAAGCCGCCGCCCGATCCGCGACGGCGCTACGTGCTGATGATCGTCGCGGCTGTCCTCCTCGGCCTGCTCGGCGCATACTCGCCGTCCGAGTTCCTCGGCCACCTCACGGTGTTCGCCCTGGCCGTCGTCGTCGGGTTCTACGTCATCACCAACGTCCACCATGCCCTGCACACGCCGCTGATGTCGGTCACCAACGCGATCAGCGGGATCATCGTCATCGGCGCGCTGCTCCAGGTCGCCGTGGACGTGCCCCTCGTCACGGTGCTGGCCGTCGCCGGGATCCTCGTGGCCAGCATCAACGTGTTCGGCGGCTTCACGGTGACCCGGCGGATGCTCAAGATGTTCCGGAGGGCGTGACCGATGTCCACGACCGGGATCGTGGCGGTCGCCTACATCGTCGCCGCCCTGCTGTTCGTGCTCAGCCTCGCGGGGCTCTCGCGGCACGAGACGGCCAAGAACGGCAACACCTTCGGGGTCATCGGCATGGCGGTGGCGCTGGTCGCCACCGTCTGGGTCGTCTTCCAGAACCCGGGGTATGCGCTGGGCTGGCAGGTCGTGCTGGTCGTCGCGCCGATGCTCGTCGGCGGGGCCATCGGCGTCTGGCGGGCCCTGCGCGTCGAGATGACGGGGATGCCGCAGCTCATCGCGATGCTGCACAGCTTCGTCGGCCTCGCTGCCGTCCTCGTCGGCTACAACACCTGGCTGCTGGCCGAGAGCGTTGGTGGCCCGCACGACGCCGTCCACCTGACCGAGGTCTTCCTCGGCGTGTTCATCGGCGCAGTCACTCTCACCGGGTCGATCGTGGCGTTCCTCAAGCTCTCCGCGCGCATCCCCAGCAAGCCGCTCATGCTGCCGGGCCGGCACGTCATGAACCTGTTCGCGCTGCTCGTCTCCGCCGGGCTGCTGGGCTGGTTCGTCGTCAGCGGCGGCGCCGTCCCGCTGCTCGTCATGACCGTCATCGCGCTCGCGTTCGGGTGGCACCTGGTCGCCTCGATCGGCGGCGGCGACATGCCGGTCGTCGTCTCGATGCTCAACAGCTACTCCGGGTGGGCCGCGGCGGCGGCCGGGTTCATGCTCGGCAACGACCTGCTGATCGTCACCGGCGCGCTCGTCGGCTCATCCGGTGCCTACCTCAGCTACATCATGTGCCAGGCGATGAACCGGTCCTTCGTGTCGGTCATCGCCGGCGGCTTCGGTTCCGGCGCGACCGCCGCCAGCGACGACACCGACTACGGCGAGCACCGCGAGACGTCGGCCGTGGACGTCGCCGACCTGCTCAAGGACGCCGGGTCGGTCGTCATCACGCCCGGCTACGGGATGGCGGTGGCCCAGGCCCAGTACCCCGTGGCCGACCTCACCCACAAGCTGCGCGAGCGAGGGGTCGAGGTCCGGTTCGGCATTCACCCGGTCGCCGGCCGCCTCCCGGGCCACATGAACGTGCTCCTCGCCGAGGCCAAGGTCCCCTACGACATCGTCCTGGAGATGGACGAGATCAACGAGGACTTCCCCGGCACGGACGTCGTCCTCGTCATCGGCGCGAACGACACCGTGAACCCCGCGGCCGCCGAGGACCCGACCTCACCCATCGCCGGGATGCCGGTCCTCGAGGTCTGGAACGCCAAGGACGTCATCGTGTTCAAGCGGTCGATGGCCGCCGGGTACGCCGGCGTGCAGAACCCGTTGTTCTTCCGCGACAACAGCTCGATGCTCTTCGGCGACGCCAAGGAACGGGTCGAGGACATCATCAAGGCGCTCTGAGCGAGCCCGACGGACGTCCGCTCAGTCGTCGGCCCCGGGTGGCGGCTGGTTCGATCCGGGCGGGGGGTTGGGCTCCGACCGGAACGGCGGGATCGGTCCCGTATCGGCCATCCGCCGGCGGCGGCGCTCGGCGTCGCTGCTGTAGATGACCTCACCGCTCGGGATGGGGGACGAGTCGCCGCGCTGGTGCAGCGGGATGGCTCGCGAGTAGGACCAGCGCTCCTCGACCGCGGACCCGTCGGCACGCATACTGGCCCGCCTGCTGGTCCGGCCCAGCGGGTTGACGACCGGCTGGACCGCGGACACGGGCACGCCGCCGGTGCCGTCGTCCAGGAACCCGTCGTCCCGGCCGGAGTCGGCGATCCGCTGGGGGTTGGGCAGGCCGAAGATCTCGGCGCAGATGATCCGGTACGTCGCGTCGGGGTGCGGAACCCACTCGACCTTGCGCAGCGCCTGCTCCTGACCCGCGCTCTCGAGGATGAACTCGCCGTAGCCGAAGATCCGGCCCGGCACGGTGCGGTGGTACGACATGTCGGTCACCTTGATGAACGGCATCATCGCGATCTTCTGGGTGATCAGGCCGTAGTCCAGGAGCAACCGCTTGTCGGTCGCGATGAACCGGTCGTGCCGCCACTGGGCGATCTGGTAGACCATCCAGGCGAGCATGATGAACCAGGCGAACCACAGCACCCGGGCGATCGCCCCGGCGTCGACCCGCACCCGGGCGTCGACCCACATCACGACGAAGAGGGCGACCACCGTGTAGAGGACCGGTCCGGCGATCACGAACCAGTGCTGGCGTACGTCGACGACCACGCGCTCCCCGTCGAGGAGGAACCGCCGCAGCTTGGGGTCGCGCCGTCTCGCCATCCGGGTCGACTCCTACCCGCGGGTCAGCAGCGAGTCGAAGAACGTCGCGATCGAGCGCACCCCGTTGGCGAGGATCTCGAAGATGCCACGCACCACGTCGGCAGCCTGGGTGGGTGACCGGATGATGGCGTACACGAGGTAGATGAGCAGGATCCAGCCGAGAATCTTCAAGACCCGGCGCATGCGGAGACTCCTTGGACGGGGGCGGCTGGGGCGTAGGACACAGTTCGAACGTCAGTGTGCCGTACGGGGCTGGTGTGACGGGAGAGGCGCGCCCGCGGACCGGTGTCAGACCAGCCCGTACAGCCGGTCGCCGGCGTCGCCGAGGCCCGGAACGATATAGCCCTGGTCGTTGAGGCGCTCGTCGACCGCGCCGGTGACCAGGCTGAGCGGGACGCCGAGGTCGCTCAGCCGCTCCTCGATGTGCGCGATGCCCTCGGGCGCCGCGAGCAGGGTGATCGCCGTGATGTCGTCCGCGCCGCGGTCGACGAGGTACCGGATGGCCATCGCCAGCGTGCCCCCGGTGGCCAGCATCGGGTCGAGGACGTAGCACTGGCGGCCGTGGAGGTTGTCGGGGAGCCGGTTCGCATACGTCGTCGCCTCGAGCGTCTCCTCGTTGCGCATCATGCCGAGGAAGCCCACCTCGGCCGTCGGCAGCAGCCGGACCATCCCGTCGAGCATTCCCAGGCCCGCGCGGAGGATCGGCACGACGAGGGGCTTCGGGCTGGCCAGCTTGATCCCGGTCGTCGGGGCGACGGGCGTCTCGATGTCGAACGGCTCGACCCGGACCTCCCGGGTGGCCTCGTACGCGAGGAGGGTCACCAGCTCGTCGACGAGGCGACGGAACGTGGGGGAGTCGGTGCGCTTGTCGCGCAGGTAGGTCAGCTTGTGCGAGATGAGCTGGTGGTCGGCCACGTGCACGCGCATGCGGGAAACTTAGCGCGTGCTCGACGATCGGTATGCCGCGTGGATGGGCCGTCCGCTCGAGCTCGCCGCCCTGGCCGAGCTGGCCGGAGACGTGCCGGTGGGTGCGGTGGTCGTCGGTCCCTCCGGCGAGGTGATCGGCGAAGGCCACAACGTCCGCGAGGCCGCGGAGGACCCGACCGGGCACGCGGAGATCGTCGCGATCCGGGCCGCGGCCCAGGCGCTGGGGTCGTGGCGGCTCATCGGCTGCACGCTGGTGGCAACGCTGGAGCCGTGTGTCATGTGCGCCGGGGCGATGGTGCTGGCCCGCGTGCCGGTATGCGTGTTCGGGGCCTTCGACCCCAAGGCGGGGGCATGCGGCTCGGTGTGGGACGTGGCCCGGGACCCGCGCGCGAACCACCGCGTTGAGGTGGTCGGCGGGGTCCGGCAGGAGGAGTGCGCGCGGCTCCTGCTCGATTTCTTCGCGGCGCGGCGGCTCCGGTAACCTTCCCGGCGGTGGCGTGTCCGAGCGGCCTAAGGAGCACGCCTCGAAAGCGTGTGTGGGGGTAACTCCACCGTGGGTTCAAATCCCACCGCCACCGCCAAACGTTGGCGGCATCCTCGCTGGTCAGCGACCTGCGGGGGTGGCGCCCCTGCCCTCTGCTCCAGCCATTTGGTCACCGCTTGGTCACATGATCGGGGGTACCTCAGCGCCGACGTCTAATACCGTCACGTACGCGCAGCCCGGGCCCGTGTCATGCTGTCGCCCGCGCCTAGGCCACCGTGTTGAGTCCGTCGATGTCAGTGCCAAGGAGTCGGCTCGGTCGGCAGGCCACTCGTCATGTGGCTGTCCAAGGATTGATTGACCCCTAGACCCTTGTTGAGCGGCGGGCCGCGGCTCTGGCTACGCGGAACCGGGTGCCGCTGCCGGTCGAGGAGGGGCGGCCGGGCCGCTGCACCGGCTGACCGCCCGGGAACGCGAGGTGCTGGGCCTACTGGCCGACGGCGCGACGGACCGCGAGATCGCAGCCACCCTGGTGATCAGCCCGCGAACCGCCAGCATCCACGTGGGCAACATCCTGGCCAAGCTCGACGTCCCGAACCGGGGCGCGGCGGCCGCCCTGGCCCGCGACCTCGGCTGAGCTACCCCAGCCGGTGGGCGGCGGCGCGGACCAGGACCACCGCCCACGCGCGGTACGGCTTCCAGCGCTCGGCGAACGACGCATACTCCTCGTCGGTTATCGGGGGGGTGATGCCGTAGAGCTCGTGGACCGCCTGCCGGCTGCGCGCCTCGTCGGGCGGCAGCACGTCGACGAACCCGCAGGCTCGGACGACGATCAGCTGGCTGTAGAACGGGCCGATGCCCGGGAGCTCCTGCACGGCCGGCGCGGGGGCCTCCGGTCCGAGGGCGACCAGCCGGTCGACGTCGAGGTCACCGTGCTGCGCGGCCTCGGCCACCGCGTGGAGCCGCGGTAGCCGGTCGGCGGGGAGTCCGGGCAGCGGGTCGAGGGCGGCCGGCGCGCTGGCGGCCAGCTCGAAGGACTCGCCGTGGCCCTCTTTGAGCCGCTCACGCAGCCGGATCCCCTGGGGGCGGGCCCGACGGGCGCTGATCACCGACCACACGGCCGCCTCGTAGGGCGAGTAGAAGAGCGCGGGACGAAGCCCGGGGGCCGCATGCTGGAGAGCGCCAATCACCGGGTCGCGGCGGCCCAGGTCGGCGAACCCCCCGCCGTCGTGGTCGCAGGAGACGATCCGTGCCCCCTGGGCGGCGACGACGTCGGGTTCGGCCTTGCCCTGGATCGTGAGGTCGAGCTCGTCGCCGCGCTGCCGGACCTCGACACCCACCGCCGTCTCGAGGTCGCCGTCGACCCGGAAGGCCATCCGCATCACGCCGTCGAAGGACCGCTCGTTGCGGTGGCCGAACCCGAACATCGCGAGCTCCTCGAGGGAGAACGGCCCGCGGGTCGGGATGCTGACGCGGTTCGTCGGTGCAGTGGTCGTCGTCGTCACGTCCTCAGCATCGGACCGAGGACCGACAGCAAACTGTCGCACCGTCGTTTGCACGTGCTCGCCTGGGAACGGGCATCGTCACCAATTGCTGCTTTGCTAAGAATGATTCTCCGTTGCATGCCATGCCTTGCGCTTCGAGCGAGAGAGCGGGTCACGTTGGAGTGGCGTCATTCACATCTTCTGAAATCAGACGTCCCGTCGCAGTGCATCCCGGAGACGTAGGTGGTCCTGGCGCGGCGGCCGCTCCTTCGGCGCCGCTGGCAGCGTCTCGAAGATCGCTGCAAGATTGGGTCACAGGAGTTTGAGCCGGGAAGGGGAACGGGCCATGGCCGACGCGGAGGCAGATGTTCGCCGCTTTTTCGAGGAAGTTTGGAACCAGGGCAACGCAGGTGCGGCGGGGGATTTTCTGGCCGCCGAGTTCACCAGCCACAATGCCTTCGACGTGACTATCCTCGGCCCGGAGCAGTACGGCCGGGCCGTGCTCGACTACCGGGCGGCATTCCCAGATCTCACGGTTACCCTTGAGGATGTCTTCGCCTCCGGCGACAGGGTCGCCGTCCGCGGTACCGATCGCGGTACGCACCAAGGTGAGTTCATGGGTCGCGCCGCCACCGGGCGGCCGGTGACGGCGACCTGGATCGAGATTTTCCGCCTCCGCTCCGGCAAAGCTGTGGAGGGCTGGGTGGAGACCGACACACGACGAATGCTGGACCAGATTTCCTGACACCACGCGGGACGCGGCAGCGAGCCGCGGTGGGCTCGTCGAGCAGGACGACTTTCCGCTCGACAGCTGCGGCACCGGACGCTTTGACGATCTCGGTCCACTGCTCTGCCAGGCTGTTCTGGTCGCTGAGATTCGTCGCGGTAATGCTGCACGTCGAAGTCCTCAAGAGCGCCGCTCGGGAAACGACCCGCGCTGGAAGTCGCCGCCTCGATCACCGCCTGAGAATTGGGGGGACCGGATAGGGTGCGGTCGGCGCGTTGCGGAAGGTGTGGGTTTTACCCCTCCCAAGTCACCCGCTCAGGACGAGGACACGACCGGAGATGCTCGCGTAGCGTCGAAGACGAGCTTGCGATGTAGAGATGGGAGGCCCGGTAACCGTCAGGCACGATGGCCGACGTCCGTCGGCTCTGACCCGGAAGGTTGGCTCACCTTGAGGAACGCGGCCTCCTGAGAAGCGGGAGCGTGACCAGGGTGCCGCGGGCGAGGCTCACAACCGATCTCCTCCGGCATGTGCGGCCGACCGCTATGACTTCGACCAGAAGGGAACGACGATGGGGTGTCTGTTTGCCATGTTCGCTGGGCTCTTCCCGCGGCTGGGCCTGTTCATCATCTGGATCGCCAGGCCGGTGATGGTGGATGCCGCCTTCAGCACCTGGATCTGGCCGCTGCTGGGCTTCATCTTCCTGCCCTTCACCACGTTGATGTACGTGATCCTGTGGCAGGCCGGAGGACTCAGCGGGTGGGACTGGTTTTGGGTGGGCCTGGCTGCGGTGCTCGACGTTGGGCATTGGGCCGGCAGCTGGACACAGCGGCGCCAGATGCCGGGCTACCCCGCCGGGGCGCAGTCGTGACACCTGTGCACAGCCGACCCGACCTTCTCGTTTCGGCCCGGCGGCCGCCGAGGACTGTCCCCGGAATCTAGCCCGTTCCGCGGGGCGGGCGCGG
Organism: uncultured Actinomycetota bacterium; assembly: GCA_963828725.1. GTDB lineage: Bacteria > Actinomycetota > Actinomycetes > Actinomycetales > Dermatophilaceae > Lapillicoccus. Next base: position 375,043 of record CAWHFV010000009.1, on the reverse strand, counting down.
TGCGGCTACGGCCGGGTCTCTGCCTCCAGGCGACCCGATTCGACAGCGTCGGCCAAGGCCTGGTAGTCGCGTTCGTTCTGGTCGGCGTACGCGGTGGAACGTCAAGATTGCACGATCGAACGCATCGCTGTTGCCCTGTTGCGCAAACCTCGTGCTTGGGTTCGTCATGCTCGCGCGGGAACCCCGTCGCGATCCGCGCGGAGTCGCCGGCCGTCGGCGACGTGACGGTACGCCGAATGCCGACTCGCGCCCTCAGGTACGCCACGTGTGGTGTCGCGCAGGAGGGCGGAGACGGCGTCGTCATCCAGCGGCTGGGGCGATGGTGCGTGACTCACGGTGTACCTGCCGAGGTGCTCGCGGCAGGAGGCGGTATGCGATGGGTTGCGCGAGGGGCGCCGAGTTGGCTGGCCCGATCGGGCTATGGATCCGTATCGGATGCCGCCCTACCGTGAAGGCCTGCCCGGGGGCCGATACACGGGAAGCGGCTGATATGGCCAAGTACATGATTAAGGCGAACTACACGCTCGAAGGCCTCAAGGGAGTCCGTGCGAAAGGGGCCAAGTCGCGCGCTGATGCCGTCGGCAACATGGTCAACGGCATGGGCGGGACGGTGGAGTCGTTCTATTTCGCGTTCGGCGACGCCGACGTCTACGTCGTTGCCGATCTGCCGGACGACGAGAGCGCGGCGGCGGTCGCGTTCACCGTCAGTGCAGCGGGCGGCGCCACGACGAACACCGTCAAGCTGCTCACGATTGAGCAGGCCGACGCGGCCCTGGGCCTGAGCGTCGACTACGTCCCCCCGGGCGGCTAGTTGGTGCTCTGGAGCGCTCTCGGTCTGGTGTGACGAGTCAATCGACGCGTTCTTGCGGACGTACTGCATCTCGCTGGTGGGATTGGCGTTCGTGTTATTGGGATCATGGGGAGTGGCGGTGGACACACAGGAGGCAGCCCGGTCGGGGCGTCCATGCAGGCACTGCCGACCCGGCAAGGCGAGGTGGTGGTCGCCCGGTGACTTCGGGCCACCCACCGTGACCCGCCGGCCTACCAGGTCGTTGACCAAAACAGGATCACTGGTGGGTGCAAGGGAGTCCCGCCCACTCTCAGCGGGCGTGTGGTTTCTGAACAAGGGGCGGCATGAGTACTCGCAGCTCCCGTACATGGGATATGACCCCCGCCGGCGGCACTAGTCTGGCGTGGCTAAGAGTTGAGATGCGACGCAGGACGCGGAAGCGAACGATCGGCCCAGCGCTGACGGGAATCGCGACCGCCTTGGTGATGGCCGGCTGTAGCTTCTCGGGGAGCCAGGCAGGCACGCAAGCCGCGGCAACGCAGCCGGCGCCGACTCGGGCGTCAGCGACAACGGCATCGACGCCACAAGAGTTCGTGTCGGACCGGTACGGCTTCCGCGTGACCCTGCCAGAGGGCTGGTCGGGAACCGACGCGACGATCGATTGGCCCGGCGAGTCCCTCGGAGGCCTCGGGTCGCCCCTCTTCGCCAACACCACGGACCCGACCTTCAGCCGCTATTTCGTGGCCGCCGCCGCACCAGTACCAGCGGGGTTGGACCTGGCCGGGTGGAAGGCCGCCATGGTTCGCGGCACACCTGCCGTCTGCTCAGACCCCTCGCCGGGCGAGCAGACGACGCTCGGCGGCAAACCGGCGCTGGCCTGGACGCACACGTGCCGCGACGGGTACGACGTGAACCTGCTCGCGGCCCTGCACGAAGGGCGCGGCTACGTCATGTTCCTCGCGTCGAAGTCTGCCAACGACGATGCCGAGGATCGGCGCATCTTCGAGTCGATCCGTAGCTCCCTCGGCTTCACGCGCTAGACGATATCCAGTGATCCCTCCGGTCGGCTGAGGGGTTGCGGCCCCGGCCACGGAACCAACTCAAGCCGAGCGAGTCACGACATACCGCGGTGTTACCTGGATCAAGGTGCTCTGACCCCGCCCGGCGCCGCGTCGACCAACCAGGACCACGGCCAAGCCTTCAACGGCAACGCCCCGACGCCGGACTCGACACCACCGACACCCCCGCCCCTGGGTCCGGTCCGCCTCCGATACCCGCCGTGGCCACCGCGGTAAGTCACCCGATTCATCCAAGGAGAGGACACGGACGTGTGGAAGCGCTGAACCCTTCTGTCTGCTCGCGGGGACGGCTACGACCGGGTGCCGTACTGCCCGCACCGTGACAGCGGCTACTTCCGCCGCTGCCGACGGTGTGGCCATGAGGACCACGGCGGCAGCTCCGTCATGCCCATCGGAGCCGAAATGTAGGCGACTGCCGTGGAAGCGACCACCGTCCCCCAAGGATGAGTCGTCTATTGCTCAGGGCAGGCATCAGTGAATGTGGTGGCGTCTCTAGAGGTCCTCTTCGCGCAGCACGTCGAGGCTGCGGAACGTCAGGGGTCCCTCGGCGATCTCGGCGAGTCCTGCTGCGAATTCCGACGTCTCGGGGCGGTTGGAGTTCTCCCTGCCGCTGGCGTAGTCGGCGAATTCCACGATCAGCAGGTATCGGTGGCCGGCTTCCCGGTCCCTGCTGAGGACGGCACGGTGCGGGATGCGGTTGCCGTCGGTGCTCGTCATCCAGGCATCGAGGTTGGCGTGGAAGTCGTCAATACGGCGTGTCTTGAACTCGATGATCTGCGCGAACTTCATGACGCTCTGGCTTCTAGCACGATGTTGAAGGGTGTTTCGGCTACTCGTTGCAGGGTGGTGAAGCCGGCTGCCGTGACCATCTCGCGCAGCCGGGCCTCGCCGGCCTGGGCGCCGAGGGCGGTGCCGACGTCCTGGGCGAGCGAGCTCGGGGTGCAGAGCAGGGTCGAGAACCCGTAGTAGGCGGCGCCGACCGGGGTGAGGTTGTCGGTCAGGTTGTCGTGGGCGAAGGGCTCGATCAGCATGAGGGTGCCGCCGGGGGTGAGGTGGTCGCGGACGTGGGCGCAGGCGCCTTGCGGGTCGCCCATGTCGTGCAGACAGTCGAAGAAGCAGACCAGGTCGAACTCACCGTCGAACGTGGTAGCCGACGCGACCTCGAAACGGACCCGGTCGTCCAGGCCGGCGTTGGCCGCGCGTTTGCGGGCGGCGTCGATCGACCCGCGGTGGGCGTCGAACCCGACCACCGTCGAGGCTGGGTAGGCGTCGGCGAGGAGCAGGGTCGACGCGCCGTGCCCGCAGCCGACGTCCGCGACCTGCGCGCCGGCGCGGAGCTTGGCCTCGACGCCGTCGAGTGCCGGTATCCAGGCGCTGGTCAGGTTGTTGAGGTAGCCGGGGCGGAAGAATCGTTCGCAGCCGCCGAGGACGTGCTGGTCGTGGTCGCCCCACGGGTAGCCGCCGCCGGTGCGGAACCGCTCGGCGATGGTGTCGGTGGCGTAGACCGAGCCGAGAGCAATCTCGAACGCGCCGATCACGCAGGCCGGGCTGGTCTCGTCGGTCAGGGGTATGGCGTGCTCGTCCGGCAGGCAGAACCGGCCGGCGCCGTCGTAGTCGAGGTAGCCGCGGGCCGCCTGGGCGCTGGCCCACTCGCGCACGTACCGCTCGACGGTGCCGGTGCGGGCGGCTAGCTCCGCCGGACTCAGCGGTCCGGCACCGGCCATCGCCCGGTAGAGCCCGAGCTTGTCGCCGATCACGACCATCGCTCCGCCGAGGACGCGCGCCGACATCGCCGACCGCCCTCTCGACGAACTGCGTCATTCTCGTCTCGTCCACGGTCCTGGTTCCTTTCAACGTCCTCTGATTGGTGACGCGGTGGATGATCTGGTTGGCGGTGTGGTCGACCCGCCAGGGTCACCGGGCCGCCGGCGGTGGTGTCGTCTGGGCCGCGGTCCGTCGGGTCGCGGACAGGAGGCCGAAGTTGGAGACCAGCAATGGGGTCAGGTAGGTCAAGACGGCCTTGAGCCAGACCACTGCGGTGGCGTCGCCGTCGAGGATGACGCCGAGCTGGTTCATGGTGAAGAAGGCAGTGCCGACGATCAGCGCGACCGACACCGTCCTCTTGAGGTTCCTCGGCGCGAGGGCGACCGAGAGGAGCTCCCGGAACGTGGACCACGTCGGCGCAGTGTTCACCCGTGCTGTGTTCACTGGCCCCATGTTCGCTGGCCCGGTGTTCAATACCGTCGTGCTCGTTGGCGCTGTATTTGGTGGCGCTGTGGTCATCTCGGCCTCCGACTATCAAATCGATGTCGTCGAAGGTAAGCCGGGACTGGCCGCAGATACCTCCGTATTAATACGGGACTTGATCCGCGAAGTGATACGGGTCTTGGGTTAGATCCCGAACTCGGACGCACGGCGGATCAGCTCCGTCTTCGACCCGATCCCGAGCTTGGCGTAGATGCTGGTCAGGTGGCTCTCCACGGTGCGCCTGCTCAGGAACAGGTGGCTCGCGACCTGCGCCGCGGTCTGACCGCGGGACGCCAGCAGCGCCACCTCACGTTCGCGGCGGCTGAGCGCGTCGACGCCGACGCTGGTCCGGCGCCGCGGTCGGCTCTTGCGCCCGGTCACGAAGACCTCGACCTCGTCGGCGATCGCGTCGACGTCGCCGAGCCAGGGTCGGTGATCGGATCCGGGCAGCTCGACGTAGGTGGCCAACGGAATGTGCTCGGCCAGGTAGCGGGCGTGACCGACGTTGATCCACGTGTCATCGGTGCGATGCAGGATCAGCGTCGGCTGCTCGATCGTCGGCAGCAGGTCACGGATATCCATTCCCATGTTCATCCGGATCAGGTTCTGCGCCATCGCCGGGCTGGCGGCCAACCGCAGGTACCGGGCCCACCAGGCGCGGTGCCGGGCATCGTCGGCGGGGCTGGGCCGACCTCCGTCCCACCAGGCGCCCGACGCCCAGGCCCGGTCCATGCCGCGGATCGTCTCCTCGAGCTGGTCGGCCGACGGGCCGTACGGGTAGCCGGGGCCGGCCAGGCGACGGGCCCAAGACCCGTACAAAATCAAAGCCTTGGCCCGGTGCGGGTGCGCGTGAGCGAACAGCAGGCTTAGCGTGCCGCCCTCGGATATCCCGAACAAGGTGCTGCGTTCCGAGCCGGTGGCGTCCATCACCGCCCGGATGTCGTCCATCCGCTCGTCCATCGACGGGGGACGGTCGACCGGGTCGGACATGCCCGTGCCCCGCTTGTCGAAAACTGTGAGCCGAGCGAAGGAGGCGAGCCGGCCCAGGAAATGAGCCAGCCGCGGTTCCTCCCAGGCCACCTCCAGATGCGAGACGAACCCCGGCACCAGAATCAGGTCGACGGAGGCGTCACCCACCACCTGATAGGCAACGCTGACCCGGCCGCTCTTCGCGTACTGTGTCTGCCGCTGCACCGCCCCCACCCTCCCAACCGCAAACCCCGGCGGCCCGCGACGTTGCAGCCGGCAATCGCCGGGAATCCCAGCCTAACCAGCCGGCCGACGCTTCGACTGAGGAACCGTGGCGGTGACGGCCCACCGCGGCTCGAGAATTATCTGGAGGTCGGTGTCCCCCAGGATGGGCGGCACCGGGCGCCGGTGGTATGTCATCCGGAGGACCCCGGTCGGTCTGCCGGACGATGCCGAGCGACGACCTGCCGCCTGACTTAGACCACGTCCGTCAGGCTCGCAGCTGCCGGTTGGTCAATGGACTTGTAGTCACCATTGATGAGCCCCAAGAACTGCCAGGCGCTCACAGGGAGCTTGAGTTCGTAACCGTCCACCAGTCGAATCGTCAGACTGCCTGCGGCACCTTCCGTCCTGTCACGCAAAAGCAAGATCTGCTCCGTGTTGAGGTACATGTCCGACGCGACGCGTGTGAGGGCCATATCGGATTCTCACAGACAAGATCCCGGTTGTGCTCACCCGCAACCCACGCTGGCAACGCCGAGTCAGGGCGAGCCAGAGGATCCAGCCTGATCTGCGCTTCCTGGCCGGCAGGAGCAGATGACGGTCGTAGAACTTCCGTCAGATCGCCGACTGCAGGATCGCGTTGGCTCGCCGCAACTGGGCGACCTCACGTTTGAGCCGCTTACCTCGGCAAGGGTGAGGTGAGGTTGCCGGGGGTGTTCTGGGAGGAGGACGCTAACTGGTGCCGGCGTGCTTCGCGGGGGCTCGGGAGGTCGACGCCGTTCAATGTTTCCGCGACTGCGAAGAGCGAGGAGCACGGGTATGGGCAACATGGCACGAGCTGGGGGTTGGGCCGCCTCGGCGGCGGTTGTCCTCCTGCTTCTTCAGGGGTCGGCGCCAAGCGCCTCCGCCGACGACGACCACAGCCAGGGCAAACGCGCCTTGACGTTCCACGTCCTGTTCAGCCTTCCCAGCTACACCGACCTTGGAGCGCCCGGATTCTCGGCCGCCGACGTGATCGTCTTCCACGACCAGCTGCAACAGGGCACCCAGACGGTCGGTGACGAGGTCGGAAGCTGTGTGATGGTCGACGAGACGGGTCTGTCCAACTGCAGCGGCGTCGTGCAGCTGACCAACCGCGGGACCATCACCTTCTCCTTTGTCAACGCGCCGCCTCCGCACAAGGTGCTGGCCATCACCGGCGGGTCAGGTCAGTTCGCCACGGCACGAGGGGACGGCACGCTCGACGAGAACGGCGACGGGACCGGAACCCTCGTTCTCAAAATCCAGCCCTGACGGGCTGGGCCCTCCACGACTGCCCGAGCATCCCGACCCGCTACCAAGGCACTTCCTCCGCGGGGACGGTGTCGGTCGCGTCGTGCTTCGGCAGGGCGGTGCGGGGCTTTGTCCATCGACTGCAGGGGTGTTCGCCATCGAGGCTGTCCTGCAGATCGACGCGCCCCGCAAGCGGTGCCACCGCGGGGCCGACCGTGTCCACGCCCACACCGGGTCACTTTGGACCGCCACGGCGTCTTCGGGCCGGCCCGAACGTACTTCGGAGCCGCGGGATCTGCCGGGCTCTGGGCGTTGCGGGAGCTAGTCCTCGTCCTCGCCGGGCCGGCCGGACTTTCTCCGCTCCAGCCGCCAGTGGATCTCGTGGGTGCTCGGGTGCCGCCACTCGAGCATCCGGTACTCGAACCCCGGCAGCAGCACGATCGGGATCGGGTCGGGCGACGCCGGGGCGACCGCCCCGACCACGATCTTCGCGTCCAGCGGGATGAACGGCGACTGCGCCGGGACCGGCCCCGTCACGATCTCCACGGGGTCTCCATAGGGACGAGCCATGCCGCCATACTGTATCAGGAGCAACCGCAGAGGGAACCCATACACACCATTAGGAGTTGTATAGACGCCGTCAACTTCAGGCGCCGTGCCGATGCCCCGAATGGGCGCCGCGGCATCGGCACGTCACCCGCCAGGAAGAACGAATGGACCACAGCGGCACGGCGCACCACGCCCGAGCATGGAGGACCTCAGCCGGCGGCTCGAACCCAGGCGAGAGGCGGCCCGACACCTATTCGGCGGACACCCATGACCGGCAGTGGCGTCAGGAGCTCGACGAACACCCCAGCGCCGCCGTCAGGGAGCTGGGCCGGGTCGTCATCACCTCCGCGGGCACCCGCCCGCTTCGTGCCAGGCCGGTGGTCTGGCAGTCCGACGTCGGCGAAGCTTCACCGGTCTGGCACGCCCTCGCGGTGACGGACCGCTTCGTGGTGTCGGTGGACCTGACCATCACCGAGGCCGCGAGGATGAAGACGTACGCCAGTCACGTCCGCTTCAGCGAGATCCCTGATATTCAGACGACGTCGCAGAACGTCGAAGCCGGTGTCACGCTCCGCTTCGGCAGTGCCCGCGTGACACTGCCGTCATCCGTCGCCGACAGCACCCACAACGGTCAGCCCCCATGGGCCGACCGGGTCCCGTGGACGCCGCCACGTCACACCCGGCATCCTGACGCTTAAGCGTCCCCGCTCCGGCGCGCGCGGGCGCTCACTCTTTAACGCCAATAGGCCCGGGGGAACAACCAGCGCCACACGGCCCAACGCGGACGCCTCTCGACGGCAGAGCGCGTCCTCCCCAGTGCCGTGTCCGCGCGAAGGGGGTGGCGAGGAACTCGCCTACGCCGGTCAGAACCGCCGAGGTCCGGGCTGGGAAGCGCCGGGGGCATCGCCTGCGAACGGCAAACACGAAGAAGGTCACCGCGACGACCGCCTCCCATCGCCTTAATCGTCACCTCAGCGCCGGTCCCCGAGCGACCCGACTTGCACCCCGAACCGAGCCATCAGGCCTGTGTGAGGCTCCCGCCGCGCCGCCTCACGACGACACGGGTGCATCCTGGAGGTGCGTAAGTTCCGACAGACAGGTCCTATATCGCTAGTTTGTAATCGCTATAGAAGTCTGATACGGTTCAGCGCAACGAGACAGCACTAGTGCGGCCGCGGTCGCCCAACAAAGCGCGTGTCATCCCTCGTTGCGTACGAGGCGGCCCAGGGCACGGGCCTGATGACCCCGGCGGTTCCCCCTGCCGCGAGGTCTGGCCCTGGGCCGTCCCATACGTCCCGCACGTCCTACAGCCGCGCCCGCTCAAGCCTCGCCCGCCCGTGTATCCCGATCCGAGCCAACACGACGGGAACCGAGTCGGTGCCGGTCTCTCCGTCGGCCTGCCGGTGCGCCATCGGCCAGAGAGAGCAGAGCCGGAAGTCAGATCAGACCATCCCTGGCTGACCTTCGTGACCGGCGCCCTCTCGGCGGCAGAGCGCGAACATTGCTGGCGAACCCGGGGGATACAGCCAACGTCAGGGACCCAGACGGCTCTCAGCAGACAGCTGACCGGTCCGCTTCATAAAGAAAGCGCTACCTCCATGGGCAACACCATCACCACCCCGCAGCCGCCCACCGATCCGGCAGGCAAGGGCAAGCGGCCCTCGGGCAAGGCCATCCTGCTGAGCGTGCTCGTGACCGCCGTGGTACTGACCGGTATCGGGATCGGCGCGGCGTCGGGCAACAACAGCACAACGGCCACCGTTGCCGTCCCGGACAACACCACAACGTCGGCTGCCGCGGCCCCGGCCCCATCGGCCCCGGCCACCGGCTCGTCGACCGATACGCCCAGCCCCGGGACCCCCGGAACCGGGCAACCTGCGACACCAAACCCGACGACCACCGCGGCCGATGCCACGTGGACGGTGACCAAGGTCGTCGACGGCGACACCGTCGACGTCACCCAGGCCGGCACAACATGGCGGATCCGCATCATCGGCATCGACACCCCCGAGATCGACCAGTGCGGCTACCTCGAGGCCACCGCCAACATGCAAGCCCTCCTCACCGGCAAACACGTCAACGTCGTTCCCGGCGCTCGCGATGACCGCGACCGGTATGGGCGGTACCTGCGCTACCTCGACGTCGACGGCACCGACGCCGGACAGAGCCAGATCCAGGCCGGCTTCGCCGTCGCCCGCTACGACTCCCGCGACGGCTACGGCAACCACCCCCGCGAGGCCTCCTACCTCGCCGCCGACGCCGCCAGCCCCAAGGCGCCCTGCTCCACCGTGGCCACGCCGCAGCCGCTACCCAGCAAGCCGGCCAACCCCGCTCCCGCGCCGGTGCCGGTGCAGCCGTCCAAGTCCTGGCCAATGGCCGGCGACCAGAATCCCTGCCCGCACGCGAAACCGATCAAGGGAAACCAGTCCTCGATGATCGCGCACTCCCCCGGACAGCAGTCCTACCTGATCACCAACCCCGAAGCCTGCTTCGCCAACCTCACCGACGCGGCCGCCGCCGGGTACCGACCGGCAAAGCGCTGACCGGACCCGCGAGGCCGCGGCCCCCGCAAGTGACCGCCAGGATTTGAGTCCTTCGCCGAGCAGCCACACCAACCGTGCCGGCGGAACCTGTCCCGGTGCAGCGCGGGTCATTGGCGGATGGCGGCCTTGAGCAGCTCGTCCCCAGGACATGGCCACGCGGGGCAGGACAGCCATGGTTTGTGCTCCATCACAGGCGAACTGGAAAAGCGACTGCGAGTGGAGCTTCGGACCCAACCCGAGCCAGCAGCACAGCTACCCGCCAACCACCGGCATCAACACCAGGTCCTGGTACCCAGACTCGAAGGACTCGGCCAATTCGTTGAGCCAGAAGGACCCCGGCTGGTCCTTCTCGGTAAGCAGGGTAGCCGCATATCGAAGGGTCGCGGCAGCCAGGGCGCGGTGCTCGGTCATCACGGGGGCCACGCACCAACTGTGCCCTCGCTCGAGGCGGGCCAAACGTGGCCCCTCAACGAACGGCCGCCCAAGGCGAGCCGACCAACTGCGCGCCTGCCGAAGGCGACGAGAACGTGGGCGTGATGCAGACCCTCGGCAAGCTACCGACCTCGTTGACATACGGGACGGGCCCAGGGCGGACCTCGCGGCAGGGGGACACCGGGGTCAGAAGGCCCATGCCCTGGGCCTCGTATGACAACGAGAATTGACACGCAGCGTTAACCGCTACATCTGGACGCCGTCTAGTATCAACTTCGCTCTGGAGTCTATCGGACTTCTATTAGTAGTCCAAATCGGAGGTAAAATGATTCTGTTTATTCCCTATGGAGTGAGGGCGGCTGCGGCCGTCCAGGCTGAGCGGATTGACGGAGGACGGCGCGGCTTACCTCATCGGCTACAGCTAGCCGTCCCCGCCCTCAGCTGGCCGGTAGGGACGCGGGATGACCAAGCCGACCGCACGGCCGGGATACCTGGGCCGACGGGTCTCACGCGCTGCAGCAAGCTCTCGTGGCCGTGGGCCCGGATGACCTGGCCCCCCGGGGCCGTGGCGGGGGGCGGCTCTGTCTCGGTAAGTTGCCGCGCATGACCGATGAGGGGCCGGTCTGCAAGGAGTGCGGACAGCCGGTGACGAGGGACAGCTGGACCGGACCGTGGCGACACGTCCAGGTCCCGAAGGACCGCCACGGGGTGCAACGGGTGGTGTGGCCCACCTCGAGCTAGACCGCGTCCGGCGAATCCTTCGCGCGCGGCCCGGCCAGGAAGCCTACGAGCGGGCCGACCCGGGTCGCGGGCTTTGACGTCCTCGACGCCGACTGTAGGGCCTGGAGGACCGGGACCCTCGGTAGTGAAAGGACCCGCGCCCAGGTCCCCCTCTTAGCAACCTCGGCGCGGGTCCCTCAATTCGTGCTTCTAACTAGTTCAGCCGGGCCCCCTGACTCGGTCGAACACGACCCATCCTGGCCAGTTGCCGCCCGGGGCGGACCACCCGTTCGGCTCATGCGGCGGAGGCGTTCGGCCATCGATTCGCTCGACGCGGCCGACGTGGCGCCGGACCGGGCAAGCCGCGTCGCGACCGTCACCGGCGGGTGCCACCACCGTGCCAGCCCCGACCTGCTTGGCCGGTCGTGCAATTTGCGGGCCGAGGTGTATGCGGAGCACCGGACCCAGGGGGAAGCCGACCGCGCTCGATTCCGGATTAGTCTTGGATGCCCTTCGCCGGCGTGGAGGAAGGCGGCTTCTCCGGTGGTGGCTGACGGTTGGTGCCTCCAGGCAGAGGAACGGTCAGGTCAGCAGCGCCGAAGCGGGTCCCGACACTGCCTACGACTTCTGGGGACATCGCTCGGACGTCCGCGAGATCTATGAAGCGGACCACGCTGGTGAAGGTCGTCATCGTCTCCGCCTCGGTCAGGTCAGGTCGACCTTCACCATGAAGTGGTCCGTCACCGCCAGCGCATGCCAGGCCGGTGACGTCTCCTCGCCTGCGGACGGCCAGAAGAGGGGCCTGGCCAGCAGGGGTCGAGCCCCCGCAGAGGCGAGGACCACGTCGCCCAGCTCCCTGACAGTCGCATCGTCGTGGTGGTCCTGGAGCTCCTGGCGCCACTGCTGGTCCCGGATGATCGTCGGGGGCGTGTCGTGCCGCCTTCCGGCCGGGTTCGGGCCGCCGGGTGACAGCGACCCTTGGGTTGGGGCGTGGTGCATCGCGCCTCGGTGGTCCATTCCCGCTTCCTGGTGGCCGGTGACGTGCCGCTGCCCGCGGCGGCCCCGGCGGTCCCGGACGGATCGAAGTTGGGGGGCTGCCAGGCATCTATGCGAACTCCCCATGGGTCGTATGAGTTCCCTCTGTGGTCTCAACTGCTACGGTCTGGAGGTATGGCCCGCCCGTATGGAGATGCCGTGGAGATCGTTACCGGCCCGGTCCCGGCGCAGTCCCCGTTCATCCCCCTCGATGCGAAGATCGTGGTCGGGGCGGTCGCGCCCGCGTCCCCCGATCCGATCCCGATCGTGCTGCTACCGGGCTTCGAATACCGGATGCTCGAGTGGCGCAACCCGGAGACCCACGAGATCCACTGGCGTCTGGAGCGGCGAAAGTCCACCCGGCCCGGCGAGGCCGACGACTAGCCTCACCAAGTTCGAACGCTGGCGGGTCTACGACGAACACATACGCCACGGCGCATGTGACGAGGTCGGCGTCCGGTTCTCATCGCAGTCCGAGACTCGTCGCACCCACATCGGGACGCGGCTCGCCGACCGTTCTGGGCGACCCGCGTTCGATCGGCCTCTCATGCGGGATGGGCACTCACACCTTCCATTGCAGCTGGCGGTGGTGGCTGATAGCCGAAATCGACGGGGCGGGCTGGATTGCCTGCCGTCATCAAATGCGGCCCAAGGGCGACACGAGAATCGCAGGCCCCAACGAGCGCGCGCGCCGCGCGACCGCCGCCGGTGACGCAGATCGCCGGGATGGCGGCTGACTTCGCGGCCCACGCAACCTCGACGAAACGGTGATCGCCCGAGCCGATGAACACCCCGCCGTAGGTTCGCAAGTCAACCTCCTGGATGCAGGACAGGAGGAACTCATCGGCTGAATCCGGCTGGTTGCCCGCCATGGCGAAGCGCCAAGCTCGAGGCAGATCGAAGCAACAGGACTGGGCCACGCGTGTGGCAACCGACACATGGACCAGGTCACCGGCGGGAACGCCGACCCGCGTCCGGTACGCCTCCACAAGGGCACGGGTGCCGGCCGGGGTCACCCGCCCAGCCAATAGATTCTCTAGGTCGAGAAGATGTATCGACCGGGGCACCGATCGTCGACGACCGTGCAGGACTTGCGGGGAGTCGAACATGTCCACGCAACCTCCTCACGCTCGGCCAACCTTGGGTGAATTTCGACGGGGCACGGCAACGACGGCCGCCCTACCCGTAGGGCCGGGCAACGTCGGCTAGGTCGGTAGCCGAAGATGGCTGGGCTTTCGGGTTGTCGCGGGCGGCACGACGTTGGTGGGCGACGCTCGTGAAGCGGCCCCCGGCCCACTCGGGCCGGGGGCTGCTTTGGTGCCGGTGCGTCAGACGACAGGCTTGCCGTTGACGAACACCGTGGCCGTGCCGACGTTCGATGCCCGGCGATTCCACGCATCTGAATTTTAGAGCGGCACTCTATCAAGCAACTATCAGAACATCAAATCGCCACCAAGCGGGCTACAATCTAATGGTCTGTATGGGCTATGTGGTATGTTTGATCGTATGGCCCGCCCGTATGGAGATCCTGTGAAGATCATCACGAGGCCCGTTCCCGCGCAGTCCCCGTTCATCCCCGCGGACGCAAAGATCGTGGTCGGCGCCCTCGCCCCAGGGTCGCCCGACCCGATCCCAATCGTGCTGCTGCCGGGGTTCGAGTACCGGATGCGCGAGTGGCGGCACCCGAGCACCCACGAGATCCACGTGCGGCTGGAGCGCCGAAAGGCCACCCGGCCCGGCGGCGACGACTAGCTCACCGGAAGGCAAGTACCGCATCGACCATGGACATCTTCGAGACCCCATCCGCCTTCCCGTACAACGGACACCGGTTCCGTATCGGTGTGGACGCCGGACGGACCTGCGACTGCGGCCACATCGCAGACTCCCTGCTGGACCGTTGGCGCCACCTCGCCGCGGTTGGCGCGCTGATCCCTTCGCCAAACAACTGACTCACCAAATCACCCCACCGACCGATCGCCTGCCGAGCCAGCCCTAGCCGCGGAGACGAGGCCACAACTCTTGGTTGGCGGCTCAGTCCCCGGCCGGTCGAAGAAGGTCGTCGGGGAGCCACTGCAGCACCAGGGCGCCTTCGGACCTCGCGCACGTTAGTTGACCCTCAAGTTCTGGGCGGGCTGCTTGGCTGGCTTCGGAGCGGCACCTCATTCTCTGGTGGGCCGGTCGAGCGAATCGCCGCCTGCGTTCGGGACCAGCGGGCGTTAAGAGGTCAATCGATAGCCACTGCACCACCAGCGCTCCATTGGTCACAGACTGCGGGGAACCGGCTCATCCGAGGTCGTCGATAACCCGTCGGAGTCGTCCGATCTGAGTTCGGCGGGACACTGGGAGGAACTGGAGGCTACGGGGAGAGTGGTGGCGGAAGGGAGTTCAAATCCCACCGCCACCGCCAAGCATCTGCGCCGAGCTCACGCCTGAGGGGCTCTGAGGCGGAGCGCACCTGATCTGAGGTGCGTTCCCCATGTGCGGGTGCCGCTGGTTAGGGACGGTTGCCGCATGGTCCTTCACCTCCGCCCCGCCGTTCCCGGCCTCGGCCCCGTCTCGACCTGCTCGTGGCCGCTCGTCGACGGCTCGTTGAAGTGGGCTCGACCGTGAGCCCGATGTCGAACCGCGGTCCGGTCATCACGCTCGCCGCCGCCGCTCTCGTGGGTGCCGGACTGTTCACCGCGGACGTCCTCACCGACCCGGCACGCACCCGCGCCGCCGAGACGCCGGTCGCGGCAGCGGTCGCCACCGCCGGCGCGACGACCACGACGGCGCCAACAACCACCACCACGACCAGCGCGTCACCCTCGACGACGACCACGTCGGCGCCGGCCACGGCCGCCGCCTACCTCGCGACCGCGGTCTACGTCGGACGCGACGCCGCACGGCGCACGAGCGTCGCCGTCGCGGTGCGCGACGGCAAGGTCGCCGCGTACGTCTGCGACGGCCGCTCGGTGGAGTCCTGGCTGACCGGGACGGCATCGGGGACGACCGCCACCCTGGTCGGCGGCAGCGACCGCCTTATCGCCGAGGTCAGGGAGGGCGCGCTGCACGTGACCGGAACGGTTCGCGGCGGCGCCGTGGACGTTACCGCCGCGCTCGCGTCGGCGCCGGCCGGGCTCTACCGGCTCGACGGCAAAAGCACCACCGTCGGCTGGATCATCCAGCCCGACGGCACCCAGGTGGGGTTGAAGGTCGGCGGCGGCACCGTCGCTCCCGCCCCCGTGCTCGTTCCCGGACAGCCCGTCACCGTCGACGGCCGCACGGCTACCCCTCAGGAGGTGAGCGGCGATGACCGCTTCTGACGTCAAGGTCACCGCGCCGAGCCGTTCGGGAGTCGCAGTGCTCGCCGTTCCCGTCGTCGTCGGCGTCGGGGTCGCCGTCGGGCTCGGCGTGTACGGGTCGCTCCACGAGCCGGCGCTCTACGGCATCAGCATCGCCGGCTTCTCCAGCGGCGCCGCCGCCAAGACCTGGCTCACCACGACGGCGTTCGCGCTGGCGATCGTCCAGCTCGTCACCGGCGGGGGGATGTGGGGCTGGTTCGGTCTCGGCGACCGCTCCTGGGTCGCGCCGCTGCACCGGTGGTCCGGTCGGCTGGCGATCCTCGCCATCCTCCCGGTCGTCACGCAGTGCCTGTATGCGTTCGGCTTCCAGCACGACAGCCCGCGCGTCCTCGCGCACTCGCTGCTCGGCTGCCTCTTCTTCGGGGCGTTCACCGCCAAGATGCTCGCCCTGCGCCCGAAATCCGTTCCCGGCTGGGCGATCCCGGTCCTCGGCGGACTGCTGTTCGCGGCGCTGGCCGGCCTCTGGCTGACCTCCGCGCTGTGGTTCTTCACGACGACGGGAGTGACCCGATGAGCGACCAGACCTCGACGACGCCGGCCATGACACTGGTCGGACGCCGCCCCGTTCTCTGCGGCGCCGCGGCGCTCTGCGTCACCGCCGTCGGCGGCTGCGCCGGGTACGGCAAGGGCCGTCCTCCGGCCCCCGCGGCCGAGCCCGGCAACCCCGCCCCGGCGAGCGCCGGGGGAACGGCCCCCGCCAACGGTGGGGCGGCCGGAACCGCCATCGCCACGGTGGCCGACATCCCCGTCGGCGGCGGCACGATCCTCGCCGAGAAGCAGCTCGTCATCACGCGACCGAGCGCGAGCGAGGTCCGGGTCCTCAGCGCGGTCTGCACCCACCAGGGCTGTCTCGTCGACAGCGTCGCGAACGGGACCATCTCGTGCCCGTGCCACGGCAGCGCCTTCTCGTTGACCGGCGACGTCACGTCCGGTCCGGCGACCCGTCCGCTGCCCGCCAAGGCGTTCACCGTCGTGGACGGTGTCGTCACCGCCTAGAAAGCCGTGTAGAAAGGCCGACATGGCGCGACCGGTCATCGCCGTTCTCAACGGCCCGAACCTCAACCTCCTCGGTGAACGCGACCCGGAGGTCTACGGCTCGGAGACCCTCGCCGACGTCGAGGCGCGCTGTGCCGCATACGCCGACGGCCTGGGGTTCGATGTCGACTGCCGCCAGACCAACCGGGAGGGCGAGCTGGTCGACTACGTCCAGGAGCTGCGGCACGGCGCGGGCATCGTCATCAACGCCGGTGCCTACACGCATACCTCGGTGGCGATCCGCGATGCGCTGGCCACGGTGACGTGTCCGGTCGTCGAGGTGCACATCTCGAACGTGCATGCGCGCGAACGGTTCCGTCACCACTCGTACCTTTCAGCCGTGGTCACCGGCGTGATCGTCGGCCTCGGCACGCAGGGGTACGAGCTGGCCATCCAGGCGGTGGCGGCTCGCGCGACGACCGACTAGCTCTCGGTCAGCAGGGGTTCGCCACGGGCGTGGACGTCGTGGGCGTGGGGGCCGCGGCCAGGGCCTTGTACCCGTTGCCGATGACGAGGTCCACCGACGCGTCGGCGCGGGTGTCCTGGGTGGGGACCGCGCCGTCGACGAGCTTGGCGACGAGCTCCGAGCCGGCCTTGCCGTTCGGGCCGAAGCGGACCTCGGCCGGTGCGTCGATCTTCTTCTTGGACGGGTCGTTGGCGACCTGCCCGATGACGAACCCGCGGGCCTTGACGTCCTTCGCGGTCGCGGCGGCGAGCCCCGCGCGGTTGGTCGCGTTGTAGACGTTGACGGTGACCTGGCCGGCGGTCAGGGCCGGCGCGGCGGCGGTGAAGTCTCCGGTGGGACAGCCCGAGGACGTGGCCGGAGTCGAGGGCCGGTTGAAGTACGCGGCGGCGTAGTAGAACGCGCCGGCCAGGACGGCCACCAGCACGACGAAGATGATCGCTGTGCGCCGGTTCCGGCGGTGCCTCCGCGACGTCGCGGACTCGACCACGTGGCTCACGGGGGTTAGTGAAGCACGAGGACCCGTGCGTGGAGGGTAGGTCGCTGCTGGAGAGCGGCCCGCAGTGCACGGTGCAGCCCGTCCTCGAGGTAGAGGTCTCCCTTCCACTCCACGACGTGGGCGAACAGGTCCCCGTAGAACGTCGAGTCCTCGGAGAGCAGCATGCCGAGATCCAGGGTCGTCTTGGTCGTCACGAGGTCCTGGAGGCGCACCTGCCGGGGTGCCACATCGGACCAGTCCTTCGCGGATACGCGCCCGTGGTCGGGGTAGGGGCGCGTGTCGCCGACGGCCTTGAAGATCACCGCCGCAGTGTATGGCGAGGTATGCGAGGCCTCCCGTTCACGGCCACATCGGGGGCCGCGCGCTCCCGGATCGTCCCGATTGGTGCGGGCTAGCATGCGAAACGTGACCGACGCGACCTCGCCCACGCCTGCTGACGCACCCGCGGCTCCGCCTGTTGCTCCCGCCGCGCCGGCTCCCGACACCCCGGCTCCCGCCACCCCTCCTCCCGCCACCCCTCCTCCCGCCGCCCCCGCCGCGACGAACCCCAGCGGCCCCGTCCCCGACCAGATCGCGGCCATCACGACCGGATACGGCTTCGAGACCCCGTCCCTGCTCTTCGGCAGCGCGGTCTTCGAGGACACGATCTACCCCGAGGCCAAGGTCCGGATCCCGCTCAGCGTGATGAACCGGCACGGACTCGTCGCAGGCGCGACGGGTACCGGCAAGACGAAGACCCTCCAGCTCATGGCCGAGCAGCTGGCGGCGCAGGGCGTGCCGGTCTTCCTGGCGGACATCAAGGGCGACCTCAGCGGCATGGCGGTCCCGGGGGAGCCGAACCCGAAGATCGAGGAGCGCTGCGCGAGCATGGGTCTCGCGTGGGACCCGAAGGGGTACCCCGTCGAGTTCCTCTCCCTCGGCGGCATGGGCCAAGGTGTCCCGATCCGCACGTCGGTCACGTCGTTCGGACCGGTGCTGATGTCGAAGGTGCTGGGGCTCAACGCGACCCAGGAGTCGAGCCTCGGCCTGGTGTTCCACTACGCCGACCAGCGCGGCCTGCTGCTCGACGACCTCAAGGACCTGCGCGAGGTCATCTCCTTCCTCAGCTCCGACGAGGGCAAGGACGACCTCAAGGAGCTCGGGGGCCTCTCCTCGGCGACCGCCGGGGTGATCCTGCGCGAGCTGATCACCTTCTCGGCGCAGGGGGCTGACGTCTTCTTCGGGCTGCCCGAGTTCGACACGGCCAGCCTGCTGCGAACCGCCGCGGACTCGCGCGGCATGGTGACGATGCTCGAGCTGCCCGCGGTCCAGGACCGGCCGGCGCTGTTCTCGACCTTCCTCATGTGGCTGCTGGCCGACATGTACCACGACCTGCCCGAGGTCGGAGACCTCGAGAAGCCCAAGCTCGTGTTCTTCTTCGACGAGGCGCACCTGCTGTTCAACGACGCGTCCAAGCAGTTCCTCGACGCGATCCAGCAGACCGTGCGGCTGATCCGGTCCAAGGGCGTCGGCATCTTCTTCGTGACCCAGTCGCCCAAGGACGTCCCCGGCGACGTCCTCGCCCAGCTCGGCAACCGCGTGCAGCACGCGCTCCGGGCGTTCACACCGGACGACGCCAAGGCGCTCAAGGCGGCGGTCTCGACCTACCCGACGAGCGAGTACGACCTCAACAAGGTGCTCACGTCGCTCGGGACCGGTGAGGCGGTCATCACCGTGCTCTCCGAGAAGGGCGCCCCGACGCCGGTCGCCTGGACCCGGATGCGGGCCCCCGAGTCGCTGATGGCGCCGGCGCCGCCCGAGACGCTGACGCAGATCATCGCCGCCAGCCCGCTGAACGAGGCGTATGCGACGGCGCAGGACCGCCAGTCGGCCTACGAGACGCTCAACGCCGCGACCCAGGAGGCGACGGCGGCGGCGGCCGCAGCGGCTGCGGCCGAGGCCCAGGCGAAGGCCGATGCCGCCGCCGCAGAGGCGCAGGCCAAGGCCGACGCCGCGGCCGCCAAGGAGGCGGAGAAGGCCCAGGCGGCGGCCGACAAGGCCCGGCTGCAGGCGGAGAAGGAGGCCGAGCGGGCGCGGGTCGCCGCGGAGAGGGAGGCGGCGCGCCAGGCGGCGGCCGAGGCCAAGCGCCAGGCGGCCCAGCCGACGGCGGTCGAGGCGGTCCTCGGCAACTCGGCGGTCAAGTCGATGCTGCGCTCCGCGGGGACCGTCCTCGGCCGCGAGATCACCCGCAGCATCTTCGGCACCGCCCGCCGCCGCTGACTTCCCGCTTCCAGCCGCCCGTTGTTGCGAGGGTCGACGCCTTCGGCCCGCCCAAACTGGCAACAGTGGGCGTCCGGAAGTGGGAAAGCGGTCAGCGGGTTCGGGTGCGTGACCACAACGCCGCTCGGCGACCCAGCACGCCGATGGCGAACACGCATACGCCCGCCAGCACCGCACCCCACGGCAGCGTCATGACGAGCACCAGGCAGCCGACGAGCCCGAGGACGTGCCACGCCCGCGGCCACCGGCGGTGCGCCTCGTCCTGGGTGACCGCCGACGTGTTGGCCACCGCGTAGTAGACGAGCACGCCGAACGATGAGAACCCGATCGCGTCGCGGACATCGACCACCACGACCAGGAGCACCACCACGGCGCAGACCACCACCTGCGCGGTCTGTGGCACGCCTCGTCGCTCGTCGACCCGGGCGAGCCCGGCCGGCAGGTCGCGCTCGCGAGCCATCGCCAGCATCGTCCGGCTGACCCCGGTCACGAGCCCGAGCAACGCGCCCAGGCTGGCCAGCACGGCGGCGACGCGCACCACGGCCCCGACCCAGCCGACGCCCGCCTGCTCCGCCGCGGCGAGCAGCGGCAGGTCAGACGCCGCGACGCCGGCAGGTCCGAGCACCGCCAGCAGCATCACCGCCACGACCGCGTACAGGACGACCACGAGTCCCAGCGCCCGTGGGATGGCGCGCGGGATCGTCGTCTCCGGGTCGCGCACCTCCTCGCCGAGGGTGGCGATCCGCGCATACCCCGCGAAGGCGAAGAAGAGCAGGCCGGCCGACTGCAGGACCCCGTATGCGGAGGCCGTCCCGAACGACTCGAACGGTGAGTGCCAGATCTGGTTGCCCACCCCCACGGCGACGAGCGTGACACCGAGCAAACCGATGGTCAGGACCACGAGAACCGTTGCCAGCCGGGCGGTTCGGGTGATCCCGCGCAGGTTGACCACCGTGAGACCCACGACGGCCGCGATCGCGAGGAACCGGGTCGCCGGGGCGTCGCCGCCGACCGCGTAGCCCGCCACCGTGAGCGCCATCGCCGCGCAGGACGCGGTCTTGCCGACGACGAACCCCCAGCCGGCGACGAACCCCCACCACGGACCCAACCGTTCGCGGCCGTAGACGTAGGTGCCGCCGGACGTGGGGTACTGCGCGGCGAGCTGGGCCGAGGCCGTCGCGTTGCACCAGGCGACCACCGCCGCCACGACCAGCCCGACGAGCAAGGCGGAACCGGCAGCAGCCGCCGCGGGCGTGAACGCCGAGAAGACCCCGGCTCCGACCATCGACCCGACGCCGATGACGACGGCGTCCCGCACGCCGAGGCGGCGGTGCAGGGCGGGACCGGGCTGGTCAGTCGTCGTCGCCGTCCTCGTCGTCCCACCCGGCGAAGTAGGTCACGACCTGGATCTCCGGGTTGTCTGCCACCTCCAGGACGAGCTGCCGCAGGCCCACCTCGCGATGGTCCGGGAGGCGAACACGCTTGATACCGCTGCGGTTCGGTGGCCCCTCGTGGCGTTCCCACCAGGTCCGCGCCTCGGGGTTGACGGTGAAGATCTCCTCGAGGAGGTCCATGAACGACGGGTCGTGGCCGTACTGCGAGTACGACTCGCGGAAGTGGGCGACCTGGTTGCGCGCCTCCGTCTCCCAGTCGACGTAGAGCCGGCGCGCGTACGGGTCGCAGAGGTAGAACCACAGCATGTTCTGCTCGCCGTGCGGCCGCCGGTGCCAGTTGGTGAAGAGAAGCTCGGCGGAGCGGTTCCAGTGCAGGAGGTCCCAGCGCGCACCCATGGCGTAGGTGGGGTTGGGGTCGAGGACGTCGACGAGCTCCTGCACCTCCTCGCCCAGCTCGGTGAGCAGCGGATGGGGGCGCCGCGGGGTGCCGGTGCGCAGGTCCTGCAGCTGCCGCTGCTCGCCGGCGGTGAGGTGCAGCGCGCGGCCGATCGAGCGCAGCACCTCCTGGGACGGTCGCACGTCACGGCCCCGCTCGATGAACGTGTAGTACGCCACCGAGATGTCGGCGAGCTCGGCGACCTCTTCTCGGCGCAGCCCCGGGTCGGCCGAGCTGCGCTGTCCGCGGGGCCGGTTGATCCCGACCTCCTCGGGTTGCATCCGCATCCGGCGCTCCCGCAGGAACTCTCCGAGGGGAGGAGCCGGGCCGTCTCCGGTACCGCGGCCCTCGGCTGCCATGGCGACAGTGTGCCAGCGGGTGGCGCCACGCGCCTGACCGCGCTCACCGGACTTCGAGGACAGCGCCCGGACTGCTCCGTTAGCGTGGTGTGCATGGCCGGTCGTGCGCGCAGCACTCCCCGGGCCCCTCGCGTAGAGCCCGAGTCGCCCGCCGGGTTGCTGGTTCGCCTCCGCGGCCTGCGGCCGACCCTGTCGCCGGCCGAGGACCGGGTCGCCGAGCGCGTCCTGGCCGACCCGCGGGCGGCGGCCGCGCTGACGATCAGCGAGCTCGCCGACGCGGCCCGCACCTCCGAGACGACGGTGCTCCGGTTCTGCAAACGACTGGGTATGCCTGGCTACCCGCAGCTGCGGCTCGCCCTGGCCGCCGAGTCGGCCCAGCCCCGCCGGCTCACGGCCAGCGAGACCGACATCAACGAGGACGACACGGTCGACGACATCATCTCGAAGATCGCGTACGCCGATGCGAGCGCGGTGGAGGAGACGGCGCAGCAGCTCGACCGCGACGCGCTGAGCAAGGCGGCCGACGCCATCGCGGCGGCGACGCGCGTCGACCTCTACGGAATGGCCGCCAGCGGGGTGGTGGCCGTCGACGCGCAGCAGAAGCTCCACCGGATCGGCGTCGTGGCGTTCGCGTGGAACGACCCGCACATCGCTCTGACGAGCGCGGCCCTGCTCGGGTCCGGCGACGTGGCGATCGGCATCTCCCATACGGGAACGACCAAAGAGGTGATCGAGTCGCTGGCCAAGGCACGCAGCCGCGGCGCCACGACCATCGCGATCACGAACTTCCCGCAGTCGCGGCTCGTCAGCACGGCGGACATCGTCCTCACCACGGCGGCCCGGGAGACGGCGCTGCGCTCCGGCGCCACGGCGAGTCGGATCGCCGCCCTGACCGTCGTCGACTGTCTCTACATCGCCGTCGCGCATCGCGACCTGGAACGGGCGACCAAGGCGGTCGCCGAGACCCGGGCGGCCGTCGCCGGCCACCACGTCTAGAGGCGGTCGGTCATGGTGACTTGTCAGCCGTTGGCGTGATTGACCGTGGTTGTGGAGGAAACTAACATCCGCAGCGTGGACGATGCCGTGAACGTCAGCGCGCCGACGGAGGACCGCAACCCGGCGTCCGTCCACATCGACACGCTGCCCACGCTCGAGGTCCTCCGACTGCTCAACGCGGAGGACGCCACCGTCCCGACGGCCGTGTCCGCCGTCCTACCCGACCTGGCGCGGCTCGTCGACGACGCGGTGACGCGGATCCGCGCCGGCGGCAGCGTGCACTACTTCGGGGCGGGCACCTCGGGTCGGCTGGCCATCCTCGACGCCGCCGAACTGCGACCGACCTTCAACTCGCCGGCCGGACTCTTCACCGCGCACCACGCGGGTGGTGCGGAGGCGCTGCTCGCCGCCGTCGAGAACGTCGAGGACGACGAGGAGGCCGGCCGTCAGGAGGCGGAGGTCCTGGGACCCCTCGACGTCGCCATCGGCCTGACCGCGTCGGGCCGCACGCCCTATGTCCGCGGCGCGCTCGGCGTGGCCCGTGAGCGCGGGGCGCTCACCGCACTGGTGACCGCGCACTCCGAATCCGAGATCGCCGCGCTGGTCGACCACGTCATCGCGCCCGCCACCGGATCGGAGGTCGTCACCGGGTCGACTCGACTCAAGGCCGGCTCCGCTCAGAAGCTCGTCCTCAACGGCTTCTCGACATCGGTGATGATCGCGCTCGGGCGCACCTGGTCGAACCTCATGGTCGACGTCGTCGCGACCAACGCCAAGCTGCGTGGACGCGTCGTCCGGATCCTCCGGGAGGCCACCGGAGTCGACGAGGAGTCGGCACAGAAGGCCCTGGCCGAGGCGGGTGGCGAGCTCAAGCCGGCGCTCCTGAACCTGCTCACGGGCGTACCCGCGGCCGAGGCGCGTAGCCTCCTCGACGCGCACGGCGGCTCCGTGACGGCCGCCCTCCACGCGATCGCGCCGACCGGCTAGGGGGCGGGATGACGGTCGTCGTCGGCGTTGACGTCGGCGGGTCCGGGCTGCGGTGCCGAACCGTCGTGGACGGCGCGCCCGGCCCGATCCAGTCCGGGGCGGGTCTGCGGATCGGGCCCGCGGGCATCGACGTGGAGGCGCTGGTCGACTCCGTCGTCCCCCTCGTCCACGCCCCGCCCGACATCCTCGTCTGGTCCATGCGCGGCCTGCTGGCGCTCGCGGACCCCGCCGTGGTCATGGCATTGGTGCGAGAGCGAGTGCGGGCCCGGCACGTGTGGGTATGCGGCGACGCGGTCGCCGCCATGGTCGGGGCGATCGGGTCGGTCCGGCCCGGCGGAGTCGTGGCCGCGGGGACGGGCGCCGTCGCCTTCGCGACGGACTTCGACCGGATCTGGCGACGGGTCGACGGCTGGGGCCATGTCCTCGGCGACCGCGGCTCGTCGGCCTGGGTCGGGCTGCAGGCCCTCGAGGCGGCGCTGCTGACCCTCGACGGCGTGGCGGCCGGCGGTGACGCCCTCCTGGCCGCGGCCACCGAGCAGCTCGGGCCGCCGGACACCTGGCCCCGCCTCGCGATGACCCGGCCGGACGCGGTGGCCGTCATCGCCGGACTCGCGCCGGTCGTGACCGCCCTGGCCGGGTCCGACGCGGTCGCCGCCCGGATCTGCGCGCAGGCGGGCCGCGAGCTGGCCCGGTCGCTCGCCGCCGCGGCGGAGGGCATCGAGGGGGTACGCCTGTCGAGCACCGGCGGTCTCCTCGGTGCGGCGCCGGTGCGTCAGGCCTTCGACGCGGAGGTGGCGTCCCTCGGGCTCGAGGTCCGGCTACCGGCCGGAACCGGACTGGACGGTGCGGTGCTGCTGGCCGAGCACCTGGCCGCCGGCCGGGAGCTGGCCGTCCACGCCGCATACCTGCAGGGCGGTTGAGGCCTACAGCGCGGACGTCCGGTGAGGGTCAGCCCGGCGGCGGGCGGCCGTTGGCTCGGAGCTTCGCCGGCTGGTCACCGGCTGTCGACCACGAGCCCGGCCAGGCGATCACCGCGAGAGCCGAGGTCGGCATCGTGGTGAGCTGACCCGTGATCGTCGAGCCGAGGTCCTCGATCCCGGGGTTGTGGCCGACGAGGACCACGGTGGCGGTGTCGTCCGGCAGGCGGCGGACGACCGCCAGGAGCTCCCGCGCCGATGCGGCGTAGACACGATCATCGACACGGGTCGGCGGTGGCTGGTGGAGCTGTGCCGCGACGAGATCCCAGGTCTGCCGGGCCCGGGTGGCCGGTGACAGGACGGCCAGGTCGATGCCGTCGACGTGCGTGTCGAGCCAGCGCCCGGCCTCCGGTGCCTGACGTCGACCGCGGGCCGCCAGCGGGCGGCGGATGTCGGCCTCGATTCCGGACCAGTCCGACTTGGCATGCCGGAGCAGGACCAGGGTGCGCTGATTCTTACCGTCATCCGGACGAGGGACCATCCCACCAGTTTGGCCCCAGTTCGAGCGGTACTCCTGCGGGGACGGGACGACTCGAGGGCTGGTCCGGCGTACCGTTGAACGATCATCAATCCTCGGGGGGTGAGTGGTCCGCATGGCGCCCCTGCCTCGCTGACCGCTGAGGCGCTGCCTGCCGACGGGGAGGTCGACCATGGGTGGTTGGAACGCGATGACCTACGAAGGCCGGGACACGATCCTGCGCGTCGTACGACGGGAGTCCGAGCAGTTCTTCGACATGGCCAGCGCACCGGGCGCCTGGGAACGCCCAACGGCGTGTCCTGAATGGCAGGTGCGCGACGTGGTCGGCCACCTGGTCGACACGACCGAGTCGTATTTCGTGGGTTTCGACGCGGCACACGGTCGAGGTGAGGCGTCCGAGGCCTACGGACTTCCCGGTATGGCGGAGCGTGTCGACGCGCAGGCCCGGAGCCTGCGCGACGTACCGCAAGGCGAGCTCGTCGAGCGCGCCCGGGCCGACTGCGCGACGTTCGCCGGGATCCTCGACGCCTTGGGCGAGCAGGACTGGACCGGGCTCGTCGTCCCTCACTTCTACATGGGCCCACTTCCCGCCTTCTTCTACCCGGCCTTCCAGCTCATGGACTATGGCGTCCACTCCTGGGACATCAGACAGGGCACCGGACGAGCGCATGGCCTGTCCGGCGACGTCGCCGACCTCCTCGTGCCGTTCATGTTCGTCCTGTGGCAGGCGACCGCTGCCGTGCCCGTCAGCGCCGAGCCGAGCGAGTTGGGCGTGCGGATCACCACCGGAGCCAACGCGGGCGACACCGTCATGCGGGTCGGCCCCGAGGGTCTCGCCTACGAGAGTGGCGACCTGTCGGCGGTGTCGACGGTCATCGAGTTCGACCCGTCGAGCTTCGTGCTGACGGCCTTCGGTCGCTGCAATGCAGGGACGGTGCGGGGGGACGCTGCCGCCGCGGAGAACTTCCTCAACCTCTTCTTCCGGATCTAGCAGCGAGGCACGAGATGACCGACCTGGACCTTACGGCGATCGCCCAGGAGCGAGACCGGATCCGCAGCACCTATCTCCGCGACACCGATGTCCGTCCGTCGTCGTCGGCCAGAGGACTGCACCACGTCGCGCTCCTGTGCTCGGACGTCGAGCGAACGGTTCGGTTCTACCAGGAGGTCCTCGAGTTCCCTCTCACGGAGATTTTCGAGAACCGGGACTACGCGGGGTCGAACCACTTCTTCTTCGACATCGGGAACGGAAACCTCTTGGCGTTCTTCGACCTGCCCGGGCTCGACCTCGGCGCCTACGCCGAGGTCCTGGGCGGCCTCCACCATCTGGCGATCTCCGTGGACCCGGAGCGCTGGAAGCGGCTCAAGCGGCGACTCGAGGAGGCCGGCGTGGCATACCAGGAGGAGAGCGGAACCTCGATCTACTTCCCCGACCCCGACGGCGTACGCCTCGAGCTCATCGCGGACCCGCTCGGCGAGATGTACGGCACCGTCGTCCTCTGACCCTCAGGTGTCGGCCTTCGCGAGCACGATGTCGAAGCGCGTGCGTGACCAGGCCCGACCGCGCAGGTCTCTGCCGTCCGGGGTGGGGGTCTCGGCCGGCTGTTTCGCGAAGTCCATGACGAGGGAGTCCGTCACCCCGAAGACGCTGTCCGTGGAGAGCAGCTCGTCGCCGCGGACGAAGATATGGGTGACCAGCGTCCGCAGACCTGCGGCCCGGACCATGAAGTGGAGGTGCGAGGCACGCATCGGTGAGCGCCCCGTGGCCGACAGCATCCGGCCGACCGGACCGTCGTCCGGAATCGGATAGGGCGTCGGCGTGACGGCCCAGAACTGGTAGGTCCCGTCCTCGGCCGAAAAGAGATGGGCTCGCCCGCCGGTCCGGTGGTCGTCGTACTGGACGTCGTAGAACCCGTCCGCGTCGGCCTCCCACACGTCGATTCGCGCGCCGGCAACCGGGTCTCCATCGGTGTCGCAGACGGTCCCCTCGACCCAGCAGGGCTCCCCGCTCGCGGCGCCCGCGATGTCGCCGCCCCGCCCGACGTACGGCGCATCGTCGACGAAGAACGGCCCGAGGACGGTGGCCTCAGTCGCCTCGCGGTCCGCCTCATGGTTGACGGCGACGGTCTGCATCGAGGCTCCGAGTGTGTCGGAGAGCAGGACGAACTCCTGACGCCGGTCAGTGGTGGCGTGACCGACTGCGGTGAGGAAGTCGATCCCCTGCTTCCACTCGGCCTCGGTGGGGCGCACCTCTCGGAGGAACGCATGCAGGTGCCGGACGGCGCCCTCCATGACCTGCCGGAGGCGAGCGTCCGGGGTCGCCTCGAACGAGGCGACGACACGTTCGACCAGCTCCTTCTCGCGCGACCACTGCGCGCGGGTCTCTTCGGTCATCCCGGGTCAGCTCCCTCCCACGCCTGGCGAAGCAGACGCTCCAGGTCAGTGATGGTGACATCGACAGGATTGCTGTCGGGCACCGCCGGCAGGATCGCCGCCGCGGCCTCGTCGACCATCGACTCGTCGAAGCCGTAGTCACGCAGGGCGCGTGGGGCTCCGAGCCGGAGCCGCAGCGTCTGCAGGCCCTCGAGGGCGGTCGGGGCATCGAAGGCACGGGCGAGCCGTCGTTCGGCGTCCGGGGCGCCAGGCCCGTTGAACGCCAGCACGTAGGGCAGGACCACGGCGTGCGTGGGTGCGTGCGGCAGGTCGTACCGACCTCCGAGGACGTGGCAGATCTTGTGGTGCAGGCCAGAGCCGGCCGACGCGAAGGCGACGGCCGACAGGTATGCGCCGTACAGCGCCTGCTCTCGCCCAGGCAGCCCTTCCGGGTCGTCCACCACCATCGGCAGGCTCGCGTTCAACGTGCGGACACCCTCGCCGGCCAGGGCCATGTTGATCGGGTCCGCGTGCGGCGCCCACAGGGAGTCGACGCAATGGGCCACGGCGTTCAGTCCCGATGCCACGCTCACGCTGACGGGCAGCGAGACCGTCAAACCCGCGTCGTAGACCACCGATCGGGGCAGGACCCGGTGGTCGACGCCGGTGGTCTTCCGGCCCTCCTCGGTGATTCCCCAGACGGGCGTGGCCTCGGACCCGGCGTAGGTAGTCGGAACGGCGACGATCGGCAGGCCGGTCGTGAGCGCGACCGCCTTGGCGAGGCCCGTCGCCGATCCCCCTCCGACACTCACCAGAGCGTCGACGGCATGTGCGGTGGCGGTGTCCCGGGCACGCTCCGCCACGGGCAGGGGCACGTGACCGACGACATCGTCGTGGAGGACCGCCACGGGCAGCTCAGCGGTGACCTGCCTGGCGAGCACGACGCGGCTCGGCCCCGCGATCACCATGACCCGCGTCGCGCCCAGGGCCTCCACCTCTCGGGCGACGCCGTCCGTCGCCTGGCCCGTGGCGAACCGCACCCGCTGGCCCAGCGTCTCGTGCACGAAGCGCATCGTCATCAGCGTCAGCATGGCAGCGCCGGCGTTCCGCCCCAACACCTATGGCGCGGACCTTGGCGTGGAGCCGCGAGAGACCGGGTGCGAAGCACTCGGGATCGAGCGGAGGATAGGGGATTCGAACCCCTGAGAGCTTTCACTCAACACGCTTTCCAAGCGTGCGCACTAGGCCACTATGCGAATCCTCCGCCGCGCAGGCTATCCGAGGTCGCGGTGGCGGCTGAAATCCGGTTGAGGGTGTCAGTGCGTGACGAGAGGCTGGCCTGATGTCGACGCCCGCCGCACCCAGCGACCGGCCGACCCTGTCCTCGTTCTGGCACGACCTGCCGCGCGAAGGCAAGTACCTGCTGTCGACGATCATCATCGACTTCATCGGCAACGGGCTGGTCATGCCGTTCAACGTCGTCTACCTGCACGAGGTCCGCGGGTTCGAGCTGGCCCGGGTGGGTCTGCTGCTCTCCCTGCCGGCGCTGGTCGCCCTGCTCGTCGTGGGTCCCGTCGGCACGCTGATCGACCGCATCGGACCACGCCTCGTCGTCATCGCGTCGCTGGTCATCCAGATCGCGGCGCACATCACCCTGGCCACGGCGACCACGGAGCCGCACGCCGCGCTCGGCTGCGTGCTGCTCGGGTTCTCCGGCGGGATCATCTGGCCGGCGGTCCAGACGCTGATCGGCACGATCATCCCGAGCCACCTACGGCAGCGCTACTTCGGCGTCAACTTCACCCTGCTCAACCTCGGGATCGGGATCGGCGGCATCCTCGGCGGCCTGTTCGTCGACGTCACGCGGCCGGAGACGTTCGTCGCGATCTACCTCATCGACGCGGCCACCTTCCTGGCACCACTGGCGATCTTCCTCGGGCCGCTGCGCCACGTCCCCGTGCCTGCGAAGCTCGCGGCCGACGCGCCACCGGACCGGCGCGCCCCGACGACCGGCTACCGTGCCGTGCTCCGCGACCGCTCGCTGCGGCTCGTGCTGCTGATCGTGTTCGTCGCCTCGTTCGTAGGCTACGGGCAGCTCAACACCGGCTTGCCCGCCTACGGCCGCGAGGTCGGCGGCATCTCGACGCAGGCTCTCGGCCTCGCGTTCGCCGCCAACACGGCGGTCATCGTGGTGCTCCAGCTGTTCGTGCTGCAGCGGATCGAAGGGCGCCGCCGCACGCGGATGCTCGTGCTCATGTCGGGCATCTGGGCCGTGTCGTTCGTCGCCCTCGGCGCCACGGGGCTGGTGCCCGGGACGATCGTGGCCGCGGTCCTCTTCGGGCTCTGCGCCGCGATCTTCGGGTTCGGCGAGACCTTCTACCAGCCGACCCTCCCGGCCATGATCAACGAGCTCGCCCCCGACCACCTGCGTGGTCGCTACAACGCGGTGATGAGCATCGCGTGGCAGTCGGCGTCGGTGGTCGGCCCGGCCGTCGCCGGTCTCCTCATCGGCCACGGCTGGAACTCGTCCTACATCGTCATGCTCGTGGCCGGCTGCGTCGTGGTCGCCTGGCTCGCCCTGGTCACCGAGCGGCGCATCCCGCCGCGCGTCAACGGCGTGGGCGACGTCGAACCGGGCGTCCCGGCCGTCCCGGACGCCCCGGTGGTGCCGGGTCAGGCGTAGGGCCAACCGCGCCGGTCGTCTAGACTGGTGACCGGCACCCCGCGTGGTGGTACCTCACTGAACTCCCCCAGGGCAGGAATGCAGCAAGGGCAGGTGGGCTCTTCCAGGTACGTGGGGTGTCTTCGCGTCCCCGCCCGTTTCGGACACCGCGCGCCGAGGGTCCGTATCATCCGCTCTCGGGCGTCCCTCCTCACGTGCACGGGCGGCGACCAGACCGGCATGGCCTACGAGGGAGAGCCATGGAGCGACTCGCATACGACGACTTCGAGGTCGTCCTGGAGCGTGTCGCCGGCGGGATGACCGCCCGCGTGACGAGCTCGCCGGGCGGTCCGACCCGGCCGGAGCCGGTCGTCATGCCTGCCGTCGACCTCGACGGCCTGCGCGAGCTGGTCCGTCTGATGAACGACACCAGGGGAGTAGCTCGCCACGAGCCGCGGGTCACGCCGGACCTCCGGGCCTTCGGCAGCGCCCTCTTCGACGCGGTCTTCCACGGTGCCGTGCTGCGCGGTTTCCGAGACGCCCTCGCGGCCCAGTCGGACGTGGGGCGAGGGCTGCGGCTGCGCGTTCGCCTGACCGATGTGCCGGAGCTCGCTCACCTGCCGTGGGAGCTGCTCTACGACCCGGAGCGGCACCGGTTCCCGAGCCAGTACGCGAAGTACCCGACCGTCCGTCAGGTCGACGTCCCCGAACCGGTTCCGCCGCTCGTGGTCGACGGCGGTATGCGGATGCTCGTCGTGACGGCGAGCCCGACCGACCTCGCCGAGATCGACGGGGACCAGGAGTGGCGGTGCCTCACCGCGGCGTTGCGGCCCCACATCGAGAGCGGTCGGCTGGTCGTGACCCGGCTCCCGGTGGCGACCCTCGACGCGGTCCGGCAGGCCCTCCTGGCCGAGACGTACCACGTGGTCCACTTCACCGGTCACGGCGACGTCGACCCGGTGTCCGGCGAAGGGCTGCTGGCGTTCACCGATCCCTACGGTCGGGCGGACTGGGTGCCCGGGCGCGACCTCGGGGTCATCCTCTCCAACGCCCCGGTCCGGCTGGCCCTCCTCAACTCCTGTGACGGTGGACGCGTCAGCGAGGTCGACCCCTACGCCACCACGGCAATCACCTTGGTGGAGAACGGGATCCCGGCGGTCGTGGCGATGCAGTTCGAGATCAGCGACAAGGCCGCGATCGCCTTCAGCAACGCGACCTACCTGGCGTTGAGCTCGAGCCAGCCGGTCGACGCCGCCGTGACCCTGGCCCGGCAGGCCATCCTCACGACCAGCCGCAGCGAGTGGGCCACGCCGGTCCTCTACCTGCGGTCCACCGACGGGACGCTCTTCGCGTGGGACCGCGACGCCGCCCAGGAGGCCAGTCGGGTCGAGGCGCTGAGCGCTCCGCTTCCGCAGCCGGTCGGGCTGCAGGCCTCCTCGGATCCGCGAGGACTGGTCCTCTCCTGGGCGCCGGTGACCGGCGACGTCGCCGTGCGGTACGAGGTCTACCGGGACGGCACCTTCCTGGGGGAGACCGCGGAGCCGGTGTTCACCGACCCCCGTGAGCCGGCGCCGAGAGGGCCGTCCGAGCCGACGCCCGCATACAGCGTCGTGGCGGTCGACGAGCTGGGGCGGCGCTCCCCCTCCTCGACCGATGTCTCACCGCCCCCGACTCTGCCGACCGAACCTCCGGTCCGCCGGCGCGTCCGCCCGGCCCTCGTGATCGGCGCGGCGCTGGTGCTGGTGATCGGCGTCCTCGCCTGGGTGGCGTCCGCGGTCGACTGGCCTCCGGGCCCGACTCCGCCCACGCCCACGCCGACGACGAGCTCGACCACGACCGGCTCCACGTCGACGACGCGGACGGGTTCCACCTCGACCACGTCGACCACGTCGACCACGTCGACCACGGCGGCGCCGGCGCCGTCCGGCCTGGCCGTGGCCCTGCCGCGGGTCGCCCTGGTCGCGGCGGCGAACGGGGTCAGCGTCGTGACGCAGGTCCGCAACCTCGGGACGCAAGCATCCACGTCCGGTCGGTCCCTGCTGGTGTCGGTGACCGGGCCGACCCGGTTCGTGTCCCCGGGCGAGGGCTGCACGGTCGTCCCGGGCGGGCTCCGGTGCACGGTCCCGGTCATTCTCGCCGGCGCGTCGAGCCAACGCTTCCTCGTCCTGTCGACGCCGCCGGACGGCCAGCCGGTCACCGTGACGGCCGTCCTCATCCCCGGCGACGGCGGCGGCGACGACTCCGCGAGCCGGACCGTCACCTGCGTGAAGGGGGTATGCGACGGCGCCACGCCGTCCCCGAGCTGAGCCGTCGGAGGACCGTGCGGCGGCTGTTCACGACGGCGGACCGGTGTCCTCCGGCGCGACTAGGGTTCGTGAGTGACCACCGCGCTGTACCGCCGCTACCGGCCGGAGACCTTCCGCGACGTCATCGGCCAGGAGCACGTCACCGAGCCCCTCATGCAGGCGTTGCGCACCGGCCGGGTGGGCCACGCGTACCTCTTCAGCGGCCCGCGCGGCTGCGGTAAGACCACCAGCGCGCGCATCCTGGCCCGCTGCCTCAACTGCGAGCAGGGGCCGACGCCGGACCCGTGCGGGGTCTGCGACTCCTGCGTGGCGCTGGCCCGCGGCGGGTCGGGCACGGTAGACGTCATCGAGATCGACGCGGCGTCCCACGGCGGTGTCGATGACGCCCGTGACCTGCGCGAACGCGCCTCCTACGGCCCCGCGCAGAGCCGCTACAAGGTCTACATCATCGACGAGGCGCACATGGTGTCGTCCCAGGGCTTCAACGCCCTGCTGAAGATCGTCGAGGAGCCACCCGAGCACGTGAAGTTCGTCTTCGCGACGACCGAGCCCGACAAGGTCATCGGGACGATCCGGTCGCGCACCCACCACTACCCGTTCCGGCTCGTCCCGCCCGCCCGGCTGACGGCGTACATGGAGGACCTCTGCCGGCAGGAGGGCGTATCAGTCGCGCCGGGCGTTCTGGGGTTCGTGACCCGGGCCGGCGGCGGGTCGGTGCGCGACTCGCTCTCGGTCCTCGACCAGCTGATCGCGGGATCCGGCGACGAGGGCCTCACCTACGAGGGAGCGGCGTCACTGCTCGGCTTCACCGACGGCGAGCTGCTCGACGCCACCATCGACGCGCTGGCCGCCGGCGACGGCGCGGCGGTGTTCACCCAGATCGACAAGGTCATCGAGTCCGGTCACGACCCACGGCGGTTCGTCGAGGACCTGCTCGAGCGGCTGCGCGACCTCATCATCGTTGCCGCCGTGCCGGAGGGCGCGGCGTCCGTGCTCCGCGGCGTACCCGAGGACCAGCTGGAGCGGATGCGTGGCCAGCAGTCCCGGTTCGGCCCGGGGGCGCTGACCCGCGCCGCCGACATCGTCAACGCCGGCCTCACCGAGATGACCGGCGCCACGGCTCCGCGCATGCAGCTCGAGCTGATCTGCGCGCGGATCCTGCTGCCGGCGGCGTCCGGCCCGAGCGGGTATGCGGCTCGTCTCGACCGCCTCGAACGTCGCCTCGACCTCGGCGGAGTCCCGTCGTCCGCTCGGCCGCCGGACTCCGGCTCGGCCGAGTCTCCTTCGGCGGGATCGGCTCCGCGCAGTGCGCCGCGCAGTGCGCCGCGCAGTGCCTCGTCCAGTGCCCCGCCCAGTGCGCCGCGCACTGGGCCGCCCCGGAGTGCGGGACCGACCTCAGCGGCCGGGCCGCGCGAGACGATCGCCTCGGGGCCTCCGGACACGGACCCGGGACGACCGGAACCCCCTCGGCCGGAGCCGGATCGCGCGCCGGCCCGGCCCGCGGCGGCCGCGCCTCCCTCGGGGCCGTCCACCGCGACGGGCGACGGGTCGCCGTCGTCGGAGCGCGGATCGACGGCTCCGGCCGCTCCGGCCGACGCGGGCAGTGGTCTCGACACGGCGGCCCTGCGCCGGGTGTGGCCGGACGTGCTGGCGCGGATCTTCACGATGCGCCGCGTGACGTGGACGTTCCTCTCGCAGCACGCGCAGATCGTCGACTACGACGGCCAGCGGCTCGTCCTCGGCATCGCCACGGTGGGGCTGGCCAACACGTTCCGGGCCGGCAACCACGCCGAGCTGGTCCGGCAGGCCCTGATCGACGAGATCGGCGTCGACGTCCCGGTCGAGGGCGTCCCGATGCCTGACGCCGGATCCGACCGCCGCGCGGCTGGACCCGGCCCGGGCGACCAACGGTCGGCACCACCGCGCGCGACCGAACCCGACCCGTGGCCCGAACCCGACGGCGACCCGTGGACCCAGCCCGGCGCATCGCCGGAGTTCGTGCCTCCCCCCGAGGAGCGGAGTGCGGCTCCCTCAGCGACGCCGTCCACCCCGGTTTCCGAGCGTCCCGAGCCGACCACACCCCCCGGGCGGCGTCGCTCGTCGCCCGCGCCCACCCGTCCGCCGGCACCGTCGCCCACCTCAGACGCCGCGACGCCCAACGGGTCGGCGGGTCGTGGCGAGCCGGCCGCACGCAGCGGGTCTGACGGTCGCACCGGTTCCCCCGACGACGCGGTGAGCGAGGACGACGAGAACATCGCGCCGACCTCGTCCGACGGTCGGGCCGTGGTCGAACGGGTGCTCGGCGGCCAGTTCCTGGGCGAGCTCGAGGACTGATCCTCGGATCGGGGTGACTCTCCCCTTCAGTGAGAGGAGAACTCACCGCGCTGGGCGTCCGAGTCCGCGAGGTCGGCCCGCCCGCCCAGCTGGAACTCCGCCAGCAGCCCGGTGTATGTCTTGGCCGGCGGCGACGCATACTCGTTGATCCCGCTGGTGCGCAGGCCGAGCCGGACGAGCCCCTCGACGGTGACCACGGCCGCGGCCACGCCGTCCACCACCGGCGCGCCGATCGCCTCGGAGATGTGCGCGCAGAGGTCGGCCATCCCGGCGCAGCCGAGGACGATCACGTCCGACTCGTCGATGGCCAGCGCCTCGCGGCAGGCCTGGGTGATCCGCTCCTGGGCGTCGGGTGACGTCTCGAGCTCGAGAACCGGGATCTCGCAGGCGTGCACGCCCCGACAGGCGCGCTCCACGCCGTAGGTCGCGGCGAGGTCCCAGGCGCGGCCCCGGGTCCGGGCGAGCGTGGTCACCACGCTGAACGACCGCCCCAGGTATGTGGCGGCGCGCATACCGGCCTCCGCGATCCCGACGACCGGTCCGCGGGCCAGCTCTCGCGCGGCCTCGAGCCCCGGGTCGCCGAAGCACGCGATGACGTACCCGTCGACGCCCTCCGCCTCGCCACGCGCGATCTCGGCGAGGATCCCCGGAACCGCCAGCGCCTCGTCGTAATGGCTCTCGATGGACGCCGGCCCCATCGACGGTGAGACCGCCTCGACGGTGACCCCGGGAGAGGCCACCGTCGACGCGCATTCGCCGATCAGGTGGGTCATCGACCACGTGGTGTTGGGGTTGATGACGCGGATCAGCATCGCTCAGCCCACCACCACGTCGTCGCCCTCGCGGTCGGCGACGAGGGTGTCGACGCCGGCCCGCTTGGCCAGCAGGTAGTAGACGACCAGCCCGATGCCGCACCCGATGAACCAGCTGTAGTCGGTCGCCTGGTTGACGCCGGGCACGAACACGCAGCAGATCGCGACGACGGCGGCGATGACGGTGGCCCACACCGCGGAGGGGTTGACGCCCTTCGTGTAGTGGTAGGCGCCCTTCTCGTCCATGGTGAACAGGTCGTCTATGACGACCTTCTGCTTCTGCACCAGGTAGTAGTGGGCGATGAGGACGCCGAAGAGCGGGCCGATGAACGCCCCGAGCGTGTCAAGCGTGTAGTGGATCGTCTCCGGGCTCTTGTAGAGGTTCCACGGCGTGATGAGCACCGAGCCGACCGCGGCGATCATGCCGCCGGTCCGCCACGAGATCTTCTGCGGGTTCACGTGCGAGAAGTCGAACGCGGGCGAGACGAAGTTGGCGACGATGTTGATGCCGATGGTGGCCGTCGTGAACGTCAGCGCGGCCAGCACGATCGCAAAGGTGTTGTCGATCTTGCCCACCGTCTTGACCGGGTCGGTGATGAGCTCGCCGTAGACCGGAAGGGTAGCCGCCGCGGTGAGGA
Source organism: uncultured Actinomycetota bacterium (assembly GCA_963828725.1). Lineage (GTDB taxonomy): Bacteria > Actinomycetota > Actinomycetes > Actinomycetales > Dermatophilaceae > Lapillicoccus. Next base: position 338,833 of record CAWHFV010000009.1, on the reverse strand, counting down.
CGGTCAGGACGGAGAACATCGTGAAGTTCACCGGCAGGCCCCAGAAGTTGCCGCGCTTGACCGCCTTGAACGTCTTGCCGTACCGCGAGAAGTCGCCGAAGTTGAGCATCGGCCCCGAGAAGTACGACACGACGAGGGCGGTCGCGGCGCACATCGTCGTGATGACGGCGCTGCCCGAGAGCTGCTCACTCGACAGGTTGAGGCTGACGTTCCAGTTCGCCTTCGACAGCAGGTAGAAGCAGAGGACGAACATGACGACGTAGACCGCCGGCCCGCAGAAGTCGATGAACTTGCGGATCGTGTCCATGCCAGTCCAGAACACCGCCGCCTGGAGCACCCACAGCAGCGCGTAGGTGAAGTAGCCGAGGGTCGACAGGCCGAGGAACCCGTGCTGCGTGACGTCGCCGTACGGCTCCAGCGCGGGCCATACGCGCACGAGCAGGATGTCGAGCGCGGCGGAGGCGAGATAGGTCTGGATGCCGTACCAGGCCACCGCGATCAGGCCCCGGATCACCGCCGGCAGGTTGGCGCCGAGCACCCCGAACACTGAGCGACAGATGACGGGGAACGGGACGCCCGTGCGTTGGGACGGCTTGGCGACGAGGTTGCAGAAGAAGAGGACGATCGAGATGCCGACGATGAGGCAGATGAACACCTGCCAGCTGGTCAAGCCGAGGGCGAAGAGCGAGCCGGCAGTGACGTATCCGCCGACGCTGTGAACGTCAGACATCCAGAACGCGAAGATGTTGTACCAGGTCCAGTTCTGATCGCGCAGCGGTGCGAGGTCGTCGTTGGTGAGGCGCGGGTGGTAGCCCGGCTTGATGACGCCGACACCGGCGGGATGCTCGGCGCTGGGCGGAGCCGGTGTGTCGATGGTGTCGGTCATGGGGTTCCTCTCGGGCGGAGACTGGCGAGTCGAGATGAACCGGAAAGGTAGTCCCGCAACGGTTTCCAGCAAGTTTCCGCCGGGATATATCTGGGATATACCGTTGCGCATGCCGGCGTCGGGTGGGTCGGTCCGTCGCCTCAGAGGGTGTCGACGGCGCGCTCGAGCCGCTGGTAGTGCTCGGCGGAGCGCCGCACCAGCTCGTCGGCGTCGCGGGCCACGAAGGCCTCCAGCATGTAGGCATGGTCGGCGTGCATCCGGCTGCGTTCCTCGTCGGTCACTCGAGCCATCGGACGCGCGGGTTCCGTGATGTTCCAAGCCATTTCGAACATATGGAGCAGGCGGTGCATCCCCGACGGCTCGACCAGCGCGATGTGGAAACGACGGCTGTCGCGGTGGTATGCGCCGTAGTCGCCAGCCGCGATCGCCGCGGCCAGGTCGCCGTGGATCGCCGCGACGGCGACGTCGTCCTCCGGCCTGGCGTGCTGGACCGAGGCGCGCAGCGCAGCCGACTCCAGCGCTTCTCGGATCACGTAGAACTCGCGCAGCTCGTCGCCGGTCAGCCGGGCGACTCTGTAGCCACCGCGCGGTTCGTGGTCGACCAGGCCCTCGCCGATGAGGGTCTTCAGCGACTCGCGCACGGGGATCAGGCTGCAGTCGAAGAACTTTGCGACCTCGTCCAAGGGGATCGGTGTCCCGGGCGGCGCGTTGCCCGCGAGGATCACGCGGCGTAGCTCGAGCAGAACCTCCTGCTGGTTGCTCGGCTGTCCGGGCGTGGTCGTCGAGAGCCGCGTGACGAGGTCGGTCGAGACCGGTGCGCGGCGCACGCATACCTCCTCCCGACGTTCTCGCCAGCCTAGGTCACCCCACGAAGTTCTCCCCACGACGTTCGCCGCTTCGCGTCGATCTGTCGCGGGGACCCCACGCTTCGCTCCGATACTTCGAGGGGACCCCACCGCCAGGTCACCCCACGAAGTTCTCCCCACGACGTTCGCCGCTTCGCGTCGATCTGTCGCGGGGACCCCACGCTTCGCTCCGATACTTCGAGGGGACCCCACCGCCAGGGCCCGAGGGGCGTACGGGCAGACCGGCCGATGGGACGTCTCCGTCCTCGCAGCGGGCGGCGGCTAGGGTCGGCGCATGCTCTACCGGCTGGGACACGTCGTCCTGAAGCCCCTCAGCCGCGTGCTCTACCGGCCGACGATCGTCGGGACGGAGAACGTCCCGAAGACCGGCGGGGTCATCCTCGCGAGCAACCATCTGTCGTTCATCGACTCGTTCGCGATCCCGCTCGCCGCGCCTCGACAGGTGCACTACCTGGCCAAGGACGACTACTTCACGGGGACCGGGGTCCGCGGGTTCATCAGCCGCGAGGTGTTCGAGGGTCTGGGCGCGATCCCGGTCGACCGGCACTCCTCGCGGGCCGCGCAGGAGTCGCTCGACGCCGCCCTCAGGGTGCTTGGCGCAGGCGAGGCGTTCGGCATCTACCCGGAGGGCACGCGGTCGCGGGACGGCCGCCTCTACCGAGGCCGGACCGGGGTGGGGTTCCTCGCGTTGACCGCCAAGGTTCCCGTGGTGCCCGTCGCGTTGACCGGCACGCAGGACATCCAGCCGGTCGACGCCCGCTTCCCGCGCCTGGCCAAGGTGAGTGTCATCTTCGGCGAGCCGTTGGAGTTCACCGAGCGGTATGCGGGGGTTCCCCAGGGCCGCGCGCGCCGGGCGGTCACCGACGAGATCATGGACGCCATCGCCGCGCTCTCCGGTCAGGAGCGGGTCGACGACTACAACGAGATCCCGTCCGAACCGGGACCGCAGCTCGGAACCTGACCCTGTCTGTTCGGTCAGGCTTATCGCGAACCACTTGCAATAAGCCGAACGCCGTACCTAGGGTGACGCCGTGACGACCCTGACCCCGGCTCACCCCGTTGGTGCGAAACGTCGTCGCATCCGGCTCACCCGAGACGAGCGCCGCTCGGTCGTCGGGATGGCGACCTTCGTGCTGCTCCTCCACCTCGTCGGCTGGGGCACCCTCGTGGCGCTCGTGGCTCCGGCGGAGTACCAGGTCGGCGGCCAGCTGTTCGGCATCGGGCTGGGTGTCACGGCCTACACGCTGGGCCTGCGCCACGCGTTCGACGCCGACCACATCGCGGCGATCGACAACACCACGCGGAAGCTGATGGCCGAGGGCCAGCGTCCGATGAGCGTGGGGTTCTGGTTCAGCCTCGGGCACAGCTCGGTCGTGTTCGTCATGGTGGCCTTGCTGGCCATGGGGATCCGCGCGCTCGCCGGCGCCATCGAGGACGACCAGTCGGCGCTGCAGCAGATCACCGGGGTCTGGGGGACCTCGGTGTCGGGCGTCTTCCTCGTCCTCATCGGCCTGGTCAACCTCGCCGCCCTGGTCGGGATCCTCAAGGTGTTCCACAGGATGCGGTCGGGCCAGTACGAGGAGAGCGAGCTCGAGGAGCAGCTCGACAAGCGGGGCTTCCTCAACCGGATCCTCGGGCGGGTCACCAAGGCGGTCCGCAAGCCGTGGCACATGTACCCCGTGGGGCTGCTGTTCGGTCTGGGGTTCGACACCGTGACCGAGGTGGGGCTCCTCGTGGTGGCCGGCGGCGCGGCCGCGTCGGGACTGCCGTGGTGGGCGATCCTCACGCTGCCGGTGCTCTTCGCGGCCGGGATGTCGCTGCTGGACTCGATCGACGGCTCGTTCATGACGTTCGCGTACGGCTGGGCGTTCGCCAAGCCGGTGCGGAAGATCTACTACAACATCACCGTGACCGCGCTGTCGGTCGCGGTCGCGCTGCTCATCGGCGGCATCGAGCTGTTCTCCGTCCTCAGCGAGAAGCTCGGCCTGACGTCGGGGCTGGTCGCGTCGGTCGGCGCGATCGACCTGGAGTACGTGGGTTACTGGATCGTCGGGCTGTTCGTCGTGACGTGGGTCATCGCCCTGCTCGTCTGGCGGCTGGGCCGGATCGAGGAGCGCTGGTCCGCGGACCTGCAACCCGCCGCCGACTGACCGCCGTCGACCCGTCCGTAGGGCCTGACACCCGGGCACCCTAGGCTGACCGGCGTGTACGAGGGCGTGGTGCAGGACCTCATCGACGAGCTGGGGCGACTGCCCGGGATCGGCCCCAAGTCGGCGCAGCGCATCGCGTTCCACCTGCTGCGGGCCGACCCCGAGGAAGTGGCCCGCCTGACAACCGTCCTCACCCAGGTCAAGGCGACGATCCGGTTCTGCGCGCGGTGTGGCAACGTCTCGCAGGCCGAGCTCTGCCGGATCTGCGCCGACCCACGCCGCGACCAGACGGCCATCTGCGTCGTCGAGGAGCCCAAGGACGTCGTGGCGGTCGAGCGCACCCGCGAGTTCCGTGGCACCTACCACGTGCTCGGCGGCGCGATCTCGCCGATGGACGGCATCGGGCCGGAGGACCTCTCGATCCGGGAGCTCCTGCAGCGCCTGGCCGACGGCACCGTCACCGAGCTCATCATCGCCACCGACCCCAACATCCAGGGCGAGGCCACGGCCACCTACATCTCCCGGTCCCTGCGCGGGACCGGTCTCACCATCACCCGGTTGGCGTCCGGGCTGCCCGTAGGTGGCGATCTTGAATACGCTGACGAGGTGACCCTGGGCAGGGCATTCGAAGGACGGCGGCCGATGCATGAGTGACGACACTCCCGACGTGACGCTCGTCGACCAGTCGGAGCGGGAAGAGCTGCGCGCCATCGCGGCCGAGTCCGCCGCCGATGCGCGGAACTACATCGCCACGGTCACCGAGGTCGCCTCCGGACAGGCGGCCGACACCGCCATCCCGCTGCTCCTGCTCGCGACCGCGCAGCTGCTGCTCACCGGTTCCCGGCTGGGGGCGATCCAGGACGTGGTGCCGGTCGAGCGGTTCGAGCCGGACCCCGGCCCCGACCCGGACGTCGACCCGCTGCGGGCCAGCCTGCTCAACCTGCTCGACGGCCTCGACGACTACGCCGACGTTGTCGACCCCGTGACACACGTCGAGCTCACGCGAGGATCCCTCTCGAACGACGTCATGGAGATCGTCGTGGCGCTGGACCACGGCCTGAGCCACTACGACGACGGGCGCCCGATCGAGGCGCTGTGGTGGTGGCAGTTCTCCTACCTGTCGACCTGGGGTGACCGCGCGGCCAGCTCGCTGCGCGTGCTCCAGTCGGTGCTGGCCCACCTCCGGCTGGACGCCGACGAGGAGACCGTGGCGTCGGCGGAGTTCGACGCCCTGCACCCGTAGAGGTTGAAACCCGTACCCAGGTACGGGTTTACCGTCGACGTATGCAGACCGAGCTGGACTGGTGCGCGCCGGAGGCGTGTTCTCTCAACCCGGCCGAGCAGCCCGCGCGGGTGGCCGAATGGGACGCGCTCTTCGCGGAGGGGGTGCGGGCCGTCACACCGGTGGAGGACGGGGTACGCCTGGAGCTGGCGCCGGGCCCCGGGCGGGCCTCGGCGGTCGCTGACCTCGCCGACCGCGAGGCCGGGTGCTGTGCGTTCTTCCGCTTCGACCTGGTCATCGGCGCCGAGATGCTGACGCTCAGCGTGCGGGCCGACCCGTCGCATACGGCTGTCGTGGAAGCGCTGGCGGCCCGAGCCGTCGCGCGGTCCTCGGCGAGGGTGGAGTGACGGGTATGCGCGCGGGCGAGGTCGCGCGGGCCGCGGGCGTCGGTGTGGAGAGCCTGCGGTACTACGAGCGGCGTGGGCTGATGCCGGTTCCGGACCGGTCGCTGGGCGGGCATCGCGTGTACTCCGACGTCGATGTCACCCGGCTGCGGGTGATCCGGGCGGCGGCGAGGCTCGGGTTCACGCTGACCGAGATCGCGGAGCTCCTGGACGTCGGGGTGCATCGTCACGGGACGGCGTCGAGGGGAGCGGGCCGTTCGCGGCGTAGAGGCGTTGCGGACCTGCATGCGCGCATCGAGGAGAAGCTCGACGAGGTCCGGTCGCGCATCGAGGACCTTCGCGTCGTGGAGTCCACGCTCGCGGCCGCGCTGACGGCCGGGTGCCGCGACCTGCACGAGTGCGCCGGCTCGCCGGAGTGCCCGATCCCCTTCCCGGAGCTGGCCACCTCAGGCTGACGGGGCTCACCGCCACAATGGCGGCGTGCCGACGATCGTGCTGCTCCTCGCGACCCTGACCAGCGGCCTGGTGGCGGGGGTGTACCTCTTCTACGCGCATACCGTCATGCCCGGGCTGGGGCGGGCCGGTGACCGGACGTTCGTCGCGGGGTTCCAGGCGTTGGACCGAGCCATCGTGAACCCGTGGTTCATGGTGAGCGCGTTCCTCGGGGCGCCGGTGTTGACGCTGGCGGCGGCCGTGCTGCACCTGGGCGACGACGTGCGCTCCGTGCTGGTGTGGGTGGCGGTGTCGCTGGTGCTCGACCTCGTCACGGTGGCGATCACGGTAGGCATCAACGTGCCGGCGAACAACCGGTTGAAGGCGGCCGGCGACGCGGACGTCATCGACGCGGCGGCGGCGCGGACCGACTTCGACGAGGGCCGGTGGGTTCGTTGGAACCTCGTGCGGGTCGTGCTGAGCGTGGCCGCGTTCGTCGCCCTCCTATGGTCGCTGGTGCTGGCGGGGCGGGCGGGATGAAGCGAACGCCTGTGGATGAACTGCACTTGTCGCGCAACGACATTCGGCTTCGCGGGTCTTGTGTTGTTGGAGCCGTCGCTGTAGAATCGAACAGACGTTCGAGCACGGATCGGGGGTGCGACATGACGGTGGCGGTGGTCGACCGTGTCGAGATGGCTCCTCCCGTGGCTGCCGCATTTGACCTGCTGACTCGGCCGTACGAGGTGTCAGCGGCGGGTTGGGCTGTTCGGTCCGCCGTCGTCCACGACCGGCGCGTCGACGATGACGAGACGCAGCAGTGGGTGGAGGAGGAGCTGCAGATCCTCGAGGCGGTGGAGCGGGTCAAGGCGTGGGTCGACCTCCAGGGGCTCGCGGCGCTGCGCCGGTTGCGCGAGGCGGTCGGCGAGCAGGTGCGCATGACCGACGACCTGGTTGGTCGCATCGGTCACGACATGCTGCCGCACGTGCTGCGAGTGGAGTCCGACGCCGCCACGGTCGACGAGGTGGTGCTGGCGACCGGGCTGCCGCAGTGGCAGGTCGAGCGCCGACTCGACCTGGCCATCGATGCCGACCGTCGGGGCCGGCTGTTGCCCGCGGCGTTGGCGGAGGGACGCGTGTCGCTCGACCGCGCGATCCGCATCCACCACGAGACCCGCGGTCTCGGCGCCGAGGAGGTCCACGCGATCTGCCAGCGGCTGCTCGCACCGAACCGGGACGGCAGCGTTCGCACCGAGCGGTCGTTCCGGCGTGAGCTGCGACGTCAGGTGGCCCTGCACACGTCGGACCCCGCGGCGGCGCGGGACGACGCCGTGGCCGATCGGTCCGCACGCGCGTCGCTGGACCCGGTGGGCACGGGCTGCCTCACCGTGACCGGCGAGGCGGGCCGGGTCGCCGCGGCGATGGAGCGCGTCGAGGACGTGGCTCGCCGCCTCCGTGGCGATGGCGACGCGCGGACGTTGACCCAGCTGCGCAGCGACGTCGCCCTCGACCTCCTTCTCTACGGCTGGGCCAACCCCGCTGACCTCGTGGCGAGCTCGTCGGCGTCCTCGGCCTCCGTAGGATCTCTGACATCTTCGGGGTCCCTGGCGTCTCCGGCAGTGACGTTCGTCGGGCAGGCGCCGACCGCGCGCGTGACGCTGGTCGTCTCGCTGGCCACCCTGCTCGGCGAGGAGGGCGGGGTCGGCGAGATCCCCGGCTACGGGTACGTGTCCGGCGAGCACGCCCGGCAGCTGGCCACGGCCCGCGGCTCGGTCTGGCGGCGGCTCGTGAGCGACCCGGTCACGGGCGCGGCGCTCGACCTGACCACCTACCGTTACCGGCCGACGCCGGCGATGGCCAACACCATCGCGGCTCTCGACGGGGTGTGCACCGCGCCGGGTTGCACGACCGCAGCGCACCGATGCGACGTCGACCACAACCGGCCCTGGCCGGCGGGGCCGACCGCCATCACCAACCTGTCGGCGAGACACCGTCGACACCACAACCACAAGACGCGCGGTACCTGGACGGCCACCACCGACAGCGATGGCGTCACGCTCTGGCGGACCTGCTCGGCGCGGACCTATGTGACCGGCCGACACAACTATGACGATCCGCTCGCCAGACCGGTCACCGATGTCGAGCTCGATGTTGCGGCCGAGGTTGCCGCCAGCGCGACGACGTTCGAGGACCCACCGCCGTACTGAGGTGGGGTTCAGGAAGCCGTGCCACCGTGGGCATCGTGTGGGTGGGACCAGCAGCGAGTGCAGCGTCGCGGATGCCGCACGCCCGTGCACACCGGGCTGCTCGGGGTGCCGCCGCGGCCGCTCTGGCCCTCGCGGCTCTGGTCGGACTGGCGGCCTGCACCGACGCGCCCAAGCCCCTGCCCTCGGCCAGCGCGACGCCCCGGCAGGTGCTCGACGCATACCTGCTGGCTCTGCAGGCCGGGGACTGCACGACGGCCAACGCCTACGCGGTCGACCGGTTCCTCGCCGACGGCGAGCTGTGCGGTCGGGCGAACGTCCTGGCGTACCGGACCGAGGGGTACCGAGCCCAACCCAGCGCCGACAAGGTCGTCCTCGCGGAGACGTTGACGATCAAGGACGGCGGCCAGAGCCTGCCGGACGGTGACCATGAGTGGTTTTACACGCTGCGCCGCCAGCCGAGCGGCGCCTGGCGGCTCAGCGCGGCCGGATCGGGTCCCTGAGGCCGCTGCGGCTCGCAGGGGCATCTCACTGTCCGGAGCGTGCTGAGGACCCGTCGGAGCGTCGATAAACTGGCTCTTCCGTGCCGTTCCCCGTCCGTGCCGTCGAAAGAGCAGTGTCGTCGTGAGCCTCGTCGTGCAGAAGTACGGCGGCTCCTCCGTGGCGGACGCCGAGAGCATCAAACGGGTGGCCCGCCGGATCGTCGAGACCCGCAAGGCCGGCAACTCGGTCTGCGTCGTCGTCTCCGCCATGGGCGACACCACGGATGAGCTCCTCGACCTCGCCAACCAGGTGACCCCGCTCCCGCCGGGTCGCGAGCTCGACATCCTCCTGACCAGCGGTGAGCGCATCTCGATGGCCCTGCTGGCGATGGCCATCGCCAACCTCGGCCACGAGGCGCGGTCGTTCACCGGCAGCCAGGCCGGCGTCATCACCGACGCCGTCCACGGCAAGGCCCGCATCATCGACGTCACCCCGGGCCGGATCCAGACCGCACTCAACGCCGGGCACATCGCCATCGTCGCCGGGTTCCAGGGCGTCAGCCAGGACACCAAGGACATCACCACCCTCGGCCGCGGCGGCTCCGACACCACGGCAGTCGCCCTCGCCGCGGCCCTCAACGCCGACGTCTGCGAGATCTACAGCGACGTCGACGGCGTCTTCACTGCCGACCCGCGCATCGTCCTGAGCGCCCGCAAGATCCATCACCTCAGCAACGAGGAGATGCTGGAGATGGCGGCCTGCGGCGCGAAGATCCTCCACCTGCGATGCGTCGAGTACGCCCGCCGCTTCGACATGCCGATCCACGTCCGCTCCTCGTTCTCACCGCACGAGGGCACCTGGATCACCGACAAGCCCCGGTACGGCCCCGAAGGAGAGCCCGTGGAAGCCCCGATCATCGCCGGTGTCGCGCACGACCGCACCGAGGCCAAGATCACGGTCGTCGGCGTCCCGGACCGGGCCGGCATGGCGGCCGAGATCTTCCAGGCCGTCGCCCGCGCCGAGATCAACCTCGACATGATCGTCCAGAACGTCTCCGCGTCCGAGACCGGCCTCACCGACATCTCGTTCACGCTGCCGAAGACCGACGGCCAGACCGGGATGCAGGCCCTCGCCCAGATCCAGCAGCAGGTCGGGTTCGCCACGCTGCTCTACGACGACCACATCGGCAAGCTGTCCCTCATCGGGGCCGGTATGCGGTCGCACCCCGGCGTCTCGGCCACCCTGTTCCAGGCGCTGGCCGACGCCGGCATCAACATCGAGATGATCTCGACCTCCGAGATCCGCGTCTCGGTCGTCACCCGTGACGACCAGCTCGACGACGCGGTCCGGGCGGTCCACACGGCATTCGGCCTGGACTCCGCCGAGGGAGAGGCCGTGGTCTACGGAGGTACCGGTCGATGAGTGCAGCAGCCCGTATGCGTAAGCCCACCCTGGCCCTGGTCGGCGCCACCGGCGCCGTCGGCACGGTGATGCGGCAGATCCTCTCGACCCGCGAGGACGTCTGGGGAGAGATCCGCCTCGTGGCGTCCGCCCGCTCGGCCGGACGGCTGCTCGACGTCCGCGGCGAGCAGGTCGCCGTCCAGGCCCTCGCGCCCGAAGTGTTCGACGGCGTCGACGTCGCGATGTTCGACGTCCCCGACGAGGTCTCCGCCCAGTGGGCGCCGATCGCCGCCGCGAAAGGTGTTGTCGTCGTGGACAACTCGGGCTCGTTCCGAATGGACCCCGACGTGCCGCTCGTCGTCCCCGAGGTCAACCCCGAGGCGGTCGCCAACCGCCCGAAGGGCATCATCGCCAACCCGAACTGCACGACCCTGACGATGATGGACGCCCTCGGCGCGCTGCACCGCCGGTGGCAGCTCACCGAGCTGGTCGTCTCGTCGTACCAGGCCGCCTCCGGCGCCGGCCAGCCCGGCATCGACCGGCTCCACGACGAGCTGCAGGTCGTCGGCGGCAACCGCGAGCTGGGCTCGCAGGCCGGTGACGTGCGGCGTGAGATCCTCGACAAGCTCGGGCCCGACTCGCCGTTCCCCGCCCCGCTCGCGATGAACGTCGTCCCCTGGGCCGGCTCGCTCAAGGACGACGGCTGGTCGTCCGAGGAGCTGAAGGTCCGCAACGAGTCGCGCAAGATCCTCGGCATCCCCGACCTCAAGGTCTCGGCCACCTGTGTCCGGGTCCCGGTGGTCACGACCCACTCCCTCGCGGTCCACGCCGTGTTCGCGCAGGACATCACCGTCGACGCCGCCCGCCAGGCCCTCGAGGAGGCTCCCAGCGTGGTCGTCCTCGACGACCCGGCGGCCGGCGAGTTCCCCACTCCTGCGGACGTCGTGGGCGCCGACCCCACGTTCGTGGGCCGGCTCCGTCAGGCGCTGGACTTCCCCAACACCCTCGAGCTGTTCGTCTGCGGTGACAACCTCCGCAAGGGGGCGGCCCTCAACACCGCGCAGATCGCGGAGCTGGTGGCCAAGGAGCTCACGGCCTCCTGACCACCGGCACGGTCACCACGGCTCGAACCCCAGGCTGCGCGTCCTCGAGTCTCACCTGAGCACCGTTGCGGCGCAACAGCTCTCGGGCAATGGCGAGGCCGAGCCCGGTGCCGCCGCTGTCGCGATCGCGCGCCTCGTCGAGCCGGGTGAAGCGGTCGAAGACCCGCTCCCGCTCCTCCTCCGGAATGCCGTTACCGTCGTCGGCCACGGACACCGTCGCGCGGTCGCCGGTCGCCTCGACCGACACGTCCACACCGGACGACGCGTGCCGCACGGCGTTGTCGACGAGGTTGGCCAAGGCGCGGTAGAGGTCGTCGTACGACGCCAACGTCCTGGCGGTCCCCACCCCCACCGGGATCGAGCACCGCACCGGAACCCGCGCCGCCGCATACCGGCCGACGACGTTCTCGACGAGCGGTCCGAGCTCGACCGGTGTCGTCATGCGCGGTGCCGACCGGTCGTCGTCGGCGCGAGCGAGGAGCAGCAGGTCCTCGACCAGCGCCGACAGCCGGGCGACCTCGGGCATCTGGTCCGCCGGCAGCCGGCCGCCCTCGCCGAGCCGGGCCGCCACCTCGAGCTGCGTTCGCATCGTCGCGAGCGGGCTGCGCAGCTCGTGCGCCGCGTCGGCGACGAACGCCCGCTGCGTCCGTCGGGCCGTGGCGACGCGGTCGAGCATCTCGTTCAACGTCGTTGCCAGCGCTGCGATCTCGTCACCGGTCGGCGGGACGGAGAGCCGCTCGTCCGTCGACGACCCGTCGATGCGCGACGCCCCGCTGCGCAGCTCCTCCACCGGCTTCAGCGCGGCACCGATGACCCGCCACGCGATCAGGGCACAGACCAGCAACAGCAGCGGGAAGACGACGAAGAGCAGGTTCCGCAGGGTGCTCGTCGCCGACTCGAGGTCGGCCGTCGGCAGCGCGGCGACGACCGTGACCCGGTCGGTACCCGACACCGCCTCGACCGCGCTCACCTGGAGCGCGCCCGACAGGCCGGCCCGGTTCCCGGCCACCAGGACGACGTCGCCGGCCAGGGCCTGCGCCTTCTCCTCAGGGGTCACGAGTGCCGTGAGACGGTCGGCGGTGAGCGAGCCGGTGAGGACACGGTTGTCGGCCGACAGCACCTGCACCACCTGAGCGCCGGAGGCGGGAACCGGGTCGGGGATGCGGCCGGAGGTCACCAGCAGGGCCACCTCGCGCGCGCTCGCCTGCGCCTCCGACTGCACCGTCCGGGTCAGGGAGGTGGCGAGCACCACGTAGAGGATCACTCCGCCGAGCACGAGCGCTCCGGCGACGCCCAGCACGCCGATGGCCATGAGCCGGCCACGCAGGCTGATCCGCTCGAACCGCGAGACCCTCATCAGCCGGCGACCCGGTAGCCCACTCCGCGCACCGTCTCGATCCGCTCGCGACCCAGCTTGCGCCGCAGGTAGCCGACGTACACCTCGACGACGTTCGCGTCGTCGCCCGAGGCCCAGACCCGGTCGAGCAGCTCCTCCTTGCCGACCACGGCGGGCGCCGCTCGGAGCAGGTGCTCGAGCAGCAGGAACTCGCGCGGGGAGAGCTCGACGTCCGCGCCGTCGGCCTGGACGCGGTGCGTCGCCGGGTCGAGGGCCAGGCCGCCGGCCTCCAGCACCGTCGGCCGCGGCCCGGTGTCCCGGCGCAGCAGGGACCGCAGGCGGGCCAGCAGGACGACGAAGGAGAACGGCTTGGTCAGGTAGTCGTCCGCGCCGTAGTCGAGGCCGTCCGCGACGTCGTGCTCGCCGTCCTTGGCGGAGAGCAGCAGCACCGGCACCCAGTTCTCCTCCTCGCGCAGCGTCCGCACGACGGAGTAGCCCGAGAGGCCCGGCAGCATGATGTCGAGGACCACGACGTCGTATGCGCCGAACCGTGCCGCTTCCAGCCCGGCCCTGCCGTCGGCGAGGTGGTCGACGACGTACCCCTCGGCGCCGAGCCCGCGCACGAGGGCCGCCGCCATGCCGGGCTCGTCCTCGACCAGGAGCAGTCGCACGCGCTCACCCTGCCACGCGGCGACGCCGCCCTGCTCACGCTCCGGGCGGTTCCGGCACCACGCGCCCAAGGTGACCGACAGCGCCTGCCAGGCGTTGATGGTGCGTGTCGACGCAGCAGAGACACCTGAGACCCTGGACCCGTGACGCAGACCGACCGCTGGACCGACGACCAGATCGACCGGCTCACCGGCGAGGACGAGATCCACGTCGCGAGCATCCGGCGCGACGGCTCGGCCCGGCCGCCGGTCACCATGTGGATGGTCACCGACGGGGGCTCGGTCTACGTCCGCGCGGTCAAGGGTGTCGAGGGGCCGTGGTACCGGCACGTCCGGGCGACCGACCAGGCCCACGTCACCGCAGCCGGTGTGACGGCCGACGTCGTGGTGGAGGACGCGAGCGGAGACCCCGCGTTGGCCGGCCGGCTCGACGCCGCATACCGCGAGAAGTACCGGCGCTACCCGGGCTCAATGGTCGGCAGCGTCCTGACCCCGGCCGCGCAGGCGGCCACGCTCCGCCTCACGCCGCGGTGACCCCGACCTCCGCGTCCGCGCTCTCAGGACGCTCTCAGGTCCCACACCGGAGAATGGTCGCGTGAGCCTGTTCACCGACCATCCCCGCGCCCGCTGGGCGGTCCCCACCGCCGCCGTCCTCCTGATCGCCGGCGGAAGCCTCGTCGCCTCGCGCACCGCGAGCGCCGACTCGGGTCTGCCGCCCCGTACCGCCGCCCAGCTGCTGGTCGACGTCCGGACGGCAACGGAGCGCAGCCTGTCGGGGACCGTCGTCCAGACGGCGAACCTCGGGTTCCCACAGATTCCGGGGTTGTCGACCCAGGCCAGCGGGGGGCCGTTCGCCCCGTCCGGAGGAGCGGACCTCGTCTCGGTCCTGGCCGGCACGCATACCTGGCGCGTCTGGACCGACGGTCCGACCAAGGTCCGGGTCGCCCTGGTGGCCGGTTCCGGTGAGTCCGACATCATCCGCAACGGCTCCGACGTGTGGGTGTGGTCCAGCCAGGACAAGAGCGCGTCGCACCACACCCTCGACGCGAAGAGCGCGCCGAACGGCACGCCGCCGATGTCGCCGACCGACCTGCCCAAGACGCCGGACGAGGCCGCGCGCCAGGCGCTCGCCGCCATCGACCCCACCACCGAGGTCACCACGGCCGGCACGGCGGTCGTCGCCGGGCGGCAGGCCTACGAGCTCGTGCTCGACCCGCGGTCCACGGCGACCCGCGTGGCCCAGGTCCGCATCGCCGTCGACGCCGACACGCACATCCCGCTCCGGGTCCAGGTCTACTCGACCAAGCTGGCCAACCCGGCTCTCGAGGTCGGGTTCACGTCGATCGACTTCGCCACGCCCGACGCCCGGCAGTTCGCGTTCACGCCGCCGCCCGGGACGACGGTCACCGAGGGCGGCGACACCAAGGGCGGCAAGGTCACCGTGCCCGACCCCGCCAAGCCGACGTCCCCGTCCGGTTCCGCAGCGCCCGAGCCCAAGGTCGTCGGCGCCGGGTGGGAGCGCGTGATCGTGGCCTCTATCCCGGATCTCGGCTCCATCACGTCCGGCGGTCAGCCCGGTCAACCCGGTCAGTCGGGCGAGCTCCAGGGCATGCTCAGCGCCATCCCGGAGGTGTCCGGGGCGTGGGGCAAGGGTCGGGTGATCGACGGAACGCTGTTCTCCGCCGTGCTCACCGACGACGGGCGGGTCGCCGTCGGCGCGGTTGCCCCGGACGCCCTGTTCGCGGCCCTCAGCGCCTCGTGACGCTTCCTGCCGCCGAGGTCGAGCGGGTGACCGGGGCGATCCCGGTCGCCGCCGACGACGCGGTCGTCACCACCGCCCTGACGAAACGGTTCGGTGCCCGGGCGGCGGTCGACGGCATCGACATGGTCGTGCCGAAGGGGGCGGTCTACGGCTTCCTCGGTCCCAACGGGTCGGGGAAGACGACGACCATCCGTCTGCTGCTCGGCCTGGTCCGGCCGACGTCGGGTTCGAGCGCCCTGCTCGGTCATCCGATCCCGGCGGAGGCCGGGTCGGCCCTGCCCCGGGTGGGGGCGCTCGTCGAGGGCCCGGCCTTCCATCCGTACCTGTCCGGACGCTCCAACCTCGCCCGGCTCGACGCGGCCGACGCCTGGTCCGACCCGCGCACGAGCGCCCGCCGGATCGACAGCGCGCTCGACCGGGTCGGGCTGCTGGCGGCGGCCACGAAGCGCTACCGTGCCTACTCGCTCGGTATGCGTCAGCGGCTGGCCATCGCGTCCGCGCTCCTGCAGCCCCGGGAGCTGCTCGTCCTCGACGAGCCGACCAACGGCCTCGACCCGCAGGGGACCCGTGAGGTCCGGCACCTCGTGGCCTCGCTGGCGGAGGACGGGGCCACCGTGCTCATCTCCAGCCACCTCCTGTCGGAGGTCGAGCAGATCTGCACCCACCTCGGCATCATGAGCGAGGGCCGGCTCGTCGCCCAGGGGCCGGTAGAGACGCTCCGGGCCACGCAGGTCACGACGGTTCGCGTCGTGACGGCGCAGCCGTCGGCCGCCACGTCCGAGCTCACCCGGCTTGGGGTCTCCGACCTGGTGACCGTCGACGGAGAGGTTCGCGGCAGTCCCGGCGACCACCGACCCGAGGACCTGCTGGCGGCGCTGGTCCGCGCCGGGGTGCCGGTGCGGGGCTTCGCCGTGACCACCCCGAGTCTCGAGGACCTGTTCGTCGGCCTCACGGGGGAGGGCTTCGATGTCAGCGGCTGAGACCACCGTTCGGGAGACGGCGCCGGCGCTCCCGCGGAAGCGCGTGGTGTCCACGCGGCTCCTTCGCTCGGAGATCCGGCTCATCGGTGGACGTCGCCGCAACCAGATGGGCCTGCTGGTCCTCGCCGCCGTCCCGATCGTGCTCGCCGTCTCGGTGAAGCTGTCCAGCGGGGGCGGCGGTGG
The DNA here is from genome assembly GCA_963828725.1 of uncultured Actinomycetota bacterium. Taxonomy (GTDB): domain Bacteria; phylum Actinomycetota; class Actinomycetes; order Actinomycetales; family Dermatophilaceae; genus Lapillicoccus. The sequence goes on along the minus strand of CAWHFV010000009.1, from coordinate 322,756 downwards.
GGATGGCGGTCCGGACTTCCTCGACTCCATCACGTCGAACGGCCTGTTCGTCCCGCTCGCGGCGCTGGGCGTCGAGATGGGGATCTTCCTTCCCCTCGCGATCTCCATGCTGTCCGGGGACGCCGTCGCCGGCGAGGCCAACATCGGCACGCTCCGCTACCTGCTCACGGTCCCCGTGAGCCGGACCCGGCTGCTGGCGGTCAAGTACGCGTCGCTGTGCATCGGTGCGCTGTGGGGCGTCGCGACGGTCGCGGTCGCAGGCGGGATCATCGGCGTCGCCCTGTTCGGAACCGGCCCGTTGACCACGCTCTCGGGCAACCAGCTCGACTTCCCCGCGGCGCTCGGACGCCTGCTGCTCGTCATCCTCTACCTGAGCGCCGGGATCGCGGCGCTCGCCGCGGTGGGCCTGTTCATCTCGACGCTCACCGAGCAGCCGATCGCGGCCACCATCGCCTTGATGATCTTCACGATCCTGTCCTGGATCCTCGACGCGGTCCCTCAGCTGGAGTGGCTGCACCCGTGGCTGATCGTCCACGAGTGGCTGTCCTTCTCCGACCTGCTGCGCGACCCGCCGTTCTGGGACAACGTCCTGCGCGGGCTCGGCGTCGACGCGGTGTATGCGGCCGTGTTCTGGCTGTTGGCGTGGGCCCGGTTCTCCGGCAAGGACATCACCAGCTGAGACGTCCGGCCGCCGCCGCCCTCGGCCTCAGTCGGACGAGTCCGTCGTGGTCGTCTTCTCCGGGAGGTACGGCTCGATGGCCGACGCGAGCTTCTGCGGCGTCATCGACTGGAGCCAGACGTGACCGGGACCGTGGATCTGGGCCAGCATCATCGAGTCGCCGAACAGCTTGTTCTTCACGCCCTTCATCGACGCGAACGACAGCTCCATCTCCGCGCGGTAGAGCGCCAGGTGCCCGGGGTGGACGAGGAGGGACTGGCCGGCGACGAGGTCGTACTCGACGATCTCTCCGGACAGCTGCACCCACGCCGTGCCGTTGCCGGACAGCTTCTGGAAGACCAGGCCCGCGCCGCCGAAGATGCCGGCGCCGAGCTTCTTCTGCAAGCCCACCGAGATCTCGACCTCCGGAGTGCTGCACGTGTAGGAGTCGGACTGGACCATGTAGTGGTCGGCCGGGTCGATCTGCAGCTCGCGGATCACTCCGGGCAGCTTCGCGGTGAAGGCGACGAAGCCGCCACCGTTGGCCGGCGCTGTGTACTCGGTGAGGAAGAGCTGCCCACCACCGAGGACCCGCTTCAGGCCACTCATGAAGCCGCCCTTGCCGCCGGAGCCGAAGCGGGTGGAGGTCTCCATGCCAAGCCCGGGGGTCAGCCAGCCGATCTCGTCGCCCTCGGCGATGATGCGCTCGCCCGGTGCGAGGGTGACCTCGAGGACGGGCATCGTCGTGCCCACGGTGCGTGTCTGCATGCGGAAGAAACTAGCGCGTCAGGGGCGCGCACCGGTCGAGATCGTCGGACGTCATGAGGTCCGGGAGGGCCAGGAACATCGCGCTGACCCCCATCTCCCGCAGCCGGGCGTACCGCTCGACGTGCGCGGCCGGTTCCCCGGCGTGGTGACGAGCCGCGTACGTCACGGCCGGCGTCCGGCCGCGCAGCCGCTCCACGCGACGGGCCGTGTCGTCGCGCGAGTCGCCGACCACGGCGACGTCGAGGACGGTGATCGCGACGGCGTCGGGGTCCCGTCCGGCGCGTTCCGCGGCGCGGCGCACGGCCGCGATCCGGCCCGGGAGCAGCGCCTCGTCGGCCGACACGTTGCAAGCGTCGCCCAGGGCCCCGGCGATCCGCAGCGTCCGGGCGCCGGCGCCGCCGACGAGCACCGGGAGGTCGCCGACGGGACGCGGGTAGAAGGTGGTCTCGGGGAGCGAAACTCGCTCGCCCGCATACGCTTTCGTGCCTGGTGCCCAAAGGGCGCGCATCGTCTCGATGGTCGTGGCCAGCGCGTCGAGCCGCTCCCTGGCCGGCGGGAACGGCACGCCGAACCCCACGTGCTCGCGTTCGAACCAGCCCGCGCCGACCCCGCAGAACGCCCGCCCGCCGGACAGCACGTCCAGCGTGGCCGCCTGCTTGGCGAGGACCCCCGCGTGATGGAGCGTCACCGGCGACACCAGTGTGCCCAGCCGCAGATCCGTGTCGAGCGCCGCCAGATGGCCGAGCGTCACCCACGGCTCCGGGATCGGGTCCCAGGCCCGGGCGACCTGGGGGATCTGGACGAGGTGGTCCATGAGGGAGAGTCCGGCGAAGCCGACCTCGGCCGCACGCAGGGCGACGTCGCGCAACCAGGCGGACGGCTCCTCGCCCCACGGGAAGGCGCTCACCTGGAGGAAGACGCCCTCGAGCGGTCCGCCCCTCCGCGGCGGTGCCGCGGTCGGCGACCGCTGCGGCTCGGCCTCGGCGGTGTCGGTGACGACGTGGACGAGGTCCCAGCCCTCGGTCGCGAGCTCGGCAGCGACGGTGCGGACACGGCGAAGCTGCGCGGTGAGCACCGCCGCGGGAACCGGCCGGTCGCGCTGGGTGTTGCGGGCGCGGCATACCGGAGCCGGGGTGTCGAGGACGACCGCGACCGCCGGTAGACCGGCGGTCCGGGCGACGGCGAGGTATGCGGCTCGACGCGCCGGATCGAGGCCGAGCGTGTCGATGACGACGGTCAGCCGGCGCCCGGCCCGCGCGGCGACGATCCGGTCGAGCAGGTCGAAGGAGTCGACCGAGGCGTCGAGGTCGGCCGGGCCGCTGCCCACCACCTCGCGCAACGCGTCGGACGAGACGACCTCCGCCGCGCGGTAGGTCGACAGCGCCCAGGTGGACTTGCCCGACCCCGACGCCCCGACGAGGACGAGGAGGGCGGGGTCGGGCAGCTCGGGCATCACGTCCGGGGGCCGGCGGTCAGCTCCTACCCCAGCTGCTTGACGTCGAGCTCGCCGTCGGCGTACCGCTTGCGGATCACCTTCTTGTCGAACTTGCCGACCGAGGTCTTCGGCACCTCGTCGATGAAGGCCCACCGCTCCGGCACCTGCCAGTGCGCGACCTTGTCCTCGAGGAAGTCGGCGAGCTCGTCGGGCGTCACGGACTGGCCCTCGATGACGACGACCGAGGCGAGCGGGCGCTCGCCCCACTTCTTGTCGGGGACTCCGACCACGGAGGCCTCCTGGACCGCGGGGTGGCCCATCAGCGCGTTCTCGAGGTCGACGGAGGAGATCCACTCGCCACCGGACTTGATGACGTCCTTGGAACGGTCGGTCAGGTAGAGGAACCCGTCCTTGCTCAGGGCCCCGACGTCACCGGTCCGCAGCCAGCCGTCGTCGCTGAACTTGGCCGCCATCTCGCGCCGGTCGGTGTCGTTCTCGGTGCCGTTCATGAAGTACGACGCGGTGATCCACGGACCGCGGACCTCGAGCTCGCCGACCGACTCGCCGTCCCACGGCTGCTCCTCGCCGTCGGGGCCGATGAGCCGCCCCTCGACGCCGACGAGGAACCGGCCCTGGGCCGCTCGGTAGCGCCAGTACTCGTCGCTGCCCTTCTCGGCTGCCGCGGGCGGGATCGCGAGCGTCCCCACGGGTGACATCTCGGTCATCCCCCAGCCGTGGATGATCTCGATGTCGTGGCGCTCCTGGTAGGCCCTGATCATCGCCGGCGGAGCCGCCGAGCCACCGACCATGAGCCGGTAGCAGGTGTCGGCCTTCTCCGGGTGGTCGTCGAGATAGCGCAGCAGGTCGTTCCAGATGGTCGGGACGCCGGCGCCGGTGGAGACCTTCTCGGCCTCCATCATCGCCGCGAGCGGCTCGGCCTGGAGGAACCGGTCCGGCATGATCAACGAGGTGCCCGCCAGCATGGCGATGTAGGGGAACCCCCAGGCGTTGGCGTGGAAGAGCGGCACGACGACCAGGCTGCGGTCGCCCTGGCGGACGCCGAGGCTGTAGGCGTCGGAGAGCGCGTGCAGGTAGTTGCTGCGGTGCGAGTACGCGACGCCCTTGGGGTTGCCGGTGGTGCCAGAGGTGTAGCACATCGACGAGGCGTCGTTCTCGTCCAGGTCCTCGGGCCAGTCGAAGGTCTCCGGCTGACCGCCGATGAGCTCGGCGTAGTCGTAGACGCTCTCGACGTGCTCGACGGCCTCCAGGGCGGCCCGGGTCTCGGCGTCTACCGGGCCGTTGACGATGACCTGGCGGATGGTCTTGAGGTGGGCGAGCAGCTTCGCGAACGGCGCGGCCAGCGTGTTGTCGACGATGACGACCTCGCTGCCGCCGTGAGTCGTGACGTAGATGAGCTGCTCGGGGAAGAGGCGGATGTTGAGCGCGTGGAGAACGGCTCCCATCGACGGGACGGCCAGGTATGCGGTGAGGTGCTCGGCGTTGTTCCACATGAAGGTGGCGACGCGCTGGTCCCCGGTGATGCCCAGACCACGGAGGGCGTGGGCCAGCTGGGCGGCCTGCTTCCCCAGGTCGGCGAAGCTGAGCCGGCGGCCGCCCTCGGCGGTCCACGTCACGACCTCCTGGTCGGCGTGGAGGGTGGTCCCGTAGCGCAGGAGCTGCGAGATCAACAGCGGCGTTGTCTGCATGGTGCTCTTCATGGCGGTGAGCGTGTCAAACAACGGGGCCTTTGGGTAGGGAGTGCGGCGGACGTTCGCATACCTGTAACGCTGCGGGTGTCGGGCCGCCCGGGGGAGCGCTACGTTCGGAGCATGACTCGATCGCTGCGGCTGTCCGTCGCCGTCACCGGTTTCCTCGGGCTGGTCTTGGGGGTCGTAGGTGCTGCACCGGTGGCGGATGCGGCTTCCGCAGCTTCAGGCTCGGCCGCGGCCCGGATATCGGCGGAGGACCTCTCATGGCAGCCCACCGCGACCGGCAGCGTGGAGCGGTTCCGCGGACTGTCAGCGGTCAGCCGCAAGGTCGCCTGGGTCAGTGGGACGACCGGCACCGTCCTGCGTACCACCGATGGCGGCGCCACCTGGGCCTCGGTGGGGCCGCCCGGGACCGATGCGCTGCAGTTCCGGGACATCGAGGCCACCTCGGCTCAGCACGCGGTGATCCTCTCCATCGGGAACGGGACCGACTCGCGCATCTACGTCACCGACGACGGTGGCGCGTCCTGGGACGCTCGCCTTCCAGAATGACGACCCGGCAGCGTTCTACGACTGCATGGCGTTCAGCACACCGCAGCGCGGGCTGGCCGTCAGCGACCCGGTCGACGGGGTGTTCCGGCTGCAGGAGACGACCGACGGCGGCCACACGTGGTCGCTCGTCGAACCTGAGGGGATGCCGCCGGCCCAGGCGACCGAGTTCGCGTTCGCCGCGAGTGGCACCTGTCTGACCGCCGGGCAGGGACAGACCACCTACCTCGCCTCCGGGGGGATCGATCCGCCCCGGCTCTTCGTCAGCAAGGACCGCGGGCACACCTGGAGGGTCACCACCGTGCCGATCGTGGGCAGTCCGTCCGCCGGCGCGTTCTCGGTCCGATTCCGCGACCGGCACAACGGCATCGTCGTCGGGGGAAATCTGGCTCGACGTGACCGCGTCGATCGGCACCGGCGCCTGGAGCGACGACGGCGGATGGTCATGGCATCCTGCGTCGGTGACTCCCCGTGGTTACCGCTCGGGGTCCGCCTGGCTGCCCCACGAGCGGGACGTCGCCGTTGCCGTGGGGCCCACCGGGTCCGACGTCACCACGGACGCCGGTCGCACCTGGTCGACGTTCGACTCGGGCAGCTTCGACAGCGTCGAATGCTCATCCGACGGGGCGTGCTGGGCCTCCGGCGAGCAGGGCCGCGTGGCTCGGCTCGTGGTCAGCCGTCACTGAGGTCCGAGCGTGAGCGTCGAGCACCACCGACGCATGTCCCGGTTCCGGCTGCGACTGGCGGCCATCCTGGCGGCGACCGGCTTCGCCGTCGTGGCCACCGGCTCGGTCTCGGTGGCCGACCGGGGCCCGGACACGACCGCGAGCGGCCGAACCGACGTCGCGGTCTCCTGGGAGTCGACGCCGACCGGCAGCGATGCCCGGTTCCGCGGGCTGTCTGCGGTCTCGAGCACCGTTGCCTGGGTGGGAGGCACCGGTGTCGTCCTCCGCACGACCGACGGCGGCTCCTCGTGGTCGTCGGTGGGACCTCTTGGCGTCCCCGAGCTGCGGTTCTGGGACGTCGAGGCCACCTCGGACCGGCACGCGGTGATCCTCTCGGTCGGCAAGGACACCGACTCGCGGATCTACGTCACCGACGACGGTGGTGCCTCGTGGACGCTGACCTTCCTGAACGACGACGACGAAGCCTTCTACGACTGCCTGGCGTTCAGCACGTCCCAGCGCGGGCTGGCCCTCAGCGACCCGGTCGGCGGGGCGTTCCGGCTCCAGGAGACGACGGACGGCGGGCATACGTGGTCCCTCGTCGATCCGGCCGGTATGCCCCCCGCCGGCGCGACCGAGTTCGCCTTCGCCGCCAGCGGCAGCTGCCTCTCCGTAGGCGAGGGATACACCTCCTACCTCGGATCGGGGGGCGACGACGGGCCGCACATCTTCGTCAGCCAGGACGGAGGTCACACCTGGTCGGTGACGACGGTGCCGCTGGCCAAGGGTCCCGGGGCTGGAACGTACTCGGTGCGGTTCCGGGACCGTTCGCACGGCATCGCTCTCGGAGGCGACCTCGGCAATCCCGCCAGCAGCCTGGGCAACGCGGCATGGAGCGATGACGGCGGGTCCACGTGGGACCGAGCGGCGGTGAACCCGTCCGGGTACCGGTCCGGGTCGGCGTGGCTGCCGCACGAGCGCGACATCGCGCTCGCGGTCGGTCCGACCGGGTCCGACGTCTCGACCGACGCCGGACGGACGTGGTCCTCGTTCGGCACCGGCAGCTTCGACAGCGTCGAGTGTGCGCCCGACGGTGGATGCTGGGCGTCCGGCGAGCAGGGGCGCGTGGCTCGGCTGGCGGTCAGCCGCCGATATCCGGCAAGGTTGGACCGTGAGCGTCGAGCACCACCGTGAACGGGAAGTGACCTTCGACGTCGACGACGACTGGGTCGTGCCGGACCTGTCGTCGGTGGCGCCCCAGGGCGGCCGCGTGGAGACCGCCCGGCACGAGCTTGCGGCGACGTACTACGACACCGACCGCTCGACGCTTCGGCTGCTCGGCGTGACCCTGCGCCACCGCGAGGGTGGGTCGGACGCCGGCTGGCACCTGAAGATCCCGGCCGGCGACGCGCGGACCGAGGTCCAGAGCCAGGCCGCCGCCGGCTCCCTGCCCGCGGCGCTCCGCCGGCGGGTCGCGGGCGTCGTCGGAGACGACGCCGTGCGTCCGGTGGCGACGATCAGGACCACCCGGCAGACGACCCACGTCCTCGACGCGGACGGTGAGCTGCTGGTCGAGCTCGCCGACGACCGGGTCACCGGCACGGCTCTCGGGGCGGACGCGTACCCCGTCGTCTGGCGCGAGATCGAGGTGGAGCTCGGCCCGGCCGGCGACGAGGACGACCTCGACCGGGTGACCGGGCTGCTCGACGGCGCCCGCCCGGCGACGATCACCCGCAAGATCACCCACGTCCTGGGCGAGGCGCCGAAGGTCGAGCCCGAGGGCCGGCCGGCGCTCGTTGTGGCCTACCTACGCACGCAGTGCGCGGCGATCCTGGTCGGCGACGTCGCGCTGCGCGACGACCCCACGCCCGAGGCGATCCACGCGACCCGCGTCGGCGTGCGGCGGCTCCGGAGCACGCTGCGCCTCTTCGACCACGTCGTCGACGAGGTGCCGGACGCGTTCGACGACGACCTCGGCTGGCTGGCGGGGCTGCTGTCGCCCATCCGCGACGCCGACATCCTCGGCCGGCGCCTCTCGAGCTCCCTCGACGAGCTGGAGCCGCAGGACCTCGTCGGTCCGGTCCGGGACGAGGTCCACGAGGCCCTGCGAACAGCGCGCCGGACCGGCGTCGAGGGGTGGCGGCAGGCCTGGGACGACGCGCGCTACCAGGGTCTGATGGCCACGCTGGTGCGCTGGTATGCGTCGGTGCCGGTTCGCGAGAACGCCAGGGTCCGGCCGGCGAAGACCCTCCGCAAGGCGGACAAGAAGGTTCGCCGGCGGCTGGCCGACGCCACCGACGCGCACGGCCTCCACCAGACCCGCAAGGCCGCCAAGCGGCTCCGGTATGCAGGTGACCTCCTCGAGCCGGGGCTGCCGCGGGCCGGCAAGGTCGCCCGGCGGGCCAAGAAGCTGCAGACGAGGCTCGGTGAGCACCAGGACCTCGCCGTCGCGGCGGAGTTCGTCCGTGGGCTGGCCGCGTCGGGCCGGGTCGAGAACGCCTTCACCTACGGCGTGCTGGCGGACCGGTTCGACCGGGAGGCCGCGGCGATCCGCTCGACCGTGCTCGGCCGATGAGTCCCGGCCGATGAGTTCCGGCAATAGGCCCGGTCGGACCCGTTATGACCGAGACGCACACTGACGGCCGGATCGACACCCGCTACAGCGACCCGGCCGCCGAGCCGGCCCGATGGGCCGACGTCGAGCGGGTGCTCGCGGACGCCGAGCTCTACTGGTTCACGTCGGTCCGCTCCGACGGCCGCCCCCACGTCGCGCCGATGGTCGGCGTGTGGCACGAGGGCCGGTTCCACTTCTCCACCGCGGCGCGCGAGCAGAAGTGGCGGAACCTGGCGGCGAACCCGCACGTCGCGGTGACGACCGGCACCAACACCTGGAACGCCGGACTCGACGTCGTGCTCGAGGGCCGGGTCGAGCGGATCACCGATCCGGTTGCGCTGCAAGGGGTCGCCGACGTGTATGCCGACAAGTACGGCGAACCGTGGGCATTCCGCGTCCTCGAGGACGGCTTCGACCAGGGCGACGGCACCGTCACCGACGTCTTCCGCGTGGATCCGGACAAGGTGCTGGCGTTCGCCAAGGAGCCGCACGGGCAGACCACCTTCCGGTTCGGCTGACCGGCGGACGCACCGGGGACGACTGGGGGTCTTCCCCCATGTCGAGTCGTCCTCCCCGCGCCCTAGCGTGGCGGGATGACCGTCACCTTCGCCGTCGTCGCCACTCCCGGACCGACCCAGGCGTCGTGGGTCGAGCAGGTCCGGATGCTCGAAGACCTCGGGTATGCCGCGGTGCTGGTGCCCGACACCCTGTGGACCGTGTCTCCGTTCCCGGCGCTTGCCGCTGCCGCCGTCGCCGCGCCCCGGATCCGGTTGCGGACGTGGGTCCTCGCGTCGCCGATGCGCAGTCCGGCGGCCGTGGTGCGAGAGGCGTCGGCGCTGCAGCGGCTGAGCGACGGTCGGTTCGAGCTGGGGATCGGCACCGGCCGGCCCGACGCCGCGGACGAGGCGGCCCGGCTCGGCGTGCCCTGGGGCAGTGCGGCCGAACGGGTCGCCCAGCTGGAGGCCGTGGTGACCGCGGTCCGCGAGCAGGTCCAACCTCGGCCGACGGTGGTCATGGCGGCGAGCGGGGCGAAGTCGCTCGCCGTCGCCGGGCGAGTCGCCGACCGCGTCGCCGTTGCCCTCGGTCCGCACTCGACGCGCGCGGACCTCGAGGCCGGGGCGGCCCGGGTTCGCGAGTCGGCGCCGGCCGTGTCGTTGAGCCTGCAGGCGTTCGGGGTCGGCGACCGCGTGCCGGAATACCTCGCCCGTCAAGGCATGTCGGGCGCCGACCTGCGTGACGCGGGCTCGATCCTCATGCTGCCGGGCGACCCAGCAGCGATCGCCGAGCAGGCCCGCGAGCACGCGGAGACGCTGGGGGTCGACGAGGTCGTCGTCCCGGCCGACTTCGTGCACGAGGTCGCGCCGGCGATCGCGCTGGTCTGAGCGCTCAGCGCATCCCGGCGGGCTGGGCGGTCGACTCGAGGACCGACAGCCAGAGGTCGCCGTCGGGCACGCGACCAGACCCAGGCCGCGACGAGACCGGGCCGCTAGGGTGCACGACGTGGTCGCCATCCAGGAGCACGCCCAGGACCAACAACCCGCCGACGCGTTCGTCTCGTTCGGCGTCACCGGGGACCTGGCCAAGAAGATGACGTTCGTCGCGCTGTACCGGCTCGAGCGGGCCGGACGGCTGGACGTGCCCGTCTTCGGGGTCGCGGTCAACGACTGGACCGACGACCAGCTGCGCGACCACGTCCGCGAGTCGGTGCGCACCGCGATCGGGGCGGACGAGACGGTCGACGACGCGGTCCTCGAGCGGCTCGTGGCTCGAATGCGTTACGTGGGAGGAGACTTCGCCGACCCGGCGACCTACACCAAGCTCGCCGAGGCGCTCGGCACCGCCAAGGTCCCGGTCTTCTATCTCGAGATTCCCCCCTCGCTCTTCGAGATGGCCGTGAAGGGTCTCTCCGGCGCGAACCTCATCGACCGGGCGCGCGTCGTCGTCGAGAAGCCGTTCGGCCACGACCTCGCATCCGCCCAGGCGCTGAGCGCGTCGCTGCGCGCCATGCTCCGCGAGTCGCAGCTGTACCGGATCGACCACTTCCTCGGGAAGATGTCGGTCCAGCAGATCCTGCGACTGCGGTTCGCCAACACGGTGCTGGAGCCGGTGTGGAACCGCCGGTACGTCCGGTCGGTCCAGATCACCATGGCCGAGAACTTCGACGTCTCGGACCGTGGCGGCTTCTACGACAAGGTCGGCACCCTGCGCGACGTCGTGCAGAACCACCTCATGCAGGTCCTCGCCATGGTCGCCATGGAGCCGCCGGCGCTCGGGGGGCTCGACGCGCTCTCCGACCGCAAGCGGGACGTCTTCGCGGCCATGCCGCCGGCCGACCCCGACACCTATGTGCGCGGTCAGTACGAGGGGTACCAGTCGGTCGAGGGCGTCGCCTCCGGGTCGACGACCGAGACATATGCGGCGCTGCGGCTCTGGATCGACAACTGGCGGTGGTCCGGGGTCCCGTTCCTCATCCGGGCCGGGAAGTCGCTCCCGGTGCGGACCACCGAGGTGCGCATCGTCTTCCAGGCGCCGCCGCCCCTGGGCTTCGCCGACGACGACGGGGTGCAGGAGCCCAACCAGCTGGTCCTGCGGGTCGACCCGACCGCCGGCGCCCGCCTGGTCGTGCAGGCCCAGAGCCAGACCTCCACGTCGGTGCGCACGGTCGACCTGGACGTCGACCTCGGTGGCCCGAACGTGCCCACGCCGTACGAGGAGCTGCTGCACGCCGCGATCGTCGGCGACGCCACGCTGTTCACACGCGAGGACGTCGTCGAGGAGACCTGGCGGGTGCTCGCCCCGCTGCTCGACCTACCGTCCGCGCCCGAGCCCTACGCGCCGGACACGTGGGGGCCGCAGGCGGCCGACGCGCTGGCCGCCGACGTGGGCGGGTGGCACGCCCCCTGGGTGTAACGCCCGCGAGTCGGTTCGCACCGTGACCGCCGCGCTGTTCGCCGGGCTGTGCGTGGTCGACCTCGTCCACCGGGTGGCCCGACCGCCAGGTCTCGACGAGAAGGTCACGGCGCTCAGCCGGGAGCTGGCCGCCGGCGGTCCGGCGACGAACGCCGCGGTCACCTTCGCGGTGCTCGGCGGCTCCGCCCGGTTGCTGACCGCGGTGGGGTCGGGACCGTTGGGCGCGGTCGTCACAGCGGACCTTCAGCGACCGGGACTGACCCTCCTCGACGTGGCGGCCGGGGACCCGGCCTTCGCCCTCAACGTCTCCTCGGTGCTCGTCGTGGACGCGACCGGAGAGCGGAGCGTCGTGTCGATGGACGGGGGAGCGGTCGACGCGATGGCGGCGTTGACCATGGCGCGAATCGCCCTGGCCGAGGCCGAGCCGGACGTCGTCCTCCTCGATGGACACCACCCCGTCGTCGCGGCCGAGGTGGCGACCTGGGCCCAGGCCCGACGCATACCCGTCGTCCTCGACGCGGGCCGCTGGAAGCCACACTTCGACGACCTCGTCCCACTGGTCGACGAGCTCGTGTGCTCCGGCGACTTCGCCGTCCCGTCCGGTTCCGGTTTCGAGTCGGTTGTCGCGTACGGCCACCGGCTCGGCGCGCGCGTGGTGGCGCAGACGCACGGAGCGGAGGCGATCGAGCTCAGTGTCGAGGGCCGGCGCACCCGCATACCGGTGCCCTCGGTGCCCGTCGTCGACACGCTCGGGGCCGGAGACGTCCTGCACGGTGCGTATGCGTACTACCGCGCCGACGGGTGCGACGCGAAGGAGTCGCTGGCTCGAGCCGCGGAGGTGGCGGCCTTCCGGTGCCGGTTCGCGGGAAGCCGCACGTGGGCCGGAGCCTGGGCGGAGAGGTGACGAACGCGCCGCCCTGCTTCTCCACGCCGAGCAGCGCGGGCAGCTGGCCGACGGCGATCGAGATGCCCACCCCCACCTTGAAGCCGGTGAGGTCCGGGACCGAGATGGGGTCGGCGACGAAGCCGAGGTGGGCGACCGCTCCGATGACGAGGAAGGCACCGGCGAAGAGCGCGAGGACCTGCGCCGCACCCTGCGGGTCGGGGGAGCCCAGGATCGTGGCGGCGGTGACCGCCGCGATGGAGGAGGTCGTGCTCACGCTGAGGGGCCACGAGGAGCCGTTCAGTGCGTAGGCGGCCATCGGCACGGCGGCTGTGTAGAGGCCGACCTCGACGGGAAGTCGGCGATAACGGCACACGCCATCGCCTGCGGGATGACGACGGCGGCGGTCGTCAGTCCCGCGACGATGTCGTAGCGGAGCCAGGACGGCTGGTACGCCCGCGGCCACCAGACGGCGCGCTCGGCGGCCGGTTCGTCGGTGGTCACGCCGCCAGCATTCCCGACCGGTCGGCCCGGCCTAGGACCGGCCCGTCACGGGTGCGAGCTGGTGGCGTTCACGACCGAGCCGAGGGCCGGACGGGTCATCCGACGCTCAGCGCTCTCGACGAGGAGCCACGCGAAGGGCAACAAGACCAACACCTTGACGGTGGGGAACGAGAACTCGAACAGGAGAGCCGCGAGCGTGCCGAGCTCGGCCACCGCGACCAGGAGCATGACCACCCATCCGAGGGCGCAGGAGCGGCCGGTGCTGTCGAGCAGGAGCAGGGCGCCGAACCAGAGGTACACGACGTCCGGCAGCAGGCGCTCGACGTGCTGGCCGAGCACGTCGAAGGCGAGGACGCGCAACGGTTCGACGTTCGTCAGGTCGACGACGCCCTGCATGAGGAAGATCGCACCGAATGCCGCAGCGGCGACCGCGCCGCCGACGTTCACCCATCGCGGCAGGTCGAAGTCGAAGACCGATGTGGCGAACAGGACGAACCCCGCTCCGGTCACGAGGTGGATCACCGTCTCGGCGCCGCTTCCGAACAGCTGCTGGACACCGAGGGCGAGCGGGTACGACAGCACGACGGTCGCCGCGGCGACGAACGCTCGGATGGACCTCATGACCTGACTCCCTTCTAGGGTGTTGGCCTCAACCGTGACAGCGGCTGCGGACGCGAACCACGGTGAGTACCAGTGGGTCCCGGGGCGGGTTTCTGGTCGGTCGGGGTGGGCCAACACATCACGGTGCCTGTCACGTGCGCGTGACCGCACCGGCCCACACCCAGGCCTCGTGCTGGTGCGGCGGTACGCCGAAGCGGACGTGGACGGCTCTCGGGGTCCAGGCGACGGCGTGTCCGACGACGAGCTCCTCGACGCCGTCCTCCCAGACGATCCAGGCCGTGACCCGGACCGGTTCCGGCGCCGCGGTCATGCTGGACTGCGTGAGCTGCTCTGACGTCAGGGACCGAGGATGCCGAGCTTCGCGTCTCGGCACGTCGGTCACCTTGACGATGGTATCGAACACACGTTCTGCATATCCGCTTAAGTGAAGTCGTCCCAGGAGCCCTGTCCGGGTCTGACCAGGGTGTGCAGTGGGTGGGGGTCGGTGTTCACCGCTTGTTGCAGCAGTCGGTAGAACAGCAGGCCGCGGCTTCGGGAGGTGCGCCGGTTGAAGCGGAAGGTGTATTCGTCGAGGTAGTAGGGCAGGTGCTGCTGCTCGACGCGGTAGTGCAGGGTGCCGATCATCCAGCGTTTGAGCAGTGAGGCGACCAGGTGGACGCCGGGCAGGACTGAGGACTGGTCGGCGGCGCTGTACCCCGCGGTGGCCTGGTGGGTGAAGCCGCGGTCGGCGAGCCGGCGCAGCACCGGTGCGCCGTCGGTCCTGACCGCCGAGCCGGGCTCGATCACCGCGGTCGCCCAGTCCACCAGGGCGAGGCTTCCTGGGCGGTTGGCGACGGCGAGCCGGACCCGGCCCAGACGGCGGGCGTCGTTGCGTTCCACCGCGATCATCACCGGCACCTTGCCGGTCGCGGCGCCGAACATGCCCGGGCTGACGCCGCCGACCATCGTCTCGTCCACCTCCACCGTCCCGGACAGCCGGTCCCGGTCCGGGCGCACCATCGCTCGGCGCAGCTTGTGCAGCCACGCCCACGCCGTCTCGTAGGAGCCGAACCCCAGGACCCGCTGCAGCCCCTGCGCGGACACCCCGTTCTTCTGTGACGTCACGAACCAGATCGCCGCAAACCACGTCGACATCGGCGTGCGGGTGCGATGGAAGATCGTCCCCGCCGTCACCGACGTACGCCGCTGGCACGCCCGGCACATCCACAACCCGTCCCCGGTCCGCCAGAACCGGTCGCCTCCGCACTCCGGGCAGCAGAACCCGTCCTCCCAGCGCAACCGACCCAGGTACTCCAAGCACGCCCGGTCGTCCGGGAACCACCTCAGCAGCTGCTGGTAGGTGGCCGGATAGTCCACCCCCCGAACCGGATCCGCGACCACCCACCAACCCTACTTCAGTTAAGCGGATATGCAGAACACACGTTCGACCCAGGCCGAGAACTAGCGCGGTTCGAGCACGCGTTACCGAGTCCGCACGGCCGCGCGATCGAGACGACTGTCCATGAGCTCCAGTCGAAGTGGCCACGTACCACCGTCCGAAGGCGAATCGTCCATGATCGACGGGGTGCCGACGCCTCCGACCAAGCCGGGAAGGGTCACGACGTCGAGGATGTCGACCAGCAAACCGACAGCACCGACGATCGCGCCGTCGCCCACCTCGCGTCGACCGGCGTCGAGGTCCAGGCCCGGGCCGGGATGAGCGCCGGCGAGCTCGCTGTCGCGGCCGCTGGTGCTGCGTGAGGACTCGCACCGCGTGGTTGAACCGCGCTCGGTGGCGGTCCCTCACTGCGGTGTCGGAGCCATCCACCACGGTGACTCGGCGATGGCACCAGGGCGCCGTGACCGGCGCTGGGGTAGCCATCCGGCGGCCGGTCCGGCCAGCGGAGCGGAATCACCACGTCCACCGGCAGGCGTGCGGTCACTCGACGACTTCGTAGTCGATGGGTTTGCATCGCCCCCCGTTGGACTTCTCCGCCGAACAGGCGGTGATTCCCACGATCAGGTCCAGCTCCGCCTCGACGGTGAACCGTGTGCCCGCAACGGAGGTCGGGGGGTCGATGTGCAGCTGGCCGTCCGCGTCCCACCACGTGTTCATGAAGATGTTGAACGTGGTGCCGATGTGGTCGGGTTTGACGCCTACTCCGCCGAGGCTTTCGGCCAGGTTGGACCAGCAGCTCCGGTGGGGAGCGCCGTCGAGCTCCGGGTACAGGATGTCGAACGTCTCCTGACTGCACGGGGTCAGCAGGAAGTCATGTCGACCACAGGTGTCCTCCACGATGCGGAGCATCGGTCGGCTGCGGTTGCTCCAGAGCCGATCTCCGAGGCCGAACGTCAGCCGGTTCGCGTAGTCGATGGTGCGGCCGTTGGACAGGACCTCCTCCGGATCGTCGGCACTGACACAAAGACAGGAGAATGCGTCATGGATTCCGAGGATCCCGGCCCCGCCGCTCGCCGCTCGCAGCGCATGGTTGGGGTCCTGCTGATCGTGGCGGCCGTGGGGGTCGTCATCTGGGGTGGCTACGGTCGAGGCTGGACGTGGACGGGACTGACCGCCAACGCCACTCTCTGGGCCTGGCTCAAGCTGCTGGCTCTGCCGTTGGCGCTGGCCACGCTGCCGCTCTGGCTCCGTTCCCACAACCGGATGGCACGGACGCGCCGGGCGCCCCTCGTCGCCGTGACGGTGGCGTTCGCGGTGTTCGTCTTTTTCGCCTACTACCTGGAGTGGGCGTGGACCGGGTTCGCCGGCAACACGCTGTGGGACTGGTTCGAAGTGTTGTTGCTGCCGGTGGTCGTCGTGACGGTGAAGTTCTGGACCGCCGAGCGGACCATCCAGCCATGGCACCGGTGGCTGCTCGCGGGGGTCGTTGCGGGCTTCGTCGTCTTCGTCGTCTTGCCTACCGGCTGCCCATCGAGTGGAGCGGCTTCTCGGACAACACGCTCTTCGACTGGGTGCGGCTCCTCCTGATCCCGCTTCTGATGCCGCTGTTGATCGTCCCGACGACGACCAAGTGGTTCGAGAGGGGCATCCGCGAGGAGGAGCACGAGCCGGTGAGGTACGAGATCTGGCTCTGCCCCGACCGCAAGCTCACCGCGGAGGTGCTTCCCTCCGCCGGGAACGACGGAACGGCGGACCTGGTCGTCGACGGCGCCGTCGACGTCGTCCGTCTGACACCTGCCACCAGCAGCTGAGCCGGCACGGTCACACCGGTCCGGCGGTCCGCGTCTCGGGGAGCAGCAGGACGGCGGCGAGGCTGACCAGGCCGACGACGAGCATGTATGCCGACACCGGCCAGGATGCGCCGGTGGACGTCTGCAGCGCGGTGGCGATGAGAGGCGCGAACCTGACGAGGGTCGTCGACGGCCGTTGTCACCGGGTCACATTCTCACTCGGGGCGGCCCGGCTCGCCGTGCCGCGCTTCGGCACGCAAGCGAGTCGTGCGGGTCACGTTGGCTAGCGTCGCGGTATGGCCCTGACACCCGACGAGTTCTACCGGCAGGCGGTCGCCTCCGCCGACGCGGATCGGCGGCTGCCGCTGTCCCGGATGACCGGCTGGGACATCAGTCCCTTCGAGCCGGAACACCTCAGGGTGTCGCCGCTGCGGCCTCCGGTGACTCCTGAGCCGCCGCGTGAGGGCGAGGACCCGGACACATGCCGGTCCTGCCAGCGCCGTGACGACGGCCTCTGGGTGTCCGACCGCTGGCGGTTGACCCGAGTGACGCAGGTCGGTGTGCCGCTCGTTCTCATGCTGCACCCGCGCGCCCATCATGACCTGGCCGACCTCCCGGACGACCTGGCCGCCGAGCTCGGGGTCCTCAGTACGCACATCGCCCGCCACGTCGAGGCGCTGCCCCACATCGGGCGTTGTCACCTCTACCGGATCGGGGACGGCGGCGCTCACCTTCACCTGTGGTTCTTTGCGCGCCCGGCCGGCCAGCCCCAGATGCTGGGGTCGTGGCTGGTCATCTGGGACGACCTGCTCCCCGAGTACCCGCCCGACGTCGCCGACCGCGACGCGGCCGTCGTCGCAGACGCGTTGGTGGCCTCGTTCGGCGGCCGGACTCCCTGACGTGTCGGTCGTTGGGTTGGATGGCGAGATGCGAGTCGAACTCTCGACGCCGACGGTGGACCAGCTCGGCTCCGTCGTGGCGGACCTGTCGTCGTGGCAGCAGGACGGTCTCCCGGTCCAGCTGCATCCGGGCGATCTGGGGTGGGCGTGGCGCTTCGGGCCGGCGACGCTCGCCAAGGCGCTGCGGGTGTGGAATCTCGACGACGTGACCGTGGCGATCGGGTTCGTCGATGAGGTTGCGCTGATCCGCCTGGCGATCGCACCGCCGGCCGACCACGACGACGACGTCGCGCAGGCGATCACCGGCGATCTCGAGGACCCGACGCGGGGCGTCCTCGACGGCCCGGAGGTCAGCGTCGAAGCACGCTTCGGCACGGCCTTCCGCGCACTGCTGACGTCCCGCGGTTGGGTCGACGGCGACCCCTGGTCCCCGCTGGTCCGTGACCTGAGCGAGCCCGTCGACGGTTCTGACCTTCGGGTGGAGGTCGTCGGGCCCGAGCGCGTCGACGACCGGGTCGCGGTGCAGCGGGCAGCCTTCGCCTCGTCGACGTTCACCGCGGAGCGGTGGCAGGAGATGTCGCAGTCGCCGGCATACCGGCAGGCCCGCTGCCTGGTGGGGTACGACGGTCAGGACGCCGCGGTCGCGGCGGTCACGGTGTGGTCGGCGGGGCCGGGCCGACCGGGTCTGTTGGAGCCGGTGGGCGTCCACCGCGACCACCGCGGCCACGGCTACGGCACCGCGATCAGCCTGGCCGCGGCCGCGTCATTGCGAGACCTCGGCGCCTCCAGCGCCATGGTCGCCACCGCGAGCTGCGAACCGACCCGCCGTCGCGACCTACGCCTCAGCGGGCTACCGGCGTATGCCCGAGGTCACCGACTTCGTCCACCAACGCTGAACCTCGCGTCCGGCTACGGCTGGACGATCTTCCAGTACGAGTCCTTGCGCCGGATGCGTCCGTCACCGTCCAGGTCGAAGAGGTCGCACCCTCGCACGCGTACCGACTCGCCCTCGGTGGTGGTTCCCGTCAACAGCCAGCGCGAGACGCCGTGCTCACCGGCCACCCAGTGCTCGTCCTCGGAGTACTGGACATCGGGCAGGCCGCGGAAGCGCTGGGCGAGCCCCTCCCGCACCGCTGCCGGACCCTCGAAACGGGTTCCCCACGGGTTCTCGCCCCGTGGTGTCTCGAGCACGCAGTCGTCGGTGAAGAAGCTCATGATCCGGTCCAGGTCGTGAGCGTTGAACGCGGCGAGGAGCCGCTCGAGGACCTGAACGTCGGCGGCGGCCACGCGGTCAGTGTGGCAGCACCCGGCCGGTTGGTCAGCGGTCCTGCGGCTGGATCGCCGTCGTGCGACGACGACACCCAGCAGGATGACTCCGAACCCCAGGCCGACTGCTGGCCGCCAGCTGCAGCGTCCGCGCGGGCCGTCAGGATGGTCACGGAGCGAAGGTGACGTTTCCGGTCGTCGTCAGGTCACCGTCGTTGGACGGTGCGGCGGGATCAGCGACGATGAGCCGGTGCAACGGTGGATGGCACGGCTGGCTCTGGTCCCCATCACGGTTGCGGCCTCAGCGGTCACCGGGTGTGGGTCGAACGCTCCTGGAACGACGGCAACGAGCGTCAAGACACCGGCGGCCTCATCGAACTCTGGCGTGTCTGTTGATCCGCATCCGCCGGACGGCACCGATGCGGCATTTGTGGCCGTCCTACGCGCGGCCGGACTGATACCGGCACCAGGTGTGATGCCGTCCGACTCGGTTCTCGTGACCGACGCCAATGCCGTGTGCCAGACGATCACGGCCGCGTCGGGACAGTCGCAACAGGTGATAGCCACCGATCTGGTCAACCTGCGCCAGAACCGCGTAGCCGCGTACGGCATCACCGAGAACCAGGCCACCGAGCTGATCATCGTGAGCGCGAAGAGATACTGTCCGGCACGTGTCTCGGTGGTCAAGGCCGCGTTGAACTGATCCGCCGCACGAGCAGTACACGGCGCCTCAAGGACGCTGGTCGGGGTGACAGGATTTGAACCTGCGGCCTCTTCGTCCCGAACGAAGCGCGCTACCAAGCTGCGCCACACCCCGTGGCTGGTCACGCCCCGTGACGGTCCGCGTGAACCGGCGCGAGGCAGCGAAGAGTGAGGATAGCCGAGCCCACCCGACCGGCTGAAATCGGTCAGCCGGCGGGCACGAGCGTGAGCAGCGTCGCCTCGGGTCGGCAGGCGAACCGGACCGGCGCATACGGCGAGGTTCCGAGCCCGGCGGAGACCTCGAGCCAGGCGGCGTCCGGGGGCGGCGGCGAGCCCACCGCCCGCCCAGCGCCGGGCCACCAGCGGGACAGGCCCTTGGCCCGGCCGCGGTCGAGGTCGCAGTTGGTGACCAGAGCGCCGAAGAGCGGCAGGCACAGCTGCCCGCCGTGGGTGTGGCCGGCGATGACCAACCGGGCGCCGTCGTCGGTCATGGCGTCGAGGACGCGCTGGTACGGCGCGTGGGTGACCCCCACGGTCAGCGCCACGTCGTCCGCGGCGGGACCGCCCACCAGCCCGTACCGGTCGTACCGCAGGTGCGGGTCGTCGACGCCGATGAACTCCACCGGCGAGCCGCCCACGTGGAGGGTCGTGCGCGTGTTGGTCAGGTCGGTCCAGCCCAGGTCGAGCATCCCCTTGACCAGGTCCTCGGCGGGGAGCCGGGTCGACGTCCCGGTCCCCGCGGCGAACTGGGGCGTGAGGTAGAGGACGGGGTTCTTCGGCTTCGGTGCGAAGTAGTCGTTCGACCCGAGGACGAACACGCCGGGAGTGCCCTCGAAGGCGGAGTACGCCTCCAGCGCCACCGGGATCGCGTCGGGGTGCGAGATGTTGTCGCCCGTGTTGACGACGAGATCGGGCCGGAGGTCGGCGAGGGCGGCCACCCACGCGGCCTTCCGGCGCTGGCCCGGCATGAGGTGCAGGTCGCTGAGGTGGATGACCCGCAGCGGCCGGTGCCCGGCGGGCAGCACCGGAACCGCCACGCGGCGGAGGGTGTAGGCGTTGCGCTCGACCAGCGAGGCATACCCGACCCCCAGCGCCCCCACCCCGCCGACGAGCGACGCGGCGCGGAGCACTGGATGCATGCGTCGATCCTCGCACGGAGCCACATGGCCGCCTTCCCGTGTCGGGCCTCCTGAGAGACTCACGGCATGAGCCGCCTCAAGGACCGCCTGCGCTCCGACCTCACCGATGCGATCCGCAGCCGTGACCAGCTGCGGGCCGACACGCTGCGGATGGTTCTCACGTCGGTGACCACCGAGGAGGTTGCCGGTACCGAGGCGCGCCAGCTGAGCGACGACGAGGTCCTCAAGGTGGTCGCCAAGGAGGCCAAGAAGCGTCGCGAGGCGTCGTCCGCCTACACGGGTGCCGGGCGCGCCGAGCTGGCCGCCCGGGAGGACGCTGAGCTCGTCGTCATCGAGGCATACCTGCCGGCGCAGCTGACGGACGAGGAGATCGAGGCCCTCGTCACCGAGGCGGTCGCCGAGACCGGGGCGACGGGTATGCCGCAGCTGGGCCTGGTCATGAAGACGGTGCAGCCGCGAGTGTCCGGACGCGCCGATGGCGGCCGCGTGGCCGCCATCGTCCGCAGAGTGCTCGCCGGCTAGCTGTCCCGCTCGCTAACCGGCATGGCTAGCCGGGACCGCCGCCGCCGTTGCCGTTCCCGTTGCCGTTCCCGTTGCCGTTCCCGTTGTTGCCGCCCCCGTCGGGAGGTGGTGGCTGGGGTTGTTGAGGTTGCGGCTGGGCCGCTGGTCCGGCCGAGATGTAGAGCGTGATCTGGCTGCCGCGGTTGGCCGTGCCCGCGGGGTTGGTGTAGGCGACGACGCCGGCGCGGTAGTTCGAGTTGACGCGCCGGCCGACGGTCACCGTGAAGCCCTGCGACTCGCAGGTACGGCGGTGGCGTTCGCGATCGTCTGACCGGAGACCGAGCCGAAGTCGACCTTGTCGCCGTTGGAGACCTTGTCGGACGGCGGTGGGAAGCCGACGTTGGGCTGCCCCGCGAGGGCAGTAGTCCATGATCGCCTTCCACGTCGGGGCGGCGATGCTCGCGCCGAAGACGGTCTTGTAGGGACCGCCCGGAAGGGCGATGTTGTCGAGCGCCTGGCTGTTGCCCAGGGGCGTACCGACCCAGACCGCGGTGGTCAGCTGCGGGGTGTAGCCGACGAACCAGGTCTCGTTGTTCTTGTCGGTCGTCCCGGTCTTGCCGGCGGCGATCCGGCCACCGGCGAGCGCGCTGCGCGCGCCGGTGCCGTTGCCGGTCAGAACCGCGGTCATGATGTTCGCGACGCCATGCGAGACCTCGGCGTCGACGACCTGCTTGCAGTTCTTGGCTGCCCGGCTTGTCGAACGGCAGCTCCTTGCCGTCGGCGCCGAGGATGCTCTGCACCGGGATCGGCGTGCAGTGGACGCCGTTCGCGGCCAGCGACCCGTAGGCGCTCGCCACGGTCATCGGCGAGACCTCCTGGGTCCCGAGGATGATGCCCGACGGGCCGACCTTGCGAGATCGGGTTGCCGTCGGCCCGGTGCAGGCCCATCCGGGTCTCGGTCTCCTGGACGTTGCAGACCCCGACCTGGCGCGGCCAGCGCGATGAACGCCGTGTTGATCGACCGGGCCGTGGCCTGGGTGATCGACATCTGGCCGCCGGCCGTCTCGTCGTTGCGGACGTTCCAGGCCGGGGCGCCCTTCGGGCACCCCGCACGGGTCGGGCAGGTCGGCGTTGGTGTAGCTCGCGGCCTGGCTGGGGCTGGCCTGCTTCGCGTTGACGTTGGTGTTGATCGGCAGGCCCTTCTCCAGGGCCGTGACCAGGGTGAACGCCTTCTCCGTCGACCCGAACTGGAACCCGCCCGAGCCGCCGTACTTCGTGTCGACGCCCCAGTTGACCACCGTCTCGCCGAAGTTCTTCGAGCCGAGGATGTAGTTGGTGTTCTGGGCCATGCTCTTGACGGCGCCGGTCGTTGGGATCGAGCGTGACGGCCGCGGCGCCGATCGTGTACGAGTTCCCCTTGCGGGACGCGTTTGAGCACCTCCTCGCGGGCGTGGGCCGCGAGATCGGGGTCGAGCGTCGTCTGGATGGTCAGGCCGCCGCCGAAGATCTTGGCCTTGCGCTCGTCGACCGTCTTGCCGAGCGCCTGCTCCAGCGACGGGTCGACCTCGAGCCACTTGATGACGTAGTCGCAGAAGTACGCGTAGACGTCGCCGGAGGCCTGGCACGCGGTCGGCGCCGACGTCACCTTGAGCATCTGGTCGAGGGTGACCGCCTTGGCGTCGGTCAGCTCCTTGTCGGTGATGAGGCCGAGCTCGTGCATCCGGTCGAGCACGACGTTGCGCCGAGCCAGCGCCTTGTCGGGGTTATGGACCGGGTCGGTCGTGCCGGGGTTCTGGGCCAGTCCGGCGAGCAGGGCCGCCTCGGGCAGGCTGAGGTCCTTGGCGTCCTTGTTGAAGTAGTGCTTCGCCGCCGCCTGCACGCCGTAGGCCTGGTCGCCGTAGTAGACGATGTTGAGGTAGCCCTGAAGGATCTGGTCCTTCGTCTGCTCCTTCTCGAGCTGGATCGAGTACTTCAGCTCCTGGAGCTTGCGGGTGACGCCGGCCAGGCCCTTCTGGGTGACCGCCGCCTGGGCCGCCTGGGTGTCACCGGCCTTGAGTGCGGTGTCGAGCAGGGTCAGCTTGACGTACTGCTGGGTCAGCGTGGACCCACCGGAGGTGTTCACGGCACCGGAGGCGTTCGACACGAGCGCCCGGACCATGCCGCGCATGTCGACGCCGCCGTGCTCGAAGAAGCGGCTGTCCTCGATGGCGATCTGGGCCTTCTGCATCACCGGCGCGACCTGGTCGAGCGGGATGATGACCCGGTTCTCGTCGTGCGGGGTCGCGATGACCTCGCCCTTGGCGTCGAGGATCTTCGACTGCTGCGACAGCGACGCGGCGGTGAACTCGCTCGGCAGCGCGTCGAACATGTCGACGCCGGTGCGGGTGACCGCCCCGGCGGCACCCACGGTCGGCATGATGAGGCCGGCGCCGAGGAGACCCATGACGACGGCAGCACCGACGAACGCCCCCAACAGAGGGATGATGCTCGCGATGTTGGTCGTCCGGCCGGCCTTCACGCGCACAAGGCTAACCCGACCGGGGGTCGAGTTCGGGCATCGTCGACCAGCTGAGACGTATGCTGCGCGGTTCTGTGCCGCTCGTGCGCCGCTCGTGTGCTCGTCCGGTGTCCGGTCTGTGGGCCGGCTGTGGCCCCAGGGGTGCACCTGCTCATGCGGGAGCAGCGGCGGTTGATCCCAACGAACCATCTCTAGCCCGTCTGGACTAGTCCTATCGGCGACGACAAACCATCCGCGCGGGCGATGGTTGCACACCCCTGCGCTTTCTAATGTCGATTCCGGCACATTCGGAGGAGTCTTACCGCCCACCGAACCGTGACATGGGTTGTTAACAGGGGTAGCGGGAGCGGGAAACCAACGTGACGATCATCGAAAGCAGGCCGACCGGGGACGCCGGCTTCGCCAAGGCGCGTGCGGCCGGTGGCCTGCAGGCGGACTGGGCAGGTCAGGGACGGTGCGTCAGCAACGACCCCGACGCCCTGTTCGTGCGGGGGGCCGCTCAGCAGAACGCCAAGATCGTCTGCCAGAAGTGCCCGGTCATCGCCGAGTGCCTGGCCGACGCCCTCGACAACCGGACCGAGTTCGGTGTCTGGGGCGGCATGACCGAGCGGGAGCGCCGCGCCATGCTGCGCCGTCATCCCAACGTCACGTCGTGGTGGAACCTGTTCCAGACGGCGCGCCTCGACCGCGGCGAGGTCTCGACCGCCTCGTAGGTCCCCCGTGCGTATGCCTCGCGCCTAGCCTGCGGCGAGCGCCTCGCCGACCTGCCGCAGCCCGTCGACGTCGTGGACGTCCTCGGCGAGCGCCGGCACCTCCGTCACCGGGGTGTTCGGGTGGCCCACCGAGAACCGGCGCGCCAGCCGCCGCTGACGGTCCGCGGCGCCTGCGAGGTCCGCGTGCAGCGCCAGCAGGCCCGACGTCAGGTGGTCGCCGTCGTCGGCGCGCTCCTCGGCGGCCGCTCTGGCCCGCGCGGCGCTGAGGCCGGCCGCCTGCACCTGCTGAACCCGGTTGAGCACGAGGCCGGTGAGCGGCATCCGCTCGGACTCGAGCCGCGCGATGAAGTAGGACGCCTCCCGTAGGGCATCGCGTTCGGGCGCGGCGACGACGAGGAAGGCGGTCGAGCGCTGGGCCAGCAGCGCATACGTCTGGTCGGCCCGCTGCCGGAAGCCGCCGAACATCGTGTCCAGCGCCCCGACGAACGTCTGCACGTCCCGGAGCATCTCGCCGCCCAAGACGCGCGACAGCGTCGTGGAGACCAGGCCGATCCCCACGTTGAAGACCTTGAGCGAGGCGCGGCCGCCGGCCTTGGCCGGCGCCGAGATGAGCCGGATGAAGCGGCCGTCGAGGAACGACCCCAGCCGCTTGGGCGCGTCGAGGAAGTCCAGCGCGGACCGTGACGGCGGGGTGTCCACGACGATGAGGTCCCACCGGGGGCCGCCGTCGTCCGCCGTTGGCGCGCACCTCCTGGTGCAGCTGGCCCAGCTTCTCCATCGCCATGTACTCCTGCGTCCCGGCGAAGGAGCTGGAGACCGCCTGGTAGAAGGGGTTCGCGAGGATCTGGTCGGCCTTCTCAGGCGTCGAGTGGGCCACGACGACCTCGTCGAACGTCCGCTTCATGTCGAGCATCATCGCGTCGAGCGACCCGCCGGCCGTGGTGTCGATGTGCTCGACCGGCCGGGGGGTGTTGTCGAGCTCGGTCAGGCCCATCGACTGGGCCAGCCGGCGAGCCGGGTCGATGGTGAGCACGACGACCCGGCGGCCCTGCTCGGCGGCCCGGAGGCCGAGGGCGGCGGCCGTGGTCGTCTTGCCCACCCCGCCGGACCCACAACAGACGACGATGTCGGTACGCCGGTCGGCCAGGAGCGCGTCGACGTCCAGGCGCGGTGCGCGGGGCGTGGCCCGGGTGCTCACCGAGGCGCCTCGCCGCCGGTCCAGCCACGCTCGAGGAGTAGGTCGGCGAACTCGCGCACCGTCGACGCGTCGACACCCTCAGGGTTGACCGGCAGGCGGAACATCGGCAGGTCGAGGTGCTCGAGCATCCCGAGCTGCTCGGTCTCCTGGGCGATGCGGAGCGCGTGGTCGTGAGCCTCGCCCAGCAGCCCCTGCACCAGCGGTTCGGTCACCCGGAGACCGGCCGCCTCGAGGCCCGCCCGCACCTTGGGGCGGCTGATCGTGCCCTTCGCCGCCCAGGCGAGCTCACGGGGCCGCAGCAGCGGGTCGCGGACCTGGTTGATCACGACGTTGCCCACCGGCAACCGGGCGCTCCGCAGCTCGGCCACGGCGTCGACGGTCTCCTGGACCGGCATCTCCTCCAGCAGGGTCACCACGTGCACCGCCGTCTGCGTCGACGTGAGCATCTCGGTGATGGAGTCGGCCTGCGACCGGATCGGGCCGACCTTGGCGAGGTCGGCGACCTCCTCGTTCACCGAGAGGAACCGGACGACGCGTCCGGTCGGCGGGGCGTCGAGCACGATCGCGTCGTAGGCGGGGGTCTCGTCGTGGCGCGAGTGGTGGCCGGCGGCCCGGCGCCGGTTCGCCTCGTAGACCTTGCCGATGAGGAGCACGTCGCGGACGCCGGGTGCGATCGTCGTGGCGAAGTCGACCGCTCCGAACCGCTCCAGCACTCCGCCGGCCCGGCCGAGCTTGTAGAAGATCTGCAGGTACTCGATGAGCGCGGCCTTCGCGTCGACCGACAGCCCCCACACCTCACCGCCACCGGACGCGCCGGCGATCCGGAGCTCCTTGGTGGCCAGCGGAGGGACGTCGAAGGTCTGGCTGATGCCCTGGCGTCCCTCGACCTCGACCAACAGCACCCGGTGCCCGCCCGAGGCGAGGGCCATGGCCATCGCGGCGGCCACGGTGGTCTTTCCGGTGCCGCCCTTGCCGGTCACGATGTGCAGCCGCACGCCCTTGTCCCGACGAGCGGCCATACCCACGACCCTAACGACCCGGCGAGCCGGTCAACCGGGCCACTGCATCGAGGACCACCGCGAAGGCCGGCTCTCCGGGCTCGATGAGCTCGAAGTGGCCGACGCCAGGTAGCCGGACCAGCTCGTGGCCGGCGGTCGGCCCCTGCCGGTCCAGGAAGCGCTCGGCGACCTCGACGGGGACCGTGTCGTCGGCCTCGCCGTGGACGAGGACCAGCCGCGTGAGAACGGGATGCGCGGAAGGGTCTGCCGCGGTCCAGGCGGCCTCGTCGGCGTCGCCCATGAAGGCCGCCGCCGCGCCGCCGCCGAGCCCCAGGTCGCGGACGAGCGCGAGGTCGACGTTGCCGGCCAGGGCGACGGCTCCGGCCAGCACCCTGGCCTCGGGCCGCGTCGCGGCGAGCGCTACGAGATGCCCGCCGGCCGAGTGGCCGACCAGGACGCATCGGTCCGGCAGCGTCGGGTCGGCCACGACCGCGTCGACGGCCGCCGACACGTCGGCGAACGTCCCCGGCCAGCCGCCCCCGGGCATACCGGTCCGTCGGTACTCGACCACCGCGACGTGGTGACCGGCGTCGGCGAACGCCTGCGCCTGCGGCGCCGCGTGAGCGCGGTCCCACTCGGCCTTCCAGAACCCGCCGTGGACCACCACGACCGTCGTACCGGTGGGGTCACCGGTTGGTACCCGCACGTCGTAGACCTGGGCGGGGTCGATCCCGTATGCGGTGGTGCGAGCCGGAGGGGAAACGTCGGGCATGAGGGGACCCTGCCATGGGTACGGTGCGTTCGTGGCGGTCACGTGGCTCACGGCCTTCCTCGACACCGCGGTCGCGGATGCTCCGGCGGCGGAGGCGTACTGGGTCGGGGTCACCGGGTGGCCGCTGTCGGAGCGTCGGGGTGACGACGGCGAGTTCGCCACGCTGCAGCCGCCGGACGGCGACGCCCCGGTGAAGGTCCAGGTGGCGGGGTCCCCGCCGCCGAACGGCATGCACCTCGACGTGCACACCGACGACCTCGAGTGCCTGGTCGACGACGCGAAGCGCCTCGGCGCCGAGCTGCGCGACACCGGGAGGGGGTATGCCGTCGGCCGGTCGCCGGGCGGGCTGGTCTTCTGCCTCGTCCCCCACCGCTCCGCCGAACGCCCGGGGCCCGCCTCCTGGCCGGGCGGGGCGAGCCTGGTGGACCAGGTCTGTCTCGACATCCCGTCTCGGTCGTTAGACCGTGAGGCGCAGTTCTGGTCGGCCCTCACGGGCTGGCCGCACGTCGTGGGCGGCTCGCCCGAGTTCGACCGGATCCTGCCGCCGCCGGGTCAGCCGCTGCGCTTACTCCTGCAGCGGGTCGACGAGGAGGACGGGCCGGTGCGGATGCACCTCGACCTCGCCAGCGAGGACCGGGACGCCGAGGTGGTTCGGCACGTGGAGCTGGGCGGCCGAGTGGTCAGGTCGACGGAGAACTGGACCACCCTGCTCGACCCGAGCGGACGCGCCTACTGCGTCACCCGCCGCAGTCCCGTGAGCGGCCGTCTGCCCTGACCGCCGCAGGTGCGGTCAGCCGGGCTGGGCCGCGGCCGCGTCGATCTCCTTGCCGAGGCTTCGCGCGGCGAACGCGGCGATGATGAGCACGATCCCCCAGATGATCCCGAGGATGGCGATCCAGACGACGATCGACACGACGCCGACCCCTGGGCGCGCCACGAACAGGATCCCGATGAGCAAGGAGAGTGCGGCGGCCACGAGCAACATCCAGCGCGGCCGCGTGCGCGTGCTCGAGAAAGCGCCGACCGCCTGGAAGATCGCTCCCACGATGAACCAGATCCCGAGGATCCAGGTGAGCGTCACCGCGATCTCGAGCGGGTGGACCACCGCGAGCAGGCCGGCGATGATCGAGACGGCGCCGAAGAGGATGAGCCAGCCCCTGCCGGTGGCGTCCTTGCTGAACGCTCCGACGAGGTAGACGACTCCAGCGATGAGTGCCCAGCACCCCCAGAGCACCGTGAACGCGGTGGCCGTGATGCCCGGCCAGACGATCGCCATGATCGCGAAGACGATGGCGACGATCCCCAGGACGAGGAGCATCACCCAATGCCGGTCGAGCCAGTTCTTCTCCATGGTGTGAGCGTCCCAGGTCGGGAAGCCCAGGGCTCACACTCTGCGGGTGAACCGCCGCGTGTCGCGGCCGTGGCTCGGCCGGCCCCTACAGTGACCGCATGACGAAGTGGGAGTACGCCACGGTTCCGCTGATGATCCACGCCACCAAGCAGATCCTCGACAACTGGGGTGACGACGGTTGGGAGCTGGTCCAGGTGGTCACCGGGCCGGACGGCAACGGGCTCGTGGCCTACCTCAAGCGACCGAAGGGCTGAGGCTCGGATGAGTGCCGTCGAGGACCGGCTGGCCGAGCTCGGGCTCAGCGTCCCGGATGTCGCGCCGCCCGCCGGCGCCTACGTCCCCGCCCTCCGCGAGGGCAACCTCGTCTTCACCTCCGGCCAGCTGCCGATCGTGTCCGGCGACCTCGTGCAGACCGGCAAGGTCGGTGACGGCCACGGCCTGGTGCCGGCGGACGACGCCAAGGCGCTGGCCCGGATCTGCGCGCTCAACGCGATCGCCGCCGTCAAGTCCGTCGTCGGCGACCTCGACACGGTCACCCGGGTGGTGAAGGTCGTCGGATTCGTCGCGTCGGACCCCGCCTTCACCGGACAGCCCGGTGTCATCAACGGCGCGAGCGAGCTGCTGGGGCACGCGTTCGGCGACGCCGGTGTGCACGCCCGGTCGGCGGTGGGAGTCGCCGCCCTGCCGCTCGACTCGCCGGTCGAGGTCGAGATCGTCGTCGCCGTCGCCGGCTGACCTCGGTCCGGTCGACGGTGGCGGTCCGCGACTTCGCCCCCGGGGTCCTCGGTCCGCAGGCGGCCGAGTGGCTCGCCGGCCGCCGGGCCGAGCCGGTCACCCCTCGGTATGCGGCGACGGTCATGCTCGTCCGCGACGGCTCCTCGCCGGGTTCGGGCGTCGAGGTGTTCATGCTGCGGCGCGTCGCGACCATGGCGTTCGCGCCGCGGACGTGGGTCTTCCCGGGCGGCGGCGTGGACGCCCGCGACGACGCCCCCGATCTTCCCTGGGCCGGCCCGTCGCCTGCCGTGTGGGCCGAGACGATGGGCTGCGAGCTCGGGCTGGCGCGCTCCCTGGTCTGTGCCGCGGTGCGCGAGGTGTTCGAGGAGTGCGGGGTGCTCCTCGCCGGGCCGTCCGCCGACACGGTGGTCGCCGACCTTCGGGACCCGGAGTGGGACGCCGAGCGCTCCGCCCTGCTCTCCAAGGAGCAGTCGTTCGCCGAGCTGCTGCTCCGTCGCGACCTGGTGCTGCGCTCCGACCTGCTCTCGGCCCAGGGCCGCTGGGTGACGCCGGAGTTCGAGCCCCGGCGGTACGACACCTTCTTCTTCGCCGCCCTGCTGCCCGACGGGCAGATCCCCGACGACGACACCTCCGAGGCCGACCACGCCGACTGGACCGAGCCGGCCGAGCTGCTCACCGCGTACGGGATGGGCGAGGCGATCCTGCTGCCACCGACCGTGGTGTCCGTGGAGCGTGTACGAGACGCGATGGCGGCGGCCGATCTCGTCGCGACACCGAGCCCGACGCGCGCCGTCATCCCGCAGCTGGTCGAGGTCGCCGGTCAACCGATGATCCGCGCCGACCTGCCGTAGGCCACTGTCCCCGGAGCAGCGACTGGCAGCCGAGCGGTGTGGCTACGGTGGCCGGATGGGTGACGGCTGGCAGTCCGGAGCGGTGAGCGAGCGCGCGTACTGCGTGCTCGCACCGAACCCCGGGCCCATGACGCTCGAGGGCACGAACACCTGGGTCCTGCTCGAACCCGGGTCCACCGACGCCGTCGTGGTCGACCCTGGGCCGCTGCATCCGGAGCACCTCGAGACGGTGCTGCGGTTCGTCGAGGGGCGCGGCGCCCGAGTCGCGCTGACGCTGCTGACCCATCACCACCTGGACCACGCCGAGGCGGCCGAGCACTTCGCGGCGCAGACGGCGGCACCGGTCCGGGCGATCGGTACCGGTCACGACGACCTGGCCGACGGGGAGACGGTGCAGGTCGGCGGGCTGGAGGTCACCGTCGTGACCACCCCCGGGCATACCGGTGACTCGGTCTCGTTCCTGCTGCCGGCCGAGTCGGCGCTGCTGACCGGTGACACCGTCCTCGGGCGAGGGACCACGGTGGTGGCGTGGCCCGACGGCGAGCTGGCCGCGTACCTCGCGTCGTTGGAGCGGATCGACCGCCTGGCGGCGTCCGGAGCGGCCGCCCGCATCCTGCCCGGGCACGGTCCGCTGGTGCCCGACGCGGCGGAGACGGTCCGGTTCTACCTCGACCACCGGGCGGAACGGCTCGACGAGGTCCGGGCCGCGCTCGCGGCCGGCGACACCGAGCCGCGGCAGGTCGTCGAGCGGGTCTACGCCGACGTGCCGAAGGAGGTCTGGCCCTACGCCGAGCTGAGCGTCCGGGCCCAGCTGGCCTACCTGCGGTATCGGTCCCCAGACGGCGGACGTAACGTGAATGAGTGACCCACCACCCTGAGCCCGCCACCATCGGGCAGCTGCGCGCCTCCGGACACGAGCCGCGCACCGTCAAAGCCGAGATCCGCGCGAACCTCGTCCGCGCGCTCCGCGCGGGGGAGAACCCCTTCCCCGGCATCGTCGGCTTCGACGACAGCGTCCTCCCCGACGTCCAGCGCGCGCTGCTCGCGGGGCACGACATGGTCCTGCTCGGCGAGCGCGGCCAGGGCAAGACCCGGCTCATGCGGACCATCGGCGGTCTGCTCGACGAGTGGTCGCCGTACATCGCCGGTTGCGAGATCCACGACGAACCGCTGGCGCCGATCTGCCAGCGCTGCCGCACGCTGGTCGCGACTTCCGAGAACGACGCCGACGACGTGCCGATCGAGTGGCGGCACCGCGACGACCGCTACACCGAGAAGCTCGCCACTCCCGACACCAGCGTCGGCGACCTCGTCGGCGACGTCGACCCGACCAAGGTGGCCGAGGGCCGCACGCTCGGCGATCCCGAGACGATCCACTACGGGCTCCTGCCCCGCGCCCACCGCGGCGTCTTCGCGATCAACGAGCTGCCGGACCTCGCCGAGCGGATCCAGGTCGCGCTGTTCAACGTGCTGGAGGAGCGCGACATCCAGGTGCGGGGGTATGCGGTCCGGCTCCCCTTGGACGTGCTGGTGGTCGCGTCGGCCAACCCCGAGGACTACACGAACCGCGGCCGGATCATCACGCCGCTGAAGGACCGGTTCGGCGCCGAGGTCCGCACGCACTACCTCGACGACGTCGACGAGGAGGTCGCGCTGATCTCGCAGGAGGCGGGTCTCGTAGCGGCGGTGCCCGCCCACCTGCTCGAGGTGATCGCCCGGCTGGTCATGGAGCTGCGGACCTCGTCCTCGGTCGACCAGCGGTCCGGCGTCTCGGCGCGGTTCGCCATCGCGGCGGCCGAGGCGACGTCGGCGTCGGCGCTACGACGGGCGGCG
Source organism: uncultured Actinomycetota bacterium (assembly GCA_963828725.1). GTDB lineage: Bacteria > Actinomycetota > Actinomycetes > Actinomycetales > Dermatophilaceae > Lapillicoccus. The sequence goes on along the minus strand of CAWHFV010000009.1, from coordinate 290,796 downwards.
CTGACCGGCGAGGAGGACGCGGTCGCTCGCATCGGCGACCTCGCCGACGTGCTGCCGACGCTGCGCGGCAAGGTCGAGTTCGAGATGGGCGAGGAGGGCCGCGAGCTCGAGGTCATCGGACACCTCCTGCGGCTGTCGACGGCGGCGACGTTCCGGGAGCGGGTCGCGGGCACCGACCTGTCCGGCGTGACGGCGCACTTCGAGGACGGCTCGGTCGTAGAGACCGGCGACCTCGTGCCGGCGACGACGCTCCTCGCGCAGCTGGGGGCGACGCCCGGGCTGGCGGCGATCCTCGACCGGCTCGGCGTCGGTGAGGACTCGGTGTCCCCGGGCCAGGTCGCGGCCGCGGTCGAGTTCGTCCTCGAGGGGCTGCACCTGACGCGACGCCTGTCCAAGGTGCAGGCCGACGGCCAGACGATCTACGGGAGCTGAAGAGTATGCCTGGGGCTTGGTCCGGTTCGGGCGGGCGGCACCGGTCGGGCCGGTACCGCTACGGCTCGTGGGCCGGCGGCGCCGACCCGCTGGCCCCGCCCTTCGACGTGCGGGCAGCGGTGGACGAGATCGGGCGCGACGTCATGGAGGGCTCCTCGCTTCGCGAGGCCATGGAACGCCTGATGCGACGCGGCCTCGACGACCGCTCCGGCCTCGACGAGCTGCGCCGTGAGCTGGCTCGCCGGCGTCGCGAGGTTGAGCGGCGCGGCAACCTGGCCGGCACCCTCGACCAGGTCCGGGAGGAGCTCGACCAGGCGCTGTCGGCGGAGCGGGAGTTCCTCGCGGGCCGCGACGGCGACGACGCCCGGCTCGCCGAGATGTCGCTCGACACGCTGCCCGGGGACACCGCGGGACAGGTCCGGGAGCTGAACGACTACCAGTGGCGCAGCGCCGAGGGACAGCAGCACTGGCAGAACGTCCTCGACCTGCTGCGCCGCGAGGTGCTCGACGCGCAGTTCGCCGGGATGAAGGAGGCCCTCTCCGGCCAGAACCCCGCGGCCATGGAGGCGGTGCGGGAGATGATGGCCGACCTCAACGCGCTGCTGGCCAAGCACGCTCGCGGCGAGGACACCACCGACGACTTCGACCGGTTCATGGAGAAGCACGGCGAGTTCTTCCCCGAGAACCCCAAGGACGTCGACGAGCTCATCGACGCGCTGGCCCGCCGTCAGGCGGCCGCCGAGCGGATGATGCGCTCGCTCTCCCGCGAGCAGCGGGAGGAGCTGGCCGGCCTCATGCAGCAGGCCATGCAGGACATGGGCCTCGAGATGGAGATGACCCAGCTGGCCGACTCGCTGCGGTCGCTGCGACCCGGGATGTTCCGCGGCCGGCAGCCGGCCGACATCGACGGCAACGAGTCACTCGGCATGGGCGACGCGGTCGGCGCCGTGGCCGACCTCGCCGACCTCGAGGCGCTGGAGAACCAGCTGTCCCAGGCCTCCGCGCTCGGGAGCGGGCTCGACGACGTCGACGTGGACACCCTCGAGCGGCAGCTGCCCGGGTCGTCGGTCCGCGACTTCGAGGCGCTGCGCGAGCTCGAGCGCGAGCTGGAGCGGCAGGGCTACCTCCGGTCCGACTCCGACGGCCTCTCGCTCACACCGAAGGCGTTGCGGCGGCTGGGCGAGACGGCGCTGCGGCGGATCTTCCAGCACCTCGACGCCGACGCGTCCGGCTCCCACGTCGACCCGCGGTCGGGCGGCGCGGACGAGCGCACCGGCGCATACCTGCCGTGGGAGTTCGGCGACGAGCGTCCGCTCGACGCGGTGCGGACGGTCCAGAATGCGGTGCTGCGCCGGGCGGGTTCGGGTACGCCTCGCGACGGTGAGGGTCGCGGCATCCGCCTCGAGGTCGAGGACTTCGCGGTGGCCGAGACGACGCGCCGGACCGGCGCCGCAGTCGCGCTGCTCGTGGACCTCTCGTTCTCGATGATCCAGGAGGGCCGCTGGGGCCCGATGAAGCAGACGGCGCTGGCGCTGTCGCACCTCATTCAGAGCCGGTTCCGCCAGGACGCGCTCCAGATCATCGGGTTCGACCGGACCGCCCGGAAGCTCACGCCGATGCAGCTGGCCGAGGTCGAGCCGGAGTGGATCCAGGGGACCAACCTCCACCACGCCCTGCTCTTGGCCGGTCGGCACGTGCGGCGCCACCCCGAGGCCGAGCCCGTGGTCCTCGTCGTCACCGACGGCGAGCCGACGGCCCACCTGGAGGCGGACGGCCTCCCGGTGTTCCAGTGGCCGACCACCCCCGCCACGGTGCGCGCGACGGTCGGCGAAGTCGACGCGTTGACGCGGTACGGCGTCGCGCTGAACTTCTTCCTCCTCGGCGACGACCCGGGGCTGGCCCGGTTCGTCGACTCGGTCGCGCGGCGCAACGGTGGACGCGTCTTCACCCCCGACGTCGGCCGGCTGGGCGAGTACGTCGTGGCCGACTACCTGCGCGCCCGGGCGGGACGGCGCCGCTCCGCCTGATCCGCCAAGCCGGCACCTCAGCCCGCCGGATGGGCGAGGCTGCAGGTGCGGTCACGCCGGTCGTGAACGCTCTTCCTCGAGTCGAGGTCGAGGTAAGGCGGACGGCCATGGACCCAGGTCTATGGTCGGCGCCCCCGCGGGATGGCACCGTCGGAGAAGGGGCCACCGGGGTCGCCGGCTCGAGACATCCGGACGGGAGATCTCATGCCCCTGCCCCATCCTCTACTCCGACATCCTCAGCCTGCTGCTCGACCAGCGGTTCGGGCTCAACCGGGTATCGCCGACCAAGCGCTGGCCGCGGGGGACACGCGGCTGGATCAGCTCGCCCAGCTCGGGCGGCAGCCGAGACCGGTCGACCCGAGAGTGGTCGAGCCCTACCTGGGCTTCTACGAGCACGACTACTCGCTCGTGCGCGACGGCGGCCACCTGCTGCTGCTGGTCGGCCCTCGACGTCTGCGTCTGGACGCGATGCCCGACGGCAGCTACGTGGTGTCGGAAGGTGCGGTCCCCGGGACACCGGTGAAGCTCTCGCTCGACCAGTACGGTCATCGCCGTCTCGAGTTCGTCGGCTTCGAGAAGGTCCGACAGATCCACCGGCAGTAGGGAGCGTCCCGTTCGTCATCGACCGGTTCACCCTCGAGGGAACCGCGGTCATCGCCGACTCGGGTGCGGTGACCGTGACGGGTCCGGCCAGGGACGTTCGACGGGTCCATCCGATGGCGTACTCGGTGTCGGACTTTCGCTGACCAGACCGTCGTAACGGGTGTACGACACCGTGACCTGAATGTGACTTTTGGGCCGGACTGTGGTTCGGTGTTCAACGATGTCTGCTACTCCACCTGACCAGTCAACGGGCCGCGGGGCCTCGGGACGCCACCGCGGAACACCGCGGCCGGTGACCCTGTCCTGGCGAACCCTTCCGTGGCGCACAGTCGGCCTGCGTTCGGCCGCCGGCCTCGCGCTCGTCGTCGGCGCCGGCGTCGTCACGCTCGGCCCGGGCCGCGCCTCCGAAGGCGCCGTGACCCCGACCGCGGCCCAGATCACCGTGTTCGACGCCGACCAGATCGACGCCGCGGCCCTTTCGCAGCGCCTGTCCGAGCGGGCCAGCCGGTCCGGCCGCGCCGAGCTCCTTCTCACGGAGGCCTTCGGTGCGGAGGAGGTGGCGCATCCCCAGACCCGGGTGAACCCCGCCGCCGCAATTCCCACCCCGCCACCGCCGCCCGCACCGGCTCCGACGCCGACGCCGACGCCGACGCCCACACCGACGGCGAAGGCCACCCCGAAGCCGTCGGCCACGGCCGCGCCCAAGGCGACCACCGCTACCCCCAGCGGCATCTCGCAGGCCGCGTGCGCGTCCGGGTCCGCCGTCGAGGCCGGCCTGACGAGGGACGCCATCCGCGTCCACCGCGCCGTCTGCGCGCTGTTCCCGAGCGTGACCGCTTGGGGAGGGCGTACCGGCAGCGGTGGCGAGCACAGCACCGGCCAGGCGCTCGACATCATGATCCCGAACAGCTCGGTCGGCCAGGCCATCGCCAACTACGTGCGGGCCAACTACAAGGCGCTCGGCGTCAGCGAGGTCATCTGGGCCCAGCACATCTGGACCGTCCAGCGGTCCGGTGAGGGCTGGCGGGCGATGTCGGACCGCGGTTCGACGACGGCCAACCACTACGACCACGTGCACGTGACCGTCTACGGGAGCTCCGGCACCGCCTGAGCGTCAGCGAGCGCGCCGGCGCAGGCGGTCGACGTCGAGCAGCAGGACCGCTCGCGCCTCGAGCTTGAGCCATCCGCGGCCGGCGAAGTCGGCGAGCGCCTTGTTGACCGTCTCGCGGGACGCGCCGACCAGCTGAGCCAGCTCCTCCTGGGTGAGGTCGTGGCTGACCATGACGCCGTTCTCGACCGGCCGCCCGAACCGCTCCGCGAGGTCGAGCAGCGCCTTGGCCACCCGGCCGGGGACGTCGGTGAAGACGAGGTCCGCGAGGTGCTCGTTGGTGCGGCGCAGGCGCTGCGCCAGCGCGGCGAGCAGCGCCTTGGCCACCTCGGGACGCCCGGTCAACAGCCCCGTCAGCGAGTCGTTGCCGAGGCCCATCAGCTGCGTCTCGGCGACCGCCGTCGCCGTCATCGTCCGCGGTCCGGGGTCGAACAGGCTCAGCTCGCCGAACATCTCGCCGGGTCCGAGGATCGCGACGAGGTTCTCCCGGCCGTCGGTGCTGGACCGGCCGAGCTTGATCTTCCCCTCCCCGATGACGTAGAGCGAGTCGCCGCTCTCGCCCTCGCGGAAGAGGATGTCGCCGCGCTCCATGCGGACCGGGCTCATCTGGGCGAGCAGGGCGTCGGCGTCCTCGCTGTCCAGGGCCGCGAAGAGCGGCGCCTTGCGCACAACCTCGTGGTCCACGCGCACAGTGTGCCAGAACGGGCAACGCCACCCCGCGGACCTCACTGGCCGGGCTTCCGGCCGCGACGCACCCCTGACAGGCCGGCCATTGTTCGGGGTCCCCGCGGAGTACCGGAGCGAAGCGTGGGGTCCCCGCGGCGGATCGCCGCGAAGCGGCGAACGTCGTGGGGAGGACTCCGTGGGGTGACTTAGGCTGCTCGGGTGTCCGTCGCCTCCACCGCGCTGCCCGACGCGAGCGCGCCGGTCGAGTCGCCCGTGGCCCGGACCCGGCGGGCTCGCCGGATGTACCGCGCCCTCCACGAGCGGTACCCGTATGCCCACTGCGAGCTCGACTTCACCGACCCGCTCCAGCTCCTGGTCGCCACCATCCTCTCGGCCCAGACCACCGACCAGCGGGTCAACCTCGTGACGCCGCACGTCTTCGCGCGCTACCCGGACGCGGCCGCATACGCCGGTGCCGACCGGACCGAGCTGGAGACGATGATCCAGTCGACCGGGTTCTTCCGGAACAAGTCCGATGCGCTCATCAAGCTCGGCGGTGCACTCGTCGAGAACTTCGACGGGCGCGTCCCCGGCCGGCTCGCCGACCTCGTCACGTTGCCGGGAGTCGGACGCAAGACCGCGAACGTGGTGCTGGGCAACGCTTTCGACGTCCCGGGCATCACCGTCGACACCCACTTCGGACGGCTTGTGCGCCGGTTCGGGTGGACGGCGGAGACCGACCCGGTCAAGGTCGAGCTCGAGATCGGCGCGATGTTCCCGCGGCGCGACTGGACGATGCTCAGCCACGTCCTGATCTTCCACGGGCGGCGGACCTGTCACGCGAAGAAGCCGGCCTGCGGCGCCTGCCCCGTGGCCGCCTGGTGCCCCAGCTACGGCACCGGCCCGACCGACCGCGCCGAGGCCCTGGCGCTGCTGGCGTACGAGCTGAAGCCGGGAGCGACGCTCCCCGACCCGCCGCCCGGACCGCTGCCGGCGCCGATCGGGCCGCCCCGTCGTCGGCGGGCCGCGTCCGCGGCGAAGGACCGCTGACCGGATGGCGCGGTTGCCGTCCATCGCAGGCCCGGGGGAGTTGCTGCACCCGTTGGCCGCGCCCTTGCCGACGCGGGCGCCGCCGTGGCTGACCCGGATGATGCGCAACGCGAAGGCCGCCGAGGCCGGCTGGTTCAGCCGGTTCCTGCCGCCGGACGACGGCGGCCGCGAGTCGGCGGTTTTGTTGCTGTTCGGTCCCGATCCCGACGGCGCGGACTCCTTGCTGCTCATCGAGCGTTCCCACGACATGCGTTCCCATCCCGGCCAGGTGGCGCTGCCCGGCGGCGCCACCGAGCGCGATGACGCCGACGTGGCGGCGACGGCGCTGCGCGAGGCGGCCGAGGAGGTCAACCTCGTCGCGGCCGGCGTAGAGGTGCTCGGCACCCTTCCGCCCCTGTTCCTGCCTCCGAGCGGGTTCGTCGTCACCACCGTCGTCGGCTGGTGGCGCGAGCCGTCCCCGGTCTCGGTGGGCGACCCCGCCGAGGTCGCCCAGGTGATCCAGGCGCCACTGGCCTACCTCACCGACCCGACGATCCGGCATACCGTCACGCACCCCTCCGGGTACCGCGGACCGGCCTTCCACCTCGGCGACGACCTGCTGCTGTGGGGCTTCACGGCCGGCGTCGTCACCAAGGCGCTCGAGCTGGCCGAGATGGACCAGTCGTGGGACCAGGGGCGGGAGCTGCCGCTGCCCGAGCGCTTCCTGCGAGGCCGCTCGTGAGCGGGACGGTGCTGGACGTCCTGCTCGTCCTCATGCTCGTGCTCTACGCCGTGACGGGGTACCGGCAGGGGATCCTCGTCAGCACCCTGTCGCTGGTGGGGTTTCTCGGCGGCGGCGCGCTGGGCATGTGGCTGCTGCCGTCGATCCTCGCGAACGTCGAGTGGGTCACCAGCAACGAGGTGATCCGGGTGCTGGTCCTGGTGTTCCTCGTCTTCCTCTGCGCAACAGTGGGTCAGGCCATCGCGGTACCGCTCGGCAACCGGTTGCGGGCGCAGGTCCGCGGCCGCTCCGGGCAGGCCCTCGACGCGATCTTCGGCGGGGTGGCCACGGTCATCGCCGTGTCGCTGCTGGTGTGGTTCGTCGCGGGCGCGGTTCGCGGGGCCGCGCCGACCCCGTTGGCCAAGGCCATCGGCGAGTCCCGGGTCCTCGCGACGATCGACCGCGTGGTGCCGCCGGCGGCCGGGCAGCTGTTCGCCGGGTTCCGGACGCTGCTGGACCAGAACGGCATCCCCAAGGTGTTCGGCGGGCTGTCGCCGGAGCCGATCGCGCCGGTGGCCCCGCCCGAGTCCGGGGTGGCCGCGTCGCCAGGCATCCAGCAGGCCTCCCAGTCCGTGGTGCGGGTGACCGGCGTCGCCGTCGCGTGCCGCCGCGGTCAGGAGGGCAGTGGCTGGGTCGTGGCGCCGGGCAAGGTCGTCACCAACGCCCACGTCGTCGCGGGGATGCGTGAGGCGGCGGTCCAGGTGGCCGGGGTCGGTCGCGAGTACCCGGCGCAGATCGTCGTGTTCGACCCGGAACGCGACCTGGCGGTGCTGGCGGTCGAGGGGCTCACCGCGGCGCCGCTGAGCCTCGGCCGAAGCCTCAAGGCAGGGGACGAGTCGGTGGTGGCAGGGTTCCCGCTGGACGGGCCGTACCGGCTGGACCCCGCCAGGGTGCGTCGCACGCTGACGGCGACCGGTTCGGACATCTACGGGCAGCCGGGCGTCACGCGCGAGATCTACTCGCTCTACGCCCGGGTCGAGCCCGGTAACAGCGGGGGCCCGCTCCTCTCGCCCACCGGCGAGGTCGTCGGCGTCGTGTTCGCCAAGTCGCTCGACGACCCGTCCACGGGGTATGCGTTGACGCTCCAGGAGGCGCAGCCGGTCCTCCAGGCCGCGGCGGGAGCGTCCCAGCCGGTCTCGACCGGCGGCTGCTCCACCGGCTGACCCCGGCCCGAGGCGGGTTTTGGCGTTTGGGCCGCGACTTCTCAGACATGTCCGAGGAGTGGGGCGGGTTTTGGCGTGTGGGCCGCGACTTCTCAGACATGTCCGGCGTGTGGGCTGGGGATCGGGCGCGAACGCATACCGCTCAGTCGACGGTGTCGAGCCAGTCGACGATCGCGGAGCTGACCCGGTCGGGGGCCTCCTCGGTGAGGAAGTGGCCGGCGCCGTCGACGAGCTGGAACGTGTAGGGCCCGGTCACGTACTCCGCGGAGCCGGTCGTGCAGTCGGCCAGCACGCATCCGTCCTCGGTGCCCTGGAGGTGGAGGACCGGCCGGGTGATGGGCCCGCGGATCCGCCGGTTGAAGAGGGGACCGTCCTGGCGCAGCTGGGACCGGCCGAACCAGCGGTAGTGCTCCGCCGCGGAGTGGGCCACGAAGGGCAGGGCCATCGCGTTGCCGTACCGCTCCACGTCCTCGGGGGTCGGGTAGTCGCCGTACGGGGACGCCCACGCCCGGAGGATCTCCCCGACGTAGGCGTGGTCCTTGGTCATCTCCCGCTCGGGGACGAACGGGCGCTGCAGCTCGACGAGGTACCGGCTCGCCTGCCGCTGCCGGCGCTCGCGTACCGACGCCCGCCGCATCACCCGGGGGTGCGGCATCGAGAGCGACCCGACCGCCCGGACCACGTCGGGCTGCAGGGACGGCATCGACCACGCGATGACGCCGCCGAGGCCCTGACCGAGGACGATCGCGTCGTCCTCGCCGAGCGACCGAATGACCTTCGCCGCGTCCTCGGCGCCGGTGTAGGTGCTGTACCCACGCGGAGGCTTGTCGCTGGCGCCGTAGCCCCGCAGGTCCATCGCGACCGCCCGCCACCCGGCGTCGGCGATCGCCGCCATCTGGTGCCGCCACGTGTACCAGAACTGCGGGAACCCGTGCATGAGCAGGACCATCGGGCCGTCGCCGAGCTCGGCCACGTGGAAGCGGGCACCGTTCGCCGAGACGAGGCGGTGGTGCCATGGCCCGTCGATGAGGACCGACGCCGCGTCCAGGGTCACGCTGGTCACGTGGGCGCCCGGGCCGCGAGGGTCGCGGCCGGGCTCACCGAGGGGTGGGCCGCTGGTCGAGCGCGACCTGGGCGTTGGGGGCCGGGACGGCCTTCGCGTGGTCGGCCCCGGCGCTCGCCGAGCCCTTGACGGCTTCCATGGTCTCCTGGGCCTGCGCGATGGCTCGGTCGGGGCGCGGGTTCACCTGGTTCAGGGCGTTCCGGCCGACCAGCGCGAGGATCGCCGTGACGATGAACAGCACCACCGCCATGATGAGGAACCCGGCCCACGGCGGCAGCCAGATCGCGATGACCAGCGACAGCGCGATGAACAGCAGGCCGAGCCCGTAGAGCGCGAGTACGCCGGCGGTCGCGAGCATTCCCGCGCCCTTCCCGGCGATCCCGAGCTGCGACGTGATCTCGGTCTTCGCGAGCTCGATCTCCTTGCGGACGATGAAGCGCAGGTCATCGGTGACCTGCGCGACGAGCTGCCCGATCGAGCGCTCCTGCGAGTGCCGCAGGTCACTCGGCACGGGCCGGGTCGCGTCGTGGTCGGTCGTCATCGGGCCTCCGGGGGCGGGTGGGCAGGCAGTCCGAGGCGCGCTCGCGGCTGAACGCGGGTTCTCGGTCTCAGGAGCCTATCGCCGGGTCGGGTCTCGCGTAGACGTCCGGAACCCCGTCGGCGTCGTCGTCGCGGGTCTCCTCGGCCTCCACCCGCCGGTAGTGCCGGTTGCGGAGCCGCAGCACGACGGCCGCGAGCAGGGCGGAGAGGACCGACCCCACGAGGATGCCGAGCCGCACGTGGTCGTCCCGCGCCGACCCCATGCCGAAGGCCAGCTCGCCGATCAACAGCGACACGGTGAACCCCACCCCGCCCAGCAGGGACAGGCCCAGCACGTCGCTCCACGCGAGGTCCTCGTCGAGCGACGCCTTGGTGAACCGGGCGAAGAGGTAGGTGCCACCGAAGACGCCGACGCACTTGCCGACCACCAGCCCGACGACCACCCCGAGGGCGGCCGGGTCGGCGAACGTCGCGCCGAGGCCGCCGGGTCCGATCGTCACGCCGGCGGCGAAGAAGGCGAACACCGGGACGGCGAACCCGGCCGACCACGGCCGCAGCCCGTGCTCCACCCGTTCGGCCAGGCTCTGCTCGTCGGAGCTCTGTTCCTGCCGCTTCGACACCGGGACCAGGAGACCCAGCAGGACACCGGCCACGGTCGCGTGGACGCCGCTGGCGTGCACCAGTCCCCACGCGAGGAGGGCGGGGACCGCCAGCAGGGCGGGGTTGGTCCAGCCCCGGCGGAGGAACCACCACCACAGCCCGAGCGGCAGGACCGCGAGCCCGAGGTACAGCACCGAGACGCCACTCGTGTAGAAGACGGCGATGATCGTGATGGCGATGAGGTCGTCGACGACGGCGAGGGTCAGCAGGAACGAGCGGAGCGCCGACGGCAGGTGCGTCGCGATGACCGCGAGTACCGCCAGGGCGAAGGCGATGTCGGTCGCCGTGGGGATCGCCCAGCCCCGGAACACGTCTCCGTCGCCGCCGGCGACCTTGGCCGTCACCGCATACAGCACGGCGGGCACGACGACGCCACACGCCGCCGCCGCGATGGGCAGCGCGGCCTTGCTGCGGTCGGAGAGGTCGCCGGCGACGAACTCTCGCTTGAGCTCGATGCCCGCCACGAGGAAGAACAACGCGAGCAGGCCGTCGGCCGCCCAGGTCCCGAGGCTGAGGTCGAGGTGCAGCGCGTGCGGCCCGACGACGAGATCGCGGAGCGAGGCGTAGGCGTCGCTGCCACGGCGTGTTGGCCCAGACCAGCGCGATGACCGCCGCGCCGAGGAGGAGCGCGCCGCCGACGGTCTCGGTGCGCAATGCCGTAGCGACGTAACGGGCCTCGGGCCAGGTGCCGCGAGCCAGGAGCCGCCGGACCGGGCGGGTCTCCGGCGGCTCTGAGGGCGTCACCTCAGCAGGCTAGCGACCCGGTATGCGACGGGGTGCGGCGCGGCGCGGTTCAATACCCTCTATGAGCAACGCCGTGGCGGACCTCTACGGGCGCTGCCGGGACGACCCGGACGCTCACGGGCGCGAGACGACGGTCTACGACGCGATCCACGCGAAGATCAGCCCGCGCAGCGAGGTGCTGCGACTGCTGCCGCACCGCGAGCGCCGGATGGTGGGCGCGTGGTGCTTCGTCGACCTCTACGGGCCGCGCCCGGTGACCGCCGACGGCGAGGCGATGCACGTGCCGCCGCACCCGCATACCGGCCTGCAGACCGTCTCCTGGCTGGTCGCCGGCGAGGTGACCCATCGGGACTCGCTGGGCACCACGGCGCAGGTCGTGCCCGGCCGGGCCGCCGTGATGACCGCCGGTGAGGGGATCGCCCACTCCGAGGATGTGGTGCCCGGCGGCCGGCGTCGAGGGGGTTCTGCACGGTGCGCAGCTGTGGGTGGCCCTGCCGGACGCCCGACGGCACGGCGCGCGCGACTTCGTCCTGCACGAGCCGGCGCCGTTCCTCGAGACCGACGGTGTGCTGCGCGCGGGTCTTCGTGGGGTCGCTCGGCGGCGTGTCCGCCCCGGCCGAGGCCTTCACCCCGCTCGTCGGCGCCGAGCTGACCCCTCGCGGTGTCGGATCCGGGCGGCTGCCGCTCGAGCCGGCATACGAGTACGCCCTCGTCCCTCTGGCGGGGTCGGCGACGGTCGAGGGCACCTCGGTGGGGCACGGGCAGGCGATGTACCTGGGCGTCGACCGCTCGGGCCTCGAGGTCGAGCTCACGCCCGACGCGCGGGTCCTGCTGCTCGGTGGCGAGCCGTTCGCCGAGGAGATCGTCATGTGGTGGAACTTCGTGGCCCGCAGCCACGACGAGGTCGAGCGGGCGCGGGCGCAGTGGAACGCCGGCGGCGACCCGCGGTTCGGCGAGGTCGCCGAGTACCCGACCGACGAGCGGCTGTCGGCGCCGCCGCTGCCGAACGTCCGGCTGCAGCCGCGCGGTCGCGTGCCCGCGCGGGGGTCCTCCTGAAGCGGGTGCCCGCGTCGGCGTGGCGGCGCGGGGTCCGGGTCACGCTGACCGCGATCGGCGCCTTCTACGGATGCCGGTACGGCCTCGGCGACCCGACGATGGCCCTGTATGCGGTCTTCGCGGTCCTCGCGTTCTCGCTCCTCTCGCAGACCTCGGGTCCGCCGGCGGTCCGGACGCGAACTCTGTTGGCGTGCTTGGCCTTCGGGCTGGTCGACGTGACGATCGCGACCTACGCCGCGGTCAACACCTGGGTCGCGGTGGTCGCGATGTTCGTCTTCGGGTTCCTCGTGTCGTTCGCCGGTGTCTGCGGCGTCCGCGTCAGCGAGGTCTCGACCGGACTGCAGCTGCTGTTCATCCTGCCGTCGCTGCCGCCGTTCGACCCGGGCTCCCTCGGATCGCGGCTGATCGGGCTGACCCTCGGGATGGCCCTGCTCATCGTCACCGACCGCGTTCTCCTCCCGGACCCGGGGCCGCCGAGGTTCGCCGACCGGCTGGCCGACACGGCGGAGAAGGCCCGGGCGCTCGCCGCCGGCATCGTCGGCGCCTGCGAGCTCGGCGGGACGGTGAAGGCTCCGGAGCTGGACCGGCTGGTGGCCGAGGCCAAGGCGGCGTCGTCCGGGTTGCGGCTCTCCGAGGTCCCCCTGGTCGAGCGGCCGTCGGCGCCGAGCCGGAGGGACCGCGGCCTCACCGACGCTGCTGGGGCCCTGCGGGCTACGACGTACCGGCTCATGGTGCTGCGCAACGAGGTCGACGAGGACCCGCAGAGCCTGCCCGTCCCCGTCGTCGCGGCGATCGCGTCGACGCTGGCCGACGTTCGAACGGCGCTGCTCGGACGAGGCCCGGAGCCGTCGGCCGACGAGCTCACCGCGGCACTCGAGACCGAACGCGACCTGTGGCGGAGCGTGCTCGCCGACGAACCCGAGTCGGCCGAGGCGCGCGAGGTGCGCTCGTTGGGCGGGGCGACCACCCTGGTCGCCGCCATCCAGGCGGCCAACGGCGCCCGGGCGCTGGTGCTCGCGCTCCGGGCCGGCGCCGGCGCGTCGGTGCCGGAGGAGGACTCCGGACCGAGCGACCCGTTCTGGTATGCCCGAGGCTCGGCACTCTCGCTGGTCTGGCACCGGGTCCGCCGCAACCTCACCGTGCGCTCGGTGGAGCTCCAGAACGCGCTGCGGCTCGCGGCCGGCCTCGCGCTCGCCCGGTTCATCGCGGGCGAGTTCGCGGTGTCGCACGGGCTCTGGGTCCTGCTGGCGACGCTGACGTTGACCCGGACGTCGGTCCGGGCGACGCGAGGGGCCCTGAAACCGGCGCTGATCGGCACCGTGCTCGGCGTCACCCTGGCCGGGTTGCTGCTCTTCGTGGCCGGGGAGAACGCCGTTCCCTACGTCGTGATGATGCCGATCGCGTTGTTCGCCGCGGTCCTGGCCGGACCGATGGTGGGGCCGATCGGGATCCAGGCCGCGTTCACCCTGGTCGTGGCGTGCCTGTTCAGCCAGGTGGCGCCCCCGTCGCTGGAGCTGGCTCGCGACCGGCTCATCGACGTCCTCATCGGCGCCGGAGTCGGGATCGCCGTCGGCGTGCTCGCCTGGCCCCGCGGTGGTCAGGCCGAGCTGCGGCGAGCGGGTTCGAGCTGCCTGTCGGCTGCGGCCGACTGCGTCGACACCACGGCGGACTGGATCGTGGCGACCTGCCCGCCGGACGCCCTGGGGACGCGGCTCGACGCGGTGCGGCAGACCCTGGCGCTCTACGAGTCGACGTTCGCGCAGTACCGGAGTGAACCGGTCGACAACGCCGACACCACCGACTGGCTCATCGTCGGGGTGGTGGCCGCGCGGGCGGCGAACGGGGCCGAGGCGGCGGCGCGGTGGGCCGACCAGCGTGGGTCCCTGCCGTGGGAGGACGTGCGCGCCGACCTCGAGACGGCGGCCCGCCGGATCGCCGACGAGCTCCGGTCCTGCGCCTACCGGCTCACCATGCCGACCGACGCGGCGTCCTCCGGCAGCCGAGCCACGCTGCGCGAGGCCGACCGGGCGGCGGTCCGCGCCGGGCTCGCCGAGACCGCGCGCGAGCCGGGCCGCGACAAGCATCCGAACGCCACCCTGCGTGCGATCGAGGCCTGGGGCTGGCTGTGGTGGCTGGCCGACGACCTGTCCCGACTCGAGAGCGAGACCGCGCCGACGACGCCCACCCCGGCGCCCGCGGCCTGACCAGGCGCTGCCGTGGCCCGTGCTTTACCGGTCGGGCCGACTCAGCTGGGAAGCAGGAACTCGCAGCGGGGTCCAGGGGCCCGAGCCAGCCGGTGGTCAAGGGTGGCCAGTGGGCAGTCAAACGCCTCGGCCACGGCGACGTACCACGCGTCGTATGCCGTCACGTTCGACCGGAGGTCCCAGACCCGGCGAGCGAACGGAGCGTAGGCGTGCAGAGCCACGCGCATCCTCAGCAGATCGGAGTGTGCGAGGGCAGCGGCGTCGGCGGAGATCAGGCGGGTGATCGCGTTTCGGCGCAGGATGTTGGCGACCTCGACCGGTAGCAGATGTGGCGCCACGACGGGCTCGTCGCTCAGTGCGTGCTGCGCCCACTGCGCCGTCTCGTCGCGACCCAGAAGGGCCGCCAGGACCACCGAGGCGTCGATGGCGATCACCTGCGGTCAGCGTCGCGCGCCGCGAGGATCTCCTCAGGGGTGAGACGCGACCCTGATGCTTCTCGATGCATTCGAACCTGGTCCAGCCACACCGTGATGTCCGGGCGCGAGGTCACGTCGACCAGGTGCCCGCGCAGGTACTCCTGCAGCGAACGACCACTGGACGACGCGCGCGCCGCGAGCTCGTCGACGACCTCGTCCGGGACGTCACGGATGGTGATGGACCTCGACATGCATGCATACTAGCAGCAGTGCATGCATACCAGCAGCACGCGTCCGGCTAGTCCTCCGACTTGCCCGCGCTGAGGCCCTCCCTGATGAGGTCCATGACCGACGAGTCGGCGAGGGTCGTCACGTCGCCGACCTCGCGGTTCTCGGCGACGTCGCGCAGCAGCCGGCGCATGATCTTGCCGGAGCGGGTCTTCGGCAGCTCCTTGACGATCATGATCTGGCGGGGCTTGGCGATCGGCCCGATCTCGGACGCGACGTGGTTGCGCAGCTCCTTGACCAGCTCCTCGCCCTCGCCCACCTCGTCGGCCTCGTGGATCGCGTCGGCGCGCAGGATGACGAACGCGCAGACCGCCTGGCCGGTCGTCGCGTCGTTCGCGCCGACCACGGCGGCCTCGGCGACCTTCGGGTGCGACACCAGCGCCGACTCGATCTCCGTCGTCGACAGCCGGTGCCCCGACACGTTCATGACGTCGTCGACGCGTCCGAGGAGCCAGATGTTGCCCTCGTCGTCCTTCTTCGCCCCGTCGCCGGCGAAGTACAGCCCGTCGAACCGCGACCAGTACGTCTCCTTGTAGCGCTCCGGGTCGCCCCAGATGCCGCGCAGCATCGACGGCCACGGCTTGTCGATGACGAGGTACCCGCCGCCACCGTCCGGCACCGACTTCGCCTCGTCGTCCACGACGTCGACCGAGATCCCGGGGATGGCCCGCTGGGCCGACCCGGGCTTGAGCGCGGTGACGCCGGGCAGCGGGCTGATCATGATCGCGCCGGTCTCGGTCTGCCACCAGGTGTCGACGATCGGGGCCTGGTCGCCCCCGATGACGCGCCGGTACCACATCCACGCCTCGGGGTTGATCGGCTCGCCGACGCTGCCGAGCACCCGCAGCGACGACAGGTCGAACTTCTGTGGGATCGCCTCGCCCCACTTCATGAACGTCCGGATCGCCGTCGGCGCGGTGTAGAGGATCGTCACCTTGTACTTCTCGACGATCTCCCACCAGCGGCCCTGGTGCGGGGTGTCCGGCGTTCCCTCGTACATCACCTGGGTCGCGCCGTTGGCCATCGGCCCGTAGACGATGTACGAGTGCCCGGTCACCCAGCCGATGTCGGCGGTGCACCAGTAGACATCGGTCTCCGGGTGCACGTCGTGCACGACGGAGTTCGTGTAGGCGGCCTGCGCGAGGTAGCCGCCGGTGGTGTGGAAGATGCCCTTCGGCTTCCCGGTCGTGCCCGACGTGTAGAGGATGAACAGCGGGTGCTCCGCCTCCATGCCCTGCGCCTCGTGCGTGTCGGCAGCCTGGTCGAGCGCCTCGTGCCACCAGACGTCGCGGTCGTTCCACTCGGTGTCCTGACCCGTCCGCTTCACGACGAGGACATGCTCGACCGTCGTCTCGCCCTTGGCCAGGGCCGCGTCGACGGCCGGCTTCAGCGCGGCCGGGGCCCCACGCCGGTAGCCCCCGTCGGACGTGATGACCAGCTTGCACTTGGCGTCGTTGATGCGGGTGTAGAGCGCCTCGGCCGAGAACCCGCCGAACACCACCGAGTGCGGCGCCCCGATGCGGGCGCAGGCCAGCATCGCCACGGCGGCCTCGGGGATCATCGGCAGGTAGATCGCGACGGTGTCGCCCTTGCCGACACCGAGGTCCTGCAACGCGTTCGCGGCCTTCTGCACCTGCTGGTGCAGCTCGGCGTACGTGATGTCGCGGGTGTCGCCGTCGGGCTCGCCGACGAAGTGGATGGCCACCTTGTCGCCGTTGCCAGCCTCGACGTGCCGGTCGACGCAGTTGTACGCGACGTTGAGCTCGCCGTCCGCGAACCAGGTCGCGAACGGCGCCTTGCTCCAGTCGAGGACGTCGGTGAACTCCTTGCTCCACGTGAGCCGGGTACGCGCCTGGTCGGCCCAGAACGCCTCGTAGTCCTCGTCGGCCTTCGCGTAGAGGTCCTCGGTGCCGTTCGCCTGGGCGGTGAACTGCGACTCCGGGGGGAACGAGCGGTCCTCGTGTCCGAGGTTCTCGAGGGTCTGGTGCGACGTCTCGTTCGACACTGGGCATCCTCCTGCGACGGTGCTGGGGCTGACGCTGGTATGCGTTGGGGGCTGCGGCGGAGCGCGCCCCTCACGGTCAAACCTACTCAACGGGTACGCGGCGGGCCTGGGCAAGTGAGTGGGCCCACCGACCGGGCGGGCGGGCGATCCGTGAGGCGAACGGCCTCGACCTCCCGGTCACGGCTGACCTGGTGGACCGGTGTGGTTGCCGCGTAGGAAACGTCTTCCCACTCAGGCCGGACGGCGGTATGCCCGGTGCCCCGACGTGGGGCACCGGGCATACCGATGGGTGGGGAAGGTCAGCTCACGGCGTCGAGGGCATCGACGAGGCCCTCACCGCAGTAGCTGTTGTTCCCGACGGGACCGACGCAGGACGGACCGACGTTGCCCTCCGGCGCCGCGCACGCGCGGTCGTCCGCCTGGGCCCGCAGCTTCTCGACCATCTGCGCCGGGGTCCACGTGGGGTGGACCGACTTCATCAGGGCCAGGACGCCGGCGACGTGCGGCGACGCCATCGAGGTGCCGTTCTTGTTGCCATAGCCGTTGCCGGCAACGATGGTGGACAGGATGGCCCGGCCCGGAGCGGCGACATCGATGACGCCGGCACCGCGGTTCGAGAACGATGCGAGCTGACCCGCACGGTTGACGGCCGACACGGTCACGACACCGGGGAGCTCGGTCGGAATGTCCTCGCAACCGCTGTTGATGGTCCGCGCGACCGGCGTGCCGTCGTCGGGTGACGTGTTGTCGGTCGTGTTGTTGGACAGGTCGGTGCTGGCGTTTCCGGCCGCGGCGGCGTGGACGACGCCCTGGTTCGTGGACCATGCCACGGCCCGCCGGACGGCCTCCTTGGCCGCGTACTGGTCGGGCTGGTCCTCGCAGTAGTACATGAACGGGTCGACGTAGTAGCTGTTGTTCGTGACGTCCATGTGCTTCAGGCCGGCCCAGACGAACCCGCAGACGGCGTACTCCGGGTAGATGAACCCGGCGTCGTTGACCACCTTGACCGCGGCCATCTTCACGTTCGGCGCGACGCCGACGATGCCGACGTTGTTCCGGGCGGCGGCGATGGTGCCGGCCACGTGGGTGCCGTGGTCACTGGTGGTGGGGTACCACCCGGTGGGCGACAGGTCCGGGCGGCCGGCGTCGGTGCAGTTCACCGAGCTCGCCTTGTCGATGTTGGCGGCGAGGTCCGGGTGGTCCGGGTCGATGCCGCTGTCGAGCACACCGACGAGGACGTTGGGCGAGCCGTCCGTGATCTTGTGGGCCTGGTCGGCCTTGATCATCTGCATGTCCCACTGCTCGGTCTCACGCGGGTCCACGCCTGTTGCGGGCGTCTCCTCGCTAGGCAGGTCGCCGTTGTAGTCCTTGTTGGCGCCCTTCTTGTACGTCGATGCGCCGGGCGCCCACATGGCGCCCATCCCCTCGGGAGTGTCCTCGCTCACCGACACCGTGCGGGTCGCGCCGACCGACTCGAGGGCCGCCCCGGCGGAGGCGGCGACGTCGGTCCGGAAGGCGGCGCGGTCCGAGTGGGCCACGACGACCCCGATCTCGGGCCAGCTCTGGACGACGACGCCACCGGCCTTGCGGACGGCGTTGGACAGCACCTGGACCTGGCCCGGGTTGCTCACCTTGGCGGTGTTGAGGATGTAGCTCATGAGCATGCCGTCCGGGGTGACGATCGGCACGGGGGTGGAGACCGGCTCCGCACTGGTGGCCGCGGTAGCGGTCCCGGTGTACAGCGCGGCGCCGAGGACGGCGGCGGCGGACACGACAGCGATGGCTGTGCGGCGCCGAGAGAGGCGTGGTGACATGGGTTGGGGTGCTCCTTAAGGGCTCCACCGCGGTGGTGGGGCAGTCGGGGTACCCCCACCCTGTCGGGAAGAACTCAGGAAATCACCCCCAACCTGAGTAAAACCTGCGTCAAGAAGTTCCGTTCACCGCAGAACCGTGCTCACCAGAGGTGCGCGACGTCCACGACCAGGCGGGACCCGCCGTCGGGCCCGGCGAGGACGAAGGCGCGGAACGGCAGCCGAGCGCGGACGCCGAGCCCGACCGTGGTCTGGCCCTCGAAGCTGCCGGCGTCGGCCACCTGGCGGAACGTCTGGTAGCCCGTGACGTTGGCCAGCTCCTTGGGGTCGGCCGGCGTGTACGTGCGCCGTCCGTCGAGGTCGAAGCTGGAGGCGTGGACGACGATCTGGAGCCGGGCGCCGCCGCGCAGTGGGACGAGGGCGCCGCTCGCGTCGGCGTAGACGGCGTCGACGTACGACACGTGGAACCCCGCTGAGGAGCCGCCACGCAGGTCGAGGACCAGCCGGTCGTAGCAGTCGTGCCGGCCGGTCCGGACCCCGGTGAGGGTCGGCGCGGTCTCCACGCCGCCCGCCTTGGTGAGCGAGCCCCACACGAGGCCGCAGTAGGGCGCCGCGGACGCCGAGGCGGCGGTCGTCAGCCCCAGGGACCCGACCAGCGCGAGAAAGGCGACGATCACCGCCACGAAGGCGGCGGTGCGGGGACGGGTGTGGTGCTGACGAGGTGTCATGGTGTCCTCCCTTCGGGACACACAGAAGACGCACAGCCGCCGCGTTCGGTTGACATGGCGACGCCCCGGACCCGACAGGTCCGGGGCGCCGGCCGTGACGCTCACCGCCTAGGCCACCCCGCTCAGTGGCGCAGGACCTCCTTCTCGGCACCGGCACCGGTGAGCGAGCGGACCTCCATCTCGACGTACTTCGCCTCGTTGTGCTCCTTCGAGGTGACCGTGCCGAGCCAGCCGAGGAAGAAACCGAGCGGGATGGACACGAGGCCCGGGTTGGCCAGCGGGAACCAGTGGAAGTCGATCGACGGGTCGGTGATCATCGAGGCCGCCTTGCCCGCGGTCACCTTGCCGCCCGACACGGTCGGGCTGAAGATAATCAGGACGATGGAGCTGATGAGGCCGCCGTAGATGCTCCACAGCGCACCGCGGGTGTTGAACCGCTTCCAGAACAGCGAGTAGAGGATCGTCGGCAGGTTCGCGCTCGCGGCGATGGCGAACGCCAGGGCGACGAGGAACGCGATGTTCTGTCCGTTGGCGAAGATCCCGCCGATGATCGCGACGACGCCGATGACGACGGCCGCGATCCGGGCGACCCGGACCTCTGCGTCGGCGCCGCCCTCGCCGCGCTTGATGACCTGGCCGTAGATGTCGTGCGCGTAGCTGGCGCTGGCCGTGATGGTCAGGCCCGCGACGACGGCGAGGATCGTGGCGAAGGCGACCGCGGCGATGACGCCGAGGAGCACCGTGCCACCGAGCTCGTAGGCGAGCAGCGGCGCGGCCGAGTTGGCCCCGCCGGGAGCCGCGGCGATCGTGGCGGGACCGACGAGGGCACCGGCGCCGTAGCCGAGGACCAGGGTGAACAGGTAGAAGATGCCGATCAGCCAGATGGCCCACTCGACGGACTTCCGCGCTGCCTTGGAGCTGGGCACCGTGTAGAAGCGCATCAGCACGTGCGGGAGTCCGGCGGTGCCGAGCACGAGGGCGAGGCCGAGCGAGATGAAGTCGATCTTGCTGGTCGTCGTGGCGCCGTACTGGAGGCCCGGGCCGAGGATGGCCTCACCCTTCGGCGACGCCGCGACGGCTGAGCTCAGGAGCGTGGACAGGCTGAATCCGTTGAGCGCGAGCACCCAGATGGTCATGACGAACGCGCCGATGATGAGCATCGTGGCCTTGACGATCTGCACCCAGGTGGTGCCCTTCATCCCGCCGATGAGGACGTAGCCGACCATGATGACGCCGACGATGGCGATCACCACGCTCTGTCCGACCCGTGCCTCGACGCCGAGCAGCAGGGCGACGAGGCCACCGGCGCCGGCCATCTGAGCCAGCAGGTAGAAGAAGCTGACGACCAGGGTCGAGATCGCCGCGGCCAGCCGGACCGGACGTTGCCGCAGCCGGAACGAGAGGACGTCGGCCATGGTGAACCGGCCGGTGTTGCGGAGCAGCTCGGCGACGAGCAGCAGGGCCACGAGCCAGGCGACGAGGAACCCGATCGAGTAGAGGAAGCCGTCGTACCCGTTGATGGCGATCGCCCCCGCGATGCCGAGGAACGAGGCGGCCGACAGGTAGTCGCCGGCGATGGCGATGCCGTTCTGGCGACCGCTGAACGCCCGGCCGCCCGCGTAGTAGTCGGCCGCAGTCCGGTTGTTCCGGGAGGCCCGGATGACGATGGCCAGGGTGATGATGACGAAGAGGGCGAAGATCGCGATGTTGAGTCCGGGGCTGCCGACGTTGGTGGCGGCGGGCAGCACCGCGGGGGTGACGGCGCTCACGAGGCGCTCCCTTCCACGCGCTCACGGAGCGCCTCGGCGGCGGGGTCGAAGTGTCGGTCCGCCCAGCGCACGTAGATGATCGTGATGGCGAACGTGGAGACGAACTGCAGCAGGCCGAGGATGAGGCCGACGTTGATCTCGCCGAACACCTTGGTCGACATGAAGTCGACCGCGAACGACGAGAGCAGGACGTAGAGGAAGTACCACGCGAGGAACAGCGCGGTCATCGGGAAGACGAACCGTCGGAACCGGCGGCGCAGCTCCTTGTACTCGGTGGACTGCTGGACCTCCGCGTAGCGGGATCCGGCGTCCGACGTGTCGACCTCGCGGTCGAGAGCATCGCTGCTCACGGCGACACCTCCGTTGGTGGGGCAGGCTCGCACGGGAGCGGGGCGCCACCCGTGGCTCGGCCAGCCTCGACCCATCGGCAGGCGTGGGGAAGACGACGCGCGCCGGGTGGGAAGAGCGGTCGCCCAGCGGGACGCGACACCGCGCCCAACGGTTGCGTGGGTGCGCCGAGCGGTCGCAGTCCTGGCGGGTCGGTCCGCCCGGTCCCGTTGTCAGGTCGTGCGTTCCGGTGGCTCCGCAGCGCGCAGGTCCTCGGGGGCATGCAGGCGCACCATGGTCCGCGAGGTGCCGGCCGGCACCGAGCCCGGCGTCGCATACGAGACGAGGACCGCGACGAGGAAGGCGGTCGGGACGGTCCACGCGGCCGGCTGGGCCAGCAACGCTCCGAGCCAGCCGCCGCCGACCGAGCCGGGCCCGCCGAGGACCGTGATCGTCGTGGCGGTGAGGGCGAGCACGCCGCCGGTCACCAGCCCGGCCGTCGCGCCCGCCACCGACAGCCGCCGCCACCAGACCCCGAGCACGAGCAGCGGGCAGAACGTCGACGCGGCCACGGCGAAGGCAAGGCCGACCGTGTCGGCCAGGCTGGTGCTGACCGCGAGCCAGCTGGCCGCGTACGGGACGACGACCGCGAGCACCGCGGCGAGCCGGAAGGTGCGGATGCGCGGGATGTCACCGCCGGCCCGTCGGCCGATGGTGCGGGACAGGAAGTCCTGGTCGACGACGCCCGCGACCGAGATGGTCAGCCCCGAGGCGGTCGAGAGGAAGGCCGCGAACGCGCCGCCGGCCAGCACCGCGGACAGCACGGTGCCGAGGGGCCCGGGCGCGACGAGTGACGGCAGGAGGAGCGTCACCGAGTCGGCGCGGGCGCCGTCCGGGAGCGTCGGCAGGTAGACGCGGCCGAGCACGCCGTACACCGGCGTGAAGAGGTAGAAGAAGCCGAGCAGCGCGACGACCACGAGCGTGGTCCGACGGGCGGCCCGCCCGTCGGGGTTGGTGTAGAAGCGGACCAGGACGTGCGGCAAGCCCATCGTGCCGAAGCAGAGCGCGAGGATCGTCGAGTAGGTGGCGTAGACCGGGTGCTCGCGGCCGCCGAACCCGCTCAGCGCCTCGGCCCACTCGGCGCCGCCGGGAGAGGTCACGTTCGGGGCCGGCGCGCCGCTCTGCCACCAGAGAGCGAGGAGGACGAAGGCGGGGACGGAGATCGCGGTGAGCTTGAGCCAGTACTGCATGGCCTGCACCAGGGTGATCGACCGCATCCCGCCCGCCGTGACGTTGGCCAGGACGACCACCGCGACGATGAGGCTGCCGAGCGCCGGTGGTGCGCCGGTGACGGTGCTGAGTGCGATCCCGGCGCCCTGGAACTGCGGCAGGAGGTAGAGCCACCCGATGCCGATCACCAGCAGCGAGGCGAGGGCGCGCACTCGTCGCGACTCCAGGCGCGCCTCGGCGAAGTCAGGCAGCGTGTATGCGCCGGACCGCCGCAGCGGCGCGGCGACGAGGACCAGCAGGACCACGTACCCGACGGTGTAGCCGACCGGGAACCACAGCATGTCGGCGCCCAGGGCGTAGACCAGGCCGGCGATCCCGAGGAACGAGGCGGCGGAGAGGTACTCGCCGCCGATGGCCGAGGCGTTCCAGCCGGCGCTGACGCTGCGGCCGGCCACGTAGAAGTCGCTGGTCGTCCGCGAAAGGCGCAGGCCCAGCGCGCCCGCGACGAGCGTGACGGCACAGACGATCGCGATCGCCAGAATCCCGGCCTGGGCGATGCTCACTGCTGCCCCATGAGGTCGGAGAACTCTCGCTCGATGCGCTCCGCCTGGTGGACGTAGATCCGGGCCGCGACGAACACGACGGGGTAGATGAGGACGCCGACGGCCAACCAGGGCAACGGGATCGGGCCGATCAGGACGTCCCGTGTGGCCGGAACGAGGACGAAGAGGGTCGGCAGCCCGAGGACGACCACGGCGATGCCGAGCAGGATCGCGAGGGACAGCCGCAGCTGGGCCTTGAGCAGCGCGGACAGGTACACCTCGCCCAGCCCGGTCTGCTCCTCCAGCTCCTGGGCCGGCGGCCGGCGCTCGCCGGGGCGGCGGGCCTCGCGACGCGGCGAGGTGATCCGCACGCGGCGGGGCGGGCCGGCATGTGGGGTGCTCACCGGGTGGCGGGTCGCAGCAGTCGGTCGCGCAGGTCGCGGGTATGCCGGCGGCTGACCTGCAGCTCGACGTCACCGACGCGGACGACCGCCCGGCCGGCGTCGTTCGACACCTCCGTGACGTGGGCCAGCGAGACGAGCGTCGAGCGGTGGATGCGTACGAATCCCTTGTCGCCCCAACGCTCTTCGAGCGCATTGAGCGAGACGCGGACGAGATGCGAGCCGGTCGAGGTGTGCATCCGTGCGTAGTCGCCGTGAGCGCTCGCGTACAGGATCTGGCTGCGCTGGATGAACCGCGTCACGCCGCCCAGCTCCACGGGGATCGTCTCGTCCTCGGGCGGGGCGGCGGTCGGCGTGGACTCCGAGCGCTTGGCGACGACGCGGCGCACCGCCTCGCCGAGCCGTTCGGCCCGGATCGGCTTCATGACGTAGTCGGTGGCCTGCAGCTCGAAGGCGTCGACCGCGTGCTCCTCGTAGGCGGTCACGAACACGACTTGGGGACGGTCGGCGAACCGGGCCAGCACCTTGGCCAGGTCGAGCCCGTCGAGGCCGGGCATCGAGATGTCGCAGAAGACGACGTCGACCGGGTGCTCCTCGAGCGCGCGCAGCGCCTCGGTCCCGGAGCTGGCGCGGTACAGCTCGCCGACCCGGGGAGTCCTGGTCGAGAAGGAAGGTCAGCTCGGCGAGCGTCGGCGCCTCGTCGTCGACGACCAGCGCGCGCAGCGGCGCGTCGGCGGACGTCGACGTCGCGGGCATACCGTCGAGGATAGGTCGTGCCGGATCGGGGCCTCAGGGTTCGGCGTGCACGCCGGGGGCGTACTTGGGTACGCGGAAGGTCACCTTGGTGCCGGCGCCCGGCGGCGGTCTCCACGACCAGCCCGTGCCGGTCACCGAAGGCCTGTCGGAGCCGGGCGTCGACGTTGCCGAGGCCCAGGCTGTCGGCCTCGCTCTCGCCGGCGAGGACCGCGCGGATGGTCTCGGGGTCGCCGCCCACGCCGTCGTCCTCGATGGAGATCTCGGCCTCGGCGCCGTGGTCGGCGGCCGTGATGGTGATGTGGCCGACGCCGGTCTTGCGTTCCAGTCCATGGCGAACGGCGTTCTCCACCAACGGTTGTACCGCCAGGAAGGGGACCGCGACGGGGAGCACCTCGGGCGCGATGGTGAGGGAGACGACCAGCCGGTCGCCGAACCGGGCCTTCTCGAGGACGAGGTACCGCTCGATGTTGCGCAGCTCGTCGCGCAGCGTGGTGTAGGCGCCGCCGCGGCGGAACGCATACCGGGTGAAGTCGGCGAACTCGAGGAGCAGCTCGCGGGCCCGGTCCGGGTCCGTGCGGGTGAACGACGCGATGGCGCCGAGGCAGTTGTAGATGAAGTGCGGCGAGATCTGGGCGCGGAGGGCCCGCAGCTCGGCCTCCATGAGACGGGTGCGCTGGCGTTCGAGCTCGGCCAGCTCGACCTGGGTGGAGATCCAGCGGGCCAGCTCCTCGGTCGCGCGGACCAGCCCGGTGGAGACGCTCGGCCCGTATGCGGCGAGGGCCGCGACCACCTGCTCGTCGGCGACGATCGGGGCGAGGACCCCGGACCGGATCGGGCAGTCGGGGTCGGCGCACGTGACGGTGCGCTCGTCGAGGACGACGGTCTGCCCGGACGACAGGACCGGCTGGGCCTGTTCGTGGACCGACGCGCGGTGGTGCGAGCCGACGCCCTCCCAGGCGAGGACCGCGTGGGGGTCGGTCAGGGCGACGGCGCGGGTACCCAGCATCGACCGCAGCTGGCGGGTCGCCTTCTGCGCGCCCTCGGGGGTCAGACCGTCGCGGAGGAACCGCGTGGCGAGCGCCGCGCGGTGCAGCGTCTCGTACGTCGCGCGGTCGACCTGGCTGACGAACCGACGGCGCCGCAGCAGCCAGATCAGCCCGACGAGTGCCGCGGCGAGAACCAGCACGGCGAGCACCACCGCGACATGGTTCCGTTCCACGGGGGCAGCGTAGGCGTCGGCCTACGGTGAACCCCGTGACTCCCGTGGACCAGGTCGCCGCCCGGCTGCGGGCGCTCGGCGAGCTGCCGGGAGTCGCCGAGGGCGGGCGAGGCGGCGCGTGAGGCGTGCACGCGGCTGCGGTTCGAGGAGGCGTTGCGGCGTCGCATACCCGAGGCCGCGGCGGAGTCGCGGGTCCGAGGCGCTCGGGCCAGTGCGGCCCTGGACGGCGCGGAGGTGCCGGTCGCCCGGGTTCGCGCACTGGTGAGCGGCGCGGCGGAGTGGGGGTCCGACCCGGTCGACCTGGCGCTCCGGGGCGCCGTGCAGGCGACCTCCGAGTCCGAGCACGTCGTCGGCCTGGTGCTGGGCGCCCCGTGGCAGGCGCTGGCCCGGCTGCACGTGGCGGCGATGGCGGGGGTGCTGCCCGAGTCCCAGGTCGGCCGGCCGCGGAGTGCCGGCGAGGACGCGCGCGAGCTGCTCGAGGTGGGGCCGGCCGCGGGCTCGAGCGAGGTGGCCGCCCGGCTGGGGTCGGTGGTGGACCTGTGTCGGGCCGCTGCTGGCGCCGCGGAGTTCCGGGACTGGTGGTCGCGGCGCTCGTCCACGCGGAGGTCGCCGCCGTGCGGCCGTTCGTCCAGGGCAACGCCGTCGTGGCGAGGGCCGCCGAGCGGGCCCTGCTCCAGGCGACGGGGCTCGACCCGACCGGCGTGGCGGTGCCGGAGGTGGGGCACCTGCGGGGCGGCCTCGCGCCGTACGTGGGGGCGCTGGCTGCCTACGCGACCGGGACCGTCGACGGGGTCGCGCTGTGGCTACGGCACTGTGCCGAGGCGGTGGTCGCCGGTGCCGAGGAGGGTATGCGGGTGTGCGCGGCGGTTCGGCAGGGCCGGCTCGTCCTGACGCCGGCTCCGTTGACGCCGGCGGCTGCGTGGCGAGGGCTTGACGATCACGTTGCTGTGCGCCGAGCGGTCTGGCGGGTCGCGGGATGGGCGAGTACAACAGAGGGACAACTCCAGACCACCGTCCGACGACCGGGCACCCACGCGCGGCAGTCCACTGAATGGGCAGCTCGTCATTGGGTTCATCCCTCGGCGACAACCACTGAATGCACGCTCTGGTCACCCGAGCCGTCAGACGGTCGTGATGGCACCTCACCTCCGCGAGCTGAGGTGCCATCACTTTGTCCGGAGGTCGGGTCGTGGGGCCTGGGGCTGGGCCCGACTGTCCACAGGGCCTGGCCGGTTCGTCCCACGGTCCACAGGCGCGGAGCCGGTCCTGGTCGGGGCGCGGTCGCGGCGGTCGAGGCTGAGGGCGGGCCCGACGGGCGGGCCGGTCCGGGAGGTCGCGGTGGGGCGCACGCTGCTGGTGGTCGTGGGGGCGTCCGGCGGGGTCGGGGCGTCGGTGCTCGCCACCGCGGTGGCGGTCCGGGCGGCGCGGGCCGGGGTGGACGTGGTGCTCGTGGACGGCTGCCCGCTGGGTGGGGGGCTCGACGTCGTCCTCGGCGCCGAGCAGGAGAGCGGGATCCGCTGGGCCGACCTCAACCGGCTGGTCGGGTCGGCCGACGCGCGCGCCCTGTTGGCGCGGCTGCCGAGCGCCGACGGCGTCCGGGTGCTGTCGTTCGGCCGCGACGCGACGGAGCCGGGTGCCGAGGTGGCCGGACGCGGTGGTGTCGGCGCTGGCCGCGGCGTGCGCCCTGGTCGTCGTCGACGCCAGCCAGGCGGGAGGCACGGTCGCGGCCGCCGCCCTGGAGGTGGCCGACCGGGTTCTCGTCGTCGCGGGCGACGGGATGAGCCAGCTCTCGGCCCTCTCCGTGGTGTCCACGCTGCTCGCGTCGGGCAGCGGCCGGGTCGGCGTGGCGATGGCGGTCTGTCTCCGTGGTCCGTCGTCGAACGCCGGGCCGGTGGCGCGGGTCGTGGAGTCGGAGCTGCGCTGGCCGGTTCTCTGCGCCCTCGAGGACGACCGGGCGATGGCGGCCGACCTCGTGCACGGGATGGCGCCGGGTTCGCGGGCGATCGGCCCGGTGGTGCAGGGCCGCCGACGAGGTGCTGGCCTGGGTGGTCCTCGACCGGCGCGGTGCGGCGTGACGGCGTCGGCTCCGCTGCCGCCACCGGCCTGGGACCAGATCCGTCACGGTCGCCGGCCCGAGCCGCAGACCCTCGCCACGGTGGCCGAGGTCGACGTCGCCACCGACGGTCTCGGCGGGGTGGCGGCCCGACGAGGCACCCTGCACGCCGAGCTGCTCGGGGCCGGCCCGCTCGAACCGCTCCTCGACCGGGCCGAGCGTCACCGACGTGGCCGTCAACGGTGACGGTTCCGTGTGGGTCGACGCGGGCGACGGGATGGTCCGGGCCGACGTGGACGTCGGCGGCCCGGATGCGGTCCGCCGGCTCGCGGTACGCCTGGCGGGGCTGGCCGGCCGCCGGCTGGACGAGACCTCGCCGTACGTCGACGGGCGTGCTGCCGTCGGGCGTCCGGTTGCACGCGATCCTGCCGCCGCTGGTCGGGGACGGTCCGCACCTGACGCTGCGGGTGCCGGCTCGGACGTCGATGAGCCTGGCCGACCTGGAGGCCGGTGGCATGTTCCCGCCTGGGTGGGGCGGGCTGTTGCGGCGGCTGGTCGACCGGCGGGTGGCCTTCGTGGTGTCGGGCGGTACCGGCGTGGGGAAGACCACCCTGCTGGGGGCGTTGCTGGGCGAGTCCGCGCCGGGCGAGCGGGTCGTCGTCGTCGAGGACGTCCGCGAGCTCCGGGTCGACCGGCCGCAGGTCGTCCGGCTCGAGGCGCGTCCGCCGAACGTCGAGGGCGCCGGCGAGGTCACCCTCACCACCTTGGTCCGTCAGGCGCTCCGGATGCGTCCCGACCGGATCGTCCTCGGAGAGGCGCGCGGCGCCGAGGTCCGCGAGCTGCTCGCCGCGCTCAACACCGGCCACGAGGGCGGCTGCGGGACGCTGCACGCCAACAGCGCGGCCGACGTCGTGGCGCGGTTCGAGGCACTCGGCGCGCTGGCGGGGATGACGCCGGCCGCGGTCCACGCCCAGCTGGTCAGCGCCGTCGACGTCGTCGTGCACCTGGGCCGCCGGTCGGTGGACGGGATCGTCCGGCGGCGCGTGGAGACGATCGGCGTCCTGGTCCGCGGGCCGGACGGCCGGCCCGAGGTTCGTGACGCGCTGACGTCGGGCCCAGCAGAGGACGGGCGCGGTCCCGGATGGCCGGTCCTCCTCGAGGTCCTCGGGGTGTCCTCGGCCGAGGGCCGGGTGGCGATGTCGGTGGTCCGTCAGCCTGGAGAGGAGGGGTCGTGACCGCGGTCCTCGCTGCCTTCCTGCTGGGGTGCGCCCTGGCGGTGGTGTCGTGGGGCCGAGAGGCGAACCGGGCGGGTCCGGCGCCGGTGCGGTCCGTCCGTCGGGGCAGCGGCGCGACATCGCCGTGGTCGGTCACCGGTCGTCGCCGACGCGGGCGGGCGGCCGAGCGAGCCGCCACCGAGATGCTCGACGTGCTGGACGCCCTGGCACCGGCGCTCCGCGCTGGGCTTCCCCCGATCGCCGCCCTCCGGCTCGTCACGAGGTCCGCGAGCGCCGAGGCAATAACCGGCTCCGGGAGGTCGTCGTCGCTCGGGTCGGGTGCGCTCCATGACCTCGCCGAGGCCGCCGCGCAGGGCGGCCCGTTGGCGCCGACATGGTCCGCCTACGCCGACGCGCTGTCCTCGAGCGACCTCCGGCTCGTGGCGTCGGCGTGGTCGCTCTGCGACACGCTCGGCTCGCCGCTGGCGCCGACGGTCGCCACGGTCGCCGACGTGGTGCGCCGACGTCGAACGGTCCGCCAGCGCGTTGACGCCGCCTCGGCGGGTCCGGTGGCGACGATGCGGGTTCTCACGGCGCTTCCGCTCACCGGCCCCCTCGTCGCCCTCGCGGTCGGTGTCTCGCCGGGTGACCTCTACGCGGAACCGGCCGGAGCGGCGTCCCTCGCCGTGGGCCTCGTGCTGCTCCTCGCTGGGTCGGTGGTGGGCGGGTCGCCTGGTCGCGGCGGTGGCGGCCGAGCCGCGCCCGTCGTCCCCATGGTGGTCCCGATGGCGGCGGTGATGACAGCGGTGACGACGGTGGTCATGACGCCAGCGATGACGGCGGGCACCCTGACGATTCGGGAACCCTTTGCCTTTGCCGGCGCACTGGTCCTCGCGGTCGTGGCCGCCGCCGCTGACGCCCTGAGGGCGGGTCCGACGTGGCCAGGACGCGAAGTGGGCGCTCGGTCCACTGAGCGGGCGGAAGGGTCACCGCCGCCCGGGCCGGCGCGGCGCGAGGTCGACGGACGATTGGGTGCGGGGTGACGGGCGGAGAAGGGAGGGCCGGCGAGCTCGTGCCGCGAGCCCGGGCACCGACGTCCGACGACGTGGCCGCGTCGATGGTGCTGCTCGCGGTGGCTCTGCAGTCCGGGTGTGGGGTGGTCGAGGCGATCGAGCAGGTCGCGAACGTCGCGCCGCCGCCGGCGGGGGCCCAGCTCTCGGTGGTCGCGGCGGCGCTGCGGTGGGGCGTTGCGGAGGACGAGGCGTGGCGTGAGGTGTCCTCGGCGTGGGGCCGGACGGCGATGGCCCTCCGCCTGGCCCGGGAGGCCGGGGTGGCGCCCTCGTCGCTGCTCCTGTCCGGGTCCGAGGACCTGCGGTCCGTCCCGGCTGGCGGAGATCGACGTCGCGGCCGCCCGGCTCGGTGTTCGGCTCGTCATCCCGCTGGGCGTCGCGTTCCTGCCGGCGTTCGTGCTGACGACGATCGTCCCGGTGGTCCTCGCGCTCGCCCGACAGGTGCTGGCGCCTTGAGCCGCGTTCGTCGAGGACTGCGCTCCCCGACGCGAGCTCGAGTCGGCGTGAGATGGTCGGAACGTGCCTGCCGCCGACCTCGCCGCCACACTGCGTTCCGCTGCCGCGGACCGGAACCCGAGTGGACGGCGCGGCCTCTGGGTCAGCTTCCTGTCCGCATACGGGCTCGAGGCAGTGCTGGGAGCGCGGCCGCCCGGAGGGCGGGTCGCCAGGTGCCGGGGCGAGTGGCATCGCGTGGGTCGGCCTGGACCTCCAGCACGGCGACCTCGGTCTCGACGACGTCATGCCGCTGCTGCGCGTGGCCGAGCGGGCCGAGGTGGCCGTCCTCCCTCGGCTGGCGTCGCACGCCGCTGACGCGATCGGCAAGCTGGTCGACGCCGGCGTACAGGGCGTCATCGTGCCGGGCGTCGAGTCGGCGGACGAGGCACGAGCGCTCGTGCGCGCGATCCGCCTGCCTCCTGCCGGTGGTCGGAGCACCGGGGCCGCGCGCACGTCGCTCGGCGTGACCGACGGCACGGAACCGTTGCTGCTCCCGATGGTCGAGACGGCTGACGGGCTGGCCGCCGCGGCCGAGATCGCGGCGGTTCCCGGCGTCGACGGCATCTTCATCGGCCCCTACGACCTGTCCATGTCGCTGGGCTGCCAGACCGGGCGAGGAACCGGTCATGACCGCCATCGCCTCCGTCGTCGAGACGGTTCGCGCGGCCGGGAAGATCGTCGGCATGTTCACCGCTCGCCCCGACCTGCTCGCGCTGGCGCAGAACCTCGACCTCATCGGCGTCGACACAGACGTCACCGCGGTCCGCCGCGGGATCGCCGACCTGTTCGGCTGACGCCATCCGCCGGCCCGCACCTGGCGCACCGCGTGGGCGAGTCGGGGCCGAACTCGCAGGTCAGCGCCCTATCCTGCGCGCATGGCGCAACGAGTGCGAACGATCCTCATCTCCGACCTGTCGGGTGACGAGGTGGAGGCAGGGGGTGAGTCGATCGCCTTCAGCTACCGGGGCGTCGACTACACGATCGACCTGACGGCCAAGGAGGCCAAGGGCTTCGACAAGGCCATCGCGATGTACGTCGAGCACGCGCGCAAGGGCGGACGGTCCCGCTCGGCGCGGCCTCGTCGGCGTCGTCGCACAGCCACGCGGAGCGGATCGGCAACATGAAGCGGTGGGCCGCCGAGCAGGGCCTGGACTACCCGAAGCGGGGCCGTCTCCCCAAGAGCCTCGTCGAGGCGTACGACGCCGCACACTGACCGGCCGGGCCGAACCCGCCGTCCCTCAGGACAGCCCGACCCACGGCGCTGACGCCTGCATGGCCAGTCGTACCGGGGTGTTGGCCGCCCCGAACCCGGCGTACCCGCCGCGCCGCTCCAGCAGCTCGACGTAGAACCGGCCCGCGACCAGCGGCGTGTACACGTGGAACAGCTCGCCCTCCCCGTCGCGGTCGTACAGCACCCCGAGCCGTCGCAGCCGCTCGAGCAGCGCCGGCTCCAGGCCGAGTCGGGCCTGCAGGTCGTCGTAGTACCCGTCCGGGAAGTAGAGCAGCGGAGCGCCCGCATCCCGCAGTCCCTCGACCCGGTCGAGGAGGTCGGTGCACGCGAACGCGACCTGGTTCACCCCGGTGGGGGCGTGACCTGCGCGCACCACGATGTTGAGGACGACGCGGACGCCGCCGTCGCGGGGAAGCAGCACCCGGCTCCGCAGCCGTCCCGCCGGGTCGAAGAACTCACTGACCGGACCCGGCTTCAGGCCGAACAACGTGCGGTAGAACGACACCTCCGCATCGGACCGGTCGACGTCGACGGCCGCCCCGACGTGGTCGATCCCCAACCAGCCGTCGGTCGAGGGTCCCGGCTCTGGCGAGTATGCGACCGGCCCTGAGGCGGGCAAGCCGGCCGGAACCACCTGGACCGCCACCCCGGTCGGGCTGGTCACCGTGAACGTGCCGGCCCGGGCGCCGGGACGGGCTCGTCGGCTCCCAGGTGAGCGCCTCGGCGCGGGCGTACGAGCCGCGTCGGGTCGTCGACGCCCATCCCGAGGGTCGGTACCGACGGCCGGGGCAGCGCGCTGCTGCGCCGCAGCTCCAGGTCTGACGTGGCGTCGACCACGACGTGTGCGCCGCCGTTGTGGAACCAGGTCCGTGTACGTGCCGTCCTCGCTAGCGAGCGCCCGAAAACCCAGTGACGTCAACAGGATCGGCACCGCGTCGGACGTGGGACTCGTCGCGATCTCGACGAACGCCGCGGTCGGCGTCTCCGGTTCGGCGCGGCGGGTCGAACAGCTCGACCAGCGGCCGGCAGTGGTCGCCGCCCACGGAGTCCGGTCCGGCGACGCGGTCCCAATGCCGGCGCAGCTGCTCCTCGAGGAAGAGCAGCGACCGCATCGCGTCGCGGGCCGTCTCGTGAGGCTCCGCCTCGCGGACGATGTCGTTGAACACCTCGAGAGACAACGGTCCGCGGTAGCCGGCCTCGACCACCGCCGCGACGACGCCGACGACGTCCAGGGAGCCCTGGCCGGGGAAGCACCGGTGGTGCCGGCTCCACTCGAGGACGTCCATCGACAGGTGCGGCGCGTCGGCCACCTGCAGGTAGGCGACCCGGTCGCCGGGGATGCCCGCGAGCGCTGCTCTCGTCGTCGCCGCGAGCCAGCAGGTGGAAGGTGTCGACCGCCAGCCCGGCCTCGGGCATACCGGCGCGGTTCACGACCTCCCAGGCCTGGCCGACGCGGTTGATGCACGTTCCCCACGCCAGCGCCTCGTAGGCGAGCGTGAACCCACGCTCCGCGGCGAGGCGGCCGACCGCGGCGAGCTGCTCCGCGGCGAGGTCCAGATCGTCGCTGGCCTCGGGATGGACGGCCGAGCAGAGCAGAGTCCGCGTCGCCCCGAGCCGTTCCATGACCTCGAACTTCGCCTCGGCGAACCGCAGCCGGTCGGCGAACAGCGCGGGCGCCACCCCGACCACGTCGCGCAGCGGCTGGAACAGGTCGATCGCGAGTCCCAGGTCGCGGCACCGGGCCGCGACCTCCTCGGCCCGCATCGGGGCGGCGGTGAGGTCGGCGTCGAAGAGCTCGATGCCGGCGAAGTGCGCCGCCGCGACGGCTTCGAGCTTGTCCTCCAACGTCCCCGAGACGGAGACCGTCGCGATGCTCTTGCGCACGGGGACCTACCCGGCGCTGTGGCTGAGCGCCACGTGCTGCCCCGTGAGCGTCTCGAAGTGCGCCTGCATGCGCCGGATGTCCGCGTCCCGGCCGGTCAGCAGGCGGAAGGCCGCCACGTGCTGGTGCACGGCCATGGCGCCGCCGGTCATCACCCGACAGCCGGCCGCGCGCGCCCGGTGGACGAGCTCGGTCTCGAGCGGGAAGTAGATGATGTCGGCGACCCACTGGTCCGGTCGCAGCAGGGTGGGTCGAGGGGCAGTCCGGGATGCGCGTCCATCCCGACCGGCGTGGCCTGGATGAGCCCGCCCGCCGCGGCGAGCGCGGCGGCCAGGTCGGTCGTCGAGGAGACCCGGTCGTCCCCGACGAGCGACCCCAGCCGGGCGGCCACCGCGGCGGCTCGGTCGGCGTCCTGGTCGACGATGTCGAGGTGCGCGGCGCCGTAGCGCAGCGCGCCGTACCCCACCGCCACCCCCGCCCCGCCCGCGCCGAGCAGCACCATCCGGTCACCGACGCGCGTCGGGCAACGTCGCCCGCAACGCGTCGGCGAACCCGACCCAGTCGGTGTTGTGCGCGATGGTCCGGCCGCCACGCATGACCACGAGGTTCGACGCTCCGAGCGCCTGCGCCTCCGGGCTCGCCTCGTCCACATGGGCCATCACCGCGTTCTTGAACGGGTGCGTGACGGCCAGCCCGTCGAAACCGAGCCGGACGGCCCAGCGCAGCACCTCGGCGGTGTCGTCCAGACCGAGGCCGGTATGCGTCGCGTCCACCAGGCGGTAGGCGAGGGAGAGGCCTTGGGCCTCCCCCTCGCCCTCCTGCAAGGGCTTCGCCAGCGAGCCGCCGATGTTGTCGCCGAGGAGGCCGACCACGAAGGACGTCGTTGTCATCGTGCGGCGGCCCCCTCGGTCTCGTCGTTCGGCTCCGTATGCGGTGGATGGCTCAGCTGGTGCGCAACGTGCCGGTGCTGCCGACGGTACGCGTCCGAGTCCTGCGGCTGGCCCAGCTCGGTCGTCGGGATGAGGTGGGTCTTCTTCGGGCCGGTGGCCACGGCGATCGCCGAGATCGCACAGGCGCCGGCGGCGAAGATGGCGACCCGGCTCCAGCCGTCGCTACCGGTGCCCGCGAGGGCGGCGGCGATGGTCGGGCGTGAACCCGGCCAGACCGAACCCGAACTGGGTGCCGATGGCCATACCAGAGAGCCGGACCTTGGTCGGGAAGTACTCCGCGTACGTCGCCGGCCACACCGCGTTGGTCATGCTGTAGACGATTCCAGCCAGGAGCAGCCCGACAGTCCAGACCAGGACGCCGTTCTTCGAGGCGATGGCCGCGAGGTAGGCCACCGCGAGGATCGCCGAGCCGATGGCGCCCGTGACGAAGATCGGCTTGCGGCCGACCTTGTCGGACAGGCCGGCCCAGAACGGGATGATCGCGATCGCGATGATGTTGGCCACGATGGCGATCCACAGCATGAAGGTCGAGGAGAACCCGTTTCCGTAGGTCGCCGACGTCGCGAAGGTGAGCGCGAAGACCGTGTAGAGCGTGTTGATCATCGCGATGAACGCGGCGAACATCACTCGGAGCACGCTGCGCCAGTGGTGCTTGAAGAGGATGGACAGCGGGGTCTTCGGGACC
Source organism: uncultured Actinomycetota bacterium (assembly GCA_963828725.1). Classification (GTDB taxonomy): domain Bacteria; phylum Actinomycetota; class Actinomycetes; order Actinomycetales; family Dermatophilaceae; genus Lapillicoccus. The sequence continues at coordinate 255,648 of CAWHFV010000009.1, read as the reverse complement.
TCGCCGTGCGCGGCCTCCTCCGAGAAGATCGGCGTCTCGTCGAGCCGGCGCCGGATGATGTACCCCACCCCGACGACGATGGCGCTGAGCAGGAACGGGATCCGCCAGCCCCAGGTCAACAGCTGCGCCTCGGGTAGCGCGGCGATCGGCAGGAACACGAGCGGGGCCAGCACCTGGCCACCCTGAGTACCGCTCAGCGTCCAGCTGGTGAAGAACCCGCGCCGGTTGTCCGGAGCGTGCTCGAAGGACATCGAGTTGGCCCCGGCCTGCTCGCCCGCCGCCGAGAGCCCCTGGAGGAGGCGTAGCACGACGAGGAGGATCGGCGCGAGGATGCCGATCGCGTCGTAGGTCGGCAGACAGCCGACGAGGAATGTCGAGAGCCCCATGAGCAGCAGCGTCCCGATGAGGACCGGCTTGCGTCCGTACCGGTCGCCGAGGTGGCCCAGGATGAACGACCCGATCGGCCGGGCGACGTAGCCCACCCCGAACGTCGCGAGCGACGCGACGGTCGCGGCGACGGGTCGCCGGTGGGGAAGAAGATCTTCGGGAACACCAGCGCGGCGGCGGTCCCGTAGATGACGAAGTCGTAGTACTCCAAGGCGCTGCCGACCCACGCGGCGATCGCGGCCTTCTTCGGCGTCCGGGCGGGAAGCCCGTCGGCAGGGACCGCAGCGGCGGCCGAGTTCGTGTCTGGCATCGTTGCCAACCCTTCGCGAGGATCGCCATGGACGCGGTGTCCGGCGATGGACGTGGGGCAGACCGTAGGACCACCGTCAACCCCATGGCAAACGTTTGCCATAATTTGCCACATGTCGCCGCAGCGCCGTCCGCGAGCCGTGACGATCACCGACGTGGCGCGCGCCGCCGGCGTCGCGCCGTCGACCGTCTCGAGGGCCGTCACGCGGCCGGACCGCGTGAACGCCGTGACCCGCGAGCACGTCCTCGAGGTGGCGAACCGCCTCGGCTACCGACCCAGCCCGGTCGCGCGAGCCCTCGGCAGCGGGCGTACCCGGACGCTGGCCCTCGTCCTGCCCGACATCACCAACCCGTACTTCGCCGGGGTGATCCGCGGCGCCGAGCGCCAGGCCGCCGCGACCGGACACGTCCTCGTCATCGGCAGCTCGGAGGAGTCGGGCCGGGCGGAGTGGCGGATCGTCGAGAAGCTGGCCGGGTCGGTCGACGGGTTCCTCATCGTCTCGAGCCGGATGAGCGACCAGCGCATCCTCCAGACCTCCGGACTGCGCCCCGTCGTCCTCGTCAACCGGCAGACCCCCGGGGTGACCAGCGTGAGCCCCGACCAGGAGTCCGGGACGCGACAGATCATCGAGCACCTCGCCTCTCTGGGTCACCGCGAGGTGCTGTTCCTCGCCGGGCCGCCGGAGTCCTGGCTGGGCTCCCGTCGCTGGGCCGGGATCAGCGCGGCGGCCAAGCGGCGCCGGATGACGGCGCGGCGCGTCGGTCCGTTCCCGCCGTCGATCGAGGGCGGCTACGTCGGCGGCGAGGCGGCGATGAGCGACACCGCGACGGCGGTCATCGCCCACAACGACCTGCTCGCCATCGGGGTGCTGCTGCGCCTCGCGTCCCGCGGCGTCCGGGTTCCCGAGGACCTCAGCGTGGTCGGCTTCGACAACATCTTCGGCTCCGACTGGTGCGACCCGCCGCTCACCACCCTGAGCGACCGGACCGAGCAGGCCGGGCGGTCCGCGATCGACCTGCTCGTGTCGCTGGTGGCGGAGGGCGACGAGGACGCCGAGCCGCCGGCCGAGATCGTCGCCCCGACCGAGCTGGTGATCCGCCGGTCCACCGGGCGGGCGCGCACCGGACCGCTGCAACCGGCCTAGCGTCGCCTCACTGCGGGCCGCCCAGGCTCCGCTCGATGCCGCTGGCCGCCACCTGCAGGGCCGAGACGAGGCGTGGACGGTCGCGTCGCAGGCTGGGGACGACGATGCCGACCGAGGCGACCACGTCGCTGCCCTGGCGGATCGGGCACCGCCACCGAGCAGGCCCCGAGGCTCATCTCCTCGACGGTCGTCGCATACCCCTCGACCCGTACGCGGCGCAGCTGCTCGGTGAGCATTCCGGGCGCGGTGATGGTGTGCCGAGTCACTCGCCGCAGCCTCGACTGCAGCACCTCGCGCTGGACCGCCTCGGGCGCGAACGCGAGCAGCACCTTCCCGACTCCGGTGCAGTGCAACGGAAGCCGCGACCCGACGGTGCTGACGATCGGTACCGACGCCCGTCCCGACAGCCGTTCCACGTAGAGCACCTGGTTCCGGTCGCGGACGGCCAGGTGGACGGTGGCGAGCGTCGCCGCATACACGTCGTGGAGGAACGGGGACGCGGCCTGCCGGAGCCCGGACTGGACCGGCGCCAGCAGTCCGACGTCCCAGAGGCGACGCCCGATGGCGTACCGGCCGTCCGCGAGACGGGTCAGCGCGCCCCACTCGACCAGCTCGCCGACCAGCCGATGAGCCGTGGGCGGGGGCAGCGACGCGCGCGTGGCCATCTCGGTCAGGCTCAACATCCGATGCCGCTGGTCGAAGGCTGCGAGCAGCGAGAGCGCGCGGGACGTGACGGTCGCGCCCGGTGACGAGGTGTTGCCGGCCACTGTCGCCTCCGCTCCTTCCGCTCAGCGGAACTCCATCCTGCCACCGGCACCGCCGAGGGGCCTACCGTGACGGGCATGACGACGACCGTCACCTCCGACTCGGCCGCCTCGACCCAGACCGAGGTGAGCCGGGAGATCGCCGACATCGCGGCCGAGTACCAGCGATCCGGCGTCGAGGAGACCCAGCCCCGGCTGGACTACGCGCCGTACCGGAGCAGCCTCCTGCGCCACCCGACCAAGGACCTCCACCACGCCGACCCCGAGACCATCGAGCTCTGGGCTCCCTGCTTCGGCCAGCGCGACGTCGGACCGCTCGAGGCGGACCTGACGATCCAGGACGGCGGCGAGCCGCTGGGCGAGCGGATGGTCGTCACCGGACGGGTGCTCGACGGTCAGGGGCGGCCGGTCGCCGGACAGCTGGTCGAGATCTGGCAGGCGAACGCCGGCGGCCGCTACATCCACAAGCGCGACCAGCACCCGGCTCCGCTCGACCCGCACTTCACCGGGGTCGGCCGCTGTCTGACGGGTCGCCGACGGGTCCTACCGGTTCCAGACCATCAAGCCCGGGCCCTACCCGTGGAAGAACCACCACAACGCCTGGCGCCCGGCGCACATCCACTTCTCGCTGTTCGGCACCGACTTCACCCAGCGCATGGTGACCCAGATGTACTTCCCGGGTGACCCGCTCTTCGCGCTCGACCCGATCTACCAGGCCATCACCGACCAGCGAGCCCGCGACCGGCTCGTCGCGACCTACGACCACGACGTCACCCAGCACGAGTGGGCCACCGGGTACCGCTGGGACATCGTCCTCACCGGCAGCCAGCGCACCCTGATGGAGGAGTCGTGACCGACCTCGTGCCCACCCCGGGTCAGACCGTCGGCCCGTTCTTCGGGTATGCGTTGCCGTTCGACCGGGACAACGAGCTGGTTCAGCTGTCGCACCCGTCCGCCGTGCGGCTCCATGGTCGGGTCACCGACGGCAACGGGCACGGTGTGCCCGACGCGCTGCTCGAGCTGTGGCAGGCAGCGCCGGACGGTTCAGTCGTGCAACAGGACGGTTCGCTCCGCCGGGACGGATGGACGTTCACCGGCTGGGGGCGCGCGTCCACCGACCCCGAGGGCCGGTATGCGTTCACGACGCTGCGGCCCGGGCCCACCGAACCGGGTCGGGCCCCGTTCTTCGCGGTCACCGTGTTCGCGCGGGGTCTGCTGAACCGGCTCTTCACCCGGGCCTACCTTCCCGACGACGCGGAGGCCCTCGCCGACGACCCGCTCCTCACGTCCCTCGAGCCGGACCGGCGCTCGACGCTGGTTTGCCGGGCGGACGACCATGGGTACGTGTTCGACGTGCGGCTCCAGGGCGAGGGCGAGACCGTCTTCCTGCGGTACCCCGGGCAATGAGCGACCTGTTCTGGCCGGGCGACGAGCGCGCCGGCGCGACCTTGACGGAGGCGTCGTTCCTCGCGGCGATGGTCCGCGTCGAGGAGGCGTGGCTCGCGGGGCTCGTCTCCGCGGGAATCGCCCCGGCGGCCGCGAAGGCGGACCTTGCCGGCCTGGTCGGGCCCGACGATGTCGAAGGACTGTCGGCCGCCGGTGAGGCGGGCGGCAACCCGGTCATTCCCTTGGTGGCCCTGCTGCGCAACCGGATCCACGAGTCCAACGCCGACACCGCGCGGTGGGTCCACCGCGGCCTGACCAGCCAGGACGTCGTGGACACGGCGCTCATGCTCTGCCTCCGTGACGCCGTCGACCGCATCGAGGCCGAGCTGCGAGGGCAGGTCGAGGCGCTGTGCCGCTTGATCGACGAACACCGCTCGACGGTGATGGCCGGCCGGACCCTGACACAGCACGCCGTGCCGATCACGTTCGGTCTCAAGGCATCCGGGTGGCTCACCGGTGTGCTCGACGGTGTCGACGCGGTCCGTGAGGCCCGAACGGGGCTGGTCGCTCAGGCCGGCGGCGCGGCCGGAACCTTGTCCGCAGTGGCCGAGCTGGCGAAGTCCGCGGGTCTGGACGACCCCTCCGCCGTGGCCGTCACCTTGGCCGACGGGCTCGCCGCCGAACTGGGCCTGTCCATCCGGCCGCCGTGGCACACCTCGCGTCGCCCGGTCACCGCCATCGGTGACGCCTTCGTGACCGTGACCGACGCCTGGGGCCGGATCGCGGCGGACGTGGCGACGTTGGGACGCCCCGAGATCGGCGAGCTCGCCGAGCCGGAGGTCGCCGGCCGTGGCGGTTCGTCGACCATGCCGCAGAAGGCGAACCCGGTGCTGTCCGTGCTCGTCCGCCGCGCCGCGCTCACCGCCCCGGGTCTCGGCGCCACGCTGCATACCGCGGCGGCACTGGCGGTGGACGAGCGGCCGGACGGTTCGTGGCACGCCGAATGGGCGACGCTGCGAACCCTCGCCCGGCAGACCGTGGTGGCCGGGTCGCAGACGACCGAGCTGGTCTCCGGGCTCCGGGTGGACGCTCGACGCATGGCGGAAACCGTTGCCACCGCGAGCGATGCGCTGATGGCCGAGCAGCGCTCGGTGGCCGGCGACGACGCCGACGATCGCCCGGAGGAGTATCTCGGAGCAGCCGACCGGTTCGTCGACCTGGCCCTGACCCGGGCCCGGGCCCACCTCGAGGGGGAGTCATGACCGCGCTGCGGGTGGTGGGCAGCCAGCTGAGCGATCCTGGTCCCGTCGAGCGGCGCAAGCCACTGCTGGTCCTCGGACCGTCGCTCGGGGCGTCGGCCGTCGCCCTCTGGACCCCCTGTGTCGGTGACCTCGCCGACCGTTTCCACCTCGTCGCCTGGGACCTGCCTGGTCATGGCGTCAGTCCGCCGACGACCGGCTCATCGCTCGAGTTCGCCGACCTCGCCGCCGCCGTGCTCGACCTGGTCGACGCGGTCCAGGAGGAGCGCGGCGAGCCGACCGGACCGTTCGCCTACGCCGGCGACTCGGCCGGCGGTGCCGCCGGCTTGCAGCTGCTCGTCGACGCCCCGGAACGGGTTCGGGCGGCCGTGATCCTCAGCAGCAGCGCGGCTTTCGGGGCGATGCCGGGGTGGACCGACCGCGCCGCGGCCGCGCGGGCCTCGGGGACGGCGTCCCTGGTCCCCCTCTCGCTGCAGCGGTGGTTCACCGACGGGTTCGCCGACCGGGAGCCCGAACGCGTGTCGGTCCTGCTGCACTCTCTGCGGGAGGCGGATGACGAGAGCTACGCCCAGGTGTGCGAGGCATTGTCGCGGTTCGACGTCCGTGACCGCCTGGGCGACGTCAGAGCCCCGGTGCTCGCGGTCGCCGGCTCCGAGGACGTCGCCACGCCTCCGGAGCAGCTCGAGCAGATCGCGGCCGGGATCGCCGGCTGTCGGCTCGTGGTCCTGGACGGGGTCGCCCACCTCCCGCCCGCCGAGGTGCCGTCCGTCGTGGTCAAGCTGCTGGCGCAGCACCTAGAGCCGTCGACCGAGGACCGGTCGCGGATACCCGCAGTCGCCGGCGAGGAGGCCGCGGACCCGTGGTACGACAAGGGGATGGCGGTCCGCCGCGCGGTCCTCGGCGACGCCCATGTCGACCGGGCGACGGCTTCGACCACAGACCTGACGCGGGAGTTCCAGGAGCTCATCACCCGCTACGCCTGGGGCTCCATCTGGACCCGGCCCGGCCTCGACCGCCGCAGCCGATCGATGATCACCCTCACCGCGCTCATCGCCCGCGGTCACCACGAGGAGCTGGCCATGCACCTGCGGGCCGCACGCACCAACGGGCTGACCGACGACGAGATCAAGGAGGTCATCCTCCAGAGCGCGATCTACTGCGGCGTCCCGGACGCCAACACCGCCTTCCGAGTGGCGCAGACCGTTCTCTCGGAACCCGTTCCAACGGAGGAGCAGCTCTGATGACGCACCACCCCGGTGGGTCCGCCTACGTGTACGCCGCGGTGCGGACCCCGTTCGGCCGGTTCAACGGAGGCCTGTCCGGCGTCCGACCCGACGACCTGGCCGCCGCGGCGCTCCGCGGCGTCCTGGACGCGGTTCCCGACCTCGACCCCCAGGACATCGGGGACGTCGTCTGGGGCAATGCCAACGGCGCCGGTGAGGACAACCGCAACGTCGGGCGGATGGCGGTCCTGTTGTCGGGCCTGCCGGTCACGCTTCCGGCCACGACGGTGAACCGGCTCTGCGGGTCCAGCCTCGACGCCGCGATGATGGGGTCGCGGACCATCGAGTCCGGCGACGCGGACGTGGTCGTGGTCGGCGGGGTCGAGTCGATGACGCGAGCGCCGTGGGTGCTCCCGAAGCCGGCCAAGCCGTTCCCCGCCGGCGACATGACCGCGGTCTCGACGACGCTGGGCTGGCGACTGGTCAACCCGAGGATGCCGAAGGAGTGGACGGCGTCGCTGGGGGAGTGCAACGAGCAGCTGCAGGAGAAGTTCGCCATCTCCCGCGAGCGGCAGGACGCCTTCTCGCTGCGCTCGCACCAGCTGGCCGACGCCGCCTGGAACGACGGGTTCTACGACGACCTCACCGTGGCGGTGCCCGGGGCCGAAGTCACTCGCGACGAGTCGATCCGCCCGGGAACGACACTGGAGAAGCTGGCGACGCTGACACCGTCGTTCCGCACTGAGGGGACTATCACCGCCGGCAACGCGTCGCCGCTCAACGACGGCGCCTCGGCCGTGGTCCTCGGCGCCCATGCCGCGTCCTCGCGGATCGGGAGCGCGCCGCTCGCCCGGGTCGCCGGGCGTGCCGCCGCCGCGCTGGAGCCGCAGATGTTCGGGTATGCGCCGGTCGAGGCGGCCGAGCAGGCGTTGCGGCGGGCGGGCATCGGCTGGTCCGATGTCGGCGCGGTCGAGCTGAACGAGGCCTTCGCCGTGCAGTCGCTCGCCTGCGTCGACGCCTGGGGGGTCGACCCCGAGATCGTCAACGCCAAGGGCGGGGCGATCGCCATCGGCCACCCGCTGGGCGCCTCGGGCGGGCGGATCCTTGGCACGCTGGTCAAGCGGATGCGGGACGGCGGGCACCGGTGGGGCGTGGCCGCCATCTGCATCGGCGTGGGACAGGGCCTCGCGGTCGTGCTCGAGAACGAGGACGCCTGATGTCGCGGTTCTCCGTCGTGACGGACCCAGCCGAAGCCGTCGCCGGGATCGCTGACGGGGCAACGGTTCTCGTCGGTGGCTTCGGGATGGCCGGTATGCCGGTGGTTCTCATCGACGCGCTGATCCAGCAGGGAGCGTCCGACCTGACCGTCGTGTCCAACAACGCCGGTAACGGTGACACCGGGCTCGCGGCACTGCTCGCGGCGGGCCGGGTGAGCAAGATGATCTGCTCGTTCCCGCGCCAGTCCGACTCCTGGGTGTTCGACGGCCTCTTCCGGGCCGGGAAGGTCGACCTCGAGGTGGTCCCGCAGGGGAACCTCGCCGAGCGGATGCGGGCGGCCGGCGCGGGAATCGGGGCGTTCTTCAGTCCCACCGGCGTCGGTACCCCGCTGGCCGAGGGTAAGGAGACGAGGACCATCGACGGCCGCGACTACGTGCTCGAGTACCCCATCCGCGGGGACGTCGCGCTGGTCAAGGCCCACATCGCCGACGCGATGGGCAACGTCGTCTACCGCAAGACCGCCCGCAACTTCGGGCCGGTGATGGCGGCCGCCGCGGCGATGACCATCGTCGAGGTGTCGCAGGTCGTGCCGGTGGGGACGCTGGACCCGGAGAACGTGGTGACCCCGTCGATCTACGTCAACCGGGTCCTGGACCGGTCCGCTATCGACGGCTCTGCTGATGGATCCACCGAACCAGCCCGGACGGAGGCGTCATGACCGACCTCGCTGCCGTGTCGCAAACGCAACCCGCGACCGTCGTCGAGCACACCGAGCGCGGGCCCCTCGACCGACGGGAGCTCGCGGCCCTCGTCGCGCGGGACATCCCGCCCGGGTCCTACGTCAACCTCGGGATCGGGCAGCCGACCACCGTCGCCGACTTCTTGGACCCGGCCGCCGGCGTCATCCTGCACACCGAGAACGGGATGCTCGGGATGGGACCCGCCGCCGTCGGCGACGAGGTCGACGCCGACCTCACCAACGCCGGCAAGATCCCCGTCACCGAGCTGCCGGGCGCGTCGTACTTCCACCACGCGGACTCGTTCGCGATGATGCGCGGCGGCCACCTCGACGTCTGTGTCCTGGGCGCGTTCCAGGTCTCGCAGCACGGCGACCTGGCGAACTGGCATACCGGCGCCCCGGACGCGATCCCCGCCGTGGGCGGGGCCATGGACCTGGCGATCGGGGCCAAGCAGGTCTTCGTGATGATGACGCTGTTCGCCAAGGACGGCACGGCGAAGCTGGTGCCGCAGTGCACCTACCCGTTGACCGGACTGCATTGCGTGACCCGGGTCTTCACCGACCACGGGGTCTTCCAAGTCGGCCCGCAGGGCGCTCGGGTCACCGAGACCTACGGGATCTCCTTTGCCGAACTGGCAACACGAGTGGACGTCACCCTCATGGGCGGTGAGACGCTGCCCGGGTGACCCACCACCACGACGAGATCGACGTCGCGTCCCTTCACACCGCTGCGTTCTGGGACGAGCGGTACGGCTCGGCCGACCAGATCTGGAGCGGCCGACCCAACCAGCGGCTGGTCGAGAACGTGTCGGGACTCACCCCCGGAACCGCCCTGGATGTCGGGTGCGGCGAGGGTGCCGACGCGATCTGGCTGGCCGGCGAGGGGTGGACGGTGACCGCGGTCGACGTCTCCCGAGTCGCGCTGGAGCGCGCGGCCCACCACGCGGAGGCGACCGGTCCCGAGGTCGCCGCGCGGATCACCTGGCGGCGCGAGGACCTGCGCGAGTGGACGCCCACGCCAGGGTCCTACGACCTGGTCTCGGAGCAGTTCCTGCACCTGCCGTCGGCGCTGCGGATCCGTCAGCACGAGCGGTTCGCGGCTGCGGTCCGGACCGGCGGGATGCTTCTCGTCGTCGGCCATCACCCCGTCGACAACCACAGCATGCAGCGACTGCACCCGGCGGACCTGTTCTTCCTCGCCGAGGAAGAGGCGGCTCGGCTGTCCTCGCTGGAGTGGGACGTGTCGGCGACGACGCGGACCCGGCCGTGGCACGACCCCGACGGCAACCCGGTGACGATCTCCGACGCGGTGGTCCGGGCGGTCCGCCGCGGATAGGGCCTCTGAACGTTGGCGCCACGGCCGGGCGGACGACCGGAGCTCCCGTACTCCCGTGGCCCGCCTGGACGTTCCGTGGCTGTCCGTTAAGAGGCGGTTTGAGGGGCTGGTGATACCGGACCGGCCGCGACGCGGATGAGGGTCTGCTGACCGGCGGCGACGAGCACCCGCTCGGTGGCCTCGGTCGCGTAGACCTCGAACCGGCAGATCGTCAGCGTGCGCCGGACTTCAAGACCCTCGCGCTCGCCTCCAACCGGTCGCCGCGGCCCGGGGCGAGCAGGTTGACCTTGAACTCCACCGTCAGCACCTCGGCGTCCTCGGGGAAGACGGTGTAGGCCGCATAACCGCCCGCGCTGTCGGCGATGGCCGCGGTGGCCCCGGCGTGGAAGTAGCCGTGCTGCTGGGTCAGCTCCGGCCGGTGCGGCAGGACGATGTCGACCCGTCCCACCCCGACGTGCTCCAGCTCGGCCCCGAGGTGCCGCATCAGCCCCTGCCGCTCGAAGCTGGCCCGGATGCGGGCCTGGATCTCGGGGCTCGCGTCCTCGGCGTGCTGCTTGTGCTCCGTCGGGTCGGGATCGGGCATCGGGTTCTCCGCTCGTCGTGGTCCGGACCGATGCTGCCAGGTGGAGTCGGTCGCGGTCCGTCGTCCACAGGGGGTGGCCGGTTGGTCCCACATCCACAGGTCGGACGGGGCGTCCTTGGCCGCCACGGTCGGTCGCAGCAGCATCGTCCGCAGGTCCGGAACGTCCGGTCGGCATCCGCGAGATGCCACATGCGACAAGGGGTGTGAACGATGCGAGGTTCGATGGCTCGGGCGGCCAGGGGGCTGCTGGTCAGAAGGATGGGCCGGGTCGGTCGGCTGCGGTCGGCCGGCATGACGACGGCCGAGTATGCGGTGGGCACCCTGGCCGCCGTGGCTTTCGCCGCGGTGTTGCTGGCGGTCGTCAAGTCGGGGGCGGTCATGACGGCGTTGACCGGGATCATCACGACGGCGCTGGGTTCGGCGGGCTGAGATGTCCGGGCGGCGCGACGGCGGCATGGTCACGGCAGAGCTCGCGGTCGCGGTTCCGGTCGTCGTCGTCGTGCTCGCGCTGGGTCTCGCGGCCATCCGTCTGGGCATCGACGAGGTCCGCTGCGTCGACGCCGCTCGGCTGGCCGCCCGGGCGCTGGCCCGGGGTGACTCGGAGGCGTCGGCGCGCGGCCTCGCCCTGACGGCGGCTCCGCCCGACGCCTCGGTGTCGCTCGGGTCGGGCGGGGCCGAGGTGTCGGCGACGGTGGCCGCGAGCCGGGACCTGGCCGGGTGGCGGGTCGTGACGGTTCGGGGCTCGGCGACCGCGGCTCGGGAGGAGGTCCCGTGAGGCGGCACCGGTGGTCCAGCCCGGGCCCGCGGTCGCCCGACGCTCGGGTCGAGGTAGCGACGCGGACCTCGCGCTGCACCGTGACCACTGGGTCCCTCCCGCGACCAGAACGCACAAGGACCGAGGGCCGACCGCCGCTCTGGGAAGGAACGTCGGTGTCGGGCCTCCGATCGCGCTCCCCACGACGGGGTTCGTGGCGTCTAAAGGGGGGCCGTGATCGCGGTTCTGGGACGGTGGCGGTCCTCGGCGTGGTCGGGGTGCTCCTCGCCATGACCGTCGGCGCGCTCACAGTCGTCAGCGCGGTGGTGGCCTCACATCGCGCGCAGTCGGCGGCCGACCTGGCGGCGCTCGCCGCGGGAGCGGCCCTGGTGGCCGGAGAGGGGTCTGCTGCCGCGTGTGGGCGGGGTGTTGCGGTCGCGGCGCGCAACGGCGGCTCGGTGTCGTCATGCGTGGCCGGATCGGACCTGTCCGTGGAGCTCGTCGTCGACGTGGTCGCCACCACGCCCCGGCTCGGAGCGGCAACGGCACGGGCTCGCGCGGGACCGGCGCCAGGCGGAGTGCAGCCGTGACGGCGCCGGTGATCGTGACGGCGATCGTGACGGCATTGGCGATGGTGAGCGCGACGCTGATCGTGACCGTGATCCGACCACGCTCGCCGTCATTGGGGCGGCGCGCCGTCCAGGGTGAGGTTCAGGAGCGTGATGGCCCGAGCCTTGTCGAGCGGCTCGTTGCCGTTGCCACACTTCGGCGACTGGACGCAGGACGGGCAGCCCCAGAGGCAGGCGCAGCCGTCGACGGCGTCGCGCGTTCCCGCCAGCCAGACCTCCATCGCCTCGTACCCGCGCTCGGCGAAGCCGGCTCCGCCGGGGTAGCCGTCATAGACGAGGATCGTCGGCAGGCCGGTGTCGGGGTGGAGCGCGGTCGAGACGCCGCCGATGTCCCAGCGGTCCGAGGTGGCGACCAGTGGGAGCATCCCGATCGCCGCGTGCTCGGCCGCGTGGGCCGCTCCGGGGATCGCCGCCTCGGGCACCCCCGCCGCCCCCAGGAGGTCAAGGGGAAGCGTCCACCAGACGGCCTTGGTCGGCAGCGACCGGGCGGGCAGTTCCAGGGGGTGCTCGCCGATGACCTCACCGGTGGGCAGCCGCCGCAGGAACGAGGTCACCTGCGTCCGGACCTGCACGTCGCCGAAATGACACCCGACGGCGCCCCACTGCCGGGAGCGCTCGACGGCCACGATGTCGAACGACGACACCGATCGGGCCTGGGTGGACCAGCCGGGGTCGCCGACCCGGACCAGGGCACAGCCCTCGTCGAGGTCCAGGCCGAGCACGACGTAGGTCTCGCCCTGGTGGATGTAGACGGCGCCCGGGTGGACGGCGGTGTGCGAGCGGGCGTCGTCGATGGTCCCGAGCACCCGGCCGGTGCGGTGGTCGGCGATGCGCACTGTGGTGCCGGAGCCGCGCAGCGACACCCGGTCGGTCGGGCGGTCTCCCTCGGCCACGAACCAGCCGGTCGGTCGGCGGCGCAGGACGCCGGAGCCGGTGAGCTGGTCCAGCTGGGCGAGCATCGACGGCCCGAAGTACGTCGCGTCCGCCTCGGTGAGCGGCAGCTCGGCGGCGGCCGCCGCGAGGTGGGGTCCGAGGACGTAAGGGTTCTCCGGGTCGAGGACCGCGGCCTCCACCGACTGGCCGAAGACGGCGTCCGGGTGGTTGACGAGGTAGGTGTCGAGCGGGTCGTCGGCGGCCACGAGCACGGCGAGCGACTCCGCCCCGGCCCGCCCCGCGCGGCCGGCCTGCTGCCACATCGACGCTCGCGTGCCCGGCCAGCCGGCCAGGAGAACGGCATCCAGGCCGGAGACGTCGATCCCGAGCTCGAGGGCTGTCGTGGCCGCCAGCCCGATCAGCCCGCCGCCGCGCAGCGACGCCTCCAGCTCACGGCGCTCCTCGGGCAGATAGCCGCCCCGGTACGCGGCCACCGCGTCGCCGAGCGCGATGTCCAGCTCCCGCAGATGGCTGCGGGCGGCGGCGGAGATCACCTCCACGCCGGCCCGCGACCGCGCGAAGGCGACGGTCTGGACGCCCTGGGCGACGAGGTCGGTCAGCAGGTCCGCCGACTCGGCGACCGCGCTCCGCCGGCGCGAGCCGCCCGTCCGCACCGCCGCCGGCTGCGCCTCGGGCGCCTCGCGGATGATCGTCGGCAGCTCCGGGGTGAGGAGCTCGGTCTCGGGCAGCTCGGTCTCGGGCAGCTCGGTCTCGGGCAGCTCGGTCTCGGGCAGCTCGGTCTCGGGCAGCTCGGTCTCGGGCAGCTCGGTCTCGGGAGCCCGGTCTCGGGCAGCCCGATGGCGGGAAGCCCGGTCGACGGGAAGACCGGTACGGGCAGATCGGGCGCCCACGCATACCCCGTCTCTCCGGGTTGCCACAGCCCGAAGGTGAGCGCGGCTCGTGGCGAGCCGTCCTCGGTGACCGCCTGGACGGGCATCCCGACGAGCCGGCCGGCGTGGACCGCGGGGTCGGCCACGGTCGCCGAGGCGAGTACGAAGGTGGGCGTGGACCGGTACCGCGCGCACACCCGCCGGAGCCGGCGCAGCACCATCGCGAGGTGGGATCCGAAGACGCCCCGATAGACGTGGCACTCGTCGACGACGACGTAGCGCAGCGCCCGGAGGAACGGCGCCCAGTGCTCGTGACCCGGCAGGAGGGAGTGGTGGAGCAGGTCGGGGTTGGTGAGGACGTAGTTGGCGTGCTCACGGACCCATCGCCGGTCCTCGGGCGAGGTGTCACCGTCGTAGGCGGCGGCCCGCAGCCCCGGCAGGGCCAGCCGGTCGAGGCGGTCGAGCTGGTCGTGGGCGAGGGCCTTGGTCGGCGCGAGATAGAGCGCGGTCGCGCCCCGCCCGTTCGGCGCGAGCGAACCGTCCACGACGTCGGAGAGGGCGGGCAGCAGATAGCCGAGCGACTTGCCCGAGGCGGTACCGGTCGAGAGCACGACGTGCGCACCCGCGTGGGCGGCCTCCGCCGCCTCCAGCTGGTGGCTCCACAGGCTCGCCAGCCCGGCCTGCGTGAGGGCCGCGTAGAGGGTCGGCGTCACCCAGTCGGGCCACGGCGCGGGCGAGGCCGACCGGGCCGGGACCCGGTGCACGTGGGTCAGCCGGTCCTGGCGAGCACCCCGCGCGAGGTTGCTGAGCAGCGCCTCGGGGGAGGGGCGGCTCGCCTGGGGTGGAACGGCGCTGGACATCGCCGATACGGTACGTCCGCCTGATGCCCGGAGAGTAGGGTTCGGGCGTCGACCGGGGCGGCATGTCGCGCGCCTTCGTGCGGATCAGCCACCGGTCGGGTCGAGCTAACGGCTGAACAGGTAGGACATTTGGACCTCGACATCGGGACCTCGGTGGTCGACGGCCGCACCGTGGTGCAGGTCGTCGGAGAGATCGACGTCTACACCGCCCCACAGCTGCGCGAGCGCCTGGACCAGGAGATCGAGGCCGGGCGCCACGATCTCGTCGTCGACCTCTCGGGGGTGTCCTTCATGGACTCCACCGGCCTCGGCGTCCTCGTCGGCCGGCTGAAGCAGATCCGTCTCAACGACGGGTCGATGCGCCTGGTCTGCGCCCACGACCGGGTGCTCAAGGTGTTCGTCATCACCGGCCTGGACAAGGTCTTCGCCATCTATCCCACCGTCGGCGAGGCCGTCGCCGCCGGTTAGGTGTGGCCGACCTCTCAGCGGTTGGGCGAGGGGGTGCCCGGGCCAGGATCGGCACACTCTGGTTTGATTAGGGCCAGCACCTACCTCCAGGTAGGGTTTCCCGGCGAATCACCCGCGCGTTCCTGCTGTGCTCACTTCTGGGGGCTAAACACGGGTCCGTCCACTCGAGGGTGAGTGAGCGTCCTCAAGGAGGAAGTGCAGTATGCCCAACCTTGCCCCGGCAGCGGACAGCACGCTGGACCTGGCAGGCAACAACCTGGTCCTCGTCTACGCGGTGCTCGCCATCGCGGTCATCGCGCTCGTGTTCGGCCTCTTCTTCCGCCGCCAGGTGCTGGCCGCGGATCCCGGCACGGAGAACATGCAGACCATCGGCGCTGCGGTCGAGGAGGGGGCGCAGGCCTACCTCAACCGCCAGTTCCGCACCCTGAGCATCTTCGTCGTCCTCGTCTTCGGGCTGCTGTTCCTGCTCCCCGCCGACACGATGAGCGTGAAGCTCGGCCGGTCGATCTTCTTCGTGGTCGGGGCGATCTTCTCCGCCCTGATCGGCTATCTCGGCATGTCGCTCGCCGTCAAGGCGAACGTGCGGGTCGCGTCCGCGGCTCGTGACGGCAAGCGCGACTACGGTATGAAAATCGCGTTCCGGACCGGTGGCACGGTCGGCATGGCGACGGTGGGGCTCGGCCTGCTCGGCGCGGCCATCGTCGTGCTCGTCTACAAGGGCGACGCGCCGAAGGTCCTCGAGGGCTTCGGCTTCGGCGCCGCGCTCCTCGCCATGTTCATGCGGGTCGGTGGCGGTATCTTCACGAAGGCCGCCGACGTCGGCGCCGACCTCGTCGGCAAGGTCGAGGCGGGCATCCCGGAGGACGACCCGCGCAACGCGGCCACCATCGCCGACAATGTCGGCGACAATGTCGGCGACTGCGCCGGCATGGCTGCCGACCTCTTCGAGTCGTATGCGGTGACCCTCGTCGCCGCGCTCATCCTCGGCTCCGTGGCCCTCGCCCCCGGCTCCGAGGGCCTGGTCTTCCCGCTGCTCATCCCCGCCATCGGCGCCATCACGGCGATCATCGGGGTGTTCATCACCCGGGTGAAGCCGGGCCAGAACGCGCTGTCGGCGATCAACCAGGGCTTCTACATCTCGGCGGTCATCTCGGCCGTCCTGTCCGTGGTGGCGGTATTCCTCTACCTGCCCAACGCCGTCGCCGCCAAGACCGACGCCAGCGGCGCGATCACCGACCCGGCGATCGACGGACTCCACATCCGCGCCAGCGTCGCCGTGCTGCTCGGCATCGTCCTGGCCGGGGTCATCCTCTGGCTGACCGGCCACTTCACCGGCACCGACAAGCGGCCGACGCGAGACGTGGCCCGCACCTCGCGGACCGGTGCGGCCACCGTGATCCTCGCCGGCATCGGCGTCGGGTTCGAGTCGGCCGTCTACACCGCGGTGATCATCGGCGCGGCGGTCTACGGTGCGTTCCTGCTCGGTGGCGGCTCGGTCGCGCTGGCGCTGTTCTTCGTGGCGGTCGCCGGCACCGGTCTGCTCACGACGGTCGGCGTCATCGTCGCCATGGACACCTTCGGGCCGGTCTCTGACAACGCGCAGGGGATCGCCGAGATGTCCGGCGACATCGACGCCGAGGGCGCGAAGATCCTCACCGACCTCGACGCCGTCGGCAACACGACCAAGGCCATCACCAAGGGCATCGCCATCGCGACGGCGGTGCTAGCGGCCACCGCGCTGTTCGGTTCGTTCACGGACGCGTGGAGCTCCACGGTCCAGAGCCTGTTCAACACGAACCAGATCACCGAGGCCCCGAGCCAGTTCGTGCAGAACATGTTCAACACCCAGATCGTCACGCCGAGCACGCTCGTCGGCCTGCTGCTGGGCGCGGCCGTGGTGTTCCTGTTCTCCGGTCTCGCGATCAACGCGGTCACCCGGGCGGCGGGCGCCATCGTCTTCGAGGTGCGTCGCCAGTTCCGCGAGCACCCCGGGATCATGGACTACACCGAGAAGCCCGAGTACGGCCGCGTTGTCGACATCTGC
Organism: uncultured Actinomycetota bacterium; assembly: GCA_963828725.1. Lineage (GTDB taxonomy): Bacteria > Actinomycetota > Actinomycetes > Actinomycetales > Dermatophilaceae > Lapillicoccus. Next base: position 238,781 of record CAWHFV010000009.1, on the reverse strand, counting down.
ACCCGCGACTCGCTCCGCGAGCTCGCGACGCCAGGTCTCCTCGCCGCACTGACGCCGGTCGTCGTGGGCTTCGGTCTCGGCATCGGCGCCCTCGCCGGCTTCCTCGCCGGCGCGATCGGCACCGGCTGCCTCATGGCCGTGTTCCTCGCGAACAGCGGCGGTTCGTGGGACAACGCGAAGAAGATCGTCGAGGACGGCCACTACGGCGGCAAGGGCTCCGCGGCCCACGAGGCCACGGTCATCGGCGACACGGTCGGCGACCCCTTCAAGGACACCGCCGGCCCGGCCATCAACCCGCTCATCAAGGTGATGAACCTCGTCTCGGTGCTCATCGCCCCGGCCATCGTCATGCTCACCCTGGGCGACGGAGCGAACCCGCTCTTCCGCTACGGCATCGCCGTCATCGCGCTGATCATCATCGTCGCCGCGGTGGCCATCTCCCGGTCGCGCGACATCTCGTTCGGTGGCGACGACGACGACATCGACGAGCAGCCCCTCGACGACGACGAGCTCGCGGCGAGCCCCGAGGCCGACGAGTACGTCACCGGCGTGGACGAGACCGAGCGAGCCCGGGCCCGCGCCGAGGTCGACGAGGAGCAGAGCCGGGTCTGACCCGACCACCGGTCTCCACCACAGAGGAGCGCAGCGCCCGCGAGGACGCTGCGCTCCTCTGCCATCGAGCCGACGTGAAGGAGGCGAGGTCACCCGGCATACCGTGTGGCCGTGCCTCCGCCGCCCCGGGTCGACACCGCGCTCGTCGCCGCTCTCCGCAGCGACCTCGAGCGCGCCGGCTACACCGTGGACGGGGTCCGCGCGGCCATCGGCCCGGTGGCCGACGCCGCGCTGCACCGCGAGCAGCCCCTGCCCGCGGACCTCACCACCCGGGGGAGCCGCGACCCCGCGGCCGTCCTGGTCCGCTGCTTCGCCCTCGGTATGCCCGTCGCCACCGCCGACCTCGACCGCGCCCTCCCGTCGCTGACGACCGCGGGCACGGTGGCCCTCGGGCTGGTCGAGGCGGCCGGCGACGAGGCCCGCGCCACCTGCGACCTGCGCCCCTACGGCGACGAGGAGCACGACTGGTGGGTCCTGTCCGACCAGTCCGAGATCGCCCGCGGCGGACCGCTGCCTCCCGACCACGTCCTCGGCGTCGGTCCCGCCTCGACGACCGTCGCACAGTGGACGCCCCGGCGCCGCGTACGCCGGGCGCTCGACCTCGGTACCGGCTGCGGGGTCCAGGCGCTCCACCTGCGGACCCACAGCAAACAGGTCGTCGCCACCGACCTGTCCGAACGGGCCCTGTCCTTCGCCCGGCTCACCGCGACCCTCAACGGCGTGGCCCTCGACCTCCGGTCCGGCAGTCTCTTCGACCCGGTGGCCGATGAGCGGTTCGACCTCGTCGTGAGCAACCCGCCGTTCGTCATCACGCCGCGACGCTCCGGGATGCCGACCTACGAGTACCGAGACGCCGGTCTGGTCGGCGACGCGGTCGTCGCGTCACTGGTCGGCAGAGTCGGCGAGCACCTGGAACCCGGAGGCGTCGCCCTCCTCATCGGCAACTGGGAGGTCCGCTCCGGCGAGACCTGGCGCGACGTCTGGACGTCCTGGCTCGACGGGACCGGCCTCGACGCGTGGGTCGTGCAGCGCGACGAGCAGGACCCCGCCGAGTACGCCGAGCTCTGGGCCGGCGACGCTGGGTCACGCAGCGGGACGCCGGGCTACGAGGACCTGTATGCGGCGTGGCTGGCCGACTTCGCCGACCGCGGCGTCGAGCGCGTCGGCTTCGGCGTCGTCGCCCTCCAGCGGCCCTCCGCGGACCGTCCACCCTGGGCGGACCTGGTGGACCATCGCGGACCGGTGTCCGGGGCGATGGGACCCGTCGTCGACGCGGCCTTCACGGCGCGGACCTGGCTCGCCGAGCACGACGACGACGCCCTCCTCGACGTCGCCTGGTCCTGCGCCCTGGACGTCACTGAGGAGCGCCACGGCCGGCCGGGAGCCGACGACCCGGACGTCATCCAGCTCCGTCAGGGCGGCGGTCTGGGAGGGGTGGTCCGGCTCGACACCGTCGGCGCGGGCCTGGTCGGCGTGTGCGACGGGACCCTCACCGCGCGGCAGGCCCTCGGCGCCATCGCCGCACTTCTGGACCGGCCCGAAGAGGACGTCATCGCATCCGTCCTGCCATTGCTGCGAGACCTGGTGGCCGACGGTCTGCTCATCTGAACACGATCTCGTCCAAATGAAGTGATGAACGTCCACGTAATCGCCAGCGGTGGCGGCAGAGACATGATGTGGGTGATCGACAAGTGCCCCGTAGCCTGATGGGCATCGGATCCGGTGCGGGGATGGACCCCGGCCCGTTCCCCGGCTTCTCACCCGGAGGGTTCTGATGACCGACCGCGCTGCCGAGTTCCTCGCGCTCCACGTCCGGGGGACGCCGCTGCTGCTGCCGAACCCGTGGGACGTCGGGTCCGCGCGCGTCCTCGCGGGAATGGGCTTCCACGCCTTGGCGACGACGAGCGCGGGGTTCGCCGGGACCCATGGCCGCACCGACGGCAACGTCACCCGCGACGAGGCGCTCGAGCACGCCGCGACGATCGTCGGCGCCGTCGACGTGCCCGTGTCGGCGGACCTCGAGAACGGGTTCGCCGACGACCCGGACGGGGTCGCTGAGACGGTGCGGCTGGCCCTCGACACGGGGTTGGCCGGGTGCTCGGTCGAGGACTGGGACCCCGTCACCCACGAGCTGTACACGCCCGAGGCAGCGGCCGAGCGGGTCGCGGCCGCGGCCGAGGCGGCCCACGCCGGGGACCGTCGCCTCGTGCTCACCGCCCGCGCCGACGGCCACATCCACGGCCGGCGCGACCCCGAGGACCTGGACGACACCATCCGGCGGCTGCGGGCCTACGACCAGGCCGGGGCGGACGTGCTCTACGCACCGGGCGTCAACAGCGTCGACGGGATCCGCCGGATCGTCGAGGCGGTGTCGGGCCCAGTCAACGTGCTCGCGCTCGCCGACGCACCGACCGTCGCCCGACTGTCCGAACTCGGTGTCGCTCGCGTCTCCACCGGGTCCGGCCTGTACTGGGCCGCGATGGGCGGGCTGGCCGCGGCGGCCGAGGAGCTGCGTGGCCGCGGTACGTATGCGTTCTGGTCCGGTGCCGCAGCCGGCCGAGCGGCCGCCGCGACCGCGTTCGTCGACAGACCTCGACCCTGAGCGACCGCCGCCGCGCCGCCCATGACATAACTCACTTGACCCTGCCCTGGGGGGAGGGTCGACAGTGGAGCATGTGGCAGCGGGGGCACCGGCACTGACCGGAGAGAAACGGCTTGTGAGTGAGTGCTCACTCACATACGCTGCGGCTGTGAGTCCTCGCGCCTCGGCCCTGCCGCCCGCAGAGCGTCGCGTCACCATCGTCCGGGCGGCGCTGCGGCTCATCGCGGCCAACGGCACCATGCCGACCACCCGGGAGATCGCCGAGGAGGCCAAGATCGCCGAGGGCACGATCTTCCGCGCCTTCGACACCAAGGAGCGGCTGGTCGAGGCCGTTGTCGGCGAGACGTTCTGTCCGGCTCCGATCTCGGTGCAGATGCAGGCGATAGACCTGGACCAGCCGCTGCGGGAGCGGCTGGTCGACCTCGTCACCGTCCTCCAGGGCCGCTTCACCGAGATCTTCGGAGTCATGAGCGCGTTGGGGCTCACGGCCCCGCCGGCGGACTACGAGGAGCACCGCGGGTGCCGGCCCGACTTCGGCCACGTCCCGGTCGACGAGCAGGACCCGGCCGAGGACACGGCGTGGCGCGGTGGCCCGGCCCGCCTGCTCGCCTTCGTCGAGCCGGACGCCGACCAGCTGTCCTGTACGCCTGCCGAGCTGGTCAAGTACCTGCGGCTGTTCACCTTCTCGGCCAGCCATCCCGACATCGCGGAGGGCCAGATCCTCCCGCCCCAGACCATCGTCGCCGTCGTCCTCGACGGCGTGAGCAGGAAGGCCTCCTGATGCTCGTCCGCCTCGTGCGCACCCACCTCGTCCCCTACAAGGGTGAGCTCGCCGGGGTCCTGGTGCTCCAGCTCATCGGTACCATCTCCGCGCTCTACCTGCCCACCCTCAACGCCGACATCATCGACAACGGTGTCGCCAAGGGCGACACCGGCTACATCATCCGTACCGGCGCATGGATGCTCGGCGTGAGCGTCGTACAGATCGTCGTCACCGTTGCCGCGGTCTACCTCGCCTCCCGCGCGTCGATGGCGCTGGGGCGCGACCTGCGTTCGGCGATCTTCCACCGCGTCGGCGACTTCTCCGCCCAGGAGGTCTCCAAGTTCGGGGCGCCGACGCTGATCTCTCGCAACACCAACGACGTGACCCAGGTGCAGATGGTCGTCTTCATGGCGCTGGCGATCATGGTCTCAGCGCCGATCAGCATGATCGGCGGCATCTTCATGGCGTTGCGCCAGGACGTGCCGTTGTCGGTCATCATCGCCGTTGCGGTCCCCCTGCTGGCGATCGCAGTCGGCCTGGTCATCCGGAAGATGATTCCCCAGTTCCAGCTCATGCAGACCTCGATCGACAGCGTGAACCGGATCATGCGTGAGCAGATCACCGGCATCCGCGTGGTCCGCGCCTTCGTGCGCGAGGACTTCGAGACCGAGCGGTTCGGGGTGGCCAACGCGACCCTGACCAGCACGGCCCTCAACGTCGGCCGGCTGCAGGCGCTGATCTTCCCGATCGTCATGATCATCCTCAACGCGTCGACCGTCGGCGTGCTGTGGTTCGGGGCGGGCCGGGTCGAGAGCGGCGCCATGCAGGTCGGCTCGCTGACCGCCTTCATGGCCTACCTGATCCAGATCCTCATCTCGGTGATGATGGCGACGTTCATGGCGATGATGATCCCGAGGGCATCGGTGTCCGCCGACCGCATCGGGGAGGTGCTCGAGACCGAGTCCTCGGTCGCCGAGCCGGCCGAGGCGGTCACCGACATCCGCCGCGGATCCGAGATCGTCTTCGACCAGGTGGACTTCCGCTACCCCGGCGCCGAGGCGCCGGTGCTCCAGGGCGTGACCTTTCGGGCCGAGCCGGGCAAGACCACGGCGGTCATCGGGTCCACCGGTGCGGGCAAGACCACCCTGGTCAACCTCGTGCCGCGGCTCTTCGACATCACCGGTGGCCACCTGACCATCGGCGGTGTCGACGTCCGCGACGTCGAACTCGACACGCTGTGGTCACGGATCGGCCTCGTCCCGCAACGTCCCTACCTCTTCACGGGCACGGTGGCGAGCAACCTGCGCTACGGCAACCCGGACGCGACCGACGAGGAGCTGTGGGAGGCCCTGCGCGTCGCCCAGGCGAAGGACTTCGTCGAGCGGATGCCCGACCAGCTCGAGTCGCCGATTGCCCAGGGCGGCACCAACGTCTCGGGCGGACAGCGGCAGCGCCTCGCCATCGCCCGCGCGCTGGTGCGCAAGCCCGAGGTCTACCTGTTCGACGACGCGTTCTCGGCGCTCGACCTCTCGACCGACGCCCGCCTGCGCCAAGCGCTGAGACCGATCACGAGAGAGGCGACGGTGATCGTCGTGGCGCAGCGCGTCTCGACCATCATCGACGCCGACCACATCGTCGTCCTCGAGGACGGCCTGGTCGTCGGACTCGGGACGCACGACGAGCTGCTCGCCTCCTGCGAGACGTACCAGGAGATCGTCGAGTCCCAGCGCAGCGCGGAGGTTGCGGCATGAGCGAAGAGGGCGTGAAGTCCGCCGAGGAGAAGGCCGCCGAGGCCCGGCGCGGTCCCACTCGCGCCGGGGGGATGGGTAACCGGGGCCCGATGGGCATGGCCATGCCCGGCGAGAAGTCGCAGAACTTCGGCCCCTCGGCCAAGCGGCTCATGCGGCGGCTGCGACCCGAGCGCATGCTCGTCGCCGTCGTCGTCCTGCTGGCCGTGGCCAGCGTCACTCTCACCGCAGTCGGCCCGAAGATTCTCGGCCACGCGACCAACATCATCTTCGAGGGGTTCTTCAGCAAGCAGATGCCGTCCGGAGTTACCCAGCAACAGGTCGTCGACCAGCTGCGGGCTTCGGGGCAGACGCAGCAGGCGGACCTCATCTCGGGGATGAACCTGGTGCCCGGTCAGGGGATCGACTTCACCGAGCTCGCCCAGGTGCTGCTCTTCGTCATGGCCCTCTACCTCGTCGGCGCCCTGCTCCAGTGGTGGTCCGGCTGGATCCTCGCCGGGGTCGTCACTCGCACCATCAACAAGCTGCGGGCCGATGTCGAGGCGAAGCTGAACCGCCTGCCGCTGCCCTACTTCGACGGCCAGCCTCGCGGCGAGCTGCTCAGCCGGGTCACCAACGACGTCGACAACATTCAGCAGAGCCTGAGCCAGACGCTCAGCCAGCTGCTGACCTCCCTGCTCACCGTCATCGCCGTGGTCGCCCTGATGTTCTCGATCTCGTGGTCGCTGGCGCTCATCGCGTTGGTGACGATCCCGATCTCCATGTGGATCACGGCGATGATCGCCAAGCGGTCGCAGAAGCTGTTCGTCGAGCAGTGGAAGACCACCGGTCAGCTCAACGGCATCGTCGAGGAGACCTTCACCGGGCACGGCCTGGTCAAGGTGTTCGGGCGTCAGCGCGAGACGCAGGCGGAGTTCGAGAAGAAGAACGACGACCTCTACAACGCCGCCTTCGGCGCCCAGTTCATCAGCGGCATCATCATGCCGGCGATGATGTTCATCGGGAACCTCAACTACGTCGTCATCGCCGTCCTCGGCGGTCTGCGCGTGGCCTCCGGCACCATGAGCCTCGGTGACGTCCAGGCGTTCATCCAGTACTCGCGCCAGTTCACCCAGCCGCTGACCCAGGTGGCCTCCATGGCCAACCTGCTCCAGTCCGGGGTGGCCTCGGCCGAGCGGGTGTTCGACGTGCTCGACGCGCCGGAGCAGGACCCGGAGGCGACCACGCCGGCCGAGGTCGGGCCGTCCCGGGGCCGGGTGGCCTTCGAAGACGTGTCGTTCTCCTACACGCCCGACAAGCCGCTCATCGAGAACCTCGACCTCTGCGTCGAGCCGGGTCAGACAGTCGCCATCGTGGGGCCGACCGGGGCCGGCAAGACGACGCTGGTGAACCTCATCATGCGGTTCTACGAGCTGAGCTCCGGCCGGATCACCCTGGACGGCGTCGACATCACCGACATGACGCGGCACGACCTGCGGTCGCGGATCGGCATGGTGCTCCAGGACACCTGGCTGTTCCAGGGCACCATCCGGGACAACATCGCGTACTCGCGTCCGGACGCCAGTGAGGAGGAGGTGCTCGAGGCGGCCCGCGCCACCTACGTCGACCGGTTCGTCCACTCGCTCCCCGACGGGTACGACACCAAGCTCGACTCCGAGGCCGGCAACATCTCGGCGGGCGAGAAGCAGCTGCTCACCATCGCACGGGCGTTCCTCGCCGCGCCGGAGCTGCTGATCCTCGACGAGGCGACATCGTCGGTCGACACCCGGACCGAGCTGCTGGTCCAGCACGCGATGGCGGCGCTGCGCAGCGACCGGACCAGCTTCGTCATCGCGCACCGCCTGTCGACGATCCGCGACGCCGACGTCATCCTCGTCATGGAGGACGGGCACATCGTCGAGCAGGGTTCGCACGCCCAGCTGCTCGCGCGCGACGGCGCCTACGCGCGGCTGTACGCGGCGCAGTTCAGCGGCGCGGCCAACGACCTCGACGAGGAGGCCGCGGCGCTCGCGGCGCCCGGCGCGGGCGGCAGCATGATGGCCGGCGCGGGGCGGATGGCTCCGACCGAGTAACCCTGCCCCGCGACCCGAACCGGTACCCGAACCGGGGAACGACGGTGGGGTATGCGCGGTCGCGACACCGCGCATACCCCACTTTCCCGCCCTGAGCGGGTGGTCTAGGCCATGATCGGGGACCATGAGGTCGTACTCCCGCCCCCTCGCCGCGCTCGGCCAGATCCTCGTGGGAGACAGCGCGGCGAGCCGGGCCGCCGCCCTGTACTCCACGGTCACCGCCGGAGCGTCCTTCATGCCCGGGCTGATGCCGCGCGGCCTGAAGGAACAGGTCGCCCTCACCGGGGTGGCGTCGACGCTGCAGCACGCCCTGGTGATGAACGCCCAGGCCAGGCACCGGCTGGCTGCCCGGCTCATCTGCGCCTGGACCGGGCACGAGTCGCCCCGCGCCGTCCGGACCGTCGAGGCTGCCGTCGCGGCGGGGACGACGGTGGCCGGGGCGGTCGGGTATGCCGCGCTGCGCCAGCGCGGGGGCGAGTCGTTCCGGCGTCGAGCGGCCCGAACCGTCGCGATCCGCAGCTTCCGTATCGGGTCGGCCACACTCATCGTCACAGCCGCCGAGTTCGTCGACGAGCGGTATGGCCGGCGGTACCCACTCATCCGGGTGGTCATGCCGATGGCCGGATTCCTCGTCGGCACCGGCATCGCCAGCGCCCTGGTCCGACGTTTCCACGGCCCGGACGCGGTCGTCGAGCAGCGCTCTGCGCTGTCTCAGGACCCCCTCACCGGGGAGCGGCTGCGTCCCGAGGGCAAGCAGGAGGAGATCGGCGCAACGTCGCTCCCGGCCTCGGTTGCCCTGGGGGTGGGCGTCTCCGTCATTCTCAACGTCGCCGGCGACCTCGAGGTCGCCATTTCTCGGTTCGTCGCCCGGCTCATCGCGCGCTACATCCCTGGAAGTGGTCCGTACGCGACGCTGGCCGGGCGGACGCTGGTGCTCGGTGGCGTCCTCACCGGAGTCGGGATCGGCTGGGAGTACCTCTATCGACAGGCGGAGGCCGGTGGCTCGGCCATCGACAAGAACTACACCAGCGCGCCGACGTCGCACTTCGTGAGCGGTGGACCGACTTCGGAGGTCGACTGGCAGACCCTCGGTCGTGAGGGCGTCCGCTTCGTCGCGATGTCGTTGCCCGAGGAGCAGATCGCCGAGGTCACCGGGACTCCGTTGGCCGACGTCAAGGCGCCGATCCGCTGCTACTCGGGCCTGGAGACCGCCGAGACCGTCCACGGTCGGGTCACTGCGGTGATGGAGGAGATGGAGCGGTTCGGCGCGTTCGAGCGCTCGGTGATCTGCCTCTTCTCGCCGACCGGGACCGGCTACATCAACTACGTCGCCATCGAGACGGTCGAGTACCTCACCCGTGGCGACTGCGCGACAGTCGGCCTCCAGTACTCGCTGCGGCCCTCGTACCTGTCCCTGGACCGCGTCCGGATCGCCCGGGAGCAGAACCTGGCGCTGCTCAACGCCCTCACCTGGCGGATCCGGGCGCTGCCGCCCGAGCGGCGGCCCCGGCTCATCGGGTTCGGCGAGTCGCTCGGCGCGCAGACGCTGCAGAGCTGCTTCCTCCACGAGGGTGTGGCTGGGTTCGAGCGCGCAGGGATGGACTCCGCGCTCTTCCTCGGCACGCCGGCCGGCAGCGAGTGGAAGCGGGAGTGGCGGATCCACCCGGAGGAGGAGGACCCGAAGGGCGAGGTCGTCCAGGTCGCCAACTACAAGGAGTGGCAGGCCGTGACCGTCGGACGTACCACGCCGGCGCGGGTGGTCCTGCTCGACAACCCCGAGGACCCCATCACGAAGTTCACCCCGCGCCTGGCCGTCATGCGGCCGAGCTGGCTGCCGACGAAGGGACCAAAGCCACCGGGCGTCCCTGAGTCGGCGATGTGGATGCCCTACACGACGATGCTCGTGGTCCTCATCGACATCGTCAACGCGATCGACTTCAAGCCCGGCGTCTTTGTCGCCAGGGGTCACGACTACCGGGCGAGCCTCGCGCGGATGGTGGCCGCGGCGTACAAGTTCGACGTCGACGACGACGAGGTGAGCCGGATCGAGCACGCGCTGCGCGACCGCGAGCGCACCTCGACCGAGCGCCGGATGCTCGCCGAGCAGGTGGCCCGGGCCAGCGACGCGGTCAGCCGGCAGGTCCGCAACCTCAGCGACTTCAGCAACCCGAACCCGGAGGCGCCGCCGGACCACCTGGACTGATCGGGGTCCCCGCGAGGTATCGGAGCGAAGCGGAGAATCTCGTGGGGTGACCTAGCGCCGAGGGGTCAGGTCGGTTTCCGCAAGACCTCGAGCCAGCCCGGCGGCGAGCTCGTCGAGCACCGCTCGCAGGACCGCCACCTTGCGGAGGGCGTTCTCGGCCTCGCGGCGGTCGTACGCCGAGAAGTCCAGGGTGATGTGACGGCTGCAGTCGGACAGGTGCAGCCGGGCGTCGACGTAGGCGGCCCCCGCGTCCGGGCGCTCGACGTCGACCTCGGCGATGACATGGGCACCGAGGTGGTGCCGGGGACGGTTGAGGAACCGTCGGCGGTAGAGGACGGTACGGGTGGACATGACGATCTCCTTGGGCGGCTGTCGGTCAGCCTCGGGGTCTCGACATGTCCCTCTCCTCCGTCGTGTGCGTGGACCTCCAGGGTGATCCACCGAGCAGGCCCCGTCCACCGGTTATCTACGCTGCCGGTATGCCGCGACTCCCCGTCGGTCGGCGTCGCGATCCCGCCGCGGCCGTCGCCGGGTCGGTGACGACCCTCGAGCTCTTCTTCGATCTCGTCTTCGTCTTCACCGTCACCCAGCTCACCGCCACCCTCGGCCAGGACCACGGGTGGGGCGGCGTCGGCCGCGTCGTGCTGCTGCTCCTGCTCATGTGGTGGATGTACGGCGGGTATGCGTGGCTCACCAACGCGGCACCGCCCGTGACGCCGGTCCGCCGGGCCTTCCTGCTGGTTGGGATGGTCGGGAACTTCACGATGGCGCTGGCCATCCCGCACGCGTACACGAGCGACCGCGTCGTCTTCGCCGTCGGGTACCTCGTCGTGGCGGGCGTCCACACCGCGATGTACCTCACCCAGGCCGAGCGGATCACTCCCGGCATGGTCGTGCAGCTGGGCGTCGGGAACGGGATCGCGGTCGTCCTCATCCTCGTCGGCGCCGTTCTCGGCGGGAACACGCTCGTCGTCCTCTGGGTGGCCGCGCTGCTGGCCGAGACCGTGCTGCCACGAGTCGCCGCGCGAACCCCGCTGTCCCGCCTCGACTCCGGTCCGGCCTTCACCTTGCAACCACGGCACTTCGTGGAGCGCCACGGGCTGATGCTGCTCATCGTCCTCGGCGAGTCGGTGCTGGCCATCGGGGTCGGCGTGGGCAGCGGCCAGACCGCCATCGGGGTCGCCCAGGTCGCGTTCGCGGCGGTCAGCCTCGGGCTTGCCGCCCTGCTCTACTGGGCCTACTTCGGCACCCAGGAGGACGAGTCGGCCGAGCACGCGCTGGAGCGGGTCGCCCCCGAGCGGCAGCAGGCGGTCGCGCTCTGGTCGTTCGGCTACGCGTTCGTCGTCGTCCTGCTCGGGATCGTCCTGGCGGCCGCCGGTCTTCACCACGCTCTCGAGCATCCGACCGCTCCGCTGGACCTCGGGTACGCCGCGCTGCTGGCGGTCGGCGTCGGGGTCACGTGGGTGGGGTTCGGGGCGTTCCGCACGGCCGTCGGGCGGGCCGGCGCCGGGGTACGCGTGGTCGGCGGCGTGGTGCTCGTCGCGGCGACGTGGCTGGGCCCCGTGTCGGGGTTCGCCGAGCTGGTGGCCCTGATCGCCGGGTCGGTGGCGATCCTCGTCCTCGAACGGCGGCGGGCGGCTTAGGGTGCGTCGCCGGCGGGTTCGGTCTGCCTGAGCTCCTCGTCGTCGGCCCGCAGCGCCGGCATGACGAACGCGACGACGGCGGTCAGCACGGTCGCCACGAGCACCGCCACGAAGACGGCGCTGGCCGCGTCGATGACCGCCTGCGGCTCGGTGGGTCCTCCGGACCGGTCGAGGACCGCGTTCGCGACCGCGCCGAAGATGGCCACGCCCACGGCGCTGCCGATCGAGCGGGCGAACATGTTGGCGCCGGTCACGACCCCGCGCTCCGCCCATCCGACGCTCGCCTGCGCCGCGATGAGGCTCGGCGAGGCCACGAGACCCAGGCCCAGCCCCATGACGAAGCACGCGACGGCGACGACCGCCACCTGCGGGCTGGAGGCCCAGACGACGAGGATCAGCACGCCGACGAGCACGAGGCCCATCCCGATGAGGACGGTGGGCTTGAACCCGTACCGCATGTAGAACAACCGGCCGGACAAGGTCGCGGCGATCGGCCAACCCAGGGTGAGTGCCGCGAGCGCGAGGCCCGCCACCAGCGGTGGAACGGCGATCGACCCCTGCAGGTAGGTCGGCACGTACGAGGTCAGCCCGATGAGGATGGCCCCGACGCCCAGCGCGATGAGGCCGGTCGTCAGGAGCAGCCGTCGGCTCAGGACCCAGAGGGGCAGCACCGGCTCAGCCGCCCGTCTCTCCACGAACACGAACGCCACGAGGAGCGCGGCGCCTCCGGCGAAGACGGCGATGCTCGTGGGCGAGGACCACGCCCATGCCTGGCCGCCCTCGAGGACGCCGAGGATGAGCAGGGTCATCGCGCCCATCAGGAGGACCGCACCCGCGTAGTCGACGCGGTGTCGGCGGCGTTCGACGCGCTCGTGGAAGTTGCGCCAGATCAGCGCGCCGGCGAGGAGGCAGAGCGGCACGTTGACGAAGAAGATCCAGCGCCAGAGGTGCAGCTGGGCGAAGAGGCCGCCGAGCGCCGGCCCGATGACGGAGGAGGCGCCCCAGACGCTGGCGATGTAGCCCTGGACGCGGGCCCGCTCCGCGACGGAGTAGATGTCGCCGGCGATGGTGATGGACATCGGCTGCACCGCGCCGCCGCCGAGACCCTGGAGGGCACGGAACGCGATGAGCGCGGGCATGCTCCAGGCGAGGCCGCACAGCACGGAACCCAGCAGGAAGATCCCGATGCCGAACAGCATGAGCGGCTTGCGCCCGACCGTGTCGGCGAGCTTCGCGTACACCGGGACCGAGACGGCCTGGGCGAGCAGGTAGACGGAGAACAGCCAGGGGAACGCCGAGAATCCGCCGAGCTCGCGGACGATCGAGGGGACCGCCGTGGCGAGCACCGTGGCGTCGATGGCGATGAGCCCCGTCGACACCATGAGGGCGAGCAGGACCGGACCGCGTTCCGACCGCAGCCCGACGCCGGAGTCGGCGGTACCGGTCGACGCGGGCGTGGATGCCGTCACAACGTGACCAAGTCGTCGCCGCCCGCAACCATTCCCGGTTGGGCGCAAGAATTCACCGGCATTTCCGGCAACACACCTGGGAGAAGCCCTAGCCGAGCCTGGACAACGGTGCGGCGATCACCACACCGCGGACCATCATCCTGGGCTTCGGGGTCCGCACGGAACGCCGTGTTGGGCCGGGCGATGGAGTACCTGTTGCCGTAGGCCGCGACGGAGTGGCTCCTGGTGGCTCGGCTTGTGGCTCAGCCGAGCTGCCAGGACCGCTTCGACAGGCCGAACCAGAACCCGTCGATGACGCTGCGGCTGTCGAAGCCGCCGCTGCCGTCGGCGCCGTACGCGGCGCCCAGCGAGACGAAGAGCGGGGCGAAGTGCTCGGTGCGCGGGTGGGCGACGCGGGCCGCCGGCGCCTTGTCGAGGAAGTCGAGCAGGCCGTCGACGTCCTCGTGCTGCATCGCCTCCTGGGCCCACGCGTCGAACTCCCGCGACCAGCCCGGCGGCGGCGCGTCCGCGGGTTTGGCCGGGTTGAACTCGCGCAGGTTGTGGGTGGTGAACCCGGAGCCGATGACCATGGTGCCGGCGTCGCGCAGCGGCGCGAGCTTCTGGCCCAGCCGGAACAGGGCGCGCGGGTCGAGCGTCGGCATCGACATCTGGAGAACGGGCACGTCGGCGTCGGGGAACATCTCGACCAGGGGCACATAGGCGCCGTGGTCCAGGCCCCGGGCCTCGTCGCGGTGCACGGGCGTACTCGGCGCGGCGACGATCTTGGCGACCGCGTCGGCGAGCTCGGGCGCGGCCGGCGCGGCGTAGGTGACGTCGTAGTACCGCTGCGGGAATCCCCAGAAGTCGTAGAAGAGCGGCGCACCCGTCGTGGACGAGAGGGCCAGCGGGGCCTCCTCCCAGTGGGCGGAGACGACCAGGATGTTGGCCGGTTTGTCGTACTCGGTCTCCAGCCTGCCCGACCACTGCGCGAGCTCGCGCGTCCACACCGCGTCGTCGGCGAGCGGCGGGGCGCCGTGGCTGAGGTAGAGGACGGGCTGAGGGGCCATGAGAGCAGTCTAGCGACTTTGAGTTGAAGCTTCAACTAAACCGAATGGAATGGACTTTACGGCCCGAGGGTTTACCGTGTGCATCCGCGACGTGACGTCCGAGCAGCGACGAATCCGCTGCACGTTGGGTCGGGAGACCAGGGGTGGACCTCATGGCAGCAGGCAAGGGCCGCAAGCTCGTCATCGTCGAGTCGCCGGCCAAGGCGAAGACCATCGCGGGATACCTCGGAGGCGACTTCGACGTCGAGGCGTCGGTCGGCCACATCCGCGACCTGCCCAACCCGTCCGAGCTCCCGCCCGACATGAAGAAGGGCCCGTTCGGCAAGTTCGCCATCGACGTCGACAACGGCTTCGAGGCCTACTACGTCGTCGACAGCGACAAGAAGAAGAAGGTCGCCGAGCTCAAGCGGCTGCTCAAGCAGGCCGACGAGCTCTACCTCGCGACCGACGAGGACCGCGAGGGCGAGGCCATCGCGTGGCACCTCCTCGAGACGCTCCAGCCGCACGTCCCGGTCAAGCGGATGGTGTTCCACGAGATCACCCGCGAGGCGATCCAGCGCGCCGTCACCGACACCCGAGAGCTCGACACCGCCCTCGTCGACGCCCAGGAGACGCGGCGCATCCTCGACCGGCTCTACGGCTACGAGGTGTCACCGGTGCTGTGGCGCAAGGTCCGGCAGGGCCTGTCCGCCGGCCGCGTGCAGTCCGTGGCGACGCGGATGGTCGTCGAGCGCGAGCGGGAGCGGATGGCCTTCCGCGCGGCGTCCTACTGGGACGTCGAAGGCGAGTTCACCACGCGGTCGAGCTCCGACGCGCTGGTCGAGTCCGACGCCTTCACGGCGCGGCTCAGCGCCGTCGACGGGGACCGTGTCGCGACCGGCCGCGACTTCGCGGACTCGGGCGAGCTGAAGCACAAGTCGGTCGTCCACCTCGACGAGGCGATGGCCCGGGCCATCGCGGCCGCCGTGCAGGAATCGCCGGTCGCCGTCACCAGCGTCCAGGAGAAGCCCTACACGCGTCGCCCGGCAGCGCCGTTCACGACCTCGACCCTCCAGCAGGAGGCCTCGCGCAAGCTGCGGCTGTCCTCGAAGAACGCCATGCGCGTCGCGCAGCGGCTCTACGAGAACGGCTACATCACCTACATGCGCACCGACTCGATCACGTTGTCGGAGAGCGCGATCACCGCGGCGCGAAGCCAGGCGCGCGACCTTTACGGCGCCGACTACGTGCCGGCCGAACCCCGCCGGTATGCGGGCAAGGTCAAGAACGCGCAGGAGGCCCACGAGGCCATCCGTCCGGCCGGCGACCGGTTCCGTACGCCCGCCCAGGTGGCCGGTGAGCTGCGGGGCGAGGAGTTCGCGCTCTACGAGCTGATCTGGAAGCGCACCGTCGCCTCCCAGATGGCTGACGCCCGCGGCTCCACCGCGACGGTCAAGCTGACCGCGACACTCGACGGTGTCGAGGTCGCCCGCGCCGCGGAGTTCACCGCCAGCGGCACGGTCATCACCTTCCGCGGGTTCCTCGCCGCATACGAGGAGGGCCGCGACGAGACCGCCGCCAAGAAGCGCAAGGAGATCGCGGAGGAGGAGCGTCGTCTCCCGAAGCTGGGCGAGGGGATCCCGCTCGCAGTGATCCGCGCCGAGGCCGACGGTCACGAGACCCAGCCGCCACCGCGCTACACCGAGGCGACCCTCGTGAAAGCCATGGAGGAGAAGGGGATCGGTCGCCCGTCGACCTACGCGTCGATCATGGGCACGATCCAGGACCGTGGCTACGTGGGTACTCGCGGCAACGCGCTGGTGCCGACCTGGCTGGCCTTCGCCGTGACCCGACTGCTCGAGGAGCACTTCCCGCGGCTGGTCGACTACGACTTCACCGCCTCGATGGAGGAGGACCTCGACCGGATCGCCAACGGCGACGAGCAACGCGTCGCCTGGCTCCAGCGGTTCTACTTCGGCGACGAGGCCGAGTCGGCCGAGGGGCTCAAGCAGCTCGTCGACGACCTCGGCGAGATCGACGCCCGCGAGATCTCGACGATCCCGCTGGGCGACGGGATGGTCGTCCGCGTCGGCCGGTACGGACCGTACGTGGAGGAGGTCACCCCGGTCGGCGTCGATGCCGGGACCGGGGAGGTGCTCCTCGACGAGGTGCCTCCGGTGCCCGAGACACCGCGCCGCGCCACGATCAACGACGACGTCGCCCCCGACGAGATGACTCCGGCCAAGGCGCGCGAGCTGCTCGACGCGGCGGCCGACGACGGCCGCGTCCTCGGCCTGGACCCGGTGTCGGGCAACGAGATCATCGCCAAGGCCGGTCGTTACGGGCCGTACGTCACCGAGGTGCTTCCCGAGACCGAGGACGAGGCGCCGAAGCGTGGCAAGGCGGCCGCCAAGGCCAAGCCGCGAACGGCGTCGCTGTTCCAGGGCATGGACCTCGCGACGATCGAGCTCGACGCCGCACTGCAGCTCCTCTCGCTGCCCCGCGTGGTCGGGACGGTCACCGAGGAGGACGGGACGTCGGTCGACATCACCGCGCAGAACGGGCGGTACGGGCCGTACCTCAAGAAGGGCACCGACTCGCGCTCGCTCACCACGGAGCAGCAGCTCTTCGACATCACCCTCGAGGAGGCGCTCGCCATCTACGCCCAGCCGAAACAGCGTGGCCGCGCGTCCGCCGCTCCGCTCAAGGACCTCGGCACCGACCCGGTGTCGGGCAAGGCGGTCACGGTCAAGGACGGGCGGTTCGGGCCCTACGTGACCGACGGCGAGACCAACGCGACGCTTCGACGGGGCGACGAGCCCGAGTCGATCACACCGGAGCGCGGGTTCGAGCTCCTGGCGGAGAAGCGGGCCAAGGGCCCGACGACGCGAAAGCGGGCGGCGAAGAAGACCACCAAGTCGGCGGCCAAGAAGACGACGGCCAAGAAGACCGCGGCGGCTCGGTCCACCGGGTCGACGGCGTCCGCTCGGGCGTCGGCCCGCAAGGCCTGACCGGCGTGGCGACGCTCGACCCGTCGACCGCGCGCGACCTGTCGACGCGGCTCGCCGTCGAGCAACGGAAAGTCCGGCTGCCGTCGGTGGCGGCCGGGATCGTCCGCGAGGGCGAGCTGGTCTGGTCCGACGCGCGCGGCACGGTCGACGGCCGCGCCGACGGGGTTCCGGCCGACTCCGAGACGCAGTACCGGATCGGCTCGATCACGAAGACGTTCGTGGCGGTATGCGTCATGCGGCTGCGCGATGCTGGGCGGCTCGACCTCGACGACCGGTTCGAGGACCACGTGCCGGGCAGCGCGTTCGGCCGCGCGACCATCGCGCAGCTGTTGACGCATACCTCCGGTTTGCAGTCCGAGACCGACGGGCCCTGGTGGGAGCGCACTCCCGGCGGCGACTGGGCCGCGCTCATGGCGCACTCGCCGGTGCAGCGGATGCGTGCCGGAAGCCGGTACCACTACACGAACGTCGGGTATGCGGCGCTCGGCGAGCTGCTCGCCCGGGCCGAAGGCGCACCGTGGACCGACGTCGTCCAGCGCGACCTGCTCGACCCGCTCGGCATGGCGCGGACGACAACCCGGCCGAAAGGCCAGGCCGCCGTCGGGCTGGCGGTCCACCCCTTCGCCGACCTGCTCCTCGCGGAGCCGGAGCACGACGCCGGGGCGATGGCACCCGCGGGACAGCTGTGGTCGACGGTCGGCGACCTCGCTCGGTGGGCGGCCTTCCTCGCCGGCGACACCGGCGACATCCTCGCCAAGGACACCCTCGAGGAGATGTGCGTCGTCCAGGCGGTCAACGACCTGCCGGGCCAGGCCTGGTTGGCTGGACACGGCCTCGGCTGGCAGGTCTGGAACGTCGAGGGGCGGCGGTATGCGGGGCACGGCGGTTCCATGCCGGGCTTCCTCGCGGGGCTCCAGGTCGACGTCGAGACCGGCGACGGCGTCGTGATCTTCAGCAACACCACCAGCGGTCCGCTGGCCTTCGCCCGCGACCTGCTCACGCTGGTACGGGAGCGCGAGCCGGTCCGGCCCGAGACGTGGTACGCCGGTGGGTCGGACCCCGACGGGGTCGAGATCGTCGGCCTGTGGCACTGGGGTCCGGCGGTCACGCTGCTCAAGGCGACCGGCGACGGTGGCCTCGAGCTCGGGGTACCGGGTGAAGGGCGTGGGGCGCGGTTCCGGAAGACGCCCGACGGCTCGTGGATGGGCCTGGAGGGCTACTACGCGGGCGAGCCGCTGGTCGTGGTCCGGGACGCCGACGGCGCGGTCAGCCACCTGGACCTCGCGTCGTTCCGGTTCACCCGGGTGCCCTACGACCCCGACCGCGACATCCCCGGCGGTGTCGACACCGCCGGCTGGCACTGACCTTCCCGCTTCCAACCCGGGGTATTGCCAAGTTTTCCGGCCCGCGAGCGACCCGAAACTGGGTACTACGCCGGGTTGGAAGCGGGTCAGGGGTGGGTGAGGGACTCGATGCCGTCGAGGATGAGGTCCAGGCCGAAGCGCATCTCGTCGCGGAAGAAGTCCTCGTCGTCGTTCTCGTCGGTGATGGCCGGTGACGCGGCGGACAGCGCGGGGAACCGCTCCGGGTCGAGCAACCGAGGCAGGATCGTCACGTAGGGGTCCGGGGGCGGCGCGTCGGTCGCGGTGAACCCCATCGCCACCGACATCGCCACGTGGCTGCGCACGTAGCCGTCCACGACGAGCAGCGACGACATCTTCTGCTGGTTGGTGAGCGCCACTCCCTCGAACGACCGAGCGCCCGCCTCGGTCCACCCGATGATGTTCGGCGACAGCGGCGGCGTGGTCATCGACGTGGCCGAGATCCACGGGTGCCGGACCAGCGCGTCGGCGAGCGCCCACGCCCACCGGGTCAGCCGCTCGCGCCACGGCCCGGACGACACGATTGTCAGGTCCGCGGGGCCGTAGGCGGCGTCGAGCATCACCTCGAGCAGCTGCTCCTTGGAGTCGACGTAGCGGTAGAGCGACATCGGCGTCATCCCGAGCTCGGCCGCCACCGACTTCATCGACACGCCGTCCAGCCCGTCCCGGTCGGCCACCGTCACCCCGGCGGCGCCGAGCTCGTGGATGGTGCGGCCGGGCTTGGGCCCGCGCCGGCCGGTGGTCTCACGGTCCCAGAGCAGCTGGAGGTACCGCGGGAGCGGAGGGTCGACGTCGGCCACGGAGAGAAGCATACGGAAACTGCTTGCGGCATACACATCTTGTGTCGTAGGTTCTGCGTACATCAACAACAGTTATTGACGTACGCAGTTAAGGAGACATCCATGACCTCACGAGCCGGGCGCCGCGAGTGGATCGGGCTGGTCGTGCTGATCCTGCCGATCCTCATCGCGTCGATGGACGTGTCCGTCCTCTTCTTCGCCGTGCCGTTCATCGCCCAAGACCTTCAGCCGACCGCGACCCAGCAGCTGTGGATCTTCGACGTCTACGGGTTCGTCCTGGCCGGGCTGCTCCTCACCATGGGCTCGGTCGGGGACCGGATCGGCCGCCGCCGGCTGCTGCTCATCGGCGCCGTGGCGTTCAGCGCCGCCTCGCTCCTCGCGGCGTATGCGCAGACCGCCGAGATGCTCATCGCGGCCCGCGCCGTGCTCGGGATCGCCGGCGCCACCCTGATGCCGTCGACCCTCGCGCTGATCCGCAACCTCTTCCACGACGAGGCCGACCGCACCAAGGCGGTCGCCATCTGGTCCGCCGCCCTCACCGCCGGGGTCACCGTCGGCCCGATCATCAGCGGCGTGCTGCTCGAGCACTTCTGGTGGGGGTCGGTGTTCCTCATCAACCTGCCCGCCATGTTCCTGCTCCTCGTCACGGCGCCGTTCCTCCTGCCGGAGTCCAGGGGCACCCGCGCGGCCCGGTTCGACTGGCTCAGCTCGCTGCTGGCGCTCGGCACGGTCATCCCGGTCATCGCCGGAATCAAGTCGGTCGCGGCCGACGGGTGGTCGACCCACGCGGTCCTGTATGCGGTCGCCGGGGTGCTCGTCGGGGTCGCCTTCGTGCGGCGTCAGCTGACCGCCGAGGTGCCGATGCTCGACGTGCGAGCCCTCACCGAGCGCCGGTTCGGCGGGTCGGTGGTCGTCAACATCCTCGCCATGTTCGCGATCATGGGCAACGCGGTGATCCTCACGCAGTACCTCCAGTCGGTGCTCGGCCTCAGCCCGCTCGCTGCGGCGCTGTGGAGCCTGGTCCCCTCGGTGGTCGTCGGGGCCGCCGCACCGCTGGCCGCCGTGCTGGCGCCGCGGCTGGGCCGCCCGGCCGTGATGGCCGCGGGGTTCGTCGTGTCGGTGGTCGGGTTCGTCCTGATCAGCCGCGTCGAGCCGACCAGCGGGCTGTGGCTGGTGCTCGTTGCGGCCGGCCTGGTGTCCGGAGGCCTGGTCGCCGTCCTGTCGCTCATCACCGACTACGTCGTGGGCGTCGCTCCGGCCGAGCGGGCGGGCTCGGTCGCCGGCCTCGTCGAGACCTCGAGCGAGCTCGGCGGCGCCCTGGGCATGGCCCTACTCGGCAGCGTCATGGCGGCGGTGTACCGCACCCAGGCCGACCTGCTGTTGCCCGCCGGGCTGCCGGCCCCCGTGGCCGCGGAGGCGAGCCAGACGCTGGGCGGCGCCGTCGCGGTGGCCGCACACCTGCCGGCTGCGCTCGGCCAAGGCGTGCTCGACTCCGGACGCGCCGCGTACACATCGGCGATGCATGCGGCCGGACTCACCGCCGCCGGGGTGCTCGTGCTCGCCGCCGTCGTCACGCTGGTCCTGCTGCGTGGAGGCGAGGCCGAGACGACGCCGGCCCAGGAGGAGGCCCTGGAGGAGGCGCGCGTCTCCTGACCCCGGCGGCGAGGTGGCGCGGTTCGGTCAGCCGAGCCGCGCCACCACAGTCTCGCCGATCAGCGCATACCCGGCGCCGTTGGCGTGGATGTCGCCCAGGATGCACATCCAGGTGTACGTGCAGATGTAGGCGACGTTTCTCGGCACCGGGCCGAAGCCCGGGAGCGGGGTCGGGGTCGTGTTGGTGCTCTCAAACGCCGCGGCCACGTCGGCCAGCGTTGCGCTGGAGGCCGCCGCCTGACCGATGATCGCGTTGAGCGTCGCCTGCAGCTGGGCGGACTGCGCAGCAAGGGCAGTGTTGCCGGTCAACCAGGCGGCGAGGAACGGGTTGTAGTAGTTGAGCACGATCACCTGGGCATCCGGCGCCTCGGCCCGCAGCTTGCCCAGGATCATCGGGAGGTAGGTGGCGACGTCGGCCATCCCGGCCTGGATGCAGGGCATGTCGATGACCAATGTCGCCCGGTCCACGCACCGCTGGACGTCGTTGGCGCCGACCTGGACGGTAATGACGCGGGTGTAGCGGCCGTGCGCGTGGAGGAACTCCAACGCCTGGTCCAGCTGGCTGCCCTCGTCGTACGCGCAGGTCCCGCCCGACACCATCGTCGTCGAGCGCTCGCCGGGGCACGCCAGGTTGACCAGATGCGTCTTTGGATCCCTCGACTGGATGCCGGCGAGGACGTCTCCCGCGTAGCCGCCCGTCAGATCAACGCCGCTGCCGGGCTGGTACCCGGCCGCGAGGGAGTCGCCGAGGACGAGGTAGTACCCCATGGCGTTGCCCGACCCCGTCGGAGACGGCGCGGCCCACCCGGGCGATGTCGAGCCGAGGACGAGCGCGCCCGCTGCGAGGAGGGCGCCGACCAGGCGTTTTGTGCGCATGCCCGGACGCTACGACGAACTCGGTCGGTTCGCTCGTTCTAGGACTTCCGCCCCTGACGTCGCCGGCGCTGGAACCAGACCACCACCTGGCGTCCGGTACCCCACACGCCGTGCCGGAACAGGAGGACGATGAGCACGAAGATGGCGCCGAGGATGATGCCGGTGCCCTCGAACCCGCTCGAGGCGAGCCAGTCCTCGAGCTGCACGACGATCGCGGCGCCGACCGGGCCGCCCCACAGCGTGCCGATCCCGCCGAGGACGGTGATGAGCACGACCTTGCCGGAGGTGGTCCAGTTCAGCTCCTGCAGCGACGCGAACCCGTGCGAGATGGCGAACACACCACCGGCCAGCCCGGCCAGCCCCGCGGAGATGACGAAGGCGATGATCTTGTACCGCTCCACGTTGTACCCGAGCGCCCGCGTACGCGCCGGGTTGTCGCGGATGGCCACGAGGACGCGGCCGAACGGGCTGTTGACGACGCGCCACGCGATGAACATCCCGACGAGGATGAAGCCGAGGCCGGCGTAGTAGAAGTAGAACGAGTCGGTCTCGACCGCCTCGATCCCGAAGAAGTTCTTCGGTATGCCCTGGAGCCCGTTCTCGCCGCCGGTCAGGTCGCGCCACTGGTTGGCGACGAAGTAGATCATCTGGGCGAACGCCAGCGTGACCATCGCGAAGTAGATCCCGGTGCGCCGCACCGAGAGGTAGCCAATGGGCACGGCGATGACCATCGCGAAGACCGTGCCCGCGAGGATCGCGACCGGGAACGGGACGCCCGCGTTGATGGCGACCAGACCCGACACGTAGGCCGAGGACCCCCAGAACGCCGCGTGCCCGAACGACAGCAGGCCGGTGTAGCCGAGGAGCAGGTCGACGGACATCGCGAAGAGGCCCCACGCGGCGACGTCCATCGCCACCGGCGGGTAGACGAACCAGGGCAGCGCGAGGGCGATGGCCAGGCCGACGACGAGCATGACCCAGCGAACCGGGCTGCGACGAGACAGGACTGGGCCCTCGGCGAGGTCGACGTCGACCCGTGCGGTCAGCTGCTCGCTCATGTCAGGCCACCTCGGCTCGGCCGAACAACCCGGCGGGCCGGACCAGGACGACGACGGCCATCAGGACGAAGATGACCACCTGCGCGAACGACGGCGCATACGCCTGCCCGTAGGCCTCGACCAGGCCGACGAGGAAGCCGCCGACGACCGCACCGAGGATGGAGCCCAGGCCGCCGATGACGACGACCGCGAACAGGATGATGACGAAGTTGCTGCCCATGTCGGCGGTGATCGCCCGGAACGGCGCGGCGAGCACGCCGGCCAGGCCGGCCAGCGCGATCCCGAACCCGAACACCGGCGTCACCCACCGGGTCACGTTGATGCCCAGCGCGCGGGTTCGCTCCGAGTCCTCGGTGGCGGCCCGGACGATCATCCCGATGCGGGTCTTGGTCAGCACCGCCCACACGAGGACGCAGACGGCGAGCGAGAAGAGACAGGCGAAGATCTGGTACGCCGACAGACTCAGCCCGCCGATGGTGACGTTTCCCTCGAGGCCGGCCGGCAGCTCGTACGGAAGACCGGACACTCCGTAGCGCCGCTTGACGAGGTCGACGAGCAGCAGCGTGAGTCCGAAGGTCAGCAGGAAGTTGTAGAGCGGGTCGAGTCGCAGCAGCCAGCGGACGAGGAGCCGCTCCATGAGGACCCCGAACACGAACAACACCAACGGCACGATGAGCAGCGCCGGCCAGAAGCCGAGGTTGGCGGTGTCGAGCAGGACTGCGGCGCCGACGGCCCCCAGCATGTAGCAAGCGCCGTGCGAGAAGTTCACGACGCCGAGCACGCCGAAGATGACGGCCAGGCCGAGGGCGGCGAGCGCGTAGAACCCGCCCGCCGCCAGGCCCTGAACGGTGTACTGGACGAAGGAGCCCATCGATCAGGAGAGCTTGCAGGAGCCGTCCGGTGCTGCATAGGCCTCCGCGGCCGGGACCGTCTTGGTGATCTCCTCGTAGTCCCAAGCCTCCTTGACCTGGTCCTTGGTCCTGACCTTGGCCAGGTACACGTCGTGGGTGACGTTGTGGTCGGCGGCCCGAACCTCGCCGTTGCGCAGGAAGAAGTCGTTGATCTTCTTGCCCTCCAACGACTTCACAATGGTGTCGGCGTCGTCGGTGCCGGCGGCCTGGACGGCCTCCAGGTAGTTCAGCGCGGCGGAGTAGTTCGCGGCGTGGGCGAACGACGGCCGGGTCTGGGTCTTGGCCGTGAACTTGTCGGCCCAGGCCTTGTTCTGCTCGTCGAAGTTCCAGTACCACGCGTCGGTGAACTGGGTGCCGGCGAACTGGTCGACGCCGAGCGAGTGGATGTCGGTGATGAACATCAAGCCGACGGCCAGTTCGGACTTGCCTTTGAGCTCGCTCTGGTTGTACTGCTTGACGAAGTTGATGAGGTCCCCGCCGGCGTGCATCGTGCCGACCACCTGGGGGCTGCCGTCGCCGGCCTTGGTGATGAACGTCGCGAAGTTGTCGCTGGGGAACGGGGTGGCGATGGACTGGCCGACCGTGCCGCCGGCCGTCTTGACCTCGGCGCTGAACGACTTGTTCATGTCCTGCCCGAACGCGTAGTCGGGGTAGACGATGTTCCAGGTCTTGCCGCCTTCCCCGACGATCGTGCCGGCAGTGCCCTTGGCGAGGACGGCCGTGTCGTAGGCCCAGTGGAAGGTGTACTTGTTGCACTGCGCGCCGGTGAGCGCCGTCGTCCCCGCACCGATGTTGATGTAGAGCTTCTTCTTCGCCTTGGCCTGGGTGGCGACGGCGAGCGCGGCGGCGGAGTTCGGGACGTCGAGGATGAGGTCGGCGTTCTGCCGGTCGTACATCTCCTGCGCCTTGCTGTTCGCGACGTCGGCCTTGTTCTGGTGGTCGGCTTGGACGATCTCGACGGTCTTGGCCACCGCCTTATCGCCGTACTTGGCCTTGTAGTCGTCGATGGCCATCTGGATGGCCACCGCGGAGTTGGGGCCGGACAGGTCCTTGTAGACACCGGACTGGTCGTTGAGCAGCCCGATGACGATCTTGTCGTTGGTGAGCTTGCTGGCTCCACCGGTCTGCGGGCCGCCGCCGCCCCCGCTGCACGCGGCGAGGCCGAGGGCGCTGAGCGCGGCGATGGCGACGAGCCCGCGCGTACCGGTCCTGGTTGTGCTGGCCGTCCTCATGATTCGGTCTCTCTCTCGGTCCGTCTGATGGGGCATGGTGTGGGGAAGATGGTGGAGGTTCGGCTCACAGGCCGAGGTAGTCGAGCAGCTCGCCCTTGCGCTGGGCGAACTCGTCGTTGTCGAGCCGCTCGACGACCCGGCCCTGGGCGAGCAGGACGTGCCGGTCGGCGACGGTCGAGGCGAAGGTGACGTTCTGCTCCACGAGGAGCACGGCGACACCGTCCTTCGTGATGTCGCGGATGATCTCGCCGATCCGCTGCACGATGACCGGGGCGAGGCCCTCGCTCGGCTCGTCGAGCAGCAGCACTCGGGCGCCCATCCTCAGGACTCGGGCGATGGCGAGCATCTGCTGCTCGCCGC
The DNA here is from genome assembly GCA_963828725.1 of uncultured Actinomycetota bacterium. Lineage (GTDB taxonomy): Bacteria > Actinomycetota > Actinomycetes > Actinomycetales > Dermatophilaceae > Lapillicoccus. The sequence continues at coordinate 213,361 of CAWHFV010000009.1, read as the reverse complement.
CGGAGAGCTTGGTGCCCGGAAAGTCCTTGCGCTCCTTGAGGACCGGGAACGAGGCATACACCTGGTCGACGGTCCAGGCGCTCTCGTGGACCACCGGGGGCAGCACGAGGTTCTCCTCGACGGACAGGCTGGCGTAGATGCCGCGGTCGTCCGGCACCCAGCCGAGCCCGATGCGGGCGCGGGCGTCGGCGGGGCGCGAGGAGACGTCGGCTCCGTCGACGCGTACCCGTCCCTCGCACTGGCGGTGCAGGCCCATCGCGGAGCGCAGGAGGGTGGTCTTGCCGGCACCGTTGCGGCCGACCAGGGTGACGACCTCCCCTGCAGCGACGTCGAGCGAGACGTCGGTGAGGGCGCGGGCCTCGCCGTACCAGGCGGAGACCGACTCGATGCGCAGGGCCGGCTCAGTCATGGGGCTCGCCGGCGGCCGTGCCGAGGTACGCCTCGACCACTCGTGGGTCCTGGCGCACCTGCTCGTAGGGGCCTTCGGCCAGAACCTGGCCGGACTGCAGGACGGTGACGGTGTGGGCCAGCGACCCGACCACGTGCATGTTGTGGTCGACCAGCACGACGGTTCGGCCCTCCGCGACCTGCTTGACCAGGGCGATGGTCCGGTCGACGTCCTCGACCCCCATGCCGGCGGTCGGCTCGTCGAGCAGCAGCAGCTTCGGGTCCAGGGCCAGGGCGAGGGCCAGCTCGAGGGCCCGCTTCTGCCCGTAGGCGAGAGAGCCGGCCGGCAGGCCCGACAGGTCGGCGAGGCCCACCTGCTCGAGCAGGGCGGTGGCGCGGTCGTCGAACCGGCCGAACCGCGTCACCGACTGCCAGAACCGCATCCCGAGCCCGGTGCGGCTGGCCAGCGCCAGCTCGAGGTGCTCCCGGAGGGTGAGCGCATCGAAGAGGCTGGTGATCTGGAACGACCGGGCGATGCCCAGGTGTGCGATGTCCTCGGGCCGCTTGCCGGTGATGTCCTGGCCGTCGTACTCGATCGTGCCGGAGGTCGGCTCGAGAAACCCGGTCAGCAGGTTGAACAGGGTCGTCTTGCCCGCGCCGTTGGGCCCGACCAGGGCGTGGACGGTGCCGGTCTGGACGACGAGATCTACGTCGGAGACGGCCCGGAAGCCGCGGAACTCCTTGGTCAGGGAGCGGGTCTGGAGCAGGGTCTCGTCGGTCATCGGCACCTCCTCGTGCTCCCGTGGCCGGTCAGCTGGCCGGTCAGCGCCCCCGCACTTCGTGGAACCCTAGGAAGCACGAGCGGACCCAGGTATGGAGACCCGACCCACAAGGCGGGCCTGGCCATGGGGCTCGGGCACACACGCCTAGGCGACTTGACCCTCACCCGACGTGAGGCGCGAGCATCGACGACATGACCGAGGGCAGGACCGGAGGAACGCTGGTGGACGCCGTCTGGACGGTCGGGCAGGTGGCCGACGAGCTCGGCGTGACGGTGCGAACGCTGCACCACTACGACGAGATCGGGCTGCTGCACCCCAGCGAACGCACGCCGGCCGGCTACCGGCTCTACACCGCGGACGACCTCGAGCGGCTCCAGAACATCGTCGTGTACCGACGGCTCGGGTTCCCGCTGGAGGAGATCGGTGTCCTGCTCGACGCGAGCGGCGCCGACCTGGAGTCCCACCTGCGCCGCCAGCGGGCCGCGGTCATGTCCCGGCTGGACGAGCTCGGCGAGCTCGTCACGGCCATCGACCGAGCATTGGAGAAGGAGATGTCAGGGTTGAAGCTGACCAAGGAGGAGCAGCAGGAGCTGTTCGGCGACGGGTACTCCGAGGAGTACGCCGCCGAGGCCGAGGAGCGGTGGGGTGACAGCGACGCCTGGAAGGAGTCGCAGCGCCGCACGTCGCGGTACACCAAGGCCGACTGGGTGGAGATCAAGGCGGAGATGGAGTCCATCGGCGCCGAGCTGGTGGCGGCGAAGCGCTCCGGCGCGCCGGCGACCAGCGAACGGGCCATGGACGCGGCCGAGCGGCACCGGCGGCACATCAACGACCGGTTCTACGCGATCACGCCCGAGTTCCACCGGAACCTCGGTGACATGTACGTCGCCGACCCCCGGTTCACGAAGACGTACGAGGACCAGGAGCCGGGGCTCGCGCAGTACGTGCGGGACGCGATCCATGCGAACGCCGACCGCGCGGCAACGTCCTAGGACTTCGCCCGGGCGGCGATCTTGTCGCTGAGCTTGGTCAGGGCCTTGACGTTGCGGCTGGTCGAGCTCAGCGGGCCGAGGATCTTCGCCCAGTCCCGCCCGACCAGCTTGCTCTCGATCGACGACCCGTGCATCAGCCAGTGCACGTCGGCGCCCTGGACGACGAGGGTGTCGAAGTCGTTGGAGAGCGCCTCGAGGGCCTTGGCGGCGGTGGCGGAGGGCGCCTTCTTGAGGAACGTGACGAAGTGGGTGTCCGCCGTCTTGACCTCGAACGGCGTTGCGGCGAGGGTCTTCTCGAGCTCGGCGGCGGTCCGGACGAAGGTCGTGCACTCGAAACCGAACTCGGTCTCGAGGGCGTCCTCCATCGCCTTCTCGAGGTTCGCGCGGCTGCCGGTGGCGTCGAAGACCACGTTGCCGCTGTTGATGTAGGTCCACACGTCGCCGTGGCCCAGGCCCTCGGCGACCGCCTTGAGGCGGGCCATCTCGACCCTTCGCTTGCCGAGGTTCACCGCCCGGAGGAAGCCGACCCGCACCGTCATGGCCGCACCCTAGTAGGGGGCGGCCATGACCGCGCCGAGTCCGCCGGCGAGGGCCGGCTTATGAGCGTGGGACGACGGTGAAGTCGAAGACCGACGAGTCGAACTCGCTGTATCCGGCGTAGTCCACCAGGTCGTACAGGTCGGCCCGGTGCTGCATGTGCGGCAGCTGCGACTCCAGCGACCCCTCCACGAGGAGGGTGTCCAAGGCCCGCTCGGCCGCCCCCATCGCCATCCGCAGCAGTGACACCGGCCAGATGACCAGGTTGACCCCGACGCCGGCCAGCTCGCTGGTGGTGAAGAGCGGGGTCTTGCCGAACTCGGTCATGTTGGCGAGCAGCGGCACGTCGACCGCGCGGCGGAGCGTCTCGTACTCCGCGAGGCTGGTCAGTGCCTCGGGGAACACGGCGTCGGCACCGGCATCGACGAACCGGCGGGCCCGGTCCACGGCGGCCTCCACGCCCTCCACGGCGCGCACGTCGGTGCGGGCCATGATGAGGAAGTCGGGATCGCGCTTGGCCGTGGTCGCCGCTCGGATCCGGCGCACGGCGTCCTCGACGTCGACGACCTGCTTGCCGTCGAGGTGCCCGCAGCGCTTGGGGTTCACCTGGTCCTCGATGTGCACCCCGGCGACGCCGGCATCCTCGAGATCCTGCACGGTGCGAGCGACGTTCATCGGCTCGCCGAACCCGGTGTCGGCGTCGGCGAGCACGGGCAAGGAGGTGGCCCGGGCGATCTGAGCACTGCGGCCCGCGACCTCCGACAGTGTCGTCAGCCCGATGTCGGGCAGGCCCAGGTCGGCGCTCACGACGGCGCCCGAGACGTAGACGCCGTCGAAGCCCTTCCGCTCGATCAACTTGGCTGACAACGGGTTGAAGGCCCCCGGCATCCGTAGCAGGGAGCCGGACGACAGTCGCTCCCGGAGCGCGCGTCGCTTCTGCGACGCGGTCACGGTCGAGTAGAGCATCTTCTCTCCTGCCTCGATCCTCAGAAGATTCCGGGCCGGTCGGACTCGCTGAGCGACGTGGCCACCATGGTCAGCGACCGCACCTCGGTGGGCGACAGCTCCGGCAGCCGGAGGGCGAGGTCGAGGAACCGGTCGCACTCGTCGCGGCCGAGGACCGGCTCGGCGAGTACCCGGAACTTGGCGAGGTAGGCGTCCCGTCCGAACGGCCGCGCCCCGTTGGGGTGCGCGTCGGCCACGTCGATCTGGTCGACGACCTGTTCGCCACCGCGCAGGGTGACGACGACGCGTCCGCCGTACGACTGGCCGTCGCCGTCGTCGTGGTACCGAAGAGTCCATTCCGGGTCCTCCTCGGTGGTCACCTTGTGCCACAAGGCAACCGTGTCGCCTCGGGTCGCGCGCGTCCGCGCATAGGAGTCGACGTGGTGCCACGACCCGTCCTGGAGGGCGACGCTGAAGATGTAGGGCAGCGAGTGGTCGAGGGTCTCCCGGCTCGCTTGCGGGTCGAACTTCTGGGGGTCGCCGGAGCCCGACCCGATGACGAAGTGCGTGTGGTGCGACGTGTGGATCACGATGCTCTCGACCTGGTCGGGATCCGCCACCTCGGGTCGGGCGGAGCGCAACCGCCGGGCCAGGTCGATCCACGCCTGGGCCTGGTACTCCGCCGAGTGCTCCTTCGTGTAGCTGCGGAGGATCGCCCTCTTGGCCTCACCGCGCTCCGGCAGCGGTACCGCATACCGTGCCTCGGGTCCGTCCAGGAGCCAGGCGATCACGCCGTCCTCACCCTCGTAGATCGGCGCGGGGCTGCCCTCGCCGCGCATGGCCCGGTCCACCGCCTCGACGGCCAGCTTTCCGGCGAGGGCCGGGGCGAAGGCCTTCCATGACGAGATCTGGCCCTTGCGCGACTGGCGGGTGCTCGTGGTGGTGTGCAGGGCCTGGCCGACGGCGTGGTAGACGACGTCCGTCGGGAGGTCGAGGAGGGTCCCGAGGCCGGCCGCGACGGAGGGGCCGAGGTGCGCCACATGGTCGATCTTGTGGCGGTGCAGGCTGATCGAGCGCACCAGGTCGATCTGCACCTCGTACCCCGTGGCGATGGCCCGCACCAGGTCCTGCCCGCTCGCGCCGACGTGCTGGGCGACGGCGAGCAGCGGAGGGGTGTTGTCCCCAGGGTGCGAGTAGTCCGCGGCCAGGTACGTGTCGTGGTAGTCCAGCTCGCGCACCGCCACCCCGTTCGCGTAGGCCGCCCACTCGGGACTCACCGTGGCATCCGCGGGAACGCCGAAGACGGCCGCACCCGGGCCGCCGGTACTCGGCGGGTGGGCGAGCGCCTGGGCCCGAGCGGCGGCGACCGGCGGCCGGTTCAGTGCCGCGGCCGCGGCGGCGGCGTTGTCGACGAACCGGTTGACCACCATCTCCGCCACCTCGGCGTCGACCGCGACCGGGTCGGTGGCGACCTCGGCGATCGCCCACGCGAGCTGCTCCTCGCGCGGCAGGTCGCTGGAGCTCGGGTGGACCCGCACGTCATGCGTTCTCATCGGGGGTGACTCCTCGGCAGGGCTTCTTCTCAGCGGTCTGGGTGGTCAGCTGGCGGCGATGTCGTCGTCCAGGCCGGCCCGGAAGTGGCCGCGGCTGCGGTGTAGATGGACGTGGACGGCGTGGGTCGCGAGATCCGGGTCACCCGCCGAGATCGCCTCGGCGATCAGGCCGTGCTCCTCGGCCGAGGCGGCCAGCCGCTCGACCGAGTGGCCGGCCCGCCGGCGGACTCGCGCGACGTGCATGCGAATGAGGGCCATGGCCTCGACCAGGTAGGCGTTCGACGCGGCCATGTCGATGGCCTCGTCGAACTGCCGGATCAGGGCGTAGTAGTCGGTGACCAGCCCGGGGGAGGCGCCCGGTCCGGCGAGGGTGTCCCGCGCCTCGGCGAACCGGCGGACGTAGGTCTCGAACACGGCGCCGTGCGTGCGGCCCGCGGCCACGTGCGCCGCAGCGAGCCGGGCGGCCTCGGCCTCGAGGCAGATCCGCATCTCGAACAGCGCGTCGACGTCCTCGCTCGAGATCTCGGCGACCACCATGCCGCGGCCACGCGACGGGACGACCAGGCCGTCGGCAGCGAGCCGGGCCAGCGCCTCGCGCAGTGGTGTCCGCGACACCCCGAGCCGCGCGGCCTGCTCGACCTCGCCGAGCCAGAGGCCGGGGGCGAGGCTCCCCTCGAGGATCTCGGCGTGCAGCTGCCGGTATGCCCGGTCGCCTGCCCTGCCTGATGCCACGCTGGGAGTGTATACACAGAAGACCAATTGCCCGGTTCAGGTACCTTCCACTTGCCGTCCGGGCGTTCTATGCATACATTCGGCGCACTGTTGAACGACGGGGTTCAGACGGAGGACATTCTGTGAAGACGTTTGCGAGCATGACCCGAGGCCTGGCCCTCGTTGCGGCCGGCGCCGTCGCTCTCGCCGCCTGCGGGTCGGGTGGCACCGGTTCGGCCGGCTCCGCCGGCGGCGGCGCGACCGCGGGAGGCGCCGCTTCAGCGGAACCGCTGAACCGGGTCGAGCTGATCGCCCCCGCGGCGCCCGGGAGCGGATGGGACCAGACCTCACGCGCGGTCCAGGCCTCCCTGAAGACCGACAACCTGGCCAAGTCGATCGAGGTGCGCAACGTGCCCGGAGCGTCCGGGACGGTCGCGCTGGCCCAGGTCGCTCCCCAGAAGGGGAAGAAGGACCTGCTCGTGGCCTCGGGGCTGGCGATGATGTCCGGGATCATCACCAACGGCACATCCGTCACCCTGGACGACCTCACGCCGCTGGCTCGCGTCGTCGGGGAGTACGAGGCGATCGTCACGCCCAAGGACTCTCCGTACGCCAACGTCGACGCGCTGTTCGCCGCCATCAAGAAGGACCCGAAGTCCGTAGCCATCGCGGGCGGGTCGGCCGGCAGCGCCGACCAGATCTTCATCGGGCTGCTGGCGCAGCACTACGGCGTCAAGCCGTCGGACGTCAACTACGTGCCGTTCAGCGGCGGTGGTGAGGCGACCACGGCTCTCCTCGGCGGCAAGGTCCAGGCCGGCGTAGCCGGGCTCAACGAGTTCACCGCGCAGGTCAAGAACGGCAACCTCAAGGGCCTGCTCGTCTCGTCGGCCAAGCCGATCGAGGGAGCGACGTACGCCCAGACGGCCGCCGACATCGACCCGAAGCTCGAGTTCCAGAACTGGCGCTCGATCATGGCGCCCGCCGGGATCGACGCCGCCCTCTCACAGCAGTACGTCGGCGTGCTGACCGCCATGCACGGCTCGGCGAGCTGGAAGACGGCCCTGGCGACGAACAGCTGGAACGACAACTTCCTGGCCGGCCCGGAGTTCGCGACCTGGCTCAAGGAGGAGAACACGCGGGTCACGACGGTGCTCACCGATCTCGGGCTCTCGAAGAAGTAGCGGATGACCACCAGGGCGGCCCGACGAGGGCGGACGGCTCGATGAGCCAGGACGCCTCGGTAGACAGGGACGAGCGTGCCGACGAGAAACCCCAGCGCCGCTTCGGGGAGTGGGCGATCGCCGTCGCCTTGCTGGTGCTCGGGATCGTGGTTCTCCGCGACGGTCTGAGCCAGCCGGACTCCACGTCCGCCTCGGGTGTCGGCGCCGGGTTCATGCCCACCGTCGTCGGCGCGGTCCTCGTTGTCCTCGCCGCCGCGCTCTGCGTGCAGATCGCCCGCGGCTCTGTCGGCGAGCCGGAGACGGCCGAGGGTGACGTCGACGTCCGGAGCACCAAGTGGGTGCCGCTGGGCGTCTGTGTCGCCGCCCTCCTCGTGTTCATCGTCGCCGTGGAACCGGTCGGCTACCTCATCATCAGCGCGGTGTGCTTCTGGATGACGGCCTGGGCGATGGGAGCGCGCAGCCACCTGAAGTCCGCCCTCATCGCGGTGGTGCTCTCCGTGGTCGTCTACTTCTCGTTCACCCGGCTGCTCGACATCTCGCTTCCGGCCGGTGTGTTCGAGGGGCTGTTCTGATGTCGGGCTTCGAAGGGCTGCTCGCGGGCCTGGCCGTCGCCTTCACCCTGCAGAACCTGCTCTTCGCCCTGGTGGGAACCGTTGTCGGGACGCTCATCGGCGTACTGCCCGGCATCGGACCCGCGCTGACCATCGCCCTGCTGCTGCCCCTGACCTACGGCCTCGAGCCCGCCGCGGCGTTCATCATGTTCGCCGGCATCTACTACGGCGCGATGTACGGCGGATCGACCACCTCGATCCTGCTGAAGACGCCGGGCGAGTCCGGGTCCGTCATCACGGCGATCGACGGGAACAAGATGGCCCGAGCGGGCCGGGGTGCCGCCGCCCTCGCCACGGCCGCCATCGGCTCGTTCGTCGCCGGGACCATCGCCACCCTGCTGCTCGCGTTCTTCGCTCCGTGGATGGTGGGGATCGCCGTTCAGCTCGGTGCCCAGGACTACTTCGCACTCATGGTCGTCGCGTTCCTCACCGTCAGCGCCCTGGTCGGGTCCTCTCCCCTCCGCGGCATGATCTCTCTGGTCCTGGGTCTCGTGGTCGGACTCGTCGGCATCGACTTCCAGAGCGGCCAGCAGCGGCTGACCTTCGGCCAGGTCAGCCTGCTCGACGGCGTCGACACGGTCATCCTCATCGTCGCGCTGTTTGCCGTCGGCGAGGTGTTCTACGTCGCGGCGCACCAGTCGACGACGGTCTTCGACATGCTCAAGCTGCGCAAGGGCCGGCATTGGATGACCCGCGCCGACTGGCGCCGGTCGTGGAAGCCCTGGCTGCGAGGAACCGGGATCGGCTTCCCGCTCGGCGTCATCCCGGCGGGTGGCTCGGAGATCCCGACCTTCCTGTCGTACTCCGCGGAGCGGCGGCTGTCGAAGCGGCCGCAGGAGTTCGGCCACGGGGCCATCGAGGGGGTGGCCGGGCCCGAGGCGGCCAACAACGCCAACGCGGCCGGCACGCTGGTGCCCCTGTTGACCTTGGGGATTCCCACCTCGGCCACGGCCGCTGTCATCCTGGTCGCCTTCCAGCAGTACGGCATCCAGGCCGGCCCGCAGCTGCTGGAGACGCAACCGGCGTTGGTCTGGGGGCTGATCGCCAGCCTGCTGGTCGCCAACGTCATCCTGCTGGCCCTCAACCTGCCCCTGGTCGGCCTCTGGGTCCGCATCCTCGAGATCCCGAAGCCGTACCTCTTCGCGGGCATCCTCTTCTTCGCCATGCTCGGCGGGTATGCCGTCAACGGCTCCCCGTTCGACGTCGTGCTGCTGCTCGTGCTGGGCGGGGTCGGCTATCTCATGCGTCGGTTCGGCTTCCCCATCTCGCCGATGATCGTCGGAGCAATCCTCGGTCCGCTCGCCGAGGTGCAGCTGCGCCGGGCGCTGGACATTGCGGGGGGAGACCTGCTCACCCTGGTGTCGACCCCGTTCACCATCGTCGTCTACCTCACCCTGGCCGCGGTGCTCGTCGGCGGACACTTCCTGCGCCGCCGGCCGACGCGGGCGGAGATCCTCCACGAGGCCGCCCGCGCGGACGACGACCCCGAGGCCGCCCGCGCGGATGACGACCCCGAGGCCCTCCCGGCCGCTCCGGGCGAGCGCGACAACGACACCCGGCCCCCGCCTCGTTGACGGCCACCCGGCGGTGGGTCCTCGCACACGCGTTGACCCTCCAGCTCGGCGCCTACATCGTCCGCCCGTCGTCGGCATACCAGGCTCTCGAGCTCGGGGTGAGCCCGAGCCTGGTGGGCCTGGTCGCCGCCAGCTTCGCCGTCGTGCCGCTGGTGCTGGCGGTTCCGGTCGGTCGGTGGGTCGACGGCCGGCACCCGTTCCAGAACCTCCTGCCCGGCGCTCTGCTCATGATCCTGGGCGGGGTCGGGCTGCTCTGGTGGACGAGCTCGCTCACACCGGCTCGGCCACCTTCGACGTGAAGGTGATCGACACCGCCAAGCCCATCTGAGCGGTCGACAGAGTGGCATCGGCGGCACCGCCACCGCCCCCGGCGGCGACGACCACTCGGCTCGCCAGGCTCGAGGCGGGGGTCCGGATGTCGGATGACCCACCGCCACCGCCTCCGGCGTGCCCCGTGCCGCCGCCGTTGGCGCCCGCAACGCACTGGACGCCCGTCAGGCAGCTCGGGCCCGGCGCCGCGGCGCCCCCGACCGTCACATAGAGCGAGGTGCCCGGGATGACGGTCAGCGTGCCCGTGAGGAGCGCGCCGAAACCGCCGGCTGCTCCCGACCGGCCGCCCCGTCCGCCGATGGCGGTCACCTTGACCGAGGTGATGCCGGCCGGAACCGGGAAGGCTCGCTGAACGCCCGCCTGCTGGTAGGTGCACGTCACCGTGGCGTCGGCCTGAACGCACTCGGCCGGGAGGGCCACCGCCCCCTGCGCGGTGGCCCCGCCGCTGCCGACCAGTGCTGCCGCTACCAGAGCGGTGCCGCCGACGACTGCGGCGGCGACGCGACGCCGTTCCCGTCGTGGCCGGTGAAGGGAGCGGCTACGGAGCAGCGTCATGGCGGTGTCCTTCGGGGGCGCAGCGCTAACAGCGCAGACCCGCCCGTACCGCCATGTCCGGTGCCTGAATGCCGGTCATCGGGTCCAGAACGAGCCAGCTGAAGGCAACCTGCCACATCACGTCAGATTTGTCACTGATTTCCTACAAATCCGGATATCAAGGACACAGCGGCGATCGCTGCCGGTCAACCCGCTGGGTGGTGCCGCTGGATCTCCACCTCGACCAGGCGCACCCACTGACCGTGGCCAGGCTGCATGAGCATCGGGTCGTCCCAGCGCAGCCGGAGCCGGTCGCGCTTGACCTCGAGCAGCCAGGCCTCGCGCCAGTCGCCGCCCGCGACCCGCACCCACCAGCGCTCGGCGAGCGACGACAGCCCGTGCTCGCGCACCAGCGACTCGGCGGCGCCCTCCGCCACGGCCGGACCCAGCGCCGCGCCGAAGACGGTCGCCGGTACCCACTGGCCGCTTTCGGCGGGCAGCAGCAGACCGACCAGCTCGCCGGGGTCACCCGGCGCCCCGTCGTTCTCGCGGCGCACTTCACGCACCGAGGTCCCCGCTGAGGTCATGGCCTTGACGCTACGGATCCACCCCAGGGTGGGGGCAACCGAGTTTGTGGGCGGCGGCCGGGGCGGTGACCCCGCCCTGCCCTAGCATCGCGGGCATGGCGACGCGGCATACCGGGCTGTTCGTCGCGTTCGAAGGCGGCGACGGGGCGGGCAAGTCCACTCAGGTGCGGCTGCTCGCCGACGCCCTACGCGGCGCGGGGCTCGACGTCCTCGAGACGCGGCAGCCCGGTGGCACGACGCTGGGCGCCACCCTGCGCGACCTCGTCCTCCACGGCGACCACGTCTCCCCCCGCGCCGAGGCGCTGATCTATGCCGCCGACAAGGCCCACCACGTCGACACGGTGATCGCCCCAGCCCTCGCGCAGCAGCGCGTGGTCATCACCGACCGCTACGTCGACTCGGCCATCGCCTACCAGGGAGCCGGTCGCGACCTGGGGTCCGACGAGGTGGCGACGGTTCAAGGCTGGGCGACCGACGGGCTGGTCCCCGACCTCACCGTGGTGCTCGACGTCGACGCCGGTACCGGCCGGTCCCGTCGCGGCGACGTCCACGACCGGCTCGAACGCGAGGGCGACGCGTTCCACGAGGCGGTGCGGCAACACTTCCTCGCTCTGGCCGCAGCGCACCCCGACCGCTACCTCGTCGTCGACGCCACCCTCCCGCCGGAGGAGATTCACGCGGTCGTGCTGGCCCGGCTGCACGACGACGGCATCGCCGTGGGGGAGGCCTCGTGACCGTCTGGGACGACGTCGTCGGACAGCCGGAGGCGCTCGCCGTCCTCGCCAAGGCGGTCGCCGACCCGACCGCCATGACACACGCCTGGCTGTTCACCGGACCGCCGGGCTCCGGCCGCTCGGTCGCGGCTCGCGCCTTCGCCGCGGCACTGCAGTGCCCGGACGGCGGGTGCGGGGTATGCCACGAGTGCCGGACCGCGCTCGACGGGACCCACGCCGACGTCACCGTCGTCGCCACCGAAGGGTTGTCGATCAAGGTCGACAGCATGCGGTCCCTGGTCCAGGAGGCGGCCCTGCGGCCGTCGGTCGGCCAGTGGCGCGTGATGATCATCGAGGACGCCGACCGCCTCACGTCCTACTCGGACGCCCCCGCGAACGCGCTCCTCAAGGCTCTGGAGGAGCCGACTCCGCGGACGGTCTGGATCCTCTGCGCGCCCTCGCTCGAGGACGTGATCATCACCCTCCGGTCGCGGTCGCGACACGTCCGTCTGCGCACTCCGCCGGTCGAGGCGGTGGCCGACCTGCTCGTCCGCCGCGACGGCGTCGACCCCGCCATGGCCCGGTATGCGGCCCGCGCGGCCCAGTCCCACGTCGGCCTGGCGCGACGACTGGCTCGCGACGAGGGCGCCCGGATCCGGCGGCGCGACGTCATCGCCATGCCCGGACGCATACGGACCATCGGCGATGCGATCGCTGCCGCCGCCGACCTCGCGTCCATCGCCGACGAGGAGTCCGCGTCGTCCGGAGCCGAGCGCGACGCCGCGGAGCGCACACCGGCTGCTCGAGACCCTCGGTGCCGACCCCGCCGCTCGCACGCAGCCGCCGCACATCCGCGCACAGCTCAGTGCGATGGAGCGGGAGCAGAAGACCCGCGCCACCCGCTTCGCCCGCGACACGGTGGATCGAGCGCTCGTCGACCTGTTGTCGATCCACCGCGACGCGCTCGTCCTGCGGATCGGCGCGCCGGTGGACTTGGTCAACGAGGACAGCATCGACGTCGTCCGGGCCCTCGCGGCGATGCGGACCCCGGAGCAGCTGCTGCAGGCGATGGAGGCGGTCGGCGAGGCCCGGGAGCGCATCAACCTCAACGTCGCGCCCCTCCTGGCCCTGGAGGCCATGACGATCACCGTGATGAGCGGCGTCGCCACCGACTGACCCGGTCGCCGCCACGAAGAACGTGTCGCAGACCCCGGGACAACCGCGGACCTACAGTCGTTAGCACGTCGTGAACCGCAGTGGACCCCGCGTCTGCGCCCCGGGCGTTACCGTGCTCCGGTGCCCCTGACCCCTCGCAGCCGGAGCCGTCGGGCCCGGCGGGTGCTCGTGGCGCTCGTGGGGGCCGTCGTCGCGTCGCTCAGCCTCTCGTCGTGCCTCGTCCTGCCGTTCCTGCCGACCGACGACTCCGGTGACGCGTCGTCGTCCGACCCGACCTTCGTCCCGCAGCCCCCGCCGACCGGCACGACCGGGCTCGACACCTTCTACAGCCAGCGCCTGCAGTGGACCAGCTGCTCCGGCGGTGAGTGCGCCAAGCTGCGCGTCCCGATCGACTACGCCAACCCCGGCGGCGAGACGATGCAGCTGGCCGTGATCCGCTCCAAGGCGCGGTCGTCCGGGCAGCGGCTCGGCGCCCTGGTCTACAACCCCGGTGGTCCCGGCGCCTCGCCGGTCCAGTACATCAGCCAGTCCGCCAGCTCCCTTGTCAGCAGCGACGTGCGGCGGCGCTACGACCTGGTCGGTTTCGACCCGCGTGGCGTCGGCCGGTCCATGCCGATCGACTGCGTCAGCGACAGTGAGCTCGACACGTTCCTCGGCGGCGTCGACTCGACGCCCGACACGCCGGCGGAGGAGCAGGGTCTCCTCGCCGAGGCGAAGAAGTTCGCCGACGGATGTGCCGCCAGGAACCCCAAGATCATCGCGCACGTCTCGACCGTGGATACCGTGCGCGACATGGACATCCTCCGCGCCGCGCTCGGGGAGCCCAAGCTCAACTACCTCGGCGCGTCGTACGGCACCCTTATCGGCGCGACCTACGCGGGGCTGTTCCCCAGCCAGATGGGCCGGTTCGTTCTCGACGGTCCCGTGCCGCCGGACCTCACGGCTCAGGATATGGCGACCGGACAGGCCAAGGGCTTCGAGATCGCCACCCAGGCGTACGTCGACGACTGCGTCACGGACTCGGACTGCCCGGTCGGCCAGAGTCGCGACGAGGGGATGGCCTGGATCAGGGATTTCCTGCGCGGCCTGGACTCCCAGCCGCTGCCGGTGACGAACGACCAGAAGGTCACGGCCCTCACCGAGAGCTGGGGGGCCCTCGGGATCCTGTACGCCATGTACAACAAGTCGTTCTGGGCCCAGCTGACCGAGGCCCTCAAGGACGCCCGGTCGGGCGATGGGAACGCGCTCATGAAGCTCGCCGACGCGTACGCCCAGCGCACGCCGGGTGGTCAGTACTCGGGCAACATGATGGAGTCGATCTACACGGTCAACTGCCTCGACAAGCCCGACACCTCGGACCTCGCGCAGACCGAGGCGTTCGCGCAGAAGCTGAGCCAGGAGGCGCCGATATGGGGTCGGTCCCTCGCCTGGGGCAATGTCCCCTGCACGGTGTGGCCGATCCCGGCGACCGGCAAGAGCGACCCGATCGCCGCGCCGGGCTCGCCACCCATCGTCATCGTCGGGACCACCCGCGACCCGGCCACGCCGTACGAGTCGGCGACCCAGCTACGTCGGCAGCTCGCTCACGGTGTCCTCGTCACGCGGGACGGGGACGGCCACGGCGGCTATCCCGCGGTCGAGCCCCTGCGTCGACCGCGCCGTGGACGGGTGGCTCATCAACGGCACCGTCCCGCAGGACGGCGTGAAGTGCTAGTGGTATGCGGGTCCGCCGGCTCCTGAGGCTGCTCGGCTCGGTTCGGAGAACGCCTGGTCGATCCGTATAGTGGTGCCCCGCGTCCGCCAGGGCGCACGCCGCCTTAGCTCAGTCGGCCAGAGCGATTCACTCGTAATGAATAGGTCATCGGTTCGATTCCGATAGGCGGCTCCACGGCCACGTCCGTGACCGAACTCAGATGTCTCCCCGGTTTCGGCCGGGATCGCTTCACACCGGCGGAACATCTGAGCTCGGTCGCCGGGAACCGAGCAGGACGCGGTACAGCATCCAGCCGAACGCCGCCGCGACGGCCAGGCCGGGCACCTCACGCGGAGGGTTGACCCGGATCAGGCGTTCGACCAGGTCGGTGATCTGGTCAGGGCTGTGTCCCGCGGTGCCGAGCTGCGCCTGGAGGGGGATGGCCAGGCCCACCGTCACTGCCACGACGAGCAGCTGCGCGGTGAGGGTGGCGACGATCACCCACCGGGGAACGCTGACCGGCCGACGTCGGAGCAACACCACGTTGAGGACCGTGGCCACCAGCAGCGGGCCGGGCAGCCACGGGAGCAGGGCACGGCCGTAGGCGGCGTGGTAGGTCGAGAAGTCCTCGAAGGTGGCCAGGTTCAGCCACGAGGGGTAGACGACCCGCCCTTCGAACATGCCGACGCCAGTGGTGAAGAACACCAGAGACGCCGTCACGGCGAGCAGGGCGACGCCCGGGGCGAGTCGCGGGCGGCCCTGGGTCAGGGACCGTCGGACGGACCGGGACGATGAGGGAGACGCTGTCATGACCCGAGGTTCGCGGTCGCAGCGAGGCCGAACATCGGGCAGCCACCTCAGTTTCGCGTCGACGGACCTCACGGTCGCGGTGAGCGGACCGGGTCAGGCGGCGGACAACGGCTTCGGTTGCGCCGCCGCCTCGGCGCCGACCGGGTCCAGGCTGAGGCGCAGGGTGTCGAGGAGCCGGACCAGGAGCCGCGACACCTGCATCTGCGAGACGCCCAGCACCCGGCCGACCTCCTGCTGGGTCAGCTCGTCGACGAACCGGAGCTGGACCAGGCGGCGGTCGCGCTCGGGCAGCTGCTCGACGGCCCGGCGCAGGTCGATCGACTCGGCGAGCGACTCGATGAGATCGGCGTCCGGAGACTCCGTCCTGGTGGGGGTCGGGCGACCCGTCGTCGTGCTCGAGGGGCGTGGCGTGGAAGGCGTCGGCGGCCTGCCGGGCGTCGTCGACGACCTCCACCTCGACGTCGAGGCGGGCGGCGATCTCGTCGCGCGTCGCTTCGCGCCCCAGCTCGGCCATCAGCTCCTCGGTCGCCGCCCGCACGTCCGCGACCCGGTTCTGGATCGAGCGCGGCGGCCGCACCAGCCAGGCCCGGTCGCGGAAGTGTCGCTTGATCTCGCCCGGAGATGGTCGGGCCGGCGAACGCGACGAACGGAGTGGACACCGTGGGGTCCCAGCGGTCGACGGCGAGGCAGAGGCCGACCATCGCCACCTGGTCGACGTCCTCGTCGTCGACGCCGCGACGGTGGTACCGGCGGGCGATCGTCAGCGCCAGGACCCGGTTGAGCACGACGGCCTCGTTGCGGAGCGCCGCGGCGTCAGCGGGGTCGATGTCGCCGCTACGGGCGACGGCCAGCAGGTTGCGGGTCAGCTGCTCACGACGCTCGGACGCCGGGAACCGCCGGTCCCAGGTTTGGGGTCGCGCACGCGATGGACATGGTCCCTCCACGTTTCGGCAGACGTCTGCTGATCGCAGGACGGGTGTCCGGTCACGTGGCTGAAACCGACGATTGACAGCACATCACAAACAGGTTCGTGTTACAACAGTTGGAGTCGGAACACTTTGTGCACGGAACATCTGTGCACAGAGTTTCGGGTGCGAGCCCGGGTCCGGCGAGGACGGGGAGAGCATGACGCCGGGTCAGGGTGACGACGCGGGCGGGCGACAGCGCGGTATACGGGGTCGTCCCGTTCGAGGAGCGCCTGGGCGTGGCGCTCGCCGCGGCGTCGCGGGCGCTGGGAACGCGCTACCGGAGCTCGCTCGCCCGGCTGCAGCTGACCTACCCGCAGTTCCAGGTGATGCAGGTCCTCTGGGAGGACGGCTCCCTCATGGTCGGCACGCTGGCGGACCGGCTGGCTCTCGACATCAGCACGATCTCCCCGCTGCTGAAGCGGCTCGAGGGACGCGGCCTGGTCTCGCGCCGCCGCGACCCTCGCGACGAGCGCCGGGTCGTCATCACACCGACGCCCCAGGGCCTGGAGCTGCGCCGGGAGGAGGAGGCGATCCTGCGCCAGGTCAGCCTGGCCACTCGCCTCACGCCGGCGCAGGAGCGCGACCTGGTCCGGCAGCTCAAGCGCCTGACGCGGCTGCTCGAGCAGTAGCGCGGTTCACTGCAGCGTCGCTCGAGGTCCGGCCCATCCGGCCGGTCCTCCGCGACGAACATCACCTGCCGGGGCCCATCCCGAAAGGACAGATGCATGAACCAGACCAGTAGGCGAGGGTTTCTCGCCGCCAGCGGAACCGGGGTGGCGGTCATCGCCGTCGCACCGGCCATCATCGGAGCCGACTCGGCGTCGGCCGCACCGCCTCCCGACGGCGCCGTCGTCGCCTACGTCAAGGACGCCGCCACCGGACAGGTGGCCGTCATGCACGGCGAGCGCGAGGTCGTCGTCACCGACAAGGCGCTCGTCGCCACGCTCACCCGCCACCTGCGCGACTGACCGCGCCGGCACCGGCCGCAGCGCGGCGACCGGCGCCTTACGAGCCCGCCCAACGCTCCTGTGCGTCCAGCGACGTGGGGACTCGCGCTGCCTTCATCTCAGCACCAGCCCAGCACGAGAGGTACTGCCCATGTCATCGCACCGCGAGGCGCCGGAGATCTCCAAGGACCCGGTCGCCGACAACACGGACGTGTATGCGTTCGTCAGCCCCGACCGACCGTCGACGGTCACCCTGATCGCCAACTTCATCCCGCTCCAGAACCCCATGGGCGGCCCGAACTTCTTCGAGTTCGGTGACGACGTCCTCTACGAGATCCACATCAGCAACCGCGGCGACGCGAAGCCGGACGTGACCTACCAGTTCCGGTTCACCACCAAGGTCCGCAACCCCAACACGTTCCTGTACAACACCGGGCCGATCGCCAACATCGGCGACACGACGTTCAACCGGCCGCAGACCTACTCGGTCACGCGGGTCACCCGAGGCGGCGGCTCGCAAGGTCCTCGGCGAGCGGGCTGGCGGTCCCGCCGGTCAACGTCGGTGTCCGGAGCACCCCGGACTACGAGCACTTCACGGCTCAGGCGACGCACGCGCTGCCCGGTGGCCGGGTCGTCTTCGCCGGCCAGCGCGCGGACGGCTTCTTCGTCGACCTCGGGTCGATCTTCGACCTCGGCGCACTTCGCCCGTTCCAGAACCTGCACCTCATCCCGCTGCCGTCCGTGGCCGGGGTCAACGGCCTGCAGGGTCTCAACGTGCACACCATCGCGATCCAGGTCCCCAAGACCGACCTGGCCGCGGGACGGCAAGAACCCCACCGACGTCATGGACGCCGGTTCGGTCATCGGCGTGTATGCGTCGGCCAGCCGCCAGAAGACGACCGTCCTCGACGCGAAGACCGGCAAGCCGTCTGGGCACGGTCCCTGGCAGCAGGTGTCCCGGCTGGGCAACCCGCTGTTCAACGAGGTCATCGTCCCGATGGCCAGCAAGGACCGGTGGAACGCCCTCGACCCGTGGGCGGACAGCGCGTTCGCGAAGTACGTGTCGAAGCCCGAGCTCGCCGGTCTCCTGCCGGTGCTCTACCCGGGCGTCTTCCCGAACCTCAAGGCCTACACCAAGCCGAGGGCGGACCTGCTCGCGATCCTGCTCACGGGCATACCGGCCGGGGTCGTCCCGGGGTTCCAGAACTTCACCGGCACCACGCAGGCGGACCTGCTCCGGCTCAACCTCGCGGTGCCGCCGAGCGGCAACCCGAACCCGCTCGGGCTCGTGGCCGGTGATGCCGCGGGGTTCCCCAACGGCCGGCGGCGTCTTCGACGACGTCGTCACGGTGGAGCTGCGTGCGGTCGCCGGGCTGACCATCCCGCTGGTCGACCCGAGCTTCACGCCGGACGGCGCGACGTCCGCGATCAAGGACGGGACCTCGCAACACCAACTCCGCGTACCTCAACCACTTCCCGTACCTCGGGACACCGGCGGGCGGGTTCCAGACCAAGCCCGGCATTCCGGCGGCCTGAGCCCCCAGGGCGGCGGCGGACCGGACCAGTCCGCCGTCGCCCGTCCCCCGTCTCCAGGAGTGACCATGACCCGTGACCGACCAGGACGCGCTCAGCCCGGAGCGCGCCGCCAACCTCGCCGAGAACCCGTATGCGGGGCAGGGCTCGGTGCTCCTCGACATCGGCGGTGACGTCGGGGCCGTCGTCCTGCACCTGCCCGCCGCGTACGAGGGCGCCGAGGTCGCGTATCGGCGCGAGGGCGAGCCGCCCGCGACCCAACACCACGACCATCCGCACGACCACCCGACCGGCCACTCCCACGACCACGCGGGCGCGCAGCCGCACCCCCCGCACGTCGCCGTCGTCGGCCGCCCGGCGGGCGACCGCCTGGCCTTCACCGCGGTCTTCCCGGAGCTCGTCTCCGGCCGCTACGTCCTCACCCTCCCCGACGCGAGCGAGCTGCCCGTGGACGTCGCCGGCGGCGCGGTGACGGAGCTGCGCTGGCCCCGGTCCTGACCGGTCGGCCGACGATGACCAGTCACATAGTTCGATCGGGCCATCTTCGGTAAGGCGACGGTCAAGTCTGGGGACTAAGGGACTCGGCGCTGTGCGTCACTCCATAGGTTTGGGCTATGGACGGCGACCGAGGCGACCTCACGGACGAGGCCCTCCGCGAGGAGATCGAGCTCGTGGGCGAGCTCGTCGTGGCGGCCACCGCGTCGCCGGGCCGGATGGCCCAGTCCGACGTCGACTCCGTTCTCGGCGTCCGCGTCGACGTCCCCGCTCGCTGAGCCTGCGAGAGCGTCAGGCGACGACCACGGGCAGCGGGTCGAACCCGTTGAAGCCCACCGTCGAGTAGCACGAGGTGTAGGCGCCGGCCGACTCCAGCCGGACGACGTCGCCCTCGGCCGAGGACGAGCGGCAGCGACACCGGGAGCGACCTGGTAGAGGACGTCGGCACTGTCGCAGGTCGGTCCGGCGAGGACGCACGGGCCGGTCGGGCCGCCGTCGGCGCTGGTCTCGATGCGGTACCGGATCGCCTCGTCGAGCGTCTCGACCAGCCCGGTGAAGACCCCGGCGTCGAGGTAGACCCACCGCGTCTCGCCCCGCTGGACGACACCGATCACGGTCGTGACGAGGGCGCCCGCGTCGCCGACCACGGCCCGCCCGGGCTCCACGATGGTCCGCGGACGGTGCTCGCCGAACGACTGCCGCAGCTGGTCCTCGATGACCGCTCCGTAGGCGGCCAGCGGCGGGATCTCGCCCTCGTGGCGAGCAGGGAAGCCGCCGCCCAGGTCGAGCAGCCAGGGTGCGTGCCCGTCGCGGCGCAGGCTCTCGAACACCGTTGCGGCGGCGGCGATCGGGCTGCGCCAGGCATTCGGGTCGCGCTGTTGTGAGCCGACGTGGAAGCTGACGCCGGCCGGGTCGAGGCCGAGCTCGGCGGCCAGCCCGAGGATCTCGACGGCCTGGCCGACCGAGCAGCCGTACTTGCGCGACAACGGCCAGTCGGAGCCCTCGCCGGACGTGACCAGCCGGCACAGCACCGCGGTACCCGGCGCGGCCTCGGCCACCTTGTGGACCTCGGGCAGCGAGTCGACCACGAAGATCCGCACGCCGAGGGCCGCCGCCTCGGTGACGTGGTCCCGACGCTTCACCGGGTTGGAGTAGACGAGGTCGTCAGGGGATGCGCCCGCCGCGAGGGCGGCTCGCACCTCGGCGGGGCTGGCGACGTCGAAGTTCGCGCCGGCCGCGGTAACGGCGGCGAGGACGGCCGGATGCGGGTTCGCCTTCACGGCGTAGTGGATGGCGACGCCGGGCAGGGCGGCGGCCAGGGCCGCCAGGCGTTCCGCGACGACGGACGTCTCGACCTCGAGGAACGGCGTCGGGGGCAGGTCGTGCACCTCACGGCGAGCCGCCTGCCGGGCGGCGGCCACGGACAGGGCGGCGGGCTCGGTGATCGTCATCAGGGTCTCCAGGCTGGTGCGGCGCCCGAGGGCAGGGTGTTGCCCTGAGAGGAATCGCGAAACCGCCTGGAGATACGTGTTCCACGGCCGGTCGGTCGGCCGGCGCCGATCGCCCGGAAGAGGTAGTCCGCGCGGTTCTTGTCGTTGCCCTCGGAGTCGAGCCCGCCCGGTCCGAGGGTGACCGCCACCGAGATCGAGATCCTCTCCGACGGGAGGTGGGCCGTCGTGACAGCGATCCCGCTCAGCAGTGGGTTCTGCATCATCCACGGCCCGGACCGGATCGTGCCGAGGCCGTAGTTGTAGATCGGGATCTGGGTGAAACAGCTGGGCTCGCAGGCCGGCTCCTTCTTCCCGAACCCGATGAGCTTCGAGTCCGTCATCTCCGCGTAGCTGGACTTGGACAGCAGTGAGCCGGTTCCGAAGGAGATGGCCGTGGTCGCGAGGCCGTCGATGGTGGTCGTCTCGTTGGCGCCCATCGGCGTGCCCCATTGGCTGTTCCAGTAGGTCGCCTCCTCGCAGAACGGCTTGCCCGGTTCGGCGAAGGCCACCCGGCGCTCCGAGCTGAAGGTGTGCAGCGCGGGTTCGGGCATGGTCCAGGTCACGGAGCCCACGGTGTTCTTCAGCACCATGGGTTTGAAGACCTCCTCGGCCGCTTTACGGAGTTTGGCCCGACCTCAGCCGTATGCGTCCTGCCGCGTCCTTCGCGTGGGTGGAAGGATGCGCCCATGCAGACGCAGCGTGGCGAGACGGCGACCGGCGAACCCCAGGTCGAGGACGGCGAGCCCACCGCCGCCGAGGAGCAACAGGCGCGGACGAAGACCATCCAGCGGGCCCGGGCGACGACCGGCTCGTACTCGATCACGGCACGAATCCACTCGGGCACCGACCCGGCGGTCGTCGGCCAGCTGGCGACCGCGGTCAGCGACGCCGGGGGCATCACGACGGCCCTCGACATCGTCGAGTCGCGGTCACGACCGGCTGGTCATCGACCTGACCTGCTCCGCGGCAAACGGCGACCACGCGCTCGAGGTGGTCGACGCGATCCGCGGGGTCGCGGGCGTCACCGTCCACAAGGTCTCCGACCGCGTCTTCCTTATCCACCTCGGCGGCAAGATCGGGGTGGAGCCCACCGTCCCGCTGCGCAACCGCGACGACCTGTCGATGGCCTACACGCCTGGCGTCGGCCGGGTGAGCATGGCGATCGCGGAGAACCCGCAGGACGTCTCGCGGCTCACGGTCAAGGGCAACTCGGTCGCCGTGGTGACCGACGGCAGCGCCGTCCTCGGCCTCGGCAACATCGGGCCGCGCGCCGCGATGCCGGTGATGGAGGGCAAGGCCGCGTTGTTCAAGCGGTTCGCCAACATCGACGCGTGGCCGATCTGCCTCGACACCCAGGACGTCGACGAGATCGTCCGCACCGTACAGCTCATCGCCCCGGGTTTCGGGGGCATCAACCTCGAGGACATCGCCGCGCCGCGCTGCTTCGAGGTCGAGGCGCGCCTGCGCCAGCTGCTCGACATCCCGGTGTTCCACGACGACCAGCACGGCACGGCGATCGTCGTGCTCGCCGCGTTGCGCAACGCCCTTCGGTGCGTGGGCAAGCAGATCGAGGACGTTCGCATCGCCGTGAGCGGTGGCGGCGCGGCCGGGTCGGCGATCGTCGCCCTGCTGCTGGCGGCCGGTGCCCACGACATCGTCGTGTGGGACCGCGAGGGGATCCTCAACCAGGACGACGCCGCGCTGTCCCCGGCCAAGCACTCGCTCGCGGAGCGGACCAACCCTCGCGGGCTGACGGGCACCCTGCGCGACGCGGTGGCCGGCGCCGACGTGTTCATCGGGGTGAGCGCCCCGAACGTCCTCGCCCCGGAGTGGATCGACGAGATGGCGACGAAGCCGATCGTCTTCGCCCTGGCCAACCCCGACCCCGAGGTCGACATCGCCGAGGCGACGAAGCGCGCGGCGGTCGTGGCGTCCGGGCGGTCCGACTACCCGAACCAGATCAACAACGTCCTCGCCTTCCCCGGCGTGTTCCGTGGCCTGCTCGACGCCCGCGCGACCCAGGTCACGACCGACATGCTCATCCGGGCCGCGGACGCGCTCGCGTCGGTCGTCACCGACGCCGAGCTGAACGCCAACTACATCGTCCCGAGCGTCTTCGCGCCGGACATCGTCAAGACCGTCGCCGCGGCGATCTCCGCCCGCGACTGAGCGTCATCCGGCCGTCACGGGCCCGACATCGTTATGGTTTCGTGATGTGGGTCGGACACGGTGAACGAATAGCCCGGTGTGACCTGCGGAAAAACAGCGGTGTAAGTACCCGGATCACACGGCTGTAAGTCGCGAACTCGGCTGGTTCGCAACGGATTCGTGTGAGCAGTGTTCCCTGTGTGACGAATGGGTCCTAGTGTCGGCTGCGACCACTTCGTCCGGCTTCTGGCGCCTGCGACGCCCGTAGTCAAGGCGACACGCCGCTCGCTTGGAGGGGACGCTCGTGCCCGACGCTTCCCGTCCCGCGCGCCGCGTCATGCGTGCGGGCATCACCGTCCTCGCCGGCCTCGGACTGGTCACCGGCATCGCCCTCCCGCTCGGCGCCGCGCACGCCGACCCGGTGTACCCGTCGGCCGACCAGGTGGCCGGCGCCCAGGCCGCTGCCGCCTCCGCGGCCGACCAGGTCGCGCAGCTGGACCAGCAGCTCGCCGCCTCCCGGGACCGCGTCGACGCGCTCCAGCAGGCGGCGGGCAACGCTGCCGAGGCGGCCAACGGCGCTCAGCTCGAGCTGGAGAAGGCGGCCGCCGAGAGCGGTGACGCGAAGGCCAAGGCCGACGCCGCGCAGGCGACCGCCGACGAGGCGACCCTGACCCTCTCGCGGTATGCCGCCGAGGTGTACCAGGGCGGCGGCGACACCAGCCAGCTCGACATCTTCTTCGGCGGCGGCGGTCCGCAGGAGGTCCTGGACAAGGCCTCCGGCATCCAGGCCGTCGGGGCCGAGCGCGCCCGGATGGTCCAGGACGCGGAGTCGGCCCGGCTCATCGCCGCCAACCTGCGTCAGGCCGCGTCCGAGGCCGAGGCCCGCCGTGCGACCGCGGCGGCCGCGGCCAAGGCCGCCGCCGACAGGGCCCGGCAGACCGCGCAGGACGCCGTGACCCAGACGGCCGAGATCGAGCAGCAGCAACGCAGATGGTCACCCAGCTCGCCGCGCTGCAGAACACCTCGGTGCAGCTGGAGCAGGAGCGTCAGGCGGGCATCGCCGCCGAGCAGCAGCGCCAGCGCGAAGAGGCCAACCGGCGGGCCGCCGAGGCCGCCGCCAAGGCCGCCGCCGAGAAGGCGGCCCGGGAGGCGGAGCAGCGGGCCGCCGCGGCCGCCGCCGCCGAGCTCGTCGCCCGCACCGCGCGCGAGCAGAAGGCCGCCGCCGACCGGGCCGCCGCGGAGCGGGCCGCCGCGATCGCCGCCAAGGCCGCCGCCGACAAGGCCGCCGCCGACGCCCGCGCCGCGAGCACCCGGCCGCCGACGACGACCAAGCCGCCGACGACGACCACCGCCCCCGACGCACGACCGTCCCGCCACCGCCGGCTCCGTCCGGAGGCGTCGCCGCGGTCATCGCCTTCGCCCGCGCGCAGCTCGGCGAGCCGTACGTCTGGGGCGGCGCGGGTCCGAACGTCTGGGACTGCTCAGGACTGACGATGATGGCGTGGCGCCAGGCGGGCGTACGGCTGTCGCACTACACCGGCTACCAGTGGGCCGAGACCAAGCGCGTCGCCATCTCCCAGCTCCAGCCGGGTGACCTCGTCTTCTACGGCACCAGTGGGCCGAACAGCCACCACGTCGGGCTCTACATCGGCGGCGGACAGATGATCCACGCGCCGAACCCGAGCACGGTCGTCAAGATCGCCTCGATCTACTCGATGAGCGACCTGCTCCCGTACGGCGGCCGCCCGTGATCATTGTCGGAGTCCGCGTCGCGGTTGTTACCAAGGTCTCGAGGGTTCAGGACAGAACGTCACCTTGAGCAAACCGCCACAAAGCTGACATGCCGGTGCCATCCTTCGTTCCGTGGCCCTCGTGTCGGCGCCTTCGTCATCGGAGCCTGTTTCGATTTCGACCACGCCTCTGAACTGGCGCCGTGGGGCGGTCGTCGGGTTGATGCTGGCCGCGTATCTGGCGATGTCCGAGGTCGACCGGTTGGTGGCGCAGGTTCTCGACGACCAGGGTCGGTCTTGGCCCTTGTCCGGCCTGATGGGCCCACGCCTGTTCGAGGTCACCGGATGGCAGGCTCAGGGCTTCGTGGCAGATCAGGGTCACCTGTACGGGTGGATGATTGTCTACCTCTGCATCGATGTCGTCTTCGTGCTGTGCTACACCCGCGTTTTGAGTTGGCTGCTCGGCTGGGTGTGGCCCCTCAAGGCCCTGTTCGCCCTGGATATCCTCGAGAACGTCGCGGCGGCGTTCTACGGGCGGCCCAGTGCCGCGCCGACGTGGTGCGCATACGGGTTGACGTTCTTGACTCTGCTCAAATGGCTGGCTTTCGCCGTCGTCGTGGCCATCATTATTCGACGCCTCTTCGACGGCCGCGAACGGTGCTCTCCGTGGCGGAAAACCCTGAAGAGCATTCGGCGGGCGCTCTACATCCATCGGTTCTCGTTGATCCCCTTGGCCCCTCTCGTTCTGCTCGGCCTTATTTCCGGTCCGAACATCCTCGACCAGCTCCCCGACATTCAGCGGCAATGGACGGACTCTCCCGCCGGCCTGGGAGCGGGGCTGGCCGCAACCGTGGTCCTGCTGCTGTTGAGTGCCGGCCTGTTCGTCCTCGGAAGAATGCGCAGCGAGTTCGCCCGGGTTCGCGCGGAGGAGCCGGGATCCCCTGGCGCAGAGACCGAGTGCGAACCCGCCGCTCACGGCGCAGAGGCCACGTCCGAGGACAAGCGACCGGAGCCGGTGCTGTGGATCTACCTTGTCGGACCGGCTCTGGTCCTGATCGGTCTGATCGCCAACGGCTTCACCGAGATCCAGTGGAAGCGGCTAGGGGCGTTCGTCGCTGTTCCGCTGGCGGTGTTTCTTCTGAGTTGGTTGGTCCGAAAGGCTGACCGTCGCGGCGCCCGGCCCCTGCGGCGCGCGCTCGACGCGGGTGATGTTCCCGTCATCGCCCTCACCGGAGACATCCTGGCCGTGCTTGCGGTGGTCATCGGGGGGCTCGCACTCGTGCGATCCTTCACGGCCGTCCTGGTGCTCGGACCCGTCACTGACCGCGACACGCCTCTGGCGCTGAGCCTTGCGTTACTGCTCATCGGAGTCGGTTGCGCCACCCTGGGCTGGCGAGTCGCCGTGACGGTGATCAACGCCGTGATGAGTCACAGCGAGTACCTCGCGCCACGGCTCACGGTGGGCAACCCGAAGGCCTTCAGCCCCTCCTTGGCCAAGATCGCCCTGGGTGTCTGGCTGTTGATCTTCGTGGCGCTCTACCTGTTCCCGTTGGCTGCGGCGCGCGTGGGCGTCATCGCCTGCGTGCTGCTCGCCCTGACCTCGTTGTCCCTCCTCATGGGGTCGTTCGTGGTCATCGCCCAAGAGGGCGGTGCTCCGGACGTGCTCTGGCGGCTCGGCGCCCGCGCCGCTCCGTTGTCGTTGTTGCTGTTCGGCGCGATCGCGCTCGGCAGCATCTGGGCCGGCGACATCGCCGTGCACGGGAGCCGGAACCTGCCCTCAGCGGGTGAGGCGCCCCCGGCACGCAGCACCCTGGCGTCGGCGTTCACCGCATGGTCCGCGGCACCGGGCTGCCGTGTTCAGGCCGGCGCGTTCACCATTCGCCCCCTGTTCCTCGTGGCCGCCGAGGGGGGAGGTATCCGTGCGGCCTACTGGACGTCGGCATCGGTAGACCGGATTGTGAAGGGAACGGCCTGCACCGCCTCCAGCGGTCTGGTCTCCAGCGGCGCCAGCGGAGGAGCGGTGGGCCTGACCTTGGCGCGGTTCGCCCCACTCGGCACGAGCTCCCTCCAGGCGACGGAAATCTCCGAGCCCACCGCCCTCGCGGCCGCCTCGGTCGGACTCTTCGTCCGCGACATCGTCTTCTCGGCGTCCGGAGTGCCGGCGCCTCCCAGGGGAGACGGCGACGTGCTCGCCAAGCTCGTGGCGACCGGCAACGGCCGCTGGGCCGATCGCGCGGCTCTCATGGAAGCCGTCTGGCAGACGCAGGCATCGGCGTTGGACACCCGGTTCCTCGGCACAGGGGGCGCCGACCGGCAGCCCACCGGCGAGCTCGTCCTCAACTCGACGTCGGTCGGCACGGGCTGTCGCACGCTGGTCAGCCAGGTCAGCTTCAGCGGGACGCCGCCCGGCACCGACTGTGCGAACGTCCGTCAACCCGTGGCAGGGTCCGTCGACCTGTTCGGTGCCTACCCACCGTCGGCCGCCGAGCCGAATGTCGACCAGCACTGTGTCGGCCCGGTGGTCTCCAGTACAGCGGCGATGTTCGCGAGCCGGTTCCCGTTCGTCACGCCCTCAGCCGTCATCGGCCCATGCGGCGACGAGGTCAAGGGCAGCGACCAGCTCGTCGACGGCGGGTATGCGGAGAACACCGGCATCGGCACCATCGTTGATCTCTCGCCCGAGTGGCTGCCCTTGGTTCGGGCCGCCAACGCCGAACAGCTGCGCGCGTCCACCACGCCCACACTGATCGTGCCGGTGCTGATCTACCTCGACAACGGAACGGGTAGTGACGTGCGTCCGCGCACGGCGGAGACCACCGAGGAACCTCTGGTCCCCCTCATCGGGAAGCTGCGCGCAGCCACGCAACAGTCCGACACGCCCACCCTCCTCCAGCGGGCGGCCACCCTCATCGCGCCGTCGAGTCTGTGGGATGTCACCACCTGCAGCGCACCGACGCGGGTCTCGACTCCCGAGCAGGCCGAGGCCGACGCCCAGGCCAAGGCCGAATGCGACGCGCGCCTCGTGACTGCTGACCAGCTGGTCCAGCAACGACGACCGTATGCCGCTGTCGTCGTCCACGAGTCGACGCTCCCGTCGATCGTCGCCCCGCTGGGCTGGACCCTGTCGAGGGACAGCATCCGCACGATGGACCGAGCGCTCGACAACCAGGCGTCCATGCCATGCGCGGCGACCCCGGGGGACCTGATGTGCTCGAGGGGCTTCGGTTCGCTCGCGGACCTCTTCGCCACCCTTGAGGGGGCGAAGTAGCGCGCGTGGCCAGACCGGATCGCGGCGAGTGGCCTGAGGGAGTCAGTGCTGGGTGTTCGGAAGGCGCCAGCGAGCCGTGGTGAGACCGGCCTCGGACGCCCGTGCGAGCGCCTCGTTCACGCAGAGCTCAGCGCCCTCACGGCCCTCCCAGCTCGCCCCCTCGACCGACTTGCCGGGCTCGAGGTCCTTGTAGGTCTCGAAGAAGTGCTGGATCTCCAGCCGGTCGAACTCGTTGACGTGCTCGAGCTCGGTCACGTGCGCCTGGCGGGGGTCGTTGGCCGGGACGCAGAGCAGCTTGTCGTCGCCACCGGCCTCGTCGGTCATGTGGAACACGCCGATCGGCCGGGCCAGCACCTGGCATCCCGGGAAGGTGGGCTCGTCGAGCAGCACCAGTGCGTCGAGCGGGTCGCCGTCCTCGCCGAGGCTGTCCTCGACGTAGCCGTAGTCGGCGGGGTAGCTCATCGACGTGAACAGCAGCCGGTCCAACCGGATCCGCCCGGTCTCGTGGTCGACCTCGTACTTGTTCCGCGCCCCCTTGGGGATCTCGACGGTGACGTAGAACTCCACGTGAACCCCCTCAGCCGAGCGGCATCCCCGAACGACCGGCGTCGTCGGGGAGAATCGTGCTTCGCATCTTGTCAGAACGGACCGGACAGCAGGGAGGACAGAGGGACGTGCGTCGTGTCGTCAGGCGTCGTCGGATCGTGGCCGCGTCCGGTCTTGCCGTCCTGCTGGTCGCCGGCTACCTGACCCTCGACGCCAACGACGTCGTCCCGGGCATCCTCACGCTCGCCAACCCGCCCGACCCGGCGCCGGCGACGCCGACGCCCGACGGCGACGACGACCGTGGCCCAGCCCCGGGACTCCGACGCCGGTATGCCGCTCGCCGCCTCGGGCCAGCAGCAGCCGGCTCCCAGCGCGGCCGGGCTCCAGGCCGCGACCGCCGCCGCGCTCGCCAGCCCGGCCCTCGCGGGCAACCTCGGGCTCACGGTCCGCGACGCCGCCACCGGTACGCATCTGCTCGACCTGCGGTCCAACGACCCCCTGCTGCCGGCGTCCAGCCTCAAGCTGCTCAGCGCGGCGGCGGTCGACGCGACGTTCCCCGCCGGAGCGACGCTGACGACCAAGGTCGTCCAGGGGTCGGCGCCGGACCAGGTGGTCCTCGTCGCCGGCGGCGACACCCTGCTCAACCCGGGTGCCGGCGACCCCAAGGCGGTGGCCGGTCGCGCCGGGCTCGGCGACCTGGTGACCGCCACGGCGACCGCGTTGCGCAGCAAGGGGATTCGCACGGCCACCGTCAGCCTCGACCTCTCGTATGCGCCGGGCCCGCTCCTCGCGCCGACCTGGTCCACGGGCTTCCGCGCCACCGGCATCACCGGGGCGGTGGCGGCCGTCGGACTGTCGTCGCAGCGGGCGACGCCGGGCAAGCCCGGACCGGCCGACCCGGCCGCGTCGGTGGGCGCCGCCTTCGTCGCCGGCCTCAAGGCGGCCGGCGTGGCGGCGACGCTGGCCGCGCCCGGCAAGGCGCCCGAGGGGGCGGCGACGCTCGCCTCGGTGACGTCCGCCCCCGTTCTCGACCAGCTGGCCCTCGCCCTGGACGAGTCCGACAACGCCCTGACCGAGTCACTGACCCGGCAGGCCGCATACCTGAAGGGGACCGGTCCCGGGTTCGAGCCGGCCGCGGGCTTCGTCCGCGACACGGTCGCCGCCCTCGGCGTCGACCTCACCGGGGTCACGACCGTCGACGCGAGCGGCCTGTCGCGCCAGAACCAGGTGCCGGCCCGGGTGCTGGGAGACGTCATGGCGCTCGGCGCCGGCGGCAGCTCGCCGGGATGGCCGACACGCTGCGCGACCTGCCCATCGCCGGGCTGACCGGCACGCTGGCCGGCCGCTTCGACGAGGGCGACACGCATACGGCGGCGGGCGTGGCCAAGGCGAAGACCGGCACGCTGACCGGCGCGAACGCACTGGCGGGTACCGTCGTGACGGCGGACGGCCGGCTGCTGACCTTCGCGGCCATCGCCAACGGCACCGGCCCCGAGGCGGGAACGACCGCCGCGCGGGCCGCGTTGGACCGGTTCGTAGCAGTGCTCGCGTCGTGCGGGTGCCGCTGACTGGCAACGACAGGGACGACACTGATGAGCGAGCTGGCAAGGACTCCCGACGAGCAGCCCGGAGATCGGCCGCAGTACGTCGACTGGGACTTCGCCAAGGCGACGGGTCGCCGCCTCGTCAGCGCCGGGCCGAAGGTGACGCCGTCCGAGGCCGCGACGATCGTCGGCGAGCTCCGCGAGGCGGCCGCGGCCGCGCGCGAGCCGATCGCCTCGACCTCGCGCCTGCACAGCCCCGCCGACGCTCCGCCCGTCCTCGTCGTCGACCGGCCCGGCTGGATGGACCTCAACATCGAGTCGATGGCGTCCCTCGTGGCGCCGGTCATCGACAAGGTCACCGCCGGCGTCTCGCGCAGCCAGCCGAACGCCGTGACGGCCATCGGCGGGAAGGTCACCGGCGCGGAGACCGGCGCGGTCATGTCGTTCCTGGCCAGCAAGGTCCTCGGACAGTACGACCTGGCGCCGCAGGGCGTGCCGCGGCTCATGCTCGTCGCACCGAACATCGTCCACACGGAGCGGGAGCTGAAGGTCGACACGCACGACTTCCGGCTGTGGGTCGCGATGCACGAGGAGACGCACCGGCTGCAGTTCACCGCGAACCCGTGGCTGCGCGACCACATGATCGCCCGTACCCGCGAGCTGACCGTCGACATCGCCCCGACGCCCAACGAGCTGGCCGGCCGGCTGCAGGAGATCGCCCGACGGCTGCCCGAGGCCTTCCAGCCGGGTTCGCAGGGACTGGCCGAGGTGCTCCTCACCCCGGAGCAGCGAGCCAAGGTCGAGCAGATCACCGCGGTGATGTCGCTGCTCGAGGGCCACGCCGACGTGATGATGGACGAGGTCGGGCCGCAGGTCATCCCGAGCGTCGCGGTGATCCGCGAGCGCTTCACCCAGCGGCGCCAGGGCGTCTCCGGCGTCGACCTCATCATGCGCCGCGTCCTCGGCCTCGAGGCCAAGATGCGCCAGTACTCCGACGGGGCCGGGTTCGTCCGCGGCGTCATCGACCAGGTGGGCCTCGACGACTTCAACGCGATCTGGTCCTCGCCCGAGACGCTGCCGACGCCCGCCGAGATCGGCGACCCGCAGGCCTGGGTTCGGCGCGTCCACGGACGATGAGGGGTCGGTCGTGACCGGTCCCGCGTCGGCGGTCGCCGCGACCCGGCTCGCGGTCCGGACGGAGCTGTCCCTCCTGCCCGAGGGCGCCGTGGTGCTGGTCGGCTGCAGTGGCGGCCCGGACTCGCTGGCCCTTGCCGGGGCGGTGGGGTTCGAGGCCCCGAAGCGGGGGATCAAGGCGGCCGGCGTCGTCGTCGACCACGGGCTGCAACGCGGGTCCACGGCGGTCGCCGAGTCGGCGGCGCAGCAGTGCCGCGACCTGGGCCTGGACCCGGTCGAGATCCAGACGGTGCGGGTGCCGCGGGACGGTTCGGGTCCGGAGGGCGCCGCCCGGTCGGCCCGGTACCGCGCCCTGGAGGACACGGCGGAGCGGATGGGCGCCGCCGCGGTCCTCATCGGGCATACCCGTGACGACCAGGCCGAGCAGGTGCTGCTGGGGCTGGCGCGCGGGTCCGGTTCGCGGTCGCTGTCCGGTATGCCGCGCCGGCGCGGGTTGTTCGTCCGGCCGTTCATCGCCCTGGGGCGAGCCGAGACCGAGGCGGCCTGCGCCGCATACGAGATCGACCCGTGGCGCGACCCGCACAACGAGGACCCGACGTTCGCGCGGGTCCGGGCGCGCGGGTTCCTGCGCGCCCTCGAGGACGAGCTCGGCCCGGGCATCGCCGCGGCGCTCGCCCGCAGCGCGGAGATGCTGCGCGAGGACGCCGACTACCTCGAGGACCAGGCGCGCGCGGTCCTGCCCACCCTGGGCGCCGGGCCGTGGTCGGCGACCGCGCTGCTCGCCCTGCCGCGGGCGCTGCGGACCCGGGTGTGGCGGCTGCTGGCGGTCGAGGCGGGGTCGGGAGCGGGACAGCTGACGGCGGCTCACGTCGAGTCGCTCGACGCGCTGCTGACCTCGTGGCACGGTCAGGGCCCGCTGAACCTGCCCGGGCACGTCCAGGCCAGCCGCAGCGGTGACCTGGTGACCGTCGCCGGGGTGTCACCGGTCGGATAGCCTGCCCGCGTGGACGCCGCGGACATGGGGAACGACCTCCAGAAGGTTCTGCTCACCGAGGAGGAGATCCTCGCGCGGATCGAGGAGATGGCCGCGGACATCTGGCGCGACTACGCGGGCAAGGACCTGCTGCTCGTCGGCGTCCTCAAGGGCGCGATCCTCGTCATGGCCGACCTCATGCGGGCGCTGCCCGGGACGGTTCCGATGGACTGGATGGCGATCTCGTCGTACGGCTCGGGAACGAAGTCGTCGGGCGTCGTCCGGATCATCAAGGACCTCGACACCGACATCACCGGCCGGCACGTCCTCATCGTCGAGGACATCATCGACTCCGGCCTGACGCTGTCGTGGATCCGCTCCAACCTCCAGTCGCGCAGCCCGGCCTCGGTCGAGATCTGCACGCTGCTGCGCAAGCCGGAGGTCGCGAAGGTGGAGATCGACGTCCGGTACGTCGGCTTCGACATCCCGAACGAGTTCGTGGTCGGGTACGGGCTGGACTACGCCGAGCAGTACCGCAACCTGCGCGTCGTGGGGACGCTGAACCCGTCCGTCTACTCCTGACGCGGACCCTGGCGAGCCACCCCCGGGGGATGCGCGCAGGTTCCCGACTCTGCGCGCAGAGTGCAACGTGCGCGCGATGTCACACACCTACGCGCGGCAGTCCCGGATGCGCAGAGCGGTACGGGTGGAGATCTGCGACACTGCCGCGCGGATCGTGCGGGACTTTGTCGACCCCAGAGGGTCCACACAGTCCACACGGTCAGAGGCCCGGGCCGCGGGTGACCTGGGTCACGCCTACCGGGCCTCCCGAGGAGCCGGACGGAACAGGAGTCTCCGGTTGCACGTTCACCTGCGAGAATGAACGGGAGACGGGACCCCGACTGACCCGTCCGTCAGCACCCAAGCAGGAGGGTCGGGGCCGAGCCCCGCACGCACATGGACTTCAAGCGCATCCTTCGCACGCCGATGCTGTGGATCGTCGTGCTCATCGGCGCCGCGATCCTCGTCCTGTCTCTGTCGGACAACGGCGGCTTCACACGCATCGACACGTCCAAGGCTCTCGACCTCGTCAACACCAGCAAGGTCGACTCCGCCAAGCTCATCAACAACGAGCGGATGGAGCTGACCCTCAAGCAGGGCGAGTCCTTCTCGGACGGCGACAAGGTCAAGAACGCCACCAAGGTGTACGCGTACTACGTCGAGGCCCGTGGCACGAACGTCGTCGCGGCGCTCGACAGCCACCTCCCGCCGAACGGCTACACCGACCAGATCGACGAGACCAACTGGTTCGGCTCGATGCTGGTCAGCCTCATCCCGATCATCATCGTGCTCGGCCTGTTCTGGTTCCTCATGGGCCAGATGCAGGGCGGTGGCTCACGGGTCATGCAGTTCGGCAAGTCCCGCGCCAAGCTCGCGTCGAAGGACACCCCGAAGGTCACCTTCGCCGACGTCGCCGGGTGCGACGAGGCGGTCGAGGAGCTCCACGAGATCAAGGAGTTCCTCCAGGAGCCGGCCAAGTTCCTCGCGGTCGGCGCGAAGATCCCCAAGGGCGTGCTGCTCTACGGCCAGCCCGGTACCGGCAAGACCCTGCTCGCGCGCGCCGTCGCCGGCGAGGCGGGCGTGCCGTTCTACTCGATCTCCGGTTCCGACTTCGTCGAGATGTTCGTCGGTGTCGGTGCGTCCCGCGTGCGTGACCTCTTCGAGCAGGCCAAGGCCAACGCGCCGGCCATCGTCTTCGTCGACGAGATCGACGCCGTCGGCCGGCACCGTGGTGCGGGCCTCGGCGGTGGCCACGACGAGCGCGAGCAGACCCTGAACCAGCTGCTCGTCGAGATGGACGGGTTCGACGTCAAGACCAACGTCATCCTCATCGCCGCGACGAACCGCCCCGACATCCTCGACCCGGCCCTGCTGCGGCCCGGCCGGTTCGACCGGCAGATCGCCGTCGACACCCCGGACATGCTCGGCCGCAACCGGATCCTCCAGGTGCACTCGCAGGGCAAGCCGATGGCGCCCGACGTCGACCTGCTGGCCGTCGCGCGGCGCACGCCCGGGTTCACCGGCGCCGACCTCGCGAACGTCCTCAACGAGGCGGCGCTGCTGACCGCGCGCACGAACAAGAAGTTCATCGACGACCACACCCTCGACGAGGCCATCGACCGCGTCGTCGCCGGCCCGCAGAAGCGGACCCGGATCATGTCCGCGTCGGAACGGAAGATGACGGCGTACCACGAGGGCGGCCACGCCCTGGTCGCCGCGTCGCTGAACCACACCGACCCCGTCACCAAGGTGACGATCCTGCCGCGCGGCCGGGCCCTCGGCTACACGATGGTCATGCCGCAGGACGACAAGTACTCGACCACCCGCAACGAGATCCTCGACCAGCTCGCGTATGCGCTGGGCGGGCGGGTCGCGGAGGAGATGGTCTTCCACGACCCGACGACCGGCGCCGCGAACGACATCGAGAAGGCCACCGCGATGGCCCGCAAGATGGTCACCGAGTACGGCATGTCCGAGCGGGTCGGCGCGATCAAGCTCGGCCAGAGCAACGGCGAGGTCTTCCTCGGCCGCGACATGGGCCACCAGCGCGACTACAGCGAGGAGATCGCCGGCGTCGTCGACGAGGAGGTCCGCAAGCTCATCGAGAACGCGCACGACGAGGCGTGGCACGTCATCAACGACAACCGCGACGTCCTCGACCGGCTGGTCCTCGACCTGCTCGAGAAGGAGACTCTCGGCTCCGCCGAGCTGGCCGCGATCTTCGGCGACGTCCGCAAGCGGCCGGTGCGGCCGCTCTGGCTGTCCAGCGAGTCCCGGCTGCTCAGCGACATCCCGCCGGTCCTCACGCCGGCGGAGCGCGACGCGATGAGCAACGGCTCGAACGGTCAGAGCTCCTACAACCGCAACGGCTACGGCCAGAACGGCAACGGCCAGAACGGGCACACGCCACAGGACGCCAGCGGCGACGCCGACATGGAGCACAAGATCGACCAGGCGGCCGAGGCCGGGGCGCACCCGCTCGCCGAGGAGGAGCCTCGCACCCAGGTGATCGAGGTTCCCGACGGCGGCCGTGTGGACCCCACCGAAGACCACTGACGGGATGCCGGTCGACCACGACCGTGCCGCCGCGGCGGTGCGCGAGCTGCTTCTCGCCGTCGGCGAGGACCCCGAACGCGAGGGGCTGCGGGACACCCCGGACCGGGTGGCCCGGGCCTACGCGGAGATCTTCGCCGGTCTGGACCGCTCGCCCGAGGAGATCCTGAGGACGACCTTCGCCATCGACCACGACGAGATGATCATCGTGCGCGACATCGAGGTCTACAGCACCTGCGAGCACCACCTCGTCCCGTTCCACGGCGTCGCCCACGTCGGGTACATCCCGGCCAGGGACGGCCGGGTGACCGGCCTGTCGAAGATCGCCCGCCTCGTCGACCTGTTCGCCCGGCGCCCGCAGGTGCAGGAGCGCCTCACGACCCAGATCGCCGACGCCCTCGTGACGCACCTGAACGTGCAGGGCGTCATCGTCGTCGTCGAGTGCGAGCACCTGTGCATGTCGATGCGCGGCGTCCGCAAGCCCGGCTCCCGGACCATCACCTCGGCCGTCCGCGGCCAGCTGCGCGACCCCGCCACCCGAGCCGAGGCGATGTCGCTGCTGCTCGGGGGCGGTCGATGACCAGCGGTCTCCCCACCGCCGACGCCCGCCCCGTGCTCATGGGCGTCGTCAACGTCACGCCCGACTCGTTCAGCGACGGCGGGAGCTGGTTCGAGCCGGCGGCCGCGACCGCTCACGGCCGGGCCCTCGTCGGCGACGGTGCGGACCTCGTCGACGTCGGTGGCGAGTCGACCCGGCCGGGCGCCGAGCGACCCAGCGTCCGCGAGGAGCTGCGTCGGGTCCTGCCGGTCATCGAGGCGCTCGCCGACGAGGGCGTCGTCGTCTCGGTCGACACGATGCGGGCCGAGGTGGCCGCTGCAGGCCCTCGACGCGGGGGCGGTGGTCGTCAACGACGTCAGCGGGGGCCTGGCGGACCCCGACATGGTCCCGCTGGTCGCCGAGCGCGGCTGCCCGTACGTCGCCATGCACTGGCGCGGCCACAGCACCCAGATGCAGAGCCGCGCGGTCTACGACGACGTGGTCGGGGAGGTATGCGCCGAGCTCGCCGCTCGCCGCGACGCGATCCTCGCGGCCGGCGTGGCCCCCGAGCGGCTGGTCCTCGACCCCGGGCTCGGGTTCGCCAAGCACGCTCCCCACAACTGGGCGCTGCTGGCCCATCTCGAGCGCCCTGGTCGCCCTCGGACAGCCGGTCCTCGTCGGCGCGTCGCGCAAGACCTTCCTCGGCCGGATCGGCGTTCCTGAGGGCGCGGACGCGCGCCCGCCGGCCGACCGCGACGTCGCCACCGCGGTGACCAGCGTGGTCTGCGCCGACGCCGGCGTGTGGGGCGTCCGCGTCCACGACGTCGCCGCCACCCGGGACGCCTTCGTGGTCCTGCGGGAGGTGGCGGCGCACCGATGACCGACCGCATCCACCTGCGTGGCGTCGAGGCCGTCGGGTACCACGGCGTCCTGCCCGACGAGAAGCGCGACGGTCAGCCGTTCGTCGTCGACGTCGTCATGGAGCTCGACCTCGCCGCGGCCGGCGCCGGCGACGCCCTCGACGACACCGTCTCCTACGCCGAGATCGCCGGCGAGGTGATGGCCCGGGTCACCGGCCCGTCGTTCGACCTCATCGAGCGGCTCGCCGAGGTGATCGCGGCCGACGTGCTCGACCACGCGCTGGTCGACGCCGTGACGGTCACGGTCCACAAGCCGCAGGCACCGGTCGGCCACCCCTTCTCGGACGTAGCCGTCGAGGTGCACCGGACCCGAGGCGTCCCGGTCGTGGTCGCCCTGGGCGCCAACCTCGGCGACGCCCGGACCACCCTCGAGAGTGCGGTCCAGGCGGTCGCCGGCCTCCCGGGTATGCGGGTCCGCGCGGTCTCGCCGCTGGTCGAGACCGACCCCGTCGGAGGTCCTGAACAACCCGCATACCTCAACGCCGTGCTCGTCGGCGAGTCGACGCTCTCACCGGAGGACCTGCTCCGACGGTTGCACGAGATCGAGGCCGACCACGGGCGTACCCGCGAAGTGCGTTGGGGCGCAAGGACACTCGACCTCGACCTCATCCAGTTCGGTATGCCCGGGTCCGGCTCCGAGGTCCAGCGGGAGTCGCCCGCGCTGACCCTGCCGCACCCGCGGGCGCACGAGCGGGGCTTCGTCCTGGTCCCATGGTCGCTGGCCGACCCGGCCGCGACGCTCCGGACCGGCGAGCAGGTGCGCCTGGTCGCCGAGCTGGTCGCCGAGGTCGACCCGAGCGGCGTGCGGCCCGGCCCGGACTGGAGCCCGGCATGGTGACCCAGCCCCACGGTATCCGCGCCCGCGTCCTCGTCGCCGTCTTCGTCGTCGTCGCCGGCGCCTCGTGGGTCGCCCTCAGGCTGCTGTCCGGCGGCGGTCGCGAGCTGCCGTCGACGAGCTGGCTGGCGGTGTTCATCTTCGTGGCGCTGGGGCTGGGGCTGCTGATCGCCGGGCGTCCGGTGAAGCGGCTGCTCGCCGGCCGGGCGACTCGTCCACTGAACCCCCTCTATGCGGCGCGGGTCCTGGCCATGGCCCAGGCGGCCGCGCTCACCGGAGCGGGGATCGCCGGCTGGTACGCCGCCCAGATCGTCCTGCTGGTCCCGGACGCCGACATCCCCTCGCAGCAGCTGCAGATCCTCGTCCTCGGGATCCTGACCCTGGTCGCCGCGGGTCTCGCGGCCGTCGGCCTCGTGGTCCAGCGGTGGTGCCGTCTGGACGATCCCGACCCACGCGACCGGCGGGACGACGACCTGGATCAGCCCTCGGACTGACGCCCGGACACGACGCGCTGGAGCATGTCGCACAGGTCCCGCAGCTCCTCGGGGTCCAGCATTCCGAACCAGCTCGCGACTGCGGCGTAGTCGCCGGCGTTGCGCTGCTGCCAGTAGGCGTCGCTGAGCCGCGTCGTCGTGAGCACCCGGCGCCGGTTGTCGGTCGGGTCGTCGTCGACCCGGAGCATCCCCTTGCGCTGCAGTGCCGTCACCAGCTGGGTGACGTTCTGGCGGGTACTACCGATCGCCGCGGCGACGTCGCTGACCGAGGGACCGTCGAGAGCGGTGACCGCGGTGAGGACGACCGCCTGCTGGGTCGTGAGCTCGTCGGGACGGAGCCGCGCGTCCATCCGGGTGCGGAGCAGCTGCCCGGCGGCGAGCACCAGCCGGAACGCGCGGACCGCGTCCGGCAGGTTCGACGTCTCCCCCAGGTCGAAGAGGGCGACGGGGAGCCGGGCCGCGGGGGCGGTGGGCGAGGAGAGGCGTGACATACGCAATATATTGCCCTATTCTCGACCCGGAAGCGAGAGGAGCCGCCATGATCTGCGTCGTTCCCCACTGCGGGTACCTGTCCGAGACGTCCCGCATGCTCGAGATTCACCAGGCGCTGCGGGATCGCGGCGCGCCGGTGCTCATGGCGACCCACGGCGGGACCCACGAGACCCTGCTGGGCCACGAGGGCGTCGACTATGACCGGATCGAGCCCACCTTGACGCCGGCGCGCTGCGCCGCGCTGGTGCAGAGCGGTCCGGGCCTCGGTCCGCCGGACGAGAGCATGTGGACCGACGACGAGCTGCTGACGCACGCCGAGGGTGAGGCGGCGTTCTTCCGCGCCCACGACGTGTCCGTCGTCGTGACGGGGTTCGCCCTCACCACGCTGCTGTCGACCCGCCTCACCGGGGCTCGCCTCGTCACCGAGCACGCGGGCTCGTTCGTGCCGCCGCTGGCCGAGCGCGGCCTCCTGCCGCTGCCCACCGGTCCCACGCTGCCGCCGCCGCTCCGCGAGCTGCCTCCGGACGTGGCGCGACGGGCGTACAACGAGGGGTTCGGGTCCCGCGCCCTCTACACCGCGGGGTTCAACCGGGTGGCCGCGCGGCTCGGGGTCGAGCCGGTTCCCAGCCTGCCGGCCCTGCTCCTCGGCGACCTCACGCTGGTGACCGACCTGCCCGAGGTCGTCGGCGTGAGCGCCGAGGACCTGGAGGCGTGGCGGCCCGCCCCCAGGGCGCCCTACCGACCGTCGACCCGGTTGGCGTACGCCGGACCGATCCACGCCCACCTCGACCTTCCGGTACCCCCACGGGCAGAGGCGCTTCTGCGCCGACGCGGCCCCACGGTTTACGTGGCGATGACCTCGACCCCACCGGACCTCGTCCGCGCCGTCGTCGCCGACCTCGTGGCCACCGGTGACTGGTCGGTGCTCGTCGCGGGCACCGTCCACGCCCTCGCCGACATCGAGTCGCTCGCGCCGGGCCGGGTCGTCGTCGAGGGCGTCCTGCCGAGCCATCTGGTCCTGCCACGGGCCGCGGCGGCCGTCGTCACCGGCGGCCAGGGCAGCGTCCAGGCGGCGCTCTCCTCCGGCACACCGTTCGTCGGCGTCCCGCTGCACGCCGAGCAGGACCTCAACGTCCACCTCGCCGCCCAGCTCGGCGCGGCGGTGATCCGGCCGGCCGGTTCGGTAGTGGGCCACGTCGGGTCGGACGTCGCGCGGCTGCTCGCGACCCGTCGTTCGGCGAGGCGGCCTCCGCGCTGGGCCGCGCGGTTCGCCGAGGTCGACGGTCCCGGCCTCGCCGCCGACCGGATCCTCGCGCTGCACCACGAGATCGACTCACGGACTCCCGAGGAGGCCGTCCGGTGAGCGTCACCGCGGCCCGCCTAGCGGTAGACCTCGCCGCCGATGGTGCCGAGGGTGGGGTTGACGATCCCGGCCGCGACCCAGTTCGGTCCACCGTGCACGTACTTGGTGGTGGCCAGCGCCACGGTGAGCGCGCCGAGCTTGGCCTCGGGCGTCGGCGTGAACCAGAGATAGACCGCCTCGTTGTCGGCCAGCGCGCTGGCGCACACGACGGCCTCCGGCGCGGGCGGCACGGTGGCGCCGGTCGCAGCCGGCGCCGCGGGAATCCGGATCGGGGTGACCGCCGCCGGACACTGGAACACCGACGGGAGGTCGTCGACCGAGCGCAGCTTCGCCGAGTCCACCGGAGACGGGCCGACCGACGTGGGCACGGGCATACCGGGGAGCGCGGTGGTCGTCGAGGCGCCGGGCTTCCCCTTGGTGGTGGTCGGGCTGGGGGCGGCCGCCGCGGACGTGGTCGCGGGCGCCGGTGGCGTCGTCGAGGCGGGCTCGGGGTCACGGTCGGCGCATCCGGCCAGCCCCACGGCGCCGAGGAGGACCGACGCGGCGACCCCCACCGCCCGCAGAACAGCGAACCTCACTTGTCGATGTCCCCCACGACGAAGAACATCGAGCCGAGGATCGCCACCATGTCGCCGACGACATGGCCGGGCAGCATCTCGGACAGGACCGCGATGTTGTTGAACGACGCGGTACGCAGCTTCAGCCGCCACGGGCGTCTTGTCACCTCGGGACACCAGGTAGTAGCCGTTGAAGCCGAGCGGGTTCTCGGTCGCGGTGTAGAGGTGGCCCTCCGGGACGCGCAGCACCTTGGGCAGGCGGACGTTGATGGGGCCCTGCGGCAGGCTCCGCAGCCGCTGCGACGCAGGCGTCGGCGAGGTCGAGGCTCACCTCGGTCTGCTCGAGCAGCACCTGGAGCCGGGCCTGGCAGTCGCCCTCGGTGCGGGTCACGACCCGGCCGGGACCGCCCTCGGCGAACAGCTCCCCGTACGCGAGGTAGGGCTGGTCGCGGCGCAGGTCGACGTCGACGCCGCTGGCCCGCGCGATGGGTCCGGAGACACCGTAGGACAGGACGGTCTCCGGGCTCAGGACGCCGACGTCGCGGGTCCGGGCGAGGAGGATCTCGTTGCCCACCAGCATGTTTCGCAGGTCGCTCATCCGTCGGCGGACCTCGGCGACGGCGTGCTCGCACCCGGCCCAGCCACCCCGCGGGCAGGTCGGCCTTGAGGCCGCCCACCCGGTTGAACATGTAGTGCATCCGGCCGCCGGAGATCTCCTCCATGACGGCCTGCAGCTCCTCGCGTTCGCGGAACGAGTAGAAGATCGGCGTGATGGCGCCGAGCTCCAGCGGGTACGAGCCGATGAACATCAGGTGGTTGAGCACCCGGTTCAGCTCGGCCAGCAGGGTGCGCGCCCACACCGCCCGCTCGGGCACCTCCATGCCGAGCATCTGCTCGACCCCGAGGACCACGCCCAGCTCGTTGGAGAACGCGGAGAGCCAGTCGTGCCGGTTCGCGAGGACGAGGATCTGGCGGTAGTCGCGGACCTCGAAGAGCTTCTCGGCGCCGCGGTGCATGTAGCCGACGATCGGCTCGGCCCGCAGGATGCGCTCCCCGTCGAGGACGATGCGCAGTCGGAGCACGCCGTGCGTCGCCGGGTGCTGCGGGCCGATGTTGAGGGTCATGTCGGCGGTGGCCAGCCCGGCCGCGCCGATCCCCACGGTGACCTCGCGGCCGGCGACGCCGGGCCGGTCGGTGGTCGAGGTCATGGCGGCCAGTCTGCCGTATGCGACCCCAGCAACCCCTGAGGCCGTGGCGCCGGCCGCTACGCGAGCTGGTGCTCGAACGCGTACGCCGCGGCCGCCGTGCGAGACGTCGCCCCGGTCTTGGCGAAGATGTTGCTGAGGTGCCGCTGCACGGTCTTGTGGCTGAGGAACAGCGTGGCGGCGATCTGAGGGTTGCTGTGGCCGGCCGCTACGAGGCGCAACACCTCGACCTCCCTCGCGGTCAACCCGTCCGGCAGGGCATGGTCCTTCAGCCGACGGGCCTCCTCCTCGGCAGGGCGCGCCCCGATCTCGGCGAAGGCCCGTTCAGCGACGCCGAGCTCCGACGCGGCGGAGTCCTCGTCACCCAGCGCCCGTAGGGCGAGAGCGATCTGCATCCTCGAATGAGCCGCCTCGTACCGTGCCCCGAGGTCGATCCAGGTCTTCCACGCCCGCCGCAGAGGAGCCAGCGCCTGCCCGGCCGCACCGTCGGCGAGCAGAACCACGCCCGACGCATACGCGGCCCGCGCCGACAGTGCCGCGCACGCGAACCGTTCCGCGATCTCCTCGAGCTCCGCCGCGGCCGCTCGCGCCTCCTCGACGTCGTGGCACCGGACGAGGATCTCGACGGCGGAGGGCAACAGGCGGGCGCGGGCGACGGGGTTGTGGGTCTCGTCCAGCTGTCTCCGCACCGACGCGAGCGCTGCGGCGGTACGTCCGCGAGCCATCCAGAGGCGGGACAGCCCGGGTTGCGCCTCGTGGCCGTAGGACAGCGCCTCGTCGTAGGCCGACTCGGCGCCGTCGTAGTCGCCCTGGACCCGGAGCACCTCGCCGCGCTCGTAGCGGGCCAGGCCGGTCGCGGGCGGCTGGCCGTTGGCGGCGTAGCGCTCGCTGGCGACCGCAAGCTCGGTCAGCGCCTCGGCGTAGTCGCCGTGCAGCTGCAGCAGCTGCGCGC
Source organism: uncultured Actinomycetota bacterium (assembly GCA_963828725.1). Classification (GTDB taxonomy): domain Bacteria; phylum Actinomycetota; class Actinomycetes; order Actinomycetales; family Dermatophilaceae; genus Lapillicoccus. The sequence continues at coordinate 170,999 of CAWHFV010000009.1, read as the reverse complement.
GATGGACCGCGCACTGTCCGGTGAACGGCACGAGGTCCGGTTGCGCTTCGCACCAGCGGGTCAGCGCGCGCGTCCAGTCGCTGATGCGCCGGTAGTCGCCGATCTCCTGGCACGCCTCGATCAGCGAGCAGAGGATCTCGCCGGTGAGGATCGGGTTGACCTCGCCTCCGGTGACCCTGAGCATCGCCTCGTCCAGCAGAGCGAGACCCTGGCGCACCTCCCCGGCGTAGAGCAGCAGCCGGCCGCGAGCCTGAAGACCCATCGCGGTGAGGTCGCCGTCGCCCCACCGTTGGCCGACCTCCAGGATCTCGCCCGCGAGCCGCAGCGCGACCGGGAACTCTCCCGCGTAGATGTGGGTCATCATCTCGTGGACGCGTCACACGGCCGCGCTCCACCTGGGCCTCGGGCATCGACTCCAGCAGCCGGAGTGCCCGTCCGGCCCAGCCCGCTCCGACGGCGTGACTGCCGTTCGCGGTGTAGACGTAGGTCAGCCAGTTCGCGTCGCGGACCGCGGCCAGCGGTTCGCCCGCGTCGAGATTCCGATGGAAGGACTGCTCCAGGGCTTCGGTCGTGACGTCTCGGTCGCCGACGAGGTATGCGGCGGTCGCGAGGCTCCCGAGGTCCTCGGGGGCGAGCTGGGTGATCCCGACCGCACGGAGCCGCTCGTACGCCGTGGCCCAGGCCCGGCGGGCGAAGGCCTCCCGGCCCTCGACGAGGTCAGCTGGTGCGACCATCGCGTCCTCCTCACCGGAGAATACGCGCGTGACGGTCGAGGGCGCCGCGGTTCCGGACGTCTCCGTCAGGCGGCCGGCACATGCTCGGCTCGTCTCCGGGCGAGCGCGACCTGGCGCTCCGCGATCCGGCCGGCGACGTAGGCGCCGTCGCGGCCGGCGCCCTGCACGAGCATGGACGAGCCGGCGTACTGGAACTGGATGCCGCAGAAGAACAGGCCGGGCACGCCATCGGCCACCCCACGCATCTCGACCGGCCATCCGTCGGCTCCGAAGGCCGGCGCCTCGACCCAGTCGAACGCCTGGCGGAACCCGGTGCACCACACGACGGTCCGGACGTCGACGACGCGGCCGTCGGCCAACACCGGCTTGCCGTCGCGGGTGCCGACCACGTGTCCGACGACCCAGTCGACCCCTCGCTCGGCGAGGTCGCGCTGTTGGACGCGAAGCCGCGGACCACCGTGCCGGAAGTGCGCCTGGGCCTTGCGCCCGATGGGGTTGGTTCGCCTCAGCACGTTCCGGAACATGAAGAGCATGGTGGGGAAGACCACCTTGAACAGCGGTGAGTCGAAGGTGACGGGGATCTGTCCGGTGTCCGGGCCGCACAGCACCGTCGGGTGCGTCGCCGCGAGCTCGTAGGCGATGTCGCAGCCGGAGTGGGACGCGCCAACGACGAGGACCGGTCCGTCGGGCAGCTGGGCGGGCCGTCGGTACTCGCTCGAGTGCAGCTGCCGGATCGACGGGTCGAGCTGGTCGGCGAAGCCGGGCACGTGCGGACGTACGCCCGAAGGTGCCGGTGCAGAGGACCACGTTGTCGGCCTGGATCTCGTGCCCGCCGGCCGTCACGGCGAACCCCCCGTCTCGGCGTGTTACCCGGTCGACGCGCGTGCGCGGACGAACCGGTAGCCGGTGGTGGGCGGCATACGACTCCAGGTAGTCCGCGAACTCGTCCTTCGTCGGGAAGGACCAGCGGGGTCCGGGGAAGGGCATACCGGGCAGCCCGTCCGCCTGGGCCGGAGAGAACAGCCGAAGGCTGTCCCACTGCTGACGCCAGCCGTCGCCGACCCGTGCTTCGCCGTCGAGGATGACGAAGGGGCGGCCGGCCCGCTGGAGGTGGTAGCCCGTGGCCAGGCCGGCCTGGCCGGCCCCGACGATGACGGTCTCGATGTGTTCGCTGTGGTGGGTGCGCATGGCTCACGTCCTGACAATCGGTGGTTCACGGCGGGCTCGGTGTGGCCGGTGGGCGTAGCGCAGGCTCCAGAAGAGCATCAGCGCGGAGGAGACGACGTAGAAGCTGTGCAGCAGCCAGATCGGGCCGGGTGGCAGGTGGAAGACGTAGACGGAGTAGACGGCGTTTCCCACGTTCGCCAGCACGAGGTTGGCGCGGCTGTACGACCTGAGGTCCCTGCTGCGGGCGGCCTTGCCGAGCATGGGCAGCGCGCTCGCGGCGAAGACGATCGTCGCGAGGGTTCCCGCTGCTATCGGTAGCGCGCTGCTCATGCCGACGACGCTAGGTACGCGGTGCGGCCGCCCTCATCGGCCCGTGCACCCATCTCGTGGCCGGGACGTATGGGCCGATCGGCCCATCCGACGGGCTGGTCTGCCTAGCCTGGCGTCGTGCCCGTGGACGCCGCCGAGCTGCTCGACCTGTCAGATCCGGCGGTCGTCGCCGACCCGTACCCGGCGTTCGCCGCGCTCCGGGCCGAGGCGCCCGTGGCCTACCACAGCGGGCTCGGCATCTGGGTGGCGACCAGCCACGCGGCCTGCAGCCAGGTGCTCCGCGAGCGCGCACTCGGCCGGATCTTCCGACCTCGCCAACCTGAGGGCGCCTGGGACACGTTCAACTGGCTGCACGCCGACTCGATCCTCGACAGCGAGCCGCCGAAGCACACCCGGCTACGACGGTTGGTCCAGAGCGCTTTCAGCCGCGGCCACGTGTCGCGGCTGGGTCCGCGCATCGAGGAGCTGACCGCGGGCCTGCTCGACGGCTGTGCCGAGAGCTTGGCCGCCGACGGCTCGTTCGACGTCATCGCCGACCTCGCCGAGCCACTGCCGGTCCTCGTTATCGCCGACCTGCTCGGGTGGCCGGAGGAGGACCGCCACCTGCTCCGGCCGTGGTCGCAGGCAATCGTCAAGATGTACGAGCTGAACCGGACGCCCGAGCAGGAGGCGGAGGCGGTCACCGCGAGTGCCGAGTTCGCCGCATACGTGGAAACGCTTGCGGCTGAACGGGTCTCGGGGACCGGTGACGACCTGCTCTCCGACCTCGTGGCGGTCCGCGACGGCAGTGACCGGCTGTCGACGCCACGAGCTGGTGGCAACAGCCGTGCTCCTGCTCAACGCGGGACACGAGGCGAGCGTCAACGGGTTCGGCAACGGGCTGGCCTCGCTCCTCGCGTCGGGCACCGAACCCGGTGCCCCGGAGCCCCTCGTCGAGGAGATGCTCCGCCACGACTCACCGCTGCACCTGTTCGAACGCACCGCGACCCGAGACGTCACCGTCGGCGAGGTCACCGTCCACGAGGGTCAGAAGATCGCGGCGCTCCTCGGCGCGGCCAACCGCGACCCCGCCGTCTTCGACGCGCCCGACGAGTTCCGCCCGGACCGCGACCCGAACCCGCACCTCGCGTTCGGCGCCGGCATCCACTTCTGCATCGGCGCGCCACTGGCCCGGCTGGAGCTGCAGACCAGCGTCGCCGCGCTCCTCGACCGGTTCGGGCCCCTCGAAGTCGTCGACGCGGTCCGCCGGCCCACCTTCGTCCTGCGCGGCTACGAGAGGTTGCTCGTCCGACCTACTTGACCAATCGGTTAAATAACCGTATGGTTATCTACATGACGGACGATCACCTCAGCGCCACCTTCGCCGCGCTGGCCGACCCCACCCGCCGGGCGATCCTGCTCCGGCTGGCCGAGGGCGAGGTCACGGTGACGGAGCTGGCCGAGCCGTTCGCCATGTCGATGCCGGCGATCTCCAAGCACCTGAAGGTGCTCGAGAAGGCCGGACTCGTCAGCCGGTCCCGCGACGCGCAGAGGCGGCCGGTCCGCCTCGAGGCCGCCCCCATCGAGGAGGCCAACGTGTGGACCGAGCGCTACCGCCAGTTCTGGGACGAGAGCTACGACGCCCTCGACGGCGTCCTGGCGACCCTTCACCAGGCCACCCACCACAACAACCCCAAGGAGCAGAGATGACCACGCAGCCCAGCACCACGAACGGCAACAAGGCGACCCTGAGCTTCCCCAGCGACACCGAGCTGGTCGTCAGCCGTGACTTCGCCTACCCGCCCGAGCTCGTGTGGAAGGCCTCCACGACGCCGGAGATCGTCAAGCAGTGGTGGGGCATCGCGCCCCGCGACCAGTTCGTGGTCTGCGACATCGACCTGCGGGTCGGCGGCTCGTGGCGCTATGTCTTCCGCGACGAGCATGGGAACGAGGACGGCTTCTCGGGACGGTTCCTCGAGCTCGACGCGCCCCACCGGTCCGTGCAGACCGAGCAGTACGAGCCGATGCCCGGGTCGGAGCACACCGTCACCGTCACCTACGAGGACAACGGCCAGGGCGGCACCCGGCTCAGCTCGCACCACCAGTACCCCTCGCAGGAGATGCGCGACGGCCACGTCGCGTCGGGCATGGAGTACGGCATGAACATCACCTTCGACCACCTCGACGACGTCCTGCCGACCCTCTGAGGGTCACACCTCGGCGACGACCCACCAGAAGTCGCCGAACCCACCAGGGCGCCGCAGCGCCGTGACCGCGCTGTGGTCGGCCAGCGCCTCGAGGTACGCCGCCGGGTCACGGGACGCAAGCCCGTGGTCCGGCGCCGTCGTCGGGTCGACGGCGTCGCGCTGACGCAGCCGTCGCGTCTGGCGCAGCGAGTCGACGGCGACGTGCGCGGTCAGGTCGCAGCTCCCGTCCGGGACCGGGTCGACGAGACGGCCCTCCCGGTATGCGACGAGCGTCCCCTCCCGAGGTCGGTCCGTCGGCGGTGTGCCCGTAGTCGACGGCGACGGCCACCGATCCTGGGGGCAGCCGGTCGAGCAGGTCGGACCACGCGCCGTCCCGCTGCCGGCCGACCTCCACCCGGTCTCCCGGCCGCGCGTCCGGTCCGAGGACCGACGGCCAGAACCGTTGGCACCAGGCGAGATCCGCGCCGGACAACGGCAGCCCTAGAGATTCGGTCGTGGTGTCCGGAGCCGGAGTTCGGCCCGGTTCAGAGCACGGACCGGGGTGCGGGGCGCGAGGAGCTCGCACAACGAGCCGTCGGGCGCGACCTCCGCGACGGTGCACGGCACCACGTCGAGCCACTCGTGCGCGACGACGAGCGACCGCTCCGGCCGCCAGTCCGCGGGCATGTCGGGTCCGCCGGGCGACTCGAACCACGCCACCTCCCCGGGCAGGTCGGCGGGACGCGCCACGACGTCGAGACCGGTGAGCGGCCGTCCGGGCGCGTACGCATACAGGTGCCGAAGGAGCTCTCCCCGTCCGGCCCCGATGTCGACGATCCCGTCGAGCCCGTACCGGTCCGCCCACGCCCAGAGGGTCCGGGCCAGCGCCCGACCGGGGCCGGCGTGCGTCGCCGTCGTGAAGTGAGCCGCGGGGCCCGACGCGCGCCGGTAGAACCCGTCTCGGCCGTAGAGGGCGGACTGCCACGCCTCTCGCCACGGCACGGACTCGCTCACCCGCCCATCCTGCCGGGGTAGGTTCGTCCGTCGTGGGCGCACTCGACGGCTCGACGCGCGAGGACCACCCGCCGCGGTTCGCGGTGGGCGTCGTCGGCGCGGGCCGGGTCGGTGCCGTCCTGGGCGCCGCCCTGCACCGCGCCGGCCACGAGGTGACCGCGGTCGCCGCGGTCAGCGAGGAGTCCCGGGCGCGTGCCGCGGACCTGCTCCCGGGCGTACCGATCCGCGACGTGCCCGAGGTCGTCACCGAGGTGGACCTCGTCCTCCTCGCCGTTCCCGACGACACCCTGCCGAGCCTGGTCAGTGGCCTGGCCAAGGTGGGCGCGTTCCGTCCCGGGCAGGTCGTCGTCCACACCTGTGGCCGTTACGGCGTCGGCGTCCTCGAACCGGCGCAGCTCGTCGGCGTCCTGCCGCTGGCGATCCATCCGGCGATGTCCTTCACCGGCACGGCGATCGACCTCGACCGGCTCAGCGACGCCTGCTTCGCCGTCACCACGCTCAAGGACCTGGAACCCCTCGGTGAGGCGCTGGTCCTGGAGATGGGCGGCGAGCCGGTCCTCGTCGAGGAGGAGGACCGTCCGCTCTACCACGCGGCCCTGGCCCTCGGCGCGAACCACCTCAGCACCCTGGTCGCGCAGGCCACCCGGCTGCTCGAGGATGCCGGCGTCGACGAGCCGGGCCGGGTGCTGGGGCCGTTGCTCGGCGCGGCGCTCGACAACGCCCTCCGCGGGGGAGTGCTCAGCGGCCCCGAGGCGTCAGGCGATGCCGGTACGGTGGCCGAGCACCTGGCGGAGCTCGCGACCGAGCCGCAGATCAGGTCGACGTACCGCGCGCTGGCTCGCGCGACCGTGGACCTGGCGCGACAGCGAGGCCGGCTGCGTGCGGCCGACGCGGAGTCCGTCCTCGCGGTCCTGCAGGAGACCGACGACGCCGACGACCCGGAGCAGCCCGGGCCTCCGGAGGAGGAGGACCGGTGACCGACACCCTGCGCATCCCGCGTCGGCTCGACGCGCCCGCGCCGGGCTGGGCCACCGACGTCGACGTCATCGTCGTCGGCTCGGGCATCGCCGGCCTGACCGCCGCGCTCCGGCTGAGGGAACAGGTCGACACGGTCCTCCTCGTCACCAAGACGGTCCTCAACGAGGGCTCGACCGCATGGGCCCAGGGCGGGATAGCCGCGGCGATGGACCCCGCCGACTCACCCGAGGAACACCTGCACGACACCCTCGTCGCCGGCGTCGGACTCTGTGACGTCGAGGCGGTCACCGCCCTCGTCACCGAGGGGCCGCCGCGCGTTCGTGAGCTCGTCGCGCTGGGCGCGGAGTTCGACCGGGACTCGGCCGGGGAGATCCTGCTGACCCGTGAGGGCGGCCACCACCGCGACCGCATCGCCCACGCCGGCGGCGACGCCACCGGGCGCGAGATCAGCCGGGCGCTCATCGAGGCGCTGCACCGCGTCCAGTCCGACCCGGGCATCCAGGTGGTCGAGCACGCCCTCGTCGTCGACCTGCTCCAGGCCGAGGCGCCGGACGGGAACGGCCGGGTATGCGGTGTGACCGTCCACGTGATCGGCGAGGGCCAGGTCGACGGGGTCGGCGCAGCGCACGCCCGCGCCGTGATCCTCGCGACCGGCGGTCTGGGCCAGCTCTACTCGGCGACGACCAACCCCGCGGTCTCCACCGGTGACGGCATGGCCATCGCACTGCGCGCGGGCGCGGTCATGGCCGACGTCGAGTTCGTCCAGTTCCACCCGACTGTGCTCTGGCTCGGCGAGGGTGCCAACGGCCAGCAGCCGCTCATCAGCGAGGCGGTGCGCGGCGAGGGCGCGTTCCTCGTCGACGGCGACGGCGTCCGGTTCATGCAGGGCATCCACGAGCTGGCCGACCTCGCGCCGCGCGACGTCGTGGCCCGCGCGATCGTCGCGCGGATGCGCGACACCGGGACCGACCACGTCTACCTCGACGCCCGGCATCTGGGCCGCGAGTTCGTCGAGCGCCGGTTCCCCTCGATCGTCGCCAGCCTTCACGAGCACGGCTTCGACCTCGCCGCCGACCTCGTCCCGGTGGCCCCCGCGCAGCACTACGCCAGCGGCGGGGTCAAGGTCGACCTCCACGGACGGTCCTCGCTCGACGGCCTGTACGCGTGTGGCGAGGTGTCCTGCTCCGGGGTCCACGGCGCCAACCGGCTCGCGTCGAACTCGCTGCTCGAGGGCCTGGTCTTCGCCCACCGCATCGCCGACGACATCACCGCACGGTTCGCGGCCGGCGAGCTCCCGCCGGTCGCTCCCGCGGCCCCGACCGGAGACAGCGCGCTCCTCGCCGCCGAGCACCGCCGCGACGTCCAGCGTGCGATGACCGCCGGCAGCGGCGTGGTCCGGTCGGCCGAGTCCCTGGCCGGTGCCGAGCACGAGCTGGCCACGCTGGCCAAGACCGCGGACGCCGGCGGCGCCCACCCGGAGCCGGCGGCCTGGGAGGCGACCAACCTGCTCCACCTGGGGCAGGTCCTCACCACCGTGGCCGCCCTCCGCGAGGAGACCCGTGGCGGTCACCTGCGCGCCGACTTCCCCGACCGCGACGACGAGCACTGGCTCGGCCACCTCGTCGCCGTCCGCCGGCCGGACGGGCGGCGTCGAGACGTCGCTACCACCCGGTGACGGCCACGGACACGGCGAGCGAGTCCCGCGTGACCCTGCCCGACCTCGACTTCCCGTTCGACGACGCCCGCCGGCTGGTCCGGACCGCCCTGGACGAGGACCTCGGCCCGCGGCACCTCGACGTGACGACCCTCGCCACGATCCCGGCCGACCAGGTCCGCAGCGCGGAGATCGTGGCCCGGGCGCACGGCGTCGTCGCCGGGCTCCCGGTCGTCCCCCTGGTCTTCGACGAGGTGTCGACTCTCGTGGGAACCGGTGCGGGTCGAGACCGAGCTGCTCGTCGCCGACGGCGCCGAGGTCGACCGTGGTGACGTGGTCGCGCGCGTGCAGGGACCGCTGCGAACCGTCCTCATCGCCGAGCGGACGCTGCTCAACGTCGTGTGCCGGCTCTCCGGCATCGCGACGCATACCCGACGGTGGGCCGACATGCTCGAGGGGACCGGCGCCATGGTCCTCGACACCCGGAAGACGACGCCCGGGATGCGCCGCCTGGAGAAGTACGCGGTCCGCGCCGGCGGCGGCACCAACAAGCGGATGGGCCTCTACGACGTCGCGATGATCAAGGACAACCACAAGCTCGCCGCCGGGTCGGTGGCCGCGGCGTATGCGTCGGTGCGCGGCGCATACCCCGACGTCGACGTCCAGGTCGAGGTGACGACCGTCGACGAGGCGCTCGAGGCGTATGCGGCGGGGGCCCGGTTCGTCATGTGCGACAACATGTCGGTCGAGCTCCTCGCCGACACGGTTCGCGCTCTGCGCGAGCAGCCCGAGGACGTCGAGATCGAGGCGACCGGTGGGCTCACTCTCGACGTGGCCCGCGACTACGCCCTCACCGGGGTCGACTACCTCAGCGTCGGCGGGCTCACCCACTCCTCGCCGATCCTCGACCTCGCGCTCGACCTCGCCGACTGACCGCCGCTTTCCCGCTTCCAACCCGAGGTTTTGCCCAGTTTCGCCGGCCCGCGGCCGCGAAAACTGGGCACTACCCCGGGTTGGAAGCGGGAAAGGGTGGCTCGGCCATACTTGACCGGTGACCGGCCAGCCCCTCGAACCGACGGTCGACGACGTCCCCGAGCAGATCCGGGTGCGGCGCGACAAGCGGCAGCGGCTGCTCGACAGCGGACGCGACGCGTACCCCGTCGAGGTGAGCCGCACGCATACCCTCCAGCAGGTCCGCGAGCAGTGGGGCCACCTGGAGACCGGCGAGGAGACCGACGCCGTGGTCCGGGTCGCCGGCCGCGTCGTCTTCGTCCGCAACACCGGCAAGCTCTGCTTCGCGACCCTGCAGGAGGGCATCGGGACCCGTCTGCAGGTGATGGTCAGCCTCGCCGAGGTCGGCGAGGAGTCGCTGGCCGACTGGAAGGCGCTCGTCGACATCGGCGACCACGTCGTCGTCGAGGGCCGCGTCATCTCGAGCCGGCGCGGTGAGCTGTCGGTGCTCGCGACGTCCTGGCTGATGGCCAGCAAGGCGCTCCGGCCGCTGCCGACCCTGCACAAGGACCTCTCCGAGGAGACCCGCGTCCGACAGCGGTACGCCGACCTCGTCGTGCGCCAGGAGGCCCGCGACATGGTCCGGACCCGGGCCCGGGTGAACCAGGCGGTCCGCGACGAGCTCGCCCGCCAGGACTACGTCGAGATCGAGACGCCGGTCCTCCAGCTCATCCACGGCGGTGCCGCCGCGCGGCCGTTCCGGACCCACCTCAACGCCTTCCAGCAGGACATGACGCTGCGGATCGCCCTCGAGCTCAACCTCAAGAAGGCGGTCGTCGGCGGCGTGGACCGGGTCTACGAGCTCGGCCGGATCTTCCGCAACGAGGGCGTCGACGCGACCCACAGCCCCGAGTTCACGATGCTCGAGGCGTACCAGGCCTACGGCGACCAGACGACGATCGCCGGCCTCATCCGCGACCTCTACCTCGCCGTCGCCGACGCCCTCGGCTCGCGTCAGGTGGAGACGCCGAGGGGGGTCGTCGACCTGGACGGACCCTGGCGCTGGCTGCCGGTGTACGACGCGATCAGCGAGGCGGTCGGCGAGGTGGTCACCGTCGAGACGCCGCTCGCCACCCTCCAGGAGTATGCGGCGAAGCACGACGTCGCGATCGACGCCGCTTGGGCGGCGGGCAAGGTCGCCACCGAGCTGATCGGCGAGCTGGTCGAGCCGAACCTCCTCCAGCCGACCTTCCTCTGCGACTATCCCGCGTCGGCCCAGCCGCTGGCCCGGCCGCACCGCAGCACGCCGGGACTCATCGAGGCGTGGGACCTCATCATCGGCGGCGTCGAGCGGGGCACCGGCTTCTCCGAGCTGGTCGACCCGGTCATCCAGCGCGACGTCCTCACCGCCCAGTCACGGCTCGCGGCCGGTGGCGACGAGGAGGCCATGCAGCTGGACGAGGACTTCCTGCGGGCCCTCGAGTACGGCGCGCCCCCCATGGGCGGGCTCGGCCTCGGAATCGACCGGATGGTCATGCTCTTCACCGGCGCGAGCATCCGCGAGACCATCCTCTTCCCGCTGCTCAAGCCCGAGGCCTGAGGCGCCGGCCATGTGGGACGCCGTCTTTCCGTACCTCGCGGCGCTGCTGCCGACGGTCGCGGTCGGGCGCGCTCTTCTATTTCGTGATCAAGTCCATTCTCGAGGGTGACCGCCGCGAGCGGCTGGCCCAGTCGAAATGGGAGAAGGAACGCGAGAAGGAGCGGGACACCCCGGAAAACTCCGTGTAATTCACAAGTCCGGTGTGAATGAATTACGCTGTGACGGTTCCCGGGTTAATTCGACCGAGGAACTGTCCCACTACATCAATCCCTGCTGATGTAACCGAAAGGAAACGACACCCATGGCACAACGGGTCCAGATCGTCCTCGAGGACGACCTCGACGGAGGGGCGGCCGCCGAGACGGTGACCTTCGGTCTCGACGGCGTGAGCTACGAGATCGACCTCAGTGACAAGAACGCCGGAAAGCTTCGTGACGAGTTCGCCAGCTGGATCGGCCACGCGCGCCGTTCGGGCGGCCGTCGCACGACCGGTCGCCGCGCCGCCGGCGGCTCGTCGAGCTCGTCCAGCCGCCGTGACCTCTCGGCCGTCCGGGCGTGGGCCCGGGCCAACGGCCATCAGGTCAGCGACCGCGGGCGCGTCTCGGCCGCGGTCCAGGAGGCGTACGACAAGGCTCACTGAGTCTCGGTCGTTCGACCGCACGACGATTCGACCCGGATCTGGGGGGACACCGGACGAATATTCGGCACGAAAAGGACACCTCGGATATCCGGGGTGTCCTTTTCGTGTCGCAGACGGCTGCAAGAATCCGTCATTTCTTGCGTTGTGCCGCCAGCGGCGCGGCGAGATCGCCGAGATCGTCGAGCCGGTCGAGGACGTCGGTGAAGAGCAGCTGGCCGAGCCGGCCGCCACCCGCCCCCTGCTCGACCTCGTCCCAGGTGCGCGGCGCCGCGACGTAGGGCGCCGCCTTTCCGCGCAGCGAATAGGGACATATCGTCGTCTTCGCCGCGGTGTTCTGGCTCCAGTCGACGAAGATCTTCCCCGGCCGCAGCGACTTGGTCATCTTCCACACCACGAGGTCGGGATGCTTCTTGGTCATCTCCTGGGCCAGGTCCTGGGCCAGCGCCCGGATGTCGTCGGCGGAATGCTTTCCCGGCAGCACCGCATACAGCTGCATGCCCTTGCTGCCACTGGTGACCGGGACGGTCGTCCCGAGACCCATCTCCTCGAGGCGCGGCTTCACCCACATGGCCACCTGCGCGCATTCGGTGAGGCCCGCCCCGGAACCCGGGTCGAGGTCGATGACCAGCCGGTCGGGGTTGAGCGGATGCTCCTTCTCGTCGACCTGCCACTGGTGGACGTGCAGCTCGAGTGAGGCGAGGTTGACCAGATAGGTGAGGTCGGCGAGGTCGAGGACCAGGGGATAGGTGAGCCGGTCGCGTTCCGGGTGGGCCTCGGCGTCCCGCCCGTGCGACGACACCGTCACCCGCGGCAGCCAGGACGGCGCGCCCGACGGCAGGTTCTTCTCGAAGAACATCGGCCCCTCCACGCCGTGCGGCCAGCGGATCCGGGTGACCGCGCGGCGGCCGATCAAGGGGAGCATGACCGGCGCGACCTGCGCGTAGTAGCTGAGCACCTCGCCCTTGGTGGTCTCCGTCGCGGGGTACATCACCTTGTCGAGGTTGACCACGGTCATCCGGCGGCCGGCCACCTCGACGGTGACCCGCTCCTCCTTCTTCTTGTCCGCTCAGGCACCGGGCACGTCCTCCAGGCTGACGTCGTCGGGGGTGAGGTCGGGTCGACGGCCACGGTATGCGGGCTGCCGGAGCCGGCCCTGGTTGGTGAGTCCCAGCGCCTGCACGTCGCAGACGAGGACCGGGTCGACGAAGGTGGCGCCGAGGGCGTCCTCACGGGGGACGACGCCGCAGAACGGCGAGTCCGGGAGCGAGATGCGCGGCGAGCTCCTTGGCCAGCGCGACCCCCGCCTTCCCGGCGATGCCGCTGCCGACCCGGCCGAGGTACCGCAGGCCCTCCGGTCCCGGTGCTCCGACGAGGACGGCGCCGAGCCGGTCGACGCTGTCGGTCTCGGGGCGCCAGCCGCCGATGAGGACGGAGACGAGGTCCGATTCGGGAACTTCAGCCACTCCTCGCTGCGCAGGCCCGGGTGGTACCGCGACGACAGCCGCTTGCTGACGATCCCCTCGAGACCCTGGTCGCGGGTCGCGTCGCGCAGAAGCTCGCCGTCGGTGAACGTCGGCGGCACCTGCCAGTGCGGACCGGCCAGCTCGAGCCGCTCCAGCGTGGCCCGTCGGTCCGCGAGGGACCGCTGGGTGAGGTCGACGCCGTAGAGCCGTAGCAGGTCGAAGGCCATAAGGATGGCGGGGGTCTGCGCGGCGAGGGTCACCGCTCGGCGGTGGCTCGTGACGTTGAACCGCTCGGCGAGCGCGGCGAACGACGGGACGCCGGCTCGGATCGTGACGATCTCGCCGTCGAGCAGCATGTCCTCGAACTGGTCGGTCAGCCCGCGCCAGCTCGGGGAACGCGATCGTGACGTCCCGCTCGGTGCGGCTGGTGAGGGTCACCCGGCCGTCCGCGACGTCGGCGAGCACGCGCATACCGTCCCACTTGACCTCGTGCACCCAGTCGGCGCCGGCCGGCACCCGGGTGGCCGGCATCGCGAGCATCGGGCGCATGTCCTCATCCTGACAACAAAGTCGGCGGCGGGGTGTCCGGACCGGGTCGGCCCGTTCGTGGTGTTGGTGAAGGCGGCCCACACCCACCATCACGAGGAGCTCTCCATGAAGCTGACCGTCAACACCTTCGTCACGCTGGACGGAGTCATGCAGGGTCCGGGCGGACCCGAGGAGGACCGCACCGGCGGGTTCGACCACGGCGGCTGGCTGATGCCGGTGGTCGACGACGACTTCGGCCGGATCGTCAACGGCTGGTTCGAGAACGCCGACGCGCTGCTGCTCGGGCGCACGACGTACGGGCTGTTCGCGAGCTTCTGGCCGGACGTCACCGACCCGGACGACCCGGTCGCGGCGGCGCTCAACACGCTGCCCAAGCACGTCGCCTCGACCACGCTCACCGACCCGACGTGGAGCAACACGACCGTCATCGACGGCGACGTCGTGGCCGCCGTGACGGCGCTCAAGGAGCAACCCGGACGTGAGCTCCAGGTCCACGGCAGCTGCGGGCTGGTCCACACGTTGCACGACGCCGGGCTGGTCGACGAGTACCGGCTGATCGTCGCGCCGGTCGTCGTCGGCTCGGGCAAGAAGCTGTTCGCCGACGGTGCCAGCGCCGAGCGGCTTCGAGCTGGTCGCCTCCGAGCGGACGGCGGCCGGCTGCCTGTATGCGGTGCTGCGCCCCTCCGGGGACGTCCGCGTCGCCGAGGCGAGCATCGAGGACGGCAAGGACGTCATTCGCTGATCTGACAGGCTGTTCACCACCTCACGAAGGAGCACCACGATGCCGAAGTACCTGCTGTCCGTCTGGAGCCGCGAGGACGACCCGACGCCGCCGGACGACGAGATCCAGGAGATGTACGCCGCCGTCGGCACGTTCAACGACGAGGTCCGAGGAGTCCGGTGCCTGGGTGTTCGCCGGCGGCCTGCACCCCGCCAGCACGGCCACCGTCGTCGACGGGCGCGGCGGCGACGTCGTCACCACCGACGGCCCCTACGCCGAGTCCAAGGAGCAGATGGGCGGGTTCTGGGTCGTCGAGGCGGCCGACCTCGACGCGGCCATCGAGCTGGCCCGGCGCGGCTCGGCCGCCTGCAACGGCAAGGTCGAGGTCCGGCCCTTCCAGGACGACGTCTGACGCGTCGCGTGTCGACTCCCGCCTCCCGCGCCGACCCGGCGCTCCTTGGACCACCCTCGACCGACACCACGGTCGAGCAGGTGTTCCGCGAGGAGTACGGCCGGGTCGTCGCGGCGCTGGTCCGGCGGTTCGGCGACATCGAGCTCGCCGAGGACGTCGCCCAGGAGGCGTTCGTCGAGGCGGTGTCCCGGTGGCCGCAGTCCGGCCCGCCCCCGAACCCCGGGGCGTGGCTGACGACGACGGCGAAGAACCGCGCCATCGACCGGCTTCGCCGGGAGTCCACCCGCGACGCGCGACACGCGCAGGCCGCCGCCATGCTCGGACCCTTCGACGACGAGGAACCCGTCGACCCCGACACCGTGAGCACCGTCCCCGACGAGCGGCTCCGGCTGATCTTCACCTGCTGCCACCCGGCCCTCGCCCGCGACGCCCAGGTGGCGCTCACCCTCCGGCTGCTCGGTGGGCTCACGACGGCCGAGATCGCCCGCGCCTTCCTCGTCGACGAGGCGGCGATGAGCAAGCGGCTCACGCGGTCGAAGCAGAAGATCAAGGCCGCGCACATCCCGTACCGCGTCCCGCCCGACCACGAGCTGCCGTCCCGGCTGGCCGGCGTCCTCGCCACGCTCTACCTCGTCTTCAACGAGGGGTACCTGCCGTCGTCGCCCGACGTCGAGGTGCGGACCGACCTCTCCGCCGAGGCGATCCGGCAGGCGCGGGTGCTGGCGACCCTGATGCCCGACGAGCCCGAGGTCCTGGGCCTGCTCGCGCTGATGCTCCTGACCGAGGCGCGCCGACCGCGCCCGCTTCGCCGACGGAGTGCTGGTGACGCTGCCGGAGCAGGACCGCACGCTGTGGGACGCCGGGCTGGTCGCCGAGGGACACGACCTCGTCCGGGCCTGCCTGCGTCGAGGGCGTCCCGGCCCGTACCAGATCCAGGCGGCCATCAACGCGGTCCACACCGACGCCGCGACGCGCCGAGGACACCGACTGGCGACAGATCGTCGTCCTCTACGACCAGCTGTACGCGGTGACGCCCACTCCGGTCGTCGCCTCAACCGGGCCGTGGCGCTGGCCGAGCGCGACGGCCCGGCGGCCGGACTGGACGGCGCTGCACGCCGTCGAGGGGCTCGACGGCTACCACGCATACCAGGCCGCCCGGGCCGACCTGCTGCGGCGGGCGGGCCGGCCCGAGGAGGCGGCCGACGCATACCGGAGCGCCGTCGAGCTGAGCGCGAACCCGGCCGAGCGCGCGTACCTCGCCGGCCGGCTGGCCGAGCTCACCGCCGCGCAGGGGTGAGCAGCGCCTCCATCGCGTCGGCTCCGGCGGGAGCGCCTCCGGCCGCGGCGTAGCCGGCGGCGACCCGGGCGGCTCCCTCCTGCTTGGTCGCGGCCGCTCGGACGGCGTCGCGGAGGCGTTCCGGGGTGAGCCGTCTTGGCGGGGACCCGCGTGCCGGCGTCGGAGTGCACGGCGCGGGCGGCGACCTCGAGCTGGTCGCGCCCGAACGGCACCACGCACACGGGTATGCCTCGGGCCAGAGCCTTCTGGGTCGCGCCCATGCCGCCGTGGGTCACGGCGACGGCGGTGCGGTCCAGGACGTGACGGTGCGGGACGAAGTCGAGGACGCGGGCGTTCGCGGGCAGGTCACCCAGGCCCTGCACGCCGGCCGGCATGGTCGCGACCACCGTGTAGGGCTCGTCGCGCAACCCGTCGAGGGCGGCCCGGACGAGCGCCTCGTCCGCCTGGTACTCCGAGGAGGTCGTGACCAGGACGATGGGCCGGTCGACGTCGTCCAGCCACGACGGGCCGCTCGGCCGGCGGGTCCCACGGGAGCGCACCGATCATCCGGATCCGGTCGCCCCAGTCGTCGTGGGGGTACTCGAACGGTTCGGACGTCGTGACGAGCATCAGCGGAGCGCGGCGGAAGTACTCGTCGGCGGAGTGGACCGGGGCGAGTCCGTAGTCCGCGCGCAGGGCGTTGATCCGGGGCTTCATCGTCCTCTCGGCCGCCCCGATGACGAGGGGGCGGACCACGGCGTCGCGGAGGCGTCCCGAGCGGACCGGCCTTGGGCAGCAGCCCGGGACCGAACGGCGGCGTGCCGGCGGAGCTGATCGGCGGCGTGTAGGGGCTGAACACGGTCCACGGACCGCCCCACGCCTCGCGCCGCGTTGAGCGCGCCCCAGGCGTTGATGTCGACGAGGACCGTGTCCGGGACGACCTCGTCGAGAGCCTTCTGGAAGTCGGGACCGTCGATCGCGCCGCGCTCGCAGAACGTCGAGATCGCGACCTCGAGGGCCTGCTTGGGGTTCGACGCCTCCCAGTCGGGATGGATCACGGCCGGGATCGCCGGGTCGATCGCGTCGGTGTGGAACCCCAGGTCGCGCATGAGATCCACCCGGGACGCGACCGTGCGCACGTGGACGTCGTGACCGCGGGCCTGGAGCTCCAGGAGCAACGGCGTCATGGGGAAGAGGTGCCCGATCGCGGGAGAGGTGTACGCGAGAATGGTTGCCATCACTGGCCTTTCGGTGATACCGCGCGGTTGACAGAAGGGGTGGTCAGGGGTTCGAGCAGCTCGACGAGGGCGGTCGCCACCTGGCGCTGGCTCAGGCCGGCGTCGCGGCGGAGCAGCTTCCACGTGTAGACGTCGCAGACGGCGACGAGCTGGGCGAGGCGGCGGGTCCGGTCGGCGCCGCGAAGCGGGGCGAGGCAGGGGGCGAAGACCCGGGCGCACCACTCGCGGTGAGCGACGCGGCCCTCCGCGGTCATCGCGGCGAGCTGCGGGACCGAGTCCTCCTCCGAGAGCAGCCGCAGCACCAGACCGCCGACGTCCTCGTAGTGCGTCACCAGGTTGTCGACGGCGCCCTCGACGTCGCCGACCGGCGCGGCGTCGCGGTGGGTGAAGACCTGGACGCGGGTCCGGTCGGCCGCGGCGGCGGTGAGGCCCTCCTTGTCGCCGAAGCGCCGGATGACGGTCTGCACGGTGACACCGGCCCGGTCGGCGACGTCGCGGAGGGTCACGCGGGCGTACGGGCGCTCGACGAAGAGCTCGACCGTCGCGTCGAGGATCCGCTCGCCGGTCGCCGCGGTCGAGCGCGCCCGCTCGGTCATGACGTACGCCCGGCGGTGTTCATGTTAACTAGATTAACATGAAAGATGCGCAGCGCGTCGAGTGCTTTCGGGAAGGAGGACGCTGCGGTTGTCGGCCGGGTCTGGGAGAGTGTGAGCATGCCTCGCGCGATGTGGAAGGGCGCCGTTTCCTTCGGGCTGGTCAACGTCCCGGTCAAGCTCTACTCGGCCACCGAGGACCACGACATCTCGTTCCGACAGGTCCATCGGGAGGACGGCGGCCGGATCCACTACAAGCGCGTCTGCGCGATCGACGGCGAGGAGGTCTCCTACGACGACATCGCCAAGGGCTACGAGACCGAGGACGGCGAGATGGTCGTCATCACCGACGACGACCTGAAGAACCTGCCGAACCAGTCGAGCAAGGAGATCGCGGTCGAGAAGTTCGTGCCGTCCGAGCAGGTCGACCCGATGCTGCTGGACCGCTCCTACTACCTCGAGCCCGAGAAGGGCGCCGCCAAGGCCTACGCGCTGCTGCGCGACGCGCTGGAGGCCGCTGACCGGATGGCGTTGGTGTCCGTGGCGATCCGCAGCCGCAAGAACATGGCCGTGCTGCGGGTTCGCGACAACATCGTCGTGCTGCAGACGATGATCTGGCCGGACGAGGTCCGGTCGGCCGAGTTCGCCAACCTCGGCGACGTCGGGAGCGCGACCGAGCGCGAGCTGTCGATGGCGACCATGCTCATCGACTCGCTGTCGGGCGACTACGACCCCGACGAGTTCCAGGACGACTACTCCGAGGCCGTCCACGAGATGGTCGAGGCCAAGCTCTCGGGCGGCGAGGTCAAGCACGCCCCCGAGCCCAAGGACACCGGCGAGGTCGTCGACCTCCTCGAGGCGCTGCAGCGTTCGGTCGACCGCGCCAAGTCGGCGCGCGGCGAGCCGGTCGAGAAGAAGGCGGCACCGGCGAAGAAGACCGCGGCCAAGAAGTCGACGCCCGCAGCCAAGAAGACCACGGCGCGCGAAGAAGACGACGGCGGCGAAGAAGACCACGACCAAGACGGCCGCCAAGAAGAAGGCCAGCTGAGTGCCCGAAGGCCACACGCTGCACCGGTTGGCGCAGTCGCTGGACGCTGCCTTCGCGCGCACCACTCCGGCCGTCTCGTCTCCGCAGGGGCCGTTCGCCGAGGGCGCCGCGCTGCTGAACGGGCGCTCGGTGGTGGAGGCATCCGCATACGGGAAGCACCTGTTCGTCGAGTTCTCCGGTGAGGCGTGGCTGAACGTCCACCTCGGGCTGATCGGCAAGTTCGCGGTGGACCGGATCAGCGGGTATGCCGTCGGTGCCGCCGGTCTGGGGGCAGGTGCGCCTGCGGATGGTGAACGACGACTACCTGGCCGACCTGCGGGGCGCGACGATCTGCCAGGTCGTGACGCCGGACGAGGTGACCGCGACGCTCGCGCGGCTCGGCCCCGACCCGCTGCGCGTCGGACGCGGACCCGGCCCGCGCGTGGGCCAAGATCTCGCGGTCCGGGCGGACCATCGCCGAGCTGCTCATGGACCAGGCGGCGCTCGCGGGCGTCGGCAACGTGTACCGGTGCGAGGTGCTGTACCGGCACCGGGTGAGCCCGTTCCGGCCGGGTCGCGAGATCCGGAAGCGGACGTGGGACGCGATCTGGACCGATCTCGTCCGGCTGATGCCGCTCGGGGTCGCGTTCAACCAGATCCTCACCATGGACGACCAGGTGGAGGAGGCCACCGAGCTGGTCGCGACGGGGCGGGTTCCCGAGCTGACGTCCACCTGGACCGACTCGGCGCGCTGGATCGGGCGCGGACCGGCCGGCGTGGTGGCGGAGGTCGCCGAGGTCGCCGCCGAGTCCGGCGCGGTCGAGGACGCGGTTCGGGACGCCGACCTGGAGGACGACGCCGGGCGCCGGGGCGGTGGATCCGGTATGCCGCGGCGCTTCTACGTGTACCGGCGGGCCGGCGAACCGTGCCGGGTCTGCGGGTCCCGGGTGCGCACCCAGGTCGTGGCCGGCCGCAACCTGTTCTGGTGCGGCCGCTGCCAGCGCCGCCGCTGACCGAACACGCGTCGAGAGGCGCCGGCTCTAGCCTCGAGTCGTGGCGGTGCGCGACTACCACCAAGCCACCGGACTGCAGCGGCTGCTACGGCGATTCGGGGCCTCCGCCCTGGGGTCCCGAGTGCTGCGCCCGACGCTCCATCACGTCGACGCCGTGGTTCACCGCCTTTCGGAGCAGCGCACCACGTTCGCCGCGTCGGTCGTGGGCATTCCGACGGCGATGCTGACGACCACCGGCGCGCGGACGGGACGCACCCGCACCGTTCCGGTCCTCGCGGTCGACGTCCCGGGCGGATGGGGCCTCATCGCGTCCGCCTTCGGTCAGGAGCGCCATCCCGGCTGGTACTACAACCTGCGAGCGAATCCGGAGGCCGTCCTCCAGATCGACGGCCGGCGCGTCGAGGTCGTCGCTCGACAGGTGCAGGGCGTCGAACGCGCTGCCGTACGAGCCGCCGCGCTGCGGATCTACCCGGGCTACTCGGTCTACGAGGAGCGGGCCCGTCAACGAGACCTCGGGTACTTCGTCCTCACCACGACGTGACGGCCGACCACGTCTCGGCCCATGGCCACCGAGCTCAGATACCGCGGTTCGGGAGCGTCGATCTCCCGCAGCAGCTGGTCCATCTGGCGCACGACGGTCGCGGTCGCCCGCAGCGTCTCGTCGCGCGAGTAGTCCTGCCCGTCCACGTCGGCGACAGCCTCCTGGCCCACGTCGCACACCTGCACCGCCTCGACCCGCCACGAGGTCGAGGGGGTAGGCGTCGGCGTGAGCCCGGGACTCGGGGTCGGCACGGTGGTGATGACGTTGCCCCCTCCCGGTCCGACCGGGAAGTCGCCGTTGTCCTTCGCGTGGACCAGCCCGGCCGAGACCGCCGCGCCCACCAGGGTCACGACCGCCGTGGCCAACGCGATCCAGCGCCCGGTCCCGCTGTGTGAGCCGTCCTCGGCCATCGTTCGTTCCCCCTGTCCCGCCGGCCTGTATGGCCCGGTCCTCGACAGATGCGCAGCGGTGGCGCCGTGATACGCCGACCTGGACACGGGTGAGCCGGCCACTCGCGGGTGGCTCGTACACTCCGGGCGGTGGCGATCCTCTTCCTCCACGGGGCCGGTGGGTATGCGGACGACCGGACCATGGCCGACGCCATCCGGACCGCCCTCGACGAGCCGGTCACCATGCCGCATCTGCGGGACGAGGACATGTCCCATGCCGCGTGGTCGTCCCAGATCGCGGCCCACCTCGATCCCGACGTCGACACCGTGGTCGGACACTCCTTCGGCGGCTCGACGTTCCTCAAGATGCTGACCGAGACCGATCTCGGCGTCGCCCGACTCGTGCTCCTCGCCGCACCCGACTGGGGACCGGACGGCTGGGACGTGGCCGGACTACGCGCTGCCCAGCGACACGGACCACCGGCTGCCCCCCGCCCTCCGCATCGACCTGCACCACTGCATCGACGACGACGACGTCCCCGTGCACCACCTGGACCTGCTCTCCGCACGGATGCCCGCACGCCGCGGTCGTCCGACATCGCCACGGCGGCCACCAGTTCGAGGGTGGCGCTCTCGACGACGTCGTCCGCACGCTCCGTTAGGGTCGGCCGATGAGTCACGAGTCCGATCTCGAGGCGCTGCGGGCCCAGGCCATCGCCGCATACCAGCAGGGCCGTCCGACGTTCGTCGCGCGGCTGAAGCTGACCCAGTGGGGGTCGCCGGCCGGCGAGATCACCACCTGGATGGACAGCGTCGACGCCGTCGAGGCGAACGGCTGGGTGCTGGACCAGTGGTCGGTGAACTTCGACTCCGGAGGCACCTTCAATGCCTTTCCGCTGTTCCGCCGGCGCGACGAACTTCGTCCCGCAGGACCGGCTCTGACGGCCGGCCGCCGACGAGTCTGCGCCCGTTCCGGATCCACGTCGACGACGCGGAGGTCGACGACCTGCGGGACCGGTTGGCTCGCACCCGTTGGCCCGAACCGGCCACGACCCCGGGATGGGACCAGGGACCGCCGCTGGCCTACCTCCGCGACCTCTGTCACCACTGGGGCACCGTCTACGACTGGCGCACCACCGAGACCGGCTGAACGAGCTCGACCACCGCCTCACGACCGTCGACGGCCTCGACATCCACCTCGTCCACGTCCGCTCCTCCTCGCTCGGACGCCACGCCGCTCGTCCTGACCCACGGGTGGCCCGGGTCGTTCCTCGAGTTCGAAGCACTGGTACCGCTGCTCACCGACCCACCCGACGGCGAACCCGCCTTCCACGTCGTGCTTCCCTCACTGCCCGGGTATGCGTGGAGCGGGCGGCCGCAGGAGCCGGGCTGGGGCATCCACCGCATCGCCGACGCCTGGGCCGAGATCATGGCGCGGCTGGGCTACGACCGGTTCGTCGCCGGTGGCAGCGACTGGGGCACGAGCGTGTCGACCTGCCTCGGTCTTCAGCACCCGGACCGCGTCAGCGGCCTCTTCCTCATCCCGCCGCTCGTCGCGCCACCCGAGAACCGCGCCGACCTGAGCGCAGCCGAACAGAGGTCTCTCGACGACCTCACCGACCGCGACGCGACCGGCTCCGCATACTCGAGCCTGCACGCCACCCGACCGCAGACCATCGGGTATGCGCTGACGGACTCCCCGGTCGGCCTCGCCGCCTGGATCGTCGAGAAGGTCTGGTCGTGGTCCGACCACGACGGCGACCTCGACGCCGTGATCCCGCGCGACCGGCTGCTGGACAACGTGTCGCTCTACTGGTTCACGCGGACCGCCGCCGCCTCGGCCCGGCTGTACCGCGAGAGCATCGGCGAGGTGAGCACCTGGTTCGACTCCGGCTCGGCGAACCGCCCCGCGTTCCGGGTCGACGTCCCGACCGGTGCCCTGGTCTTCCCGGCCGAGGTGCCGCGTCCGTCGCGGCGGTGGGCGCAGGACCGCTTCGCCCGCATCGTGCACTGGGCCGAACCGGACCGCGGCGGTCATTTCGGCGCCTGGGAGCAGCCGGAGACCGTCGCGAGAGAGCTGCGGGCGTTCGCTCGACGCCTCACCTGACGAAGGCCCGGGTTTCGCCGACGGCGAACGTGAGCCGACCCGGCTCAACGAGGGGAACAGGCCCGGAGGGCGGGGCGTTGCTCACATCGCCCCCTCTTAGCACGCGCCAAGGGACATCCAGGGAACGGAAGCCGAGGGGCACTGACAGGCAACTCGCATACCATCGAGATGTCTCGGCAGTTTGTGAGAGGCCGACAAAGGTAGGGAGCTTTGGCGATGTTCGAACGGTTCACAGATCGGGCCCGACGGGTGGTGGTGCTCGCGCAGGAAGAGGCGCGCATGCTCAACCACAACTACATCGGCACCGAGCACATCTTGCTGGGGCTCATCCACGAGGGCGAAGGTCTCGCCGCCAAGGCGCTCGAGAACCTCGACATCTCCCTCGTCGCCGTGCGCGAGCAGGTGCAGGAGATCATCGGCCAGGGCCAGCAGGCCCCGACCGGTCACATCCCCTTCACGCCGCGCGCGAAGAAGGTCCTGGAGTACTCACTCCGCGAGGGCCTCCAGCTCGGGCACACGTACATCGGGACCGAGCACATCCTGCTCGGCCTCATCCGCGAGGGCGAGGGCGTCGCCGCCCAGGTCCTCGTCAAGCTCGGCGCCGACCTCAACAAGGTGCGCCAGCAGGTCATCCAGCTGCTCGCGGGGTACCAGGGCGGCCAGGGCGAGAAGGCCGGCGCGGGCGTCGGCCAGGGCCAGGGACAGGCGGAGGGCACCCCGGCGGGGTCCCTCGTCCTCGACCAGTTCGGCCGCAACCTCACCCAGGCGGCGCGCGAGGGCAAGCTCGACCCGGTCATCGGGCGCGAGAAGGAGATCGAGCGCGTCATGCAGGTCCTGTCGCGCCGGACCAAGAACAACCCGGTCCTCATCGGGGAGCCCGGCGTCGGCAAGACCGCCGTCGTCGAGGGCCTGGCCCAGGACGTCGTCCGCGGCACGGTCCCCGAGACCCTCAAGGACAAGCAGCTCTACACCCTCGACCTCGGCGCGCTGGTGGCCGGCAGCCGCTACCGCGGTGACTTCGAGGAGCGGCTGAAGAAGGTCCTCAAGGAGATCCGCACCCGCGGCGACATCATCATCTTCATCGACGAGATCCACACCCTCGTCGGAGCGGGTGCCGCCGAGGGCGCCATCGACGCGGCGAGCATCCTCAAGCCGATGCTGGCCCGCGGCGAGCTGCAGACCATCGGGGCGACCACCCTCGACGAGTACCGCAAGCACATCGAGAAGGACTCGGCGCTCGAGCGCCGGTTCCAGCCGATCCAGGTGGCCGAGCCGACGCTGGCGCACACCATCGAGATCCTCAAGGGCCTGCGCGACCGCTACGAGGCGCACCACCGCGTCTCGATCACCGACGCGGCGCTGGTCTCCGCGGCCAACCTCGCCGACCGCTACATCAACGACCGGTTCCTGCCGGACAAGGCGATCGACCTCATCGACGAAGCCGGAGCGCGGCTCCGGATCCGCCGGATGACGGCGCCGCCGGACCTGCGGGAGTTCGACGAGAAGATCTCGCACGTCCGTCGTCAGAAGGAGGCCGCCATCGACGGCCAGGACTTCGAGAAGGCGGCGCGGCTGCGCGACGACGAGAAGCGGCTCTCCCAGCAGCGCGCCGAGCGCGAGCAGCAGTGGAAGAGCGGCGACATGGACGTCGTGGCCGAGGTCGACGAGGAGCTGATCGCGGAGGTCCTCGCGGCGAGCACCGGCATCCCGGTGTTCAAGCTGACCGAGGAGGAGTCGAGCCGGCTGCTCAACATGGAGGCCGAGCTGCACAAGCGCATCGTCGGCATGGACGACGCCATCAAGGCGCTGTCCCAGGCGATCCGCCGCACGCGGGCCGGTCTGAAGGACCCGCGTCGTCCGGGTGGCTCGTTCATCTTCGCCGGACCGACCGGTGTCGGTAAGACGGAGCTGGCCAAGACGCTCGCGGAGTTCCTCTTCGGCGACGAGGACAGCCTCATCCAGCTCGACATGTCGGAGTACTCGGAGAAGCACACCGTCTCGCGGCTGTTCGGCTCCCCGCCCGGCTACGTCGGGTACGAGGAGGGCGGCCAGCTCACCGAGAAGGTGCGGCGCAAGCCGTTCTCCGTGGTGCTCTTCGACGAGGTCGAGAAGGCCCACCCCGACATCTTCAACACCCTGTTGCAGGTGCTCGAGGACGGCCGGCTGACCGACTCGCAGGGCCGGATGGTCGACTTCAAGAACACCGTGATCATCATGACGACCAACCTCGGTACGCGGGACATCAGCAAGGGGAGCCTCGGCTTCACCGCCGGTCCCGACACGCGCAACGAGTACGACCGGATGAAGAACAAGGTGATCGACGAGCTCAAGCAGCACTTCCGTCCCGAGTTCCTCAACCGCGTCGACGACACGATCGTCTTCCCGCAGCTGACCAAGGCCGAGATCGTCGCGATCGTCGACCTCGAGATCGCCAAGCTCGACGTCGCGGCTCAAGGACAAGGACATGGGCATCGAGCTGACGACCGCCGCGAAGAACCTGCTCGCCAAGAAGGGGTACGACCCCCTGCTCGGCGCGCGGCCGCTGCGCCGGACGATCCAGCGCGAGATCGAGGACGTCCTGTCCGAGAAGATCCTCTACGGCGAGCTGAAGTCCGGCGAGTTCGTGCTCGTCGACACCCCGTGGACGGAGGACGAGGGCTGGAAGGACGCCACCTTCACCTTCACCGGCAGCAAGCGCGAGGAGACCCTCCCCGAGATCCCGGACACCCCGCCGGTCGACGAGACCGTCGGCAGTGGACCGCAGGACTCGACGGGCGCCGCCTCGGCCTGACGCCAGCCCGCACCACCGCGAAGGCCGCCTTCCCTCGGGGAGGCGGCCTTTCGCATACCCCGGAGACAGCAGCGGTATGCGGGTCGGCCGGTCACCTCAGCCCACGAAGTCCTGGGTCACCCACCAGACCCCGCGGGCGTCGCGGTAGGCGCCGATCCCGATCCCGGTGTAGCTCGCGTTCAGGATGTTGGCGCGGTGCGGCGGCGAGTTCATGAAGCCGGCGACCATGTCCGCGGGGGAGGCCGAGCTGTTCATCCCGACGTTCTCCGCGGCGGTGTGCGCGCCGCATCGGCTGAGGACCGGGCCGAGCGACTGGTGCGACAGCTGCCCCTCCGCGGCCATGTGCGGCGACCACGGCTCGGCGAACCCGTCGGCGCAGGCGTGCGCCGCCAGCGGGCGGAGACCGGCGGCGGACCGCTGGGCGTTGACGAGGGCGAGGATCTGGCTCTCGTACGTGTCGGTGCCGGTCGGCGACGGCGGGGCGGTGTCGAGGGGGGCTTGGGGCTGGGGCTCGGCGTGGCTCGAGGCGTCGACCCGCGCGCCGGCGACGTGGGCCGGGGAGGCGGTGGGACGGAGGTCGGCGCCGCGGGGTGGGCGTCGGAGCGCTCGGCGGTCGGGCGCTCGTCGAGGGCGTCTCGTCGGAGCGTCTGCTCGAGGGTGTCGATGCGGGTTCGGTGCTGGTCGGCGCCGGCGCCGGCGACGCTGCCGGGCCGGGGCGTCGAGCGACTCGCGCGACCGTCGGAGCAGCGGGCTCGCTGCACGCGGTCAGGCCGGCGACGAGGCACGCCGCCCCGAGCAGTGCGACCGCGAACCGACCCCGTGGGTTCGACATGACCGCCGAAACTACCCCACGGGGCCCGCGGCGGCGTCGTTGCCGGGTCGGGTGCACAACACCGCGCCGGACGTCGTAGGCTGTACCTGAGCGCGCCGCACCTGCTTCTGTCTGCAGTGCTCCGACGGCCGCGCCGACCACCTCCGGCGAATGCCGACGCAGCGGTGACCGGGAACCCCCGGCCGTAGGCGCCCGCGGACGCCGCGAGCCCCTCGCCCGAGTGGCGACCCGAGGTGGAGAGCAGTCGATCACAGCTGGAGGAGTATGCCGACCACCGACCGCCGTCGGTCGCCCCGTCGTACGTCCGCGCCGTCCAACGGCGCCGGCCCGTCCGGCAGCGCGTCGGCGAACGGCGCCTCAGGCGGCACGAACGGGACGAACGGCAGCAACGGGTCGGCGGCATACCAGAACCAGCGACAGCGCTCCGGCGACGACCCCGCGCCGATCATCCCGATCCTCGCGCGGCGCGTCCGCGAGGTCGAGGCGAAGTCGATGGAGGGCAAGGTCGGCCCGGCCAAGCGCACCAAGTTCCAGGTCATCGCGCTGCTGGTCCGCGAGGAGCGGGCCCGGATCAAGTCCGACACGACGATCACCGCGGCCGCCCGCACCGAGCTGCTCAAGCGGCTGGACGGCGTCGCGACCATCCTCGCCAAGACCGCCGCCCACGACACCAGCCTGCTGCGGCTCCTCGACGGCAACGCGACACCCGGGCCGGCGGCGCAGCGGATGCGTCTCGAGTGGCTCGATCGAGTCGGGCGCCGAGGTGACGCCGGAGGAGATGGCGATCGCCACGAGCGCGCCGCCGCGGACGCCGACCGTGTCGGCCGAGCTGGCCGCCAAGCAGGTGCTGCCCGCGTCGGTCCCCTCCCGAGTCCGCGCGAACCCGTTCCTCGCCCCCGACCTCAGCCACCTGCGGGACGAGGAGTACCGGCCCGGGCTGCTGGCCCGGTGGGACCTCATGGACCCGCTGTACCGCGCCTTCGAGCAGGGCGCCGGCGGCGGCGCGGCCTCGATGACGCTGCCGCCGCTGCCGTCGATCGACCGGTACTCGCCTCCCGGCCTGGAGCTGATGCCGCACCAGATCCGGATGATCGAGTCCGTCCGCGAGGGGCACCGGACCTTCCTCCTGGCCGACGAGCCCGGTCTGGGCAAGACCGCGCAGTCGGTCATCGCCGCGTCGGTCGCGAACGCATACCCGATGCTCGCCGTCGTCCCCAACGTCGTGAAGATCAACTGGGCCCGCGAGGTCGAGCGCTGGACGCCGCACCGGCGGGTGACGGTCATCCACGGCGACGGCGTCGACGTGGACGCGTTCGCGGACGTCTTCGTCGTCAACTACACGGTCCTGGACCGGCACCTGTCGTGGCTGTCGACGTTCGGGTTCCGGTCGATGGTCGTCGACGAGGCGCACTTCATCAAGAACCTCACCTCGCAGCGCTCCCAGCACGTCCTGGCCCTGTCGCAGCAGATCCGCGACAACACGCCCGGCGGCGACCCGCTGCTGCTCGCCCTCACCGGTACCCCGCTCATCAACGACGTCGAGGACTTCAACGCCATCTGGCGCTTCCTCGGCTGGGTCAAGGGCGACCAGCCGGCGCCGCAGCTCCTGCGCCGGCTCGAGGCCAGCGGGCTCACCCCCGCCGAGCGGGGCTTCTACCCGGAGGCGCGCACCGCCGTCGTCGAGATGGGCATCGTGCGCCGCCGCAAGGTCGACGTCGCCAAGGACCTGCCGGACAAGCGGATCGCCGACATCCCGGTCGAGCTCGACGACGAGGCGGCCCGGTCGATCCGGGCCTCCGAGCGCGAGCTCGGGCAGCGGCTGCTGTCGAGCTACCGCCGGCTCCTCGCCGTCCGCGAGGCCGAGCAGGGCGACGGCCAGGGCGGCGTGCTCGCGGTCTCGGCCGCGGCGTCCGTGGAGGTCGACGAGGACCTCATGCGACGCGTATGCGTGCAGGAGCTCGAGTCCTCGCGCGCCAGTGGCGAGAAGGGCGAGAACGTCTTCACCATGGTCCGCCGGATCGGCCAGGCCAAGGCCCCGCTGGCGGCGGACTACACCGCGCAGCTGGCCCGGTCGGTGGGCAAGGTCGTGTTCTTCGCCAAGCACATCGACGTCATGGACACCGCCGAGCGGATCCTCAAGGAGGCCGAGCTGCGGACCGTGTCGATCCGGGGCGACCAGACCGGCACCCAGCGGCAGCAGGCCATCGACGCGTTCCAGCACGACCCCGACGTCTCGGTCGCCGTCTGCTCGCTGCTCGCCGCCGGCGTCGGCCTCAACCTGCACGCCGCGTCGAACGTCGTCCTCGCCGAGCTGTCCTGGACCGCGGCCGAGCAGCAGCAGGCGATCGACCGCGTCCACCGGATCGGCCAGGACGAGCCGGTCACGGCGTGGCGGATCCTCGCGGCCCAGACCATCGACAGCCGGATCGCCGAGCTGATCGACAGCAAGCAGGGCCTGGCCGCCCGGGCGCTCGACGGCAGCGACGAGGAGATCGGCTCCGGCGACTCGGTCCAGCTCGACGCGCTCATCCACCTGCTGCGCCAGGCGCTGACCGGCCGCTGATGTCGGGTGAGGTCGTGGTGCGGCGGGCCCGCACCCCGGACGTCCGTGCGATCCGGTCGCTCGTCGAGCCGATGACCTCGTCGCGGCGCATCGTGACCAAGGACGCCGTCGCGTACTACGAGGCGGTCCACGAGTTCCGGGTCGTCGAGGTCGACGGCGAGGTGGTCGGCTGCGGCGCCCTGCACGTCATGTGGGAGGACCTCGCCGAGGTGCGCACCGTGGCGGTGCGGCCCGACCTCAAGGGCCAGGGTCTGGGTTCGGCGGTGCTCGTCGAGCTGCTCCAGGACGCCCGCGACCTCGGCGTCGCGCGGGTCTTCTGCCTCACCTTCGAGACGTCGTTCTTCGGCCGGCACGGCTTCCAGCGCATCGACGGGCAGGCCGTCGAGCCCGACGTGTACGCCGAGCTGCTCCGGTCCTACGACGAGGGCGTGGCCGAGTTCCTCGACCTGGAGCGGGTGAAGCCCAACACGCTCGGCAACACCCGGATGCTGCTCACCCTCTGACCGCGCCACGGGCTGCCACGATGGGCCGGTGACGGACCGCTCGTTCCTCAGCACGCTCACCGGGTCGTTCTCGACCCCCGCCGCCGACAACCCGACCGTCGCAGTCATGGAGGCGGCGTACCGGCACCACGGTCTCGACGCGCGCTACCTCAACTGCGAGGTCCCGCCGGAGGGGCTGGCCGACGCCGTCCGGGGCGCGCGGGCCATGGGGTGGGCCGGCTTCAACTGCTCCATCCCGCACAAGGTCGCGGTGATCGCGCACCTCGACGGGCTCGCCGAGTCGGCGCGGATCATCGGCGCCGTCAACTGCGTCGTCATCCGCGACGGCGTGATGACCGGCGAGAACACCGACGGCCAGGGGTTCGTCAGCGCGCTGCGCACCATGCGCGAACCGGCCGGGGCGAGGGTATGCGTGCTGGGTGCCGGTGGCGCGGCCCGGGCCATCGTCGTGGAGACCGCGCTGGCCGGGGCGGCCCACGTGACCGTCATGGCCCGGCGGGTCGGGGAGGCGGAGACGCTCGCGGACCTGGTGCGCACGCATACCCCGGCCTCCGCCGACGCCGTCGAGCTGGTGCCGGGGGCCGGCGTGCCCGAGGGGACCGACATCCTCGTCAACGGCACCAACGCGGGCCTCGCGCCCGACGTCGAGGGCATGGTCGACCTCGACCTGGACACCCTGGCCGGGTCGACCTCGTCGCCGACGTCGTCCCCAACCCGCCGCAGACCCGGCTGCTGCGGGAGGCGCAGGACCGCGGCTGCCGGACCCTGGACGGACTGGGGATGCTGGTGGCCCAGGCCGCGGTGAACATGGAGCTGTGGACCGGCGTCACGGCCGACCGGCCGGTCATGCGGCACGCGCTCGAGGAGGCGCTGAGGATCTGAGCCGACACGTCACCGGCGGGTGCCGCGCCCGGCGTCGGCAGGCTGGTCGGACCGACGTGCTCGACGGACCCACTCGACCATCGGCCGGATCGCGCGCCAGTCGTCACGGACGTAGCGCACCACCGAGCCGGTGCCCATCCAGCCCGGCGTGCCGCGGTCGCGCCAGGCGATGAGGCTCTTGTGGCGCAGCAGCTCGAGGCGCGGGTGGTCGGCCGCGACGCCCTTCGGGCGAGTGGCCAGCGTCTCGCCGCCGATCTGGAAACCCTTGCGCCGCAACGTATCCACGATGTCGGTCAGCTGGTCTCCGGTGGCATCGGCGTCGACCGCCGCGCGGTACCGAGCCACCTGGTCGGGCATGGCGTGCATGTAGCCGCCGCCCGTCGATCAGCCCGTCCGCGCCGAGGCGCACGTAGTAGCCGGTGCCCTCCGGAGCTGGTGGCGATGGCGCCCTGCTCGGTCTTGTAGGGCGTCTTGTCCGTGGTGAAGCGCACGTCGCGGTAGGGCCGGAACACCCGCGCCTCGCCGAACTCGTCGGCCAGCGCGTCGGTCATGGCGCTGAACGGCTCGCGGACCGACCGCTCGTAGCGCTCCTTGTTGGCCGCCCACCATTCTCTGGTGTTGTTCGCCTCCAGCTCGGCGTAGAAGGCGACGGCATCGGCGGGGATCCCGGCAGAGCGGTTCACGCCATCAGCGTAGGAGCAGCCCCGCTTGCTCCACCGAACTCAGATGTTTGCCGGCTCTCCGGCTTCGGTGCGCTGAAACCGACAAACATCTGAGTTCGGTCCGGTGGGTGGGAAGCTGGGCGCTCGTGGAGATGCGCGTGACCGGGAGATGGCTAGGGTTGCTGCCATGGAGGCGTCCGCAGCGGGGCAGGACCCCGACATCGTCGTCGTCATGGGCGTCGCCGGCTCGGGCAAGACGACGGTCGCCAAGGGCATCGCCGTGAGCATGCACTGGACGTTCGCCGAGGGCGACGCGTTCCACCCCGAGGCGAACGTCGCGAAGATGCACAGCGGCATCCCGCTGACCGACGAGGACCGCTGGCCGTGGCTGCGGCTCATCGGCGACTGGATGACCGAGCAGGAGAAGTCCGGGAACTCCGCAGTCGTCACCTGCTCCGCGCTGCGTCGCGTCTACCGCGACCTGCTGCGCGAGGGCCGTCCGTCGGTCCGGTTCTGCCACATGACCCCGGCCGAGGCCGACATCGCCGACCGGCTCGAGCACCGCGCCGGCCACTACATGCCTCCGTCGTTGCTGCCCAGCCAGCTGGCCACCCTCGAACCGCTCGAGCCCGACGAGCCCGGCGTCACCGTCTCCGGGCAGGGCAGCGAGACCGACGTGCTCGACCGCGTGCTTCACGCCCTGGGCCTCACGCCGCCCGTCTGAACCCACCGCCACAGGAGGTCGTATGTCCGCCGCCGGAGCCGTCCTCAGCGCCAGTCCTTCGGTCGTGCCTGTCGCCGACCCGATCAGCACCGCCGGCAACGGCCAGCTCGTCCTGGCCTGCCTGGTCGGGATCGCCGTGATCGTCGTGCTGATCAGCTGGCTGAAGATGCACCCGTTCCTCGCGCTCATCCTCGGCTCGGCCGCGCTGGCGGCGGTCGCCTGGATCGCGCCCACCGCCGCGCTGACCAGCTTCACCAACGGGTTCGGCAGCACCGCGGGCGCGGTCGGGATCCTCATCGCCCTAGGCGCGATGCTCGGCAAGATCCTGGCCGACTCCGGAGGGGCCGACAACATCGTCAACCGGATCACGGACCGGCTCTCAGGCAGCATGCTCCCGTGGGGCATGGCCCTCATCGCCGCCATCATCGGGCTGCCGCTGTTCTTCGAGGTGGGCGTGGTGATCCTCGTCCCGGTCGTGATCCTCGTCGCCCGGCGCACCAACTCGACGCTGATGCGGATCGGCATCCCCGCCCTGGCCGGCCTCTCGGTGCTCCACGGTCTCGTCCCGCCGCATCCCGGCCCGCAGACGGCGATCGCGCTGCTCAAGGCGGACCAGAGCCAGACCCTCATCTTCGGTCTCATCGTCGCGATCCCGACGCTGATCATCTCCGGGCCCCTGCTCGGACGGCTGATGGACCGGTGGGTGCCGGTGTACGCCCCCGCGTCTCTGGGTGAGCCCGCCATCGACGCGCGGACCCACGACCGCGAGATGGCAAAGGTGTCCGCCGGCGCTGGTGGCGGGGCGTCGGACGTCGGGATGCTGGAGCGCGACAGCCGCCCGGTCGGGGCCGACTACCGCCAGCCCGGCGAGGACGACCCCCGTGTCGTCGAGGAACAGGGCACCGCCTCGGCTCATCTCACCAAACGGCCGTCGTTCGGCGCAGCCCTCATCACCATCGTGCTGCCCGTGCTGCTCATGCTCCTCAAGGCGATCAGCGACCTCGCGACCCCCAGCGGCAGCCTGGCGCGGCAGATCTTCGACACCATCGGGGCACCGGCGATCGCGCTCCTGCTCGCGGTTCTGCTGTCCTACTTCACGCTGGGCAGGGGCGCCGGGATGCGTCGGGAGCAGACCAACGAGTCGCTGGGCTCCGGCCTGCCGGGCATCGCCGGCATCCTGCTTATCGTCGCGGCGGGTGGCGGGTTCAAACAGCTGCTCGTCGACGCGGGTGTGGCCAACGTCATCGCCGACTGGGCCACCGGGGCCAACATCTCGGTGCTGCTGCTCGGCTGGCTGGTCGCCGTCGGCATCCGCCTCGCCACCGGGTCGGCGACCGTCGCCACGACGACGGCGGCCGGCATCGTCGGCGCGCTCGCCGGGACCCTCTCCACGTCGCACCTGGCGTTGCTGGTGCTGGCGATCGGCTGTGGCTCGCTGTTCTTCAGCCACGTCAACGACGCGGGCTTCTGGCTGGTGAAGCAGTACTTCGGCCTCACCGTCGGACAGACCATCAAGTCCTGGTCGGTCATGGAGACGGTGATCTCGGTCGTCGGGTTCATCTTCGTGATAGGGCTGAGTTTCGTGTTCTGACGACCGAGCGGTTCAGGCCGGCAACCGGTAGCGGTCGTCGGCCAGCGGCTCGACCAGCCCGTCGGCCACGAGCGAGTCCAGGCACCGCATCCGCTGCTGGTCGACGGGCCAGGCCTCCACGAGGTCCGCTCCGCTCACCGCTCCCGGGGCGGCTCGGAGGACGCCGAGGAGCGCCCCGCGGGCCTGGCGGTCGGTGCCGCTGCCAGGCCTGTCCACGCCGGGCCGGACCCGTGTATGCCGGTCGGCCGACGCGGTTCCACGCGCAGAGGTCGGCCACGGGGCACTCGTCGCATCGTGGCGCCCGGGCCGTGCAGACCAGCGCACCGAGCTCCATCGCGGCGACGTTCCACACGACCGCGTCGTCCTCGTCCTCGGGCAGCGCTGCGACGGCCAGGTCGCGCTCGGTGCGCGTCATCGCCGGGGCGGCCTGAGCCTCGCCGAGCAGGGTCCGCACAAGGACGCGCCGGACGTTGGTGTCCACCACGACCGTCGGCCGCCCGAAGGCGAAGCACGCCACCGCGGCGGCCGTGTACGTGCCGATCCCCGGCAATGCGCGCAGCTCCTCCTCGGTGCCGGGGACCTCGCCGTCGTGCCGGTCGACGATCGCTCGCGCCGCCTCGTGCAACCGCAGCGCACGGCGCGGGTAGCCGAGCCGTCCCCACGCGCGTACCGCCTCTCCGGAAGCAGCCGCGGCCAGGTCGGCCGGCGCCGGCCAGCGGACCATCCAGTCGCGCCAGACCGGTTCGACGCGAGCCACCGGCGTCTGGTGCGACATCACCTCGGAGACGAGGACCGCCCAGGCCGACGTCCCCGGCCGGCGCCACGGCAGCGGCCGGGCGTTCGAGGCATACCAGCCGTTGACCCGGTCGTGGAGGACGGGCAGTGGGGGAGCGAGCGGGTGCACCAGCCGGTCAGACGTACCGCTCGAGGATGCTCGACTCCGCCAGCCGAGACAGGCCCTCGCGCACCGCCCGGGCGCGGCTCTCGCCCACCCCGCCGACGCTCATGAGGTCCTCGAGGTTGGCCGCGAGGAGCCGTTGCAGCGACTCGAAGTGGTCGACCAGGCGGTCGACGATCGCGGGAGGCAGCCGCGGCACCTTGGTGAGCAGCCGGTAACCGCGTGGGCTCACCGCGCTGTCCAGCGCGTCGCCAACGATCGCGAACCCCACCGCGCGGGCGCCGGCGCCGAGGTCGAGCAGCTCGGCGGAGGTCAGCTCCATCAGCGCGTCGAGCGCCTCGTCCACTGTGCGGCCGGACTTGGAGCTGTCGACGTAGTCGCGGATGACCAGCTCGCGGTCGTTGCCCAGACCGCCGGCCAGCTCCTCGAGCTGGAGACCCAGAAGTCGGCCGTCGTCGCCGAGCTCGACGACGTAGTCGGAGATCTCCTCGCTGATCCGGCGGACCATCTCGAGGCGCTGGAGGACGCTGGCGACGTCGCGGACGGTGACGAGGTCCTCGATCTCCAGAGCCGACAGCGTTGACGTCACCTCGTCGAGCCGCGACTTGTAGCGCTCCAGGGTCTGCAACGCCTGGTTGGCCTTGGAGAGGATGTTGGCGCTGCCCTCGACGACGTGCCGCCGGCCGCCGACGTAGAGCGCGATGATCTGCATCGACTGGCTGACCGAGACGACCGGGAAACCGGTCTGGATGGCCACCCGCTCCGCGGTCCGGTGACGCGTACCGGACTCCGACGTCTCGATGCTCGGGTCGGGGACCAGCTGGGTGTTGGCGCGCAGGATGCGGCTGCCCTCGCGGTCGAGGAGGATCGCGCCGTCCATCTTGGACAGCTCGCGCAGCCGGGTCGCCGAGAACTCGACGTCCAGGGGAAAGCCGCCGCTGCTGATCGACTCGACGACCTTGTCGTTGCCGAGGACGATCAGTGCGCCAGTGCGACCACGGAGGATCCGCTCCAGCCCGTCGCGCAGGTCCGTCCCCGGCGCCACCGCCGCGAGGGTGGCCCTGAGCAGGTCGTCGTACCTGCGCTCGACGGGTGTCGCCACGGCCCTTTGCCCCTCCCGTTCGCCGCTCGTCGGCCGCGTCCCCAGCGGCCACCGGCTCGCCGGGAGTCTAACGGCGACCCGGGGCGCCGGCGGGGACGTCCAGGGCGGCGATGACGGCTCCGGCCACGTCGGAGGCCTCCACGACGCGCATCCCCTCCGGGATCGGGCCGGATCCCAGGACGCCGCGCGGGGTGAACGCGGTCCGGAACCCCAACCGTGCGGCCTCGGCGAGACGTCGGGGCATCCCCGATGCGGGCCGAAGCTCGCCGGCCAGCCCGACCTCCCCGAAGGCGACCGCGTGCGGCGGCAGGGGTCGGTCGGTCACCGAGCTGGCCACACTGAGCGCGACCGCGAGGTCGGCGGCCGGCTCGGCCAGGCGGACGCCGCCGACCGTCGAGAGGTAGGCGTCGCTGCCGTCGACGGGGACCCGAGCGCGGCGGTCGAGGACGGCGAGGACCATTGCCACCCTTGAGGAGTCGAGCCCGTGGGTCGCCCGGCGCGGGGACGGCAGGGTGCTGCGCGCGATGAGCGCCTGGACCTCCGCCACGAGCGGGCGGCGTCCTTCGAGGGTGACGGTCACACAGGTGCCGGCGACGTTGAGGTCGCGGTGCGAAAGGAACAGCCCACTGGGGTCGGCCAACCCGACGATGCCGACGTCGGAGAGGTCGAAGCAGCCGACCTCGTCGGTGGGCCCGTAGCGGTTCTTGACGGCGCGGACCAGGCGCAGCCGCGAGTGGCGGTCGCCCTCGAACTGGACGACGACGTCGACGAGGTGCTCGAGGACGCGCGGCCCGGCGATGGAGCCGTCCTTGGTGACGTGGCCGACGAGGAGCACCGCGATGCCGCGACTCTTCGCCGCCTGGATGAGGCTGGCGGCGACCTCGCGGACCTGGCTGACGTTGCCCGCCGACCCCTCGACCTGCGCGCTCGAGATGGTCTGGACCGAGTCGACGATGACGAGGTCGGGCTGCACCGCCTCGATCTGGCCCAGCACCGTGGCGAGGTCGGTCTCCGCCGCGAGGAACAGCGTGGCCGCCATCGCCTCGATGCGCTCGGCCCGCATCCGGACCTGCGCCGCCGACTCCTCGCCGCTGACGTAGAGGACGGTCTGGCCGCCCCGGGCGGCGCGAGCGGCGACGTCGAGCAGCAGCGTGGACTTGCCGATCCCTGGCTCGCCGGCGACGAGGACGACGGCGCCCGGCACCAAGCCGCCACCGAGCACCCGGTCGAGCTCGCCGACGCCCGTGCCCCTGGCCGAGGCGTGCTCGACGTCGACCTGGCCGATCCGCAGCGCCGGTCGGCTCACCGACGCGGCCGCGGTCGTCCGGATGGTCGGGACGCCGACCTCGGCCACCGAACCCCACGCCTGGCACTCGCCGCACCGGCCCACCCACTTGACGGTGGTCCAGCCGCACTCGGCGCAGCGATACCCGCTCGACCGCGCCGACGCTCTGGATGCCATGCGCCGAACGCTAGGCGACCGCGCCGACAGACCTCCGCCGCCGCGCCCGGGCGGACCGCCTCACTCCGATGGGCGGAACGGCCAGCCCGGCGTCATCGGCTCTGATCGGCCGGGCTCGATGTAGTACTCCGCGCCGAACATGGCCGCGAACTCCTCGTCGGACATGGTGCGCATCCACTCGGTGTCGGACTGGCTGGCGTGCGCCCGGGCCGCCGCGCGGCGCTGGTCCAGGTAAGCCGAGACGTCCACCTCCCAGGAGATCTCCGCCTCGGTCGACCCGAGCGGGTTCCCGTCGTCCATGGGGGCTTCGGGGTCCCAGTCGACCTGCTCGCCGCGGTCGATCCGGGCCTGCCGTTCACGAACCATGCGGCTGCGGTTCATGGTGGACTCCAGCAGCCGCGGGCGACGGGCAGCCAGGTCGGCGGCGCGATGGGCGATGTGGTGGACCTTGACGTGGTCCGGATGGCCGTAGTTGCCGTGCCAGTCGTAGCCGACCACGACGTCGGCGCCCTCCTCGTCGAGGATCTCCGCGAGCTGTTCGGCCACGGCGTCCACGTCGGCGCCGTGGAGGGCGCCCTCGGCGCCGTTCTGCTCCCAGCCGGTCATGCCCGAGTCGGCGTAGCCCAGCCACACCACGCGGTGGGTGCCGGTCGCCCGCGCCGACGCCTCGGCCTCGGCCCGCCGCCGCGTGATGACCGTCTCGCCATCGGCGAGGTCCTCCGGCGTCTCGCCGTGGTCGCCGTTCGTCGCGTACACGACCACGACCCGGTCGCCGCCGGCGCTGGCGCGGGCCATCGCCCCGGACGTCTGGGTCGTCTCGTCGTCGGGATGGGCGTGGAGGAAGACGATCGTCGTCACGGCGCCATCATGCCCAGCACGCCCGACACCACCGCATCTGCCCCGGCGACCGAACCGTGCCGACCGACAGGAACGAACCCGGGAAACGGCCGTCCGGGCGCGAGCGGCTGGCCCGTTCCTGTCGAACGGCCCGGGTCCGGCGGGCCCAGGTCGCTCAGTAGTGCCGCCACCACAGGTTGACGGCGTAGTCGACGCCGGTACGCCCGGGGTCGGCCGCGAGGATCTCGTCGGCCAGCGCGGCGGGGAACTCGATCCGCAGTACCCGGGCGAAATCAGCAGGGGAGTCGAAGGTCCACGCGACGTCGAGGCGCTGCCGCGACCACCCCCGCCTCCCCCAGAACCGCTCCACCGCCTCGGGGTCGTACCGGGGCAGGCTTCGGCGGAACCAGGTCCCGAAGGTCGACCGCGTGGCGTCGTTGTCGATGACGATGGCGGTCCCGCCGGGCCGCATCACCCGGTCCAGCTCGGCCAGACCCGGCTCGCAGCCGGGCCCGAAGAAGTAGGCCCACCGCGCGTGCGCGACGTCCACGCTGGCGTCCCGCAGCGTCGTGGCCTCCGCAGACGCCTCCACCACGCGTACCGAGGGCAGGGCGGCGACCCGGCGACGAGCCCGGACGACGAGCGGCGGGTGCGGCTCCACCCCGACGACGGAGCGCGCCGTCGTCGCGAACCCCGGGAGGTGGAAGCCGGTCCCGCAGCCCACGTCGAGGACGTCCTGCCCGGCCCAGTCGTGGACCTCACGCATCGCGCTCTCGACGACCCCGGCGCGGTCGACCCCGCGGTTCTCCAGCTCGTAGACGTCGGGCGACTCCCAGATGTTCGGGCTCGGGATGACCGTGCCGCCGGTCATCGGTGGGAGCGCTTCCTCCCGCGCTTGCCGCTCGACTTCACCGCGGCAGCGAGCTTCTCGACCTTCGCGGCCGACTCCCGCTCGGCGCTGCGGACGTCCTGCGCAGCGAGGGTGGCGGGGTGGACGAGGAGGGGGAGCAGCTTGCGGTTCCCGATCCGTCGCGCCGCCGTGACCGCGCGCAGGTGTGCCTCGCACCGCAGCACCAGCTCCTCGTACGCGGTCTCGCCCATCAGCTCCACGAGCTCGACCTTGCAGGAGCGATAGACCGGTTCCCGGCCGACGTGGGCCTCGGGGTTCCCCGAGCAGTACCAGTCCAGGTCGTGGCCACCCGGACCCCAGCCGCGGCGGTCGTACTCGGTGATCGTCACCTCGAGGTAGCTCGTCGCGTCGGCCAGCTCGACGGTCCGGTAGCTGCGACGGATCGGCAGCTGCCAGCAGACCTCCGGCTTCAGCGACGTGGGTGGCAGGCCCTGGAGGACGGCGTGCTGGTGAAGCGCGCAGCCCATGCCGGCCGGGAACCCCGGTCGGTTGAGGAAGATGCACGCGCCGTCGACGACCTTCGTCTTGATGGCGCCGTCCTCCTGCTCAGTCCAGGAGTCCTTGCGCAGCAAGCCCTTTCGGTATGCGGCGTCGCGGTACTGCCACTCGTCGGGACCCAGGTTCGCGGCGACCGCGGCGACCCGCTCGTAGTCCTCGTCCTCGGTGAAGTGGGCACCCAGGGTGCAGCAGCCGTCGTCCGGCCGGTCGGCGTAGATGCCCTGGCACCCGTTGCCGTAGATGCACATCCAGCTCGACGTCAGCCAGGTGAGGTCGCAGCGGAAGCGCTGGCCCGCGTCGTCGGGGTCGGGGAACTCCACCCAGATGCGGGGCATGTCCAGGGGTACCTCGGCCACCCGGCCAGCGTATGCGGACGCACCGGTCGCGGTCTCGGCCGGTCTCACCGCCGGGCGCCGGCGGCCCTGTCGAACCCGATGTCGGACAATGGCGCGCGTGACCACGCGCATCGGGCTGTCGACGGCCTCGATGTACCCCGAGAACTGCGCGGCCACCTTCGCGATGGCCGGACGACTGGGGTACGACGGCGTCGAGGTCATGGTCTGGACCGACCCGGTCACCCAGGAGCCCGGCGCGGTGCAGGCGCTCAGCGACCTGCACGGCCTCCCGGTCCTGTCGGTGCACGCCCCGACCCTCCTGCTCACCCAGCGGGTCTGGGGCGCCGACGCGTGGCAGAAGGTCGACCGCTCCATCGAGATGGCGCTCGCCCTCGAGGCGCCGACCGTGGTCCTGCACCCGCCGTTCCGGTGGCAGCGCGAGTATGCGGCGGAGTTCGTCGACGGGATCGCCATCCGGGAGGAGGAGACGGGCATCCGGCTCGCCGTCGAGAACATGTTCCCGTGGCGGGCCCGGCAGCGCGAGATGCTCGCCTACCTGCCGCACTGGGACCCGGTCGACCAGCCGTACGACCACGTGACGCTCGACCTCTCGCATACGGCGACCGCGGGCTCCGACGCCCTCGCGATGGCCCAGGCGCTGGGCGAGCGGCTGGCCCACATCCACCTCGCCGACGGCAGCGGCTCGCCGAGAGATGAGCACCTCGTGCCGGGGCGGGG
The DNA here is from genome assembly GCA_963828725.1 of uncultured Actinomycetota bacterium. GTDB lineage: Bacteria > Actinomycetota > Actinomycetes > Actinomycetales > Dermatophilaceae > Lapillicoccus. The sequence goes on along the minus strand of CAWHFV010000009.1, from coordinate 131,109 downwards.
GACGCAGCCGTGCGGCGAGCTGCTGGAGCTGCTGGCCGGCAACGGTTTCGAGGGGTCCATCGTCGTCGAGGTCAGCACCCGGCGGCATGCCGCCGAGCTGCGCGAGCTCGACCTGGCCGCCGCGCTGGCGTTCGCGCGGCTGCACTACGCACCGGTGGCGCAGCCGTGACCGAGGAGACGACCCCGGCTCGGCGCGGACGGCGACCGGCCGGTGAGGACACGCGCGGGCTCATCACCGAGGCGGCTCGCGGCGAGTTCGCCGACAAGGGCTACGAGGGGACGTCGATGCGCGCGGTGGCCCGGGTGGCCGGCGTCGACCCGGCTCTGGTGCACCACTACTTCGAGGGCAAGGCCGACCTCTTCGCCCAGTCGGTGGTGCTCACCCGGGTGAACCCGGCGGTCATGGTCGAGCGCCTGCTCGAGGGACCCCTAGACACCCTGGGCGACCGTCTCGTCCGCACGTTCCTCGCGGTATGGGACGACCCGGCGAACCAGGAACGGCTCGTCGCCCTCGTCCGGGCGGTGCAGACCAACGACGAGGTGGCCGCGCTGATGCGCCAGTTCGTGGCTCGCGAGATCGTCGGGCGGATCACCCGGCGCACCGAGGTGGCCGACGCCCCGCTGCGCGGAGGGCTGGCGGCCGCGCAGATCATCGGCCTGGCGACGACGCGGTACGTCGTCCGGATGCCGCCCATGGTCGAGGCGAGCCACGACGAGCTGGCCCGGTGGCTCGGGCCGACGCTGCAGCGCTACCTCGTCGACCCGTAGCCGCCGCGGCGGATCTCGACGGGCAGCAGGGCGGGAATCGGCCCCGGAGCCGCCTGTTCCTGCCCGTCGAGCGGTCCGCGAATCGCCGTGCGAGCTACCAGAGCACCTGCACGTCGGACCGCCACTGGTCGAGCAGGTCCGGGTCGGTGCAGGTGACCTCGTCGCCGCGGTTCCACAGCGCGAGGTAGACCTGGGTTGCGGTGCCGCTGAGCTCGACGTCACCGCTCCCGGAGGCGTCCGGCCCGCCCACGGAGGACGTCGTCCGTCCGTCCCCGACGCGCAGGGTCCACGTATGCCCGGTGTCCGTCGTCCGGACCACGACCGTCCGGGGCTCCGGCAGCTCCAGCCCGGTTCGCCGCCGCGGCACGAACCCCATCAGCAGCTCGTCCACGCCGTCGGCCGCCAGCTCGGAGTGGATCCAGGTCTCGGCGGCGGGCGGGACGGCACCGCGGGCCGCGGACATCGCGTCCACCGCGTGGATCGTCGTCTCGTGGCACTGCCGACGAGCCCAGCCCTGTCGCGGACCGGGGGAGTCCTTGAGGAAGAACCACACGTCGAGGTCCGCCGGCGCGAAGGCCAGCGTCGAGAGCAGCTCCTTGGCGCCTTCGTCCAGCCACGCGAGGACGTCGGGCGCATCCAGGCCTTCGCGCTCGACGACCGCGCACGCATCGTCGTCAGCGCGGTCGCCGCGCACGCAGCCGGCCGCCCAGCGGTGGACCATGCCCTGGTGGGCCACGAGCTCGCGAACCGTCCACCCCGGGCAGGTCGGGACCGGTGCGCCCAGCCCGGCGCGAGCCGCGTTGTCGCGCAGCACCGTCCACGCGTCACCGATCCCCTCGCCGTGCTCCTCGAAGGTCAGGGACGTGGGCATGGGGGAAGCCTAGGTGGTGTCCGGTGGACGGTGCCGACGCGCGGCACCGCCCACCACCGGCGCTAGATTGCTCCCGTGGAGCCCAGTGACCTCCTGCGCAACGGCATGCTGCAGCTCGCCGCCTCGACCAAGGTGCGCGACGTGGTCGAGCGAGCGCCGGTGAGCCGCAACGTCGTCCACCGGTTCGTCCCCGGTGCGCGCACCGAGGACGCGGTCCGGGCGGCCGGCGGGCTGGCCGCGCGGAACCGGATGTCGACCATCGACTACCTCGGCGAGGACACCACCGAGCTGAGCCAGGCGCAGCACACGCGCGACGCCTACCTCGCCCTGATCGGGGCGCTCGCCGACGCCGGTCTCACGACCGCCGGCACCGCCGAGGCCTCGCTGAAGCTCTCCGCCCTGGGGCAGGCCCTGCCCGGGGACGGCCACCAGATCGCGCTCGAGCACGCCCGGCAGATCTGCCAGGCCGCCACGAACGCCGGCACGACGGTGACCCTCGACATGGAGGACCACACGACCGCGGACTCGACGCTGGAGACGCTCCGCGAGCTGCGGCAGGACTTCCCGACCGTGGGAGCGGTGCTGCAGGCATACCTCCACCGCACCGAGGCGGACTGTGCCGACCTGGCCCACGAGGGCAGCCGGGTCCGGCTCTGCAAGGGCGCCTACAAGGAGCCGGAGTCGGTGGCGTACCAGGCCTCCGGCGACGTCGACAAGTCCTACGTGCGCTGCCTCAAGGTGCTGATGGCCGGCCAGGGGTACCCCATGATCGCCAGCCACGATCCGCGTCTCATCGAGATCGCCGGCGCCCTGGCGGCGAAGAACGGCCGCGACCCCAAGTCGTTCGAGTACCAGATGCTCTACGGGATCCGGCCCGAGGAGCAGCAGCGCATCGCCGACCGCGGCGACCAGATGCGGGTCTACATCCCGTACGGCGAGGAGTGGTACGGCTACCTCATGCGCCGGATGGCCGAGAAGCCGGGGAACCTCATGTTCTTCCTCCGCGGCGTCGCGACGAGGGGCTGACGCGGATGGCCACCACGGCGATCTTCGGCGCCGGCGTCATGGGCGAGACCCTGCTGTCCGGCCTGATCCGGTCCGGACGCGACGTAGCCGACCTGACCATCACCGAGAAGCGCGCTGACCACGCGGCCGAGCTCAACGCGAAGTACGGCGTCAGCGTCCTCGACAACGCGACGGCGGCGAAGTCGGCCGACGTCCTCGTCCTCGTGGTGAAGCCGCAGGACATGGACGGCCTGCTCGCCGAGATCCGCGACCACGTCGTCCCGGGCAACCTGGTCGTCTCGCTCGCGGCCGGAATCACCACCGAGTTCCTGGAGTCGCGACTGCCCCAGGGGTCGTCGGTGGTGCGGGTGATGCCCAACACGCCGGCCCTCGTCGACCAGGGGATGGCGGCCATCTCGGCCGGGCAGCACTGCACGGTCGAGCATCTCGACGAGGCCGAGGCGCTCCTGCGCTCCTGCGGACGCGTCGTCCAGGTGCCCGAGAAGTACCAGGACGCCGTCACGGCGATCTCCGGCAGCGGACCCGCATACATCTTCTACGTCGTCGAGGCGATGATCGAGGCCGGCGTCGTCCTCGGCCTGCCGCGGGCCACGAGCACCGAGCTGGTCGTCCAGACCCTCTTCGGGGCGGCGACGATGCTCAAGGAGACCGGGGACCACCCCACCGTCCTCCGCGAGCGCGTGTCGTCGCCCGGCGGTACCACCGTCGCGGCGCTGCGCCAGCTCGACGACCACAAGGTCCGCGCGGCGTTCATCTCCGCGATCGAGGCGGCCGCCCGGCGCTCGCACGAGCTGGCCGCCGGGAACCCGTGACCCTCACGATCCACCGCGTCACGCCCGACGACTGGGAGTCGCACCGCGACCTCCGGTTGGAGATGCTCCAGGCCGCCCCGGACGCGTTCTTCACGCAGCACGCCGACGTCGCGAACCTGGACGAAGGCGCCTGGCGGAGCCGGATCGCCGCCCAGTGCCACTTCCAGGCGCGCCTGGACGACGACCCCGTGGGGTCCGTGGGGGTCTGGGACGACCCCGAGACTCCGGACGACGCCTCGACCCTGGTCGCGATGTACGTCGCCCCTCGCGCACGGGGCGCCGGGGTCGGCGAACGGCTGGTCCGCGCGGTCTTCGAGGAGGCGGCAGCGCGCGGTCGGACCCGCGTCGTGCTCGAGGTGACGGAGGGCAACGACCCGGCGATCGGGCTGTACCGGCGGATGGGGTTCGAGTTCGACGGGAGCCGACACCCGTTCCCCCGAAAGCCCGACCTGCAGGAAGTGGGCATGGAGAAGGTGCTCGACACCCCGGGCCCAGGGACCGCCGACGACGTGGGAGGCTGACGCCATGACCGAGGTGACGGTTCGCTCGCTCGGCGAGGAGGACTGGCGGGAGTTCAAGGCCATTCGCCTTGCTGCGCTACGAGACTCGCCGGACGCGTTCGCCGCGAGTGCCGACGACGAACAGGGGTTCGAGGAGGACTTCTGGCGCCTCCGCGTACGCCGGTCCACCCGACTCGTCGCGGTGCGGCTCGACGATGACGGCAAGGCCGGGGGTCAGGCGGTCGGCGTGGTCAGCCTCGGCCAGGGCAAGGACGAGGAGGGCCGGGTCGCGGAGATCTTCGGCCTCTGGGTCGCCCCGGACGCGCGCGGCACCGGCGTGGCCACCAAGCTCGTCGAGGCGAGTGCGGAGCGCGCGCGACGCGACGGCCGCACGCACGTGTCGTACTGGGTCGGCACCGACAACGGTCGCGCGGTGGCCTTCGCCAGCGGGATCGGGTTCCGTCCCACCGACTTCCGGCGGCCGATGCGCGTCACTCCCGGCGACGGCGAGGACGACGAGGAGGAGATCGCCATGGTCCTCCCCCTCGGCGACGACCGCGCCCGCCCGGACGTCCTCTGAACCGCGTTCGCTGAGCCTCGGTAACGTCACGTCATGCCCACGCAGGCCGAGGTTGTCTGGGACCCGGGCTTCACGCGCTATGACTTCGGGCCAACGCACCCGATGTCACCGGTGCGGCTCGACCTCACCGCGCGCCTCTGCGACGCGTTCGGGCTGTTCGACGACCCCGGCGTCCAGCGGGTCGACCCGGCCGTCGCGTCCGACGAGCTGCTCGAGACGGTCCACACCGCGGGCTACGTCGCCGCGGTGAAGGCGGCGTCGGCGGACCCCGGCTCCGCGAACGGCGCGTACGGGCTGGGCACCGACGACGACCCGGCGTTCGTCGGGATGCACGACGCCAGCGCGCGCGTCGTCGCGGGGACCCGCGACCTCTGCGAGGCCGTCTGGACCGGGCAGACCGAGCACGGCGTGAACTTCTGCGGCGGGCTCCACCACGCGATGCCCGACTCGGCCTCCGGTTTCTGCATCTACAACGACGTGGCCATCGGGATCCGCTGGCTGCTCGACCACGGCGTCGAGCGCGTCGCCTACGTCGACGTCGACGTGCACCACGGCGACGGGGTCGAGCGGATCTTCTGGAACGACGACCGCGTCCTCACCGTGTCGATCCACGAGTCGGGACGAGCGCTGTTCCCGGGCACCGGCTGGCCCTCCGACATCGGCGGCGCCGACGCGCAGGGTTCGGCCACCAACGTCGCCCTCCCCCCCGGCGTCGCCGACGCGGGGTGGCTGCGGGCCTTCCACTCCACGGCCCTCCCGGTGGTCCGCGCGTTCCGGCCGCAGGTGCTCGTGTCGCAGCACGGCTGCGACACGCACCTGCAGGACCCGCTGGCGCACCTCGCGCTGACGGTCGACGCGCAACGCGAGGCGGCGGACACGCTGCACCGGCTCAGCCACGAAGTATGCGACGGCCGCTGGGTCGCGCTCGGGGGCGGCGGGTACGAGATCGTCGACGTCGTCCCGAGGGCGTGGACGCACCTGACGGCGATCGCTGCGCACCGTCCGATCCCCGTGTCGGCGCAGGTTCCCGAGGACTGGCGTGAGCACGTACGCGAGCTGACCGGCCGGCCCGCCCCCTTCCGGATGGGCGACCGGGCGGCTGACGCGGGACCCCTCTGGTGGCGGTCCTGGGACCTGGGGTACGACCCCGAGGACCCGGTCGACCGTGCCGTCATGGCGACGCGGCAGGCCGTGTTCCCGCTGCACGGGCTCGACGTCTACTTCGACTGACGCGCCGGCCCCGTCCTCTACCGGCGTGTCGGCTTGACTTCGGGTGCGGTCACGCCCCGCCGTCACTTCCCCAAGCGTCACATCTGCCCCTAGAGTGACTTCTTGCACCCCGTGCAGTCGACCGCCGGAGGGGAAGCCGGCGCTGCGTGGAGGCAGATCGAGGTTTCCATGTCCACAGAGCGGCAGCTCGCCGAGGTGCGCTTCCTGACCGTTGCCGAGGTCGCCGCGATCATGCGCGTCTCGAAGATGACGGTCTATCGCCTCGTCCACGCCGGCGATCTCCCGGCGGTCCGCGTCGGCCGCTCCTTCCGCGTCCCCGAGGACGAGGTGCACAAGTACCTCCGCACGTCGTTCGTCGACACGGCCTGACCCCGCCGGACGCTGCCTGAACCGAGGGCCGAAGCCGGCGTTTGGGCGGGCCCGCCGGCGGACGGTACGATGGCGGACGATCTGTTCGGCGTGACTTTCTGGATGCCCGCCGAAACCACGGTAGGCACCACGACACGCAAGGACGGTCCATGGGTTCTGTCATCAAGAAGCGTCGCAAGCGGATGGCGAAGAAGAAGCACCGCAAGCTGCTGCGCAAGACGCGTCACCAGCGCCGCAACAAGAAGTAGCCCTCCGGCGGCTTCACCCTGACGGGCCTCCACCCCTCGTGGGTGGGGGCCTTCGTCGTCCCTTCGAGGACCTCCGGGCCTACTCGCTAGGATCGAGCCGTCCGGTCGTGCACGGGTGGGAAGGGGGCTTCGCGGTGGCCTCCGTCGTGCTCGTGACCGGCGTCTCGCGCTACATGGGCGGTGTCTTCGCCCGGGCCCTGGGCGCCGTCGACTCCGTCGAGCGCATCATCGGCGTCGACGTCGTGCCGCCTCCGCACCCCATCGGGCGAACCGAGTTCGTGCGGGCCGACATCCGCAACCCGATGATCGGCAAGATCATCAGCCAGGCCGGCGTCGACACCGTCGTCCACATGAACGTCATCGCGACGCCGCTCTCGGCGGGCGGCCGGGTCTCCCAGAAGGAGATCAACGTCATCGGCACGATGCAGCTGCTCGCGGCGTGCCAGAAGGCCGAGGGGCTGCGGCGGCTCGTCGTGAAGTCGTCGGCCGCCGTCTACGGCTCGTCGCCGCGCGACCCGGCGATGTTCACCGAGGACACGGGCGCGAAGTCCTTGCCCCGCGCGGGTTTCGGCAAGGACTCGGTCGAGGTCGAGGGGTACGTCCGCGGGTTCGCACGGCGCCGCCCCGACGTCGGCATCACGACGCTGCGGCTGGCCAACATCATCGGCCCGGGCATCCGGACCTCCATGACCGACTACTTCGCGCTTCCGCTGATCCCGGCCCCGCTCGGTTTCGACGCCCGGCTGCAGTTCGTCCACGAGACCGACGCGGCCGCCTGCCTGGTCCTCGCCGCGACCGCGCTGGAGGCGGTCGGCAACGTCAACGTCGCCGGCGACGGGATCATCACGCTGATGCAGGCGGCGGCCCTGGTCGGGCGGCCGATCCTCCCAGTCCCGTTGCCCGCGGCCGGGTTCTTCGGGGGCCTGGTGAAGCGGGCGGGCCTCGCCGACTTCTCCGACGACCAGATGCAGTACCTCGCCTACGGTCGCGGGCTCGACACGACGCGTATGCGTGAGGTGCTCGGCTTCGACCCGCTCTACACCACGCGGGCCGCGTTCCTCGACTTCGCCCCCCACGTGACCGCCGTCCTGCCCGGGGCGGCGACCGCCGTGAACGTCGTGCAGGGAGCGGCCGGCAACGCCGCCAACGCCGTCGCGCAGGCGCTCGGTGGGAGAGTGGGCTGATGCCTCCGAGCAAGCGCACTCCCGCGAAGGCCGCCGGGGCGAAAGCGTCGAGCGCCACAACCGCCGGCGCCAAGGCGTCCAGCACGAGGACCCCCGGGGCCAAGGCGTCGGCCTCGAGGGCGACGTCGGCGGCCTCGGGCACCGCGCGGCGTACGACCACCCGCGACGCGCTCGCGGCCGGGGCCGCCCGCGCCTCCGGCGAGCGGGCACGCCGCCGCGGCACCCCGCTCATCGCCGTGCCGTCCGCCCCGGAGGCGCCCGTCCCGACTTCGCCGGTCGCCCCCGCCGCTGCGGTGTCGGGCCGCCCGAAGCGGTCGGCCGGCCCGAAGCATCGTCCGCGTCCCGCGCCGAAGGCCACCACACCGACCGCCCGGGTCATGGCCCGCGAGGGTGGCCGGCGCACCGAGCCGGCGCGACCGGTCCGTCCGCTGCGTCCGGTGCCGGACCCGCCAGTGTTCCCGGGCGAGCTGCCGCTCGCCGAGGTCGGTCACCGGCTCGCCTCCGAGTCGTCGTCGGGGCCGGCGCGGGTCGAGGTCGTCCGCCCGGGTGAGGCGTCCCGGTCGATGGCGCCCGGTGTCGAGGACCTCGTCCAGGCGGGGGTCGCAGCGCTGCGCGCGGTCGTCACGGCCTCCGGGGTCGAGCCGGACGAGGTGGAGCGCCAGGTGGCCAGCACGTTGGCCTTCCTGCGGCGTCGGGTGACCGGCGACTTCGAGGTCGACGACTTCGGCTTCGACGAGGACTTCACCACCAGCGCCTACCTGCCGCTGCTGCGGCCCCTCTACAAGTCGTGGTTCCGGGTCGAGGTCCGGGGCATCGAGAACATCCCCGCCGAGGGCGGCGGCCTGGTCGTCTCGAACCACTCGGGCACGTTCGCCTTCGACTCGTTGATGACCCAGGTCGCGGTCTTCGACGAGACGCCCACGCACCGCCACCTGCGGATGCTCGGCGCCGACTTCGTGTTCCAGACGCCGATGGTCTCCCAGGTCGCCCGTAAGTCCGGGTCCACCCTCGCGACCACGGCCGACGCCGAGCGGCTGCTCTCCTCCGGCGAGCTGGTCGGGGTGTGGCCGGAGGGGTTCAAGGGGATCGGCAAGCCGTTCAGCGAGCGCTACAAGCTGCAGCGGTTCGGCCGCGGCGGCTTCGTGGCCAACGCCATCCGGGCCGGAGTCCCGATCATCCCGTGCTCGATCGTCGGGGCGGAGGAGATCTACCCGATGATCGGCAACATGAAGACGCTGGCCCGGCTGCTGGGGGCTCCGTACGCGCCGGTGACGCCCACGTGGCCGCTGCTCGGGCCGCTCGGCATGATCCCGCTGCCCAGCAAGTGGCTCATCGAGTTCGGGGTGCCGGTGCAGACGGCGGACCTCGGGCCCGGCGCCGCCGACGACCCGATGCTCATCTTCGACCTCACCGACCAGACCCGCGAGACGATCCAGCAGACGCTCTACTCCCTTCTGATGCAACGCCGCTCGGTCTTCTTCTGACCCATGCTGAGGACGCGGCGCTCGTTGCCGACCTCGGCGTGACGACCAGGTGTCGAACCCGACCTCGTTGCCGACACGGCGCTGTTGGTCGTCGGCCGGCTCGCGCGCTGACGCACACTGGACCGGTGACCACGACGCGGATCACCCTCATCGGCCGACCCGGCTGCCACCTCTGCGAGGACGCGCGAGCGGTGGTCGAGGCCGTCGCCGCCGACCTGGGCGTCGGCTGGGAGGAGCGGTCCGTCGACGACGACCCGGACCTGCGCGAGCAGTGGGCCGACCACATTCCCGTCACGCTCGTGGACGGCCGGCCGCACGACTTCTTCCGGGTCTCGCCCGACCGCCTCCGGGCGGCGCTGACCCGCCCGTCGCCGTCCGGGCCCACCCATCCCGCGTGACGCGCATCACACCCTCGGGCCTGGTCCCCAGTGCCGCCCGGTGGGCGGCCGTCCGCGGGCTGGCCCACCGGCGTCGGCGACTTTGTGCCGACGTTCACAACCGCATACGCTGACAACACCACGCGCTCCGTGCCACCGGGCGACACTCTCCGGCCGACCTCGCTGGTCGGCCCCGCGTTCGCCTGGGGCCACAGCTGAAAGGAGCCGGTGAGCGACCATGTCCGCCGACGCCGCGACCCGCCGGGAGATTCCCGACGCGACGGTTGCCCGGCTGCCGGAGTACCTGCGCGCGCTCACCGACTTCGCCGAGCGAGGCACCAAGAGCGTCTCATCCGAGGAGCTGGCCACGGCCGCCGGGGTCCGGTCGACCCAGCTGCGCAAGGACCTCAGCCACCTGGGCTCCTACGGGGTTCGCGGCGTGGGGTACGAGGTCGACCACCTGGCCGTCGAGATCTCCCGGGCTCTGGGGCTGAGCCAGGACTGGCCCGTCGCGATCGTCGGGATGGGCAACCTGGGTCGCGCCCTCGCGGCGTACTCCGGGTTCGCATCGGGCGGCTTCCACGTGGCCGCGTTGTTCGACGACGACCCGACCGTCGGCGGCGGCCAGGTCGGTGACGTCGTCATCAGCCCGATGAGCGACCTGCGCCGGCTCATCCGCAGCCGCAAGATCGCCATCGGCGTCATCACCACCCCGGCGCCGTCGGCGCAGCAGGTCTGCGACGCGATGGCCGCCGCCGGGGTCCGCTCCATCCTCAACTTCGCCCCCGCCGTGCTCACCGCCCCGCCCGGCGTCAACGTGCGCCGCGTCGACCTCAGCACCGAGCTGCACGTGCTGGCCTTCCGTGAGATGCAGGTCGAGCCCCTCGACGAGCCGGTGGGGGTCGCCCGGTGAGTCTGCTCGTCATCGGCCTGTCCCACCACAGCGCGCCGATCGCCTTGCTCGAGGCTGTCGCCGGGGCGCCCGCGGGCATCCTCGCGCACCGCGTCGCGGCCTCCGACGCCGTGGGCGAGTCGGTCGTCCTCGTCACGTGCAACCGCCTCGAGGTGTATGCCGAAGCGCTCACCTTCCACGGGGCGGTCGCGGCGATCGGCGAGGCCCTGGCCGACGTCGCCGACGTCGACCGCACCGAGCTGACGGCCCACCTCTATGTCCACTTCGAGGACCGGGCGGTGGCCCACGCGTTCGCGGTGGCCGCCGGGCTCGACTCGATGGCGGTCGGGGAGGCACAGGTCCTCGGGCAGATGCGCGACGCGTTGCGAGCCGGCCAGCGCGCCGGAACGGTCGGCGAGTCGCTGAACTCCCTTCTGCAGCAAGCCCTTCGGGTCGGCAAGCGGGCGCACCACGAGACCGCGATCGACACCGTGAGCCGGTCGCTCGTCGAGGCCGGCCTCGACGAGGCCGAGCGCGTCCTCGGCGACCTCTCGACGCGTACCGTCCTCGTCGTCGGTGCGGGCGGGATGTCCAGCCTCGCCGCCACGACTGCGGCCCGTCGTGGCGTCGGTGCCCTCGTCGTCGCGAACCGCACGCTCGCCCGTGGCGAGCGGCTGGCCGAGTCCACCGGCGGACGCGCCGTCGCCATGGAGCGGCTGGTGGAGTCGATCGCCGAGGCCGATGTCGTCGTCTCGTCGACCGGCTCCGCGCAGTACCTCGTCGGCGCCGACCTCGTCACCGCCTCCGCCGCGAGGAGCCCGCGCAACCGCGTCTTCGTCGACCTGGCCCTCCCGCACGACGTCGACCCCGCCGTGGCGGACCTGCCCGGCACGACCCTCGTCGGGCTGGCCGACCTCGGGGCGGCGCTCGCGGCGGGCGCGGACGTCGAGACCCTGCCCGAGGTCCAGGCCGTCCGTGACCTCGTCACCGGCGAGGTCGCCGGCTACGTCGCCTCGCGGATGGTGAAGTCCGTCGCCCCGACCGTGGCCGCGCTGCGGTCCCGAGCCGCCGCCGTCGTCGCGAGCGAGATGGAACGCCTCGACCACCGGCTGCCCGACCTCGACGACGCCACGCGCCAGGAGTTCCAGCACGCGGTCCACCGCGTCGTCGAGAAGCTGCTCCACACCCCGACCGTGCGCGTCAAGGAGCTCACGAGCGCCGGCCACGGCGAGGACTACGCGGCGGCGCTCCGCGAGCTCTTCGACCTCGACCCGCACACGGTCGCCGCGGTATCGACGCCGCCCGGGGCGGTCCACCACGACCTCGGGGGTGGACCGTGACGACCCTGCGTCTCGGCACCCGCCGCAGCACCCTCGCCCTCGCCCAGGCCAACCAGGTCGCCGACCGGCTGAGCGCCCTCGGCCACGACGTCGACCTCGTCCCCATCACGACGCTCGGCGACCAGTCGGAGCACGCCCTGACCACCATCGGCGGCACCGGCGTCTTCGCGGCGGCCATTCGCCGCGCCCTGCTCGACGGCGAGATCGACCTGGCCGTCCACTCGCTCAAGGACCTGCCGACCGCGCCCGAGCCCGGACTCGTCGTGGCGGCCACACCGGCGCGGGAGGACCCCCGCGACGTCCTGGTCGCCCGCGACGGCCTCACCCTCGGAGAGCTGCCGGCCGGTTCGACGGTGGGCACCGGTTCACCGCGACGGACGGCCCAGCTCGGCGCGCTCGGTCTCGGGCTCGAGGTGGTCCCGGTCCGCGGCAACGTCGACACCCGGCTCGACCTGGTGCGCTCGGGGGCGGTCGACGGCGTGCTCCTCGCCCGCGCCGGGCTGGCCCGGATCGGCCGGCTGGACGAGGCCACCGAGACGATCGACCCGCAGCAGATGCTGCCGGCCCCCGGTCAGGGTGCGCTGGCGGTCGAGTGCCGCTCCGACCGCGCCGACATCCGAGAGGCCGTCGCCGGGCTGGACGACGCTGACACGCGGGTGTGCGTGACCGCCGAGCGAGCCCTGCTGGCGGCCCTGGAGGCCGGGTGCACCGCGCCGGTCGGCGCCCTGGCCGAGGTGGTCGAGGGCGACGACGGTCCGGAGCTCTCGCTGCGCGCATTCGTCGGCGCCCCGGACGGGTCGCTCGAGCTGCGCCGGTCTCTCGTCGCGCCCGTCGACGACCCGGTCGCGGCGGGCCGACGCCTCGCCGCCGTCCTGCTCGAGGACGGCGCCGCCGACCTCGCCCTCACCGAGAGCCGGATACCCGACCAGCCGCCCGATGGCATACCTCGCCCGCTTTCGACGTTGACCACTAACCACCAACACCACACGGAGCAGGTCTCGTGACCCCCACTGCCACCACTCGCGCCGGCAAGCCAGTCGGCCGCGTCGCCTTCGTCGGGGCCGGCCCCGGCGATCCCGGACTCGTCACGCTGCGGGCCCGCGACCGGCTCGCGGCCGCCGACATCATCGTCACCGACAGCCAGGACCGCCAGCTGAACCGCGACGAGCTGCTCGCGCGCTTCGCCCGACCCGACGTGACCCTCGTCGACGCCGGCCACGGCGAGCACGGCGAGGAGCTGACCCGCGCATCACGCGCCAAGCTGCTGGTCCGCACCGCCAAGGCGCTCGGCGGCGAAGGACTCGTCGTCCGGCTCCTCGACGGCGACCCCAGCCTGTTCAGCGGGTTCGCCGAGGAGGCGCTGGCCCTGCACAAGGCCGGGTATCCCGTTCGAGGTCGTCCCCGGCGTCAGCGCCGCGTCCGCGGTCCCGGTGTATGCCGGTGTGCCGCTCACGACGCAGCAGGCCACGGCCGTGCACGTCGTCGACGCCGGCGACCGTCGCCACGACTGGGCGCCGGCCGTACCCGGTCACGTCACCGTGGTCGTCCTCGGCGCGCCGGAGACGCTGGCGCCCGCCCTGGGCGGCCTGCTCGCCGCCGGCCGGGCGGAGGACACCCCGGTGCTCCTCACCGAGCGGGGCACCACCACGCAGCAGGTCAGCCGGGTCACCACGCTCGGCGAGGTCGAGGCCCTGCTCGGCGCGACGAGCGTGCTCTTCCCGTCCCTCGCCGTCGTCGGACCGAGCGTGGCCCTGCGCGACGAGCTGTCCTGGTTCGAGACCAAGCCGCTGTTCGGCTGGACCGTGCTGCTGCCTCGGACCAAGGACCAGGCCGCCGCGACCAGCGAGCGGCTGGCCTTCTACGGCGCCCACGCCGACGTCGTGCCGACCATCTCGGTCGAGCCGCCGCGTACGCCGCAGCAGATGGACCGCGCGATCCGGGGTCTCGTCACGGGCCGGTACGAGTGGATCGGGTTCACCTCGGTCAACGCGGTCCGCGCCGTTCGCGAGAAGTTCGAGGAGTCGGGCCTGGACGCCCGGGCGTTCTCGGGGCTCAAGATCGCGGCCGTCGGCGGAGTCACCGCCAATGCGCTCCGCGACTGGGGCCTCGTTCCCGACCTCGTCCCCTCGGGCGAGCAGTCGGCCGCCGGCCTGCTCGCGGACTGGCCGGAGTACGACGACGTCCTCGACCCGATCAACCGGGTCTTCCTGCCGCGCGCCGACATCGCCACCGACACTCTCGTGGCCGGTCTCCAGGAGATGGGATGGGAGGTCGACGACGTCACGGCGTACCGCACCGTCCGGGCCGCCCCGCCCGCCGCCGAGGTCCGCGACGCGATCAAGTCCGGCGCCTACGACGCCGTTGTCTTCACCTCGAGCTCCACGGTTCGCAACCTCGTGGGGATCGCGGGCAAGCCGCACCCGTCGACCGTCGTCGCGGTGATCGGCCCGGCCACGGCCAAGGCGGCCGAGGAGGCCGGTCTACACGTCGACGTCATGGCCCCCGAGGCGTCCTCGGACGCGCTGGTCGACGCCCTTGCGGCGCACGGCCTTGGGCTCGCGGTCGCCGCGCAGGAGGCCGGTGAGCCGGTCCGCCGGCCCAGCGAGACGAAGCCGACCGCCCGTCGCCGGGCGCGCTGACGCATACCGAGGTACCGCCGATGGGTGTCGAGCTCCCCGTGACCCGCCCCCGGCGGCTGCGGCAGAACGCAGCCGTCCGGGCGCTGGTCGCCGAGACGCGGCTGCACCCGCGCGACTTCGTGCTGCCGGTGTTCGTCAAGGAGGGCGCCACGGCGCCGGTCCCGATCTCCAGCATGCCGGGGGTCGTTCAGCACAGCCTCGACTCGCTCGTCGAGGAGGCCCGCGCCTGCGTGGCCGCCGGGGTCGGCGGGTTCATGATCTTCGGGGTGCCCACCACCAAGGACGCCGTCGGCTCGGGCGCCGACGACCCGGACGGCATCCTCAACGTCGCTGTCGCCCGGGTCCGCGAGGCGGTCGGCGACGACCTCGTCGTCATGGCCGACCTGTGCCTCGACGAGTTCACCGACCACGGTCACTGTGGCGTTCTCGACGACCGTGGGCGGGTCGACAACGATGCCACCCTCGAGCGGTATGCGTCGATGGCCGTGTCGCAGGCCCGCGCCGGCGCCCACGCGGTCGGGCCGAGCGGCATGATGGACGGCCAGGTCCGGGTGGCGCGGACCGCCCTCGACGAGGCGGGGTTCACCGACACGATCGTGTTCGCGTACGCGGTGAAGTACGCCAGCGGCTTCTACGGGCCGTTCCGCGAGGCCGTCGAGTCGTCCCTGGTCGGCGACCGGGCGACGTACCAACAGGACCCCGCGAACCTCGTCGAGTCGCTCCGCGAGATCCAGCTCGACCTCGACGAGGGCGCCGACATCGTCATGGTCAAGCCCGCCCTGCCCAACCTCGACGTCGTACGGGCGGCGGCCGAGATCGCCACGGTGCCCGTCGCGGCGTACCAGATCAGCGGGGAGTACTCGATGATCGAGGCGGCCGCCCAACGCGGCTGGGTCGACCGGCGCCGCTGCGCACTGGAGACGCTGACCTCCATCAAGCGGGCCGGGGCCCAGATCACGCTGACGTACTACGCCCGGGAGGCCGCAGCCTGGCTCGGCTGATCAGCAGGGCCTTCCGCCGGCGGCCGGCATCGATCCCGACCGCCCCCAGCAGCACCACACCGACGATGAGCCCGCTGGCGATCGCTGTGGCCCCCAGCGTGTCGGAACCGGCGACCCCGGTCAGCGCCACCATCAGGCCCACGAGACCGCAGGTCAGGGTGAACCAGCCCAGCCAGAGGAACACCTCCTCGCGGAAGACCAGCCGGAACACGAGCCAGTGCACTCCGAGCACGGTCGCGACCCACGGCAACGATGCGCTGGGCAGGTCGAGGACGCGGATGGCCAGCAGCGTGCCGCCGACGATGAGGACCACCTCGAGCGCGACGACGATCCAGAACGCCTGCATCTGGCGGGCGTCCGGCCGGACCGCGTTCGGGTCCTCGGGGACCCGCATGATCGCGAAGACGTCCCAGAGGAACCACACGACGGCGATCACGATGGTGACGTTGGTCCAGGGCTCGCCCAGCGGCCACGCGTTGAACAGGACGAACGCGAGCCCACCGACCGCACCGATGAGGGCTCCCACCCGCGCGCCGTTCCACTGCACCGAAGCTCGTGCCACGCCCCCATTCTCCGGTATGCCTCTGCGGGTCTGCCTCGGGGTGCGCGGTGGGCCGGGCACAATCGGCGGATGGACCTGTCCTCCGACCCCGACGAGGCGACCCGCCAGCTGGCGGCGGCCCGCGCCGGCGACCCGACCGCCTGGTTCGACGACCTGTACCGCGCGGCCGGATCCGGAGCGGCGGTCGTCCCGTGGGACACGGGGGCGCCCAACCCGCTCCTCGTCGAGTGGGTGGACCGCGAAGGCCCGCCGACGTCGGCCCGCACCATCGTCGTGGGGGCGGGTTACGGGCGAGACGCGGAGTACCTCGCGTCCCTGGGCTACCCGACGACGGCCTTCGACATCTCGCCCGCGGCGGTCGAGCAGACGCGGGCTCGGTTCCCCGACAGCGCGGTCGCCTACGACGTCGCCGACCTGCTGGCGCTGCCCCGGGGGTGGCTCGGCGGGTTCGACCTCGTCGTCGAGAGCATGAACGTCCAGGCCCTGCCCGAGCCGCCGCGCGCAGCCGCCATCCGCGGCGTCACCGGGCTGCTCGCGCCGGGCGGCACGCTGCTGGTCATCGCCTTCGGTTCCGACGGGACGGTGGCCGAACGCGACGCGGCGGACGGGCCGCCGTGGCCGCTGGTCCGCAGCGAGGTCGACGCCTTCGGCTCCGACGGGGTCGACCTGGTCTCGCTGGAACGGGTCTTTCCCGACGGCGACCTCCGCTGGCGGGCGACCTTCCGCCGCCGCTGAGGAGCGCCTCTCCCGGAATGTCCGGGAGCGCAGAGCCGTTGGACAGTAGATTGGGGCCGAAGGAGGGAACCACGGTGAGTTCGGGGAGCGAAGAGCCTCGCTGGCTGAGTGACAGCGAGCAGGATCACTGGCGCGCCTATCTCCGTGGCAGCCGGTACCTCGAGGAGGCGCTGGACCGCGACCTCCAGACCCACGGCCTCCAGCTGACCGAGTACGAGATCCTCTCCATGCTCAGCGAGAGCGAAGGCGGCCGGCTGCGCATGTCGGAGCTCGCCGACCTCGTCGTCCAGTCCCGCAGCCGGCTCACCCACACGGCGGCTCGGCTGGAGAAGCGCGGATGGGTGGAGCGGCAGTCCTGCCTGTCCGACCGCCGCGGCGTCGAGCTCGTGCTGACCGACGACGGCTGGGAGCGGCTCAACACCATGGCCAAGGCTCACGTGGAGAGCGTTCGGCGCCATCTGCTCGACGTCATGGCCCCCGGCGAGTTCGCGGCCCTGGGCGTGGCGATGGGCAAGGTCCGCGACGCGGCGCTCGGCATCCATCAGGCGGTCGTCGCCGAGGCGTGTGCCGAGGCCGAGCTCGAAGAAGACCTCGACGGGCGCCGCGACTGGAGCCCTCACGAGGCCGCGGAGCTGGCCGGCATCCAGCGCGACGGCTGACGCCTCCGTCGGCGGTGCCCGCAGCCGGGCTTGCGACAATGCCAGGGTGACCTCCACGCATACCGACCTCCCCGCGTACCCCCTGGAGGCTCCGGCCTCGGCCGCCCTCCTCGAGCGGGCGCTGGCGGTCATCCCCGGTGGGGTCAACTCGCCGGTGCGGGCGTTCCGCGCGGTCGGGGGCACGCCGCGGTTCATGGCCAGCGCCTCGGGGCCGTGGCTCACCGACGTCGACGGCCGCCGGTACGTCGACCTGATCGGGTCGTGGGGGCCGATGATCCTCGGGCACGCGCACCCGTCGGTGGTCGAGGCGGTCCAGGCGGCCGCGACCCGCGGGTTCTCGTTCGGCACGCCGTCCGAGAACGAGGTCGCGCTCGCGGAGGAGATCGTCGCGCGGACCGCGGCCGAGCAGGTGCGCCTGGTCAACAGCGGGACCGAGGCGACGATGACCGCGATCCGGCTGGCTCGCGGGTTCACCGGGCGGACGGTCGTCGTGAAGTTCGCCGGCTGTTACCACGGCCACGTCGACTCACTGCTCGCGGCGGCCGGCTCGGGAGTCGCGACGTTCGGGCTGCCCGACAGTGCGGGGGTGCCCGCGTCCTCGGCCGCCGAGACGATCGTGCTGCCCTACAACGACCTGGCCGCCGTCGAGGCCGCCTTCGCGGCTCGAGGCCCGGAGATCGCCTGCGTCATCACGGAGGCGGCGGCCGGAAACATGGGCGTCGTCCCGCCGCTCGACGGGTTCACCGACGGGCTGCTGCGCATCGCCCACGAGCACGGGGCGCTGGTCGTCAGCGACGAGGTGATGACGGGGTTCCGGTGCTCGGCCGGCGGGTGGTACGGGCTCGAAGGTCCGTATGCGTCGGGTCCGCCCGACCTGTTCACCTTCGGCAAGGTCATGGGCGGCGGGTTCCCTGCGGCGGCGTTCGGTGGTCGAGCCGAGATCATGTCCCGCCTCGCCCCGGCCGGGCCGGTCTACCAGGCCGGCACGCTCTCCGGGAACCCGGTCGCCACGGCCGCCGGGCTCGCGACGCTGCGCGGCTGCACGCCGGAGGTGTACGCCCGTCTCGACGTCGTCAGTCGCGCCATCGCGGGCGCTGTGGCCGAGGGGCTCGGCCGCGAGGGTGTCCCGCATACCGTGCAGTGGGCGGGGTCGATGTTCAGCGTCTTCTTCCGTGACGAGGCGGTCCAGAACTACGACGACGCACGAGACCAGTCCACGTCGGCGTTCGCCGCGTTCTTCCACGCGATGCTCAGCCGGGGCGTCCATCTGCCGCCCAGTGCGTTCGAGGCCTGGTTCGTCAGCGCCGCGCACGACGACGAGGCGGTCGATCACGTCCTGGCCGCGGTTCCGGACGCGTGCCGGGCCGCGGCTCGTGGGTTTGCGACAATCGGCGCATGAACCTCCCGGTCACCGTCGTGCACCTCATGCGGCACGGCGAGGTGCACAACCCGGAGGGAGTCCTCTACGGCCGTCTGCCGGGGTACCTCCTCTCCGAGCTGGGCCGGGAGATGGCCGACATGGTGGCCCGGTTCCTCGCGGTGAAGGACGTCGTCCGGGTGGTCGCGTCCCCGCTGGAACGGGCTCAGGAGACGGCCGCCCCGATCGGTGCGGCGCTCGACCTGCCGGTGGCGACCGACGACCGGCTCATCGAGGCCGGGAACTACTTCGAGGGCAAGACCTTCGGCGTCGGCGACGGCGCCCTGTCCAAGCCGTCGGTGTGGCCACGCCTGCTCAACCCGTTCACGCCGAGCTGGGGCGAGCCCTACGAGGCGATCGCCGCGCGCATGCTCGGGGCGATCGCCGACGCTCGTGCCGCGGCCTACGGTCACGAGGCCGTTCTGGTCTCCCACCAGCTGCCGGTGTGGACCGTGCGCAACAAGCTGGAGGGCAAGCGGCTGTGGCACGACCCCCGCAAGCGGGAGTGCGCCCTGGCGTCGCTCACGTCGCTGACCTACACCGGTGACGACCTGACCTCGATCACCTACACCGAACCCGCCGCCGAGCTGCTCGCCCGCGCGGCCAAGAAGGCGGGCGCGTGACCGGTGGTTCCCCCCGACGACGCGTGGCGTTCGTGGCCGCGTGTGCGCTCAGCCTCACGCTGATGACCGCCGCGTGCAGTGACGACGCGAACAGCGTTGCCTCGCAAGCGATGGCCGGCGACGGCAAGGGCTACATCGCCGGCGACGGCACGGTGCAGCAGCTGGCCGTCGCCGACCGCGGTGCGGCCGTGACGTTGGCCGGCACGACGGTGGACGGGAAGGCGTGGTCCACGGCCGCCGACGCGGCCGGCAAGGTCGTCGTCGTCAACGTCTGGGGATCGTGGTGCGCGCCCTGCGTCGACGAGACCCCGCACCTGCAACAGGTGTGGCAGTCGTACTCGACCGCCGGGAAACCGGTCGCGTTCGTGGGCGTCGACATCAAGGAGAGCGCCGCCACGGCCGCAGCGTTCCTCAAGGCCAACGGCGTGACGTACCCGTCGCTCAGCGACAGCGGAAGCGGCGGTCAGCCGATGCTCGCGCTCCAGGGCAAGGCCGCCGCGACGCCCAGCACTCTGGTCCTCGACCGGCAGGGGCGGATCGCGGCCCGCGTCCTCGGAGCGACCACCGCCAGCACGCTCGCCGGGCTCGTCGACGACGTGCTGGCCGAGCAGGCCTAGGCCGTGAGCCTGCCCCTGGCCGTCACCGCCGACGCCGCCGTGGCGACGGCCGCCCTGCCGATCGCCGTGGTCGTGGCGGTGGCGGCGGGGATCGTGTCGTTCGCCTCGCCCTGCGTGCTGCCGCTGGTGCCGGGATTCCTGGGGTACGTCACCGGCCTCTCCGACGTCGCGCTGGAGCAGCGACGGCGGTCGAACCTCGTTCTCGGCGCCCTGCTCTTCGTCCTTGGCTTCACCGTGGTGTTCATCGTTCTGGTCGCGGTGGCGTCGGCCGTGTCGTTCGCGCTCCGTGAGCACCTCGACCTGCTGACTCGCATCGGCGGCGCCGTCGTGATCGTCCTGGCCCTGGTCTTCCTCGGCGTCGGTTCGGGAATCGGGTTGCAGCGGACCGCGGTTCCGCGGTGGAAGCCGGCCGCCGGTCTCGCCGGCGCGCCGCTCCTCGGCGCGGCCTTCGCCTTCGGGTGGGCTCCCTGCACCGGACCCACGCTCGCCGCGATCCTCGCGCTCACCGCGCCGCTCAGCGCCGACGGCGGGGCCATCGGTCGCGGTGTCATCCTCGCCGTCGCCTACTCGCTGGGCCTCGGCGTCCCGTTCGTCCTCATCGCCGCGGGGTACTCGCGGGCCGGGCGCACCGGCACGTGGTTGCGCCGTCACCGGCGCGGGATCCACGTGTTCGGCGGAGTGCTGCTCCTCGCCGTGGGCGTCCTCATGGTCTCCGGCGTCTGGACCGACCTCGTCGCGTGGGTCCAGACCCACCTCGTCGGCGGCTTCACGACGGTGCTGTGATGGCCACTCAGACGCCGCCCCGCCCCCAGGTCACCCAGCCGACTCTCGGTCCCGTCGGCTGGGCCCGCTGGGCCTGGCGGTCGCTCACGTCGATGCGCACCGCGCTGTTCCTGTTGCTGCTGCTGTCGATCGCGGCGGTGCCGGGTTCGATCTTCCCGCAGCGCTCCATCGACCCCGGCAAGGTCGCCGACTTCATCGCGACCAACCCCACCACCGGGCCGTTGCTCGACCGGCTCGGGTTCTTCGAGGTGTACTCGTCGGTCTGGTTCTCGGCGATCTACCTGCTGCTCGTCATCTCGCTCGTCGGGTGCATCGTCCCCCGGAGCCGGCTGCACTGGCATACGCTCCGAGCGAAGCCGCCCCGAGCGCCCCGAAACCTCGGGCGGCTCGACCAGCACGTCGAGCTCTCCTACGACGGCGACGTCGCCGCGGCCCGGACGGCTGCGACGGAAGCGTTGCGGCGCAGGCGTTTTCGGGTGATCTCTCACGACGACGAGTCGGTGAGCGCCGAGAGCGGGTACCTGCGCGAGACCGGGAACCTGGTCTTCCACACGGGTCTCTGCGTCGTCATCGTCGGCGTGGCCGTCGGGCACCTCTTCGGTTGGCGGGGCGACGTCATCGTCACCGAGGGCGAGACCTTCTCGTCGACGCTGTCGTCCTACGACTCGTTCCTCCCGGGCCCGATGACCAACCCCGAGAAGCTCCCGCCGTTCACCGTGGGCCTCGACTCCATGAGGGTCACCTTCGAGGACCAGGTGGGCGGGGCCCAGTTCGGCGCGCCCCGCAGCTTCACGGCCGACGTCACCACGACCGAGCGCCCCGGCGAGCCGAGCGCCAAGGAGCAGATCAGCCCGAACCACCCGGTGACCCTCGACGGCGCCGACGTCTTCCTCCTCGGGAACGGGTATGCGCCGGTCGTCACGGTTCGCGACGCGACCGGCGCGGTCCTCTACCAGCAGGCGACGCCGTTCCTCGCCCAGGACAACCTCTACACGTCCGTGGGGGCGATCAAGGTCGGGGCGGCGCGGCCGACGTCCTTGGCGTTCAGCGGGTTCTTCCTGCCGACCGCCGAGCCGACGTACGCGAACGGGCCGGCCTCGATCTTCCCGGACGACCGCAACCCCGAGCTCGCGCTGTCCCTGTGGGAGGGCGACCTCTACCCGACCGACCGGCCTCAGTCGGTCTACACGCTCGACACGACCAACCTCACCCAGCTGACCAAGGCCGACGGGACGCCGCTGCTCATCCGGCTGCAGCCGGGGCAGACGTTCGAGCTGCCCGGCGGGCGGGGGTCGATCACGTTCGACAAGGTCGACCGGTTCGCCGGGCTGTCGGCGCGGGTCGACCCCGGCAAGGAGCTGACCCTGGTCGCGGCGGTCGCGACGATCCTGGGCCTCATGGCGTCGCTGCTGGTCCGCCGCCGCCGCATCTTCGTGCGCGTCCGTCCGGGCGACGACCCCTCGCGTACGCTCGTCACCATCGGCGGTCTGGCGCGGACATCGGACCCCGGACTCGGTGCGGTGTTGGCCGGGTTGCGCACCGAGCTCAGCAAAGGACCCTAGGTATGCCCTCGGCGGAACTGGTCGGGTACTCCAACCTCGCGCTCTACTCCGCGATGGCCATCTTCACGGTGTCGATGCTCCTCTTCGCGGTCTACCTCGCCGCGTTGGGGCCGGCCGCCGCGGAGCGCGGAACGAAGCGCCGGTCGCGGCAGCTGGTGGGCGTTGGGACGGCTTCGAGTGGGGCGGTCGGGGTGGGCGGCGTCGATGCGTCGTTGTCGACGGCGACGTCGGCATCGACGGAGGAGCCGTCGGCCCGGGCCCGCAAGACCGCCAGCATCGCTCTCTCGCTGGCCTGGCTCGGCACCCTGCTGCTCATCGCGTCCGTGGTGATGCGCGGGCTGGCCGTGATGCGGCCGCCGTGGGGCAACATGTTCGAGTTCGCGACCGCCGGCGCGGCCGCGGCGTCCCTCTCCTACTGCCTGCTGGCCCGGCGCCGGCACTGGGAGTGGCTGGGCCTGTTCGTGATCGGCCCGGTGCTGCTGACCCTGGGTCTGGCGATGTTCGCGTTCTACACCGAGGCCGCCGAGCTGATGCCGGCGCTGAAGAGTGTCTGGCTCGTGATCCACGTGGTCGTGGCGTTCCTCGCGGTCGCGGTGTTCACCATCGGGTTCTCGATGGGGATCGTCTACCTCGTCAAGCGCCGGCGAGAGGAGCACCCGCCGGCCCGGCGGAACTTCATGGAGACCCTGCCGTCCGCCGCGTCGCTGGAGCGGACCGCATACGGGCTGAACATGGTGGGCTTCATCCTCTGGACGTTCACCTTGGTGGCCGGCGCGATCTGGGCCCAGAAGGCGTGGAGCTCCTACTGGACGTGGGACCCTAAGGAGGTCTGGACGTTCGTCATCTGGGTCGTCTACGCCGCGTACATGCACGCGCGCGCGACGGCCGGGTGGGAGCCGCGCAAGGCGATGTGGATCGCGCTGGCCGGGTACGTGTGCGTGCTGCTGAACTTCACGGTCGTCAACCTGTTCTTCTCGGGGATGCACAGCTACTCGGGGCTGAAGTAGGTCCGCGGATGCTGCGCTACACCGTCCTGCGGCTGCTGATCTTCTTCGGCTGCCTGCTGTTCTTCTGGCTGGTCGGCCTGCGGAACGACCAGATCCTGCTGCTGCTCGTGTCGGCGGCGACGTCGGTGCTGCTCTCGTTCTTCCTGCTCCGCTCGCAGCGCGACCGGTTCTCGGCGCAGATCGCCGACCGTCTGGAGAAGCGGCAGGAGGCCAAGCGTCAGGCGATGGAGTCCGGCGACCTCGACACCGACGAGGCGGCCGAGGACGCCGAGCTGGAGAACCGCCCCGACCGCTAACCCGCGCTTTCCCGCTTCCAACCCGAGGTAATGCCTAGTTTTCGAGGTACCGGAGGGGCGAAAACTTAGGACAACGTCAGGTCAGAAGCGGACGGGATGCGGAAGTGGCCGGTGAAGCGGGCGAGTGAGCCGCACGCCCGTCGGGTCCGAATGGTCGACCTCACCCGGTCGCCGTGGCCCAGGATGTCGGTCAGGCCGAAGCGGACCCTCTCCACGCCGAGGTTGCCCAGACGGTCGTACCTGGCCTTCTCCCGCTCCCATGCCGCCTCAGGATCCACCGAGCCGTTCCGCACCAACCGGTACTTGCCCTTTCCGTCGAGTTCCAGGACCGTCGCCTGCTCCACCCAGGCGCCGTCGGTCCGGGCCACGAAGTCTCCCGATTCGTCGAACACCTCGACCTGAGGCTGCGGCACGGTGAGTCCCCACTCGGCGAGGCGCACGAACGCATACGACTCCAGCCACGTCTCCCGCCGTCCGTCCACGAGCAGAGCCGCCGCGTCGGCCCGCGTCCGTCCTGGCCAGTGGCACTGCATCGACATCTCAGCGAGCAGCAGAGGTCGGGTGACGAGTCCTCGATGCAACGCCGCGTCGGCGATCGGAACGCTTACCCGGGGTCCGAACGTGCGGAGGCAGTCCGCTGCGGTGCGCACCGCGGAGGTCATCGGCACTCCGTCGGCCTCATTCAGGTCGATCAGGTACGAGTCCGAGGTGTGTACCCACAACCCCGGCGCCCGCCTCGTCTTCGATGATGGCGACAGATCGAGCAGGTGGACGGTGTCGAAAGCTCCGAGAGGAAGGGGCAGCCCATGAGCGGCCGCCGCGGAGAGATGGCTGAGGGCGAATCCGTCGCCATAGGTGTCCACGACTGCTCGCGCGAGGAAGAGGTGCGCATCGCTTCGGTGCTCCGGTTCCGGTGGCAGGCTGCTGACGAAGACGCCGGGACGCGGTCGCACGAGTTCACCGCGCCGAATCAGACGCTGAATCCGGAAGTCACTGAGCCCGAGCGCGAGGGCTTGGCGCCTCGTGAACGCATACGGCAGGTCTACGGCTTTCATGCCGAGCGACTCTCGCTCGGCCAGGGCTCAGCGTCGGCCACGATCGGGATGCCTGTGGACAGTGGGACGCCGCGGACGGACCTTGTGCACAATCCGGCATCCGCGTTCCAACCCGAGGTAATGCCTAGTTCTGGCCCCTACTGAAGTGTGAAAACTGGGTACTGCCTCGGGTTGGAAGCGGGAAGCCCCGGGTTAGAGGTGGTGGTGGAGGGCTAGGCCTAGCGCGAGGAGGACGGACCACACGAGCTGGAACTGGCCGGTGCGGGCCAGCACGGGGATGAGGTCGCGGCCCGAGGCACCCGAGCGCAGGGCGGTCAACGCCGGCCAGAGCAGCGCGTATGCCGGCAGTGCCAGCAGCGCGAACCAGGACCCGAGCACCGCGCACGCCACCACGGCCAACACCGAGACCACGACCAATCCCGCATACAGGACCCGCGTGCCGCGGTCGCCGAGCCGGACCGCGAGCGTCCGCTTGCCGGCCGCCGTGTCGGACGGGATGTCGCGCAGGTTGTTCGCGACGAGCACCGCCGAGGCCAATGCTCCGACGCCGACCGCCCCGATGGCGCCCTCCCACGTCAGGACGCCCGCCTGCGTGTACAGCGTCCCCAGCGTGCCGACGAGCCCGAAGAAGACGAAGACGAACACCTCGCCCAGACCGCTGTACCCGTACGGTCGCCGCCCGCCCGTGTAGTACCAGGCGGCCACCACGCACAACGCCCCGATCGGCAGCATGACCCACGCCTCGCTCAGCGCGACGAGGGCGAACCCCCACAGCGCCGCGAGGAAGAACGCCACGAACGCCGCCAGCCGCACGTCGGTCGGGTTGGCGAGATCCTGGCCGACCAGCCGGACCGGGCCGACCCGTCCGGCGGCGGGCGAGTCCGTGCCGCGGATGCCGTCGGAGTAGTCGTTGGCGTAGTTGACCCCGACCTGGAGCGACAGCGCGACGACCAGCGCGAGCAGCGCGTACCCCCAGATCGTCTGCCCGAGCGCGTATGCGGCGCCGGTCCCGACCGCGACGGGGGAGACGGCGACCGGCAGGGTGCGGGGGCGGGCACCCTGGACCCACTCGTTGAACGTGGCCATGCGGGACTTCTATGACTCGATTCGCTGGTGTGGCTTCGGGATCCGAGTCAGAGGTTACGCAGGAAGTCGGGGTCGTCCTCGGGGCCACGCGGGCCGGTGATCGGCCTTTTCGGGTTCCAGCGGCCGGGCGGCAGCGAGCGTTCGTGGCCGGCGAGCAGCCAGGCGATCGGCCCGACCCACGGGATGAGGACGATGAGGACGAACCACGCGATCTTCGGGAGGTACTTGACCCGGTCGTCCTTCGTCTGGAGACAGTCGACGACGGCATAGATGGTCAGCGCGAGACCGGCCACCAGCAGCAGCACTCGCAACGGACCGACCTCCCCTCACCCGCGTCGTCGAAGGATCACAGTGTCTCACCGAACGCCGCGATCAGCGCGCGGCGGTCGGGCTTCCCTGGGCCCCGTTGCGGGATCGTGTCGAGGACGAGCAGACGGTGCGGCAGGGCGTGGTCCGGGACCACCCCACGCAGCGCCGCCCGAGCGTCCCGCAACGTCGGGATCGGGGCCCCCCGACGCAGCGTCACCGCCGCCGAGACGGCCTCACCCCACGTCACGTGCGGGCTCCCGACGACGACCGCGTCGAGGACCCCGGGCACGAACCGGACGATCGCGTCCTCCACCGGACCGGGCGCGACCTTGAGGCCGCCGGTGTTGATGAGGTCGTCGGCGCGACCGCGGATCTCCAGGCGACCGTCGTCGTCGAACGCGCCCAGGTCGTCGGTCCTGAACCAGCGCACGCCGTCCGAGTCCACCGTGAAGGCGTCTGCGGTCAGCCGTGGCCGGCCCAGATAGCCCAGGGCCACGGTGGCCCCGCCGAGGACGACGTGGTGGTCGTTGTCGATGTGGAGCTCGCTGACCGGAAGCGGCAGCCCGTCGTACACGCAGCCCCCGGCCGTCTCGCTCATGCCGTACGTCGTGACGATCCGCACGCCGGCGTGCCGGGCCCGCTCGCGGTCCGCGGCCGACGTGGCCGCACCCCCCACGAGCACCGCGTCGTAGCCGCGGAGCGCGCGGATGCCGGCCGGGTCGTCGAGCAGCCGGGTGAGCTGAGTCGGGACGAGAGCGGTGTAGCGGCGGTCCGCGCCGGCCATCCGCTCGGTCGCCTCCGCGAAGCCCGCCACCTCGAACCCGCCGTCCAGGTCGAGCACCT
This sequence comes from uncultured Actinomycetota bacterium, assembly GCA_963828725.1. GTDB lineage: Bacteria > Actinomycetota > Actinomycetes > Actinomycetales > Dermatophilaceae > Lapillicoccus. The sequence goes on along the minus strand of CAWHFV010000009.1, from coordinate 104,234 downwards.
CGGGCGTGGTCCCGCCCACCACCGACCGGACCAGCACCTGCAGGCCGGCCACGTGGTGCGCCGGCAGAGCCAGCAGCCACCGGCCCTGGCCGCCCAGGACATCGTGCGTCGACGTGGCCGACGTCACGAGGCTCTCCGCCGTGAGCATGGCCCGCTTCGCCCCACCCGTGGAGCCCGACGTCGCCACGACGACGGCGACGCCGTCCGGGACGTCCTCGGGGATCTGCTCGAACGGCCCGCCCGCCTCGTCGGCCACCGGCTGCAGGGCGTCGCCCCCGTCCAGCGCCTTCTCGAGGTCGCCCATGACCGAGCGCACCGCCGGACCGCCGGGAACTGCCAGGCGCCGCAGTCCGGTCATCCGCCGATGCTACGTGGCGGTTCGCCCGGCCAGGCCTGCTCCAAGGAACAGGCCGGTATGCGCTGGGTCACGCTCCCGGCGCGGCCGACGCCGCTCAGGGTGAGAGCAGGAACGCCGTGGCCTCCGCGCCGCCGACGGGGCCGCCGCGCGACTGGACCGAGTGCCCGGCGCCTGGAACCACGATCAGCCGGCTGCCGGGCATCGCGGCGGCGGTCGCCGTGGCCCAGACCAGCGGCGTCGAGAGGTCGCGGTCCCCGGCGAGGATCAGCGTTCGCGGTCCGGACCCCGCCAGCGCCGCGACGGTGGCCTTGCGCGTCGTCGTCGGACCAGGAGTCCGGAGTCCGGGGCCAGACCCGGCAGGTGACGACCTCGCCGTTGCCGCGCGCCGCGGTCGCGTCGAACGGGAACAGCCGGTCGGCGGTCAGCGTGCCGACGCGAGCGTCCACGGTCGCCGCGCGCCCGCCGGGGTCGCTGTCGGCGCCGCCCCAAGGGAACTCGAGATCGAGGCACAGGGTGCTGGCGTGAAGCCCCTGGCTCAGGCTGTTCGCCTCTGTCGTGTCCGCGGCCTGCCACTTTGCCGCGAGCGACCGGACGGGCTGGTCCTGCCCGGCCGCCGCCTGCAGGAGCGCCGGCACCAGGTTGCCGAACGTCGGGTCGGCCACCGACATCCCGGTCACGAGGTCCAGCAGCACCGGCGACAGGTCCGGCCATCGGCGCACCGTCGCGTTGAGGGCGTCGGCCGGGTCGCCGCCGCAGCCGTTCGACACGCATACCGCCCGGAGCACCCGTGCGACCTCCGGGTAGACGTCGGTGAGCAGCGGGTCGAACCCGGTGACCGGGACGACCGAGTCGAGGACCAGCCGGTCGACCCGGTCGGGGTGTGCGGCCGCATACCGCTGGGCGACGTAGCTGCCGTACGAGACGCCGTCGAGGGACCAGCGCTCGGCGCCGAGGGCGGCCCGCAGGTCCTCGAGGTCGGCGACGGTGTCGCTGGTCGCGTAGTGGGCGCGGTTCGCCCCGACGGTCGCCGCGCAGGACGTGACCGCGTCCTCACTCGGGACGGTGAGGTCGGAGGAGCGCATCTGCTGCTGGAGGGCGGGGCAGCTGATCGCCCCGGCTCCGGTGCCGCGCTGGTCGAGCAGGACGACCCGCTGTTCGGCACCGACCGCCGCGAACCGCGGGATCACCCGCTCGGCGGCCGCGACGCCGCCCTGACCCGGACCGCCGGTCAGGAAGAGCATGGTGCGCGTCGCGTCGAGCTTGCCGCCCACCACGACCGGCAGGGCCACCGTGCCGCCCGAGGCGTTCTCACGGTCCAGCGGGACGCGCAGCACCCCACACCGGTATGCCGCGAGCGGCGCGGGGCAGGGGGCCAGCCCATTCCAGCCGGCCGCCGCGGTGGCACCGCCCGCAGAGTCACCCGTGACGTCAGCAGCACTGGCCGCCGACGGCGGTCCGGACGGCGCCGACGTGCCGCTCGGACCCGCCTGGCACCCGGCCAGCGCCGCGACGGTCAGTCCGAGGCCGGCGAGCGCCGCGCCGACGCGAGCGCCCGGCCGGCTCATCGCGTCGGCTACTCGGGCCGCCGGGTCATGGCCATGACGTCGAGGGCGTCGTCGAGCTGCTCCTCGGTGAGGTGCCCGGAGTCGAGGTACCCCTCGTCGATGACGACGTCGCGGATGGTCCGGCCCTCCTTGAGCGCCTTCTTCGCGACCGCCGCGGCGTTCTCGTAGCCGATGTGCCGGTTCAGCGGGGTGACGATGCTCGGCGACGACTCGGCGAGGTGGCGCATGTGCGAGACGCGGGGCTTGATGCCGTCGACGCAGCGGTCGGCGAGGAGCCGGCAGACACTGGTGAGCAGCCGGGTCGACTCGATGACGTTGCGGGCCATCACCGGCATCATCACGTTGAGCTCGAAGTTGCCGTTGGCGCCCGCGTACGTCACGGCGACGTCGTTGCCGATGACCTGGGCGCAGGCCATCATCGTCGCCTCGCAGATCACCGGGTTGACCTTGCCCGGCATGATGGAGGACCCCGGCTGCAGGTCGGGGATGAGGATCTCGCCGAGCCCGGCGCGCGGTCCGGAACCCATCCAGCGCAGGTCGTTGCAGATCTTGACGACGCTGACCGCGACGGTCTTCAGCGCGCCCGACGCCTCCACCAGCGCGTCCCGTGAGCCCTGCGCCTCGAAGTGGTTGCGGGCCTCGCGCAGCGGGAGGCCGGTCTCGTCGATGAGCACCCCGATGACCTTCTCGGCGAAGCCGGGCGGGGTGTTGATCCCGGTACCGACCGCCGTGCCGCCCAGCGGCAGCTCGGCGACCCGGGGGAGAACGGCGCGGATCCGTTCGCCGCCGTACCGGACCTGCGCCGCATACCCGCCGAACTCCTGGCCGAGGGTGACCGGGGTGGCGTCCATGAGGTGGGTGCGTCCGGCCTTGACGATGTCGGCGAACTCGGCCGCCTTGCGCTCCAGCGACTCGGCCAGGTAGTCGAGGGCGGGCGCGAGGTCGTGGACGAGGGCCGCGGAGGTGGCCAGGTGGATCGCCGTGGGGAAGACGTCGTTGCTGCTCTGCGAGGCGTTCACGTGGTCGTTGGGGTGGACGCGCGTCCCGTCGCGGGAGGCGATGGTGGCGATGACCTCGTTGGCGTTCATGTTGCTCGACGTGCCCGAGCCGGTCTGGAAGACGTCCAGCGGGAACTGGTCGTCGTGGTTCCCGGCCGTGACCTCGGCGGCGGCGGCCGTGATGCGCTCGGCGATCTCCGGCTCCACCACGCCCAGCTGGCTGTTGACGCGCGCGGCGGCACCCTTGATCCGGCCCAGGGCGTGCACGACCGCCGGCTCGATCGGTGTGCCCGAGATGGGGAAGTTCTCGATCGCTCGCTGGGTCTGGGCCTGGTACAGCGCGTCGCGCGGCACCCGGACCTCGCCCATGGTGTCGTGCTCGATCCGGTATGCGTCGGCGTCCGGCTGCGTCGTCGTCAGCTCGTCGGTGCTCATCGCCCCAGTGTGCCGCGTTCGCCTGCGCGAGGGGATGCCGGGGAGGCGGCAGGATGTCGCCCATGGACCCGACCGCCCCGTCCGAGCCGCTGGCCCGGCTCGCCACCGCCCACGGGGTCGCGACCGACTACTGGGACTGGCAGGGGCAGCCCGCGCCGATCTCGGCGGAGACGATCGAAGCCGTGCTGGCGGCGCTCGGCGTGCCAGCGCATACGCCCGACGAGGTCGAGGCCGCGTTGCACGAGGTGGGCGACCGGTTCTGGCGGCGGACCCTGCCGGCGACGGTTGTGACCCGCGAAGGGTGGGCGCCATGGGTCTTCGTGCACGTCCCGGACGGGACCGGCGCGCGGCTGACCATGGACCTCGAGGACGGACGCGAGTGGGAGGTCCGCCAGGTCCACCATCTCGTCGAGCCGCGCTGGGTGGACGGGACGCTGGTCGGCGAGGCCGCCTTCGAGCTGCCGTGGAACCTGCCGCTCGGCTGGCACCGGATGGTCGCGCACCTGGACAGGGAGCCGCTGGACCCCGCCACGACGACGGCGACGGTCGTCGTGACGCCGCACCGGCTGACGCTCCCGGAGGGCCTTGACGAGCGCCGGGCGGTCGGGGTGGCCACGCAGCTCTACCAGGTCCGGTCGTCGGAGTCCTGGGGCATCGGCGACCTCGACGACCTGGCCCGGCTCGGTACCTGGGCGAGCTCGCAGCACGGCGCCGACTTCGTGCTGGTCAACCCCCTGCACGCCGCGGAGCCCGTCGCTCCCATGGAGCCGTCGCCCTACCTGCCGACGAGCCGCCGGTTCCTCAACCCGCTCTACCTGCGAGTCGAGGACGTCCCGGAGGCCCGGCTGCTGGGCCCGGACGACGCCGCGCGGCTCGAGGCTGTGGCGGCGCACGGGCGGGCGCTCAACGGGGTCGACGGGATCGACCGGGACGGTTCCTGGGAGCTGAAGCGCGCCGCCCTCGGCCTCGTCCACTCCGTCGGGCTCACCGGCGAGCGGGCCGACGCATACCGGCGCTTCCTGGTCGTGGAGGGCGAGGGGCTCGTGGCCTACGCCACCTGGTGCGCGCTGGCCGAGGCCCACGGGCTGTCGGTCGACGGGTGGCCGGCCGAGCTGCGCGACCCGCACAGCGCTGCGGTCGGCGCAGTGGCGGGAGGAGCACGCCGACGAGGTCGACCTGCACTGCTGGCTGCAGTGGCTGCTCGCCGAGCAGGTGCGCGAGGTCCAGGAGGCGCTTCGCGGCTCCGGTATGCGCGTCGGCCTGGTCGAGGACCTCGCCGTCGGGGTCCACACGCAGGGCTCGGACGCGTGGTCGCTGTCCGACGTGCTGGCCGGCGGGGTGTCGGTCGGGGCGCCGCCGGACCAGTTCAACCAGCTGGGCCAGCGGTGGGACCAGCCGCCATGGCGTCCGGATCGCCTTGCGGAGCAAGGGTATGGGCCGTTCCGCGACATGGTTCGGACCGCGCTGCGCGACTCGGGCGGCGTGCGCATCGACCACGTCATCGGGCTGTTCCGGCTGTGGTGGATCCCGCGGGGGATGACGCCGGACCAGGGGACGTACGTGCGGTACGACCACGAGGCGCTGATCGGGATCCTCGCGCTGGAGGCCCAGCGGGCGGGTGCCGTGGTGATCGGCGAGGACCTCGGCGTCGTCGAGCCGTCGGCGCGGGAGTACCTCCTCGAGCGCGGGGTGCTCGGGACGTCGATCCTCTGGTTCGAGTGGGAGGGGCATGGACCGCGGCCGCCGGAGCACTACCGGAGCCTGTGCCTGTCCTCGGTGACCACGCACGACCTGCCGCCGACGGCCGGGTACCTCACCCTGGAGCACGTCGCGATCCGCGAGCGGCTCGGCCTCCTGACCCGCAGCGTGGAAGAGGAGCGAGAGGCGGAGCTGTCCGCGATCGGACACGTTCGGTCGGCGCTGGTGCTGCGGGGCCTGCTCCAGCCCGAGGCGTCGGAGGAGGACCTGCTCGTCGCCCTGCACGCGTGGCTCGCGCAGACGCCCAGCCGGATGCTCGTCGTGGCGCTGGCGGACCTCGTCGGCGACCGGCGGGCCGTGAACCAGCCGGGGACGCTGGACGAGTACCCCAACTGGCGGGTCCCGCTCACCGACCCCGCCGGCCGCCTGGTCCGGCTCGAGGGCGTCACGAGCGGCGGCGACGGCGGCCTGGCGGCGCGGATCTTCGGCGCCCTCGGCATCCCCTGACGCCCGTCCGGACTCAGATGTTTGTCGGCTTTGTCGACCTCAGGCGGCTGCGGATCCGGACCGCTGAGACCGGACTCAGATGCCGTCGGACTCCGTCTAGGCGGACGTCAGGCCGTGAAGATCTGGTCCGGCCGATCGTCGACAGCTCGAGACCGGACGATCGGAGCGGAGACGCCTGATCGGTTGGGGAGCTGATCGGCATGCGGGCGTCATCCTCGGGTCCACCGCCTCCGGGTCGGCGATCGGCACCCTCGTCGAACGAGCCACCCGGTACGTGATCCTGCTGCACCTGCCGGGCGACCACACCGCGTTGACCGTCCAGGAGGCCATGGTCGACCGCGATGGCCGAGCTGCCCGAGACGCTGAAACCGAACCTTGACCTGGGACCAGGGCAGCGAGATGGCTAACCACGTCCGAATCGCCGCCGCGACCGGGCTGGACATCTCTTCTGAAACCGACAAACATCTGAGTCCGGACGGCAAGCGGGGGTGGGAAACCTCAGAAGTACCAGGGGAACGGTGACCAGTCGGGCTCGCGCTTCTCGAGGAACTGGTCGCGGCCCTCTACCGCCTCGTCGGTCATGTACGCCAGCCGCGTCGCCTCCCCGGCGAACACCTGCTGGCCCATCAGCCCGTCGTCGACGAGGTTGAACGCGAACTTGAGCATCCGCTGGGCCATCGGCGACTTACCGAGGATCTCGCGGGCCACCTGCAGGGACGTGGCCTCCAGATCCTCGTGCGGAGCCACGATGTTGACCGCGCCCATCCGGTGCATGTCCTCGGCCGAGTAGGTCCGACCGAGGAAGAAGATCTCCCGGGCGAACTTCTGGCCGACCATCCGGGCGAGGTACGCCGAGCCGTACCCGCCGTCGAACGAGCCCACGTCGGCGTCGGTCTGCTTGAACTGCGCGTGCTCCCGCGAGGCGATGGTCAGGTCGCAGACGACGTGCAGCGAGTGCCCGCCGCCGGCCGCCCACCCCGGGCACGACGGCGACGACGACCTTGGGCATCGTCCGGATCAGCCGCTGCACCTCGAGGATGTGCAGCCGCCCCCCCGCCGTCGCCGTCAGCGCCGTGTCGACGGTCTCCGCGGTCTCGCCGGCCGCGTACTGGTAGCCCGACCGGCCCCGGATCCGCTGGTCGCCGCCGGAGCAGAACGACCACTGCCCCTTGGCCGACGGGCCGTTCCCCGTCAGGAGGACGACGCCGACGTCCGGCGTCTGCCGCGCGTGGTCGAGGACCCGGAACAGCTCGTCCACGGTGTGCGGCCGGAACGCGTTGAGCACGTCCGGGCGGTGGAAGGCGACCCGGACCGCACCGAGCCCGCGCGCCCGGTGGTAGGTCACGTCGGTCAGGTCGAAGCCCGGCACCTCGTCCCACGCGGACGGGTCGAACAGCTCGCTGGGGGAGTCCGGCACGGCCCGAGGATACGGGGCGCCTCAGCCTTCCTGCAGCGTCGTCGGCGCTCCGTGGACCGCCGGGATGCGGCCCATCCGCCCGCCCTGGAAGTCCTCGAACGCCTGTAGCACCTCGGCCTTGGTGTTCATGACGAACGGCCCGGCCCACGCGACCGGCTCGCGGATCGGCCGGCCGCCGAGGACGAGCACGTCGAGGCCGGCCAGGCGGCTCTCCTGGCTCCGGTTCGCGGCGACCGACACGAGGTCGCCGGCGCCGAGGACGGCGAGGTTCCCGGTTCGCACCGGGGTGTCGCCCACGGTGCCCTCGCCGGACAGGACGTAGACGAGCGCGTTGAAGTCCGCCGGCCACGGCAGGTCGAGGTGTGCAGTGGGCGACAGGGTCGCGTGGACGAGGGCCATCGGCGTATGCGTGGAGCCCGGCCCCTGCAGACCGGCCACCTCACCGGCGATGACGCGCACCAGCACCCCACCGTCGGACGTCGTCGCCAGGCCGACCGAGGAGCCGCGGATGTCCTGGTAGCGCGGCGTGACCAGCTTCTGGTGGCGCGGGAGGTTGACCCACAGCTGGATGCCGTGGAAGAGGCCGCCCCGCGTGACCAGCCACTCCGGCGGCGCCTCGATGTGCAGAAGTCCCGACCCGGCGGTCATCCACTGGGTGTCGCCGTCGGTGATCGTCCCTCCGCCGCCGTTGCTGTCCTGGTGGTCGAAGACGCCGTCCATGATGTAGGTGACCGTCTCGAAGCCCCGGTGCGGGTGCCAGGGCGTCCCCTTGGGCTCCCCCGGCGCATAGTCCACCTCGCCCATCTGGTCCATGTGGATGAACGGGTCCAGCCGGCGCAGGTCCACGCCGGCGAAGGCCCGGCGGACGGGGAAGCCCTCGCCCTCGTAGCCGCTCGGGGCGTCGGTCCGCTGAATCACCGGGCGGGCCACGGCGGCGAGTCCGGGAATGGCGATCCGGGGCAGGACGCTGGTGTCGGACACGGTGACAGCGGGCACGAGGACCACTCCTTCAGTCGGCAGTTGATCCTTCAACGAGTGTAGGGGCTCCCGGCATTCCGCCGCACCGTAGTCTCGACAGCGTGCCGATCCCGGAGTTCGTCGCTCGACTGCGCGAACACGTGGGCACCGACCTGCTCTGGCTGCCGGGCGTCGCGGCGGTCGTCGTGCGACCCAGCCGGGCCGGCGGCGCCGACGAGGTGCTCCTGGTCCAGCGCGCCGACAACCACGCCTGGACGGTCGTGACGGGGATCCTCGACCCGGTCGAGGAGCCGGCCGTCGGCGCCGTCCGCGAGGTCCTCGAGGAGACGGGGGTCGTGGCTCGCGCCGAGCGGCTGGTGTGGGCGCATACGACCCCGGTGGTCGAGTACGACAACGGGGACCTGTCGGCCTTCCTCAGTCTCTGCTTCCGCTGCTCCTGGGTCGAGGGAGAGCCGGTGGTCGCCGACGACGAGTCGGTCGACGCCCGCTGGTTCCGGCTCGACGAGCTGCCCCCGATGTCGCAGAGCCAGCGCCGTCGCATCGAGCTGGCCGTCGAGAACCACCCCGAGGCCGTCTTCGCCACATGAGCGCGCTCCCCGTTCTCGACGACCTGCTCGACGGTATGCACGTCGTCACCCTGCCGCTCAGAGTCCGGTTCCGGGGCGTCGACCACCGCGAGCTCGTCCTTCTCCACGGGCCGGCGGGCTGGGGCGAGTTCGGCCCGTTCCTCGAGTACGACACCGCAGAGTCCTCGCGCTGGCTGGCCGCCGCCGTCGAGGCGGCCTGGGAGGGGTGGCCGGCGCCGGTGCGCGACCGGATCCCGGTCAACGCCACCCTTCCCGCCGTACGGCCCGACCAGGTCGCCGCGATCCTCGCGCGGTACGACGGCTGCGACACGGTGAAGGTCAAGGTGGCCGAGCCCGGCCAGTCCATCGCGGACGACGTCGACCGCGTGGCCGCGACCCGCGAGGTCGCCGGCGCACGGGCGAGCATCCGGGTCGACGCCAACGGCGCGTGGGACGTCGACGAGGCGGTCCGCCGCGTCTCCGCGCTCGCCGTGTACGACCTGGAGTACGCCGAGCAGCCCTGCCCATCGGTCGACGACCTCAAAGAGCTGCGAGTTCGGTTGGCCCGCAACGGGATCGATGTGAAGATCGCCGCGGACGAGTCGATCCGGAAGGCCGAGGACCCCGTGCGCGTCGCGCGTGAGGGCGCCGCCGACGTCGTCGTCGTGAAGGTCCCGCCGCTCGGCGGCGTCCGCCGGGCGCTCGACATCGCCGCGGAGTGCGGGCTCCCCACCGTCGTCAGCTCCGCCCTCGACTCGTCGGTCGGGATGGCCGCCGGGGTGGCCCTCGCGGCTGCCCTGCCCGAGCTGCCCTATGCGTGCGGTCTCGGCACCGTCGAGCTGCTGGCTGCCGACGTGGCCCGGGAGCGACTGGTGCCGCACGGCGGCTCGGTCGAGGTGGGTCCCGTCCTCGCCGACGAGGACCTGCTCGCCATGGCGGCCGCGTCGCCCGACCGGGTCGCGTGGTGGCGCGAGCGGGTCGTGAGCTGCCACACATACCTCGCCGACCCTCGAGCGCCGAGGTCCTGAGCGATGCTCCAGGTCTGTCTCAACGGCAGCCGGCACCCTCACGACCGCGTCCCCGTCACCCTCACGCAGATCGCGGAAGCGGCCACCGAGGCGGTCGCGGCCGGCGCCGAGTCGGTCCATGTCCACCCGCGGACCGACCGTGGGCGCGAGACGCTCGACGGGGACCTCGTGGCGATGACGGTGGAGGCGGTGCGCCGTGCGGTACCCGGGGGTCCCGGTCGGGGTGACGACCCGCGACGACGTGGTCGGCGACTCGGTGGAACGCCTCGCGGTGGTCAGTCGCTGGCCGCGGCCCGACGACGGTGGGCCGGACTTCGCCAGCGTGAACTGGCACGAGGGGCTGCCGATCGACCTCGCCACCGTCCTGCGTACCCGGCACATCGAGATCGAGGCCGGACTGTGGACCCCGAGCGCAGCGGCCGACTTCGTGGGGCGGCGATGGCCGTGGCGGGTGATGCGGGTCCTCATCGAGGCGGTTCCCGGCTGGTCACCAGGCGGCTACGGCACCTGGGCGGTCGAGCGCATCCTCTCGGCGCTGGGGTCCCAGCCGGCTCCCCTGCTCGTGCACGGCGAGGACAAGTGGGCCTGGCCGGTACTGCGGTGGGCGCAGAAGGAGGGCTACGACACGCGAATCGGGTTGGAGGACACGCTGTTCGACGAAGCGGGGCTGCGCGCTCGGAGCAATGCCGCCCTCGTCCGAGAGGCCCTCACCGGCCACCGGGAGCCCTGAGGCGGAGGGTGGCTTCGCGTCGCTCAGCCGATGCTGATTTCATGGGATCGTGCCTCAGGCTGTCCCTCGACCGGTCGGCGACGAGCGGCACCGTGCGGCGACCGCCCGCCTGCTCGACGACCTGGCCGCTCTCCCACCCGACGCTCCGGTCCGCCTGGGGAAGCGCACGTCCAACCTCTTCCGCCAGCGCACGACCGACTCGGCCCGGCTCGACGTCTCGGACCTGACCCACGTCGTCGACCTCGACCCGGTGAGCCGCACCGCGCGCGTCCAGGGCATGACGACGTACGAGGATCTCGTCGCCGCGACCCTTCCGCACGGCCTGATGCCCCTTGTCGTCCCGCAGCTGCGCACGATCACCCTCGGCGGGGCGGTCACCGGCCTGGGCATCGAGGCGTCCTCGTTCCGGTCCGGGCTCCCGCACGAGTCCGTGCTCGAGGCCGAGATCCTCACCGGTGACGGCGAGGTCGTGGTCGCGCGTCCGCAGGGCGACCACGCAGACCTGTTCCGCACCTTCCCGAACTCGTACGGCTCGCTGGGGTATGCGCTCAGCCTCACCATCGAGCTGGAGCGCGTGCATCCGTACGTGGCGCTGCAACACGTCCGGTTCGGCTCGTTGGCGGCCGTGCAGGACGCCATCGGCGAGATCATGCGGACCCGCGCCTGGGACGGCGAGACCGTCGACTTCCTCGACGGCGTCGTGTTCTCCCGCGACGAGACCTACCTCACGCTGGGCCGGTGGACCGACTCCGTTGTCGGACAACCTGATCCGAGCGACTACACCGGGCAGCAGATCTTCTACCGGTCGCTGCAGCAGCGCGACCGCGACCTGCTGACGGTCCACGACTACCTCTGGCGTTGGGACACCGACTGGTTCTGGTGCTCACGGGCGTTCGGCGCCCAGCAACCCGTGGTGCGCCGGCTGTGGCCGCGGAGCAAGCTGCGCAGCGACGTCTACTGGAAGATCGTGGCCTTCGAGAACCGGCACCACGTCATGGCCCGGCTCGACGCCCGGCGGGGCCGGCCTCCTCGGGAGCGGGTCGTCCAGGACGTGGAGATCCCACTCAGCCGGACGGCCGAGTTTCTCGACTGGTTCCTCCGTGAGGTGCCCATCGAACCGGTCTGGCTGTGTCCCATCCAGCTGCGCCCGACGTCGGCGTCGGACGATCACCAGACCTACGGCGACGCCGGCGAGGCCCCGTGGCCGCTCTACCCCATGTCGCCCGGTCAGCCCTACGTCAACGTCGGCTTCTGGTCCACGGTCTCGATCGAGCCCGGCCACGAGGACGGCGACGTGAACCGCGCCATCGAGGACGAGGTCGGCCGGCTGGGCGGCCACAAGTCCCTCTACTCTGACGCGTTTTACGACGAACCGACGTTCGACCGGCTCTACGGTGGTTCTGAGTACCGCCCGGTGAAGAAGCGGTACGACCCGGGGGGCCGTCTCCCTACCCTCTACGACAAGGCGGTGCGCAGACGATGACGACGTTGCTCGGCAAGACCAACATGGACCGCGCGCCCGGGCGGCTCACGGTTGCCGGGGCGTTCTCCCTCGTGTTCGGCGACAGCCCTCCAGTCCGTTTCGACGCGTTCGACGGGTCCTCGACCGGACCGGTCGACGCGCCGTTGCGGCTCCTGCTGCGCAGCAGGCGCGGGCTGGACTACCTCCTGACGTCGCCGAACTCGCTTGGCGTGACCCGCGCATACCTGCAGGGCGACCTGGTCATCGAGCCGATGGACGAGGGCGACCCGTACGAGGTGCTCACGTCGCTCGAGGACAGCCTGGTGCCACACCGGCCCACGGTCTCGGACCTCCCCGAGCTCGCGCGCTTCGTGCGGCAGCACCTGCCGCGAGTGCCCGCGCCGCCCAAGGAGGAGACGCCCAGTCCGCTGCGCCGGATGGCGCACGGACTGACCCACGGCCGCGCCCGCGACGCCGAGGCCATCCATCACCACTACGACGTGTCGAACCGGTTCTACGAGCTGCTCCTCGGCCCGTCGATGGCGTACACCTGCGCGGTCTACCCCACGCCCGACGCGACGCTGGAGACCGCCCAGGACGAGAAGTTCGACCTGGTCTGCCGCAAGCTCGGGCTGGAGCCCGGTATGCGCCTGCTCGACGTCGGCTGTGGCTGGGGCGGCATGGTCCGCCACGCGGTCACGCACTACGGCGTGACCGCGATCGGGGTGACCCTCTCCAAGGAGCAGGCCGCCTGGGGTGCCGCGCGTCTGGAGCGCGAGGGCCTCGCCGACCGCGGCGACATCCGGCACGGCGACTACCGCGACGTGGCCGAGAGCGGGTTCGACGCGGTGTCGTCGATCGGGCTCACCGAGCACATCGGCGTGTCGAACTACCCCGCCTACTTCCGGTTCCTGCGCAGCCGGCTCCGCGACGGTGGGCGCCTCCTCAACCACTCCATCACCCGACCCGACAACCAGCACCCTGGCATCCCCTCCCGCGGGTTCATCAACCGGTACGTCTTCCCGGACGGCGGGATCACGGGGTCCGGGACGATCGTCGAGGCGATGGAGGACCAGGGTCTCGAGGTGCGCCACCAGGAGAACCTGCGCGAGCACTACGCGATGACGACCCGCGACTGGTGCCGCAACCTCTCCGACAACTGGGACGCCGCCGTCGCCGAGGTCGGGCTCGGCGTGGCCCGGGTCTGGGGGCTGTACCTCGCGGGGTCGCGCGTGTCGTTCGAGCGCAACCGGATCCAGCTGCACCAGGTGCTCGCCTCCAGGACCACCGCCGACGGTGACTCCGGGTTCGGGCTACGACCGACCTGGGTGAGCTGAACCGCCCGTCAGCCCCCTGGGGCCGCCGGCTACGAGGTCGTGGCCCGGCTCCGCCACCAGCGCCACAGCGCGGTCACGATCAGGGCGCCGACGATCGAGCCGATGATGCCGCTGGGCCGCAGCTCGAGGCCGTCGCCGCGCACCAGGCTGGCCAGCAGGCCGCCGACCAACGACCCGACGAGACCGGAGACGAACGCCATCGTCCAGTCGATGCCCTTGCCGCCCCTCCCCAGGATGAGCTGAGCGGCCGCGCCGACCAGCATGCCGAAGAGGATGATCGCGATGATGAGCACGGCCGCAGCGTAACGGGAGGCGGGCGTGGGGGTGGCGTCCGGTGGCCGACGGTGACGAGATCGACGCCGTCACGACAACGATGGCGCCGGCCCGGCCTCGTCGATCCGGCGCTGCGCACGGTCCACTGGGGTCGGATACCCGGTCGGGTACCCGACCCGGTTGTGATCACGACCGGCTCGGTTACCCGACCGGGTATCCGACCTGGCCTGCACGCCGCCCATGCTCGCGCACGGCTGCGCGGGGCCTAGGCCGAGGCGGCCGCCTGCTTCCTCAGCTCGGCGCGGGCCAGGGCGTTCTTGTGCACCTCGTCCGGACCGTCCGCGAACCGCAGTGTCCGGATCCCGGCCCAGGCGGCGGCGAGCGGGAAGTCCTGGCTGAGACCGCCGGCCCCGTGGGCCTGGATGGCCTTGTCGAGGATCCACTCGACGGTGGCCGGAGTGGCGATCTTGATCGCCTGGATCTCGGTGTGGGCGCCCTTGTTGCCGACGGTGTCCATCAGCCAGGCCGTCTTGAGGACGAGCAGCCGCAGCTGCTCCAGGCGGACCCGGGACTCGGCGATCCAGTCACGGATGACGCCCTGCTCCGACAGTGGCCGGCCGAACGCCTGCCGCGACGCGACGCGCGCGCACATCAGCTCGACCGCCCGCTCGGCGACCCCGATCGACCGCATGCAGTGGTGGATCCGGCCCGGTCCCAGGCGGGCCTGGGCGATGGCGAACCCGTCGCCCTCGCCGCCGACCAGGTTCGCCGCCGGCACCCGCACGCCGTCGAAGGCCAGCTCGGCGTGACCGCCGTGGTCGCGGTCGTCGTAGCCCATGACCGACATCGGGCGCACCACGGTCAGGCCGGGAGCGTCACGCGGAACGAGGATCATGCTCTGCTGCCGGTGCCGCTCCGCCGACGGGTCGGTCTTGCCCATGACGATGAACACCGCGCAGTCCGGGTTCATCGCCCCGGTGATCCACCACTTGCGCCCGGTGACCACGTACTCGTCTCCGTCGCGCTCGATGCGGGTCGCGATATTGGTCGCGTCGGACGAGGCGACGTCCGGCTCGGTCATGGCGAAGGCCGACCGGATCTCCGCTCGCAGCAACGGTTCCAGCCACTCGGCCTTCTGCGCTTCGTTGCCGAACTGGCCCAGCAGCTCCATGTTTCCGGTGTCGGGCGCCGAGCAGTTCAGGACGGCCGGCGCCAGCTGGATCGCCCGTCCGGTGATCTCGGCGAGCGCCGCGTACTGGAGGTTGGTCAGCCCCGCTCCGCCCGGGCCGGGCAGGAACGCGTTCCACAGCCCGCGCGCCTTGGCCTCGTCACGCAGCGTCGCGAGGACGGGGGCGCGGCTCCATGCCCACGGGTCGTCGAGCTCGGCGAGCTCGCGCGCGAACACCGCCTCCGCGGGGTGCACGTGGGTCTCCATGAGGTCCAGCAACGTGGCCCGGAGCTCCTCGGTATGCGCGTCCCAGCCGAAGTCCATCAGCCGTGCCTTCCTGTCGCGTCCTGCGCCATCGAGTCCAGCCCCATCTCGACGAGCGGCTCCACCATCGCCCCGATCGCGGCGAACCCTTCGCCGACCGTCTGACCGTGCGCGTGGCGGTAGTGGATCCCCTCGAGGATGACCGCGAGCTTGAAGCACGCGAGGCGCCTCGTGGAACCCGAGCGAGCCGAGGTCGCGTCCGGTGCGCGCCGCATACCGCCGCATCAGGTCCGAGCGCGGTCGGGAAGCCGGCCGCCTGGGGCGCGGTCGAGACGCCGGCGCCGACGCCGAGGGCGGCGATCCGCTGGTAGGTGAGCAGCAGCGCGACGTCGGTCAACGGGTCGCCGAGCGTGGCCATCTCCCAGTCGACGACGGCGCCGATGTCGCCGGAGGGCGTGACGAGGACGTTGTCGAGGCGGTAGTCGCCGTGGACGACGGTCCCCGGCGAGTCCGGCGGGACGTGCTGGCCCAGCCGGGTACGCAGCTCGTCGATCCCGGCGACGTCGCGGCTGCGCGACGCGTCCAGCTGCTGGCCCCAACGTCTCACCTGTCGGCCGAGGAACCCCTCGGGCCGCCCGAACTCCGACAGGCCCACGGCCGCGACATCGACCAGGTGCAGGTCGCCCAGTGTGTCCACGAGCCGGTGGCCGATCTCGCGAGTTCGCTGCTCGCCCAGCGTCTCCAGCTCGGCCGCCGACCGGTACGGCACCCCGTCGACCAGCGACATCACGTAGAACGGCGCCCCGAGCACCGACTCGTCGGCGCACCACGCATACGTCTCGGGGACCGGCACCGGGGTCCGCTGGAGCGCCGAGATGACGCGGTACTCGCGCCCCATGTCGTGCGCCGTGGCGAGGACGTGGCCGAGCGGTGGGCGGCGGACGACGACCGACGTGGTGCCGTCGGACACCCGGTAGGTGAGGTTGGACTTGCCGCCGGCGATGAGCTCCCCGGTGAGCGCGCCGTCGCAGAAGCGACGGCGCGGCTCCGTCCAGCCACCGGCGCAGGGCGGTGAGGTCGAGGCCCGGCGGGTCGGCGGTCACGCCTCCCACACGACCCTTCCGACCGTGACGCCGTCGGCGAGCCGCTGCACGCCTTCCGCGAGCCCGTCGAACCGGCACCCGTTCGCCGACCACCGGGGCGATGGCCCCCTCGGCCACCAGCCGGAGCAGCTGCTCGTGGGCGGCCCGCACCCGAGCGGGGTCGACCTGCGCGTAGAGCCCCCAGTGGAGGCCGAGGATCGCGTAGTTCTTGACCAGGGCGTGGCCCAGCGGCGGCGACGGCATGGTCCCGCTGGCGAACCCCACCACGACGATGCGGCCCTCGAACGCGACGCACTTCGTCGACTGGGCGTACGCGTCGCCGCCGACGGGGTCGAACACCACGTCCGCTCCGCGTCCGCCGGTCGCCTCCCGGACCGCGGCGACGACGTCCTCGGTATGCCGGTCGACGACGACGTCGGCTCCGCACCGCCGCGCCACCTCGGCCTTGGCCGCGCCGCCGACGACCGCCACGACCCGGGCGCCGGCGGCCTTGCCCAGCTGCACGGCGGCCGTGCCGACCCCGCCGGCGGCCGCGTGGACGAGCAGGGTCTCGCCCGGCTGGAGCTGCGCCCGCTCGTGCAGGGCGAACCAGCCGGTCTGGTAGGCGATGACGAACCCCGACGCCTCCGCGTCGTCCAGGCCGGGGGGCGCGGCGAAGGTCACCGCCGCCTCCATCAGCGCCTCGGTCGCGAACGAGCCGTGCGGGAGGACGCAGGTGCCGACCACCCGGTCGCCGACCGCGAAGCCGGTCACCTCGGACCCGACCGCCACGACCTCGCCGCACGCCTCGACGCCCGGTGTGAAGGGCAGATCCGGACGGACCTGGTACTCGCCGCGGCACAGCAGCACGTCCGGGAAGTTCGCCGGAGCGGCGAGGACGCGCACGCGCAGCTGCCGCGGTCCGGGCTCCGGCGCCGGCGTCTCGGCCAGGCGGAGCGCCACCGCCGGTTCGCCGTAGGACTCGACCCGCCAGGCCCTCATGGCGACGCTCCGGCGTCGAGCTTGGCCTGCAGGCGGCCCATGCCGGCCAGCCAGCCGTCCGGGTCGGCGGCCCGGGCCTGGTAGTAGCCCGCGACCTCGGGGTGCGGCAGGACGAGGAACCGGTCGCCCCCGAGCGCCTCCCAGACGACGTCGGCGACCTCCTCGGGCTCCAGCGCGCGGTCGCGGCTGAGCAGCTCCTTCAGCGGCCCGGCCTCGTCGAGCATCCGGGTGCGGACCCCCTGGGGGCAGATCGCCTGGACGACGATCCCGCGGTGCCCGTACGTCGCGCGCAGCCACTCCGCGAAGGCGACGGCGCCGTGCTTCGACACCGAGTAGGGCGCGCTGCCGAGCATGGTCAGCAGACCGGCCGCGGACGCCGTCGACGACGAACCGGCCGCCGTCATCGCCGCTCGAGCCAGTGGGGGACCAGCAGCCGGGCCGCGCGGACGTGCGCGAGGACGTTCACCTCGAGGGCGGTGGCCCACGCGGCCTCCGGGGTGTCGAGCCCCCGGCCGACGTCGGTGCCGGCGTTGGCGAAGAAGACGTCGACCCGTCCCAGCTCGGCGAACGACTGCTCGACGAGACCGTCCACGCCGGCCTCCGAGGCGCAGTCCCCGACGACGGCAACGGCGCCGAGCGCCGACGCCACGTCCTCGACGGCCGGGTCGAGGTCGGCCAGGACGAGCCGGAACCCTTCGGCGGCGAGCCGGTGCGCGATCGCCCGGCCGATGCCCCCGGCGGCGCCGGTCACGACGGCCGTCGAGCCGGCCGCATACACCTCAGACGCCGCCCGTCATGGTGAGCCCGCCGTCGAGGACCAGCGTCTGACCGGTGACCCACGAGGCGTCGGAGGACAGCAGGTAGGCGACGGCGGCGGCCACGTCGGCCGGCTCGCCGAGGCGCTTGAGCGGGTAGGTCGCCGACACCTGCTCCTCGCGGCCCTCGTAGAGCGCGGTGGCGAACACCGTCTTGACCACGGCCGGGGCGACGGCGTTGACCCGGATGGTCGGGCCCAGCTCGACGGCGAGCTCCTCGGTCAGGTGCACGAGCATCGCCTTGCTGGCGCCGTAGAAGCCGATCCCCGGAGCCGGCTTGAGGCCGGCGATCGAGGCGACGTTGACGATGGCCCCTCCGTGCTCGCCGAGCCACGCCGCATACGCCTGCTGGACCCAGGAGAGCGCCGCGATGCAGTTGACCTCGACGATCTTGCGGGCCGCCGCGAGGTCCAGCGTCGACGAGCGGCCCGAAGGCGGGGTTGATGCCGGTGTTGTTGACGAGGAGGTCGAGGCTCCCGAACGTCTCCACGACGCGCGTCACGGTGTCGCGCTGGTGGTCGAGGTCGTCGGCCTTGCCGGCCACGGCCATCGCGTGCTCGGGTCCGCCCAGCTGCTCCACGGCGGCGTCCAGCGCCTCCTGGCGCCGAGCCGTGACGCAGACGCGGGCCCCCTCGTCCACCAGCCGCTGCGCGATGCCGAGACCGATGCCCCGGCTCGCGCCGGTCACGAGGGCCACCGACCCGTCGAACCGTCCCATTCGGGCCTCCTCCGTCGACGTTGCCAGGTAAGCGCTTGCTTACCTTGGCTTACCGAGATCGTCCCGTCAACCGCGTGCGTGCCGCCCGCGCGGCCGCCCGCCGGGCAGCCGCCGCACGACCGGGCGCGAGCATCTCGCCGACCTCGGGGACCCGCATCAGCAGGGCGAGCCCGAAGTAGACCACCGCGAAGACCAGACCGCCCACGGTGAGCTCCGCGAACGCCCACATCCGGCCGGACTGCCCGTCGCGGAGGGGCGTCGTGACGACGTACGCCAGCGCCGACGCGACCATGCACGCGGCGACCATCCGGACCCAGCTGAACGCCACCTCGCTGAACCCGAGCCGCCCGACCCGCCGCCGGACGAACCACATCCCGAAGGCGGCGCTGCAGACGTTGCTGACGACGAGCCCGACCGCCACGACCGCCACGGTGATCTCCGGGCGGACGCCCAGGGCCAGCAACGCGATCCCCGAGGCGACCACCGACAACACGACCTGTTCGAAGAAGACCATCCGGCCGTCGTCCTGGGCGTAGAAGAACCGCTGGTTGAGCACGTCGATCCCGAAGGGCACGATGCCCGGCGCCATGACGGCGAGGACCAGCGCCATCGCGGGGATCTCGCGCGGGTCGCGGGACGAGAAGAGCAGCGTCACGACCGGAAGCGCGAAGACGACCAGGGCGAACGTCGCGGGGATGGTGAGCACCGTGGGCAGCGCGAGACCGCGGCGGTACTCGGTGCGGAGCAGCTCCGTATCCCCGTCGTGGACCGCACGGGACAGCCGCGGGTAGATCGCCGTGATGACCGACAGGGTCACGAACCCGTGCGGGACCATGAAGATGAAGAACGCCGAGGCGTAGACGGAGATGCCGGCGACGAAGTCCGTGCTCGGCTGCTTCGACGCGTGCCAGATGACCTGGGACGCGACGAGGTAGCTCAGCTGCGAGACCAGCAGCGCGATGAACGCCCAGCCCGCCACCTGTGGACGTGGTGCGGAGCCCGACGCCGCGGATCCCGAACCGTGGCTGCCACCGGAACCCGGTGCGCCACAACGCGACCACGAGCACCAGCGCCTGCGCGACGATGCTGAGCGTCGCGCTCCCGGCGAACAGCCACACCATCGGACGCGGTCCACTGGCCCGGGCTGGTGTGCCCGTCGTAGAGCGCCATGAACGCCAGCAGGCCGGCGATCGCGAAGACGTTGGCGACCGCCGGAGCCCACGCGAACGCGGCGAACTGGCTCCGCGCGTTGAGCACCTGTCCCAGCACCGCGTAGAGGCCGTAGAAGAAGATCTGCGGCATCGTCAGGACGGCGAAGAAGGTGGCCAGCGCCCGGTCGTCGGGGGCCAGGTTCCCGGCGTAGAGGAAGACGAACCAGCCCGCCGCCGCGGTGCAGAGGGCCGTCACGACGAGCATGCCCGCCGTGGAGAGCGTGATGATCCGGTCGGTGTACTCGCGGCCGCCGTCCGGCAGCCGCATGGCCTTGACGATCTGCGGCACGAGGACGGAGTTGAGGACCCCGCCGGCGATGAGCATGTAGATGACGTTCGGCAGGTTGTTGGCCGTCTGGAAGGCGTTCCCGACCAGGCCCTGGCCGATGGCGAGGACGATGAGCGACTGCCGCACCACGCCGAGGAGGCGCGAGGCCATCGTGCCGGCGGCCAGTGTCAGGCTCGACCGGGTGAGGCTCGGCGTGGAGGTGCTCATCGGTTCGATTGTCCCTGCGCGGCGGCCAGGGCGGTGATCGCCGCCGCCGTGGCGCGCCGCCGGGACCGGTCGACCCGGGCCTCGACCACCCGCATACCCGGGCGGTCGTCGGCCAGCGCGGTGCGCAGGCCGGCCACGGTGTCGACCCTCGTGTATGCCGTTCCGCTCGCTCCGCAGAGGGCCTCGAGGTCGACCCCGTGCGGGGTGCCGAAGACCCGCTCGAACGCCGCCGCATACGGCTCGGCGCCCTGTTCGAGGGTGGCGAAGATCGACCCGCCGTCGTCGTTGACGACGACGAGGGTGAGGTCGGGTCGAGGCTCGTCCGGGTCCGAGGACCAGCCCGTTGGCGTCGTGGAGGAACGTCACGTCGCCGAGCAGCGCGAGCGTCCGCGAGGCGTCCGCGGCGACCGAGGGCGATGCCGACCGCGGTGGAGACGGTTCCGTCGATGCCGGCCAGGCCGCGGTTCCCCACGACGAAACGTTGCTGGTGCGGCGGGTACGGCGTGGTCATCAGGTCGAGGTCCCGGACCGGGTTGGACGAGCCGGCGACCAGGGTCGCGGACGGGCCGACCGCCGCCGCGACCTCGCGCGCGACGTGGAGGGCGTCCAGCTCGGGGAGGCCGTCGACGAGCTCGTCGAGCCGGGCCGAGAGGTCGCGGTCCGCGTCTCGCCAGGACTCGAGCCAGCCCAGGTCCTCGGCGGTCGGCGGGGCGTCGTCCACCGTGGGCACGGCGCCGAGGTGCCGGGCGACCCGGCCGGGGTCGGTGACGACGCCTCCGGGTCCGGGCGCGGCCAACACGTCGATGTCGTCGCGCGAGATCAGCCGGGTCACCGGTCGCGACAGCGTCGGGTGGCCGAGCACGACGACGCGTTCGATGCCGTCGCCGAGGCCGGGCCGGCCGAGGAGCAGCCGGTAGGTGCGCACGGCGTTGGCGCCGACCCGCGCGCCGGACGTGGGCTCGGCCAGGAGTGGCCAGCCGGCCCGCTCGGCGAGGATCCGCGCGGCCGACCCGCTGTCGTCGCCGGCGACCACCACGGTGCGCGGGCCGCGGCGGAGCAGCTCGACGCCCGCGCGGCGGCCGCCTCCGGTCCGCTGGCCCGCCTCGTCCTCCGCTCCGCGCCCACTTCTCCGCACGTGATGACTTATCTCGGCGGAAGTCCGAAATGTCCGCCGAAAGGTCCTCACGTGCGGAGAAGTTGGCGGGCGAAGGCGGCCACCAGGGTTCGGTGTCGGGCAGCAGCGGCTCCTCGAGCTGGACGTTGATCTGGGTCGGGCCGCGCCGCCGGGTGGCGACCTCCGCGGCCGCCTCGAGGTCCGCGTGCGGTGGCGTCCACGGCGAGGTCGAAGCAGGGGGCGAAGACCCCGAAGATCCCGTCCTGCTGGGTCGTCTGGTTGGCCCCGGTACCGCGCATGGCCGCGGGCCGGTCGGCGGTGAGGAGCACGAGTCGCCGGCCGGAGTGCGCGGCCTCCATGACCGCGGGCACCAGGTTCCCGACGGCCGTGCCCGACGTCGTCACCACGACGACCGGCGTCCGGGACGCCCGCGGCCAGGCCCAGGGCCAGGAACCCGGCGGACCGCTCGTCGACCCGGACGTGCAGCCGGACGTCGCCGGCGGCGTCCGCCGCATACAGGGCGACGGCCAGTCCTGCCGAGCGCGACCCCGGGCAGAGGACGACCTCGCGCACGCCACCCGAGACCAGGGCGGCGAGGAGACGCTGCGCGCGCTCCGGGGACCTCACGACGGTCGAGTATGCCTGTCGCCCCGCTCGCGGCCGGCGATCCGACCGTCGGCGTGAGCCCACCGTCCGAGGCGTCGATAGCGTGGGCCGGTGACCTCCACGCCCGGCGCCTCGACGTCCCCGCCCCGACCACGACCGCGACTGGTGGCGGCAGGCGGTCGTCTACCAGATCTACCCGCGCAGCTTCGCCGATGCCAACGGCGACGGGATCGGCGACCTTCGCGGGATCATCGACCACGCCGGCCACCTGTTCCGGCTCGGCGTCGACGCCGTCTGGCTCAGCCCGTTCTACCCGTCGGCCCTCGCCGACGGCGGCTACGACGTCGACGACTACCGGGCGGTCGCGCCCGAGCTCGGGACGCTGGACGACTTCGACGAGCTGGTGTCGGTGCTCCACGGGGCCGGGATCAGGCTCATCGTCGACATCGTCCCGAACCACACGTCGAACCGGCACGCGTGGTTCCGCGAGGCGCTGGCGTCGCCACCGGGGTCGGCGGCCCGCGCCCGCTACGTGATCCGGCGCGGCAACGGACCGGACGGCGCCGAGCCGCCGACCGACTGGCGCTCGTTCTTCGGCGGCCCCGCCTGGGAGCCGATCGGCGACGGCGACTGGTACCTCCACCTGTTCGCCCCGGAGCAGCCGGACCTCAACTGGGCGCTGGACGAGGTGCGGGAGGACTTCCTCACGACGCTGCGGTTCTGGTCCGACCGGGGCGTGGACGGCTTCCGGATCGACGTGGCCCACCTGCTGGTGAAGGACGCCTCGGTCATCGCCGGCGTGTCCGCCGACCTGCCCACCCAGGAGCGGATCCAGGCGGGGTTCCCCGACGGGGAGCACCCGTTCGAGGGCCGCGACGAGGTGCACGAGATCTACCGCGCCTGGCGCGCGCTGTTCGACGAGTACGACCCGCCGCGGATGGCGGTCGCCGAGGCGTGGGTGGCGGCGCACCGACGGGTGGCGTTCGCCCGGCCGGAGGGGCTGGGCCAGGCCTTCAACTTCGACCTGCTCCTCACCCCGTGGGACGCGACGGCGTTCACCAAGGTCATCGACGGAGAACCTGGCGCTGGCGGCCGAGGCGGGCGCCTCCTCGACGTGGGTGTTCTCGAACCACGACATGGTCCGCCACGTCTCGCGGTACGCCGTGCCCAACGGCACCGACCTCGTCGCGTGGCTGCGCGGCGGTGGCGTCGACCCGGCGCCGGACCTCGAGCGCGGCCTGCGCCGGGCCCGCGCGGCGACGCTGCTGGCCCTCGCCCTGCCGGGGTCGACCTACCTGTACCAGGGCGAGGAGCTCGGCCTGCCCGAGGTGACCGACCTGCCGGCCGAGGTCCTCCAGGACCCGACGTTCGTCCGGACCGGGGGCGCGGAGAAGGGTCGCGACGGCTGTCGGGTCCCGCTGCCGTGGACCGAGACGGGGGAGTCGTTCGGGTTCGGCCCTGGCGCGGCCTCGCACCTCCCGCAGCCCGAGTGGTTCGGCGCATACGCCGTGGAGCGCGAGCTGGGCGAGCCGGCGTCGACCCTGCACTTCTACATCGAGGCGCTCGCGGCGCGGCGGTCGCTGCAGGGCGCGGAGGAGCTGACCTGGCGGGCCGCGCCGCCCGGACGTGGTCGCGTTCGAGCGCCCCGGTGGATGGGTCTCGATGACGAACTTCGGTGAGCATCCGGTCCCGATGCCCGAGGGACGCCTCGTCATCGCCAGCCGGGCCGTGGACGGGCTCGAGCTGCCCGTCGAGACCACCGTCTGGCTGCAGCGGGCGGACGCGTGATGGACCTGCGGATCTTCGTCGAGCCGCAGCAGGGCGCGAGCTACGACGACCAGCTCGCCGTCGCCCGGCGGACCGAGGAGTGCGGCTTCTCGGCGTTCTTCCGCTCGGACCACTACCTCGCCATGGGCGGCGACGGCCTGCCGGGCCCGACCGACTCGTGGGTGACCCTCGCGGGACTGGCTCGCGAGACGTCGACGGTCCGGCTCGGCACGCTGGTCACGTCGGCGACGTTCCGGCATCCCGGGCCGCTGGCCATCAGCGTCGCCGAGGTCGACGCGATGAGCGGTGGACGGGTCGAGCTCGGTCTGGGGGCCGGGCTGGTTCGAGGCCGAGCACGCCGCATACGGGCTGCCGTTCCCCGACACCAAGGAGCGCTTCGACCGGTTCGAGGAGCAGCTGGCGGTCATCACCGGGCTGTGGCGCACGCCGGTCGGGGAGAGGTTCTCGTTCGACGGCGACCACTACACGGTCACCGACTCGCCGGCCCTGCCCAAGCCGATGAAGCCGGACGGCCCGCCGATCATCGTCGGCGGCCACGGCAAGCGGCGGACCCCACGGCTGGCCGCCTCGTACGCGGCGGAGTTCAACGTCGGCTTCTCGTCGTCGTCGGTCGTCGGGGCGCAGTTCGACCGGGCCCGCGAGGCCTGCGACACGGTCGGCCGCGCCCCGGACTCGCTGGCCTACTCCGCCGCCCTCACGGTCTGCTGCGGGCGGGACGTCGCGGAGGTGCGCCGGCGCGCGGAGGCCATCGGACGCGACCTCCAGGAGCTGCGGGAGGGCGGGGTCGCCGGCACTCCCGCCGAATGCGTCGAGACGATCGGCAAGTATGCGTCGGTCGGCGCCGAGCGGGTCTATCTCCAGGTCCTCGACCTGGCCGACCTCGACCACCTCGACCTGCTCGCCGCCGAGGTCATGCCCCACCTCTGACGCCGAGAGGCCAACTTCGGCCGCTATGGCGGCGTTCAGAACGGCCGAAGTTGGCCTCTCGGCGAGAGGGAGCCGGGGGCGTTACCCGGCTCGAACCAGGTCGGTCGGGTCAGGTCGGTCGGGTCGGTCGGTCGGGTCAGGTCGCGCTGAGGGCGTCGCGCATCGGGAGGAACTTGGCCTCCGCCTCGGCCGCCTCGGCGGCGGGGTCCGAACCGGCCACGATCCCGCAGCCCGCGAAGAGCCGGACCGCGGCGGGGTCGGCGTCGTCGAACCGGCCGCAGCGCAGCGCGATCCCCCACTCGCCGTCGCCGGACGCGTCCATCCACCCGACCGGACCGGCGTACCGCCCGCGGTCCATGCCCTCGAGCTCGGCGATCAGGGGGACCGCCACCGTCGCCGGCATCCCGCCGACCGCCGCGGTCGGGTGCAGCGACGCGGCGAGCGCCAAGGAGGTCGCGTGGTCGGCCGCCACGCCGGCGACGTCGGTCGCGAGGTGCATGACGTTGCTGAGGTGCAGCACGAACGGCGTCTCCGGCACGTTCATCGAGGAGCAGTGCGGCGCCAGCGCGTCGGCGACCGAGCGCACCGCATACTCGTGCTCCTCGAGGTCCTTGCTGGACCGAGCGAGCGAGGCCGCGAGCGCGAGATCGCGAGCGTCGTCGCCGGTGCGCCGAATGGTGCCGGCCAGGACCCGCGAGAGGACCAGGCCCTGGTCGCGGCGGACCAGCAGCTCCGGCGTCGCGCCGACGAGGCCGGCGACCGCAAACGTCCACGTGCGCTCGTACCGGTCGGCGAGCTGGTCGAGCACCCATCGCGCGTCGACCCGCCCCGACGCCCGAACCTGGAGGTCACGGGCGAGGACGACCTTGTCGAGCTCACCGGCGTTGATCCGCTCGACCGCGCGACCGACCGAGCCCTTCCAGTCGTCGGCCGACAGGGCGCCGTCCGCGAACGTCACGTCGAGCGGGGGGTCGGCCAGTTCCGAGGGCCGCAGCAGGGGTATCGGTGGGAGCTGGGCGTCGTGGCCGATCGTCGTGACCCACCAGCGGTCACCGCGCCGGCCGACGATGACCTCCGGGACCACGAGCACGCCCGGCTCGGCCGAGTCGTCGGCGAACGGCAGCGAGCCGAAGACCACGGGTCCGGAACCGGGCTGGCCCACCTCGTCGCGGACCACGGCGTGCGCCACGACCTCCCGCCACCACGCGTCGGCCTGCTCGAACCGGTCGGGACCCGAGACCTCCACGCGCGCGGCGCGACCCCAGCCGACCAGGCCCTCGCGGTGCCGGACCCACGACACGAGCTCCTCCGTCGCCGTGTTGGGCAGCAACGCGAGCAGCGCCCCGGGGTCGGGGATCGCGTGGGTTCGGACGACGAGCGGCGACCCGCTGGGTGCGGGAGTGGTGGCCGCGGCGGTCCCGGGGAGCGTCGACATCGCGGATCACTCTACGGCGGCGACCCGGAGACACCGCGAGTCGGGACGTCACGCCCGCTGCGCCACAATTGCCGCCATGAACCGCGCCACCCTCGACAAGGACCCGTCCGACGTCGCGCGGATGTTCGACGGGGTGGCCGCGCGCTACGACGTCACCAACGACGTCCTGTCGCTGGGACAGGACCGGTTGTGGCGCAAGGCGACCCTCGCGGCGCTGGGGTCCGAGCCGGGCGACCGCGTCCTCGACATCGCGGCCGGCACAGGGACCAGCTCCGAGGCCCTCGCCGACGCCGGTGTGGACGTCGTGCCGGCGGACTTCTCGCTCGGGATGCTCCGGGTCGGACGCCGGCGCCGCCCGGACATGCCGTTCACGGCAGCCGACGCGATGCACCTCCCGTTCGCCGACGGCGCCTTCGACGCCGTGACGATGTCGTTCGGCCTGCGCAACGTCGCCGACCCGGCGGCCGCGCTCGCCGAGTTCCGCCGGGTGACCCGGCCGGGCGGCCGGCTGGTGGTCTGCGAGTTCAGCCGACCGGTCAACGGCGCGTTCCGCGCGGTGTACCTGCGCTACCTCATGCGGGCCCTCCCGCCGGTCGCCCGCCGCGTCTCGTCCAACCCCGACTCCTACGTCTACCTCGCCGAGTCGATCCAGGCGTGGCCGTCGCAGCGCGACCTGGCGGTCACCGTCCAGCAGGCCGGCTGGCGCGACGTCGAGTGGCGCAACCTCAGCGGCGGCATCGTGGCTCTGCATCGGGCCACCGCCTGAGGTTTCGGCCGGCCGGGACGGGGTTAGGTATGCCTGAGCAGACACGCGTCGCCGGGCGGGCATAGAGTGTCGCGGAGTTCGTGAACATCTTCACAAGCACTCGGACGAACGGAATGATGAGCGCCATGGACGCTGTCGCGGACGGCGAGACCGGCCTCGCCGCCCCGGTCGCCGAGACCGTCACCGCCACGGCCGACGTCATCGTCGTGGGGGCCGGCCCCGGTGGCTCGACGACGGCCGCGTACCTCGCCATGTCCGGCCTCGACGTGCTGCTGCTGGAGAAGACGACCTTCCCGCGCGAGAAGGTCTGCGGCGACGGCCTGACGCCCCGAGCGGTCCGTGAGCTGATCACCCTGGGCATCCCGCACCCCGCCGAGGACGGGTGGGTCCGCAACCACGGGCTGCGCATCATCGGCGGCGGGCTGACTCTCTCGCTGGACTGGCCCGACACGTCGGAGTTCCCGCCCTACGGCCTGGTCCGCACCCGGATGGACTTCGACGACATCCTGGCCCGCCACGCCGTGAAGCACGGTGCCCGGCTCCTCGAGTCCACCAACGTCACGGGTCCCGTGCTCGACGACGCCGGCCGCATCGTCGGGGTCCGGGCGCGCGCCGTCGACGAGAACGGCCGCAGCGCCGGGCCGCCCCTCACCTACCGAGCTCCGCTCGTCGTCGCCGCCGATGGCAACTCCTCGCGGCTGTCCCTGTCGATGGGCCGCCAGAAGCGCGACGACCGTCCGATGGGCGTCGCGGTGCGCACCTACTACACGTCGCCGCGACACGACGACGACTACCTCGAGTCGTGGCTCGAGCTCTGGGTCGACGACGTCAAGAACCCGGGCGAGCGGGTCCTCCTCCCCGGCTACGGGTGGGTCTTCGGGGTGGGCGACGGCACGTCCAACCTCGGCCTCGGGATCCTCAACACGTCCAAGGCGTTCGGCAACGTCGACTACAAGGACGTCATGCGGCGTTGGGTCGCCACGATGCCGGACGAGTGGACCTACAACGACGAGACGATGGTCGGGCCAATCCGCGGCGCGGCCCTCCCCATGGGGTTCAACCGCCAGCCGCACTACGCCGACGGGCTGCTTCTCGTCGGCGACGCCGGCGGGATGGTCAACCCCTTCAACGGCGAGGGCATCGCGTATGCGATGGAGTCCGGCCGGCTCGCCGCGGACGTCGTCGCGCAGGCCTTCGCACGCCCCGACGACGCCGGCCGTGAACGGGTCCTTTCGTCATACCCCCGCGTCATGAAGGATGCTCTCGGCGGCTACTACACCCTGGGTCGCTGGTTCGCCCGCGCCATCGGCAACCCCGAGGTGATGCGGCTCGCCACGAAGTACGGTCTGCCCCGCACGACCCTCATGCGGTTCCTCCTCAAGATCATGGCGAACCTGCCCGAGCAGCACGGGGGGCGCGCCGACGACCGGATCATCCAGGCACTGTCGACGATGGCCCCGGACGCCTGAAGGTGGCCGACCCTAGGATGGAAAAGACCCGCTGGCGACGCCGCTGCAGTGACCACCGGAAGGGGTACGCGCGATGACCAACTCGTACATCCCGCTGCTGTTCCTCCTCGCCCTGGGTGGGGCCTTCGCGCTGCTGTCGGTGGGGACCAGCCTCGTGGTCGGTCCGAAGCGCTACAACCGCGCCAAGATGGAGGCGTACGAGTGCGGGATACAGCCCACCCCGCACCCCGAGGGCGGCGGCCGGTTCCCGATCAAGTACTACCTCGTTGCGATGCTCTTCATCGTCTTCGACGTGGAGAGCCTGTTCCTCTATCCCTTCGCGGTGGCGTTCAACCAGCTCGGGCTCTTCGCCCTCGTCGAGATGGTCCTGTTCATCATCACCGTCTTCGTGGCCTACGCGTACGTGTGGCAGCGGGGCGGGCTCGAGTGGGACTAGCTGCAAACCTCTAGCAACCGGTAACGAACGCGAGGCAAACGCCATGGGCATCGAAGAGAAGCTGCCGGCAGGTTTTCTCCTGTCGACCGTCGAGGGGCTTGCGGGCTACATGCGCAAGAGCTCGATGTGGCCGGCGACCTTCGGGCTGGCCTGCTGCGCCATCGAGATGATGGCCGTGGGGACACCCGACTACGACATCGCGCGGTTCGGCATGGAGCGGTTCTCCGCGACCCCGCGCCAGGCCGACCTCATGATCGTGGCCGGCCGCGTCAGCCAGAAGATGGCTCCGGTCGTCCGGCAGGTCTACGACCAGATGCCGAACCCCAAGTGGGTCATCTCGATGGGCGTCTGCGCGAGCTCCGGGGGGATGTTCAACAACTACGCCATCGTCCAGGGCGTCGACCACATCATCCCCGTCGACATCTACCTGCCCGGCTGTCCGCCCAGGCCCGAGATGCTGCTCAACGCGATCATCACGCTCCACAAGGAGATCCAGGCCATGCCGCTCGGTGTCAACCGCGACACGGCGGCGCGCGCGGCGGAGCAGGCGGCGCTGAAGGCCACGCCGACGCACGCCATGAAGGGTCTGCTGGCGTGAGCCCGGAGACCGACGCCCCGAAGGGCGAGGAGCGCCCCACCGAGGGCGGCCAGCAGGGGGGCCAGCAGGCGACCGAGCAGTATGCGGCCAACCTTCCCGCCCCGCCTGGCACCAGCCCCGACCCCGTGGTCATCGGTGAGCGCTTCGGGATGTTCGGCGCGTCGAACGGTCAGGACACCACGGGGTACGGCGGCCTGCGCAGCCCGATCCTCCTGCCCGGCGCGTCGCAGCGGCCCTACGGCGGCTACTTCGACGACCTGGCCGACGCGCTCGAACGCGCCCTCGTCGGTGGTTCGGCGTCCTATGCCGAGGCCGTCGAGCGGGTGACCGTCGACCGCGGCGAGATGACGGTCTTCGTCCGTCGTGAGCACCTCCTCGCGGTGGCCCGTGCCCTTCGCGACGACGCAGACCTCCGCTTCGAGCTGTGCCTCGGCGTGTCCGGCGTGCACTACCCGCACGAGACCGACCGCGAGCTCCACGCGGTCTACCACTTCCTGTCGATCACCAACGACTACAACCGGATCCGCATCGAGGTCACGTGCCCCGACAGCGACCGGCACATTCCGTCGATCGTGGCGGTCTACCCCGCGAACGACTGGCACGAGCGGGAGACCTGGGACATGTTCGGGATCCAGTTCGACGGACACCCGGCCCTGACCCGGATCCTCATGCCGGACGACTGGCCCGGTCACCCGCAGCGCAAGGACTACCCACTGGGCGGCATCCCCGTCGAGTACAAGGGCGCGACGATCCCGCCGCCCGACCAGCGCAGGAGCTACAACTAATGGCGCCCCACAAGGTTCTGCGCTTCGCTCCGATACTTTGCGAGGACCCCGCATGAGCACCACCCAGCGCACCAGCGACCCGTACGCGACGTCCGGAGCCGACGAGGCGGCCGCCGAGGGCGCCTTCGTCCTCAACACCTCCGGCGGCGACTGGGACGACCTCATCGACGAGGCGACCGCTCTCCACGAGGAGCGCATCGTCGTCAACATGGGCCCGCAGCACCCGTCGACGCACGGCGTGCTCCGCCTCATCCTCGAGCTCGACGGCGAGACGGTGACCGAGACCCGCGCGGGCATCGGCTACCTGCATACCGGCATCGAGAAGAACATGGAGTTCCGCAACTGGACGCAGGGCGTGACGTTCTGCACCCGGATGGACTACCTCACGCCGATGATGCAGGAGGCGGCCTACTGCCTGGCGGTCGAGAAGCTGCTCGGCATCACCGACCAGATCCCGGAGCGGGCCTCGACCATCCGCGTCCTCATGATGGAGCTGACCCGGATCAGCTCCCACCTCGTCGCCCTCGGCACCGGCGGCATGGAGATGGGGGCCACGACGGTGATGACCGTCGGCTTCCGCGAGCGCGAGAGGGTCCTGCGGATCATCGAGATGATCACCGGCCTGCGCATGAACAACGCCTACATCCGCCCCGGCGGCGTGGCCCAGGACCTGCCGCGGGGCGTCTACAACGACATCCGCGACATGGTCCCCCAGGTCCACCGCGGCCTGAAGGAGCTCGAGGCGCTCCTCAACGAGAACCCGATCCTCAAGGGCCGCACCGTGGGCGTCGGCTACCTCGACCTCACCGGCTGCATGGCCCTGGGCATCACCGGGCCGGTCCTGCGGTCCGCGGGGCTGCCCCACGACCTGCGCAAGGCGCAGCCCTACTGCGGCTACGAGAACTACGACTTCGAGGTCCCGATCCGCGACACCTGCGACGCCTACGGGCGGATCCGGGTCCGGATCGACGAGATGTACCAGTCGCTGCGGATCATCGAGCAGGCCACCGACCGGCTCCAGGCGGACGAGCCCGGTTCCCCGGTCATGGTCGCCGACAAGAAGATCGCGTGGCCGGCGCAGCTGGCGATCAGCGGCGACGGCATGGGCAACAGCCTCGACCACATCCGCGAGATCATGGGCGAGTCGATGGAGGGCCTGATCCACCACTTCAAGCTCGTCACCGAGGGCTTCCGCGTCCCGCCCGGCCAGGCCTACATCGCGGTGGAGAGCGCCAAGGGCGAGCTCGGCTGCCACGTCGTCTCCGACGGCGGCACCCGTCCCTACCGCGCGCACTTCCGCGACCCGTCGTTCAACAACCTCCAGGCCGTGGCGGCGATGTGCGAGGGCGGCCAGGTCGCCGACGTCATCGTCGCGGTGGCCTCGATCGACCCCGTCATGGGAGGTGTCGACCGCTGATGTCCGGCGACTTCGCGACCGCAGGCGCCCACGCCTCCGGCCATCTCCGGGTGAGCCCCGAGAGCAAGACCCCCTACCCCGACGACATCCTCGCCCGGCTGCACGCCGACGCCGACGCCGTCATCGCGCGCTACCCGCAGGCCCGGTCGGCGCTGCTGCCGCTGCTGCATCTCGTGCAGAGCGTCGACGGTTACGTCTCCGGCCGGGGCATCGCGTTCTGCGCGGAGCGACTCGACCTCGAGACCGCCGAGGTCAGCGGGGTCGCGACGTTCTACACGCAGTACAAGCGCCACCCCAACGGCGAGTACACCGTCGGCGTCTGCACCAACACGCTCTGCGCGATCATGGGCGGGGACGCCATCTGGGACGCCGTCAGCGACCACCTCGGCGTTGGGCACGACGAGACCACGGCCGACGGCAAGATCACCCTCGAACGCGTCGAGTGCAACGCCGCCTGTGACTACGCGCCGGTCGTCATGGCCAACTGGGAGTTCTTCGACAACCAGACGATCGCGTCGACCAAGGAGCTGGTCGACGACCTCCGCGCCGGCAAGAGCGTCCGGCCGACCCGCGGGGCAGACAGCGTGGCCACCTTCAAGGAGGTCTCCCGGGTGCTCGCCGGGTTCGACGACGGCCGGGCCAACGAGGGCACCGGCGCGGGCGATGCGTCCCTGGTAGGCCTGCGACTCGCGCACCGGCGCGGCTGGAGCGCTCCCGGCTCCGGCCAGAACGGCAGCGCGGAGCACACAGCCGACGAGGAGGCGCCCGACGGGGCCGCCCAGCGCGCCCGGACCCGCGACGGTGCCAGTCGACTCCGAGCGCCGCACGGGATCCGCCGACAGCCCGTCCAACGAGCCGGACGAACACCCGGCCGATGCCACCGCTGCGTCGCCGGCCGTCGACAGCGAGAAGAAGGGTGGGACCGCGTGAGCGTCCAGCTGACCCCGATCCTCACCAAGTTCTGGGACCACCCCGAGTCCTGGAGCCTGAAGACCTACGAGGAGAACGAGGGCTACCAGGCCTTCAAGCAAGCCGTCGGCATGTCGCAGGCCGCCCTCGTCGACCTCACCAAGGACTCCGGGCTGCGCGGCCGGGGCGGCGCGGGGTTCCCGACCGGCCTCAAGTGGTCGTTCCTGCCCCCGCCGGACGGCGGCCCCCGCTACCTCGTCGTCAACGCCGACGAGTCCGAGCCGGGCACCTGCAAGGACATCCCGCTGATGATGGCGGCCCCGCACTTCCTCATCGAGGGCGTCGCGATCACCTCGTTCGCGATCGGCTGCAACCACGCGTTCATCTACCTGCGTGGCGAGGTCGTCCACGTCTACCGCCGGCTGCTGCACGCCGTCGAGGAGGCGTATGCGGCGGGGTACCTCGGGAAGAACATCCAGGGCACCGGGTTCGACCTCGAGGTCACCGTGCACGCCGGCGCCGGCGCGTACATCTGCGGCGAGGAGACCGCGCTGCTCGACTCGCTCGAGGGTCGGCGCGGCCAGCCCCGGCTGAAGCCGCCGTTCCCGGCCGTGGCCGGCCTCTACGCGCGGCCCACGGTCGTCAACAACGTCGAGAGCATCGCGTCGATCCCGCCGATCCTGCTGCACGGCTCGGACTGGTTCAAGGACATGGGCACCGACAAGTCCACCGGGTTCGGGATCTTCAGCCTGTCGGGTCACGTCAAGCGGCCCGGCCAGTTCGAGGCGCCGCTCGGGATCACCCTGCGCGAGCTGCTCGACATGGCCGGCGGCATGCGCGACCCGCAGCACAAGCTGAAGTTCTGGACCCCCGGCGGCTCCTCGACGCCGCTGTTCACGGACGCCCACCTCGACGTGCCCCTCGACTTCGAGTCGGTGGCGGCCGCCGGCTCGATGCTCGGCACCCGGGCGCTGCAGATCTTCGACGACACCACCTGCGTGGTCCGCGCCACCGAGCGCTGGACCGACTTCTACAAGCACGAGTCCTGCGGCAAGTGCACGCCGTGCCGTGAGGGCACCTGGTGGCTGGCCCAGATCCTCGAGCGTCTGGAGCACGGCCAGGGCGACGAGGAGGACATCGAGAAGCTCGTCGACATCTGCGACAACATCCTCGGCCGCTCGTTCTGCGCCCTCGGCGACGGGGCCACCTCGCCGATCACGAGCAGCGTCGAGTACTTCCGCGACGAGTACCTCGAGCACCTGCGCCTCGGCCGGTGCCCGTTCGACCGCGACGCGTCCACGCTGTTCGCCACTGGCACCACCGAGGTGAAGGAGCCGGCGTCGGCATGACCACCACCGTCGATCCGACAGTCAACGCAACGACGACCAGCCCCAGCGCGGGCGGCAACGCCGTCAGCACCGGCGGCGACGCCCGGCGCCCCAAGGGCCCGGACGACATCACCCTCACCATCGACGGCATCGAGACGTGGGTCCCCAAGGGGACCCTCGTCATCCGGGCCGCCGAGGAGATCGGCATCCAGGTCCCGCGGTTCTGCGACCACCCGCTGCTCGAGCCGGTGGGTGCCTGCCGCCAGTGCCTCGTCGACGTCGCCACGCCCGGGCCGGACGGCTCGTTGCGGCCGATGCCGAAGCCGCAGGCGTCCTGCACGATCACCGTGTCCGAGGGCATGCAGGTCAACACCCAGCTGACCTCCCCGGTCGCCGACAAGGCGCAGCAGGGCGTGATGGAGCTCCTGCTCATCAACCACCCGCTGGACTGCCCCGTCTGCGACAAGGGCGGCGAGTGCCCGCTGCAGAACCAGGCCATGAGCAACGGCCGCGGCACGTCCCGGTTCGAGGACGTCAAGCGGACCTACCCGAAGCCGATCAACATCTCCAGCCAGGTGCTGCTCGACCGGGAGCGGTGCGTGCTCTGTGCGCGCTGCACCCGGTTCTCCGACCAGATCGCCGGTGACCCGTTCATCGCGCTCGTCGAGCGGGGCGCCCTCCAGCAGGTCGGGATCTACGAGGACCAGCCGTTCGAGTCGTACTTCTCCGGCAACACGGTCCAGATCTGCCCGGTCGGCGCGCTGACCGGTGCGGCGTACCGGTTCCGGTCCCGCCCGTTCGACCTCTTGTCGACGCCGAGCGTCTGCGAGCACTGCGCGTCCGGCTGCTCGATCCGCACCGACCACCGCCGGGGCGTCGTCCTGCGCCGGATGGCCTCGAACGACCCGGACGTCAACGAGGAGTGGAACTGCGACAAGGGCCGCTGGGCCTTCCAGTACGCCACGCTGTCCGACCGTCTCGAGGTCCCGCTGGTCCGTGACGCCGACGGGCAGCTGCGAGCCGCCGGCTGGCCCGAGGCGCTCGAGGTGGCGGCCGAGGGCCTCCGCAAGGCCAAGGGTGCCGGCGTCCTCGTCGGCGGTCGGGTCTCGACGGAGGACGCGTACGCATACGGGAAGTTCGCCCGAATCGCCTTGCACACCAATGACATCGACTTCCGTGCGCGGCCGCACTCTGTCGAGGAGGCCGCTTTCCTGGCCACGCACGTCGTCGCGACCGGCCCCGACGGCGGTGCGGTGACCTACGCCGACCTCGAGAACGCCAAGGCCGTCCTCCTCGTCGGGTTCGAGCCCGAGGACGAGTCGCCGATCGTCTTCCTGCGCCTGCGCAAGGGCGTCCGGCACACCAGGACGCAGGTGTATGCGGTCGCGCCGTTCGCGACGCGCGGGCACGACAAGCTCGCCGCCCGGCTCCTGCCGACCCGGCCGGGTGCGGAGACCGCGGTCCTGCGGGACCTCGGCGGGACCAAGGCCGGCCGCGCGGCGCTGGACGCCCTGACCGAGGGCGGCGGCGTCGTCCTCGTCGGCGAGCGGATGGCGACGGTCCCCGGCGCCCTGACGGCGGCCGCGGCGCTGGCCGACAGCACCGGGTCCAAGCTGGCCTGGATCCCGCGGCGAGCGGGGGAGCGCGGCGCGCTCGAGGCGGGCGCGCTCGGCGCCTTGCTGCCCGGTGGCCGTCCTGCCGCCAGCGCGCAGGCCCGCACCGAGGTCGCGGAGGTCTGGGACGTCGTCGGGCTGCCCGACACGGCCGCCCGTGACACCGCCGGCATCATCGAGGCGGCCTGCTCCGGCGAGATCGACGCCCTCGTCATCGGCGGCGTCGACCCGGCCGACCTCGGCCACCCGGGCGTCGAGGAGGCGCTGGCCAAGACCTTCGTCGTCTCCCTCGAGGTCCGCGACTCCGCGGTCACCGAGGTCGCCGACGTCGTGCTGCCGGTCGCGCCGCACGCCGAGAAGGAAGGCGCCTTCGTCAACTGGGAGGGCCGGGTCCGGCCGTTCCAGGACGCGCTCGAGACCAACGCGATGAGCGACTACCGGGTGCTCGACATGCTGGCCGCCGAGCTCGGCTACTTCCTCGAGACCCGCACCCTGGAGCAGATCCACGACCAGTTCACGGCGCTCGGCCCGTGGACCGGTGACCGGGGCCTCGGTGACGGCGCCGCCGCGTCCCCGGACGCGCCGACGCCGGACTCGCACGGCCGGTTCCATCTGGCCACCTGGCCGACCCTGCTCGACGCCGGCCGTCTGCAGGACGGCGAGCCGTTCCTCGCCGGCACGGCGCCCCGCGCCGTCGCCCGGCTGTCCGCGAGCGACGCCGAGCGCCTCGGCGTCGCCGACGGCGACCGCGGTGACCGTGTCGAGCGCCCACGGGTCGGTCACCGTGCCGGTACTCGTGACCGACCGGATGGTCGACGGTGTCGTGTGGCTGCCGACCAACTCGGTCGGCTGCGACGTGCGCACCGACCTGCGTGACGAGGCCGGTGCCCTGGTCGACGTGGCCCGGAGCGCCGAGCCGAGCCCTGACCCGCAGGCCGTGACCGTCTCGCCGTCGGCGGCCACCTCGGTCGCGAACCGGGCCTCCATCGCGCGCACCGTCCCACCCGGTGGCGGATTCGACGAAGGACTGCCGCAATGACCCTCATGACCGTCCTGCCCGAGATCGTCGTCCCGGCGCTGGACAACCCCAAGGCCGACTTCTCCGACACCCCGTGGTGGTTGTCGCTGATCAAGGCCGTGCTGATCTTCGTCTACCTGCTGATCAGCACCCTGCTGGTGATCTGGTTCGAACGGCGGGTGATCGGGCGGATGCAGCAGCGTCCCGGCCCCAACCGCACCGGCCCGTTCGGGCTCCTGCAGACCCTCGCCGACGGCATGAAGTCGATGCTCAAGGAGGACGTCACACCGGCCGCGGCCGACAAGGTGATCTTCACGCTGGCGCCGCTGCTCGCCGCGACGATGGCCTTCGTCTCGTTCGCGATCATCCCGCTCGGCGACCGCGCCTCGATGTTCGGCCACATGACGCCGCTGCAGCTGACCGACTTCCCCGTCGCCGTGCTGCTGGTCCTCGCCGTCGCGTCCGTCGGCGTCTACGGCATCATCCTCGCCGGCTGGTCCTCCGGGTCGACCTACCCGCTGCTCGGCGGCCTGCGCTCGACCGCGCAGGTGATCTCCTACGAGATCGCCATGGGCCTCGCCCTGGTCGCGGTGTTCATCTACAGCGGCTCGATGTCGACGTCGCAGATCGTCTTCGGCCAGTCGTCGCTCTGGTACATCGCGCCCGGGCTCTTCTCGTTCGCGGTCTACGTCGTGACGATGGTCGGCGAGACCAACCGGCTGCCGTTCGACCTCGCCGAGGGCGAGGGCGAGCTGACCGGCGGCTTCCACACCGAGTACGGCTCGATGCGGTTCGCGATGTTCTTCCTCGCCGAGTACATCAACATGTTCACCGTCTCGGCCCTCGCGACGACGATGTTCCTCGGCGGCTGGCAGGCCCCGCCGCTCGTCTCGCTCATCAACGACAACATGTTCAGCGGCGGCTGGTGGGGCGTGCTCTGGTTCACGGTCAAGCTGTGGATGTTCATGTTCGTCTTCGTGTGGCTCCGCGGCTCACTGCCCCGGACGCGGTACGACCAGTTCATGCGGTTCGGGTGGAAGTTCCTCATCCCGGTCACGCTGCTCTGGGTCGTCCTCGTCGCCTTCATCCGCGGAGCCCAGAACGGCTGGTTCGGCGACAACGCCGTGACCATCGCCGGGCGCAACTTCCCGGTCCCGATCCTCATCGCCATCGCGGTCATCGCCATCGTCGCCCTTGGCGGGTCGTGGCTCTACGACACGCGCCGCGCCGACAAGGAGGAGGCCGAGGCGGCCGCCGGACCACCGAAGGTCGTCGACCCCTTCGCCGGCGGATACCCTGTTCCGCCGCTACCCGGGCAGACGCTCAAGGAGCCGGCGCGACGACCCGTCGCCGTCGGCGCACCGACCGGCGGCACATCAGATGCCGACGCGCATACGGAGGAGGAGGGTCGTGGCTGACGACACCACCGGCCGCGACCTGTCGGAGCCCCAGGGCGAGCAGCCGCGCTCCGAAGGCGGTCCGTCCGTCCCCGAGAGGTGGGTCGCAGCCGCCGGCGAAGCGGGTGCCACCGCGCGCTCCGGCCAAGCCGTCCGCGGCCGACCGCCGCGCCGAGGACGAGCCGGGCTTCGTCCAGAGCCTCTTCGCCCCGATCGCCGGCTTCGGCGTCACCTTCGGGACGATGTTCCGCAAGGTGCTCACCGAGGAGTACCCCGAGGAGAAGCGCCCCACCGAGGCGCGGTTCCACGGGCGCCACCAGCTGAACCGGCACGCGGACGGCCTCGAGAAGTGCGTCGGCTGCGAGCTCTGCGCGTGGGCCTGCCCGGCCGACGCGATCCTCGTCGAGGGCGCCGCCAACGACGACACCGAGGGCGGCGGCGGCCGGTTCTCGCCCGGCGAGCGCTACGGCCGCGTCTACCAGATCAACTACCTGCGGTGCATCTTCTGCGGCCTCTGCATCGAGGCGTGCCCGACCCGCGCCCTGACGATGACCAACTTCTACGAGCTGGCCGACAACAACCGCGCCGACCTCATCTTCACCAAGGAGCAGCTGCTCGCGCCCATCCAGGAGGGCATGCTCCCGGCCCCGCACCCGATGGTCGACGGGATGGAGGAGCGGGACTACTACCAGGGCAAGGTCACCCGGGCGACCGACGAGCAGGAGGAGTGGGTCCGCTCGCACCGGCGCCAGAACGAGGACCTCACCGGGACCGCCGGCGACGTCACCGACGACGCCGTCGGGTCTGGGCAACACCGGCACCCGCGGGCCCTCGCCGACGGAGGACGCGGGTGGTGCGGTGCAGACCGGCGCGATCAGCGCGCCGACGGCATGGATCGGAGAGTCGCGATGACGTCGACCGGCGAAGCGGTGATCTTCTGGATCCTCGGGCCACTCATGGTGATCGCCGCGCTCGGCCTCCTCTTCGCCCGCAAGGCCGTCCACGCGGCCCTGTGCGTCGCGTTCGTCATGGTCAACCTCGGCGTCCTCTACATCGTCCAGCAGGCCGACTTCCTCGGCATCGTCCAGGTCTTCGTCTACACCGGCGCCGTGATGATGTTCTTCCTCTTCGTCCTCATGCTGGTCGGCGTCGACTCGTCCGACTCGCTCATCGAGACGATCCGCGGCCAGAAGGCCGCCGCCTTCGTCCTCTGCCTCGGCCTGGCCCTCGTGATGTTCTTCGCCCTGGGGTCGCTCACCCTGCCCGAGCCGAAGTTCCTCGACGCCGTCAACGAGAGCCCCGGCAACGTCAGCGGCGTCGCCGAGCTGATCTTCGGCAAGTACGTCTGGGTCTTCGAGCTGACCTCGGCCCTCCTCATCACCGCCGCGGTCGGCGCCATGGTCCTCGCACACCGGCAGCGGATCGGCGAGAAGCGGACCCAGAAGGACTGGTCGCAGCGCCGGGTCCGCGAGAACGAGTTCGTCGCGGGCCTGCCCGTGCCCGGCGTGTATGCGCGGCACAACGCCGTCGACACCCCGGCCCTGCTCCCGGACGGCACCCCGACCCCGCTGTCGGTGTCGCGGGTCCTGCAGTCGCGTGACCAGATCGGGACGCCGACCACCTACCACGCCGCGGAGCAGGCGATCGAGAGCGAGATCGAGGAGGGGTCGCAGCGATGAACCTCGTCCACTACGTCTACCTGGCGACGATCCTCTTCGCGATCGGCGCAGCGGCGGTCCTGGTGCGGCGCAACGCGATCATCGTCTTCATGGGCGTCGAGCTGATGCTCAACGCCACGAACCTCGCCTTCGTGACGTTCGCCCGCATCTACGGCACGCTCGACGGCCAGGTCATCGCGCTGTTCGTCATGGTCGTCGCGGCCGCCGAGGTCGTCGTGGGCCTGGCCATCATCATGGCCATCTTCCGATCCCGCCGGTCGGCCTCGGTCGACAACGCCAACCTCCTGAAGCTCTAAGAGGAGCCACCTGTGCTGACCCTCGCCACCGCTGAAGGGGCGGCTGCCGCCGCGACCGGCATCACCGCATACGCCTGGCTACTCATCGTCTTCCCGGCCTTCGGTGCCCTGCTTCTGCTCGTCGGTGGCAAGCGCACCAACCGGTTCGGCCCGATCCTCGCCGTCTGCCTGTCCTGGGCGTCCTTCCTCCTCGGCTTCGTCATCATTCTCGCGATGGTCGGCCGCGACAACGCCGACCGGGCCATGCACGTGCAGCTCTACGACTGGTTGCCGGCCGGTCAGTTCCAGCTGTCCGCCGGCCTGCTGGTCGACCAGCTGTCGATGTCCTTCGTCATGCTCATCACCTTCGTCGGGTCGCTGATCCTCGTGTACTCGCTCGGGTACATGGCGCACGACCCTGACAAGCGACGCTTCTTCGCGTACATGAACCTCTTCGTCGCGGCGATGCTGACGCTCGTCCTCGCCGACTCGTACCTCTTCCTCTACGTCGGGTGGGAGGGCGTCGGTCTCGCGTCCTACCTGCTGATCGGGTTCTGGAACTACAACCCGGCGTATGCGACGGCGGCGAACAAGGCGTTCGTGGCCAACCGCGTCGGTGACCTAGGCCTGTCCGTCGCGATCATGATCATGTTCTGGCAGTTCGGGGCGGTCGACTTCGCCTCCGTCGACGCCGGCGTCGGCCAGGCGAGCCAGGGCGCGGTCACAGCCTTGGGCCTGTTCCTCCTCCTCGGCGCCTGCGGCAAGTCGGCGCAGTTCCCGCTGCAGAGCTGGCTCGGGGACGCCATGGCCGGTCCGACCCCGGTGTCGGCGCTGATCCACGCGGCGACCATGGTCACCGCCGGCGTCTACCTCGTCGTCCGCAGCAACGTCATCTACGAAGCCGCGCCCACCGCGCAGGTCGTCGTCGCGCTCGTCGGCGCGGTCACCCTGCTCTTCGGCGCCATCGTCGGCTGCGCCAAGGACGACATAAAGAAGGCGCTCGCGGCGTCGACGATGAGCCAGATCGGCTACATGATGCTGGCCGCGGGCCTCGGCCCGGTCGGCTACGCGTTCGCGATCTTCCACCTGCTGACCCACGGCTTCTTCAAGGCGGGGATGTTCCTCGGCGCCGGCTCGGTCATGCACGCGATGAACGACCAGGTGGACATGAGACGGTTCGGCGCGCTGTGGACGGTCATCCGGATCACGGCGATCACCTTCGGGCTCGGCTACCTCGCGATCATCGGCTTCCCGTTCCTGTCCGGGTTCTGGAGCAAGGACAAGATCATCGAGTCGGCGTTCATCGGCGAGGGCTGGCATCCCTGGGTGTTCGGCGGGGCGGCGCTCCTCGGCGCCGGCATCACCGCGTTCTACATGTCCCGTCTCTACTTCATGACCTTCCTCGGCAAGAAGCGGTGGACCGACGACGTGCACCCGCACGAGTCACCGTTGACGATGACCATCCCGATGATGGTGCTGGCGGTCGGCTCCGCGTTCCTCGGCCTCATCCTCGGCCCGACCAACATCATCACCAGCTGGCTCAACCCGGTCTTCGGGATCGAGGAGGCGGCCGAGGAGCACCCGGTGATCGCGCCCGATCGTCATCACCGTCGTGACCCTGGTGCTCGTCGCCGCGGGCGTCGCGCTGGCCTGGGTGCGCTACGTCCGCGACGAGGTCCCCAAGACCGCCCCGGCCGGCAGCATCGTCACGCGGGCCGCACGCAACGACCTCTACCAGGACGCCGTGAACGAGGGCGTGTTCATGCGGCCCGGCATCCACCTGACCCGCTCGCTGGTCTTCGCCGACAGCGCGGGCGTCGACGGCGCCGCGACCGGTCTCGGCCGGCTCGTCGCCGGGACGTCCGGACGATGGCGGAAGCTGCAGAACGGGTATGCCCGGTCCTACGCCCTGACGATGCTCGTCGGTGTCGTCGTCATCCTCGGCGCCGTGTGGGTGATGCAGTGATGACCAGCTTCCCCTGGCTCACCGTCGTCGGCGCCATCCCGCTGGTGGGCGCCGTCGTCGTCTGGCTGCTCCCGTCCGGCGTGGCCGCCCGTGCCAAGCAGGTCGCCCTCGGCTTCTCGCTGCTGACCCTCGTCGCCGGCATCCTCGCGACCGTCGCGTATGCCGGTTCGGACAGCACCGGTCAGTTCCGGCTCACCGAGCAGCACCAGTGGATCCCCCAGTTCGGGGTCAGCTACGCGCTCGGCGTCGACGGGATCGCGCTCGCGCTGATCCTCATGTCGCTCATCCTCGTGCCGATCTGCCTGCTGGCCGCCTGGCGCGACCTGCCCGGCAGTGAGGGAGCCCCGGACCCGCGCGAGAAGAGCTACTTCGCGCTCATGCTCGTCCTCGAGACGTTCATGGTCGGGGTGTTCGCCGCCACGGACGTGTTCCTCTTCTACGTCTTCTTCGAGGCGATGCTCATCCCGGTGTACTTCCTCATCGGGCAGTACGGCGGCCAGCGCCGGCAGTACGCCGCGGTCAAGTTCCTCGTCTTCTCGCTGGTCGGCGGGCTGATCATGCTCGCTTCCGTCATCGGGCTCTACACGCAGGGCCCCGGCGGCGCCGAGGGCTTCCTCGTCGAGAAGCTCACCGGCCTGAGCCTCGACCCGACCACCGAGCGCCTGTTGTTCCTCGGCTTCTTCTTCGCCTTCGCGGTCAAGGCGCCGATGGTCCCGGTCCACACCTGGCTGCCGGACGCCGCCACCGAGTCCACGCCGGCCACGGCCACCCTGCTCGTCGGCGTGCTGGACAAAGTCGGCACCTACGGGATGATCCGGTTCTGCCTCCAGCTGTTCCCCGAGGCCTCGCAGTGGGCCACGCCGGTCGTCATCGCCCTCGCGGTGATCTCCGTGCTCTATGGCGCGCTGCTGGCCATCGGCCAGACCGACGTCATGCGCCTGATCGCGTACACCTCGATCAGCCACTTCGGGTTCATCGTCCTCGGCATCTTCGCGATGACCTCGACCGGCTTCGCCGGCTCGACGCTCTACATGGTCAACCACGGGTTCACCACGGCGGCCCTGTTCCTCATCGCCGCGATGATGGTCAGCCGCCGTGGCAGCAAGCGGATCTCCGACTTCGGCGGCTGGCAGCGGGTCACTCCGGTGCTCGCCGGGATCGTTCCTCGTGGCCGGCCTGTCCGGCCTCGCGCTACCTGGGCTCGGCGCCTTCGTCGCGGAGTTCCTCACGCTGGTCGGCACGTTCCAGCGGTACCCGATCCCCGCGGTCATCGCGACGGTCGGGATCATCCTGGCCGCGCTCTACATCCTGCTGATGTACAAGCGGATGGCGACCGGACCGGTACCCGACAGCGCGGCCGGCACCCGTGACCTGGGCAGCCGAGAGAAGTGGGTCGTGGCGCCACTCATCGCGCTCTTCCTCGTCCTCGGCTTCTACCCGAAGCCCGCCCTCGACATGATCAACCCCGCGGTGTCGACCACCCTCGGCTACATGGGGGTCGTCGACCCGGCGCCCGTCGTCCCGGTCAACGCGGAAGGGGACGCGAAGTGATCGCCACTGCTGTCACCCAGCTGCCCGCCCAGTTCGTTCCGGCGACGCTGGACTACGCGGCCCTGCTGCCCCTCCTGATCGTCTTCGGGTTCGCCCTCATCGGGGTGCTCGTCGAGGCCTTCGTGCCGCGGACCTCGCGGTATGCGGTCCAGGTCGCGATCACCCTCATCGGGCTGGTCGGCGCGTTCCTCGCGGTGGTTCTCGTCGCCGTGAACCACCAGACGTCCACCGCCGGCCTGGCCGAGGGCGCGGGCGTCAAGGGGTCGGTCGTCATCGACGGTCCCGCGC
Source organism: uncultured Actinomycetota bacterium (assembly GCA_963828725.1). Taxonomy (GTDB): domain Bacteria; phylum Actinomycetota; class Actinomycetes; order Actinomycetales; family Dermatophilaceae; genus Lapillicoccus. The sequence continues at coordinate 60,761 of CAWHFV010000009.1, read as the reverse complement.
TGTTCCTCCAGGGCGCAGTCCTCGTCCTCTCGTTCATGGGCGTGCTCACGATGGCCGAGCGGCTCGGCGGGGTGGGCTCCGACGCGTTCACGCCGATGGGGGCCGCGACGCCGGGTTCGGGCCAGGAGGCGCTCGCCACCCGCGCCGGCCTCGCGACCTCGGAGGTCTTCCCGCTGGCGCTGTTCTCCATCGGCGGGATGATGCTCTTCCCCGCCGCGGGCGACCTCATCACGATGTTCGTGGCCCTCGAGGTGCTCTCGCTGCCGCTCTACATCCTCGTCGGCCTGTCCCGACGGCGCCGGCTGCTCTCCCAGGAGGCGTCGCTCAAGTACTTCCTGCTCGGGTCGTTCTCCTCGGCGTTCTTCCTCTTCGGCACGGCCCTGCTGTTCGGGTACTCGGGCTCGGTCTACCTCTCCGACATCGCCGACGCGATCGGCACCGGGCAGTCGACGATGAACGGCCTCCTGGTGCCGGGCACGCTGCTCGTCGCCGTGGGCCTGCTCTTCAAGATCGGCGCCGCGCCGTTCCACGCGTGGGTCCCCGACGCATACGAGGGCGCCCCGACGCCGGTGACCGGCTGGATGGCGGCGGCGACCAAGCTCGCCGCGTTCGGAGCCATCCTGCGCGTCGTCTACGTCGGCATCGCCGGCGACCGCTGGGACTGGGCGCCGGCGGTGGTCGTCGTCGCGATCCTCACCATGGTCATCGGCGCCGTGCTCTCGGTCACCCAGACCGACATCAAGCGGATGCTCGCGTACTCGTCGATCGCGCACGCGGGCTTCATCCTCGTCGGCGTCCTGGCCTTCGACAAGGCCGGCGTCAGCGGCGTCATGTTCTACCTCGTCTGCTACGGCCTGATGACCATCGCCGCCTTCGGCATCGTCGGGCTGGTCCGCGACCGGTCCAACCAGTCGGAGGCGACCCGGCTCACGCAGTGGGCCGGCCTGGGCCGGCGGCACCCGTTGACCGCGGCGATCTTCGCGTTCCTGCTGCTGGCCTTCGCCGGCATCCCGCTGACGTCCGGCTTCACCGCGAAGTTCGCCGTCTTCGAGCCCGCGCTGCGCAGTGGTGGGGCCGGCACGCTCATGGTCATCGTCGGGCTGCTGTGCAGCGCCATCACGGTGTTCGTCTACGTCCGGGTCATCGTCCTGATGTACTTCAGCGAGCCGCAGGGCGACGCGGTCGGCGTGGTCACACCGTCCGCGCTGACCCAGGTGGCCATCGGCACCGGGGCGCTGCTCACGCTGGTCCTGGGTGTCGCGCCGTCGTCGCTGCTGCTCCTGGCGGGGAACGCGTCCCAGTTCCTGCGATGACCCGGGCGCCTGCGATGATGGGCGGATGAACGCGTCACCACCCGTGCTCGCCGTCCCGGGCATCGCGCCCGAGCTGGCGTCGCGGGTCCAGGACGGGTTGGCCCGTGTGGACGACCTCATCCTGGCCACCGTCGACCACGACGACCCGCTCGTCGCCCAGGCGTCGGCCCACCTCGCGGAGGCGGGTGGCAAGCGGTTCCGGCCGCTGCTGACGCTCCTGGCGTCCGAGCTCGGCACGGGGGTGTCGGACCAGGTCGTGGCCGCCGCCGCGGGCGTCGAGCTGACCCACCTGGCGTCGCTCTACCACGACGACGTCATGGACGAGGCCGAGGTGCGCCGCGGAGTCCCGAGCGCCAACGCGAAGTACGACAACTCGACGGCGATCCTCGTCGGCGACCTGCTCTTCGGCAAGGCGTCCGAGCTGGTCGCCGGGCTGGGTGCCGAGGCGGTGCTCATCCAGGCGCGGGCGTTCGTCCGGTTGTGCGCCGGTCAGATCCGCGACGACCGGCCGTGCCCACCGGGCGAGGACCCGGTCGACTACTACCTCGGCGTGCTCCACGACAAGACCGGCTCGCTCATCTCGACGGCGGCTCGCTACGGCGCGATGTTCGGTGGCTGTCCCGCCGAGGTCGTCGAGCTGATGGCCGCCTACGGCGAGAAGCTCGGCGTGGCGTTCCAGCTGGCCGACGACCTCATCGACATCGCCTCGGACGCCGCCGAGACCGGCAAGACGCCCGGCATCGACCTGCGCGAGGGCGTCGACACGCTGGCGGTGCTCTACGCGAAGCGCGGCACCGACCCCGCGGACGCGCGGCTGCGCGAGCTGCTGTCCGGAGACCTCCGCGACGACGACCGCCTCGCCGAGGCGCTCGTGCTGCTGCGGGCGAACCCCGCCCTCGACCAGGCCCGCGAGACGACGCGCGGCGTCGGCGGCGAGGCCGTCGCCCTGCTCGAGCCGCTCCCCGAGTCGGAGGCCAAGGCGGCGCTGACGGCGCTGGTCACCTCGGTCGTCGACCGGGTCGGCTGACCGACTCGTCGTGGCCGTCCTCCTCTCGGTCAACGTCGGGCGGCTCCAGCCGAACGCGAACCGGCGTAGCCACCGCCTGACCGGCATCGACAAGCAGCCCACGGCCGACGCCGTCGAGGTCCGCGCCCCCGGCGGGAAGCTCGACGGACTGGGCAGCGGCCTGGTCGGCGACGCGATCGGCGACCACGGTCACCACGGCGGCGACGAGCAGGCCGTGTACGCGTACGCGCGCGAGGAGCTCGACGACTGGGAGCGGCGGCTCGGTCGGGAGCTGCGCAACGGGATGTTCGGCGAGAACCTCACGACCCGCGGTCTCGTCGTCAGCGACGCGGTCATCGGTGAGCGCTGGCGGATCGGTGACGTCGTCCTCCAGGTGACCGGCCCACGGATCCCGTGCGGCACGTTCCGGGACCACATGGCCGAGACGGGCTGGCTGAAGACCTTCGCCGTCACGGCCCGGTCCGGCGCATACCTGACCGTCGTCGAGCCGGGCACCGTCCGCGCCGGCGACGAGGTGACGGTCGTGCACCGTCCCGACCACGACGTGACGTCACGGCTGGCCTTCCGGGCGCTGACCCGCGAACGCGAGCTGCTGCCCGAGCTGCTCGCGGCCGGCGACGACCTGCCCGAGGAGCTGCGCGAGATGGCCCGGGCCGGCGAGACCTACCACCTGTCCTGACGCCGGGTCCGGTGCGTATCGCATACCCGGTCGGGTCACCGAGTCGGTCGTGATCACAGCACTCTCGGGTACCTGACCGGTTACCCGACCGCGCACGCCGCTTGTTGCGCCGCGGTATGCCGGGCAGCCCGCCGTCCGGGGTGACGCCGGGCTCCGGTGGGGTCGGGTACCCGGTCGGGTCACCGAGTCGGTCGTGATCACAGCCTCGCGGGTACCTGACCGGTTACCCGACCGCGCACGCCGCGTGTTGCGCCGCGGTATGCGGGGCAGCCCGCCGTCCGGGGTGACGCCGGGATCCGATGGGGTCGGGTACCCGGTCGGGTCACCGAGTCGGTCGTGATCACAACCTTCGCGGGTACCTGACCGGTTACCCGACCGCGCACGCCGCTTGTCGCGCCGCGGTATGCCGGGCAGCCCGCCGTCCGGGGTGACGCCGGGCTCCGGTGGGGTCGGGTACCCGGTCGGGTCACCGAGTCGGTCGTGATCACAGCACTCCCGGGTACCCGACCGGGTACTCGACCTCGTCCCTCCTACGGCCGCGCGGTGACGTGGTGCGGCTCGAAACGGGTGATCGCCGAGATGCGGTTCCCTTGGACCGTCAGGACCAGCAGGCCGGTTGCCCGCCATGGGTCACGGTCGTGGCGCCGGCTGGAGACCGCCAGGGCCGGCTGCCGGTTCGCCGCGGTCAGCGTCGCCTGGACCTGCACCTCCGGCGTGAACACGATGGTCGCGAGGAACTGCGCGGCCAGCGGCAACCCGGTCCACGCGTAGGGCAGCGGCGGCATGGCGATCCGGACGTCCTCGGTGAGGATGTCGACGACGGCGTCGACATCGCGGTCGGTCAACGCGGCAGCGAACCGCTGCGCCAGCGCCGTCTCGTCCTGGGTGGGTGGCCGCGGGCGTGGTCGCTCCAGGCGACCGCAAGGACGACCGGGCCCGGCTCAGCTGCGTGCGCCACCGCGTCCGCCGACGTGTCCAGCATCTCCGCGACCTCGCCGCGCGGTGAACCCCAGGACGTCCCGCAGCACGAGGACGGCGCGACCGCGCGGGCTCAGCGCCTGCACCGCCGTGAGAAACGCGAGGGACACCGCCTCCCGGGTCTCGACGCGGGCCTCTGGGCCGGGGGTGGCGCCGGCAGCTCGTCGAGGAGGGCGTCGGGTACGGCTGGAGCCAGGTGACGGGGTCGGTCGCGTTGGGGGCCGGTCCGGTCCTCGGCGGCGAGACAGCGGGCTGCGGGCGCCGGCTGGTGGTTCGACGGTGGTTGAGGCAGACGTTCGTCGCCACGCGGTACAGCCAGGTCCGGATCGACGCCTCGGTCCGGAACCCACCGATCCCGCGCCACGCGGCGAGCATCGCGTCCTGGAGGGCGTCCTCGGCGTCGTCGTACGAGCCGAGCATCCGGTAACAGTGCACGTGCAGCTCGCGACGGTACGGCGTCACCAGCTCGGCGAAGGCGGCACGGTCACCGTGCTGAGTGCGCTGGAGGAGCTGCAGATCCGACGGCATGGTCCTGCGTCCGCAGGCTTCTCGCCGCGACAATGTCAGCTTCGGCGCCTCGGCGGTGTCTACCTGGGAGCAGGACATCTCTCACTCCGAAGGAGCACCGTCCATGACCACGACCTCCTCCCACGATGACCGCTGTCGCCGTCGCCAGGGCCTACTTCCAGGCCTGGTCCGCGCACGACTTCGATGTCCGCGATGACGTTCGTCGACCCTGAGATCGTCTGTCTCGCGCCGGCCGGCCGGATCGACGGCGGTGCGGCGTTCCGCGGCTTCATGGGCCCGTTCGTCGACAGTGTCGAACGTGCGGCGCTCGTCGCTCAGTACGGCGACGACGAGTGTGCGGTCACGGTGTACGACACCGACACTCGGGTGGTCCACGACGCTCCCGGCGCCGAGTGCGTCCGGGTCCGCGACGGCCGGATCGTCTGGATGCGCATCATCTTCGACCGGCTGCCGTTCCGCGAGGCGGCCGGCTGAGGAGGCGTCAGGGTGCCGGCTCGCATACCCCGTCGTCGGCGGCGTCGCGGAGCCGCCGCTGCCGCACTCCGATCAGCGAGTCGATCGTCAGCACCACCAAGGCGATCCATACGATCCCGAACCCGACCCAGCGCTGCGTCGACATCCGTTCGCCGAGAAGCACGACGCCGCAGAGCAGCTGCATGACCGGCGTGACGAACTGGAGCAGCCCGATCGTCACGAGGGGCACCCGCCGGGCCGCCGCGGCGAACAGCAGCAACGGCGTCGCCGTGACGACGCCGGACAGGACGAGGAGCCCGGCGTGCACGGGACCCTCGGTCGTGAACGTCTGCCCGCCGGTCACGCCCAGCCAGATGACGCAGCCCGACGGCCACCGGAAGCAGGACCGTCGTCTCGACCGCGAGGCCGTGCAGAGCCGGCAGGGTGGCGCCGAGGCGCTTCTTCAGCAGGCCGTAGAGGGCGAACGTCACCGCGAGGGCGAGCGCGATCCACGGGATGCGGCCCGCGCCGAAGGACAGGTACAGGGCGGCGACGAGGCCGATCCCGACGGCCACCCACTGCAGCGGCCGGAGCCGTTCGCGGAGGACGACGACGCCGAGCGCGACGGTGACGATCGGGTTGAGGAAGTACCCGAGGGCCGCTTCGGACACGTTCCCGGACACCACCGCGGCGACGTAGAGCACCCAGTTCACCGCGATGAGCACGGCGGCGACGGCGATGCCGCCGAGGAAGGAGCCGCCGTCCGAGCAGCGGCCGGATCCACCACCAGTCGCGGCGGACCAACAGGACCAGCCCGCAGAACGCGAACGTCCAGACGATCCGGTGCGCGAGGATCTCCCACGCGCCGGCGGGCACGAGGGCGTGGAAGTACAGCGGGAAGAGGCCCCACACCAGGTAGGCGCTGAACCCCTGGAAGGCGCCACGCCGCTGCTCGTCGAGCGGCGCCTCGTTGACCGTCGGCGTCCGGGTCGGGCCGGGGTCGGTCACGCCGTCGGGGCCGTCTCGACCATCCACGAGTCGCGGCCGGCCAGCAGGTCGGCGATGTCCTGGTCGGTGGCGGGGCCACCGGCGCCCGACACCGTCCCGTCGATCTGCGCCCGGACGAGGTCGTCGTACGTGGACCGCTCGACGTCACGGAACACGCCCATGGGGACGTGCGCCAGGGTCGGGTCGTCGAGGCGGGACAGCGCGAACGCCAGCGACGGGTCGTCGGCGTGCGCGTCGTGGCGCACGATCCGCGCCGGGTCGGCCTCGTCGCGCGGGAGGACGTCGAGGCTGCCGTCGTCGCGGCGGACCACCACCGAGGTGCCCGGTGGCGATCTCCTCGCCGTGGGCGAGGTGGAGGATGCGCGCCTCGCCCTCGGAGCGGTCCTTGAGCACGTCGAAGACGCCGTCGTTGAAGATCGGGCAGTTCTGGTAGATCTCGACCAGCGAAGTGCCGCGATGCGCGGTGGCCGCGCGCAGGACCTCGGTGAGGTGCTTGCGGTCGGAGTCCATCGTTCGCGCGACGAACGTGGCGTCGGCGCCGAGGGCGAGACTCACCGGGTTGAACGGGTGGTCGACCGAACCCAGCGGCGTGGACTTGGTGACCAGGCCGACCTGGGACGTGGGGGAGTACTGGCCCTTGGTCAGGCCGTAGATCTGGTTGTTGAACAACAGGATCGTGAGGTTGACGTTGCGCCGCATCGCGTGGATGAGGTGGTTGCCGCCGATCGACAGCGCGTCACCGTCACCCGTGACGACGAAGACCGAGAGGTCGGGCCGCGACGTCGCGAGCCCCGTGGCGATCGCCGGCGCGCGCCCGTGGATCGAGTGCATCCCGTAGGTGTCGAGGTAGTACGGGAACCGCGACGAGCAGCCGATCCCGGAGACGAACACGACGTTCTCGCGGCGCAGACCCAGCTCGGGCAGGAAGCCCTGCACGGCGGCCAGGATCGCGTAGTCGCCGCACCCGGGGCACCAGCGGACCTCCTGGTCGGAGGTGAAGTCCTTGCGGGTCTGCGGCGTCGCGTCCTCGGGAAGGGTGGGGACACCGGCGAGCCCGTGCCCGGGCATACCCAGCTCGGTCCTGGTCGAGGTGGTCATTCCGTCACCGCCTTCTGGATGACGTCCTCGAGATCGGCGGCGCTGAACGGCAGCCCGCGCACCGACGTGTGCGACTGGACGTCGACGAGGTAACGGGCCCGCAGCAGCATCGAGAGCTGGCCGAGGTTCATCTCGGGGACGATGACGTGCCGGTATGCGGTGAGGACGTCGCCGGTGTTGGGCGGGAACGGGTTGAGGTGCCGCAGGTGGGCCTGCGCCACCGGGAACCCTTGCGCGCGAAGGGATCTCGCGGCCGCGGCGATCGGGCCGTACGTCGAGCCCCAACCGAGCACCAGCACCTCGGCGTCGCCGTCGGGGTCCTCGACCTCGAGCGGGTCGACCGTGGCGGCGATCCCGTCGATCTTCGCGGCGCGCAGCCGGGTCATGAGGTCGTGGTTGTCGGGGTCGTACGAGATGTTGCCGGTGATGTTGGCCTTCTCGATGCCGCCGACGCGGTGCTCCAGCCCCGGTGTGCCCGGGACGGCCCACGGGCGGGCGAGCGTCTCGGTGTCGCGCAGGTACGGGTGGAACACGTCGTTGCCGTCGGCGTCGACGCCGTTGCGCTGCGTCGCGAGCTCGACGCGCAGCTCCGGCAGGTCGTCGACCGAGGGGATCGACCACGGCTCGGAGCCGTTGGCGAGGTACCCGTCGGAGAGGATGAGCACCGGCGTCATGTACGTCGTCGCGATGCGCACCGCCTCGATCGCGATGGCGAAGCAGTCGGCGGGCGACCTCGGCGCGACGATGGCCACCGGCGACTCGCCGTTGCGGCCGAACATCGCCTGCAGCAGGTCGGCCTGCTCGGTCTTGGTGGGCAGGCCGGTCGAGGGGCCGCCGCGCTGGATGTCGCAGACGACCAGGGGCAGCTCGAGCGACGTGGCCAGGCCGATCGTCTCGGCCTTGAGCGCCAGGCCGGGTCCGGAGGTCGTCGTCACGCCGATCGCCCCGCCGAACGCGGCGCCGAGCGCGGCGCCGACGCCGGCGATCTCGTCCTCGGCCTGGATCGTCGTCACCCCGAACCGCTTGAGGCCGGCCAGCGTGTGGAGGATGTCGGACGCCGGGGTGATCGGGTACGACCCGAGCACCAGCGGCCGGCCGGCGCGGTGCGACGCGGTGACCAGCCCGTAGGCGAGGGCGACGTTGCCGGTGATGTTGCGGTAGTGGCCGGCCCTCATCGGGGCCGGGCCGACCTCGTAGCGGTGGGCGAAGTCCTCGGTGGTCTCGCCGTAGTTGAACCCGGCGCGCAGCGCGGCGAGGTTCGCGGCGAGCACCTCGCGGCTTGGCGCCGAACTTGGTGGTGAGGAAGCGCTCGGTCATCGAGATCGGCCGCGTGTAGAGCCAGGACAGCAGGCCGAGCGCGAACATGTTCTTCGCGCGTTCCTTGTCCTTGCGGGTGAGGTCGAACGACGCCAGTGCCTCGACGGTGATCGACGTCAGGGCCACGGCGTGCACGTGGTAGCTCTCCAGCGTCCCGTCCTCGAGCGGGTTGGTCGGGTAGCCGACCTTCGCGAGGTTGCGCTTGGAGAACTCGTCGGTGTTGGCGATGATCGTCGCGCCGCGGGGCAGGTCGGCGAGGTTCGCCTTGAGGGCCGCGGGGTTCATCGCCACGAGCACGTCGGGCTCGTCGCCCGGGGTCAGCACGTCGTGGTCGGCGAAGTGGAGCTGGAAGCTCGAGACGCCGGGCAGGGTGCCCTGCGGTGCGCGGATCTCGGCGGGGAAGTTCGGCAGCGTGGACAGGTCGTTGCCGAGGAGGGCGGCCTCGGTCGTGAACCGGTCGCCGGTGAGCTGCATCCCGTCACCGGAGTCGCCCGCGAAGCGGATGACGACACTGTCGAGACGGACCGTCTGGGGGGCTGTTCCGTTGGTCGTGCTGTGCGTCCTGCCGTTCGTGCTGTTCGTCGTGCTGTCGGTCGTTGTGGTTGTCGTGGGGGACATGCCTGGGATCACCAGAATTCGTTGCGGCACCGGAATCCGGCCACCTCGTCGTGGCCCTTTCTTCAGCATCGTATGTCGCCCACCGCACCGCACGTCGGAGGCTTCACGAACGTCACATCATCGTGAGACGAACGGTCGGGCTCAGGCGGTTCGACCGGACTCCGTGAACGTCGGTCCAGGGTCGTCGTCGTCGAGTGCCGCAAGGGCCGCCACGACCCGGCGGGCGGTGTAGTCGGCGGCGCGTGACGTCACCTGTTCCACCGAGCAGAACTCGACCTCGCGGATCTCGCGGGCCTGCAGCACCGCGCCGTCCACGAGCGAGGCCGCGTGCACGCCGCCGTCGAAGACGAGACACAGCGCGTCGTCCCAGCCGCCCCAGGGCGGCAGCCAGTCCGTGAGGACGAGCCGACCCACGGGCAGCCGCAGCGCGAGCTCCTCCAGCACCTCGCGCCCGGCGGCCTCGCGGGGCGACTCGCGGACCTCGACGACGCCGCCGGGCAGGTCCCAGTCGTTCTTGTAGGTCGGGTGGCAGAGCAGCACGCGGCCGGCGTCGTCGCGGACCAGCATCTGCGCGATGACGCGCTTGCGCGGCAGGAACGAGTTGAGCAGCGCGCGGAACCCGCCGTGCTCGGTCGGGGACGGGTCGTCGCGCAGCCGCGCGAGCAGCGCGTAGTCGTCGCTGCCGAGGTCGAGCGCGACCCGGACGACGCCCTCGTTGCGCAGGCCGGCGCGGCGGGCGACCCGGACCGCCGCCGCGTTGCCCGTGGCGACGCGCGCCTGCACGCGGCCGAGACCGAGCTCGGCGAACGCATACTCGACCGCCAGGCGGACCGCGCGCGTCGCATACCCCCGGCCGCGCTGCTGGTCGGCGAGCTCGTAGCTGATCTCGCCGGTGGACTCGCCGATCGTCGCGCAGCCGCACCGAGCCGACGTCGCGGCCGCCGGCCTGGACCGTGAAGGCGACGACCGTCGTCGTCCGCCACCGGCCGCAGCGTCACGACCCCGTCGCTCAGGGTCGGCGGCTGCGACCTCAGCCATCGTCGGGCTCGCCGACCTCGGGCGTCTCGTGGCCGGCGCGCTCGTCGCGCTCGGCCCACTCGAGCAGCTGGTCGAGGCGGTAGGCCGTGTCGTCGATCGCCGCGTTCAGGTCGCCGCGCTCCGCGTACCGCGGCGGGACCGTGGCGATGGTGAAGTCGCCGGGCACGATGTCGTCGATCTCGTCCCAGAGGATGGGCGTGGAGACGGTCCCGTCGGGGACGCCGCGGACCGAGTACGCGCTCGCGATCGTGTGGTCGCGGGCGTTCTGGTTGTAGTCGACGAAGACGACGTCGGGCTCGCGGTCCTTGCGCCACCACGTCGTCGTGACGTCGCCGCCGGCCCGCCGCTCGACCTCGCGGGCGAAGGCCAGCGCGGCTCGCCGCACGTCCTGGAAGCCCCACTCGGGGACGATGCGCACGTAGACGTGCAGGCCCTTGCCGCCCGACGTCTTCGGAAATCCGGTGGCCCCCAGCTCGGCCAGCACCTCCTGCGCGACGTGGGCGACTCGGCGCACCGTGGCGAAGTCGCACAGCGGCATGGGGTCGAGGTCGATGCGCCACTCGTCGGGGACCTCGGTGTCGGCGCGCCGCGAGTTCCAGGGGTGGAACTCGACGGTCGACATCTGGACCGCCCAGATGACGCTGGCCAGCTCGGTGACGCAGAGCTCGTCGGCGGTCCGGTTCCAGCGAGGGAAGGTCACGCGCACCGTCTGGAGCCACGGCGGCGCCCCGTGCGGTACCCGCTTCTGGTGCACCTTGTCGCCGGCCAGGCCCTCGGGGAAGCGGTGCATCATGCAGGGCCGCTCGTAGAGAGCGCGGACGATGCCGTCGCCGACGCTGAGGTAGTAGTTGACGAGGTCGAGCTTCGTCCACCCGGTCTTCGGGAAGTAGACGCGGTCGGGGTTGGTCACCCGGACCGTGTGCGGCCCCACCTCGAGCTCGACGGCGGGAGTCGTCCCCTTCGCGGCGGCCATGGATCTCAACCTAACCGGAGCGCGGTTACGTTGTATGCGTGGAGCGCGCCGTCGTCGTCACGGGCGGGAGCCGAGGGGTCGGCCGGGGCATCGTCCTGCGGCTGGCCGCCGACGGGAGTGCATGTCGTGGTCCTCGACGCCGAGCCGCCGACCGAGCCGTGGCCGGCCGACGTGGCCGAGCGCGTCGAGGTGGTGGTGGGCAGCGCTGCCGAGCTCTCCGTGGCGGAACGGGCGGCCGACCGTGCGGAGGCGGCGGGTGCTCTCGTGGGCTGGGTCAACAACGCCGCCGTCTTCCGCGACGCGACGCTGGACGACCCGACCCGGGTGGTCGAGGTGATCACGACGAACGTCACGCTCGCCGTCGTCGGATGCTCGGTCGCGGTCGGCCGGTTCGTCGCGGCCGGGACACGGGGCGCGATCGTCAACGTGTCCAGCCACCAGGCGCAGCGCGCCGTGCGCGGGGCCCTCCCGTATGCGACGGCCAAGGCCGCGGTCGAGGGCCTCACCCGGGCGGCCGCGGTGGACCACGGGTCGGACGGGATCCGCGTCAACGCGGTCGCGCTCGGGTCAGCATCCGGACGGCGCGGTACGAGGGGCTGCTGGCGCGCGCGGCCCGCGGTGGAGTCCGACGCCATCCGGGCCCAGATGGCGGCCCTCCACCCACTGGGTCGCGTGGGCGAGGTCGACGAGGTCGCCGAGGTGGTCGCCTGGTTGCTCTCCGACGCCGCCGCTTTCGTCAGCGGCGCCGTCATCCCCGTGGACGGCGGCCGGTCGGCTCGCGGCGCCGACCCGGAAGAGCGGTGACCGTGGCGCTGGTGCTGCGGCCGGCTCGCGTCGACGATGCCGCCGCCGTGGCCGTGGCGCACATCGCGTCGTGGCGCCACGCATACGCCGGACTGGTCCCGCAGTCCCTGCTGGACGGTCTCTCGGTGCGGGAGGGGACCGAGCGCTGGTCGACGCGCATCGAGCAGGCCGACCCCACGACTCGGCGGATCCTCGTCGCCGAGGTCGACGGCGCCGTCAAGGGGTTCGCCGCGATGGGCAACAGCCGCGACGAGGACGCCCCCGCGACGACCGGGGAGCTGTCGGCGATCTACCTGCACCCCGAGGTGATGGGCCGGGGTCTCGGTCACCGGTTGCACGAACGCGCCCTGGACGAGCTGCGAGGGCTGGGGCAGACCGAGGCCCGGCTGTGGGTGCTGGCCACCAACACCGCCACCCGGCGCTTCTACGAGCGGCACCTCTGGACGCACGACGACGTCGGCCTGGTCGTGGTCAAGGAGGGGTTCCCCCTCGACGCGACCCGCTACCGGCGCCGGCTGTAACGGCTGGTCGGGGCGTGGTCGAGTACCCGGTCGGGTCACCAGACACGTCGTGATCACGACCGGAACGGTGACTCGACCGGGTATCCGACCGGGTATCCCACTGGGTACCCCTCTGGTTACCCGACTGGGTATCCGACCGTCCCGACCGGTGCTCGAACGTGGGTGGCGTCGGGGCGTCGCCGGACGCATCCTCGGGAGCCACCCGGTTGGGTACCCGGTGGGTCACCGGGTACCCGGTTGGGTCACCGGATCCGTTGCGATCACGACGGAGACGGTGACCCGACCGGGTATCCGAACGCGCTCCTCGGACATCCGCGACCCGATCCCGGATGAGCCTCCGCGGCATACGGTGGCGGCATGGGCGTCCTGGAGCCGCACCGCGGTGACTTCTACGCATACGAGACCCTGCTGCCCGACGACGAGCAGAAGGAGATCCTCCGCTTGCGCGAGTTCCTCGACCGCGAGGTCCGGCCGGTCGCCGACGAGTACTGGGCCGAGGCGGAGTTCCCGCGCCACCTCATCGCGCCGCTGCGCGACCTCGACATCGTCGGCGGCGCCTACGAGGGCTTCCGCGACCCGCCGTTCTCCCGGCTGTTCAGCGGCTTCACGTCGCTGGAGCTGTCGAGGGTCGACCCGTCGTTCGGGACGTTCTTCGGCGTCCACGCGGGACTGGCCTTCGCGAGCATCTACCACTGCGGCTCGCCCGAGCAGCGGGACCGCTGGCTGCCCGGCATGGCCGACCTCACGTCGATCGGGGCCTTCGCGCTGACCGAGCCGGAGCACGGGTCGGACATCGCCGGCGGCCTCGCGACGACCGCCCGGCGCGACGGCGACCACTGGGTGCTCAACGGGAAGAAGCGGTGGATCGGCAACGGGACGTTCGCCGACCTGATCGTGGTGTGGGCGCGCGACGTGGAGAGCGAGGAGATCATCGGGTTCGTCCTGGAGAAGGGCACCCCGGGGTTCACCGCCACGAAGATCGAGGGCAAGGTCGCACTCCGCAGCGTGCAGAACGCGGACATCACGCTGGAGGACGTGCGCCTGCCGGACGACCAACGGCTGGTCAACGCCCGCTCGTTCACCGACACCGCGAACGTCCTGCGGATCACCCGTGGCGGTGTGGCCTGGGGCGCGGTCGGGCTCCAGATGGGCGCCTACGAGACGGCACTCGCGTACACGCTGGAACGGGAGCAGTTCGGCCAGCCGCTCGCCGGCTTCCAGCTCGTCCAGGACCACCTGGCCACCATGCTGTCGAACATCACCATGTCGCTGGGTGTCGTCGTCCGGCTCGCGCAGATGCAGGACGCGGGCGTCGAGAAGGACGAGCACGCGGCGCTGGCCAAGGCCACCGTGTCGAGCCGGATGCGCGAGACCGTCGGGATCGCGCGGGAGGTCATGGGCGGCAACGGGATCCTGCTCGAGCACGGGCTGGTCCGGTTCTTCGCCGACGCCGAGGCCGTCTACTCCTACGAGGGGACGCGCGAGGTGAACCAGCTGATCGTCGGACGGGCCATCACCGGGACGGGCGCCTTCGTCTGACGCGGCGCGGTCAGGGGACGATGACCAGCTTGCCGCGGGTATGCCCGGTGAGACCCTCGCGGTGCGCCTCGGCCGTCTCCTCGAGCGGGTAGGTCGCCTGGATCGGGAGGGTCAGGTCGCCGGACGCGAGCAGGCGCGCCACCTCGGGGCGGGCGGCGTCACGGATCTCGGTGCCGGGGTCGCCGCCACCGCCGATGAGGTAGATGCCGGTGTCGCGGCGCCGGTACCCGGCGATGCTGACGACCTGTCGTGGCTCGCCGACCAGCGCGAGCGACACGTCGATCGCCTCGTCGGTGCCGACCGTGTCGATGGCCGCGTCGACGCCGTCCGGTGCGAGCGCGCGGACCCGGTCGAGGAGGCCCGTCGCCGTAGGCCACCGGCTCGGCGCCGAGGGAGCGGAGGTAGTCGTGGTTGCGCTCGCTGGCGGTCGCGATGACCCGGGCGCCGCGGCGCCGGGCCAGCTGGACGACGAGCCCGCCGACCCCGCCGGCCGCCCCGTGGACGAGGACGGTCGTGCCCTCCGCGACCCCGGCGGCCTCGACCGCGTGGGCCGCGGTGCCGCCGGCCACCGGCACGCTGGCGGCCAGCTCCCAGGACAGGCCGTCCGGCTTGGCCAGGAGCCCCGCCGCGGGGACGACCGCCTGGTCGGTGTAGCCGTTGCCCGGCACCTGCGAGGCGATGACCTCGTCGCCCGGGTGCCAGGCGGTGACGCCGTCGCCGACCGCCTCCACCACGCCGGCCAGCTCGAACCCGAAGCCGCCGAGCGCCTGCGGGTCTCGGCCCAGCGCGCCCGAGTAGAGCTTCCAGTCGATCGGGTTGACCCCGATGGCGCGGACCGCGACGCGGACCTCACCGGGACCGGGTTCCGGGGTGGGGACCTCGGAGAGGGCCAGCTGCTCAGGGCCGCCGAAGTCGACGGGCGCGACGATGCGAGTCATGCGTCGGTGCAACGGTGCGCCGGCGCGGGCGATTCCCGGCGACCGACGGAACAGAGGTCAGGGCAGGGCGGGCCTCGGCCGCCCAGGGCAGCGCAGTCCTTCAGCGCGGCGCTCCAGTACGTGAAGTCGTGGGCGCCCGGGCGCGTTGACGGAACTCGACGGTGAAGCCCTTCGACCTGAGCTGGGGCAGCAAGCGTCTGCATCTGCGGCAGGATCGTCGGGTCGCCGCTGCCGCAGTCCATCCAGATCGCCGGGCCCTTGCTGCCGTCCAGCGTGCTGACCAGTACTTCGACGGGCTGTTCGCGTCGGCCTTCTGCTGCCAGTTCGGACCCGCCGAAGAGCTGCCTGGTAGCCCGCCGGGCAGGGTGTCGGGACCGGAGCGGTCTCTCCCGAGAAGTCGAGTGACCGACCGAGAACAGGTCGGGATGCTTGAGGCCCGAGGTTGAGGGCGCAGAACCCACCCATGGACAGGCCGCCGATGCCGCGGCTGCTTGGCGTTGACGGTAGTGCGGAAGTGGGTGTCGATCGCCGCGACCACGTCCTTGAGTGATGTACGTCTCCGCGTTGCCCTGACTGGCGCGTGTCGACGCAGAGGCTGTCGCCGGTCACGCTGTTCTGGAGGACCGTCGGGCATGACGACGATGACCGGCTTACCGCTCTGGGCCACGCTGAGGCCAACGGTCTCGGTCCGCCGGCCGAGGTCAGCCAGTCGGTCGGCTGTCCTGGGTTCCCGTGCAGCAGCATAGACGACCGGGAAGTGCTGCCGCGGGTCGCTGAAGTACTGCGGGGGCAGCCAGACCTTCGCGTCGAACGTCCCGAACTGGCTCGCCGTGTCCGGCACGGTGATCTGAGTCACGGCGCCGTTGGGCTGCTGTTTGACGTCGGGACCACTGGCGTTGCCGTCCACCGTCGGGTAGGTCGGGATGCCCAGCAGGTCGGCGGCGTTGTCGTAGTAGGCGCAACGTGCGTGTTCGCGACGTCCGCGGCAGTGCCGACGCCGAACACGAGGAACAGAGAGACGAACACCCAGCGCCAGACCTTGTGGTTGCGCCACAGCAGGATCGCGATGATGAGGCAGCACGACGGCGATAGCGGCGATCGTGAGGATCGGCCCCCACCCGATCAGCGGGATCGCCGACGAGCACGTCTGTCACGCCAACCTCTTCTCTCCGACCTCGTCATCGCACGGGTTGTCGCTCACGGTACCGGCCAGCGGGACGAGACAAGCCGCAATGCGGCCGAACCGATATCTCCGGTCCGGCGCGTGCGAGATCCTCGCCACGGGCATACCCAATGCCGGGGTGGTCGCTCGCTAGGGTGGCCAGCATGACCGGGACCTGCGGCGGGACCTGCGGCTGATGGGCGGCTACATCGTCGTCGGCGCCGTCGTCGTCGCCGGGATCCTGCTCGTCGTCGCGGCCGGGCTGGCCCGGCGGCTGTTCGCGCCGCGAGCGCCCACGACCGCGAAGCTGACGACGTACGAGTCGGGTGTCGACCCGATCGGTTTCGGCTGGGCGCAGACCACCGTCCGCTACTTCGTGTACGCGTACCTCTACGTCATCTTCGCCGTCGACGCCGTCTACCTGTTCCCCTGGGCGACGGTGATCCGCGACGCGAACCTCGGCCTGGCGAGCCTCGTCGAGATGGGCATCTTCCTCACCGTCCTCGTCGTCGGGCTGGCGCACGCCGCCCGCCGCGGTCTCCTGCGCTGGGTATGACGTGACCGTCGACCTCCCTGCTCCGCGCGTTGGTCCGCTGGGCGAGCACGCGCCCGAGCCGATCAAGGTGGTCCTCAACTGGGGGCGCCGCTACAGCCTCTGGGTCTTCAACTTCGGGCTGGCGTGCTGCGCCATCGAGTTCATCGCGGCGTCGATGGCCCGGCACGACTTCATCCGGCTCGGCGTCATCCCCTTTGCGCCCGGTCCCCGGCAGGCCGACCTCATGGTCGTGTCCGGCACGGTGACCGACAAGATGGCGCCGGCGGTACGCCGCCTGTACGACCAGATGCCTGAGCCGAAGTACGTCATCTCCTTCGGCGCCTGCAGCAACTCCGGCGGCCCCTACTGGGACTCCTACTGCGTCACCAAGGGTGTCGACACGGTCATCCCGGTCGACGTCTACGTCCCCGGGTGTCCGCCTCGCCCGGAGGCGCTCCTCCAAGGGATCGTCCGGCTCCAGGAGAAGATCGCCGGCGAGTCGCTGTCCGGCCGCCAGATCCAGGCCCGGTATGCCGGGGGTAGGGTCGCGTCGGCCGCCGAGCTCCAGCGCCCGCTCGTGACGGCCGAGACCATCCCGGGACGGGGTGACGCCCTCGTGCCGCGTCCGGGCGAGCCGGTCCGCGAACCGCGCGGTGGTCCCGAGACCGTCGCCATCCCCGCGGCCGGCCGGTCCGAGCCGGCCCTTCCCCCGGAGGGGCACGAGGCATACCCGGAGACCGCCGTCCTCGAGCCGGTCGCCGGCGATGCCGACGCGTACCCCCCGTCATCCGGGCCCGAGACCACGGTGATCCCCGTTCCACAACCAGGCACCGACCCGGAGCGCACCGCGCCGGTGGCCCGCCCCGTGCCGCCCGCCGGCGCGCCCGAGCAGCAGCGGCGCAGCCAGCGCAAGCCCGGACGGCACCGCCCCCGCCACACGCTGGCCGACGACATCTTCGAGCTCGGGGACGACGACGAATGACCGAGCCCGCCTCCGTTCGCGCGGCCGGGCTGGACCAGCCGGCCGGTGAGGAGCCCTGCCTCGACGTCAACGCGTCGGAGTGGGTCGGCGCTACGCGCGAGCTGGTCTCCCAGGGCTTCACGTTCTTCGACTGGCTGACCGCCGTCGACGAGACCGACGGGGCCGAGGACGCCGGCTTCGACGTCGTCCTGCACCTGCTCGACGTGTCGACGCCGGGCGCCCTGCGCGGGCACCTGCTGCGCACGCGCATCGCGGACGGCGCCGCCCTGCCGAGCCTGACCGGGCTGTTCGCCGGGGCGGCCTGGCACGAGCGCGAGACGCACGAGATGTTCGGGATCGCCGTCGACGGGTTCGACGACGGGACCGGCCTCGGGCTGCGGCCGCTGCTGCTGCCGGAGGGCTTCGACGGGACGCCGTTGCGCAAGTCGTTCGTCCTCGCCGCCCGGGCGTCGAAGCCGTGGCCGGGGGCCAAGGAGCCAGGAGAAGGCCACGACGCGCCGAAGTCGCCCGGCCGCCGTCGGGTCCAGGCGCCCGGGGTGCCGTCGCCGGAGTGGGGGCCGCGATGACGGTGCTCGAGGTCGTCATCCGGACCGTCGCCGTCCTGGCGGCGTTCCTCGTCCTGCCGCTGCTGGTGGGTCAGACGGAGCACAAGGTGATGGCCCACATGCAGGGCCGGCTCGGGCCGATGTATGCGGGCGGGTTCCACGGCTGGGCCCAGCTGGTCGCCGACGGGGTGAAGTTCGTCCAGAAGGAGGACGTCGTCCCGGCCGCCGCGGACAAGTGGGTGTTCCGGCTCGCGCCCGGCGTCGCCCTGGTCCCGTACCTCGTCGCGATGAGCGTCATCCCGCTGTCGCCCACGCTGGTCGGCGCCGACGTCGACGCTGGCGCCCTGTTCGTCGTCGCGCTGGCCGGGATCGGGATCCTCGGCACCCTGATGGCCGGCTGGTCGAGCGCGAACAAGTACTCCCTGCTCGGCGCCATGCGGTCGGCGGCCCAGCTGCTCAGCTACGAGCTGCCGATCGTCCTCTCGGTGGCGTCGGTGGCGCTGGCCGCCGGCACCCTCTCGCTCAGCGGCATCGTCCGCGAGTGGAGCTGGTGGTGGCTCATCTGGCAGCTGCCCGGTGCGATCGTCTTCCTCGTCGCCGCCCTGGCCGAGCTCCAGCGGCCGCCGTTCGACATGCCGGTCGCCGACTCGGAGATCGTCTTCGGGCCCTACACCGAGTACACCGGTCTGCGGTTCGCCTTCTTCCTGCTCTCGGAGTATGCGGGCATCGTCCTGATGTCGCTCCTGTTCGCGGTGCTCTTCCTCGGCGGCTGGCGCGGACCGTGGGACGACTCCGTCGGCTGGGTGTGGACCCTGCTCAAGGGGTTCGCCATCGCGGTGGTCATCGTCTGGCTGCGGGTCGCCTGGCCCCGGCTTCGTGAGGACCAGCTCCAGCGCCTCGCCTGGGTCTGGCTGGTGCCGATCGCGATCGTCCAGATCGCGATCACCGGCATCGGTGTGGTGGTGACCGGATGAGTCCCGAACCCCGCCGCGGCGGCCTGCCCGGGCTGATCAAGGGGCTGGCGACCACCGCCCGCACCCTGTCGCGTCCGTCGCATACGGCCGAGTACCCCGACACGAAGCCCGACCTCCCCCCGCGCTCGCGGGGCGTCATCGCGCTGACCGAGGAGAACTGCACGTCGTGCATGCTCTGCGCGCGCGAGTGCCCCGACTGGTGCATCTACATCGACTCGCACAAGGAGACCCTGCCGGCGACCACTGAGGGCGGCCGCGAGCGACAGCGGAACGTGCTCGACCGGTTCGCCATCGACTTCTCGCTGTGCATGTACTGCGGCATCTGCATCGAGGTGTGCCCCTTCGACGCGCTGCACTGGAGCCCGGAGTTCGAGTACGCCGAGACCGACATCCGCGACCTGCTCCACGAGAAGGAGCGCCTCGGCCAGTGGATGCAGACCGTCCCGCCGCCGCCGGCGCTCGACGCCGCGTCGGCGGATCCGGCCGAGGTGGCCGCCGCGAACGCGCCGCCACGAGCCGGCGGGCTGCGCGAGCGGCCCGCGCCGCGGACCGCGCGAGCGGCCAAGACGGCGGCACCCACGCCCACGCCCCCGACCGCGCCCGAGACCGCCGGGGACGGGGCGGAGTCGTGACCTCCCGCGACATCGTCTTCACCGTCATCGGCCTCATCGCGGCGGTGAGCGCCATCCTCGCCGTCACCACCCGCAACGTCGTCCACGCGGCCCTCTGGCTGGTCGTGACCCTCGGGACCATCGCCGGCTGCTACGTGGTCCTCGGTGCCGAGCTGGTGGCGCTGGTCCAGGTGCTCATCTACGTCGGCGCGGTCGTCGTGCTCGTGCTCTTCGCCCTGATGCTGACGCGCGCGCCGATCGGCCCCAACCGCGACGTGGCCAGCCCGTGGTGGCAACGGGTGCTCGCTGCCGTGCTCGCCGTCTCGGTCGCCGTCCTCCTCGCGGTGACGCTCGTCCCGCTGGTCGGCGAGGGAGCGCTCGAGTCGAC
The DNA here is from genome assembly GCA_963828725.1 of uncultured Actinomycetota bacterium. GTDB lineage: Bacteria > Actinomycetota > Actinomycetes > Actinomycetales > Dermatophilaceae > Lapillicoccus. The sequence continues at coordinate 40,732 of CAWHFV010000009.1, read as the reverse complement.
GAACGGCGACACCAAGGCCGTGGCCACCGCGGTCTTCGGAACCTGGGTGTGGCCCTTCGAGCTCCTCTCCGTCCTTCTGTTGGCCGCCCTCATCGGGGCCTTCGCGCTGGCGAAGATCGCCGGGGCGGGCCTGGTGCGCCGACCCCGTCGCCGCCGCGCGGCTCCGGCGCCCCGACCGGCGTCACCGAGCACCCCCGAGGCTGCCTCGCCTACCACCGAGCCGGTCGAGGTCACCGCTCCGGAGAGCGAGGCGGCCACGGCGTCGGCATCCGCCCGCGAGGGCAGCGCGCCGTGATGCACCTCTGGCAGCCGATGCTGCTCGCCAGCGTCCTCGCCGGCGCGGGCACGTACGGCGTGCTGGCTCGCCGTAACGCCGTCCTCGTCCTCATCGGTGTCGAGCTGATCCTCAACGCCGCCAACGTCATGCTCGTCGCGCTCGGCGCCAGGGACGACTCGCCCCTGCAGACCGGCCAGTCCCTGACCCTGTTCATCATCACCATCGCGGCGGCCGAGATCTGCGTCGCGCTCGCCGTGGTCCTCGCGATGTTCAAGCTCCAGGGCCACATCGACCTGTCCGCGTCGCCGCTGCTGACCTCCGCCGACGAGTCGACCCTCGACGAGGAGGCGAACCGGTGACCGTCATCACCGTGGCGACCGTCCAGCTGCTCGTGCTGCTCCCGGCGCTCGCGGCCCTGGCCGGCCTGCTGCTGCGCCGCGCTCGGGCCGTCTCCGGGCTGGTCGCCGTGGGTGCCGCGGCGCTGGCGTTCGTGCTGTCGGTGCTCCAGTTCTCGGAGACCGCCGGACGCTCCGAGGTGATCGCGACGTTCGGTCCGCTGCCGGTGGGGGAGCTGCAGATCCCTCTCAACCTCCTCGCCGACCGCACCTCGGCGGTCATCGCCGTGGTGGTGGCCATCGTGGGGCTGGCCGTCCAGGTGTTCTCGATCTGGTACCTGCGCGACGACCCGCGCTACCCCGTCTTCGCGACGACCGTCTCGCTGTTCCTCGCCGCCATGCTGCTGGTCGTCCAGTCCAACGACCTGGTGCTCACGCTGGTCGGCTGGGAGGTGATGGGCTGGTGCTCCTACCTGCTCATCGGTCACATCAGCGCGCGAGAGTCGGCCCGGCGAGCCGCGTACAAGGCGTTCATGGTCACCCGCGTCGCGGACATCGGGTTCGTCCTGGGGCTGGTGATCCTCGCCGTCGGCGCGGGCACCACCGAGATCGGGACCGTCATCGCGCACTGGACCGGAGGCTCGGGGAACGCCACGGCCGCGCTCGTCACCGACAACCCCGTCCTCACCGCCGCCCTGGTCCTGCTGCTCGCCGGCATCGCGGGCAAGTCCGGCCTCATCCCGTTCCACGACTGGCTCCCCGACGCCATGGAGGGCCCGACGCCGGCGTCCGCCCTCATCCACGCGGCCACGATGGTCGCCGCCGGCACCTACGTCGTCGCCCGCCTCCACCCGCTGTATGCCGTCGACGACACCGCTCGCATCGTCCTCGGCGTGCTCGCCGGAGTGACCATGGTGTGGGCCGCCCTCCTCGCCTTCGCGCAGAGTGACATCAAGCGGCTGCTGGCCTACTCCACGCTGAGCCAGATCGCGGTCATGGCCAGCGCGCTCGCGTTCCGGCTCGCCCCGAACGAGGCGCCGGAGCTCGCCCTCGGGCACCTCTTCTCCCACGCGCTCTTCAAGTCGCTGCTCTTCCTCGCGGTGGGCTGGCTGTCGGTGCTCGCCGGCGGCACCGCGTTCGTCGCCCTGCGCGGCCGCGCGCGGGGCCGGGGCGCGCTGTACTGGTCCCTCGCCGTCGGTCTGGCCGCGCTCGCGGGGCTGCCGCCGCTGGTGGGCTTCTTCTCCAAGGAGGGCGTCCTCTTCGCGGCCGAGGAGTCGCTGAGCGGCGCCGACGCCGGGCTCGCCTGGTTCGTCCTGCTGACGCTCGTCGTGACGGTCGGGACTGACCGCGGCCTACTGCACGCGCGCCTGGCTGCTCCTCACGACCGAGCGCGAGGGCGGCCTGGCCGGGCTCGAGGCCGAGGACGGCCAGGCCGAGAGCGCGGAGGAGGCGGCCCCGGCCGGCGACGAAGCGGCGACGGGAGCCCACGAGATCCGTCCGGTCACCATGGCCGCCGCCCTGACCGTCTCGGCGCTGGCCGTGCTCACCGTCGTCGGCGGGCTGCTGCTGATCCCCGTCAGCCGGGGCATCCACCTGGGTCTGGTGATGACCCTCGTCTCCCTGGTCGTCATCGGTCTCGCCTTTCTCGGGGTCCGTTCCCTGGCGGCGGCCGGCCACGACCCGGCCCGCCGGCTCGGACCGGCCGCCGCGGAGCTCAGCGACCGTGGGTTCGGGTTCGACGCGGTGTACGTCGCGGTCGGCCGGGCCGTGATCGCGGTGGCGCGACTCGTGGTCCGGCTCGACCGCGACGTCGTCGACGCCTACCCGAGGGGTGCCGCGTCCCTCACCGGTATCGCCGGGCGGGTCGGTGAGAGGGCGCACCGTGGCACTCCGTCCACCGGCCTGGTGGCCGTGGTCCTCGGCGTCGTCCTCGTCGCCGTGGCGGGGGTGACGGTGTGGCACTGACGCTCACCCTCGTCGTCCCGGCCGTGGTCGCCGTGTGGCTGCTCGCGGCGGGCCGCCGCTATGCGGCGCGCACCGCACGCGGGCTGGCCCTCATCGCGAGCGTGGTCACCTTCCTCCTCACCCTGGTCACGGTCGCCCTGCGCACCGAAGTCGACGCCCCGTGGGTCACGTCGCTCGGGCTGCGCTGGCACTTCGCCGTCGACGGCATCACCATCCCGCTCGCCCTGCTGACGGCGGCGCTCGGCGTGGCGGTGGTGGTTCACGCGCGCGGGCGCGAGCCGGGCCGCCCGGGCGGTCCCGGCGCCGGCGCCGGCAACTCGGCCGCCACGTACTACGCCTGCCTCCTGCTCGTCGAGGTCGGTGCCCTGGCCACCTTCTTCGCCCGCGACGCGATCCTCTTCTTCGTCGCCTTCGAGGTCGTGCTCGTCCCGATGTGGGTGCTCATCAGCCGGTTCGGCGACGACCACGCGACGGAACGCGCCCGGTCCGACGCCTCGAACCGGTTCGTCCTCTTCACGGCGTTGGGGTCGACCCTGATGCTGCTCGGGATCCTCGTGCTCGTCGTCCAGAGCGGCACCTCCGACCTCGGCCGGCTGGCCGCCGCCCACGGCGCCGGCCTGTCGACGCCGACCCAGGTCCTCGTGGCGGCGCTGCTCGTCGTCGGTCTCGGGATCAAGGTCCCGCTCTGGCCGGTCCACACCTGGCTCCCGCCGGCCCACACCATCGCGCCCACCGCCGGCTCGGTGCTCCTGGCGGCCGTCCTGCTCAAGATGGGGACCTACGGCATCATCCGGCTGGCCATCCCCACGGTCCCGGAGGGCTTCACCGCGGTCGCCCCGTTCCTCGCGGCGAGCGGCGCCGTCGGCATCATCTGGGGAGGCCTGGCCTGTCTGGTGGAGCGCGACCTCAAGCGGCTCGTCGCGTACAGCTCGGTGGCGCACATGGGCTTCGTGGCCCTCGGCCTCGCGTCCGGCACGCAGACCGGGATGCAGGCGGCACTGTTCGGGAACGTCGCCCACGGCCTGGTCTCGGCGCTCCTGTTCTTCGTGGTCGGCGGCCTCAAGGAGCGCTGGGGCAGCGCTGACCTCACCGTGGCCCGCGACGCGTTGCGCGACGTGTCGCCGCGGATGGGGTTCGCCCTCGTGGTCGGGTTCGCCTCGGCGCTCGGTCTCCCCGGCCTGGTGGGGTTCTGGGGCGAGTTCCTCGCCGTGTATGCGGCGTGGAACCCCGCCGACGGCCTGCCCACGCCGCTGTACCGGATCTGCGCGGTGGCCGGCGTGGTCGGCATGTCCCTGGCCGCCGCATACTCGCTGCGGGTCCTGCGACTGGTCTGGGCGGGGCACGAGAACTGGACCGGCCCGGCTCCCGGAGCCGTCACCCGGAGCCGACGCCGCGACGACGCCCACGGCGCCGAGCTGCTCGTGGTCCTGGCCCTGGTCGCCCTCGTCATCGGGCTCGGCGTCGTGCCCAAGCCGCTCCTCGGCGTCACCGAGACCGATACGGCCGTGTTGGTTCCCCGCAGCAGCACCGCGGCATCGCCGGCGCCGGCGCCCGATGGCACGACGGTTCAGGCGAGCGGGCCGTGATCACCTTCGACGTCGGCACCCTCCTGCCGGCCCTGGCCCCGCTCCTCGGGTCGGTGGTCGTGCTCGTCCTCGACGTCCTCGACACCCGCGGGCAGCGGGTTCACTACGCGATCGCCTTCATCGCCCTCGTCCTCGGCATGTTCGGGACGTTCGGAGGTCTCGGCGCGCCGACCGGCGACCAGCTCCGCACGCTGTGCCTGCCGAACGGCGGCGCGTGCTTCTACGCCGCCGACGCCCTGACCGCGACCCTCCAGCTCGCCGCCCTGCTCGCCGCCGCCGTCACCCTGCTGCTCGCGTGGCCCTCCGAACGAGCCGACGAGACCGGCCGCACCGCGGTGACCATCTCGCTGCTGCTCGCCGCGACCGGCGGGGCCGTCGGCGTGGCCGCCGCTCGCGACCTCGGCTCCTGGCTGGTCACCCTCGAGCTGGCCACCCTGCCGGTCGTCGCGTTGGCCGCGCTGCCCGGCACCCGTCGGGCCCTGGCTGGTGCCGTCCAGCTCGTCACGACGTCCCTGGTCTCGTTCGCGATGCTGGCTCTCGGCGCCGCGTGCTGGTACGCCGCCACGGGGTCGCCGGTCCTGGGGCCCGGCCCGGCCCTCGCGGCGACCTCGACGCCTCAGCGCGCACTGCTCGCCCTCGCGGTCGTCCTGGTGCTCGGTGGGATCGCGTTCAAGCTGTCGCTGGTTCCGTTCCACGCGTGGACGCCGACCACGTATGCGGGTTCGCCCCTCCCGGTCACGGTGTTCCTGGCCGGGGTGTCCAAGGTCGCGGCCCTCGCGGCGCTCCTCGTGGTCATCCAGGCGGTCACCCAGCTGGGTCGGTCGGCGCTGGTCGCCGTGGCCGTCCTCGCCATCGCCAGTATGACGCTCGGCAACCTCATGGCGCTGCGCCAGGACGACGTCGTCCGGCTGCTGGCGTGGTCCACTGTGGCCCAGGCGGGGTGGGTGGTCGTCCCCCTGCTCTCCGTCTCGTCCCTCGGCTCGCGCGCCGCCGGCGGCTACCTGTTGACCTACCTCGTCGCCACCCTGGTCGCCTTCACCGCGGTGATGATGACCGTCACGGCCGTCGGCGGCCGCCGCGGCCGTGGGCTCGACGCATACCGAGGCCTGGTGCGGACCCACCCCTGGGTCGGTGGCGCCCTGCTGCTCGCCCTGACCTCGCTCGCCGGCCTGCCACCCGGCGTGCTGGGGCTGATCGGCAAGGTGGTCGCGCTGCGGCCCGTGCTGGCCGAGGGTTGGTGGGTCGTCGGTGTCCTCGCCGCTGCCAACGCGGTCCTCGGCGTCGCGGTCTACCTTCGCTGGGTGCGCGTGCTCCTCCAGCCGGCGCCGGAGGAGACCGGCGAGGCGGCACCGTCCGGCTCCGTCGCGACCCGTACGCGGGTCCGGACGCACCCCAGCCACCTGGTCGCGCTGGGCGTCGGGACCGTCGTCCTCGTGCTCGGCTCGGTGCAGCCGGAGCTGCTGCTCGGCCTGCTCGGGTGAGGTCCGCCACCCCGCTCACCGGCGGGAACGCCTGTGTGGGACCTGACGTTTCCCTGACATGCCCCCCTCGCACCGCCACTTCAACGGCCTGAAGACCGCGGCCCTCTTCGGCGCGATCTGGGCCCTCCTGCTCGGGATCGGCGCCCTGGTCGCCGGCGGCCGGTTCATCTGGATCTTCGCCCTCATCGGCGTGGCCATGACCTTCTACGGCTACTGGAACAGCGACAAGCTCGCCATCCGCGCCATGCACGCCTACCCCGTCAGCGAGGCGCAGGCGCCCGCGATGTACCGCATCGTCCGGGAGCTGTCGACGAAGGCCGGCAAGCCGATGCCCCGCCTGTACATCTCCCCGACCGAGGCGCCGAACGCCTTCGCCACCGGTCGCAACCCCCAGAACGCGGCGGTCTGCTGCACCGAGGGCATCCTCCAGCTGCTCGACGAGCGCGAGCTGCGCGGCGTCCTCGGCCACGAGCTGCAGCACGTCTACAACCGCGACATCCTCACCGGCTCGGTGGCCGCGGCCATCGCCGGGGTCATCACGGCGGTCGCCCAGATGGCCCTGTTCGCGAGCATGTTCGGCGGCGGCGACGACGACGAGCGTGGCAACCCGATCGCCCTGCTCCTGCTCTCGCTGCTGGCGCCGTTCGCCGCCACCGTGATCCAGCTGGCGATCAGCCGGACCCGCGAGTACGACGCCGACGAGGACGGCGCCGCGCTGACCGGCGACCCGCTGGCCCTCGCGTCCGCGCTGCGCAAGCTCGAGCACGGCGTCGCCCGGGCCCCGCTGGCGCCGCAGCAGCAGATCGTCAACGCGAGCCACATGATGATCGCCAACCCGTTCCGTGCGCAGGACGTCTCGAGGCTGTTCTCGACCCACCCGCCGATGCCCGAGCGGATCGCCCGTCTCGAGTCGATGGCGACCGGCTACCTCGAGCGCTGAGCCGCCGGCGGGATCTCGCCGGAGCCGCGGACGACCAGGGTCGGTACCGAGAGGATCCGGCGGGCCGGGGACGTGTCGCCCTCGATCCGGCTGAACAGCAGCTCCGCGGCGCGGCGCCCGATCTCGCGGACGTCCTGGCGCATCACCGTCAGTGACGGGGTCATGAGGTCGGCGAGCGGGAAGTCGTCGAAGCCGACGAGAGCGACCTCGTGAGACCGGCCCAGCTCGCGCAGCGAGCGGATCGCGCCGACGCTGAGGATGTTGCGGCAGGCGAAGACCGCCGTCGGCGGGTCGGGCCGGGTCATCATCGCGGTGAGCGCCGCTAGCGCCTCACCCTCCGTCCGCAGACCCGTGACCACCAGCTCGGGATCGGGCCGCAGCCCGGCGGACTTCAGAGCCGCCTCGTAGCCGCGGAGCCGCGCGGCGGCGGTCGGGATGCTGGTGAGGTCGACGAGGGCCGCGACGCGGGTATGCCCGTGGGCCAGCAGGTGCGCGACGGCCTCGCGCCCTCCGCGTCGGTTGTCCACCAGGACGCTGTCGGCATCGACGCCGCGGGGCGGCCGGTCGACGAACACGGTGGGGAGGCCCGCCCGGACCTCGGCGGCGAGGTAGGACTGCTCCAGGGTCGATGGCATGAGGATGAGGCCGTCGACCCGACGGGCCACGAGGTCGGCGACGAGGGCCCGCTCGCGGTCTGGCTCCTCGTCGATGCTCGCCGCCAGGACGACGCACTGGCGCTCGCGGGCGGCGTCCTCGAGACTGCGCAGGAGGCCCACCGAGAAGCTGTTGCTGACGTCCTGGACCAGCGCGCCCACGACACCGGTCCGTCCATGGCTGCGACGGAGGTTGCTCGCGGTGAGGTTGTGGGTGTAGTCAAGTCGTTCGACGGCTCGTTCGACCCGTTCGCGCAGGTCGTCAGACACACCAGGTTCCCGGTTGACCACCCTCGAGACGGTTTTGAGGCTGACTCCAGCGAGGGCGGCGACGTCGCGCATCGTCGCCCGTCCGAGTTTCGGCGCGGGCGACTCCGACGTTGACATCGTTGTCACGGCCACGGCGTCAATTAGGTCACAGACGTTGACGTCAGCGCAAGACCCCGCTATACATGCATCTGACAACGTTGTCACACCAATGGAGGTTAGACATGAAGCCAGCCATCGCACCGTCTCGGCGCACTCGCGTCGTCGCGCTGGCATCGGCCGCCGGGGTCGCGTTGGCCCTTGGCGCGTGCAGCAGCAGCAGCGGAGGGAGTGGTTCGGGATCAACAGGTGGCGGCGAGAAGATCGGCGTCACCCTCATCACCAAGGACTCGAACAACCCCTTCTTCGTCACGATGCAGACCGGCGCGAAGGGGTTCGCCGCCAAGCAGGGCAACATCAACCTGACCATCGCGTCGGGCAAGCAGGAGGGTGACGACCAGGGCCAGATCGACGCGATCGAGGCGTCGATCGCCAAGGGCGACAAGGGGATCCTCATCACCCCGATGTCGACCGGCGTGAACTCGGCGATCAAGAAGGCCCGGGACGCCGGCCTCTACGTCATCGCGCTCGACACTCCGCCCGACCCGGCGAACACGGTGGACATCACGTTCGCGACCGACAACTTCAAGGCGGGCAAGCTCATCGGCCAGTGGGCCCAGGTTCAGATGGCGGGCAAGCCGGCGACGATCGCCATGCTCGACCTGTTCAACGACAAGGTCGTCTCGGTCGACTACAACCGCGACCAGGGCTTCCTCACCGGAATGGGCATCCCCGTCAACGACCCGAAGAAGAACGGTGACGAGGCCAAGACCGGCAGCTACACCGGCGGCACGTACACCATCGTCTGCAACGAGGCCGGGGCCGGCGCGGCCGACGGTGGACGCTCGGCCATGGAGCGGTGCCTGACCAAGAACCCCGACATCAACCTCGTCTACACGATCAACGAGCCCACCGCGGTCGGCGCCAACGCCGCGCTCAAGGCGGCCGGCAAGACGGCGACGATCGTCTCGATCGACGGCGGCTGCGCCGGCGTCGCGGCGGTGAAGTCCGGTGTTATCGGTGCCACCGCGCAGCAGTACCCGCTGAAGATGGCGGAGCTGGGCGTCCAGGCCATCGCCCAGATCGCCACTGGTGGCGCGAAGCCGAGCAACTCGCCGGGCCTCGACTTCTATGACACCGGTGTGGCACTGGTGACCGACAAGAAGGCCGGCGACATCACGATCGTCAGCAGCGACGACGGGTCGAAGATCTGCTGGGGCAGCACCTCATGAGCACCACCACGACGGACGGCGCTCGACAGAGCGCCGCCCAGGCGGAGCTGTCGCGAAGGGCGCAGACACCCGCCCAGCGGATCCAGCACCTGCTCCACGGGAACCCGTGGCTCAGCCCGCTGGTCCTGCTGATCGTGACGATCATCGTCTTCTCGATCGTCAACCCGCGGTTCATGCAGGCGAACTCGATCTCCCTGCTCGTGCAGCAGACCGCGGTCGTCGCCGCCCTCGCGCTGGGTCAGACCCTCGTCATCCTCACCGCCGGCATCGACCTCTCGTGCGGCGCCATCTGCGTCCTGTCGATGATGATCATGGCCTCCCTCTCCGCGAAGAACGGGCTCCCAGGGATTCTGGCCCTGGCCATCGGGGTCGCCGCCGGTCTACTGGCCGGGTACATCAACGGGCTCCTGGTGACGAGGCTCAACCTGCCACCGTTCATCGTCACCCTGGGCACGTTGAGCATCTTCACCGCGATCGCGTTGCTCTATTCCGGTGCCGAGAGCATCCAGGACAACCGGCTCTCGGACATCCTCAACTGGACCGGGGACAGCTTCTCGATAGCCGGGTTCCGGGTCACGAACGGGGTTCTCCTCGTGGTGGTGATGTACGCCATCGTCGGCTTCGCGCTGAGCCAGACGGCATGGGGACGGCACCTGTACGCAGTGGGTGACGACTCCGAGTCGGCCCGCCTGAGCGGCATCGCGAGCAAGCGGGTGCTGCTCTCCGTCTACTCCGTCGCGGGGCTGATCTTCGGCATCGGCGGCTGGGTCCTGATCGGCCGCTCCGGCGGTGCCACGCCCAACGCAATCCCGACGGGCAACCTCGACAGCATCACCGCCGTCGTCATCGGTGGCACCAGCCTGTTCGGTGGTCGTGGTGGAGTGGTGGGTACCGCCATCGGAGCACTCATCGTCTACGCGTTCACCTTCGGGCTGTCCCTCGCTGGTGTGGACCAGCAGTACCGGATCCTCGCCGTCGGCGTGCTCGTCATCGTCGCCGTGGCGATCGACCAGTGGATCAGGAAGGTGAAGTCGTGACGGTCCAGGACACCGAATCTCAGGAGCGCACCGCGGCCGGCGGTTCGCCGAAGGCCGCGGACGGACGGACCCCGGTCCTGCAGGGCAGGGGCCTGATCAAGACGTTCGGCCGGGTCATCGGACTCGACGGCGTCGACATCGAGCTGTACCCCGGTGAGGTGCTCGCCGTCATCGGCGACAACGGCGCCGGGAAGTCGACGCTCATCAAGTGCCTGTCGGGGGCGTACACGCTCGACGGCGGCGAGATGCTCCTCGACGGCCGCCAGGTCACCTTCAGGCGGGTACAGGACGCGCGCGACGCCGGCATCGAGACGGTCTACCAGACCCTCGCGGTGATCCCGGCGCTTGACATCGCCAGCAACCTCTACCTTGCTCGCGAGGAGCGCCGTGCCGGCCCGCTGGGTTCGGTGCTGCGGATGCTCGACAAGAAGGGCATGCGCGAGCGGGCCAGCGACGCCGTCCAGGGCCTCGGCATCCAGACGATCCAGAACATGGGTCAGGCGGTCGAGACGCTGTCCGGTGGCCAGCGCCAGGCGGTCGCCGTCGCGAGAGCGGCGGCGTTCGGCAGCAAGGTGGTCATCCTCGACGAGCCGACGGCTGCGCTCGGTGTCAAAGAGGGCAATGCCGTTCTCGACATGATCAAGGGGCTGCGCGAGAAGGGCGTCCCGATCATCCTCATCAGCCACAACATGCCGCACGTGTGGGAGGTGGCCGACCGCATCCACATCCAGCGGCTGGCTCGGCGGGCCGGGGTCATCACGCCCCAGTCGCACACGATGCAGGAGGGCGTGGCCATCATGACCGGGGCGGTCACCCTCGACCAGGGCACCAAGAAGGACGAGGCCTTGTGACGATCGTCGTCGGCTACCTTCCGACCCCGGAAGGATCCGCGGCGGTCGACCACGCGATGGAGGAGGCGAAGCTCACCTCCTCCCGCGTGGTGGTCGTCAACACCGGCCACTACGGCGACTTCTCGCACCCGAACTACGCCACGTCGCAGGACATCGACGCGCTCGATGCCCAGCTGACGACGGCGGGGATCGACCACGAGATCCGCCGGGCCCTGGAGAGCACGTCGGCGGCCGAGGCGATCCTCGAGGCGGCGGTCGACAGCTCCGCGGCCCTCATCGTCATCGGGGTCCGGCGCCGCTCTCCGGTCGGGAAGCTGTTCGCCGGCAGCACCGCTCAGCACGTGCTGCTGGACGCGGACTGTCCGGTGCTGGCGGTGAAACCCCGCTAGCGGCACGGCAACGCGAGGCCGGGAAGGCTCGCTCCTCCCGCAGAGGGCCGTCGACGACGCCGACTCTCTCGGTCGGAGCCGCGTCTCCCCGGCCTCGCGCGTGTCAGTCTTGGTCCCGTGCCGAGCCTGACCCGCGACGAGGCCGGAGTTCGCGCGTCGCTCGTCCGGGTCGGGTCCTACCGGGTCGACCTCGACCTCGACCGTGGGCCGACGAGCTTCGAGAGCACGAGCACGATCCGGTTCGCGTGCCGTGCCGTGGGGGCGAGCACGTGGCTGGACGTCGCCCCGGTGGTCCTCCACGAGGTACGGCTCAACGGCCGGGCGCTCGACGTCGCGGGCCTGACCGACGGCCGGTTGGTCCTCCCGGACCTGGCCGAGGACAACGAGGTCGTGGTCCGCGCGGCGATGGCCTACAGCCGTGACGGCCAGGGCCTGCACCGAGCGGTCGACCCGGCCGATGACGAGGCCTACCTCTACGGCCACGCCTTCCTCGCCGCCGCGCCCCGGATCTTCGGCTGCTTCGACCAGCCCGACCTCAAGGCCCCCTACCAGGTCACGGTGGCGACGCCGGCACACTGGACCGTCGTCGGGAACGGCGCGTCGACGCATACCGAGCCGGGCCGGTGGGAGCTGGCGGTCACGCCGCCGCTCGCCACGTACTTCGTGACGGTCTGTGCCGGCCCGTACGTCACCCGACGCGCCGAGCACGACGGCATCCCCCTGGCGATCCACGCACGCCGCTCGTTGGAGGAGCAACTGGACCGCTGGGCCGACGAGATCTTCACGCTCACCCGACAGGGGCTGGACCGGTACCACGGCCTGTTCGGCCTGCGGTACGCGTTCGGCGAGTACCACCAGGTGTTCGTGCCGGAGTTCAACGCCGGTGCCATGGAGAACCCCGGCTGCGTGACGATCCGGGACGACCGCCTGTTCCGAGGGACCACCACGGACGACGCGCTGCTGATCCGGGCCCGGACCATCGAGCACGAGCTCGCCCACATGTGGTTCGGCGACCTCGTGACCATGCAGTGGTGGGACGACCTGTGGCTGAACGAGTCCTTCGCCGAGTACATGGCGACGACCACCCTGGTGCAGGCCACGAGGTTCCACGAGGCCTGGACCTCGTTCGGGATCGTCCGCAAGACGTGGGGGTATGCGGCTGAGCGGCGGCCGAGCACGCACCCGGTCGCGGGGTCACCCGCGCTCGACGCCGCGTCGGCGTTGCAGGACTTCGACGGCATCTCCTACGCCAAGGGGGCTTCGGTGATCCGGCAGCTCGTCGCCTACCTCGGCGAGGAGGCCTCGACGGCCGGCGTCGCCGCATACCTGCGCGAGCACGCCTACGGCAACGGCACCTTCGCCGACCTCGTCGGTGCGCTCGAAGGCGCCAGCGGGCGCGACCTGGGAGCGTGGTGCGACGCGTGGCTGCGCACTGCCGACCGAGACCGCCTCCGGGTCGAGACGGTCGTCGAGGACGGCGTCGTCACCGCGGCGCGGCTCCACCGACAGGTGCCGGCGGCCCGTCCCGCAGACCGGACCCACGTGCTCGACGTCGTCGGGTGGAGCGACGGCGTCGAGCTGGTGCGGACCCGGGTCGTCGCCCAGGCGGACGTCACCCCGCTGCCCGACTTGGTCGGGCGGCCCCTGCCGGCGGTCCTGGTTCCCAACGCGTCCGACCTCACCTGGGCCGGCGTCGACCTCGACCCGGCGACCGTGGCGGCCCTGCCCGGTCAGCTGTCCCGGATCCCCGAGGGGCCGGCGCGGGTCGTCGTCTGGTCGGCCATCGTCGACGCGGTGTCGGCGGGCGTCATGGACCCCCGACCCGTGCTGGACCTCGTCGAGAGCGAGTGGGTCGAGGAGACCTCGCCGCCGCTGCTCGAACGGCTGGCCGGGACGGCGGTCCGCCGGTTCGTGCCGGAGTTCCTCCTCGAGTCCGAGCACGAGGCGGCGTGGCAGGGCCTGGCCGACGCCGGCGTCGCGGTGCTCGCCGCGACGGCGCCTCACTCGAACCGGGCGGTCATCGCGGCGCGGACCATCGCCGAGTGCAGCGACAACGTCTCGCTGCTCCGGCGGTGGTACGCCGGCGAGGGCGTGCCGTCGGACCTCGGCTCCGACACCGACTTCCGCTGGCTGCTGGTCGGCAACCTGGCCCGGCGCGGGCTGGTCGACGACGCGGCGCTCGACGACGCCGAGGCGGCGGACCCGACCTTCGGTGGACGCCTGGCCGCGCTGCAGGCCCGGGCGTCGCGGCCGGATGCGGCCGCGAAGCGGTGGGCGTGGAACCAGGTCGTCGAGGAGGGCTCGTCGCGCTCCAACCACGAGCTCGTCGCGCTCCTCCAGGGTTTCTGGGTCGCGCCGGACCTCGACCTGGTCCGTCCCTACGTCAGCCGGTTCTTCGCCGAGGTCCCGCGCCTCTCGGCCTGGGTCGGCGACGACGCCCTTGCGCGGGTGGTCCGGTTCGGGTTCCCGCGCGTGGTCGAGCGCGCCACTCTCGCGCTGGCCGAGGAGGCGCTCGGTGGGGCGACGTTGTCACCGGCGACGCGGCGCAACATCGTCGACGGGGCGTCCGCCCTCGCCGAGGCCGTCGTCTCGCGAGAGCGGTATGCGCCGGGCCGCGCCGCTGTGGGCGGCTCGTCCAGCGGTAGCTGGTGAGGTGCCGCGCGGAATGTCGACGATGCTGTGATCCTTGCCCGCAGCACCACGTCCACCGCGTCTGTGGTCCGATCCTCGGCGTCGGGCCAGGGGTGGCCGTGGGCGGCTATGGCGACGTGCAGGGCACGTCTCGTGTGTGTGTGGGTCGAGCGGGGAGCGAAACGGTCACCGTGAGGGTGTTGTTCGTCTCGTCGAGCTCGGCGATCTTGCCTGCCGGGTCGACTTTCATGACCACACGATGCTTGTAGTTGTAGTCGCTCGACTTCAGGTCTACCTGCATCCCGGTGACCGCATCATCGGTGCTGACGTTGGTGTTTCCTCCGCCCGCGAGTCCGGTGTCGATGGTGATCGTGTACGCCACCAGTCCTGGCGGCAGCGCTGAGCCCGAGTTCCGCACTGCCACCAAGATGGTGAGGTTGTCTCGGCCGCTGAGCGACCCCCCAGGAACGACCGAGCATCTCGGCACGGTGGCGAGCCACAGGTCGGGTCCGTCGGCCGGGCTGGGTGGCCACGCATCGACGTCAAGGTCCACCAAGGATGCCGGGCCCTTGAGGTTCTGGTGAATGCGGAGCTGAGCGTGCCCTGCTGCTCCCGGTTTGACCCGGACCGTGATGGAACACGACTCGGTCCTGTTCAGAGACGCGTTTGGTGAGCACGTTCCCTCCGGCGAGAGGCGGCTGGCGGCGGCTCCGGTGAACTCGAGGCCGGTGACCTTCAGCAGAGTCGTGCCCGTGCTCTCAACTCTCACCTGTGACTCACAAGGGTCGCTCGAACAGTGCAGCTCGGGCGGGGACCAGCTGATGCAGAGCGTGCCCTCGCAGGTGGACCCATCGAGCGACGTGGTGGTCGTGGGTGTCGTTGGCGATGGCGTTGGGGGTGGCCCTGGCTTTGGGGTTGGTGTCGGTGGAAGCGGTCCCACAACCGGGAAGGTCGCCTCGCTGGGGGGAACGTCCAAGGCCTTGTCCCGAGCACTGAAGCCGCCATAGGTGATCACCAAGGCGACGACGGTGATGAGAACACCGAACCCGATTCTCAGGTTGGTGAACGGGCCGGCTACCGCGATGAACGGTGGAATTGCCGCACCGAGCGCCGCACCTAAGAGGGCCAAGCTCTGGGAGGTGGTGAACGCGCCCGTGACGAGAGTCCCAGCCACCGAGCCGACAACGGCCAGGAGCAACGGAAGGGCGGCGTGTTGGCGCTCGGCTGTTGGCGCCTCAGCCCGCCTCGGTGTGCTCATTGCGGTCACCCCCTGGGCGGCCGGAAAGCCGCTGGGTCTCGCTACCTCGTGGTCAGCCCCTCGCTGGTTGTCGGGGCGTCAGCATGAGTAGCTCGTGGACCACCCAGATACACGTGTCGCCAGAAACCTGGGGTCAGGCAGCACTGTTCAGCCGATGCCTACCCAGAGAACCACGCGCTGCGACGAGTGCTCCGGCGTCGCGCACGCCAGGACTGAGCCTTCAGCGGTAGTTGGTGAACTGGAGCGCGGTGTCGAGGTCCTTGCCACGCAGCAGGTTCTGGATCGACTGGAGGTCGTCACGAGACTTGCTCGTCACGCGCAGCTCGTCGCCTTGGATCTGGGACTTGACCGTCTTCGGGCCCTCGTCGCGAATGATCTTGGCGATCTTCTTGGCGGTCTCCTGGTCGATGCCCTCCTTGAGCGCGATCTCGAGGCGGTACTCCTTGCCCGAGACGCGAGGCGTGGCCTTCTCGTCCTTGCCGTAGTCGAGGTGCTTCAGCGAGACCTTCCGCTTGACGAGCCAGGTCTGGAAGACGTCCAGGACCGCCAGGGCCCGCTCCTCGGTGTTGGCTTTGATGAGGACGGCGTGCTCGCCGGAGAAGGCGATCGAGGCGCCGACGCCCTTGAAGTCGTAGCGCGTCGACACCTCCTTGGCCGCCGTGTTGAGGGCGTTCGCGACCTCCTGCTTGTCGACCTTGCTCACGATGTCGAACGACGAGTCGGCCATGATCTCCTCACTCCTGCTCCACCCCGGATGGCGAGGTGCCCGCCGATTCGGGGCACCGCTCGTTGCTTGCTATCCTTCCATGCGCGTCACGGCAGGTTGCCCGAGCGGCCAATGGGAGCGGACTGTAAATCCGTCGCGAAAGCTTCGAAGGTTCGAATCCTTCACCTGCCACCACCAGCGCAAACAGCCCCTGATCTGCGGAAACGCTGATTGGGGTTGTTTTGTCGTGTCCGGCGACGTCCGAGGAAATCCGGCCATCTACGGCTGCCCGTGTCCTATTTGTGTCCAGGACTGCTCGAGCGCCGCAGCGATCCGACGCTTGGACAGACCTTCCTGGTCGTCCAGGGCGTGGGCGTAAACCCGCAGCAGCACCGCCACGCTGTGACCGGCCCAGGCGGCAACTTGGGTGGGCGCTATGTGGGCCAAGGCGCCCGGCCCGATGGTTGCCAGCGAGCGAGTTGCGCCGAGCGTGCTGGGTCGAGGCCAAGCGGGCCTGCCGGGAGCTGGGGGTGTCGCGGTCGGGCCACTACGAGTGGCGTTCACTGTGCGTGCCCCCGCTTCGCCGCGTGCTGTTGGGCGGTGATGGCGAGCCGCATCACCTCGAAGGTGTGTTGCTGCGGGCATGCGGTCTCGGTGCGATTGATCACGTCCTGCACCAGGTGGGGGTAGTAGTGCAGCGCGACGTCCGAGCAGTCGAGGTACTCGGTGCCGGCGCCGTCAACCACGAACAGATGGTCGGCGCCGGGCCGCCCGGCGATGTCGACGTACTTGCGCAGCTCGATGTAGCCCTCGGTGCCCAAGATCAGCAACCGGCCGTCGCCCCAGGTGGGAAGGCCTTGAGGCGTGTACCAGTCGACACGGAGGTAGCCGTGGGCGGTCTCCGATCGCAGCGTCGTCTCCCCGAAGTCCTGCATCAGCGGGGTTTCCGGATGGGTGTAGTTGGCGACACTGCTGGCAACGATCTCGGCGGTCTCGGAGCCCGAATAGAACAGGAACTGGTCGATCTGATGGCTGCCGATGTCGGTGATGATGCCGCCGAACCGCCTGCGGTCGTAGAACCAGTCTGGCCGGCCGTCGGCACCGGCCAGGTGGGCGCGGTCTCCCTCCCGGTGAGGGCCAAGGCCCAGGGTCTGCACGACCCGGCCGATCCGACCCTCCCCGATGAGTTCGCCGGCCTTGACCGCGCATCGGGACTCGAAGCGTTCGGAGAAGGTGACCGACCAGTTGCGCCCCGACTCCGCGACCGCCCTTTCTAGGTCTTCCAGCTCGTTCAGGGTGATGCAGCCGGGCTTGTCCGCCACGACGTCCTTGCCGTTGCGCAGTGCGGCGATTGCGATGTCCGCCCGGCGGTCGGGGACGGCGGCGGTGACGATCAGATCAACCGTCGGATCGCCGAGCAAGGTCGCCGGGTCGTCTGCCCATTCGGCGTCGGGCCAGCGTTGCAGAACGGTCCGCGCCACCGCACCGGACTTGTCGTCGGAGGAGACGCCCACCAGCTCGCAGCCCTGCCCTTGTAGCCCCTGGATCTGTCCGAAGACATGTGCATGGTCTAGGCCGACGGCAGCGAACCGTATCGGCCGATCACCCTGGTCCTGCGTGGTCACCATTCGTCAATCCTTTCGTTTCGGTTCGGCGTTCGGCGCCAGATTCTCCCGCCATCGTCGACGGCCGCGAAGCACGAAGCATCTCCGCCGGAGCCAAGAGCAGGGCCCAGACTCCTCGGCACCGGCGACGCCCCCGATCAGGTTTCGGCCGCCTGCCAGGCGGTGCTCCTCCGGCCGAAAGACGCGCTCTCGGGAGCCACCGGGTGCCGAACTTCTTCACCGACCAATACGACCTCGGCATCTTTGTACGCAGGCAGCGTCGGTCCCTGAGGTTCGACGCGGTCGTCGCGGCAGAACGTGCCGGGGCCGGGTGTTTACCCCGCTCTGGCTCAGATCGCGGGTTGCTACCGGGATGCCTGTCAACGACTGTGGCGCCATCGAGCCGATCACCAGGGTGGCCGCAGGACGCGGAAGCTTCCCGAACGTCGCAAACTCAGCGTGCCGGTGGCTACCCTCCCCAGGTGACTAGGCAAGGGGCGAAGGCCTCGGCCATGGTTGATTGGAGGAACCAGATGGGACGAAAGATCTGGCTCATCTTCGGTGCGGTGATCGTTGCTGCAGTCGTGGTGCTGTTCGTCCTCTATGGAGGCGGCAGCGGATCCGGAACCGGCGGAACCGGCGGCTACTGACCTCAGGCGACCGCCGTCGGCGTCGATCCCGTCGATGCGAGACGTCGTGATCCACTCCTTCAGTTCAGGAATCGCTGCGGCCTTGCCTTCGGCTCGTAGTTACCCGGCCTTTCCGGGCGATCTGCTACTACAGGTGCCAGGAGAGGACTGGTCGCTGCATGGCGGCTGGTGCGTCAGGGATGTGAACGTCGCGAATTGAGCGTGGCGCTGGCTACCCTCACCAGGTGGCCAGGCGAGGAGGGCGCGCACATGATCGACTGGAGGAACCAGACGGGACGGAAAATCTGGCTCATCTTGGGTGCGGTGATCGTTGTTGCGGTCGTGGTCATGCTGTTCGTCCTCTACGGAGGCGGTAGCGGATCCGGAACCGGAGGCGTCGGCGGCTACTGAGCAGAGGCGACCGCCGAAAGGCTACCGCTGAGCGAGTCGACGTCCGTACCGAAAGGTCGTTGGCATTCAGCTGGCCCAGACGTTGAGGCCTGGATTGGTCGCAAAGGACCTCAGTCTCGGCAGCCGTTGTGCCGGATTAGGTAGCTGGGGCGGCTCCCACGCAGCCTTGGGGATGGGTGTCCCGCTCCGACATGCCCGGCGACGCCGGCTCGCGGTTGACATCGACGTGGGTGTCCGGAAGTCGGCGATCGGTTGGCTCTGGGCCCGCAGGCTGGAGTCGTCCTTGGGACTGCCGAGTCGGACAGGAGGTGGGTTCAGAACGGCGGTCGCGCTGTGACGTGTCAGTACCAGTGCTTGCGGCCGCCGACCGCTCGTCCTGTGAGGCCCAGAACCAGCAGGATCAGTCCGATCACGAGGATGACGATGCCGATGGTCCAGAGGATCGTGATCTTCGTCAGGAAACCGATGATCAGCAGAATGATGCCGAGAATGATCATGGCGTACTCCTCGACGGCGGCCTGGACCCGAGTGAAGTCCTGAGGGCCGTCCGTGTATTCAGATTACTCGGCCTGATCGGGCTTGGCATCTGGTCGGCCCCGGGAGCCCCGGCGTGGGAGGCAAACCCGTGACACCCTACTGACGAGTTCAAGGCCGGTCCTGCATAGCGGTGGGGCGAGTCCGGCAGGGTCGGCGACGTCCCAGTCCTAGTAGCGCTTGGCCGCGTAGTGGGGCAGGCGTCGCCGCAGCCCATGGTGAAGATGACGTCGGCGGCGCGGACCCTTGTCGGACAGTGGTTGGGGGAGGGGTGGTCGACGTCGATGCCGCGTTCGGCGAGGACATGGACGGCGGCGGGGTTCACCTCTCCGGCTGGTGACGAGCGGGCAGAACGGACGTGCACGCGGTGTCCGGACAGATGGTCGGCGCGGGCGGCGGCCATCTCCGAACGGCCGGCGTTGGCTGGTCCACGGCACCCTCGACGACATCTGCCACCTCGTCTCCGGACAGGCAGGCACGTCGGGGACGAGTCGCAGTCGATCGGCGCCGCCGGCCACAGGCACCGGCCGGTTGACCATCACTTCGGGCGGGTCCTATGGGTACTCAGAAACCAACCCTTCGGCGGGGCGTTCGGCGAGCCACCGGCTATTAGGTCCGAGGTGGGGTGTCCACTGCTCGAGGGTGGCCGGTCGGCCGAAGCATCGCTCCATTACGGCGTTGGGTCAGCGTAAGAGCCGCCGTAGATATCGGAGTTTCCGAAGTTTGCCGGGCAGTCTTGCTGAGGCGCCGGGGCTGGCGGGGTGGTGCCGTTCTGCAGCGCCTGCCGCCAGGTGTCAATCGCCGGGCAGTCAGCTGCGTTACGGGCGTCGTTCCAGACAGCCGCCCCATAGGTACGGGTTGCGACGGCGTACACATAGTCGCCCAGGAACTCGGAGATTAGCGCGTTCGCGCTGGACCCTCGCGGATCCCCAGGCTCACCCCGGTGCAGTTCCGTGAACGCGCCCGTGGCGGTTCCGGCACTGGTTGAGGAGTCGGCGTGCTTCACCACACCGACCAGCTGTCGCAGGGTGGTTGTGGTGGGCTGGAACGGGGTGGTGAAGGCGTTGTACACGACGTACACGTCACGCCCGTTGGGCGAGATGGCCGGCGCCGCGTAATAGCCTCGATCGCCGGTCGTCTCGATCGCCCGTGGCGTCGACCAGGAGGAGCCCCCGTTCGTCGACTCGGTGAAGTACACGTGCGGTGTCGCCAGGGCCCCGCTGACGTAGCTCATCACGATCCGGTTCGTCGCGTCCGCACCGGTCGGGGCACCGTTCGCGATGTCGACGCTGGGCGCCGGAGCCAGGTCGCTGCGGGCGCCGGCGACGCCGTCGATGACGGGCCGGCCCTGCACCGGGTCGATGGCCCCGGGCTGGGTGACCGGGCCGGCGACCGGCGTCGGCCGTGACCAGGTCGCTCCACCGTTGCGGGAAACCGACATCAGCTCGAATGCCTGGTTGCCGGCCGAGGGGACGGTCCCCACCCCGAACACGTAGGCGTTGCCCTGGCTATCGGTGCGGATCGTGCATCCATCGGTCGGATTACGCTGACCGTTGTTGGCCGCCGCCGAGATCTGGTGCTGCCTCCAGGTGTCGCCGCCGTCATGACTGACCGCCACCTGCAAGGGTGCAGGCGCGGCGTTGCCCTTCTCCTGGCCGACGAACGCCGCCCAGCACACGTACGTGGTGCCGAAGTATGGGCTAGAGGAGGCGTTGTCGGCCCAGATCTGCTCCTTGTCCGAGAACGTGGTCGACGACTGCCGAGAGATCACCACCGGCGGCTTCCAGGCGCTGTTCACGCCGGCGGCCGCGGCAGCGAGGTCATCCGTCCGGGAGACCGCGATGCCCTCAAAGCCCCGGAACGTCTGCTCCGAGCGGGTCGCGCCGAGGTTCGCTGTCAGGTTGGCGTAGTACAGCCGGGACCCGTTCGCCCAGCTGAAACCGCCAGGACCTGGCCGGGGACCGAACGCCACCGCCGGGTCACCATCGGAGACAAGACCTGCCTCGTAGTAGCCCGGCAACGTCCCGATCGGCCCGACCTCTGGCGTGCAACCGGCATCCGGCCCGACCACCCCTAGGCAGTTGCGGGCGGTCAAGCCCGTGTAGGTCGGTTGCGTCCACGTCTTGCCGGAGTCGAACGAGAAGTACACCCCCGAAACGCCGATCCCGGGAGTGAAAGGACACGTGTTGTCCGCGCCGGCGTTGCACGCCTCCATGTCGATTTCATCGTTTGCCCCCGCGACCAGCACCGAGGGCGCGTGAGCGTCAACCGCCAACGCAGGCTCGTTCTGCTTATTCTGGCTGAACGGCGTCGAGGGGCTCCCAACACTCACCTCGGTGTCCCCCCCAGGCTGCGCCGAGCCGGGGGACGCTCCCGCCACCACCATCGCCAAGGTCACTGCCACAACCGAAAACACCGACCGCAGACGCATCGCCACTCCTCGTGCCGCCATGCCCCGAGCCGCGACAAACGTACTCCGATCCCGATCCCACGCCAACGGGCTGAGACGCCCAGCTAGCACCCAGCGAGCCACCGCCCAGCAGCGCCATGGTCGCGCTGCCGTCAGATTCGACGCCCTTCGCCGGACCTCCCGGCTACGACGGACTGAACAGGGAGAGGCGGACGTTTGCGATCATTATCGCCATCTCCCTCGTCCGTGACGGCACCCGGCCACCTAGGGCTCATTCCGACACATCTGTAGTAATTCACTGTTTGCGCTCAAGATCCCGCTTCGCGACGTCGCGAGCGTCGAGGACGCCTTCCCATGCAGTGCCGCCAGCCGAGCCTTGAGGGCACCGGGGAGGTGCCGTTTGCGCCGCCTGGTCAAGGCGGCGCTGCGGATGCGGCCGTCTAGCATCATCGTCGGCGAAGTCCGCCAGGAGTCGCTCGACCTCCTCATCGCCCTGAACAGCGGCGTGCCGGTGTTCGACACCGCTGGCCGGGGCGGTCAGGCGAACGGTGTAGGCGTGCCGTTCCACGATCGGTGAGCCGCAGGAATCCGTATAACCGGGACTTTGATGCCTTGACAGCGCTGCCCGGGCCGTGCGGGTAGCGCCGGCGCGTCATCAGCGGCGGCTCTCGACGACACGACTGACCCGCAGAGCCAGGGATCGCACCCTCGGCAGTGGCTCCGGTCCGCACGTCAGTTGGTCCCGCCCCGTCCACGAACCGCGTGTCGGCCCCGCGACCGTGTCCCATCAGGCCGGCTGATCTGACCCGACAGCCGTTCCTGCACATAGGCATGCAGTCGCCGGTTCGCGACCAGTTTCGCTGTCTTCGGGCGTCGAGCGACGATCTCGGCCTTCCACTGGGCGACCGACGCGCGGTAGTCCAGGTTGCCGCCGCGGGTGGCGGCATTGCGGCGCAGCTCGCGTGAGATCGTCGATGGATCTCGACCCAGCTCCCGTGCCATATGTCTGACGCCGGGACCCTGAGCCTTCATCAGCGCGATCTGTTCGCGTTCGCGGAACGACAGATACCGGCCGGACAAGGGCTTCAGATCGAACGGCGCCATGCCGCCACCGTGCCGGAACCATCGCGCGCCGACGGCCTGTGACGCGCCCACGACACACGCGGCATTCTCCGGCAGCAATCCCTTGGCGATCTCGGCCCAGAACTCCCGCTCGACCTCGCGCCGATGCGACGGTGCACCCGGCGACTTCATCGGCGACCGCCCCGTGAGCTCCTTCATCCATCCCGCTGGCCTGCCCATCAACACCTCCATGCTCAAGGTGTTGCGACGACCAGTTGAATCCGCCCTGGCTGCCGCGGTCGGAGTGGACGATGGTTCCTGCTGCGGGTCGGCGTCGCCAGGTGGCCATCTGCAGGGCGTCGACGACCAGGTCGGAACGGACATGGCGGTGATCACGCGGGATCGACCAGCCGACCACCTGTCGGGAGAACACGTCCAGGACGGCGCAGCAGTACACCTTCCCACCGGCGGTGGGGTGTTCGGTGATGTCGGTGCACCACAACCGGTCCGGGCGGTTGGCCGTGAACCGGCGTTGCACCAGGTCCTGATGCACGGCCGGCTCCGGACGGTGCCGACGCTTGTGCCGGTGCGCGATGCCGCGCCGGCCGACGATCCGCAGCAGCCGGGCGACCCGCTTGCGGCCCACCCGGACACCCATCCCGAGCCGTAGCTCGGCGTGCACCCGTGGGGGCGCCATAGGAACACCGGGACATGGCGTGGATCTCGAAGATCTGATCGGCCAGGTAGGCGTCCTCGACGTCCCGGCTCGAGGGTGGCCTTTCCCGCCACTCGTAGTACCCCGACCGTGACACCTTCAGGACCCGGCAGGCCACCGCGACGTCGATCCCGTCGGCGGCGAGCTCACGGACCAGCCGGAATCCTATTTTAGGAGCACGTTCTCCCGGGCGAAGAAGGCGCTGGCGCGCTTCAGGATCTCGATCTCCATCTCCTTGACCCGCACCTCCCGGCGCAGCCGGACCAGCTCGGCCCGCTCGCTGGTGGAGAGCCCCTCCGCGAGGCCCTCATCGACATCAGCGCGGTCCATCCACCGTCGCAGGCACGACTCGCTGACCCCCAGGTCCTTGGCGATCTTGGCGATCGGCTGCTCCCGCAACCGGGCCAGCTCCACAGCACGACGCCGGAACTCCGGCGGCTTAGCAGCAGGCATCAACGGACTCCTTCCCGAGACGATCATCGCCTCAGATCAGGTGTCCGGAGAAGCGGGTCAGGCTCCCAGGGCTGAGCAGCTCGGAGTGACGGCACGATGGGTCGATGGTGCATTTCGCGGAAGAGCCCGCTGCGGTGGGGATGGGAAGGTCGTGGCGTTCCACGGCGGTGGGGCTGGCTCAGATGCTGGTCGTGCCGCAGGGGTTTACGTTGGCCGTCGCCGGAAGTGTGACCATCTGTGTGGGGCGGCACGGCTTTCCCGGACCGGTCGGCGTGTGGCTCTTCGTGGCGGGCGCGGCCATCGGCTACTGGCTCGTCGTCGCGGTCGTCGGTGCCCTGGGGGAGCCCGTTCACCAGCCGGTGGGGATCGTCGGGTTCGGGCTGCTCAACGTCACTGCGGTCTTCGTGGTGCCTCTCGTCACGCTGGCGAACTGGTGGATCCCCAATGAGGACATCGCATTCCTGATCACCGGACTCGCCGTACACCTGACGTACATTCCCTTGGCGGCGGCGGGCCTCGGCATTCTGTGGCGGACTGCCAAACGCGGAGGCCATCCGACTGCATCATGAGCTCCAGATCTGAGCCGACGAGGGCAGCACCGTCGGCGGCCGGACCTTCGTCCTTGTTCTGATGGTCGGCCGACGGCTGTGCTCGTCGCTGGGTAGCCAGCCTGCCCGGGCCGCGTCAGCGTGTGAGGTCGGACAGCAATCGGTTGCCTCGTTCGAGGAGGGGGTCGCGGTCGGCTGGCTGGGTGGTGTCTTGTTTGACGTCGTCGAGCAGAACCGCCACGTATTCGCGTAGGGAGGTCATCCGTGGCCCGTGGCAGAGGGTGCCGAGATCCCGCGCCACGCGCAGCAGCGCCAACACGACACGTGGCTCGGTGTGGCCGAAGCTACCCACCTGCCCCAGACCGAGGTCGATGAAGTACGCCCAATCCCTGGCGGGAATGTGGACGCGGGCGGTGCCATCTGCCGTAGCGCGTTGATCTCGGCCAGCTGCGGAGGTCCGGCTCCGCGACGGCCAGGTATACCTCTGGGTCTGCCCCTCGTCATGACTGGGAATTTGCCGTGAATCGGCTCTCCGCTCTCCCAGAAACCGGCGGTGCTGGACTAAGCCTGGGTCGTCCTACTCGGGGGACGTCCACACAGGAGCGCGCCATGAGCCGTCACATCAATCGACAGGTTCTCGGCACCGCAGGGGTCGCTGCGATCGCAGCCGTCCTCGGCTCGGTGCCGGTCACGGGAGTAGCCGCCATCGCGGCCACCCTTCCCGCCGTCACCCCAGCGGTGTCCGACTACGTCCAGGTCGCCGCGTCGGCGACTCCCCCGACCCAGGCACAGTGCAACTCCGTCGGCCGGAGATGCTTCAACCCCGCGTCCACCCACGCCGCCTACAACGTGGGACCGCTGTACTCCGCCGGCTTCGACGGTCACGGGATCACCATCGCCATCGTCGACTCCTACGGCAGTGACACGATGGCGCACGACCTCCACGTCTACGACCAGGCGTGGGGTCTACCGCCGATGTGCGGCGAGGAGGGCGTCACCTGCACTCCGGGTATGCCGACCTTCAGCACACTGTCCCTGCAGGGGTCGCCCGCTACCAAGGCGCCGCCGCCCAGCCTCAAAGGGCACCGGACAGGAGGACAAGTCGGCCTGGGCCCTCGAAGTCGCGCTCGACGTCGAGTCGGCCCACGCGATGGCGCCCGGAGCGAACATCCTCCTGGTCACGACGCCGACGGCCGAAACGCTCGGCGTGCAGGGCCTGCCGCAGATGATGAACGCCGAACAGTACGTCGTCGACCATCACCTCGCCCAAGTCATCACCCAGAGCTTCGGGACCGCGGAAGAGGCGTTCGGCAGCCAGCAGTCGCTCCTCAACCTGCGGCACGCCTTCGTGTCGGCGGCGGCGAACCACGTCACCGTCCTGGCGTCCTCCGGCGACGGCGGCAGCGCCAACGTTCGCAAGTCACCGGTCGGCGGCCCGAACGCCCAGCCGACCTTCCCGTTCCCGACGGTCGGATGGCCTGCCTCCGACCCGCTGGTCACCGGGGTCGGCGGCACCTACCTGTGCACCGACGCCACGGCGACGAGCGGTCGCATCCTCGACAATGTCCACCCACCGGTGAACTGCCAGGCTCCCAACACCGAGGAAGAGGTCGGCTGGATCGGCTCCGGCGGTGGCTTCAGCCACGTGTTCGCCCGGCCCGACTACCAGTCGGCGCTCCCGGCCGGCTCGACGCCGATCCCGGCGACGACCCGTGGGGTTCCGGACGTCGCCCTCCAGGCCAGCGCCCGCACCGGCCAGCTCATCTACCTGAGCCTGCCGCCGGATGGCCAGAGTGGTCTGATCTGCGGGTCGTCTCCCTGCAGCACCGGGTGGTACGACGTCGGTGGCACGTCGGCCTCGAGCCCCCAGTGGGCCGGTCTGGTCGCCATCGCCGACCAGATCAACGGCAGTGGCCTCGGGTTCATCAACCCTGCCCTCTACAAGCTGGCCAACAACCCCAGCGCGTATGCGTCAAACTTCTTCGACGTGACGACTGGCAACAACCAGGCCGACCCGACCGTCCCGGGCTTCCCCGCGACGACCGGGTGGGACCCAGTGACCGGTCTCGGGACGCCGAACGCGTCAGCGCTGCTCCCGGCGCTCGTCGCGGCGGTGAACTCCTAGGAACACTCGATACGGCCGGCCGCCCACCGGGTGGCCGGCCGTGTCGGCGTCTCAGCGCTCGGAGACCTGAGCCGACTCGAAGGTCGCCACCTCGGACAGCGTCCGGGCCGCCGCCTGGACCAGCGGTACCGCCAGCACGGCGCCCGAGCCCTCGCCGAGACGGAGCTCCAGGTCGAGGAGTGGGTGGAGACCCAGGGTGCGCAGGGCGACGGTGGCGCCGGGTTCGGGAGAACGGTGGCCGGCGAGGAGGTATGCGACACAACGCGGTTCGAGCGCGGCCGCCACGAGCGCGGCGGAGCCGGCGATGACGCCGTCGAGCACAACCGGTACCCGCCGGGCGGCCGCCCGAGGAGGAACCCGGCGAGCGCGGCGTGCTCGAACCCACCGACCTCGGCGAGGACGACGAGCGGGTCGGCGTCGTGATCGATGCGGGCCACGGCGCGGCACACGACGTCGACCTTGTGGGCGAGCATCGCGTCGTCGCTACCGGCGCCTCGTCCGGTCACCTCTGGGGCGTCGGTGCGAGTCAAGGCCGCGACGAGGGCGGCGGCGGGCGTCGTGTTGGCCAGCCCGAGATCTCCGGTGACCAGCAGGCGGTACCCCGCGTCGACGAGCCGGTAGGCGTGGGCGACGCCGGTCTCGACGCCCTGCCGAGCCTGCGCGAGCGACATCGCGGGTCCGGTCAACAGGTCCGCGGTGCCACGGGCGATCCGGGCAGTGGTCAAGCACGGGTGCGGCGGCGCGTCGCCGGCGACTCCGACGTCGACGACCACGACGTCGGCGCGCATCTGCCGTGCGAGCGCGTTGACCACCGCACCGCCGGCGCAGACGTTGGCGACCATCTGGACCGTGACCTCCTGCGGCCACGGCGTGACGCCCTGCGCATGACCCCCGTGGTCCCCGGCGAAGACGGCAACAGCCACCGGCTCGGGAACTGGCGGCGGCGGACGAGCACCGGCGATCCCGGCGAGCTGCGTACCGAGCGCCTCGAGGTGTCCCATCGAGCCGGGCGGCTTGGTCAGCCGCCCTTGACGCGCGTCGGCCGCGCCCATCGCGTCGGCGTCGAGCGGTGCGACCGCGGGGAGCTCCACGGGGACATCCTGTCCGACCGCCTGATACACCCGGTCAGCCGTCCCCAGAGGCTGCCGCCATGGCCGTCATCCTCGTCACCGGCGGCATCCGCAGCGGCAAGAGCCGCCACGCAGAGGGCCTGGCCGGCGGCCTCTCCGACGTCACCTACGTCGAGATTGGTGCGCCAGACGGCGGCGGCGGCCAGGAATGGTCGCGGCGGCTTACACCATGCTTCCGCGAGGTGAAGTTGCTTTCTTCACGTGACACTAGGCCTACCTTGACGAGGCCGCACGGGCAATTCAGGGAGAACTCCAGGAAGCAGTATGGGCGCGAGAGGACGACCACGTGCCTCGCGATGCTTTGGCTCCGTCGATGTAAGGCCGAGGCGTCGCCGGCGGATGAGCAGTCTCGTCAACTGCTCCGGTTCCACCTCTTGACTTGCTCAGATCCGTTATGGTCGCCGCCATTTCGCGACGCCCGATTCAACCCCAAGTAGCCCCGGAGCTGGTCTCCACGACATCCTCCGGCTCCGCAGGGGGACGATTGCCGGCGGGTTCGGGGCTCGGGTGTCGGTCAGCAGCCGGTGGCCGGTGACCTGAATCCGGGGAACGGGTTGAGGTCTCCCCATCAGGGTGTAGCGACCGGCGGTGCCCGTCTGGGTGGGTTCGGACCCGGTCGCGGTTGGCGCAACGCGTAGGAACCAGGGCAGCAACGCTTCGTCTTCTGGGTGGTAGGAGCTGTCGGCGCTTTCGGTCCCGTTGGGGTTCGGTGCTTGACGGAAGGTGTTGTGTCCCATGGCGAAGCCGATACCTACCACGGGGTCCCCGGTCTCCAGGACGCTCGTGCACCCGTATTGCGGTGCGGTCGGGGTGCGCCATGGTTCGACGTAGTTGTTGACGAACGGGTCATCGGCCCACTCGGCGAACTCGTGGATGCGGCGTAAATGTCCTGGAGCAACTGACGCGATGGCAACACGATGCAGGGTCTACCCGGTTGATGTTCCCGAGGTGCGCTTTGTGATCGAACCTTTCCGAGTCCGACTTGGCGCGTTGTTGATTTAGGGCTGGGGTATCGAGGCTGATTGATGATGCTGGAGCCGTCGTTCGCGGATCTCTGACATGGCTTGGTCGCGGGTTCGATCAGCGTTTGTGACAGGACTGCGGTGTCGGTCCCTGCGACGTCGTCGGACGAGTCGAGTGCAAGGATCCTTATGTGCTCCGTCATGGTGAGAGTCGTCGTGACCTTCGGGAAGGCCGCCATTAGGCACTGGCGCCGGGTCGAATCGGGGCCGGAAGGAGCCATTCAGGGTGCCATCAATCTCTATCAGTTGGGTCTTACGGCCGGGTGGCGCTTGGGGGTGCTGGGCCGGGCTCTCGGGCCTACCGCAATGAACTGATGCTGTTGTCAGGATTCCTGAAGTTCGGGCGGCATGTTGGGGCTATTTGCGCTCTGCCCTTCGCCGCAGACGCCCCGGCCGTCGCTATCGCCTCTCTCGCGGCTAGCGGCCTCCGGGCGTTTAAGGGCACTCACGATCTCAGCGGTGGAGATGTCCAGCCTGCGGGCCAGCGCAGACAGTATTCGCGAATTCGCCAACGGCAGGCTGTGACCGGACTCCCATTCGTGGTAGGAGGGCAGCGACACATGCGCCGACTTCGCCAGGTCTGCAGCGCTTAGGCCCGACACCAGCCGTAATGCTTTCAGATCAAATCCATTCGGCAGGAAGAGCAGTTGCACCGGTTCCACGCTCAGCGCCTCAGCCAGCGCACGGAGCATCCGGGGATTCGGCTCCATTGCCCCTCGCTCGAACCTCGGGATGAGATCGACCCGACGAATGTGGACCATGCGGGCCAGCTGACGCTGAGTTAGACCTTTGGCGGACCGAGCGCGTTGTAGAGCCTCACCGTCAACGCACGTGTGCACTACCCCAAGTTATCGACCGCCAGCGCCCATATGGCCAGATCCGACCCGTCTTGTGATGTCATCTCGTAGGCCCGCGACGAGGGCGGCCCTGGCCGGTAGCTGGTCCGACCGAAGAAAGGCCGTGGCTGGGCCAACGGGTCCCGGTTGTACTACGCCAACCTGACCGCCAATGTCGGCGCCACCCGGTCGGAGGCGACGTTCAAGGGGGTGGCCTCCTGCCTCAGCCCATCGCCGCTGCTCCACGCACCGAGCCGCTCTTGCGGCGTCCGCGGTGCGCATTCAGGTTTCGTTAGAGATCAATGGCTACCGTTGACAGCACGGGTGTCCGGGGCAACTATTCGTTACGGATCGCCTGACTCCCCACGCGTTCGGGGCGCGCCGAGTTCGACCCTCCGTTCTCCTACCCCCACCCGGACGTCTCGCCATCTGCAGGGCTCACGGGTTTTACGCGAAGGGATCCATATGTCCATGCACCCCCGGGCGCGGGTGACCCGCGTCGCTGTCGTCGCCATACCGCTGGCGGCGGCCCTCGGAATCGCGGTGCCGACGACCTCGGCACAGGCGGCGAGCCAGGTCGTGCACCTGGCGGGTACCGCCACCCCGGTCACCGGCGCGTTCACGCCCTCCGGAGGCGACGGGACGCTCGAGTCCATCCCGGCCCAGGAGGACGAGGAGGGCCCGGAGGCATACGACGGCACGATCACCGACCGCAGCCTCTCGGGCGGCCCGGGCCACGGTGCGTCGACACCGAGCGGCAGGAAGGCCAAGTCGAACCCGACCCTGGCGACGAGCTTCGAGGGACTGAACTTCTACCAGCAGCGGTATGCCCGCGGCGGCAACCAGTTCAGCGTCGAGCCTCCCGACCAGGCGCTCTGCGTGGGTAACGGCAAATCCGTCGAGGCCGTCAACGACGTCTTCAACGCCTACGACAGCTCCGGACACTCGCTGCTGCCGGACAACACCGCCACCAACGTCGTCGCCGGGTTCCCGCGAAACGTCAACCGCGCCGTGGACCTCAACTCCTTCTACGGGTACCCGCCGGCGATCAACCGCGCCACGGGTGTCGCCGGGCCCCAGCTCACTGACCCGACCTGCATCTTCGACGCGCAGACTCAGCGCTACTTCCTCGTGGTGCTCACCTTGGATCGCGCTCCGAACGGCTCGCTCAACCTGGTCAACCACCTGGATTTGGCCGTGAGCCGGACGTCCAACCCGGCCGGCGCCTGGTCGGTCTACAAGATCGACGTCACCAACGACGGCAGCTCCAACCCCAGCGCGGCCAACCGGTGTCCCTGTCTCGGCGACTACCCGCACATCGGGGCGGACGCCAACGGCATCTACCTGACGACCAACGCCTACCCCTGGAACGGGCCGGGCTTCAACGGCGCCCAGATCTACGCCCTCTCCAAGGCGCAGCTGGTGGCCGGTGCGTCCACCGTCTCCATGCAGCACCTCGACACGTGGGGCAAGGTCGCCGCGCCGAGTGACGCCGGCACCACGCAGCCGGGGTTCACGGTCTGGCCGGCGCACTCTCCCGGCACGTCGTCCTTCGAGACGTCGGCGAACGGCACCGAGTACCTCATGAGCTCGAACGCCGCCGATGAGGCGACCCGCCCGGTCGCCGGCACCGGCGGACCCGGCCACTCGTCGCAGGTCGTCACGTGGTCGCTGACCAACACGGCGTCCCTCAACACGGCGTCCCCGGCGCTGGCGCTGAGCTCGGACATCGTCGACTCGAACCTGTACGCCGTGCCGCCCAAGCAGACCCAGCCGGGGTCCGGATCGGCACCGACCACGGCCACCCCGCAGGGCTACTGCATCAACAACACCACAACCGTCACGATCGCCGGGACCGGGTGCTGGCGCCTCCTCTTCGCCGCTGAGCCGGCCCACAACGAGGTGGTGTCGCGTCCGGACTCGAACGACACCCGCATGCAGCAGGTGATGTATGCCAACGGCAAGCTGTGGGGCGCGCTCGACACGGCGCTCAATCCTGACGGAGGCGCGCAGCAGGCGGGGATCGCGTGGTTCATCGTCAAGCCCTCGACGACCGGTGGAACCCTCAGCGCCAAAATGGGGCTGGACGGCTACCTCGGTGCCGCCGGCAAGGACATGACGTACCCGGCGATCGGAGTCACCCCGAGCGGTCGTGGGGTCATGGCGTTCACCCTGTCCGGGCCGGCCGACTACCCGAGCGCGGCCTACGCGGGCATCGACGCCATCGCCGGCGTCGGGGACTACCACGTCGCCGCCGCGGGGCAGGCCACCGCGGACGGCTTCACCAGCTACAAGGCCCAGGTGGGCGGCAACCCGCCGCGCACCCGCTGGGGTGACTACGGGGCGGCATCGGTCGACGGCAACTCGGTGTGGATCGCCAGCGAGTACATCGCGCACGCGTGCGACTACACCACCTGGGGCGGTCCGTTCTTCACCGGCGGCACCGGAGACAACCTGCTCGGCACCTGCGCCGGCACCCCCGGTGGAGTCGGGACCCGCGCAGCACTAGGCAACTGGTCCACCCGGATCAGCCAAGTCACGCCCTAACCTTCAACAGCCTGACGGGGCCGGGAGCCGAAGCGCTCCCGGCCCCGTCGCCTCTTGGGACCTCAGTCCCGAGACCCCCGCGCAGAACCTGCAGCACTTCAGCGTCGATGCCCTCATCATTGAGCCGCCTCGTAGGTCCCCGACGCCCGCCCACACCCGCAGAACATCGGCCAGGCACCCGCCGTAACCCAGGCGGGCCAGCGTCCGCCGAACACCTCGGCGAGGGGTCCGGCGAGGGCTAGACGTCCTCTGGCGGCCGAAACTCACGTCGTTGCCGCCCGTCACTCAGGAGAATTCCCGGTTCCTGACCGGGCCTGGCCGGCCGGGCGCCACTGCTCGCGGGCGGCGACCTGCAGTCAGGGCCGATCCTGGTCGACGTCGACGACACGATCATCGAGGTGCACGGGTACGCCAAGCAGGGCGCCGGGTTCGGGAGGGCAACCCACGAAAGGCAACGGTGTCACTCAGCGTTGCCAAACGTCGTTGCAGTTGTCGGGCAACCGTCCGGCTCTTCTTCGGTGGAGGGCAACCCACGAAGGCAACGGTGTCACTCAGCGTTGCCAAACGTCGTTGCAGTTGTCGGGCGTGCCGTTCCGGCTCTTCGGGCAACCCACGAAGGGCGACGGTGTCTCAGCGTTGCCAAACGTCGTTGCAGTTGTCGGGCAACCGTCCGGCTCTTCTTCGGTGACCCCGTCACTGTCACCGGCTCACCCATCAGCAGCAGCTCCCGCTCACTACCCGGACGCCTCCGTTTTTCCCTGATCGTCCGCCCTCGGCGGAGGCTTGGGCGACGGACCAGTTGCGCCGCGCTTTCCAGGGCCGCTCGGGCGAGAGATAGCGGCTGGTGAGGGTCAGTAAGGCGGTGTCTGCCTACGATTGTCGGGGGTCGCGGCTCGCGGTTTCTGAGGAGTTTCCCCCGAGCTCCGGGTGAGTCCCTCAGCGTGGTGTAAGTGGCTGTCGCGAGGGTCTTTGCTGTTGTTGACTATGCCGTCAGGGCGGCGGAGTGCGCTACCTCCTTCCTTGGGCTGGTGAGGATCTTCATGGAGTTCTCGGAGAGGTAGCGCCGGTCGGTGACGGCCCATTCGTCGTGGGTCTCGACCAGGACCGAGCCGGCCAGCCGCAGTAGTGCTTCGGGGTTGGGGAAGACGCCGACGACGTCGGTGCGGCGTTTGATCTCCTTGTTGACCCGCTCGAGCGGGTTGGTGGACCAGATCTTCTTCCAGTGCCCGACCGGGAACGCGGCGAACGCCAACAGGTCGTCCGCGGCTTCCTGCAGCATCACCTCCACGATCGGCAACTGTTTGCCGAGCATGCCGGCGATCACGTCGAGTTGGGTGTGCACGTGCTGGTCGTCGGGTCGGGCGAAGATCGTGCGCACCGCGGCGGCGACCATCTCGGCGTTGCCCTTGGGGACCCGGGCCAGCAGGTTGCGCAGGAAGTGGACCCGGCACCGTTGCCAGGCAGCGCCGGTCAGCACCGCACCAATCGCGACCTTGAGGCCTTCGTGGGCGTCGGAGATCACCAGCTGCACCCCGTGCAGCCCGCGGGCCTCCAGTGAGCGCAGGAATGCGGTCCAGAATGCCCCGTCCTCGAAGTCGCCGACGTCGAAGCCGAGCACCTCGCGGTGCCCGTCCGCGCGCACGGCGGTGGCCACCACGACGGCCTGGAAGACGACCCGCCGGTTGACCCGGGCCTTGCAGTAGGTGGCGTCGAGGAACACGTACGGGTAGGCCTCCTCCTTCAACGACCGGCCGCGGTTACCGGCCTCGACGAGACGATCGTCCTCGACGTCGACGCGACCTTGGTGACCGTACATTCGGAGAAGGAGTCTGCGGCGCCACGTTCAAGGGCGCGTTCGGCTACCACCCGATCGGCGTTCTGCGACAACACCGGAGAGTCCTCGCCGCGACGCTGCGGCGTGGCAACGCCGGCGCGAACACCACCGCCGACCACATCGCGTCCTCCGCGGCCATCGCCCAGATCCCGGCCGTCCACCGCAACAGGCTCCTTGTCCGCGCGGACGCCGCCGGCGCCCCGCTGGGCTGCTGGACTAGCTGCCGCTCAGCAGCGTGAGCAGGCGCTGCGTGGAGTATTCGGTCGGGCTGGCCGTCACCGACCAGGTCCGCACCGCGATCGCCGCGTCCGGCGAACGGATGGACCGCTGCCATCGACGTCGACGGGAACCCCGTGACGGCGCCGACGTCGCCGAGATCACCGACCTGCTCCACCACCCACTGGCCGGCCCGGACGCGGGTGATCATGCGCCGAGAACGACCGCACCCCGGTGCCCAACTCGACCTCTTCGAAGAGCGCGACGGATGGCGCTACACCCGCTCGCCACCGACACTCGCGTCGGACAACTCGCGTTCCTCGACGCCCGACACCGCGCCCACGCCCGCGTCGAGGACCGCATCCGGCACGGCAAAGACACCGGCCTCGGACGCTTCCCGTCCCGCGACTTCGCGATCAACCAGCCTGGCTCCCCGTCGTCACCCTCGCGGCCGACCTAACCGCCTGGACGCGACTCCTGCGCTGCCCGACGGCCTCCGCCGTGCCGAGCCGAAGACGCTGCGCTACCGACTCCTCCATATCGCCGCCCGACTCATCCGAGGTGGACGGCGACAACGGCTGCGAATCCCGCGCTCCTGGCCCTGGGCCGGCGATCTGGCCGCCTTCGACGGCTCGCCGCGCTCCCCGCACCCCACCGGTCACGATCTGACCGCCCCAACGAGACCTCGGAGAACCGCACGCAGGTCAGCGGCCCTCCATCGCGCCCACCATCGACCACCCTGTTCGCGACTGCCAAATTCCGTCAGCCGACGCTCGTGAATGACCGGGGCTAACCCCAATACCGTTCAGTTAGAGTTACAGCGGTGTAGTTTCGTTGGTATGCCTCGTGCTGGGTGGGTGAAGCCGGAGTCGGATCGGCGGTTGTCGGATCTGGTGTCGGTGGGGGTGCTGACCCGGGTGTTCCCGCCGGGTCTGGTCGATGAGGTGATCGCGCGAGTCGGGCCGGACCGAGCAGCGGCATCGATCGCTGCCGGCGCGGGTGATGGCGTACTTCGCGATCGGGATGGCGCTGTACTCGGAGGGCTCGTATGAGGACGTGCTGGCGCAGTTGACGGACGGGCTGTCGTGGGCGTCGGGTTGGCGGCGAGGAGTATCCGGCCGCCGAGCAAGTCGGCGATCTTCCAGGCCCGGACCCGGTTGGGGTCGGAGCCGTTGGCCGGCGCTTGTTCGCGCGGGTGGCCACCCCGATCGGGCCGACGCGGACACGCCGGGGGTGTGGCTGGCGGGGCGGCGGCTGGTCGCGATCGACGGGACGTGCCTGGACGTCGCCGACACCGCGTCAACGCGGCCTACTTCGGCCGGCCCGGGGTGAACAAGGGTGAGAAGGCCGCGTTCCCGCAGGCCCGGGTGATGGCGTTGGCCGAGTGCGGCACGCACGCCATCTTCGCCGCCCGGGTCGGGGCGTACCCGAGTCCGAGGCGTCGCTCGCCGAGGACTGCTGGACGATCTGGCCCCGGGGATGCTGGTGCTGGCCGACCGCGGCTTCTTCTCCTACGCGTTGTGGCGCAAGGCGTCGCGACCGGCGCCGACCTGCTGTGGCGGGTCCGCACCGACCACCGTCGGCCCCAAGCCAGGCACCTGCAGGACCTCGACGGACGGGTCCTGGCTGGCGCACCTGCGCCGTGCACCCCGGCAGCGGCCCGCCGCGAGGAGCCGTGCTGGTGCGCGTGATCGACTACACGCATCGACGACGGACGCGAGAACGGACGCGAAACCCCGACGTACCGGTTGTTCACCACGATGCTGGACCCGGCCAGGCACCGGCGGCCGAGCTGGCCGCCGCCTACGCCCAACGCTGGGAGATCGAGAAGCACCTTCGACGAACTCAAGACCCACCAACGCGGCCCCCGCACGTGCTGCGCTCGAAGTCCCCAGACCTGGTCCTGCAGGAGATCTGGGGACACCTGTGCTGCCACTACGCCATCCGCACCCTGATGACCGACGCCGCCCGCCACGCCGGCCACGACCCGGACCGGGTCAGCTTCATCGCCGCACTGCGCATCGCCCGGCGGTCCATCGCCCAGCGGGGCGCATTTCCCCCCCTGACCAGCCGACACCCCGACCACGGCTGGCACGCGTTCCTCAGCCGGGTCCTGCGCCGCCTCAACCCGGCCGACGCGCCCCGCACCCCCGCGTCATCAAACGCAAGATGCCCAAATGGCACGTCAAACGAGTCCCACCACACCACCTGGCCGCAGCCCCAGCACGCCACCGACCTACACCATCCACCCACCTAACTGAACGGTATTGGGCTAATCCCCCTCCTGTGGGCGACAACCAGACGGCTGGGTCAAGCGCGTGAACCCGGTACCCGCCGGTCGGGCCGGCGCCGAGCCCGGACGCAGCCTGGTGGCGCTGTCTCCGAACTGCCACGAGAACGCCACCCCCGCTGGATCCGGTACGCACTCATGCGCCGACAGGCGGCGGTAGGACGCAACTCGGAGGCGGCCGGCTCGCGGCGGTGTGACGCGGGTCTGTGATCGTCCGAGTCGGAGCGTCATCTACGGTCCGGACTCGACATTGGGGCGGCAGCCGAAGGAACCAACACGTACACGCCCCAGTGGCTGGGATGGGGCACCGGCAATGGAGGATCTCAAAGCGAGAAACAGCCGGTGCGGACAGAATGAAGGCCTCGACTTCGCGAGCCAAGTTGGCCTGCATGTGCTTGACAGTAGGCGATTGATTGATGTCCGAGCGATGGCTCGGATGCATTATTGCGGCCGGATATCGTCCTCGGCGCTGGAGGTCGGGCAGCGACAGGCGCTGCGGGTGTGCGACCAGTCCGGTGACGTGCAGGCGCCCGTCGTCGGCGAGAGCTGTGGCTGGTTGTAGTGCTTGACGGTGAAGAACTCGTCGTTGGGGGTGAGGTACTCGATGTCCTCCCACACCAGCGGATGGGCCAGGATGTTCCCGAACTCGAGCGGTACCGGCGTCGGCTGGTCGAGCCAGGGGATGACCACCCCACCGTCGGTATGCCCGGGAAAGGCTCGCGCCGGACCGGCCACCGTCACCACGGTCAACCCGGTCAGGGCAGCGGCGGCTCCACCCTTGAGAAGCGTGCGGCGGGCGACGTCTGTCGGCTGCTGTGGCATGGCTCTACGGGACGACGTCGACGGTCTTGGTGATGGCGAACCCGGGACCGTAGGCGTACTTGACCAGCAGGCGCAGGACGTGATGGCCCTTCGGCAGGTAGATCATCGCCACCCACGAGACCGCGGACGCGGTTCCAGGGCCCGGCAGCGTACCCGAACTGGTTGTCGACCGGCGAGACGAACGAGAACTGCCGGGAGATCACCTCGAACGCCGGGGTGCTGATGGTCGTGGCCACCCCGTCGACGTCGACCTTCACGTACTCGTTGTCCTGGGTGCAGCAGCTCCCGGGCGCACCGGATCTGGTCCGCCTCGGTCACGGCGTACCACGGCGGCGGTGACCCGGTGTCGCACGTGGCGCTCCAGAACAACATGACCGGCCGGCCGTGCTTGATGGTGCAGGTCGAGTCGATCGACGCCGACGAGCACCTTGTCGTCCTTGCCGAAGCTGAGGCACTCCGGAACGGCGTCGCCGACGTGGCGCTGGTACTCGTAGGTCCACAGCTCGGTCATCAGCTCGCCGCGCGTCTCGCCGTAGACCCGTTGGCTGGGCACGATCCTCACCGTGTCCTGGGCAGAGGTGTCCGCGCTGGCAGTCGGCGCGGTCAGGAACTGGCTGCCCAGGGCGCCTACGGCCAGCAGGCCCAGCAGGACGCGTCGAAGTGTTCGCATGACTTTAGGAGTAGAGCCGGGCCCTTGGAGGTCGCTTTGAGAACGCTTGGAACGGTGAGTCGGCGGCTACCTCAGCCACATCTGGTCCAGCAGCGGTCCGAAGCCGTCCCGGTTGATGACGTTGCCGACCTGCGGGCTGACGATGACGGTGGCCACCCGGTTGATCATGGGGACCACGGCCGCGTCGTCGGTGACCATCCGGTCCACCTGCGCCCAGAGGGCCAAGGACTGGGCCGGGTCCGTGCGTCGCAGCGACCTCGCCCGGTCGGCGAGCGTCTGGATGGTCCGGTTGCAGTAGGGGACGTAATACGCCGCGCCACAACCCACTGCGGCGTCGAAGTAGGTGCCCGGCTGGGGGTAGTCGGGGAGCCAGCCCAGTTGGGACTGGATCTGGTAGGCGTCGGTCACCGACCGGGGGGCATCGGGCTCGACCGGCGCGACGGTGACCTGGTAACCCAGGTCTCGCAGGACGTCGGCGGTGTACTCCCCTCTCGCTCGGACGTCGGGCTTGGTGCCGGTGTGGAGCACGATGGGGATGCCAACCGTCCCCGACTCGGCGACGAGCGCGCGAGCCTTGGCGAGATCCGGTCCCTGGTAGGGACCCTCGGCGGGTCCGCTCTGGTACGGGCAGTAGGGCCGGTGCCCCGGGATCCCGGGCGGGAGCAGCTGACACGTCGCCGTCGCATACTCGCGCTGCACCCCCGTCACCCTCGAACCACGTTCCGGTCCACCGCAAAGTTGAGCGCCTGCCGCACCCGTCGGTCGTCGAACGGCGGCACCGTGGGGTTCGGGAAGACCAGCTGGACGTCGAGCAGCTCGAACTGGTGGATAAAGGCGGGACGGCTGGTCAACGCGGGAGGCAGCGGGAACTCCTGGGGGAAGGCGACTGCCGCGCTGCCGTCGAGGACGTGTTCGACCGCCTGGGCGTCCGAGGCGACCGACGCCAGGTGATGACGTCGGGGTACCCGTCGGGCCGCGCCGCGGCGGACCACTGCCGGAAGTAGGGGTTCCGGGTCAGGGTCACCCCGTCCGGACCGGCGGCGGTGACCGCGTAGGGACCGGTGGCCGGGAGTGGCGTCCACACCTGGTCGGCCATGGGCGTACCGACCGGTGCCGGGAAGAGCAGCAGGGCCAGCTTCTCGAGCAGCTCGGAATCCGGCTCGGTCAGGCGGATCGTCAGCCGCCCGGCGGTGTCGTCGGCCACCACGCCGCGGCTGAGGTCGCAGCCCTGTCCCCGGCGACGCCGCGAGTCAGGCACTCGGAGGCCCCGACGACCGCCCGGAGCAGACGCGGGGTTCTCGGCGGTCGGCTGCAGGGCTCGCTGCATACCCCGGTAGAAGTCGGACGCTCGGACCTCCGCGCCGGTCGAGTAGCGGATGCCGGGCCGGATCGTGAAGACGTAGGTGCGCCCGCCGTCGGTGGGCTCCGGCAGGTCGGTCGCGAGGTCCGGGACGAGGCCCAGGAGGACCGTCCGCTGCCCATGCGGAAGGCGGTCAGGCTGTCGTACGCGGACCGGAGCAGGGCCTGGTTGAAGACGAAGTAGGCCGACGCCGGGTCGACGGTGGGCGCGAGGTTCGGTCCCCTCCCAGACCAGCGTGCCGCCCCGGTGCTCGGCAGCTGGGGAGGCCGCCTCCCGCCGGCCCAGAGCTCTCCGCCGACCGAGGCCAGCACGCTCACCGCGCTGCGGACGTCGGTCCTCGTCGACGGCGTTGGTGCGGGTGTCGATCCGCGAGATGGTGCCGCTGTAGCGGTTCGCCACCCACACGTCGTCGCCCACACGACGACCGACGACGGGCCGTCGCCGACGTCGATCCGCTGCGACCTGTCTGGTCGTCCTCGAGATGCGCGACACCGACTGGCCGCCCTCGTTGGCGACCCAGACGTCGGTGTCGGTGACGGCCAGCGCGGCCGGTCCGGCGTCGACCCGGATGTCGGCGGCCAACCGCTCTCCGTTCCGCGTGTCGATCTGGCTCACCGTCCCGCTGCGGCCGTTGGCCACCCACAGGGTCGTCCCGTCCAGGGCCAGCGCGGTGGGGCCGTCGCCGACGAAGATCGGCGCGTCAGTGTGCTCGGTGGCGGGGTCGATCCGGACGACGGTGTTGTCGCCGCTGTTGGCGACCCAGACGCCGCCCGGCCGGCGGCGACGGCGACCGGGTCGGTTCCGACCCGGATCTTGTGCCCCGCCTGGGCGGTGGTCATGTCGACCCGGGTGACGACCTTCTCGCGGAAGGCGACGACCCACAGGTCCTCGCCCAGCGCCGCCACGGCCTGGGGGTTCCGGCCGACACCTCTCACGGTCTGGGTGACCCGGCGATCGTCCGGGTCGATCCGGACCACGGCGTCGGAGTCGCCTTCGGCCGCCCAGATCGCGCCGCTCGCGTAGACCATGGCGGATGGGGCACTGCCGAGCAGCGCGGGGGCGCCGAGCGAGCCACGGCTGTCGACCGGACCAACGCTGTTGGCGAGGAGCGGTGTCACGTCGGCCCGACGGATGAACAACACCCAGCCCGTGAGCACGCCGACGGCGACGAGGGCGACGGCCGTGGCGGCGGCCCACCGCCGACGGTTCATGCCGCGCAGGAACCCCCGTCGAGCCGGGCTCGGAGACGCGGCGTCGCGTAACGGCGCGTGGGCGTCCTCGGGATCCTCGGCCGGATCGACTCCCGCGCTGCCGCGGCTGGGCGGCGCGGCTTCTCGGCGGCGGGATCCAGGCACGGGTCCTGCCTGAGCACCCGCTGATGCAGGGCCTCCACCTCGGCCGACGGCCTGATGCCCAG
The DNA here is from genome assembly GCA_963828725.1 of uncultured Actinomycetota bacterium. GTDB lineage: Bacteria > Actinomycetota > Actinomycetes > Actinomycetales > Dermatophilaceae > Lapillicoccus. The sequence goes on along the minus strand of CAWHFV010000009.1, from coordinate 390 downwards.
CTCGTCATCGAGGGTGCGCCGCAGGCGGTGGTATGCGGCGAGCGCGTCCGCCTGCCGTCCGGCTCGGTACAGCGCCAGCATCCGCAGGGCCGCGAGGTGCTCGCGCAGGGGGTACCGGGCCGCGAGGGCGTCGAGCGTCTCGATCGCGGCCGGGCGACCGAGCGCCAGCTCCGCCTCGACCCACAGCTCGCTCGCCGCCGCATGACGCTCGGCCAGCCGCGTCGCGACGGGAGCGGCGAACCCGTTCAACGACACGACGTCCGTCAGCGCGTCGCCCCTCCAGAGCTCGAGGGCGTCGCCGAGCAGGCCAGCGCCTGCGTCCGGATCCTCGGCCAGCAGCGAGCGTCCCTCCGCCACGAGGTGCTCGAACCGGACCGCGTCGATCGTGAT
>CAWHFV010000008.1:0-286695 GCA_963828725.1 uncultured Actinomycetota bacterium | reverse complement strand
CGTTGACCAGTCAGGCGATCCTGCGGGACGCCGGCTGAGATGTTCTTCCGCCCTCGTGTCGGCCTTGGTCATCGACCAAGCCCTGTCACATACACCGAGAGCAAAGGGGCTGCGGTGACCGCAAGCCGTATAGGTCTCCCCGTCCGGCTGATGAGGCTCGGTCATGTCGGAGCGTGAAACCGTCCTGGTGACAGGCGCCTCGGGCTTCATCGGCTCGATTCTGGTCGAGATGTTGGCACGGCAGGGTTACCGTGTCCTGGCCACCGATGCGCAGGAGTCCTCCCGGACGTCTCGGTTCACGGCGATCCCCGGGGTGGAGTTCCACGTCCTCGACCTTCGACACCGAGACGCGTTGGCTCCAGTCGTGGCGCAGGCCGACCGCATCGTGCACCTGGCGGCTCTTCGCCCGGCGGCGGCCTCTGCCAACCCGAGGACGGCCTTCGAGGTCAACGTGGCCGCCGCCTACGACCTCATCGAGCTGGCGGCCCAGCACGACGTCCGCCGCATCGTCTACGGGTCGTCGCACAGCGTGTACGGCGCCTTCGCACAGCCCCGGGTCTTCCGGCACCGCGAGTACGAGGTCGCCGAGGGTCGTGGCCTGGCGATGTACGGCGCCAGCAAGCTGGCGGTGGAGGCATACCTGCAAGCCCACGCGAACACCGGTGGAAGCCCGTACATCTCCCTGCGGCTCGGCACCATCTACGGTCCCGGCGTCAACCGGGACAACTCGCTCGGGGGAATGATGATGGACGCCGTCGACGCCGTCCGGGCCGGGGAGCGGGCGGTGGTCGAATGGGAGCCGGACGCCCAGCATGACCTGCTCTTCGTCACCGATGCCGCCGCATCGATCGTCGCCGCTCTGCAGGTAGACACCGAGGAGACGGTGATCAACGTCGTTGGTGAACCCGTGTCGACCACGCAGCTGTTCGGCGAGCTGGTCACCCTGGCCGGCGGAGACATCAGCGCGATCGACTGGATGGGCGGGAAGGCCCGCTACCAGATGGTCAGCCAGGACCGCATGCTCGCGGTCCTCGGACCGGTGCCCACGTCCCTCCGCGAGGGACTGCAGGCGTTCCTCAACTGGCACCTGGGCAGCCAGACCACCTGAGCAGAGCCACACGACGCGACCGTGCCCACGATCGCAGAGAAGGAAGGTCACCATGTCAGTCGAGTCCTACCCCATGTGGGTCAGTGGTCAGTGGCGTGCTGCCGCCGATGCGGCCGAGTTCGCCTGCGTCAGCCCCATCGACGGCAAGGAGTGGGCTCGAGTCCCCCTGGCCGGCGGGCCGGATGTCGATGCCGCCGTCAAGGCAGCTCGTGAGGCGTTCGACCACGGACCCTGGGGCACCTCGGCGCCCGTGGCGCGGGCTGCCGTCCTCCGCCGGCTCGGGGACCTGATCACCGAGAGCTCCGCCGACCTTGCCAACATCCAGGTGCGCGAGAACGGCAAGCTCATCCGGGAGGTTGCCGACCAGGCCAAGGCCTTGGCCAACCACTGCTACTTCTTCGCTGGCGTCGCCGAGTCCCCCATTGGTGAGACCCTCGCGGTCAGCGTGCCCAACATGCAGGCGTTCACGCTCCGTGAGCCGATCGGCGTGGTGGCGATCATCACGCCCTGGAACAGTCCGCTGATGCTGCTCATGGCCAAGCTGGCCCCGGCCCTGGCCGCCGGATGCACTGTCGTCATCAAGCCCTCCGAGGTGACGCCCGTCTCGACGCTGGTCCTGGCGCGCCTGATCGAGCAGGCCGGCTTCCCGGAGGGGGTGGTGAACGTCGTCACCGGAGCCGGGGACACCGGTGCCGCCCTCGTCGCTCACCCGGACGTGGACAAGATCTCGTTCACCGGTTCCACCGCTGTCGGAAAGCAGATCGCCGCGGTCGCCGCGACGCGGATGGCCCGGGTGTCGCTCGAGCTCGGAGGCAAGTCACCAAACATCGTCTTCCCTGATGCCGACTTGGACAACGCCGTCAACGGGGTCATGGCGGGGATCTTCGCCGCGAGTGGCCAGACCTGCCTCGCCGGTTCCCGAGTGCTGGTGCACGAGGACATCTACGACGACTTCGCCAAGCACCTGGCCACCCGGGCCTCCGAGATCCGCATCGGCAACCCCACGGACCCGGCCAGCGAGATGGGCACGCTGGCCAGCAGGGCGCAGTACGACAAGGTGCTGTCCTACATCGAGATCGCCAAGGCCGATGGCGCCGTGCTCGCCGCTGGCGGACAGCGTTCCAGCGACCCGGAGCTCGCCGACGGGTTGTTCATCGAGCCCACCGTCTTCACGGAGGTGACGAACTCCATGCGCATCGCGCGCGAGGAGGTCTTCGGCCCCGTGGCCGCGCTGATCCGGTTCACCGACGAGGACGACGCCGTCGCGATCGCCAACGACACCCAGTACGGGCTCGCGGCTGGCGTGTGGACCCGCGACGTGGCCCGGGCCCACCGCATGATCCGCCGACTACGCGCCGGCACGGTGTGGATCAACAACTACCGCAAGGTGAACTACGTCGCCCCCTTCGGCGGCTTCAAGGAGAGCGGGCTCGGCCGCGAGCACGGGATCCACGCGGTCGACGAGTACACCGAGGTCAAGACCGCCTGGATCGACACCGGCAACATCATCAAAGATCCGTTCAACCCGCGAGCATGACCACGACCAAGACGACCGAGAGAGCGAGTGACATGACTGACCGGGTCGGGTTCATCGGGGTCGGGGCGATGGGATCAGCCATCGCCAGCCGGCTCGTGGACACCTGCACGCTGTACATCAACGACCGCAATCCAGCAGCAGGAGAGAAGCTCGTCCAGCAGGGCGCCGTCTTCGCGACCGCCCAGGAGATCGTCGAGACCTGTGGGGTCATCTTCCTCTCCCTCCCGGGGCCGACGAACGTCTCCCAGCTGCTGCTCGGCGAGAACGGGATAGCGGCACAGCTGCGCTCTGGGACGGTGATCGTGGACACCACCACGAGCACTCCGGTCCTCGACCAGGAGATCCTCGACGCCCTCAGCGGGCGCGGCGTCGGCTTCGTCGACGCTCCGATCGGCGGCGGCGTCCGCAGGGCGTACGAAGGAACGGCGACCTTGATGGTCGGCGGCTCCCCCGACGACTTCGCCAAGGTCCAGGAGCTGCTCGAGCGCGTCACTCCCAACGTCTTCCATGTCGGCAACGTGGGTGCGGGACACGCGATGAAGCTCGTCAACAACCTCCTCAACAGCTGCAACCGCTTCGCGGCTCTCGAGGCCGTCCGCCTCGGGCAGGCCTACGGGATGGACCAGGACACGGTGGTCAACGTCCTGAACATGTCGACCGGCCGCAACTACACGACCGAGTACACCTTCACCCAGCTGTTGACGGGTGACACCTACAAGCTCCAGGGGTTCGTCCTGGAGCTGATGCTCAAGGACGTGCACCTCGCGATCGAGATGGCCGCCAGCATGAACCACCGCACCCCGATCGGGAACCTGGTCGAAGACCTGACTCGAGAGGCGATCGAGCGATTCGGGCCAGACGCCGACCAGAGTCAGCTCATGGCGGAGTGGTACGAGCCGACTCCGAGCCGAACCTGAGGCTCGATAGCGGGCGTCAGGCATCACGGGGATAGAAGTCAGGCGGTCCGGCAGGCGAGGGTCCGCCTTGGCGCAGCCCCGCACACTCACCCGCACGTGACGCGACACGGCAACGGGAAGCGTCGAGTCAGGTCATGCCGTGCGGTGGCCACGTCTGAGGGGGCCGGTCCGACTCAGGGTCCTCGGTGTCCGGAGCCGGCGCTGACGACGGTGGTGGCCACTCGCCCTGCTGGTCCCAACTGTGTGTCCACCAGCGACCGACAGCAGCAGTTCCCGTCAACCGACGTGATGGTAAACATCTGACCATTGCCTTGCTGTCAGGGATCGGCTATCTTGTTCGTGTCATACCTCACAGCAGACTGCAGCCCTCGGCTGGGAGTCGCACCTCAAGGAGGAGGGATTCGGTTGAGCGACAACACGATCGAGCGACCACGCGCCGAAGAACCGGGCGAGCACCGGAAGACGCCCAAGAAGGCGGCTGCGAGCGGGTGGATCGGCTCGGCACTCGAGTACTACGACTTCTTCATCTACGCGCAAGCGGCGGCACTGGTATTCCCGACGGTCTTCTTCCCGGCGACGAACCCGGCGACCGCCATCGTTGCGTCCTTCGCCACGTTCGGCGTCGGCTATGTCGCGCGGCCCGTGGGGGGGTTCGTCCTCGGCCACTGGGGGGACAAGCACGGCCGGAAGAACGTCCTCACTCTGTGCATCATCCTCATTGGACTCGCGACGTTCAGCATCGGACTCATTCCCTCATATAGCTCAATCGGTGTCTGGGCGCCGATCCTCTTGGTCGTCCTGCGCTTGATCCAGGGCTTCGCCCTCGGCGGGGAGATCTCCGGGTCGAGTGCGATGATCATGGAACACTCGCCATTCGGTAAGCGTGGCTATTACACGAGCTTCACGATGCAGGGCGTCGCGGCCGGTCAGGTTCTCGCGGCGGCAGCGTTCTTGCCGCTGTCGATAGTCCTTCCGAGTGAAGCCTTCCTCTCGTGGGGTTGGAGGATCCCGTTCTTGCTGAGCGCGGTCGTGGTCGTGGCTGGGCTCGTCATTCGCCGCAGGGTGGACGAGCCGCCCATCTTCCTCGAAGAGCTCGAGGAGGGAGTAGTCCCGGCCGCACCCATTGTGGACGCCTTCCGGAACAACCGTGCCGACATCGTGCGCGTGTTCTTTGTCATGCTCCTGACTGTCATTCCGGTGGGCGTGACCGTGTTCGGAGTGAGCTTTGCAACGAGTAAGGCCTACGGCAACGGTTTCAGCCCGACGACCCTCCTCTGGTTGACGCTGATAGGCAACACGATTGCTGTGATTTTGGTCCCGTTCGCCGGTGCCCTGTCTGACAAGATCGGCAGGCGTCCGTGCCTGATCACGGGCATGCTCACCGCTAGCGCCCTGTGTTTCGGCTATCTCTATTTTATCAGTGTCCAGAACGGGGTGCTGATGTTCGTGTTCGGGCTCCTCGCGTACGGTGTCACCTTTCAGGGGTTCCAAGGAGTCTTCCCGAGCTCCATGCAAGAACAGTTCCCAACCCGCACCCGTGTCAGCGGCTTCGCCATTCCGCAAAACCTCGCCGGCATGGTCACCGGGCTTATGCCGTCCGTCTTCGCCGCCGTCGCTCCGCCCGGCTCAAATGTCCCGGTGATCGTCGGATCGATCATCTTCGGAATTGGAGTCGTTGCCGCCATTTCCGCTTACTTCACGCGGGAGACCTATCGGGTGCATCTCCACGACCTTGGCCGGAAGGGTGCTCCAGAGGTGCCGCGCGACGAGTACGAGCGGATTCGCGCCGCTGCTTAGGTCAGATCGCTGGTGACGCCTGGGTGGCGCCCATGCGTTGTCAGCCGCGGTGACCCACTCGCTGTAGGGGCATGCGAGTGGGTCACCGCGACGGCCGGATTCGGCCTCATCGCGTCATGGAGAGTCATCCAGAACAGTCCAACGTGACCAACCAGCGCACTTCGTCAGGCAGCTGATCGATAGAAACTTCTTGGCCTGACGACGACGTCAGTCATGCACTAACTCATCAGGGAGAAACGATGGACGCGACACAGACGGCCCGGACTGGCTCGCGGTGAGCGGCCTCTTGGCGGGCAAGGCCGTGCTGGTCACCGGCGCAGGGGGCGGTATTGGGCGGCAAGCCGCCCTGCTCTTCGCCCGTGAAGGCGCGCGGGTCGCGGCGGCTGACATGCAGTCCGAGAGCGTCGCGCAGACGCTCGCGCTGGTGGAGGACGAGGGCGGCGAGGCCTTCGCGATCACGGCCGACGTGACGAGACCGGAAGAGGTCGAGCGGATGGTGGGGGCGGTCGTTGAGAGGTTCGGGCGCCTCGACGGCGCCTTCAACAACGCCGGTCTCACCGGCGGCCAGGTCGGGCAAGGAGGGCGGCGCAGTGCCGATTGGGACGAGGAAGCCTTCGACCGCATCATTGCTGTCAATCTGAAGGGTACCTGGCTCTGCATGCGGTCCGAGCTGCGACAGATGGCCGAGGCAGGCGGTGGCTCGATCGTGAACACGGCCTCCCTAGGGGGGATCGCCGGCGTCGCGACCAATGTGGGCTACGTGGCGAGCAAGCACGCAGTCGTCGGCATGAGCAAGACCGCCGCTCTGGAGTACGCCCCGCACGTCCGGGTCAACGCCTTGTGTCCCGGCTACGTCGACACCGGCATGCTCGCGGACACCATGTCGCGCCGTGGCGAACAGATCCTTGCCCGCATTCCCTTTCGGCGCCTCGCCGCGCCTGCCGAGATGGCGGAGATGGCGTGCTGGCTGCTGTCGGACCGCGCGTCCTACGCCAGCGGCGGCGTCTATGTGGTCGACGGCGCATACATGGCCGGTTGATCGGGCACGCCAGCGGCGAAACCGTTGAGCCTTGCTCGTCCTCCAGACACGGAGTGGTTCCGTGTGGACCGGTTGCCGTCGGGGTTGGGCGGGTAGAGGAATCCGAGACGCCGCAAGGAGTTACGGACGTCCACGTTGTCGTCATCGCGCCCTGGAAAGGAGAGTTGGCCCACGTGCGACCCACTTCGGGGCGCGGCGAGATGGCGTGCGGCGCCACCAGACTCGACTGTTCGACGTCTCAGTCCGGGAGCCCAAGGCGGACGTGATCCCTCTTCTGATCCTCAACGGCGTCGGCGCGAGGGAATCGACCTTGACGGAACTTCGTCGTCACATCGACCGGCCGACCGTCGCTTTCGAGGTCCAGCCTCGCCACCTGGGTATACGGCCCTCGCTCAGGACGTTCGCCAAGAACCTGTCGGAGATGCTCGACGAGCTCGACGTCGCAGCGGTGGACGTCCTCGGACTGTCATGGGGAGGCATGGCGGCTCAGCAGTTCGCTCACGACCACAGCCCCCGGGTGCGGCGCCTCGTCCTGGCCAGCACCACGCCCGGGTTCCTTTCCGTACCAGCCAAGCCCGCGTCGACCGCTGCACTGCTGAGACCGAAGATGTCATCAGGGCGCGCGGCTCAGCTCAACAAACATCTCTACGCCGGAGACTTTCTGCAGGATCCGTCGCTGATTCACAAACTGGGCTTGCTCTGGCCGAGCGACCGGCGTACCTATCATCTGCAGATGGTCTCGGTCCTCGGCTGGTCCAGCCTTCCGTGGCTCCCCATGGTTCGACAGCAGACCCTGATCCTGCATGGTGACGATGACCCTGTCGTCCCCATTGTCAACGCCCGCATCATGCAACGACTTCTGCCGAACGCAGCGATGTCACCGGTGCCGCGAGGTGGGCACCTGTACCTCTACACGCGGCCGCAGCAGCTGGGCCGACTGATCACCGACTTCCTCACCGCGTGAGAACGACGGGACCGTCCGTTCGACAAGCGGCGCGGTCAAGCCGAGGAGAGCACCTGGTCGCGGAGGACGAACTTCTGGATCTTGCCGCTCGGCGTCCGAGGAAGCTCAGCCATCGTCCGAACCGCCTCGGGGAAGAACTGCTTGGCAACGCCATGGCCACCGAGAAACTCGCCGAGTGCCTCGACCGTCATGGGCGAGCCGTCCTGGGGCCGGAGCACGAGGCACGCGCAGGCGGTCTCGCCGAGTCGCTCGTGCGGCAGTGGAACCAGCGCGACCTCCCTGATCGCTGGGTGGGACAGCAGAAGGTTCTCGATCTCGACAACCGGGATGTTCTCACCTCCTCGAATGATGATGTCCTTGGTGCGACCGCAGATCCTGATGTGGCCCGAGTCATCCAGGAGCCGGGCACGGTCACCAGTCCTGAGGTACCCGTCGTCCGTCATGGCGGCGGCGTCCAGGTCGGGGCGCTTGTAGTAACCGCGGAAGAGGCCCGGTCCCCGGATGATCACGTCACCTTCCTCGCCGACCGATACCGGTGACCCCTCAGGGTCCACGATCATCACGTCGGCCCGGCCAGCCGGTCGGCCGTCACTTCCGCTGGCAACCGCAGGATCGTCGTGGACCGTGGAGGATGTCCCGATCGGGTACTCGCTCATCCCCCAGCCGGATACGACACGGGAATCGTGCGACCGCACGGCGCGTTCGATCAGGCTGGGCGGAATAGGTGCGCCGGCGCATACGAACATCGCCGGGAAATCGGTATCCCTGCGCTCTTGCGCCAGGTCGAGGAGGTCGCCGAGGAACGGCGTCGCTCCCATGGTGAAGCTCACCGAGTACTGAGTGATCAGACGCAGCGCCGACTCCGGGTCCCACGTCTCGAGGAGCACGACGTCACCGGCACCTCGCAGTGGCATGAGGATCCCCCAGGTGAACCCCGTCAGGTGACCGAAGGGCGACATGACCAACGAGGTGAGACCGGAGCCGAATCCGGCGTGCGTGACGAAGTCGTCGATCGCTGCGTGCATCGAGGCGTGCGAGTGCATCACGCCTTTGGACTCGCCGGTGGTCCCGGAGGTGAAGGCCAGAACGGCGATCTCGTCGGTGGCGACCGGAGCGACCGGGGCAGGTGCGTCCACTGGGTCCACGAGGAATGAGCTGCTCGAGCGAACCCCTGCAGTCTCCGTGTCACCGACGCAGATGATCTCCTTCAGGCCGGGGACCTGGTCGGCCACGTCGCGCATCATCGCGGCGTAGTCGAACCCTCGATAGACCGAGGGGACCACGACGATCTTGCACTCGGTGCGTTCGAGGATGAAGGTCAGTTCACGCCGTCGGTAGATCGTCGTGACAGGACAGACGATCGCGCCCAACCGGGAGGCGGCGTACGTGTAGATGACCGCTTCGGTCCAGTTGGGTAGCTGTATGCAGAGCACGTCACCCTTCTCCAGGCCGAGGGCCCGAAGGTGGGTGCTCACTCTCAGGATGTCGCTCATCAACTCGCTGTAGGTGAGCTCGACCCATTGATGCGCGTCTCGAAGGCCGGCCAGGGCGCGCTTGTCGCCGGCGACGTCGTCAGACGCCCGCTGCAGTGAACCGAACAGGGTCTCTTCGCCCCTATCCACAACGATCTCCGACATCACGACTCCATTTCGCCGGGGTTGGAAGTGCTGAGCACTCGGCCTCTAGACCTCGTCCGAATGGCGCTTCAACCAGTCGACGACGCCTGGCATGGTCGACCGTCTGGCGACAGACCCCATCAGAGCCCCGGCGTGACCACCCGGAACGCGGAGAACGTCGACGGTCTCGGAGCCGAGAAGATGCGTCAACGGCGCCGAGTTCGCCGGAGGAACGAACTCGTCACGTTCGGCCACGACGATCAGCGTGGGCGCCTTGATGCGGTCCAGCGTTACCGGCCGGCCCCCGAGGCGAGCGGAGCCCTTCATCAGGGCGTTGTCCATCACGTACTGGTGGACCATCTCGGTGAAGGCCGGACCGGCGATCGAGCGATGGTTCCAGGCCCAGTGGTTCACCGCCCGATGCGACTCGACGTAGTCCTCCCGCCAGAGGTTCTCCCACAGCGTCACGTTCTGCACCAGGTCGGAGGCTGGTTGAAGCAACCGGAACATGGAGCGAACCGCGTCTCCGGGAACCAGACCGGACGTCTCGTCGATGGCGTCGAAGGGACTGATGCGCCCATCTCGGAAGGCCTGGATGAATCTGGGCGAGTGCTCGTGGTCACAGGGTGGCGTGAAGAGGACGAGGTTCCTCGCCGGGACGGTCTCGTTGCTGCCCAGCAGCAGCAGCGCCATGAGGGCACCCATGCAGTAGGCGCCCAACGAGACTTCATCTACTTTCGCGATACGACGTATCGCGTCCACGGCCGGGACGAAGTAGCCGAGGAGGTAGGTGTCGAGACCGTGGTCGTTCTCGGCGGCGCCGGGTTGTCCCCAGTCGAAGAGGAACACGTCGAATCCCTCACTGACGAGCACTTCGGCCCAGGAGTTGCCGGGATGCAGGTCGAAGATGGCCGAGTCGCCGACGAGCCCCAGGAAGAGCATCACCGGAGGCCGTTGGCTGACCCGGTCACTTCGGTACCGCCACAGCGTGGCCTTGCCCAGTGACCACACCTCGTCCTTCGGGGTCAGGCTGATTCTCAGTGGTGGTCGCCGAGCGACGAGCGCGATGCCCTTTCTCGCCCGCAGCTGAGTGCGTTCGACCTCGCGTTTGATGTCCCGTGCCACATCGAGAACCTGGAGGTAGCGGCGTCATCGCGGCTTCCGCTTGGACTCATCGGCGCTCACGAGGTCACGGCGCAGTGCCAGCATCTCTCGCTGGACATCCCCGAGCTGCTTCTTCAGGTCACGCATATCCGCGCGTGAAGGCAGTCCAACAAGGTGCAGACCCCACGACGCCGCGTCTTCGATCGGCCGTTCGATGGCGCGCGTCGCCCGACGCAGGAACAAGACCGTGGCCTGGAAGTCGGCGGACGTGGTCGTGGAGACGAGGGGCGGGCTGACCCGCTTCTCGACACCGTCGAAGGCACGCCGCCAGGCGGGTGAGTCGGCTCGGGCCATGTCACACCGTCCCGTCCGGCCTCGGAGACCACCGGCGGACGAGACCGCTGGTCACCCGGGCCGGATGTGCACTCCGTGGTGTGGCCCGGATGAGTTCGGCTGCGTCCTGCTCGGTCACCGTCCGGGCTCCTCGCCACGCCGCACTGCGCCGGTAGTTCGGAGCCCTGAGGAAACTGGCCACAGTGGCGCCGGCACCGGACTCGGAGTCATGCAACAGGTAGTGACCCCAGTGCTCGAACACGCGCAACCGCGCGTTCGGCAGGCGGGACGCGAGGATGGCGGAATTGGCTACCGGCATCAGACGGTCCTGTTCCCCGGACAGAACCAGCGTTGGCTGGCTGACCCGGTGAAGCCACGGGAGACTGTTGAAGGTCGAGAAGGCCGTCATCTGCAGCATGTAGCCGATCATCGAGGGAGCCGGCTCCTGGTGCCAGGCTGCGATGTGACGATCGACGACACCGCGCTCCTTCTCGGCCAGCGCGAGGTTGATCATCCGCATGGCCGCCCGGTAGCCGGACTTCGTGTAGTGCCGCAAGGGCGTACTGACCGCCAGGAGCGCCGGGAGCGAGCCAGGGAGCCCTCCAACACCGCACGAACTGCTCACGAGGGTCAAACGGCGGACACGTTCCGGTTCGCTGAAGGCGAGTTGTTGTGCGACGGCACCACCGAGGGAGTAGCCGAGCACGTCGGCGCGTTCGTGACCGACGTCATCGAGGACCACGCGCGCCACCTCGGCGACACGAGAGATCGCATACGGGGTGTACGGAGCTGCCGACCGGCCCGTCCCGGGCGCGTCGAAGGTGATGACCTCGAACCCGTTGAGCTGTTCCAGGAGAGGGCTCCAGGTCGAGACGTTGGCTCCAAGCCCGTTGATGAGCAAGAGAGGCGAGCCCTGACCGTGGACTCGCACGCGAACGGACCGACCGGCGAAGTCGACGTAGCGTTCCTCGGCGAGTAGCGCCTCCCTGCTCACAGGCCGGCCCCGCTCAGCTCGCGGAGCTGGCTGAGGGGGACCTGGTCCTGGGCGCGATGGGTCAGGAGCATGAGGTCGTGGAACTCCCCCTCCCCGTCCCGCACGAAGTCCGCCAGGATTGCCTCCGGCACGAAGCCCAGGTCCTGGAACATCGAGACGAGGGCCTCCTGCTCCGCCACCACTTCCACGTACGCGTGGGTGCAGCCGAGCTCGAGGGCGGCCACGAGAGCGGATCTGGCGAGCTGGCGGCCCAGTCCCGCGCCCCGGTGGTCGGGGATGACGAGCACTCTCAGCTCTGCGACATGTGACGACCAGCCGCTACCTGGAAACGCCCCGGCCACCCCCACGATGCCCGACTCCGTGACCGCGACCAGCCGCCGCTCCCGCGTATCGCGGTGAGCGCCGGCGAGATCCGGTGCTGGATCCTCCAGGTTCTCCTTGAGGAAACGTCGATCACCTTCAGGGACACGTGAAGCGAACAGGGCGAACGCCTGCCCGTCGTCGAGCGTCAGGGGACGGATGGCCGCTGAACCTCGCGGATGGGCCCCGGTTGGTGGCATCCATGCATTTTGTCAAACAATAGAACGATCGTCAACCGCGCGAGCCGACTTGACCACCGCGAGCACTCGGTCACGGGTCCGGCTCGCGACGGGCGTCCCGAAAGGTCGCTCGGTGGAGGCGACACCTCACGCTGTCCTCAAGACCTCGAAGGCTCCGAGCGAACGCGGACGATCAGACGTGGGTGGTTCCGATGACATGCTTGCGGTGCCGCTACAGATCGTCCAGGATCTCCGTGAACGCGTTCACCATGCACCTCATGAGGAGGTCCGGCCGGGTGATCGCCGCCGGGTCGATGGTGAAGCCCAGCGTGCACGTACCCGCGGAGCTCACGAGGAGGACCATCAGGGGTATGCCGGGCGAAGGAGCGAACCCGAAGAAGCGCCGCACCGGTGCTCCGGCCAGGAAGGTCACGGACTCCGGTCCGATGATGTTGCTGGCCTGTAGATCAATACGTTGTGCATAGGCAGTCGCGCCCATTTCCGTCAGCGGGGCCGGAACTTCCTGAACCGCGGCTGCCACTCGCAGCAAGGCGTCCACCCCCAGCTCGCCTCGCCGCGCCGCGACGAGCCGATGAACCGCTTGGATCCTCTCAGCCGGGTGACGTATCGATGCGGGCCCCGGGATTGCTGCGGCACTGAAATGATTTCCCTCACCGAAGATGTCATTGCCACCGATGTTGATCGGGAAGCTCATGGGAACATCGCCCGGCGGTTCACCGTGCTCGTCGTGATAGAGGGCCAGCCCCTCGAGGAGTGCCGCCAAGTAGACGTCGTTGATCGTCGCGTCATTCGAGCGAGCCACCCGGCGCATCGCCGCCAGTGGAACTTCCATGGTGTGAAACTGCCTGCGCAGGCTGCGACCACGCAGAAGCCGCGACGGCTTGGCATCTCCCGTATCAAAGGTTCTTCTTGCTGACTTGACATACCTACTGATGTCCGACATCGCGCCGACGGGACGTGATGCGGCCGAAAGGTAGGACAGGAAGAACTGCTCCGCTTGACCTTGTCGAACCTCCACAAGACGCGCCGCGTCCCGAGCGAGGTCTTCGACGGAGTCGAGGCGGCCCAGGAACAGGTATCCGCACGGGAGGCTGAGGCGAAGGTGACGCCGGTGGGCCGGCTTCCGGTTCGAGAAGGAACGTGAGCATTTGCAGCAGGCGAACCCCGTCTGCGACAGCATGGTGAATTCTCAGCACCAGCGCCGAGTCGCTGGCCTCTACTCCGCCATAGAGGGTGGCATCCCACAGGGGATGGGCTGCCGGGAACCTCTCCGTGGCGCGTAGGGCGGCCACGTCCGAGAATCGCCGACAACGAGCCATCGCCAGGGGCTGGTGAGACACGAATGTGGTTGCCCAATGCGAACCGTGGGTCCGCCCGCCAACTGGTAACTCCAGTGAGGGGAGCCGTTCTCACCCGTTGCGTCATTCTGGGCAGCTGCTGGGTCGCTCGGGCAAATGCGGCATACACCCGTTCCGGCTCCGGTCTACCCTCGAGCACGATCACGATGGTCATGATGGCGCGGCGCGCGGGGCTGCTGTCGCTGCTGAGCAGGAGCGCATCCAGCGGCGACAGGGGGCCCTCTGAGCCGCCCGGCTGGGTGATGGGCTGCTGCATGGTTCGGCGAGTATGGCTGACCCGCTTCATCCGGTTCAAGGACGCGCGCCCCGCTATCGCCACCTCGCGCCCTGGTGGACAGGAGGATGCGCTCACTAGCCGGTGGTCGAATCCGCACACTCATCCATTGGTGGCTGCTCTTCTCAACCCCCGACCTCGATGTGGACGGTTCAGCAGCCCTGGCCTTCGCGCAGATCTCGCAGGGCAAAGGGTGCGCCCGGGGCGAGGACGTGGATGCGTTCGGGGTTGACCACCCGGTCGAGCAGGGAGGCCGGGTCGGCGTTGAAGGGTGCGAAGTCAGGGGCGTCTACCGACCCCCAATGGTGGAGCAGGAGCGGTGCGGCTGGGTAGGTGTTGGCGATCATCACTGCGCCGTCGAGCCCGAAGTGCCACTCGCTGTCGGAGAAGTCGAAGATCAGCGCGTCAGGGGTGGGTCTGGTCAGATGGTGGTCGGGGATGAGGCGTGAGTCCCCCGGTGCCCAGATGGTTCCGTCAGGCGTGGTGAGCCAGAACCCGCAACAGTCCTCGTCGCGGAACACGCGGGTACTGGCCCCCGGTGACGCGTTCTGCCAGGCGTGGTCGGCCGGGGTGACCTCGACCCGCACCGGTCCGACGTGGAAGACGTCGCCGATGTCGTGACCCACCGATGGCAGGTCCTGCTGCCGCATGAGCGAGGCGACGTACCGTGTGGAGTGGAACGACTCGGTGACCTCGGCAAGGTCGCGGCAGGTAGGGACGCTGTAGTGGTCGTTGTCGCTGTGGGTGACCAGGAGAGCATCCAGGTGCGGGACGTCACCAGCGGAGACCGGCAGCTCGATCATGATCGGCATGTCGAAGCCGCCCAGGAGTGGGTCGATCATGATCGTCGTCCCGCGGCTGTTGACCAGGAAGCCGGCCATCCCGAGCCACCGCAGGACCGTCCCCTCGGACGGGCCGAACGCCTCGGCTCCGAACGGCTGAGTTGCCGGCGCTCTCGCCTGGTCAGACGTCTCCACGGCTTGCTCGATTCTTGGACTCGATCCGCACGGAAATCGCTCGGCACAGCCGTCTTAGCATCCCGGGCGTCCGATGCCAACCCGTCCAGCGGTTCAACGGCGTGCACTGAACGTCAACGGTGCGATGCCTACCGCGCGGAGTGACTGAGGACGCGCGGGGCTGACAGAGTCACTTCTGTATGACATTATCTTCATTGTGACCAATGGAGGCCGCGCCATGCTCGGCACGAGCCTCATGACCGACCACGTGAGGCAGATGGCGCACCATGTCCCAGATCACCACCCCCACCACGACCGCCAGCCATGACCTCGCACTGGCCGCGGACCCGACCATCGAGCGTCGGAACCGTTACCTCACCCTGAACTACCCTCGATTCGACATCACGATCGTCGAGGGAGCAGGCTGCCACCTGGTCGACGCGAACGGGAAGTCATACCTGGACCTCTTCTCCGGCTTCGGCGGGACCATCCTCGGCCACTGCCATCCCGAGCTCATCGCTGTCGCTACCGAGCAAGCCTCCAAACTCTGGCATGTCGGGAACTTCCTCGACACCGAACCGCAGACCCTGCTCGCGGAACAGATCGCCACCAAAGGTTTCGGCGGACGTAGCTGCTTCGGCCATAGCGGTTCAGACGCCAACGAGGCCGCGTTCAAGCTCGTCCGGCTCTACGGACGCCAGGACGGCCGGAACCGTTACAAGGTCCTCGCGACCAACAACGGATTCCACGGACGCGGGTTCGCAGCCATGAACGCCACGGCCGGTGACAAGGTCCGTAAGGGGTACAGCCCTTACCTCGACGGGTTCGGCCACGCGGCTTACAACAGCTTGGACGCGATGGCGGCGGCCATCGACGACGAGACCGCCGCCATCATCGTCGAGCCGATCCAAGGCGAGGGTGGGGTCCATGTGCCCGACGACGACTACCTGCCCGGCCTACGTGCGCTCTGCGACGAGCACGACCTCCTGCTCATCAGCGACGAGGTCTGGACCGGGTGCGGTCGAACCGGCAACTGGTTCGCCTATCAACACGCAGAGATCAAGCCCGACATCATGACCCTCGGCAAGGCCATTGGATGCGGCCTGCCCGTCTCCGTCATGTGCGCCGACCAGCGAATCGCCGACCTGTTCAGCGTCGACAGTTACGGCGGTGTCCCGCACGCCTCGACGCTTGCCGGCAACTGCATACCGATGGCCGTGTCCACCCGCATGTTCGAGATCATCGAACGCGACGGCCTCGTCGAACGGGCCAAATCCCTTGGCGACCACCTGATCAGCGCATTGCGAGACCTGCCTGACACCCTGCCGATCACGGACGTCCGTGGTCGCGGTCTCTTCGTCGGGGTGGAGCTGGACGACAGCTATCCGTCCACCGCCATGGACGTCGTCCGCACCGGTCTCGACCAAGGTGTGCTGTTCGGATCGGCTGGCGACCGAGTGATTCGCATTGCGCCGCCTCTGATCGTGACCGAGAGCGAGCTCGACCACGGCGTTGCCACGCTCGCCGCGCTCCTACGCCGCTGACGGACCGGACCAGAGCGTAGTTCTGCCCCGCCTCGGGGTCGGACGGTCGATCCCCCCTGACCACCCGGAGGGTTCGTGGTGGTCAGGACGACATGGGGTTACCGATGCGGGCCCAGCGCCCCCGCCGCTGCCGAGATCGGGGCGTCGTTGCGTCCGTGCAGGCCGGCCGGGTCTACGGGTGCGGGAGGGTTGGATGGCAGAGGGAAAAACCTACATTCTGATAGAGACGTCGCTTACCGGCTCAAGGCTCTCCCGACGTGGTCCATCGTCTCGGCGGCCACGCTGCTGCTCGTCGTGGACCCGTTATTCCTGGCCGCCAACCTCACCAAGCTGGCCCACGGCGCGTGGTTGCCCCTGCTCATCGGCATCAGCGCCTTCACCGTCATGACCACCTGGCAGCGTGGTCGCCAGCTGATCACCGCCCGCCGGGAAGCCATGGAGGGCTCGTTGCTCGATGGAACGCCCAGTCAACGAGGCGCAGTGGAGGGTACTGGACTGGCTGGCCGCAGGGGGTTCGCAGGATCGGCCGGCGACCGTGATGAAGGTGAGCTCGGCCGCCTTGATATCCCGCGGCCTGGTACGCGTCACGCGTGCGGGCGGAAAGTGGACGGCCAACCTCACCGAGACGGGTCGACACTTCGTCGAGCACCGGAGATACCGGGCTTAGCGGGACCGACCTGCGCCCGTCACCCCCCCGACCTGCGCCCCCCCGTCCAGGACACGGGGGCGATGCCGGTCGGACCGCTCCCCCGATTCCCGGGCACGGCTTGGCGCGGTCCGGTCGGACGGACACGGGAGTGCCGAGCCCCTCGGCGCCGCACCGCACCAGCCCGGTCAATGCTGAGTCGCCGGAACCCGTCGAAGGTCGATCCTCGATCCGCGCCCAGATCACCTTCCTGGACACACGAAGAGCGCGCCCGCGAAGGACGGCTCAACCCGCAAGAACGCAGTCCTTGGTATTGACTCTGAGGCGCCACACGAACCTCCGCCGTAAACGACCTACCAAGGCCACGGACGACCGATGCCGGCCCACCCGGCCCATCCCAGTCGTTCCTGGAGGCGCAGCGGGCAACACGGATCGGCATGGTTTCGAGCTCGAGACCAGTCCATGAATGGGTTTGTGCCGCGTCGACCGGGCAACCGACTCGTAACAGGTCCCCACGTCAGGCCGGGCGCACCGCAGCACCTAACTGTCCTACTGACGAGACGTGCGTCTCGCCCTATGGAACGTCGCGTGGGGGTTCAAGTCGGGCAGAGGCTCGAACGTTTGTACATAACTGCAGGTCAGAGGCCTGCCGCGTGTCCGGAGGGGGACTTGAACCCCCACGCCCGTTAAGGGCACTAGCACCTCAAGCTAGCGCGTCTGCCATTCCGCCACCCGGACAAGGTGGGCCTCGGCGCCCTCCTGAAGGGCCCCTCAGCGCGCCCGAAACGCTAGCACGCGGGCCACCCGAACCACGAACCGGCAGAACGCGTCCGGCCGGCCCCTCAGACGCCGGCGCAGCACCTCCGGCGACAGGTCCGAGACCGACCGCATACCGATCAGCCCGAGGGTCAGGTCGAGCTCGGCGACGAGGTTCTCGAGCACCGCCTGGACCCCGGCGGCGCCGTCCAGAGCCAACCCGTAGACGTGCGGCCGACCGACGGTGACCGCCGCCGCCCCCAGCGCCAGGGCCTTGACGATGTCGGCGCCGGAACGGATCCCGCTGTCGAGGATCACGGGCACCGAGGTCGACCCCGCCCCGCCGAGGGCCGCCACGACGTCCACCAGGGCGTCGAGCGCACCGACCGCCCCGTCGACCTGGCGGCCGCCGTGGTTGGAGACCAGCACCCCGGCCACCCCGAGCTCCACCGCCCGCACGGCGTCGTCCGGATGCAGGATTCCCTTGAGCAGCACCGGAAGCCGGGTCCGCGAGCGCAGCGTCGCGAGGTCGTCCCACGACAGCGACGGCTTCGAGTAGATGGCGAGGAACGTCTCGACGGCGGCTCGGGTATGCGGCGACCGCACGTTGTCGACGAACCCGCCAGGAAGCTCCCGGGCCATCGACGCCAGCGTCCGCACCGCGCCAGGCGTCGGCCGCGGCCGCGGTCCCGCCGCGGGACCGGCCGCCACGCGCTCCCTCACCAGCTCCCGGAACCGCGGGTCCGACGTGTACTGGGCGATCCCGATGCCCCGCGCGAACGGCAGCGACCCGCGGTTGAGGTCCTGCGGCCGCCAGCCGAGCATCGTCGTGTCCAGGGTGACGACGAGCGCCGACGCCCCCATCGCCTCGGCGCGGCCGATGAACGAGTCGACGAGCGCCTCGTCGGTGGACCAGTACAGCTGGTACCAGCGGGAGCCGTCCCCCATCGCCCGCGCCGTCGCCTCCATCGGCGAGGAGCCCTGGCTGGACAGGATGTACGGCACGCCCACGGCCGACGCCGCGGCGCCCACCATCTCGTCCGCCCCGCGGCGCACCAGCCCCGCCGCACCGATCGGCGCGACGAGCACCGGTGCGGGCAGCCGCATACCCAGCAGCGACACCGACAGGTCGCGTGAGGACGACGTCCCGCAGCATCCGAGGCACGAGGGCCCACCGCTCGAACGCCGCGCGGTTGGCCCGCATCGTCGCGCCGTCGCCCGCTCCCCCGGCGACGTACGCCCACGCATCACCGGACATGGCCCGGCGCGCAGCCCGTTCCAGGCCGGTGGGGTCGGTCGGTACGCGCGGACGTCGGCCCAGTGCGCCCGCCCGGTAGATCGCGTTCTGCCGCAGCCGACCCGGACCGAACGCGGGAGTCTCGCCCATCCCCGGGACGCTACCGGTCACCGGCGCGCGTCCGACCCGGGTGTCAGACTGCCCGGGTGACGGCGGTCGAGCTCTCCTCGAAGACCGGGCGCGGCATCGTCGCGGCCGCGGTCCTCGGCTCCGGCATGGCCATGCTCGACGGCACGGTCGTCAACGTCGCCCTGGTCCGGATCGGTGAGGACCTCGACGCCAGCCTCGCCGACCTGCAGTGGGTCAGCAACGGCTACCTGCTCTCGCTCGCGTCCCTGATCCTCCTCGGCGGGAGCCTCGGCGACCGGTACGGCCGGCGGAAGATCTTCGTCATCGGCGTCATCGGGTTCGCCGTGACGTCGGCGTTCTGCGGGTTCGCCCAGAACCCCGGCCAGCTCATCCTCGCCCGCATCCTCCAGGGCGCCGCGGGCGCGCTGCTGACGCCCGGCAGCCTGTCGATGATCGAGGCGACGATCCGGCACGAGGACCGCGCCAAGGCCATCGGGTCGTGGTCCGGGCTCGGCGGCATCGCGGCCGCCATCGGCCCCTTCGTCGGCGGCTGGCTGGTCCA
Source organism: uncultured Actinomycetota bacterium (assembly GCA_963828725.1). GTDB lineage: Bacteria > Actinomycetota > Actinomycetes > Actinomycetales > Dermatophilaceae > Lapillicoccus. The sequence goes on along the minus strand of CAWHFV010000008.1, from coordinate 267,264 downwards.
GTACGCCAGCTGGCGCTGGGCGTTCTTCCTCAACATCCCGTTGGCCGCGGTGACCGTCGTCCTGGCGATCCGGACGGTCCCCGAGACCCGCGACGAGGAGGCCGGCCACAGCTTCGACGTGCTGGGGGCGGTCCTCGCCACCGCGTCGCTGGCCCTGGTGACGTATGCCCTCATCGAGTACGGCAGCCTCGGCCCGACGTGGACCATCGCGTTCGTTCTCGTCGGTCTCGCCATCGGCCTCGGCTTCGTCGCCGTCGAGCGACGGGCGAAGAACCCCATGGTCCAGCCGTCGCTGTTCACCAACCGGCAGTTCACCGGCGCCAACCTCATGACCCTCATCGTCTACGGCGCCCTCGGAGCCGTGCTGTTCTTCCTCACGCTCCAGCTGCAGACGGTGCTCGGGTACGGGCCGCTGATCGCGGGCCTGGCCACCCTTCCGATGACTCTCCTCATGCTCTTCCTCGCGGCCAAGGGTGGCGAGCTCGGCGCCCGGATCGGTCCGCGGCTGCCGATGACCGTCGGCCCGGTCGTCTGCGCGGTCGGGGTCGCCCTCCTGACCGGTGTCGCCGCGGGCACCTCCTACGTCCTCGGCATCCTCCCCGGCGTCGTCGTCTTCGGGCTGGGCCTCTGCCTGCTCGTCGCTCCGCTCACGGCCACCGTCCTGGCCGCCGCCCCCGACCGCTACGCCGGCGCGGCGAGCGGCGTCAACAACGCCGTCGCCCGGGCCGGCACCCTCCTCGCCGTCGCCGCCCTGCCGGCCCTGGTCGGCTTGAGTGGCACCGCCTACCGCGACGCCGCCGTCTTCTCCGCCGCCTACCGCACGGCGATGTGGATCTGCGCAGGGCTGCTCGTCGCCGGGGGCGTCGTCTCCTGGCTGCTCATCCGCAACACCGCCGAGAACGCGCCGCTCGCGGACCCGTCCGACCTCTGACTCCGCCCTGTGAGCGGCCACGAACACCGTGGCAGGATCGAGAACGCCGGCTGCGTCGTCGCGAATCAATCAGGGAGAACCGTCATGTCCAGCACTGCCTCCGTGACCGAGAAGGTCGCCGACTACGAGGACGACGACCTGCGGCTCGACCTGCGCTGGTGGGACGCGCTGAACTACCTGACGGTCGGCCAGATCTACCTGCAGGGCAACGCGCTCCTGCGCGAACCGCTGGCGATGGAGCACATCAAGCCGCGGCTGCTCGGCCACTGGGGCACCAGTCCCGGCCTGTCGATGATCTACGTCCTGCTCAACCGGCTCATCAACCGCACCGGCTCGGACTGGCTCTACGTCACCGGCCCGGGTCACGGCGGACCGTCGCTGGTGGCCGCCGCATACCTCGAGGGCACGTACTCCGAGGTCTACCCGCACGTCACCGAGGACGCGGCCGGCGTCCTCACCCTGTTCCGGCAGTTCTCCTCGCCCGGCGGCGATCCCCAGCCACGTCAGCGTGCAGACCCCCGGCAGCATCCACGAGGGCGGCGAGCTCGGGTACGCGCTGGCGCACGCCGGCGGGGCGGCGATGGACCACCCGGACCTCTTCGTCGCCTGCGTCGTCGGCGACGGCGAGGCCGAGACCGGCCCGCTGTCCGGCTCGTGGAAGCTGCCGTACTTCCTCAACCCGCGCCGTGACGGCGCGGTGCTGCCGATCCTGCACCTCAACGGGTACAAGATCGCCGGTCCGACCGTCTTCGGGCGCACCTCCGACGAGGACGCGGTCGCCTACCTGCGCAGCCAGGGCTGGGACCCGGTCGTCGTCGAGGGGAGTGACCCGCAGCAGGTCTTCCGCGACCTCTGGGCGGCGCTCGCCCGCAGCCACGAGCAGATCCTGGCGCTGCGAGACGCGACGCGCGGCGGGGAGCCGAGCGAGCAGGTCCGGCACCCTGGCCGGCGATCGTCCTGCGCACGCCCAAGGGCTGGACCGGCCCACACGAGGTCGACGGCGTCCAGGTCGAGGACACCAACCTCAGCCACCAGGTCCCGCTCTCCGGCATCAAGGGCAACCCCGCCCATCTGCAGATCCTCCAGGAGTGGCTCGCAGAAGTACCGCCCCGACGAGCTGTTCGACGAGAGCGGCCGGTTCGTCGAGGAGCTGCGCGCCCTGGCGCCGGAGGGCGACAAGCGGATGTCGGCGACGCCGTTCGCCAACGGCGGCCGGCTGCTGAAGGACCTGCCGATCAAGGACCTGCAGACCTACGCGCTCGACGTCCGAGCGCGGCGTCACCAGCCACGAGAGCACGCGCCCCATGGGCGAGCTCATGCGCGACGTGTACGCGGCGGACATCACGGCGGACGGCGGCGGGACCTTCCGGCTGTTCTGTCCGGACGAGACCGCGAGCAACCGGCTCCAGGCCGTCTTCGAGACCACCGACCGCTGTCTCCAGGCGCCGCTGCTGCCCACCGACCAGAAGATCTCCGCCGACGGCCGCGTCATGGAGGTGCTCTCCGAGCACCTCTGCTCAGGGCTGGCTCGAGGGGTACCTCCTGAGCGGACGCCACGGCGTCTTCGCGACGTACGAGGCGTTCGCCATGGTCTCGGCGTCGATGACCATCCAGCACGTCAAGTGGCTCCAGCACGCCCAGGAGCTGCCGTGGCGTGAACCCGTGTCGTCGCTCAACATCCTGCTGACCAGCACCTGCTGGCGGAACGACCACAACGGGTTCTCCCACCAGGGACCCGGCCTCATCGACTCGCTGCTGTCGCTCGCGCCGGGCGTGGTCCGGGTGTGGCTGCCGCCGGACGCCAACACGGGCCTGTCGATCATGGACCACTGCCTGCGCAGCAAGAACCACGTCAACCTCATCGTCCTCGACAAGCAACCACACCTGCAGTACCTGTCGATGGACGAGGCCGACGAGCTGTGCGCCCAGGGCGCCGGCATCTGGGAGTGGGCCTCCAACGTCGGACCCCGCGAGGAACCCGACATCGTCATCGCTGCCGCCGGAGACGTACCCACCCAGGAGGCCCTGGCCGCTACGGAGCTGCTGCGCGAGTGGACCCCGGAGCTCAACGTCCGCTTCGTCAACGTCATCGACCTCATGGCGCTGCTGCCCGAGGACGACCACCCGCACGGGTACGTCAACTCGGTCTTCGACGACCTCTTCACCGCGGACCGGCCGGTGATCTTCGCCTTCCACGGCTACCCCCGCGCCGTGCACCAGCTGGTTCACGGGCGCAGCAACCCGGGGCGGTTCCACGTGCGTGGGTTCAGCGAGCAGGGCACGACGACCACGCCGTTCGACATGGTCGTGCTCAACAAGATGTCGCGCTACCACCTGGCCATCGAAGCGCTCCGGCGCAGCCTCAAGCGACCGCCGCGCTGGCACGAGCTGACAGCACACTGCTACGAGATGCTGGCCACCCATGAGACCTACATCCGGGAGCACCTCGAGGACATGCCCGAGGTCCGCGACTGGACCTGGCGTGGCTGAGCCGTGGCCATCAGCGTCTACCTCGCGTCGTCCGAAGGACAGTCGGGCAAGTCGGCGGTCGCCGTCGGGATCCTCGACCAGCTGAGCCGGCGGGTCGGGCGGGTGGGAGTCTTCCGCCCGGTCGTGCGCACCGCGAACGCCGAGGAGGACCACGTCCTCGACCTTCTCGTCTCGCGGCTCGAACCGACCGGCGACTCCCCCGCTCCGCTCACCGCGCGCGAGGCGGCCGGCGTGTTCTACGACGATGTCCACCACGACCCGGACGCCGCGATGTCGACCATCGTCGACCGCTACCACGCCGTGGCCAACCGGTTCGACGCCGTCCTCGTCGTCGGCTCCGACTACACCGACATCGCCTCGCCGACCGAGTTCTCGTTCAACACGCGCGTCGCGGCGAACCTCAACAGCCCGATGGTCCTCGTGGTGTCCAGCCAGGGGAAGTCACCGGAGCAGGTACGGATCGCCGCCGACATCGCGGTGGACGACGCTCGTCACCGTCATGCATCGGTGCTGGCTGTGATCGCGAACCGCGTTGCGAGAGAGCACGTTCCGGCCACCGCGGCCGCCCTCCAGGGCGTCGCCGGTGGCGCACCGGCCTACGCGATCCCCAGCGACCCCGTCCTCGACTCGCCCACTGTCCGTGAGCTCCTGGCCGCCGCCCGCGGCACGCTCGTCCACGGCGACGACGCCCTCCTCGACCGTGAGTCGTCCGGGCTGATCGTCGCCGCGATGACCATGCCGAACGTGTTCGACCGGCTGTTCGAGGGCTGCGTCGTCATTTCTCCGGCCGACCGCGCGGACGTCCTGCTCGCGCTCCTCCTGGCGTACCCGGCGAAGACCTTCCCGTCTCCCGCGGGCATCGTGCTCAACGGGGGGCTGGAAGTGCCGTACTCGATCGAGCGGCTCATCTCGGGCCTCGAGGTGCACGTCCCGGTCATCACGACGACCGCCGGAACGATGCGCACGGCCGCCGACCTCTACGCCGTGGCGCCGCGGGTCACCCGTTCGTCGGCCCGCAAGATCGAGACCGCCCTGCGGCTGTTCGACGAGCACGTCGACGGGTCCGCACTCCTCGACCGCCTGGACGTCAGCCCGACCAGTGTCGTGACCCCCCTGATGTTCGAGTACCAGCTGATCGACCGGGCGCGCGCCGCGAACAAGCACATCGTGCTGCCGGAGGGCGAGGAGCCGCGCATCCTCGCGGCGGCCGACCAGCTGCTCCAGCGCGGCGTCGTCCGGCTCACCCTGCTCGGCAGCCCGTCCGGGATCCGGGCCAAGGCCTCGCAGCTCGGGCTCGACATCGCCGGCGCCGAGCTCATCGACCCTCACGACGAACCGCTGCGTTCCCGGTTCGCGCACGCGTATGCGGCGCTGCGGGCGCACAAGGGAGTCACCCCCGAGCAGGCGTGGGACATCGTCGCCGACCCGAGCTACTTCGGGACGATGATGGTCGTCGAAGGGCTGGCCGACGGCATGGTCTCGGGGGCGATCCACACGACCGCGCACACCATCCGGCCGGCGCTCGAGGTGGTCAAGACGGCGCCCGGCGTCGACATCGTCTCGTCGGTGTTCCTCATGTGCCTGCCCGACCGTGTCCTCGTCTACGGCGACTGTGCGGTGAACCCCGATCCCACAGCGGAGCAGCTCGCCGACATCGCCGTGTCCTCGGCGGCCACTGCCGCCCAGTTCGGGATCGAGCCGCGGGTGGCCATGCTGTCGTACGCGACAGGGGGCTCCAGCGGCGGCGCCGACGTGGACAAGGTCCGCACGGCCACCGAGCTGGTCCGGGTCCGGGCGCCCCACCTGGAGGTCGAGGGACCGATCCAGTACGACGCCGCCGTCGACATGGCCGTCGCGGCCGCGAAGCTCAAGGACTCGCCCGTCGCCGGGCGGGCGACGGTTCTGGTGTTCCCCGACCTCAACGCCGGGAACAACACCTACAAGGCGGTCCAACGCAGCGCGGGCGCGATCGCCGTCGGGCCGGTCCTCCAGGGTTTGCGCAGACCCGTCAACGACCTCTCGCGTGGCGCCCTCGTGCCGGACATCGTCTTCGCGGTGGCCATCACGGCGATCCAGGCGGAGGAGACCTCGTGACCGACCGCTCGCCGGCGCGGCCGGTCCTGGTCGTCAACGCCGGGTCCTCCTCGCTGAAGTACCAGCTCGTCGACCCCTCGACCGAGACCGCCCTGGCCAAGGGCAGTGTCGAGCGCATCGGCGAGCGCGGGTCGACGGCCAGGCACGAGAGCGGTGGCAACACGCATACCGTCGAGGGGCAGATCGTGTCGCACCGCGACGCGCTGGCCGTCGTCGCTGAGGCGTTCCGCGAGCGCGGGCCGTCGTTCGACGAGGTGGGCCTGGTCGCGGTCGGTCACCGGGTCGTCCACGGCGGCGACCGGTTCAGTGACCCGGTCGTCGTCACCGACGAGGTCATCGCGGCCATCGAGGAGCTGGAACCGCTTGCGCCGCTTCACAACCCGGCCAACGTCGAGGGCATCAGGGTCTCCCGCGAACGGTTTCCCGACGTGCCGCAGGTCGCCGTCTTCGACACGGCGTTCCACCACGCCCTGCCGGCGCACTCCTACACGTACGCGGTGCCGAGGTCATGGCGCGAGGAGCACCGCGTGCGCCGCTACGGGTTCCACGGGACGTCGTTCGCCTACGTGACCCGTCGCTCGGCGCTCCTCCTCGGCCGGCCCGTGGAGGACCTCGACCTCGTCGTCCTCCACCTCGGGAACGGCGCGAGCGCCGCGGCGATCTCGGGTGGCCGCAGCATGGACACGTCCATGGGCCTCACGCCGCTGGAGGGCCTGGTGATGGGAACCCGCTCCGGCGACATCGACCCCGGCCTGTTCACGTTCATGGTGCGCGCCGGGATGACGGCCGACGACGTTGACGCCGCCCTCAACCGGGCGAGCGGGCTCAAGGGACTGAGCGGTACCAACGACTTCCGCGAGGTGGACGAGCTCGTCGCCGCCAACGACCCCGACGGAAAGCTCGCCTTCGACGTCACCGCCTACCGGCTGCGCAAGTACGTCGGCGCGTATGCGGTGGCCCTCGGCCGGCTCGACGCGGTCGTCTTCACGGCGGGCATCGGCGAGCACGCGCCTCGCCTACGCGCGGACGTCTGCCGAGGCCTGAACATCCTCGGTGTCGAGCTCGACGACGAGGCGAACCTGGCTCCCGGCGGCGGGGAGCGCCGCATCTCGACCGACGCGAGCGCGGTCGCGGTGCTGGTGGTGCCGACGAACGAGGAGCTCGAGATCGCGCGCCAGGCGGCGGAATTGGTCTCGGGCGACTAGCTCAGCGCTCGTACCAGGCGACGAGCTGGGCGCGTCCCAGCGTGTGGAAGAAGAGGTTGAATCCCAGCACCGCCGGAGCCGCGTCCGCCACGTCGAGCTCCTCGACGTCCACCGCGTGGACGACGAAGAAGTACCGGTGCGGGCCGTGGCCCTCGGGCGGCCCCGCACCGATGAACTGCCGGTTGCCCGAGTCGTTGCGGAGCTGCACGGCCCCGCCGGGCAGGCCCGATCCGGCCTCGTCACCGACGCCGGTCTCGAACGAGGTCGTCGACACCGGGATGTTCGCCACCGCCCAGTGCCAGTAGCCCGAGGCGGTGGGCGCGTCGGGGTCGTAGACCGTCACGGCGAAGCTCTTCGTGCCCTCGGGAAACCCCGACCACGACAGCTGGGGAGAGACGTCCTTGCCGCCGGCGCCCAGGATGTCGCTGACCTGGTCGTCGCTCAGCTTCTCGCCCTCGGCGACGTCCGTCGACGTGACGGTGAAGGTGGCCACCGACGGCAGTGCGGCATACGGGTCATAGGTCTCCACGGGCATACTCGCACCGTAACGCGGGCCCGCGCCGTCACGCGAGCCGGGCGAGGACCTCCAGCGCACGGTCGGCGTGGACCTGCATGCTCGTCTCGGACTGGACCACCTCGGCGATCCGCTGGCCCTGGTCGATGACGAAGGTCGCCCGCTTCACCGAGGTGATGAACCGGCGTCGGACGCCGTACGCCTCGGCCACCGAGCCGTCGACGTCGGCCAGCAGCGGGAAGTCCAGCATCTCGCTCTCAGCGAACGCCTCCATGGTGACCGTGTCGTCCATCGAGATCCCGACCCGGTGGGCGCCGGCCTGGGCGAAGCGGGCCGCGAGGTCCCGGAAGTGGACCGCCTCCCGCGTGCAGCCGCCGGACCCGGCGGCCGGGAAGAAGAACAGGACGACCGGTCCACGCAGCAACAGCTGGCTCAGCTCCTGAACCTTGCCGTCCTGGTCGGGGAGGTGGAAGTCGAGCGCTCTCGTCCCGGCGCTGAGCGTCTTCATGGCGTGGAGTTCGGGACAAACCCCCAGCCGGATGGTGTGATCGGTGAAGCAGTCCCGGCAACGCGCAGGTTCGTGTGACGGCGCTCACCTATCCTGCGCGAGTGACGTTCTTCCGGGACCTGCGCACGCTGTTGCGCTACGGCGGGTTCCGGCGCCTGTTCTCGGTGAGACTGCTGTCCCAGTTCTCGGACGGCGTCTTCCAGGTGGCGCTCGTCTCGTCGGTCCTCTTCTCCCCCGAGCGGGCGCCGAACGCCGGGGCGATCGCGGCCGGGTTCGCCACGATCCTGCTCCCGTTCTCCGTCCTCGGGCCGTTCGTCGGCGTCTTCCTCGACCGGTGGTCGCGGCGGCTCATCCTCATGGTCAGCAACCTCGTCCGCGCGCTGCTGCTCGTCCTCGTCGCCGTCCTGGTCGCGAACGACAACGTCGGGCTGCCGTTCTTCGTCCTGGTCCTGGCCGCGTTCTCGGTCAACCGGTTCCTGCTGGCCGGCCTGTCCGCGTCCCTGCCGCACGTCGTCGCCCGTGACCTGCTGGTCACCGCCAACTCGGTCGTGCCCACCTGCGGTTCGATCGCCTACCTGAGCGGACTCGGCGCCGGGGGTGCCCTCCACGCGATGACCGACTCCGACCCCGCGGTGATCGCCACGGCATCGGTGCTCTACCTCCTGTCGGCCGGCGTCGCCTACCTCCTGCCGTTCCTGGGCCCGGACCTCGAAGAGGTCGGGGCCGACGTCCGTGCCGCCCTCGGCAACGTCGTCAAGGGGCTCGCCGACGCCGCCCGGCACCTGCCCCGGCTTGGCCGGCTGGCCCTGGCCATCGTCTCGGCGGCCCGGCTGCCATACGGGCTGATGATCGTCGGCCTCGTCCTCATCTCCCGGAACCACGTGGAGCCCGGCGGAGCGGCCGGGGGGCTCGCCGGCGCCGGCATCGCCGTCGCGGCGTCCGGCCTGGGCTTCGGCGCCGCCGCCGTCATCACGCCGACGATGACGCACCGGTTCGGGTTGCGGCGCTACATCACGGCGCTCGCGCTGCTCGGGATGGTCATGCAGGTCTTCCCGGTCTCCCTGTTCACCCACTGGGCGATCGCGGTCTCGGCGTTCGGCCTCGGCCTCACGACGCAGGGCATCAAGATCTGCGTCGACACCACCCTGCAGCGCATTGTCGGCGACGTCTTCCTCGGGCGCGTCTTCTCCATCTACGACGTGCTCCTCAACGTGGCGCTGGTCATCGCGACAGTCATCGCCGCCCTTGTGCTGCCCTCCGACGGCCGGTCCATCGTGGTGCTCTCCGGCGCCGCGCTCTGGTACCTCGCCATCGCGGTCGTCGTCGCGCGGTACTGGCCACGTCCGGCGGACCGCCTCGTGACCGAGCGCGTTCACTAGGGTTTGCCTCGTGGCCGCAGTCTCCGCTCTCGAGCGCGTCACGGCCACCCGCTACGTGACCCCCCTGCGCGAGGGTGGCTCCCTGCCGGGGCTCGTCGAGGCCGACGACGACGGCATCTACGTCCTGAAGTTCCGCGGCGCCGGCCAGGGGGTCAAGGTTCTGGTCGCCGAGATCCTCGTCACCGAGATCGCGCGGCTGCTCGCCATCCCCGTCCCTCGCCTGGCTCTGGTCACCCTGGACCCGCAGATCGCCAAGTACGAGGCCGACGAGGAGGTGCAGGACCTGCTCAACGCCAGCATCGGGCTCAACCTCGGCGTCGACTTCCTGCCCGGGTCGTTCGGGTACGACGGCTCAGTGCCGCCCCCCGAGGACGCCGCCGCCCGCATCGTCTGGCTCGACGCCCTCACGGCGAACGTCGACCGCACGTGGAACAACCCGAACCTGCTGCTGTGGCACCGCCGCACGTGGGCGATCGACCACGGCGCCGCGCTCTACTTCCACCACGGCTGGCCGAGCCGGGCGCCGGACCCGGTGCGCTTCGCCGGGCAGCGGTTCGACGTGTCCACCCACGTGCTGCGCGAGGTCGCCGGCGACCCCGCCGCAAGCCACGACGGGCTCGCGGCCACGCTCACCCCCGCGGTGCTGGCTTCGGTCGTCGAGCTGGTCCCCGACGACTGGCTGGAGACGACATCGTGGCTGCCGGACACCACCGCGGTCCGGTCCGCATACCTCGAGATGCTCCTTGCCCGCCTGGCCAACCCCGACGGCTGGCTTCCGGCGGTGGCCTCGTGATCGGGTACCAGTACGTGACCCTCCGCTGCGTCCCCCGGGTCGAGCGCGAGGAGTTCGTCAACGTCGGGGTCGTCCTGTACGCGCAGAGCGTCGACTTCCTGGAGTCGGCCCACCACGTCGACGAGGACCGGCTGCGCGCCTTGGCCCCCGACCTCGACCTCGCGACCGTCGAGGACCTGCTCGGAACCGTGCAGGCGGTATGCCGCGGGGACGACGGACGCGGACTGCCCCACCTCGAGGGCCTCGGGCGGCGGTTCGGCTGGCTGACCGCGCCGCGGTCGACCATCGTGCAGCCCAGCCCGCGGCACGGCGGTCTCTGCGACGACCCCGCGGCCGAGCTCCGGCGGCTGATGGCCACGCTGGTCAAGCCGTGACCCTCGGCTGACCTTCCGTCCGACGTGAGCCGGAGGCCAGCACGCCTCTCCCCGTGACAAACGGCCTGCGTGCGTGACGTCTCGGGGGCTGATGATGAGGTGAGAACCGACACCGTCACCAAGGGGTTTCCGACGCATGGTCATCGACGAGCGGCAGACCGCCGACGGCTCCGACCCGGTCCGCGCCCGCCCCGGACGGCACGAGGAGGTCCGCGACCGAGCCCGTGGCCGGCCCTGTGGGCCCTGGTCCTCGGGTTCTTCATGATCCTCGTCGACTCGACGATCGTGTCGGTCGCGACGCCGGCGATCATGCGCGGCCTGGACGCCGACGTGAACTCCGTCATCTGGGTCACCAGCGCCTACCTCCTCGCGTATGCCGTCCCGCTCCTCGTCACGGGACGGCTGGGTGACCGGTTCGGGCCGAAGTACGTCTACCTCGTCGGGCTCGCGCTGTTCACGGCCGCCTCCCTGTGGTGCGGACTGACCGGGTCGATCACCGAGCTGGTGGTCGCGCGAGTGGTCCAGGGCCTCGGCGCCTCCCTGATGACGCCGCAGACGATGGCCGTGATCACCCGCACGTTCCCCGCCGGCCAGCGCGGGCAGGCCATGTCGCTCTGGGGTGCCACCGCGGGCGTCGCCACCCTCGTCGGCCCGCTGGTGGGCGGCCTGCTGGTCGACGGTCCCGGCTGGGAGTGGATCTTCTTCATCAACGTGCCCGTCGGCCTCGTCGGCCTGGTGCTGGCGTGGCGGCTGGTCCCCCGGCTGGAGACGCACAGCCACTCGTTCGACCTGGTCGGCGTGGCCCTGTCCTCCGTCGGGATGTTCTGTCTCGTCTTCGGGATCCAGGAGGGCGAGACCTACGACTGGGGCACCATCACCGGGTTCCTCTCGGTGCCGCTGCTCATCGGCGTGGGACTGGTCGTGCTGGGAGTCTTCGTGTGGTGGCAGAGCCACGTGCGGACGGAGCCGTTGGTGCCGCTGTCGCTCTTCCGGGACCGCAACTTCTCGCTGTCCAACGCGGCCATCACCACCGTCGGGTTCGCCATCACCGCGATGGCGTTCCCGTTCATGCTGTTCACCCAGGCGGTGCTCGGGTACTCCCCCACGAAGTCAGCGCTGCTGCTCGTGCCGGTGGCCGTCTTCTCCGGGGCGTTGGCGCCCGTGGTCGGCCGGTTCGTCGACACGGTCCACCCTCGCTACATCACGGCCGCCGGGATACTGCTCTGCTCGGTCGCCCTGTTCTGGATGAGCCGGGTCATGACCCCGGGCGTCACGTTCTGGCAGCTGCTGCTGCCGATGGGCCTGCTCGGCGTGGCCAACGCCGGCATGTGGGCGCCGCTCGCCGCCACCGCGACCCGCAACCTCCCCCTGCAGTCGGCCGGCGCGGGCGCCGGCATCTACAACACGACCCGGCAGGTCGGTGCCGTGCTCGGCAGCGCGGCGATCGCCGCCGTCATCGAGGCGCGCCTGGCGACCAACCTCGGAGCGACGGCCGCGGGCGCCGGCGGCGCCGGCGTCGCAGGCGGCGGCGCCGATGGGCCAGGTCTGCCGCCCCAGGTGGCATCCGGGTTCGCGTCGGCGATGTCCGAGGCCATCCTGCTGCCCGCGGCGGTCCTCCTTCTCGGCGTGGTGGCGGTGCTCTTCTTCGTGAGGCCGAGCTTCGCCGCGCGGCCGGCCGACGTCGCCGTGGCGGGGCCGACGGGAGCCGGCCCGACACCGGCGGACGCCGTGCCCGGGGTCACCCCGGCCTGAGACGCCCGTCTCCGTCAGACGCGCAGCGCCCACATCGCGACGGCGGCCGCCGCCGCGACGTTGAGCGAGTCCACACCGCCCGCCATGGGGATCCGCACCGTCACGTCGGCGGCGCCGATGGTGCGTCGCGCGAGCCCGTCGCCCTCGGTCCCGAGCACCAACGCCAGCCGCTCGGGCGGTTCGGCGGCGAGCGCGTCGAGAGTCACCGCGTCTTCCGCAAGGGCCAGCGCCGCGACCACGAACCCCGCGTCGCGCAGCTCCGCCATCCCGCCGGGCCACGGCTCGACGCGCGTCCACGGCACCTGGAAGACGGTGCCCATGGAGACGCGGATGGCCCGCCGGTACAACGGGTCTGCACACCGCGGCGTCACGAGAATCGCGTCGATCCCCAAGGCCGCGCCGCTGCGGAACGCCGCCCCCACGTTGGTGTGGTCGACGATGTCCTCGAGGACGAGCACGCGGCGGGCACCGGCGACGACCGAGGCCACGGACGACAGGACCGGTCGCTGCATCGAGGCCAGCGCGCCACGATGGAGGTGGAACCCGGTCAGCTCCTCCATGACGTCGTACTCGCCGACGAACACCGCGACGCCGTCCCGTTCGGCCTCACGCCACGACGTCGGCGAGGTCGTCCAGCCAGCGCTCGGCCATGAGGTACGACCGGGCTCGGTGACCAGCGGACAGGGCCCGGCGGATGACCTTCTCCGACTCGGCGATGTAGAGCCCGCGCTTCGGCTCCGAACGGCGACGGAGCGCCACGTCGGTGAGCCCGACGTAGTCGGCCAGAAGCGCGAGGTGCGGTTCGGGCATACCGACCGCCGTCGAGCCTCCGAGCTCGCGGGCGCGGCGGACGTCCGCGGCTGTGACCCAGACCGGCATCAGGGGAAGAACACCAGCTTGGCGATCGCCAGCACCCCGATGACGACGATCAGCCCGCGCAGCGCAGCCGGCGGGATCCGCCGGCCGATGCGGGCACCGACCACGCCGCCGAGGAACGAGCCCACCGCGATGAGCAGGACCACCCACCAGTCGATCGAGTCGCGGGCGAAGAGCACGAAGGTCACCGCGGCCACCGAGTTGACCACACCACTGAGGACGTTCTTGTAGGCGTTGAGGCGCTGGAGCGGCTCCGAGCTGAGGGCGCTGAAGATCCCCATGAGCAAGACGCCCTGGGCGGCACCGAAGTACCCGCCGTAGATGCCGGCGACGAAGATCCCGATGCCCAACGCCCATCGGTGCCAGCCCGGCTGGGCGGCCCCCTCGCGTCGCTCGACCGCGCGCCGCTGCAGCGATGGACCGACGAGGACGAGCACCAGCGCGATGACGATGAGGACGGGCACGATCGCCTTGAACGCCTCGGGCGGCAGGACGAGCAACAGGGCGGCGCCCGCCAGGGATCCGAGGAACGACAACGGCACCAGCCGGCCCAGCGTCCGCGACCGCCCCGCGAGCTCGTGGCGGTACCCATAGCTGCCGCTCACCGCACCCGGGACCAGGCCGATGTTGTTGCTGACATTCGCGGTCAACGGCGGGTAGCCGAGCACCAGCAGCGTCGGGAAGGTGATCAGCGAGCCGGAGCCCACGATGGTGTTGATGGTCCCCGCCGCGAACCCGGCCGCGATGATCGCGGCCACCTCGAACACGGACACCCGGTCACCCTAGAGGGGGTGACCGGGTGTCCACTGCTGCGTATGCGACCGGTCAGCGAGGTGGTTGGCCCTCCGGCGGGACCGCCTCGACCGGCGGCACGGGCTCGACCGGCGGGACCGCCTCGACCGCCTGGACCGGCTCGGCGGAGGGGGCCTCCGACGCGGTCGGCGCCTGAGCGCTGTGCGTCGGCGTCGTCCACACGCGGGGGGCGGGCGCCTGGTAGCGCCGACTGGCCGGCGACGCCCCCTCGGTGGCCTCCGCGCTGGCCTGACCGGCCTGGCCCCGGGCCTCGGCCAGCGCCTGCGCGGGGTCCTGCAGCGACGTGTCGGCGAAGGCGTCGTCCTCCGGGCCTGGGTCGACCCAGGTGTCGTCTTCGTCGTCGACGCCGGGCTGGTTGCCGCCGAGGGCACCGCTGATCCCGCGGAGCGCGTCGGTCACCTCGGACGGGATGATCCACATCTTGTTGGAGTCGCCGCGAGCGAGCTGAGGCAGGACCTGGAGGTACTGGTACGCCAGCAGCCGCTGGGTGGGCTTGCCGCGGTGAATGGCGCCGAACACCTGCTGGATGGCGCGGGCCTGGCCCTGCGCCTCGAGGATGCGGGCCTGCGCCGAGCCTTCGGCGCGCAGGATCTGCGACTGCTTCTCGCCCTCGGCGGAGAGGATGGCGGACTGCTTGACGCCCTCGGCGTTGAGGATGGCCGCACGCCGGTCCCGCTCGGCCCGCATCTGCTTCTCCATGGAGTCCTGGATCGAGTGCGGCGGGTCGATGGCCTTGAGCTCCACGCGGTTGACGCGAATGCCCCAACGACCGGTCTCCTGGTCGAGGACCCCACGAAGCTGGGCGTTGATCTGGTCGCGGGAGGTCAGCGTCTGCTCGAGGTCGAGCGAGCCGATGACGTTACGCAGCGTGGTGACGGTCAGCTGCTCGATGCCCTGGATGAAGTTGGCGATCTCGTACACGGCCGACTTCGCCTCGGTCACCGTGTAGTAGATGACCGTGTCGATGCTGACGACGAGGTTGTCGGAGGTGATCACCGGCTGCGGCGGGAACGTGACGACCTGCTCGCGCAGGTCGATGTTGGCGCGCACCTTGTCGACGAAGGGGACGAGGAAGTGCATGCCGTCGTCGAGGGTCCGGCTGTAGCTTCCCAGTCGCTCGACGATCTGCGCGGTCTGCTGCGGGACGATCCGAACGGTCCGGACCGCGACGACGATCGCGAAGATGATGAGCAGTGCGACGACGACGAGAGTGACGACGCTGCCGTCCATGGGATCTCCCTACTTTCGTTGGCTCCCGGGCCGGTCCGGCCCGGGATGGATGCTGTGGTGTGACGTCTCGGTTCGACGTCGTAGCCGCCGGTTCGGCTCCCTCGTCACGGAGCGTCCGAGGCGCCGATCGTGGGCACCCGGGTGACCACGGCGGTCGCGCCGTCGATCCGCACGACCCGGACCTCGTCGCCGGGCTCGTGAGGTTCGGGGTCGCTCGTCGAGGCCGACCACGTCTCGCCGCCCACCTTCACCCGCCCGCCATGCTCGGTGACGGTCTCGAGCACGACGGCTGAGCGGCCGATGTAGCTCGCGATGCCCATCGTGATGCCCTCCGGTCTGGCCCCGAACCGGCTCTTGGCCCACGGACGCGCCACCCCGAGCAGAATGCCGGCGACCACGACGGCGACGATCACCTGGACCGGGAACGGGGCGCCGAGCGCTGCCGCCACGGACCCGCCGAGCGCCCCGCCGGCCAGCATCGCGAACACGAAGTCCACGGTGGCGGCCTCGATGGCTCCGAGCGCGATCGCGACCCCGATCCACGCCAGCCAGCCGTAGTCCTCGAACACGACGGCCTCCTCCCCAGAGTCCCCAGGACGTTGCCGCGGGACGGCTCGATGTCCTTATCCGTACGACGCTCAGAACCTCAGCCTAGTTCCGCCGCATGACGACGACTGTGCTGCCTGTCGGCGTCAGCCGGCGACGGGTTCGGCGGCGCGGGCACTCCACCGCTGGCCATGCCGCTCGACGACGAGGGGCAGGCCGAAGGTCGCGGAGAGGTTCTCCGCGGTCAGCGTGATCTCCAGGGGGCCGGCCGCGACGATCCGGCCGTCGCGCAGGAGCAGGACGTCGGTGAACCCCGGCGGGATCTCCTCGACGTGGTGGGTGACGAGCACGAGGGCCGGGGCCTCCGTGTCCTCGGCCAGCGTGCCGAGGCGGGCGACCAGGTCCTCGCGGCCGCCCAGGTCGAGGCCGGCGGCCGGCTCGTCGAGGAGCATCACCTCGGGGTCGGTCATCAACGCGCGAGCGATCTGAACCCGCTTGCGCTCGCCCTCGCTCAGTGTGCCGAACCGACGGTCGGCGAGGTGCGCCGCGCCCAGGGCCTCCAGCAGGGCCATCGCCCGGCGGTAGTCCTCGTCGTCGTACTCCTCCCGCCACCGCCCGAGGACCGCGTAGGACGCTGTCACGACGACGTTCCCGACCAGCTCGTCCGCGGGGAACCGGTCGGCGATCGCCGCGCTGGACAACCCGATCCGCGGCCGCAGCTCGAACACGTCGACCGCTCCCAGGACCTCGCCGAGGATGCCGGCGACCCCCCGGGTCGGATGGATCCGCGCCGCCGCGACCTGCAGCAGCGTCGTCTTTCCGGCGCCGTTGGGTCCGAGCACGACCCAGCGCTCGCCCTCCTCGACCTCCCAGGTGACGTCATCGAGCAGCGTGGTGCTTCCCCGAACCACGCTCACACCGGCGAAGGCGAGGACGTCGCTCATGGGAGACGACCCTAGACGGTCCGCTCCGCCCCCTCGGGACGGTCCCCGCCCCCTCCTAGAATGGCGCGATGCCGGCCTTCCCCCTCTCGGTGCGCTTCGCGCTGTGGGCGACCGTGTCGGTGCGCGGAGAGCTCGACCCGGACGACGCGGTGGCCCGCTCGCACCCTGACGTGGACGATCTCGCGGGCGAGCCGGCCGGCCGTCTCGAGCTGTGGCGCGACTTCGGCGAGTCCGCCGTGCTCGTCGCCCTGCCCCGACCCGGCGACCTCACCGGTATGCCCCGGAGCGGGCTCGACGCGGCCGGCGCGGCTGCCGAGTCCGGTGAGTGCGTCTTCGTTCCCGGCATGGGCGGCCTGCTCGTGCCGACGCTGACCTCGTTCGGCCCCGAGGGCGACGAGGGCACGGCCGTCGAGTGGGTCGCCTACGACAGCGAACCGGTCCCCCGGCACCGGCTGGAGGCCCTGTCCCTGCGCGAGCTGGACCACGAGCTGGCCGAGGCGGTGCGCGATGGTTCGGCCGCGCTGGAGGCGATCGACGGGCGGCCGTGGTCGGGCCAGCCCCGCGAGCAGACCGAACGCCGGCTCGAGTCGCGCACCTGGGGCGTCCCGCCCGGCACGTCGCCACGCGCGCTCCGCCTCATGCTCATGGCCGCGCGGGTCGCGGTCATCGTCGACGAGGGTCTCCGGCTCGCGGCGACACCATCCCTCGACGTCTACTCCTCCGGGCAACGCGAGGTCGGGCTCCGTTCGCTCCAGACGGTGGCCGACCGGGCGCTCTCGGGGGCGACGAACCTCGCCGTGATGGAGCTGGCCGGCTGGCGCCCGGTCTGACGAGCTAGCGGAGTACTTGTTGGTAGACCTCCATCGTGCGGTCGCCGATCGACGCCCACGAGAAGTGGTCGACGGCGCGGGTGCGCCCGGCCAGGCCGAAGTGCCGAGCGCGGTGCGGGTCGGACACCGCCTCGGTGAGCCGGCCGGCCAGGTCGGCGACGAACGCGTCCGGGTCGACCGGGGTGCCGGTGCCGTCGTCGACCTGCTCGATCGGGACCAGCCAGCCGGTCTCACCGTCGACGACGACCTCGGGGATGCCGCCGGTCGCCGTGGCGACGACCGCCAGCTCGCAGGCCATCGCCTCGAGGTTGACGATGCCCAGCGGCTCGTAGACCGACGGACACACGAAGACGGTGGCGGCGGACAGCAGGGCGACGACCTCGTTGCGAGGCAACATCTCCGGGATCCAGATGACGCCGTCGCCGCGCTTCGCCTTGAGGTCGCTCATCAGCGCCTCGACCTCGGCCATGATCTCCTTGGTGTCCGGGGCACCGGCGCAGAGCACGAGCTGGACGTCCGGCGGCAGCGACGCCGCGGCGCGCAACAGATAGGGCAGCCCCTTCTGTCGGGTGATCCGGCCGACGAAGATCACCGACGGCTTGTCGGGGTCCATGCCGTGCTTGCGGACGACGTCCTCGTCCGGGCTCCGCTGCCACAACTGGGAGTCGATCCCGTTGTGCACCACGGCAACTCGGTCAGGGTCGAGCGACGGGTAGGCCTTGAGGATATCGGCGCGCATGCCGGCGCTCACGGCAATGACCGCCGCCGCCCCCTCGTACGACTCACGCTCCGCGAACGACGAGATGCGGTAGCCGCCACCCAGTTGCTCGGCCTTCCAGGGTCGGAACGGCTCGAGGCTGTGCGCGGTGACGACGTGCGGCATACCGCCGAGCATCGACGCGAGGTGGCCACCGAAGTTCGCGTACCAGGTATGCGAGTGCACGAGGTCCGCGCCCTCGCAGTCGGCCGCGATGGCGAGGTCGACCCCGAGCGTCTGGAGGGCGGCGTTGGCCGTCGCGAGCTCGGGCAGGTCGGCGTACGCCGTCGTGCCGGGCTCCTCGCGCGGCGCACCGAAACAGCGCACCTGGACGTCGACGTCGCCGCGCTCCCGTAGCGCGCGGACCAGCTCGGCGACGTGCACACCGGCTCCTCCGTAGACCGCCGGCGGGTACTCCTTGCTGAGGATGTCGACTCGCACGCTCGCGACACTACTCGGCTGAGCGACAGGGAGCCGAGGACACGAGCGACGAAGGAGTAAGGCCCGAGGCGACCGCGGAACTCAGCCAGACAACTCGGTGAGACAGGGCGGCGGGAGGCCTCGCGACCCGGGTCTCACGCCCCCTAGGGTTGGGGCCATGGCGCGAAGGTCGCAGAATCCGAAGGTGTTGGCGATCGTCCTGGCTGGTGGGGAGGGGAAGCGGCTGATGCCGCTCACCGCGGACCGCGCCAAGCCGGCCGTCCCCTTCGGCGGCCCTTACCGCCTCATCGACTTCGCCCTCTCCAACGTCGTGAACTCGGGCTACCTCAAGGTCGTCGTCCTCACGCAGTACAAGTCGCACAGCCTCGACAAGCACATCACCGCGACGTGGCGGATGTCGACGCTGCTCGGCAACTACGTCGCGCCGGTGCCGGCGCAGCAGCGGGTCGGCAAGGAGTGGTACCTCGGCAGCGCCGACGCGATCTTCCAGAGCCTCAACCTGATTCACGACGAGCACCCTGACATCGTCGTCGTCGTCGGAGCGGACCACGTCTACCGCATGGACTTCTCGCAGATGGTCGAGCAGCATCAGGAGACCGGCGCCGGCGTGACTGTCGCTGCGATCCGGCAGCCGATCTCGCTCGCCGACCAGTTCGGGGTTATCGAGGTCGACGACGCGGACTCGCGCAAGATCGGCCAGTTCCTCGAGAAGCCCAAGAACGCCAAGGGCCTTCCGGACGCGCCCGACGAGGTGCTCGCGTCGATGGGCAACTACGTCTTCAACGCCGACGTGCTCGTCGACGCGGTGACCAAGGACCACGACCTCGAGGGCACGAAGCACGACATGGGCGGCGACATCGTCCCGGCCTTCGTGAACCGGGGCGAGGGCTACGTCTACGACTTCAAGAACAACGACGTCCCCGGTGCCACGGCGCGCGACCGCGGCTACTGGCGCGACGTCGGCACCATCGACGCCTACTTCGAGGCCAACATGGACCTCATCTCGATCCACCCGGTCTTCAACCTTTACAACTACGAGTGGCCGATCTACACGACGACGGGGTTCCTGCCGCCGGCCAAGTTCGTGCACGGTCACGGTGACCGGGTCGGCGAGGCGCTCAACTCCTCGGTGTCGCCGGGCTGCGTCATCTCCGGCGCCCAGGTGCACGGGTCGGTGCTCGCGCCGCGCGTCAAGGTGCACAGCTACGCGACGATCGTCGACAGCGTGATCCTCGATGCCGTCGAGATCGGCCGCTACGCCACGGTCCGCCGGGCGATCATCGACAAGTACACGGTGATCCACGAGCACGCCAAGATCGGGATCGACCACGACCACGACCGTGCTCGCGGGTTCCACGTGACCGAGAGCGGCATCGTCGTGGTCCCGCGGGACAGCGTCGTCAAAGCCTGACCCGACAGGCGCCGACCGGCCGGCGTACGTGAAGATGCTTGGTATGCCTGGTGTTCCCGCGCGCATCGCCGTCCAGATCCAGCCGCAGCACGCCGACTACGCCGACATCCGCCGGCTGTGCGCCACGCTCGAGGACATCGGTGTCGACGTCCTCTTCAACTGGGACCACTTCTTCCCTCTCAACGGCGACCCGGACGGCCGGCACTTCGAGGCGTGGACGATGCTCGCCGCCTGGGCGGAGGCCACGGAGCGCGTCGAGATCGGCGCCCTGGTGACCTGCTCGGCATACCGCAACGCGAACCTGCTCGCCGACATGGCCCGCACCGTCGACCACATCTCGTCGCGTGGCGGTCCAGGGCGCCTCATCCTCGGGATCGGGTCCGGGTGGTTCGAGCGGGACTTCGACGAGTACGGGTACCCGTTCGGGACCGCGGGTGGGCGGCTCGACGCGTTGGAGCGTGACCTCGCCGTCATCAAGGACCGATGGACGCACCTCAACCCCGTTCCCACGCGGGCGATCCCGATCCTCATCGGCGGCGGCGGCGAGCGGAAGACCCTGCGGATCGTCGCCGAGCACGCCACCATCTGGCACTCGTTCGGCAACGCCGAGACCATCGCGCACAAGCACGAGGTCCTCGACGAGTGGTGCGCCCGCGTCGGACGCGACCCGGCCGACATCGTCCGGTCGGCCGGGGTGGCACCCACGCCGGGCCGGATGGCCGAGCAGGTCCGGAGCTACCCCGACAACGCCCAGTCGCTCTACGACGTCGGCACGCGACTGTTCACGGTCGGACTGTCGGGCGAGCGGTACGACGACCTGGACAGGGTGCGCGAGCTCGTGGCCTGGCGCGACGAGGTCAACCGCTGACGCGGTCGGTCTGGGCAGGGCCGCTTCGATCCGTTGCCCCGTACGCTCGGGCGTGTCCGGAATGGGGGAATCACCCCATGTCCGTCTCGGGAGGAGACGCTCGTATGCGCGCCACTCGCATCCGCACCGTGCTCGCCGTCCTCGCGGCGTCGGCCACCCTGGCCGCCGGGCTCGTCGCGACGACCAGCCAGGCGGCGATGGCGACCGCGCCGACTGCCGCCCCGGGTGCGGTCACTGCCGCGCCACCGAGAGACATCGCCATCGCGGTCGGGTCGGTCAGACCGAACTACCGCTTCTCCAGCATCGCCATCCTCCGGTCGCTGAATGCCGACGGCTCCCCCGGCGCGCCGTACGCCCAGGTCGCCGGGCTGCCCGACGGAACCCTGGTGGCGTACCGGTTGAGCGACGGCGTCCGGCTCTGGGGTGTCAAGGTCGGCACCGAGATCCAGGCCAGCCCGGCCGTCGCGTACTCACAGGGTCGCGCATACATCGCCATCGGGTCGATGGACGGCTGGGTACAGGTCGTGGACCAGAACGGCGGCGTCGTCTTCCGCCAGCAGCTGGCTCCGGGCCCCGGCGGCCTCAACGGGGTGTTCGGAACCCCGGCCATGGCCGACCTCGACGGCGACGGTGGCCTGGACCTGGTGGCGACCAGCTACAACCAGCGCGTCAACGCCTGGCGCCTCTCGACCGGCGCATCCTTCGCCGGCTTCCCCGTGTGGGTCAAGGACACCATCTGGTCCTCGCCGACCATCGCCCACCTGGACGGCGACCCCTACCCCGAGATCGTCTTCGGGTTCGACTGCGCCGGCGAGACCACGCAGCCGTGCTACCCGAGCTACGGAGGCTACGTCGGGGCGCTCAGCTACCGGGGCGGGTGGCGCGGCGGCTTCCCCGTCTTCATCCCCCGCCAGGTGGTCTGGTCGACACCGGCGGTGGCCGACCTCGAGGGCAACGGTCAGAGCAGCATCGTCGTGGGCACGGGCGACTACCGGGAGGCCGGCCGTACGTGGAGTGGGCCGTACGTCTACGCCTTCCGCGGCGATGGAACCGCCGTCCCGGGCTGGCCGGCAGCGGCAGGCGCGAACACGTTCAGCTCACCGGCCGTCGGGGCGATCGGAACCGACGGGGCGCTCAGCGTCGCCATCGTGAGCGCCGACGGCTACCTGCACGCCTACGACCGCGGCGGCCGCGAGCTCTGGAAGCGGTGTATCGCGAGCTGCGGCAGCACCGGGTCGGTCAACTCGTCGCCGACGATCGCCGACGTCGACAACGACGGTCGGCAGGAGGTCGTCGTCGCCGCCAACAGCACCGTGTTCGTCTACTCCGCTGACGGGACGCTCCTGGACTCCGCAGGCATGGCGACGAACGACCCGCTCACGGCGGCTCCGACCATCGCCAGCGTCGGCGGCCGGACGCACATCTACATCCTCGGCGCAACCCGGCCGGCCGGGTCGACGACCACCACGGCGCACCTCTACGACCTCACCCTCGCGGGCAACCTCGGCCGAGCGGACTGGCCGGGGTTCAAGCAGGACAGCGGCCGTCGCGGTGTCCTCGCGGACCACGTGTGGCCGCAGAGCTCGCGCAACGTGGGGTCGTCCCTCCGGGCGCCGGCGTCCCTCCGGGCGGGCGACTTCTTCCAGAACGGGCCGTACCGGGCCGTCATGCAAGGAGACGGAAACTTCGTGGTCTACGGGCGCGGGGTCTGGCAGTCGGGCACGAATCGGTCCGGCTCCCGGTTCGCGATGCAGGGTGACGGCAACCTCGTGGTCTATACGCAGGGCGGTCGTCCCGTGTGGTCCAGCAACACGGGCGGCAGACCGCCGGACGTCCTGGCCCTGCAGTCGGACGGCAACCTCGTCCTGTACTCGGGGGGCCGGGCCGTCTGGCAGAGCGGCTCCTACCGCTGAGATCTGCGCTCGACGGCGTCGGTAGCCTTTCGCCGTGTCGGACCCGAGCCCTCCTCACTCCACGCACGGGGAGGAGACGCTGCGGGTGTCCATCTCCGGGGATGACCGGCCCGGGGTGACCAGCGCGCTGTTCGATGCGATCGCGGAGGTCGGCGCCGAGGTCCGCGACCTGGAACAGGTCGTCGTTCGGGGCCAGCTCACCCTGGCCATGCTCCTGGCCGCCGGACCCGACACCGACCGCCTCGAGAACGTCGTCCGCGGCACGGCCCACTCCCTCGACCTCAAGGTCAAGACCCGACGAGGGACGGGTGACAACGCCCCGCGGCGAGGCGGTCGCGCGGCCGTCGTCGTCATCGGCGCGCCGCTCACCGCCGTCGCGGTCGCCTCCGTCACCGCTCGGATCGCCGGTCACGGGGCCAACATCGACCGCATCCGGCGCCTGTCTCGATACCCCGTGACGACCGTCGAGCTCGACATCTCCGGGTCGGACATCCCGCGGCTGCGCCGCGAGCTGGCTCTCGAGGCCGCCGAGCGGGGCGTCGACATCGCGGTCTCGGCCGGGGGGCTGGACCGACGCGGACGTCGCCTCGTCGTCATGGACGTCGACTCGACCCTCATCCAGCAGGAGGTCATCGAGCTGCTCGCCGCCCGATGCGGCCGGGCCGAGGAGGTCGCCGAGGTCACGGAGCGCGCCATGCGTGGCGAGCTCGACTTCGCCGAGTCGCTGCGCGCCCGGGTCCGGGTGCTGGCGGGTCTCGACGCCGGGGTCCTCGAGGAGGTCCGCCGCGAGGTCGTGCTCACTCCCGGCGCCCGAACCCTGGTCCGGACGCTCAAGCGCCTCGGCTACATGGTCGCGGTCGTGTCGGGCGGGTTCATCGAGATCGTCGGCCCGCTGGCGGCCGACCTCGGGATCGACCGGGCAGAGGCGAACCGTCTCGAGATCCAGGACGGGCGTCTTACCGGCAACGTGGTCGGCGACGTCGTCGACCGCGCCGGCAAGGAGCGGGCGCTGCGACGCTTCGCCGCGGAGGCCGGCCTTCCGCTGTCGCGGACGGTGGCCATCGGCGACGGCGCGAACGACCTCGACATGCTGGCCGCCGCCGGGCTCGGCGTCGCCTTCAACGCCAAGCCCGTGGTCCGCGAACAGGCCCACACCGCCGTGAACGTCCCGTACCTCGACGCGGTCCTGTTCCTGCTCGGCATCAGTCGCGAGGAGGTCGAGGACGCCGACGCGGCCGACGGGACACCCACGCCCGCGCCGGCCCTCCCCTCGCCCGCGCGCGGCGACTCCTAAGGTGGGCGCATGTCGCAGGGGGTGCCGCGCGTGACCACCGACGGGTCGCCGCGCCGCACCCTGCTCATCATCGGCGGCGCCGAGGACAAGCTCGGCCGCTCCGTGGTCCTCAAGCGGTTCGTCCGGCTCGCCGGCGGGCGCCAGTCCCGGATCGTCATCGTCCCGACCGCGTCGTCCTTCGTCGAGGAGGTCGTCGACACCTACAGCCGCGTCTTCACCCGGCTGCGCGCCGGGGGCGACATCCGGGTCGTCCACGCCGCGTCGCGCGCCGCCGCCCACGACCCCGAGCTCGTCGCGCAGGTGGACGACGCGACGGCCGTCTTCATGGGCGGCGGCAGCCAGCTCAAGCTCAGCCAGTTCATCGTCGGGACGCCGTTGGGAGACGCCATCGTCGCCGCATACCGGCGCGGCGTGGTCATCGCCGGCACCAGCGCCGGAGCCTCGATCATGAGCCGGTTCATGATCTCCCTCGGCGACGAGGGCCTCACTCCGCGGCAGCGCTCCAGCCAGCTCACCGCCGGCCTGGGCCTGCTCGAGGACGTCATCGTCGACCAGCACTTCGACCAGCGGGGGCGCTACGGCCGGCTCATGTCGCTCGTGGCGAACTCCCCCAACCTGCTCGGCGTCGGCATCGACGAGAACACCGCCGTCGAGATCCGCGACGAGCGGGTCATGACCATCGTCGGGACCGGTGGGGTGTTCGTCATCGACGCCCGCAACGCGGTCACCGACGCTCCCGACGCACGACGCGGCGCCCCGCTGCTGGTCTCCGGGGCAGTGGTGCATTCGCTCCCCACGGGCGCTACGTTCGACCTGCGCAGCGTCACGCTGACGCGGTTCGTCGAGCGCCACCCCGACATCGAGGTCGCCGTGGCGAGCGCCAAGGACCGCGCCGCACCCACTCTCGCCCCGGCGCGCCGCGCGGAGACCTGACCCGCCGCATACCGACGCCTTCGCCGTTGCAGTCTCACACCGTGTCGCCCCAGCCGAGGAGGACCCCGTTGGCCGCCGAGCGCCCCACCCCGACCGGCCCCCTCTCGCCCGACCTCACCATCGTCGAGTCGCGCGTCTACCGAGGCCCGAACTACTGGTCCTACGAGAAGGCGATCCATCTCGTCGTCGACCTCGGAGTCCTCGAGGGGTACCCGAGTGACACCATCCCGGGTTTCGCCGACCGCCTCGTCGAGCTGTTGCCCGGGCTGAGGCGACACGCCTGCTCCCGCGGCCACGCGGGCGGGTTCGTCGAGCGGCTCCACGAGGGCACCTGGATGGGCCACATCGCCGAGCACATCGCGCTCCAGCTCCAGACCGAAGCCGGCCACTACCAGTCGCGCGGCAAGACCCGCGGCGTCAAGGGGAAGCCCGGGCGCTACAACGTCATCTACGGCTACCTCGACGAGACCGTCGGCCTCGCCGCCGGGCGGCTCGCGGTCCGGATCGTCAACGACCTCGTCGAGCACGAGGAGGGGTTCGACTTCCACGAGGCGCTGGACGACTTCCTCCGGCTCGCCGAGCGCACGGCGTTCGGGCCGTCGACGGCGGCCATCGTCGAGGAGGCGGTGAGCCGCGACATCCCGTGGATCCGGCTCAACAGCGCGTCACTCGTGCAGCTCGGGCAGGGCGTCCACCAGCAGCGGATCCGCGCCACGATGACGTCCAAGACCGGGGCCCTGGCGGTCGACATCGCCGGCGACAAGGACCTCACCGCGAAGCTGCTCGGCTCGGCCGGCCTCCCGGTCCCGCGTCAGGCGTCGGTCCGAACCGCCCGTGGGGCGATGGACGCCGCCGAGCGGATCGGCTACCCGGTGGTGGTCAAGCCGCTCGACGGGAACCACGGCCGAGGGGTATGCCTGGACCTCCAGTCGCAGGGCGAGGTCGAGAAGGCCTTCGACATCGCGCGCGAGGAGTCGAAGCGCGGGACGGTCATCGTCGAGTCGTTCGTGACCGGGCGCGACTACCGCTGCCTCATCGTCGGCGGCCGGATGCAGGCCATCGCCGAGCGCGTCCCCGCCCACGTCGTCGGCGACGGCGAGCACACGGTGCACGAGCTGGTCGAGGCCACCAACGCCGACCCGCGCCGGGGCGTCGGGCACGAGAAGGTGCTCACCAAGATCAGGGTCGACGCCGCCGCGGAGGAGGTGCTGGCCGGCCAGGGCCACTCCCTGGAGTCGGTCCCGCACGCCGGCGAGATGGTCAAGCTTGCGCTGACCGGCAACATGTCGACCGGCGGCATCTCCGTCGACCGAACCTTCGACGCGCATCCGGACAACGTCGAGATCGCCGAGGAGGCCGCCCGGATGGTCGGTCTCGACGTCGCCGGCATCGACTTCATCTGCCCCGACATCGCCTCCCCGGTCCGCGAGACCGGTGGCGCCATCGTCGAGGTCAACGCGGCACCGGGGTTCCGGATGCACACCCACCCGACGGTCGGCGTGCCCCAGTTCATCGCCAAGCCGGTCGTCGACCTGCTCTTCCCACCCGGTGCGCCGTCACGGGTGCCGATCGTGGCCGTCACCGGCACCAACGGCAAGACGACGACGTCGCGGATGATCGCCCACATCTTCAAGGGGCTCGGCCGCAAGGTCGGGATGACCTCGACCGACGGCGTCGTCATCGACGAACGCCTCGTCATCAAGGCCGACGCGTCCGGGCCGAAGTCGGCCCGCATGGTGCTGCAAAACCCGCGCGTCGACTTCGCCGTCATGGAGGTCGCCCGCGGCGGCATCCTGCGTGAGGGCCTCGGCTACGACCGGAACGACGTCGCCGTCGTCACCAACGTCGCCCCTGACCACCTGGGACTCGGCGGGATCGACACCCTCCAGCAGCTGGCCAACGTCAAGGCGGTCATCGTCGAGGCCGTCCCGCGCGACGGGTTCGCGGTCCTCAACTGCGACGACCCGCTGGTCCGACAGATGCGCCGGCGGTGCAGCGGCGACGTCATCTGGTTCTCGCTCGAGTACCCCGGCAGCGACAGCCGCGAGTTCATCGAGCGGCACTGCCGCCGCGGCGGCCGAGCCGTGGTCCTCGAGCAGACCGAACGCGGCGACATGATCGTCATCAAGCACGGCCGCCGGACGATGCAGCTGGCCTGGACGCACCTGCTGCCGGCCACCTTCGGCGGCGCCGCCCGGTTCAACGTCGCCAACGCGCTGGCGGCGACCGGTGCGGCGTTCGCCGCGGGCGCCCCGCTGCACGACATCCGCCAGGGGCTGCGGACCTTCACGACGAACTACTACCTGTCCCCCGGCCGGATGAACCTCGTCAACGTCGGCAACGTCGAGGTGTTCATCGACTACTGCCACAACGCAGCGGGTATGCGGGCGATCGGCGACTTCGTCGAGACCTACACCGCGCAGAACGCCGGCCGCCAGGACCTCGCCAAGGCCTCGCGGATCGGCATGATCGGCTCGGCGGGCGACCGCCGCGACGACGACATGCGCGAGCTGGGTTCGGTTGCGGCACAACACTTCGACGTCATCGTGATCCGCGAGGATGACCGGCTCAGGGGTCGCAAGCGCGGCGCGACGGCCGAGCTCATCGCCGAGGGCGTCCGGTCGGCGATGGCCGAGGGAGCACGTTGCCGTCAGGTCGAGGTGGTCCTGGACGAGATCGACGCCGTCAACCACGTGATGGCCCGCAGCAACCCGGGCGACCTCGTCGTCATGTGCGTCGACAAGCACGCCCAGGTCGTCTCGGAGCTGGAGAACCGGACGCACAGCGCCCAGGCCGGGTCGCACAGCAGCGAGCTGGTCGGCGACCCCGACCTCGACCCCGCCGAGCTGGCCCGCGACGCCGAGGCGCAGGGGCAGGAGGCCGAGGTCGAGGCCCTCGCCGCGGAGCACGAGGCGGCCGAGGAGTCCGAACCGGCTCGCACCTGACCGGCTCGGCCCGAGCCTGGACCCCCACCGCCCCGCCGAGAGGCCAACTTCGGTCGCTAAGACGCTTTGATAACGACCGAAGTTGGCCTCTCGGCGAGGGGGTCCGAGGGTGGGGTGTCGCCGGCAGCGGTATGCGGGTGGGTCCGCTCCAGCTCGGCGCCCTCGACGTCGACGTTGGGCAGGATCCGGTCGAGCCACCGCGGCAGCCACCATGCGGAGTCGCCGGCGAGGTGCATGGCTGCCGGGATGAGCAGCATCCGGACCACGAACGCGTCGACGAGGACCCCGAAGGCCAGCCCGAACCCGAGGGCCCGGATGGTGGCCGAGTTCGAGAACACGAACCCGGAGAAGACCGAGATCATGATGATCGCCGCCGCCGTGACGACCACCCGACCGGCGCTGAGCCCCTGCCGCACCGCCACCCGGGCGGGGGCGCCGTGGACGTGCGCCTCACGCATCCCGGAGACGAGGAAAAGCTGGTAGTCCATGGCCAGCCCGAAGAGGATCCCCACCAGCAGGGTCGGCAGGAAGCTGAGGATCGGTCCGGGCTGCGCGTGGAACACGCCGTTCAGCCAGCCCCACTGGAAGATCGCCACGACGCCGCCGAACGCGGCGAACAGCGACATGACGAAGCCGACCGTGGCCGTCAACGGCACCAGCAGGGACCGGAAGACGAGCACCATGATGACGAACGACAGGCCCACCACGACGGCGAGGTAGACCGGCAGCGCCTGGGCCAGCTTCTCGGAGATGTCGATGTTGCCGCTGGCGCTGCCCGCCACGCCCAGCGTCGTGCCGTCGGCGAGTGGCGACATGGCTCGCAGGTCACGAACCAGGTCTTCGGTCGACGCGCTGTTCGGCCCGTCCTCGGGGACGACCTGGAACGCCATGGTCCTCCCATCAGCCGACTGCCCGATCGGCGCGACGGCGGCCACGTCACCGTTCGCGTGGACCGCGGTACCGATGCGCACCTGCTCCGCGAGTGCGGCGTCACCGGTGACACCGGACGGCAGGGTCGCCACCACGAGGAGTGGACCGTTGGCTCCCGGCCCGAACTTCTCGGTGGTGAGGACATACGCGCGGTTCTGGGTCGAGCCGGCCGGCTCCGTCGCGCCGTCGGGCAGGCCCAACCGCATCGAGAGGGCGGGCAGGGCGAGCGCGACGAGGACCGCGATACCGGCCACCAGGGTGACGACGGCCCGGGTCGTCGACATCGGCTCGGTCGTCGGCCGGTGCCGGCCGGACGCCCCGGCCACCCGCTGACGCTTAGGGAGCAGCCGAGGACCGAGCAGGGCGAGCAGCGCCGGGGTGAACGTGACGGCAACAGCGACGGCCGTCGCGATGCAGACGGCGGCGGTGGTCCCCATCATCCCGAGGAACGGGATCCCGGTGACGTTCAGCGCGAGGAGCGCGACCATCACGGTGGCCCCGGCGAAGACGACGGCGTTGCCGGACGTGCCGTTGGCCAGGCCGATCGACTCGTGCAGCTCGACGCCGGCCCGCAGCTGGCGGCGATGCCGGTTGAGGATGAAGAGGGAGTAGTCGATCCCGACCGCGAGGCCGAGCATCAGGCCGAGCACCGGGGTGACCGAGAGCATCTCGACGGTGCCCGAGAGGGCGAGCGTGGTCATCAGGCCGAACCCCACGCCCACCAAGGCGCTGAGGAGGGGCAGACCGGCGGCGACCAGCGTGCCGAGCATGACGAGCAGGGTGATCCCGGCGATGACGAGTCCCGCCACCTCACCGGGGCCGACGACCTCCGGCAGGCCTTGTGTCAGGCTGGTCGAGAAGTCGACCTGCGCGCCGGCGAGGTCGGCGCCCTCGAGGTGCGCGACGACCGCATCCTTCACCTCCGGTGGCACCTCCATCTGGCTGCCCTCGAACGCGATGACGCCGATGGCGGCGCTGTCGTCGGCGGAAACCGTCCGGATGCCACGGGACAGGTCGAGCAGGGACGCCCCGGCCTCGAGCTTCTGTGCCCTGCGCCTGCGCCTCGGCCTTCTTCTGGTCCAGGACCTGCTGCTGGGCGTCGAGCTGGGCGAGACCGTCCACGACCTCCTGGCGGCACCGGCGCTCCCGCCTGCTGCGGCCTGCGCCTTGGCGCCGTCGAGCTGCTGGCGCGCCTGGTCGAGCTGGGCCTGCCCGGCCTGCAGCTGCGCCGTCCCCGCCGTGAGCTGGGCCCGTCCGCTGTCGACCTGCTGCCGCTGGGCCGCGAGCTGGGCGGCGGTCTGGAACGGGTCGGTGACGGCGCGGACGCCCTCGACCGAGCCGGCGCCGCCGAGCGCGGTGCTGATCGCCGCGCGCTGCGGCGTCGGTGAACGCCGAGCCGTCGGCGGTGTGGAACACCACCGTGCCCGTCCCCCGCTGGCCGCCGGCAACGCCGCTCGCAGCTGGTCGGTGACCTGAGCGGTGGCGGTGCCGGGGATCGAGACCGCGGACGAGAGGGTGCCATGACCCAGCGCATACGCACCGCCGGCGAGCCCCAGCAAGGCGACCCAGAGGACGACGACGAGACGGGCCCGGCGCGCGCAGAAGCGACCGAGTCGGTAGAGGAAGGTAGCCACGGGTGGTGCTTTCGACGAAGGGTGGTGACGGTCAGCGGCCGGCGCCGTAGCCGGTCCGCAGGCGGGAGACGAGTCGGTCCATGAGGTCGTCCCAGGCCCGGCGGGCGGCCGGAGCGGTCGAGCCTCCGAACTCCGCGACCCAGCGCCGGGCGATGATCGCGACGCCGTGCAGAAGTGACGAGACGAGGAGCTCGGCGTCGAGCGGGTCCACCGACGGGGTGCGGCGTAGGACCTCCACCGTGAGGTCGTCGGCGACGCGCGACAGCGCGACCTGCATGAACCGCTGTTGACGGGGGGCTGGCGCCTCTGCCCCGCCGAGGGCGCGCCAGAGGTATGCGGTCAGCTGCGGCAGGTCGGTGCTCCGCACGGCGTGGACGATGCCCTCGAAGACCGTCTCCGGTCCCCCGTCGCGCGCGGACCCGGTCGCCGCCTCCCGGAACGAGGCCACCACGGCATCGAGGATCTCGGTGCAGGCCGCGAGGATGACGTCGTCGAGCGACTCGAAGTGGTTGAACACCGTCCGACGAGACAGGTCGGCCTCGGCCGCGAGCTCGTCGACGCTGAAACGTGGCCCCTGCCGGGCGTCGATCAGCCGGCGAGCGGCGTCGACGATGGCCTGCCGGTGCCGCGCCTTGAGGGCGCCGCGCCGGTCGACGACCAGGTCGGTGGGCACGGCCTGACACTAAGTGCAACGTTGCACTCAGTGCAAATTCTCGGACTGGACGCGATCATCTCGCGCAGGTTCCTGACCGCGCGCGCACGTTGCACTCTGCGCGCACCGTCACGAACCTGCGCGCCCCCGTCCACTGCCGTGCGGACGGTTGACCTCGGGGTAGCGCCCGAATCCTCGGGCGGCAACGTCACCACCGCGTCCCTAACCCGGCCGAACGCGGGTCGTCAGCGCCGGGTCGGGTCTGCGGCCTGACGCGAGTCGTACCCGCGCCCGTGCGTGGGATGCCGCCCCCGGACGTGCACCTCGTAGGCGCTCGCCCTGGCGACGAACAGCCGCAGCGACGCGTCGCCGCGCAGGTCGTCCGGGGTGAAGCGCACCGCCCCGCCGTCGGTCCGGAACGCCTCGTCGACGACGTCCGCCAGCTCCTCCGGCGGCACCATGCGCGCCGTGGCCGTGACGTAGACCGCCTCGGTCTCGGCCGGCCGGAGGCGGGAGTCGAAGATGACGAGGCGCACGGCCGGCCGTTCCGCGACGTTGCGCGAGTGGTGCGCGTCGGGCACCGACACCCAGTAGAAGTCCCGATAGCGGGCGGCGGTGTAGAACACCGGCGACAGGCGCGGCTGCCCGTCCGGGTCGAGCGTCCCGAGGACCAGGTAGAGGTTCCCGTCGATGACCCGCCGGGCCATCTCGTCGAGGTCGGCGCGGCCGCCGGGCAGCGTGCTCACCACGCTGACGCTACTCGGACGCGACGGCGGGTACCCCTGAGCGCAGCTTGGCCGCATACGCGTGGAGCGAGCGCCGGTATGCGGACGCGTCCTCGTCGGTGGCATGGTCCACGAGGGCGTCCACCAGCTCGGCGACCGCGTCACCCGAGCGACCGGAGTCGACGAGGACGAGGGCGCGGAACGCTGCCACCGCAGCGTTTCCCGGATGCGTGACCTCGACCTCGTCCAGAAGCCGGAGGGCGCGTTCGTGGTCGCCGAGGTTGCGCAGCGTCGACGCGGCCTGGATCTGCGCGCGGTGGCGGTACGGCTCACGAAGGCCACCCGCCAGGGCGCCCTCGTAGAGGCCGATGGCCCGGGCCGCGTCGCCGCCCGCGTCGTAGGCGCCGGCCAGCTCGAACACGAGCCGCGCGTCGCCGGGCGCCTGGGCCGCCAGCTGCTCGGCCGCCGCGAGCCGGGCGGCGTCGTCGGTCATCGACCAGAGGTCGGCGATCTCCGACTCCAGCTCGTGCTCGCCGCGCGCCGCCACGACCTTGCGCCGGATGGTCCGGGGGTCGTCGACGGTCGCCCCGTGATCCGCGAGCCACGCCTGGACCGCGGGCCGCGAGTCGTGGCACATGAACGCGAGGACGTCCCCATCGGCCATCGTCGGCACGACGGCCTCGACACCCTCGAGCTCCGTGGCGTATGACTCGACGTCACCGATGCCGGCCCGGGCCAGCCCGGTACGCAGGTGCCGGTCGATGTCCTCGATGGAGCGGCCGCGCCGGTACTTGGGCTTGTGGGCGATGACCACGTGGTCGGACCCCTTGCCGGCGATCTCACCAATGCCCTCGATCGCGTCGTCGGGACGGTCGCCGGTCCCCCCGACGCCGAGGTGCACCCGCGCACCCGGTGCCGTGAGGCCGCGGGCGACCTCGAGCAGCGCCTCGAGGCCGGCCTCGTTGTGGGCCATGTCGAGGATGACCGTGGCGCGCCCGCCCGGCTCCAGGGGCAGCGTGTAGGTGTTGAGCCGACCCTCGTTGAGGACGGGGTCCGGGGCGAACCCCTTCAGCCCGTCGACCACGGCCGCCCGCGGCAGCCCGAGCCCGATCGCCGCCGCGGCGCCCGCGAGCGCGTTGGCGGTGTTGTGGCGAGACAGACCCGACAGGGTCACCGGGACGTCGACGATCCGGACCAGCCGGTCGGGGTCGGCCCCGGGTGTGAGCACGACGATCTCGCCGTCGAGGACGGTGATGCCGCGGCCGCCGGCGGCGATCGACTCGCGCAGGGCCGGGGCGTCCGGGTCGACACTGAACGCCCACGGCCGGGCGTGGATCCGGTGGCGCATGGCCCAGACCCGCGGGTCCTCGCCGTTGAGAACGACCCAGCCGTCGGGTTTCGTCACGGTCGTGACGATGGCCTTGACCTCCGCCAGCTGGTCGAGGGTGTCGATGCCCTGCTGGCCCAGGTGGTCGGCGGTGACGTTGGTGACGACGCTGACGTCGTTGGCCGCGACTCCCATGCCGCGCAGGAGCATCCCGCCGCGAGCAGTCTCGAGGACGCCGACCTCCAGGCCGGGGGTCGCCAGGACCTCGCGGGCCCCGGCCGGTCCGGAGAAGTCGCCCTCGTCGACGGTCTCGCCCATGACGACCACACCGGAGGTCGAGCTCCAGGCGGTCTTCCGACCGGCGGTCATGGCGATGTGGGCGACCAGGCGGGTCGTGGTGGTCTTGCCGTTCGTCCCGGTGATCGAGACGACCGGCACGGTGGGCTCCCGGACCGGTGAGGGACCGCCGGGCTCCTCGGTGCGAATCCGGTCGGCGGCCTCGGCGAGGACGCGGTCGACGGACTCGGACGTCGCGCCGTCCGCACCGAGCAGCAGCGTCAGCACGGGAGCCAGCGCCTCCCCGGCCAGTTGCCCCCAGTTCCGGTGCCGCCAGGGAATCGCGACGACGATCTCGTCCACGGTGCTGCCGGTACGCGTGCGCACGGTGATCCGCTTCGGACCCACCCCGCCGACCACGCGCCGCATCACGTGTGCGGCGAACCGCATCACGAACCGTTGCCGTTGCGCGGTGTTCGGCTTTCCCGGCCGCGGTGACCGGAGCCCGCAGCGCTCGGCGAGCTCGACCGCATACCGGCGCTCGAGAGCGAGGTAGCCGGGAAGGCTGAGAGAGACCTTGACCGCCGGACGGGCGAAGTACAGGTTCGGACCGTCGAGGACGCGGACCTCACGGACCTCGACGGGTTCCATGGCGACGAGCCTAACGGCGCGGCGCGAGCGCGGTCCTCACTGCCCCATGACGTGAACGCCGCCGTCGACGTGGACGATCTCGCCGGTCGTGGCGGGGAACCAGTCGGACAGCAGGACGGCGCAGGCCTTGGCCGCGGGCACCGGGTCGGTGATGTCCCAACCGAGCGGCGCCCGCTCGCCCCAGACCTCCTCGAACCGCTCGAACCCGGGGATCGACTTCGCCGCGGTGGTCCGCAGCGGCCCCGCGGAGACGAGGTTCGCCCGGACGTTCTTCGGACCGAGGTCCCGAGCGAGGTAGCGGTTCGTCGACTCGAACGCCGCCTTGGCGACACCCATCCAGTCGTAGACCGGCCACGCGAACTTCGCGTCGAAGGTGAGCCCGACGATGCTGCCGCCGTTCTCCATCAACGGCAGCGAGGCCACGGCCAGCGCCTTGAGCGAGTACGCCGACGCGCGCATGGCGACCGCGACGTCGTCCCACGTGCCGGTCATGAACTCGAACGCACCCTGGGGCGCGAAACCGATCGAGTGGAGGACCCCGTCCAGACCGTCGACGTGCTCCTTAAGTCGCTCGGCCAACGTGTCGAGGTGCTCGTCGTTCGTCACGTCGAGCTCGACGACCGGCGGTGCCGTGGGGAGCCGGCGGGAGATCGTCTGGGTGATCTTCATCGTCCGGCCGAACGAGGTGAGCACCACCTCGGCGCCCTCCTCCTGCGCAACCTTCGCGACATGGAAGGCGATGGAGGAGTCCATGAGGACGCCGGTGATGAGGAGCTTCTTACCCTCGAGGATGCCCACGTTGTGCGCCTTTCCGTTGCTGGAGAACGAGACTCAGTGACCCATGCCGACGCCGCCGTCGACCGGGATCACGGCGCCGCTGATGTATGCGGCCTCGGGGCTCGCGATGAAGCGCACCACGCTCGCGACCTCCTCCGGCTCGGCGAACCGGCCGGCCGGGATGGCGGTGAGGTAGGACTCGCGGACCTTCTCGGGCAGCGACTGCGTCATCTCCGTGTCGATGAACCCCGGGCTCACGACGTTGGCGGTGATGCCCCGGCCGCCCAGCTCGCGGGTGATCGACCGGGCCATGCCGACGAGACCGGACTTGCTCGCGGCGTAGTTCGCCTGGCCCGGCGCACCGTAAAGCCCGACGACGCTGGAGATGAGGATGATCCGGCCGCGGCGCAGCCGGATCATGCCCTTGCTGGCGCGGCGCACGCACTTGAAGGCGCCGGCGAGGTTGGTGGCGATGACGTCGTCGAACTCCTCGTCGCTCATCCGCATGAGGAGGGTGTCGCGGGTGATGCCGGCGTTGGCCACGAGGACCTCGATCGGTCCGCCCAGCAGCTGCTCCGCCTCGTCGAAGGCGGCGTTGACCGACTCGGTGTCGGTCACCTCGCACTTCACGGCGCGCAGGCCCTCGGGCGCATCGCCCTTGCGGTTGGTGATGACGACGTTGTCGCCGCCCTCGACGAACGCCCGGGCGATCGCGAGGCCGATCCCGCGGTTGCCGCCGGTGACGAGGACGTTCCGGGGTGCGGGGGCGCTGGCGTCGGGCTGCGTCATCGAGGCTCCGTCGGGGTTCGCAGGCGGGCAGGCTGTCGTCCCGAACGCTAGCGAACTACCTGCCGGTATGCCGCGTCCCCGTCGCGGGGGCCGGACGTTGGTATGAATGTCGCCATGTCGGACCTCGCGCCGGACCTGCCCGACTCGGGCTGGGCGTGGGGCGACCGCGGGTCCGAGGACCGGGTCGCCCGGCGGTCGTTCCT
This sequence comes from uncultured Actinomycetota bacterium, assembly GCA_963828725.1. Classification (GTDB taxonomy): domain Bacteria; phylum Actinomycetota; class Actinomycetes; order Actinomycetales; family Dermatophilaceae; genus Lapillicoccus. The sequence goes on along the minus strand of CAWHFV010000008.1, from coordinate 231,459 downwards.
CGCAGAGTCGCGTCGCGCGCTGTGGTCCCTGCTGGTGGCTGCCGTCGGGGTGACCCTCGGGCTCCTCATCGTCGGTGGGGTCACCCTGCGGGCGGGCCTGCTCGTCGCCGTGGTGCTCATCGTGGTGCTCTTCGCCCTCGACGCGCTCCTCAACCCGCTGCTGCGTCGGCTGGCCGCGCGCGGCAGCGTGGTCCTGGCGCTGGTCCTCGGGATCGTCGCGCAGGTCGCTGTCATCGCGGTCATCGTCGTCGTCTCCGGGGTCGCCGACGCGAGCTGGCAGGACGTGCTGGTCGTCCTCGTCGTCGCCTCCGTGGTGATCAGCCTGGGTCAGTGGCTGGCCACGACGACCGACACCGCCTACATCATCGGCTCTGCGGTGACCAGCCGCCGGCGCCACCCGGGGGACGGCCCCGCTCCCACGACCAGGCTGCGAGGGCTGTTGGTCGTGCAGCTCGACGGGGTCTCCCGCGAGGTCATCGAGCGGGCGCTGGTGGCCGGGCAGGCGCCGAACCTCGACCGGTGGCTGGCCACCACCCACCGGCTGCACACCTGGTGGTCCACGGTCCCGTCCACGACGCCCGCGAGCATGGCCGGGTTCCTCCACGGCGACGACCAGCAGGTGGCGGCGTTCCGGTGGTGGGACCGCGGCGAGGGGCGCCTGCTCGCGACCAGCACACCGGCCGACTCCCGGCTCATCGAGGAGCGGTTCGCGCCCGGACAGGGGCTGCTCCGGGACGGCGGAGCGGCGGTGAGCACGACCTACACCGGCGGCGCCGCCGAGTCCTACCTCACGATGAGCCAGGCCGTGAGCACCCGGCGGCTCGGCTCCGGGTCCGACTACGTGACGTTCTTCGCCCGCCCGTTCCTCTTCCTCAGCACCCTCCTGCTCACCGTCGGCGAGATGGTCAAGGAGCTCTACCAGGGCCGGCGCCAGCGGGTCCGCGGCGTGGAGCCGCGAATCCCCCGCACCGGCGCATACGTGCTGCTGCGCGGCGTGACCAACGTGCTCCTGCGCCGGCTGAACCTCTCCGTCGTCGCCGAGCAGATGAGTCGAGGGCGCCCCGTCGTGTACGTGGACTTCGTCGACTACGACGAGATCGCCCACCATGCCGGCCCCGAGCGGCCCGAGTCGATGGACGCCGTCGAGGGTCTGGACACGGTGCTCGGCCACCTGCAGCACGTCGCCTCGTCGGTGGAGACCGCGTACGAGCTGGTCGTCGTCTCCGACCACGGCCAGAGTCTCGGCCAGACCTTCGCGCAGCTGACCGGGCAGTCGCTCGCCGACCGGCTGGCCGACCTGATGCGGACCGGCGACGTGGACCGCGTCGAGAGCACCGCCGGCGAGGAGTGGGGGCCGGTCAACGCCCTGGTCTCCTCGGTGCTCTCCCCGCGGCGTGGGCGCCCGGACGCCCCCGTGCTCGGCCCGGACCGCAAGCAGGTCAGCGACGGGCTACCCGAGCTCGCGGTCACCGGCGGCGGGAACCTCGGCATGGTCTGGTTTCCACGGCTGCCGGGGCGCCCCGACCTGGACTCGGTCAGCGACGCCTGGCCTAACCTCCTTCCCGGGCTGCTCTCGACCTCGGGAGTGGGCCTCGTGATGGTCCTCGGAGCGGCTGGGACACCGCTGGTGTTCGGGCCGCGCGGCGTGCGCGACCTCGCCGGTGGCGTCCTGGACGGCGAGGATCCGCTGACGGGCTACCCGAGCCGCACCGCCGCGGACCTGGCCCGGCTCGGGGCTCTCCCCCACTGCGGCGACCTGGTGCTCTTCTCCACGGTCGACGCGTCGGGCCGGATCCACGCCTTCGAGGAGCAGGTCGGGTCGCACGGCGGGATCGGCGGGCCACAGAACCACGCGATCCTCATCCACCCGCGCGCCTGGGACCTGGACGAGGACCTGCTCCAGGACGTCGACGGCGTCCGTATGCCCGTGGGTCCGGTCGCGGTGCACCGCCAGCTGCTGCGGTGGAGACGGCTCCTCGGAGCGGGGCCGACCGACTCGCTCGACGTCTGACGGTGGGCCGTTGATCGTCATCCGGTGGCTGGGCCACGCGACGACGGTCGTCGACCTCGGCGGCGCGCGGCTGGTGACCGACCCACTCCTCCGGCGTCACCTCGGCCCCCTCCGCCGCGTCGGGCCGAGGCCCGAGCCGGCCTGGTGGGGCGGCACCACCGCCTCCCTGCTCTCCCATCTCCACCTCGACCATGCCGACCTCCCGTCGCTGCGCCGGCTCCGCGACGCGCCGGTGCTGGCCGGACCGGACGCCGCCGCCTGGTGCGCCCGCCACGGGCTGGCGGCCGTCGCCCTGTCCGACGAGTGGTCGGCGGTCTCCCCGGACCACCGAGACGTGCAGGTCCGTCTGGTCCGGGCCGACCACACGTCCCGGCCGTTGCCGGGACGGCCGCGGGAGGCATACGGCTTCCTGCTGCGCCACGGAGCCGACGTCGTCTGGTTCGCCGGCGACACCTCGCTCTACTCCGAGATGGACCAGCTGCCGGAGCTGGCCGGCGCCCCGATCTCGTTGGCCATGCTCCCGATCCACGGCTGGGGACCACGGCTGTCCGCCGGCCACATGGACGCCGAGCAGGCCGCCGAGGCGGCGGAGCTGAGCGAGGCTCGTCGCGTGGTCCCCATCCACTGGGGGACGTTCCACCCTCTGGCGATGAACCTCGGCTCGCTCGACTGGATGACCCGGCCGCTGCCGTCGTTCGAGGCGGCGATGAACCGGCGCGGTCTGGCCGACCGGACCCTCGTCCTCAGGGTCGGCGAGACCGCCCAGGTGGGCTAGACGCCCTCGACGCGAGCGGGGCTGTGCCGCGGGAAAGACCGCGCAGGTCACCGGCCGGATCAGCGAGCGGTGCCGCCCGCGTACCGACCTGACGGGCCGTGACAGGGGCGTAGGGCGGCCTCGCCGGGCGCGACGTAGAGTGAGGAGGTGAGGCACAGTGACGACCGGGAGCGGGTAGTCCAGTCCGTCACCAGCGCGCCCGCCTCGGGGTCCGACGACCAGGGGCACCGGGTGAAGCGGTACCTCCTGACGATGGGGATCCGCGTCCTCTGCGGGGCACTGGCGCTGTTCACCGATGGCTGGGTGCGCTGGACCTTCGTTGCGCTGGCCGTGGTGCTGCCCTACATCGCGGTGGTCATGGCCAACGCGGTCGGGCCACGGTCCGGTCAGGCCGTCGCGCCGGTCGAGCACGCCGGACCGGCGGCCCTGCCCGAGGCGCGCGCGGAGGACCCGGACCGGACGATCCACGGCCGCGTCGTCGACAGCTGATCGGCCGGCCTCCGGTGGCGGACGAGCTGCGGTGCAGCGCGAAAGGGTGCCGCCGCGAGGCGACGCGGGCGCTGCTCTGGAACAACCCCACGCTCCACGACGCCGCCCGCCGCAAGGTGTGGCTGGCCTGCGTCGACCACGAGGACTCGCTCGGCGAGTTCCTGCGGTTGCGCGGGTTCCTCCGGGACACGATCGACGTGGCCGACCTGACCGAGGCGCACGGCTGAGCTCAGCCGCCTGCGCGCAGGGTCGTCACCGTGCGCGCACGGTGCACCCTGCGCGCAGCGTCAGGGACCTGCGCGCACAGGGCGACCTACCGGGTCATCCGCCGATCGAGGACATCGGGCGGTCCGGTTGGCGGAAGTCGGGGTCGCCGATGCCGTGACCCCGGCGCTTGCGCCACATCTCGCCCTGGATCAGCGCCGCAAGCTCCTCGTCCGTGGCGCCCTCGCGCAGCGGTCCGCGCAGGTCGGTCTCGACCACCGAGAACAGGCAGTTGCGAACCTGGCCGTCGGCGGTCAGCCGGGTCCGGTCGCAGGCGGCGCAGAACGGCTCGGAAACGCTGGCGATGATGCCGACGGTGGCCGGGCCGCCGTCCACGAGGAACCGTTCCGCCGGCGCACTCCCCCGCTCCCGCGAGGGCAGCGGCGTCAGTGCGAACCGCTCGGACAGGCGCTGGCGGATCTCCCCCGCCGACACCATCTCCACGCGGTCCCACGCGTGTTGCGCGTCCAGCGGCATCTGCTCGATGAACCGCAGCTCGTACCCGCGGTCGAGGCACCAGGCCAGCACGTCGGCGACCGCGTCGTCGTTGATCCCTCGCATCGCGACCGCGTTGACCTTGACCGGGGTCAGCCCGGCCTCGGCGGCCGCGGCGAGGCCCTTCTCGACGTCAGCCAGCCGGTCACGCCGGGTCAGGTGGGTGAACGTCTCCGCGTCGATCGTGTCGAGGCTGACGTTGACCCGGTCGAGCCCCGCCTCGGCCAGCCGTCCGGCGATCCGCTCCAGACCAACCCCGTTGGTCGTCATGGCGATCTGCGGGCGCGGCTCCAGGGCCGCGATGCCGGCCACGACCTCGACGATCGAGCGCCGCAACAGCGGCTCGCCGCCGGTCAGCCGGACCTGGCGGACGCCCAGCCCGACGAACACCCCGACGACCCGCAGCAGCTCCTCGTCGGTCAACATCTCCGGCTTCGGGAGCCACGGCAGCCCCTCGGCCGGCATGCAGTACGTGCACCGGAGGTTGCAGCGGTCGGTCACCGACACCCGCAGGTCGCGCGCCACCCGGCCGAACTGGTCCGGCATCCCCACCAGCCCCGGAGCGCCAACCGGGCGCAGCGTCGGCGTCGGAAGGGCGGTCACCGCCTAACTGTATGCCGAGAGCCGCCGTAGGCACGCCGGGTAGCGTGAGGCGGTGCTCACGGCGCTCGCCTCGCGGCGCATGCTCGGCGGTCTCGCGCTCGCACTGGCGTTCGCGGCGGCCTGCGTTCTGCTGGGCCGCTGGCAGTGGGGCCGCTACGAGGACCGCCGGGTGCAGGCCGAGGCGGTCACCTCCCACTACGCGGCAGCTCCGGTACCGCTCGGGTCGGTGACGTCGCGCATCCCTCCGACCGAGCAGGACCAGTGGCTACGGGTCACCGCCGACGGACGGTATGCGGTGGACCAGCAGCTGCTCGTCCGCAACCGCGCGCTGGACGGCCGGCCCGGCCTCGAGGTGCTCGTGCCGCTCGACCTCGGCGGTCCACTGACCGGGACCCGGATCTTCGTCGACCGCGGGTGGGTCCCCAACGCCGATGCCGCAGCCGACGTGCCGCCGATCCCGCCGGCGCCCGGTGGCGACGTGACGGTCGAGGGCTGGCTCCGCAGCGGCGAGCCCGATCTCGGGAAGGACCTCCCCCCCGGCCAGCTGGCCAGCATCGACCTCGGCGCGGCGACCCGGCAGACCGGCGGGGGGACGGTGCTCGACGCGTACCTCGTGCTCGGCTCGGAGCAGCCGAGCGGCCCCCGACCCGAGCCGCTCGCCGCCCCTGACACCGACCTGGGGCCACACCAGGCCTACGCCGTCCAATGGTGGCTGACGTCGGTGTTCGGCCTGGTGCTGCTCGGGTACCGCTTGCGCGTCGATGCCGAGGCCCGCCGGGAGGCCACCACGGCGGTCCCGAAGCCGAAGAAGGTGCGGATCTGGGACGAGGAGGACGCCTAAGCCGCCCGAACGGTATGCGTCGACGTCCCCATACGTCCACACCAGCGGCGTTAGCATGGCCGGTGGCCCGGGCAGCCGGCCGCCTGCACCCCTCACGGGGATGGTGAATGCCCTCGCTCAGCAACCGTTCGATGCGTCAGCGATGCGCCCTCCACTACCGGGGCGGACCCGCTCTCAGCAACGCAGGCACCTGGACCTCCGTCCGCCGGGAAGAACCGCATCATGACTGCCACTCCACGTCCGGACCCGGACCCCAAGGCCATGGCGCGCCATCTGCGCACGGCGCTCGCCGACCGCGGGGTCGCCATCAGCCACAGCGAGGCGCTGGAGCTCGTGGCCCGACAGCTCGGCGCGCGGGACTGGAACACCCTCGCCGCCACGCCCGCCACGACTCCGGCGGCCGGCCCCGACGGCCACGTCGTGCCGATCCTGCGCGTTTTCGACGAGGCCGCCGCGCTGGGCTTCTATGTCGACTACCTCGACTTCCGCGTCGACTGGCGCAACGAGACCGGCGGCCACGAGCCGCTGTACGCTCAGCTCTCCCGCGGCGACGCTCGCATCCACCTCAGCGGGCACCACGGCGACGCGAGCCCCGGCAGCGGGGTCCTCGTGCCCGTCTCCGACGCACACGACCTCCAGCTCACGCTCCAGGCCAAGGAGTATGCGTACGCGAACCCCGGGATCGAGGAGCGGCCTTGGGGCCGGGTCGTGACGGTGATCGACCCCTTCAGCAACCGGATCGTCTTCCTGGAGTCGAAAACACCGGGCGAGACGCCGGTCGACGCGGAACCCCGGCCCGCCGAGGCCGCCGCGCCGATCGTCCTCCACCTCTGGGTGGCCGGCATGCCGCAGCGGGCGTTCCAGGTGTTCACCGAGCAGTTCGGCGACTGGTGGCCTCGCGACGCGTACTCCCCCGGACCGATCCGCGGCATCCGGGTCGAGCCCCGCGTCGGAGGCGAGGTGTCGATGCTCCTGGAGGGTGGCGACGCCTACCGTCTCGGCGAGGTCCTGGTCTGGGAACCCGGCCGGCACTACGCGCAGACGTTCACGCTGGCGCAGGACCCGGCGTACCCGAGCCGCCTGGACGTGACGTTCGAGGAGGCCAAGCACGTCGGTGGCACTCGGGTGCGGTTCGCCCACGGCGGGTGGACCCCGGCCAACGTCGCCGGGCGCGCCCGGTTCAGCGAGTGGGACCTGCTCCTCGGCCAGTACGCAGCCCTGGCCAACACGCTCGCCTGAGCGTCACGGCGCCGTGGTCTCCAGCTCCGCCTCGGTGGCGAACTGGGTCTCGTAGAGGTCGGCGTAGAGGCCCCTCCGGGCCAGCAGCTCGGCGTGCCGGCCGCGTTCGACGATGCGGCCGTCCTCGACCACGAGAATCTGGTCGGCCCCGCGTACCGTCGACAGCCGGTGGGCGATGACCAGCGACGTCCGTCCCGCGAGCGCTGCGTCGAGGGCCCGCTGGACCGCGACCTCCGACTCGGAGTCGAGGTGAGCGGTCGCCTCGTCGAGGACGATCACCCGGGGCCCCTTGAGGAGCAGCCGCGCGATCGCGAGTCGCTGCTTCTCGCCGCCGGAGAGGCGGTGGCCGCGGTCGCCGACCACGGTGTCGAGGCCCTCGGGCAGGGTGTCGACCAGCCGGAGCACCTGCGCCGCCGCCAGGGCGGCCCGCATCTGCTCCTCGGTCGCCTCGGGCCGGGCGTACGCGAGGTTCGCCCGGATGGTGTCGTGGAAGAGATGGGCGTCCTGGGTCACGACGCCGACCGAGTCGTGGAGCGACTGCATGGTCACGTCGCGCAGGTCGACGTCACCGACGCGCACGGCGCCCGAACCGGGGTCGTAGAGGCGGGAGACGAGCGCGGTGATCGTCGTCTTGCCGGCCCCGGACGGTCCGACGAGGGCGACGAGCTGCCCGGGCGCCACCGAGAAGGACACGTCGTGGAGCACCGCGTCGCCCGCTCCGCGGTCGCCCGACGAGGTCGACTCGAGCGACGCCAGGGACACCTCGTCGGCCGAGGGGTACCGGAACGACACGTGGTCGACGTCGATACCGAGCGGGCCGTTCGGCAGCGTCTGAGCGTCGGGCTTCTCGGTCACCAGCGGCCGCAGGTCGAGCACCTCGAAGACCCGCTCGAACGACACCAGCGCGGTCATCACGTCGACGCGGACGTTCGAGATGGCGGTGAGCGGCGCATACAGGCGGCCGAGGAGCGCCGCGAGGGCCAGCAGGGTTCCGACGGTCAGCGTGCCGTTCACGGCCATCACCCCGCCGAACCCGTAGACCATCGCGGTCGCCAGCGCCGCGACGAGGCCCAGCGCGACCATGAACACGGTGCGGTTCATCGCGATCTTGATGCCGGCGTCGCGGACCTTGGCGGCCCGCTCGGAGTACTCGCGGTCCTCGCGCCCCGGGTTGCCGAACAGCTTGACCAGCAGAGCGCCCGCGACGTTGAACCGCTCGGTCATCCGGCTGCCCATGTCGGCGTTGAGGTTCATCTGGAGGGTGGAGAGCCCGGCGAGCCGCTTGCCCATGACGCGCGCCGGAATGAGGAAGAACGGGACGAGGACCAGCGCGCCCAGGGTCAGCTGCCACGACAGCGTGAACATGGCGGCGACGATGAGGACGAGCGACACCGCGTTACTGACCACGCTCGAGAGCACAGACGTGAAGGCGGCCTGCGCCCCGATGACGTCGGAGTTGAGCCGGCTCACCAGCGACCCGGTCTGGGCGCGCGTGAAGAACGCGATGGGCTGGCGCAGGACGTGGGAGAAGACCTCGGTGCGCAGGTCGTAGATGAGGCCCTCACCGATGCGCGAGGAGTACCACCGCTGCAGCATCGTCAGCCCCGCGTCGAACACGGCCAGGACCGCTACCACCAGCGACAGCCGGATCACGACGGCGGAGTTCTGGGGCGTCACGCCGTTGTCGACGAGGTCCTTGAGCAGCAGCGGGACCGCAACCATGACGAACGCGTCGACGACGACGAGCACGAGGAAGACGATGATCGGCCGCAGGAACGGCCGCGCATACGCCGCCACGCGTCGGGTCGTACCCGGCGTCAGCTTCCGGTCGACGACGTCGGAGTCGCGGGTCATGGACCGCATGACCATCCATCCCGACATGCTCACGGCGTCACCTCCCTGACCCGAGCCACAACGTCCCCTGACCAGGACGGTATTCCGTCAGACTGACAGGGACTGCACGATCTGGACCGGGTTCCCGTCCGGGTCGGCCAGCCACGCGATGATCAGCCGGCCTAGCCACTCCTGCGGCTCCGCCAGGCTGGGGACGCCGGCAGCGACCAGCTCGGCGTAGGCCGAGCCCACGTCGTCGGTCCAGAGGACGACCGCGGCGCGCTGCCCGCTCGCGACGGGGTCGAGGCCGTGGTCGTCGCGAGTGGATGCCACCGAGGCGATCCCGATCCGGTATGCGTCCAGCGCCAGGTCGACGTGGATCGGCTCACCGGTCGTCGGAGTACGGAAGACCTCCTCGAACCCGAGCGAGGCGTAGAAAGCCACGGCCCGGGTGACGTCCGGACTGAACAGGACGACCTGCGGCTCGCGGAACGTCGCCACCGCGCTCAGCCTCGGGCGCGCTCGGCCAGCGCACGCAGCAACCCGGCCTGAGCCGCCCGCTCCGCGGCGAGCTGGTCCTCGGCACCGGCATGGATCGCGTTGGCCAGCAACGGCTTCAGGGCCCTCAGCGACCTTTCGGGCGTCGCGAGCAGGGCCGCCACCAGGTCGGCCGTCGCGGCGTCGAGATCAGCGCGCGGGACCACGGCGTTGGCCAGACCGAGGTCGGACGCCTCCCGCGCCCCAACGAACCGGCCGGTCGCGCAGATCTCGAGCGCCCGCGCGTACCCGACGAGGTCGACCAGCGGTCCGGTCCCTCCGAGGTCCGGGATGAGCCCGAGCTGCGCCTCCCGCATACAGAGCTGGGCGTCGTCGGCGAGCAGCCGCAGGTCGGCCCCGAGGGCCAGCTGGAACCCGGCGCCTACCGCGTGGCCCTGCACCGCGGCGACGACGATCGCCGGTACCGACCGCCAGACGGTGAACCCGCGCTGGAAGCCGGCGATGGTGCCGTCGAGGCCGTGCGAGACGGCCAGCTCGAGGATGTCGGCCTCACCGGGCATACCGCCCGGGGCGAGCATCTGGCGGTGCAGCCCCGCGGAGAACGACGCCCCCTCCGCGCGGATCACCACGACCCGGACCTCCGCCGGCAGCGACTCCCCCACCTCGGCCAGCGCCAGCCACAGCGACGGCGTCTGGGCGTTGCGCGAGTCCGGGCTCGCGAGGGTCAGGGTGAGCACCGGGCCGTCGAGCTGGACCCGGATCCCCGGGTGGGCGTCTGACACGGGGCGCAGGCTACCCGCCCGCGCGCAGCGCCTCGCGTGCGCGGTGGACGAGCAGGTCGGCGAGGGCGTCGGTCTCCCCGAGCGTGCCGGGGACGACCTCGGCGCCGGCCTTCTCGGCGTAGGTCACCATCCGGTCGCGCAGCACGCCCTGGGCGACCATGTAGGTCACCACCAGCACCCGCCGCGCTCCCCCGGCCCGAAGGCGGTCGGCGACCGCCTCGACGTCGTCACCACCGGCCAGTGCGGCGACCGTCCACGGACCCCATCCGGCGAGCACCTGCCCCTCGACCGCATCGCCGATCGCGCTGATGGCGTCGCGATCCGAGGACCCGCCGGCGAAGAGCACCACGCCGGTATGCGGGTCGGGCTCGAAGCCGCCCCGAGCCAGCAGCTCGTCGGCGGCCGTGAACAGCAGCGGGTCCGGACCCAGAGCACCGGCGACCGCGTAGTGACCGCGGCCGACTGAGTCCATCGCCGCGGCGGCCTCGGGGACGTCGGTCTTGACGTGGTAAGCGGTGGTGAGCAGCAGCGGGACGAGGACGCCGCCGCCGAGCCGTTCCGCCACCTCGGTAGCGGAGGGCGGGTGGTGGTCGAGGTAGGCGGCGTGCACGTGCCCGGGCCAGCGCCGCCGGACTTGCTCGGCGACCTTCTCGACCCCCACGGCGTGCCGGGGGTCGGGCGACCCGTGGGCGAGGAGGACCAGGCTCGGAGCGGCCTCCGCGAGGAGAGTGGGCGGCACCAGGTCGCCGACCTGCTCGCGGATCCGGACGACCTCGCCGACGACGACGACCGCCGGCGACCGGACGCCCTCCCGCTCGGCCACCTCGGCGGCGTCGGCCAGCGTCGTGACGGTGGTCCGCTGAGCCGGCGTCCAGCCGGACTCGACCAGCGCGACCGGTGTCGACGGCGGTCGGCCCGACTCGACGAGGCGGCGTGCGGTGTCGGCGAGCGCAGTCACGCCCATCAGCAGGACGACCGTCGACGTCACCGGGGCGTCGCGCAGCGCGTCGAGCGCCGCCGTGGCCCCGTCGTGGGCCGACGCGACGACGAACGACGCCGTGATCCCCCGGTGCGTCACCGGGATGCCGGCGGCCGCGGGAACCGACACCGCGGACGTCACTCCCGGGACGACCTCGACGGGGATCCCGTTGGCCGCGCAGTGGATCGCCTCCTCGCCCCCTCGTCCCAGAACGAATGGGTCACCGCCCTTGAGCCGCACCACGTGGCGGCCGAGCCGGGCGTGCTCGACGAGGATCTCGTTGATGCGCGCCTGCGGGATCGGGTGGTGTCCGGGCGTCTTGCCCACGTCGACGACCTCGACGTCGGGGCTCAGCACGTCGAGCAGGTCGCGTGGGCCGAGCCGGTCGGTGACGACGACGTCCGCGGCGGCGAGCAGCTGACGGCCGCGGACGGTGACGAGCCCCGGGTCGCCCGGTCCGCCGCCGACGAGGGCGACCCGTCCGACCGTTGGGATGTCCTCTGCGCCGGCCTGAGGCCGTTGGCGCCGGACCGGCAGCAGCCCGCTGTCCAGCCCGGCGAGCACCGCGTCGCGGACCGCGGCCGCCCGTCTCGGGTCGCCGCCACCGGTGACGGCCACGGTGACCCCCTCGGCCACGGTCCCGGCCGCGCCGTGGGCCACCGCGGGCGTCCAGACGCTCGAGGCGTCGGCGTCGTCCGCCCGGACGCACCAGATGCGGTGCTCGTCGGCGGCCGCGGCGACCACCGCGTTCACCGCCCGCGAGTCGGTCGTCGCGTGCACCAGCCAGGCCGGCTCCGGCTCGAGGACGTCGCGCGGCTGGAACCGACGCTGCCGCCACCGGAGCCGTCCCGCCCCGGCCGCCTCACGGATCTCGGTGCTCGCGTCGGCAGCGACGACGTCGACGACCGCTCCGGCGTCCAGCAGGGCCGGTATGCGCCGGGTCGCCACGGCGCCCCCGCCAACGACGAGGACCCGCCGGCCCGCCAGCCGAAGCGTGGCGGGGTATCCCGGAGTGTCGGCCACTGGGGCCTCCTTCAGCGGGTGAGCGGTTCGAGCTCGGCCATGCCCGCCGCCAGAGTGGTGCCGTCCGCCTCGTCGACGAGCAGGAAGGCTCCGGTGCGTCGGAGGTCAGCGTAGTCGTCCAGAGGTACCGGCTCCGCCAGTCGGACGCGGACGCGCCCGATCGCGTTGAGCGGCAAAGAATCGGGAGCCGGCCCTCGCTGTAGGCTCGAGATGTCGAGCTCGTCGACCAGGTCGGCCACGAGGCCGCGCACGTTACGGGTTCCGACCCGGACCAGGACCCGGTCCCGCGCCCGGAGCGGCCGCTCGGCGAGGACGGCGACGGTCCCGACGATCTCCCGCACCACCCGTGGCTGGTGCTCGACCGCCGCGACGAGGTCGCCGCGGGAGATGTCGAGCTGGTCGGCCAGCCGCAGGACCACCGACTGGGGGGCGAAGGCGACGTCGTGCTCGTCCGGGCGACCCGGCTCGCCCGGCGTCACCGAGCGGTCGATGCCGACGACCCGCGTCCGGGACCCGGCGGGCAGGACGACGACCTCGTCGCCGACCCGCACCACGCCGGACGCGAGCCGGCCTGCATATCCCCGGTAGTCGGGGTGCTCCGCGCTCTGCGGCCGGATGACGTACTGCACGGGCATCCGCAGCGGCTGCTCGGCCGGGTCGGTCCCGACCGGGACGGACTCGAGGTACTCGAGGAGGGTCGGTCCCGCATACCAGGGAGCGCGAGTGGACCGGTCGACGACGTTGTCGCCGAACAACGCGGAGAGCGGGACCGCCTGGACGTCGACGATGCCGAATCCGCTTGCCAGTGAAACGAACTCGGCGATATGCCGGTCGAAGATCGCCGAGTCCCAGTCGACGAGGTCCATCTTGTTGACGGCGAGCGCGACGTGGCGTACTCCGAGTAGCCCGGTGACCGCCAGGTGCCGGCGGGTCTGCTCGACCACCCCGTGCCGGGCGTCGATGAGGATGAGGGCCAGCTCGGCCGTGGACGCTCCGGTGACCATGTTGCGTGTGTACTGGACGTGGCCCGGGGTGTCGGCGAGGACGTAGGACCGGGTGGCGGTCGAGAAGTACCGGTAGGCGACGTCGATGGTGATGCCCTGCTCGCGCTCGGCGCGCAGGCCGTCGGTGAGCAGGGCCAGGTCGGTCGTGTCGAGGCCCCGGTCGCGGCTGGCCCGCTCGACGGCCGCGAGCTGGTCCGCGAGGACGGATTTGGTGTCGTGGAGCAGCCGGCCCACGAGGGTGGACTTCCCGTCGTCGACGCTCCCCGCGGTCGCCAGCCGGAGGAGGTCGTGCCGAGGGGCGCCGGGCTCGAGGTCCGAGTCCGGCGCCGAGTGCGCGACCGACATCAGAAGTAGCCCTGCTTCTTCCTGTCCTCCATCGCCGCCTCCGACATCCGGTCGTCGGCCCGGGTGGCGCCGCGCTCGGTCAGCCGGGACGCGGCCAGCTCGACGATGACATCGGCCGTGCTGCGCGCAGCCGACTCGACCGCGCCGGTGCAGCTCATGTCGCCGACCGTGCGGTAGCGGACCGTGCGCGTCTCGACGGCCTCGTCAGGCTTCGGGCCGCCCCACTCCCCCGCCGTCAGCCACATGCCGTCGCGGCTGAAGACCTCCCGCTCGTGCGCGTAGTAGAGGTCGGGCAGGAGGATGCGCTCGCGCTCGATGTAGCGCCAGACGTCCAGCTCGGTCCAGTTCGACAGCGGGAAGACGCGAACGTGCTCGCCCGGCGCGTGGCGGCCGTTGTAGAGGTCCCAGAGCTCGGGCCGCTGACGGCGGGGGTCCCAGGCGCCGAAGGCGTCGCGCAGGCTGAAGACGCGCTCCTTCGCCCGGGCCTTCTCCTCGTCGCGGCGGCCACCGCCGAAGACGGCGTCGAACTTGTCGGCCTCGATGGCGTCGAGCAGAGGGACGGTCTGAAGCGGGTTACGGGTGCCGTCCGGGCGCTCACGCAGGCGGCCGTCGTCGATGTAGTCCTGGACGTTCGCGACCACGAGGCGCAGGCCGAGCCGGGCCACTGTCTCGTCGCGGTACTCGAGCACCTCGGGGAAGTTGTGCCCCGTGTCGACGTGGAGGAGCGCGAACGGCGGTGGTGCGGGGGCGAACGCCTTGACCGCGAGGTGGAGCATGACGACGGAGTCCTTGCCGCCGCTGAACAGCACTACGGGCCGCTCGAACTCGCCGGCCACCTCACGGAAGATGTGGATCGCCTCGGCCTCGAGGTGGTCGAGGTGGTCGAGCGAGAGCGGGATGTGGGACGCAACGGGGCGGTCGACAAGTGCAGTCATGTGTGCAGCCCGCATTCGGTCTTGGCGCGACCCGACCAGCGGCCCGCGCGAGGGTCTTCGCCGTCGGCGACGGCGCGGGTGCACGGCGCGCACCCGATGGAGGCGAATCCGATCTGGCGGAGCGGGTTCTCGAAGACCCCGTTCTCCTGCGTGTAGCGCTCGACGTCCTCGGCGGTCCACGCCGCGATGGCGTTGACCTTGACCATGCCGCGGCGCTCGTCGACGCCCACCACCGCGATGTCGGTCCGCGTCGGGGCGTCCTCGCGTCGCATACCCGTGACCCACGCGCGGTGGGCGGAGAGGGCACGCTCCAGCGGCTCGACCTTGCGCAGCGCGCAGCACTGGTCGGGGTTGCGGTCGTGCAGCTTGGGGCCGTACTCCGCGTCCTGCTCGGCGACGGTCCGCAGCGGCAGCACCGTGCGCATACGGATCGGGAGCATCGCGGCGTAGGCGTCTCGGGTGCCGAGGGTCTCGGCGAAGTGGTAGCCGGTGTCGAGGAAGAACACGTCGGTGCCGGGGACCGTCGTGCCGACCAGGTGGACGAGCACCTCGTCGCCCATGGAGCTGGCGACGGTGAGGTCCTCGCCGAAGGTCTCGGCGGCCCAGCGGACGGCCTTGCGGGCGGTCTCGACGCGTTGCTCGTATGCGTCGGGGCCGGCTCCCGTGCCCTCCTCGCCGACCACGGCGGCACCCTCGGCGGCGAGCCGGCGGATCTCGTCGAGGTCGCGCTCGACGTGGGACGCAGTGGCGGTCATGCCCGGCCTCCTGTCGGCTCCGGTCTGCGGTTCGCGGGGATGCTGGCGTGGTCGACCTTGACCAGCGACACACTGAAGACGTGCGCGCAGGAGCGGCAGGACCACGCGGTGTCGTCGTCCTCGACGGGACGCAGGTCCTCCTCGCCGCAGAACGGGCAGTAGAGGGGGGTCGCGGCGCGGCTCATCGCAGGGCCTCCTCGTCGGCCCGGCGCGCCCAGGCGGCGAAGCTCTCGTCGGCGTCGCGGCGCTGCTCGAGGTAGCGGCGGCCGAGACGCTCGACGTAGTCGGGCACGTCGTCGGCGGTGACCCGCAGCTGACGGGTCTTGCGGGCGAGCTGGGGGTCGTCGCCGAGGCTGCCGCCGAGGTGGACCTGGAACCCTTCCACCGCCTCGCCGGCGTCGTCGGTCATGACCAGGCCCTTGAGGCCGACGTCGGCCACCTGGAACCGGGCGCACGAGTTCGGGCAGCCGTTGACGTGGATGGACAGCGGGCTGTCCCACTCCGGCAGGCGGCGCTCCAGCTCCTCGACGACCGTGCGGGCGCGGGCCTTGGTCTCGACGAGGGCGAGCTTGCAGAACTCGATGCCGGTGCACGCGAGCATCCCGCGGCGGAACTCGGTGGGGCGGCTGGACATCCCGACCTCGGCCAGCCCGGCCTCGAGGGCGGCGACCTCTGCGTCGGGGACGTCCAGCACGAGCAGCTTCTGGTGGGTGGTGAGGCGGACGCGGCCGGACCCGTGGGTCGTGGCGAGCTCGGCGACCCGAGCGAGGACGTCGCCGCTGACCCGGCCCGCGACCGGCGAGACGCCGACCCAGTTCCGGCCGTCGACCTGCGGGTGGACACCGATGTGGTCGCGACGGTGTCCGGGCGGGAGCGCCGGAGCCGGGCCGTCGAGCAGGGCGCGACCGAGGTAGTCCTTCTCCAGCACCTCGCGGAACTTCTCGGCGCCCCAGTCGGCGACGAGGAACTTCAGCCGGGCCCGGTTGCGCAGCCGCCGGTACCCGTGGTCGCGGAAGATCGAGACGACGCCGACCCAGACCTCCGGGATCTCCTCGAGGCTGACCCAGGCGCCGAGGCGCTGGGCGAACATCGGGTTCGTCGACAGGCCGCCGCCGACCCAGACGTCGAACCCGGGACCGAACTCGGGGTGGACGACGCCGACGAAGGACACGTCGTTGGCCTCGTGGGCCACGTCGAGGCTGGGCGAGCCGGAGATCGCGGTCTTGAACTTTCGCGGCAGGTTGGAGAACTCGGGGGCGCCGATGTAGCGGTCGCGGATCTCCTCCAGCGCCGGCGTGCCGTCGATGACCTCGTCGGCCGCGATGCCGGCGACCGGCGAGCCGAGGATGACGCGGGGGGTGTCGCCACAGGCCTCGGTGGTCATCAGGCCGACGGCCTCGAGGCGCTCCCAGATCGCCGGGACGTCCTCGATCCGGATCCAGTGGAGCTGGATGTTCTGCCGGTCGGTGATGTCGGCGGTGTTGCGGGCGAAGTCCTGGCTGACCCCCGCGATGGCGCGCAGCTGCTCGCCCGACAGCGCACCGCCGTCGGAGCGGATTCGCAGCATGAAGTACTCGTCGTCCAGCTCGCTCGGGTCGAGCGTGGCCGTCTTGCCGCCGTCGATCCCGGGCCGGCGCTGCGTGTAGAGGCCCCACCACCGCATCCGTCCGCGCAGGTCGTCGCCGGGGATCGCGGCGAACCCGTTGCGGGAGTAGTCCTCGATGATCCGCTGTCGCACGTTGAGGCCGTCGTCGGCCTGCTTGAACTCCTCGTTGTGGTTCAGCGGCGTCCGGTCGCCGTCGGCCCACGCGCCGGTCGCCTTGCCCGCCTGTCGGGCCGGCCGGGCGGGCGCGGTCCCAGCCGGTCGGGCGGGTGAGGTGGGCGCGGCGGACACCCGTTCAGTGTTCTCCCGCGGCGTCCCGGATCGCATAACTGTCCATTATATGAACCTGCAGATCACGTTATGTGGGGGAGGGTTCACGTGTCCGGTGAACCGGGTCAAAGCGAGACACGTCTCCCCTGCTACGCCGGGGACCGGCCGGTCGTCGGCGACCTTCGGAACGGAGTACCCCGATGCTCACCCGTGTCCGTCGTCTCACCACGCCACTCGCCGTCGCGCTTCTCGCCGGCGGTACCGCTCTCGGGACGGTCGCCGTCGCCAGTTCAGCGGCCGCCGACCAGGGCGGCGTTCCCGCCATCCCTCTCAACACGGAGCAGGAGGTCACCGGCTCGAACACCGGAGCCAACGGCTTCTTCAGCTACCGCGTCGACGGCGACCAGTTCTGCTACGTGCTGGACGTCAAGGGCCTGTCCGGCAGCGCCATCGCGGCGCACGTCCACGTCGGGCCGCGACACGTGGCCGGTCCGGTGCAGATCCCTCTGCTGATCCCCTCGGCCCCCGACTTCACCACGTCGGGCTGTGTCACGGTCAACGACACCGCGCTCCTGACCGACCTCCAGGCCAACCCCAAGGCGTACTACGTCAACGTCCACACCATGCTCTTCCCGGGTGGAGAGATTCGCGGCCAGCTCAAGTGACCTGACCCGCACACCCGCACACCCGCACACCCGCATACCCGCATACCCGCATACCGCACCCGCCCCTCGCAGCCGCCGAGAGGCCAACTTCGGTCGTTATGAGCCCGTCTTAGCGACCGAAGTTGGCCTCTCGCCGCTCGAACTGGGCCGCGGGCCGACCGGGTCGCGTCGGCGTCGGCGTCGGCGTCGGCGCGAACCGTTGCTCCCAGGAGCAATCGTCCGCCGAGAGGTCAACTTCGGTCGTTATGAGGCCGTCTTAACGACCGAAGTTGGCCTCTCGGCGAACAAGGGGGGACCGGGTGGCGGGCAGCCAGGGACGTGCACGCAGGGTGGAGACGCCCCAACCGGACGCTGCGGGTCAGGCCAGGGCCACGAGGTCGCGGTAGTCGGGGCCCCAGAAGTCCTCGACGCCGTCCGGGAGCAGCAGCACGCGCTCGGGCTCCAGCGCCTCGACCGCACCCTCGTCGTGGGTGACCAGGACGACGGCGCCCTTGTAGGTCCGCAGCGCGCCGAGGATCTCCTGGCGCGACGCGGGGTCGAGGTTGTTGGTCGGCTCGTCGAGCAGCAGCACGTTGGCCGAGGACACGACGAGCATGGCCAGCGACAACCGCGTCTTCTCGCCGCCGGACAGGACCCGGGCCGGCTTGTCGACGTCGTCGCCCGAGAAGAGGAACGACCCGAGGGTCTTCCGGACATCGGTCTCGCCCAGCGCGGGCGCCGCCGACTTCATGTTGGCCAGCACGGTCCGGTCGACGTCGAGGTTCTCGTGCTCCTGGGCGTAGTAGCCGAGCTTGAGCCCGTGGCCGGGCTCCACCTCGCCGGTGTCGGGCTCGTCCACACCCGCGAGGATCCGCAGCAGCGTCGTCTTGCCGGCACCGTTGAGCCCCAGCACCACGACCCGTGAACCCCGGTCGATCGCGAGGTCGACGTCGGTGAACACCTCCAGCGACCCGTAGGACCGCGAGAGACCCGAAGCCCGCAGCGGGGTCCGGCCCGAAGGAGCCGGGTCCGGGAACCGGATCTTCGCCACCCTGTCGGACACCCGCTCGCCCTCTAGGCCGGCCAGCAGCCGCTCCGCCCGGCGGGCCATGTTCTGGGCGGCGACCGCCTTGGTCGCCTTGGCGCGCATCTTGTCGGCCTGGGCCATCAGCGCGCCGGCCTTCTTCTCGGCGTTCTGCCGCTCCCGCTTCCGGCGTCGCTCGTCGGTCTCACGCTGCGCGAGGTAGGGCTTCCAGCCGACGTTGTAGAGGTCCAGCTCGGCCCGGTTCGCGTCCAGGTGGAACACCCGGTTGACCACGGTGTCGAGCATCTGCACGTCGTGGCTGATGACCACGAGGCCGCCCTGGTACCCACGCAGGAAGTCGCGCAGCCACCCGATGGAGTCGGCGTCGAGGTGGTTGGTGGGCTCGTCCAGGAGCAAGCGTCTGCGCCCCGGAGAAGAGGATCCGGGTCAGCTCGACGCGGCGTCGCTGCCCTCCCGACAGCGTCTTCAGCGGCTGCTCGAGGATCCGGTCCTCGAGCCCGAGCGCCGAGGCGATCCGCGCGGCTTCGGACTCCGCCGCATACCCGCCCTGCGCGGTAAACGCTGCGTCGAGCCGGGCGTACCGCGCCATCGCCTTCTCGCGCACCCCGTCGTCCTCCGAGGCCATGAGCTTCTCGGTGGCCCGCAGGTCGTGGACGATCGTGTCGAGCCCGCGCGCGGACAGGATCCGGTCGCGGGCCAGCATGGTGAGGTCGCCGGTGCGCGGGTCCTGCGGGAGGTACCCCACGTCGCCGGACCTCGAGACGGTGCCGGCCGCCGCCTGGCCCTCCCCCGCGAGCACCTTGGTGAGCGTCGTCTTGCCCGCGCCGTTGCGCCCGACAAGCCCGACGCGGTCGCCCGGGGCGATGCGGAACGTCGCGCCGTCGAGGAGGAGCCTCGGGCCGGCGCGGAGCTCGATCCCCGAGGCCACGATCACAACCGTCGATTCTGCCAGTGCCGGCGCCGCGGACCGAATCCCTTTCCCCAGTCTCCGGTACTGTCGCCCACCGTGACGCGCGCGATCGAGGTCCGTACCGTCGACGCCGCGCAGCATCTGGCGTTCGTCGAGGCCCGCTCGGGCAGCTTCCTGCAGACCCCCGCGTGGGGCCGGCTGAAGACCGACTGGCGGGCCGAGTCGCTCGGCTGGTTCCGTCACACCTCGACCGCTGACGAGATGGTCGGCGCCGGCCTCGTGCTCTACCGGAGCCTGCCCCGCATCGGCCGCTCCCTCGCCTACCTGCCCGAGGGCCCCGTCACCGACTGGGACGCTCCCGAGGCGCTGGACGTGCTCCGGACCCTGCGCGACCACGTCAAGGCCCAGGGCGCCTTCGCCCTCCGGATCGGGCCGCCGGTCCCGGTCCGCCGCTGGCACGCCGACACGGTCAAGGCCGCGATGGCCGACGACGCGGTCGCGACCCTGCGCGACGTGCCCGCGGACGTCACCGAGGACACCGGTATGCGGCTGCGCAGCCTCCTCGAGCGGCTCGGCTTCGAGCACCTCGCCTCCGACGACGGCTTCGCCGCGGGCCAGCCCGAGTACGTCTTCCAGCTCCCGCTCGCCGGACGCACCGAGGAGGACGTGCTCGCGGGCATGAACCAGCTCTGGCGCCGCAACATCAAGAAGTCCGCCAAGCAGGGCGTCGTCGTCGACCCGCGGCGAGGCGAGCGACCTGCCCGCCTTCCACGACGCCTACGTCGAGACCGCGACCCGCGACCACTTCACACCGCGGCCGCTCTCCTACTTCCAGCGCATGTTCGAGGTCATGGAGGCCGAGAACGACGACCGGATCCGGCTCTACCTCGCCCACCACTGGGGCCCCCAGGAGGCCGAAGGCCGCTCTGGGGAGGGCGACCTGGTGGCGGCGACGACGTGGGTCCG
Source organism: uncultured Actinomycetota bacterium (assembly GCA_963828725.1). Lineage (GTDB taxonomy): Bacteria > Actinomycetota > Actinomycetes > Actinomycetales > Dermatophilaceae > Lapillicoccus. Next base: position 211,150 of record CAWHFV010000008.1, on the reverse strand, counting down.
GGTCGGCGCGCACACCTGGTACTCCTACGGCGCGTCGACGGCGGCCAAGCGCGAGGTCCAGGGGTCGACCGCCATCCAGTGGCAGATGATGCGCGACGCGATCGCGGCCGGCGCCGACGTCTACGACCTGCGCGGCATCACCGACACCGTCGCCGCGGACGACTCCCACGCGGGGCTGATCCGGTTCAAGGTGGGGACCGGCGGTGAGGCGGTCGAGTACGTCGGCGAGTGGGACCTGCCGCTGAACCGGCTGCTGTACAAGGGTTTCGACGCATACATGCGACGGAGAGGCTGAGCCGTGGCGCTGACCGTGCACGTCGACGCGACCCGCTGGCGCGCCCATCTCGCGGCGACGCTGGCCGCCAACCCCGGCCTCATCCCCGTCGCCAAGGGCAACGGGTACGGGTTCGGCCTCGACCTCCTCGTCGCCGAATGCGCTCGGCTGCACGGGTCGGCGGGGGTCGGGATGATCGCGGTCGGCACGTATGCGGAGGCGCCGGTCGCGCTCGCCGGCTTCCCGGGCGACGTGCTGGTCATGGAGCCGTACCGTCCGGTGATCCACGACGCACTCCCCCACCTCGGGGACGGCGCGCTGGTCCACACGATCACGCACGGACCGGACCTCGACGACCTCGCCGCTCGCGTCGGCCGGCCGCGGGTGGTCGTCGAGGGACTCTCCTCGATGAACCGCCACGGGATCCCGGCCGACTGGATGCAGCCGGCGCTCGACACGCTCGCGCCGAGCGATCTGCTCGCTCTCAGCCTGCATCTGCCCCTCGGGTCGGGCCACGTGGCCGAGGTGCGCCGCTGGGTCGACCGGTTCGCCGTGCGGGAGTGGCAGCTGTCCCACGTCACCCCGGCCGAGCAGGGCGAGCTCCGCGCCGCCTATCCCGACCACACCTTCCGGGTGCGGATGGGCACTCAGCTCTGGCTCGGCGACTCTCGGGCCTGCCGCGTGACGGGCCACGTCCTCGACGTCCGGCACGTCTCCACCGGCGACCGGGCCGGCTACCGCCGCAAGCGGCTTCGGGCCGGCTGGCTCCTCGTCGTGTCGGGCGGGACGGCCCAGGGAGTCGCGCTGGAGGCCCCCAGTGGCGCCGACACGATGCGGCACCGGGCGGTCGCCCTGGCCGAGGGCGCCCTCGAGGCCGCCGGCCGGATCCGGTCGCCCTTCCGGGTCGGCGGCCACACGACGTGGTTCGTGGAGCCGCCGCACATGCAGGTCAGTCTCGTCATGCTGCCCGAGGGGAGCACCCCTCCGGAGGTCGGCGCGGAGGTCGACGTGCGGGTGCGCAACACCACGCTGCACGCCGACCGCATCGTCCTCGAATGAGCCGATATCACCCGCCACGTCAGGGCCAAGATCACCCCGAAGATCACGGCCCGGTGACGCAACCGGCATACCGAGCCGACGCTCGCGCCCGCGGCTAGGGTGAGCGCGTGACCTTCAACGACAACGTCCAGCTCGACACGTCGCAGGCGACGTCGGGCGGGTCGTCGGGCGGCGGGTACGGCGGCGGCGGCAACTTCCCGGGCGGCATTCAGGTGGGTGGCGGGATCGGCGGCCTGATCCTCCTCATCCTCGTCTTCATCTTCGGCGGGAACGTCCTCGACGGCGGCGGCACGCAGGACCCCGGCACCGGCAGCTCCACCGGCCAGAGCAGCTCCCTGGACCCCTCCCAGGTGGCCGCCGGCGGCTCGCAGTCCGGTGGGGCGTTCTCCCAGTGCAAGACCGGCGCCGACGCGAACAAGAACGACGAGTGCCTCGTCATCGCCACGGTCAACAGTGCCCAGGCGTACTGGGGCTCGGCCCTCCCGCAGTACGGCCGTCAGTACACCAAGGCGAACACCGTTCTCTACTCCGGGCAGACCCAGTCGGCGTGCGGCACCGCGTCGAACCAGGTGGGCCCGTTCTACTGCCCGCTCGACAAGCTGGTCTACATCGACGCCAGCTTCTTCCAGGAGCTCCAGCAGCGGTTCGGCGCGAACGGCGGCGCCCTCGCCAAGGAGTACGTCGTGGCCCACGAGTACGGCCACCACGTCCAGGACATCCTCGGACTGCTGGGCCGGGCGCAGCAGGACCCGCAGGGCCCCGAGTCCGGGGCGGTGCGGCTGGAGCTGATGGCCGACTGCCTGGCCGGCATGTGGGTGAAGAACGCGACGCAGACCAAGGACGCCAACGGGACGACGTTCCTCAAGCCGATCACCCAGGCCGACATCGACTCGGCCCTGTCGGCGGCGTCGGCCGTCGGTGACGACCGGATCCAGCGGGCCACGCAGGGGCGGGTGAACCCCGAGTCGTGGACCCACGGGTCGAGCGCGCAGCGGCAGAAGTGGTTCATGACCGGGTACCAGACCGGCGACCTGAACCAGTGCAACACCTTCGCGGCGCAGGACCTCTAGGGCTGGTCGCGCGACAGGGCCTCCGTCAGCTTCCGCATGGCCGAAGCGGCGGACGGGCTGACGCTCGGTCCGAGGACGGCCAGGCTCGACATCAGTGCCGCGACCTCGGGCACGTCGAACGCGATGGGGGTCACCGCCCCGACGCGTTCCAGCGAGACCCCTCCGGTCCGTCCCGGGACGACCTGGATCGGCGCCCCCGACAGCCGCATCCGCTCGACGTCCCGGGCCACGGTCCGTGCGGAGACGCCGAGCTCGCGGGCCAGCTCGGCGAGGGTGTGCCGCCGGCCCGACGCATGCAGGAGCTCGACCAGGTGCTGCTGCCGCTCGACCCGACGCAACGCGAGGTGCCCGTCGCGGGAGGCCGCCGCGAGCCGGGCCGGGTCGGTCACGAGGCCGAGCCTAAAGGCGACACCGGCGTGTCCGGGTTGCTCGCTAGCGTGCGGAGCATGACGGAGACCACCATGGTGACCGAGTTCTTCGAGCACTACACCGAGGCGCTGATGGCGCGTGACGAGCGCCGCGTGGCCCGGCTGTATGCGGTGCCCGGGCTGATCCTCTTCCCGGGCCAGTCGCTCGCGGTGTCCGATGCGGCACAGACCGAGCAGTTCTTCGCCTCCGCGTGGGGTCAGTACGCGGGAGTCACGCAGACGCATACCGACCTCACCGTCGTCGCGGAGACGCCGGCCAGCGTGTGGGTCGACGTGACCTGGAACCACGTCGGCGCCCCGCCCGAGCGGCTGATGTACCAGCTCGTCGACACCGGTGGCGCGTGGAAGATCGCCGTGCTGACACCGCTGGCATGAGCGAGATCGAGGTGGTCCCGGCCACCGCGGCCCGGTTCGACGACGTGGCCATCCTGCTGGCGCCCAAGAACCCTGACTCCGCCGTCTGCTGGTGCCTCACCTACCGGCTCAGCCCCAAGGAGAACCGCGGGCTCGGCGCGCGGGAACGACCGGAGCGTGTGCGTGCTCTGTGCCGGCGTCGCACGTCGCCCGGGGTTCTGGCCTACCGCGACGGCGACGTCGTCGGGTGGTCGGGGGTGGCCCCTCGGTCCGACCTGTACGCGTTCAGCCACGGCACGAAGATCCCGCAGCTCGACGACCTGCCGGTCTGGTCCGTCTGGTGTTTCAAGGTCCGCGGCGGACACCGTGGCACGGGGGTCGCGACGGCGCTGCTCGAGGGAGCCGTGGCGTATGCGCGCGAGCGCGGTGCGCCGGTGGTCGAGGGGTACCCGGTGGACAACCAGGGCCGCAAGGTCGACCTGACGATGGGCTACGTCGGGACGCGGTCGATGTTCGAGAAGGCCGGCTTCACCAAGGCGGCGGACACGGACTCGGTGTCAGCGGGTATGCCACGGGTGCTCATGCGGCTCGACCTGCGCTGAGCACCCGGGCGGGTCAGCTCTTCTTCCTGGTCGCCGCGCCCTTCTTTCCCAGCTCGGCCTGCGCCGCGGAGGAGGTGCGCGGGTTCTTCTTGCCCTCATTTGCCGCCTTGGCGTTCGCTCGCTGCGCGGTCGCCGATCCCTTGCCCTTCTTCTCCGCCATCCCGGCACGCTAATCCGGCCGCGCGCGCCGCGCGCGCGCTCACGCGGGCGGCCGGGACTCCCCGGATCCGACGCGATCCGGTGGGATACCCGGTCGGGTCACCGTTCCGGTCGCGATCACGACCGACCCGGTGACCTGACCGGTTATTGCACCGTCGAGCGGGCGCCTGGTGCGCTGGCGGTCACTGCTCGACGAGCTGAATGGGGCCGGCTCCGCCCGGCGGTGTGCCCGGTCGCGATGCCGGCCATGACGTCGACGAGGGCCCAGAACAGGACCGCCGGCCACTCGTGGCCCTCGACCAGCTCGGAGGTCTCCCTGAGCACGATGAGGAACGAACCGGAGGCGACGTAGAACCACGGCCGAGTACAGGGGTCCGGCGACGAGCAGCCAGGCTCCGAAGAAACCCACCAGAGGATCAGCTCGTGCGTGAGCAGGACGCCACAAGGGCGCCGGGCCGCTAGCCCGGGGCAGGTGCCGTCTCGACGAGGACGCCGATCTTGTCGACGCGATGCTCCGGGTTGTCGTACTGGTCGGTCCAGTGGTTGCCGGCCGCATGGTCCTCCGGCGTGAGGCAGGTCGAGAGCGTGATCATCGCCTCGGTCGGGGCGACCCCAGGACGCCCCGGCACCGCGGCGCGCTGCTCCGCCAGTGACGTCGGCGAGCGGAACGAGGTCTCCCGGGTGGCGGTGACGCGATAGGTGTACCGGACCCCACCCGCGTCGACGTGCACGAGCGCGCCGTCGGCCAGGGCGGGCAGGTCGCGGAACGGGGCCGGCTTCGTCGTGCGGTGCGCGGTCACCTGGTAGTTGCCGATGCCGCCCGGTCCGGTTCCGCCGCGGGGCCCGAATGGCGAGGCCGCGAGGCCGCGGTTCTGGATCGCCGTACCGGGCCCGTCGTCGGTCCAGCCCTGGTACGGCTGGACGACCACCCCCGAGACCTTGATCGCCGGGATGCTCAGCCGGGCCTCGCGCGGCGACCCGTCGCTCGGCGTCGGTCCGGTCGGCGTCGATGTCGGCGGGGGTGCGAAGGTCGTCGTGGTGGTCGGACTCGGCGTGGACGTGCTCGTCGACGGCGCCGCCGACGTCGTCGTGGCCGTCGCGGCCGGACCAGCGGGCGGCGCGACCGTCGAGCAGCCGCCGAGCAGGCCGAGAGCGGCCAGGACGGCCAACGCGGTCGACCGGTGCATGAACGACGGTAACCGGAGGCCGGCCCGATGCCGGCGCGTCCTCGCTGGGTGGAGGGTGCCGAGAGCGCTAGGGCGCTCGGATATACCTCCACCCGGAAAGAGGTTCGGGTCAGGTGGGCGGCTCGGTCAGGTGGACGCGGACCGCGCGGCCGCGCTCCAGCGCCCGGTCGAGGACGTCGCGTCTCGGGTCGGGCAGGTCGTACAGCTCGCGCCTCGGCAGGTCGGCCAACGCGCGCAGCCGGGAGTCGGCCAGCACCTGGCCCACCAGGGCGCGGTCGCCGCCGACCACGAGCCCGTTCGGCCGGTCTGCCGCACCGGGTCCCGGTGACTCGTTGCCGGCCAACAGGAGCCGCAAGGCGTGTCCGGCGACGGCGTCCGCCAGCGCGTCCGCCTGGTTGCCCCGCCGCCGGGCGAACCGCTGCTGCGACCAGCCGCCGGCGGCCGTCCGGGACTGGACGTACCGTGTCCCGACCTTCGAGGTGAGGAACCGGCCGTCGCGGGCCAGGCCCACTGCATACCCGCCTCGCCGGACGAGCACGACGCCGAGCGGCTCGTGGGAGAAGTGGTCGAACACGGCCGACGCACCGTCGGCGCTCGCCACCGCGACCACGAGGCCGCCGTCCCGAGAGACGGCACCGTCGCCGTGGCGTTCATGGAAGCCGGCGACCCACCGGTCCAGCCGCGCCGGCGCGACCTCGAGGTCGCGGCCGGGTCGGGCTGAGGTCACACGTTGAAGCCGAGCGCCCGCAGCTGCTCGCGACCGTCCTCGGTGATCTTGTCCGGTCCCCACGGCGGCATCCAGACCCAGTTGATCCGGAACCCGCTGACCAGCCCCTCGAGGGCGGTGGCCGCCTGGTCCTCGATGACGTCGGTGAGCGGGCAGGCCGCCGAGGTCAGCGTCATGTCGATGATGGCCTGGGCCTCGGAGTCGACGGTGATGCCGTAGATGAGGCCGAGGTCGACCACGTTGATGCCGAGCTCGGGGTCGACGACGTCGCGGAGGGCCTCCTCGACGTCGGCGACGTTGGCCGGGGTTCCGGAGGTGGCCGTGTCGGTCATGGTGGTCAGCCCTTCTCTGCGACGGGTTCGGAAAGCGTGATGTCGACGCCGGCTCGGGCGAGCGCGTCGGTGAAGGCGGCCCAGCCGAGCAGGGCGCACTTGACCCGGGCGGGGTACTTGGCGACGCCGGCGAAGGCGACCCCGTCGCCGAGGAGCGCCTCGTCGCCGGGATCCTCGCCCTTGGAGGTCAACATCGTCCGCATGGCGTCGTATGCCTCGAGTGCCTCGCGCACGGAGTGTCCCGTCACCTGCTCGGAGAGCACCGACGAGGACGCCACGCTGATCGAGCAGCCGAGGGCGTCGTAGGAGACGTCCCGGACGACGTCGCCGTCGAGCTCCACCCGGATGGTCACCTCGTCGCCGCAGGTGGGGTTGACGTGGTGGACCTCGGCGTCGAAGGGCTCGCGGAGCCCGGACCGGTGCGGGCGCTTGGAATGCTCGAGGATGAGCTCCTGGTAGAGGTCCATCAGCGGTCCGTTCCGAAGATGCCGGGCACCCGGTCGAGCGACGCCAGCATCGTGTCGATCTCGCCGAGGGTGTTGTAGGCGGCGACGGTCACCCGGGTGGTCGCGGCCACACCCAACCGGCGGTGCAGGGGCCACGCGCAGTGGTGACCGACGCGGACGGCGATGCCGTCGGCGTCGAGGACCTGGCCGACGTCGTGCGCGTGGACGCCGTCGACGACGAACGCCACGGTCCCTCCGCGCTCCGGACCGGCGCCGGGGCCGACGACGCGAACCCACGGCCGCTGCGCCAGCTCGCCGAGCAGGTGGGCGCAGAGCACCTCCTCGTGCGCGGCGACCCGGTCCATGCCGAGCTCGCCGAGGTACTGCGCGGCCACGCCGAGCCCGATCGCCTGGGCGGCCATCGGCACGCCGGCCTCGAACTTCTGCGGGACGGGCGCGTAGGTCGAGCCCTCCATGGTGACGGTCTCGATCATCGAGCCGCCGGTGAGGAAGACCGGCATCTCGTCGAGGATCTCCGGGCGGCCCCACAGGACGCCGACGCCCAGCGGGCCGAGCATCTTGTGGCCGCTCCAGGCGGCGAGGTCGACGCCCAGGTCGGTGACGTCGACCGGCAGGTGCGGCACCGACTGGCAGGCGTCGAGGACGGCGAGGGCGCCGACCGCGTGGGCCCGGTCGGCCAGCTCGCGGACGGGGTTCACCGTGCCCAGGACGTTGGAGGCGTGGGTGTAGGCGAACACCTTGGTGCGCTCGGTGAGCAGACTGTCGAGATCGGTCAGGTCGAGGCGGCCGTCGTCGGTGACCGGCACCCAGCGCAGCGTGGCGCCGGTACGCCGCGTCAGCTCCTGCCAGGGGATGAGGTTGGCGTGGTGCTCCATCTCGGTGACGAGCACCTCGTCGCCGGGGCCGAGCGCGAACCGCGACCCGGTTCCTCCACCCCCGCCCGTGGCGGAGTTGGAGAACGCGTAGGCCGCGAGGTTGAGCCCCTCGGTGGCGTTCTTCGTGAAGACGACCTCGTCGGCCCGCGCGCCGACGAATGACGCGATCGTCGCCCGCGCCTCCTCGTAGAGCTCGGTGCCCTCCTCGGACAGCTGGTGCGCGCCGCGGTGGACCGCCGAGTTGTGCCGCTCGTAGAACTCCCGCTCGGCGTCGAGGACGACGAACGGCTTCTGCGAGGTGGCCCCGGAGTCGAGGTACACCAACGGTTTCCCGTCGCGAACGGTGCGCTCGAGGATCGGGAAGTCGGCCCGGATGCGGACCAGCTCCTCGGCGGAGAAGGGCTCGCCGAACGGCTCCCCCGACTCGGTCGGGATCGCAGCGGTGGTGAGCGCAGACATACGGATGGACCTTCCGGTCAGGCCTTGGCGACCGACGCGTAGCGGTCGTAGCCCTCGTCCTCGAGGCGGTCGGCCAGCTCGGGACCGCCCTCCTCGACGATGCGGCCGTCGATGAACACGTGGACGAAGTCGGGACGGATGTACCGCAGAATCCGCGTGTAGTGGGTGATGAGCATGACGCCCACGTCGCTGGTCGCCTTCACCCGGTTCACGCCCTCGGAGACGACCTTCAGCGCGTCGACGTCGAGGCCGGAGTCGGTCTCGTCGAGGATCGCGATGCGCGGCTTGAGCAGCTCCATCTGAAGGATCTCGTGGCGCTTCTTCTCTCCGCCGGAGAAGCCCTCGTTGACGTTGCGGTCGGCGAACGCGGGGTCGATGCGCAGACCGTCCATGGCGCCGCGGACCTCCTTCACCCAGGTCCGCAGCTTCGGGGCCTCGCCGTCGACGGCGGTCTTCGCGGTGCGCAGGAAGTTGGAGACGCTCACGCCGGGAACCTCGACGGGGTACTGCATCGCGAGGAACAGGCCGGCGCGGGCCCGCTCGTCGACCTTCATGGCGAGGACGTCCTCGCCGTCGAGGGTGACGGTGCCGGCGGTGACCGTGTACTTGGGGTGACCGGCGACGGAGTAGGCCAGCGTCGACTTGCCGGAGCCGTTCGGGCCCATGATGGCGTGGGTCTCGCCGGAGTTGATGGTGAGGTCGACGCCGCGGAGGATCTCCTTGGCCGTGCCGTCCTCGACCTCGACGGAGACGTGGAGGTCGCGGATCTCGAGGGTGGTCATTGGCTTCTCTCTCAGCTGGTTTCGCTCACGACGGAGACGAGCACGTCGTCGCCGTCGATCTTCACGGGGTAGACGGCGACGGGAATGGTCGCCGGGGGGCCGGACGGGTCGCCGGTGCGGACGTCGAACCGGGAGCCGTGCAGCCAGCACTCGAGGGTGCAGCCGTCGACCTCGCCCTCGGAGAGCGAGACGTCGGCGTGGGTGCAGCGGTCGTTCAGCGCGTGGTAGTCGCCGTTGCCGTCGCGGACCATCGCGACGATGACCCCGTCGATCTCGGCCTGCGCGGCGGTACCGGGTGCGAGGTCGTCGACGTGGCACACCCAGGTGTACGTATCTGGTATGGGCTGGGCGCTCATGACGCTCGGCCCCGCAGCACCTCGGCCCCGGCGCGCTGGGCCTCGGCCAGCTCGGCGTCGATGTCGGCGTTGAGCCGGTCGCGAAGGTCGGGGACCGGGATCTGGTTGATGACGTCGACGAGGAACCCGCGCACGACCAGGCGACGGGCCTCGTCCTCGGGGATCCCGCGCGCCTGGAGGTAGAACAGCTGCTCGTCGTCGAACCGGCCGGTCGCCGAGGCGTGTCCGGCGCCGACGATCTCGCCGGTCTCGATCTCGAGGTTCGGCACCGAGTCGGCGCGGGCGCCGTCGGTGAGGACGAGGTTGCGGTTGGTCTCGAAGGTCTCGGTGCCCTCGGCCGCCGCGCGGATGAGGACGTCGCCGACCCAGACGGTATGCGCGGAGTCACCCTGCAGCGCGCCCTTGTAGGTCACGTGGGACCGGCAGTTCGGGGCGTTGTGGTCGACGAACGACCGGTGCTCCAGGTGCTGCCGCGCGTCGGCGAAGTACACCCCGAGCAGCGTCGCGTCGCCGCCCGGACCCGCATACCGGACGTTGGTGTTGATCCGGACGATGCCGCCGCCGAGGCTCACGACGATGTGCCGATAGGCCGCGTCACGGCCGACGAGCGCGTCGTGCTGGCCGAGGTGGCGCGCCTCGTCGTCCCAGCTCTGGATCGAGACGACCGTGAGGTTGGCCCCGTCACCGACGACGACCTCGACGTTGCCCGTGTGGTCGCCGCTGCCCTCGTGGTCGATGACGACGACGGCCTTGCTGTGGTGCCCGGCCTCGATGACGACGTGGCCGTTGCTCCGCAGACCCGGCTTGCCGGTGACGACGAGCCGGACCGGCTCAGCGAGCTCGGCCTCCGCGGCGACCCTGATGTAGGTGGCGTCCGGGGAGTTGGCGTTGGCGACGACCGCGGCGCGGTCGGCGGGGACCAGCACCGTCCCGCGAGGGGCCTCACCGGCCGCCAGGGTCCCGACGCGTACCCCGTTCGGCGCCGTCACCGCATACTCGACCGCACCCTCCTCGGTGGGCGTGTCGGTGAGCAGCGAGCGCAGCCGGTCGACCGGCGTGAACCGCCACTCCTCCTCGCGCCCGTTCGGGATCGGGAACGCGGCGACGTCGAACGACGTGGGGCGCTCGGCCCGCGACTGGTCGGGCACGAACGCCGCACCGGAGTCGGTGTGCGCGCCCTTACTCGGACCGCCGGTGAACCCGGCGGTCTTCTCCAACAGCGGCATCAGCCGACTGCTCCTTCCATCTGCAGCTCGATGAGCCGGTTGAGCTCGAGGGCGTACTCCATGGGCAGCTCGCGCGCGATGGGCTCCACGAACCCGCGCACGATCATCGCCATGGCCTCCTCCTCGGTGAGCCCGCGCGACTGGAGGTAGAACAGCTGGTCCGCCGAGACCTTGGAGACGGTCGCCTCGTGACCCATCTGGACGTCGTCCTCGCGGACGTCGACGTAGGGGTACGTGTCGGACCGACTGATCTGGTCGACGAGCAGCGCGTCGCACCGGACGGTCGACTTCGACCCGTGAGCGCCCTCCATGACCTGCACCAGACCGCGGTATGAGGTGCGGCCACCGCCGCGCGCGACCGACTTGGAGACGATCGTCGAGGAGGTGTTGGGCGCCTGGTGGACCATCTTGGCGCCGGCGTCCTGGTGCTGGCCCTCGCCGGCGAAGGCGATCGACAGCGTCTCGCCCTTCGAGTGCTCGCCGAGGAGGTAGACGGCGGGGTACTTCATCGTCACCTTGGAGCCGATGTTGCCGTCGATCCACTCCATCGTCGCGCCCTCGGCGCACGTCGCACGCTTGGTGACGAGGTTGTAGACGTTGTTGGACCAGTTCTGGATCGTCGTGTAGCGGACGCGGGCGTTCTTCTTGACGATGATCTCGACGACCGCGGAGTGCAGCGAGTCGGACGAGTAGATCGGCGCGGTGCAGCCCTCGACGTAGTGCACCGAGGAGCCCTCGTCGGCGATGATCAGGGTCCGCTCGAACTGGCCCATGTTCTCGGTGTTGATCCGGAAGTAGGCCTGCAGCGGGATGTCGACGTGGACGCCCGGCGGGACGTAGATGAAGGAGCCGCCCGACCACACCGCGGTGTTGAGCGAGGCGAACTTGTTGTCGCCGGCCGGGATCACCGAGGTGAAGTACTCGCGGAACAGGTCCTCGTGCTCGCGCAGCCCGGAGTCGGTGTCGAGGAAGAGGACGCCCTTCTCCTCCAGGTCCTCGCGGATCTGGTGGTAGACGACCTCCGACTCGTACTGCGCGGCGACGCCCGCGACGAGACGCTGCTTCTCCGCCTCGGGGATGCCGAGCCGGTCGTAGGTGTTCTTGATGTCCGCCGGCAGGTCCTCCCATGAGGTCGCCTGCTTCTCCGTCGACTTGACGAAGTACTTGATGTTCTGGAAGTCGATGCCGGTCAGGTCGGAGCCCCAGGCGGGCATGGGCTTCTTGTCGAACAGACGCAGCGACTTCAGGCGCAGGTCGAGCATCCACTGCGGCTCGTTCTTGCGCGTCGGAGATGTCGCGGACGACGTCCTCGCTGAGCCCTCGCTTGGCCGTCGCGCCGGCGGTGTCGCTGTCGGCCCAGCCGTACTCGTACCGGCCGAGGTCCTTCAGGCCGGGGTTGAGCTCTTCGATGTGCGTGGTCATCGCGATGCCCTTTCGGGGTTCGGGGTCGTCAGTTCCAAGGCGTCGTGGGCGCCGGGTGTTCCCGAGCGCGTGACCGACGACGTGGGGATGAAGGTCGTGCAGACGTGGGCGCCGCCGGCCAGGGTGGCGAGCCGCTGGACGTGAACGCCGAGCAGCCGCGAGATCGCCTCGGTCTCGGCGTCGCAGAACTGGGGGAACTCCTCGGCGACCCGGCCCACGGGGCAGTGCCCCTGGCAGAGCTGCACGCCGGTGAGGCTGCCCGCGCCGACCGGCCGGGCCGAGGCGGCGAAGCCGTCCTCGGTCATCGCCTCGACGAGGATCGCGGTTCGGGCAGTGATGTCGTCGCCGGCCGCGGCGAGGCGGGTCGCATACCGGCTCTCGAGGCCATGGACCCGCTCCCGCGCGAAGTCGGCGACCGCGTCGGGCCCGCCGTGGGCGGCGAGGTAGCGCAGTGCCTGGCCGGCGAGCTCGTCGTAGTCGGCCGGGAGCGAGCCGTGGCCGCGCTCGGAGACGACGTAGGCGCGGGCGGGACGGCCCCGGCCGCGGGGGTGTCCGGCGGTGCCCGCGGGGACCGGGTCGTGCTCCTCGAGGGCGCCGTGCTCGGCGAGGGCGTCGAGGTGGCGCCGGACGGCCGCGGGGGTCAGCCCGAGCAGCGTCCCGACCTCGGCCGCGGTGACCGGCCCGTGCTCGGACACGGCCGCCAGCACACGCTCGCGCGTGCGCTGCTCGTCGGTACCGATAAACACCACACCATTGTGACGTAATTGCCTGTGGGCCCGATAGTAAGGCTGGCCTAACCCGCCGTCGGCGCCCGCGGGACGGCCCATGCGGCCCCGAAGCAGACGAACGGAGCGGGGACGTCGTCGACGGCTCCGGCGTCCTGGATGGCCTGCGCCGAGTCGACGCCGGCCGCGAGCGCACGGTGGTACCGCAGCATGACCTCCGCGCAGACGTCGTCGGGGATGCGGGCGACGCCGGCGACCACGCTGCGCGAGCCGAGCGCCAGGAGGACGCTGGTCAGACCGAGCGTCTCGTCGCCCGGGCGGACCGTCGCCTGCCCCAGCTCGCACGCCGACAGCACGACGTGCGGAGCCATGCCCGGCGGTCTGGTCCAGCTCGTAGGCGAAGACCGGGCCGCCCTCCAGCCGCAGCGAGGAGAACAGCGGGCTCTGCGGCTCGTGCATCCCGTGGGCGGCGACGTGGACGACGTCCGCGGACGCCAGCGACGCCCGGAGAGCCGCGGGCTCCGCCTCGGAACCCAGGCGGACGCGCGCGCCGGGCCACAGCTCCGCCCACTGCCTGCGCCTCGGCCGCGGCCAGCCGCAGTCCCGGTCCCGCATACACCTCGACGCGCGGGCGGCGCCGGGCCCGCGAGGGACGGGCGGCCGTGACCCAGGCCGTCGCCGACGGAGCCACGGCGACCGGTCGCCCGCGGCCGGACGGGAGCAGCCCCCACGGCAGCGTCACGAGCGCGGCGGACGGGACGACGACGAGCCGGCGCTCGGACAGGCCGAGAGCGGCCGGACCAGCAGGTCGTCGAGCCGCTGGAGCGTATGCGTCAGCGAGCCGCGTACGGTCGCGGCGATCCCGGACGGGCAGGTGCCGCGCCCACGTCAGCTCGACGATCCGCCCGCGCGCGGGCCAGCAGGGCCGACGCGATCGCGACGGGACCGAGACCGACCAGCCGGGGCTTGCGCTCGTCGAGGACGACGGCGTGCAGCTGGCCGTGCGCTTCGAGGTAGCAGACGAAGGCGCTGTCGACCCGGTGCAGCTCCTCGCGGAGTCGTTCGGGGGCGACGCCCGCGGAGGCCCGGCCGGCGCTCGCGGCGTGCCAGGCTCTCGCGCGCAGCCGGCTCTGGAGCTCACGGACCTGCGCGTGCCCGGCGGTGGCTGCCGCCGTTGCGGACGGACGCGTCGTTGCGCTGGCCGTCGACGACGCGCCGCAGCTCGGCGAGCAGGGTGGCCACCTCCGGGTCCTCGGGCGGGCGGACCTGGCGGATCCGCCGCGAGACCGCCCGGCCGCGCTCGACGGCGGCGAGGACGCCGAACGGCTTGCGCTCGACGAGCGCGAGGTCGACGTCGAGCTCGACCAGCCGGGTGCCGTGGACGGCACTCGCGGTCTGCAGGTCGATGCTGCCGAACTGCGCCTGGTACGCGGCCAGCTCGCCCAGCCCGGACCGCAGGTGCCGGTGCGCGGCCCCCCACCGGCCGTTCTCGACGTCGAGCAGGGCGTGGACGTACCGGGTGTGCAGCCGCGTCGCGATGGGGTCGGCGGCGTGCGAGGGCCCGGCCTTCTCGGCGAGCTCGGCGGCGGTGTCGGAGCGGCCCAGCCGCTGCTGGAGCTCGGCCGGCGAGCAGCGTGGCCGTCCGCGACTGCGTCTCGAACCCGTCGGCCGCGAACTCGTCCGCGAGCCGCTGCGCCGGGACGGACCAGGCGCGACGGCGGGCGGCCGCCGCGCAGGTCGGCCTGGATGAGCACCAGCTCGCTGGCGCGGCGCCAGCGGGCGTTGCCGTGGCGTCGGAACCGGTCGCGGGCGCGACCCGCGAGGCGTCGTGCCTCCTGGGCGTCGCCGCCGAGCAGCGCCACCTCGGCGCGGGTCAGCTCGACCTCGCCGACGTCCTGCCAGGCCCGGTCCCGGCTCAGCTGCCGCGCGGCGCGGGCCAGGGCCTCGTCCGCCTCGGAGTGCAGGCCGGCGGCCAGGAGCACCCGAGAGCGGTCGAGCAGGGCGATCCCGATCTGGGTGTCCTCGTCCATGACGATGCCCTCGTCGATGATCCGGAGCGCGAGCGGCAGGTCGCCGGCGAAGAACTCCAGGCAGCCGAGGTTGTGCAGCGCGATCCGCTCGAGCCTGCTCCTCGCCGAGCCCGCGGGCGACCTCGACCGCCGCGGTGAGGTCGGCCCGGGCGAGGTCGAGGCTGCCCATCTCCACGTGCAGCGCGCCCCGGTTGATGAGCAGTCGGCAGCGGTCCACGCCCGCGGCGAGGTCGAGGTGCTCGGCAGCGGCCGCGAACTCGTCCAAGCGCCGCCGCGAACCGGCCACCGCGGAAGAGGAGCAGCGCGTGCTGGCTGTGGACGAACCCGAGCAGGTCGTCCGCGCCGACTGCCTCCGCCCAGCGGGACGCCTGCGCCATCCGCACCAGTCCCGCGTCGATGCTGCGGACCTCGACCTCGGACTTGGCCAGCGTGGCGAGGACGCGGGCCACGGTCGTCAGCCGCTCCGACGTCGTCGGCGCGTCCGCCGCGGCCGGCTCGGCGTCCGGGTCGCACGCCCGAGCAGGGCGAGCGCCCGCGTCGCCGCCGAGGCGCCCGCCGCCGGCCGACCGCGTCGCGTTGTGGGTGACGGCCTGCTCGTGCCACCGCACGGGGTCGCCACGGACCCCCTTCGGGACCGGCGACCGGTCCCGCGGGGTGCCCGGGTCCCGTCGCCCGCGCTCTCCGCGGTCGACGACGGTTCGGGTCCGGTCATGTCGTCCCGGGTACGTCGCGCCTTCTCGAGCGCCGTGACGCACCCGCCGCCGGCTGGGCTTCGGGGTGACCGCCCGCTTCCCCGTCGACCGGGTCCAGCGGTCCAGCAGGTCCTGGGCCAGCCGGCCGGCGACGATCGGCGCCGCGAACGACGTCCCCGACCAGCTGCCGAACCCGCCCGGTGAAGTCATCGGGGTCGATGCTCTCGCGGACCGTGCCGTCGGGGTACTCGCGTCGCGCGGTCGGCTGGAGCGAGGCGTCGAAGGTGATCGGCAACGTGCTCACCACGGCCGCACCGGCCTCGTAGATGTCGACCCAGTCGCCGCTGTTGCTGAACAGGGCGACCGTGCCGTTCGGGTTGAGCGCCCCGACGCTGACGATGTCGAGCTTGCGCCCCGAGGTCCCGGTGGTCGAGCGCCGCCGGGAACATCCGGCGCGTCGTCGCGTCGTTGCCGGCCGAGGCCACCAGGAGGCAGCCCGCGTCGGCCAGCGGCTGCAGCACCGCGGCCAGCGAGGCGTCGGTCCGGACGTCGTCCGGCGCCTCGTGGTAGTACCCGAACGACATCGACACGACGTGGACGGGCTGCCCGGTACCGACCAGGACGCCGAGGGTCTCCAGCGCCTCGACCATGTCGTGCTCCGGCACGAACCCGTCGGCCTTCATGACCTGGAACATCATGATGTCGGCGTCCGGGCAGGTCTGCCGGACCAGGCCGGCGATGAACGTCCCGTGGCCGGAGTGGTCGTCCAGGGTCCCCTCGAGCGGGTCGTGGACGACCCCGGTGCCCTCGGGTTCTCCGCCCGACCGGGCCGGGGACCACGCTCACGCCCTGTCGCAGCCAGGGGTGGTCGCCGACCCCGGTGTCGAGGATCGCGACCACGGGGCGCCGAGCGAGGTTGGGCTGCCGGACGGGCTCCGGTCCACGCCAGGCCACCGGGGTCAGGCCGCCGAGACCCGGCACGACGTACTGGCCGCGCACCGCGCCACCGACGGTCATGGTGCCGCCGACCGTCATGGTCCCGCCCACGGTCATGGTGCCGCCGACCGTCATCGTGCCGCCGACCGTCATCGTCTGGCCGACGACGCTGTTCGCGAACATGAGGTGGTCGAGGCCCACCAGCGACTGTCCCGCGCGGTCGTCCAGCGGGCGCGACGCCCGCCAGTCCTGGATCAGCGACCACGCGTCGACCGATCGGGCCTCGCCCGCGTTCGGGCGGATCTGCATCGGTGTGACCCAGGAGCGGGTCAGGACCCCGGCGTTCTGGGCCCCCCGCGCCCGCTCCGCCAGCCGCGGTGCTCCTGCGTCGGCTCGACCGTGAAGCCCCTGCTCGCCGCACCAGGTGACGAACGACCGCTGCCGGTCGTCGTCGGGCATACCGCGCACGAGGACGCGGTCGGCGACGTACACCGTCGAGTCGAACTCCTCGTCGCCACGCGGATCGCCTTGGTCGGGTCGAGGATCTTCGCGTGGTGGGCGATCAGCGGGTCGAACATCCCCTCGTACGCGCGCCGGCCCGTCACGTCGTCCTGTGTGCTGCCGTCGTTCGTCGCCACCGGTTCTGCCCTCTCGACGCTGCCAGGCCCGAGCCCACGCCAAACCTAGGGCTCCGGCGCACAGGGCGGCAACGAAGCCCGCCGATCTACACTCGCCGCTCGTGGCCGCCGTCGACACTCCGGTGCGTCTCGAGGGACTGGTCCGCCGGTTCCGTCGCGTGGTCGCGTGCGACGGGATGTCGTGGTCGGCCCCCGCGGGCGCCGTGACCGCGGTGCTCGGACCGAACGGCGCCGGCAAGACCACCGCGGTCGAGTGTGCGGTCGGGCTGCAGCGTCCCGACGCGGGTTCGGTCGCGGTGCTCGGCGTCGACCCCTGGCGCGGCAGCACCGCCCACCGAGCGCGCGTCGGGGTGATGCTGCAGTCCGGCGGGCTGCCCACCGGCACGACGCCGCTGCGACTGCTCCGGCATCTCGCCGGTCAGTATGCGGACCCGGCGCCGGTCGACGAGCTGGCCCACCGCCTCGGCGTCGACCGGTTCGCGAGGACGACGGTGCGCCGCCTCTCCGGCGGCGAGCACCAACGCCTCGCCCTCGCGGCGGCGCTGGTCGGACGTCCCGAGGTGGTGTTCCTCGACGAGCCCACCGCCGGGCTCGACCCGCACGGGCGGCTCGACGTCTACGACCTCGTCGACGAGCTGCGGTCCGGGGGGACGACCGTCGTCGTGACGACGCACTCGTTCGAGGAGGCCGACCGGCTGGCCGACCACCTCGTCATCGTCAGCGACGGCCGGACGGTCGCCGAGGGCAGCCCGGCCGAGGTCGTGGGCTCCGGCACGCTCGAGCAGGTCTACTTCGGGCTGACCCGGCGGGCCGCCGGATGAGCGCCCCCGCTCCCGCCACGGCCCGGGTGCTCGGGCAGGCCCGCTTCGAGGCCGGCACGCTGCTGCGCAACGGAGAGCAGCTGCTCGTCTCCGTGGTCCTGCCCCTCGGGGCCCTGGTCGGGCTGGCCCTCACCAGCGTCCCGTCCCTCGGGGACGGACGGCGGATCGACGTCGCGACCCCGGGGGTCCTCGCGCTGTGCATCGTCTCCGCCGCCTTCACCGCCCAGGCGATCGCGACCGGCTTCGACCGGCGGGCGTCCGTGCTCCGCCTGTTCGGGACCACTCCCCTGGGTCGCTCCGGGCTGCTGTGGGGCAAGGGGCTCGCGACGCTCGGTGTCGAGGTGCTCCAGTGGTGTGTCGTCGGCGGCGTCGGCCTCGCCGCTCGGGTGGCGGCCCGACCTCGGCGGCCTTCCGTATGCGGTCCTGTTCCTCCTCCTCGGGACCTGGGCGTTCGTCGCCCTCGCCCTCCTGCTCGCCGGCACCCTGCGCGCCGAGGGAGTGCTCGCCGTCGCGAACCTCGTCTGGGTCCTCCTGCTCGTCGGCGGCGGGGTCGTCGTCCCGCGGACCGAGCTCCCGTCCGCCGTCTCCGGCGTGGTCGGCGCGCTCCCGTCGGCCGCCCTCGGCGACGGGCTGCGCGCGGCCTTCGGCAGTGGAACCCTGCTGGTCGGACCGGTCCTCGTCCTCGTCGTCTGGGCGGCGGTCGCCACCGCTCTCACGGCGTGGACGTTCAGATGGTCGGACTAGGAGTGACCCGGTGACCGACCTGCTCTTCCACATCCCCCTACTCGGGTTCCGCGTCGTCGCCGTGCTCACCCTCGTGGGGCTGGCCGGCGTGGCCCTCGCCGTCGTCGCCCGCCACTCCGCCGGCTGGCGCCGCACCGGGGCGGTCGTCGCGGTGGTCGGCCTGCTCGCGGCCGGGGCGGCGGCCGTGAACACGAGGCTCTACGCGTACCCGACCGTCGGCAGCCTCACCGGGACCCCGCAGTTCCCCATGGTCGACCGGCTGCACCCCACGAGCAACGTGGAGTTCGAGCAGGGTGCGGCCGCGCGGATCTCGGTGCCGGACACCCGGTCGCACTTCGGCGTCTTCGACGCGCAGGTGTACCTGCCGCCGCAGTACTTCCGCGAGCCGAACCGCCGGTTCCCGGTGGTCGTCCTGACCCACGGCAACCCGGGGCGGAGCACCGAGTGGCTGGAGGACGGGTCCGCGGCGCAGACCGGGCTGGCCGTCGCCCAGTCCGGCCACCCGGTGATCCTCGTCATGCCGACCGTCCTGCAGGAGCCGGACGGCGACAGCCTCTGCGTCGACACCGCCTCTCAGGGCAACGCCGAGACGTACGTCGTCCAGGACGTCGTCGCCGCCGCCGACACCCAGCTGCGCACCATGACCGGGGCCGCCCACCGCGCGATCGGGGGCTTCTCGATGGGCGGGTTCTGCGCGCTGAACCTCGGCCTCAAGCACCCCGACGTGTTCTCGGTCATCCTGTCGTTCTCGGCGCTCACCGTCTGCGAGCCGGACGCCATCGACGGCGGCAACGAGGAGCTGTTCGGGACACCGGACTGGGAGCAGCGGGCCGCGGAGAACAGCCCGGCCGACTACTGGCCCCTCCTCGACCCGAAGAGCGCGCCGCCGATGTGGCTCGACGTCGGCGAGGACGAGGCCACGGTCCAGCCACCGCTCGAGGAGTTCGCCGACGAGATGTCGGCGGCCGGGTTCACCGTGGAGTACCACGAGCGTCCCGGCGGCCACGACTTCGGCGACCTGGACCCCGGCCCTGCAGGAGTCGCTGCCCTGGGCGGCTGCCAGACTCGGCGCGTGACGGCCGCCCCCAGCCTTCGCCCGATCGCCGAGGCCGACGTGCCCGCGGTGCTCGCGCTGAACCACCGGTTCGTCGACCTGCTGTCGCCGCTCGACGCCGAGCGGCTGCTGCTGGCTGGTCGGGCTCGTCGGACCACGCCGACGTCGTCGAGGTCGACGAGCGCGTGGTCGGGTTCGTCCTGACCATGGCGCCCGGCAGCGAGTACGACTCGGAGAACTACCGCTGGCACGCCGCCCGGTACGACGGCTCCTTCTACTACCTCGACCGGATCGTCATCGCGGAGGAGATGCGCCGCCAGGGTCTCGCCGCGTTCGTCTACGACGCGATGGAGGACGTCGCGCGCGGGTTCGGGCGGATGACGCTGGAGGTCAACGTCGACCCGCCGAACCTCGGGTCGCTGGCCTTCCACGAGCGGCGCGGGTACGTCGAGGTCGGCCGGCTGGGCGAGCCGGGCCACCTGGTCGGCCTGATGGCCAAGGAGCTCACCGCTTAGGGTGACGCCCGTGCGCCTGCCCGCCGTCCGGCCCTCGCTCGTGCGGCCGATCCTCGTCGCCAACCTGGTCGGCGAGGTCGTCATCGTCATCACCGGCGGCGTCGTCCGGCTGACCGGCAGCGGCCTCGGCTGCCCGACCTGGCCGGAGTGCGTACCCGGCTCCTTCACCCCGGTTCCCTACCAGGAGGAGGGGATCCACAAGCTCATCGAGTTCGGCAACCGGACGCTGACCGGCGTCGTCGGACTGCTCGCCCTGGCCTGCGTGTGGGCGGTGTTCACTCGTATGCGCCGGCGCCGGCCGCTGCTGCTGGTCGCGGTCGGGCTCGTGGTCGGGGTGCTGCTCCAGGCCGTCGTCGGCGGCATCGCCGTGCGGATGACGCTCAGCCCGGTGGTCGTGGCGTTCCACTTCCTGCTGTCGATGGTCATGGTGGCGCTCTCGACGATGCTGCTGCGCGGCTCCGAGGACGGGTGGTCGCCGGACGGCACCGCCGACCTCGCGCCGCGGGAGCTGCTCGTGCCGCGGCTCGTGGCGACGCTGGCGTGGGTGACGGCGCTGGTCGGCGCGGTCGTCCTGGTACTGGGGACGATCGTCACGGGATCCGGTCCACACTCGGGCGACGCGGAGCAGCCGGCGCGGACCGGCTTCGACCCACGCTCGGTGGCCTGGCTGCACGCCGACGTCGTCATGCTCTTCGTCGGCCTCGTCGTGGCGGTCCTCGTGGCGGTGTGGCTGACCAGCTCGTCCGACCGGGCCAAGGCCACCTGGCGAGGTGTGCTGGTCGTGACGCTGCTCCAGGGGGCGATCGGCTACGCGCAGTACTTCACCGGTCTGCCCGAGGTCCTCGTCGGCCTCCACATGCTCGGAGCCTGCCTGCTGGTCGTGACCGTGACGCTCGGCGTCATGAACCTGCGCGCCAACCCGCTCTACCCCGAGGTTCTCCCACGACGTTCGCCGCTTCGCGTCGATCCGCCGCGGGACCCAGCTCCGCTCCGATACTCGCGGGGACCCCGCTAACCACCCGGTAGCCGATCTCGGCGGCCGCCGTCGCCAGGGCGCCCTGGAGGGCCGGGCTGGCCAGCGGTCGCGAGAACGCCGGCCGGCGGGGGAAGGCGTCGGCTGCCGCGGTGAACAGGGTGACCGTCGGTCGCCCGCGTCATCGTCGAGACGCTCCAGAGGCCGTCCAGGTCGGGCCACTCGGTGTCGACCGCGCGAGCCCACACGCGGCATACCGACTTCGGCCCCGACGTCAGCAGGTGGGAGGCGCCGTTGCGGATCGGCCACGTCTCCGTGAGGTCGAGCAGCGTCAGCACCCGGGTCGGCCGCCAGCCGGTCAGGTACGGCGCGCGCCGACCCACGTCGACGACCCGGGACGCCGCGAACACCTCGGCGAGACACGTCACGACGTCGGTCGCCGCGTAGGTCACCCCGCGTTCCGACCACCCGGGTGGCGGGGGCTGCGGGTCGAACCGGGACGTCGTCGGGCCGAAGTGGCGCAGCCGGTTCCACGGCGTCACGTGCGGGCCGGCGGTCGCGTGCACACGCCACAGCCCGGTCGAGCGCGGCAGTCGCCGGCAGGTCCCCCGGGCGTCGGACCAGGGGCAGCTCGGGCGTGCGCGGCAGCTTCGCCACGGGCGGCCTACGCCGACCCGCGGCGGGTCACCACAGCTCGAGGCCCTCGGCCTCGTCGAGGACGCGCTGCGGGTCTCCTCCGGACGCCAGCCACTGAGCCGGGCTCGCGTCGTCGAGGTCGGGGTCGGGCGTCGTGAAGAACCCCTCGACCACCGCCGGGTGCAGGTCGGCGGGCAGCGCCGCGAGCACCGTCTCGAGCCCGGGGAGCGGCGCGCCCGACGACGTGAACTGCCACCGGGGCAGCCGTCGCTGCGACCCGATGTGGAACGAGTAGAGCTGGTGGTCGCGCAGCCGGTGCGACACCCGTGACCGGTGGACGTCCAGCAGGCTCGCCGCCTGCTCGATGGTGAGCGAGCGCGACGCCGCACCGATGACCGACATGGTGGCGTCGGTGGCGCGGTCCAGCGGCGACCCGGCCAGGTCGCCGAGCGGTACGCCTGCGTGCCGCGTCCAGAACGTCCTCCTCGGCCGACGTCAGGTCGGCGGCCGCGGGGTCGGGCTGCACCGAAAGACGGCGTTCCAGCGACGAGGACAGGTCGGCCTCGGTGATGTCGTACTGGGCCAGCAGCTCGCCGAGCGTCATGGCCATCACCTCCTGCGCACATCGTACTCCTCGTGTGCGCCCATGTGCGGCCTACGACGGGTCGAGCCCGTGTGCGCTGACGTGGTGCCCGCGCGGCCATGACCGCTCGCGATGGCGAGCGGGGTATGCGTCAGCGCCAGACCGGCAGGTACAGCAGCGGGTCGATGGCGACCGCGACGAAGAGGATCGTCAGGTAGGTGATCGAGAAGTGGAACAGCCGCATCGGCCGCAGCACCGCCGCGCCGGCGCCGGCCTTCGCCGCCCGCAGCAGGCGGTGCGCCTCGGTGACGAACAGCGCGCCCGCGACCACGGCTCCCACGAGGTAGACCAGCCCCATCGGCGCCACGGGCACGAGGAGCAGCGAGGCCACCACCATCGCCCAGGAGTACGCGACCACCTGGCGCGCGACGACGACGAACCGCTCGACGACCGGCAGCATCGGCACGTGCGCCGCGGCGTAGTCGTCCTTGAACTTCATCGACAGCGGCCAGTAGTGCGGCGGCGTCCAGAAGAAGACCACCGCGAAGAGGACGAACGGAGCCCAGGCCAAGGAGTCGGTGACGGCCGACCAGCCGACGAGCACCGGCATACAGCCCGCCGCTCCACCCCACACGATGTTCTGTGCGGTGCGCCGCTTGAGCAGCGCGGTGTAGACGCCGACGTAGAACAGCAGCGCGCCGAGCGCCAGCCACGCGCTGAGCCAGTTGACCAGCAGCCCGAGCCAGAGCGTCGACGCCACCGTGAGGGCGACTCCGAAGACCAGGGCCGCGCGCGGCGACACCGTGCCGGTGACCAACGGACGTCGGCTGGTCCGGTGCATCACCGCGTCGATGTCGCGATCGAGGTAGCAGTTCAGGGTGTTGGCGGCGCCGGCCGACATCGTCCCGCCGACGAGGGTCGCGAGGACCAGCCACAGCGACGGCACGCCACGAGCCGCGAGGAACATCACCGGAACCGTGGTGATCAGCAGCAGCTCGATGATCCGCGGCTTGGTCAGCGCGACGTACTGGCCGACGACGAACCACGGTCCGCGACCGTGGCGAGCCGGTGCCGCCGACAGGTCGGCGCGGGGGTCCAGGGCGGTCACGGATTCCTTCGCGATGGCGGGCCAAGCAGAGCGGGGCACGGGGCGGCGGCGTCGAGCAGCGCCAGTCTATCCCGGGGGCCGGAGAAGCGGGTTCTCGGTTGTCGGCCCAGCGCATGACACGGCGTGTTGCTGGGCACATGCTCAGGGCTAGGCTCACAAAAGACCGGTTCCGGCTTCGAAGGAGAGCTCCGTGACCCCGCCCACGGCAACCCGATCCGCCCGACGTTCGACGCGTTCGTCGACAGGTCCACTCGCCAAGCGCAGCCCCGAGCTCCATCTCCCGGTCGCCAAGAAGGCCGGCTGGAGCGACCTCGACGTCCGCGCCGTCGACACGGTGCGCGTCCTCGCCGCCGACGCGGTCCAGAAGACCGGCAACGGTCACCCCGGCACCGCCATGTCACTGGCGCCGGTCGCGTACCTGCTCTACCAGAACGTCATGACCCACGACCCGTCCGACCCCGCCTGGCTGGGCCGCGACCGCTTCGTCCTCTCGTGCGGCCACTCGAGCCTCACCCAGTACATCCAGCTCTACCTGTCCGGGTACGGCCTGGAGCTGAAGGACCTCGAGGCGTTGCGCACGTGGGGCAGCCTCACGCCCGGCCACCCCGAGGTCCACCACACCACCGGCGTGGAGATCACCACCGGACCGCTCGGCTCCGGGTCTCGCGTCCGCGGTCGGGATGGCGTTCGCGCAGCGGCGCCAGCGGGAGATGTTCGACTCCGGCGCCAAGCCCGGCGAGAGCGTCTTCGACCACCACATCTTCGTGCTGGCCTCCGACGGCGACATCATGGAGGGCGTCACCCACGAGGCCTCGGCGCTGGCCGCCCACCAGGAGCTCGGCAACCTCACGCTGATCTACGACCAGAACCACATCTCCATCGAGGACGACACCAACATCTCGTTCTCCGAGGACGTCGCGAAGCGCTACGAGGCCTACGGCTGGGACGTCCACACCGTCGACTGGCGCCGCAACACCGCCGACGACGAGGGCGGCTACCGCTACGTCGAGGACGTCGACGAGCTGCTCGCGGCGATCGAGGCCGGCAAGAAGGTCACCAACAAGCCGACCCTCGTCGTCCTCAAGACGATCATCGCCTGGCCCGCCCCGACCAAGCAGAACACCGGCAAGTCGCACGGCTCGGCCCTCGGCGACGACGAGGTCAACGCCACCCACGAGGTCCTCGGCTTCCCGCAGAAGCGGTTCCCGGTCGAGCGGGCGGTCCTCTCGCACGCGCGCAAGGTCGTCGGCCGCGGCAAGGCCGCCCACAAGGAGTGGGACAAGAGGTATGCGGCGTGGCGCAAGGCCAACGCCGACAAGACCGCGCTCCTCGACCGGCTCGTCGCCGGCAAGGTCCCGTCCGGCCTGGGCAAGGCCCTGCCGACCTTCCCGACCGACACCGCCAAGGGCATGTCGACCCGGGCCGCCTCCGGCAAGGTGCTCGACGCCATGGCCGACGTCATGCCGGAGCTGTGGGGCGGCTCCGCCGACCTCGCCGAGTCCAACAACACGACGATGGCCGGCCAACCGTCGTTCATCCCGACGGGCAAGCAGACCAACGAGTGGAAGGGCGGGCCCGGCGGGCGCACGCTCCACTTCGGGATCCGCGAGTTCGGGATGGGCTGCATCCTCAACGGCATCGCCCTCGAGGGGCTCACCCGCCCGTACGGCGGCACGTTCCTCGTGTTCTCCGACTACATGCGCGGCGCCGTCCGGCTCGCCGCCGTCCAGGGCATCCCGGTGACCTTCGTCTGGACGCACGACTCCATCGGCCTCGGCGAGGACGGCCCGACGCACCAGCCGGTCGAGCACCTCGCGGCGCTGCGCGCCATGCCGGGGCTCGACGTGGTCCGCCCGGCCGACGCCAACGAGACGGCGGTCTGCTGGGAGACCATCCTCGACAACGCGAAACCGGCCGGCCTGGTCCTCACCCGGCAGAACCTGCCCATCTACGACCGGAAGGAGTTCGCCAAGGCGAACAACGCGAGCAAGGGCGCCTACGTCCTCGTGGACGGCGGGAAGAACGGCAAGGAGGCACCGGACGTCATCCTCATCGCGACCGGGTCCGAGGTGAGCATCGCCGTCGACGCCCGCGCCGCGCTGGAGAAGGCGGGCGTCAAGACGCGCGTCGTCTCGATGCCGTGCCGCGAGTGGTTCGAGCGGCAGACCACGGCCTACCGCGACCGTGTCCTTCCCCCGTCGGTCCGGGCGCGGGTCAGCGTCGAGGCCGCCGTCGGGCTCGGCTGGCGCGACTACGTCGGCGATGCCGGCCGGATCATCTCCCTCGAGCACTTCGGGGCGTCCGCGGACTACAAGACCCTGTACCGCGAGTTCGGGATCACGCCGGAAGCCACGGTCAAGGCGGCCAAGGACTCGATCAAGGCGGCCAAGGCGGCCGCCACGGTGGCGCCGGTCAAGGACGTCAACCCGCGCTCCTCACAGAACGGCAGCCTCACCGACACCACCCCCGACAAGCCCGCCGCGAAGAAGGCGACGGTCGCGGCCCGCTGACCACCCCCTCCGTTCATCCCACACGCTTAGGGAGCTGAGCACGCATGACGAACGACAACCTCCAGGCCCTCTCGGACGCCGGCGTCTCCATCTGGCTGGACGACCTGTCCCGTGACCGGCTCGACTCGGGCAACCTCGCCGAGCTCGTCAAGGTCCGCAACGTCGTCGGCGTCACGACGAACCCCACGATCTTCCAGATGGCCCTGTCGAAGGGGACGGCCTACGACGACCAGCTGGAGAAGCTGGCCGCGGCCGGCAAGAACGTGGACGAGACGGTCTTCGCCCTCACGACCGACGACGTCCGCAACGCCTGCGACGTCATGGCGTCGGTCCACGACGCCACCGACGGGGTCGACGGCCGGGTCTCGATCGAGGTCGACCCACGCCTCGCCCACGACACCGACAAGACCATCGAGCAGGCCAAGCAGCTCGCCGCTGCCGTCGACCGCGACAACGTGCTGATCAAGATCCCGGCCACCCTCGAAGGCCTGCCCGCCATCACGGCGGTCCTGGCCGAGGGCATCAGTGTCAACGTGACGTTGATCTTCAGCCTGGAGCGCTACCGGGCGGTGATGAACGCCTACCTCAGTGGTCTCGAGCAGGCGCACCAGGCCGGCAAGGACCTGTCGAAGATCCAGTCGGTCGCGTCGTTCTTCGTCTCCCGCGTCGACACCGAGATCGACAAGCGGCTCGACGCGATCGGTACCGACGAGGCCAAGGCGCTCAAGGGCAAGGCCGGCGTCGCGAACGCACGGCTGGCGTACCAGGCGTACGAGGAGGTCTTCTCGACCCCGCGCTGGAAGTCCCTGGCCGCCGAGGGTGCCCGGCCGCAGCGTCCTCTGTGGGCGTCGACGGGAGTCAAGGACCCGGCATACAAGGACACGATGTACGTCGTCGACCTCGTCGCCCCGGGCATCGTCAACACCATGCCGGAGAAGACGCTCGACGCCGTCGCCGACCACGGTGAGGTCGTGGGCGACACCATCACCCCGAACTACGCGGACGCCCAGAAGGTCCTCGACGACCTCGAGGCGCTCGGCGTCTCGTACAACGACGTCGTGCAGGTCCTCGAGGTCGAGGGCGTCGACAAGTTCGAGAAGTCCTGGGGCGAGCTGCTGGCCGAGGCCACCGAGGACCTGGAGAAGGCGGCCCAGAAGGCAGCCCAGAAGTGACCGCGCTGTCCGTCTCCGCGTCCGGACCGGCCGCGGACGCCATCGCGACGGCCGTTCCGCAGCTGGTCGAGGCCCAGTTCGCCTCGAAGCTGTTCGCCAAGGACCCCACGCTGTGGGGCGAGGCGGCGGAGTCCGAGTCGGCCAAGCGGCTGTCGTGGGTCGGCCTGGCCCGCTCCTCGCGGCCCCTGGTCGGCGAGATCGCCGCGCTCCGCGACGACCTGGTCGGCAAGGGGCTCGACCACGTCGTGCTGTGCGGCATGGGCGGCTCGTCGCTGGCTCCCGAGGTGATCTGCGCGACGGAGGGCAAGGAGCTGGTCGTCCTCGACTCCTCCGACCCCGACTACGTCCGCGCGGCGCTCCAGACCAAGCTCGACCGCACCGTGGTGGTCGTCTCCAGCAAGTCCGGGTCGACGGTCGAGACCGACTCGCAGAAGCGGGTCGTACGAGGGCGCCTTCACCAATGCCGGCATCGACCCGACCGAGCGCATCGTCATCGTGACCGACCCCGGCAGCCCGCTGGACAAGAGCGCCCGCGAGGCCGGGTACCGCGTCGTCAACGCCGACCCCGACGTGGGCGGCCGCTACTCGGCGCTCACCGCGTTCGGGCTGGTCCCGAGCGGCCTGGCGGGCGTCGACATCGAGGCGCTGCTCGACGACGCCGAGTCGGTCGCCGACCTGCTGGCTGCCGACGACGACGCCAACCCCGCCCTGCGGCTCGGCGCGGCCATCGGCGGCACGAACCCGCTGCGCAACAAGCTGGCCATCGTCGACGACGGCTCCGGCATCGTCGGGTTCGCCGACTGGGCCGAGCAGCTCATCGCCGAGTCGACCGGCAAGTCCGGCACCGGCATCCTTCCGGTCGTCGAGGCCGACGACGACGACCCCGAGGTCAAGTGGCCCGCCCCGGACGTCACCGTGGTCCGGCTGGTCAGCGTCGACGCCGACGACGCGCCCGTGTCGGACGACACCGACGTCGTCGCGGTCGACCCCACGCGCTCCGAGGTCGCGGTCAGCGGCTCGCTCGGCGCGCAGATGCTGCTCTGGGAGGTCGCGATCGCGGCGGCCGGCCGGCTGCTCGGCATCAACCCGTTCGACCAGCCCGACGTCGAGAGCGCCAAGGCCGCGGCCCGCGAGCTCCTCGACAAGGGGATGGGCGCGGCGGCGGCTCCGGCGGCCACCGACGGAGCGATCGAGATCCGCACCATGGGCGGCGAAGCTGTGGACTGGCTCGGCGGGGCCACGACGGTGGCCGGCGCGCTGGATGCCCTGTTCGCCCAGCTCGACCCGAACCAGGGCTACGTGGCCGTGATGGCCTACCTCGACCGGCTGTCCGACGCACCGCTCGCGGCGTGCCGGCGCGCCATCGCGTTGCGCACGGAACGCCCGACGACGTTCGGCTGGGGACCGCGGTTCCTGCACTCCACCGGGCAGTTCCACAAGGGCGGACCCCCGGTCGGCGTCTACCTCCAGATCACGACGGCGCCCCAGGAGGACCTCGCCATCCCCGGCCGGGACTTCACCTTCGGCGACTTCATCGCGGCCCAGGCCGGTGGCGACGCGGCGGTGCTCGCGGAGCACGGGCGGCCGGTGCTCCAGCTGCACCTGACCGACCACGACGCCGGGCTGGCCCAGCTCGAGAAGGTGCTCGGCGTGGGCACCTCCGAGGCCTCCGTGGGAGCCGGCCGAGGCGAGGCATGAGCCCAGCCCGTGTCGCGGCGGGCACCAACCCTCTCCGCGACCCGCGGGATCGGCGGCTGCCCCGGATCGCCGGCCCGTGCGGCATGGTGATGTTCGGGGTGACCGGCGACCTGTCGCGCAAGAAGCTCATGCCGGCGATCTACGACCTCGCCAACCGCGGGTCTGCTGCCGCCGGGCTTCTCGCTGGTCGGGTTCGCTCGTCGCGACTGGGCCGACGAGGACTTCGGCCAGGTCGTCTACCAGTCGGTGCGCGACCACGCGCGGACCCCGTTCCGCGAGGACGTCTGGCGCAACCTCGCCGAGGGGTTCCGGTTCGTTCCGGGATCCTTCGACGACCCGGCCGCCTTCGACCTCCTCGCCGACACCGTGCACGCCCTGGAGCACCAGCGCGGCACCGGCGGCAACCTCGCCTTCTACCTGTCGATCCCGCCTGGGTCGTTCTCGCTGGTGTGCGAGCAGCTGAAGCGCTCCGGCCTCGCCGACGCCCGCGGGGAGGCCTGGCGGCGGGTCGTCATCGAGAAGCCGTTCGGCCACGACCTGACCAGCGCCCGCGAGCTCAACACCATCGTCGAGACGGTGTTCCCGGCCGACTCGGTGTTCCGGATCGACCACTACCTGGGCAAGGAGACGGTCCAGAACATGTTGGCGCTCCGGTTCGCCAACCAGATGTTCGAGCCGATCTGGAACGCCAACTACGTCGACCACGTGCAGATCACGATGGCCGAGGACATCGGCATCGGCGGCCGCGCCGGCTACTACGACGGCATCGGCGCGGCCCGCGACGTCATCCAGAACCACCTGCTGCAGCTGCTCGCCCTCACCGCGATGGAGGAGCCGGTCTCGTTCAACGCCCGCGACCTGCGGTCCGAGAAGGAGAAGGTCCTCTCCGCCGTCACCATCCCCGCCGACATCGGCCGCGACACGGCGCGCGGCCAGTACACCCACGGTTGGCAGGGCGAGGAGGAGGTCGTCGGGTACCTCGAGGAGCACGGTGTCGCGAAGAGCTCCACGACGGAGACGTATGCGGCGGTGAAGCTCATCGTCGACACCCGCCGCTGGGCCGGGGTGCCGTTCTACCTGCGCACCGGCAAGCGCCTCGGCAAGCGGGTGACCGAGATCGCGGTGGTGTTCAAGCGGGCGCCGCACCTGCCGTTCGACGACACGGCCACCGAGGAGCTCGGCCAGAACGCGATCGTCATCCGGGTGCAGCCCGACGAAGGCATCACGATGCGGTTCGGCTCCAAGGTCCCGGGCAACCAGATGGAGGTCCGTGACGTCACGATGGACTTCGGGTACGGGTCCGCGTTCACGGAGTCCAGCCCCGAGGCATACGAGCGCCTCATCCTCGACGTCCTGCTCGGCGACCCGCCGCTCTTCCCCCGGCACGAGGAGGTCGAGCTGTCCTGGCAGATCCTCGACCCGATCGAGGCCTGGTGGGCCAAGCACGGACGGCCCGAGCCGTATGCGGCGGGCGGCTGGGGTCCGGCGTCGGCCCACGAGATGATGGCCCGCGAGGGTCGCACCTGGAGGATCCCGTGAAAGCCCCACGAAGTTCTCCCCACGACGATCTCGGCTGCGCCTCGATTCGTCGCGAGGACCCCTCGCTCGTTCCTCTCTCCGATACTTCGCGGGGACCCCAAGGCGAGGGGAGCTACTCGTGATCATCGACCTGCCGAAGACGACGTCGGCCTCGGTGAGCAAGAAGCTGGTGCAGCTGCGCAACGACGTCGGCGCGATGACGCTGGGCCGGGTCCTCACCCTGGTCATCGTCGTCGACGACCACCAGGCCGACGAGATCATCGAGGCGGCCAACGACGCCTCGCGGCAGCACCCCTGCCGGATCGTCGTCGTCGTAGCCGGGAACCGCCGTGGCTCGGCCCGGATGGACGCCCAGATCCGCCTCGGCGGCGACGCGGGCGCCTCCGAGGTCGTCATCATGCGGCTGTACGGCGAGCTGGCCAAGCACGGCCAGTCGGTCGTCGTCCCGCTGCTGTTGGCCGACTCCCCCGTCGTGGCGTGGTGGCCGCATGAGTTCCCCTCCGATCTGCGGGCCGACCCGATCGCCCAGATGGCCCAGCGCCGGATCACCGACTCGGCCGAGTCCCGCAACCCGCGGGAGGCGCTCAAGCGGCTCGCGGCGCAGTACGAGCCGGGCGACACCGACCTCGCCTGGACCCGGGTCACGCTGTGGCGCGGCCTCCTCGCGGCGGCGCTCGACGGTCCGCCCCACGAGTCCGTGACCGGGGCGGTCGTGGCGGGGGCCAGCGACTCGCCGTCGTCCGAGCTGCTCGCAGCCTGGTTGGGGTTGGTCGCTCAAGGCGCCGGTTCGGCGGGTCCGGACGGCGGCCGGCGGCGGCGTGGTCAGCGTGCGCCTGGACCGCAAGAGCGGCCCGATCGACCTGGTGCGCCCGGACGGATCGGTCGCCACGCTCTCGCAGCCCGGGCAGCCGGACCGGCGGATCTCGCTGAAGCGGCGCGGTCTCGCCGAGTGCCTCGCCGACGAGCTGCGACACCTCGACGACGACGACGTGTATGCGACGACGCTCACCCGCGGTCTGAAGACCCTGCGGCCCGCTCGTCAGACGGCCTCCCAGGCGGCGGCGCGCGGCGAGGCGCCGTCGACGAGCCAGTCCCGGAAGCTGGCCGCCAAGCTGTCCCGCAATGCGGTGGCCAAGGAAGCGCTGGCCATGGTCGACGCGCCTCCCCCGCCGGACGACGGCGACACGACGGCGGTCAAGAAGGCCACGGCGCGGAAACGGGCGGGCAAGCCGACCCCCCGGGAGAAGGCCGTCGCCAAGCGGCCCGCGAAGAAGGCGACTCGCAGGAGGTCCACCTCATGACCGGCGCCGAGCCCACCGTCGAGGTCCACCCGTCGAAGCAGAGCCTGTCGGACGCGGCGGCGGTCCGGTTCCTCGAGGCGGTGCGCGACGGCCGTGGCGACGCGCGGCGTGGCCCAGGTGGCCCTCACCGGCGGGTCGATGGGGTCGGCGATCTTCGCGTCGCTGCTGCAGACCCCGGGGCGCAGCGCCGTGGACTGGTCGAAGGTCTACGTGTGGTGGGGCGACGAGCGGTACCTGCCGGCCGGCGACCCCGACCGCAACGACACCCAGAACGACGACGCGGGGCTGTCCCAGCTCGGCCTGGACGGCGGCAAGGTCTTCCGGGTCGAGGGGCCGGATGCCAGCGCCGAGCGCCGAGGCGAGCGCCTCCTCGTACGCGACGACCATCCGTGAGTTCGGCCAGGGCGAGTTCGACGTGGTCCTGCTCGGCGTCGGTCCGGACGGTCACGTCGCGTCGCTGTTCCCGCACCACCCGGCGCAGCGCATCACCGACGCCGTGGCGGTGGCGGTGCACGACTCCCCGAAGCCGCCGCCGGACCGGATATCCCTCACCTTCGAGTGCCTCAACCGGACGCGCGAGGTCTGGTTCCTCGTGGCCGGCTCCGACAAGGCGGACGCCGTGGCGGCGGCGATGGCGCCGGGCGCCGACCGGTGGGACGTCCCAGCGAGTGGCGTCCGCGGTTCCGTGGCGACGCGGTGGCTCCTCGACGAGGCCGCCGCAGCCAAGATCGGCTGACTGCGCGGAGGTTCCTGACGTTGCGCGCAGGTTGCAACGTGCGCGCCCCGTCAGGAACCTCCGCGCAGGTCGCGCCAACGTGTGCGCACATGCTGTGCGCGACGCGCAGACCGTGCACGGTGTGCGCGCCAACATCAAGGTCTGCGCAGACCCTGCGACCGCTCAGCGGGACCTACTGGATGAGGCCGCGCTGGCGCAGGGTGGCGAGCGCCTCGTCGAGGATCGCCTTGCCGTCGGCGTCGGAGCGCCGCTCCTTCACGTAGGCGAGGTGGGTCTTGTACGGCTCCACCTTGTGCGGGGCGGGCGGGTTCTCGTGGTCCTGGCCGGCAGGGAACCCGCAGCGCGGACAGTCCCAGGTGTCCGGGAGCACGAGACCGGGCTCCTCCGCGAAGCTCGGCCGCGTCTCATGGCCGTTGGCGCACCAGTACGAGACGAAGATCCGAGGGGCGGCGTCGCCGCGCTCGGCCTCGCCCATCGGGCCGGCGCCGACCCGGCTTCCACGGATGGCGTTACCGCTGGCCATTCAGACTCCCTTGTACGGTCAGCCGGCGAACCGGGCCAGCAGGCCCAGTCCGAGGATGGTGATGAACCAGATGAGGCCGATCGCGATGGTGAACCGGTCGAGGTTCCGTTCCGCGATCGTCGAACCGCCGAGCGAGCTGGACATGCCGCCGCCGAACATGTCGGAGAGGCCGCCGCCCTTCCCCTTGTGCATGAGGATCAGCATGGTCAGGAAGAGGTTCGCGAGGACCAGCAGGACCTGCAGGCCAATCTTCACGGCGTTCACGGGTGAGGGGGTCCCATCTGGTTCGTACGTGTGGTGTCAAGGGTGCTTACGCCTCCCCCTGACGCGCGGGCAACGCTTCTCAGGATAACCCGGCCGGCCCGGGATCCCGTCACCTGCTCAGGTGACGTGGTCTCTGAAGCGGCAGATCGTGCTGAACTCCTCGGGGTCGATCGACGCTCCGCCGACCAGCGCGCCGTCGATGTCGTCCTGCGCCATCAGCGACGCGATGTTGCGGGCCTTGACCGACCCGCCGTAGATGACCCGGGTCTGGTCAGCGACGGCGTCGTTGGAGATGTCGGCGACGAAGTAGCGGATCGCCTTGCACACCTGCTGTGCGTCGTCGGGGGTCGCGACCTCGCCGGTGCCGATCGCCCAGATCGGCTCGTACGCGATGACGATCTGCGGCAGGAACTCGCGCTTCACGTCGAACAGCCCCGCGCGCAGCTGCTCGAGCACGAACGGCACGGCCCGGCCCTCCCGCCGGATCGCGAGGTTCTCGCCGATGCAGAGGATCGGGGTCAGCCCGTGCTGGAACGCGGCCAGCACCTTGTTGTTGACCACGCGGTCGGACTCGCCCTGGTGCTCGCGCCGCTCGCTGTGCCCGACGACCGCATACGTGCAGCCGAGCTTCGTGAGGAACTCGCCCGAGATCTCTCCGGTGAACGGTCCGAAGGTATGCGTCGAGAGGTCCTGGGCGCCGTACTTGAGGCGGAGCTTGTCCGCCTCGACGAGCGTCTGCACCGAGCGCAGGTCGGTGAACGGCGGCAGCACCGCCACCTCGACCGCGTCGTAGTCGTGCTTCGCGTCGCGCAGGGTCCAGTCGAGCTTCTGGACGAAGTGGGTGGCCTGGAGGTGGTCCAGGTTCATCTTCCAGTTGCCGGCGATCAGGGGCGTGCGCGCCATCAGCTGGGTCCTCCCTCGGGTTCCTCCAACACCGTGAGACCCGGCAGCTCCTTGCCCTCGAGGTACTCGAGGCTCGCGCCGCCGCCGGTCGAGATGTGCCCGAACTGGTCGTCCGAGAACCCGAGCTGCCGGACCGCCGCCGCGGAGTCGCCGCCGCCGACGACGGTCAGGGCGCCCTTGGACGTCACCTCGACGAGGGCCTCGGCGAGCGCCTTGGTGCCCGCCGCATACGGGGCCATCTCGAACGCCCCCATGGGTCCGTTCCAGAAGACGGTACGCGTGTCGCTCAGCTTCTCCGCGAACAGCTCGGAGGACTTCGGTCCGATGTCGACCCCGATCCGGTCCGCCGGGATCGCGTCGGACGCGACGACCTCGTGGTCGGCATCGGCCGAGAACTGCGTGGCCGCGACGATGTCGACCGGCAGGACGATCTCGACACCCTTGGCCTCGGCCTCGTCGAGGTAGCCGCGCACCGTGTCGACCTGGTCCTCCTCGAGGAGGCTCTTGCCGACCTCATGGCCCTGGGCCTTGAGGAAGGTGAACACCATCCCGCCGCCGATGAGCAGCCGGTCGGCGGTGCCCAGCAGGTGGCCGATGACCCCGAGCTTGTCGGACACCTTGGCGCCGCCGAGCACGACCGCATACGGGCGCTCGGGGCTCTTCGTGAGCCGCTCGAGGACGTCGACCTCGGTCGAGACCAGCCCGCCCGTCGCGTGCGGTAGGAGGCGGGCGACGTCGTAGACCGACGCCTGCTTCCGGTGCACGACGCCGAACCCGTCGGAGACGAAGATGTCGGCGAGCGAGGCGAGCGCCTGGGCGAACTCGGCACGGTCCTCGTCGGTCTTGGCCGTCTCGCCCGGGTTGAACCGGAGGTTCTCCAGCAGCACGACGTCACCCGGTCCGGCGGCGGCGACGGTCGCCTTGGCCGAGTCCCCCACCGTGTCGGTGGCGAAGGCGACCGGGCGCTCGAGCAGCTCGCCGAGCCGTGTCGCGACCGGGGCGAGCGAGTACTTGTCCTCCGGAGCGCCCTTGGGGCGCCCCAGGTGGGCGCAGACCACGACGATGGCACCCGCCTCGGCGAGGGCCTCGATCGCCGGGACGGACGCCTTGATGCGCCCGTCGTCGGTGATCGTCTGGCCGTCGAGGGGGACGTTGAGGTCGGACCGGACGAGTACCCGCTTGCCGCGCAGGTCGCCGTCCGCCAGGAGGTCGGCGAGAGTGCGCACGGACCTAGAGGTCCTTGCCGACGAGCACGACGACGTCGATGAGGCGGTTGGAGTAGCCCCACTCGTTGTCGTACCAGCCGACGACCTTGACCTGGTTGCCGATGACCTTGGTCAGGCCCGCATCGAAGATGCACGAGTGCGGGTCGGTGACGATGTCGCTGCTGACGATCGGGTCCTCGGTGTACTTGAGGATGCCCTTGAGCGCGCCGTCGGCCGCCGCCTTGACGGCTGCGTTGACCTCGTCCACCGTGGTCTCGCGGCCGGCCTCGAAGGTGAGGTCGGTAGCCGAGCCGGTGGGGATCGGCACCCGCAGGGCGAACCCGTCGAGCTTGCCCTTGAGCTGCGGCAGCACCAGGCCGATGGCCTTGGCGGCGCCGGTGGACGTGGGCACGATGTTGAGGGCGGCGGCGCGGGCGCGGCGCAGGTCCTTGTGCGGGCCGTCCTGGAGGTTCTGGTCCTGCGTGTAGGCGTGGATGGTCGTCATCAGGCCCTTGACGATGGTGAACTCGTCGTCGAGCGCCTTGGCCATCGGGGCGAGGCAGTTCGTCGTGCACGACGCGTTGGAGATGATCGTGTGCGCGGCGGCGTCGTAGGCGGAGTCGTTGACGCCCATGACGATGGTGACGTCCTCGTTCTTCGCAGGCGCCGAGATGATGACCTTCTTGGCGCCGTTGTCGACGTGCGTCTTGGCCTTCGCGGCGTCGGTGAACAGGCCGGTGGACTCGATGACAACGTCGGCGCCGAGGTCGCTCCACTTGAGGTTGGCGGGGTCGCGCTCGGCGAACGCCTTGAAGGACTTGCCGTTGACGGCGATCTCGTCGGCGGTGGACGTCACGTCGCCGTCGAGGCGACCGAGGATCGAGTCGTACTTGAGCAGGTGGGCCAGGGTGGCGTTGTCGGTGAGGTCGTTGACGCCGACGATCTCGATGTCGGCGCGCGACGCGGCGGCGGCGCGGAAGAAGTTGCGGCCGATGCGGCCGAAGCCGTTGATCCCTACGCGGACAGTCACTGGTTTCAAACCTTCCCAGGGTGGATCAGGGTCGCCTAGACCCTAGACCAGCGTGCGTGACGCCAGTCGCGAGCGTCCGCGCTACGGGCGGGTAACCCGGTCAGTTGATGCCGGGACAGAGCGCTCCCTCGACCAGTCGGTCGAGCGCATGCTGCGGGTCGGGCACGTCGATCAGGGAGTTGGTCGTCAGCAGGACCACCTGACGGCGGCCGTCCGTCGTCGTGGCGACGAAGGTCCCGAAGCCGGGGAGGGCCCCGGCATGGCCGAAGTAGGGCACCTGGCAGTCCGGCAGGAAGATCTCCACCCCGAGGCCGTACCGCCATGTGGCTACCTGCTTGAACGGCGTCACCATCGGGTCGCGGTACTCCGCCGACAACAGACGACCCTGGGCGAGGGCTCGGACGAATGCGGCCAGATCGGCGGTCGTCGACACGAGCGAACCGGCCGCGCCGGCGAAGGTGGGGTCGATCTCGGTGTAGTCCACCTGGTCCCGCTCGGCCGGTCTCGTCGACAGGTACCCGTGCGGATGTGGGTCCGGCAGCGCGGGAGTCGTCGGCCACGAGGTGCCGGACAGGCGTAGCGGGTTCAGGATGCGAGTGCGGATCGCCTCCCAGACCGGGGTCCCGGAGACCGTGGCGACGACCTCGCCGAGGGCGAGATAGCCGACGTTGCTGTAGTTCTGCGTCATTCCTGGGGGGCCCGGTGGCGGCGGCACAGCCTTGACCGTCGCGAGGATCGTGCGCGGGTCGATCACTCTCCGGGGCTCCTTCAGGACGCTGTCGACGCCCAGGCCGGACGGAAGGTCGCCCAGTCCTGAGGTGTGGTTGAGGAGCATCCGGACGGTGACCCGGTCGTCCGCCAGGAGGCCCGGCGTGATGGCGTTGACCGCCTGGTCGAGCCCGATCCGTCCCTCGGCGGCGAGCTGCAGCACGACGGTCGCCGTGAACATCTTGGTAATGCTGGCGATGCGGAAGTGCGAGGCCGGGTCCATCGGCCCCTTGGTGCTCAGGTCGGCGACGCCGGCGACGACATCCACCGGATCGCGACCGGCGGTCTCGGTATGCACCAGCACGCCGGGCGACCCCAGGGGGACCAGGGCGTCGGCGAGCTGCTGCAGCCGCGCGACGTTGTCGTGCTCGGGCGCGGTCGTCACGGCGCCGGGGGTCGTGGTGGTGACGGGCGGCGTGGTGGCCACGGCCTCGGACGGGTCCACTGCGGTGCACCCCGTGAGGCTGCTCAGCGCCGCGGTCGCGATCGCTACCGCGACCGCGGTCCGGCTGCGGGACCATCGTCGGTCCATGACGTCGCCTCCCGGCTGCGTACCCTGGGCTACCAGTGTCGTGCCAGAGGTCGCCCGGGGGGCGGGAACGCCGGAGCCGGTGCGCTACTCCAGCATGTCGGCGGTGAGGTTGGCGTCCGTGCCCGCGATGCCGAGGTCCTGGGCCCGCTTGTCGGCCATCGCCAGCAGCCGCCGGATCCGGCCCGCGACGGCGTCCTTGGTCATCGGCGGGTTGGCCAGCTGGCCCAGCTCCTCGAGGGACGCCTGCTTGTGCTTCAGCCGGAGCTGGCCCGCCTCGCCGAGGTGGTCGGGGACGTCGTCGCCGAGGATCTCCATCGCCCGTTCGACCCGGGAGCCGGCGGCGACGGCGGCGCGGGCGGACCGGCGCAGGTTGGCGTCGTCGAAGTTGGCCAGGCGGTTAGCGGTGGCCCGGACCTCGCGCCGCATCCGGCGCTCCTCCCAGGCCAGGACGGCGTCGTGCGCGCCGAGCCGCGTGAGCATTGCGGCGATGGCGTCGCCGTCGCGGATGACGACGCGGTCGACGCCGCGGACCTCGCGGGCCTTGGCCTGGATCCCCAGCCGGCGGGCCGCGCCGACGAGCGCGAGCGCCGCCTCGGGGCCGGGGCAGGTGACCTCGAGCGCCGACGACCGGCCGGGCTCGGTGAGCGAGCCGTGGGCGAGGAAAGCGCCACGCCAGGCGGCCTCGGAGTCGCAGGCCGAGGCGCTGACGACCTTCGGCGGCAACCCGCGCACCGGGCGGCCGCGCGAGTCGATGAGCCCGGTTTGCCGGGCGAGGGTCGCGCCCTCCTCGACGATCCGGACGACGTAGCGGCTGCTCTTGCGCAGGCCACCGGCGGACATGACCAGGACGTCGGACTTGTGGCCGTAGACCTCCGCCACGAAGCGGCGCAGCCGGCGCGCGGCGTTCGCGGTGTCGAGCTCGGCTTCGACGACGATCTGTCCCCCGACGATGTGCAAGCCCCCGGCGAACCGCAGGGTCGCGGCCACCTCGGCCTTCCGGCAACACGGCTTGGTCACCTCGAGCCTGGACAGCTCGTCCTTGACCTTCGCCGTCATTGCCATGCCAGCCATCCTGTCACCCTGTCTCCGCCCGACGAGTCGCCCGACAGTTGCCGTGCCGCCCCTCTGCCCAGGTGTCTGCCGCACCACCACACACACCCGTCACACGCATCTCGGATCGAGCCGGTACCAAGCGTTTTCGGCGTTCCCCAAGGTGAAGTCGCAGAGTATCCGATCCCGATCCGAAGTGTGCGGGCCCCTCAGGAGATGACGTCGCGGTAGGCCGCGGCGAGCCGCAAGGGGTCGTGCTGGCCGGGGTTCCCCATGGCCGAGACGGTGGCGATCACCAGCTCCGCGCCGACCAGGTCGACCGCTCGGCGGAGGCCCTCCGGGTCGTCGACGCAGCTGGGGTCGGCCAGGACGACGTCGAACCGCAGCTCTGGCGCGTGCTTCACGAGGCTGTCGATGTGGTCTTGGGCGCGATACCCCTTCGTCTCTCCGGTGTGGACCTCGAGGTTGAGGTTGAGCAGCCGGCGGGCCTTGGTCGAGACGATGGCGTTGCGGAGGCTGGGGACGAGGACGTGCGGCATGACCGAGGTGAACCACGACCCCGGGCCGAGGAAAACCCAGTCGGCGTCGCGGATGGCGGCGCGGGTCTCGTCGGGGCTCCCCGGGTCCGGCGGCAGCAGGCGTACGCCCTGCACCCGGCCCCGGGTCGACGCGACCCGGTGCTGTCCGCGGACGATGCTGACGGCCTCGGGGTATGCCTCGTCGTGGCCGACGATCTCGGCCTCGATGTCGAGGGGGACGCTGGCCATCGGCAGGACGCGCCCGCGGGAGTTGAGCAACCGGCCGACGAGGTCGAGGCCGTCGACGGTGTCGCCGAGCAGGTCCCAGAGGGACACGATGAGGAGGTTGCCGAGAGCGTGGCCGGCCAGCGGCCCCTCGCCCTGGAACCGGTGCTGGAGCACGTCGCGCCAGGTATGACCCCACTCGGTGTCGTCGCAGAGCGCGGCGAGCGCCATCCGCAGGTCGCCCGGCGGCAGGACCGCGAACTCGTCGCGCAGCCGCCCCGAGGACCCGCCGTCGTCGGCGACGGTGACCACGGCGGTGACCCGGTCGGTGAGCAGCTTCAGCGCGGACAGCGACGACGCCAGGCCGTGGCCGCCGCCGAGCGCGACGATCGCGGGGTTGCGCGCATGCCCGCTGCCGGCCGAGGGGGTCATGGGGCACTCACTCCCGTCCGAGGTCGCGGTGGACGAGGAAGGTGTCGACGGTGTCGCTGCGCAGTCGCTCGGCCAGCTGCTCGCCGATGGCCACCGACCGGTGCTTGCCACCGGTGCAGCCGAGGGCGAGGGTGACGTAGCGACGGCCCTCCCGGACGAACCCCTTCACGACGGAGTCCATGAGGTGGACGACGTCGTCGACGAACTCCTTCGCGCCCGGCTGGGACAGGACGAACTCCGCCACCGGCTCGTCGCGGCCCGTGAGGGGACGCAGCTCGGGGACCCAGAACGGGTTCGGCAGGAACCGGAGGTCGTGGACGAAGTCGGCGTCCAGGGGGACGCCGTACTTGAACCCGAACGACATGACGGCCAGCCGCAGCTGGGCGGCCCCGTCGCCGGCGAAGAGGGACATCGCCTTGGCGGCCAGCTGGTGCACGTTGAGGCCGGAGGTGTCGAGGATGACGTCGGCCTCGGAGCGCAGCTCGCCGAGCAGCACCCGCTCGCGCTGGATGCCGTCGAGCAGCCGGCCGGCCGCCTGCAGCGGGTGGGGTCGCCGGACGCTCTCGAACCGGCGGACCAGGGCCTCATCGGTGGCGTCGAGGAAGACGACCGACGGGCGGTGGCCGGCGCGGCCGAGCTCGGCCACGATCTGGCCGAAGTCGGCGAACACCCCGTGGCTGCGGACGTCGACGACGGCGGCGACCCGGTGGATCATCGGCTCCGGGGTGCGGGCGAGGTACTCCTCGTGGAGCTGGAGCAGCTGCGGGAGCATCTGCGGCGGCAGGTTGTCGACGACGTACCAGCCGAGGTCCTCGAGGACGTTGGCCATGGTCGACCGGCCCGCTCCGCTCATCCCGGTGAGGACGAGCATCGGCTCGTCGCGGGTGGGCGCGCCGCGACTGGTGCGGATCGCCCGGGGCGTGGGCTCGTCGCTCATGCGTCCTCCAGGGCCTCCGCGGATGGCGGCGTCAGTCGAGCACCTCGCCGGTCGTCACGTTAACGGCCGGGACGGTCTGAGACGAGCCCGCGTCGGCCGCCAGGCGCGTCGCGACGGTCTGAGCCAGGACCGGGCCGATGCCCTGAACCTCGGCGATCTCCTCGACGGACGCCGCGCGGAGCCGCTTGACCGATCCGAACTGGCGCAGCAGGGCCTTGCGCCGCACCTCGCCGAGACCCGGGATGCCGTCGAGCACCGAGGTCGTCATGGCCTTGGACCGCCGCTGCCGGTGGAAGGTGATGGCGAACCGGTGCGCCTCGTCGCGTACGCGCTGCAGCAGGTACAGCCCCTCGCTGGTCCGCGGCAGGATCAGCGGGAAGTCCTGGCCGGGCACCCAGACCTCCTCGAGCCGCTTGGCCAGGCCCACCAGCGACACGTCTTCGATGCTCAGCTCGTCCAGGACGCTCTTCGCGGCGTTGACCTGCGGCAGCCCGCCGTCGACGACGACGAGGTTGGGCGGGTAGGCGAACTTCCGCGGACGGCCGGTGACCTCGTCGATCGGCCCGTGGACCTGCGGCATACCGTCGTCGTCCTCGATGGCCGGACCCATGTCGATCTCGGCCGAGTGCTCGCGCTCGTCGAGGTAGCGCTGGAACCGGCGGGTCAGCACCTCGTGCATGGCCGCGGTGTCGTCGACGGTCTGGGTGCCGTCGAGGGCGGTATGCGCGTAGTCGCCGCGGACGACGAACCGGCGGTACTCCGACT
The DNA here is from genome assembly GCA_963828725.1 of uncultured Actinomycetota bacterium. GTDB lineage: Bacteria > Actinomycetota > Actinomycetes > Actinomycetales > Dermatophilaceae > Lapillicoccus. Next base: position 169,808 of record CAWHFV010000008.1, on the reverse strand, counting down.
TGCGCGCGAGGCCGTCCTCGAAGACCACCATCGACGCGACGACGTTGGTGCCCTGGACGTGGCTGACGTCGAAGCACTCGATGCGCAGCGGCGCGTCGGGCAGCTCGAGGGCGTCCTGGAGCTCCTGCAGGGCCTGGCTGCGCGTGGTGAGGTCGCCGGCGCGGGCGACCTTGTGGCGGGCGAGGGACTGCTCGGCGTTGCGGCGCACCGTCTCCATGAGGGCCCGCTTGTCGCCACGCTGCGGGACGCGCAGGTCGACCCGGTGGCCGCGGAGCGTGCCCAGCCAGATGGCGAGGGCCTCGGACTCGGCGGGCACGATCGGGACGAGGACCTCACGCGGCACCTGGTCGGGGCTGTCCTGTGCCTGGTCGCCGTAGACCTGCTGGAGCAGGTGGCCCATCAGCTCGGGGATATCTTCGCTCTCCTTCTCGACCACCCAGCCGCGCTGGCCGCGGATCCGGCCGCCGCGGACGAAGAACACCTGGACCGCCGCCTCGAGCTCGTCGTCGGCGAGCGCGAAGACGTCGGCGTCGGTCCTGTCGGCGAGGACGACGGCGTTCTTCTCGAGGGCCTTGTTGAGGGCGCCGAGGTCGTCGCGGAGCCGGGCCGCCAGCTCGTACTCCTGCGCGTCGGAGGCTGCGCGCATCTGCCGCTCGACGCGCTTGGTGAACTTCGTGGTGTTGCCGGCCATGAAGTCGCAGAAGTCCTCGGCGATCTGCCGGTGCTCGTCCGGGTCGACGCGCCCGACGCAGGGGGCCGAGCACTTGTCGATGTAGCCGAGCAGGCACGGCCGGCCGCTCTGGTGGGCGCGCTTGAAGACGCCGGTGCTGCAGGTGCGCATCGGGAAGACACGGAGCAGGAGGTCGAGGGTCTCCCGGATCGCCCACGCGTGGCTGAAGGGACCGAAGTAGCGGGTTCCTTTCCGCTTCGCGCCCCGCATCACCTGGGCGCGGGGGAACTCCTCACCCAGCGTGACGGCGAGGAAGGGGTACGACTTGTCGTCGCGGTACTTGACGTTGAACCGCGGGTCGAACTCCTTGATCCAGCTGTACTCGAGCTGGAGTGCCTCGACCTCGGTCGCGACGACGGTCCACTCGACGCTGGCGCCGGTCCGGACCATCGTGGCGGTACGCGGATGTAGGGCCTGGATGTCCTGGAAGTACGAGGACAGCCGCGGGCGCAGCGACTTGGCCTTGCCGACGTAGATGACCCGGCCGTCCTTGTCGCGGAACCGGTACACACCCGGGTCGACCGGGATCTCCCCTGGCCGGGGGCGGTACGTCGACGGGTCAGCCATCGGGGTCACCCCCCGGCGGGGGGCCCCACCCTGGCCGGGGGCGGTACGTCGACGGGTCAGCCATCGGGGTCACCCCCCGGCGGGGGGCCCCACCCTGGCCGGGGGCGGTACGTCGACGGGTCAGCCATCGGGGTCACCCCCCGGCGGGGGGCCCCACCCTGGCCGGGGGCGGTACGTCGACGGGTCAGCCATCGGGGTCACCCCCCGGCGGGGGGCCCCACCCTGGCCGGGGGCGGTACGTCGACGGGTCAGCCATCGGGGTCACCCCCGGCGGGGGCCCCACCCTGGCCGGGGGCGGTACGTCGACGGGTCAGCCATCGGAGTCACCCCCCAGGGGCCCCACCCTGGCCGGGGCGGTACGTCGACGGGTCAGCCATCGGAGTCACCCCCCAGCGGGGGGCCCCACCCTGGCCGGGGCGGTACGTCGACGGGTCGGCCACGGTTTCACTCTAGGAGGCGGGTCGGACCCCCGTTCGAGCGCTCGACCCGGTATGCGCCGCCGCCGGGGCGTGCCTCCCCCAGACCTCAACTACTCGGACATGTCTGAGAAGTATCGGCAGAAGCCCCGGATCGGCGGCGACTGCTCAGACATGTCCCAGTTGTTGCTGCCGGGCGGGGGCCCGTCAGGTCGGGGACTGGCGGTCAGGCGATGTAGACGGAGTCTCCGCTGACCGTGGCGGTCTTGGCCGGCAGCGGGCTCTTGGCCTGGCTCGACGACGTCGGCGTCCCCGTGGAGATGTCGAACTGGCTCTGGTGGCACGGGCAGCCGATCATGCCGCTGGCGACCTTGTTGACGGTGCAGCCCTGGTGGGTGCACACCGCGCTGAACGCCTTGAACTGGCCGGCCGACGGCTGGGTCACCACGAAGAGCCCCGACGCGTTGATGACGCCACCGCCCACGGGGACGTCCGCCGTCTTGACCGGGGTGCCGCTCGGCGCGGCGGCCGACGCCGAACCGGTCGCCGACGCGCTGGCCGAAGAGGACGTCGAGGACGACGAGGCCGTCGTCGTGGAGGGTGCGGTCGTCGTCGGGGTGGTGGAGCCGCCGCACGCGGCGAGGGCCGCCGCGCCCGCGACGCCGGCGCCGCTCACTCCGGCGGCGCGGAGGACGGTGCGCCGGTCCATGGCGTTGCCGCCGTCGGGCGCGTCGCCGGGGCCGGTGCTGGTGGTGGTTTCTGGCTGAGCTGACATGGCCTCGTCCTGCCTCTGAGGGAGCGTCGGGGTGGGTTCTGGTCTGTTTCAGGTGCCGAAAACGGGTTGCCGCTTCAATGAGACGGAGCCGCTCATCCTGCTGGCGGCGGCTGTCAACCACCTGTGGTGACGCCGGGTCACCCGGGGCGGTTCAGTCGATATTCAGCCGAATCTCAGGAAGTGGACACTGGGCACCTGGACGGAAAACCCGAATTGACACATCACAAGACGGACACGGACACGCTTGGGGCGGGTTCGGCCACGGGTGGACGAACTACGCTGCGTCTCGCTCGCGGTTGTCGCGACGGGGCCGGGGGGCTCCCCCGCGCCCGAAACTCCCAGGAGGATCTGTGCACCATCGTTCCATCGTCCGGTTCGGGGTCCCGCTCGCCGTCGCGGCGCTTGCCCTCTCCGCCTGCGGCTCGCGCGGCGACTCCGGTGGCTCCAGCGGCGGCAGCACCGGCGGCGGTGCCACCAAGTCTGTGAAGATCGGCGTTATCGCGCCTCTGTCAGGCGACCTGTCGGCCCTCGGGAAGGGCATCCAGCACTCGGTCGAGCTGGCCGTCAAGCAGGCGAACGACAACAACACCGTCCCGGGCTGGAAGCTCGAGGTCTCCTCGGTCGACGACGAGGGCAAGGCCGACGTCGGTAAGAACGCCGCCACCAAGCTGGCCGCGGAGGACCAGGTCATCGGCGTGGTCGGCGACCTCAACTCCAGCGTCAGCCAGCAGACCCAGCCGATCTTCGCGGCGGCCAACATCACGCAGATCTCCCCCGCTAACACCAACCCGAGCCTCACCATCGGGGCCGACTCGGCGAACCCGAAGCGCGCGTACAAGACGTACTACCGCACCTGCACGACGGACGCCGTCCAGGGTCCGTTCGCCGCGCAGTACCTGCTCGCGCAGGGCATCAAGAACGTCGCGACGATCCACGACAAGAAGGCCTACGGCCAGGGTCTCGTCGACGCGTTCACGGCGGAGTTCAAGAAGGGCGGCGGCACCATCACCGCGGCGGAGACGATCAACCCCGACGAGTCGAACTACCAGGCCGTCGTGTCCAAGGTCGCCCCCTCCAGCCCGCAGGCCGTCTACTACGGCGGTGAGTATCCGCAGGGCGGTCCGCTCTCGCAGCAGATGAAGTCGGCCGGTCTCAACGTCCCGCTCATGGGTGGCGACGGCATCTACGACCCGAAGTACATCCAGCTCGCCGGTGCGACGAGCAACGGTGACCTGGCCACCTCGGTCGGCGCGCCGACGGACTCCACTGACGCGGGCAAGAAGTTCCTGTCCGAGTACCAGGCGGCCGGCTACGCCGAGCCCTCGGCGGCCTACGGCGGCTACTCCTACGACGCGGCCAACGCGATCATCCAGGCCCTGAAGTCCTCGCTGGCCAGCGCGACCGACGTCAAGTCGGCCCGCAACGCGACGATCGAGGCAGTCGGCAAGGTCTCCTTCGACGGTGTCACCGGCAAGGTCGCGTTCGACCAGTACGGCGACTCGACGAGCAAGGTCCTGACCGTCTACAAGGTCGACGGCGGCAAGTGGGTTGCCGCGAAGACGGACACCTTCAAGTAGGTCGATCAGCGTTCGAGGGAACGAGAAGCTGAACGACACGGGGGCGGGCTTGGCGACAAGCCCGCCCCTCGTGGTGTCCGGGGGTGCAGAATGCGCGCCAGCAGGTATGCGCGACGTCAGCTCTTGACCAAGCGGGAGGCCGGCCCCCGGCCAGTGAGGAAGCTGCGGTGATGGCTCCATGAATGACGTACTTCAACAGCTGGTCAACGGGCTGACGCTCGGGTCCTTGTATGCGTTGATCGCGGTCGGCTACACCGTGGTCTACGGCATCGTCCAGCTGATCAACTTCGCCCACGGCGAGGTGTTCATGATCGGCGCCTTCGGGGCGCTGGCGACCTGGAGCGTCCTCTTCGAGGGCAACCTGGCCCTCTGGGTGCTGCCGATCATGATGATCGGCGCGATCATCGCCTCGGTGGCGGTGGCGGTGATCATGGAGCGCTTCGCCTACCGGCCGCTGCGACACGCGCCACGGCTGGCCCCGCTCATCACCGCCATCGGCGTCTCCGTCTTCCTCCAGGAGGCCGTCCGGCTGTTCTACCCCGGTGCGAAGAGCAAGCTGCCCTTCCCGCCGATCGACGTCGTCACGGGTCCGGCGATCCAGATCGGGGGCCTGACCATCCAGCGGGCGGCAATCTTCACGATCGGCGCGCTGGTCATCTGCGGCGCCCTCCTCTGGTACTTCGTCAACCGGACCAAGCTCGGGCGTGGCATGCAAGCCGTCTCACAGGACCCGGACACCGCCCGGCTCATGGGGATCAACGTCGACCGCATCATCGTGGTCGCGTTCGTCATGGGCGCGATCCTGGCCGCCATCGCGGGCGTCGCACAAGGGCTGCAGAACCAGAACATCGACTTCAAGATCGGCTTCCTCGCCGGCCTCAAGGCCTTCACCGCCGCCGTCCTCGGTGGCATCGGTAACATCCAGGGCGCCGTCCTCGGCGGCCTCGTCCTTGGCGTGGTGGAAGCCTTCGCGACGCAGTTCATCCCGGGCCAGTTCGGCGGGTCCGCCTGGAAGGATGTGTGGGCGTTCGTGCTCCTCATCATCGTCCTGGTGTTCCGGCCACAGGGCCTCCTCGGCGCGCGGGTGGTGGACCGAGCATGAGCACCGAACGGACGAACCTCAGGACGCCCGCTCCCGAGAGCACCGAGCCGGAGTCCTGGGTGGACCGGGCCAAGGTCCGCTACGGCCGGTTCGCCTGGGGGCTCGCCCTCGCCGGTGCGATCCTCCTGGCCGCCGGCACCTTCCTCTCGTGGAGCTACGTCGCCACGATCCTCGGCAACCTCTCGGTATACGTGTACCCGGGCGCCGTCCAGCTGTTCGCCCTGGTGATGGCTCTCGTCGCCCTCGTGTTCCTCCTGATGTACAAGGGGCCGCTGCATCGGTTGGGCGACTGGCTCACCTCCGCCAACGCGGTCCGGGCTATCGGCATCGGGTCGCTGGCCTTCATGACGCTGGTCATCCTCCTCATCGCGGTGCAGAGCGGGGGGCTCATCAACGTCGACCCAGGCGCCTGGGTGTCGTGGGTCGGCAGCCTGCTGCTGGCCGCTGGCGGCCTGCTGCTCCAGGTTCGCGCCATCAAGGACCCGCTCAAGGCCAAGCTCCCGGGCTGGGTCGAAATCCTCGTCATCGTCGTGCTCTTGGCGCTGGCCCTGTTCGGGTCGGCCTACGCGCTGGGCGTCGAGGACGGCTCCGTCTTCATGCTGTTCTTCGTCGCGTTGGGCTCGGGGATCTGGGCGTTGGCCTCGTCCGGGTTCTTCACCTGGATCGGGATCATCGCCGCGAAGCACCGGCAGGTGCTCACCCTCGGCGCTTTCGTCGTCGCCTTCCTCTTCCCGTTCACCCAGGGTGGGTCCGACGCGAACATGTCTATCGCGACGCAGGTGATCATCTTCGCGGCGACGGCGATGGGCCTCAACATCGTCGTCGGCCTCGCCGGTCTGCTCGACCTCGGGTACATCGCGTTCCTCGGCGCCGGCGCCTATACGGCCGCCGTCCTGTCCGACTCGGCGTTCGCGACGATCGGCTGGAAGCCGCCGTTCCTCCTCGTGGTCATCATCGGCGCCTGCGTCTCGGCCACCCTCGGCCTGATCATCGGTACCCCGACCCTGCGGGTGTCCGGCGACTACCTGGCGATCGTCACACTGGCCTTCGGGGAGATCTTCCGGTTGACCATGGGCAACCTGGACGGTAACAACGGGCCAAACCTCACCAGAGGCCCGAACGGGATCCCCGCGATCCCGGACCTTGTCGTCTTCGGCTGGAACTTCGGCGAGACGCATACCGTCGCCGGCATCCAGCTCGGCCGGTTCGCGAACTACTACTTCCTTCTCCTGATCTTCGCCGCCTTCGTCATCACCGTGTTCGTCCGGCTGAACAACAGCCGGATCGGCCGCGGCTGGGTGGCCATCCGTGAGGACGAGAAGGCCGCTGAGGCCATGGGCGTCAACGTCTTCGGCCTCAAGCTCTTCGCGTTCTCCAGCGGCGCGTTCCTCGCCGGCATGGCCGGGACAGTCAAGGCGCATCAGGACGTGTCGGTCACCCCCGACCAGTACGTGTTCCTCAACTCGGCGTTCCTGCTCGCCGCGATCGTCCTCGGCGGTATGGGGACTGTGGCCGGCGTCCTGATCGGCTCGGCGATCCTCCAGGTGCTGCCGGAGAAGCTGCGGTTCATCTCCGACTACCGACTGCTCATCTTCGGGCTCCTGCTCGTCATCATGATGCGGTTCCGGCCGGAGGGCATCATCGCCAGCCAGCGGCGCAAGCTGGAGTTCCACGAGGAGGACCAGGAGCTGGCCGAACGGATCGAGGAGATCCACCTCGAGGAAGAGGAGGCGACGGCATGACCGCCACCGCTACAGCCCACACCCCCACCCGGGAGTTCGGCGAGATCGTCCTCGAGGCCAAGGGGGTCGTCATGCGCTTCGGCGGCCTCACCGCCGTCAACGACGTCGACCTCAGCGTCCGCGAGGGCGAGATCGTCGGCCTCATCGGTCCCAACGGTGCCGGCAAGACGACGTTCTTCAACTGCCTGACCGGCCTCTACAAGCCCACCGAGGGCGAGGTGACGTTCAAGGGCTCGATCCTGCCGCCGAAGCCGCGCAAGGTCGTGCTCGCCGGGATGGCGCGCACGTTCCAGAACATCCGGCTGTTCGGCAACATGACCGCCCTGGAGAACGTCATGGTCGGGCGGTACTGCCGTACCTCGGCCGCGGGGTTCACCTCGATCATCCGTGGGCCGAAGTTCCGCCGCGAGGAGGCGGAGACCCGGGCCCGGTCCCAGGAGCTCCTCGACTACGTCGGGCTGGGCAAGTCCAGCGAGTTCCTCGCCCGGAACATGCCGTACGGCGACCAGCGACGCCTGGAGATCGCCCGGGCGCTGGCCACCGACCCGCAGCTGCTTCTCCTCGACGAGCCGACCGCGGGCATGAACCCGCAAGAGACCCGTCAGGCCATGGACCTGATCTTCAAGATCCGTGACAGCGGAATCGCCGTGGTCGTCATCGAGCACGACATGCGGTTCATCTTCACGCTCTGCGACCGGGTGCTCTGCCTGGTCCGGGGCGAGACGCTGGTCCAGGGGACGCCGGGCGAGGTGCAGTCCGACCCGCGCGTCATCGAGGCGTACATCGGCACGGGCGACGAGGATGACGAGGAGGCCGTGGTGGTCGAGCGCGAGCTCGACGAGCTCGACAAGCGATTCCCCGCCGAGCATCCGGACGACGCGAAGCGGACCACCGACTACCCCCATGACGCCCGCGGCGCCACCGAGGGCGAAGGAGGCCGCCAGTGACCGCCATGCTCGAGGTCCGTGACCTGCGGGTGTCCTACGGCAAGATCGAGGCCGTCAAGGGGATCAGCTTCTCCGTCGACGAGGGCCAGGTCGTCACGCTCATCGGTACCAACGGCGCAGGCAAGACGACGACGCTGCGCACCATCTCCGGTCTGCTCCGCCCCAGCAGCGGCAGCATCAGCTTCCAGGGCAAGCCGATCCACGGCACCGCGGCGCACGACATCGTCGCCCTCGGCATCGCCCATTCCCCCGAGGGCCGGCGGATCTTCCCCCGCCTCAGCGTCGAGGAGAACCTCATCCTCGGCGCCTTCGCCCGCAAGGACACGGCCCAGATCCGCCCCGACCTGCACGCGGCGTACGAGCTCTTCCCGATCCTCGGAGAGCGCTCGAAGCAGCCGGCCGGCACGTTCTCCGGTGGCGAGCAGCAGATGCTGGCCATGGGCCGGGCCATGATGAGCCGGCCCAAGCTGCTCATGCTCGACGAGCCCTCGATGGGTCTGTCCCCGCTGATGATGAAGCGGATCATGTCGACCGTCCGGACCCTGCAGTCGCAGGGGACGACGATCCTCCTGGTCGAGCAGAACGCCCAGGCGGCGCTGAAGCTCGCGGACAAGGGCTACGTCCTCGAGGTCGGCAGCATCGTCCTCGACGGGACGGGTCAGGAGCTGCTCGCGAGCGACGACGTGCGCAAGGCCTACCTCGGCGAGGACTGAGTCCCTCCGCTTCCGGCGCCGGGGCCCTGCGTCACGGTCGAGGAGTCGTATACCCGGTCGGGTACCCCAACCGGTCGTGATCACCACGTGCTCGGTTACCCGACCGGGTATCCCACTTCGCTCACGTGTGGGGCGGCTCCCCCATCGGCGTCCTCGGGCCTGCGGCTCGGGAAGTGGCCTACCCGGTCGTATGCCTGGATCGGTCGCGGTGACGACACGGGTGGGCATACGACCGGGTATGCGACTGTCGGGTAACCGGTCGGGCAACCGAACCGGTCGTGATCACGACGCGCTTGGTTACTCGATGGGTTACCCGACCGGGTATCCCACTTCGCTCACGTGTGGGGCGGCTCCCCCATCGGCGTCCTCGGGCCTGGTCCCCGGGCAGTCCCATACCCGGTCGTATGCCCGAATTGGTCGCGGTGACGACACGGGTGGGCATACGACCGGGTATGCGACTGTCGGGTAACCGGTCGGGTACCCCAACCGGTCGTGATCACGACGCGCTCGGTTACTCGATTGGTTACCCGACCGGGTATCCCCTTCGCTCACGTGTGGGGCGGCCGCCGCGACGCTCAGGATGTGCGGGTGACCGCGGTGTCGAGATCGTTGAGGGCCCAGATCGTCGCGACGCGGCCTGCGTCGTCGAACCGGAAGATGTCCAGGCCCTGGACGACGATCGGCCCTCCGGTCGGCTCGACGGTTCGCCCGTCAGCGGTGGACCACGGACCCGTGTGCCGGGCGCGGATCTCGAAGGCGAAGGCCAGAGGCCCGTCGCCCTCGACGACCTCGTGGATGATGGTCCGGCGATCGGTGAACGCCGCACCCATCGCGCGAGCCCGGTCGACCATGCCGCTCAACGGCACCAGCGCCCCGTTGACGGTCAGCGGGTCGGCGTACACCTCCCGGAACCGGTCCACCGCGTCGTCCTGGTCGGCGGCGTTCCCGTCCCACAGGGCCAGCGCTCGGTCCACGAGCTCGCGCATCGGACCGCCTCTCAGGCCGGCCTGCGCCGCGGGGTCGCTGCCTTCTTGGCGGCCGAGGTGGCGGTCACCTTCTTGGCGGCCGACGTGGCGGTCACCTTCTTGGCGGTCACCTTCTTCGCGGCGGTCTTCGTCGGGGCGGCGCTGCTCGACGTCGTCCGGCGGCGCGCGGCGGCGGCCGCGACGCTGGGACGGGCGGCCCGCATACCGGCCCGCCCCTTCTCGAGGATCGGCGCGAGGAACTGGCCGGTGAAGGAGTGCTTCATCGCCGCGACGTCCTCCGGCGTGCCCTCGGCGATGACCTCACCGCCGCGCTTGCCGCCCTCGGGACCGAGGTCGACCACCCAGTCGGCGCTCTTGATGACGTCGAGGTTGTGCTCGATGACGATGACGGTGTTGCCCTTGTCGACCAGCCCCTGGAGGACTTCGAGCAGCTTGCGGATGTCCTCGAAGTGCAGGCCGGTGGTCGGCTCGTCGAGGACGTAGATGGTCCGTCCGGTCGACCGCTTCTGCAGCTCGGTGGACAGCTTGACCCGCTGCGCCTCGCCTCCGGAGAGGGTCGGCGCCGGCTGCCCCAGCCGGACGTAGCCCAGCCCGACCTCGTTGAGCGTGGTTAGGTGGCGGGAGATCGCCGGAACCGCCGCGAAGAACTCGGCCGCCTCCTCGATCGGCATGTCGAGGACGTCGGCGATGGTCTTGCCCTTGAAGTGGACCTCGAGCGTCTCCCGGTTGTACCGCGCGCCATGACAGACCTCGCACGGGACGTAGACGTCGGGCAGGAAGTTCATCTCGATCTTGATGGTGCCGTCGCCGGAGCAGTTGTCGCAGCGGCCGCCCTTGACGTTGAACGAGAACCGGCCCGGCTGGTACCCCCGGATCTTGGCCTCGGTGGTGTCGGCGTAGAGCTTGCGCATGTTGTCGAACACACCGGTGTAGGTGGCCGGGTTGGACCGCGGGGTACGCCCGATCGGGCCCTGGTCGACGTGGACCACCTTGTCGAGGTGCTCCAGCCCGGTCACCGTCTTGTGGCGGCCGGGGACGTGGCGGGCGCCGTTGAGCTTGTTGGCCAGGACGTTGTAAAGGATGTCGTTGACCAGCGTCGACTTGCCGGACCCTGACACCCCGGTGACCGCCACCAGCGTTCCGAGCGGGAACGAGACGCTGATGTCCTGGAGGTTGTTCTCGCGCGCGCCGACGACGGTGACCACCTTGCCGTTGCGCGGTCGGCGCACGGGAGGAACCGCGATCTCGCGCCGGCCGGAGAGGTACTCCCCGGTGATCGAGTCGGGATGCGCGAGCAGCCCCGCGACGGTGCCCGAGTGGACCACCTGGCCACCGTGCTCGCCGGCCCCCGGGCCGATGTCGACGACCCAGTCGGACGTCGCAATGGTGTCCTCGTCGTGCTCGACGACGATGAGGGTGTTGCCGAGGTCGCGCAGCCGGGTCAGCGTCTCGATGAGCCGGTGGTTGTCGCGCTGGTGCAGCCCGATCGAGGGCTCGTCGAGGACGTAGAGGACCCCGACCAGCCCCGACCCGATCTGCGTGGCCAGCCGGATGCGCTGGGCCTCGCCGCCGGACAGCGTGCCGGCCGGCCGGTCGAGCGAGAGGTAGTCGAGGCCGACGTCGAGGAGGAAGCCCAGCCGGGCCTCGATCTCCTTGATGACCCGCTCGGCGATCTGCCGCTCGCGCACCGAGAAGTCGACGTCGGCGAGGAACGTGGCCGCCTCGTTGATGGCCAGCGCGCAGATCTCGGAGATGTTCTTGCCGCCGATGAGGACCGCGAGGATCTCGGGCTTGAGGCGGGCGCCCTTGCACTGGGGGCACGGCACCTCCCGCATGTAGCCCTCGTAGCGCTCCCGGCTCCAGTCGGAGTCGGTCTCGGCGTGCCGCCGCTTGACGAACGGGACGACGCCCTCGAAGCCGGTCGTGTAGGACCGGTCGCGGCCGTAGCGGTTGCGGTACTTGACGTGGACCTTGTAGTTCTCGCCGTAGAGCAGCGCCTCCTTGGCCCGCTCCGGCAGCGCCTTCCACGGCGTGTCCATCGAGAAGCGCAGGTCCTCGCCGAGCGCGGCGATGACCCGCAGGAAGTAGTCGGCGGAGCCGGAGCCCTGCGACCAGGGCGCGATGGCGCCCTCGCCGAGCGACAGGTCGTCGTCGGGGACGACCAGCTCGGGGTCGACCTCGAGCTCGGTGCCGATCCCGGTACACCGCGGGCAGGCGCCGTAGGGCGCGTTGAACGAGAACGACCGCGGCTCGATCTCGTCGATGGCGATCGGGTGGTCGTTCGGGCAGGCCATCTTCTCCGAGAACCGGCGCTCCCGGACGGCATCGGGATCGTCCGGGTCCACGTCGACGAACTCGATGAGCAGCACCCCCCCGGCCAGGTTCAGTGCGGTCTCGACCGAGTCGGTCAGCCGCCGCTTAGCCCCGGAGTCACCGCCCTTGGCGACCAGCCGGTCGACGACGACCTCGATGGTGTGCTTGAGCTTCTTCTCCAGCTTCGGCGCCTCGGTGAGCGAGACGACCTCGCCGTCGACCCGCGCTCGCGAGAACCCCTTGGTCTGGAGCTCGCTGAACAGGTCGAGGTACTCCCCCTTGCGGCCCTTGATGACCGGCGCGAGCACCTGGAACCGGGTGCGGTCCGGCAGCTCCAGCAGCCGGTCGACGATCTGCTGGGGGCTCTGCCGCGTGATCGCCTCTCCGCAGACCGGGCAGTGCGGACGGCCGGCGCGGGCGAAGAGCAGCCGGAGGTAGTCGTAGACCTCGGTGATCGTGCCCACGGTCGACCGCGGGTTGCGGTTGGTCGACTTCTGGTCGATCGAGACGGCCGGCGAGAGTCCCTCGATGAAGTCGACGTCGGGCTTGTCCATCTGCCCGAGGAACTGGCGCGCATACGAGCTGAGGGACTCGACGTAGCGCCGCTGACCCTCGGCGAAGATCGTGTCGAACGCGAGCGACGACTTGCCGCTGCCGGAGAGCCCCGTGAAGCAGATCAGGGAGTCGCGCGGCAGCTCGACGGAGATGTCCTTGAGGTTGTGCTCCCGAGCGCCGCGCACGATGAGGTGGTCGTGCCCCACAGGTCGGAACGGGGAGTCCTCCGGCGGGGCAGCAAGGGGTGACACGTCGGGCACCAGACAACCCTAAGCGCCGTCACCGACAGCCACTAACCGATGCCCGGAGGACGGTCGTCAGGACCGGACGACGACGTTCAGTGGAGGCTCGCCGGCCCGCATCCGGTCCACCTGAGCCCGGACCAGACGGGCCATCCTGGGGGTCGCGTCGGGGGTCGCCCCGGCCGCGTGCGGGGTGAGGAGGACGCCCGGTATGCGCCAGAGCGGGTGGTCCGGCGGCAGCGGTTCCGGGTCGGTGACGTCGAGGGCCGCCCGCAGCCGCCCGGTCGACGTCTCGGCCACCAGCGCGTCGGTGTCGACCACCGCGCCCCGGGCCACGTTGACCAGCAGTGCCCCGTCGGGCATCGACGCCAGGAACCCGGCGTCGACCAGCCGGACCGTGCTGTCGTCCAGCCGCACGGCCACGACGACCACGTCGGCGCCGGGAAGCAGGGTCGGCAGCTCGGAGACACCGTGGACCCCGTCGCGGGCGGTGTGGGCGACCCGCACGATCTCCGGTCCGAACGGCCGCAGCCGGGCCTCGACCGCCTGCCCGATCCCGCCGACCCCCAGCAGCAGGACCGTGCGGCCGGACAGTCCAGGGCTGGTCCGGGTGGCCCATCGTCCCTGGTCAGCGGCCCGGACGTAGAACGGCAGGTCGCGCTGGGCGGCCAGGATCAGCGTCATCGCCTGCTCGGCGGTCGAGTCCTCGTGGACCCCCGCGGCGTTCGCGACGGTATGCCCCGGCGGCAGCACGCTCGCGACCCCGTCGTAGCCGATGGCCGGGCTCTGGACCAGCCGGGTGGTCACCGTCGAGAGCCACTCCAGCGGCGCCAGTCCGCGGGCGCCCGGCCGCACGACGAGGTCGATGTGCCGGCGCGTCGCGGGACCGTCGAGGTCCCATTCCAGCAGCTCGACATCGTCGGGCAGCGGCCCCAGCGCGTCCCGCAGCGCGCCGGGCGGCACGCTGACGGTCAGCCGGTATGCGGGGGTGTCGGGCGCCGCGGTCACGCGCCCCAGCCGGCCTGGGTGCCGCCGACCCGGCTGGCCTCGATGTACTCCTGGTAGCCGGACTCGGCGTAGGCGCGCATCGGGTTGCCCGGGAGTCCCCGGGACTCGCGCCAGGCCGCGAGCGCGGGCCGGACGTCGGTGTAGAAGGCGTCCATGACGACGTCGTTGGCTGCGAGCACGTCACCCTCCGCCTGCGCGGCGGCGAGCGCCTCGCGGTCGACCAGCAGCGCCCGCGCGGTCATCTCCTGGACGTTGAGCACCGACCGGATCTGGCCGGGGATCTTCTTCTCGATGTTGTGGCACTGGTCCAGCATGAAGGCCACCCCCGACTCCCGCCCGTACCCGCCACCGCGGACCACCTCGACAAGGATCCGGAACAGCTGGAACGGGTCGGCCGCCCCGACGATGAGGTCGTCGTCGGCGTAGAACCGGCTGTTGAAGTCGAACGAGCCGAGCTTCCCGAGGCGCAGGAGCTGGGCGACGATGAACTCGATATTGGTCCCTGGCGCGTGGTGACCGGTGTCGAGGCAGACGAACGCCTTGGGGCCCAGCTCGCTCACGTGCGCGAACGCGGTACCCCAGTCCGGGACGTCGGTGTGGTAGAACGCCGGCTCGAAGAACTTGTACTCGAGCACCAGCCGCTGGTCGTCGCCGAGGTGGGCGTAGATCGCGTGCAGCGACTCGAGCAGCCACTCCTGCCGCGCCCGGATGTCGCCCTGACCGGGGTAGTTGGTCCCGTCGGCCAGCCAGATCTTGAGGTCCCGCGACCCGGTCCGGTCCATGACGTCGATGCATTCGACGTGGTGGTCGATCGCTCGCCGCCGGACGCCCTTCTCCGCGTGGGTGAGCGACCCGAGCTTGTACTCGTCGTCCTGGAACGTGTTCGAGTTGACGGTCCCGAGCCGGACGCCCAGCGACTCCGCGTGGGCCGCCAGCGCCGCGTAGTCGTCGACCTTGTCCCAGGGGATGTGCAGCGCCACGCGCGGCGCCAGGCCAGTCAGCTCGTGGACCTTGGCCGCGTCGGCGACCTTCTCGAACGGGTCGCGCGGCACACCGGGTTGGCCGAACACCTTGAACCGTGTCCCCGAGTTGCCGAACGCCCACGACGGCAGCTCGATCTCCTGCTCCTCGAGCCGGGCGAGGACCGGTGCCCCCACAACGTCCAGTTGCTCCGGGCCGCCCCGTCGTTTGAACCGTCTCGATGGTTTCCCGGCGACGGTAGCACCGGGTTTTGAATCGTGTCAATGACTTCGTGGCAGGGGTACCGGACCGTTACGGAAGGCCGACCACCTCGCCCGACCCGGACCGGGCGCATACCCTCCAGGTATGCCGCGCCACCCAAGGTCGGCCGACCAGGCCGACCGCTCCTCGCAGCACGCCCGTTCCGCGCCGTACGGGAGCACGCTGATCCGTGACTACGCGGTGATCGGCGACATGCACACGTGCGCGCTGATCAGCCGCGGCGGGTCCGTCGACTGGCTGTGCCTCCCCCGGTTCGACTCGCCGTCCAGCTTCACCGCGCTGCTCGGCACCCCGCAGCACGGCCGCTGGCTGATCGGCCCGGTCGGCGAGGCCCGCTCCACGCGCCGCTACGTCGGGGACACCTTCGTCCTCGAGACCACCCACGAGACCGACACCGGCGTCGTCAGGGTCACCGACGTCATGCCGACCGCCGACGACCGCGCCGACATCGTGCGCGTCGTCGAGGGCGTGTCCGGCACGGTGCGGATGCGGCACGAGTGGGTGGTGCGGTTCTCGTACGGGAAGATCACGCCCTGGGTCAGTCGCCACCACGGGCCGGGCGGGACGCACGACCGCGTGATCACCGCCGTCGCCGGTCCCGACATGCTGGTCCTGCGGGGTGACCGCCTCCCCTACGCGCACGACGGCAAGCACGTCGACGAGTTCGACGTCGCCGCCGGTGACCGGCTGAACTTCTCGACGACCTGGGCGCCCTCGCACCTGCCGATCCGCCAGCAGCTCGACAGCGACGCGATCGTCGAGACCACCCGCGAGGAGTGGCAGGAATGGGCGGACCGGTTCGAGTACCACGGGCCGTACCGCGACGTCCTGGTCCGCTCGCTGCTCGTGCTGCGCCTGCTGACCCACGCCGAGACCGGCGGCATCGTGGCCGCGCCGACGACCAGCCTCCCCGAGGATGTCGGCGGGACGCGCAACTGGGACTACCGCTTCTGCTGGCTCCGCGACGCGTCCCTGACCCTCGAGGCGCTGATGGGGTCCGGCTTCGTCGAGGAGACGATGCTGTGGCGGCGCTGGCTCATCCGCGCCGTCGCCGGCGACCCCGAGGACATGCAGATCATGTACGCCGTCGACGGCTCGCGGGACCTGCCCGAGCGGGAGATCGGACACCTGCCGGGGTATGCGGGCTCGCGGCCGGTCCGCATCGGGAACGCCGCGGTGTCGCAGCGCCAGACCGACGTCCTCGGCGAGGTGATGATGGCCCTCTCCGACGGCCGCGACCACGGCCTCGAGGAGTCCGAGCGGTCCTGGCGGATCCAGCGGTCCCTCGTCGAGGAGCTCGGCCGCCGCTGGGACGAGCCGGACAACGGGCTCTGGGAGATCCGCGGTCCGCTTCGGTACTTCACCCACTCGCGCGTCATGGTGTGGGCGGCCTTCGACCGGGCGATCCGCGGCGTCGAGAAGCACGGCCTGCCGGGGCCGGTCGAGAAGTGGCGCGACCTGCGCGAGCAGGTCCGCGACGAGATCCTCGCCAAGGGCTTCAACGCGGAGCGCAACACGTTCACCCAGCACTACGACACCGACGAGGTCGACGCGTCGCTGCTGCTGATCCCGATCTGCGGGTTCCTGCCGCCCGACGACCCCAAGGTGCTCGGCACCATCGACGCCATCGTGCACGGACCTCATGCACGACGGGCTGTTCCTCAGGTATCGCACGGACACCGGCGTGGACGGGCTCCCCGGCTCGGAGCACCCGTTCCTCGCGTGCTCGTTCTGGCTGGTCCAGGCGCTCGCGCTGGCCGGTCGGCAGCGACCAGGCGAGGGAGCTGATGGACCGGCTGGTCGCCCTCGTCAACGACGTCGGCCTGCTCTCCGAGGAGTACGACCCGAAGGACCACCGGATGGTCGGCAACTACCCCCAGGCGTTCTCGCACCTGACCCTCATCGGCGCGGCTCACGCGCTC
Organism: uncultured Actinomycetota bacterium; assembly: GCA_963828725.1. GTDB lineage: Bacteria > Actinomycetota > Actinomycetes > Actinomycetales > Dermatophilaceae > Lapillicoccus. Next base: position 152,971 of record CAWHFV010000008.1, on the reverse strand, counting down.
GCGGGGGTCGCTACGGTGAAGGCATGAGCGACCCGACGTCGACGCTGAACACCGACTTCCGGACCCACCTCGTCGCAGTCGACCGGCATACCGAGCAGCTGCTCGCGACCGCCCGCTCACTCGACCCCGGCAGCCTCGGCCAGCCGAGCCTCTGCCCCGGCTGGACCCGCGGGCACGTCCTCACGCACATCGCTCGGAACGCCGACGCCCTGGTCAACCTCGTCACCAACGCGACGACCGGCTCGTCGACCCCGATGTACGCCAGCCCGGACTCCCGGGAGGCCGACATCGAGGCCGGCGCCGGCCGGCCGCTGGCCGAGCAGGTGGCCGACCTGGAGGCGAGTGCCGCGCGCTTCGCCGCGGCGGCCGCGGGGCTGTCGGAGGACCTCTCGGACACTGCCGCTCCTGGCGCGCAACAACACCAAGGTCCAGGCCGGGCTACCTGCCGTTCATGCGGATGCGAGAGGTCGTGATGCACCACATCGACCTGGACGCCGGGCTTCTCCTTCGCCGACGTCGACGACGAGGTCCTCCTCGCCCTGCTGCAGGACACCGTCCGGCGGCTGCGCCACGACCCCGAGACCCCGTCGATGTCCATCCGGACCAACGAGGGCGACGTCTGGTCGATCGGCGACGGCCGTCCGATCGTGTCCGGGCACCCGCGCGGCCGTCCTCGCCTGGCTCACCCGCGGCGACACCAGCGACGTGGTGGGCCCCCTCCCGGCGATCCCCTCGCTGGGCTGAGAACCGCCGGACATGGCCGAGCGACGGGTATGCCGGTGACGTCACCCCCGGCGGTCCGGCCGACGTGCGGGAGCTGCCGCGGCTGACCATCCGCAAGTGCAGCGTCTCCTCGATGGACAACAACGCCTATCCTGCTGACCTGTCGGGCGTCCGGCGCGCAGCTGCTCGTCGACGCGGCCGACGAGCCGACGCGCCTCCTCGCGCTGGTCGACGGAGGGTGGCGACGGGCTCGACGTCGTCGTGACGACGCACCAGCACTGGGACCACGTGCGCGCGCTGCGAGGAGGTCGTCGCGGCGACCGGTGCCCGGACCGCCGCCGGCGAGGAGGACGCCGACGCGCTGCCGGTGCCGGTGGACGACCGGCTCTCGCACGGCGACACCGTCCGGTTCGGGGAGGTGACCCTCGACGTGGTGGCGCTGCGCGGGCATACCCCGGGGTCGGTGGCCCTGGCCTACCGCGACCCGGACGACCCGGACGGGATTCACGCACCTGTTCACCGGTGACTCGCTCTTCCCCGGCGGCGTCGGGAACACGAAGAACCCGGGGCAGAGCTTCGACGTCGCTGTACCGCGACGTCACCGAGCGGGTGTTCGACGTCTACGACGACGACACGTGGGTGTACCCGGGCCACGGGAACGACACCACGCTCGGCGTGGAGCGTCCGCACCTCGACGAGTGGCGCGCCCGCGGCTGGTAGCGCTCAGGGGCGACGGTCAGGGAGCGCCCTGAGGCTTGTAGAGAACCATCACGCGCCGGTTGAGGGCCTGCCCCACCGGTGTTCGAGTTGTCCGCGACCGGGTCCTCCTCGCCGTAGCCCGCGGTGATCAGGCGGACGGGGTAGCCATGGAGCTGTCCCTGCAGCAGCTTGGCGACCGCCTCGGCACGCTGGGCCGACAGGACCAGCCCGTGCTCGCGGGAGCCGATGTCGTCGGTGTAGCCGTGGATGTAGATCGTGCCGCTGAGGTTCCGGCTGATGATGTTGTCGGACAGGCCCTTGATGTCCTCCTGGGACGCTGCGGTGATGACCGCGGAGTCGTACTCGAACTGCACGTTCGGACCGACCAAAGCGAGCCCGGCGTTGGTGCTGCTGTTGAGGATCGTGACCTGGTCGAGCGGGTTGGTCCCCGTGCCGAGCTTGGCCACCCCCTGCTGCGTCGACTCCTTGATGATCGGGGGGATGGTGGCGATCGACGTGGACTTCGGAGTGGGGGTCACGACCGACACCGCGATCGCCCCGGCCACCGCGTCGGCGCCCGGCAGGAACCGCAGGGTGACCTGGATGACGCCGACGAGGAGGCCGAGCAGAGCCAGGGCCGAGACGCCCCAGAGGAGCGAGCTGGCGGCGTGGGCGGTTCCGGACGGCGAGGGCGGGGACGATGGGACGCCGCGGCGGCGGCGGGACCGGGTCGGCCGAGTCGCGCGACGGCGGTGGCGGTACCGGGAAGGCGGCGATCTCCTCCGGGGTGTAGTCGCGGACCCCGGTGGAGAGCCGCTCGCGGGCCGTGGCGACCAGGGTGTCCGCGACGCCCGCGGCGCCCACGAGGACGCCGAGCTGGCCCATGACCGCCTCGCGGCTGCCCCACACCGAGAGCGTCTCCAGCCGGCCGTCGGGGGCGAGGGAGGAAGACACTCGCAGGTTCGCGACGACGCGCTCACCCGTGGGGTCGGAGCCGAGGAAGGGCCCGATGTGCGTGGCCGCGAGGACGCCCTCCTCGACCCGGGCCCCGCCGACGACCCGGCGCAGCGACGGGATCCAGGAGATCTCCATGAACGACCGGAGCAGTCCGTCGATCGCGGTCGTCGGGGCGTACGACGCGTAGTCGTGGTGGGATCCCGACACGACGACAGTGGCGCCGGGCGCGAAGCACTCGAGTGCCGCCTCCCGGTCGCCACGAGCGAGTGCGTCGACCAGCCGATCGAGCACGCCGTACGTGTCCGACATGCCACCTCCCGCACCTAGTTTTCATCCCGATTGCCCGGAACGCACCGGTTCCTCGAAAAACTGGACGTTCAGCCAGGACCCATCAGACGTTCGGTTGCGAGCGCACCGATCGCCGCGAAGACCGGGAGCACCGCGGTGCCCCGATCCGGTCCCCGGGAAGGTTCGGGTCGGCCAGCTCGTCGGCCAGAACGGCCACGGCGACCCACCGTTCGCCACGCTGAAGCATAGCCATGTCGGCCCGCAGACCCGGCAGGTCACCGGTCTTGGACGCGGCGGCGACGCCGGCCGGACGGTAGGCCGGCAGTCCCGCCACGAACTGCTGCTCCTGGAGGATCTCGACGGCCAGCCGGGTCAGGTCGGGACCCAGCAGCCGGCCCTCCCGCAGGGCGACGAGCAGGCCCACGAGGTCGGCGGGGCATGTCTGGTTCTCCCGGCCGGCCTCGACCGCCGCGGGGTCCATCATCCGGCGGCGCAGCCGGGTGTGCCGGGTCGGGACGTCCGCCAGCAGCCGGTCCACGTCGCCGGTCGCGAGCAGGTCGGCCCGGTCGAGGACCGCGTTGGTCGCGTCGTTGTCGCTGAGGGCGATCATCAGGCGCAGCGCCTCGACCAACGGCAGCGACGTCACCGACGGGAGGAGGCTGAGCGGGCCGCAGCCGCCGACCCGGTCCGCCGGGTCGGCGATCGGGACCACGTCGTCGAGGGTCAGGGGTCCGTCCTCGACCAGCCGCAGGACCGCCAGCAGGATGGGCACCTTGATCGTGCTCGCCGAGCGGGACGTCCGGTCCGCGTCGTGTGACCAGGCCCACCCTCGGTCGTCCCGCACGGCGACGCCGAGCCGGCCGGGGGACGTCTCCACCACCCGGGCCAAGCGCTCCTCGAGCGATCCACTGTCGGCCACGGGTGCAGTATGCCGATCCGGTCCCCTGGTCCGGACTCAGATGCTTGCCGGTTCGGCCGAGCGGTGTCCGCTTTGTCGACAACCATCTGAGTCCGGTCGGGGAAAGCGGGCATGTCAGGATGACGGCGTGCGGATGCGGGTGCGGGTTCCGGTGTCCACGCTCTGGGTCGCTCCGGACCGGCCCCGCGCGGTCGACGCCCCAGCGGTCGCCGACCATCCCGACGTCGCGGCGTGGCTGACCGCCCTCGACGCCCACGCCGCCGACGACGTGGCCGGCGACGAGTCCGGCGACGGGCGGCTCGGGCTGCACGGGCGGGTCAACAGCCAGGTCCTCGCCGGCGAGCCGGTGACCGTGCTCGGCCACGACCCCGCATACCCCGGGTGGGTGGAGGTCGTCTGCCCCTGGCAACCGAGCTCGCTGGACCCGCGCGGCTACCCCGGCTGGCTGCGCGAGGCCCACCTCATCGGCGACGACACCGGCGGGCACGACGACGCTCCGGAGGACGAGTCCTGGGCCACGAGACCCGGCCCCGACGGGCGGGCCGACCTGGCCCTGGCCCGCGAGCACCTCGGGCTCCCCTACCTCTGGGGCGGGACGTCGCCGCTGGGCCTCGACTGCTCGGGGCTGGTCCACCTGGTGCACCGCGAGCTGGGACGGATCCTGCCGCGCGACGCCCACGACCAGCAGGAGGCCACGGAGCCGGTCGACCCGGCCGACGCCCTGCCCGGTGACCTCTACTTCTTCGCCCGGCCCGGAGAAGCGGCGCACCACGTCGGGATCGTCACGGGCGCGTACCGGATGATCCACGCGTCGGAACGTCGCGCCGTCGTCGAGGAGCCGCTCGACGACCGGCGCCGGGCCACGCTGACCGCCGCGGGCCGCGTCCCCGGCTGACCCAAGGAGGCCACCATGACCCTCGACGAGCTGCTGGCGTACTGCCTGGCCAAGCCCGGCGCGTGGCCGGACCAGCCCTGGGAGGGCGACCACGTCGTCAAGGTCGCCGACAAGATCTTCGCCTTCACCGGCGCCACCTCGGTCGGCGTCAAGGCCGGGGCGAACCGCGACGAGGCCGACGAGTGGATCCGCCAGTACCCCGAGGACGCGAGCGTCATGGCGTACATCGGCCGGTCCGGCTGGAACACGCTGCGGCTCGACGGAGCGATCCCGGACGACGAGCTGCGGGACGCCGTCGACGCCTCGTACGAGATGGTCGTCGCGAAACTGCCGAAGAAGCGCCGTCCCTGAGGGCTTTCCGGGCCGTGGACGCCGATTCGGCACCGTTATCGCAGTGTGACACGATGGAGCCCGACGGAGGGGAGTATCCCCGCTAGCGGTTGCCTCGTCATCACGGCGCCTCCCTGTGCTGGTCGGCAGGGTCGGTACCCGGGGCGCCGGTCCGCCCCACCACGGTTCTCGGCGGGCGGGAGAGACCTCCGGTTACCTGCTCATGCATCGTGACCGGAAGGCCTGAACCCCGTGAACGTCTCCGCAACCACCTGGTGGGTCACCATCGGGGCGATGGTCGTGTTCCTCGTCATCGACGTGGGCATCATCGCCCGCCGCCCGCACGTGCCGTCGATGAAGGAGTGCGCGATCGCACTCTCGTTCTACGTCGGCGCGGCCGTGGCCTTCGGCCTCTGGATCTGGTCCCACTCCGGCACCCAGTACGCCGGTGAGTTCTTCGCCGGCTGGCTCACCGAGTACTCGCTGTCGATCGACAACCTCTTCGTCTTCCTGCTGATCATGCGGAAGTTCCTCGTGCCGGAGAAGCTCCAGCAGGAGGCCCTGGTCATCGGGATCGTCATCGCGATCGTCCTGCGTGGCATCTTCATCGCTCTCGGCGCCGCGGTGATCAACGAGTTCGCCTCGGTCTTCTACCTCTTCGGGCTGTTCCTCATCTACACGGCGGTCAAGCTGGCCCGCGAGGGGTCCATCGAGGACGACGAGTTCGAGGAGAACCGGTTCCTCAAGTGGGTCGAGCGCCGCTTCCCGGTGACCCCGGACTTCCACGGGCCCAAGATCGCGACCCGGATCGACGGCAAGAAGATGCTCACGCCGATGTTCATCGTCATCGTCGCGCTGGGCACGACCGACCTGCTCTTCGCACTCGACTCGATCCCGGCGATCTACGGCCTGACCAAGGAGCCCTACCTCGTCCTGACCGCGAACATCTTCGCCCTGATGGGTCTGCGGCAGCTCTACTTCCTCATCGGCGGCCTGCTGGAGCGGCTGGTCTACCTCAGCATCGGCCTCGCGGTGCTGCTCGCGTTCATCGGCGTCAAGCTGATCCTCCACGCCCTCCACGAGAACAACCTGCCGTTCATCAACGGCGGCGAGCCGATCCCGGTCCCCGACGTCCCGATCGGGGTGTCGCTGGGCGCCATCGTGCTCATCCTCGGCGTCACCACCATCGCCAGCCTGATGAAGAGCGCGCGCGACCGCGCCAAGGAGACGTCGACCGGCTCCTGAGCGGTCGCCGGGTCAGCCGGCCAGCGCGGCGGGTCCGTCGTCCTGGTTCGGGCGGCTCCGGGAGGTGCCCATGACCAGGGCGCTCGCCCCCACGACGAGGGCCATGCCGACCAGCTGCCAGCCGGTCAGCCGCTGGTGCAGCACGAGGAACCCGGCGAGCGCGGCGAGGGCCGGTTCCAGGCTGAGCAGGATCCCGAAGACGCGGGAGCTCATTCGCCGCAGCGCGAACAGCTCGAACGAGTACGGCAGAACTGATGACAGCACCGCAATTCCGAGTCCCTTGACGAGGATCTCCGGGGTCCACAACGGGGCCGACCCGAGCCCGAAGGGGGCTACGGCCAGGCACGCGACGACCATGGCGATAGCCAGGCCGTCGAGCTGCGAGAAGGCGGCTCCGGTCCGCTTCGAGAGGACGATGTATGCGGCCCAGCACGCCCCGGCCAGCGCGGCCAGTCCCAGCCCGATGAGGTCGAGCTCGGCGAAGGGGACGGTGAGGGCCTCGGAGATGAGGACGACGCCGACCGCTGCCGCGACGACGGCCAGGTAGTCCAACCCCCGGCGGGAGAGGACCACGGTGAGGACCAGAGGGCCGATGAACTCGATGGTCACGGCCACGCCGATCGGCAGCCGCCCGAGGGATGCGTAGAAGGACCAGTTCATCGCACCGAGGGCCAGCCCGAACAGGATCACCGTGCCCCACGCCTGGCGGGAGTGACCCCGCAGCCGCGGCCGCGCCACCACCAGCAGGATCAGCGTGCCGATCATCAGCCGCAGGGTGACCGAGCCGGCGGCTCCGATCGTCGGGACCAGGGTCGCCGCCAGCGCTCCCCCGAACTGCACCGAGACGATGCCCATGAGGACGAGCACCGGAGCCGGGACCCGGCCGAGGAGGCCCGGTCCCGGCGTCGCTGGCATACGGTCATCCAACGCCATCGCCACTCAGCGGTGCGGGTCCACCCCGCTGCCCCCGCTCAGGACGTGGCGCGGGTCATCTGCCGGAGCTCCTTCTTGAGGTCGCCGAGCTCGTCGCGCAGCCGCGCGGCCAGCTCGAAGTGCAGGTCGGCCGCCGCGGCGTGCATCTGGGTGGTCAGCTCCTGGATCAGCGAGGCCAGGTCGGCCGCGGCCATCGACTCGAGGCGGCCGCCACCGGACACGTTGACGTCGACGGCGAGCGCCCCACGGCCGCCGCCGCTCTTGGTCGCCCGCCCCCGGGACTGCGAGCGCCCGCTGCCCAGCAGCTGCTCGGTGTCGGCGTCCTCGCGGGCCAGCAGGTCGGTGATGTCGGCGATCTTCTTCCGCAGCGGCTGGGGGTCGACGCCGCGCTCCTTGTTGAACGCGATCTGCTTCTCCCGCCGCCGAGAGGTCTCGTCGAGCGCCTCCCGCATCGAGGGGGTGACGTTGTCGGCGTACATGTGCACCTGCCCGCTGACGTTGCGGGCGGCGCGACCGATGGTCTGGATGAGCGACCGCGCCGAGCGAAGGAACCCCTCTTTGTCGGCGTCGAGGATGCTCACCAGCGACACCTCGGGCAGGTCGAGTCCCTCGCGGAGCAGGTTGATGCCGACGAGGACGTCGAACTCGCCCATCCGCAGCTCTCGCAGCAGCTCGACCCGGCGCAGGGTGTCGATGTCGGAGTGGAGGTAGCGGACCCGGATCCCCTTGTCGAGCAGGTAGTCGGTGAGGTCCTCGGCCATCTTCTTGGTCAGCGTCGTGACGAGGATGCGTTCGTTGCGCTCGGTGCGCAGCGTGATCTCGTGGATGAGGTCGTCGATCTGGCCCTTGGTCGGCTTGAGGACCACCTCGGGGTCGATCAGGCCGGTGGGCCGGATGATCTGCTCGACCGGCGGCCCGGACACTCCGGCCTTGGCCAGCTCGTAGGGGCCGGGGGTCGCCGACAGGTAGAGCGTCTGCCCGATCCGGTCGAGGAACTCCTCCCACATCAGCGGGCGGTTGTCCATCGCGCTGGGCAGCCGGAACCCGTGGTCGACGAGCATCCGCTTGCGGGACATGTCGCCCTCGTACATCGCCCCGATCTGCGGCACCGTCTGGTGCGACTCGTCGATGACCAGCAGGAAGTCGTCCGGGAAGTAGTCGATCAGACAGTTCGGCGCGGACCCCGCGGACCGGCCGTCGATGTGGCGCGAGTAGTTCTCGATGCCGCTGCACGACCCGACCTGGCGCATCATCTCGATGTCGTAGGTGGTCCGCATCCGCAACCGCTGCGCCTCGAGCAGCTTGCCCTGCCGCTCGAGCTCGGCCAGCCGGTCAGCCAGCTCGATCTCGATGCCCTTGATGGCTCGCTCCATGCGCTCCGGGCCGGCGACGTAGTGGGTGGCGGGGAAGACGTACATCTCGTCCTCCTCGCGGACCACCTCCCCGGTGACCGGGTGGAGCGTGTAGATCCGCTCGACCTCGTCGCCGAACAGCTCGATGCGGATCGCGAGCTCCTCGTAGACCGGGATGATCTCGACGGTGTCGCCGCGCACCCGGAACGTGCCCCGGGTGAACGCCAGGTCGTTGCGGGTGTACTGCATCTGGACGAACTTGAGCAGCAGCTGGTCGCGGTCCATCTGCTCGCCGACCCGCAGCCGGACCATCCGGTCGACGTACTCCTGTGGCGTGCCCAGGCCGTAGATGCACGACACCGAGGCGACGACCACGACGTCACGCCGGGTGAGCAGCGAGCTGGTCGCGCTGTGCCGGAGCCGCTCGACCTCGTCGTTGATCGACGAGTCCTTCTCGATGTAGGTGTCGGTCTGCGGGATGTACGCCTCGGGCTGGTAGTAGTCGTAGTAGGAGACGAAGTACTCGACGGCGTTGTTGGGCAGCAGCTCGCGGAACTCGTTGGCCAGCTGGGCCGCCAGGGTCTTGTTCGGCGCCATCACCAGCGTCGGACGCTGCACCTGTTCGATGACCCACGCGGTCGTGGCGGACTTGCCGGTGCCGGTCGCGCCGAGCAGGACGACGTCGTCCTCGCCGGCCTTGATGCGCCGGGCGATCTCGTCGATCGCCGTCGGCTGGTCGCCGCTGGGCGAGAACTCGGAGATCACCTCGAACGGGGCCACCGTCCGCTTGATGTCGGTCGTCGGACGCATACCCCAACGGTATGCCTGGGGTCCGACACCCGCGGAACCTGCCGGACGGGCAGTGGCCGACGCGCGCTCGGACCACGGCGCGCATCGGCGATGTCGGCGTCTATTCCGAGACCAGCGGTTAACCGCGTCCCATTCTCGAGGAAACGTCGGCGAAACACTTCGGCACCGATACACCATTCGTTCTCACATGGTGGATGCGTCAGAGAAAAGGACACCGATTTCCTACCCTGGACGCATGGCCAAAAGAGCTTTTACTTTTGGCGTGCCGTTGCTGCTCATCGTCGCGTTGTCCGCCGCTCTCGCGGTGCGCGCCTTCGCTGCCCCAACGCTGGGGCCCCTCGCCTGGTCCGACGAGTTCTCCGGACCCGCCGGCAGCCCGCCCGGGTCGTCGTGGCGCGCCGAGACCGGTGGCTCCGGGTGGGGCAACGAGGAGCTGCAGACCTACACCGCCGGCACCGCCAACGCCGCCCTCGACGGCGCGGGCAACCTCGCCGTCACGGCCCGCCAGGAGCGCACCGGCGCCCAGTGCTGGTACGGAGCGTGTGACTACACGTCGGCCCGGCTCATCACCTCCGGCCAGGTGTCCCAGACCTACGGCCACTTCGAGGCCCGGATCAAGATCCCGAAGGGCCAGGGGATGTGGCCGGCTTTCTGGCTCCTCGGCGACGACGTCTTCACCCGCGGGTGGCCGGCCAGCGGCGAGATCGACGTGATGGAGAGCGTTGGCCAGGAGCCAGGCACCCTCCACGGCAGCCTGCACAGCCCCGGGCACTCCGGGGCCGACAGCCTCCACGGCTCCCTGCAGCTTCCCGACGGTCAGGCCCTCGCCGACGACTTCCACGTGTATGCGGTTGACTGGCAACCCGATTCGGTCAGCTGGTCGATCGACGGGGAGACCTACTCGACCAAGACCCGTGCGGATGTCGGCGACGGGCCGTGGCCCTTCGACCACCCGTTCTTCGTCATCGTCAACCTCGCGGTGGGCGGCGTGTGGCCGGGCGCGCCCGACGCCAGCACCGTCTTCCCCCAGTCCATGCTCGTCGACTACGTGCGGGTCTACGAGGACCCGGCGCACCCGTCCTCCGCCACCACGGCGGCGTCCACGGCCACCCCGATGAGCCCGTCGAGCCCGGCGACCGCCTCGTCGACCGGCTCGTCCGGCGCCATCCGTGGCCTCGGTGGCCGGTGCGTGACGCTGCCGGGTCCGGGGACGAACGGGACCCCGCTGGAGCTGCGCGACTGCGACGGCTCGAGCGCCCAGGAGTGGGCCTTCGCCGCGGACGGCACGGTCCGGGCGCTCGGTCTCTGCATGGACGTCGCGGCCGCCTCACGGGACGACGGTGCCGTCCTCCAGGCCGCCGAGTGCGCGGCCGGTCCGGCCCAGCAGTTCGGGATCACCGCCGGCCAGGACCTGGTGAACTCGGCGTCCGACAAATGTGTCGACGTCACCGCGATGAGCACCGCCAATGGCGCCCGACTTCAGCAATGGACGTGCGCAGGATCACAGAACCAGAAGTTCTGGCGCGCCTGAAATGTCCGCTTTCGACAACGGTTACCGCCCAGTCGGGATTCGCATTTCCCGAAGGGGTGATAACGTTGTCAACGCCATAACGGGCTGACGACAGCGGCGGTTCCCGCCCTTTGTCAGCACACACGTCAAGGCCGACGTCAGAGGGTCACGCGCACACGCGCGAGACGACGTCAGAGCCGACGTAGACCGCACTGGACCTCCGTCATCGCTGACGGGTCCGGACGACGCGGATGGCTGGCCGCCTTCGAGCAGACGGGGCGCGCGCCTCCCCCGGCACACCGTGCCGTGGGTATGTCGGCGTTCGCCGACCCGCACCCGCATACCGATGTGCAGGCATCAACAGGGAGAACCATGAGCAGCAGCCGACTTGCGCTCGCCAGAGTGCTCGCCGTCCTCACCGTCGCCTTCGGCGTCGTCTACATCGGGTGGCGGTGGACGGGCACCATCAACTGGGGCGCCTGGTGGATCGCCGTGCCCCTCGTCATCGCCGAGACGTACTCGCTGTCCGAGTCCGTGCTCTACGCGTTGACGATGTGGAACGCCCGTCGCCGCCCGGCCCCGCCGCAGGCGCCCGCCGGACGGAGTGTCGACGTCTTCATCACCACGTACAACGAGCCGCTCGAGCTGGTGATGCGCACGGCGATCGCCGCCCGCGACCTCACCTACCCGCACCAGACCTACATCCTCGACGACGGCAACCGGCCCGAGTTCGCCCGGGCCGCGGCCTCGGTGGGCGTCGGTTACATCAACCGCGGTCCCGAGTGGGACGGCCGCCAGCGCTTCGCCAAGGCCGGCAACGTCAACAACGCGCTGTTCAAGACCACCGGTGAACTCATCGCCATCCTCGACGCCGACCAGGTGCCCGAGCCGCACTTCCTCGAGTCGGTGCTCGGCTACTTCGAGGACCCGGAGGTCGCGTTCGTCCAGACGCCGCAACGCTTCTGGAACGTCACCGCGAAGGACCCGCTCGGGAGCCAGGCGGAGCTGTTCTACGGGCCGATCCAGCAGGGCAAGGACGGCTGGGGGGCGGCCTTCTTCTGCGGCTCCAACGCCGTGCTGCGGCGTGACGCCGTGATGGCGCTCGGCCTGGCGCACTTCTCGGCCGAGGCCTCCGGCCGCGCCCGCGACGCCCTCCGCAAGGGAAGGCGGCAGCTGGAGAACCTCCTCGAGGGTCTGCCGTCGGACGACACCGCCGCGACCAGCACCGTGCTGCACGCCCTGGCGGCGGTCGACTACGCCACCGGGCAGCTACGGCAGGGTGAGGTCCTCACGGAGATCACCCACCGCCTGCGGCGGTCCCTCAACGCCACCGTCGAAGAGAACACCAGCCAGGGGGCCGACCTGGCCGGCCTGCTCGTGCGCTCGACCCTGCGCCGGGTCTCCGACGAGGTCGACGTCGCCCGCAGCGACGAGGCCCTGGCCATCCACCCGCTCGACACTACGTCCATCACCGAGGACATGGCCACCGCGATGCACCTGCACGCGATGGGCTGGTCCAGCGTCTACCACGACGAGGTCCTCGTCCACGGTCTGGCGCCCGAGGACCTCGGCACCATGCTGTCCCAGCGTCAGCGGTGGGCCAGCGGGTCCATGCAGGTGTTCTTCAAGGAGAACCCGCTGTTCGTGCGCGGCCTCACCATCGCCCAACGGCTCATGTACCTCGCCACGATGACCAGCTACCTCAACGGCTTCGCCGCATTGGCGTTCGTCGCGGCCCCCATCGTCTACCTCACCACCGGCATCTTCCCCCTCGTGGCGGAGTCGGAGGCGTTCTTCGCCCGCTTCGTCCCGGTGTTCCTCTGCTGCCAGGCGCTGTTCCTCGTGACCGGCTTCAAGGCCAAGGGCCTCTGGCGCGGTCAGCAGATGTCCTTCGCGCTGTTCCCCACGTGGATCGCGGCGTCGCTGGCCGGCGCCAGTGCGGCCCTGTTCGGCCGGCACCTCACCTTCTCGGTGACCGCCAAGACCAAGCAGGACCAGTCGGGCACCTACCGGCTCGTGCTGCCGCAGCTGGTCGCCATGGGCGCCCTGCTGGTCGCCAGCGGCATCGGGACCTACCGGGTTCTGCACCACGACGCGGCGGCGCTGCTCACCGGGCTGTCGATGGTCTGGGTGGTCGTCGACCTGGCCCTGCTCGGGGTGGTCATCGGGGCCTGGCGCTACCGCGGTCCGGGGCCCGAGGTGGTGTCCCCGGTCGCGGTCGACGCCTACATGGAGGAGCCGGAGTCTGCGGTTGTCGACGGCGCGGACCACGAGACCCTCGACCGCCCCGACCGGCCGCTCGCGGTCGTCACCGAGTCGGAGCGCGAGCTGCTCGAGGTGGTGCAGCGCAACGCCACTGACGACGGCACCCGGGTGACCTCGTTCCGGCTCCTCGAGGACCGGTTCGACGCCGCCGAGGCGCTCCGCCTGCGCGTCCAGGTCACGGCGGCGCTCTCCGAGGGTCATGACCTCGTCCTCCTCGACGTGTCGGCGGTCTCCGTCATCACCTCCTCGGGGGTCGCGGCGCTCTTCGACCTGCTCCGCCTCGTCCGTAGCCGCGGTGGCGACCTCCGCCTCTACGGCGCGTCGCCCGCCTTCCGGGCCGCGCACGCCGCGCACCGCCTCGACGCGGTGCTGCGCGTCTACGACGCCGAACCGGACGCGGCCCGCTCCACGGCCTCGGTGTAGGCCCACCCTTCTTCTCGACCCGAAAGCGACCCACCACCATGGCCACACCACGTTCCCGTACCGACGACGCGGACACCGACGCCTACGTCGGTCTGCCCCCGCGCAAGCGGCGACGGGCGACCGCCGTCGTCCCGCTGCTGATCATGTCCTTCGCCGCCATCATCGCGGCGGCAGGCCTGAGCCGGGCCGCCCCGACCACGGACCCCAACGCCCCGTGCGTCTTCAGCAGCGGTCGGTCGCTGGTGCCGTCGGAGGGCGTGCTCTTCGGCGTCAACATCGACTGGGAGCAGGAGACCCTCGAGCAGTACCGCGCCAACCTCGGCCGGCACCCGGCCGCGGCCGTGCAGTTCTCCGACATCCCTTACGACCGGGCCACCTGGGCCAACACCGTCGGCTCGGCCGGCCAGGTCAAGGAGAACGGCGGTGTCCTCGTCCTCACCTTGGAGCCCCACGGCGGGCTCGACACCCTGAGTGACCCCGTGATCCAGACCCTGGTCACCGACCTCAAGGCGCTCAACGACACCGGCGTCCCGGTGGTCGTCCGGTTCGCCCACGAGATGAACGGCAGCTGGTACGCCTGGGGCCAGCAGCCCACGAAGTTCGTCGACACCTTCCGCCGGGTCGCCGCCGCCGTGCACAGCGGTGCCCCCGGCTCGGCGATGATGTGGGCCCCGAACTACGGCGGCGGCTACCCCTTCCTCGGCGGCAAGTACACCGCCACGCCGGGCAGCGCGGACTTCACCGCTCTCGACACCGACCACAACGGTGAGCTGACGATGGCCGACGACCCGTACCTCCCCTACTACCCGGGGGACGAGGCGGTCGACTGGGTGGGCATCTCGCTGTACCACTGGGGCAACAAGCGCCCCTGGGGTGACAACGAGATCCCCGAGCCGACGAAGTTCGGCGACATGCTGGCGGGGACCTACAAGGGCACCGCGGGTGACGACTCGCCGGTCCCGAGCTTCTACGACGTCTTCGGCGTGACGCACGCCAAGCCGGTCGCGATCGTCGAGACCGCCGCCATCTTCACGCCGTCCCGCCCGGGGGCCTCGGAGACCGCCATCAAGCAGGCGTGGTGGCAGCAGGTGTTCTCGTCCGACTTCCACCAGCGGTTCCCGCAGGTGAAGATGATCAACTGGTTCGAGCGACGCAAGGTGGAGATCGAGATCAACGACACCGTCGACTGGCGAGCCGCCGGCACTCCGGCGATGGGACAGGCCTTCGCCCAGGCGCTGCCGAGCTGGGTCCGCTACGCCGACGCGGTGACCACCTGCAGCCCCTGACGTGGGCGGGCCCTGGGCCTTGGACCGGCGTCAGGCCTGCGGCCGCCCCAGCCGCCAGTAGCCCATCAGCGCCACCTGGCCCCGGCCGAGCCCCACCTCGGTGAGGAGGTGTCGCCGGATCTAGCGGACGACCCCCTGCTCGGCGGCGACCCACACGTAGGCGCCGCGCAGCGGGGTGGTGGCCGCGCCGGCGTCACCCTCCGGCACCTCTCACAGCAGCTCGTCGTCGCTCGTCCCGGCCCGGCATCGCCGGCCCCGTCGACCACGCGGTGACCGTGGTAGCCCAGACCAACCGCCTCGGCGGCCAGCGCGACGGGCCCTGCGACGGGCCCTGCGACGGGCCCCGTGAACGGCCTTGTGAACGGCTCCGCGGATGGCATCGGGTCGGCCGTTGTCATACCAGTAAGGTCAGGCTTACCTTATCCGTCGTCAAACCCGGTTCACGGTGCGGGCGTCGGACCACCCGGTGCGCCGAACCCACTCCTGGACCCGCGGGTACGCCTCGCCGAACCACGGCTCCTTGGCCGCGGCGTACGACGCGGTGTCCGATTCCCGCGCCGCGAGCGTCCGCTTCAGCGTCGCGTAGCGCGCCAGCTCCCACGGTTCGGCGCGGAGCCAGTCCCGGAACTGCAGCGCCAACACCCAGCCGGGAGAGCCGATCTCGCGGACGTGGACGTTCACGGCGCGGCCGGGGTCCATCGACGCGTGGTAGCGCTTGGCCCAACGGCTCGGGTCTCCCCCGACCGGATGGGGGTTGTCCCCCCGGATCTCCGGAACGCGGGCGAACCCCCGCCGGGTGAGGCCGGCGACGAGCTCGGCGTCGTCGGCCTCGGCCAGGGTGACGACCCCGACCTGGAGGTCGATGACGTCCTTGGCGACGAGCCCGGGCACGCTGGTGGAGCCGATGTGCTCGATGCGCGGCGCCCGTTCGCCCACTGCGGCGGCGATGCGGTCGACCAGGCGGGCGCCCTGGACCGGCCAGGTGGGCTCGGGCTCGACGACATCGGGGCGCGGCGAGCGGAGCGCACGCATACCGGCCAGGAGGTTGGCGTTGAACGGGACGAGCCGGTCGGACCACAGCCGTCGAACCTGCTGGCGGGTGGCCTCGACGTCGCCGTCGTTGTCGATCCACACGTCGGCGGCCGCCCGGCGCTCGGCGTCGGTGGCCTGCCGGGCGATCCGGTGGCGTGCGTCCGCCTCGTCGAGGCCGCGCTGGTCGACGAGCCGGCGCACCCGGGTCTCGGTGTCGGCGCCGACGACGAGGGTCAGGTGCTCGTGCGCCCACAGCCCCCGCTCGACGAGGAGCGGCATGTCGTAGACCGAGACCAGGCCCTGCTCGGCGGCGGCGCGCTGCTCCGCGACCCGCTCGGCGATGGCCGGCCCGGTGATGCGGTCGAGGTCGGCAAGGGCGTCGGGATCCGGGAACACGATGGCCGCCAGCGCCGCGCGGTCCAGCGAACCGTCCGGACGGACCAGCCCCGCCCCGAACCGCTCGGCGATCCGGGCCAGGGTCGGCGTCCCCGGTTCGACGACCTCGCGCGCGATGACGTCCGCGTCGACGACGTGGGCACCGAGGTCGCGCAGCGTCGCGGCCACCGTCGACTTGCCCGACCCGATCCCCCCGGTCAGACCGACGTCGAGCACCCGGCCAGCGTAGGGCGCCGGCTCGCGTCCTCGGTCAGTCCGCGGTCAGCCGCTCCCCCGTGTCGGCGGCGAAGACGTGCACCTCGCTGCCCTCCGGCACGACGCGGACCACGTCGCCGACCTCCGGGCGGACCCGCTTGTCGGAGTGCACGGTGACGCGTTGCGGCGACACCCCGTCGGTCTGCTCGGCGCCGACCGGTGTCCCATAGATGAACGACTCCGACCCCAGGGCCTCGACGAGGTCGACCTTGAGGTCGACGCCGTTGTCGGTGCCCGCGTCGACGAGGTGCCAGGCCTCCGGCCGCAGCCCGACCACGGCCTTGTCGCCAGCCTTGGCCGCCACCCCCCGGTCGAGGGGTATGCGGGCGCCGTGCACGTCCGCCGCCCCGTCGCGGACCGTCGCCTCCACCAGCGTGATCGCCGGTGAACCGATGAACGACGCCACGAAGGTGTTGACCGGCCGGTCGTACAGCTCCTCTGGCGTGCCGACCTGCTGGAGACGGCCGTCCCGCAGCACGGCCACGCGATGGCCCATGGTCATCGCCTCGACCTGGTCGTGGGTCACGTAGACGGTCGTGATCCCGAGCCGGCGCTGGAGCCCCGCGATCTGCGACCGGGTGCTCACCCGCAGCTTGGCGTCGAGGTTGGACAGCGGCTCGTCCATGCAGAACACCTTGGGGTTCCGCACGATCGCCCGACCCATCGCCACCCGCTGCCGCTGGCCACCGGAGAGCGCCCCCGGCTTGCGGTCGAGGAACTGCTCCAGCTCGAGGATCTTCGCCGCCTCCGCAACCCGCTGCTTCACCTCGGACGTCGCGACCTTGGCGTTGGTGAGCGCGAACGCCATGTTCTCCGCAGCGGTCATGTTCGGGTAGAGCGCGTAGCTCTGGAACACCATCGCCACGTCGCGGTCACGGGGCCGCACGCCTTTCTGGTCGTGGCCGTCGATGAGGATGCGGCCCTCGTCGATGGGCTCGAGGCCGGCCAGCATGCGCAGGGTGGTCGACTTGCCGCAGCCGGACGGCCCGACCAGGACGAGGAACTCGCCGTCCTCGATGTCGAGCGTGACGTGGTCGACGGCCGGCGCGTGGCCGCCCGAGAAGATCCGCGTCGCCTCGTCGAAATAGACCGTCGCCATGAGTCAGAGCTTGGCCTTGATCTGGCTGTCGATGGTTTGCTGCGTCTCGGTGTTGAGGCCGGTGAACGTCTGGGTGACGTCGGCACCCTGCGCGACCTGGTCGAGGGCCTTGCCGATGCGGGCGCCACCACCCGGGACGAACACCCGGGCGTAGTCCTGCGACCGGGTCTTCGGCAGCTGGTCCACGGCGGTCTTGGCGTTGGGGTTCTTCGCCAGGAAGTCCTTCTCGGACTGGTTGTCGAGCGCTGACTTCCGAACCGGCATGTACCCCGTCGCCTGGGTGAAGGTCACGGTGTTCTCGGCGTTGGTGAGGAACTCGATGAACTTCAGCGCGTTCTTCTTGCGCTCGTCCGAGATGCCGGACGGGATGGCCACGCCCGCACCGCCGGTCGGGCAGTTCCCGTCACCGGGCAGGAACGCGGTCCCGACCGAGAACTTCGCCGCCTTGGTGATGCCGCCGAGCGAGCCCGTCGACTGGACGATGCAGGCCGCGAGGCCGGCCCCGAAGTCGGCCTCCGGGGTCTTGTTGAACTTGACGAACCCGGCCTTGGCGAAGTCCTGGAGGAACTGCCCGGCCGCGATGGTCTTGGGGTCGGTGAAGGTCGGCGTCCACTCCTTCGAGTAGTTGCCGCCGAAGTCCCACACCATGTTCTGGAAGTACCAGTCGAGGTAGTTGGAGCCGTCCGGCATCTCGAAGACCGACTTGTCGGCTCCGGCCGCGGCCTTGAGCTTCGGCGCCCACTCCTGCAGCTCCTGCCAGGTCTTGGGGCCGCGGTCCTCGAGGCCGGCCGCCTTCCAGAGGTCCTTGTTGTAGTAGAAGAGCGGCGTCGACCGCGCATACGGGAGGGCGTAGTGCTGGTCCTTGAACTTGTAGTCGTTGTAGAGCGAGTCGACGTAGTCGTCGGTCTTCACCCCGGCCGTGGTGAGCAGGTCGTCCAGCGGGGTGAACTGCTTGTTGAGCGCGAAGTTGAACCACGTGACGTCGGACGCCACGACGACGTCGGGCAGGTTGCCGCCGGCCAGGGCCGCGTTGAACTTCTGCGCGACCTCCTCGTAGTTCTTGCCCGCGTCGGTCAGCTTGACGGTGAGGCCCGGGTTCGCCGACTGGAAGGCGGTGATGATCTTCTGCTCGACCTCCTTGGAGGTACCCGGGTGGTTGGACCAGAAGTCGATGGTGTTGGCGGCACCGCCGCCCCCGTCGCCGCTGGCTTGAGGAGTGCCCGGGCTGCCGGTGCCGGCACAGGCGGCGAGCCCGGCGAGGGCGGCCGTGCCGCCGGCTACTCCGAGGAACCCCCGTCGTGAGATCTGGCGAGAGATGTCGTTCATGGTTTTGCCTTTCGTATGCGGGTAGGCGGGGTCAGCTCTTCACGGCGCCGGCCGTGAGGCCCTTGATCATTTGGCGTTGGAGGAAGAGGAACAGGACGAGGATCGGCAGCATCGCGAGAATGGTGCCGGCCATGACGGGACCCCAGTTGGTGAGGCCCTCGTTGTTCTGGAGCAGGGTGAGCCCGACCGGGAGCGGGGCGACCCGCTCGTCGTCGGCCATGAGGAACGGCCAGAGGTACTCGTTCCACTCAATGACGACGGTGATGAGCGAGAACGCCACGAGCGTCGGCCAGGACATCGGCATGACGATCCGCCAGAGCAGCTTCATCGGGCCGGTGCCGTCGAGCCGGGCCGCCTCGATGATCTCGCCGGGCAGCGACAGGAACTGGTTGCGCATGAGGAACGTCCCGAAGGCCACGCCGGCCAGCGGGATGATGATGCCCTGGTAGGTGTTCTTCCAGCCCAGCTGGCTGACCAGGGCGTAGTTCGAGATGACGGTGATCTGGTTCGGGATCATCAGGGCCGCGATGACGACGAGGAAGACGATGCTGCGCCCGGGGAACCGCAGCAGCGACAACGCATACGCGCTAAGCACGCCAAGGACGATCTTCGCCGTCGCCGTGGCGATGGTGATGATCACCGAGTTGCGCAGGTAGCTCCAGAACGCGATCCGCGTCGTGACGTCGACGTAGTTCTCCTTGGTCGCCGGGTCCGGCCACCACTGCGCCGGCCGGACGTAGATGTCCTGGCGCTCCTTGAAGGAGGTGATGAGGATCCAGAACAGCGGCACCGCGATGACCAGGGTCACGATCGACCATGGCCACGTAGCCGGCGGTGGTCCACCCCTTGCCGCGGTTCACGACGTGTTCCGATCCATGAAGCGGACCTGCACCACGGTGACGACGAGCAGGACGAGGAACATGATCGTCGCGACCGTCGCGCCGTAACCGGCACGCAGGTTGACGAAGGTCTCCTGGTAGACCTGGTAGACGAGGGTCGTCGTGCCGATGCCGACCGGTCCGCCCCGCGTCATCACGTTGATGATGTCGAAGACCTGCACCGAGCTGAGCAGCACGGTGATCGACAGGAAGAACGTCGTGGGGCGCAGCTGCGGGAGCAGGACCCGGGTGAACTTGCGCCATGCCGACGCCCCGTCGATCTCGGCCGCCTCGTCGAGGTCGGTGCGGCGGCCCTGGAGGGCGGCGAGGTAGATGACGAACGAGTAGCCGAGGTTCTTCCAGATGTAGGTCACCGTCACCATGAACAGCGCCCAGTGCTGGTTCTGGTAGAAGTCCGGGGACGCGACGCCGATCCGGGCGAGCAGGTCGCGCACCAGCCCGAAGCTCGGGTCGAAGACGAACTGGAACGCGACACCCACCGCCGCGCCGGAGATGACGAAGGGCGCGAACACCGCCGAGCGCACCAGGTTGCGGCCGCGCAGCCGCTGGTCCAGCAGCATCGCGAGAGCCAGTCCGAGCCCCATCGACAGGACCACCGTCGCCACCGTGAAGATCACCGTGTTGAGGACGATGGTGCGGGTGTCCTCACGGGTGAACCACTCGGTGTAGTTGGAGAACCCGATGTAGTTGGCGAACGGCGCCGAGATGTTCCAGTCGGTGAACGACAGCCGGATGTTGTCGAGCAGCGGCCGGTAGGTGAAGAGGATCAGCAGGGCGAGGTTCGGCAGGAGGAGGACCGCCGCCAGCAGCCACTCGCGCCAGCCAACCCCGGAGCGCTTCGGCGGTGGGCCGACCGGGTCCGGCGGCCCGACCCGTACCGGGCGGTCGCGCGTCGCCGTCGTCATCGGCGCGGCCAACGCGTCTCGGCCGGACACGTGGTCCGGCCAACTCTGGGCAGCCCTGCCATGAACCCTCCACGAGACGGCGATGTCCTCGAACGGCGAACGAGATCGCGACCCCTCGTCACTATGTCACTCCACAAGTGACCGCGGCGGGAACGATAGCCGCCGACACGCCTGGGTGCATCCGGGGGCGCCCCTCGGAGGGAATGCAGGGCACCGGAGCACCTCACCGACGGGGTGCGCCTCCCGGTTCCCCCGAAGGAGACACCATGCGTCTACGTACCCCTCTCGTCGCGTCCGCGACTCTCGCCCTGGGCCTCGGCTTGACCCTCGTTCCCGCCGCGTCCGCGAGCGCCGCGCCCGACACGGCCTGCATGAGGGCCGGGATCTCGGTCCTCAAGGAGGTCGGGCTGTTCTCGACCGTGGCCAAGGGCGGGCTGCCGATCTCGGTCGCCGTGTCGTACGGGGTCACGCCTCGCGCGGGCACCGACGTCGCGTCGCTGCCCGACCCGCTGCCGCTCAGCGTCGTGCTCGCCGACCACCGGGCCGGGGACGACAGCCTGTTCATCTACCCGTGGTGCGGCTGATCTCCAGCTGATCTCCAGCTGATCTCCAGCTGATCTCACCGGCGGGCTGACCCGCATACCGGTGGCCTTCGGGGGACCACCGGTGCCGCGGAAAGCACCCGCACGACGAACGGCCCGGAACCACCAGGGTTCCGGGCCGTTCGACGTCGGTGTGTCAGTTACCGGTGAGCTTCTCCCGCAGCGCGGCGAGCGCCTCGTCGGAAGCCAGCGTGCCCTCGGCCGCCGACGGACGCGGCGCGGCCACGTCGTCGGACTCGTCCGAGCTGCTCGAGCCGGTGGAGGAGGAGTACGACGTCGGCATCTCGCCGCCGCCGGACGCGGCCTCGGCGTCGGCCTTGGAGGCCGCCTCGACCTGCGCCTTGTGCGCCTCCCACCGGGCGTGCGCCTCGGCGTACTGCTTCTCCCACTTCTCGCGCTGCGACTCGAAGCCGGGCAGCCACTCGTTGGTCTCCGGGTCGAAGCCCTCGGGGTACTTGTAGTTGCCCTGCTCGTCGTACTCCGCCGCCATGCCGTAGAGCGTCGGGTCGAACTCGGCGACCGGCGCGCTCTCGTCGTTGGCCTGCTTCAGCGACAGCGAGATGCGACGGCGCTCGAGGTCGATGTCGATGACCTTGACGAAGATGTCGTCGCCCACCGACACGACCTGCTCCGGCAGCTCCACGTGGCGCTCGGCCAGCTCGGAGATGTGGACCAGGCCCTCGATGCCGTCGTCGACGCGGACGAACGCCCCGAACGGGACGAGCTTGGTGACCTTGCCCGGCACGACCTGACCGATCGCGTGGGTCCGGGCGAAGTGCTGCCAGGGGTCCTCCTGCGTCGCCTTGAGCGACAGGGAGACGCGCTCGCGGTCCATGTCGACGTCGAGAACCTCGACGGTGACCTCCTGGCCCACCTCGACGACCTCGGACGGGTGGTCGATGTGCTTCCAGGACAGCTCGGACACGTGGACGAGACCGTCGACGCCGCCGAGGTCGACGAACGCGCCGAAGTTGACGATCGAGCTGACGACGCCGGTGCGGACCTGACCCTTCTGCAGCTCCTTGAGGAACGTCGTGCGCACCTCGGACTGGGTCTGCTCGAGCCACGCCCGACGGGACAGAACGACATTGTTGCGGTTCTTGTCCAGCTCGATGATCTTGGCCTCGATCTCCTTGCCCACGTAGGGCTGGAGGTCGCGGACGCGACGCATCTCGACGAGCGAGGCGGGCAGGAAGCCGCGGAGACCGATGTCGAGGATGAGGCCACCCTTGACGACCTCGATGACGGTGCCGGTGACGACTCCGTCCTCCTCCTTGATCTTCTCGATCGTGCCCCAGGCGCGCTCGTACTGAGCCCGCTTCTTGGACAGGATCAGACGACCTTCCTTGTCCTCCTTCTGGAGGACGAGGGCCTCGACCTCGTCGCCGACCTTGACCACGTCGGCCGGGTCGACGTCGTGCTTGATGGACAGCTCACGCGAGGGGATGACGCCCTCGGTCTTGTAGCCGATGTCGAGCAGGACCTCGTCCCGGTCGACCTTGACGATGCGACCTTCGACGATGTCGCCGTCGTTGAAATCCTTGATCGTCGCGTCGATCGCGGCGAGCAGGTCTTCCTCAGATCCGATGTCGTTGATCGCGATCTGAGGGGCGGCCTTGGTGGCCGTGCTGGCAGTCATGTAGGAGGAGCTCCGATGGTGGACAGTGAGTTGATGGTGGATGATGCGCTGAGTGGTTCCGGCGCCGGCGCCGCCACCGGAAGGTGGGCAGGCGTAGTCGGCGCACACACGTGTGCAAGCCCATCGTACCGGCGCTGTCAGCAGCCGGTCAAAGCGCGTCCGCCCGCGAGACTGAGGGCATGACCAGCGAGGATGCCGGCGGATCCGGGCCCGGCCCGGCGCCGGTGTGGACGGCCTATCCCGTGACCCGTCGCGACGCCGCCCAGCCGGAGACGGTGCGCGCCAACCGCGCCTGGTGGGACGCCGAGGCGGCGGACTACTACACCGAGCACGGCGCCTTCCTCGGTGACGCCGACCTCACCTGGGGACCGGAGGGGCTGCGGGAGTCGGAGGCCCACCTGCTCGGCGACCTCGGGGGTATGCGGGTGCTCGAGATCGGCTCGGGCGGCGCCCAGGGCGCGCGATGGGTCGCCGGGCAGGGCGTGGCCGCCGTGGTGGGGTCGGACGTGTCGGCCGGGATGCTCGACCGGGCGCGCCGGATCAACGCGACGCTCACCGACCCACGGCTGCGCGTCCCACTCGTGCAGTGCGACGGAGCCGCCCTCCCCTTCCCCGACGAGACCTTCGACGTCGTCTTCACCGCATACGGCGTCGTTCCGTTCGTCGCCGACTCGGGGCGGGTGATGGCGGAGGCCGCCCGGGTGCTGCGGCCCGGGGGCCGGTTCGTCTTCTCCACGACCCACCCGGTCCGCTGGGCCATGCCCGACGACCCGGGCGAGGAGGGGCTGCGGGTCACCCAGTCCTACTTCGACCGCACGGCGTACGTGGAGCAGGACCCGTCGGGGCAGGCGACCTACGTGGAGCACCACCGGACCTTCGGCGACCGGGTCCGCGAGATCGTCGCGGCCGGTCTGCGCGTCGTCGACGTGGTGGAGCCGGAGTGGCCGGAGGCGAACCTCGAGACCTGGGCCGGCTGGTCGCAGCTGCGGGGTCAGCTGATCCCCGGGACCGCGATCTTCGTGTGCCGGCGCGACTGACCGCTCACACCAGGGTGTAGCCACCGTCGATGACGACCGACTCCCCCACGACGTAGCGCGAGGCGTCGGACGCGAGGAAGACGACCAGCCCGCGCAGGTCCGCCGGCTCGCCGAGCCGGCCCGCTGGGACCCGGGACCGCCAGCCCTCGCCGGTCTCCGGGTTCGCGTCGATGAACTGGCGCGTCATGTCGGACAGGAAGTAGCCGGGGGCGACGGCGTTGACCCGGATCCCGCGCTCGACCCACTCGACCGCCAGGGACCGGGTCAGCTGGTCGACGCCGGCCTTGGACGTGTTGTAGGCCGCCTGGCGCTGCGGGACGTTGACGACGAACGCGGACATCGACGAGACGTTGACGATGCTCCCCGTGCCGCCGGCAGCGAAGACGCTCCGGGCGAAGGCCTGGCAGCTGAGGAACGTGCCGGTGAGGTTGACGTCGAGGACCCGGCGCCAGTCGGCCGCCGGCATGTCCTCGGCCTCCGACCAGGCGGCCACGCCGGCGGCGTTGACGAGGACCGACGGGGTACCCAGCTCGTCGGCCACCCGTCTGAAGACGGTGGCCAGGGCCGCGTCGTCGGTGACGTCGGCGTGGAGGCCGAGCGTCGGCACGCTGCGTCGCTGGCCCAGCTTCGCCGCCGACGCCTGTACGCCGTCGCCGACGTCGAGCAGCGCCACCGCACATCGCATCTCGGCGAGCGCGTCGGCCATCTCCAGGCCCAGGCCGCGAGCGCCGCCCGTCACCACGGCCACCCTGTCGTCGAGGTCCTCGAACACGGCGTCAGCCTGTCACGTGGCCGAGGACTCGCCCCGGCCGGTCGCGGTTGACCCGCGCCACGGACAGAGGATCCTGGGCGCATGCCTCTGGACCATGACAGCGCCGTCGGCCACTCGTTCGGCCTCGAGCTCGAGGGCGTGAACATCGCCCTCATGGACGTCGTCGGCCTCGTGCTCTCGGTGTTCGGTTTGGGCCGACCCAGCGACCCGCCACAGCCGGCGACCGTCACCCTGGTCCGCGGGCTGACCTCCGACCGGCGCTTCGTCAGGTGGGTCCAGGAGGCCCACGGCCGCGGACCCGGCCACACCGCCCGGCGGGCCACCATCGTCGTCTTCGCGCACGACGGCTCACCGGTCGCGCGCTACCACCTGGAGAACGCGTGGCCGTCGAAGCTCGAGATCGGCGCGCTCAAGGCCAGCGACACCAGCGTGGTCGCCGAGCGGCTGACCCTCACCTTCGACCGGGTCCAGGTCGAGTGACCTGAGGGTCAGGTCACCCGCGGGCTGAGCGGCGCCGAGGTGGACGGTTCGTGGCTCGCGTCGCCGAGGTACCGCGCCGTGAGGGTATGCGCAGTCCCCTTCGCGTCCTCTTCGGGCAGCCCGTCCGCCCGGTTGCCGCCGCACGCTAGCGGCGCGGAGCTGCCTGCTCACCGGGTTCCACCGATTTACGGCCGTCGAACCGATCCGCTCGCAGCCGGTAGAGCACGTGCCGGCTCACCGGGCTGTGCGGGTCGAGCTTCGGGTGGTCGAAGTCCTCGGCCGGGTCGCGGGTCATCCCGAGTCGCTCCATGACGGCGCGGCTGCGCGCGTTGGCGACGGTCGTGAACGACACCACCTCGTCGAGCCCGAGCGGGCCGAACGCCACGGCGAGGGCCGCGCGGGCGCCCTCTGTCGCATACCCCTGGCCCCAGGCCGGCCGCGCGAGCCGCCAGCCGACCTCCGTGCACGGCGTGAAGGGCGCGTGCCACTTCGGCTCGTTGAGCCCGACGAACCCGACGAACTGACCGGTCGAGAGGACCTCGACGGCCCACAGTCCGTACCCCTGGAGCTCGAGCAGCGCGGCGTTGCGGTAGGCGAAGGCGTTGGACTCCTGAGCGTCGAGCGGCGCCGGGAAGTAGCGCATCACCTCGGGGTCGGCATTGAGCGCGGCGAACGGCGCCCAGTCGTCGTCACGCCACTGGCGCAGCCACAGCCGGTCGGTGCGTGGCTGGACCAGGTCGATGTGCTGTGGTTCGGCCGCCACCTCAGTGCGCGGCGTCGTGCCATGACCGGCCGACACCGACGCTGACGTCGAGCGGGACGTCCATGACGGCGGCGTGGCCCATCTCGTGGCGGACCAGCTTCTCGACGTCGTCGCGCTCACCGGGGGCGATCTCGAGGACCAGCTCGTCGTGAACCTGGAGGAGCATCCGGGACTGGGCGCCCGCGTCGGTGAGTGCGCGGTCGACACCGAGCATGGCGACCTTCATGATGTCGGCGGCCGAACCCTGGATCGGCGCGTTGAGCGCCATCCGCTCGGCCATCTCGCGCCGCTGCCGGTTGTCGCTGAGCAGGTCGGGTAGGTAGCGACGGCGACCCAGCATGGTCGCGGTGTAGCCGTTGCCCCGGGCCTCGGCGACGAGCTCGCGCAGGTAGTCGCGCACCCCGCCGAACCGGTCGAAGTACATGTCCATCAGCCCGGCCGCCTCGCTGGTGGAGATGGTCAGCTGCTTGGACAGGCCGAACGCGCTCAGCCCGTAGGCCAGGCCGTAAGACATCGCCTTGATCTTGCTGCGCTGGGCGGCGGTGACCTCGTCGACGCCGACGTTGAACACCTTCGACCCGACGAAGCTGTGCAGGTCCTCTCCCGACCGGAACGCCTCGATGAGCGCCTCGTCGCCGGACAGGTGCGCCATGACCCGCATCTCGATCTGGCTGTAGTCCACGGACATCAGCGACTCGAAGCCCTCGCCGACGATGAACATCTCGCGGATCCGCCGGCCCTCCTCGGTGCGGATCGGGACGTTCTGCAGGTTCGGGTCGGTGGAGCTGAGCCGCCCGGTCGCGGCGATCGTCTGGATGTAGGTCGTGTGGACCCGCTGGTCCTCGGCGACCGACTTGAGCAGGCCCTCGACGGTGACCCGGAGCCGCGCGGCGTCGCGGAACGCGAGCACCGACGCGAGGAACGGGTTGTCGACCTTGCGGCCGAGCTCGTTGAGGGCGTCGGCGTCGGTGGTGTAGCCAGTCTTGGTGCGCTTGGTCTTCGGCAGGTTGAGACGGCCGAACAGGACCTCCTGCAGCTGCTTCGGGCTGCCGAGGTTGATCGTCTCGTCGCCGATCGCGTCCCACGCGTCCTGCTGGGCCTGCCGGACCTGGGTGTCGAAGTCGTTCTCCAGCGCCTCCAGGGCCGGCACGTCGACGGCGATGCCGGCCCGCTCCATGGTGGCGAGCACCCCGACGAGGGGCAGCTCGACGTCGCGCAACAAGCCGGTGCCGCCGGTGCGGTCGAGCTCGACGTCGAGCGCATCCGCCAGCTCGAGGATGGCGCTGGCCACGACCATGGCCTCGCCGGCCTCCGCGTCCTCTTCGCCGTCGAAGTCGAGCATGCCCTGGCCGCCTGGAGCGGTGTCGTTCTTCAGCTCGCGGTGCAACATCCGCAGCGACAGGTCGGCGAGGTCGAACACCCGCTGGTCGGGCTTGACGAGGTAGGCGGCGAGGGCCGTGTCGCTGGTCAGGCCGGCCAGGTCCCAGCCGCGCGCGGCGAGGGCGTGCGACGGACCCTTGGCGTCGTGCAGCGCCTTGGGCCGCGCCGGGTCGGCGAGCCAGTCGCCGACGGCCCGGTCGGCTTCCTCGTCAAGCTCGGTGACGTCGAGGTATGCGGCGTGCCCGTCACCGGTGGCGACGGCCAGCGCGCGCACGTCGCCCGTGCCCCGGGCCCACTGACCGACGACGTTGATGCTCGTGCGCTCCCCGGCTCGGACGTGCTGGTCGAGCCAGCCGGGGACCTCGGCTGACGACAGCACGTCGCCGTCGACGTCGAAGCCGGACTCGGCCTCGGCGGTGACCGCGTCGAGCGTCTGGAACAGCCGCTCCCGCAGCACCCGGAACTCCAGGCTGTCGAACACCTCGTGCACCTGCTCGCGGTCCCACGTCTGGCGTTCGAGCTCGTCGACGGTCACGTCCAGGGACACGTCGCGGACCAGCTGGTTCAGCCGGCGGTTGCGCAGCACCCCGTCGAGGTGCTCGCGGAGGGCGTCGCCGACCTTGCCGCCGATCTTGTCGATGTTGGCGACGATGCCCGGCAGGTCGCCATAGGTGGTGATCCACTTGGCCGCCGTCTTGGGGCCGACGCCGGGCACCCCGGGGAGGTTGTCGGACGACTCGCCCACCAGGGCCGCGAGGTCGCTGTAGCGCTCCGGGGGCACGAGGTAGCGCTCCTTGACGGCGGCCGGGTCCATCCGCCACACGTCGGAGACACCGCGCACGGGGTAGACCATCGTCACGTCGTCGGCGACCAGCTGGAACACGTCGCGGTCGCCCGAGACGATGACGACCTCCATGCCTTCGGCGGTCGCCTGGGTGGTCAAGGTGGCGATGATGTCGTCCGCCTCGTAGCCCGGCGCCTCGACGTAGCGGATCTTCAGGGCGTCGAGCACCTCGTGGACCAGCGGGATCTGGCCGGAGAACTCCGTCGGCGTGGCGCTGCGCCCGGCCTTGTACTCCGCATACTCCTCGAGCCGGAAGGTCTGCCGCGAGAGGTCGAAGGCCACCCCGATGTGGGTCGGCTCCTCGTCGCGGAGCATGTTGATGAGCATCGAGGTGAAGCCGTAGACGGCGTTGGTGTTCTGGCCCGTCTTGGTCGAGAAGTTCTCGGCCGGCAAGGCGTAGAACGCGCGGTATGCCAGCGAGTGGCCGTCGAGGAGAAGGAGCCGGTTCGCGGGTGCCACGACGTTCACCCTAGGCCCCGGCACCGACACCCCGGGACCGGCCGGTGGCGCCTCCCCGGGCTTCGGTGAGGGGTCGCGTCAGGCGTCGGCGGCGCGGGTGGAGGCGCCCTGGCGTACCGCCCGGAAGCGCGCGGACCGGCGCCGCTGGATGACCTCTTCCAGGCCGACCCGGCGCAGCACCGGCGCCTCGACGGAGGAGGCGAGCTTGCGGTGCAGGGCGGCCGGCGTCGTCACCCGGCGCACCACCGTCGGGGAGAAGCCGAGCCGAGCGAAGAACCGGTTGGCGTCACGCACCTGGGACGGGACGTGGCTGACGATCGCCTCGGCGCCGACCCGGTCGGCGTGGGCGGCGGCGGCGGCGAGCAGCTGGCGCGCCACCCCGTGTCGCCGCCAGGTGGCCGAGACGAAGAGCTGGTCGATCGAGGTGCACGGCGAGTCGGTCAGCGGCCCGGCCAGGCTGTCCTTGAGGACGAGGTACCCGACGGGGGCGTCGTCGACGAACGCGAGGAACGCGCTCACATCGGGTCGCTCGAGGGCTGTCGTCAACGCGGTCAGTGAGGCGACACGTAACGCCGCCTCGGACCCGCCCCCGGACTCGACCCGGTTCTCCATCCACAGGTCCACCAGGTCTCCCTGGTGTGACTCGTCGACCAGCCGGACGCTGACCTGAGGACGTGACACACAAGCCTCCTGATTGCAGCACAACGCGAATGACACATGTGCACAGGCCGCTGTTTCCCCGCAGGCGACCGGAGCTGTGACCGACTGCTCGACTCTAGGGGCGAGTGCGTCCGCGTGGAAGGGGAAGATCGAAAATGTCCGCCGGAGGCCATGACTCGGTCGTGCCCGTCGACGACAACCGCTCAGATGAGCGGACGGTTCGCCCGTAGGGTGACGCGGGTGCGCGCCGCCTTCCCCGGACTCGGGACGGTCATCAACGTCGTGGCCGTCGTCATCGGGGCCCTCCTCGGCATGGCCATCGGCCACCGCCTGCCCGAGCGCACCCGGTCGGTCGTCACCGACTGCCTCGGCCTCGTCACCCTTCTCGTCGCCGGGCTCTCCTGCGTCAGCGTCACCGACCGGTCGCTGGCCGGAGCCGTAGGCCCCGGGGCGCCGGTCCTCATCGTCCTCGGCTCGCTCCTCATCGGTAGCGTGGTCGGCTCGCTGCTACGGATCGAGGAGCGCCTGTCCGGGCTCGCGGGCACGATCCAGACTCGCGTGGCCCGACGCATGCGGTCGTCGGACGACGAGAGACCCGACGAGGCGCACGCTGCGCGCGAGCGGTTCATCGAGGGGTGGCTGACGGCGTCGCTGCTCTTCTGCGTCGGCCCGCTGACCATCCTCGGCAGCCTCTCCGACGGTCTCGGCCGAGGCATCGAGCAGCTGACCCTGAAGTCGGTGCTGGACGGGTTCGCCGCCCTGGCCTTCGCCTCCACCTTCGGAATCGGCGTCCTGCTCTCGGCCCTCTCCGTCGGCGTGATCCAGGGCCTGCTGACGGTCGTCGGCGTGCTCCTCGGCTCCGTGCTGCCGGAGGCCCACATCGCGGCGCTCACCGCCACCGGCGGCCTGATGCTCGCCGGAATCGGCCTGCGCCTGCTCAGGATCCGCGAAGTCCCGGTCGGCAACATGCTGCCCGCGTTGATCGTGGCGCCGCTGCTGACCCAGCTTGTCACGGCGTTGCGCGGATGAAGAGTGCTACTGGGCGCTGAAGGAGGGCGGGTGGATGCCTCGCGCAGCATGGCGGGCTTGGCGGTGGGGCACCTCCCGCTTGCGGGGAAGCGCCGGAGCTTGCGGAGGCGCGGATGGGCTGCTGCGCGAGGCATACCCCGATCCGACGGACGGAGGGCGAGCGACCCCGGTCGAGTACCCGGTCGGGTAACCGAGCCGGTCGTGATCACTGCCGAATCGGTGACCCGACCGGGTACTCCACAGGTCGAGCTAGGTTCGCCCACGAGGCAGGCGCAGTTGCGGGCACTGGAGGTTCAGCACTGGAGGTTCAAAGGAGGAGCGGGGGTACGTCTCGCGCGGGATGGCGGGCTTGGCGGTGGGGGTACCTCCCGCTTGCGGGGAAGCGCCGGAGCTTGCGGAGGCGCGGACGGGCTGCTGCGCGAGGCATACTCCCGATCCGACGGACGCAGGGCGAGCGACGACCCCGGTCGAGTACCCGGTCGGGTAACCCAGCCGGTCGTGATCACGACCGAATCGGTGACCCGACCGGGTACTCCACAGGTCGGGCTAGGTCCGCCCGCCGTCCGGCCCGGCCTGCGCGCCATTCCGGCGCCATGGTGCCGGTGTGGTGGGGCGCTACTTGGAAGCCGGCATCTGCGCGATGACAGCCTCGGCGACCTCACGCATACCGAGCCGGCGGTCCATCGCCGTCTTCTGGATCCAGCGGAACGCGTCGGCCTCCGACAGCTTGAGCCGCGACATGAGGATGCCCTTGGCGCGGTCGACGGCCTTGCGCGTCTCGAGCCGCTCGCCGAGGTCGGCGATCTCCGACTCGAGAGCCTTGACCTCGGCCCACCGCGAGGTCGCGATGTCGACCGCCGGTGCGAGGTCCGCCTGCGTGAACGGCTTGACGATGTAGGCCATCACGCCAGCGTCGCGCGCACGCTCCACCAGCTCCTTCTGGCTGAACGCCGTGAGCATGATGACCGGTGCGATGCGCTCCTTGCCGATCTGCTCGGCCGCGCTGAGCCCGTCGAGGACCGGCATCTTGACGTCCATGATGACGACGTCTGGCTTGTGCTCGTTGACCAGCGCCACCGCCTGCTCGCCGTCGCTGGCCTGCCCCACGACGTCGTAGCCCAGCTCCTCGAGCATCTCGGCGAGGTCGAGCCGGATCAGGGCCTCGTCCTCGGCCACGACGATGCGCAGCCCGCCGCCACCGGAGGCGCCGTCCGGCGAGCCGTCCACCGGCAGGGGCAACGGCTCCGGGGCGGTCGGCACCGGCTCCGGAGCAGCGGGCGTCGGCGTGGCGGCGGCCTTGGTGGTCGCGGCCTTCTTCGGCGCTGCCGGAGTGGGCTGTTCGCTCATGACCGGAAGCCTATCGGTGTGCGACCATCCTCCTCATGCGCAGGGACACCGGGGAACCCGCGCCGGTTCAGGCTCCCAACCCGCGCCAATGGGGACCGATCCGCGACGCCGAGGGCGCCGGACACGTCGAGCTCTTCCTCGTCGCGACCGTGGTCACGATCACCGTCACCCGGCTGTACCTCCAGCTGACCGGGTTCCCGCAGATCGGCGGCGCCAGCGGGCTCCACGTCGCCCACGTCCTCTTCGGCGGCGTGTTCATGCTCGCCGCCATGGTGATGTTCATGCTCCTGCTGGGGCGGTCCTCCCGGTGGTTCGCGTCCCTCTTCGCGGGCATCGGGTTCGGGCTGTTCATCGACGAGGTCGGCAAGTTCCTCACGCAGGACAACAACTACTTCTTCAAGCCCGCCGCCGCCGTGATGTACCTGTTCATCGTCCTGGTCTACGTCGTCAGCGCGTTCCTCGTGCGCCGGCGGGCGCTCTCCGACCGCGAGCTCGTCGTCAACTCGCTGAAGATGATGCAGGAGATGGCCGCCGACAACCTCGACGCGTACGAGGCGACCGAGATGCGGCGGATGCTCGCGACCGCCTCCCCCACCGAGCCGTTGCGCGACCCGCTGGTCCGCCTGCTCGAGGACGTGAACCGCGAACCGATCGCCGTGGGGCGGGTCAACCGCATGTACGTGTGGACCCGGCGGCGCGCCATCGGCCTGGCCCGGCTCTCCCTGCTCCAGCGAGTAGGCGTCGTGCTGTTCCAGATCGTCATCCTGCTGTCCGTCGTCAAACCGACCCAGGAGCTGGTCGACAACCCCTCGACGTTCGCGGGCGTCTGGGCTGCGGCGGCCTGGCTGGTGTTCGCGATGGGCGTGGTCGCGACGGTCCTGTACTACCGGGGGCAGCGCGAGCGGTCGCTCCAGCTCTTCGCGCTGGCCCTCACCCTGGAGCTGCTCGTCGTGCAGTTCTTCGAGCTGATGGACGAGCCGTGGCTCGGGGTCGGCCGGGTGCTCGTCAACGTCGTGCTGCTCGGCGTCTGCCACTCGATGCTCTACCGCGAGCAGCAGCTCCAAACCGGGCCGGTCAGCCCGTCGCCGTAGCGGCCGTCGGGCGTATGCCCGCGAGTGCCGGGAGCGGGACTCGAACCCGCACAGCCTTGCGGCCAGAGCATTTTGAGTGCCCCGTGTCTGCCATTCCACCACCCCGGCCGGGGCGCTCCGAGGAGCGCGCCAGCAGCATACCGAGCCCTACGTGGCCTGGTAGATCGCGAAGTCCTCGTACGCCGGCGCCACCTTGTTCTTCGCGTCACCGATGTTGTGCACGCGCAACGCGTTGGTGGAGCCGGGGATTCCGGGCGGCGAGCCGGCGACGATGATGACGCGGTCGCCCTCCTGGCAGCGTCCGGAGTCGAGCAGCTCCTTGTCGACTTCGAGCGCCATCTGGTCGGTATGCCTCGCCATCGGCACGATGAACGTCTCGATCCCCCACACCAGCGCCAGCTGCGAGCGGGTCGCGGCGATCGGCGTGAACGCGAGCATCGGCAGCTGGGACCGCAGCCGCGACAGCCGCTTGGCGGAGTCGCCGGACTGCGTGAACGTCACGAGGTACTTCACGCCGAGCAGCTCGCCGATCTCGACCGCCGCCCAGGTGACCGCGCCACCGGTCGTGTGCGGCCGCGTGCCGAGCGGGTGGATCCGCTCGAGCCCGTGGTCCTCGGTCGCCTCGATGATGCGGGCCATGGTGCGGACCGCCAGGATCGGCCACGCGCCGACGCTGGTCTCGCCGGACAGCATGATCGCGTCGGCGCCGTCGAGGACGGCGTTGGCGCAGTCGCTGGTCTCGGCGCGCGTCGGGCGCGAGTTCTCGATCATCGACTCGAGCACCTGGGTCGCGACGATCACCGGCTTGGCCATCTGGCGCGCGATCTCGACGGCCGTCTTCTGCACCAGCGGCACGTCCTCGAGCGGCAGCTCGACCCCGAGGTCGCCGCGCGCCACCATGACGCCGTCGAACGCGTCGATGATCTCGCGGAGGTTGTCGACCGCCTGCGGCTTCTCGATCTTCGCGATGACCGGCAGGCGCTTGCCCTCCTCGTCCATGATCCGGTGCACGTCGACCAGGTCGGACGCGGACCGCACGAACGACAGCGCGATGAGGTCGACGCCGAGCTTCAGCGCCCAGCGCAGGTCGTCGATGTCCTTCTCCGACATGGCCGGGACGCTCACCGCGACACCGGGCAGGTTGATGCCCTTGTTGTTCGAGATGACGCCGCCCTCGATCGCCTCCGTGACGATGTCGGTCTCGGTCACCTCGACGGCGCGCAGGCTCACCTTGCCGTCGTCGACCAGCAGGAGGTCGCCCGGCGTGCACGTCTCCGGGCATGCCCTTGTAGGTCGTGCTGACGCGCTGCTGGTCGCCCGGCACGTCGTCGGTCGTGATGGTGAACCGGTCGCCGGGGGCGAGGCTGACGGGCCCGTTCGCGAACCGTCCGGTGCGGATCTTGGGACCCTGGAGGTCGACCAGGATGCCGACGGCCCGACCGGTCGTGTCGCTGGCCGCCCGGACGGAGCGGTAGACGCCCTCGTGCACCGCGTACTCGCCGTGCGAGAGGTTCAGCCGGGCGATGTCCATACCCGCCTCGACGAGCGCGAGGACCTGCTCCGGCGAGGACGTCGCGGGGCCCAGCGTGCAGACGATCTTGGCGCGGCGCATACGCGGAACCCTATGACCTACACCTGAGTACGCCCGCGCGCACCGAGCCCCGTCCCACCACCTGAGCAGCGCCCGGCGAGGCCCTCGCCGGACCGCTCAGACGAGCAGTGGACGGTCGGTCGGGTTGATCGGCCGGGGCAGCTGGCTGGACCCCGTGAGGTACGCGTCGACGCCGTTCGCGGCGGCCCGGCCCTCGGCGATGGCCCAGACGATGAGGGACTGCCCGCGCCCTGCGTCGCCGGCCACGAAGACCCCGGGGACCGACGACATGAAGTGCTTGTCGCGCTTGACGTTCGAGCGCTCGTCGAGGTCGACGCCGAGCTGCTCGACGAGACCCTGCTTCTCCGGTCCGAGGAACCCCATGGCCAGGAGGACGAGCTGCGCGGGGATCTCCGTCTCGCTGCCCTCGACCGGCTCGAACCGGCCGCCGCGCATCTCGACCTCGACCAGCTTCAGCGCGCGGACGCGGCCGTTCTCGTCGCCGAGGAACCGCTCGGTGTTGACGGCGTAGACGCGGTCGCCGCCCTCCTCGTGGGCGCTGGAGATGCGGTAGGTCATCGGGTACGTCGGCCAGGGCTGCGAGGCGGGCCGCTCCTCGGTGGGCCGCGGCATGATCTCCAGCTGCGTGACCGACCGCGCCCGCTGCCGGTGCGCGGTGCCGAGGCAGTCGGCGCCGGTGTCGCCGCCGCCGATGATGACGACGTCGAGGTCGGTGGCGAGGATCTGGTCCGGGACGCTGCGGCCGAGCGCGGCGAGGTTGCCCTGGGGCAGGTACTCCATGGCCTGGTGGACCCCGTCGAGCTCGCGCCCGGGCACCGGCAGGTCGCGGGCGACCGTCGCGCCGATCGCGAGGACGACCGCGTCGTAGCGGTCGACCAGCTGCTGCCCGGTGATCTCGTCGCCGACCTCGACACCGTTGCGGAACCGGGTGCCCTCGGCCTCCATCTGCGCCAGCCGCCGGTCGAGAACGGCCTTCTCCATCTTGAACTCGGGGATCCCGTAGCGCAGCAGGCCGCCCGGCTTCTCCCCCCGTTCGTAGACGGCGACGGTATGCCCGGCGCGGGTCAGCTGCTGCGCGGCCGCCAGACCGGCCGGCCCGGACCCGATGACGGCCACGGTCTTGCCGGACAGGCGCTCCGGCGGCTGCGGGGTGACGGCACCGGCGCCGAAGGCCTGCTCGATCGTCGTGACCTCGACCTGCTTGATGGTCACCGCGGGCTGGTTGATCCCGAGGACGCAGGCGGTCTCGCACGGCGCCGGACAGAGCCGGCCGGTGAACTCCGGGAAGTTGTTCGTCGCGTGAAGCCGCTCGATGGCCTCGGCCCAGTCGCCTCGCCACGCGAGGTCGTTCCATTCGGGGATGAGGTTGCCGAGTGGACAACCGTTGTGGCAGAACGGGATTCCGCAGTCCATGCACCGGCCCGCCTGACGCTGGAGCTGCCCGAGCTCCTGCTCCTGGTAGACCTCGCGCCAGTCCTTGATGCGGACCGGGACCGGACGCCGGGTCGGCAGCTCCCGCTCGCGGACCTTGAGGAAGCCTTGCGGGTCAGCCACGGGACGCCTCCATGATCCGCTCCCAGACCTCGGCGCCGTCGAGGTCGAGGCCCTCGGCCTCGGCCCTGGTGCGGACGTCGAGGACGCGCTGGTAGTCGCGCGGCAGCACGACCGTGAACCGGCTCCTGCTCTCGGCCCAGGAGTCGAGCAGCCGCTCGGCGACGGGTGACTCGGTCCAGTCGCGGTGCGACTCGAGCAGGCCGCGCAGCACCGTCTCGTCGTCGTCGCGCAGCGGGACGAGGTCGACGAGGTCGGGGTTGACCAGCTCGGGACGAAGGTCGAGGACGTAGGCGAGACCGCCGGACATGCCGGCCGCGAAGTTGCGACCGGTGGGCCCCAGGACGACCACCGTGCCACCGGTCATGTACTCACAGCCGTGGTCGCCCACGCCCTCGACGACGGCGGCGGCGCCGGAGTTGCGGACGCAGAACCGCTCGCCCGCTTGGCCGCGGAGGAAGATCTCGCCGGTGGTCGCGCCGTAGGCCACGACGTTGCCGGCGATGACGTTGTGCTCGGCGGTGAGCGGTGCCGACCGGTCCGGGCGGACCACGAGCCGCCCGCCGGAGAGGCCCTTGCCGACGTAGTCGTTCGCGTCGCCCTGGAGCACCAGCGTGACGCCGGCCGGGACGAACGCCCCGAACGACTGGCCGCTGGAGCCGGTCAGGGTCAGCTCGATGGTCCCGTCGGGCAGCCCGTGCGGGTGCAGCTTGGTCACCTCGTGTCCGAGCATCGTTCCCACGGTGCGGTTGACGTTGCGGACCGCCACCTCGGCGCGGATCCGCTCCCCCTCGTGGAGAGCGCCCTGGCACAGGGCGATGAGCTGGTGGTCGAGCGCCTTCTCCAGCCCGTGGTCCTGCCCGGTGCTCTGGTATGCGGTGCCGCCGGTGGGGTCCTCGACCTGGGTCAGCACGGGCGTGAGGTCGAGACCCGCGGCCTTCCAGTGCTCGACCGCCCGGTCCGTGTGCAACGAGTCGACATGCCCGATTGCCTCCGCGAGTGTGCGGAAGCCGAGTGCCGCAAGGTGCTCGCGGACCTCCTCGGCGATGTACTCGAAGAACGTCTCGACGAACTCGGGCTGGCCCGAGAACCGGGCGCGCAGCTCCGGGTTCTGCGTCGCGACCCCGACGGGGCAGGTGTCGAGGTGGCAGACCCGCATCATGATGCAGCCGGAGACGACCAGCGGCGCCGTGGCGAAGCCGAACTCCTCCGCGCCGAGCAGGGCGGCGATGACGACGTCTCGACCGGTCTTCAGCTGACCGTCGGTCTGGACGACGATCCGGTCGCGCAGGCCGTTGAGCCGCAGCGTCTGCTGGGTCTCGGCCAGCCCCAGCTCCCACGGCGCCCCGGCGTGCTTGAGCGAGGTGAGCGGCGAGGCGCCGGTGCCGCCGTCGTGGCCGGAGATGAGGACGACGTCGGCGTGCGCCTTGGAGACACCGGCCGCGACCGTTCCCACGCCGATCTCGGAGACCAGCTTGACGTGGATCCGGGCCCGCGGGTTGGCGTTCTTGAGGTCGTGGATCAGCTGCGCCAGGTCCTCGATCGAGTAGATGTCGTGGTGCGGCGGCGGCGAGATGAGGCCGACGCCGGGCGTGGAGTGCCGGGTCTTGGCGATCCACGGGTAGACCTTGGGGCCGGGCAGCTGGCCGCCCTCACCCGGCTTCGCGCCCTGGGCCATCTTGATCTGGATGTCGTCGGACTCGGTGAGGTAGAGGCTGGTGACGCCGAACCGGCCCGAGGCGACCTGCTTGATCGCCGAGCGGCGCGCCGGGTCGAGCAGCCGGTCCTCGTCCTCGCCGCCCTCGCCGGTGTTGGACTTGCCGCCCAGCCGGTTCATCGCGATGGCCAGGGTCTGGTGCGCCTCGAGGCTGATCGAGCCGTAGCTCATCGCGCCGGTGCTGAACCGCTTGACGATCTCGCTGACCGGCTCGACCTCCTCGACGGGGATCGCCGGCCGGCCGGTCTCGTCACCGGGTGCGAACTCGAACAGCCCGCGCAGCGTCATCAGCCGCTCCGACTGCTCGTCGACGCGAGACGTGTACTGCTTGAAGATGTCGTACCGGCGCGCGCGGGTGGCGTGCTGCAGCCGGAACACCGTCTCCGGGTCGAACAGGTGCGGCTCGCCCTCGCGGCGCCACTGGTACTCGCCGCCGACCCAGAGCTTGCGGTGGGCGGGGTGGATGCCCTCGCGCGGGTAGGCGACGGCGTGGCGGGCGGCCACCTCCTCGGCGATGACCTCGAGGTCGACGCCGCCGAGCTGGGACGTCGTGCCGGTGAAGTACCGGTCGACGAGCTGCTGCGACAGGCCGATCGCCTCGAACACCTGGGCGCCGTGGTACGACGCCACCGTGGAGATGCCCATCTTCGACATCACCTTGAGGACGCCCTTGCCGAGCGCCTTGATGAGGTTGGCGACGGCCTTCTCCGGCTCGACACCGGTGATGGTGCCGGAGCGGATGAGATCCTCGACGGACTCCATCGCGAGGTAGGGGTTGATCGCGGCGGCGCCGAAGCCGACGAGCAGCGCGACGTGGTGGACCTCCCGAACGTCACCGGCCTCCACCAGAAGGCCGACCCGGGTGCGGGTCTTCTCGCGGATCAGGTGGTGGTGCACCGCGGACGTGAGCAGCAGCGACGGGATCGGGGCGAGGTCGCGGCCGGAGTCGCGGTCGGAGAGCACGACGAACCGGGCGCCGCGGCGGATCGCCTCGGACACCTCGAGGAAGATCTCCTCGAGCCGAGCGTGCATCGCCTCCGCGCCGCCGTTGACCTCGTAGAGACCGCGGACGACGTGCGTCGCATACCCCGGCAGGTTGCCGTCGGCGTTGATGTGGACGATCTTGGCCAGCTGGTCGTTGTCGATGACCGGGAACGGCAGGACCAGCTGACGAGCGTGTGCCGGCGAGACCGACAGGGCGTTGCCCTCGGGGCCGATGGTCATGCCGAGCGAGGTGACCAGCTCCTCGCGGATCGCGTCGAGCGGCGGGTTCGTGACCTGCGCGAACAGCTGGGTGAAGTAGTCGAACAGCAGCCGCGGCCGGCTGGAGAGGACGGCGATGGGGCTGTCGGTGCCCATCGAGCCCAGCGCCTCGCCGCCGCTCTGTGCCATCGGGGTGAGGAGGATGCGCAGCTCCTCCTGGGTGTATCCGAAGGTCTGCTGGCGCCGCGCCACCGACGAGGCGGTGTGCATGACGTGCTCGCGCTCGGGCAGGTCCGGCAGCTCGAGCAGGCCGGCGTGCAGCCACTCGTCGTAGGGGTGCTGCGACGCGAGCGAGGACTTGATCTCCTCGTCGCCGATGATCCGGCCGTGCTCGGTGTCGACGAGGAACATCCGGCCGGGCTGGAGCCGGCCGCGCTTGACCACCTTGGCGGGGTCGAGGTCGAGGACTCCCGACTCCGAGGCGAGCACGACGAGCCCGTCGTCGGTGACCGCATACCGGCCGGGCCGCAGGCCGTTGCGGTCGAGGACGGCACCGATGAGCGTGCCGTCGGTGAACGCGACGCAGGCCGGACCGTCCCACGGCTCCATGAAGGTCGAGTGGAACTCGTAGAACGCCCGCCGGGCGGGGTCCATGTCGGTGTGGTTCTCCCAGGCCTCCGGGATCATCATCAGCACCGCGTGGGGCAGCGAGCGGCCGCCGAGGTGGAGCAGCTCGAGGACCTCGTCGAAGGACGCCGAGTCGGGGGCGCCGGGGGTGCAGATCGGAAAGAGCCGATCCAGGTCGCCGGGGATGATGTCGGACGTCAGCTGGCTCTCGCGGGCGCTCATCCAGTTGCGGTTGCCCTTGACGGTGTTGATCTCGCCGTTGTGGGCGATGAACCGGTACGGGTGCGAGCGCGGCCAGGACGGGAAGGTGTTGGTCGAGAACCGGGAGTGGACGAGGGCCAGCTGCGACTCGAAGGAGCGGTGCGAGAGGTCCGGGAAGAACGGCTCGAGCTGCGCGGTCGTCAGCATGCCCTTGTAGACCAGGGTGCGCGACGACAGCGACGCGAAGTAGGCGTCGGTCTCGAGCTCGGCCCGCTTGCGCAGACAGAACGCGAACCGGTCGAGGCCGATGTAGTTCTGCCGGCCGCACGGCCGAGGACACGAAGAGCTGGGTGAAGTGCGGCATGCACTCGCGGGCGACCTCGCCGATGATGTCGGCCGCGATCGGGACGTCACGCCAGCCGAGGACGGTGAGCGACTCCTCGGCGGCGATCCGCTCGATGGCCTCAACGGTGGCGGCACGCTCGGCCTCGTCGACGGGCAGGAAGGCCAGGCCGACGGCGTATGCGCCGGCGCCGGGCAGCGGGAAGTCGACCACCTCGCGGAGGAAGGCGTCGGGGACCTGGCTGAGGATGCCCGCGCCGTCGCCGACGTGCGGGTCCGCACCGGTGGCGCCGCGATGGTCGAGGTTGCGCAGGGCGGTCAGCGCGTGCTCGATGATGTCGTGGCCGGCGCTGCCGCGCATCGTGGCGACCATGGCCACCCCGCAGGCGTCGTGCTCGTGCTCCGAGCGGTAGAGACCGACATCGTCCGGCTGGGCCGAGAAGAGGTGGCGCGGGCGCTCCGGGGCGGTCCGGGAGGCGGTTGCGGTCATGTCACCGTCCTGACGTTGCTGTCGGTCTCGCGACCAACCAGTGACTTCGGGCAGATGGCGCCGGCCGTCGGGTGGGGTGACACGTGCGGTCGGCGTCAGGTGCGGCTGGGCGGCGTCGGCCAGTGCGGGGTCAGGATATCGGTCGCGTCAAGCGTCCTATATTCCGGGACGACTCATTCCGAATGCTGAGACTCGGCCTGGCTGGCGGGCGTTTCGGGGCTGATCTCGGGCTCCGGCTCGGGGTCTCGAGGGCGCCGGCCGTACCAGACGAAGAGCCCCACGCCGAGGAGGAAGACGAGGACCGAGACCCACGAGTTGACCCGCAGCCCGAGGATGTGGTTCGCGTCGTCGGTCCGCATGAACTCGATGACGCCGCGGCCGACGGGGTACCCCGCGACGTAGAGCGCGAAGATCTGCCCGCGGCGGAAGTCGTACCGGCGGTCCAGCCAGACCAGCAGGCCGGCGAGCAGGACGCAGAAGATCGCCTCGTAGAGGAAGGTCGGGTGGAAGACCCCGAGCACCACGGGGTTGCCGTCGGCGTCGACGACCGCGTGGCCGGCCAGCGGGTCCCACTCGTAGACCCTGAGACCCCACGGCAGGTCGGTCGGCGCCCCGTGGATCTCGTTGTTGAAGTAGTTGCCGAACCGGCCGAGGGCCTGCGCCACGAGGATGCCGGGCGCCGCCGAGTCGACGAAGTCGAGGAAGCTCACGCCGGCGCGGCGGCAGCCGATGTACGCGCCGAGCGCGCCGAGGGCGATGGCCCCCCAGATGCCGAGCCCGCCCTCCCACACCTTGAACGCGTTCCACGGGTTGCCGCCCTCGCCGAAGTAGGCCTGCGGCGAGGTGATGAGGTGGTAGATCCGGCCGCCGACGATGCCGAACGGGACGGCCCACGCCGAGATGTCGAGGACCTGTCCCGGTGTGCCGCCGCGGGTGGCCAGCCGGCGCTGGGTGATCCACATCGCGACGACGATCCCCAAGAGGATGCACATGGCGTAGGCGCGGACGGGCAGCGGCCCGAGGTTCCAGACCCCCGTCGTGGGGCTCGGGATCTCGAGGGGC
Source organism: uncultured Actinomycetota bacterium (assembly GCA_963828725.1). GTDB lineage: Bacteria > Actinomycetota > Actinomycetes > Actinomycetales > Dermatophilaceae > Lapillicoccus. The sequence goes on along the minus strand of CAWHFV010000008.1, from coordinate 111,516 downwards.
AGGGCGGTGAGCATCATGACGTCGTCACCCTCTCGCGGCTGCGGCGAACCCCGGCGGCGAGGTCGGCGACGAGGTCTCGCAGCCGGGCGATGCCCTCGTCGGGGGTGGTGGCCTCGACGAGCGTACGCACGAGAGCGGACCCGACGATGACCCCGTCGGCGAACTCGCCCACCGCGGCGGCCTGGTCGCCGTTGGATACACCGATGCCGACGCATACCGGCAGGTCGGTGACCTCGCGGGTCCGGGCGACCAGCGACTCGGCGGCCGACCCGACCGACTCGCGGGTGCCGGTGACCCCCATGAGGGAGGCGGCGTAGACGAACCCGCGGCTGGCGGCCGTCGCGTTGACGAGGCGCTCGCGGGTCGAGCTGGGGGCGACGAGGAAGACGCGGTCGAGGCCGTACGCGTCGGACGCGGCGATCCAGTCGGCCGCCTCGTCGGGGATGAGGTCGGGGGTGATCAGGCCGGCCGCGCCGCTGGCCGCGAGGTCGCGCGCGAACGTGTCGACGCCGCGGCGCAGGACCGGGTTCCAGTAGGTCATGACGAGGGCCGGGGTGCCGAGGTCGGCGAGCGCCCGGCAGGCGAGGAAGACGTCGTCGACGCGGGTACCGGCGGCCAGGGCCCCCTCGGCGGCGCGCTGGATGACGGGGCCGTCCATGAGCGGGTCGCTGTAGGGCAGCCCCACCTCGACGATGTCGACACCGGCCTCGACCATGGCGGTCATCGCGGCGATCGACGTGGGGACGTCGGGGTAGCCGACCGGCAGGTACCCGACGAGGGCGGCCCGGCCCTCGGCCCGGCACGCCTCGAGGGTGTCGTGGACCTTCACGCCTGCACCCCCATCCCCTTGGCGTGCGGCTCCTCGGCCGGCGCCTCGCCGTCGAGCAGCCCGAACCAGGTCGCGGCGGTGTGGACGTCCTTGTCGCCGCGGCCGGAGAGGTTGACCAGCAGGACGCGCGTCGCGGCCGAGCTCCTGGCCGACCTCCATCGCACCGGCCAGCGCGTGGCTGGACTCGATGGCCGGGATGATGCCCTCCGTCCGGCAGAGCAGCCGGAACGCCTCCATGGCCTGCTCGTCGGTGATCGACCGGTACTCCGCGCGCCCGCTCTCCAGCAGGTATGCGTGCTCGGGGCCGACGCTGGGGTAGTCGAGACCCGCGGAGACGGAGTGCGACTCGACGGTCTGGCCGTCGTCGTCCTGCATGACGTAGGTGAACGCCCCGTGGAGGACGCCAGGGATGCCGGAGGCGAACCGGGACGCGTGCCGACCGGAGGCGACGCCCTCTCCGCCGGCCTCGAGCCCGACCAGCCGGACGCCGGTGTCGTCGATGAACCGGTGGAAGATGCCCATCGCGTTGGACCCGCCGCCGACGCAGGCCAGGACGACGTCCGGCAGCCGGCCGACGAGGTCGAGCACCTGGGCGCGGGCCTCGATGCCGATGATGCGGTGGAAGTCGCGGACCATCTCCGGGAACGGGTGGGGGCCGGTCACGGTGCCGAGGACGTAGTGGGTGTCGTCGACGGAGGCGACCCAGTCGCGCAGCGCCTCGTTGACGGCGTCCTTGAGGGTCTGGCTGCCGGTCGTCACGGGGACGACCTCGGCGCCGAGCAGCCGCATCCGAGCCACGTTGAGGGCCTGCCGCTCGGTGTCGACCTTGCCCATGTAGACGGTGCAGTCGAGGCCGAGCAGGGCCGCCGCGGTCGCGGTGGCGACGCCGTGCTGGCCGGCGCCGGTCTCGGCGATGACGCGCGACTTGCCCATCCGCCTCGTCAGCAGGGCCTGGCCGAGGACGTTGTTGATCTTGTGGGACCCGGTGTGGTTGAGGTCCTCGCGCTTGAGGATGACCCGCGCTCCCCCGGCGTGCTCGGCGAACCGCGGCACCTCGGTGATGATGCTCGGCCGCCCGGTGTAGGTGCGGTGCAGCCGCTCCAGCTCGCCGACGAACTCCGGGTCGACCATGGCCTTGAGGCGGACCTCGTCGAGCTGCTCCAGGGCGGGGATCAGCGCCTCGGGGACGAACCGGCCGCCGAACTTCCCGAACCGGCCGGTGGTCACGCGCGCACCGTGCGCGTCGAGCGGGTCCCGGGCGTGGCGCGCACCCCGACCGCCGCGAAGTCGCGGACCGCGCCGGCCGGGTCGCCGCCGGTGACCAGGGCCTCGCCGACGAGGACGCCGTGGGCGCCGGCCGCCGCATACTCGCGGACGTCGTCGACGCCGCGGACGCCGGACTCGGCGATGGTGACGATGTCGTCGGGGATGTGCCGCCGGAGCCGGGCGAAGACCGCCCGGTCGACCTCGAGGGTGCGCAGGTCGCGGGCGTTGACCCCGATGACGGACGGCGCCGCCGTCGACGGCGCGGCGGGTCTCCTCCTCGTCGTGGACCTCGACGAGGGCGGTCATCCCGAGCGACTCGGCGTGCTCCCGCAGCTCGACGAGGTCGCGCTGGTCGAGGGAGGCCACGATGAGCAGGACGACGTCGGCGCCCCAGGCGCGGGCCTCGGTGAGCTGGTATCGGGTGACGAGGAAGTCCTTGCGCAGCAGGGGGATGTCGACCCGGCGGCGGACGGCGGCGAGGTCGTCGAGGCTGCCCGAGAACCGGCGAGGCTCGGTGAGGACGCTGACGACGGTGGCCCCGCCCTGCGCGTACTCCGCGGCCAGCGCGGCGGGGTCGGCGATCTCGGCCAGGGCGCCCTTGCTGGGGCTGGACCGCTTGACCTCGGCGATGACCGCCATGCCGGGCTGCGACCGCAGGGCGGCCTCGGCGTCCAGCGCGGGCGGCGCGGCCGCGGCGCGGCGCTCCAGCTCGGCCTCGGGGACGGCGGCCATCCGTGGCGCGAGGTCCTCCCGGACGCCGGCGACGATGTCGTCCAGCACGCTGCGGGTGGTCGGGGAACGTCGGGCACGTCCCAAGGCTACGTGCCGCGCGGGAGTTCGGCGGACGCGTCCGGGTGGGACCGGCGCACGGCGCTGCCCGTCCGCTTGACCTGAGTCGCGCGCGGCTCCCATCACGGTGGCAGCGTCGCTCAGCGTCGAGCCGAGTGGCACGGGTGCCGGTCAGGGGGCGAGGAACGTCCGCGAGCGGCAGCGCGGGGAGGTTGCGCCAGACCGTGAAGGCCACGAGGACGCCGCCGAGGACCAGCCACGCGCGGTTCGTCACCAGCGGCCACGGGTGCGGCCGGCCCGCCCACGCGGCGCGGGTGCCGAGTACCCACCAGAGCGCGAGCACCGGGAGCAGGGCGAGGACGACCACGTTGAACGAGGCGGCCGCCGCGAGGTCGCCGTGGCTGAGCGCGGCGACGCAGCGGAGCCCGCCGCAGAACGGGCACCACAGCCCGGTCGTGGCGTGGAGCGGGCAGGTCAGCAGACCGCCCGGCGCGACCGCATACCCGCCGGTGTGGTGCAGCCAGCCGACCGCGGCGCCGGCGACCACCCCGCCGCCCAGCCCAGGCGGCGACACGAACGCGCCGCGCCCGGACCGCCGTGGCGGGTCCGGGCGCGGTGAGCGTCGTGCTGGTCTCCGTCGTCAGCTCTTCGTCTGCGGCTGCGCCAGGACGACGGTGCTCATGATCTTGTCGGCGATGGTCTGGCGCTTGGTGTCCCACAGCGGGAACAGCCAGCCGACGTAGCAGATGATGCTGTCGACGATGTGGGCGATGTCGCGGACGAACGCCATCCCCATGCCGATCGTCTCGCCGGTGGACTCCTTGACCAGCTTGCAGCCGGCCACGCCGCGGCCGATGGTGTAGCCGGTCGTGCCGCCGCGGTACCAGCGGTTGTAGATCCACAGCGCGAGGATGTAGAGGCCGCCGAGGTAGTACAGGAAGCCGGGGCCGGTCGACGTGACGGTGCTGCCAACGATCGTCGTCTTCGGCGCGCCGAGCCAGTAGAGGATCCAGCCGGGGATGGCCAGGGCGATGAAGTCGATCACCCAGCCGAGCGCCCGCTGCGGCCACTGCGCGAGCGTGCCGACCGAGGAGCCCTGCTCGTAGGGGCCGGTGTAGGCGGGTGCGGCGCCGTAGCCCTGCTCGCCGTACGCGGGCGGCGGGGGCGGCGGCGCGTAGCCGCCGTCGGTGGGCGGCGGGGCGCCGTACCCGGCGGGCGGCGGCGGCTGCTCGCCGTAGGCGGGCGGGGGCGGCGGCGGTGCCTGGCCGTATCCGGGCTGCGGTGCGGCGGCGGGCGGCGGCTGGTCGGTCGACCCGTACTGCGGAGGGGGAGGCGGCGGGGACCCGTAGCCCTCGGCCGGCTGCTCGGGGTTGCTCGTCGGGTCGGGTCGGTCGTCGCCGGGGGGCGGCGTGGATCCGGATGACATGGTCGAGCCTCTCTCTGAACGTGCAGTTCGCTAGGTGCTACGGCTGGTTCAGCGCCCCCTAGGACGCGACACGACGACGATAGTGCGAGCGAGGGCGCTTCGGGGGGACGCCCCGCGTGAGCCGAGGAGCGGCGGTTACTGGGTCCCGCTGTCGGTCTGGGTGCGGCCCGGCAGCTCGGCGCCGCGCGTACCGCCGCGGTGCGCGGCCTGGTACGTGCTGGCCTTGGCGCCGTATCCCGCCATCGCCAGGACCTTGCCGGCGATGGCACCTGACGACAACGACGATCGCCCCGATGACGAACCACAGCAGCGAGGGGAACACGACGGCCAGCGCCATGACGAGGGACCCGACCAGGATGATCGCGACGGCGGTCCAGGCCGCGACGCTGTGGCCCTCGCTGTCGTGCTCCTCGTCGCCGTGCTCGACTCCGGAGGTGGGCTGCGTCATGGTGGTCGTTCCTTCACGTCGGCACGGCAGACCTGGCGGGTGGACCTCGCGGTGGCGAGTCGGGCCATTGTGTCAGGTCAGGGGCTCGTCGGGGAGTGACCCGGCTGGTCGGCGGACGGGTCGGAGGGCTGGTCGACCGCGGACGACGGGGTATGCGGGTCCGCCGCCTCGACGGTGGGGTCCCGACCCTCGCTGAGCTCGTCCCACGTGGTGCGGTGGGTGCCGCGACCGCTCGCGGCCGGGGTCGGTTCCGGCTCCCCTGCTGACGCCGACCCCTCGCCCTCGTCGACCGGCACCTCGAACCGGCTGGACAGCCCAGACCACCGGCCGGCGACGACGGCGGCGAGCAGCGTGGCGAGGAACAGCACGACCCCGGCCACCAGGGCGGTCCACGCCCACGCGGACACCTCGGCCGTGGTGCGGACGACCCCGGTCCGGCCCAGTCCCGCGGCGGCGACGCGACCGAGCGCCTGCTCCGGGTCGGTCAGCGGTGGCACGGTCAGGGCGACGGAGCCGGCGGCCGCGAGGACGAGCACGACGGACGACACGCGACGCACCACCGGACCGCCGGTGAGCGTCGTCACGAGGGCGACGAGACAGACGAGGGCCAGCGGGACGACGCCGGGGGCTACCTGCGAACCGGTCGCCGACACGACCCCGCCGCCGAGGAGCGGCTCGGCGGACCGGCCGGTGAGCCAGGTCCGGGTGGTGGCGAGGAGCAGGACGAGGCCCGGCACCGCGACCGCGACCGAGACCGCCCGCTTGCCGGTGAGCCTGGTCGTCACGACCTTCCCGCTGTCACGAGACCCAGGCCGCGGCAGCGCCCTCGACGGCGGGGGCGCGCATACCGCGAGCCGCCCGGACCGCCCGGATCACAGCCGCCGCCTTGTGCTGTGTCTCCTCGTACTCCAGCTGCGGGACCGAGTCGGCGACGATGCCGGCACCCGCCTGGACGTGCGCGACGCCGTCCTTGATGACGGCCGTGCGGATCGCGATGGCCGTGTCGAGGTCGCCGGCGAAGTCGAGGTAGCCGACCACGCCGCCGTACACGCCGCGGCGCAGGCCCTCGTACTCGTCGATGAGCGCCATGGCCCGCGGCTTGGGCGCCCCGCTGAGCGTCCCGGCCGGGAAGGTCGCGACGAGCGCGTCGTAGGCGGAGCGCCCGGGGCGCAGGTCGCCGACCACCGTCGACTCGAGATGCATGATGTGGCTGTACCGGCGGGTGGTCATGAACTCGACCGTGTCGACAGTGCCGGCGTGGCATACCCGCTGGAGGTCGTTGCGGGAGAGGTCGACGAGCATGAGGTGCTCGGCGCGCTCCTTCTCGTCGGCGAACAGCTCCTCGGCGAGCCGCACGTCGTCCTCCGGCGTCTTGCCGCGCGGCCGCGACCCGGCGATGGGGTGGGTGATGACACGCCGGCCGGTGACCTTGACGAGGGCCTCCGGGCTGGACCCGACGATGTCGTAGGCGCTGCCGTCGGGGTGCGGGATGCGGAAGAAGTACATGTACGGGCTGGGGTTGGTGGCCCGCAGCGCGCGGTACACGTCGAGCGACGGCGCCGGGCAGGGCAGCGAGAACCGTTGCGAGACGACGATCTGGAACGCCTCTCCCGCTCGGATCGCCTCCTTGCTGCGCTCGACCATGTCGTGGAACTGCTCCTGCGTGTGCGAGCTCGTGACGTCACCGGGGGTCGGCTCGATGACCGCGACGGTGCTGTCGGCCGGTTCGGCGAGCTGGGCGGTCATCCGGTCCAGGCGGTCCACGGCGTCGGCCCACGCCCACTCGACGCGCTCATCGGTGGCGTCGTAGTTGACCGCGTTGGCGACGAGGAGCAGGGACCCGTCGGTGTGGTCGAGGACGGCGAGGTCGGTGGCGAACAGCATCCCGATCTCGGGCAGGTCCAGCTCGTCGCGGCCGGTGTCGGGGACCCGTTCCCAGCGGCGCACCGCGTCGTAGGTGATCGCGCCGACCATGCCACCGGTGAGCGGCGGCAGTCCGTCGATCCGCGGCGTTGCCAACGTCTGGAGGGTGCGGTTGAGGGCCTCGGTCGGGTCGCCGCCGGTCGGGCACGCCGACCGGAGGCGGCCCGATCCAGTACGCCTCGCCGTCATGCTCGGTCAGGGTGGCCCGGCTGCGCGCGCCGACGATCGAGTACCGCGACCACACCCCGCCGTGCTCGGCCGACTCGAGGAGGAACGTGCCGGGCTCGTCGCGGGCCAGCTTGCGGTAGAGGCTGAGCGGGGTCTCCGCGTCGGCGAGCAGCCGCCGGACGACGGGGATGACCCGGCGCTCGCGGGCCAGCTCGACGAACAGGTCCAGCCGCGGCCAGGTCTGGCCCCAGGTCAGATCCGCAGCGAGGTCCTCAGCAGCCACCGGGACCGCCCGCCACGGCGTCGAGGGGGTGGGTGTCGAAGCAGGAGTGCGCGCCGGTGTGGCAGGCCGGACCCACCTGGTCGACCCGGACGAGCAGGGCGTCGCCGTCGCAGTCGAGCGCCACCGACCGCACGTACTGGACGTGGCCCGACGTGTCGCCCTTGCGCCAGAGCTCCTGCCGGCTGCGCGACCAGAAGGTCACCCGCCCGGTGCTGAGGGTGGCGGCCAGCGCATCGTCGTTCATCCAGCCCACCATGAGCACCTCCCCGGTGTCGTGCTGCTGGACCACCGCTGCCACGAGACCGGCCGCGTCCCGCTTGAGCAGGGCGGCGACCTCCGGGTCGAGCTGGGCCGACGTGGCGTTCTGCGTCACAGGGACAGTGTCGCGCAGGCGCTGCGCGGGCTGGTGGTCAGGTTCGGGGCCGCTCAGGCCGTAGCCGAGGGCTCGGGAGCCAGCTGGTCGCGCAGGGCGCCCTCGTTCATGACCTCCCAGTCCTCGGCGATCCGGCCGTCGACGACGCGGTAGATGCGTGGCGCCGTCGACCGCGACGGGCCGTCCGGTCGCGATCTCGCCGAACAGCGAGCCGGTATGCGTGGCCCGCGCCACCCAGCGCACCGCCACCCGGTCGTCCTCGGCCACCATGTCGCGGATCTCGACCCGGACGTCGGGGAACGCCGCCCGCAGACCCATCGCGCCGGCCAGGAAGAAGTCCACGTCGTGCGACTCCGCGTCGCCGCTGTGGTGGACGTAGTCCTCGGCCACCATCGCGCGCACGGCGTCCCAGTCCGCGGCGTTGTAGGCCTGCCAGTACGCCGCGACGATCGGCTTCCCGTCGGTGGTCACGCGGCGATTGTGCCGTCCCGCGCGCCGTCGCGTAGGCCGGAACCGCCAGATCGGGTCAGGCGCCCTGCTGGGCGACCCACGACGCGTGCAGGTTCGAGTAGACGCCGCCGGCGTCGACGAGCTCGGTGTGCGGCCCGCGTTCGACGATCCGGCCGCCGTCGACGACGATCACCTCGTCGGCCGCCTGAGCCGTGGAGAGGCGGTGCGCGATGGCGATCGACGTCCGCCCGCGGGTGAGGCTGTCGAGGGCGCGCTGGATCCGGACCTCGGTGCTCGGGTCGACGGCCGACGTCGCCTCGTCGAGGACCAGCAGGTCCGGGTCGGCGAGGTACGCGCGGGCGAGCGCGACCAGCTGCCGCTCGCCGGCCGAGAGCGACTCGCCGCGCTGGCCGACGTCGGTGGCCAGCCCCTGCGGCAGCGTGGCCAGCCATGAGTCGAGCCCCAGCTCGGTGAGCGTGAGCCGGACGTCGTCCTCGGTCGCGTCGGGCGCCCCGAACCGGATGTTGTCCAGCAGCGAGGCGTCGAAGAGGAACCCCTCCTGCGGCACCAGGACGACGCGGTTCCTGCAGCGAGCCGAACCGGACCCGCCGCAGGTCGACGCCGTCGATGGTGACCTCGCCGCTGGACGGGTCCATGAGGCGGGTCAGCAGCTTGGCCAGCGTCGACTTGCCCGAGCCGGTCTCCCCCACGATCGCCACCCGGGACCGGGGGGCGATCCGCAGCGACACCTCGTGGAGCACCGTCTCCCCGCCCGGGTAGGCGAACGACACGTCGTCGAACCCGACGGTGATCGGGCCACGCGGCAGCTCGACGCCCTGGTCTCCGGGGTCGGCCACGTCGGCCCGCGTGTCGATGATCCCGATGACGCGCCGCCAGCCGGCGACCGCGTTCTGCATCTCGTTGAGGATCTCGGTCGCCTGCTGGACCGGCGTCGTGAAGAGGTTGACGAGGAAGAGGAAGGCGAGCAGCTCGCCGAGGGTCAGCGAGCCGTTCACCGCGAGCAGCGTGCCGACGACGATGACCACGGCGGTCGTGAGGCCGGACACCAGCTGGCCCGTCGTGAAGGCCATGACCGCCCGGGTCTGGGCCCGGACCGCGGAGCGGCGGTGCGCCTCGACGGCGGTGTCGATCCGCTCGGCCGTGCGGTCCTCGACGCCGTACGCGCGGATGGTGGCCGCCCCGACGACCGCCTCGGAGATCGCCGCGAGCATGTCGCCGACCCGCTCGCGGACCGCCGTGTAGGCCCGGCCGACGATGCCCTGGAACTGGCGGATGATGAAGAACAGCGGGACGTAGCAGGCCCACACGACGCCCGCGAGCGGCGGGCTGTAGATGACCATGAGCACCGTCGCGAGCAGCAGCTGCGCGATGTTGACCATGAACATGAGACCGCCGAACTGGACGAACATCGAGATGGTGTCGACGTCCGAGGTCACCCGGGAGACCAGCGAGCCGCGCCGCTCGGTGTTCTGGGTGAGCACCGACAGGTCGTGGATGTGCCGGAACGCCTTGATCCGCAGGGACGAGAGCCCGTTCTCCGACGCCGTGAACAGGCGGACGTTGACGAAGTACGAGCACAGCGCGGTGACCGCGACCCCGACCATGGCGAGGAGCACGTACCGCAGCACGATCCCGGCGTCGGGACCCCCCACGGCGAGGATGCCCTCGTCGGTGGTGCGCTGGACCACGAACGGGACGAGCAGCTTGCCCACCGTCGACAGGACCGCCAGCACCACGGTGACGCCGATGCCGCGACGGATCTCCGGCGACAGCTCGATGCCGCGCCTGAGGGTCTCCCAGGTGGACCGGTCCTGGCCCGACTCGATGCCGGTGTGGTCGACCGGCGGGGCGGAACGCATACTCATCGGTCGGCTCCGACCGTCGCCCGCTCTTCGTCGGCGGCGACCGCGGCCCGCTCGGCGGCCTCCCGGGCGTACGCCGTGACGAGGCGCTGGTACCCGTCGCAGCGGCCGAGCAGCTCGTCGTGGGTGCCGTGGTCGACGACGCGTCCCTCCTCGAGGTAGACGATGTCGTCGGCGAGGGTGATGGTGGCCATCCGGTAGGCGACGACGAGCACCGTCGTCCCGCTGCTGGCCTGCCGGAGCGCGGCGAGGATCTGCTGCTCGACGGCCGGGTCGACCGCCGAGGTCGCGTCGTCGAGGACGAGGAGCTGCGGCTCGCGAATCACCGCGCGGGCGAGGGCGACACGCTGGCGCTGGCCGCCGGAGAGGCTGGTGCCGCGCTCGCCGACCCGGGTGTCGAGGCCGGCGGGCAGCCGCCCGACGAACCCGTGGCCCTGGGCGACCCGCAGGGCGGCCCAGACCTCGTCGTCGGTGCGCTCGGTGCCGAGGGTGACGTTGCCGCGGACGGTGTCGTCGAACATGAAGGTCTGCTGCGACACCAGGGCGGCCGCCTCGGGGACGCCGCCGCGGCGGACCTCCCGCAGGTCGACGCCGTCGAGGCGGACCTCGCCGGAGTCGGGGTCGACGAGGCGCACGACGAGGTTGGTCAGCGTCGACTTGCCCGACCCGGTCGGGCCGACCACGGCCGTGGTGCCGCCGGCGGGGATGTCGAGGGTGACGCCGCTGAGGGCGGGGTTGCGCTCGGTACCGCCGTGCTCGACGTCGACCTCGTAGGCGTAGGACACGTTCTGCGCCTGCACGGTGCCCGCGCCCCGCTCGGGCACGGTGGCGGTGCCGTAGGTCATCGACCCGGTGGCGTTGAGGACCCCGTGGACGCGGTCCCATCCGACGACCGAGCGGGGCATCTCGGCGAGGACCCAGCCGAGGGCCCGGACCGGGAAGGCGAGGATCGAGAAGAGGTAGGCGATCTGGACCACCTCGGCCGCGGTGATGTGTCCCGTGCCGATCCGCCAGGCCCCGACCGCGATGACCGCCAACGTGCCGATGGTCGGGATCGCCTCGATGGCCGGGTCGAAGACGCCGCGGCTGCGTCCGACGCTGATGTTGGCGTCGCGCAGCTCGTGCGTGACCGCGGTGAACCGTTCCGCCTCCTGGTCCTCGCGGCCGAGGCTCTTGACGACGAGCGCCGCCTCGAAGCTCTCGTGCGCGACCTCGGAGACCTCGGCCCGCATCTGCTGGACGCGCGTCACCTTCGGCGACATGGCGCGCTGGAACAGCAGGTTCACCACGAGGAGCATCGGGAAGACGGTCAGCCCGATCGCGGCGAGGAACGGGTCGACGAGGACCATCTGGACCGCGCCGAAGACGAGCATGACGACGACGCCGAACGCCATCGGCAGCGGCTGGAAGACGTTCCACATCGACTCGACGTCGGAGTTCGCGTTGGACAGCAGCTGGCCGGAGGGGTGCCGGTGGTGCCACGCGAGCGGGAGGCGCAGGTACTGACGGGTGACGCGGCGCCGGTACGTCGCGCCGAGGTTGTAGACGGCGACACCGGCGGCGACCCGGCGCACGACGATGCCGACGACGTTGACGAGCACGACCGCCACGAGGATCAGCGCCGCCCGGACCAGGTCGGGGGTCGCGATGGACTGCGCGGCGATGGCCGGGGCGACGGTGTCGTGGACGATCCGCCCGATCACCCAGGCCGTCCCGACGGTCATGATCCCGTAGACGGTGGCACCGGCGATGGCCAGGCCGACCCAGCCCTTCTCCTCGCGGACCCCACGACCGATGACCCGCCACCCCGCACGCAGCGTGGCGGTGGACGCGACCGGACCGAGGGTCGACAACGCGGAGCTCCCTGTCGGGCAGAGGGGTGGGCGGACGAACGTCCGCGCTCTCGACACTGAGCGGCCTGCCGGCATACCGACGAGCAACACGGCTCGGTATGCGTCGGGCGCTGGGCGGACGACTTCCTAGCCTCTCATGCGCCCACGACAGGACCCGACCGGGTTTCGCTACATGCGCTCGAGGCTGGCCGTGCGCCGGCTGGACGCCTCGAGGAGGCGGAGGGCGACGAGCCCTGCCGCCGCGTACAGGACGCCGACGCCGGCCTCGCGGAGCAGCAGACCGCTCACGTCGCCGAGGCTCGCGCCGGCCACGATCTCGCGGGCCGCGGCGATGGTGTGGCTGAGCGGCAGCCACGGCGAGACGGCGGCCATCCACGGCGGCAGCGCGGCGACCGCGACGTTCGCGCCGCTGAACAGCAGCAGCACGCCGAAGACGATGTTCGACAGCACGGCGGTCTCCCGGACCCGCAGCCCGATGGCCGCCGCGACGAGGCCGAGGCCCGTGCACGACGCCGCCCCGACCGCCAGGGTGAGCGCGAGCGGACCCCATGACGACCACGGGATGGTGACGCCGAGGATGAGGCTGCCGACGACCAACGTGAACAGCGACACCAGCCAGCCGTTGACGACGACCGGCAGCGACCGGCCGAGGAACAGCGGCAGCCGCGGCGCCGGCGTGGCCATGACGATGCCGAGGGTCTGGGTCTGCCGCTCGCCGGCGATGGTGTTGGCCATCGCGAAGACGCACGGGATGGCGGCGTACTGGACCGCGTTGCCGACGAGGTAGAACGCGTCGGAGCCGACCCCGGCGCTGCGGCCGAGGTAGGCGAAGAGGAGCACCTGGAACACCGGCGCGACGACCATGCTCGGGATGTAGATCCACGGGCTCAGCCAGTTGAACAGCGCCCGGAAGCTGATCAGCCCGCCGACGAAGAAGATCCGCAGCGACGTCACGAGGCGCTCACGTGAGGGCCAGTGTCGCGTGGCGGCGGGCGGACCGGAGGACGACACCCGAGAGCAGCGCCGCCACCGCCGCATACCCCAGCGCCGAGGGCGACGCAGACCGCCAGAGCGAACCAGGGCGACTCGCCGGCCGGACGTCTGCCGGGCCGCCTCCATGCCCCAGGTGGGCGGGAGCGCCCAGGAGACCCAGGTGACCCAGGTCGGGAAGAGCGACACGGGGACGAGGAAGCCGCAGAGCAGCCAGCCGGGGTACTCGAGCATGTTGCCCAGCGCCCAGGCCGTGCGGTAGCGGACCACGGTCACCGAGAGCAGGAACCCGAACATCGCGACGGCGAGGATCGACACGACGATGCTCACGACGAAGAGGACCGGGCTGGCGACCGGGACGACGATGCCGAACAGCAACCAGCCCCACAGCAGGGTGGCGGCCAGGCTGTAGACGCCGATCGTGGTCATCGCCACGGTGATCGGGACGAGGACCAGGGCGAACGAGATCGGCGCCGCGACGAGCAGCTCGAGGGTGCCGGACCAGCGTTCGCGCTGCAGGGCGCTGCTCGCGGTCGTCGCGATGGCCGACCACAGGCCCATGACGGCGGAGCCCAGCCCGGCGTACACGAGGGCGGCGGGGTCGCCGTTCTGCCGGTAGACGAGGAAGGCGGTCGTCGCGAAGAACATCGGCCAGACGATCTGGAGGATCCCGTTGAACGCGGACGCGGAGAGCATCTTCAGCTGGAGCCACCAGGTGACGGCGAGCATCCGGGCGACGCGCGGGTGGGCGGGTCATGGTCAGTCCTGCCCGTTCGCGCTCGTCCCGACGAGCTCGACGTAGGCGTCCTCGAGGGTGGGCTGGCGGGTGACGACCCGGCCGACGCTGGTGCCGTCGAGCAGCCCGAGCGACCTCCGGCGCGACCTCGACGCCCTGGTCGACCTGGACCAGCAGTCGCTGGGCCTGGCCGTCCTCCTCGACCGACACCGAGCGGACGCCGGCCAGCCCGCGGACGCTGGCGAGGACGTCGGGTCGGACACCGAAGGCCTCGACCTCGAGGACGTGGCCGGCGGACACGGCGTCCTTGAGCTGGGCGGGGGTCCCTTCGGCGACGATGGTGCCGGACCGGATGACGGCGATCCGGTCGCACAGCTCGTCGGCCTCGAACATGTAGTGGGTCGTGAGCAGCACCGTCTTGCCGGCCGCCTTGAGGTTGCCGATGAGGGCGCGCTGCTCGCGGGCGCCCACGGGGTCGATGCCGATGGTCGGCTCGTCGAGGAACAGCACGGCAGGGTCGTGGAGCAGACCACGAGCGATGTGGAGCCGCTGCCGCATACCCCGCGAGTAGCCCTCGACGCGTTCGTCCTCGCGACCCCTCAGCCCGACGAGGTCGAGCAGCTCGTCGATGCGGTGGCGCTGCCGGTCGGGGCGGACGCCGTAGAGCTCGCTGAAGTAGCGCAGGTTGTCGCGGGCGTTGAGCCGGTCGTACAGGCCGCGGTCGCCGCCGAAGACGTAGCCGACGTTGCGCCGGACCTCACGCGGCTCCGCGACGACGTCGTGGCCGAGGACGCGGGCGTGCCCGGAGGTGGGCAGCAGCAGGGTCATGAGCATCTTGATCGTCGTCGTCTTGCCCGCGCCGTTCGGGCCGAGCAGACCGAACAGCTCGCCCTCGCCCACCTCGAACGACACGCCGCGGACCGCATCGACGGTCTTGCGCCGACGCCGGAGGATGCCGGTGGTGCTGACGTAGGAGCGGCCCAGGTCGTCCGCCTCGATCACCGGCATCCGGGCAACCTACCGAGCCCGCCTGACCGTCCGCGCGGGTGTTTCCGCCCGCCCCGGGAGAGGAGGCGTCCGCGGGGCGAGGCGTCTCGGCGGGGGTGTGCCGGTAGCGGATCGCCACGCAGAACGAGGCGGCCACGACGCAGAGGGCGCCGGCGACGTACCAGGCCAGGTCGTAGGTCCCGAGCTGGTCGCGCACCACGCCGGCCCCGACCGCGGCCGCAGCGGCACCGAGCTGGTGCGAGGCGAACACCCACCCGAACACGATCGGCCCGCGCTCCCCGAACGCGTTGCGGCACAACGCCATCGTCGGGGGAACCGTGGCGACCCAGTCCAGCCCGTAGAACAGGATGAACGCCAGCATGCTCGGGTGCACCGCGTCGCCGAACAGCGACGGGAGCAGGAACAGCGAGGAGCCGCGCAGCGTGTAGTACATCGCCAGCAGGAACCGCGGGTCGTACCGGTCGGTCAGCCACCCCGAGAAGATCGTCCCGACGATGTCGAAGATCCCGACCACCGCCAGCAGCGAGGCGGCGGTGGTCTGCGGCATCCCGTGGTCGTGCGCGGCGGGGATGAAGTGGGTCCCGACCAGCCCGTTGGTCGACGCCCCGCATACCGCGAACGACCCCACCAGCAGCCAGAACACGCCCCGCCGCGACGCGATTAGCAGCGAGTCGACGGCCATCCGCGCCGGGTTGTACGGCAGCGGCACCCGGACGCTCACCAGCTCGTCCGCGGGTGCCCCGTATGCGGTCAGGCCCAGGACGCGCGGGTGGTCGTGGAACCGCCACAGCACCAGCGGGACGACGAGCAGCGCACCCGTCGCCGTCGCGATCGCCGCCGACCGCCACCCGTGGTTCTCGGCCAGCCAAGCGAGGAACGGCAGGAAGACCAGCTGTCCCGTCGCGCCGGCCGCCGTGAGCACCCCGCTGACCAGGCCGCGACGCGCCACGAACCAGCGCGCCGTGACGACGGCCACCAGCGACATCGACATCGCCCCGGTGCCCAGCCCCACGAGCAGGCCCCAGCAGAGGATGAGCTGCCACGACGCCGTCATCCAGATCGGCAGGATCGACCCGACGCTGACCAGCAGCAATGCCGAGGCCACCACGCGCTTGATCCCGAACCGCTCCATCAGCGCCGCAGAGAACGGCGCCGTCAGACCGAACAGCACGAGGTTGATCGACACCGCGAGCCCGATCAGACCGATCGGCCAACCGAACTCGTCGTGCAGCGGCGTGATCAGCACACCGGGCGTCGACCGGAAGCCCGCGGCGCCGATCGCCGTGAAGAACGCGACCAGCGCGACCCACCACGCCGGGTGGATGCGCGGCGCCGGGCGTGGCCGCCCGCCCAGGGCGGCCGAGCTCCTCGAGCGCCGGGTCGGTCGTCGTCACGACGAGCAGCCTGCCCGATCGCCCGCAGCGAACAGAAGTGGCCGGGCGGACAGGATATGCAAAGATCCGGCCATGACCGTCACGCGTCTGGTCACCGGCCGCCCTCCGCCGCATCGGGTCGTCGTGCTCGCGCTGCCGAGCGTCGTCGCGTTCGAGCTCGGCCTCCCCCACCGCTTCTTCGCGGCGAGCTCGATCGACCCGGCCTGGACCGGAGCCGGCGCCTACACGCCGAGCCGCGCCCCCGCGTACGAGGTGCTCACCGTCACCGTGGACGACGGTCCGGTCACGACGTCCGCCGGGTACCAGGTGACCCCGACCCACCCGCATACCGTCCTCGCGACCGCCGACACCATCGTCGTCCCGGGCATCGTGGACCGGTACGCGGCCGGCGACGGGACGCTCCCGGCCGACCTCGCCGCGCTGCTGGCGACCGCGCGTCCGGGCGTGCGCTGGGTGTCGATCTGCACCGGCGCCTTCGTCCTCGCGGGGGCCGGTCTCCTCGACGGGCTGGACGCGACGACGCACTGGGCGCACGCGGAGCACTTCCGGCGGCTGTTCCCGCGAGTCCGGCTCAACGAGGACGTCCTCTACATCGACAACGGTGACGTCCTCACGTCCGCCGGCAACGCCGCCGGGATCGACCTGCTCCTGCACATCCTGCGCCGCGACCTCGGCTCCGACACCGCCAACCGGGTCGCGCGCGGTGCCGTCGTGGCGCCGTGGCGAGCGGGCGGGCAGGCGCAGTTCATCGAGCGCCCGGTCCCCGAAGCCGGCGACGAGGGCACCGGTCCGGCGCGGGCCTGGGTGCTCGACCACCTCGACGAGCCCGTCACCCTGGCGTCGCTGGCGGCGCGGGTCGGGATGAGCGTGCGGACATTCACCCGCCGGTTCCGCGAGGAGACCGGGGAGACGGCCGGGAACCTGGCTGCTGCGGGTGCGCGTCGACCACGCGCGGCACCTGCTCGAGACCACCGACCTGCCGGTCGACCGGGTAGCCGACCGGTGCGGATTCGGCACGGCCGCGTCGCTCCGGCAGCACCTGACGACCGCCGTCGGTATGCCGCCGCTCGCCTACCGCCGGACCTACCGCGCCGAGGGAGCATGACTCCGATGACGGACCCATTGGACCTCGCCCACGGCGCCGTCCGGCGCGTCGACTTCGGGTACTTCGTCCGGCCGTCGTCCGAAACCGAGACCGGGTCGCCACGGGTCGAGCCGTGCCTCGGCTACGTCGTCCGGGCCGGCGACGCGGTGCTCCTCGTCGACACGGGAATGGGGTCGCACCCCGAGGTCGACGCGCACTACCGGCCGCGGCGGCGCTCGCTGTCCGAGGCGTTGGCGCCGCTGGGTCTGCGGCCGGACGACGTCACCCACGTGACGAACTGCCATCTCCACTTCGACCACTGCGGCGGCAACCCGGAGCTCGCCGGCCGGCCGGTGTTCGCGCAGCGCGTCGAGATCGACGCGGCGCGGACGACGCAGGACTACACGCTGCCGGAGCTCCTCGACGGGTCCCAGTTCGTCGAGCTCGACGGCGAGGCCGAGCTCGTACCAGGGGTTCTCGTGGTCCCGACGCCCGGGCATACCGAGGGACATCAGTCGTTCGTCGTCCGGCTTCCCGACGGGTCGGTGGTCGTGGCGGGTCAGAGCCACGACACGACGACGGCGTATGCGGCCGACGTGCTCGCGCTGCGGGCCCACCGCGACGGCCACCCACCGCCGTTGCCCGACCCGCGTGGTGCGTGGGTGGCGCGGCTCCAGGAGCTGGACCCGCGGATGGTGGTCCTCGCCCACGACTACTCGGTATGGGTGCCGTGACGCCGCGGGGCTCTGCGCGCACGGTGACGATGCTCTTCACCGACATCGAGGGCTCGACGGTGCTGCTGCGGAGGCTAGGTGACGCGGTGGGGCGAGGCGTTGACGGCCCAACGAGCGATCGTCCGCGCCGCCGTGGGCAGTCGCACGGCGGAGGTCGCGCGGGGGCGGCCACGACTTCTGGTCGTTCGCCGGGGTCGCCAGCTTTGGGTGGGGCGGTGTGGCCAGTGGGTGAACTGAACACCTGTGGATGAATGACGCTCTGGGGCAACGCCATTCGCGGAACAGGGACTTGCGCTTCTTCCGTCGTCCAGATACAATCGAACATATGTTCGATTGTGGTTCAGTAATGATATAGGGGCGCGCCATGAGGCAACCGGTCCTGGAGCGCGGCGGCGCTCCGAGCGACGAGCCGGCCGACCGTGCCGCCGTACCGACGTCTCCCGCGTTGCCGGCGTGGGCCGCGATGCCCGAGGGGGTGCGGGCGGCGTTCGAGCGGCTGGCGTCCTGCGACGGGTGGTCCGACGCCGCCTGGGCGGTGCGGTCGGCCGTCCTGGCGGACCGTCGCGTCGACGACCGGCCGGAGGCGTGGGTGGAGGAGGAGCTGCAGGTCTTGGAGGCGGTCGAGCAGGTCAAGGCATGGGCCGATGTCCAGGGCCTGGCGGCGCTGCGGCGGCTGCGGGAGGCGGTCGGAGAACGGGTCCGCTACCTGGACGAGGACCTGGAGGCGGCCTGTGGGCGAGGGATGCCGGCTCAGGTGTTGCGGGCGGAGTCCGACATCGCGACGGTCGACGAGGTGGTCCTCGCGCTCGGACTGCCGGCGGGCACGGTATCCCGACGGCTGGACCTGGCCGTGGACCGCGGACGGCCGCGGTCGGTTGCTGCACCTGGCGCTCGCGGAGGGTCGCGTGTCGCTGGACCGAGCCGTACGCGTCCACCAGGACACCCGTGGCCTCGGGGTGGAGGAGGTCCACGCGATCTGTGAGCGGCTGCTGGCCCCGAACCGGGACGGCAGCATCCGCACCGACCGGTCGTTCCGGCGCGAGCTGCGTCGGCAGGTGACGCTGCACACGCCAGACGCGGCGGCGGCGCGTGACGACGCCGTCGCCGAGCGCACCGCATACGCCTCCCTCGACCCGGTGGGGACGGGGAGCCTCACCGTGACGGGTGAAGCCGGCCGGGTGGTCGCGGCGATGGAACGCGTCGACGACATGGCTCGCCGCTTCCGGAGCGACGGCGACCAGCGCACCCTGACCCAGCTGCGGAGCGACGTCGCCCTCGACCTGCTGCTCTACGGGTGGGCGGCGGACGGTGTTCCGTGCAACGGTCCGGAGCAGGTCCCGGCGGTCCGCGGCGACGACGTTCGTCGGGCAGCCGCCGCCGGCCCGGGTGACCGTGGTCGTGTCGCTGGCCACGCTGCTCGGCGAGGAGGGTGGGGTCGGGGAGATTCCCGGCTACGGGTTCATCTCCGGAGACCACGCACGCCAGCTGGCCACCGCTCGCGGATCGGCCTGGCGGCGGCTGGTCACCGACCCGGTCACCGGCGCCGCGCTGGATCTGACCACGCACCGGTACCGGCCCACTCCCGCGATGGCCGAGACCGTGGCCGCCCTGGACGCGATCTGCCGAGCACCCGGCTGCACGACGTCGGCCCGCCGGTGCGACATCGACCACGACCGGCCCTGGCCCGCCGGACCGACGCGGATCGCCAACCTGTCGGCGAAGCACCGCCCACATCACAACCACAAGACCCGCGGCACGTGGACCGCGACGACCGACACCGACGGGGTGATCCTCTGGCGAACGGTGTCGCGACGGACGTACGTCACCCGCCGCCACGACTACGACGACCCGCTCGGCAGACCCGTGAGCGCTGCTGAGATCGACCACGCCGCCGCCGCGGCGGCACCGGACGTCTTCGACGACCCGCCGCCGTACTGATGCCGCCGTACTGATGCCGCCGTACTGATGCCGCCGTACTGATGCCGCCGTACTGATGCCGCCGTACTGATGCCGCCGTACTGATGCCGCCGTACTGATGCCGCCGTACTGATGCCGCCGTACTGATGCCGCCGTACTGATGCCGCCGTACTGATGCCGCCGTACTGATGCCGCCGTACTGATGCCGCCGTACTGATGCCGCCGTACTGATGCCGCCGTACTGATGCCGCCGTACTGATGCCGCCGTACTGATGCCGCCGTACTGATGCCGCCGTACTGATGACCGTCGAGACCTGGTGGCGGGTCACCCGCCTGCGACCTCTGTCCCTTGTCGGCCAGGTCCACCCAGTACCGGCGCTTGCCGTTGCGGATGTCCTCGAGCACACCGCCGTTGCGCTCGATGACCGTGGCCGAGGCGACGTTCGTGTCGTCGCACGTGACCAGGACCCGGTCGATCCCGAGGCGGCGGCACTCGGCGAGAGCGAGCGCGGTGGCGGCCGTCGCATACCCCTTGCGCCGTTCCGACGGGCGCACCGCGTACCCGATGTGTCCTCCGATCTCGCGGAGGAAGTCGTTGAGCACGTGCCGGATCGAGACGAACCCGACCAGCCGCCCGTCGACGGCGATCCAGCGTGACGTGCTGGCCACGAACCCGTCGGGGAGGTTCTCGCCGCGCTCGTTGTCGTCGAGCATGGTGACCCACGCGGCGAAGGCGTCGGCGTCGCGGAGCTCGTCGACGGTCTGCGAGCCCATGGCGCCGCCATCGATCCGGTCGCGGCCGAACTCGTCGGCCATGGCCAGCCACTCGGCGTGCCGCGCGGCGTCAGGACCGACCAGCTCGAGCATCCGGCCAGCCTAGGTGGGCTCCGATGTGGCCGTTGTGCCGGGGTTTTGACAGGATGGTCGGATGACCTCCTACGCGCAGCAGGAACGAGCCGCAATCAGCGACTCGTTCCTGCGCCTCGGCCCCGACGCCCCGACGATCGACGACCCGTGGCTGGCCCGCGACCTCGCGGCCCACCTCGTGATCCGGGACTCGCGGCCGGACCTCAGCGCGGGGCAGTACGTGCCGGCGCTGCGCGGTCGGCTGGACGACGCGATGCGCGACCTGGCGGCCACCGACTACGTGGAGCTGGTCGAGCGCGTCCGCCAGGGCCCGCCGACGTGGTCGCCGACCCGGATCGGTCGCGTGGACGAGGTCGTCAACGGCGGGGAGTTCTTCATCCACCACGAGGACCTGCTGCGCGGGGTTCCCGCGTTCGAGCGGCGCCGGCTCGACGTCGGACACGAGCGGTTCCTGTGGGACATGCTCAAGCGCGGCTCCCAGCTCTACTTCCGGCAGGTGCCCACGGGCGTGGTGCTCGTCGCCGAGGGTCACGGCCGACACGCGGCGAAGAAGCCCACCGACAACGGCACGGTGGTCCTGCGCGGACGGCCGGGCGAGCTGGTCATGTATGCGTCGGGCCGGTCCCGTGTCGCGGAGGTCGAGGTCGACGGTCCCCCCGAGGCGGTCGCCGAGATCGAGGCGGCCCGGCTCGGCCTGTCATGATCCGGTGGCACCCCGTCGACGGCGGCGGTCGGATAGCCGTCCGCGGGTCGGTACCTCGGGTAACTCGGTCGTGATCCGCCGAGACGGTCCGACCGACTCGCAGCGCCGAACGCCCGGACTCGCGACCGGACTCGACCGCTGCACCTGCCGCGGACCTCATCGCCGGTCGGGTAACCAGTCGGGTAACCCGGTCGGTCGTGATCACGACCGAGACGGTGACCCGACCGGGTATCCCATTCCCACAGCCCCCATCGAGAACGCCCCGCCTCCAGCGACGATGACGCCCGCCACCGCGTGGCGCGCCGCAGCTGCGGTCGGATGCCGGTTGGGTAACCGTCGGGTAACCCGGTCGGTCGCGATCACGACCGAGACGGGGACCCGACCGGGTATCCCACTCGTGCCGCAGGAGTGGCTGGGCATAATCGCCTCACCTTCAGCGGACGGTGACCCCCGCTTCCCGCATGGCGTCCTTGACCTGGCCGACGGTCAGGTCACCGAAGTGGAAGACGCTGGCCGCCAGCACCGCGTCGGCGCCCGCCTCGACCGCCGGTGCGAAGTCGGCGGCCTTCCCGGCTCCCCCACTCGCGACGATCGGGACGTGGACCGCCTCTCGTACCAGCCGGATCAGCTCGAGGTCGAAACCGTCCCGCGTCCCGTCCGCGTCCATCGAGTTGAGCAGGATCTCGCCCGCGCCGAGCGACGCGGCCCGCGCGCACCACTCCACCGCGTCGAGGTCGACCGGCGTCCGGCCGCCGTGCGTCGTCATGACGAAGTCCCGAGTCGGCCGACCGTCGTCACCGCGCCGACGCCGCACGTCGGCCGACAGCACGAGGACCTGCGACCCGAACCGGTCCGCGATCTCCGCCACCAGCTCCGGCCGCGCGATCGCCGCCGTGTTGACCCCGACCTTGTCGGCGCCGGCCCGCAGCAGCCGGTCGACGTCGGTCACCGACCGGACGCCGCCGCCGACGGTCAGCGGGATGAACACCTGCTCCGCCGTCCGGGTCACGACGTCGTACGTCGTCTGTCGGTCACCGCTGCTCGCGGTCACGTCGAGGAACGTGAGCTCGTCGACGCCTTGGCCGTCGTAGACCATCGCCAGCTCGACCGGGTCGCCGGCGTCGCGCAGGTTCTCGAAGTTGACCCCCTTGACCACGCGGCCGGCGTCCACGTCGAGGCACGCGATGACGCGGGTGGCGACGCTCATGCGGCCACGGTACCGAGGCCCCGCTACCCTCCCCGCGTGCCTCTCGCCACCCGGAACCCGGCCGCCGCCGTGGCCGAGGCGGTCCGGTTGGCCGACGAGCGCGCCCCCCGCTGCGGCGACGTCCGGCTGGTCGCCGTCGACGGTCCGAGCGGCTCGGGCAAGTCCACGCTCGGCGCGGCGATCGGCGCGACCCTCGGTGCCCCGGTCCTCCACATGGACGACATCTACCCGGGCTGGGACGGCCTGGCCGAGGCCGTCCCGCTGCTGACCACGCAGGTCCTGGAGCCGCTCACGGCTCGGGCCAGCCCGCCGCATACCGGCGGTGGGACTGGGTCCGGCACCGGTGGAGCAGCCGTCTCGTCACGGTCCCCCCGTCCCTGATGCTCGTCCTCGAGGGAGTCGGGTCGAGTGTGCGACCAGCCGGAGACTACGCGGCGGTATGCGTGTGGGTGGAGGCCGACCGCGAGGTGCGGTTCGCCCGGGGCATCGCCCGCGACGGCGAGACGTACCGGCCGCACTGGGAGCGCTGGGCCCGGCAGGAGGACGCCCTCTTCGCGGCCGACCGCACCCGTGACCGCGCCGACGTCGTCCTCGACACCAGCGGGCTCTGAGCCCGCGCTGAGTACCCTCGGACCCGTGGAACCGCAGGACATGATGGCCGCGGTCACCGACTCGATGGCCGAGCGCACCGGCCGCACGGTCGAGGGCTGGGTGGAGGCGGTCCAGGCATCCGGGATCGACCCGCTGGACCAGCTGGCGGTCCGACGCTGGCTCAAGGACGTCCACGGCGTCCCGCAGAACTCGCAGTGGACCATCGCCTTCGCCGCCGCCGAGGCCGCCGGCTGGCAGCGCCCCTCCACCGAGGGGTATGCGGACCAGCTCTACTCGGGAGCCAAGGCGCCCCTGCGCCCACTCCACGACGCCGTCGTCGCCCTCGCCCTCGCCCAGGGCGACGACGCCGAGGCGCAGGGCCGCGGCACCTACATCCCCGTCGTCCGCACAAGCCAGTTCGCCGCCGTCGCCCCCGGCCCGCGCGGGACGCTGCGGGTCGGGCTGCGGTACCGCGGCGCCGTCCCCGACGACGACCGGGTGGAGCCGGCGAAGGGCTTCGCCCAGGCCACCCACTGGGTGCACCTGCCGGGCGACACCGACCCCGACACCGTCGACTGGCTCGAACCGCTCCTCGCCGAGGCCTACCGCCAGAACGGCTGACCACCCGAGCCGACCCGTCCCCGGACGTGTGACACTGGCGGGGCCATGTCGAGCACGGTTCCCGAACGCGCCGCGTCGTCGCCGACGTCGCGGACGAGCACCCGCGCCTTCCCGTGGCTGCCGTCGTCCTGGGTCCTCATCGTGGCGCTCGTCGCCGTCGCGGCGAACCTTCGCCCCGCGCTCGCCGGGGTCCCTCCGCTGGTCCCGCAGATCGAGGCGGAGCTGCATCTCAGCAATGCCTGGCTCGGGGTGCTCACCCTGCTGCCGGTCCTCTGCATGGGGGTGTTCGCGCCGGTCGCCCACTGGGCCAGCACCATCTGGGGCTCCGCCCCGGTCGTGATGGTGGCGACGGTGCTGCTGACCATCGGGTCGGCGATGCGGCTCGGCGGCGCCAACGTCCTGGTCCTCTACGCCGCGACGCTGGTCGTCGGGATCGGCATCGCGGTCGTCGGCACCCTGCTGCCGAGACTGGTGAAGACGCTGTTCCCGCCGGAGCGGGTCGGCCTCATCACCGGCGTCTACATGCTCGCGATCATGCTGGGCGCCACCATCGGCGCCGGGATGTCCGAGCCGCTGGCCACCGCCCTGGGCTCGTGGGAGGAGTCCCTCGCGGCGTGGTCGCTGCTCGGCGTGGTCGGGCTGGTCGTGTGGGCCCCTCTCGCCCTCGTGGTCTGGCGGCACCGGGTCGAGGCCACCGCGCAGTCCCAAGGCTCCGCCCTCCCCTGGCGGAGCCCCACAGCGTGGCTCATCGCCGCATACCTCGTCACCCAGTCGTTCGCCTTCTACTCGACCCTCGCCTGGATGGCGCCCTCGTACGTGAAGCTGGGCTGGGAGGCGGACGACGCTGGATACCTGCTGTCGGCGTTCACCGCGGTCCAGATCGTCGCCGGCCTGCTCATGCCGGTCGTCAGCGACCGGGTGCGCGACCTGCGGCTCCTGCTCATCCCGGCGACGATCGCCGCGGCGCTCGGCCTCATCGGCATCGGCGTCGCCCCGACCGCGGCGCCGTGGTTCTGGGCGGCCCTCATCGGCTTCGGTCAGGGCAGCGCCTTTGCTCTCGCCCTCGTGCTGCTCGTCCGGTTCGCCGCGACCCCGCACGCGAGCGGCGGCCTCAGCGCAATGGGCTTCCTCGTGGGGTACGGCATCGCCTCGGTCGGGCCGCTGGCCATGGGCGCGCTGCGCGACGCCACCGGGGGCTTCGAGGTGGTGTGGGTCGTCCTCGCCGCGCTGATGCTGCCCCAACTGGTCATCTGCTGGGCGCTGCGACCCGGGCTGGCCAAGGTCGGCGCGGAGGCCGGAGCCGCGTGATCATCGACGACGCCCTCGCCGACCTCGGGCCGCGCCCGCCCGGACCGGTCGTGCAGGTGCTCGGCCGGGTGTTCCCCGGAATCCGCGAGGTCCAGGCCCAGACCGAGCCGTATGCGGCGGCGTGGGCCCGGTCGAACCAGGCGGCGCTCGCCGCCACCGGTCCACTCTGGGTCGCCCTCGGCGACTCGATGAGCCAGGGCATCGGGGCGTCGGCCTTCGACCGCGGTTGGGTCGGCCAGCTGTCGACCCGCCTCCGCGGCGCCGGATGGACCCATCGCGTCCTCAACCTCTCGGTCACCGGGGCGCGGGTGGAAGACCTCCTCGACACCCAGCTGCCGGCGCTCGACGCCGCGGTGCGCTCGGCCGGTCCGGCGGCCCTGGTCACCGTCGTCGTCGGGTCCAACGATGTCGTCTCCCCCCGGTACCGCCGCGGCCTCGCGGACCGGTTCGCCGAGCTGCTCGACCGGCTGCCCGACGGCGCGGTGGTCATGAACCTGCCCAACCCTCATCGCGAGGCCCGGCGGGTCGACGCGCTCCTGCGCGAGCGCGCCGCCCGCGGCCGGGTCGTCGTCGCCGACATGCGCGGCGAGGGACCGCGCTCGTGGCGGGGACTCCTCGCGCCCGACTCGTTCCACCCCAACGACCGCGGGTATGCGGCGATGGCCGACGTCGTCGAGCATGCCCTGCACGGCGCGGGTCTGCCCGAGCGCGCCTCGTGACGGCCGGCCCCCCGGTCCGCGAGCGCTACCAGGGCCGGATCGCCGGCGTGGGCACGACCTCCGGCACCCGGCTCGTGGTCGGCAACTGGGCGCATACCCCCCTCGGCGGGTTCGCGGACGTCATGGTCGAGCGTCCGGACGGGCACCGCGTCCTCCTCGCGCCGTCGGAGGCGGTCCGCGACGTCATCGAGGCGACCTACGTCTTCGACGAGGTCCGCCTGGAACCGGTGTCGGTGGCCGAGACCGACGGTTCGTGGCACGTCTCGAGCCCGTCCCTGTCGTTGCGAATCGGGTTCGGGCGGCGGTCAGGGCTCGGCTGGCTGCTCCGCGCGGTCCCGAACCGGCTGGCCACCAGCACGCGATGGGCGACGGTCGTCGACCCGGTGGCGGCACGGGTCATGGACGGCGTCCGCACCCGCGGCGTTGCCCGGGAGGGACGGCGCGAGTGGTACGGCGCCACGGACCTGAAGCTGGTGACCTCGGCGTCGGGGGCGTTCGACTTCACCGAGCTGGGGTCGCTGGCGCCGGTGGACCCGCCGTGCCGGTTCGGGTTCTCGTCGACGCCGCGCACGCCCTCGGTGACGTCGGTGGTGACGACGATCGAGATCGGCTGAACCCGGGGCTAGGGCGCCTCGCCGAGGTCGCGGACCAGCCCGGCCAGCCGCTGCGCCTCTGCCATCGCCGACGCGCCGTCGGCCCGCTGGATCGCCATGACCGCGAGGGTGTCGGTGTCGTCCAGCTCGAGCGTCACCCACGGCGCTCCCCCGCCGAACTCCACGTCGATGACCTGCGACCAGGTCACCCGCCTCGTGACGACGAGGTTCCGGACCATCAGGCCGTCCAGCGTCGGGACCGCCCGGATCGTCGCGTACCGCCAGCACACCAGGGCGATGAGCACGCCGAGGCCCATGACCAGCGCGCGGTCGGCCGGCTGCCAGGTGGTGAGGCCGGCGTTGGTCGGCAGCAGCACCGCGACGACGGCGAAGATGACCAGCGAGGCCACCGCCATGACCGTCGCCACGAGCCGGCCGCGCCGGCTGCGGAACGGCCGGAGCGCCTCGTCGCTGACGACCACGTCGACGTGTCCGAATCTCTGTCGGTAGGCGACGGGCCGGCTCAGAGCCGGCAGGCCGCGATGTCGGTGACGAGGATGGCGCGGGCGCCCAGGTCGTAGAGCTCGTCCATGACCCGGTTCGTCATCCCGCGCGGCACCATCGCCCGGACGGCACACCAGGACCGGTCCTGCAGGTTCGAGACCGTCGGCGACTCCAGGCCCGGCGTGATCCGGCAGGCCTCGTCGACGAGCTTGACCGGCACGTCGTAGTCGAGCATGACGTAGGTGCGCGCCGTGACGACCCCGAGCAGCCGCCGGCGCAGCACCTCGAAGGAGGCGTCGTTCGCCTCCTCGCCGGCACCGACCCGGCGGATGAGGAGCGCCTCGCTGTGGAGGATCGGGTCGCCGAAGACGGCCAGTCCCTGGCTGCGCAGAGTCGCTCCCGTCTCGACGACATCGGCGATGACGTCGGCGACGCCCAGGGTGATCGCCGTCTCGACGGCTCCGTCCAGCCGCACCACCGCCGCGCGGACCCCGTGCTCGGCGAGGTCCTTCTCGACCAGGCCCGGGTAGCTCGTCGCCACCCGTTTGCCCTCGACCTCGGCCACGCTCTGCGCGTCACCCGGACGCGCCGCATACCGGAAGGTCGACCGCCCGAACCCCAGGGTCATCACCTCGACGGCGCTGCTGGAGCTGTCGAGGAGCAGGTCGCGGCCGGTGACCCCGGCGTCGACGGTGCCGGAGCCGACGTAGATAGCGATGTCGCGGGGGCGCAGGTAGAAGAACTCGGCGTCGTTGTCGGGGTCGGCGACGACGAGCTCCTTGGCGTCGCGGCGGACGGCGTAGCCCGCCTCGCGGAGCATCTCCACGGTGGAGTCGGACAGAGTGCCCTTGTTGGGGACGGCGATGCGCAGCATGGTGAGGACTTCCTACAGGTGGGCGTAGACGTCGGCGAGGGCGATGCCCCGGGCATGCATGAGCACCTGCAGGTGGTAGAGCAGCTGGCTGATCTCCTCGGCGGTGCGGTCCTGCGACTCGTACTCCGCCGCCATCCAGACCTCGGCCGCCTCCTCGACGATCTTCTTGCCGATGGCGTGCACGCCGGCGTCGAGGGCCGCGACGGTGCCGGATCCCTCCGGCCTCGCCGCGGCCTTCTCGCCGAGCTCGGCGTACAGCTGCTCGAAGGTCTTCACGACCCTCAAGCCTACGTGGCGGCGGTTGCCTCCTCCGGCTCGCGGTCCGGCTTCTCGGTACGGGTGGCCCGCACCCAGGCGACGAAGCCGTAGATGACGAAGACCGCGTAGAACGCGTACAGGACCGCGGTGGGGATGTACCCCGAGTGGACGAGCAGCGGCACGCCGACGATGTCCACGCCGATCCAGGCCAGCCAGAACTCGTTCCAGCCGCGCGCCATGGCGTACGTCGCGATCATCGAGCCCACGAAGATCCAGGCGTCGCACCAGAAGTACCAGCGCGGAGCCGGCCAGCTGGCGCCGATCGTCGCGAAGACCTGCTGGAACACCAGGACGCCGACCAGCCAGAACACGCCGAGGCCGATTCGCTCGCGCATCGTGGCCCAGCGCGGCGTGATGGCCGGCTGGTCCGCGCCGTGCTGGTTCAGCTTGCGGACCTCGTTCCAGCGCCACCAGCCGTAGATGCTGGTGAGGATGAAGAAGATCTGGCGGCCCGACTGGCCGAAGAGCGGGGCGCGTCCGTCGGCCTGGTCGAACGTCACGGTGATGTAGACGAAGAACAGCAGGACGTTCCCGATGATCCCGATCGGCCACGCCCAGACCCGGCGGCGCAGTCCGCCGATCGCGGAACCGAGCCCGAAGAGGACGCCGATCAGCTCGAGCCAGTGCAGCTCGTAGCCGGCGACGGGGATGCTGGCCTCGTACAGCCAACGCAGCAGGTCCATGGTGGGTGACTCCTTGTCGTCCGAGGGTGTCCCTCGTGCTCAAACCCTGTGGGGGCGAGCTCCGGGACGACGCACGGCACGACGGCCGTGAAGACCGGCGACGCCTCCCAGCACGTCGTGGCTGGACGGATCACCGATCTCGTACGTGCTGCCTACCATCCGGACTTTCACCGTCGGTCCCGGAGTTTCACCAGGTCCACCGGCCGCTGGCTGCGGTCGGGTCGCGGACTGTCACCGCCGGTTCGGAGTTACACCGACCCCGGAGCACGTCTGGACGAATTATCGCATGCGGCCGCAGAGGTGACGCGCGTGATCTTTGGCACTCGCGGCGGCCGGACCGGTCACGAGCGGCTGGTCACCGTGGACCCGCTGATCTTCAGCACGCCACCCTCGTTGACCAGGGTGAAGGTCGTCCGCTCGCGAATCACCGCTCCGGCCTTCGTGGTGTACGTGATCAGGGCCGTGACCGTCGACGGAGACGGGCTCGCCACCTCCGTGGCCGTCACCTTCGAGAACCCGTCCCAGAAGCGTTGGTATGCCTGCCGTCCGCCGGCGACGCGGGTCTGGTAGTCCGCGGTCATCAGGGGCCACGCCTCGTCGAGGCGCGTGGGGACGAGGGAGTAGTAGCGCGAGATCGCGGCGGTCGGCTGGGCCGCGGCCGGCTCTCCGGTCGCCGTGGGCGACGCGGTGGCGGTGGCGGAGGGAGCGGCCGGCGCGGTGGCGGAGGGAGCGGCCGGCGCGGTGGCGGAGGGGGCGGCCGGCGCGCTGGTCGGCGCCGCCGGAGTCGTCGGGGGCGCCGTGGTCGGCGACGGAGCCGGCGTCGAGGCGGCCGGGCTCTGGGTGGGCTGCGCCTCGGGGGTCGCACTCGGAGCGCCGCCACTGTTCGGGCGCAGCAGCACGAGGCCGGCCGCGACGAGGGCGACGGCGACCAGCAGTGCGACGAGTCCGAGCACCCAACGGCGCCGACGGCGGCTCGGCGCATGGGTGACCGGCGGGCCGGCGGTTCGGTCGGGGTCGGAGTCGAGGTCGGAGTCGGCGTCCGCCGGCTGCGGGGGCGGGCCTGCGCCGTCGTCAGCCGGGACCAGACCGTCGCCGGCCAGGAGCGACCCGTCGGGGTCGGCCGCGAGCCGGTCCAGCTCCTCGGCGACCTGGGCCATCGAGGGCCGGGCGTCCGGGTTCGATGACAGCATCCTCGTGAGCAGCGGGGTGAGTACCCCGGCGCGCTGGGGCGGCTCGAGCCGACCGGACGCGACCCGGTGGAGCAGGGCCATCGGGTTCGGCTCCTGGCCGAACGGGGGCGTGCCCTCGAGCGCCGCATACAGCGTCGACCCGAGAGAGAAGACGTCCGAGGCGAAGCCGGACTCGCCGCCGCGGGCGACCTCCGGCGCGAGGTACGCGGGGGTGCCGGTGAGCATGCCGGTCGAGGTGAGGGTGGTGTCTCCGTAGCCGTGGGCGATGCCGAAGTCGCTGATCCGGGCGGTGCCGTCGTCGGCGACGAGGATGTTGGCCGGCTTGACGTCCCGGTGGACGACACCGGCGGCGTGTGCGGCCGCCAGCGCGGAGGCGACCTGAGCGCCGAGCGTGGCCACCTCCTGCTCGTGCAGGGTTCCGAGCTCCCGGAGGATCTCGGAGAGCGGCTGCGACGGGACGAGCTCCATGACGAGACAGGGCTGGCCCTCGTGCTCGACGACGTCGTAGACGGTGACCGCGTGACGGTGTTCCAGCCGCGCCGCGAGCCGGGCCTCCCGCATGGCGCGACGGGCCACCAGCTCGGCGGACTCGACAGTCTCCGCGCTCTGGGTCACCGGCACCGGTTCGGGGTTGAGGACCTTCAGGGCCACCGCGCGGTGGAGCCGTTCGTCCCGGCCCTCCCACACCGCACCCATCCCGCCCCGGCCGATCAGCCGGACCAACCGGTACCGGTCCGCCACCAGACCGTTCGGCGCCTGCACGAGCACTCCCTGCCCTAGTCCGTCCCCGAGACGAACTCCCCATGCCCCGTGAGCGCCGGCCGCACACCCTTTGTGCCCGGATCGTGACGGATTCACCCTCAGGGGTGGGTGTGGGCGGCCACCAGAGCTCGCAGGTCGGCGATGGCGCCGGGCACGTCGTCCTTGCCGTAGACCGCGGACCCCGCGACGAAGACGTCGGCGCCCGCCTCGGCGCACTGCTCGATGGTCGCGGCGCTGACCCCGCCGTCGACCTGGATCCACACCTCGCCACCGAACCGCCGCACGGAGTCGCGGACCGCGCGGACCTTCGGCATCTGGTCGGCCATGAACGACTGGCCGCCGAAACCCGGCTCCACCGTCATGACAAGGACCATGTCGAGGTCGGGCAGCAGGTCCTCGTACGGCTCCCAGGGCGTCCGTGGCTTGATCGCCATCCCGGCGCGCGCCCCGAGCCCCCGCAGGGTCCGGGCCAGGCCTCGCGGGTCGGCGGCCGCCTCGACGTGGAACGTCACCGACTCGGCGCCCGCCTCCGCATACCCCGGCGCCCAGCGGTCCGGGTCGTCGATCATCAGGTGGCAGTCCAGCGGGACGGGGCTGACCTTGCGCAGCGACTCGACGACCGGCAGCCCGAGGGTCAGGTTGGGCACGAAGTGGTTGTCCATGACGTCGACGTGGGCCCAGTCGGCGCTGCGGATCGCCTGTAGCTCGGCCTGCAGGTTCGCGAAGTCGGCGGACAGGATGCTCGGCGAGATCTGCACGATGCCACCCTAGGAGCAGTCCCGCGGATGGCCGTGGCGGCGGCACTGGATACGGTCGTCCGGTGAAGGCCCGGTATGCCACGACGTGCGGCGCGTGCGCCCGTCCGGTCCGCGTCGGCGACGAGATCGTGTCGACCGGGGGCAAGAGCGGTCCATGGGTGCACGAGGCGTGCGCCCAGCCGGTCCAGGCCGGGCTGTTCGGCGAGACCGCGCCGGCCCCTGCCCCCGCCGCCGCCCCACCGGCCGCTCCTCCACGGGCCGCCGACTCGACGAAGTCGCGCCGGGTCGACCCGCCGCTGCCGGCCGGTGCGACATCGGTCTACACCGACGGGGCGTGCTCGGGGAACCCGGGCCCCGGCGGCTGGGCGTGGGCCGTCGCCGACGGGCGCCAGGGGTTCGGCGGCGCCCCCGCGACCACGAACCAGCGGATGGAGATCCAGGCGGCGCTCGAGGCGGTGCGCGCGCTCGACGACAGTCCGCTCGTCGTCGTCAGCGACTCGACCTACGTCGTCAACTGCTTCCGCGACGGCTGGTGGCGTGGCTGGCAGGCGCGCGGGTGGCTGACGTCCCAGAAGAAGCCGGTCGTCAGCCGCGACCTCTGGGAGCCGCTGGTCGAGCTGGTCAACGCCCGCGGCGACGTGACGTTCCAGTGGGTGAAAGGGCATTCCGGAGACCCGATGAACGACCTGGTCGACCGGCTCGCCGTGGCCGAGTCGCTGCGCCAGCGCGCCCTCTGACCCCGCGCTCTGGCTTCAGCGGCGGCGGAGCAGGGCGAGGAACATGCCGTCGGTGTCGTGCCGGTGCGGCCACAGCTGCACGAACGGCGCGTCGCCGGTGCCCTCGACCGGACGCTCCTCCCGGTCCGTCACGACTGGGCCGGCGTCGACCAGCTCGACGTCGGCCCGCCGCTTGACGACGTCCGACACGACGAACCGGGTCTCCCCCAGGTGCGGACTGCACGTCGCGTACGCCACGACCCCGCCGGGCCGGGTGGCGTCGAGCGCGCTGGTCAGCAGCTCGCGCTGCAGGGTCGCCAGCGTGGGCACGTCGGACGGCTGGCGGCGCCAGCGGGCCTCCGGGCGGCGGCGCAACGCGCCGAGGCCGGTGCAGGGCGCATCCACCAGCACCCGGTCGTAGGCGTCGGGCTCGGCGCTGCCGATCTCCCGGCCGTCGCCGGTGCGGACGGTGACCTGACCCGGGCGGCCGCGCTCGACCGCCGCCGCCAGGGTCCGCCGGACCAGCTCGGTGCGGGTGGGGTTGACCTCGTTGGCCACGAGGTCGGCGTCGCCCTCCAGGGCCAGTGCCGCGAGCAGCCCCGCCTTTCCTCCGGGTCCGGCGCAGAGATCGAGCCAGCGCTCCCGACCCGGCCGGGGCCCGACCGGTGCCGCGGCCAAGGCCAGGGCGACGAGCTGCGACCCCTCGTCCTGGACCGCGGCTCGTCCCTCGCGGACGGCAGGGATGCGCCCCGGGTCCCCGTGGTCGAGCACGACAGCGGTGCCGGCCAGCGCGCCGAGCGTCGCACCGTCGCCGAGCAGCTCACTGACGTCGGCCAGCCCCGGCCGCGCCGCCAGGGTCACCCGCGGCGGCGCGTTGTCCGCGGCCAGGAGGGCCGCGAGCTGCGCGTCGGCGTCCTCGGCCGTCGCGGTGCCGTGACCGAGCAGCGCCTGCCGCATCGCCCGCACGACCCACTCGGGATGGCTGGTCCGGACCGCCAGCGCGGCCAGCGGCTCGAGCTCCGGCGGCGCCACCTCGGCCAGCCACGCCTCGCGGTCGCGCTCGGCGACGCGGCGCAGCACCGCGTTGACGAACCCGGACGCCCCGATTCCGTTGACCTGCCGCGCCAGCGCGACGGTCTCGTCGACGGCGGCGTGGGTGGCGACCCGCATACCGAGCAGCTGGTGAACCCCGAGCCGCAGTGTGTCGAGCACCGGACCGTCGATCTCGCCCACGGGTCGGCGCGCCGCGACCTCGACCACGCGGTCGTAGAAGCCCCGCATCCGGGTCGCGCCGTAGACCAGCTCCGTCGCGAAGGCGGCGTCACGACCGTCGATCCGCTTGCCGCGCAACGCCTTGGGCAGTTCCAGGTTCGCGTAGGCGCCGTCGGCCACCGCCCGCATGACGGTGTAGGCGGCGAGCCGTACCGGGTCGGTACGTCGGCCGCGCTCGGCCGGACGCTGCGCCGACCGCGCCCGCGGGGGTCGCCGGTCAGGCATCTCCGAACCGCTCGCCCGGCTCGATCCGGATGCCGCGCGCCCAGTCCGCGGCCGGCATCGGCCGCTTCCCGTGCCCCTGGACGACGCCGAGCCGGACCGTGCCCGAGCCCGTGACGACGTGCACGTCGCGCTTGGTGACGACCAGGCTCCCCGGTACACCGGCCGCCTCGTCGGCGACGGGGGTCACCGGGTCAACCTTCAGCCGCTCCCCCCGGAACGTCGTCCATGCGCCGGGGTTCGGCGTGCAGCCCCGGACCTGGCGGTCGACGACGAACCCGGGCCGGGTCCAGTCGACCCGCGCGTCGTCGACGGAGATCTTGGGGGCCAGCGAGACGCCCTCCGCCGGCTGCGGCACCGGGACCAGCGAGCCGGACGCGAGGCCGTCCATCGTCGCCACGAGGAGGCCGGCACCGCCGATCGCCAGCCGGCCGAGCAGGTCGCCGGCCGTGTCGGTGGCGCGGATGGTCTCCGTCATCGTCCCGAGCACCGGACCGGTGTCGAGGCCCTCCTCGAGGAGGAAGGTCGTCGCTCCGGTGACGTCGTCGCCGGCCATGACCGCGCGCTGCACGGGCGCGGCGCCCCGCCAGGCGGGAAGCAGCGAGAAGTGCAGGTTCACCCAGCCGTGGCGCGGGATGTCGAGCGCGGCCCTCGGGACGATCGCGCCGTAGGCGACGACCGGGCAGGCGTCCGGCGCGAGCTCACGCAGCTGGTCGTGGAAGGCCGGGTCCTTGGCCGTCGCGGGGGTGAGGACGGGCAAGCCGAGGGCGTCGGCGCGGACGCGAACCGGCGAGGGAACCAGCGAACGCCCCCGTCCCGCAGGCGCATCCGGTCGGGTGACCACCGCGACGACCTCGTGCGACGAGGCGGCGAGCGCCTCGAGGCTGGGCACGGCCGCGTCCGGCGTGCCCGCGAACACGAGCCGCACTACATCCCCCGCCCGAAGGTGGAGTGGGGGCTCAGCCGGACGGTGGGCACCGGCCCACCAGCCCACTCGGCCTCGCGCACGGCCCGCATCGCGAGCTTGCGCTGCGCCGGGTCCATCCGGTCGACGAAGAGGATGCCGTCGAGATGGTCGGTCTCGTGCTGCAGGACGCGCGCGAGGATCTCGGCGCCCTCGACCGTGACCGACTCGCCGAACATGTCGAACCCGGTCGCCACCGCCGTCGCCGAGCGGCGAACCTCGTTGCGCAGGCCGGGGAAGGACAGGCAGCCCTCGGGTCCGTCCTGGCAGTCCTCCGACAGCCGGAGCACGGGGTTCACGAGGTGACCGAGCTCGCCGTCGACGTGCCACGTGAAGACCCGCAGTCCGACCCCGATCTGCGGCGCGGCCAGCCCGGCTCCGGGCGCGTCGACCATCGTGTCGGTGAGGTCGGCGACGAGCTGGCGCAGCTCGCGGTCGAAGTCGACGACCTCGACGGCCGGGGTGCGCAGGATCGGGTCGCCGAAGAGGCGGATCTCCTTGATCGACACGGCGAGTGCTGGTTCCTCACGGGTATGCGACGGCGTGGGTGCGACGGGCGCCCAAGTCTAGGCGCGCTCGTGGACGAGGTCGTTCTCCAGGTTGCGAACCGAACGCGAGCCCAGCGTTCCCAGCGCGAGGACCGCATAGAGGATCCCGCTCACGACGAGGACCGGCTCGGGGTCGAACCGGTCGGCGAGGACGCCGAACAGCAACGAGCCCAACGGCATCGCGACGAACGACCCCAACGCGTCGTAGCTGGACACGCGCGACAGCACCGCCTCGGGGATGTGCACCTGCATCGCGGTCGACCAGCCGACGCCGAACAGCTCGCTACCGGCACCCGCGACGAACATCGCGAAGACCAGGGGCAACGTCGACGGCGACAGCCCCAGCATGAGGACGGGGACCGCGATCGCCGCGATGGAGATCATGCCGACCCGCAGGGGGAACCGGACGCTGACCCGAAGCATGACCACCGTCGCGACCACGGTGCCGACCGCCTCGGCGCTGAGCGCGAGCCCCCATCCACTCGCGCCGAGGGCCGGGGCCCGGCTCGACACCAGCGGGCCGAGGACGCCGAGCGCACCGAAGTGGATCGCGTTGAGCAGACCGAAGACGACGACCACGACCCACAACCAGGTCCGCGAGCTGAACTCGGCCCACCCGTCCCTCAGCTCGCCCCACATCGACGTGCGCTCCGGCGCCGTGGCCGGGTCGCGGGCCGGCAGCCGCACCTGCCAGAGGCAGAGGATCGCCACCAGGTAGGTGAACGCGTCGAAGGCCAACGCCCACCCCGGGCCGACGCTGATCACCAGCAGCCCGGCGACTGCGGGGCCGATGACCGTGAGGCCGCTGCGCGAGAACGCCAGCAGCGAGTTGGCCGGCTGCAGCCGGGCCCGGTCCACGACGAGCGGGACGATGCCGGCCATCGCCGGGAAGGTGAACGCCGACGCGGCGCCGTTGACCGCCTCGATGCCGGTGAGCATCCACAGGTCGGCGTGCCCGGTGATGACCAGCGCCGCGGCGCCGCCCTGGGTCAGGGCGGTCAGGGCGTGCGCCAGCTGCAGCACCGTGGTCCGCGACATCCGGTCGGAGATGACGCCGCCCACGAGCAGGAAGAGCACCATCGCCGCGGTCCGTGCGGTGAGCACCTGGGCCAGCGCCCCGGCCGAGTCGGTCAAGTGCAGGACCGCGAAGGCCAGCGCGACGGGCGCCATGGCGGTACCGGCGGTCGAGACCGAGCGGGCCGCGAAGTACCACGCGAACCGGCGCTCCCGCAGCACGCCGAGCGCGGTGCCCCACCTCATCGACCCTTCTCCGGGCGGTCCTCCAGACGGAACGCCAGCACCGAGAGGTTGGCACGGACGGTTCCCTCCGTCCGCGGCGGGCGCGCCGACTCGTGCAGAAGCCTCGAGGCCTCGGCCAGCCGGTCGAGCACCGCGCTCCAGACGTCCGGCTCGACCCAGAGGGCCGCGTCGGTGAAGTGGCCCGGGACGCCGCGCTGGCGGTGCGCCACCCGGTTCGCCGCCATCTCCACCATGGCCAGGATCTCGGCATCGGCGTCCTCGTCGGCGTGCTCGGGGTCGCGTGGCTCCTGCCGGTCCCACAGGGCGCGGTACCGCTTCGCGATGCCCCCGTTGACCTTCTCCTCACCCGCCGCCTCGAGCAGCCCGGCCCGCTGGAGCACCCGCAGGTGGTACGACGCGTTCGCCTGGGTGGTCGCCAGCTCGCGGGCGACCTCAGCCGCGCTCAGCTCGGCGCCGGTCAGCAGCGAGAGCATCTCCAGGCGGAGCGGGTGCGCACCGGCCCGCAGCCGACGGACCTCCGACGGACCATCCTCCAAAGACATGTTTGGGAGTATGCCTCGCCGACATTTCCCTGTCAAACATCTGTTGGGGAGGTCAGCCCCGCGGGCCGGCAACCTCCTCCTCCGCGGGCGCCCCGAACCGGGCCAGGCCCAGCGCCCCGGCCAGCGCGACGACGAAGCCGACGACGGCCCAGACCTCGGTCCCCGCCATCGGCCGGTCTCCGCAGACCACCAGTCCGAGAATGGCCGCGGCGACGGCTTCGGTGGCGACCGTCGCCGCGGTCACCGTGACGACCGACGCCCGCTGCATCGCGGTGGCCGAGACGAGCAGGCCGAGGAGGCCGGCGAACCCCATCGCCCACGCCGCGGGGTCCGCCAGCAGCGTCAGCGGTCCGAAGCCGCGCAGGATCCGCGCTCCGAGGACGAGGATCGCCAGGCTCAGGCCGGCGATGACCCCGAGCGCCACGCCCGACCGCATTCCCGGCGGCTGTTTTGCCGCCGGAATGGCGACGAGACCAAGCGCCGCGACCGCCGCAAGCATGCCGAACCGAACGGCGTTGCCGACCTCGGCCGCCTCCTGGGGCCCGGAGGTCAGCGCGAGGGCGACGATCCCCACCCCGACCGCCAGCACCGCGGCGAGCTCCGACCAGAGCAGCCGCTGCTTGAGGACGAGGACCGACAGCAGCGCCGTCACCCCGAGGCTCGACGACCGGACCGCCTGGACCAGGTAGAGCGGCAGGGAGCGCAGCGAGTACATCGCGAGGAGCAGTCCGACGACGAGGAGCGCCAACGCGCCCAGGTACGCGGACCGGCGCAACAGCCGGATCAACAGCCCGGCGTCGAGACGGTCCACCGTCGGCAGCCGACGGGCGACGCCGGCCTGGAGGATCGTCGCGGTGCCCGAGCACACGGCCGAGAGCAGCAGGGCGCCGAAGGCCAGCATTCGCCCCTCCTGTTCGGTCGGTCGGTGTTCGGTCGGTCGGTCGCCCCATTGTCCAGGCCGCCCCGCGGCCGTGGGCCGGGCTAGGTTGACGTATGCCCGGACGGACGACGCGGCGAGCGGCCGCCGCCTACGACAAAGACCCCCGCGTCGACGCCTACATCGACGCACTCCCGGCTTGGCAGCAGGCGATCTGTCATGAGGTCCGCGACCTGGTCCACGAGGCGGATCCCGAGGTCGAGGAGACGGTCAAACGGACCGTGCAGCCGTACTTCGTGCTCCAGGGAAACATCTGCGCGCTGCTGGCCGCCAAGGACCACGTCAACGTGTTCCTCTACGACGGGGCGATCGTCCCCGACCCCGAGAGCATCATCACGGCCGGTCACGACAACCAGACCGCGCGCACGGTGGGGGTCAAGGAGGGCGAGACCATCAACCGGGCGGCGCTGCTGGCGATGTTCCGGCAGATCGTCGCCAACAACCGCGCCGGCGGCTGGCGGAGGCTCAAGGCTCAGCCCTGACCCTCGGCGAGGTCCATGCGCACCGACACCGACTCCGGTTCCTTGCGGGCCGACCGCTCGGCCCTCATGGCGGCGAGGTGATGCGCGAGGTCGAGGTGCTCGCTCCGGGGTACGCGCAGGAGCACCTGGACCAGTGGGGGGCCGGCGGCCGCGCCTGACGTCGTGCTCGGGGCCGGGGTCGGGGTCGGCGAGCGGAAGGGCAGCGGCCCGAGGCGTTCGACGTTCGGCCCGAGGCCGGCAGCGTCGACCGCGGCGACCAGCGGACCCCGCGGTCCGACGACCTGGGCCATCGTCACGGCGGGCGGCAGCGCCAGCTCGAGGCGCTCGGCCAGCTCGCGCGAGGCGAGCCAGGCCGGGTCCCAGCGGACCAGGGCCTCGACGGCCGGGATGGTCGTATGCGTGGGGGTGCCGGCGAGGACGACGACGCCGCCGTCCGGCGCCGGCCTGGTCAGCGCGGCGGCCCCGATCCAGCGGCGCAGCGCCTCGACCGCCGCGTCGAGCCCGGCCCGGTCGAGCAAGGCCCAGCCGTCGAGGAGGAGCGTGGCCGCATACCCGCCGTCGGCGACCGGCTCGGCGCCGGGAGTGGCGATGACGAGCGCGGGCTCTGGGCCCACCGAGGCGAGCACCTCGCCGGAGCCGGACGTGCGGACGGGGACACCGGGGAACGCGCGGCCCAGCTCCTCGGCGGTCCGGCGGGCGCCGACCACGGTCGACCGGAGCTCGCGGCCCTCGCACTCCGGGCAGACGAAGCCCTCCGGGCCGAGGGTCGCCCCGCACCACCGGCAGGTCGGCACCGAACCGCCGGCGGGCAGCCCCATCGGGCCGTGGCACCGCGGGCAGCGGGCCGGCTCACGACAGTGCTGGCAGGCCAACGAGGGCAGGTACCCGCGGCGCGGCACCTGGACGAGGACCGGCCCGGTCTCGAGCGCCGTCCGCGCGGTTCGCCACGCGAGTGGCGGTAGCCGGGCGAGGGCAGCCGGGCCCGTGCGGTCGAGGTCGTCGCCGGCGATGAGGACCCGTGGCGCCGCGGCACGCAGGGCGTCCTGCGCCGGCTGGACGGCGACGAGCGCGCCGTCCTCGACCCGCTGCTGTACCGGGACGCTGCGACCGAAGCCCCCGGTCACCAGGGCGGCGCCGCTCTGGGCGGCACGGAGGGTGAGCACGTCGCGGACGTGCGGGTACGGGGCGCGGGGCTCGTCGAGCAGGTCGTCGCCGTCGTCCCACCAGGCGACCAGACCGAGGTCGTGGAGCGGGGCGAAGGCGGCGGCGCGGGTTCCCACGACGCACCGGACGTGGCCGCGGAGCACCTTCAGCCACGCGGTGTAGCGCGCCTGCGGCCCCTGGTCGGCGGTGAGCCTGACGTGCTGACCCGCGCCGAGGAGCGCGGTCAGCTCGCGGTCGACGCGGTCGAGGTCGCGGTGGTCGGGGACGACGACCAGGGCGCCACGGCCCGCCGCGACGGCAGTGGCCGCGGCGACGGCGAGCGCGGTCGGCCAGTCCTGGTCCGGCGGGCGTCCGGGGAGGGCGAGCCACGCGGCCGCCGGGGCCTCGCCGGCGGCGATCCGGCGCAGCAGCGCCTCGCCCGCGGGGTATGCGGCCCAGGGCCCGGGTTCCGGAGCGGTGACCAGGGCCGGCGTGGGCGTCCCCGCCTTGTCGAGCGCTCGCTCGGCGGCGGCGTGCCGCTTGGGGACCGCGAGCCGCAGCACGTCGCCCAGGACGCCGGCGTTGCGGTCGGCGACGGCCCGGGCGAGGGCCAGCACCTCGGGCGTGAGCACCGGTTCGGGGCTGACCACGCGGCGGACGGCGGCGAGCCGACCAGGATGCTCGGCGTGGTCGCGCCGCCCGACGACGAACCCGTCCAGGTCGCGCCCGGCGAACCGCACCCGCACCCGGCATCCCGGCTGGGCGTCGTCCGCCAGCTCGGCCGGTACCGCATACTCGAACACCCGGTCCAGGTGCGGCAGCCCGGTGTCGACGACGACGGCCGCGACCGGCAGCGCTGGCGCTGCGGTCGCGGAGGTCGGGTCGCCGGGGGTCACGCGCGCAGGTCTAGCAGACGCGGGCGACGGCGCCGGACCGCCGCTTCCGCCGTCGGGTCAGCCGCGCACGGCCGCCTGGAGGGCTTCGACCTTGGTCGTCTGCTCCCAGGTGAACGGGTTCTCGATGCCGTCGGCCATGGTGCGGCCGAAGTGGCCGTAGGCGGCGGTCGGCTTGTAGATCGGGCGCAGCAGGTCGAGCTGGTCGACGATGGCGGCCGGCCGCAGGTCGAACACCGTGGTGATCGCCTCCTGGATCTTGTCCACCGGCGCGGTCTCGGTGCCGAACGTCTCGACGTAGAGGCCGACCGGCTTGGCCGTGCCGATCGCGTAGGCGACCTGGATCTCGCAGCGCTTGGCCAGCCCGGCGGCCACGACGTTCTTGGCCACCCAGCGCATCGCGTAGGCCGCCGATCGGTCCACCTTCGACGGGTCCTTGCCGGAGAACGCGCCGCCGCCGTGCCGGGCCATCCCGCCGTACGTGTCGACGATGATCTTGCGTCCGGTAAGCCCGGCGTCGCCCATCGGGCCGCCGATCTCGAACCGGCCGGTGGGGTTGATAAGGGTCCGGTAGTCGGAGGTGTCGAACTCGGTGCCGGTCTCCCTCAGCTCCTCCAGGACGGGCGCGATGACGTGCTCCCGGATGTCGGGCTGCAGCAGCGCCTCGAGCGAGACGTCGGCGGCGTGCTGGGTCGACAGGACCACCGTGTCGAGCTTGACGGCCTTGTCGCCGTCGTAAGCGATGGTCACCTGGGTCTTGCCGTCGGGACGCAGGTACGCCAGGTCGCCGCTCTTGCGGACCGCGGTGAGCCGCTCGGCCAGCCGGTGGGCGAGGTAGATCGGCAGCGGCATGTACTCCGCGGTGTCCTGGCACGCGTACCCGAACATGAGGCCCTGGTCGCCGGCGCCCTGCTTGTCGAGCGGGTCGACGGTGCCGGTGCGGCTCTCGTAGGCGGTGTCGACGCCCTGCGCGATGTCCGGAGACTGCTGCCCGATCGAGACCTCGACACCGCACGAGGCGCCGTCGAAGCCCTTGGTTGACGAGTCGTACCCGATGCCGAGGACCGTCTCGCGGACGATGGACGGGATCTCGACGTACGCCTCGGTCGTCACCTCGCCGGCCACGTGGACGAGGCCGGTGGTCACCATCGTCTCGACGGCGACGCGGGCGCCCGGGTCCTGCGACAGCATGGCGTCGAGGATGGCGTCGCTGACCTGGTCGCAGATCTTGTCCGGGTGGCCCTCGGTGACGGACTCGGACGTGAAGAGGCGTGCGGACACTCAGGTCTCCTGGACGGCTAACGGGTGCGAAAGGCTCGGCGGGTCCCCGAACCGCGGGCGAGTCTAACGGGGATCCAGCACGGCCTGTACGCCGTCCCACACCGCGGCGGCGATCGCCGCCTTGGGCGCCGGGCCGGCGACGCGGTCCGCGGGCGCACCCGGGAGGCCGTCGCGGAACAGCAGGTGGACCGTGTTGCCGTCGGTGCCGAAGCCCTTGTCGGCGCCCACCTCGTTGGCGACGAGCAGGTCGCAGCCCTTGCGCGCCAGCTTGGCCCGCGCGAGGTCGAGCACCGAGCCGGTCGCGTCGCCGGTCTCCGCGGCGAAGCCGACGATGAGGGGACGCTCTGCAGCGCCACGGGACTCGACCAGCCCGGCGAGGATGTCGGGGTTGCGGACCAGCTCGATGGTCGGAGCCGACTCGTCGGGGCTGCCGTCCGCCGTGGCGGCGTGGGTCTTCTTGATCTTCGCGGCGGCATAGTCCTTGGGGCGGAAGTCGGCCACGGCCGCGGCCATGACGACGACGTCGGCGT
This sequence comes from uncultured Actinomycetota bacterium, assembly GCA_963828725.1. Lineage (GTDB taxonomy): Bacteria > Actinomycetota > Actinomycetes > Actinomycetales > Dermatophilaceae > Lapillicoccus. Next base: position 69,474 of record CAWHFV010000008.1, on the reverse strand, counting down.
CCTTGGCCGCCCGGGTCACGGCGTCCTGCAGCTCCAGGGCGGTCCCGACCGCGACGACTTCGACGCCGTTCGGCGCGGTCAGCGAGGCGTTCGCGGAGACCAGCGTCACGGCAGCGCCGCGGGCGGCGGCGACCTGCGCCAGCGCATACCCCTGCTTGCCGGAGGACCGGTTGCCGAGGTACCGCACCGGGTCGAGCGGCTCGCGCGTCCCGCCGGCGCTGACGACGACCCGCCGTCCCGCCAGCGGTCGTTCCGCACCCGAACCCGACAGCAGGCGCTGGCAGACGGCGAAGATCTCCTCCGCGTCCGGCAGCCGGCCGGGACCGGTGTCCTCGCCGGTGAGCCGTCCGGAGGCGGGCGGGACGATGTGCGCACCGCGGGCGGCGAGCGTCGCGACGTTGGCCTGGGTGGCGGGGTGCTCCCACATCTCGGTATGCATCGCCGGCGCGAAGACGACCGGACACCGCGCCGTCAGCAGCGTCGTGGTCAACAGGTCGTCGGCCAGCCCGGCGGCCGCGCGGGCCAGCAGGTCGGCCGTGGCCGGCGCCACGACGACGAGGTCGGCATTCTTGCCGATCTGCACGTGGGGCACCCGGGACACGTCGGACCAGACCTCGGTCGAGACCGGCTTGCCCGACAGGGCCTCCCAGGTCGGCGCGCCGACGAACCGCAGCGCCGCCGCGGTGGGGACGACGGTCACGTCGTGACCCGACTCGGTGAGCAAGCGCAGCAGCAGCGCGGCCTTGTAGGCCGCGATCCCGCCACCGACGCCGAGGACGACCTGAGGTGTGTCGCCGAGCCGCTCACCGGTCACGGGTGGCTCACTCCTCGGGAGCGGCCTCGGCGGTCACGAGCCCCTGGTTGATCTCGCGCAGCGCGATCGAGAGGGGCTTCTCGCTGATCTCGGTCTCCACGAGCGGGCCGACGTAGTCGAGCAGGCCCTCCTGGAGCTGGCTGTAGTACGCGTTGATCTGGCGGGCGCGCTTGGCCGAGTAGATCACCAGCGCGTACTTGCTGTCGGCGGCCTGGAGCAGGTCGTCGATCGGCGGGTTGGTGATACCGATCGGGTTGGCCACGGTTCCGGACATGCGGGTTTCTCCTCGTCAAGGGATAGGCGTCGCGCACGGCTGCCGGTGGGCAGCGTCAGACGGCGCGCGAACGCGATCTCATCCATGATACGAGTTCTTCGCTCGCTCGCCGAACATCGTCGTTGACGATGACCACGTCGAACTCCGAAGCGGCCGCCAGCTCGTCCCTCGCGGTCTGCAGCCGCCGCTCCCGTTCCTCCTCGGTCTCGGTGCCGCGGCCGACCAGCCGGCGGACCAGCTCGTCCCACGACGGCGGCGCGAGGAAGGCGAACAGTGCGCCCGGCATCGTCGCGCGTACCTGACGGGCGCCCTGGAGGTCGATCTCGAGCATGGCGAGGCGACCCTCGGCCAACGCCCGCTCGACCGGACCGCGCGGCGTTCCGTACTTCGCGCGGCCGTGGACCACCGCGTACTCGAGGAACTCCCCCGCCGCGACCAGCCGGTCGAACTCGGCGTCGTCGACGAAGTGGTAGTGGACGCCGTCCACCTCGCCAGGACGCGGATGCGCGGGTGGTCATCGAGACCGACAGCCACACCTGGGGGAAGTGGGCCCGCACGTAGCCGGCGACGGTCCCCTTGCCGACCGCGGTCGGCCCCGCGAGGACGACGAGTCGGGACGGCGGCGGCTCCGTCACTCCCGGTCGAAGCGCGCGATGAGCGCGGCGGCCTGGTTCGCGCCGAGGCCGCGGACCCGCCGGGACTCCGAGATCCCGACCTCGTCCATGATCTGGCGCGCGCGGACCCGACCGACGCCCGGCAGCGACTCGAGCAGGGCGGACACCTTCATCTTGCCGATGACGTCGTTGCCCCGGCCCTCCTGGATCACGTCGGCCAGCGACCCCTGCGAGTACTTGAGCCGGTTCTTCGCGGCGGCTCGCTCCCGACGGGCGACGGCGGCCTTGGCCAGAGCGGCGGCTCGTTGCTCCGGGGTCAGCGGCGGGAGGGCCACGGGTGCTCCTTCGGCTCTGGCGGACGGACGTCGGCGCTGTCAGCGAACCTACCCATGGCCCGACTCCCCCCGCAACGACGGGTGGCGGCGGCGCGGCAGACTGCTCGCATGAGCCGCTCGACCGAGCTCGACCCGACCGCTGTCGTGGTCAGCGACGACCCGTCGCGAGTCGATGTCGACGTGGTCTGGCAGTTCCTCTCGACCGCCGCCTACTGGGGCCGGTGGCGGGCCAGGACCGACGTCGAGGCCCAGGTCCGTGGGGCCTGGCGGGTCGTCGGTGCGTATGCGTCGGACGGCGCCATGGTCGGGTTCGCCCGGGCGTTCTCGGACGGCGTGTCCGGCGCGTATCTCGCCGACGTGTTCGTCCTGCCGGCCTGGCGCGGCCGCGGCGTCGGTCGGCAGCTGGTGGAGGAGATGGTGGAGAACGGGCCGGGTCGCGACTTCCGGTGGATGCTCCACACCGCCGACGCGCACGACCTCTACGCCGGGTTCGGGTTCGCGGCGCCCAACGCCAGCTACCTCGAGCGACCCGCGCCTCCGGAACGGGCCCGGCTGGTCTGGAGCGCGGAGTGACCGAGCACCTGAGCACCCGGGTATGCGTTGCCGGCGGCGGTCCCGCCGGCGTCATGCTCGGAATCCTGTTGGCCCGCGCGGGAATCGACGTCATGGTCCTCGAGAAGCACACCGACTTCTTCCGCGACTTCCGGGGCGACACGGTGCACCCCTCGACGCTCGACCTCGTGGACCAGCTCGGGTTCCGCGCGGCGTTCGAGGCCGTCCCGCACACCCGGCTGCACACCCTGGACGTCGTCGTCGGGACGATGCGGCTGCACCCGATCGACTTCGGCCGGCTGCGAGGCCCGAACCGCGAGATCGCCCTGATGCCCCAGTGGGACCTCCTCGACCTCCTCGCCTCCGAGGGCCGCCGCCACCCCGGGTTCCGGCTGGTGATGGGCGCCGAGGTCACCGACGTCATCCGCCGAGCCGGCCGCGTGAGCGGTGTCGTCGCGCAGACGGCCGACGGCGAGCTCAGGGTCGACGCTGCCTTCACGGTCGCCGCCGACGGCCGCCGCTCGACGGTCCGTGACCGCCTCCGGCTCACGGCGGAGGAGACCGGCGTCCCCATCGACGTCCTGTGGCTGCGGCTGCCGCGGTCGACGGCCCCGCTTCCCGACACCCTCGCCTACCTCGGATCGCACACGATGGTCGTCACCATCCCGCGGCCCGACTACCTCCAGTGCGGCGTGCTCATTCCCAAGGGCACGTTCGGCGCGGTCCAGGCGAAAGGGCTGCCGGCGTTCCGCGAGCGGGTCGTCCACTCGGCGCCGCCGCTGGCCGAGGTCGTGGACAACCTCACCGACTGGGACGCCGTGAAGCTGCTCACCGTCCAGGTCGACCTGCTGCGGCGGTGGTCGGTCCCCGGGGCGCTGTGCATCGGCGACGCGGCGCACGCCATGTCGCCGGCCTTCGGCGTCGGGATCAACTACGCGGTGCAGGACGCCGTGGCTACGGCGAACGCGCTCGTCCCGGTGCTGCGCGCGACGCCCGACGACGGGGACGCGCTGGACGCCGCCGCGCGACGGGTCCAGCGGCGGCGCCGTCCGCCGACGGCGCTGATGCAGCGGATCCAGGTGACCCTCCACCGCGCCATCGGCAGCGGGCGCGCGCTGGTCCACGACCCGCCGACGGCCTTCGAGCGCACCGTCCCTGGGGCGGTCCTGTCCGCGGTGCGGCCGCTCACGGCTCGCCTGATCGGCTACGGGTTCCGCCCCGAGCGCATCAGCGACGTGGTGCTGGACCCGCCTCCCCCGCCCTGACCAGTCCTGACTCGTACGCCCGCACGACCGCCTGCGCCCGCGTCTCCGCCCCGAGCTTGGCGAGGATCCGGGTGACATGCGTCTTGACGGTCACCGGGCTGACGCCGATCCGGCCGGCGATGTCGTCGTTGGTCAGGCCGGCGGCCACCAGCCGAAGCACGTCGACCTCGCGCGCGGTCAGCGCCGACAGAGCCGCCGGCGTCCCCGCGACCGGCTCCGGACCACGGACGTGCTCCTCGATCAGCCGCCGCGTCAAGGACGGGGCCAGCAGGGCTTCACCCGCAGCGACCAGCTCGATGCCCGCGACCAGGCGGTCCGGCGCCGTGGTCTTGAGCAGGAACCCCGCGGCGCCGGCCCGGAGGGCGCCGTACACGAGACCGTCGAGGTCGTACGTCGTCAGGACGAGCACCCGCGACGGCAGCTGCTCACGCACGATGGTCGCGGTCGCGGCGATCCCGTTGACCACCGGCATCCTGATGTCCATGAGGACGACGTCCGGCCGTAGCCGTCGCGCCACGTCGACCGCCTCGACCCCGTTCGCGGCCTCCCCGACGACGTCGATCCCTTGTGATTCCAAGACCATTCGCAGTCCCGACCGGATGATCTCCTGGTCGTCGGCGACGACCACCGACGTCACCCGGCCACCGGCCTCAGCGGTAGTCGCGCTCGGACCGTCAACCGTCCGCCGGGGTCGTGGTCGACCATCAGCGAACCGCCGAGCAGCTGGGCCCGCTCGCGCATACCGACGAGCCCAAGCCCCTCTCCCCCGGAGTCATCGGCCGCCTTGTTGCTCGTCTCGATGAGAAGGTTGTCGTCGTCTCGACGGATGAGGAGCGACACCGCGGGCTCCCGAGCGTGGCGCAGCGCGTTCGCGAGCATCTCGCGCACGATGCGGTAGCCGGAGAGGTCCTGCGGTGCGGGGATGCGGTCCAGGCTGCCGTCGAGCCGATAGCTGACCTCGAGCCCGTCCCGGCGGAACCGGTCGACGAGGGCGTCCACGTCGGCGAGCCGGGTGTCCGGGTCAAGACCCGTCGCATCGCTCTCGTCGCGAACCAGTCGAAGCACCTGACCGGTCTCCGACAGCGCGCGACGTCCGGTGTCGGCCACCTCGCGGAGGGCGGCGTGCGCCCGGCCGGGGTCGGCGTCGAGGACCGCGTCCGCCGCGGCGGCCTGGACGACCATCGCGCTCACGGAGTGCGCGATCACGTCGTGCAGCTCGCGGGTGAGGCGAGCACGCTCCGCGTCCGCCGCTTGCTGCCGAACCAGCTCACGCTCGACCCGGAGCTCCTCGGTGACCCGCGTGAGGACCGCGTTCTGCTCAGCGAACCGGCGGACCAACACCCCGAAGCCATAGGCGGGTCCGGTCAGGGCGAGGACGAACGTGACGTCTCCGAACTCGAGGGACGCACCGCCATCGGAGACCGGAATCGCGAGGATCGCGCCGACCATGAGCAGGACCATCGGGACACCGAGCCGCCAGGAGACCCAGCGACCGAGGGAGTAGCACGCCAGGAGCAGGTAGACGACGGGCGCCGAGGGCCCGTTGCGCGGGACTCCAACCACGCTCTGGAGCAGGAGGGCCGCCAAGACCGCCACGGCCGTGATGACCGGCCACCGGCGCCGGAACACCAGCGCCGCGCAGGCCAGCCACTCGACGAAGATCCCAGGCCAGGGGTTCGCCAGGCCGAGCGAGAACATCTCCAGCATCCCGACGACCGCGAGCGCGAGCGGGACCGCGACATCGGCGACCAGCCGTCGTGTCGTCGCCGCCGCCAGGGGCGTCCCGTCCACCTTGTCGACGGTACCCGCGGGCGGTGGTCCTGTCCTCCACCCAGCGGTGTACGCGGCGTCCCCCTCGGTCGTCCAGGGCGGCCAGCCCTGGGCCGACGACCCGGCGCCGCCCGCTACCTACCGTCGACGGCATGACACCTTCACGCACCGTTCTCGCGGCCCGGCTGGCCATGGCCGGCGCCGTGACGTCCCTCGTCCTCGTGCCGTTGCACGGCTTGGCGCGGTTCAACACCGACTTCGGCCACGAGGACCTCGACGAGTGCTGCGCCGCCTGGTGGGGCCGGCCGGGGCTCACGACGCTGCACCCGCTCATCACCTGGTCCGACCCCTACACCGTCTACCTCTGGTACGGCCGGGTCTGGGTGCTCCTCATCGCGGCGGCGGCGTTCGGCCGCGTTCGCCGTGCACGCCGTGCTCCGCCCGGTGAACCGGACCCAGACCTGGGCGTGGCGAGCCGTGCTCACTGGCCTCGTCCTGGAGACCATCGGCATCGGCGGGGCGTTCTTCACGCCTTGGCTCGACCAGTTCTATCTCTGGGTCGGCGCTCCGGGGGTCGCCCTGGGGCTGCTCGGCGGCACGGTGCTCGGCATCTCGTCGCTGCGCCGCGGGCCGCTGCCCCGGTTCACCGCGGTCGTCCTGACCCTCGGCATCGTCACCGAGATCGTGCTGAGCACGTTCGTCTACGCCGGGGGCGCCGTGGTCCCCATGCTGTTCGCCTGGGCGGTCGCCGCGCGAGCGGCGGCCCGGGCGGTCACGTCACCCGACCGGACTCAGATGTTCGTCGACAGTTCCGACATCGGTACCGGAAACCACCGAACATCTGAGTCCGGTCAGGAGCGCAGGGCGTCCTGAACGCGGCCGGCGGTTCCCGCGGCGGCGGCCCGGAGGGCGGCCACGTCCGGCCCGGCGCCCAGGACCTCGCGGCTCGAGCTGGCCAGCACCTGTGGCAGGGCGCCGGCGAAGGTCCGCCGGAGTGCGTCGACGGTCCCGCCCTGCGCCCCGAACCCCGGAGCCAGGATGGGCGTGTTCGCCGTCACCAGGTCGATCCCGAGGTCGTGTACCGCGTCACCGACCGTGGCGCCGATGACCAGCCCGACGCTCCCCAGCTCGCCCCGCGCCACCGATCCCGCGTTGTCCGCAGCAGCACCCGCCGCGACCGCGGCCGCCACCGAGCGGTCCTCTCGCACAGCGTGCTGCACCTCGAACCCCTCGGGGTTCGACGTCAACGCCAGCACGAACACCCCACGACCGGTCTCCTCCGCGAGGTCGAGCGCCGGCCGCAGCGAGCCGTACCCGAGGAACGGGCTGACCGTCACCGCGTCGGCGCGCAGGTCGCTGTCCTTGCCGAGGTAGGCGTCCGCATACGCCTGCATCGTCGAGCCGATGTCACCGCGCTTGACGTCGAGCAGGGTCAGCGTGCCCGCCTCGCGCAGGTCCGCGAGAACCCGCTCCAGGACGCGGATCCCGCCGGAGCCGAACACCTCGAAGAACGCCGACTGCGGCTTCACGACGGCGACCGTCCCGGCGTACGCCTCGACGCAGGTCATCGCGAAACGCTCCAGCCCCGCGAGCGAGTACTCCAGCCCCCACTGCTCCACCAGTCCGCGGTGCGGGTCCAGGCCGGCGCAGAACGGTCCGTATGCGTCCATCGCGGCCCGCAGCCGCGCGCCGAAGGGTGTGGTCACCGGTAGACCTCCTGACGTCGGTGGGCGGCGCCGACCGCCTGGGTGAAGCTGTCGAAACCCTTCTCCTGCAACAGCTCCTCCAGCTCGCGGAGCACCCGGACCGGGGCCGTCGGGTCGTTGAAGGTGGCTGTCCCGACCTGGATCGCGCTGGCCCCGGCGGCCACCAGCTCGAGCGCGTCACGCCCCGTTCGCACTCCTCCGACCCCGATGATCGGCACCGTCCGGAACCGGCCCTCGGTCATCGCCGCGCGGACCTGCCAGATGGCCCGCACCGCGACCGGGCGGATCCCCGGCCCGCTGAGACCGCCGGTGACCCCGCCGAGCTGGGGCCGCAGGCGCTCGGTGTCGATGACCATCCCCAGCAGCGTGTTGATGAGAGTCAGGCCGTCGGCACCGGCCTTGACGCAGGCCGAGGCGATCGACGCGATGTCGGTGACGTCGGGGCTGAGCTTCGCGAACACCGGCACGTCCCGCGGCAGCTGCTCGCGCACCAGCGCGACGACCTTGGCCGAGGCCAGCGGGTCGATCGCGAAGACCAGGCCGCGGTTCGCGACGTTCGGGCACGAGATGTTGACCTCGACGCCGACGACGCAGTCGAAGGCCGCGCTCTGGCGCAGCACGGCGGCCACGTCGGCGAACTCGCCGCTCGAACCGCCGGCGATCGACACCAGGACGCGGGCGCCGACCGACTTCAGCCAGGCCAGGTCGTTCTCGACGAACGCGTGGATCCCGGGGCCCTGCAACCCGATCGAGTTGAGCATCCCACTCGGGGTCTCGGCCATCCGGGGCGTGCCGCGGCCGGAGCGCGGCGCTGCCATGACCGACTTCGTCACGAACGCGCCCAGCGTCGCTACGTCGAAGAACCGGTGCAGCTCCTTGCCGTTGGCGGCGCAGCCGGACGCCGTCATCATCGGGTTGGGCAGCTCGACGTCCGCGAGCGCCACGCTCATGTCGACCATCAGTGCGCCGTCTCCGTCGGCGCGCCGACGGTGTCGGCCGGGACCCGGCCGTACCCGTTCTCGAAGGCGTCCCACCGCACCCGGTCACCCCGGAACACCGGGCCCTCGACGCACGACCGGACCATCCGCGTCGTGCCGTCGGCACCGGCCACGGGCATGACGCAGGTCATGCACACCCCGACGCCGCAGGCCATCGACTCCTCGACCGCGACCTGAGCCACCGCACCCTCGGCGGCCGCGACCTCGGTGACCGAGCGGAGCATGCCCATCGGCCCGCAGCCGTAGACGACGGCCGCCCGGCTGAGCTGGATCACCCGGGGCAGCACGTCGCTCACCCAGCCCCGGGTCCCGGCCGACCCGTCGTCGGTCGTGACGGTGAGCCCGTCCGCCGCGCGGCGCGCCTCGACGACGCCGAACAGCCGGTCCTCACTCGCCGCACCGAGCACCATCTCCACGTGGCAGCCCTTGGCGGCCAGCTGCTCGGCCAGCCAGAACAGCGGCGCGCTCCCGTAGCCGCCTCCGACCAGCACGCACGGCACCGGCTCGGTGGGCAGCGGGAACGGCCGGCCCAGGGGGCCCACGATGTCGGCCTCGTCGTGCAGCGCGAGCCTGGAGATCCAGGTCGTACCCGGCCCGTGGGCCGCGACGACGATGTCGACGGTGCCGCCGTAGGTGCCGGACGGGCTGACCTTGTGGATCGAGAAGCAGCGCCGCAGCAGGTTCGCCGAGGTGGCGCCGCCGACGGCCAGCGCGACGAACTGCCCCGGCCGGGCGAGCTCCGCGATGCCGGGAGCGACGAAGGTCAGGTGCTGGTATGCGCCCACGCGCCGGGTCGCGATGAGCTCACCGGTCACCTGGATGACGCCGCCCCGGGGTCCGGCGGGAGCCGACCCGTTGACCGCCACGCGCTCGGTCACCGAGCCTCCCCTGCTCCACCGCGCCCGAACAGGTCGAGGTCGCGCGCATGGTCCTGAAGCGACTTGACCCGGATCTCGCCGGAGCGGCGGGCCTCGATGCCCTGCACCGCAGCCGCGAGCTCCTGCACCGTGGTGATGATCGGCTTGTCGGCGCCGGTCGTCGCGGCGCGGATCTCGTAGCCGTCCGCCCGCGCGGACTTGCCGGTCGGCGTGTTGACCACCATGGCCACCTCGCCGTCGTTGATGAGGTCGACGATCGTCGGCTCACCCGACTCCGAGGGCTCGCGCTCGCGGATCTTGCGGACCACCTTCGACTCGATCCCGTTGCGCCGCAACACTTCCGCGGTGCCGCTGGTCGCGATGATCGTGAAGCCGAGGTCGGCCAGCCGCTTGACCGGGAAGATCATCGCCCGCTTGTCGCGGTTGGCGATCGAGACGAACACCGAGCCACTGTCCGGTAGCCCGCCGCTGCTCATCTGGCTCTTGGCGAACGCCGACCCGAAGTCGACGTCGATGCCCATGACCTCTCCGGTGGAGCGCATCTCCGGGCCGAGCAGCGAGTCCACGACCTTGCCCTCGCGGGTACGGAACCGCTTGAACGGCAGGATCGCCTCCTTGACCGCCATCGGCGCGTGGTCCGGCAACCGGCCGCCGTCGCCCTGCGGGGGCAGGATGCCCTCCTCGCGCAGCTCCTTGATCGTCGCGCCGAGCATGACCCGGGCGGCCGCCTTGGAGATCTGGACCCCGGTGGCCTTGGCCACGAACGGGACCGTCCTCGACGCCCGCGGGTTCGCCTCGAGGACGTAGAGGATGTCCTGGGCCAGCGCGTACTGCACGTTCATCAGGCCGCGGACCCCGATGCCCTCGGCCAGCTTGAGGGTCGACTCACGGACCCGCTCCAGCTCGGTCCGGCCGAGTGTGACCGGGGGCAGCGTGCAGGAGCTGTCGCCGGAGTGGATGCCGGCCTCCTCGATGTGCTCCATGATCCCGCCGAGGTACATCTCCTCGCCGTCGTAGAGCGCGTCCACGTCGATCTCGATGGCGTCGTCGAGGAACCGGTCGACGAGGACCGGGTGCTCCGGGCTGGCGATGGTCGCCCGGGTGACGTAGGTGGCCAGGGTCTCGTCGTCGTAGACGATCTCCATCCCGCGCCCGCCGAGGACGTACGAGGGCCGGACCAGGACCGGGTAGCCGATCTCCTTGGCGACCTCGACGGCCTCCTCGGCGCTGTAGGCGGTGCCGTGCTTCGGGGCCGGCAGGTTAGCCTCCGCGAGCACCCGACCGAAGGCACCGCGGTCCTCGGCGAGGTTGATGGCCTCGGGGCTGGTTCCGACGATCGGCACGCCCTCGTCCTTGAGCGCCTGCGCGAGGCCGAGCGGCGTCTGCCCGCCGAGCTGGACGATGACGCCGGCCAGCGGACCGGCCTGGCGCTCGACGTGGACCACCTCGAGGACATCCTCGAGGGTGAGCGGCTCGAAGTAGAGCCGGCTGCTCGTGTCGTAGTCGGTGGACACGGTCTCGGGGTTGCAGTTGATCATGACCGTGTCGAAACCCTTGTCGCGCAACGCGAACGACGCGTGGACGCAGGAGTAGTCGAACTCGACACCCTGGCCGATGCGGTTCGGGCCGGAGCCGAGGATGATCACCGCGGGCTTCTCGCGCGGCGCGACCTCGTTCTCCTCGTCGTAGGTCGAGTAGTGGTACGGCGTCAGCGCCGCGAACTCGGCCGCGCACGTGTCGACGGTCTTGTAGACCGGACGGACCCCGAGGGCGTGACGGACCCCACGGACCACGGCCTCCGGCATACCGGCCAGCGAGGCGATCTGGGCGTCGGAGAAGCCGTGCCGCTTGGCCAGCCGCAGCAACGCCGGGCTGAGCTGCTCGGCAGCCACCACCGTGACGGCCACCTCGTTGATGAGCGCGATCTGGTCGAGGAACCACGGGTCGATCCCGGTGGCGTCGTGGACCTGCTTCGACCGAGGCCCCGCCGCGCAGCGCCTGCTGCACCGCGATGATCCGGCCGTCGGTCGGGACGGCGGCCTCCGCGAGCAGCTCGGCCACCCGGGCCGGCTCGGACGGGGAGGGGCCGTCCCAGTGGAACGACGAGCCCGTGCGCTCCATCGACCGCAGCGCCTTCTGCAGCGCCTCGGTGAAGTTGCGGCCGATCGACATCGCCTCGCCGACCGACTTCATCGTCGTCGTCAGCGTCGGGTCGGCCGCCGGGAACTTCTCGAACGCGAACCGCGGCACCTTGACCACGACATAGTCGAGGGTGGGCTCGAACGACGCGGGCGTCTCGCGGGTGATGTCGTTGGGCACCTCGTCGAGCGTGTAGCCGATGGCCATCTTGGCGGCGATCTTGGCGATCGGGAACCCGGTCGCCTTGGACGCCAGCGCGCTCGACCGGGAGACCCGCGGGTTCATCTCGATGACGATGACCCGGCCGTCGTCGGGGTTGACGGCGAACTGGATGTTGCAGCCGCCGGTGTCGACGCCGACCTCGCGGATGATGGCGATGCCGATGTCGCGCAGCCGCTGGTACTCGCGGTCCGTGAGAGTGAGCGCCGGGGCCACGGTGATCGAGTCGCCGGTGTGGACGCCCATCGGGTCGAGGTTCTCGATGGAGCAGACGACCACGACGTTGTCGGCGTGGTCGCGCATGACCTCGAGCTCGTACTCCTTCCAGCCGAGGATCGACTCCTCGAGGAGCACCTCGGTGATCGGGCTGTCCTTGAGGCCCTGACCGGCCATCCGACGAAGCTCGGTCTCGTCGTGGGCGAACCCGGACCCGAGACCGCCCATGGTGAACGACGGCCGCACGACGAGCGGGTAGCCGAGCTCGTCGGCGGCGACCAGCACCTCGTCGACCGTGTGGGCGATGAAGGACCGGGCCGACTCGGCACCGCACCGCGCGACGACGCCCTTGAACTTCTCGCGGTCCTCGCCGAGCTGGATGGCCTCGACGTTGGCGCCGATCAGGGGGCAGTCGTACTTCTCGAGAACTCCGTTCTCGTGCAACGCGATCGCGGTGTTGAGGGCGGTCTGACCGCCCAGGGTCGCGAGTACCGCGTCGGGGCGCTCCTTGGCGATGATCGCCTCGACCACCTCGGGGGTGATGGGCTCGACGTACGTGGCGTCGGCGAACTCGGGGTCGGTCATGATCGTCGCCGGGTTGCTGTTGACGAGGATCACCCGGATCCCCTCGTCGCGCAGCACGCGGCACGCCTGGGTCCCGGAGTAGTCGAACTCGCAGGCCTGGCCGATGACGATCGGTCCCGACCCGATGACCAGCACACTGCTGATGTCGTCGCGCTTCGGCATCAGGCGTCGGCCCCCGTCTGCTGGTCGGTCATCAGGGCCACGAACCGGTCGAAGAGGTATGCGGCGTCGTGCGGCCCGGCGGCCGCCTCCGGGTGGTACTGCACGGAGTACGCCGGAATGTCGAGGCACTCGATTCCCTCGACCACCTCGTCGTTGAGGCAGACGTGAGAGACGCGGGCCCGCCCGTACGGGGTGTCGCTGTCGCGGTCGATCGGCGCGTCCACCGCGAACCCGTGGTTGTGGGCCGTCACCTCGACCTTGCCGGTGCGGCGGTCCATGACCGGCTGGTTGATGCCCCGGTGCCCGTACTTCAGCTTGAAGGTGCCGAACCCGAGCGCCCGCCCCAGCAGCTGGTTGCCGAAGCAGATGCCGAAGAACGGGATCCCGGCGTCGAGCACCTGACGCAAGAGAGCGACCTCGGACTCCGCCGCCGCCGGGTCGCCCGGGCCGTTGGAGAAGAACACCCCGTCCGGCGCGAGTGCCGCGACCTCGTCGAACGTCGTCCACTGCGGCAGCACGTGCACCTCGATGCCGTGCTCGGCCAGCAGCTGCGGCGTCATCGCCTTGATGCCCAGGTCGATGGCCGCGACGCGGAACCGCTTCTCCCCCAACGCTTCCACGACGTAGGGCTCGGTGGTCGAGACCTCCTCGGCGAGCGCGGCACCCGCCATCGCGGGGGCCGTGCGCACGCGGTCGGCCAGCACCGACGCCGAGGCACCCGCATACTCCTCGCCGCTGAAGATCCCCACCCGCATGGCGCCCCGCTCGCGCAGGTGGCGGGTGAGGGCCCGTGTGTCGATGCCGCTGATTCCCACGACGCCCTGGTCGCGCAGCTCGTCCTCCAGCGGCTTGGTCGACCGCCAGCTCGACGGACGCAGCGCCGGGTCACGCACGACGTATCCGGACACCCAGATCCGCGTCGACTCGGGGTCCTCGGTGTTGACTCCGGTGTTGCCGATGTGCGGAGCGGTCATGACCACGACCTGGCGGTGGTAGCTCGGGTCGGTCAACGTCTCCTGGTAGCCGGTCATCCCCGTCGAGAACACCGCCTCTCCGACGGTCTCGCCGACGGCGCCGTAGGCGTCGCCCCGGAAGGTCCGGCCGTCCTCGAGGACGAGGCGAGCGGGCTCCCGGTCGAGCAGCAGCTGGGTCACGAGGGGCCTCCGACGATCTCGGGGATGAGGGCGCGGCCGTCGCGCGCGGTGCAGACGCCGCGGTGGTACGTCGCGACGACGCGGCCGGTCAGCTCGCGCCCGTGCCAGGGGTTGTTGCGGGACAGGGAGTGCGACTCGTCGCGGTGCACCATCCAGGTCGCCGAGGGGTCGACCAGCGTGACGTTGGCCGGAGACCCGGCGGCCAACGGCTGCCCATGGCCGTCGAGCCGGGCGATCCGGGCCGGGTTGACCGACATGACCCGCGCCACGCCGGCCCAGTCGAACAACCCGGTGTGCACCATGACCTCGCCGACCACGCCGAGCGCCGTCTCCAGCCCGACCATCCCCGGCGAGGCGTCGACGAAGGCGTGGTCCTTGTCGTGCGGCGCGTGCGGGGCGTGGTCGGTGGCGACGGCGTCGATGGTGCCGTCGGCCAGGGCCTCGCGCAGGGCCCGGACGTCCTCCTCGGGCCGCAGCGGCGGGTTGACCTTCCACACCGGGTCGTAGGACTCGAGCAGGTCGTGGGTCAGCAGCAGGTGGTGGGGAGTCACCTCGGCGGTGACGTCGATGCCCTGCGCCTTGGCCCACCGGAGCACCTCGACCGAACCGGCGGTCGACACGTGGGCGATATGGACTCGGCTGCCGGTGTGGCGGGCCAGCATGACGTCGCGGGCAACGACCGACTCCTCGGCGATTCCGGGCCAGCCGGGCAGCCCCAGGCGACCGGACAGCTCGCCCTCGTGGGCACAGGCGTCGGGACCGGCGAGGCGCGGGTCCTGGGCGTGCTGGCTGATCACGCCACCGAAGGTCTTCACGTACTCCAGCGCGCGCCGCATCAGCCGGGCGTCCGACACGCAGTACCCGTCGTCGGAGAACACCCGGACCCTCGCCCGGGAACGCGCCATGAGCCCGAGCTCGGCCAGCTCCGACCCGGCCAGGCCCTTGGTCACCGCCCCAACCGGCTGGACGTCGCAGTGGTGGTAGGACCGTCCGAGGTCGTAGAGGTGGTCGGCGGCCTCGGCGGTGTCCGTCACGGGAGTGGTGTTGGCCATGGCCAGGACCGCGGTGAAGCCGCCGGCCGCGGCCGCCTGCACACCGCTGCCAACGGTCTCGGCGTCCTCCCGCCCCGGTTCGCGCAGGTGAACGTGGAGATCGACCAGGCCGGGCAGCGCCACGAGCCCGTCGGCGTCCACCACCCTGGTGTCGCGGCTCGCCGTGATCGAGCCGACCTCGACGATCCGCTCGCCGTCCACGAGCAGGTCGGCGGTTCTCTCGCCGAGCAGCCGGGCTCCCCTGATGAGGATGGGCATCACGTCTCCCCGCTCAGCAGGTGGTAGAGCACGGCCATCCGCACCGCGACCCCGGCCGACACCTGGTCGAGGACCACGGAGTTCGGCGAGTCGGCGACGTCGGCGGCGATCTCGAGGCCACGGTTCATCGGACCCGGGTGCAGGACCACGACGTCGGGGTTCGTGGCGGTGAGCCGACGCATACGGTCGCGAGTGAGGCCGTAGGTGACGGTGTACTCACGTGGCGTCGGGAAGTACCCGCCGCTCATCCGCTCGCGCTGGACGCGGAGCATCATCACGGCGTCGACCGATCCGTGCGTGCCGTCGCCCTCGAGCACCTCGTCGAGGTCCCACGAGGTGGCGAAACCGTCGGTCTTCGACCAGTCCGCGATGCCGCTCGGCATGAGGGTGGGCGGCGCGACGACGGTGACGTGCGCCCCGAGCCGGCCGAGCGTGATGACGTTGGAGCGGAACACCCGCGAGTGGGTCAAGTCGCCGACGATGGCGACGTGCCGGCCGTCGAGGTCGCCGATCCGGTTGCGGAGGGCGTACGCGTCGAGCAGCGCCTGCGTCGGGTGCTCGTGGGTGCCGTCCCCGGCGTTGATGACACCCGTCGTTGGAGAATCTGTGTCGAGCCATCCTGCTATCTGCTGGCAGGCACCGGAGGCGTGGTGTCGGATGACGAGGGCGTCGACGGCCATGGCGGCCATGGTGCGGACGGTGTCGCGGAGGGACTCGCCCTTGCTCGTGGAGGAGCCCTTGCCGGTGACGTTGATGGTGTCGGCGGACATCCACTTGCCGGCGATCTCGAACGAGCTGCGCGTGCGGGTGGAGTCCTCGAAGAACAGGTTGATGATGGTCCGGCCGCGCAGGGTCGGGATCTTCTTGACGTCCCGCTTCTGCACGTCGTGCATCGACTCGGCGGTGGCGAGGATGGTCTCGACGTCGTCGCGGGTCAGGTCCGCCGACGACAGCAGGTGCCGGTTCACCGCTCGCCTCCCTCGATCGTCACCGAGTCGCCGGGATCAGGGCCGTCGAGCTCGGTCAGGTGGACGCGGACCCGTTCCGACGAGGATGTCGGCAGGTTCTTGCCGACGTGGTCGGCGCGGATCGGGAGCTCGCGGTGGCCGCGGTCGACGAGGACCGCCAGCCGCACGGTGCGGGGCCGGCCGAGCTCGGCGAGCGCCTCGAGGGCGGCGCGGATCGTCCGGCCGTGGAAGAGCACGTCGTCGACGAGCACGACCACCTTGTCGTCGATCCCGCCCGGCGGGATGTCGGTCCGCGCCAGCGGGCGGACCGGCTGATGGCGCAGGTCGTCGCGGTGCATCGTCACGTCCAGGCTGCCGACGGGGACGCTGGCGCCCTCGACCTCCCTCATCGCGGCTCCGAGGCGCTGGGCGAGCGGGACCCCGCGGGAGGGGATCCCGAGCAGGACGAGGTCGTCGGCGCCCTTGTTGCGCTCGAGGATCTCGTGAGCGATCCGGCGCAGGGCCCTCGCGACGTCGCCGGAGGTGAGCACCTCACGCGCGGTCGCGACGCTCACGTCACGGTCGGGTTCTTCGGTCCGAGCTGGCTGGACAGCGGCCACCACCTGACCTCCTTCCCCGCCTCACAGGACGGTGGTTAAAGGATGTCGTCGGGGCGTCACTCTACCCGGACGCGGGCCGCCCTCCGGACCCGGCCACGCCGACGCGAGCCCGTTCCGTTCGGGGCCAAGGGCCGGAGCTGCCTTCGGTGCCCTCCGGTTCAGGCGAAGGTGGCCTTGAGGTACGTGGTCAGGGCGTCGACGTCGGCCGCGTCGCCGCGGTACCCGAGGTAGCCGTCCGGGCGAAGCACGAAGACCTGGCCCTCCGTCGCGTGGTAGGCCGCGGCGAAATGCCCCTCCGCGTCGCGCAGCACCGGGACCGGCGTCCAGCCCGTGTCGAGGCCGGGAGCGGCGACGAGGTAGGCCTCCATCTCGCCGTGCGCGCCCTCGGCCGCGGTCGCCGCCGCGGCCGTGAGCTCCGCCACCGAGGAGGCGCGGTCACCCGCATACCCGATGATCGTGTGCCGGTCGCGGCCGAGCATCGGAAAGAGCCGGATCGGCCCGGTGACCGCCGGACGCGTGAGCCCGGTGGCGTCGGGAGCGCGAGTGCCCGGGAAGGGCGTCACGTCCTCGGGGCCGGCGATGAGCGGGCTGTCGTCGTAGTCGATGAGCAGCTGGGCCTCGCGGCGGGCGACGAAGGTCGGGTCGTCCGAGTCGGCCCCGATCCCCTCGCGGGCGCTGCGCACGGTGCGGCCGACGACCTCCTCGCCGACCGGGCGGCGCTCCGCGTCGTAGCTGTCGAGCAGCGTCGCGGACGCCTTGCCGGAGACCGCCAGGGCAAGCTTCCAGGCCAGGTTGTGGGCGTCCTGGATCCCGGTGTTCATGCCCTGTGCCCCGGTCGGCGGGTGGATATGGGCGGCGTCGCCGGCGACGAACGCCCGCCCGACCGAGTACCGGTCGACGATGCGGTGGCTGATCCGGAACACCGACGACCACCGGAGGTTGCGCGCGGTCGCCGGCTCCGGCGCCAGGCGGTCGATGACCGCCTGGATGTCCTCCAGGGTGGGCGTCTCGCCGGACCCGAACCCGTGCTCGATCCCGTCGCCGCCGCCGGCCGCGGTGGACAGGTGGTTCGGGACGAGCATCGACATGCGGTAGCGGCCGTCGCCCTTGAGCGGGATGGCGACCAGCGCGTCGACCGTTCCGTCCTCCAGCTTGTGCGTCGAGCGCACGGCCAGCCCAGGCGGCGAGGGACCAGTCCACCTCCACGTCGCCGAGCATGTACTGCTCCGTGAACGCGCCGCCCTCGAAGCTGAGGCCCAGCGTCTTGCGGACCACGCTGTGCGCACCGTCCGCGCCGACGAGGTAGGCGATGCGGACGGTCTCCTCGCCGTCCGGTCCCTCGAGGGTCGCGGTCACCCCGTCGTCGTCCTGCTCGAAGCCGACCAGCCGGACGTCGCGCTCGATCGAGGTGCCGAGTGCGGTGAGCCGTTCCCGCAGGATCCGCTCGGTCTCGTACTGCGGGATGCCGATGAACCCGAACGGGATGTCCGGCAGCGGTGGGAACTCGAGCCGGCCGACCTCCTGACCGTCCACGTAGGTGACCTGCCCGGCGAACTCGATGGCGGCGTCGAGGACCTGTCGCACGACGCCCATCCCCTCGAAGATCTCCAGGGTGCGCGGCTGGACGCCGACGGCCTTGGCGTACTGCGGCGGTTCGAGCAGCTGGTCGACGATGCGGCAGTTGACGCCACGGCGCCGCAGCTCGACGGCGGCGGTCAGCCCGACGGGGCCGGCTCCGGCGATGAGGACGTCAGTGGCAGCCATGGCAGGACACCTTCTTCGAAGAGTGGGCAGAGCTCTGACCCCGAGCATGGGGCACAACCGGCGAATCCGGCAGGCGATTCGCCGCAGAAGCCCGGCGTCCGCATACTCGGCTGCGTGCCGCACGAGAGCAGCGACCAGGTCATCGTCATCACCGGCGCCGCCGGCCGGATCGGCGGCTTCCTGCGCGCCCGGCTGGCGCGCCCCGACCGGGTGCTGCGGCTCCTCGACAGCGTGCCGCCGACGTCGGTCACGGGTCGCGAGGAGGCGTTCGTCGGATCCGCCACCGACCGCGACCTCGTCGGCCGAGCGGTCGCCGGCGCCGACGCGGTGGTGCACCTGGCCGGCATACCGACCGAGGCGCCGTGGCCGGACATCCTCGACGTCAATGTGACCGGCACGCAGACGGTGCTGCACGCGGCGGCGGAGACGGGCGTTCGCACCGTCGTCGTCGCGTCGAGCAACCACGCGGCCGGCTTCTGGGAGAAGCCCCGCGACGGCTCGCTCCTGCCCGACGACGCGGCCCCGCGGCCGGACTCGTTCTACGGCTGGAGCAAGGCGGCCGTCGAGAGCCTGGGCCGGCTGTACCACGAGCGGTACGGCCTCACCGTGGTGAACCTGCGGATCGGCTGGTGCTCGCAGCACCCGTACGACCGGCGCGGCGCCGAGATCTGGCTCTCCCCCGACGACGTCGGGCGTCTCGTCGAGGCGGCGGTCGCGCCGACGGGTGACCGGGTTCCACACCGTCTGGGGCGTGTCGGCGAATACGAGGTCATGGTGGTCACGCGTCGGTGGCGAGGCGATCGGCTACGAGCCGCAGGACGACTCGGAGGCGTATGCGTCGGAGTTCGCCGAGTCGGGCGACGTCCACCCGGCCGCACTGGGTGGCGAGTTCATCAGCAACCCGTTGGGCCAGCCCCTCTGAGGATTTGGGTGGGCGCAGGTTCCGGGCGTCGCGCGCAGGGTGCAACATGCGCGCAGCGTCACCAACCTGCGCGCGCCACACCGACCGCTCTGTCAGCGCTGACCCCGATCACCTCACATCGCTCTTCACAAGGTCTGCGCAGACCTTGTGGTCAGCGCGCACACCGTGCACCGTAGGCCCGCCGGACACAGCCTCTGCGCAGACCTTGAGCCTGGGTGCGCGCAGGTTCCGGACGTCGCGCGCAGGATGCAACGTGCGCGCAGCGTCACCAACCTGCGCGCGCCACACCGGACCGCTCCGGTCAGCGCTGACCACGTTCGTTTCACGTCGCTCTTCACAGGTCTGCGCAGACCTTGTTGCCAGCGCGCACACCATGCACCGTCTGCGCGTCGAACACAGCCTCTGCGCAGACCTTGGGCCTGGTGAGCGAAGGTCGCGCGCAGGGTGCAACGTGCGCCAGCGTCACCAACCTGCGCGCGCCACACCGTGACCGCTCCGGTGAGCCCGGAAGACGCGCGCTTCATCGGTTCGTGGTGCTTCCAGCCGGAATTCCGTGCGGTTGAGAGCACGAACCGGGGTGGGGCGGCTAGACGAGGGTGGGCTTCACCTCGGCGAGTCGGGCCAGGAGGCCGTTGACGAAGGACGGGGAGTCGTCGGTCGAGAGGGACCGAGCCAGCTCGACCGCCTCGGAGATGGCGACACCGTCGGGGACGTGGTCGTTCCAGACGACCTCCCACGCGCCGAGCCGCAGGATCGCGCGGTCGACCCCGGGCATCCGCGCCAGCGTCCACCCGTGCGAGTACGTCGTGAGCAGCTCGTCGATCTCGGCCCAGTGCGCGACGACGCCCTCGACCAGCTCGACCGAGTACGGGTTCAGCGCCGGCTGCTCCCCGGGGTCGGCGACGCGCTCGGCCAGCAGGGTCGTGACGTTGACGCCGCGCTGGTCCGCCTCGAAGAGCAGGTCCAGCGCGCGTTTACGGGCCTTCGAGCGAGCGGCCACCGGTCAGTTGACGCGACCCAGGTATGAGCCGTCGCGCGTGTCGACCTTCACCCGGGTCCCGGTCTCGAGGAACAGCGGGACGGCGATCTGCGCACCGGTCTCGAGGGTCGCCGGCTTGGTACCGCCGGTGGATCGGTCGCCCTGCAGACCGGGTTCGGTATGCGTGATGACGAGGACCACGGACGCCGGCAGCTCGACGTAGAGCGGGACGCCGTCGTGGGTGGCGACGATGGCGTTCTGGTTCTCCAGCATGTAGTCCGCGGCCGAGCCGACGACGTCGGAGCCGACGTAGACCTGGTCGTACGTGTCGGTGTCCATGAAGACGAAGTCCGACCCGTCCTTGTACAGGTACTGCATCGTCCGCTTGTCGACGTTGGCCGTGTCGACCTTCGTGCCCGCGTTGAAGGTCTTGTCGACCACCTTGCCGGACAGCACCGCCTTGAGCTTCGTGCGCACGAACGCGGGGCCCTTGCCCGGCTTGACGTGCTGGAACTCGACGACGGACCACAGCTGTCCGTCGATGTTGAGCACCATGCCGTTCTTGAGGTCGTTCGTGGAGGCCATGAGAGGTGAGGTTTCGCTTTCCGGACGAGGTCGGTATGCCAGCCCGCGAGTCTACCGGGGCAGATGAGCGCCGAAGAACGCGTCGATCCGCTGCCAGGCGTCGGCCGCCGACTCCGGCTCCGGGCCGACGTGGGCGAGCCGGAACACGGGCTGCGTCCACCACGGCCCGATGTCGGCGTCGTTGAGGAACGAGTGGCCGGCGTTCGGGTACTGCTTGACGTCGTGCGGCACGCCGAGCCGGGTCAGGTGGTACTCCAGCTTGGCCGGGACCTTCTCGTTGCCCTTGTCGCGTGCGCCGTAGCTCGCGACGATCGGGCAGGCCCCCTCGAGGACCTCGGGCGAGCTCGGCAGCATGCCGTAGTTGACCGAGCTCACCCGGAACCCGTGCGCCGGCGCGGCACACATCAGGGCGAACCCGCCGCCCATGCAGAAGCCGATGATCCCGATGTCGTCGCCGGTGTCGTCCCGGTCCAGGAGCCACTGCCGCGCGGCGGCGATGTCCTGGTAGGCGCGTCCGTGCCCGCTCTGCAGCGCCTGGAACGTGGCCTTGAGGCACTTGCGCGGCCCGCCCTCGCTGAACAGGTCGGGCATGACGACGGAGTAGCCGAGGGCGGCCATCCGGTCGGCCGACCGCTTGTTGACGTCGTCGGGACCGAAGATCTCGTGCAGCACGACGACACCGGGGAGCTTCTCGTCGCCCGGCGGCCGCACCGCATACCCCCGCAGGTGCGGCGAACCGCCGGTCGTCGCGCTGTGGGCCGAGAGGTCGACCATGGTCCCGATGGGCGCGTCCGTCATGGCTCGACCCAACCACAGCGGACCGGACGTCACACGCCGATGGTCAGCGCCGCGGTGTAGCCGGACGACGCGTCACCCGACATCGACGCGATCTGGTGGATGCCCGCGTCGTTGCCGAAGACGTTGTCGCGCTGCAGCGAGACCTGGGAGAGGTTGCGCACGCTGGACGAGTAGCCGTCCGTCGCGTACACGACGTCGCAGGTCTCTTTGGGCAGCGCGATCTGCGACGTCTTGACGATCGGGCCGGACGAGGTGGCGTCGGTGACGCTGGAGTAGACCTCGAAGTGGAGGTGCGGCCAGCGGCCCGAGTAGCAGGCCGGGAAGATCGACGTGAACGTCACGGTGCCGGTGGAGTCCGTCTCCTGCACACCGCGCAGGTAGTTCTCCGAGGTGATCGCGCGGGAGTAGAGGGAGTACTGGCCCTCACGGTCGCAGTGCCACAGGTAGACGGCGGCACCGGTCTTGGCCGCTCCGGTCGACGTGTCGCGGACGGTGAGCTTGATGGTCAGCGGGACGCCGGCCGCGGTCGTCGTCGAGGAGCCGAAGCTGGACCGGATGTCGGACCGCACGATCCCCGAGTCGTCGAGGACGTTGACCCCGTTGGAACCGTCGGCGGGGTAGGGCCCGCCGGTCTCGTCCGGCACCTCCGTGAGGGTGCCGTCGGCGCTCGTCGTCGACGAGCCGCTCGAGGCTGCCGCTCGACGTCGTCGAGGAGGAGGTTCCGGTGGCGTGGAGCCGGTGGCGGTGGAGCCGGTGGCGGTGGAGCCGGTACCGGTGCTGCAGGCGGCCAGCGCCGCGAGCGCGCCGACCCCGCCGAGGAGCCCCAGCGCGCGGCGCCGGTTCATCGTGCCCAGGTCGTAGAGCAGGCCGCGGTCGTGGTCGTGGATCTCCCTGGCGTCGGCGTCGACCCAGTCGGACTCGCGTCGGGTGACGGCGTCGGTGAGGGCGGCGTGGCGGTCGTTGCGTCTCGTCGTCATGGGGTGAGCCTCATTGCTGCGCCCATGGGCCTCCTCGGCACTTCCTGTGCGGCTCTTGTGAGGCGCTCAGCCTGACACGAGGGCGTAGGCGTCGCGCAGCATCGCGTCGGGCGGCCCCTCCAGCCGGACCGGCGCGGCGATGTCGTCCAGGACGACGAACCGCAGCTGCGACCCGCGCGACTTCTTGTCGCGGCGCATGGTGGTGACCAGCTCGTCCCAGCGGTCCGGCGCGTACGACACCGGCAGGCCGAGGCTGGTGAGCACCGCCCGGTGCCGGTCGACGAGGGATGGCGCGAGGTGACCGGAGAGCCGGCCGAGCTCCGCCGCATACGTCATGCCGACGCTGACCGCCTCACCGTGCCGCCAGCGGTACCCCTCGACCTGCTCGACCGCGTGCCCGAAGGTATGGCCGTAGTTGAGGATCTCCCGCAGGTCCATCTCGCGCAGGTCGGCGGTGACGACGTCGGCCTTGACCTGGATCGCCCGCTCGACGAGCTGGCGCAGGAACGGCCCCTCGACGTCGAGGGCGGCCGCCGGGTCGGCCTCGACCAGCTCGAGGATGCGCGGGTCGGCGATGAACCCGCACTTGACGATCTCGGCCATGCCGGCCACCAGGTCCGGCTGCGGGCAGCGTCGACAGGGCGTCGAGGTCGCAGAGCACGCCAGCCGGCGGGTGGAACGAGCCGACCAGGTTCTTGCCCTCGGGCGTGTTGATCCCGGTCTTCCCACCGACGGCGGCGTCGACCATCGCGAGCAGCGTCGTCGGCACCTGGACCACCCGGACCCCGCGCAGCCAGGTCGCCGCGACGAACCCGGCGAGGTCGGTCACCGTGCCGCCACCGACACCGACGACGGCGTCGGTCCGGGTGAACCCGGCCTGCCCGAGCGCGCCCCACAGCTCGGCGGCGACAACGGCGCTCTTCGCGTCCTCCGCGTCCGGGACGACCGCGAGGTATGCGTCTAGCCCGGCGGCGCGTGCGGTGTCGGCCACCTGCTGCGCCCACACGGCCAGCGTCGGCGGGTGGACGACGAGGACGCGCTGCACCGACTCGCCCAGCAGCGGCACGACGGCGTCGACGACTCCGTGGCCGACGACGACCTCGTGCGCGTCGTCGCCGGTCCCGACGGGGATGCTCGTGAGCGGGCCGGTCATCGGCCGGCTCCCGGTTCGGGGACGACGAGGAGGCCGGCGACCTCCGCGGCGACCTGCTCCGGCGTCCGCCCGGCGGTATCCGCCCGGACGGTGGCGACGGCCTCGTAGACGGCCCGACGCACGTTCATCATGGCCACCCAGGACGCCCGCGGGTTGACCGCGAGGAGTGGGCGGGACTGGTCGAAGCCGATCCGCTTGGACGCGTCGGCGATGCCCACGTCGAGGAAGACCACGGTGTGGCCCGCGAGCAGCTCGGCGGCCCCCGGCTGCACCGGCGCCCCACCGCCGAGGGCGACGACGCCGCGTTCCTCGTCGAGGGCCCGCGTCACCTCGACCCGCTCCAGCTCCCGGAACGCCGCCTCGCCGTCCTCGACGAAGAGGTCGGCGATGCTGCGGCCGACGTTCCGGACGATCGCCTCGTCGGTGTCGTGGAACGGCACGCCGAGCAGCTCGGCGAGCGCGCGGCCGGTCACCGTCTTGCCCGAGCCGGGCGGCCCGACGATGACGGCGACCGGTCGACCAGCGGTGGTCACCATGACCGCAGGCGCTCGGGAATGGCGGCGAGGTACCCGTCGTGGTTGCGGGCCGTCTCGGCGACACTGTCGCCGCCGAACTTCTCCACGCACGCCTGGGCCAGCACCAGCGCCACCATGGCCTCGGCCACGACGCCGGCGGCCGGGACCGCGCACACGTCGGACCGTTGGTGGATCGCCTTGGCCGGCTCGTCGCCGGCGATGTCGACGGTGTCCAACGAGCGCGGGACGGTCGAGATCGGCTTCATCGCGGCCCGCACCCGGAGCACCTCGCCGGTCGACATCCCGCCCTCGGTACCCCCGGACCGGCCGGTCCGCCGTCTGATCGCCCCGGCCGCGTCGCGCTCCATCTCGTCGTGAGCCTGCGAGCCGCGGCGGCGGGCCGTCGTGAACCCGTCGCCGACCTCGACGCCCTTGATCGCCTGGATCCCCATCAGCCCCGCGGCCAGCTGCGCGTCGAGGCGGCGGTCCCAGTGGACGTGCGACCCGAGGCCCGGCGGGACGCCGTAGGCGACCACCTCGACGACGCCGCCGAGGGTGTCGCCATCCTTCTTGGCCGCCTCGATCTCGGCCACCATGGCGGCGGAGCCGGCGGCGTCGAGCGCCCGCACGGGGTCGGCGTCGAGCCGGTCCACGTCCTCGGGGAGCGGCAGCTCGGTCCCCTCCGCCACGCCCGCCGTCCCGATGGCCACGGTGTGCGACACCAACCGAATGCCGTACGCCTGGTCGAGGAACGCCGACGCCACGGCGCCGAGCGCCACGCGCGCGGCGGTCTCGCGGGCCGAGGCGCGCTCCAGCACAGGACGGGCGTCCTCGAACCCGTACTTCTGCATCCCGACGAGATCTGCGTGACCGGGCCGGGGACGGGTCAGCGGCCGGTTGCGGGCGATCTCCTTCTCGGCGTTCACGTCATCGGCCGCGGCGTAGGCCGACTCGTCGACCGGGTCCGGGCTCATCACCGTCTCCCACTTCGGCCACTCGGTGTTGCCGATCCGGATGGCCAGCGGCGACCCCAGCGTGAGCCCGTGGCGCAGGCCGCCGAGGAACTCGACCTGGTCCTGCTCGAAGCTCATCCGGGCGCCCCGCCCGTACCCGAGCCGCCGCCGCGCCAGCGCCACCCCGACGTCGCGGCTGGTCACCCGGACGCCGGCCGGCAGTCCCTCGATCACCGCGACGAGCGCCGGACCGTGCGACTCACCGGCGGTCAACCAACGGAGCATGCGGCGATCCTGCCACGCTCTGCGCACCCGTCCCTGGGGCCGTCCAGGCCGCTAGACGACCGTGAACCGCACCAGCAGCGCCGCCAGCGCCCCGACGACGATGAACGGCCCGAAGGCGATGTGGCTGCGCAGGGAGAGCCGCCGCGTCACCAGGCCGAGCAGGGCCACGACGCCGGACACGAGGTACGCCGCGACGAACCCGAGGATCGGCACACCCCAGCCGAGGTAGCCCAGCGGCAGCGCCACGAGCCCGCCCAGCGTCGCGTCGCCGAGCCCGAGGCCACCCGGGACGATGAAGGCCAGCACGGCATACACGAGCCACCCGGCGGCGCCACAGATCACACCGCGCAGCAGGGCGCCCCAGTCGCCGGTCGTCGCGGAGGCGACGGCGAGGAGCACGAGCAGCCCCGGGATGACCGGCAGGGTCAGCCCCTCGGGCAGCCGATGCGTGTCGAGGTCGATCCAGAACAGGGCCACGCCGGCCCACGCGAGCAGCAGGTACGCCGGCAGCGCGGCTCCCTGCGAGACGCCACCGAGGCGCCAGGCCAGCACCCCCCAGAGCACGGGCACCGCGACGGTGATCAGCGCGGCCGGGCCGGGCAGCGGGCGGTCGGCCTCGTCGTCGAGCCGGTATGCGCCGGTGCCCAGCTCCCGGGCCAGCAGCCACCCCACGCCGGCTCCGGCGACGGTGACCACCGCGACCAGCCACCAGGGCGCGGAGACGGCCGGGGCGAGCGTCATGGACGCACCATGCCGACGGCGGCGCGCATCGCCTCCAGCGGCGCCGGGTGCCCGGTCATCATCCGGAACTGCGCGGCCGCCTGGTGCAGCAGCATCGCGACCCCCGGCGCGACCGCATACCCCCGCTCCGGCGCCACCTCGGAGAACGCGCTGACCGTCCCGTAGACCACGTCGAGGACCGCGCCACGGCCCCGTGGCAGCGTGGCCGCCGCCTCCGACCGGTCGCCCGGCACCGTCGAGACGACGACGTCGACGCCGTCGGGCCAGTCCCCCATGGCGCGTCGGACGACGCGCAGCCCGGACGACTCGGCCTGCTCCAGGGTCGCGCCGCGCACCTCACCACGCACCATGAAGTCGACCCGCGTCGCCCCGAGAGCCACGAACGCGGCGACGACGGAGCGCGCGGTGGCGCCCGACCCCACGACGACGGGCCGGTCGGCGCGCTCGACGCCGACCTCGGCCAGGGCGCCCAGCACACCGACCACGTCGGTGTTGTCCGCGTCCCAGCCGCCGTCCGCCCGCCGGAGCAGGGTGTTGATCGAACCGGTGTCGCGCGCGACGTCCGACACGGTGGTGGCCACCTCGAAGGCGACCTCCTTGAGCGGGCGCGTCAGCGAGAGTCCGCGCCACTCCGGGCCCAGGGCGGCGACGAAGTCGGCCAGCTCGGCCTCGGACACGTCGGCCCGGCTGTACTCCCAGTCGTCCAGACACAGCGCGCGGTACCCCGCCGTGTGGAGGGCCGGCGACAGGGAGTGCGCGATGGGCGAGCCGAGGACCGCGGCCCGTTCAGCCATCGGCCTGCGCGACGACCCGCTCGGTCAGCACTTGCCCGTGTTCGCCTGGCACCAGGCCTGGAACTCCTTGACGTACTGGTCGTGCTCCGCGGGCGTCACGGCGAACTTCGTCTCACCGGTGATGGGGTTGACGGTGACCCAGAACAGCCACGGGCCGTCGGCCGGCTTCTGCGAGGCCTCGATCGAGGACGCGCTCGGGTTGCCGATCGGGCCGCCGGGCAGGCCGGGGTTGACGTAGGTGTTGTACGGGTTCTTGTCGGCCCGCTCCGCGTCGGTCGTCGTCACCGCCCGCTTCTGGACACCGTAGCTGACCGTCGAGTCCAGCTGGAGGTTCATGCCGCCGGCGATCCGGTTGAGGATGACGCGGGCCTGCTTCTCGCGGTCCTCGGTGCTGCGGCCCTCCGCCTCGAGGATGCTGGCCGTGATGACGGCCGTCTCCATGTCGTCGGGAGCCACGCCGAGCGAGCTGAGCGTCGCCACGGCCTTCTGCACCATCTGCCGCAGCTGCTCGGTCGGCGACGAGTCCTTGGCGAACTCGTAGGTGGCCGGGAAGAGGTAGCCCTCGACGTTGCCCTTGGCCGACGCCGGCAGACCCAACGCGGTGGCGTCCTTGGCGGCGGTCTCGTAGTCGGCAACCGGCTTCCCGCTGGCCTTGGCGAGGATCGCGAAGACCTCGGACTTCCACCGGCCCTCGGGGATGGTCACCATCGGCACGCTGCGGTTCGCCGGGTTGGCGAGGTAGGCGACCGCGTCGGACGCCTTCATCTCCTTCTTCAGGGTGTACTCGCCGGGCTGGATGCCGGCACTGGCCGGGTTGTCCGCGGCCGCGTCGGTGAAGGCCTTGGCGGTCTTGACCACCCCCGCGGTGAAGAGGGTCTGTGCGATGGCTCGGCCCGAGTCGCCGGCGTTGACCGTGACCTGCACGTCGGCGGTGCCGGGTCCCGGGAAGTCGGTGTCGCCGCCGAACCCGGCGAACACCGGACGGAGGACGGCGACCGCGGCGAACGCCGCCGCGCCGATGAGCCCGATGGCGACGAGGAAGACCAGCAGCCGCTTGGCCGCCCGGCCGGTCTTGCGGCGCTTGCGCAGATGGCGGTCGCTGCGTCGCGGCTCGTGCGGCGCGGGGTGGTCCTCCTCGAACACGTCGTACCCGTGCCCGTCGTGCCCGTCGTAGCCGTCCTGCTCGTAGCCGTTCTCGTACCCGTGCTCGTTGGGGTGCTCGTGGGGTGCTCGTCGTACCCGTAGTCGTGGTCGTAGCCTGCCGCCCTGGGGTCGTCGACGGAGTCGAAGAGCGCATGGTCGCCGCTCCCGGACGCGCGGTCGCGTCGGTCGGTCATGCTCGGTCCTTCTGTCGGGGGCGGCGCCGCAGGGGATCGACCCTACTGCCGGGCGCGCGTCCGGAGACCCGCTCGCCGTCGAGCGCGGACTGGAGGATGAGCACCGCGGCCGTCTGGTCGACGACTCCGCGTTGTGAACGGCCTGCCACTCCGCTCTCGCGTAGTCTGCGGTGCGACTCGACGGTGGTCAAGCGCTCGTCGACGAGCCGGACGGGGATCGGGTCGAGCAATCGGGCCACGTCCACGGCGTACGCCCGGGCCAGCTTCGCGGCCTCGCCCTCGGCCCCCGACAGGTGCCGTGGAAGCCCCACGACGACCTCGACGGCGTCGAGGTCGCGGGCGACGGCGGCGATGCGAGCGAGGTCGCTGCGGGCCGAGGAGGGGTCCCGCGGAACGGTCTCGACCGGCGACGCGAGCAGCCCCGACGGGTCGCTCGACGCCAGTCCGACGCGGACCGAGCCGACATCGACCCCCAGCCGGACTC
Organism: uncultured Actinomycetota bacterium; assembly: GCA_963828725.1. Taxonomy (GTDB): domain Bacteria; phylum Actinomycetota; class Actinomycetes; order Actinomycetales; family Dermatophilaceae; genus Lapillicoccus. The sequence continues at coordinate 40,629 of CAWHFV010000008.1, read as the reverse complement.
CCGCGCGAACCACCACGTCATTCGACCACACGAGCGGGGTTCGGACACGTCGACTCACGGTCAGCCGGGGCGTCCCCGCAGGGCGTCCTCGATCGAACCGAGCGCGGCCGACACCTTCGACGGGTCGGTCCCGCCGCCCTGGGCGAGGTCGTCCTTGCCGCCACCGCCGCCGCCGAGGACCTGGGCCGCGACGCGCACCAGCGGCCCGGCCGTCACTCCGGCCTCACGGGCCCCAGCGGTCGTCGCCACGACGACGACCGGGCGTCCGGCCGCCGCCGACGCCATCGCCACCACGGCCGGCCGGTCGGCCCCCAGCCGGTTCCGGACGTCGAGGACCAGCGTTCGCAGGTCGTCGGCGCCGAGGTCGCCGGCGTCGTGGGTCACCAGGGCGACCCCACCGAAGTCGCGAGCGCTGGACACCAGCCCGGCCGCGGCGCCGAGCGCCTTCTCCTGCCGGGACGCGGCGATCTCGCGCTCCGCCTCCTTGAGCCGGCCGAGGATGCCGGCGACCCGCTCCGGCAGCTCCTCGGGCCGCGCCTGCAGCGCTTCGGTCAGCTGGCCGACGATCGCGTGCTCCCGGGCGAGGAAGGAGTAGGCATCGGCGCCGACGAGCGCCTCGACGCGGCGCACGCCGGATCCGATCGAGGACTCGCCGAGCAGCTTGACGACGCCGAGCTGGCCGGAGCGCTGCGCATGGGTGCCGCCGCACAGCTCGCGGGCCCACTCCCCGACCGAGATGACCCGGACCGCGTCGCCGTACTTCTCGCCGAACAGCGCCATGGCGCCGGCGTCGCGGGCCTGCTGCTGGGTCATCACCTCCGCGGTGACGGGCAGGTCGTCGAGCAGCAGCGCGTTGACCTTGGCCTCGACGTCACGGAGCACCGACTTGGGCACCGCCGACTGCGCGTTGAAGTCGAACCGGAAGCGGCCCGGCGCGTTCTCCGAGCCGGCCTGGGTCGCCGTGTCGCCGAGCGCCTCGCGAATCGCCTTGTGCACCATGTGCGTTCCCGTGTGAGCGCGCGAGATCGACTTGCGCCGCTCGATGTCGACCTCGGACTGCGCCAGCGCGCCGGGGACCACCTCTCCGAGGACCACGGTCGCCCGGTGCGTGATGACGCCGCCGATCGGCGACTGCACATCGCGCACCTCGATGACCGCGCCGTTGTCGAGCTCGATCCGGCCGCCGTCGGCCAGCTGGCCGCCGCCCTCCGCGTAGAACGGGGTGCGGTCGAGGACCAGCTCGATGTCGTCGCCGGGACCGGCGACGTCGACGTTCTCGCCGTCGCGGACGATCCCGGCGACCCGGCCCTCGGAGACGACCTCGTCGTACCCGGTGAACTCGACCGCTCGGCCCAGCCCGTCGGCGATCCGCCGGTAGACCGAGGTGTCGACGTGCCCCTGCTTGCGCGCCTTGGCGTCGGCCCGCGCTCGGTCCTTCTGCTCCTGCATGAGCCGGCGGAAGCCCGGCTCGTCGACGGCCACGCCCTGCTCCGCCGCCATCTCGAGGGTGAGATCGATGGGGAACCCGTACGTGTCGTGGAGCGCGAACGCCTGCGCCCCGGTCAGCTCCTGACGCCCGTCACCGGTCGACTTCACCCGTGCCACCGCGGTGTCGAGGATGGTCGTCCCGGAGGCGAGGGTGCGACGGAACGCCTCCTCCTCCGCATACGCGACCTGGCTGATCCGGTCGAAGTCGGTGCGCAGCTCGGGGTACGTGACGCTCATCCGCTCCATCGAGACCGGCAGGAGGTGCGGCATGGCCGGCTCGTCCCAGCCGAGCAGCCGCATCGACCGCACGGCCCGGCGCAGCATCCGGCGCACGACGTAGCCCCGGCCCTCGTTGCTGGGGGTCACCCCGTCGCCGATGAGCATGAGACAGGACCGCACGTGGTCGGCGACGACGCGCAGCCGAACGTCGTCGGGGCTGCTCTGCGACGCGACGTGGCTCGGGACCGCGCCGTAACGTTTGCCGGTCATCTCGGCCGCCCGGTCGAGCACCGGCCGGACCTGGTCGATCTCGTAGAGGTTGTCGACGCCCTGCAGGACGCTGGCGATCCGCTCGAGGCCCATTCCGGTGTCGACGTTCTTCTTGGGCAGGGGCCCGACGATGTCGAAGTCGGCCTTGCTCCGCACCGCACCGAGCTCGAACTCGGTGAAGACGAGGTTCCAGATCTCCATGAAGCGGTCCTCGTCGACCGTCGGGCCGCCGTCGGGTCCGTACTCGGGGCCGCGGTCGACGAAGATCTCGCTGCACGGTCCACCCGGGCCGGGAATGCCCATGTGCCAGTAGTTGTCGAGCCGGTCGCGCCGGACGATCCGCTCCTTGGGGATGTCGGTCAGCTCGAGCCAGAGCGCCTCCGCCTCGTCGTCGTCCTCGTAGACGCTGGCCCAGAGCTTCTCCGGGTCGAGGCCGTAGCGGCCGCCCTCGACCGGCCCGGTCAGGAGCTCCCACGCATACGCGATCGCGTCGTGCTTGAAGTAGTCGCCGAAGGAGAAGTTGCCGTTCATCTGGAAGAAGGTGCCGTGCCGGCTGGTCTTGCCGACCTCGTCGAGATCGGGGGTGCGCACGCACTTCTGGACCGAGGCCGCGCGCGGCCACGGCGGGGTCTGCTGGCCGCTGAAGTACGGCACGAAGGGAACCATTCCGGCCACGACGAACAGCAGGTTCGGGTCGTCGTACGGCAGCGACGCGCTGGGCACGACGGCGTGCCCCTTCTCCTCGAAGAACGCCAGCCAACGACGCGCGATCTCGGCGGTTTCCATGGTCAGCGACCCTAGTCGAACGGGGTATGCCGGCTCGCGCGGCTTTCCCCGGCCTACGCCGCGAGCAACGTCTCCAGGATCTCGTCGAGGTGCTCGATGACGCCGAGGTGGCCGCCGTCCTGGCGTTGGTGCAGGGTGGCGTCGGGCAGCTGATCGGCCATCCAGGGACCCGCTCCCGGCGGCAGGCGCACGTCGGCGCCGCCGTACCAGAGGTGCACCGGCCGGCGCACGGCGCCGAGGTCGATGTCCCAGGGGCCGACCCAGGCCACGTTGTCCCAGCCGGCCCCCGCCGTGCCGTGCGCCATCGACGCCTGCAGCGCGACCGCGACGGCGCGCCCCGCGCCCGACCGGTCGAGGACGCGCTGGTCGTGCGGGATGGACCGCGCCCGCAACCCGGCCTCGACCTGCGCCGCCGGCTGCGCCAGCAGGCCCCGGAACGGCTCGAACCCCCGCGCGAACCGGGCCGCAGCGGCCTCCCGGTCCGGCAGGAGGGCGACCGCGGCGGTGTCGTTCTCGTCCAGCAGGTCACCGGCGCCCGGCACCAGCTGGAACGGCACCGCGCCCGCGGCCACGCCCGCGCGGGTCACGCGGTCGCCGAGGACGGCCGCCGCGGCGAGCGAGAAGGGACCGCCGCCGGACTGGCCGAGGGTCGCGAACCGGTCGAGGCGCAGCCGATCCGCGAGGGCCGCCGTGGCGGCGGCGACCGCGGTGAGCCCGAAGGGCTGGGGCGCCGACCCGGCGTAACCGGGCCGGTCGAACGAGACGAGGCGAACCGAGCGGTCGGCGCACACCGCGTCGGCGAACGCCGGTTCGAGCCGGCACGACGGAGTGCCGTGGAAGTACACGAGGGCACGGCCGTCGGGGTCGCCCGCCTGCCGGACCGCCCAGAGGTAGCCGTCGACCTCGATGCGGTCGTCGTGGACCCACGGTGTCGTCACGAGCGGACCGCCTAGCCGGTGGCGCCCTGGTTGGCCTCCTTGATGGCGGCCTCGATCCGGGAGTAGTCGGCGTTGGGGTCCATGCCCATGATCCCGGCCCAGGCCGGCACCGTCTCGGTCTCGAAGTAGCGGTGGCCGAAGCCGCCCGGCACGGTGTTGGACATGGCCATGTCGCCGGTCACCTGCCAGAACGTCACGAACGGCATCCACGACATGAAGTCCATCGGGGTGCCCGGGTCGCGGGTCTCGTCGAGCCACGCGGGCGTGTTGAAGATGAGGTCGGTGGACCACCACACCACCGGGTCGGAGTCGTGCTGGAGGTAGACGACGCGGGGCGAGTTCCAGGAACCGTAGGAGTGGCCGAACTGGTCATGGGTCAGCTCCTTCGCCTCGCTGGCGAACCGGAAGTGCGTGCCGTTCCCGACGGTGGGGTTGACCATGGTGGAGCCGAAGGCGCGTTGAGCGGTCAAGGCCTCCCAGTTATCCGTGAACGACGGTGTCCCGGTCCACAAGGCGCCGTCGAGCTGGGCCAACATGTCGTCCGGTGAGTCGAACGCCCCGTTCCCGCCGAAGGCGCCGAGGGACTCTCCGCCGGCGTACAGCTTCGGCCGCTGGTCCTGCGGCAGCGCGGCGACCCTGGCCGCGACCGCCTTGAACAGCAGCCGGCCGACCTTCGGTGGCTGGTCGCGCGCGGTCAGCAGGCCGAGCGCCGAGGGCAGGGTGGAGTACTGCATGGTGATGATCGCCGAGTCCCCGTGCATGAGGTACTCGAACGACTCGGCGGCCCACTCGTTGACGAACCCGGTGCTCGTCGAGGTCACGACGAGGAGCGCCTTCCGCTCCCACGCCTTTGTCCGGTCCATCTCGGCGAGAACCAGGTTCTTGGTCTCCTCGAGGTTGCGGTCGTTGGCGACACTGGCGAAGAGCCGGATCGGCTCCATGGCGTCCTCGTCGCGAGTGACCACACTGACCCGGGCGGCGTTGGGGCCCGAGGCGATGAACGACTTGCCGTCGGCGCCCACGCTCTCCCAGGGCACGAGCGACCCGGGTCCACCGGAGCGCATCGGTGACGCGGGGGCAAAGACGCCCGTCGGGGTCGACTTGTTCACCGCGTCCGCCTGCTCCTTGGCGGCGAGGAGCAGGCCGCGGATGACGACCTGGTCGAAGACGGCGACGACGGCGACGATCGTCACGACGATCGCGACGAGGCGGGCGATCGCGACCCGGACGACGCGACGCTCCAGCCGCGCCGTGACCCAGTGGGTGAGCTTGAGGAAGAGGTGGTAGATGCCGATGAACAGCGCCCCCACCAAGATGGCGGTGAAGATGCTGGCCAGCGGGTAGAGCGGGCCGGGCGGCTGCTCGCCGACGTAGGACGTGACGTAGCTGTGCCACGCGGCGTTGACGAACGGGTAGGCCAGCACCGCGAGGGTGAGCAGGACGTACCAGATCCGGCGCAGCACCTTGCGGGCCTGCGGCCGGATGGCCATCCGGAAGCCGGACCAGCGGGCGAAGAGCTGCCAGATCTCCTGGATGACCAGCCCGATCACGTAGAAGATCAGCGCCGAAATGCCGCCGATCAGGCCCTGGAAGTACCAGGGTCTGGGCAGCAGCGACGGCGTGTCGGAGGCCAGGTAGCCGAGGAACCCCAGGGCGACGGGGAACCGCGGCAGGTTCAGGACCCAGTGCTTCAACCGCCACCAGAGACGGCGCATCCACCGGCGGCGGACCGCAGGCTTCTCGACGGCCTGCTCGGTGACGGTGTCCACCCCCATGGGGGTCATTGTCGCGCACGGACCTCCCGCCGGAAGGGTGTTCCGCTCAGCGGTCCGCCAGTCGGTCCTTGATCCAGGCCAGCCGGGCGACCAGCCGCTCCTCGAAACCCCGCCCGGTGGGCCGGTAGTAGTCGGTCCGGCCCGCCAGGTCGTCGGGGAGGTACTGCTGGGCGGCGACCCCGTCCTCGGCGTCGTGCGCGTACGCATACCCCTCGCCGTGCCCCAGGCGGCCGGCGCCGGCGTACCCGCTGCCGCGCAGGTGCGGTGGAACCGGGCCACCCTTCCCGGCCCGGACGTCGGCGATGGCCTCCCCGATGGCGAGGTAGGACGCGTTGGACTTCGGCGCAAGAGCGTTGTGGACCACGGCCTGGGCCAGGATGATCCGCGCCTCCGGCATCCCGATCTGGGCCACCGCGTGCATCGCCGCCACCGCGGTCTGGAGCGCAGTGGGGTCGGCCATCCCGACGTCCTCGCTCGCGGCGATGACGATCCGGCGGGCGATGAACCGGGGGTCCTCGCCGGCCTCCAGCATCCGCGCGAGGTAGTGCAGCGCGGCGTCGACGTCGCTGCCGCGCATCGACTTGATGAGCGCGCTGGCCACGTCGTAGTGCTGGTCGCCGGCCCGGTCGTAGCGGACGGCGGCCTGGGCGACGGCCTGTTCGGTATGCGAGAGGGCGATGCCCACGGGCGTGTCGTCGGTCACGGCGGCCAGGGGCTCGGTGTCGAGCGCCACGCCGGCCGCGGCCTCGAGCGCCGTGAGGGCCCGCCGGGCGTCGCCGCCGGCGATCCGGACGAGGTGCTCCCGGGCGTCGTCGGCCAGGGTGAAGCCGCCGGCCAGGCCCCGCTCGTCGACGACCGCGGCGTCGACGACCTCGCGGATCTCCTCGTCGGTGAGCGGCTGGAGCGTGACGAGCACCGAGCGGGAGAGCAGCGGCGCGATGACGCTGAACGACGGGTTCTCGGTGGTGGCGGCGACGAGGACGACGAGCCGGTTCTCCACACCGGGCAACAGGCCGTCCTGCTGGGCCTTGGTGAACCGGTGGATCTCGTCGAGGAACAGCACCGTCTGGCGGTCGTAGAGGTCGCGCTCGCGACGGGCCTGGTCCATGACCTCGCGGACGTCCTTGACCCCTGCGGTGACGGCCGAGAGCTCGACGAAGCGGCGGTTCGAGGCGCTGGCCACGAGGTGGGCCAGCGTGGTCTTGCCGGTTCCCGGAGGTCCCCAGATGATCGCCGAGAGCGGTCCGGCCGTGCCTCCAGAGCCGTCGACGAGACGGCGCAGCGGGCTGCCGGTCCGGAGCACGTCGGCCTGGCCGCGGACCTCCTCGAGCGACCGCGGCCGCATCCGCACCGCGAGCGGCGGAAGGGTGGCGTCAACGGCCGTCGCGCCGTCCGCCACGCGTTCGTCCCGCGCGTTGGCGAACAGGTCCGTCGCGTCGCTCATCGCCGACCAGACTAGTGAGGGGTGCTGACGCCACACGCCACGTACTCTGAGTCGTGGCCACCTCGCTCGACGCCCCTCCCGGGCAGGCGGCTGCCGAGGACCCGAACCCGCCCGGGGGCGAAGCAGGTGCGTCCGACCCCCTGGCATACCCGAGCACCCGGCTCGCGCGGCTGGGCGGCGTCGCCGCTCGGCACCCGTGGCGGTTCGTGCTCGTCTGGGTCGTCATCACCGCCGCGGCCTTCGCCGTCGCCGTTGGCGGGGTGACCGGTGAGTCGCTCTTCCAGCGGCTGCACTCGGGGGCGCCGTCGGCACCGAGCGAGGCGCGGACCGGCCAGGACCTCGTCGAGGACAACGAGACGAGCTCCGACAGCCTCACCCTGCAGGTGACCGGCGCGAACCTGGCCGACCCGGCGGCCGTGGCGGCGGCGACGACCGCGACCCAGAACCTGGCCACGGTCGCCGGCGTCACGGCGGTGAGGTCGCCGTTCCTGCTTCCCGGAGGCCTGCAGAACCCCCAGTCCGCGGCGTTCCTCAGCGGGGGCAGCCCGTCGTCCGGCGGCTTCGTGACGGTGGCGTCGTTCGCGAAGACGCTCGACAACGAGGACCGCGACGCCGCCCACGCGGCGGCGCAGCAGCAGTTCGATGCGATCATCGCCGCGTTCCCCGGTGCGACCGGCTCGGTCAGCGGAGTGGGTCCGCTGGTCGATGCCATCACCCACCAGATCGAGGCGGACCTGCGCGCCGGCGAGGGGATCGCCCTGCCGCTGTCTTTCATCGTCATGGTCTTCGTCTTCGGCGGGTTCGTGGCCGCCGGAATGCCGATCGCCGGCGCCATCGCCTCGATCGCCGGTGGGCTCGCGTCGTTGTTCGCGTTCTCCCACGTCATCGACCTCGACGCCAGCGTCGTCAACGTCGTCACCCTGCTCGGGCTCGGCCTCTCCATCGACTACGGGCTGCTGACCGTGAGCCGGTACCGGGAGGAGCTCGGCCGGATCGGCGACGCCGATACCGATCGCCGGCGACACAGCTTCACTCGTGAGGACGTCGTCGCCGCCACGGCCCGGACCGTCGCCACCGCCGGCCGCACCGTGGTGTTCTCGGGCCTCACCGTGGCCATCGCCCTCAGCGGCCTTCTGCTCTTCGACGCGCCGATCATGCGGGCCATCGGCGCCGCCGGCGTGTCGATCGTCCTCGTTGCCATCGTCGTCGACCTGACCCTCATCCCCGCGCTGTGCACGCTCGGGGCGAAGCGGCTGGTCCCCCGCCGTCGCGAGACCGGCCCCGACCGTGGCGTCTTCTCCCGGCTGGCCAGGATGGTGCAGGCCCGGCCGGTCATCATCATCGTCGTCACCTTGGCGGCGCTCCTGGCGCTGGCGTGGCCGGCGCTGTCGATGCGACTCACCTCGTCCGGGGCCGACATGCTTCCGGTCGAGTCGTCGCAGCGGGTCTTCTTCGACAACCTCGACCGTGACTACCCCGCGCTCCGGTCCGCCGATGTCACCGTCGTGGCCGAGGCGCCTCTGGAGACGACCCAGCAGTGGGTCACGTCGTCGGTGACGACGCTGCCCGGGGTCGAGCGCGCGACCGTCCGGTCGCTGACCCCGGACCTCAGCGTCGTGTCGGTGGCGGTCGCCGGCGAACCGGTCGGCCCGGAGACGGACGCGGTCATCGACGAGCTCCGAACGAACCGACCCCCGTTCACCACCTACGTCACGGGACAGGCGGCGGGTCAGCGCGACTTCCTCGCGAGCATGGTGTCCAGGGCCCCGTATGCGGTCGGACTGGTCGTGCTCGGAACGTTCGTCCTGCTGTTCCTCATGACCGGGTCGCTGGTGATCCCGCTCAAGGCGCTGATCCTCAACGTCGTGTCGCTGGGGGCGGCCCTCGGGGTCCTGGTCCTCACGTTCCAGAACGGGAACCTGGAGGGCCTCATCGACTTCAGCTCGGTCGGCGCGATCGAGTCGATGATCCCGTTCCTCGCGTTGGCTTTCGGGTTCGGCCTCTCGATGGACTACGAGCTGTTCCTGCTGGCCCGGATCGCGGAGCTCCATCGGCAGGGAGTTCCCAACAACCGCGCCGTCGCCCTGGGACTGCAGCGGTCCGGGCGGATCATCACGTCCGCGGCGCTGCTGATCGTCATCGTCTTCGCCGGGTTCGCGGCGGGGCAGCTGCTCATCATCAAGGAGATCGGCGTCGCCCTCGTCACCGCGGTCATCCTCGACGCCACCATCGTCCGGATGCTCCTGGTCCCCGCCACGATGACCCTGCTCGGCGACTGGAACTGGTGGGCCCCCGCCCCGCTGGCGCGCTGGCACGCGCGGCACGGCATCCAGGAGTAGGGCGAGCAGGAGTAGGAGGAGCAGGGGTAGACGCGGGGCAGCCGGGCGGCCGGTCAGAGCGGGATGGTGTCGGCGAAGACCGTCCGCCGGACCGTGACGGTCTGGTTGGCGAGGTTCGGCTGGTCCGGGTCGTCCGCGTCGAGCAGCTCCTGCTCCTCGACGACGACCCGCCAGGCCGAGGTCGGCGTGCCGGGCGTCCGGAGCTCCAACGGCTCGGGCAGGCGCAGCTCACCGCTCCACGTCACCCGCATGGTGAGCTCGGTCTCGGTGCCGACGACCGGCAGCCGCCGGTAGGTGACCGTCTCCCACTGCAGGTCGCTGGCGCCGTCGGGGAGATGCTCCAGCCGGGCCATGACGATGCGGGTGCCGGCGAGGAGCGCGTCGATGCGAGCGGCCTGCCCGGTCGGGGTGTCGGCATCGAGGTCGTCACCGGCGATGCCGCCGACGACGCGGGGCACGCGCAGCAGGGCGATCACCCCGGTGACCGTGACCCTCACGTGCGACGCGTCGGGGCGGTTGACGGTCGTCGTCCGTGTCGGCAGGGGCTGCACCCACGAGGTCAGGCCGATGGCCGAGAGGCTGCATCCCTCGATCGAGCTCGGCTGGTAGCGCGCCAGCGCCAGCCGGACGAACGGCCACAGGTTGGGCCCGTCGTCCATCGCGATGTCCGCGAACCAGTGGTCGCGGAAGGGGTGGAACTCCGGCTGGTAGCCGAGGACCACCGCCAGCGGGGTCTCCGGCACATCGGCGAGCGCGACGCCACGGGCGGTGGCCACGGGCCGGGCGGCCCGGTCCACCGGCTGGTCGCTCGCGCTCCCCAGCAGCAGCTGGGTCGGGTCGACGAGCGGGGGCACCGTGCCGGCGGCGATTGTCGGACCGGTGTATGCGGGGTCGCGGCCCCACAGGCTCACCGCGCCGTCCGGGCCGCCCTGGGCGCCGGCGAGGACGACACCGAGGAGCTCGCCGTCACCCGACGAGTACCAGGGACGCCGCAGCCACACGCGTACGCCCGAGCGACGGATCCGCCGGAGCGCGAACGGCTGCTCGGGCTCCGTCCGCTGCTCCCACCGGATCAGCGGGACGGCCCCCACGATGTCGGGGGCGGCCGGCCGTTCGGAGCTGGGCACCTCGACCACGACGGGGAGGCCTGACACCTCCGGCGAGTCCTCGGCCGGTAGGGCGTCCGGGGCGAAGAACTCCGCGTAGCGCGTGACGCCGCTCGGCGTGCAGGTCAGCGTGCGGCGGTGGGTGTCCGGGAACGTCGCGATGGCGCGGTGCATCCCGATGTCGCCGTCGACCAGCGTGGCGACCTCCCCGACGGAAACAGCCGAACCTTACGAGGCTAGCAAGGAGCCGTTCGGGCGGCTGGCTTTCCCAGAACGTCGGCACCGGTCTCACCCCGCCCGCCAACCCGTCCCGACAACTCCGCACGTGAGGAGTTGTCGGCGGACATATCGGACATCGGTCGCCACAGGTCCGCACGTGCGGAGTTGTCGGCCGGGTGGACGGGACCGTCACGCCGGGGTCGCGTCGACCCCGGCCTCCGCGCGCTGCTGCGCAGTGATCGGCGCCGGCGCCCCGGTGAGCGGGTCGTAGCCGCCGCCGGACTTCGGGAACGCGATGACCTCCCGGATCGAGTCGGAGCCGGACAGCAGGGCGCAGATCCGGTCCCACCCGAACGCGATCCCGCCGTGCGGCGGCGCCCCGAACTGGAACGCGTCGAGGAGGAACCCGAACTTCTCCTGCGCGTCCGCCTCGCTGAGGCCCATCACCGCGAAGACGCGTTCCTGGACGTCGCGGCGGTGGATACGGATGGACCCGCCGCCGATCTCGTTGCCGTTGCAGACCATGTCGTACGCGTACGCGAGTGCGGTCGCCGGCTCCTTGTCGAAGGTGTCGAGGAACTCCTTCTTGGGTGAGGTGAACGCGTGGTGCACCGCGGTCCACGCGCCCGAGCCCACGGCCACGTCGCCGGACGCCACCGCGTCGCTGGCCGGCTCGAACAGCGGGGCGTCGTTGACCCAGAGGAACGCCCAGGAGCCGGGTTCGATGAGCCCGCAGCGGTACCCGATCTCGAGCCGCGCGGCCCCGAGCAGGGACCGGGACGCCTTGGCCGCGCCCGCCCCGAAGAAGATGCAGTCCCCCGGTACCGCCCCGACGTGGGCGGCCAGCCCCGCGGCCTCGGTCTCGGTGAGGAACTTGGCCACCCCGCCGCCCAGCGAACCGTCGTCCTGGACCAGCACGTAGGCCAGCCCGGGGGCGCCGCGCTGCTTGGCCCACTCCTGCCAGCCGTCCAGCTGTTTGCGAGACTGGGACGCTCCGCCGGGCATGACGACGGCACCGACGTAGTCCTGTTGGAAGACGCGGAACCCGGTGTCCTTGAAGAACTCTGTGCACTCGACCAGCTCGTGGCCGAACCGGGTGTCGGGCTTGTCGGTGCCGTACCGCGCCATCGCCTCCGCGTAGGTCAGCCGTGGCATCGGTGTGGGAACGTCGACGCCGATGAGCTTCCAGAGAGCGACGGCGACCTCCTCGCCGAGCGCGAGGACGTCCTCCTCCTCGACGAAGCTCATCTCGATGTCGAGCTGGGTGAACTCCGGCTGGCGGTCCGCCCGGAAGTCCTCGTCCCGGTAGCAGCGAGCGATCTGGTAGTACCGCTCCATCCCGGCCACCATGAGCAGCTGCTTGAACAGCTGCGGGCTCTGCGGCAACGCATACCAGGACCCCGGCGCCAACCGGGCCGGCACGATGAAGTCGCGCGCCCCCTCGGGCGTCGAGCGCGTCATCGTCGGCGTCTCGATCTCGACGAAGTCGTGCGCGTCCAGAACGGCCCGCGCCGCGGCGTTGACCTTGCTGCGCAAGCGGATCGCGGCGCCCGGTGCCGGGCGGCGCAGGTCGAGGTATCGGTATTTCAGCCGGGACTCCTCCCCCACGTTGACCCGCTCGTCGATCTGGAACGGCAGCGGCGCGCTCGGGTTGAGGACGTCGATCGCCGACGCGACGACCTCGACCTCCCCGGTCGGCAGGTCCCGGTTCTCGTTGCCCTCGGGCCGCCGACGCACGTCCCCGGTCACCTGGACGCAGTACTCGTTGCGGATGTCGTGGGCGCCGCCCTGGGCGAGCACCTCGTCGCGGACGACCACCTGCACCACACCCGACGCGTCGCGCAGGTCCAGGAAGGCCACCCCGCCGTGGTCGCGCCGCCGGGCCACCCATCCCGCGAGCGTGACGGTCTGGCCGGTCTGGTCGGCGCGCAGCGAGCCGGCCTCGTTGGTGCGGAGCACGGAGGGTCCTTCGGATGGAGAGTGGCGAACAGCCCGGCCATCCTATGGATGCCAACGGTTGGCTTACGAATCGACGGCGCCAGGGCCGTCGCACAGATCCCCGACGTAGGTTGACGCGATGAGAGCGGGCTGGCGGTGGGCCGTCTGCGCCGCCGTCGTGGCCGCGCTCGTGGTCCTGCCCTTCGCGGTCCGGTACGCGCCGGTGACGGTTCCCGAGGGGGCTCCGGCCGCGCTGCTCGTCCGGATGCAGGAGTCCTGGTCCCAGCCGTACGAGGGGTATGCGGAGAGCACCGGCTCGCTCGCCCTGCCGACCACCGACCAGCTCGACGACCTCAGCAGCCTCCTCAGCGGCCGCACCCAGGTGCGCGTCTGGTGGCAGTCGGCGACCGACTGGCGCGCGGACACCATCACCCCGGCCGGTGAGCGCAGCACCCGGCTGACCGCCGCCGGCTCCCTGGTCTGGGACTACGAGGACAACCGGGTCGTGGTCGCCGCGCCGGAGGCCGACAACCCGGTCCGGTTGCCCCGCGACACCGACACCCTGCCGCCGGCGCTGGCGGCCCGGATGCTCAGCGAGGCGACCCCCGACCAGGTCAGCGCGCTCCCGGGCCGCCGGGTCGCCGGCCGGCCGGCCGAGGGCCTGCGGCTGCAGCCCAGCGACCCGCTCAGCAGCGTGGGTCGGGTTGACGTGTGGGCGGACTCGACGTCGGGGATCCCTGTCCTCGTCGAGGTGTTCGGCCGAAGCGGCGACGTCGCGGCGATGTCCAGCACGTTCCTCGACTTCTCGGCCGCCGCCCCGGCGCGGACGGAGCTGGCCTTCACCGTGCCACCCGGGGCCCGCGTGCGCTCGGTGCCGCGCGACGACCTCATCCGCGACATCGCCCGCTCGGGCGGGCCGCGGCCGCCCGACACCCTGCTCGGCTTCGCCCGGTCCCGTCCCGGCGCGGCCGTGGCGACGATCGGCGAGTACGGCCGCGGCGTCACCCAGCTGGCGGTCGGCACGCTCCCGGAGCGGCTGGCCGACTCGCTGCGCGACCAGCTTCGGCTCGCGTCCGGAGCGCGCGAGCTGCCGGAGGGCCTCACCGTCGCGGTCGGACCCGTCGGGCTGCTGCTGACGACGTCCCGAGCCGGCGTCGCGTGGCTGGTCGCGGGCACGGTGACCCCGGAGGGGCTGGCCCGCGCGGCCGCCGAGCTCGGTGCGGTCGCCTCGTGATCCGCACGGAGGGACTGACCAAGCGGTTCGGGTCGGTGACGGCGGTCGACGACGTCGGGCTCGACGTGAGCGCCGGGGACATCTACGGGTTCCTCGGCGCGAACGGGTCGGGCAAGACGACGACCGTCCGGTGCCTGCTCGGGCTGGTCCTGCCGACCGCGGGCCACATCGAGCTGCTCGGCCGAAAGATGCCGAGGGCCGGAGGTGAGGTGCTCCCGAAGGTGGGCGCACTGGTCGAGGGACCCGCCGCATACGGGCACCTGTCCGGGCTGGCGAACCTCGTCATCGTCGACGCGAGCGGCCGGCGGCCGAACGGGCCGCTCGGTGGCGGCCGGCGCGACCGCACCGACCGCGCCCGACGCGCCCTGGACGTCGTCGGTCTGGGCGAGGTGGGCCGCCGGCCGGTCCGCGCCTACTCGCTCGGTATGCGTCAGCGGCTCGGTCTCGCGTCCGCGCTCCTTCGCCAGCCCGAGCTTCTCGTCCTGGACGAGCCGACCAATGGCCTTGACCCGCAAGGGATTCGTGAGGTACGGATCCTCCTGCTCCAGCTGCACGAGGCGGGAACGACGATCTTCATGTCCAGCCACCAGCTCGCGGAGGTCGACCAGCTGTGCACGCGGATCGGGCTGCTCGACCGCGGTCGGCTCGTCCTGCAGGAGTCGTTGTCGACGTTGCGCGCGCCGACCGGGCGGACCGTCGTGGTCACGCCGGATGCCGTGGCGGCAGAGGCCCTACTCGGAGACTCGATGCAGGAGCGGGACGGCGAACGCCTGGTCGTCGCCTCGTCGGACTCGGCCGCTGTCAACGCGCGGCTCGTGGCGGCGGGCCTACGGGTCCGGGAGGTCGGCCCCGAGCGGCAGACCCTCGAGCAGGTCATCGAGGAGCGGACCTCGGCCCGACGGCCCGGCGAGGTGGCGCGGTGATCCGGGTCGAGCTGGTGAAGCTGTTCGGGCGGCGCCGCACCTGGGTCGCGATCGGGCTGCTCAACCTGCTCCCCACGCTGGTCTGCGTGCTCCTCGCCTGGACGCGGATCGCCCCGCGGCCGGGACAGGGGCCGGCGTTCCTCTCGGCGGTCATCGCCAACGGCTCCCTGTTCGCGATCGCCGCCCTGGCCATCGTGCTACCGCTGTTCCTGCCCATCGCGGTGGCCGTCGTGGCCGGCGACGCGGTGGCCGGGGAGGCACAGGCGGGCACGCTGCGGTACCTCCTCGTGCGCCCGGTCGGCCGGACCCGCCTCCTCGTGGCCAAGCTCGTGTCGATCGTGGCCTTCGTCCTCGTCGGCGTCGTCAGCGTGACGGGCGTCGGGTTCGTGGTGGGCCACTTCCTGCTCGGCGACGCGCCGCTGTCGCAGGCCATGGTGAGCGTGTCCGGGTCGCTGCTGACCCCCGAGCAGGTCGCCTGGCGGACGGTCGCGGCGATCCTCCTCGTGACGTTCTCGATGCTCGGCGTCGCCGCGATGGCGCTGTTCCTCTCGACGACGACCGACTCGCCGCTGTCCGCCACCCTCGGCGCGCTGGCCTTCCTCATCGGGTCCTCCCTGCTACTCACCGTCGACGCCGCGCGCCCCCTGCAGCCGTACCTCCCGACCCGTTACTGGCTGTCCTTCGTCGACCTCTACCGCGACCCGATCCTGTGGAGCAACGTCTCGAGGGGGATCACGCTGCAGGCGGTGTACGTCGGCGTCCTGCTCCTGGCCGCCTGGGCGAACTTCACGACACGCGACGTCACGAGCTGAGCCGAGCGCAGTCCGCGGGTCCGAGGGACGGGATCGGCCCGGTTCCCAGGGCTTCCAGGACGATGTTCTGGGCGACGCGGTCGATCGGAAGGCCGCCGTGGTTCACGGTGCTGCCCGGGCAGACAGCTCTGCACCGACGGGCTCGGGACGTCGTCCTCGACCGACGAGCTGGGCGGTTGGACGACCTCGTCGCCGGTGGTCCAGAGCGACAGCCCGAGCACGCCGGGCGGCAGCGCCGTGGCGTCGAGGCGCGAGAGGACGGCGCTGTCGGGGGCCAGCTGCTGGCAGGCAGTCGGACACGTCCCCGAGACCAGGGTTCCGAGACGCGCGACGTCGGTGCCGTGGAGCGGGGATCCGAGCATGACCAGCCGGCGCACCTGCCCGGCGCCGCCCCCCTCGGTGGTCCAGAGCCGGGCGACCACGCCGCCGGCGGAGTACCCGACGACGTCCACCGACGGCGCACCCGTCCGGGCCCTCACCTGGGCGGCGGCCACGCCGAGCGCGTCGGCCTGGGTCGTGAGATCGCCCTGCGCGCGGTCCGGGAGGTCCACGACGGTCGCGTCGCGGCCGGCCTGCCGCAGCCGCGTGGCCAGGCCCTGCAGCGACGCCGCCGACCCGCCATACCCCGGGACCAGGAGCACCGGTCCGGCGGTGCCCTGGTCGACGGGAGCGACCTGGCGACCACGGAGCGCCGTGAGCAGCGACGACCCCCGCGACGATAGCGACCACCGCAAGCAGCGCGGCCACGGCCAGGACGAACCGCCGCCTCGCCGGAGACAGTCGGTCCAGACGGGAAGGCACACCCCATGATGCGGGCTGCTGGGCGGCCGGCCGGGACGGGCTGCCCAACTGGTGACGGCGCAAAACCGGTACCGCTAGCATCACTCGGCAGCCGGAAGTCGCGGCATGATCACCACCACAATCCGGGGCGGGACCCGGGGTCAGGTTCCCTCGGGGAGATCAGGGGATCCACGCATGGCGTCAGTTGTCCAACTGCTGCCCCCTGGCCTGCGCGCCGGCTCGCCCGATCGCCGCCGTCCCGGCGCTCACCGTCATCCAGAAGCCGCTCGTCGCCGTGACCGCGTCGTCGACGCTGAGCTGTCCGTCGCGTCCGACCTGCCCGCCCCACCGGACGACCACGACAAGTACTCCTACGTGCGGCGTCGCTTGTGGCTGCTTGTGCCTTTGTCGGTCGTGGGTTTCGTGTGCTTGTCCGCGTCGCAGCTCATGCTGGTGATGTCGACCCAGCTGATCTGGCTGTTCCTTCCACTGTTCCTGTTCACGGTCGTCTATTTCCTCGTCTCCCAGACCGTGAACAGTGTCAGCACCGACTTCGACCTCCGGGCTCATCGACTGGCCGTCAGGTCGTGGCACCCGGCGGTGTATCCCGATGTCGACGTCTTCCTGCCGGTATGCGGAGAGCCCTTGACCGTGCTCGCGAACACCTGGACGCACGTGTCTCACCTCGTGGGCACCTACGGCGGACGGGTGACGCCCTATGTCCTGGACGACGCCGGCGACACCGATGTCGCCGCTCTGGCTCGGGAGCACGGTTTCCGGTACCACAGCCGCCCGAACCGGGGCTGGTTCAAGAAGTCCGGGAACCTCCGTTTCGGCTTCCAGCTGGCCTCCGCGCCGTACATCCTCATCCTCGACGCCGACTTCGCGCCGCGCCGTGACCTGCTGGACGAGCTGCTTCCCTACCTGGAGGGCGATGAGCGGGTCGGCATCGTCCAGTCGCCGCAGTTCTTTCGGGTGACCGACTACCAGAACTGGGTCGAGCGGGGCGCCGGCGCGGTGCAGGAGTTCTTCTACCGCACCATTCAGGTGTCTCGCCAGGCACGGGGTGGCGCGATCTGTGTGGGGACCTGCGCGATCTACCGGCGAGCGGCGCTCGAGGAGAACGGCGGGATGACACTGATCGAGCACTCCGAGGATGTGCACACGGGGTTCGACCTTCGCCGTCGTGGCTGGACCCTTCGGTACGTGCCCCTGGTGCTGGCCACGGGCATCTGCCCGGACTCCGTCGACGCCTTTCTCTCGCAGCAGTACCGATGGTGCTCCGGCTCCCTGACCATGTTGACCACCACGACGTTCTGGCGAACCAAGCTCGGCGTGGGAACGCGGCTGTGCTACGTGTCGGGGTTCTTCTACTACGTGCACACGGCGCTCTTCACCGTGTTAGGCCCGCTGATCCCCATCCTGCTGCTGCTGCTAGTTCCGTGGACCCTGCGGCTGGAGAACATGACCCTGGTCCTGCCGAGCATCGTCTACGCCGCGGTGGTCCTCCCGCTCTGGCACCGCGCGCCGTTCCGGCTCGAGGCCTGGTCCATCCAGATGATGTACGGCTGGGCGCACCTGTTCGCCATCTGGGACTGCCTGCGTGGCCGCCCCTTGGAGTGGCGAGCGACCGGCTCCTCAGGTGCCAGGGACTCGAACCGGAACCGCCGCTTCTGGGTCGGCGTCATCGCCTGGGGGAGCACGACCGCTCTGGTCTGGGTCGGTGCGGCACTGTGGCGGATGTCGACCATGGTGCCATGGGACTTCGCCCTGGTCCTGGCCTCCGGGCTGTTCTACGCCCTGACCGTCGGGCGCATCCTGGTCCAGCCGGACAGCGCCGGAGTCCGGTGACAACGACGTCGCGGTCCGCGGCGGTCACGGTGGGGCGCTCGCGCCCCTCGGCCGCCCTGCTCTCGGCCTCGCTACTGGGCCTTCTCGTCGGCCTGGTCGGATGCACTACACAGCCGGCGCCACAAACCGCCCCCGCCGCCTCGGAAACCGTTCAGGGGCCTGCCCCCGCGCCCTCGACGAAGCCGTCCGCGGCACCGGCGCTTCCGTACGACGTCCGACCCTTGCTCACGCCGTCGCGGAAGTACTTCGGCGCCGGGATGGACGGTGCTCCGACGTCGATGGGCCCGGTCGAGGCGTTCACGGCGAAAGTGGGCAAACAACCGAACATGCTCTTGTACTTCGCCGGCTGGGGCGACGGCTTCAACGGTCAGGGGGTGCGGAACGCCTGGGACATCGGGGCGTTGCCCGTGATGTCGTGGGAGCCGTACTCGCCGTCGTTGGCGGCGATCGCCGACGGTGCGACCGACGCCTACGTGCGAAAGGTCGCCTCGGACGTCCGAGCGCTGAACCTGCCGGTCGCGATCAGCCTGGCGCACGAGATGAACGGCTTCTGGTACCCGTGGGGCACTCGGAACGCCTCGCCGGCCGACTTCACACGGGCGTGGCAGCGGGTTCACGACATCTTCCTGGATGTGGGAGCGACGAACGTCATCTGGGTGTGGAGCCCCAATGTCGTCAACTCGTTGCCTCAGGTGCCGCTGAAGCCGTTCTACCCCGGCGACTCCTACGTCGACTGGATCGGCGTCGTGGGGTACTACGAGACGGGCGGCGAGCGCACCTTCGCGACGCTGTTCGGTCCGACTCGGACCGAAGTCCGCACGTTCTCCCAGAAGCCCCTGCTCATCCTGGAGACCGGCGTGGAAAGCGGCTCGCGCAAGGCCAAGGACATCGCCGATCTCTTTGCCGGCGTGGCCGCCTCGTCGGACGTCGTCGGGTTCAACTGGTTCAACTACGTCCGTAGAGCCGACTGGCGGGTCGACAGCGACCCGGGCGCACTCGCCCAGTTCCGAGCCAGTGCACAGAACGACGTCTTCGGCTTCGACGTGAGGAAGCCCTAGATGGCGGTCTCGACCACCCCGACCTCCCGAACGCGCCGGCCGTCGCGGGCGTCGCTCAGGAGGCGCTCACGCGTCCAGCGCCCGGCCTGGGTGGGTCGTGCCCTGCTGGCCTTGATACTGGCCGTGCAGACTCTGCTCACGCTACGGCTGCAGAACACCGCCTTCGACGACGAGGCGCTCTACCTGTACGCGGGTCACCTGCAGCTCGACGCCATAGCCAAGGGGGATCCGCTCCGGCCCGAGTTCACGGACTACTTCTCCGGCTCCCCCCTTCTCTACCCACCCGCGGCCGCTGCGCTGGACTCGGCGTTCGGCCTATCGGGCGCACGGGCACTCAGCCTCGCCTTGATGCTCGGTGCGACGATCCTGGTCTACGCGCTGTCGCGGCTGCTCTTCGACGAGATGGCCGGAGTCGGCGCCGCGGCGCTGTTCAGCACGACGCAGTCGACCTTGTTCGTCGGACACCTCGCCACCTACGACGCCGCCGCCCTGTTCATGCTGGCCCTGGCCGCCTGGTTGGCGGTCCGGAGCAGCCGATGTACCAGCTCCAATGTCGGCATCGGGCTGATCCTCGCAGCCGCCGTTGCTGTCGCCCTCGGGGTGGCGGTCAAGTATGCGACCCTCATGTATTTGCCCACCGTGGCGGGCTTGGCCGCGTTGTCCGCCTACGAGCGCGGCCGTTGGGGTGCTGCGCTGCGGCGGGCACTGCTCCTCTGCGGCGTTACCGCGGCCCTGCTCGCTGGGGGGCTGGCGCTCGGCGGCCCGTCGTACCTGCGAGGCCTCAGCTCCACGACGACCGCTCGGGAGCACGGCGACGCGAACCCGGTGGACCTGCTGGTGAGCTGTCTGCAGTGGGGCGGCGGCATCGTCGCCCTGGCGATCCTTGGCGCTGCGTGGTTCGGCTGGCCACGACGCGACGCCCGTCCGCAATGGTGGCGACTCGCCCTCGGTGGGCTGCTCTGCGGTACGGCGTTGCTGGCTCCCGCCTACCAGATGTACCTGCACATGAGCGTATCCCTGCACAAACACGTCGGCTTCGGCTTGCTGTTCGCGGCGCCGATGGCCGGGGTCGGGCTCAGCACGCTGGTGGGACGGCACTTCCGGTTCCCTCAGCTGGCCATCGCCTGTTGGGTCACGTTGCTGACCTTCGGCATCACGCAGTCCCAGCAGCTCTACCGGGGGTGGGCTGACAGCTCGCAGCTGGTCGCCGCGATCCGTTCGCAGCTCCAGCCCGACGGTCAGTACCTCGTCGAAGCGGCCTCGGTGCCGCAGTACTACCTCCGAGCCGAGACGACGCCCGACCAGTGGACCTCGACCTACTCCATCGACTACACCGACCGAACCGGCAACCGACTGACCGGGCAACGTGGATACCAAGCCGCCATTCGTGATGGCCACTTCGACGTCGTCGTGCTCAGCTTCACCGTCACTGACGAGCTCGATCGTGTCCTCACGGGGCAGCTGCGCACCGACGGCCAGTACCGAATGCTCGGGAAGCTGCCCTTCGACACCAGCTACGGCAGCGGGAGCTACGAGATCTGGGTCCGGGACCCGTCGACGTAGCCCGGAGCCGCGCGCACTCCATCGCAGCGGGCGAGAGGCCAACTTCGGTCGCTATGAGTCCGCCCAAAGCGACCGAAGTTGGCCTCTCGGCGGGTAGGCCTGAGGGCAGTCGCCTAGGCGCGACGCGCGCGGCGGCGGGCCTCCACGAGGCAGCGCGCCAGCATGACGCGTGCCCGCAGGACGGTCGTCAGCGACCGCCAGTGCAGCGGCGTCTGGTTCGCGCCGTGCAGCCGCCGCTCGACCGAGGGCGCCTCCAGGTGGCGCATCTCGTGCGCCGCGTTGCCGACGAGGCCGATCCACAGGTCGTGCGACTCGGTCAGCCAGGCGGGGAACGGCAGCACCACCGGCAGAAGGTCGCGGCGCAGCCCCATCGCGCAGCCGAAGTACCACCGCACCCCCACCAGCACCGCGGCGACGTTCGCCGCATACCGGTGCGAGTCCCCGGCCCGCAGCGGCCATCGCGGCGGTCCGGGCGGGTCCCCGAGTACGGCGACGCTGGTCGCGACGACGCCGTCGGTCTGCAGCGCCGCCACCATCTCCGCGAGGCGGCCGCGTACCCACACGTCGTCCTGGTCGGCGAGCAGGAGGTATGCGCCGCGCGCCAGTCCCAGCGCCCGCTCGAAGGCCCGCACGGACCCGACGTTGATCTCGTTGCGGTGCACCGAGATCCGAGGGTCGTCGAACGACTCCACCACCGCGACCGTCGCGTCAGCGCTGGCGTCGTCCACGACGACGAGCTCGTCGGTGGGACCCAGCTGGTCGAGGATCGACCGGACCTGCTCGCCGACGTACTCGGCGCCGTCGTGCGCGGCGAGGCAGACGCTGACCCGGACGTCCGACGCGGGCTCAGCCGCCGACATGCCAGGGCCAGGGTGCGTCGGCCGGCCGCAGCGTCGACCATTCGCGCTGCCGCGCCCCCCAGGTGGCCATGAGCCCGATGACGGCGCCAGGGTTGTGGATCCGCCCGGTCAGGACCGCGGCGTACGCGTCGTCGAGCGGCACCCACAGGCCGGTGATGCCGGCCTCCTCGCCCGTCCGTTCGAACGTCGCGTCGGTGACCGTGGAGATGTCGCGGGCCAGGAACACCCGAAGCGTCTCGGAGGTGCTGCCGGGTGAGGCGAAGAAGTCGATGACGACGTCCCACTGCTCGGCCTTGAGCTCGACCTCCTCCGCGAGCTCCCGCGCCGCGGTGACGGCCGGCGCCTCGCCGTGCACGTCGAGCAGGCCGGCGGGCAGCTCCCACTCACGCGTGCGGACCGGATGCCGGTACTGCCGGATCAGGACGACGTGGTCGACGCCGTCGATCTCCCGCAGCGCGACGATGACCACGGCACCGGGGTGGTCGAGGTACTCGCGGGTGACCTCACCGTGGTCCCCGAGGTCGACGACGTCGCGGCGCAGGTCGAAGATGCGGCCCTCGACGAGGACCTCGGAGGACCGGACGGTCGGTTCGACGACCTCGGACCACACGTCGGCGTAGGACCCGACCGGAAGGTCCACGGTCAGGCCGAGTGGGCGGGGACGGGTTCCGCGGCGACGTACCCGTCGGCGAAACCGTCGCGGTGCACCTCGACGAGGCGCTCACCCCGTTGCCGGTCCAGCGCTGCCTCGACGAGCCCCGCGAACAACGGGTGCGCCCGGTGCGGACGCGACAGGAACTCCGGATGCGCTTGGGTGGCAACGAAATACGGATGCACGTCGGACGGCAGCTCGATGAACTCCACCAGCTCGTGGTCCGGGGAGAGCCCGCTGAACACCATCCCGGACTCCTCGAGCTGCTCGCGGTACGAGTTGTTGACCTCGTAGCGGTGGCGGTGCCGCTCCTCGACCTCGGTCACGCCGTAGGCCTTGGCGATGATGCTGCCCTCGTCGAGCCGGGCGGGGTACAGGCCCGAGCCGCATGGTCCCGCCCAGGTCGCCGGCGCCCTCGACGAACGCCTTCTGCTCCTCCATCGTCGCGATGACCGGGGCCGGGGTCTGCGGGTCGAACTCCGACGAGGAGGCACCCTCGATGCCGGCGACGTTCCGCGCGTACTCGATGACCATGCACTGCAACCCGAGGCAGATGCCGAGCGTGGGCACCTGACGCTCCCGGGCCCATCGGATCGCGCCGACCTTGCCCTCGATCCCGCGCACCCCGAACCCGCCCGGGATGAGGACGGCGTCGACGCCGCCGAGGGCCTTCTGCGCGCCCGCGTCGGTCTGGCACTCGTCGCTGGCCACCCAGCGGATGAGCACCCTCGCGTTGTGCTGGAACCCGCCGGCCCGCAGGGCCTCGGTGACGGAGAGGTATGCGTCGGGCAGGTCGATGTACTTGCCCACCAACGCGATCTCGACGACATGCTCCGGGTCGTGGACGCGCAGCAACATCCGGTCCCAGTCCTGCCAGTCCACGTCGTGGAACGGCAGTCCCAACCGGCGGATGACGTAGGCGTCGAGCCCCTCGCGGTGGAGCACCTTGGGGATGTCGTAGATGCTCGGGGCGTCGACGGCCGCGGCGCAGGCGGCGGTCTCGACGTCGCACATCAGCGAGATCTTGCGCTTGATGCCGTCGGGGATCTCCCGGTCCGCGCGCAGCACCAGGCCGTCGGGCTGGATGCCGACCTGCCGCAGGGCCGCCACCGAGTGCTGGGTCGGCTTGGTCTTCAGCTCGCCGCTCGGCGCGAGGTAGGGCACCAGCGAGACGTGCAGGAAGAAGACGTTGTCGCGGCCGACGTCGTGCCGGACCTGCCGCGCCGCCTCGAGGAACGGCAGCGACTCGATGTCGCCGACGGTGCCGCCGATCTCGGTGATGATGACGTCCGGGGCGTCCTGGTCGCCGGTGGCGGTGGCCCGCATCCGCGCCTTGATCTCGTTGGTGATGTGCGGGATGACCTGGACCGTGTCGCCGAGGTACTCGCCGCGGCGCTCTCGGGCGATCACCCGGTTGTAGATCTGCCCGGTGGTGACGTTGGCGCTGCCCTGCAGGTGGACGTCGAGGAACCGCTCGTAGTGGCCGATGTCGAGGTCGGTCTCGGCCCCGTCGTCGGTGACGAACACCTCGCCGTGCTGGAACGGGTTCATCGTTCCGGGGTCGACATTGAGGTACGGGTCGAGCTTCTGCATGGTGACTCGCAGGCCGCGCGCCCGGAGCAGATGCCCCAGGCTGCTGGCGGTGAGCCCCTTGCCGAGCGAGGAGGCGACGCCTCCGGTCACGAAGATGTGCTTGGTCTGCGCCGCCACGGGATTGCAGTCTATGTCACGCGCGCGGGCGATCCGGCCACTCTTCGGTCGACGGCGTGGCTAGGCCTCCCTGACTGCCTCGTCGGGCCGGACCAGCGTCCACAGCCGGGGGCCCAGGTCGCGCTCGAACACCGCGGTCACCCCGACGGTGACGAGGCCTCCGAGCAGCCCCAGGAGGACCGCCAGCCCGAGGTCCGCCCAGACGTCGTCCACGCTCCACCAGAGGCCCACCCCCACTCCGACGGCCGCCCCGAGCGCGGCCGCGATCAGCGACACGACCATGGTCCGGCCCAGCCCGGCGAGGGCGCCCGGTCCCCAGGCGCGCGAGGTCGCGGCGAGCAGGTCGAGCGTGGCCAGGGTCAGGCCCGCCACGGCCGCGAGGCCGAGGGCCACCAGGGTCCAGGTCGGGCTGGCCCCGGGCATGATCGCGACCAGGGCCAGCCCACCCGCGATGAGGTATGCGGCCGCGACCGCCCCGCCCGCGACGACGGCCCGGCCGCGCACGTAGAGAGCGGCGCAGAGCACCGCGGCGAGGCCGACGAGCACCAGGCTCGCGCTCGCTGCCCAGAGTCCGGGCGCGACCGCGTCGAGAGCGGCCCCTCCCTGGGTGGTGTCGCGGGCCACGTCGAGCCCGGCGAAGAACCCGCCGAGGGGCACGGCGGCCGCCGCCACCGCGGACGCGGCCACCGCGCCCAGGGTGACCGCCGCGCGGGCCTGGCCGGCCAGAGTGCTCACGGGCGGCGGCCGGCGGTGCCGGGCCGAGCGGGTCAGTACGGGTTGGACAGCCTCGACCGGCTCGACCGGCTCGACCGGCTCGACCGGCCCGGCCGCCGCGGCGACCGGAGCCGGTGTGGCCGCGAGCCCGGCCAGTCGCCGCAGCGACCCGCCCACCGCGGGGAGCAGCAGGACCGCATACGACAGGAGGAGGACGCCGACGACGTAGGCGTGGACCGGTAGGACGCCGACCCCGGACCGGAACGTCACCACGACGGCCGCCACCGCGGCGAACAGCTGGCCGAGGAGGGACAGGACGCAGGCGGTCACCACGCCGCGCATCTCGGCGCCTAGGCCCCGAGGGACCCGGAACGCCGGCCGGGGCAGAGCGCCGACCCGCCAGAGCACCACCACCGGGACCACCGCGAGCACGAGGGCGGCCAGGGTGGTCCCGCCCGCGAGGGCGGCGAGGTGACCGTCCGGCACTCCGGTGGCGTCCCCGTCCGCGGCCAGCCGGTGGAACACGGCGTAGGTCCCGACCAGGACCAGGGAACCGAGCGCCGGACCGACGGCCGCTGCGGCGTGACGCCCGTGCGCCCGGAGACTCCCGGCCAGGACGACCCCGGCACCGAGCAGCACCGGCTGCGGCGCGAACCAGCGCAGCATGGCCGCGCCCACCTCCACCGCGCCGGTGCATCCACTGGCGCCGACGAGGGCGCCGGCCAGGGGCTCGGCGGCGAACCAGACCACGACCGAGAACCCGCCGAGGACGACGACGGTCCAGGTGAGGACGGCCGAACCGAACCGGGGGGCGTCTCGGGGTCGTCCATGCCCGAGCCCCCCGACCAGCAGGGGGACGCCGACCGCCGCCAGGGACACGCCCGCGGCGACGTCGAGGAGCACCGTCGGGACCGCGTTGACCGCCTGGTACACCGAGCCCAGGCAGGTCGCCCCGACCGACCAGGACAACGCCGGCCAGCGCACGAACCCGACGACGGCGAGCAGCACCCCCCAGGCCACGAGCCCGACACCGACCGCGGCCGCAGGGCGCGCCGCGACCCTGGGTGGTCGCACTCGGCTCGACGACATCGCCGACCATGGTGCCATGCGGACCTCTGCGGTCCGCCGTCGTTCCTCAGTGGCGTCGAGCCGGTGCCGCGCGCAGGGCGGCCGCCTGGTCGAGCAGCTCGCGGGCGTGCTCGAGGCCGGCCGCGGAGGTGGCGTCGCCCCCCATCATCCGCGAGAGCTCCTGGAGCCGCTCCTCGCCCTCCAGGACCTGCACGTTGCTCGACGTGACGGCCCCGTCGTCACTCTTGCGGACCACGAGGTGCCGGTCGGCGAACGCCGCGACCTGGGCCAGGTGGGTGACCACCACGACCTGGGCGTGGCGAGCCAGCGTCGCCAGCCGGGCGCCGACATCGATGGCGGCTCGGCCGCCCACGCCGGCGTCCACCTCGTCGAAGACGAAGGTCGGCACCGATGCCGTCCGTCCGACCACCTCGATCGCCAGCATGACCCGCGACAGCTCACCACCGGACGCGGCCTTGGCCACGGTCCGGGCCGGGTTGCCCGGTCCCGACGCGAGGAGGATCTCGACGTCGTCCACCCCGGACCGGCCCCAGCGAACCGTCCGCTCCCCCACCTCGAGGCCCTCGGGGTCGTCCCGAGACGCCACCGACACCGAGACGGCCGCGCCGCCCATGGCCAGGTGCGCCAGCTCCTGGGTGACCCGCCGCCCGAACTCCTCGGCCGCGGCCTGACGGGCGGTCGTCAGCAGGGCGGCGCGGGCGCCCAGCTCCCGCCGCAGCCGGGCGGTCTCGGCGTCGAGCTCGTGCACCCGGTCGTCGGCTCCGAGCAGCTCGGTCAGGGTGGCCGACGCCTCCTTGCCCCACGCGAGGACGTCGTCGACCGAGTCGCCGTACCGCCGGGTCAGGCCCGCGAGGTCGGCACGACGCTGCTGCACCTCGGCCAGCCGGGCCGGGTCCACCTCGACGTCGGCCAGGTAGGTCGCCAGGTCCGCGGCGAGGTCGGCGGCGAGGTAGGCCAGCTCGGCCACGCGGCCCTCCAGCTCGCGGAGGGCCGCGTCGTGGTCGGTCACCGGCGCGAGGGCGGCCCGCGCGCCCGAGAGGGCGTCCACGACCGGGGCGGCCGCCTCCGCCGCATACCCCTCCTCTCCCACGAGATAGCCGTGGGCCTGCGCGGCCGCCAGCCGCAGGCCGTCGGCATGGGCCAGGCGCTCGTCCTCGGCGCGCAGGGCGACGTCCTCGCCCGGCTGCGGGTCCAGGGCCTCGATGCGCTCGAGGCCGGCCTGGAGGATGTCGATCTCGCGGGCCCGCTCGTGGGCCAGCTGCCGCAGCCGGTCGCGCTCGGCACTCGCGGTGGACAGGGCGGCGAAGGTCTCCTGGTATGCCCCCAGGGCGGCGGACACCGGCTCGCCGCCGAACGTGTCGAGCACCTCGCGGTGCTGGTCACCCTGCCGCAGCCGCCACTGGTCCGCCTGCCCGTGCACCGCGACGAGGCTCTCGCCGATCTCGGTGAGGACGCCCACCGGTGTGCTGCGGCCACCGACGTGCGCGCGGGAGCGCCCGTCCGCCCCGACGGTGCGCGCGAGCAGGAGGCCGTCGCCGACGTCGGCCCCCGCCTCCTCGGCCCGGATGAGCGCCGGGTGCCCCGCCGGGACGCTGACGACGCCCTCGACCACGGCCGCCTTCCGCCCGGAGCGGACCAGGCCCGCGTCGGCGCGCACCCCGAGCAGCAGCCCCAGGCCCGAGACGACCATGGTCTTGCCGGCGCCGGTCTCGCCGGTGACGACGTTGAGGCCTGGGCTCAGCTGGAGGACGGCGTCGTCGATGACGCCGACGCCCTGGATCCGGACCTCCTCGAACACGCCCTCACCCTAAGGTCACCCCACGAAGTTCTCCGCTCCGCTCCGATACTTCGCGGGGACCCCGACCGGCCGCGGTGCGGACCGGTCAGCGCGAGCGGCCGTTGCCGCGCCAGCCGGCGACGCTGAGGTCGAACTTCGCCACGAGCCGGTCGGTGAACGGGGAGGCGCTGAGCCGCGCCAGGCGCACGGGGACGTCGCTGCGGGTCACCTCGATCCGGGCGCCGGGTCGCAGCTCCAGCTGGCGCCGGCCGTCGCACCACATGATCCCGTGCCCCTCGGCCTCGGGGATCACCTCGATGGCGAGCCGGGACGCCGGGCTGACGATGATGGGTCGTGAGAACAGCGCATGAGCGGCGTTGGGAACCATGAGGATCGCCTCGACGTCCGGCCAGATCACCGGTCCGCCGAGCGAGAACGCGTATGCGGTGGAGCCGGTCGGCGTCGCGACGACGACGCCGTCGCAGCCGAACGCCGAGAGCGGCCGGCCGTCGACCTCGACCGCCACCTCGATCATCCGCTCGCGGGCGGCCTTCTCGACGCTCACCTCGTTGAGCGCCCAGCACGGGTAGGGCTCCTGCCCCTCCTGCCGGACCGTCACCGCGAGCGTCATCCGCTCTTCGACGTCGTAGGCGCGGTTGACGATGTGGTCGACCGTCGCGGGCACCTCCTCCCGCTCGGCCTCGGCGAGGAACCCGACGTGGCCGAGGTTGACGCCGAGCAGCGGCACCCCGGTTCCGCGGGAGTGCTCGGCGCCGCGCAGGATCGTGCCGTCGCCACCGAGCACGACGACCAGCTCCGCACCATCGGTCGGGTCGTCGGGGTCGGCCTCGACCACCGGCCCGATGTCGATGCCGCCGAACATCCCCGCCTCCTCGGGCGCGAGGGCGACCTCCACGTCGGCGGCGCGCAGCCGCTTCACCACGCCCCGCGCGATGTCGACAGCGCCGGGCCGGGTCGGGTGCGCCACGAGGAGGATCCTGCGCGTCACGGTGCTCCCTTCTGCGCGCCCCTCTCGGCGGCTCGGACCACGGTGGCGACCACCCGCTCGTCGAACGGCGCACCGGGACCTGTCGTGACCCAGAGTAGGTACTCCCGGTTCCCGGTCGACCCCCGGATCGGGCTCGGCGCGAGATGGCGGGGGTGGAGGCCGGCCGCGCGCACCGCCTCGAGGATCTCGACGAGCACCCGCTGGTGCTCGTGGGACGACGTGACGACCCCGGTGCGGGCCAGCCGGTCGCGGCCCACCTCGAACTGCGGCTTGACCAGCAGCACCGCGTCGGCGGTCGAGCGTCATCAGGGTCGCGACGACCTCGACTACCAGTCGCAGGGAGATGAAGCTGAGGTCCGCCACGACCACGTCGAACGGTTCGCCGAGGTCCCCTGGCCGTACCTCGCGGATGTTCATCCCGGACCGCTCGTCGACTCGCGGGTCGCCCGCCACCTGAGGCGCGAGCTGGTCGTGGCCGACGTCGAGCGCCGTGACGTGCCCGGCGCCGGCGGCGAGCAGCACCTGGGTGAACCCTCCGGTACTCGCGCCGACGTCCAGACAGCGGCGGTCGGCCACCGTCAGCCCTCGGGGCCCGAAGACCCGAAGGGCCTCCAGCAGCTTGTATGCCGCGCGTCCCACCCACCGATCGGGTTGGTACGTCAGGGAGATCTCCGTCGTCGGCCGCACCGACAGACTGGCCTTGCCGGCGACGGACCCGTCGACGAGGACGCCGCCCGCGTCGACCAGCTCCCGGGCCTGGGCCCGGCTGCGGGCCAGGCCGCGCCGGACCAGCTCGGCGTCCAGCCGGGTGGAAACCGCGTCGGTCGACCCGGTCGACTCGGTCGGCTCAGTCGCCACCGAGGTCGGCCAGCCGGTCCTGCAGCGCCCGGTGGGCCGCCTCACCCGCCTCCGCCTGGTCGTCGAGCGAGCCAGACTCCGCACCGTCGTAGAGGCGTTGCAGCGCCGCGTCGACCGCGGAGTCTCCGGTCAGCGGCGGTGACTCGAGACCGGACGAGGTGTCTCCGGCGTCGGTTGCCTCGTCGCCGACCGTCACGCGCCGCCCGCCGAGCCGGACGTGGCGGCCTTCTTCGTGGTCGCCTTCTTCGTCGTCGCCTTCTTGGTCGTCGCCTTCTTGGTCGTCGCCTTCTTGGTCGTCGCCTTCTTGGTCGTCGCCTTCTTGGTGGTCGCCTTCTTGGTCGTCGCCTTCTTGGCGGCGGCCTTCGTGGTGGCTGCCTTCGTGGTGGCGGCCTTCGACGTTGTCGCCTTCTTCGTCGTGGCCTTTGTGGCCGCCGTCGCCTTGCTCGGGGCGGCCTTAATGGCCGTTGCCTTCGCGGTCCCGGTCTTGGCCGCGGCCTTCTTCGGCGCGGTAGCCCGTCGAGTGGCCCCGCTCGCCCGGGCGGCCGACTTCGGCGCGGCGGTCTTCTCTGCGGCCGTCTTCTCTGCGGCGGTCGTCTTCGTGGCGGTCTTGGTCGCGGGTGCCGCCTTGCTGGCGGAGGTCGCCGACGTGCTCACGGCGCTCGGCACCGGACGGCCGGCCGCCTGATCGGCGATCTGCCTGCGCGGTGGCCGGCGTCGCGGCGGAGCCGCGACCGGCTCGTCCACCGGCTCGGTGAACACCGCGTCGACGACGACGCCGTTGCCCGCGTGGGTCGACGCGACGCCCACGTCGGTCGCCCCCGCGAACGGGTCGGCGGGCCGCGACTGGGCGAGGCCGCCCAGCCCGAGCCTCGAGGCGACCTCGCCCACGGCGGGGTTGGACAGGACCTGGGCGCGTAGCTCCTCGACGTCCGCCGACAGCTTGGCGACCGCCGCCCGAGCGCGCTCCAGCTCGTCGGGCGGGAGACCACTGCTGGCGAGCGCCCGCTCGACCTCGCTGCGCACCAGGGCGATCAGGCTCCGCCGGTTCGCCGCCGCGGCGGCCAGCAGCTCCTCCGCGAGGTCCTGCACCTGAGCCTGGACGTTGCGCCCCGGTCCACCGCCCCCGGAGAGCCCCGCCGACAGCGACAGGAGCGCCGAGGCGGCCTCCGTGGCCTTGGTCCGCGACATCTCCGCCAGTCCGGACGCGAGCTGTAGGTACCCGCGAAGTCCCTCCATCGCCATGACCGCTGCCTTCCTTGGCCCTCGCGCCGCCGGCAGCGGCGCTCTGCCGCTCCACGCTACTGCCCTACGACCTCCGGTGGCGGCCGTCGGGCGGTCACCCGAGTAGAGCCGCCACCGTGGTCGCCACCCGCGTGAGCGTCTCGACATGGACGTCACCGAGGTCGCGCCCGTGGACGAGTGCCGCGGTCGCCGCCGCGACGACTGCGTCGAGATTGTCGTCACCGCCGAGTCCGGCCACCGTCGCCGTGCCGCTGCCCCAGTCGACGAGGAGGCGCACGGAACCGCATACCCACTCGTCGCCGCTATGCGACGGGACCATCGGCGGCCGGCTCAGTGCGCGCAGGTCGCGGGCCGCATAGGTCGGCTCCGGCCGCCCCGGCGCCCGCGCGAACGACACCAGGTCGTCGACGCCGGTGAGGACCCACAGAGAGTCGAGTCCGGCGTTCATGGCGCCGAGGATGTCGGTGTCGAGCCGGTCGCCGATCGCGAGCACCGCCGGCTTGGGCACCCCGAGGCGGGCCACCGACAGGTCGTAGAGCGGCGGCTCCGGCTTCCCGGTGGCCGCGCTGGGTTGGACTCCCGTCGCGGTGGCGACGGCGCCGAGCAGGGCCCCGTTGCCCGGAGCGACGCCGCGATGCGTCGGCAGCGTTGCGTCGCGGTTGGTGGCCACCCAGGTGGCGCCGCCCTCGATCGCGTAGCTCGCTTCGGCCAGGTCGGTGGCGGTGACCTGCGGCCCGTACCCCTGCAGTACGGCGACCACTCCGGCTTCGGCGCTCGAGACCGGAGCCAGCCCCGCCTCGGCGAGCGCGTCGGCCACGCCTGGTCCGCCGACCGCCAGGACCGCAGACCCGGCGGGAACGAGCGAGGCGACGTAGGCCGCGCCGGCCTGGGAGCTCGTGACGACGTCGGCCGGGCCGACCGGCAGCCCCAGACCCACGAGCGAGTCCGCGACGTCCTGCGGCGTCAGCGACGCGTTGTTGGTGGCGTACACGACCGGGATTCGCAGGGCGGTGAGCTGCTCCACCGCGTTCGGCACGGCCTGGGAGCCTCGGCGCACGACGCCGTCCAGGTCGCAGACGACACCGGTGTAGCGCTCGGCGAGCGTCTCAGCCACGCTCGTCGCGCTCGTCGGCGTCGTCCTCGTCACCGAGGAGATCCACCTGCGCCACACCGTCCAGCTCGTCGACCCGCTCGGCCGCGTCGGTCTCGAGCGACTCGTCCGCGTCGACGGCGTAGCCGAACCACTCCCGCGCGCCGGCGCGGTCGTCGAGGGCCAGCAGCGCCTCGGCGTAGGCGTAGAACAGGCGCGCGCTCCAGGCCTGGCGGCGGCGCGGGTCGAGCTCCGCCAGCTGGAGCCCGGCCGCCGCGGCGTCGAGCTGTCCCTGGTCGCGCCGGATGCCCGATACGACGATGGCCAGCTCGACCTTCTCGTCGCGGGCCAGGGTTCGCGCCTCGGGAGTGGCGGCCAGCTCGAGCGCCCGGTCGGGGCGGCCCAGGGCGCGCTCGGCGTCGACCATCAACGGCAGCAGGTGTGACGACCCGGAGAGACGACGCACCGTTCGGAACTCGGCCAGCGCCTTGGCCCAGTCGCCCTGGCGGTAGGCGACCAGACCCAGCGCCTCCCGGGCCGCGGGGACCCTACCGGCCCGGCGCACGGCGGTCTCCGCGTGCGCCTGAGCCCCCTCGAGGTCGGTGTCGAGCAGCAGGGCGACCATGACGAGGTGCTGGGCCACCCCCTCGGCGTTCTCCTTGCTCAGGGTCCGCAGCTGGGTCCACACGGAGCGGTCGAGCTCCTTGCCGGTCACGCCGTCGGCGATGGCCGGCTCCGGCCGGCGGGGGCTCTTCGGCGTCAGCCGCTGGCCGCCGCGCTCCCGGTCGAACCCCCCATCGGTCGGGCGGCCGCCGTCGCCGCGCCGCGGTCCGCCCGCACCGTCGCGAGGGCGACCGCCACCCCGTCGCGCGTCGCCGGCCGGCCGAGGTCCGCGGTGGTCCGGCCGACCGGCGGACCGGTCCTGTGGGCTCATGCGGCAAACCCTAGTCGGACTGTATGCGAGAGTGGACACCGCGGGCGGGGACAACAAAGCGCCCCGCCCGAATTCGTGAATTCAGGCGGGGCGCTGGTGAAAGTATGTCCGGCTGCGTCCTACTCTCCCACACCGTCACCAGTGCAGTACCATCGGCGCTGAAGGGCTTAGCTTCCGGGTTCGGAATGGAGCCGGGCGTTTCCCCTTCGCTATGACAGCCGAAACTCTATGGAGATATGTGTGCTGTTGGACAGCACCGTCGTTCACCGACCGTATCTCGGGAACAACACAGTGGACGCGAACATCGAAAAGATTATGATGTAGTCAAGTTATCGGCTTATTAGTACCGGTCAGCTTCATGCATTACTGCACTTCCACATCCGGCCTATCAACCCAGTCGTCTGGCTGGGAGCCTCTCGGGGTGAACCCCATGGAAACCTCATCTTGAAACGTGCTTCCCGCTTAGATGCTTTCAGCGGTTATCACTTCCGAACGTAGCTAATCAGCGGTGCCCTTGGCAGGACAACTGACACACCAGAGGTTCGTCCATCCCGGTCCTCTCGTACTAGGGACAGCCTTTCTCAAGTTTCCTACGCGCACAGCGGATAGGGACCGAACTGTCTCACGACGTTCTAAACCCAGCTCGCGTACCGCTTTAATGGGCGAACAGCCCAACCCTTGGGACCTACTCCAGCCCCAGGATGCGACGAGCCGACATCGAGGTGCCAAACCATGCCGTCGATATGGACTCTTGGGCAAGATCAGCCTGTTATCCCCGGGGTACCTTTTATCCGTTGAGCGACGGCGCTTCCACAAGCCACCGCCGGATCACTAGTCCCGACTTTCGTCCCTGCTCGACATGTCTGTCTCACAGTCAAGCTCCCTTGTGCACTTACACTCGAAACCTGATTGCCAACCAGGCTGAGGGAACCTTTGGGCGCCTCCGTTACCTTTTAGGAGGCAACCGCCCCAGTTAAACTACCCACCAGGCACTGTCCCTGATCCGGATCACGGACCGAGGTTAGATATCCAGAACGACCAGAGTGGTATTTCAACGTTGACTCCACACACACTGGCGTGCATGCTTCACAGTCTCCCACCTATCCTACACAAGCCGTACCGAACACCAATACCAAGCTGTAGTAAAGGTCCCGGGGTCTTTCCGTCCTGCTGCGCGTAACGAGCATCTTTACTCGTAGTGCAATTTCGCCGAGTTCGTGGTTGAGACAGTGGAGAAGTCGTTACGCCATTCGTGCAGGTCGGAACTTACCCGACAAGGAATTTCGCTACCTTAGGATGGTTATAGTTACCACCGCCGT
Source organism: uncultured Actinomycetota bacterium (assembly GCA_963828725.1). GTDB lineage: Bacteria > Actinomycetota > Actinomycetes > Actinomycetales > Dermatophilaceae > Lapillicoccus. The sequence goes on along the minus strand of CAWHFV010000008.1, from coordinate 6,632 downwards.
TTACTGGCGCTTAAGTTCTCAGCTTCGCCGTGAGGCTAACCGGTCCCCTTAACGTTCCAGCACCGGGCAGGCGTCAGTCCGTATACATCGTCTTGCGACTTCGCACGGACCTGTGTTTTTAGTAAACAGTCGCTTCTCCCTGGTCTCTGCGGCCGTTCAGGCTAGGGAGCAAGTCCCTTCACCCTCTGGGCCCCCCTTCTCCCGAAGTTACGGGGGTATTTTGCCGAATTCCTTAACCACGATTCACTCGATCGCCTTGGTATTCTCTACCTAACCACCTGAGTCGGTTTGGGGTACGGGCGGCTCGAACCTCGCTAGAGGATTTTCTTGGCAGCATAGGATCACCCTGCTTCCCGCATTCGCGGTCACTATCAGGTCTCAGGCTATGTGAGATGCGGATTTGCCTACATCTCGCCCTACACCCTTGGACGTGGACTACCATCGCCACGCGGAGGCTACCTTCCTGCGTCTCCCCATTGCTTACCTACTACTAACTAGGGTCGCGCGCTCCACTCACATTGGTCCGAAGACCGCCGCGAGCTTCAGGCGCTTAGCATCACTAGGTTCGGTATGGGCGGTTCTTCGCCGGTTCCGGAATATCAACCGGATGTCCATCGACTACGCCTGTCGGCCTCGCCTTAGGTCCCGACTTACCCAGGGCAGATTAGCTTGACCCTGGAACCCTTGGTTATTCGGCGGACGGGTTTCTCGCCCGTCATTCGCTACTCATGCCTGCATTCTCACTCGTGTGGCCTCCACGGCTGGATCACTCCGCCGCTTCCCTGGCCACACGACGCTCCCCTACCCATCAACACGCTTGGACCGTGGATCCTCGGATGTCACGGCCGGGCAGATGTGTCAATGCCACAGCTTCGGTGGTGTGCTTGAGCCCCGCTACATTGTCGGCGCGGAATCACTTGACCAGTGAGCTATTACGCACTCTTTAAAGGGTGGCTGCTTCTAAGCCAACCTCCTGGTTGTCAATGCAACTCCACATCCTTTCCCACTTAGCACACGCTTAGGGACCTTAGATGGTGGTCTGGGCTGTTTCCCTCTCGACTACGGAGCTTATCCCCCGCAGTCTCACTGCCACGCTCTCACTTACCGGCATTCGGAGTTTGGCTAACATCAGTAACCTGGTAAGGCCCATCCGCTATCCAGTAGCTCTACCTCCGGCAAGAAACACGTGACGCTGCACCTAAATGCATTTCGGGGAGAACCAGCTATCACGGAGTTTGATTGGCCTTTCACCCCTACCCACAGCTCATCCCCTCAGTTTTCAACCTAAGTGGGTTCGGTCCTCCACGCAGTCTTACCTGCGCTTCAACCTGGCCATGGGTAGATCACTCCGCTTCGGGTCTAGACCCAGCGACTCAATCGCCCTATTCGGACTCGCTTTCGCTACGGCTTCCCCACACGGGTTAACCTCGCCACTGAGCACTAACTCGCAGGCTCATTCTTCAAAAGGCACGCCGTCACCCCACAAGGAGGCTCCGACGGATTGTAGGCACACGGTTTCAGGATCTATTTCACTCCCCTCCCGGGGTACTTTTCACCTTTCCCTCACGGTACTTGTCCGCTATCGGTCACCAGGGAATATTTAGGCTTAGCGGGTGGTCCCGCCAGATTCACACGGGATTTCTCGGGCCCCGTGCTACTTGGGATGACTCTCTGGAGTTCGCGCCATTTCGTCTACGGGGGTTGCACCCTCTGTGCCGGGCCTTTCAATGCCCTTCGACTATGACGCGAATTTTTGACTCCATGCCGGCCTGTCAGAGCCGGCCAAGAGGTCCCACGACCCCGAACATGCAACGCCTGACAGCTATCACACATGCTCGGTTTAGCCTGATCCGCTTTCGCTCGCCACTACTCACGGAATCGCGGTTGCTTTCTCTTCCTGTGGGTACTGAGATGTTTCACTTCCCCACGTTCCCTCCACTCGCCCTATGTGTTCAGGCGAGGGTGACTGGACTTGCCTCCAGCCGGGTTTCCCCATTCGGAAATCCTCGGATCACAGTCTGGTTATCGACTCCCCGAGGCTTATCGCAGATTCCTACGTCCTTCTTCGGTTCCTGGTGCCAAGGCATCCACCGTGTGCCCTTAAAAACTTGGCTACAAATAAAAGATGCTCGCGTCCACTGTGTAGTTCTCAACATACGGGCGGTCCCCCGTCCTCAGGAGTGGCGCCTACGCCGCATACGGGCTGGTTGTCCAGCGGTATGCGGCGTGGTTCGTCCACGAGGAGGGGTCCTGACCGGCGTATACCGATCCAGAAGGAGTCGAGCTCATCGCCCGAGCCTTCAGGACCCAACAACGTGCCAGGCGCTGCCACCAGCCGCCGCTTTCCACTCCCCTGTGTCTACTGAAAGACATGGCCACTGAAGGCCGGGGTTGTACTTGCTGCGCGAGCTGATGTCAGCGCCAACTAATCGATGTTCCACCCTTGAGCACCTGCCGTGGAGCGTTCGTCCACGGCCAGGCTCTGGACCGGCTCCACATGAAGCAGGCCGGCCAGTGCTCCTTAGAAAGGAGGTGATCCAGCCGCACCTTCCGGTACGGCTACCTTGTTACGACTTAGTCCCAATCGCCAGTCCCACCTTCGACGGCTCCCTCCAAAAGGTTGGGCCACCGGCTTCGGGTGTTACCGACTTTCGTGACTTGACGGGCGGTGTGTACAAGGCCCGGGAACGTATTCACCGCAGCGTTGCTGATCTGCGATTACTAGCGACTCCGACTTCATGGGGTCGAGTTGCAGACCCCAATCCGAACTGAGACCGGTTTTTTGGGATTCGCTCCACCTTGCGGTATCGCAGCCCTTTGTACCGGCCATTGTAGCATGCGTGAAGCCCAAGACATAAGGGGCATGATGATTTGACGTCATCCCCACCTTCCTCCGAGTTGACCCCGGCAGTCTCCTATGAGTCCCCGGCATTATCCGCTGGCAACATAGAACGAGGGTTGCGCTCGTTGCGGGACTTAACCCAACATCTCACGACACGAGCTGACGACAACCATGCACCACCTGTATACCGACCTTGCGGGGCATCCATCTCTGAATGTTTCCGGTATATGTCAAGCCTTGGTAAGGTTCTTCGCGTTGCATCGAATTAATCCGCATGCTCCGCCGCTTGTGCGGGCCCCCGTCAATTCCTTTGAGTTTTAGCCTTGCGGCCGTACTCCCCAGGCGGGGAACTTAATGCGTTAGCTGCGGCACGGATCTCGTGGAATGAGACCCACACCTAGTTCCCAACGTTTACGGCATGGACTACCAGGGTATCTAATCCTGTTCGCTCCCCATGCTTTCGCTTCTCAGCGTCAGTAGTGGCCCAGAGACCTGCCTTCGCCATCGGTGTTCCTCCTGATATCTGCGCATTTCACCGCTACACCAGGAATTCCAGTCTCCCCTACCACACTCTAGTCTGCCCGTACCCACTGCAAGTCCGGGGTTGAGCCCCGGATTTTCACAGCAGACGCGACAGACCGCCTACAAGCTCTTTACGCCCAATAATTCCGGACAACGCTCGCACCCTACGTATTACCGCGGCTGCTGGCACGTAGTTAGCCGGTGCTTCTTCTGCAGGTACCGTCACTTTCGCTTCTTCCCTGCTGAAAGGGGTTTACAACCCGAAGGCCGTCATCCCCCACGCGGCGTCGCTGCATCAGGCTTTCGCCCATTGTGCAATATTCCCCACTGCTGCCTCCCGTAGGAGTCTGGGCCGTGTCTCAGTCCCAGTGTGGCCGGTCGCCCTCTCAGGCCGGCTACCCGTCGTCGCCTTGGTGAGCCGTTACCTCACCAACTAGCTGATAGGCCGCGAGTCCATCCCAGACCGAAAAACTTTCCACACGATAGAGATGCCTCTTCGTGTCGTATCCGGTATTAGCTCCGGTTTCCCGGGGTTATCCCAGAGTCTGGGGCAGGTTACTCACGTGTTACTCACCCGTTCGCCACTGATCGCCCGGAGCAAGCTCCGAGGTCACCGTTCGACTTGCATGTGTTAAGCACGCCGCCAGCGTTCGTCCTGAGCCAGGATCAAACTCTCCGTTGATGTTTAGCTCCTACCGGTCGGAACCGGCGGAAATCTAGACCCTTTGGAAGGGTTGAATCACTGGCTGAGCAAGAACAACTTGCGTTATTCATTGTCAACCAAAGGATTTTCGTTCGAGGTTCCACTCACCGTGCCCAGAGGACACGGATCGTGACGCCCCTCGAGACGAGGTTATTGGCATCGATTTTTGGCACGCTGTTGAGTTCTCAAGGTTCGGACGCGCACCGATTTCCGGTCCAGTGGACCAGGCGTCGGGGCAACCCTTCAAATTTACCCGCCTGCTTCATGGGCGTCAAATCCGTGACCCGCTCTCAGAGCGGCCGGATCCGAGCGCGCTTGGCTCTCGGCGGGGAGGACCCACTCTAGCAGGTGTCCGGGCCGGCTCCGAACCACCGACCGGGTCTACCCCGGCGGCGATCGGACGGTCGCGAGCGCGACTGTTCGAGGGGGCATCAGCTCGTGGGACCGGCCTGCTTCGGGAGACGCACTCGGCGCCCACCCCGTGGTGTCCGTTCCTCCCTTTCGGGCTGACTGGGAGACACTAGACGGGCCCCGGCGTCGAGCACAAATCGCTGCCGCCCGGGCGTGTCGTCACGGTCTCCGAGGGTCCAACGTCCGTTGCCCGCCAGGACATTCCCTACCCCGCGAGACGGGCCGCGGCCAGCGACTTGCGCCCTCGGCGCAGCAGCGCCACGCGGCCGTGGAGGAAGTCCTCGGGACCCAGGACGCGTTCGGGGTCGGCGACCTTGGCGTTGTTGACCGACGCACCTCCGTCGCCGATCGCACGGCGCGCGGCGTTCCGGGACTCGACCAGGCCGACGGCCACCAGCGCGTCGACGAGGCTGGTGCCCGGCGCGACCTCGGCGCCGGGCAGCTCGCCGGTCGCGTCGAGGAGCGTGCCCTCGTCGAGGCCGGCCGGGTCACCGCTGCCGAACAGCGCCTCCGACGCGGCCTGCACGGCCTCGGTCGCGCGCCGCGCCGTGGACCAGGGTCGTGACGTCGGCGGCCAGGGTGCGCTGGGCGGTGCGGCGGAACGGCTCCTCGGCCGTGAGGCGCTCGAGCTCCGCGATCTCCTCGGGGCCGCGGTCGGTGAAGAACTTGAGGAGCCTGACGACCGACGCGTCCTCGACGTTGAGGAAGTACTGGTAGAAGGCGTAGGGACTGGTCATGTCGGGCGACATCCAGATCGCGTTGCCCTCGGACTTCCCGTACTTCGTCCCGGACGCGTCGGTGATCAGCGGGGTGGTCAGCGCGTGCACCGTCGCGCCGTCGGCCCGGTGGACCAGGTCGACCCCCGCGGTGATGTTCCCCCACTGGTCCGACCCGCCGGTCTGAAGCGTGCAGCCGTGAGCGCGGTAGAGCTCGAGGTAGTCCAGGGCCTGCAGGAGCTGGTAGCTGAACTCGGTGAAGGAGATCCCCTCCTGGCTCGCCAGCCGCTGCGCGATGGCCTCCTTGCGGATCATCTGGTTCACCCGGAAGTGCTGGCCGACGTCGCGCAGGAAGTCGATGGCCGACATCGGCGCGGTCCAGTCGAGGTTGTCGACGAGCAGCGCCGCGTTGTCGCCGTCGAAGTCGAGGAACGGCCGGACCAGCGCCTTGAGCCGGGCCACGTTCGCGGCGGTGTGCTCCTTGGTCCGCAGAACTCGTTCGGAGGTCGGCCTCGGGTCACCGATGAGCCCGGTCGAGCCGCCGACCAGGCAGATGACCCGGTGTCCGGCCCGCTGGAACCGGCGCAGCACCACCAGCTGCACGAGGTTGCCGAAGTGCAGTGACGGCGCCGTCGGGTCGAACCCGCAGTAGACGGTGACCGGTCCCTCGGCGAGGGCTGAGCGCAGAGCGGACTCGTCGGTGGACTGCTCCACGGACCCGCGCCACTGCAGCTCGTCCAGCACGGCGACGAGAGGGTTGTCGTTCACAGCGGGACAGCCTGCCCTACCGGGTCGTCCGCCGGACACGCGGTTTCGCCGGGCGGTACACCGAGACGGTCGGCTCGCCGTCCAGCCAGAACCGCCAGGGGTATGCGGCGACGTCGCCTCCCGCGCCGGCCACGCCGACCCGGGGCCCGGTCCGGACCCGGCCGCCGTCAGTCGGTGCGGCCGGGGCTCGGACCACCAGATCGGAGCGGCCCGCCTCGACCGTGACGGGCGGTGTGCAGAAGTCGAGCCCGGAGTCGGCGCCGGAGAGCCCGAGCGTGCTGGCCAGCCGGGCCGGCCCACGGCACCAGTCTCGAGGCGCCACGCCCGGCCGGCGGCCCGCCGCGGCCTCATGACCCGCGACCACCTCCCCCGCGCGGAGGAGGACGGCGGACGCGGCCCCGACCGGTCCGGTCACGAGGTTGAGGCACCAGTGCATGCCGTACGTGAAGTAGACGTAGGTGAACCCGGCCGGCCCGAACATCGGCTCGGTGCGCGGCGTGCGCCCGCGGTACGCGTGCGACCCGGGGTCGTGGAGATAGCCCGCATACGCCTCGACCTCGGTGAGCCGCACTGCCACGCCACCGCGCTCGACCGTGCAGCCGAGCAGGTCCGGCGCGACGTCGAGCACCTCACGGGCGAAGAACGACCGCGGCAGCCGGCGCGGCACGTC
>CAWHFV010000007.1:0-71673 GCA_963828725.1 uncultured Actinomycetota bacterium | reverse complement strand
GGGGATGGCCGACCGGCTAAGCGACGACGACCCCGTCGACCAGTTGATCCGGGAGCGGATGGCCGCGTTCCAGAACGACGGGTCCGGCTACCTCGCGATCCAGAACACCCGTCCGCAGACGATCGGGTACGGGCTCGTCGACTCACCGGTGCTCCAGCTGGCGTGGATCGCCGAGAAGGTGCACGACTGGACCGACCTGCCGGTGGACCGCGACCAGCTGCTCACGACGGTCAGCCTCTACTGGTTCACCCGCTCGGGGGCCAGCGCAGCGCACACGCTGTACGAACAGGCCCACGCTCACGAGTGGGGCGGCCCCGTCACCGTGCCGCAGGGCTTCGCGGTGTTCGGAGCCGACGAGACGGTCCGTCGGCTGGTGCCATCGCCGGAGGGGGCGCACTGGACCGAGTTCCCGCACGGCTTGCACTTCCCCGCCATGGAGGCGCCGGCCGACGTGGCCGCGGACCTGCAGACCTTCTTCGGTCCGCTGGCCTGACCCGGTCACGCCGCCACCCCTGACCCGCCGAAAGGCCAACTTCGGCCGCTATGACTCCCTCCATAGCGGCCGAAGTTGGCCTCTCGGCGGGCTGGGGCGACGGGAGTGCCGACGGACAAAGGTCAGGAGCCGAACTCGTCCAGGCCGCGCCGGGCCTGGGCGAGCAGCGCCTCCCGGGCCTCGAGCGCCTCGCGCGCCCGGGCCACCCGCTTGGCGTCGCCGGACGCCTCGGCCTTGGCGAGGTCGTCGCGCAGCCGCTGCATCGCAGTCTCGAGCTGGTCGGCGAGGCTCTGGGCCCGAGCCGCGGCCTCCGGGTTGCTCGACGCCCAGCGCTTCTCCTCGGCGTCGCGGACCGCCTGCTCGATGCGGCGCATCGACTTCTCGGTCCGCTCGAGGTCGGCGCGCGGCACCTTGCCGGCCCGGTCCCACCGGTCCTGGATGCTCCGCAGCGCGGTCTTGGCCGCGTCGAGGTCGGTCACCGGCAGGATCTGCTCGGCCTCGGCAAGGAGCCGTTGCTTGACCTCGAGGTTGCCCTTGAACTCCTCTTCCTCCTTGGCCACGACGGCGTCCTTGGCGGCGAAGAAGGCGTCCTGCGCGGCCTTGAACCGCTCCCAGAGCGCGTCGTCGTCCTGCCGCCCGGCCCGTCCGGCGCGTCGCCAGTCGTCCATGAGGCGCTTGAACGCCCCGGCCGTCGGCGTCCAGTCCTTGCTCGTCGACAGCCGCTCGGCCTCGGCGACGAGCTGCTCCTTGGCGACCTTGGCCGCCCCCTGCTGACTGTCGAGCTGGGCGAAGTGGATCCGCCGCGCCCGGTCGAACCCGTTGCGCGCGGCCGAGAACCGTTGCCACAGTGCGGATTCCGTGGCGCGGTCGAGACGGGGTCCGGAGCGCTGGTGCGCCTTCCACTCGTCGAGCAGCTCGCGCATCCGGGCGCCGCTGTTCTTCCACTGGATCGACGCCTCCGGCTGGGCCGCGATACGTTCGGCCTCGACGACGAGGGTCTCCCGGTATGCGCGTCCCTCCTCCCGGGCGGCGGCGCGCTGCTCGGCGTCGGCGGCCTTCCGGGAGTCGACCATGGCCGCGATCTCGGAGACCTTGGCGCGGAGCGCGGCGAGGTCACCGACCACGTTCGGCTCCTGGCACTGCTCGGCGAGCCGGGCGTACCCCTCCTGGGCGTCCTTGGCGGAGATGTCGGTATGCGTGACCCGCTGCAGCAGTAGGTCGGCGGCCGCGTCCAGCTCGTCGTACTTGCGGCCGAAGTAGGTGAGGGCCTCCGCCGGAGACGCGCCGGGGTAGGAGCCCACGGGGCGTTCGCTCTCGCCGTCCTTGACGTAGACGACGCCGTCCTCGGCCACCCGCCCGAACCCGACGTGGCGGTCCGGCTCGACGTGCCGGTTCGCGAAGATCGCGGGCGACGGCACCGGCGGCCCAGCCGGGGCGGGAGTGGGTGTCGGCGAGGGTGTCGGTGTGGGAACCGGCGCCTCGGGTTCCTCAACCGGCCCAGTTGCTGAGGGCTCCGGGGCCGGCTCAGTCTCCGCCGCGATCGCGTCCGCAGCCGCGACCTCGGGCACCTCGTCAGCGGCAGCCTCGAGTGGGACTTCGGGCACCTCGGCGCGGCAGCCTCGGGTTTTGCGACAGCAGCCTCAGGTGCCTCGGCCGGGATGTCCGCGGAAGGCTCGGGAACGCGCTCAGTCTCCAGAGCGCTCGCGACTGCAGCCGGGACCTCGCCGGCAGCAGCCTCGGGTGCGGTCACCGGGATCTCCGGCTCCTCGGCCGCAGTCTCCGTTGTCTCTTCGGGAGCCTCAGGTGCCTCGGCCGAGACGTCGGGCGCCTCAGCCGCAGCCTCAGCCGGGACCTCGCCGGCTGCAGCCTCGGGTGCGGTCACCGGGATCTCCGGCTCCTCGGCCGCACTCTCTGTCGGCTCTACGGCGGCCGCCGGTGCCTCGGCCGAGACGTCGGGCGTCTCAGCCGCAGCCTCGGCCGGGGCAACCGCGGAAGGCTCAGGGGCCTCCTCGGTCTCGGCCGCGGTCGCGACGGGAACCGGGGGCGCGTCCGTCTCGACGTCGGGCGCGCGCTCGGAGGTGAGTGGTGAAGGGGAGGGAGTCGGCGGCGAGGGCGTCGCGGGCTCGCGAGGGGGAGTCTCGTCGGTCATCGGCATCAGGCCTTCGGCTGGACGTCGACGCTGACGATGCTGATGGGGGCGAGGGGCGAGGTCTGGTCGCTGGGGTTGATCCCGGCTGCCGCGATCTTGTCGACGATGTCCATGCCCTGGGTCACCGTGCCGAACACCGTGTAGCCGCTGCCATCGCCGCTCTTGGGCAGCGTCGTGTCCTTGTACACGATGAAGAACTGGTCGCGGTTGCTGTTCGGGTCGCCGGACTGCCGGGCGAGGGCCACCGTGCCGCGCGGGTAGACGTCGTCCGCCGGGACGTTCTCGACGCCGAAGTGGTAGCCGGGACCGGCGCCGCTCCCGGTGCCGGTCGGGTCGCCACACTGGAGCACCCAGATGCCCTGCGCGTCACCGGTGAGCCGGTGGCACGGGCTGTCGTTGTAGTAGTTCTGCTTGGACAGGAACGAGAACGACGACACGGCCTGCGGAGCCGCGGTCCCGTTGAGATCCATGGTGATGTCGCCGCAGGTCGTCTTCATCGTCGCGACGAACGTCTTGCCCTGCGCCGAGGCGAGGTCCGGCTGACCGGTGATGGTCTTGGCCCCGGGCGCGGCGGGCGGAGTGGTGCAGCCGGCGAGGACCGTGGGGGAGACCGTCGGTGTGGCGGACGTCGTCGCGTCGGACGTCGGCTCGGCCGTAGCGGTGGCCGCGGGGTCGGGGGTCGCCGGGGTGTCAGTCCGGTTCGTCAGGAAGTTGGCCAACCAGACGAACCCGCCGACGACGACGAGGACGCCCAGGACGGCCAGAACGGCCTGCCTATCGCGCACGGACTGTGCCCTTCTCTCGGCGAGCTTCTTCTCGCGCTTCTCCCAGCGCCGACGCTCCCGGGCCCGGTCCTGCTCCTTCGTCAACAGCACCCTCCAGGTCGTCGGTCACTCCCCAGAGCGACCGGCGTCGGCATGAACAGTGCGTCAGTCTAGGCAACCCTCCAGGTCACCATGCGCGGGTCGGGTCACGATGCCGTGACGATGGCGCGCCCGCAGCTCCGGATACGCTCGCCCGGTGCTGACGATCGGCTTCCCCGCGGCGGCCTTCGCGACCAACTGCTATGTCCTCGCAACCGGTCCGGGACAGGAGTGCCTGGTCGTCGACCCGGGGATCGGGGTCGAGGCCCGCGTCGCCGAGGTATGCCGCGAGAACGGTCTGCGTCCAGCCGCCGTCCTGCTCACCCACGGCCACCTCGACCATGTGTATGCGGTGACACCGGTCTGTGGGGGGGACACCGCGGCGAGCCTGCCCGCATACATCCACGGGGACGACCGGTACCGCCTGAAGGACCCGCTCGCCTCGATGGACGGCGGCCTGTTGGCCATGCTGGAGCAGGAGTTCGGGGCTCGCGCGACCTGGACCGAGCCGGCGAACATCGTCGAGCTCGACGGCGGATCGACCGTGACCCTCGCGGGGCTGGAGGTCGCGGTGGCCCATGCCCCTGGGCATACCGAGGGATCGGTGGTGTTCACCGTCCCGGACCTGCCGTCGCAGCTGGGCGCGTCGTCGGGGCTTTCGGCGACCTGCCTGAGCGGCGACGTGCTGTTCGCCGGCTCGATCGGGCGGACCGACCTGGCCGGCGGATCCGGGGAGGCCATGACGCGGTCGCTGCGGGACGTGGTCCTGCCGATGGCCGACGACACCCTCGTACTGCCCGGGCACGGCCCGTCGACGACGATCGGGCGGGAGCGGGAGACCAACCCCTATTTGCAAGGATTGACCGCGTGAGCGCTCCCACCGAGCGGGTGACCCCGATCAGCGGGTTCCCGGAGTACCTTCCGGCCGACCGCATCGTCGAGCAGCGGTTCCTCGACGTGATCCGGGAGACGTTCGAGCTGCACGGGTTCTCCTCGATCGAGACGCGGTCGATCGAGCCGGTCGAACGGCTCAGCGCGCAGGGCGAGGACGCCGACAAGGAGATCTACGGCGTGTCGCGGCTGGGCGGGTCGCCGGACGACGATGACGCCCGCTGGGGGCTGCACTTCGACCTGACGGTGCCGTTCGCGCGGTACGTCGTGGAGAACGCGGGCCGGCTGTCGTTCCCGTTCCGGCGCTACCAGATCCAGAAGGCGTGGCGCGGGGAGCGGCCGCAGGAGGGCCGGTACCGCGAGTTCACCCAGGCCGACATCGACGTCGTGGACGCGGGTTCGCTGGCGCCGCACTTCGAGGCGGAGATGCCGCTGGTCGTGGCCGACGTGTTCACGCGGTTCCCGGTCGGCGACTTCGTCATCCAGGTGAACAACCGGAAGATCCCCGAGGGGTTCTACCTGGCCATCGGGCTGACCGACGTCGTCGGGACACTCCGGATCGTCGACAAGCTCGACAAGGTCGGCCCGGAGAAGGTCGCGGCGATGCTCGAGGAGGCCGGGGCGTCGGCGGAGCAGGCGGCGCAGTGCCTGGCGCTGGCGTCGATACGGTCGTCGGACCTGGGCTTCGTGTCGGCGGTGCGGGACCTGGGCGTGTCCCACCCGGTGCTCGACGAGGGGCTCGAGGCACTGTCGGCGGTGATGACGACGGCGGCCGAGTATGCGCCGGGCCGAGTCGTCGCGGACCTGCGGATCGCGCGAGGCCTGGACTACTACACGGGGACGGTCTACGAGACGGCGCTCGTCGGGTACGAGTCGTGGGGCGCCGTGTGCTCGGGCGGCCGCTATGACGCACTGGCGTCCGACGGTCGGACCACCTACCCCGGGGTGGGGATCTCGATCGGCGTGTCCCGGATCCTCGGACTGCTGCTCGGCCACGGTCTGGTGCGGGCGTCGCGATCGACGCCGGCCGCCGTGCTCGTGGCGGTGACGTCGGAGGAGTCCCGGACGCGGTCGGTGGCGGTCGCCGGTTCGCTGCGGGCACGGGGGATCCCCTGCGAGGTCGCGCCCCGGGCGGACAAGTTCGGCAAGCAGATCCGGTATGCGGAGCGGCGCGGGATCCCGTACGTCTGGTTCCCCGGCGCCTCCCGGGAGACCGACGGGGACGAGATCAAGGACATCCGCTCCGGAGACCAGGTCCCCGCCGAGGCAACGACGTGGCAGTGCCCCCCGGAGGACCTCCACCCGACCGTCGACCGCGTCGGCTGACGCCACATCGGCCTGGCGCGCGACAACTACTCAGACATCTCCGAGCTGCAGCGCGAGATTCGGGCGTTCTGGCGCAACAGGTCGGACATGTCTGAGTAGTCGCGCGACCCTCCGGCGCCGCTTCCAACCCGAGGTAGTACGAAGTTTTCGGAGGCCTCGGCCGCCTGAAACTGGGCAATGCCTCGGGTTGGAAGCGGGAAGGCCCCGAGTCAGGCGAGGCGGGGGACCCTCGGCGTCGTCTCGCCCCCCTCGAGGGCCACGCCGCACGAACGAAGCTCCAACGCGGCCAGCTGGCGAACGACGGCCGGATCGCCGTTCCGGAACCGGGGCGCCAGGTCGGGGCCCAACGGCGTGAGCCGCCGCAACGGCTGCCGGGTCAGCGCCCGCAGCGCCAACAGCTCCAAGGACCCCTCCGTCCCGACCAACCGCGACGCCGCCGACGCCCGCCGCACGAACCGGATCCGGAAGAACGCCCACACGAGCAGCGCGATGACGATCGGGACCACGGCCACCACGATCCCGAGGGTCCGGGCCACCGTGTCCACAGTGGCCGCCGTCGAGGTCCCGACATCGGCCAGGCGCTGCCCGGACCCCGACAGCGCCTCGAACGGCGTCTTCAGGCCGTCACCCACCAGGGGAATGTTGCCGACGGAGTCCGCCGCCCCCGACATGTTGTCGCGGAACGAGTCGCCGGCCGACGTCAGCCCTTCCGCCGGGGCGCGCAGCGTGGAGACCCCGTCGTGCACCGCCTTGCCCAGCCACACGCATACCGCGACGAAGCACAGCAGGAAGACGTCGGCGACGATCTGGAACGTCCGGCGACCGGAGGAGTCCGCGTACCACTTCATGGCTGCACCGTATTGCCGCGTCCTACCCAGCGGCGTCTCACCTGGTGGACTACCCTCGGCCGGGTGAAGGTCGGCATCCCCCGCGAGGTCAAGAACAACGAGTACCGGGTGGCCATCACCCCGGCCGGCGTGCACGAGCTGGTCCGCCACGACCACGACGTGTACATCGAGCACGAGGCCGGGATCGGGTCGAGCATCCGCGACGACGACTACGTCGCGGCCGGCGCGAAGATCCTCGAGACTGCCGACGACGTCTGGGCCGAGGGCGACCTCATCCTCAAGGTCAAGGAGCCGATCGAGCCGGAGTACCACCGGATGCGCGAGGACCAGGTGCTGTTCACCTACCTCCACCTCGCCGCCGACCCCACCCTCACCACCGAGCTGACCTCTCGCAAGGTCACCGGCATCGCCTACGAGACGGTCGAGCTCTCCGACCACTCGCTGCCCTTGCTGGCCCCGATGTCCGAGGTCGCCGGCCGGCTCGCGCCCCAGGTGGGCGCGCACACCCTGATGCGTGCGCAGGGCGGCCGCGGCGTACTCATGGGCGGCGTCAGCGGCGTGTATGCGGCGAAGGTGGTGGTCATCGGCGCCGGGGTCTCCGGTATGAACGCGGCGGCCATCGCCCTCGGCATGCAGGCCGAGGTGCTCCTGCTCGACAAGGACATCAGCAAGCTGCGGCACGCGGACGCGATCTACCAGGGCCACTGCCAGACCGTCGCCTCGAACGCGTACGAGGTCGAGCGGGCGGTCATCGACGCCGACCTCGTCATCGGCGCCGTGCTCGTACCCGGGGCCAAGGCTCCGACGCTGGTCACCAACGAGCAGGTGTCGCGGATGAAGCCCGGCTCGGTCCTCGTCGACATCTCGATCGACCAGGGCGGCTGCTTCGAGGACTCGCGCCCGACGACGCACGCCGACCCCACGTACCGGATCCACGACTCGGTCTTCTACTGCGTCGCCAACATGCCCGGCGCCGTGCCGCATACGAGCACGTACGCCCTCACCAACGTGACCCTCCCGTATGCGATCGAGCTCGCCGACCTGGGGTGGCGCGACTCGCTCCGCCGGGACCACCCCCTGGCCCTCGGCCTCAACACCTACGGTGGCGCGGTGACCTACGGGCCCGTCGCCCAGGCGCACGGGCTCGACGCCGTCGCCCTCGAGGAGGTCCTGCGCTGAGCGCGGACGGCACCGCGCGGACCCGGCCGCCGAACCGGCTGGACCGCAGCGTCCAGGGCTGGCTGGACCACCTCCAGGTCGAGCGCGGCGCGTCGGCCAACACCCTCAGCTCGTACCGGCGCGACCTCGCTCGCTACCGCGCGTTCCTCGAGGCCCGGGACATCGCGGACGCCGCCGCCGTCTCCGAGCGCGACGTCTCCGACTTCCTCGCCTCGCTGCGCGAAGGCGGTCCCGAGCGCCCGCCCCTGGCCGCCTCGTCGGCGGCCCGCACCCTGGTTGCGGTCCGCGGCTTCCACCGGTTCCTCGTGCTCGAGGGTGACGTGAGCGCCGACCCGGCGAACGGGGTAGCGCCGCCGCGACCGCCGAGCCGGCTCCCCAAGGCCATCCCCGTCGAGAGCGTCGAGCGGCTCCTCGAGGCCGCGTCGGTCGGCGACACGCCGGTCTCACTCCGCGATCGTGCCCTCTTCGAGGTGCTCTACGGCGCGGGGGCGCGCATCTCCGAGGCGGTCGGCCTCGACGTCGACGACCTCGACCTCGGCGGCATCGGCGGTGCCGGGGCCACCGACGAACCGGCGTCGGTCCGTCTCCTCGGCAAGGGGGACAAGCAGCGGGTCGTCCCGCTCGGCCGGTATGCGGTGGCCGCCCTGGACGCGTACCTCGTCCGCGCTCGTCCCGTGCTCGCCACGCTCGGCCGCGGTACGCCCGCCCTGTTCCTCAACCAGCGTGGGGCGCGGCTGTCCCGGCAGAGCGCCTGGGGGGCGCTGCAGCAGGCGGCCGCGCGGGCCGATCTCGGCGGCCACGTCTCGCCGCATACCCTCCGGCACTCGTTCGCCACGCACCTGCTCGACGGCGGGGCCGACGTGCGGGTCGTGCAGGAGCTGCTGGGGCACGCCTCCGTGACGACGACGCAGATCTACACGCTGGTCAGCCCGCAACGCCTACGAGAGGTCTATGCCGGGGCTCACCCGAGGGCTCGCTGATAGGGTCCCCCAAGCGTTTTCAGCACGAATCTGGGCTTCACACAGGGGAGAGGGCACCGGTGACCGCAGAGGCGAACCCGCAGGTCTCGTCGACTCCCACCACTGAGGCGCACCCTCACGAGGACCCGTTGCCCGGCACCGAACGAGCGGGTGTCGGCGCGCTCGGACCGACCGGCCGTCCGATGCCGGAGTTCCCGGAGCCGCCGCCGCTGAGCAGCCACGGGCCGGCCCGGATCATCGCGATGTGCAACCAGAAGGGCGGAGTCGGCAAGACCACGACCACGATCAACCTCGGAGCCGCGCTGGCCGAGGTCGGCCGCAAGGTGCTCCTCGTCGACTTCGACCCTCAAGGCGCGTTGTCGGTCGGTTTGGGCATCCGCACCAACGAGCTCGACGTGACGATCTACAACCTGCTCGTCGAACGCGGGCACGACATCCGCGACATCATCCAGACCACGCGCACCGAGAACCTCGACGTGGTCCCGGCCAACATCGACCTCTCCGCGGCGGAGGTCCAGCTGGTCGGCGAGGTCGCCCGCGAGCAGATCCTGGCCCGGGCGCTGCGTCCGATCCTCGACGACTACGACGTCATCCTCATCGACTGCCAGCCGTCGCTCGGCCTCCTCACCGTCAACGCGCTGACCGCGGCCCACGGCGTGGTCATCCCGCTGGAGTGCGAGTTCTTCGCGATGCGCGGCGTCGCCCTCCTCGTCGAGACGATCGACAAGATCACCGACCGCCTCAACCCGCGACTTCAGGTCGACGGCATCCTCGCGACGATGTACGACAGCCGGACCCTCCACAGCCGCGAGGTGGTCCGCTCCGTCGTCGACCACTTCGGCGACCAGGTGTTCCACACGGTCATCAGCCGCACCGTGAAGTTCCCGGACGCGAGCCTCGCGGCCGAGCCGATCACGACGTATGCGACGCAGCACGCCTCCGCCGCCGCCTACCGCCAGCTCGCCCGCGAGCTGATCGCCCGCGGTGGGGCAGCCTGACGCCGGCGTGAGCATCACCGACCGTGATTGACCAGCGGCCCACCGGTGACGTCGTCACCCCGGGCGGGGTGCTGACGCGCCGCGGCGCGACGACCCCGTTCGAGGTGCACCTCGACGAACTTCGAGGGCCCGTTCGACCTGCTGCTCGGCCTCATCTCGAAGCACAAGCTCGACATCACCGAGATCGCTCTCGCCTCGGTGACCGACGAGTTCATCGCGCACATCCGGCGCGCACAGGAGGCCGACACCGAGTGGGACCTCGGACAGGCGTCGGAGTTCCTGCTCGTCGCGGCCACCCTGCTGGACCTCAAGGCCGCACGGCTGCTGCCACAGAGCGCACCCACCGACGACGACGACTTCGCCCTGATCGAGGCGCGCGACCTGCTCTTCGCGCGGCTGCTGCAGTACCGCGCGTTCAAGGACATCGCCAAGGCGTTCGCCGAGCGGATGGCGACCGCCAGCCGGATGACCGCGCGGCAGGCCGGGCTGGAACCGCAGTTCGCCGCCCTACTGCCCGAGCTGGTCATCGGGATCACGCCCGAACAGCTGGCCATGGTGGCCGCCCGGGCCCTCACTCCCAAGGTGCCGCCCACCGTCGGGCTGGACCACCTCCACGTACCCCAGGTCAGCGTCCGGGAGCAGGCCGCCCTCATGGTCGACCGCCTCCGCCGCGACCGGACCGCGACGTTCCGCGACCTCGTCGCCGACGCGGACGAGACCCTCGTCATCGTCGCCCGGTTCCTAGCCCTGCTCGAGCTGTTCAAGGAGGACGCCATCGCCTTCGACCAGCCGGAAGCCCTGGGGTCGCTCACCGTTCGCTGGACGGGCGCGGACGCTGGCGACGTGGACGTGAGCGAAGAGTTCGACGAGACAGAGGACGACCGTGAGCCTGGAGACGACGAACGTGAGTGAGCTCGAGAGCGGGCAGGAGTGGGCCCACGGCGAAGCCGGCGAGAGCCCCGACGTTGACGTGGCCGCCTTGCCCGGCGGGACGAAGTCGGCCATCGAAGCGGTCCTCATGGTCGTCGACGAGCCAGTGTCGGCGCTCTCGCTGGCGTCCGCCATGGAGGTCACGGTCGACGAGGTCACCGCCGCCCTGACCGAGCTCGAGCAGGAGTATGCGGCCGCGCACCGCGGCTTCACCCTGCGCAGCGTCGGGGGTGGCTGGCGCGTCTACAGCCGACCCGCCTACGCGCCGGTGGTCGAGAAGTTCCTCCTCGACGGTCAGCAGGCCCGGCTCACCCACGCCGCGCTGGAGACGCTCGCGGTCATCGCCTACCGCCAGCCGGTCAGCCGCGGCCGGGTCAGCGCGGTGCGTGGCGTCAACGTCGACGGCGTGATCCGCACACTGCTGACCCGAGGGCTCATCGAGGAGCTCGACGAGGCGGGGGAGGGCGGCTCGATCCTCTACGGCACGACGTCGTACTTCCTCGAACGGATGGGCCTCGCCTCGCTCGACGAGCTGCCGGCGATCGCCCCGTTCCTGCCCGAGGTCGACGCCCTGGACGAGCTGGCCGAGCGGGGACGCGGATGACGCCGCCGTCCGGTCGCAAGCCCGGCGGCTCGGGGTCGGGATCCGGGTCGGGTTCGGGATCGCGAGGCAACCGCCGCACCAAGGGCACCGGGCCGACCAAGGGCAGCGGTCCCCGCTTCGCCGGCTCGACCAAACCCAGCCAGCCGACCCGGCTCCCGCGCCAGCAGGACCGGCCGGCCGTCGACGTCCACGACCCGGACGGCGTGCGCCTGCAGAAGCTGCTGGCCGGTGCCGGCGTCGGGTCCCGGCGCGCCTGCGAGGCGCTCATCGCCGCCGGCCGTGTCGAGGTCGACGGCCAGGTCGTCACCGAGCTCGGCGTCCGCATCGACCCCGCCCGCCAGGTCGTCCACGTCGACGGCGTCCGCGTCAACCTCGACGAGTCGCGGGTCTACCTCGCCTTCAACAAGCCGCTCGGCGTGGTCTCGACGATGAACGACGAGCTCGGGCGGATCAGCCTCGCGGACTACGTCGGCAACCGGAACGAGCGGCTGTTCCACGTCGGCCGCCTCGACGCCGACACCGAGGGTCTGCTGCTGCTGACCAACGACGGCGACCTCGCCAACCGGCTGCAGCACCCGTCGCACGGCGTGGCGAAGGTCTACATCGCACGGATCGGCGGTCCGGTACCCCGCGACCTCGGCCGGCGGCTGCGCGACGGGGTCGAGCTCGACGACGGCCCGGCCAAGGTCGACTCGTTCAAGGTCGTCGACAGCCAGCCTGGCAAGGCGATGGTCGAGGTCGTCATCCACGAGGGGCGCAAGCACATCGTGCGCCGGATGCTCGACGCCGTCGGGCACCCGGTCGAGACCCTGGTCCGCGTGCAGGTCGGACCGATCCGGTTGGGAGACCTCAAGTCCGGCCGGACCCGCCGCCTCACCCCGGACGAGGTCGGCCAGCTCTACCAGTCGGCCGGGATGTGACTGTTCCGTGAGCGGGCACGTCCGGATCGTCGGGACCGGGCTCATCGGGACGAGCCTGGGCATTGCGCTCCGCCGCGCCGGGTTCCGGGTGACCCTGTCCGACCCGTCGCCGACCGCGGCCCGGCTGGCTCGGGACCTCGAGGCCGGCGAGATCGCGGCCTCCGGCTCCGCCGACCCGCCCGACCTCGTCGTCGTGGCCGCGCCGCCGGACGTGGCCGCCCAGGTGGTCCTTCAGGCGCTCGGGACGTGGCATGACGCCGTCGTGACCGACGTGGCGTCGGTGAAGGGCTCGGTGGCCGAGGCGGTCCGCGACGGCGGGGGAGACCTCACCCGTTACGTCGGGTCCCACCCGATGGCCGGCCGGGAGCGATCGGGCGCCGGCGCGGCCCGCGCCGACCTGTTCGACGGCCGAGCCTGGGTCGTCGTCCCGACCGAGAAGAGCCGGCCCGAGGCCGTCGACCTGGTTCGCCAGGTGGCCGTCGCCGTGGGGTCGGCCGTGACCGTCATGGGTGCCGCGGAACACGACTCGGCGGTGGCCGTCGTGTCGCACGTACCCCAGCTCGCCGCCAGCCTCGTCGCGGGCCGGCTGCGCGACGTCTCCGACCCCGCGGTCGCCCTGGCCGGGCAGGGGCTGCGCGACGTCACGCGGATCGCGGCCAGCGACCCGCGGCTCTGGACGCAGATCCTCGCGGGCAACGCGGCGGCCGTCCGCGACGTCCTGACCGCCTTCCGCGCGGACCTCGACGAGGTGATCGGCGCCCTCGACCAGCTCGCGGAGGGCGACAGCCGGGGGGCGCTGGAGGTGGTGAACCGCACCGTCGGGCACGGGAACGTCGGCGTCGCGCGCATACCGGGCAAGCACGGAGCGGCCCCCACCGCATACGAGACCGTCGTCGTCGTCGTCCCCGACACGCCCGGCGCGCTGGGCCGGCTGCTCACCGACATGGGCGAGGCCGAGGTCAACCTCGAGGAGATCCACCTCGACCACGGCCTGGGTCAGCCCTTCGGGCTGGCCGAGGTGGCCGTGCTGCCGGGCGCGGTCGAGCGGCTGCTCACCGCCCTCGACGAACGCGGTTGGCGCGTCCACGACTGACGCGGTCGGTACAGTGAGCTCTCGATGACCACACCCGCGGACGCCTGCGGCGACATCGTCGTCGCCATCGACGGACCGTCGGGTTCGGGCAAGTCGACGGTGGCTCGAGCGGTGGCGACCGACCTCGGCGTGGGCTACCTCGACACCGGCGCGATGTACCGCGCCCTCACCTGGTGGTGCCTCCACGAGGGCATCGACCTCGCCGACCGGTCCGCGGTCGCGGACGCCATGGACACCCTCCCGCTCGATGTCGGAACCGACCCGGAGGGGCCGACCGTGCGCGTGGGCGGCCACGACGTCTCCGACGCCATCCGCGAGACCCGGATCTCCTCGGTGGTCTCGCTCGTCGCGACGAACCTCGACGTCCGGGCCGGTATGCGGCTGCGCCAGCGGGCGCTCATCGCCGAGTCCGTCGAGCGGACCGGTGGCTGCGTGGCCGAGGGCCGCGACATCACGACCGTCGTGGCGCCGGACGCCGACGTCCGCGTCCTGCTCACCGCCGACGAGGACGCCCGGCTGGCCCGGCGGACGCTGGAGATCCACGGCGGTACCGACCCCGACAGCCTGGCCGCGACCCGCGACCAGATCGTGCGGCGCGACCGGGACGACTCGACGGTGTCCCAGTTCGTCACGGCCGCCGACGGCGTGGTGACCGTCGACACCTCGGCGCTGGACCTGCACGAGGCGATCGCCGCGGTCCTGGCCGTGGTCCGGGAGCACGCTCCGGCCTGAAACAATGGTGGGTCCGCCCGTCCGCACCACAGGCATACCGATCGAGGCTTCACGTGTCCAACCCAGGGACCGACCCCACCACTCCCGACGTCGCTGACCTGGAGCAGGACGACGGCATGGAGCGCGTGCTGCGCGCCGGCCTGGAGGACTTCGACCTCAGCGAGGAGGACCGCGCCCTTCTCGAGGCCGCCGGACCGGACGGACTCGTCCCGGTCGCCGAGGGGCCGCAGCCGGTGGTCGCCGTCGTGGGCCGTCCGAACGTCGGCAAGTCCACGCTCGTCAACCGCATCCTCGGTCGCCGCGAGGCCGTCGTCGAGGACACGCCGGGCGTCACCCGCGACCGCGTGGCCTACGACGCGGAGTGGTCCGGCCGCCGGTTCACCCTGGTCGACACCGGCGGCTGGGAGGTCGGCGCGACCGGCATCCACCTGCGCGTCGCCGAGCAGGCCGAGGTCGCCGTCGACCTCGCGGACGTCGTCGTCTTCGTCGTCGACGCGATGGTCGGCGCCACCGACACCGACGAGGCCGTCGTCCGCCTGCTGCGCCGGTCGGGCAAGCCGGTCGTCCTCGTGGCCAACAAGGTGGACGACCAGCGGTTCGAGGCGGACGCCTCGAGTCTCTGGAACCTCGGGCTCGGGCAGCCGTGGCCGGTCTCCGCGCTGCACGGGCGGGGGAGCGGCGACCTGCTCGACGCGATCCTCGAGGTGCTGCCGGCGGTCTCGGCGGTCGGCGGGGCGTACGAGCGAGGCGGCCCGCGGCGCGTGGCCCTCCTCGGCCGCCCGAACGTCGGCAAGTCGTCGCTGCTCAACAAGCTGGCCGGCTCCGAGCGCGTCGTCGTCGACCCGGTCGCCGGGCACGACGCGCGACCCGGTCGACGAGATGGTCGAGCTGGGCGGCAAGACCTGGCGGTTCGTCGACACGGCGGGCATCCGGCGACGCGTGCACCAGACCCGCGGGGCCGACTTCTACGCCTCGCTGCGCACCCAGACCGCCCTGGAGAAGGCCGAGGTGGCCGTCGTCCTCATCGACGCCGAGGAGGCCATCGCCGAGCAGGACATCCGGGTCATCCAGCAGGTCGTCGACACCGGTCGGGCGCTCGTCGTCGCCTACAACAAGTGGGACCTGCTCGACGAGGAGCGCCGCTACTACCTCGAGCGCGAGATCGAGCGGGAGCTCGTGCAGATCCAGTGGGCGCCGCGGGTGAACCTCTCCGCGCGGACCGGACGGCACCTCGACCGGCTCGTGCCGGCGCTGGAGCCGGCGCTGGCGTCGTGGGAGACCCGCGTCCCGACCGGCCGGCTCAACGCCTTCCTCGGCGAGATCGTCGCGGGCCACCCGCATCCGGTCCGGGGCGGCAAGCAGCCGCGCATCCTCTTCGCCACGCAGGCGGCGACCCAGCCGCCGCGGTTCGTCGTCTTCGCGTCGGGGTTCATCGAGGCGGGATACCGCCGGTTCCTCGAGCGGCGGCTCCGCGAGGAGTTCGGGTTCGAGGGGACGCCGATCGAGCTGTCGGTGCGGGTGCGGGAGAAGCGGCGCCGCTGATCGTTCTCGGCGCCCAGGGGGCTACGTGCCGCTGACCCGGTAGTGGTGGCCCATCTGGATCTCCTCGACGACCGCCTCGACCCAGTGCGGCGGCTGCGGCCAGTGCCCGCGCGAGCTCAGCTCGATGCGCAGCCGCTCGGTGATCGCCGCGTGATCCGTGCCGAGACCGGCGGCCAGCACGGTGTCGCACGCGTCCTGGATCTCGTGAGAGACGTCGCGGTGGTGTTCAAAGGTCTCGCGGTCGGCGTCGGCATCCGCGTCGTCGGTCATGGCAGCCTCCTCGTCGCTCCGGGTGACAGCGTCCTCCTCAGTGGTCGGGCGCGCCACTGCGTGTGTACTAGTGCCCGGTGAAACGGCGCGGATGGCCGCCTGGACAGCGCGATTTCGGGCGCCCGTATGCGGTGCGCTAGCCTTTCGTTCGCTCTCCGGCGGGGAGCCACGGCCACTCGAGGGCCGGCCACGGGCTGTGGCGCAGCTTGGTAGCGCACTTGACTGGGGGTCAAGGGGTCGCAGGTTCAAATCCTGTCAGCCCGACAGAAGAACATGCAGGTCAGAGGCCGTTTCCGCCCGACGCGGGGACGGCCTTCCCTTGTCACTCCCGGTGTTGAGCGTGCAGTGTGCGTACAGGGGGCTCGATGGCAACCCTGGCGCGTGGCGGAACCAGCGCGGCCGCGGCGTTCGCTGCGTCGTGTTCAGTGGAGCGCAGTAGGTGCGAGTAGATGTCGGCGGTGACGGCCACGCTCGAGTGTCCGAGTCGCTTCGATACGACGGCCAGAGGAGTTCCTGCGGCCAACTGCAGCGACGCCTGCTGGTGCCTCTGCCCATGGAACGTCATCTTCGGTAGCCCAACCTGGGCCCGGAGTTTGTCGAACAGCCTCGTCACGTACTGAGGCTTCGCTCGTCCGCGAAACGACGCGTGACGAAAAGACTGTGCGCGCCGGGCTGACCTCGAGCGGGGGCGCCGTCCGGACGTCTAAAGACTTGGGGCGGCGCAATCGGAAGCCGGGCGCAGACTGAGCTGCTGTTTGGCCGAACGCATGATCTGCGCGAACCCGAATGGCCGGTTCCGCCGTGCCTCCGAGGGGGAAGGATCTCAAGTGGTTCCGGGACGACCTGGGGGGTTTCGCTCGGAGCCGCATTTGGGCGTGGTCGGTGGTAACCGAGGGGGTACCAGCGGCCCGCACAGGAGCGCCGCCGCTCAGACTCGCGCTGAGCGGCGGCGCATCCCCGGGCCCTTGCCTGGCAGGGGGCTAACAGGGGCCGACCCAGGGTGAATTAACGCTACAGCGGTCTGCACGACGGCGCGCCCGTGCTCTGCCTCGAGCGGGGCCGCTGCCGTGACGTCGCGAGAGCGCGGGGCGTATTCGGCCGCCGGCGCCCGCTGAAGCTGCCGCTGGCCGAACGCTTGATCCGCCGCGCCCTGACACGGTTTCGGCCTGACGCGGAGCGGGCAAGAGTTGTTGTGGCCCGGACGGTACGGGCCAACCGCGCTCGGGAGGGCGGGAAACTCCCGGGCGCGGGTCTACGGACCCCGAGCCGCCGCAGCCCCAAAGCGGCGGGTCGGGGTCCGTACCCGAGCGCGCCTGGCCTATGAAGGGTTGTATGGGCCGACATCGCTCGATTTCCCAGCCCCGTGCGGGAAGGCGGGGCCAGGGCTTGTGACGGACGCTCCGCGGGTCGGTCTTGGGTGCTTTGTGGGGCGTCCGCCGCCCAGCATGCAGGATCAGATCAGCATGCGCAAGCAAACGTTTCCATGCTTGAACAACACGAAATAGAGCGTTCGTTGGGCCTTCAGGGTGGGGCGGGCCCCTCCGGGTGCCAGGTCGCCTGGCGGCTTCGGTCACTGAGGTCCGCGAGTGAGCGGCTGTGCGTGCGGTCGTGTGTGCACACAGCAAGGAACGGCATGACACGGGAAGTCATGTTGGCCTTGGCGGCAACCGAAATCGCGTGCTCCGGCAACCCCGTGGGGTGCGGGACGGGAGGGAAGGGGAGGGCGGGCGCTTTGCTGGGGGTCAAGGGGTCGCAGGTTCAAATCCTGTCAGCCCGACAAAGAACGTGCAGGTCTGGGCCCTGTGCAAGCAAGAAGACAGCAACAGTGGGCTTCGGCGGGAGTCACACCGGGAGCGCGTCGCTTCGGTGAGCTCCTAGCACGCCTAGCGACGAGCGGGCTCAGGGTGGAATCCGCTCGACTGCTCACCGACGCCCACTAGTTGCTCCGGTCGGGGTCGAGGCCGAGAGGTCAACTCCCGCGACGCCCAGGACGCCCTTTCGCCCAGGCAGCCGCATATGCGGTGTACCTCAAACACCCCAAGGGCCAAGAACTGAAGCCGCTTGAGGACCCCCAACAGTGCCGACTGGTCGAGGTATCCGAACAGCGCCGTCCGGCGTCCAGCAGATCGATGAATCGCCAAGTCTGCCAGCCATTCTCGGTCCACGGCTCGCAGGTCTCCGTCAATGACGATTTCGTATAAGTGGCGTCTCATGTGCACTTCCCGATGTGCTCGCGGTAGCCCCAGATGCCAAGGACATTCCCACTGAGAGCCGGTGTGACACATGGCAGGCGCAGATCGGTCCGGCCGATGGCGGCGGGTGAGCCTTCGGGTGGTCAGGCGATGAGCCTTCGGGCTAGGCGGGGAAGGAGTGGAGGCCCACGGGCGCGACTCTTGTCAGCGCCGAGGGGGTCATCGTGGTCGCGCGAGGCGGCCGGTCCGCCCGAGCCCCACGGTCACGCTGAGGCGATTACCCGGGCCGAGCACGCCCGAGGACCAGCCGAACAGACACAACCATCAGCGGGATCTGGGTCAGGGCGTACAGCGCGTGGAACGAGTAGTGGCGCAGCGTCTGCTCGGGCTCGAACGGCAGCACCGGTAGCGGCAGGACGCTCAGTGCGCCGCCAACGAGGTTCAGCGTGGCCCACACCAGCAGCCCGACTGCGGCGACCCGTCGCCAACCGGCGGCGTAGGCAATGACCAGAGCGGCGGTGACGAGGCTCGGCACCAGGGTCTCCGGGCTGAGCAGCGTCTGGCCCGGGAGGTCGGCGACGTTGTGGACGAGGAACCCCAGCGACGAGATGGCGGCAGCCGCATATACCGGCCAGCTTCCGCTCAGAGGCGCAGCGCCATCAGTCACCGGCGACACACCACGACCAGCTAGGTCCCGGCGCGGTCCGCCGCGCACCTCGCCCAGAACTCGCGGATGAGCGTCGATGTGGTCGTCGGCGATTCGAGTGGCACCAGGTATGCGGCATCGGCTGCGACAGCGGCTCGGCCGTTCGGCATGAGGTGGGCGGCCGCCTCGGCCTGGGCCGGCGTGAACCCGACGTGGTCGCTGCCGGTGACCATCAGTGTCGGCGTCGCGATCTCGGGCAGCACGCCGGTCAGGTCCTCGCGGCCGAGCGAGATCGAGATGACCGCGTTGCGAAGCATCCGCCGATCGGCCTGCCTCAGGCTGTCGCGGACCAGCTCGACGGCCTCGGGGTCGTGCGCTCGCGTGTGGGCCGAGAGCATGGCCTCGGTCACCCCGGAGAGGACCAGCTCGATGGGACCGAACACGGCGTGGACCAACAGCAGCGGGTATGTGCGGAGGCGTTCTGGCCGGGACAGCGCTG
Source organism: uncultured Actinomycetota bacterium (assembly GCA_963828725.1). GTDB lineage: Bacteria > Actinomycetota > Actinomycetes > Actinomycetales > Dermatophilaceae > Lapillicoccus. The sequence goes on along the minus strand of CAWHFV010000007.1, from coordinate 52,518 downwards.
CCACTGGCGACCCGAGCGTCACGAGGCTCCGACACCACTGGGGCTGGTCGGCGGCGAACCGCAGGCCAACATGCCCACCCCAAGCGTTGCCCACCCAGTCGACGGCACCGCCGACCTCCAGCTGGTCGAGAACCTGCCCGGCTGCTGCCGCGCAGTCGCGGAGGCTGTACCGGCGGCCGGGATCCCCACTGGCGCCATGCCCAGGGCCGTTGACGACCACCAGGCGCCGATCCTCGCCCAGGGTTGGGACGAGCCGCTCCCACGAGCGCTCGTCCATGAACAGGCTCGGCCAGAGCACGGCCGCCGGCCCGTCGCCGACCACCCGGACCGCAAGGGGTCCGACCCGGGTCTCGATCGTGTGTCGTTCCGCCATGACCGGCCTCCCGTTGACAGTGTCAACCACGAGTATCCCCGATAGGTTGACACTGTCAAGGCCTGGAAGGAGCGAGATGACCGAACCGGCACCAGGTGACGAGGACCGGCTGGAGGCAAAGCTCCTTCAAGCCGCCCTCGACCGCCTGGCCGACACTCCCGCGGACCGCCTCAGCCTGCGCCAGGTCGCCCAGGACCTGGGCGTCAGCCATCAGGCGCCCTATGTCTACTTCGGGAGTCGGCGCGCTCTCCTGGCGGCCGTCGCCGGCAAAGGAATGGCTGAGGCGACGGTCCGCGCCCGCGCGATGGTGGCGGCTGCCGGCGTCGACCCGTCGGACCGACTGCACGCCCTCGCTGATGCCTACCTCGCCTTCATCCGCGAGCAGCCGCACGTCCACGACCTTGCCAACGGACCCATAGTCGCCAAGCGGGACCATCCACTGCTGCAGCAGGCGGCGATCGACTACTGGAACCTTCTCCACGACACGATCGCCGCGTGCCAGCCCGACGGGACACCCGAGGCCGAGATCCTGCGGCGAGCTGCCGTTACCTGGGCAACCGTCTACGGTATCTCCCGTCTCTCCGCATTCGAGCAGATCCCGCTCTCCGTCCCCGCCTCGGCCGACGACCTCATCCACCAGGCCATCGACCAGCTGGTCGCGGGCTGGCGCCAGAACAGTGGGATGCCACCTCCGGCGGGGTTGGCCGACGGTCACGGCGACGTGGCACGATCCTCGTGATGGCCACGAGAACTGCCGAAGACCAGCACCTGCGCGACCTCGCGACGTTGCGGCGCGTCAAGGACCGCATCGACCGCGAGTACGCGCAGCCGCTCGACGTCGACGCGCTGGCCCGCGGCGTGAACATGTCGTCCGGACACCTCAGCCGCCAGTTCAAGCTGGCCTACGGCGAAGCGCCCTACGGCTACCTCATGACCCGCCGGATCGAGCGGGCCATGGCGATGCTGCGCCGTGGCGACCTCAGCGTCACCGACGTGTGCTTCGCCGTCGGCTGCTCCTCGCTCGGTACGTTCAGCACCCGCTTCACCGAGCTGGTCGGGATGCCGCCGAGCGTCTACCGCGACCAGCAGGCGGAAGCGACGCTCGGGCTGGCGCCGTGCGTCGCCAAGCAGGTCACCAAGCCGGTCAGGAATCGAGAAGCGCGGACCCCCGAGCCGCACCTAGCGTGACCGCCATGGACATCAGCATCCACGCGAGCTTCCTGCCCCACAGCGACCCGGACGCCTCCCTGACGTTCTACCGCGACACCCTCGGCTTCGAGGTGCGCGGCGACGTCGGCCACCAGGGCATGCGGTGGATCACCGTCGGCCCGGCGGGCCAACCGGAGACCTCCATCGTCCTGCACCCGCCGGGCGTCGCCCCGGGCATCACCGACGACGAGCGACGCACGATCGTCGAGCTGATGGCCAAGGGCAGCTACTTCGGGGTCAACCTCGCCAGCGACGACCTCGACGAGACGTTCGCGACCATCGAGGCCAGTGGCGCGGAGGTCGTGCAGGAGCCCACCGACCAGCCCTACGGGGTCCGCGACTGCGCGTTCCGCGACCCTGCGGGGAACATGCTCCGCATCCAGCAGCGGAGCTGACCGAAGCGCCGGCCTCCTTCGTCAGGAACGGCGGCGACCTCCGGACCGGTACCGTGAGATCGGAAGCCGGGACGAAGGAGCGCGTGGATGGACGGAGACCCCTATGGGGCGCCGCACGAGCTTCGTCGTCGGCGCCCGCAGCTTGACGAGCGCCGCTTCCGGGCGGCCGGTCTGGCGACCTCGATCGTCGCCGCCCTCATCGGCGTCGTCGGCATCCTCATTGCCCGCGGAGTGTTCTCCGTCCCGGTGCTGAGCTCGTCGACGAGCGGTGTCTGGGGCGGCGCGGCCACCATCGGGTACGCCGTCGTCGCCTTCGCCTGTGGCCTCCTCGCGACGGCCCTCATGGTCCTGCTGCTGCGCACGACCCCCTCGCCCATCACGTACTTCGGCTGGATCGTCGGGCTCGTCACGGCTGTCGCGGCGGTCATCCCGCTGACGATGGGCGCCGACGTCACCGTCAAGATCGCCACCGCCCTCATCAACGCCGCGGTCGGCACCGCGGTCGGGACGCTGACGGTGTCCGCGGCCCGCCGCTCGATCCTCTACTCGCCGCCGAACGAGCCGGAGCTCGGGTCGGGCTACAGCTGAGCCGCGCGGCGGGAGGTCAGCGCGGGCATACCGTGCTCGTATGCGTCTGGAGCCGCTCTGCGCGTTCGACCTGCACTACACCAGCGACTTCCACCTGGCCCGCCCGTACGGCAACGAGTCCGGCACCGGGTGGGGTGTGGGCGACGGCCGGGTCACCGGCCCGCGCCTGACGGGCGCGGCGCAATGGTCTAACCAGCCGGCGCGGCGCGGCGACGGCACCATGCTCCCGAACGCGCGCGGCGTCGTCACGACCGACGACGGCGCCGAGGTGCTCTTCGATCTCAGCGGGCGCACCGTCTTCGTCGACCGTGACGGTGAGGAGGTCGGCCGGCAGCTGTTGCTCGTCCTCCTCGAGAGCGAGGACGGCCGGTACGCCTGGGTCAACAACGCGGTATGCGTCGGGGGGGTCATCAGCGCGGAGACGATGACCATGCACCTTGACGTGTTCGAGTGCGTCAGCGAGATCTGACCTGCCGATGAGCCCTGGACTGACCGACGCGACGGACCGGTTCGGCGCCGCCCGAGTCGCGCGGCTCGCCACGACGAACTCCGACGGCACACCACACGTCGTGCCCGTCGTCTTCGCGCTCGACGGCGAGACGGTCTGGACCGCGGTCGACGAGAAGCCGAAGTCGACGACGGCGCTCCGCCGCCTGGACAACGTACGCGCGCGGCCAGGGCTCAGCCTCCTCGTAGACCACTACGCCGACGACTGGTCGGCGCTGTGGTGGGTCCGTGCCGACGGCACCGGAACCGTCCTCGACGCCGCGGAGGCCGGCGATGGGCTGGCAATCCTGGTCGCGAAGTACGAGCAGTACCAACGACGTCCACCACCGGGACCGGTGCTGCGGGTCGACGTCACCCGATGGGTGTCGTGGTCCGCGCGCTGACGACGGCCGAGTCGAGCCGGTGGCGATGCACCATGAAGGCAACCAGCACACCCAGGACCACGGCGCTCGGCGACTGGCTCGCGGGTCAGCCGCCCGAGAGGTACGGTCCGCGAGAACGAGTTCCCCGAGGCCGGCGCGCCCGCGCGCCCTGCAGCTTCACGCCGTGACCGCCGACCCCACGGCCAGCCGGCCTACACACGTGTCACGGCACGCCTCCACCTCGTGGGCGAGTTCCTCGGGCACAGTGGTCCGGAGAGGTCCGGTCTGGCCAGGAGGTTCCCATGAGCAGCACGTCTTCCGAACGCACGACGGAGGCTGATGTCGACCGAGGCGAGGACCCCGACCGCACGACGGCGATGCGCCCGTTCGGGGTCGGCATGGTGAGCGATACCGAGTGGGAGGACCCCCAGGAGGAGCGCCCGCCCAAGGCGCGGCACATCATCGACCGCTGGGACGGGGCGCTCGGGCTGCTGGTCCTGCGCATCGTCGTCGCGGCGATCTTCGCGGTCCGCGGTCTCCAGAAGGTGCAGCACCTCGATGTCACGCGGACCCAGTTCGCCCAGATCGGGATCCCCTACGCCGACACGATGGCGTTCGTCGTCGGCGTCTGCGAGGTGGCCATCGCCATCGCGTTGATCTTCGGTATCGCCATACGGATCGTCGGCCTCGGCATCGCCGCCATCGCGATCGGGGCGCTGGTCTACGTGAAGTGGCGCACCAACACGATCTTCACCGACGGCCAGCCCGGGTTCGTGGGCGAGCTCGAGCTCCTGCTGGCCGCGGTCGGCCTGATGTTCGCCGGCGTGGGCGGTGGAGGCTGGACGGTCGACCGGCGGTTCCGGCGACGCTGAGGTCTCGCACCCTCGCCCGCGATTAGGCTTCCCGGCGTGAGGCACGGGGAGCCGGTACCGGGCGAGGTGAGTAACCGCGTCCTCACGCTGCCCAACGTCCTCTCGGCGCTGCGGCTCGTCGGCGTGCCGGTGTTCCTCTGGCTGCTGTTCACCTACCAGGACCTCTGGGCGTTCGTCGTGCTCGCGCTGTCCGGCACTCACCGACTACCTCGACGGCAAGATCGCCCGCCGGTTCAACCTCGTGTCGCGGGTAGGCCAGCTGCTCGACCCGCTCGCCGACCGCCTCTACGTGCTCAGCACGCTGGTGGCGTTGACGATCCGCGACGTCATCCCGCTCTGGCTGCTCGTCGTCCTCGTGGCCCGCGACCTGTTCATGGGAGTCGTCATCCTCCTGCTCAAGCGCGTCGGGCAGACCGGGCTGCCCGTGCACTTCGTCGGCAAGGCGGCGACGTTCAACCTCCTCTACGCCTTCCCGATCCTCCTGCTCAGCACCATCGAGGGAACCCTCGGCGACATCGCGCGCCCGGTCGGCTGGGCGTTCGCCTGGTGGGGCGTGGCGCTCTACTGGCTCGCCGCGATCCTCTATGCGGTCCAGGCCTCCTCGGTGATCCAGTCCCACTCCGCCACCCGGCGAGCGGCACCGGGAGCGGCATGAGCACCCCACCGCCGCCCTCGGACCCGGGTACGCCCGAGGCCGGGTTCCACAGCGACGGTCGCCGACCGGCCGGTGGGTCGATGAGCCTGCTCCAGCAGCTCATGGACCGGCCCCTGGACCCGTCGTACGCCGCGGCCGCCGCGCGGCGGGAGGCCGAGGGGCTGCCGCCCAGCACGTCCCTGCGCGGACCCCTGGTCCTCGTCGCCGCGATCGTCATCGGCTTCCTCTTCGTCGCGGCGGCGTTCGCGCTGCGGCCGACCGGCACGACGGCGTCGCGCGAGAAGGAGCAGCTCATCGAGCAGATCGAGGCGCGCCAGGCCCGGGGCGACGAGCTGGCCCGCGAGGTGAGCCTGCTCGGCGGGCAGATCCAGGACGCCCAGTCGGCGGCGCTGGCCAGCCAGGCGTCCCAGATGTCGACCGAGCTGGACCGGCTCCGCCTCCTGACCGGCGCGGTCGCGGTCTCCGGTCCGGGGCTCGTCCTCACCGTGGACGACGCCCCCGACCGCCCGCGCCCAGAGCGGGAGCGGCGACCCGCGCGACGCGGGCGGGTTCCCGCAGGGGCGGGTGACCTCCTTCGACCTGCAGATCCTCTGCAACGGGCTCTGGCAGGCGGGCGCCGAGGCGATGTCGATCAACGGGCAACGGCTGACGTCACGCTCCTCGATCCGGTTCGCCGGGGACGCGATCCTCGTCGACTACCGGCCGCTCAGCCCGCCCTACGTCATCACCGCCGTCGGCGACGGCCGCGACCTGCAGACCGGGTTCGCGAGCACCGCGTCCGGCGCATACCTGAAGTCGCTCAGCGACAACTACGCGATCCCGTCGACCATCGCGACGCCAGCGCAGGTCGACGTCCCGCGCAGCCCCTCGCTGCCGCTGACCTACGCGAGGCCGGCCTCGCCGGCGACCGCCACCCCGACGCCGACCTCGACCGCCACGCCCTCGTCCACGCCATCGCGCGCCACGACCCCCAGCACGGAGGCTTCCCGCTCATGATCCCCGCCATCGGCCTGCTCGTCGGCGTCCTCGCGGGCCTGCTGCTGCATCCGTCGGTGCCGGTGTGGCTGCAGCCCTATCTCCCGATCGCCGTCATCGCCGCCCTCGACGCCGTCTTCGGCGGCGTGCGGGCGGTCCTCGACGGGATCTTCGTCGACAAGGTGTTCGTCGTCTCGTTCCTCTCCAACGTCCTCGTCGCGGCGTTCATCGTCTTCCTCGGCGACCAGCTCGGAGTGGGCACGCAGCTGTCCACCGGCGTGGTCGTCGTCCTCGGCGTGCGGATCTTCTCCAACGTGGCGTCGATCCGGCGACACCTCTTCAAGGCCTGAGCGATGACCGACGAGAAGCCTCCCACCGCGGCCAGAGGGCCCTCGCCCTGGCGACGGCTGGCCCGGGCCGGCGCCCCGCGCAGCACCAAGGCGCAAGCCCTGGGTGCCGCCCTCGCGCTGGCCCTGGGCTTCGCCATCGCGACGCAGATCCAGCAGACCCAGGAGTCCGGGCTGGAGAGCATGCGACAGGACGACCTCGTCCGGGTCCTCGACGACGTCAGCCAGCGGTCGACCCGGCTCGACTCGCAGGTCCGCGAGCTGCAGGCCCAGCGCGACGCGCTGACCAGCGGGGCGAACACCAGCCAGGCGGCGATCGACCAGGCGACCAAGCAGCTCGAGGCGTTGCGGGTCCTCGCCGGGACGGCCCCCGCTCAGGGGCCAGGGATCAAGGTCACCATCGCCGACCCCAGCCAGAAGGTCACGTCGACGATGCTGCTCGACCTGCTCCAGGAGCTGCGCGACGCCGGCGCCGAGGTCGTCCAGTACGGCGCGAACCGGGTGGTCGCCGGCTCGTGGTTCTCGTCCTCCGGCGGACAGATCCAGGTCGACGGCCAGGCCCTGACCCGGCCGTTCACCGTCCTGGCGATCGGTGACAAGGCGACGATGGCCTCGGCGCTGAACATTCCCGGTGGCATCGTCGAGACTCTGCGCCGCGCCGACGCCACCGCGACGGTCGAGCAGCTCGACACGGTGCGCATCGACGCGTTGCAGTCGCCGCGGACGCCTCGTTACGCTCAGCCCGTCCCCGAGGCGGGCACACCCACCAGCAGCCCGACGACGAAGAAGTAGCCCCCGGTCCGGTCCCGACACGTCCTGAGAGCGAGCGAGATGAGCGAGCTGGAGTACCCCGAGAACCTGCGCTACACCGCTGACCACGAGTGGGTCGAGGAGCGCGACGAGGGGACGTTGCGGATCGGTATCACGTCCTACGCCCAGAACGCCCTCGGCGACGTCGTCTACGTCTCGCTGCCGGCCGTGGGGGACACCGTCACCGCCGGCGAGACGTGCGGCGAGGTCGAGTCGACGAAGTCCGTGAGCGACCTCTACGCGCCGCTGTCCGGCGAGGTGACCGCGGTGAACTCCGCGCTCGACGGCGCTCCCGAGCTGGTCAACAGCGCCCCCTACACGGACGGCTGGATGTACGAGCTGCGCCCGTCGGACGCCGACGGGGCGGCCGGCCTCCTGGACGTCGGCACCTACCGCGGCGGACTCGGCTGAGTGGGGCAGAGGTCCGCCAAGTCTGCGCTTGACCCGGAACCCCTTGAGCACGAGACTCCCTCGCAGACGGAGGCGTCGAACCGCCGTCAGCTTGGGGAGGGACATCCACTAGGGTTCTGCGCATCGGCAGTGACGAAGGAGATGCGGCCATGACGGACAACGAGCCCCAGGCCAACGAGCCCGAGGCCAACCCCGCCGAGGCCAACCCCGCTGAGGCCCCGGACATGACGGCGAAGACGCCGGCTCCCGGCCGGCAGGGCGACTCGACGACGATGCGCTTCCAGGGCGTCGGCACCGGGCACGAACAGGTCGAGCTCGACGGGCGCGGGCTGTCCGCCGAGGACCAGGCCACGATCGACGCGCTGCGACCCGGCACCGGGCTGCTCATCGTGCTCCGGGGCCCCAACACCGGCGCCCGGTTCCTGCTCGACGACGCCGAGGTCACCACGGGCCGGCACCCCGACAGCGACATCTTCCTCGACGACGTGACCGTCTCGCGCAAGCACGCGGTCTTCGTCCAGGAGCCCGACGGGTATGCGGTCCGCGACGTCGGCTCGCTCAACGGCACCTACGTCAACCGCGAGCTCGTCGACCACGCCGGTCTGCGCACCGGCGACGAGGTCCAGATCGGAAAGTTCCGGCTCGTCTTCTACGCCGGCCAGCGCCAGTAGTGCCCTCCTCCGACGCCGGGAGGGGAGCCGGCGCCGCAGGCTCCGGACCGGCGCCGGACCAGATGGGTGGGCGGGGCGACGCGGCCCCGCCCGGCAGCCGCACGATCGGCGGCGTCCTCGCGGCGCTCACGCCTGACTTCCCCGACCTCACGATCTCCAAGATCCGGTTCCTCGAGGCCGAGGGGCTGGTCACGCCGTACCGGACCGGGTCGGGGTACCGCACCTACTCCGACCACGACGTCGACCGCCTCCGCTACGTGCTGACCGCGCAGCGCGACCGGTTCTGGCCGCTCAAGGTGATCCGCGACGCCCTCGACGCCATGGACCGCGGTCTCACCCCGGGGGAGTCGTCCGCCCCCGACGCGCGACCCCGGGTGCCCGACCGCGCCGGCCGACCCGGACGTCCCGACGGCGGACCAGCTGGCCGCGCCGCCCACCCTGCGGCTCACCTCGCGCGAGCTGCGGGAGGCCGCGGGCCTGGACCGCCCCACCCTCGACGCTCTGGAGACCTACGGGCTCGTCCGCGCCGACCGGAGCGGACACTTCGACGACGACGCCCTGGCGGTGGCCCGGGCGGCGGCGAGCCTCGCCGCATACGGTGTCGAGCCGCGCCACCTGCGTCCGTTCCGCACCGCGGCTGACCGGGAGATCGGCCTGGTCCAGCAGATCGTGCGCCCGGCGCGGTCGGCGGCGGCCGGCCGGACCGCGCGGGGCGACGTCGGCGGCGCGGAGGACCCCACACCGGAGGTCCTGCGACTCTGTGTGGCGCTGCACACCGCCCTGGTGCGATCGGGACTGCACCACGGGTGAGCCCCGGCTGCCGTAGCCGCCGTGAGCGAAGTAACGTGGGACGTGTGAAGCCCGTCGACGTCCTCGGGGTCCGGGTGGAGATGCCCACCAACCAGCCGATCGTGCTGCTGCGCGAACGGAACGGTGAGCGCTACCTGCCGATCTGGATCGGTGCGGCCGAGGCCACGGCGATCGCCTACGCCCAGCAGGGGGTCGAGCCGCCGCGGCCGCTCACCCACGACCTGCTCAAGGACGTCATCGAGACGCTCGGGCACAAGGTGACCCAGGTCCGCATCGTCGAGCTCCGCGACAAGGTCTTCTACGCGGTCCTCGTCATCGACGGGAACCGTGAGATCAGCGCCCGGCCCTCCGACGCGATCGCCCTCGCCCTGCGCACCGAGACCGAGATCGTCGTCGCCGAAGCCGTGCTCGAGGAGGCCGGCGTGGCGCTCACCCCCGAGGAGGACGACGAGGTCGAGAAGTTCCGCGAGTTCCTCGACCAGGTGTCCGCGGAGGACTTCGAGAATCCCCACGTCGACCCGCAGGCGGACCCGGGCGAGGGCGGCACCCCGCGCGAGCCCTAAGGGTCGAGTAGAGGTTGAGAGTATGCGAGTCGTCGCGACACGCCGACACGCTCGGGCTCGACCGGTGATTGACCCCACGTCCTGAACGCCCTACCGTCGGGAGGTCGGGCCCGAACCACGGTCGTGTAACTACACCGGAGGAGACGCCCGCAGCAAGACCGTCCAGTACGCCCAGGATCTGCTCAGGAGGACACCGTGGTCGTCACGGGAGACGCGCAGGAGCCCCGTAGGCACGTCCCGGTGGCCGCCCAGGGCCTGCTGTTCGACGACGACCTGCCCGAGCTGAGCGAAGACATCGGCTACCGCGGTCCCACGGCCTGTCGCGCGGCCGGCATCACCTACCGCCAGCTCGACTACTGGGCCCGCACGGGACTGGTCGAGCCTTCCGTGCGCAGCGCGACCGGCTCCGGCACCCAGCGCCTCTACGGGTTCCGCGACATCCTCGTGCTCAAGGTCGTCAAGCGCCTCCTCGACACCGGGGTCTCCCTCCAGCAGATCCGGGTCGCCATCCAGGCCCTGCGCCAGCGCGGCGTCGAGGACCTGGCCCAGATCACCCTGATGAGCGACGGCGCCACGGTCTACGAGTGCACGTCCGCCGATGAGGTCATCGACCTGCTGCAGGGCGGTCAGGGTGTCTTCGGGATCGCCGTCGGCCGGGTCTGGCGCGAGGTCGAGGGGTCTCTCGCCGCGCTGCCGAGCGAGCGCCCGGAGGACGAGGTCCCCGCGGCGCACCCCGACGACGAGCTCAGCGCGCGGCGCGCCCAGCGCATCTCCTGACCCACGTCGCTCTCCCGGCACGCCCGCGCGGGTCTGACGCGTCGCCCGCGCCCACCACTCCGCGGGTCAACAACTGCGCACGTGGGGAGATGTCGACGGACGAATTCCGAAATGTCCGAATGCAACTCCCCACGTGCGCAGTTGTTGGCGGACGTGAGCAGCCGCGGCCCTGGCGGCCGGCGGTGACCTAGGGCTGAGCGCCACACCTCGGCTGGTAGATTCGGCGTTGCCGCGAACAACCCACCGGGAGAGTCCCCGGGGCGGTCCGGAACAGCGAGAAACACGGTCCGGACCACTGCTGGGGCGCCGAAGGGGCAACACCCCGGAACCTCTCAGGCGCCAGGACCGAGTGGGTGAGGCGACTCTGGAGCCACGATGCCGTGGGGCGACAGAGGGGGTTACCGTGCTGTGACCGCGCAGGGACCCTTCAGGAGCCATCCACGTGACCGAGACGATCCGTACCGAGACGACGATCGGTACCGAGGCGACCCGCACCAACGGTGTGGAGCCCGACACGGCGGGGCACGACCCGGCCGGCCCTGACGACCAGGGCCCACTGCACGTCGACACCAGCCACCCGGCCCCGTTCGTCGAACGCCACATCGGTCCCTCGCCGGACGACGTCGTGGCGATGCTCGAGGTCGTCGGCCAGCCATCCCTCGACGCCCTGGTCGACGTCGCGATCCCGACGGGCATCCGCTCCCAGCGCGCCCTGCGCCTGGACGCCGCTCCCTCCGAGAGCGCCGTGGTCCGCGAGCTGCGCGGGCTGGCCAACCTCAACACCGTGATGCGCTCGATGATCGGACTCGGCTACCACGGCACGGTCACCCCGCCGGTGGTCCAGCGCAACGTCCTCGAGAGCCCCGCCTGGTACACCGCCTATACGCCCTACCAGCCCGAGATCTCCCAGGGCCGGCTCGAGGCGCTGCTCAACTTCCAGACCGTCGTGAGCGACTTGACGAGCCTTCCCGTCGCCGGCGCCTCCCTGCTCGACGAGTCCACCGCGGTGGCCGAGGCGATGACCCTCATGCGGCGCACCGCCAAGAGCGCGGCCGACGCCGTCCTCCTCGTCGACCGGCATACCCTGCCGCAGTCGATCGCCGTGACCCGGACCCGAGCGCTTCCGCTCGGGATCGACGTCGCGGTCGCCGACCTCGACCGGGTCGACACCGGCGAGGCGCTGCGCGAGGCCGCGGGAGGCCGTGACGTCTTCGGCGTCGTGGTCCAGTACCCCGGCGCCGACGGCGAGCTGCGCGACTTCCGGGCGCTCACCGCCGCCGCCCACGAGCATGGGGCCCTCGTCACCGCGGCCGCCGACCTGCTGGCCCTGACGCTGGTCACGCCGCCGGGGGAGTGGGGTGCCGACATCGCCGTGGGCAGCAGCCAGCGGTTCGGCGTCCCGATGGGCTTCGGGGGGCCGCACGCGGGCTACATGTCGGTCCGGCAGGGTCTCGAGCGGCAGATGCCCGGCCGCCTCGTCGGCGTCTCCGTCGACGCCGCCGGCCACCCCGCATACCGGCTGGCGCTGCAGACCCGCGAGCAGCACATCCGGCGCGAGAAGGCCACGTCCAACATCTGCACCGCTCAGGTCCTCCTCGCGGTGATGGCCAGCATGTATGCCGTCTGGCACGGTCCCGCCGGGCTCGCCGCCATCGCACGCCGCACCCACGGGTACGCCCGGGCGCTCGCCGACGGCCTGCGCGAGGGGGGCGTCGAAGTGGTCACCGGCACGTTCTTCGACACGGTGACGGTGCGGGCTCCTGGGCAGGCCGACGACGTGCTGCGTGAGGCGGTGGCTCGCGGTGTGAACCTGCGCCGCGTCGACGACGACACCCTCTCGATGAGCACCGACGAGACGACCACCGGCGAGGACCTCCTCGCCGTGTGGGGCGCGTTCGGCGTGGCCGGCGGAGAGCCCGTCGCCTCCGACGCCGATCCGGCCTGGTGGGACGGCGCGACCCGGACCTCGGACTACCTCACCCATCCGGTGTTCCACACGCACCACAGCGAGACGGCGATGCTGCGGTACCTGCGGCGTCTGGCCGACCGAGACTTCGCGCTCGACCGCGGCATGATCCCGCTCGGCTCGTGCACGATGAAGCTCAACGCGACCACGGAGATGGTCGCTATCAGCTGGCCGGAGTTCGCGAACCTGCACCCGTTCGCCCCGGCGAGCCAGACCGAGGGCATTCGCAGCCTCGTGGCCGACCTGTCGGCCTGGCTCTGCGAGATCACCGGGTACGACGCCGTCTCGCTCCAGCCCAACGCCGGGTCCCAGGGCGAGCTGGCCGGCCTGCTCGCCATCCACGCCTACCACCAGGCCAACGGCGACAACCACCGCCGGGTATGCCTCATCCCCGCCAGCGCACACGGCACCAATGCGGCGTCGGCGGTGATGGCGGGCCTCAAGGTCGTCGTCGTCGGCACCGACGCGGCCAGCGGCAACGTCGACATGGACGACCTGCGGGCCAAGGTCGAGCAGCACCGCGACGACCTCGCGGCGGTCATGGTGACCTACCCGTCCACGCACGGTGTCTACGAGGACACCATCGTCGAGCTCTGCGGGCTGGTCCACGACGCCGGCGGGCAGGTCTACGTCGACGGGGCCAACCTCAACGCCCTCATGGGACTGGCCCAGCCGGGCAAGTTCGGCGCCGACGTGTCCCACCTGAACCTGCACAAGACCTTCTGCATCCCGCACGGCGGCGGCGGTCCCGGCGTCGGCCCGGTCGGCGTGCGCGCCCACCTGGCGCCGTACCTGCCCAACCACCCGCTGGCCCCGGAGGCCGGGCCGGCCACGGGCGTCGGCCCGATCTCGGGGGCGCCGTATGGGTCGGCGGGCATCCTGCCCATCTCGTGGGCCTACGTGCGGCTCATGGGCGGCGTCGGCCTCACCCGGGCCACCGAGGTCGCCGTCCTCAACGCGAACTACATCGCGGCCCGGCTGCGCGACCACTACCCGGTGCTCTACTCCGGGCACCAGGGCATCGTCGCCCACGAGTGCATCCTCGACGTGCGCGGCATCACCCGCGACACCGGCGTCACCGTCGACGACATCGCCAAGCGGCTGATCGACTACGGGTTCCACGCGCCGACGATGTCCTTCCCCGTCGCGGGAACGCTCATGGTGGAGCCGACCGAGAGCGAGGACAAGGGCGAGATCGACCGGTTCTGCGACGCGATGATCGCCATCCGCGAGGAGATCGACGCCGTGGGCCGCGGCGACGTCGCGGTGGCCGACTCGGTGCTGCGGCACGCGCCGCATACATCGCGGTCGCTCGCGGCGGAGTGGGAGCACCCGTACGACCGGGCCGCCGCCGCGTTCCCGGTGGGGGTGCACGCGCCGGACAAGTACTGGCCGCCGGTGGGCCGGATCGACGGCGCCTACGGTGACCGACACCTGGTCTGCAGCTGCCCGCCGCCGGAGGCCTTCGAGGACTAGCCGCCTCACGATCTCTCTCGACCGGACTCAGATGTTCGTCGGTCTCGCGGCCTGACCGCCGCGAAACCGGCAAACATCTGAGTCCGGTGGGAAGAAACCGCCGCCGTATCACTGCTCACCTCCTCCTCTCCTAGTGGTCAGCCGCTCGGAGAACCCGGGCCGACCACCCCGAGGTGAACCGTGAGCCAGACCGGCACCCTTGCCTTCCTCGTCCACCCGCGCGCCCGACTCTCCGAGGACCTGGCGCGCGTGTCCAAGCCGCTCGGGCTGGTACCGGAGCGGGTGTACGACGTGGCGCTGCGCCGCCTGCCGGTGCCGCCGGTCACCATGGCCGCGGTCCACCTCGGTGGGCGGCGGATCGGCCACATCGTCCTGGTCCCCTTCGGCGCCCGCCACATGCTCGCCCAGCCGACCGAGGCCCGTGAACGCGTCGCCCGGGCCGTCGACCACGCGGTCGGCCTCGGCGCCACCGTCGTCGGCCTCGGCGCGCTCACGGCCCCGGTCACCGGGGGCGGCGTGTCGCTGCGCAACCGCGCCGACATCGCGGTCACCAACGGCAACGCCTTCACCGCCGCCGTCGTCCACGACCAGGTTCGCGACGCTGCTCCAGGGCTCCCGGTCGGGCCGGGTCGCCATCGTCGGCGCCACCGGCAGCGTCGGCACGACCGTGGCCAAGCTGGTCGCCCGCGGCCGCGACGCCGACGAGCTGCTCCTCGTCGCCCGCAACGAGCGCCGTCTCGAGTCGTTGCGCTGCAACCTCTCGGGGCGCGGCGTCGCCGTCCGCTCGTCCACCGACCTGCACGCGGTCCGCTCCGCCGACCTCGTCGTCCTGCTGACCGCGGCGGCGGGCGCGGTCCTCGGGTCGGAGCACCTCCAGGAGGGCGCCGTCGTCCTCGACGCGACCCAGCCGCGCAACACCACTACCGACCTCGCCCGCGAGCGTCGCGACGTGCGGATCCTCGACGGCGGCATCGTGTCGGTCCCGTCCTTGGAGATCCGCGGCGGCAACGTCGGACTGCCCAACGGCCGCGCGTACGCGTGCTTCGCCGAGACCACACTCCTCGCCCTCTCCGGGCACCGGGAGCACTTCTCCATCGGGATCCCCGACCTCGAACAGGTCGAGCACGTCCGGTCCCTGGCCCGCGACCACGCGCACCTCGGCTTCACCGTGGCGTCGCCCACGTCGTTCGGCGTGCCGGTCCGGGTCCCGTCGCCGGTCGTCGCGCCGATGCGCGAGTCCTTCGAGGACGTCGAGGACGTCGAGGACGTCGAGGACGTCGAGGACGTCGAGGACGTTGAGTCCGTCGAGGCCGTCGCATGAACGTCCGCCGGCGCGTGGTGTTCGTCGGCGGCGGCTACGCCACGCTCCACGCGTACCAGGTCCTGGCCCGGCGCCGCCATCGCGAGATCCGGCGCGGCCAGCTCGAGCTCGTGGTCATCAGCGCCGATGACCAGCACAGCTTCCACGGGTTCACCGGTGAGGTCCTCGCCGGCGCGCTGCCGTTCGAGGTGACCCGGGCGTCGCTGCGCGACGCGATGCCCCGGGCCGCCGTGGTCCCGGGCATGGTGACGCACGTCGACCGCGACCAGCAGGTCGTGACCTACGTCAGGGTCGGCGCCGCCGGCAACGGCGCGGTCGAGACGCTGCGGTACGACGAGCTGGTCGTCGCCCCGGGCGGTCGCGAGCCGGTCCAGGACATCCCCGGGCTGTCGGAACACGGCTTCACACTGCGCAGCCCCGGCGACATGCGTCGGCTACTCGCCCGCCTCATGCTCCTCGAGCACCCGGCGGCGGGGCGCCAACCGTCAGGCCTGGTCGTCGTCGGCGGTGGGTACGCCGGGGTCGAGCTGGCCGCGGCCCTGGCCGCCCGCCCGACGACGGTCCGCGGCCGACGGGTCCACCTCGTCCACTCGGGAGCCGAGCTGCTGCCGCACCTGCGCGAGGCGCAGCCGGGCCTGGCCCGCCGGGCCCAGCGCGAGCTCGACCGGCTCGGCGTGGTCGTCCACTGCGGCGTCCGCGTCGTCTCCGTCGGCCGACAGCAGGTCGTCCTGTCCGACGGTCGCGTCCTGCCGACCTCGCTGGTCCTCTCGACCACCGGCCAGCGAGCCGTGCAGCTCCCGGGGCTCGAGTCACTGCCCACCGACGACACCGGCCGGCTGCTCACGACCCCCGACTTCGCGGTTGCCCCGGGCATCTGGGCGGCCGGCGACGCCGCCCGGGTCAACCATCCCCGCACCCGGACCCCGGTCCCCGCCAACGCACTCTGGGCGATCAAGGCCGGCGACCACCTCGGCCGCAACCTCGCCCGCACTGTCGGGGGCCACGCCACCACGCCGTTCCGGTACCTCGGACTCGGGCAGGCGGCCGCTTTCGGAGTGGGCCGGGGCGTGGCCGAGCTGTACGGCCTCCCACTCACGGGCTGGGTCGCGTGGGTGACCCGCCTGGCGTTCTTCATCCGGTTCATGCCGTCCCAGGCGAACGCCGTCGAGACGTTGGCCTTCCTGGTCTCCCGGCGGTCGGCGCTGCCGTCGGTGGCCGGTTTCCCCACCGGTCCGGGCCCCGTCGCCGCGCCGACCAGGTATGCGGCGGTCTCCACGGCGCGGCGCGCCGGGGCAGACGCGACGCGCCCGTCCACGGTGCGGTCCACCGTCGACGAGCGCGTCAAGGTCGCCTGACTCAGCGGCGGGTCACCAGGCTCACGCCGCGCAGCCGCAGGACCTGAAGGACGAACGCGCTGACCAGCAGCCCGACATAGACGTCGTTCTCGAACCAGCCGAACACCGTCTGCTTCTCGGCGGTGAAGGTGACGGGGTAGTAGAAGACCGCGATGCCGAGCAGGACGACGAGGTATGCGGTGACGGTCCAGTCCGCCCACGGCCGGTCCCGGCGAGCCAGCAGCGCCATGGCGAAGGCGACGGCGTAGAAGCCCCACGCCAGCGGCGTGGTCACGGTGAAGTCGGGGTCCTCCAGGTCGCTGACCCAGGCGTAGACGGTGTGCACCACGGAGAGGCTGAACGCGGCGATGAGGACGCCGCTCACCACGGTGCCGTAGGTGCTGGTCCGCTCTCGCGTTGCGGTCGCGGTCGTGGTCTTGAGGGTGCTCATGCGGGGCTCCTTCGAGTTGGGGTGGCGTTCCCAGGCTCCACGGCGGGACCAGGGCCCGCCCAGCCACAGCACGTCCACGCCGGACCCACACTGTGGGTGCCCCGGAGTGTGGGGGTGGGTGTGTGGGCGGTGTGGGTGTCCTCCCGACCGGCGGACCGTCACCGTCGAGACATGACAACGCAGCAGCCCAGCTCCGACACCACCACCCTCACCAACGTCCACGACATGGTGATCGTCCATCGCGCGTTCCGCCGGGAGCTCGCCGTCATCCCGCGTCTCGTCCGCGCCGTACCCGCCGGCGACACGAACCGCGCGGCCGTCGTCGCCGCCCACGCCCAGCTCTGCCTCCAGGGCCTGCACCTGCACCACACCGGTGAGGACGAGCTGCTCTGGCCGAAGCTCCTGCAGCGCGACCCGCCCGACGCCGAGCTGATCTACCGGATGGAGGCTCAGCACCACGTGGTCGAGGAGCTCGTCGACCGGCTCGGCCCGGCCATCACCCGGTGGGTGGCCGAGGCGCGCCCCGCCGTGTCCGAGGAGGTCGCCTCGACCTTCGACCGGCTGGGCGCCGCGCTGCTCGAGCACCTCGACGACGAGGAGGCGCACATCCTGCCCATCGCGGCCCGCACCATCACCCAGGCGGAGTGGGACGAGCTCGGCGAGCACGGGACGTCCAAGATGACCCCGTCGCAGCTGCCGCTGATGTTCGGCATGGTCCTCGAGGACGCCACCCCCGACGAACGGGTGGCCATGATGGCGATTTTGCCGGCGCCCGTCCGCCTGCTGATGCGCACCTACGGCGCCTGGCGCTACCGCCGGTACGTCAGCGCGGTTCGCGGAGCGGCCTGATCCGGTCCGCCCAGTCCGGGAGGTCCTCGGTCCGCAGCTCCCGACCACGCTCCCACGCGGCCTGGAACTCGGCCTCCCCGAGCTCGGCGCGCACGCGGGTGACCGCCTCACGCGCGAAGGCCAGGTCGGGCGGGAAGGCGACGACCACTGACGACGCGTCGCTGGTCGTCGCGCCGGCGGCGAACAGGACGGCCGCCTCGTAGTGCTGTTCACGGCGGGCCGCCACGGTGGCCAACCCCGGCAGTCCGTACACCAACGTCCACGTGGTCCCGACCTCGGCAGACAGCCGCGTGGCCTCCTGGAACCGGCGGAGCGCGTCGTCGTCGTCGCCGGTGAGCAGCGCCTGGGTGGCCCGCACGTTGACGACGGTCGCCAGCGTGAACGGGCTGTCGAGCTTTCGAGCCAGCCGCTCCGCCTCGGCCAGCGTCGCGGTGGCGGCGTCGAACTCGCCCAAGGTCAGGAGTCGCTGTCCTTCGGCCAGCACCGAGTGCGTCATCGCCCAGCCGTCGTCGAGCGCCCGGGCCGCCTCGACCGCGTCGGCCAGCGTCTCCCTGGCGCCGGCCCGCCCGAGGACCATCTCACCGGAACCGAGCAGGATCAGCGCGTCCGCGTGAACCGGCGGTGTCGTTCCCAGGTCGTGGTCCAGCGCCGCTCGCGCCGCTGCTGCGGTCCCGGCGAGGTCACCCGTCGCATACCGGAACCCGCCCGTCACGAGCTCGAGGAACGCCCAACCGGGTTCGTCGAGCCCGCTGCTCGCGGTGTGCTCCCGGATCCGTCCGGTCCAGTCGAGGCCCTCGGCCGCATAGCCCCGCAGGGCCCAGGCCAGCCACGTGTCCGCGAGCAGGCGGGCCGCGTCGCCGAGCCGCCCGCCCGCGATGAGCCGCTCGAGCGCCGCACGCTGGTTGGCGTGCTCGGCGTCGAGAAGGTCCAGCCACGCCCCCTGGTCGCGGGTCCGCAGCGCGTCACGAGCCTCGTGCCCGAGAACGCACACCCAGTCGGTATGCCGGTCGGCCACCTCGTCCGCCTCGCCGCTCTCCGCCAGCCGCGTCGCCGCATACTGGCGGACCGGTTCGAGCAGCCGGTACCGCGCGTCGGGCTCGGGCAGGGCGAGGACCATCGACTGGTCGACCAGCCCGGCGAGCGCGGCGAAGACGTCCACGTCGTCGCCGACCACCACCTCGGCGGCGTCGAGGCCGAACCCGCCGACGAACACGGCGAGCCGGCGCAGGGTGGTCTGCTCGTCGAGGGTGAGCAGGTCGTGACTCCAGTCGAGCGTGGCCCGGATGGTGCTCTGCCGGTCGGGCAGGTCGCGGGCGCGGGGCGAGCTGACCGCCTGGTCCAGCCGGGCGAGCAGCGCGTCGGCGCTGAGCAGCCGGGCGTGCGCTGCGGCGAGCTCGAGGGCCAGCGGCAGCCCGTCGAGCTGGCGGCAGATCGACGCGATGGCGGGAGCGGTCCGCTCGGTGAGCGTGAACGACGGTGACACGGCGCGAGCCCGTTCCAGCAGCATCTGGCCCGGCGCCGCTGGCGGAGACCGACGCGACGTCGGAGGCGTCGGGCAGCGACAGCGGGGCCAGCGGCAGGTCCTGCTCCGTCCGCAGCCGCAGCGGCGCTCGACTGGTCACGAGGACCGTGACCCCGGGGCAGGCGTCCACGAGGCGGCCGACCTCGGGGGCGGCCGGCAGCAGGTGCTCCAGGTTGTCGAGGACGAGCAGACGGGGCCGTCCGCCGAGATGGCTCACGACCGCCGTGAGCACGTCCTGGCCGCCGCTCTGCGCGACCCCGAGTGCCTGGGCGACGGTGGGCATGACCAGGGCGGGGTCGCGGACGGCGGCGAGCTCGACGACGGTGACGGCTCCGCCGAAGTCCGCGGCGGCCCGTCGAGCGGCCTCGGTCGCCAGGCGCGTCTTGCCGACCCCACCGGGTCCGGTGAGCGTGAGCAGGCGGGTGCGTCCCGACGTCAGCGCGGTGACGACCTCCCAGATCTCGCGTCGGCGGCCGACCAACGGCGGTCCCGGGCCTACTGGTGGGACCGTGCTCGCGGGGGAGGCCACTGTCGAGCGCCCCGGTCGTGCGACGGCGGCCAGCTCGGCGCGCTCGGCGTCGTCGAGCCCGAGGGCGTCGGCGAGCACGCGGAGGGTATGCGGGTACGGCCGTCGCCGCTCGCCGCGCTCGAGGGCGCCGATGGCGTTCGCCGTGAGGCCGGCCCGCTCGGCCAGCTCCTCCTGGGTCAGCGCTGCGGCTTCGCGGAGGCGGCGCAGCCGGGCCGCGAGCTCGCCGACGTCCCTGCCCTCCATTGCGCGGGACGCTAGCAGCCGGACGACGTGAGTGGCCCGCGTTCGGCCCAAGGGGCGCGCACCGCGCAGGGTCGGCAGACTGGTCCGGTGAGCGGTTCCGAGACGGTCGTCCTCGACGGGGGGATGTCGAACGCCCTGGAGGACCTGGGCCACGACCTCTCCGACCCGCTGTGGACCGCTCGCATGCTCAGGGACGCCCCCGAGGCGGTCGCCGAGGTGCACCGTCGCTACTTCCGGGCGGGGGCCCGCGTCGCGACCACGGCCAGCTACCAGGCCAGCGTCCCGGGCTTCGTCGACCAGGGGCTCCAGCCCATCGAGTCGTCCTCGTTGGTCGTCCGGAGCGTCACGCTCGCGCAGGAGGTCCGGGACGAGCTCGCCGACGACGGGACCGAGCGCTGGGTGGCGGCGTCGGTGGGTCCCTACGGCGCCGTGCTCGCGGACGGCTCCGAGTACCGGGGGCGCTACGGCGTCTCCGCCGCTCGGCTGCGCGACTTCCACGGGCCACGCCTCGAGCTGCTCCTCTCGGCTGGACCGGACCTTCTCGCGGTGGAGACGATCCCCGACCTCGACGAGGCGGAGGTGCTCGCCGACCTGCTCTACGACGTGAACCTGCCGACGTGGTTCTCGTTCTGCGCCCGAGAGGGTCGAACGGCCGCCGGTCAGCCGTTGACCGAGGCGTTCGAGACGGCCGCGGCGCCCACCACAGTCGTGGCCGTCGGGGTCAACTGCTGCCCCGCGGACGAGGTCCTGGACGCGGTCCGGCTGGCGGTCGCGACCGGCAAGATGGCCGTCGCCTACCCGAACGGCGGCGGCGAGTGGGACGCGCACACCCGGACCTGGGTGGGGGAGGCCGACGTCGACCCGGACCTCGCGCGCTCCTGGGTGGATGCCGGTGCCACCTACGTCGGCGGGTGCTGCCGGGTCGGTCCGGACGAGATCGCCCGGCTGGCGGCCGCGCTATCCGGTTAGGCGGCCGGCTGGTCGAGTCCGAGGACGGTGACGCTCGACCCCGTCGAGGTCTTGTCGACGCGGACCTGGGCGGGTACCCGCGAGCGGAGGTCGCTGACGTGGCTCACGACCCCCACACACCGGCCGCCGTCACGTAGGCCGTCGAGGACCGCCATCACCTGCTCGAGGCTCTCGTCGTCGAGGGTGCCGAACCCCTCGTCGATGAACAGCGTGTTGAGGTCGAACCCGCCCGCCTCCTCGCGGACCGCGTCGGCGAGACCGAGGGCCAGGGCCAGCGACGCCATGAACGACTCACCGCCCGAGAGTGACGCCGTGTCGCGGACCTGCCCGGTCCACTGGTCGCGCACGACCAGGCCCAGCCCGCTCCGCCGGCCACCCGCGGCGAGGTCGTCGGAGTGCGCGAGCTGGTACCGACCGTCACCCATGACCCGGAGCCGCTCGTTGGCCAGGGCGGCCACCTTCTCCAGCCGGGCCGCGAGGACGAACGCGGTCAACCGCATCCGAAGGGTGTTCGTGTGCGCCGATCCCCGTGGTGGTGTCGGCGAGCTCGGCCACCTGCGCGGACCGGGCGGCCAACGGGCCGATCGCAGCCACCCGGGCGAGCACCGACTCCCGGATCTGACCGAACGTGCGCACCGCCGCCTCGGCGCCGGTCTGCGCGTGCTGAGCGCGTCGCAGGGCGGCCCGGGCGGAGTCGGCGGCCGCGCCGGCTGCGGCGACGTCGGCGTCCGGCTCGGCGAGGGCGGCGGCCACCTCGGGATCGGCCAGCGTCGCCTCGGCGGCCGCGCGCCGCTGTTCCAGGTCGCGCAGCCGACGACGTAGGTCGACGAGGTCGTCGCTGCGCAGAGAGGCGGTCGTGGCGTCCTCGAGCGTCTCGAAACCGTTGAGTGTCAATGCCTCTCGGGCGGACGCCTCGACCGTAGTCGGCATCGCGCTCCGCCTCGGCGGCGGCCGTCAACGCGTCGCAGGCCTCGACGGCCGCGACCCGGACGCGCGCGTGCTCCGAGACCGCCACGTCGACGGACGCGGCCGCACACGGACAGAGCACCTGGTGCTCGTCGAGCAGCGTGGCCCGGGCGACCGCCTGCTGGTCGACCCGTTCCTGCACCTCGCCCGCGGTGCCGGCGGCCGAGGCCGCGGTGCGCTCCAGCTCCTCGACGGCGAGGACCAGCGACTGCCGGACGGTATGCGCGCGAGCCAGCCGGTCCTCGACGTCGCCCAGACGCGCGACCTCGGACGTGGTCTCCTCCAAGCGGGAGCGCGCGGCCGCCACACCGGCGGCCAGCGTGTCGAGGTCGGTCGTGGCCACCTGCGGATGGCGGTCCAGAGCCGCCGCCAGGTCCGCCGTGCGGGTCGTGACCAGCTGCTCGGCAGCCGCCAGGTCCGCCTGGAGGGCGGCGGTGGCCGAGCGCGACGACTGCCACGCCCGTTCGGCGCGTTCGACGACTCCGGCCGACGTGTCGGCGGCAACCGGCACCGTCGGTGAGGGGTGCCGGCGGGATCCGCAGACGGCGCATGGCTCACCGTCGACCAGGCGCCCGGCCAGCTCGGCCGCCATGCCGTCGATCCGGGCCTGCTGGGCCGTGAGGAAGGTCTCGCGGGCGTCCTGCTCGGTCTCCCGCACCGCCATCGCGCGGTCCCGCAGCGTGGCGCACCGACCCGTCGCCGCGGCCAGGTCCGCGGCCAGGCGGCGCACCTCGGCCCAGGCCTCGGCATCGGCCGACGCAGCTGTCATCGCGGCGGTCGCCGCCTGCCCCGCTCGGACGTCCTCCTCCGCGTGGTCGACGGCCGTGGTGGCTCGGGCCAGAGACCGGCGCTGCTGCTCGAGGGCCGCGCGGGCCGCGGTCGTCGACCGGCCGAGCTCGCCCAGCCGGACCCGGTCCGCCCTCAGCCGGCGCTCGGTCGCCGCGGCCTCCTCGAGGGCGACACCGTGTTCGTCGAGCGTCGCGAGCCATCCCGCCGCCGCCGTCGTGGTCCAGTCCGACGCCCCGAACCGGGCCAGCGGCTGTTGGGCCGTCGCAACCCGAGCCCTAGCGGCGCCCACCCGCGAGCGGGCGCGGGCCAGCGCCCGGAGGTCGCCCGAGACCGCCTCTGCGCGCGTCGCCCCGTCGACCGTGGCGCTCAGCGTGGACCAGCGCTCGGGGTCCGCCTCGAACGCCGCCATGGTCTGCTGCGCCGACCGGCCCCGTCGCTGCCGGTCGGCCACGGCCGTCGCCCGCACCGCACCGGCGTGGGCAGCGGCGGCCTGGCTCTCCGCGTCGCCGGACGCCGCAAGGCACGTGACCGCGTGGCGTTCCAGCCGGTCACGGACGTCGTCGACGAGCCCGGGAAGGGACTCCGGCAGAACCGAGCCCCAGTCGACCCCGTCGCCCAGCACCTCGGCCGGGACTCCACCGAGCACGTCCTCGGCCCGCGCCAGGTCCGTCGCGAGACGCTGCTCCTCCTCGACCAGCGCCACCGCCAGCTCGCGGCGCCGCTCCACCAGCCAGGTCTCGACGCCGGCGTAGGTCGAGATGTCGAAGAGCTTCTCCAGCAGGGTCCGCCGCTCGTCCGCCGTCGCCCGCAGGAACGCCGCGAACTCGCCCTGGGGAAGGAGCACGACCTTGCTGAACTGGGCCAGCCCCATCCCGAGGACCTCGGTGACGATGTCGCCGACCTCGTCGGCCCGGGTGGTGACCCCGCGCCAGCGGCCGGCGGTGTGCTCCTCGAGGACCACCGACGCGGGCGCCTTGGTGAACCCGTCACCGCGCTTCTTCGGGCGCAGGAACTCCGGCGACCGCGTCACCCGGAAGCGCCGCACGCCCACCCCGAACTCGAGCCGCACCACCGGGACCGCCTCGCGGCCCGCGTGGTCGCTGCGCAGCGCGCGGCCGCCCGGCCGGGCGCCCGGCACCCCCGCATACAGCGCGAAGCACACGGCGTCGAGCAGGCTGGTCTTGCCGGCCCCCGTCGGCCCGTGGATGAGGAAGAGCCCGTTGACGCCGACCGCGTCGAAGTCGACCGTGACCGTGCCCGCGAACGGCCCGAACGCCGTCACCTCGAGCCGGTGCAGCCTCATGCGGCCCCCGTCCGGGTCGCGAACAGCTCGTCGCCGAGCCCGGGCAGCATGGCCCCGAGCTCGTCCAGCCGCGTGGCGCGCTCGACCCGCGACGCCTCGACGGCCTCGGCGAAGAGCCCGCGTTCCTCCGTCGACGCGGGATACCCGCCGCGGACGTGCGCCAGGAAGTCGCAGCACACGTCGAGGTCGTCGGACCGGCGACCGAGCGCCGCCGCATACGAGCTGATCGAGACCGCGCCACCTCGCGGCTCGAACAGGAGCACGAGGGTGTGCGGGAAGCGCTGCCGGAGCCGGTCCATGGCCCCCAATGGCCGCACCGGGTCGGTAAGGGTGACCTGGCAGTATGCGCGCTCCGCGCCGGCCAGCGCCGGGTCGGCGAGCAGGTCGTCGAGGTCGCCGCGCAGCACCCGCAGGGGGCGGTCGACCGGCGCGGCCACCAGCTCGGTCGACACCAGCCCGGTCGCGTCGACCTCGACCAGCCACGACCCCTTGGTGTGCGCGTGCTCGCCGAAGGACATCGGGTAGGGGGAGCCGGAGTAGCGGACCCGCTCGGTCACCGCCTGCGGGCCATGCAGGTGCCCCAGCGCCACGTAGTCGGCGCCGTCGAAGACACTCGGCGGCACGGCGCTGACGCCGCCGACCGAGATGTCGCGCTCGGATTCACTGCTGACGGCACCGGTGACGAACGCGTGGGCCATCACCACCGACGGTCCGCGTCGTGCCTCCCGGTCGGCCGTCACCCGCTCCATGGCCGCCCGGAGCACTCCCGCGTGGGTGCGCTCGGCGGCGCCCAGAGGCTCGGCCGACGTCGACGGCTCGAGGTAGGGCAGCGCGTAGACCGCGACGCCGTCGACCGGCACCGGCGAGCCGACCGCCGCGAGGGAGGCCCGGATGTGCAGCCCCGCGCGCTCCAGGAGGCGAGCCGCGAACCCCAGCCGGATCGCGGAGTCGTGGTTGCCCGACGACAGGACCACCTGGGCGCCCGCGTCGACGATGCGGGTGACCGCTTCGGAGAGGAGCTCGACGGTGGCGGGGCTGGGCAGCGCACGGTCGTAGACGTCGCCGCTGACCAGCACGGCGTCCACCCGTTCGGTGCGGACGACCTCGACGAGGTGGTCGACGTAGCGGGCCTGGACGGGCAGCATCCCCACACCGTGGAACGCGCGTCCCAGGTGCCAGTCGGAGGTGTGGATCAGCCGCACGTTCCGAGGCTAGGGCGGCCAGGCGACAGGGCCGGGATCCGACGCGCGCTGACACCCCTCGCGGTCCGGCCGCTCGGGCCGCCACCCTCACCGCATGCCGACGATCACCACTACGGTCCGTACCCTTCCCGACACGGAGGCGGCGGTCGTTCGTGCGGGATCTCATACCCGGGTCGCCGACTGGGGCAACGTCCTCGACGGGCTGCGGGTCGTCGGCGCCGACCTGCGCGTCGCCGTATGGAGCGGGTTTCGGTGAACGTGCGGACGATTGACGCCACCCCCACGGCGCCTCCCTCGATAGTGCTGCGTTTGCGCTGGCTCAAGCCGTGGACGCGGAAAGGCCCGGTCCGAGGACCGGGCCTTTCTGTTGAGCACGCGTGGTGATCAGGGCTCTCCGCCACCTGCGGCAATGAAGCCGGTGTGACCGTTGCACGAGTCACCGGGGTGCGCACCCTCGGCGATCAACATGGGCCTTACCTCCTTGGGAATGTGTCCCCAGTTCTGAGGCGGTGCACCCGGGCCGGAAGGCGCGGTGGGGTCCTCCCCGCCGTCCTCCAAGCCGGAGAAGGCACAGATGGATTTGGCGTGAGCCGGGCCTTGGGTGGGTTTGCCGGTGCCGGTGACCTCGCCCGCGAAGGCCGGACCGGCTCCAAGAACCAGCGTCGCGCCGACGGTCACGGCCACATGGCCGTCGGAGTCAGCCGACCTCGGGGTCCAGGTAGGCGTGGACCAGAGGAACCACCGCGGCACCCTCGCCGGACGCCGCCGCGACCCGCTTCATCGACGCCTGCCGGATGTCTCCCACGGCGAAGACACCAGGCATCGTCGTCGCGAGCGCCGCCGGCGGCAGCTCGTCCTGCCAGAGCTCCGGCGGCACGTCGCGGCCGGTCAGGACGAAGTCCTTGTCGTCGCGAGCCACACCGTCAGGCAACCACTCGCTGCACGGGTCGGCGCCGAGCAGCAGCATCAGGCCGCTGGCCTCGACCCGCTCCTCGTGCCCGTCGTGGCGGTTGCGCAGGGTCAGCCACTCGAGCCAGCGCTCACCGCCGCCGTCGACGACCTCGGTCCCCGGACGCACCGTGATCACCGGGTTCGACTCGACCTCGCGCACGAGGTAGGAGGACATGGTCGACAGCAGCGAGTCGCGTCGGATGACCATCGTCACCGACTTCGCGAACCGGGCCAGGTGGACCGCCGCCTGGCCGGCCGAGTTCCCGCCGCCGACGACGTAGACCTCCCGGTCGCGCAGGTCGCGGGCGACGCTCGTCGCGGCGCCGTAGTTGACGCCGCGGCCGACGAGCTCCTCGATCGCGTCGACGCCGATGCGCCGGTAGGAGGCGCCCGTGGCGATGACCACGGCGCGGCCCCGCACGAAGTTCCCGCCCTCCAGACGGAGGGTATGCGGCGTGTCGCCCAGCCCGGGCTCGAGCGCCTCGACGGGCAGCCCGACGAAGAACCGGGCCCCGAACCGTAGGGCCTGCATCCGCGCCCGCTGGGCGAGCCGCATACCGGAGATGCCACGCGGGAAGCCCAGGTAGTTGCGGATCATCGAGCTCGTCCCCGCCTGGCCCCCGATCGCCTCCGACTCGATCACCACCGTGGCCAGTCCTTCGGAGGCGCCGTACACGGCCGCGGCGAGGCCCGCCGGTCCGGACCCGACGACGACGAGATCGGCCACGAAGTCCGGGTCCAGGTCGGTGACCGAGCCGTACATCACGGCCGCCATCTGCGCGAGCGACGGGTTGCTCATGATCTCGGCGGGGTCGATGGTGTCGGAGTCGGCGCCCTTCTTGGACGGCGTCCGGACCAGCGGGAACTGGGCGTCCGGACCCATCGCCGCGACGACCTCCCGGCCCAGCTCGGAGTCGACGTGGTAGCGCCGGTGTGGGATGCCCATCCGCTGCAGGTAGTCGACGATCCGCGCGACCTCGGGCATCTTCATCGGGGCGATGATCTGCACGCCGTCGACCTCGATGGCGTTCGTCGTCCAGCTCCAGTCCGAGAGCATCTCGACGATGGCGGCGTGGAACTCCTCGTCGCGCGGCGCGCTCGGGATGCCCAGCCAGGTGTCCAGCCGGCCCTCGGCGAGCAGGCCCCGCAGTACGGGGAGGTTGGTGGCGTAGGCGCCGGGGGAGAGCAGGACGATCCGACGCGAGGTGGCGTCGATCTGATGGACGCGGTCGAGCAGCTCGACCCCGTCACCATCGGTGAGCGCCATCTCCGTTGCCACCAGGGCAATCCCGTGGTTGTCCTGCCGGAGCTCGCCCGCGCGCAGGAGCAGCTCCTCGGTCGTCTCGAAGATGTGGATGTCGTAGTCGTGGCCGTACCGAGCGCGAAACGTCTCGTCGACGGTGTCCCGCTGCTCGGCACAGGTGCCGACGAGGATCGCCGGGATCCCCTCGAATCGGTGGTCGCCCATGCCTTCCAACCTAGTTCGTCGGTCAACCAGGGACGACCGCGTTTCTGTCCGAAGGTGGTGGACGGACGTCGCGAACCGACCGGTCACGGGCATACATTGCGCTGCATGGGAACCGAGGTCAGCGCCGCGAGCTTCTCCCGCGAGCAACGCCAGAAGTACCGCGAGAAGGTCCGGCTGAACCTCGATGTGTTCGAGCGGATGCTCCAGCACGCCAAGTTCGACGCCGACCGTGAGATGACCGGTATGGAGATCGAGCTCAACCTCGTCGACAAGGACTACGAACCCAAGCTCGACAACGCGACGGTCCTCGAGGCCATCGAGAACGCCGACTACCAGACCGAGCTCGCGCGCTACAACATCGAGTTCAACGTGGCTCCGACGACGCTGGAGGGCTCGACCGCCCTGTCGCTCGAGGACGACCTGCGTGCGTCGCTCAACGAGGCCGAGCGCAAGGCCAACGAGGTCGGCGCCCACATCCTCATGATCGGCATCCTCCCGACCGTCATGCCGGAGCACTTCGAGGGCGACTGGATGAGCGCCAACACGCGGTACCAGGCGCTCAACGACGCCGTCCTCGCCGCGCGCGGCGAGGACATCTACCTCGACATCGAGGGGTCGTCGGGGGAGAAGCTCGACCGGTATGCGGACTCGCTCGCTCCCGAGTCGGCGTGCACCTCGATGCAGCTGCACCTCCAGGTGGACCCGTCCAGCTTCGCGAACTACTGGAACGCCGCGCAGGTGCTGGCCGGGCCGCAGCTCGGCGTCGGCGCCAACAGCCCCTACTTCTTCGGCCAGCAGCTGTGGCACGAGACGCGGATCGAGCTGTTCAGCCAGGCCGCCGACACCCGGGCGGTGGAGCTGAAGAACCAGGGGGTGCGGCCCCGCGTCTTCTTCGGCGAGCGCTGGGTGACCTCGATCTTCGACCTGTTCGAGGAGAACGTCCGCTACTTCCCGGCGCTGCTGCCGGAGCTGTCGGAGGAGGACCCGCTTGCGGTCCTCGAGGACGGCGGCGTGCCGGCGTTGGCCGAGCTGAAGCTGCACAACGGGACCGTCTACCGGTGGAACCGGCCCATCTACGACACCCACGGCAACCGCCCGCACCTGCGCGTCGAGAACCGCGTCCTCCCGGCCGGCCCGAGCATCATCGACGTCATGGCCAACGCGGTCTTCTACTACGGCGCACTGCGGATGCTGACCCAGGAGGACCGGCCGGTCTGGACGCGGATGTCCTTCGTCGCCGCCGAGGACAACTTCTTCAGCGGCGCGCGCGACGGGATCGAGTCACGGCTCTACTGGCCGGGCCGCGGAGAGATCCCGGTCACCGAGCTCGTGCTGCGGCACCTGCTGCCGCTCGCCCACGAGGGCCTCACCCAGTGGGGTGTGGCGCCGGAGGTGCGTGAGCGGTACCTGTCGGTCATCGAGGGGCGCTGCCTCAGCGGCCGCAACGGGGCGTCGTGGCAGATCGAGACGACGCGGAGCCTCGAGGAGCGGGGCCTGACCCGGCACGAGGCGCTGCGGCAGATGCTCGTGGCGTACGCGGAGAACATGCACGCCAACGCCCCGGTGCACACCTGGCCGGTCCCGTAGCTCCCGGGCCCCTCACCGCAGGTCCCACCACAGTCAGGCCACTCCCGCCGGATCCGGTGTGAGTGGGCTGACTCTCGTGCGACTCGCCGCGGGGCGGCGTCCGAGATGTCGGGATAGGGGCGTACCCTCGGTGACACCGACCTTGACACCCTTGACGTTTTCACCGCCCACCGGAGTCCGCACGATGACCGAGCACGTCGCCCCGATCGCCGAGAAGAACGCCGTCACCATCGGCGAGCTGATGGACCGTGTCGAGCTCAGCCTCAAGGACCGCGCCGAGGAGCTGGCGCGGCAGGGTCGCAGCCTCCGGTCGCTGGGGGCCCTCGACGACCTCGCCGCGCGCATGGTTGCGGCCCTCCCGAGCGTCCACCCGTGGGACACCGCCATCGGGCCGTTCTACGACACGGCCGGCCTCATGCTCTGGCTGGGCGTGACCCGCCAGGCGCTGGCCGACCGGGAGCGGCGGGGGACCCTGCTCGCGTGTCGCACCGCCGACGGCCACCTCGTCTACCCCGTCCTCCAGTTCGGTCGCAACGGGCAGGTGCGTCCAGGAGTCGTCGACGCCGTCGGGATCCTCAAGCGGGCCGGCGCCGACGGCTGGGCGATCGGGGCGTGGCTCACCACGTCCACCGCCGCGTTCGACGGTGACAGCGCCGTCGACTACCTCGTGGTCCACCGCTCGTCCAAGGATGCCGTCGACAGGGTCAAGGCGGTCGCCGTGGCCGACGCTGCCGCGTGGGCGCAGTGAACCGCGAGGTCGTCGCCCAACAGCCGCCGTCGGTCCCGCTCGACGGGTTCCCCACCCGGCGCCTCACGCCAGGGGACGCGCTCCGGAGAGCCCACACCGCCGCACACGGACCCTGGTGGTTCGGCAGCCGTGGCGACGGCCGCTTCGACCTGCCCCACCCGCGGGGCACCTGCTACCTCGCCAGCTCGTCCGTCGTCGCTCTCCGCGAACGGCTCGGGGTGGTCCTCGGGGCCCGGCCGGTCGTCCCGGCCTCGCTGCTCGAGAACGTGGTCGTCTCCACCCTCCACCTCCCGCACGACCAGGACGTCGCCGACGTCGAGTCGCAGGAGGCCACCCGGTTCGGTGTCACCCGCGAGCTCGAGACGATGGTCCCGTATGCGGTGCCGCAGGCCTGGGCGCGCGCGTTCGACGCCGCGGGGATCGGGGGAGTGACATACGGTCCGCGGTTCACCACCGGCGACGCGGTCTCCTACGCCATCTTCGGCCCAGCGGGAGCCGTCGACTGGCCCGTCGATCCCGAACCCGTTGCGGCGGTTGAGGTTCCGGGGGCACCGGTCCCCGTCGAGCCCCCGCGCCGCTGGGACCTCACCGTCGTGCGCCCGCCCCGCACCCGGACGCGCTGACCGGGGTCAGTGGGAGAGGGACTTCTGGTTCCAGGTGCGGATCGCCGGCTGCTCGCGTTCCCACTCCAGGATGCTGATCGACCCCGCGTCGAGCAGCAGCTGGGCCCCCATCCGAACCTTGGTCCGCAGGAACACCGTCGCGAGGATCCGCAGGCAGTGCCCGTGGCCGACCAACGCGACGTTGCCGTTCTCCAATGTCGGCATGAGGTCGTGCAGCACGCCCGCCGCCCGCGCGGCAACCGATTCGACAGTCTCGCCCGGCGTGTCGCCCGGCACGACGCCGTTGTCGAAGACCGTCCACATGTAGCCCAGGCGGGCGCGGATCTCCTTGGTGGTCAAGCCCTCGTAGCCGCCGTAGTCCCACTCGACCAGCCGCGGGTCGATCGTGTACTCGGTGAGGCCGGCCAGCTCGGCCGTGCGCCGGGCTCGTTGCAGCGGCGAGACGATGACCTTCTCGAAGGTCCATCCCTGGAGCAGCTTGGCGACGCGGCGCGCCGCCTCCTCGCCCTCGGGCAGCAGCGGGAGATCGGTGGTTCCGGTGTGCTGGCCGGACTTCGACCACTCCGTCTCACCGTGGCGCAGGAGGACGAGGTGGCCCTGGGGCTCGGGCGGCTGGGTCGGCAGACTGCTCACGTCGCCACCTTAGGGGTGGCGCTCTGGCAGATTGGGCCCATGGACCTGGCCTACCGCATCGTCAACGTGTTCACGGTCGGCGACGACCCGTTCTCGGGCAACCCGCTCGCCGTCTTCGAGGACGCCGCCGACGTCAGCGACGAGCAGATGCAGGCGATCGCCCGGCAGCTCAACCTGTCGGAGACGACCTTCGTCACCGGTCGGGGCGACGAGGTCGACGCCGACGTGCGGATCTTCACGCCCGAGTACGAGCTGCCGTTCGCGGGCCACCCCACGCTCGGCACCGCATACGTCGTCTCCTCCTTGCTGTCGGGGCAGAGCGACGTCGTGCTCGGTATGCGTGCGGGCCGGGTTCCCGTGTCGGCCAAGGGTTCCCAGTGGGTCCTGACCACCGCCGTCGCGCCGACCACTCGGACCGTCGAGGTCGCACCGGCCGATCTCGCCGCCATGATCGGGGTGGACGCCGACGATGTGGCGGACGGGCCGCTGTGGGTCGACACGGGCGTCGAGCAGCTGATCCTGCCGCTCCGGTCGGTGGAGGCGGTCAGGCGCGCCCGGGTCGACGCCCGGCTGCTGCGGGCCCACGGCGAGTCGAACCGCGGCGAGGCGCTCGTGTACCTCTGGGCGCCGACCGGTGACGACACGGTCGAGGCGCGGCTGTTCTTCACCCAGGGCGCGGGCGCGATCGAGGACCCGGCGACCGGTTCGGCGTGCGCGAACCTCGGCGGCTGGTGGCACGCCCGCGGTGAGCGGGGGATCCGTCGCGTCGTGCGTCAGGGCGACGCCGTGAACCGGCCGTCGGAGCTGCACCTCGAGGTCGACGCCGACGGCGGCATCCACGTCGGCGGCACCGTCCACGAGCTCGGGGCCGGGGTCCTGGTCCTTTAGGCGCTGTTCTCCGGCTCGGCTCCTCCCCGTCCGAGCCCGCTCCGCTCGACTGCCAGTCGAGCCACTTGGCTGCCAGCAGAACGTCAGCCGAGTCACTGGACTGGCAGTCGAGTACCACCAGTCCGGCCGCGCGGATCAGTGCGTGGAGCGGCGGACCAGCTCGAAGCAGACGACCGCCGCCGCCGCGGAGACGTTCAGCGACTCGACGCCGCCGGACATCGGGATCGACACCCACGACCGGATGCGGTCGGCGACCTCCTCGCCGACCCCCGCCGTCTCCGAGCCGAGCACGAAGCACACGTGCTCGGGCCACTGCGCCTCGAACAACGTCGACGGGCCGTCGGCGGCCAGGCCCACGAGGTGGAACCCCGCCGCCGACAACAGGTCTGCGGCCTCGCCCGCCGTGCCCACCTTGAGGATCGGCGCCCGGAACGCCACCCCGGCCGACGCCTTGACCACCATGGGATCGATCGAGGCGACTCCGCGCCGCGGCACCACCACGCCGTCGATCCCCGCAGCGGTGGCGGTGCGAAGGATCATGCCGACGTTCGCCGGCGTCGTGATGCCGTCGAGCAGCAGCACCCGGCGCAGCGTCACGTCGTCGAGCGCGTCGACCAGCGGGCGCATCCGCGGCGCGACCACGTCGGCGAACACGCCCTGGTCCTGGCGGCCGTTGCCGGCCAGCTTCTTGACGCGCTCCGCGGAGGCGCGTTCCAGCGGGACGCCTCGGTCGCGAGCCAGCCCGATGAT
This sequence comes from uncultured Actinomycetota bacterium, assembly GCA_963828725.1. Classification (GTDB taxonomy): domain Bacteria; phylum Actinomycetota; class Actinomycetes; order Actinomycetales; family Dermatophilaceae; genus Lapillicoccus. The sequence continues at coordinate 19,625 of CAWHFV010000007.1, read as the reverse complement.
CTCGCCGATGCCGTGGCCGCGGACGCCCTCGGCCAGGACGACCTTGTCGACGACCAGGCTCGGGTCGTCGAGCACCTCGATGACCGGGTTACGGCCGTAGACCGTGACGAACCGCTCCTTCGGTGACCCCGGACTTCGTCCGGTGTCACCGTGGCTCCATTTGGGCGAGACCAAGGACGACTACGCCTCGAGCCGCTCGAAGGTCAAGGAGTACGGGTGTCCGGTCGCCTTCTCCGGCATGCCCAGGATCATCGTCACGAGCTCGCGCGGCTTCGGGAAGTCGTCGGGCAGGACGTCGTTGTACGCGTGGTGCGCCTCGAGCGACCCGACGGCCGGCTCGAGGTGGTCGCCGACCTCCACGTAGTGCGTCGCCACGGGCGAGGCGCTGACCAGGACCGTCTTGATACCCGTCCACGGCTCGATGCCCTCGTCGCTCAGGTCGGTGAAGATCCAGCGGTTGCCGCAGTCACGAACCGCATCGAGCGTCGCGAGGCCCACTGCCCGGTGGTCGGACTGGCTGAGCCGGTTCATGAACCGCACGTCGTGGCCCTGGGACACGACGCAGTCGGGCTTCCGCATCCGCATGACCTTGCACAGCTCACGCCGCAGCGGCACGCCGTACTCGATCACCCCGTCCCGGAAGTCGAGGAAGTCGACGATGTGGACGCCGACGGCCTTGGCCGCGGCGATCTCCTCGGCCTCGCGGGCCGGGCCGGCCTCGTCGGGGTGCATGGTGTCGATCCCCGCCTCGCCGCGGGACGCCAGGAGGTAGGTGACGGTCTTCCCGGCCTTGACCCACTTGTCGACGGCCGCCGACAGCCCGTACTCGATGTCGTCCGGGTGCGCCACGACGCACATCACGGACTGGAAGCTCGACTCGTCCAACGGCTCCAACGTGCGGGGCGCCATCCCCGGGGGCGTACTCATGCCGGAACCCTAATGCTCACGACCCCTACCGCCACGGGGTTCAGACCAACGCCCGCCAGAACGTCGTGAGCCGCCCGTCGTCGTCGAGCAGGTGCACGGCCAGAGTCGGCGGCGCGTCCAGCCAGACGTGGTCCTGCGGCTCCTGGTCGAGGGTGATGCCGGAGACGACGCCGCCCCCGACGAGCGCGGGGCGACCGGCGAACGTCGTGGCGCACATGGTGTGGTTGTGCCCGACCAGCACCGCCACGACGTGCGGATGTCTCGAGAGCACGGCCTCGAGGGCCGGTCCGTTCCGCAGCCGGATCTCGTCGGCCCGGCCGATCCCGACCGTCGTCGGCGGGTGGTGGAGGCACACGAACGTGGGCCGCGGCGAGGCCACCAACCGCTCGTCGAGCCACGCGAGCGTCGCCTGCGCGAGCTCCCCGTGGTCGATGCGCTCACCGGCCGCGGCCGGGACGAGCGAGTCGAGCATGAGGAACCGGTATGCGCCGACGTCCAGCTCCTGGTCCAGCGGCCCCTCCCGGTCCCCGCCGAGCAGGGCCCGCGCGAACGGGCCGCGCACGTCGTGGTTCCCCGTCCCGACCAGCAACGGACCGTCCCAGGTCGAGAGCAGGTCCCGCGCCGTCGCATACTCCAGCGGCGAACCGTGATCGGCGATGTCACCGGTCACGAGCAGGACGTCCGGCGCCGGCGACAGGGAGCGCACGTGCCGGATCACCTGGGCGGCCCGGTCGACGGACTCGGGCCGACCGCCGATGTGAAGATCGCTGATGTGGGCGACGGTGAGCACCAGGTCAGGCTAGAGGTGACGAAGTCGGGGCCAGAATGGTGCGGGAATGGCGGCCGCAACGGTCGCGTTAAGTGATTGAATCGTCAATCACATAGGAGGCGGGTCATGCAGTTCGGGATCTTCACGGTCGGGGACGTCACCACGGACCCCACGACGGGCCGGACTCCCACCGAGCACGAGCGGATCAAGGGGACCATCGCCATCGCGAAGAAGGCAGAGGAGGTCGGGCTCGACGTCTTCGCGACAGGGGAGCACCACAACCCGCCGTTCGTTCCCTCCGCGCCGACCACGACGCTGGCCTACATCGCCGCCCAGACCGAGCGGCTGATCCTCTCCACGGCCACCACGCTGATCACCACGACCGACCCGGTGCGCATCGCCGAGGACTACGCGACGCTGCAGCACCTGTCCGACGGCCGCAACGACCTCATGCTCGGCCGCGGCAACACCGGCCCGGTTTACCCCTGGTTCGGCAAGGACATCCGCCACGGCATCCCGCTGGCCATCGAGAACTACGCGCTGCTGCACCGCCTGTGGCGCGAGGACGTCGTCGACTGGCAGGGCAAGTTCCGCACGCCGCTGCAGGGCTTCACCGCGACGCCGCGCCCGCTGGACGGCGTACCGCCGTTCGTCTGGCACGGCTCCATCCGCAGCCCCGAGATCGCCGAGCAGGCGGCCTACTACGGCGACGGGTTCTTCGCCAACCACATCTTCTGGCCGGCCTCGCATACCGAGCAGATGGTCGGGTTCTACCGGAAGCGGTTCGAGCACTACGGCCACGGCACGGCCGACCAGGCGATCGTCGGGCTCGGTGGCCAGGTCTTCATGCGGAAGAACAGCCAGGACGCCGTCCGCGAGTTCCGGCCGTACTTCGACAACGCGCCGGTCTACGGGCACGGCCCGTCGATGGAGGACTTCACCCGCGAGACGCCGTTGACCGTCGGCTCGCCGCAGCAGGTCATCGAGCGGACGCTCGGCTTCCGCGACTACGTCGGCGACTACCAGCGTCAGCTGTTCCTCATGGACCACGCCGGCCTGCCGCTGAAGACGGTCCTCGAGCAGCTGGACATCCTCGGCGAGGAGGTCGTCCCCGTGCTGCGCCGCGAGTTCGCCGCGCTGCGCGCCCCGGGCGTACCCGAGGCCCCGACCCACGACAGCCTCGTCGCCGCCCGCGACGCCCAGCCGGCCACGCCCGCCGTCCAGGAGGTGTCGTGACGACCCGGAACATCGTCGTCGTCAGCGGTGGACTCAGTGTCCCGTCGTCCTCCCGGCTCCTGGCCGACCGGCTGGCCACTGCGACGGAGCGAGCGCTGGCCGAACGCGGTGACGACGCCGTCGTCGAGACCGTCGAGCTGCGCGAGCACGCCCACGCCATCACCGACCACCTGCTGACCGGGTTCGCCACCGGTGACCTGCGCGGCGTCCTCGACGCGGTGCGCGGCGCGGACGGCGTGATCCTCGTGACGCCGGTGTTCAGCGCGTCGTTCAGCGGCCTGTTCAAGTCGTTCCTCGACATCGTCGAGCCCGGGTCGTTGCAGGCCAAGCCGGTCCTCATCGGGGCCACGGGCGGCACGGCGCGGCACTCCCTCGCTCTCGAGTATGCGGTCCGCCCCCTCCTGTCCTACGCGCGCGCGACGGTCGCGCCGACGGCGGTCTATGCCGCGTCCAGCGACTGGGGCGACGGCGACGCGCAGTCCGGGCTCGGGTCCCGGATCGAACAGGCCGCCGCGGAGCTGGCCGACCTGGTCGTCGGCGCGCCGCCGGTGGTCGTCACCGACCCGTTCGACGAGGTCACCCCGTTCGAGCGGCTCCTGTCCGGCGACGCCTGACCCCGTACGCCCGGTTTCCTCCTGCCGAGAGGCCAACTTCGGCCGCTTGGACAGGGTCCAGAGCGGCCGAAGTTGGCCTCTCGGCAGACGGGATGTCGACTGGCGCGGCCCGCGGTTCGGGCTAGACCTCGCCCGCCGGGGTCAGCTCGAGGGCGAGCTGGTCGACGAGCGTGACGAACGCCGCCGCGATCTGGGCGGCCTGGTCCTCGGTGATCGACGCCAATGACAGGCGGACGTCCCACGGGTCGCCCTGGAAGCTCGGACCGGTCTGCACGATGACCCCGGAGTCCGCGGCCAGCCGCAGTGCGACGTCCTCAGGGGCCAGCGAGCCGCGGATCCGTTCCACCAGCGCCTCGCCGTGCCGCGCAGTCGCGACCTTCATGATGTCGACCATCCCGTAGTAATGGCTGTCCTTGCCGCCGGGGGAGGGGACGCCGAGGCCGGAGTAGAGCGCGTCGAGCCGGGCCTGCAGCTTGGCCCGCGCTCCCTCGACGTAGTGAGCGCCTTCCGGCATGAGGTACGCCAGCTCGAACAACGTCATCTGGACCTGGTCCGGCGTGGCCAGTCCCGCGATGTTGTGCAGCGCGACCAGGCGGCTGTCGGCCAGCAGCCGCTGGATGAACGGCATCGCCTCGACGTCGTCGGACGCCGCCTGGTAGCGCGCCCGCATCCGCTCCTTGGCCTCGGCCGACTTGCCGGCCAGCAGGGTGTCGGCCACCGAGTCACGGTGCACCGCGACGAAGCCGAGCCGGTTGCCCGTCGCCGCATACCCCTTGGAGAAGGAGTGCAGCAGGATGACGTTGCGCGGGACGGTCGCGGTGACCCCGTGGAAGCTCTCGACGAAGGTCGCGTAGGCGGTGTCGTTGACGATGAGCAGGTCGGGTCGGTCGGTCTCGATGATCCGGCGGAGCTCGTCCAGGCGCTCCGGGCGCACCGCGCGGCTGTCGGGGTTGCCCGGGTTGATGAGGAAGAAGACCTTGATCCGGGGGTCACGCAGCACCTCGAGGGCGCCCTCGTCGAACCGGTACGGCTGGTGGGCCACGGCCTTGATCTCCACGACGTCGAACCCGATCCGTTCGAGGACCGGGATCTGGAGGTACGGCGTGTACGTCGGCGTGGCGACCGCGACGGCGTCACCCGGGCCGACGATGCCGTTCACCTGGAGCGTCGTGAAGATGTAGGTCATCGCCGCCGCGCCGCCCTCGGTGGCGAACACGTCGAACCGGTGGTCGTCGTCCAGCGGCGAGCCGGTGAACCTCACGACGTAGCGCTCGGCCACCTTCTCGAGGTGCGGCTGCATCCGGTTCGGCGACGGGTACCCGAACCCGAGGACCGACCGGACCAGCTCGTGCACCCACTCGTCGCGGTCGAACCCGAGCTCGCCGACCGCGAACTCCACCGCGCTGCGGAGGAAGGCGGTGCCCGTGCCGGGGCGCACCTCGTCGGCGAGGCTGGCGAGGAGGCGGTCGTGGATCCCGGCCACGGGAGGCATCTCGCCCCAGACGTCGGTGGTGCTGTAGGTCTCCGCCTCCTGCGTGGCGAACAGGCCGAGACGGAAGAACGCCGCTCGCGGTTCCGTGACGGTCCAGTTCGGCTGTCCTCGCCCCGCATCGATCACCGGTCGGCCGGAGCCGCGCGCGGCCGCCGCGATCCTCGACTGGAGTGCGAACGCGTCGGCGACCTGGTCGCCTCCTACCGTCACGGGTGTCTCCCTCCGTCGTGGCCAACCGTGCGCCGACGCTATCGCGGCCTGGCGCTACGCAGGACCCAGGAGCGTGAAGTCGGCGAAGTCGAATCCGGGCACCACGACGCAGCTGACCAGCACCGGCTCGTCGCCGAGCGGCCGCGCCGCCTGCCAGAATCCGGGCGGGACCAGCAGCTGCGGCGACGAGTGGCCCGCAACGTCCGGACCGAGCCGGTGCGACACGACGTCGGAGGGATGCTCGCCGTCGCCGCCCAGGGTGAGCTCCAGCGCCGACCCGCGGTGGTGGAACCACAGCTCGGCAGACCGGACTCGGTGCCACGCGGACTCCTCGCCCGGCAGCAGCAGGAAGTAGATCGCCGTGCCGAGGGCGCGAGCGGCCGGATAGCCGGGCAGGTCGACCGTCGTCGCGCTGCGCCACGTCTCGGCGAACCAGCCGCCCTCCGGGTGTCGCTGCAGCCCGAGGCCGGCCGCCCAGTCGGGCAGGACGCCGGTCACGCCGGAACCGGCTCGGCGCGCGGGGCGGCGGCCAGGGCCGTCCACAGCGGTTCCAACGGCGAGGTATGCGTCTGCGCGCCGAGGTGCCGCACCACCGTCCCCGCCCCGTCGAGCTCGAGACGGTGCGCGCCCTGCGGAGTGTCGGCTTCGCTCATCCGCCGCCCCAGCACCGTCACCGAGTCCACGACGCGATGACCGCCGACGACACCTACCCGCGGATGCGCGCCGTCGAGCACGAGGTCCTCGGCCAGCAGCGGCTGTCCCGCAACCGATGCCCGGAACCGCTGCCGAACGACGCCTCCCGCCTCGCGGACCCGCCCGAGCACGAGGACCTCCCGCAGCACCGCCGCGCCGGAGCCGTGCAGGACGACCTCGATGAAACGGTCGACCGCGGCGCCGGTCGCGACGACGAACGGCTCCGCGCGCCAGACCAGCTCGCCACCGTCGCCGACCTCGATGTCGACGCCCCACCGCGCCGATCCACCACGCATCTCGAAGGCCACGGTCCCCGCCGGCTCTACGACGTCCAGCCTCACGCCGGGGCCGACCCGCATACCGACCGACACGTCGTCGCCCGCGACGAGCAGGGCCCCCTCGGCGAGGACGGCGACGCGGGCGACGCCGGCTCCGGCGTGGAGGACCCGGATCCCGAGGTGCCCTCGACCGCGCGGGCCGTCGGTGCGGACGACCACCCGGACCCGCCCGCCGGCCGGGTCGCGCGACACCTCGAGGTGGGTGTGGCTCACGCGGGGTCGGCCGATGCGTGCGCGTGGGTGTGCGGGTGGTCGTCATGGCCGTGGTCGTGGCCGTGGGCCGCCATCGGGCCGGGATCCTGGGGCACCAGCGTGCCGCCCCGGAACGCGGCCATCCGGCCCTCGACCCAGGCCAGCAGCCGGGCGACCGAGTCCGGGTCGGTGCGCGACAGGCCGAGCACCGGCCGACCGTCGCGGGCCTCCGCGCCCTGCCGGACCATCAGCAGAGAGTCCACTCCCACGTAGGGCCCGAGGTCGGTCTTGTTGACGACGAGCAGATCGGCCCGGGAGATGCCCGGGCCGCCCTTGCGGACGACGTCACCGCCCCCGGCCACGTCGAGGACGAAGATCTGGGCGTCGACGAGGGCGGGGGAGAAGGTCGCGGTGAGGTTGTCGCCACCGGACTCCACGAGGACGAGGTCCACCGGGTCGAAGTCGGCCTCGAGGTCCTCGATGGCCAAGAGATTGGCGGTGATGTCGTCGCGGATCGCCGTATGCGGGCACGCACCGGTCTCGACGCCGCGGATCCGTTCGGGCGCCAGGACTCCCGCGCCACGGAGCATCCGCGCGTCCTCGTCGGTGTAGATGTCGTTGGTGATGACGGCGACCGACATCCGGGGTCCGAGCTCGCGGCAGAGCAGAGCGATGAGCGACGTCTTGCCGGTGCCCACGGGTCCGCAGACGCCGAGACGCAGTGCACGTTCAGGCACGGAACAGCCTCCGTTCGGCGGTCGCGTGGGCCTCGGCCCAGGCCTCGACCAGTGGTGCGGACCAGGCGGGTATGTCGTCGGGTTCGGTCAGTGCGGAGACGGCGTCCACGAGGGCGTCGATGGCCGGCGCGAGCTCCAGCAAGCGTGCGGTGGCGTCGACGGGGTCACCCGGCAGCAGCTTGAGCGACGCGGCGAGCACCGACTGCACGTCCTCGTACGCCACCAGTCGCGCGACCGCGTCGGCGGCCAGCCCGGTGGCCGCGCCGACCAGCCCCAGCACCCGGGGTCGCGAGGGCGTAGTGGTCGCTCGCAGTTCCGCCAGGGCCGGGGCCTCGGGCCACAGCCGGAGCGCCACCCGCCGGTACGCCCGTCCGAGCGTGCGCGACGCCTCGCGTAACGCCGGGCTGGGAGTCCTTGCCGCCCAGGCGAACTCGACGTCGCCGGTGGGCCGGCCGGCTATGGCGCGCGACCGGCATACCACCGCCGTCGCCGCCTCGGTGAGCGTCACCGTCTCGAGCCGAGTGCGGCAGTACCCGTCGACGTCGCCCGGGTCCAGGCCGCCGAGGAGGGCCGGTTCCAAACCGCCGGACTGGGTGTGGCCCGACGTGGGAAGGCGGGCGTCCGCGAGCAGCATGAGGAGCAGCTCGGGGTGCACTGAGGGCGCAACCATCAGAACAGCGAGTAGAGCTGGGCGAGTGGGAGCCGGTTGGCGGGCGCGGGCAGGACGAGCTCGCCGTCCACCTCGATCTGGAAGGTCTCCGGGTCGATCTCGATGTCCGGGCAGACGTCGTTGTTGACCATCTGCGCCTTGCCCACGTCACGGGTCGGCTTGACCGGCAGCACCCGGCGCTGTAGGCCCAGTCGGGACGCGATCCCGTCCTCGATCGCCGCCGGCGCCACGAACGTCACCGAGTGGTCGGCGCCCTTGCCCTCGAACAGCGTGGGCCGCATCAGCACCGGTTGCGGTGTCGGGATGGAGGCGTTCGGGTCACCCAGCGCGGCCCACACGATCGCCCCGCCCTTGATGACGACGTCGGGCCGCACGCCGAAGAACCGTGGGTCCCACAGGACGAGGTCGGCGAGCTTGCCCGGCTCGACGGAGCCGATCTCGTCGTCGAGGCCGTGGGCGATGGCGGGGTTGATCGTGTACTTCGCGACGTAGCGCCGGGCCCGCTCGTTGTCGGCCGGCAGGCTCTCGCCGAGCGAGCCGCGGCGCGCCTTCATGACGTGGGCCACCTGCCAGGTCCGCGTGATGACCTCGCCGATCCGGCCCATCGCCTGGGCGTCCGACGACGTGATCGAGATGGCGCCCATGTCGTGCAGGACGTCCTCGGCGGCGATGGTCGTCTCGCGGATCCGCGACTCGGCGAAGGCGAGGTCCTCCGGGACCGTGGGGTTCAGGTGGTGGCAGACGATGAGCATGTCGAGGTGCTCGGCAACGGTGTTGACGGTATGCGGCAGCGTCGGGTTCGTGGAGCCCGGGATGACGTGCGGCTGGCCGCAGATCCTCATGATGTCGGGCGCGTGGCCGCCGCCCGCGCCCTCGGCGTGGAAGGCGTGGATCGACCGGCCGCCGATGGCCCGCAGCGTGGACTCGAGATAGCCGGCCTCGTTGAGGCTGTCCGAGTGCAGGGTGACCTGGACGCCCATCTCGTCGGCCGCCCGCAGCGCCGTGTCGATCGCCGCGGGAGTGGAGCCCCAGTCCTCGTGCAGCTTGTAGGCCGCCGCACCGGCGATGGCCTGGTCGCGCAGCGAACCCCGGCTCACGGTGTTGCCCTTGCCCATGAGGAACACGTTGACCGGCAACGCATCGAGGCCGCGGTGCACGGCGCCGAGATGCCACGCGCCCGGTGTCACCGTGGTCGCCTTGCTGCCCTCGGACGGACCGGTACCCCCGCCGCCGATGGTCGTGATGCCGGTGGAGACGGCCTCGATGATCTGGGACGCCGAGAGGATGTGGACGTGGCTGTCGACGCCGCCCGCGGTGAGGATCCGGCCCTCGCCGGCGATGACGTCGGTCGAGGCGCCGATGACCAGCCCGGGGTAGATGCCGTCGACGATCTCGGGGTTGCCTGCGCGGCCCAGCGCGACGATCCGTCCACCGCGGAGACCGACGTCGGTCTTGACGACGCCCCAGTGGTCGAGGACGACGACGTTGGTGATGACGGTGTCGAGGGCTCCCTCCGCCCGGCTCTGGCGCGACTGGAGCATCGACTCGCGGATCGACTTGCCGCCCCCGAACACCGCCTCGTCGCCACCGATGGTGCGGTCCTCCTCGACCTCCACCCACAGGTCGGTGTCGCCCAGGCGGACCTGGTCGCCGGCCGTGGGGCCGTACAGCGACGCATACCGTTCCCGGTCGAGGTCAACCATCGAGCCGCACCTCGTCCTCGGTCTTGATCTGGATACCGGGGATCCGGCGGTCGCCGCGCACCGCCACCGCCGACACCTGGCGGGAGGCGCCCGGCTCGAACCGCTGCGACGTTCCGGACGGGATGTCGAGCCGGAACCCATGGGCCGCAGCGCGGTCGAAGTCGAGCGCGGAGTTCGCGTCGGGCAGGTGCAGGTGGGACCCGATCTGGACCGGGCGGTCGCCGGCGTTGACGATGACGAGCTCGATGCGCTCGTCGTCGCGACGGTCGGCGTTGAGCGTGATGGTGCCAGGAACGATCCGCATCGCCCCTGGGCCGCTGGTGCGTGCCGACATCGGGACCTCCTCAGGCGATCGGCTGGTGGAGGGTGACGAGCTTGCGCCCGTCCGGGAACGTCGCCTCGACCTGCACCTCGGTGAGCATGTCGACGACGTCGGGCATGACCTGGTCGCGGTTGAGGACCGCTCGCCCGGACTCCATCAGCTCGGCCACGCCGGCGCCGTCACGGGCGCGTTCGATGACCCAGGTGCTCAGCAGCGCGACAGTCTCGGGGTAGTTGAGGCGCACGCCCCGGTCGAGGCGGTCTCGGGCGACCATGCCCGCGACGGAGAGGAGGAGCTTCTCAGTGTCTGACGGTGAGAGGTGCATCCGACCGCCTTCGTGGGTAGGCGGGACAGGAACGAACCGGTCAGCGCAAAGGCGTCAGCGATGACCGGCGAGCCGCCACGTTGCGGGAAACAGACCGGCGGCGGCCGCGACCTTGATCGCGTCGCCGATGAGGAAGGGAACCACACCGAGCGCCAGAGCGCGCGACAGGGAGACGTTCGCCACCCCCATCAGCCAGGGCACGCCGACCGCGTAGATGACGAGGTTGCCGATCACCATCACGCCGGCGGTACGGGCGACGCCGCGCGTCGCGCCGCCCTCGGCGAGCCGTCCGACGACGGCGGCCGCCACGACGAACCCGATGACGTAGCCGAACGACGCGCCGCCCCAGCCGGACGAGTGGTTCGAGAACACCGGCGCCCCGAGGACGCCGGCCACCAGGTAGAGCGACATCGAGAGCACCCCGCGGACCGTCCCGAGCGCCGCCCCGGTGAGGAGCACCGCGAAGGTCTGCAGGGTCAGGGGGACCGGCGTGAACGGCAGCGGGATGGAGACCTGCGCGCAGAGCGCCGTGAGCGCGGCGCCGCCGACGACGAGGAGCGCATCGCGGGCGATACCGCCGGGGATGACGTCACCGAGGACGCGCGGAGCGGGGAGGCTCATCGACATGGGGGTGACGCTAGCGGATACGACCGGCGCCCCGGCATACCCGTCCCGCGTGACGAGGCGCATACCGGCCGTCGCCGCTATGGCCTTCCGAGCAGGTCGGCGAGGTCGTAGGTGACCGGTCGCTCGAACTGGTCCCAGGTGCACGACCGCGGGTCGCGGTCGGGGCGCCAGCGGACGAACTGGCCGGTGTGCCGGAACCGGCCGCCCTCGAGGTAGTCGTACTTCGCCTCGACGACCAGCTCCGGCCGCAGGGGGACGAAGGAGAGGTCCTTGCCGGCGTTCCACCGGCTGCCCCAGGCGCGGCGCTGGGCGGGCGTGGCCTCGGCGTACTGCTCGTGCGCTGCCCAGTTCCACGGGTGACCCTCGAACGTCGTGACGTAGGGTGCCAACTCGTCCAGCAGCGCACGCCGCCGGGCCATCGGGAACGCGCCGATGACCCCGATCGAGGCCAGCGACCCGTCGTCGCCGTAGACCCCGAGCATGAGCGAGCCGACGGCGTCGCGCGACGTCGTGTGCAGGCGGTACCCCGCGACGACGCAGTCGGCGGTGCGGACGTGCTTGACCTTGGTCATCACGCGCTTGTCCGGCTGGTAGGTCAGGTCCGGGGACTTGGCGATGAGCCCGTCGAGACCGGCACCCTCGAGCTGCTCGAACCAGCGCCGGGCCACGGCGTCGTCGTCGGTCATCGGCGTCAGGTGGACGGGAGGCGCCGCGTCGGCGAGCGCCGCCTCGAGACGCCGACGTCGCTCCGTGAACGGACGGCCCATGAGGTCCTCGTCGCCCTCGGCGAGCAGGTCGAACACGACGAAGCTGGCCGGCGTCTGCTCGGCCAGCAGCCGGACCCGGCTGGCCGCTGGGTGCAGGCGCAGCTGCAGCGCCTCGAAGTCCAGAGCGCCGCGTTCCGGGTCGACGAGCACGATCTCGCCGTCGACGACGCAGCGCTCGGGCAGGTTAGCGCGGACCGCCTCGACGACCTCGGGGAAGTACCGCGTCATCGGCCGCTCGTTTCGGCTGCCGATCTCGACCTCGTCACCGTCCCGAAACACGACCGAACGGAACCCGTCCCACTTCGGCTCGTAGAGCTGCCCGGGAGGTATGCCGGTGCCGACCTTGGCGAGCATCGGCTTCACCGGCGGCATGACGGGCAGGTCCACCCCGCCATTCTGGCGGTCCGCCCCGACCGCGAGATCAGCGCGGGGGAACGGTCGAGACGACCCCGTCGACGGTCACCTCGACCGGCTTCGTGTCGTCGATGCCCGGCGGCACGTCGACGACGCTCGTGGTCGGCCCGAAGTCCATCGTGCAGGGCCCGTCGCTGGAGGGCGCCGTCGTGATCGTGAGCTGGTTGCTGCCGCGCCGCCGAGACGCTCGTCGGCAGCTTGGGGCAGGACCCGCTGCCGTAGGTGACGAGGTACATCAGGCCCGGACCGCTCCACCCGACGATGCTCTGCCCGGACGTGTCGGTCGGGGTGACCGTCGGCGGCAGACCCTTGCTGTGGCTCACCGTCGGCGTCGACCCCGTCGCCGAGCCGACCGGGACGGTGCTCGGCGCGGCGCCGGGCGCAGCGGTGGTGCCGCAGGCGGACAGCATCCCAGCGAGGACCAGCGCAACGACGGCGCGCCGGACGGTCATGGTCGCGGTTCGAGCTCGGTCTCGACGTCGTCCACCCGAACCAGCACGGGGGCCGACTCGTCGAGGCCGTCGGGCACGGCCACCACCGCCGTGGTCGGGACCATGTCGCGGGTGCACGGTCCACCCGGCAGGTACAGCTCGGTTCGGACCACGACGGTATGCGCGTCCTCGAGGTCCACCGTGGCCGGCAGCTGGGGACACCGGCTGCTTCCGAACGTCACGACGAGGAGGGTGCCCTCCTCGCCCCACGCCGCATACCGTTGCTGTCCCTCGGGCGGCTCGGCGCCGTCGGGCAGCCCGGTCGCGTGGCTGACGACGACGGGCGGGGCGGCACGCGGGCCGGGCGATCGCTCACAGCGATGAGTTTCCCCCGACCGGGGGGTCAACAGGGTAGAGCGTCGACGGAAACGTCATCGGGAAACACCAGTGGGCACACCGAGAGGAGCCGGACATGGGCAAGGTCGGATCGTCCGCGACGATGTCGTTGGACGGGTACATCGCCTTCGACGACAACACGATCGGAGCGCTCTTCGACTGGTACGAGGCGGGGGATGTCGAGGTCACGACCGCAACACCGGACCTCACCTTCCACGTCACGCCGCAGAGCGCGGAGTTTTGGCGCACCTCGATCGCCGGCGCCGGCGCGATCGTCGTCGGCCGCACGCTGTTCGACTTCACCGACGGCTGGGGCGGGCGTCACCCCATCGACCTCCCCGTCGTCGTCGTGACGCACTCGGTCCCCACGGACTGGGTCGAGGCGCACCCGGACGCGCCGTTCACTTTCGTCACCGAGGGCGGGGTCGCCGCTGGGATCGCCGCGGCCCAGGAGCTGGCCGGCGACAAGGACGTCGACGTCGCGGCGGGGACGATGGCGAGCCAGGCCCTTGAGCTGGGACTGCTCGACCAGATCCAGGTCGACATCGCGCCGGTGGTGATGGGCCGCGGCAAGCCGTACTTCGGCGACCTGGGCATCGACCCGGTGCTCCTCGACGACCCCACGACCGTCATCCAGGGGAGCCGCGTCCTGCACCTGGTCTATCCGGTGCGTCGCTGACCGACCACGCGCGCCAGCCACGCGCACCAGACGGGGTACCCGAGGTAGAGGCCCAACCAGCCGACGAACCCGGTGATCCCGAACCAGTGCAGGTCCTCCCACGTGTCGCTGCGGGCGAGGATCTCGGGAACGACGAGCACGCCGAGCAGCATGACGGCGCCGGACGCCACTCCCAGGCGGGTCAGGCCGCGGGGCACTGTGCCGTGGCGAGCCACGACCACGTTCAGGGCCAACAGCCAGGCGCCGACGAGCGCCGCCCCGACCGCGGACACCAGCCCGGCGAGGACCCATCCGGCCCGCCCCGTGATGACCAGCCAGGACCCGACCACCATGACGGCTCCGCCCGCTCCGGCGGCGGCCACCGCTGCCGCGGGAACGCCCAGGCGGGCGGTCTGAGCGGCCAGCACTGCGCTGAGCACTCCCACCAGCGCGTTCGCCAGGTCGTTCAGGGTGCCGAACGGTCCGCCGACCGTGTAGTAGACGACGAGCAGGACGATCGCGGCGGGCACGGTGACGGCCACAGCGTCGGCGGTCCAGCCCACGCTGGGCGACAGCCGTGTCGTGCGAATGACATTGGCGGACATGGCTTTTCCTTACTCGGGATGGTTGCCGGCGGAGCCGGCGATGAGGTACGGCGTGGTCACGCCCTCGTACATGACGTGGGCGATGAGCCCCTCGACCGCGTGGGCGAGGGTGTGGCAGTGGTCGCTCCAGATCCCAGGGTTGTCGGCCACGAACGCGACCTCGTACGCCTCTCCGGGCCGCACGTCGAGGGAGTCCACCCACCAGGGGCTGCCGGTCGCCGGAACGCCGTCCCGGCTCACGACGACCACGTGGTGGCCGTGCAGGTGCATGGGGTGTACCTCGTCCGACCGGTTCTCGATCCGGAACGTCACGACGTCGCCGAGGCGGACGTGGAACATCGGGACGTCCGGGAACAGCTGGCCGTTGATCGTCCACCAGCTGCCCGGGCGCCCGTCGAGCAGCCCGAACCGCCGCCCGATCACGTACTCGAAGGCCCGGTCGGGATGCGCCGTGTCGATGCCCGTGGGTGTAGGCGTCCCGTAGCCCATCAGGTCGACCGCGTCCCTCGGCTGCGGCACGTCGGGCGCCGACGTCCCCGCCGGCCCGATGACCATGCTGCGGCCCCCGAGCCGCAGCCTCGTCGCGGACCCGTCGGCCGGCGTCCGTACCTCGACGTCGACGCGGCCACCGGCGGGGACGAGGACCGAGCGGCCGGAGACATCGGTAGGTCCCGTGACGTCGTGCCCGTCGGTCGCGACCACCCGGAACGGACCGGAGGACCAGACGGCCGCCGTGCCCTGGTCGGTGTTGACCACCCGGACGCGGACCGTCGACCCCGCGGGGACGTCCACCAGCTCGTCCTCGGCTCGGCCGTTCAGGGTCCGCTGACCCGCATACAGGTGCAGGAGGGCCAGCCGGTCCAGCCGGTCCACGGCGGCGGGCGGTGAGCCGACCGGGTCGACGACGAGCGGCCCGAGAAGCCCGCGCTCGACCTGCTCGTGCGACATCTGGTGAGAGTGGTACCAGTACGTCCCGGCGTCGTTGGCGACGAACCGGTACACGTGGCGCCCTCCGACCGGCACCGCGTCCTGGGTGATCCCGGCGACGCCGTCCTCGGCGTTGGGGACGTCGACGCCGTGCCAGTGCAGCGCGACGCCGTCGGCCACCGACTGGTTGACCAGGGTCACCTCGACGAGCTGACCCTGACGAGCCCGGATGACGGGACCGGGGGAGGAGCCGCCGATCGTGTACCCGTCCACCGCCTGCCCACCCGGGACGACGAAGCGCTCCTGTCGCGCCTCGAGGGTGACCCGGACGTCGGCCGGGCGAGCTGGGTCCGCGACCAGCTGGGTCACGCTCGTGGTGGCGACGACGGTCGA
The DNA here is from genome assembly GCA_963828725.1 of uncultured Actinomycetota bacterium. GTDB lineage: Bacteria > Actinomycetota > Actinomycetes > Actinomycetales > Dermatophilaceae > Lapillicoccus. The sequence goes on along the minus strand of CAWHFV010000007.1, from coordinate 4,179 downwards.
AGAGCCGTGCTGGTGGCCCATGGCCATCACCGAGTACGTGCCGAGCCGGCTGTCCCACCAGGCAAAGCCTGCGCCGCCCGCGACGACGACGAGCAGGCTCAGCGCCGCCAGCCGGCGAAGGAGCGTGCCCCGGACGGCGAGGTCTCGCTCATCGGCGTCGCGCGCGGCCGGCTCGGCTTCACGCAGAGACATCTGCGGACGCCGGCTCGGCCATGCGGCGTGGCGCCGAGGACCGGGCTCGCCGCGCGCAGACGACGGCGACGACGAAGACCGCGAGCGCGTTGGCGCCGTGGAGCACGCCGAGGTACGGCAGGTCCTTGATCGAGTAGCCGACCATGCCCTGGAGCGCGATGAGGACGAACAGGCCGGCCGCCCACCAGGACGCCCCCCGCACCTTGGTGAACCACGAGACCACCAGCAGCGCGATCGCGGCGATGGGGATGACCATCCCGCCGACGATCCCGTGGATCGGGAACCCGACCTCGCCGGCGAAGTTTCCGAGGGTCCGGCTCTCGGTCAGCCCCTTGTCGACCACCCCGCCGCCGTCGACGAAATGCATCATCCCCCCGAACCCCAGGGCGATCGCCGCCGCCTGGACGACCACCAGCCCGGCGATCACCCAGGCGATCCCGCTGTAGACCTTGCGCATCGACCTCTCCCTCCGTGACGTTTCCACCACGGTCGCGCCTTCGGCTCTCGCGCGGATCGGGGTGCTCCGCAGATCTCATGGAGGACAACCACGGGAAGGAAGTAGGGCTGACCCGCTGTGCGAGGGGGGGTTACGGCTCGATCATGGAGAGGTGACCCGAGGACGGGTGTGGCTCTGGGTGGTCGGCACCGTGGGCGTGCTGGCCCTGGCCTATGCCCTCACCCTCCAGATCGTGCGCCCGACCTCAGGCGTCCTGCTCGCGGGATTCGTCTGGCCGCTGCTCGGTGTGACGCCGCTCCTCGGGCTGGGGCTGTTCTTCACGGCGTTCTCCGACAACCGAGAGGGCTCCTACATCGTCGTGGCCGGAAGCGCCATGGCCGTCGGGTCGGCCTTCGAAGTGCACGTCAGGACGAATCCGGAGGTGGCCTTCACTCCGACGTTCGCGCTGTGGTGCGCCATGGGGATGGCCACCGACCTCTTCGGCACCCTCGGCTGGACGGCGGCCATCGCCTCGTTCCCCGACGGGCGGCTCGAGTCGCCGTGGCAGAAGGGGCTCCTTCGGCTGAGCTGGGCGGCCCTGCTCGCGGTGCCGCTGCTCCTGTGGGGATCGCCGACGATCTACACCTCCGGCTGGACGGACCTGCCCAGCGGCCTCCCCAACCCGTATGCCGTCGCGGGGCTCGCGTGGGTCGTTCCGGTGGCGACGGCGCTGAGGTACCTGCCCGCCCTCGGCCTGGCGATCTTCCTGTATCGCGCGCTGTTCGGCGCTCCAGAGACCCGCCGCCGGCTACGGATACTCCTCCTGGCCATCGCTGGCGCCTCCGTGGGCTTCGGGCTGTGGGGTCTGGCCGTGCTGCTCGAGCTTCCCGAGTCCAACGAGCTGATGCTCATCATCAGCATCACCGTCTACGCGGCGCTGATCGCCATCCCGGTGACGTTCATCCACGGCGTTTTCCGCTACGGGGCCTTCGGGGTGCAGACCGGCGCTCGCGCTGCCGCCGCGCTGCGGTCCTCATCGCTGCTCATCGGGATCCTGTACGCGTGCGCGGTCGCCGCACCGGCGGTGCTCCTCGGCTACGAGCTGATGGTGTCTCAGGCCGTCGCCCTCACCGTGGTGATGGCGCTGGTGCTCCAGCCGGTCCGCTCCCGCGCCGAGGCCTTCGTCCGCCGCGCCGTCCTCGGCGACCGCGACCGCGAGCTCACGCTGCTGGTGCAGCTCGGCGCACAGCTGGAGCGGACCGCCGACCTGGACGACGTGCTCGACGAGCTGGCCGCCGCCGTCCGCGACGGCCTGCGGGCCTCCTGGACGCGCATCCGCCTCCTCGACGAGGCGGGGGAGTGGTCCCAGGCGCTTCAGGGTCGCGCAGGCCTCGTGACCGGATCCCCCACGGAGACCCGCGACCTCGTCCGCGCGGGCCGCCGGATCGGGCGGATCGACCTGGGCCCGAAGCGAACCGGCCACTACGCGCCTCACGAGCTCGAGCTCCTCACGACCGTGTCGAGCCAGGCGGCGACCGCGGTCGCCAACGTCGCCCTCGCCGCCCAGCTCGAGCAGCGCCTGGAAGAGCTGTCCGCATCGCGGGCTCGGCTGGTCGTGGCCCAGGATGACGAGCGGCGCCGCATCGAGCGAGACCTCCACGACGGCATCCAGCAGAACGTCGTCGCCCTCATCGCCGGGCTCCGGCTGGCCCGCAACCGGTTGGAGCGCGGCGAGCTCGACGCCGTCGAGCTCGTGGGGTTGCAGGATCAGGCCCGGGAGACGCTCGTCGACCTGCGGGAGATCGCCCACGGCATCCACCCGCCGGTCCTCGGCGACAACGGGCTTGTGGCGGCCGTGGAGTCTCGCGTCGCGCGGTTCCCTCTCCCGCTGGAGGTGGTCGCGACCCCGTCGCTGCGCCGTGCCCGCTTCGCCCCGGAGCTCGAGGCGACGGCCTACTACGTGGTGTCCGAGTCCCTCGCCAATGTCACCAAGCACGCCCACGCCGCGAGCGCCCGCGTCGCCCTGAGCAACGGGGACGGCAGTCTCCGCGTGGTCGTGACCGACGACGGGCGAGGCTTCGACCACTCGACGACGCCCAGCCAGGGCGGCCTGACCAACATCCGCGACCGCGTCGCGGCGGCCGGCGGCGGGCTGACCGTGATCAGCAACCCCCGCGGCACAGTGGTCACCGTGGACCTGCCCGTGACGACGCCACCGGCGCGCGGCTCCGAGCCGGTTGTCGAAACCCAGCCGCGCACGGACACCGCGCCGTTCGCGGAGACCGAGACGGCCGGAGCCGGCCATGGCTGAGCCGCTCCGGGCGGTCCTCGCCGAGGACAACTACCTCGTGCGCGAGGGACTGCGGCGGCTCCTGGAGGACTCGGGCGAGGTGGTGGTCCTGGCCTGCGTGGGGTCGGCGCCGGAGCTGCTCGACGCGGTCGGACGGCTGGCCCCGGAGGTGGTCCTCACCGACATCCGGATGCCACCGGGCCACCACATGGAGGGCATCGAGGCGGCCCACGCGATCCGGGCGGAGCACCCGGGTACCGGCGTGGTCGTGCTCTCCCAGCACACCGACGACTCGTACGCCATGGCGCTGTTCGCCGACGGGTCGGCCGGGTTGGGGTACCTCCTCAAGGACCGGGTGGGGGACCTCGAGGACCTCGTGCACGCCCTGCGTGAGGTGCGCGCCGGCGGGTCGGTCATCGACCCGACGATCGTCGACACACTGGTGCGCCGGCGACGTCAGGACGCATCAAGCCCGCTGGCGGCCCTGACCGCGCGTGAGCTGGACGTTCTGCGTGAGATGGCACGGGGGAGGACCAACGCCGGGATCGAGGCGGCACTGCACCTCTCGGCGTCCACGGTCGAGAAGCACGTCAACGCGATCTTCACCAAGCTGGGTCTCTCGGAGCAGCCGGTCCATCGGCGGGTCGCCGCCGTGCTCGCCTTCCTGGAGTCGGGGGCGCCGGCGCCCTCGTGAGTCGGGGGAGGGTCACCCGGCCTCGGTGGCCACCCGGACACCGAGCCCAACGAGGACCGCGCCGGTCACGCGATCCATCCAACGACGAACAGCGTTGCGTTGCAACATGTTTCGGACTCGGTCAACGACCAACGCATACGCGGCGAGCCACATCACGGTCATCACCGCGAAGAGCAGCCCCAGTCCTGCAAGGGCCGACAGCGACGGGTCAGGACCGGCGAACTGGGGGAGGAGGCTGAGGAAGAAGACGGGCATCTTCGGGTTGGCCAGGTTGCTGACCAACCCCTGCGCGAACGACCGTCGCGCGCCATGCCGCGGCCGCGGGGGAAGGGGTGGTCGACGGTGAGCGCCACGACGCCCACAGCGCGTGCGCGCCGAGACCGACCAGGTATGCGGCGCCGGCCAGGCGCAGCACGGTCAGCGCTCCTTGGTGGGCGGCGAGCACCGACGCGACGCCGCAGGCCGTGAGCAGCGCCCAGGCCAGCTGGCCGGTCCCGACGCCGACCGCGGTGAGGACGCCGGACCGGCGCCCGAACAGCGCGTTGCGGACCGTCAGAGCAGTGTCGG
>CAWHFV010000006.1:0-155952 GCA_963828725.1 uncultured Actinomycetota bacterium | reverse complement strand
AGGTTCTCGGCGGCTGCAGGGCCTCGTCCTGCCTCGAGGTGGTGCCTCTTGACAACCCGCCCATTGGCTACTACACATAGCCCTTGGCTACGACCATTAGCGGTAGCGTTGCCAGTCGCACGGCCCGTCGTCGCCAGGCGACGATCGACGAGGCGCTCGACTACGCAGAGCAACTCGTGGCGGAACGCGGCGCCGGTGCGGTGACCATCGCCGAGATGGCCCGTCGGATGGGTATGCAGCCGCCGTCGGTGTACAAGTACTTCCCGTCGTTGCACGGCGTGTACGACGCCCTCTTCGCCCGTGGGAACGACCGCCTGGCCGCCTTCGTCGACGACGCGGTTGCCGACCTCGATCCCGGGCTCGACCGACTGCTGGAGGGCACGCGGGCGATGATGCGCTGGTCGATGCTCAACCGCGGCCTGGCGTCCTTGCTGTTCTCGCGGCCTATCCCCGGCTTTCAGCCGAGCGCCACCTCTTACGCCGTGGCCGAACAGTTGGTCGAGCGTGCTCGCGCCGATCTGGCCGTTGCCGTACGCGCCGGCGAGCTCGCACCGCACGCCGACACCGACGAGGTGTTCCGACTGTTCACCTCCATCAGCGCCGGACTAACCAGCCAGCAGCTGGCGAACGAGCCCGGACGCCACCTACGAGTCCGGACTCTTCACTTCCCTGACCGACCGGGCACTCGACATGTTCGTCCAGCACTACTCGACACAACCAGGAAAGGCACGCCGATGAGACAGGAACTCACCCACGACACCGTCGAGCGCTATATCGAGGCTTCACCGGAGGTCCTCTACGACGTCATCGCCGACGTCACCCGTACGCCAGAGCTGTCGCCGGAAGTCGTTGCCTGCGAGTGGATCGACGGTGCCACCGGACCAGCGGTAGGGGCACGGTTCCGAGCCAAGAACCACGCCGGGCGCGGTCCGGACTGGCACAACACTCCCGTGGTCACGGTTGCCGAGCGCGGCGTCGAGTTCGCGTTCTCGCGGACCGAGAAGGGTGCCGGGACCATCCTTTGGCGGTACCAGTTCACGCCAGAAGGAACGGGCACTCGCGTGACGGAGTCCTACCAGGTCACCAGCCCGGTCAAGCTGATCGGGTGGTTCATCATCGGGCCGCTCTATGGCAACACCGATCGACGCGCCGACCTGCATCGCGGGATGACGGTGACGCTCGAACGCCTGGCAGCGGTAACCGAGAAGACGCCCACACCAGGCTGACCCCTCGCAGCCGTCCCCCACCGGCTAAGGACAACCCCATCAAACGCCGAAGCATCACCCGCTCGGCCAGGCGACCGAGCGAAGGCAGCATTTGCGGGTCTGTGCGATGTTCGGTGTAGTTGGCGTCGTCTATCCATGTCCGCGTTTTTGCACAGGTCAGGGGGAATCGGCGGTCTCCAGGCCGCCGCCAGTCCGCAGCAGAGCCAGGGGCATTGAAATGGACTGTCGCAGCCCTCGCACTCGTGGGCCGAACATGACGGGGTCGTTGTGGTCGGCACCCACGATCACCAGCCGCTCGGCCAAGGAGGGGGCATGGTTCGCGACGCGGGCGGTGAGCACGGTGGGGACCACTGCGTCGTGGTCGCCGTAGATGACGGTGACCGGCACGTCGCTGGTGGCCGGGTGCTGCATCACGCGGAACCGGTCGCGCAGCATGGCGCGCACCGGTAGCCAGGGGTAGTGGTGTGCACCCACGTCGGCCAGCTCGGTGAAGGGCGAGCGCAGGACGATTCCCGCCGGCGGGTGCCGGACCTGCAGCGCCGCGACCACGGCTGAACCAAGGACTCGCCGGAGTAGACATTCCGTTGCGGTGGGTACCCGAGGTCCGTCAAGGCTGCTGCGGCGGCGTCCGCGTCGGCGGCGAGGCCGTCCCGGCCGGGGCTGCCGGGGTTGCCGCCGTAGCCGCGGTAGTCCATGAGCAGTACCGCGAGTCTGCGGCGGCTCAGCTTTCTGCCAACCCGGCCCGCCCGGCCCGGTTGCCGCCGTTTCCCGGCGCGACCAGGGAGTCCCGGTTGTTGTACGGGTCACCTGCCACAGGCCAAGGTCCGCGCACGGCCCGTGCAGCCAAGCTCTGCGCGTCAAAGCCGGGCGAGCGTAGCCGCCCTCACCGCGGCAAGAGCGGATGTTCGGCGGACGGCGACAGGCGCTGCACATGCGGCGGAGTGGGACGGTCCCCTCGCGGCGGAGTGCATCACCTGATCGACGCCGTCCCCGGGCAGCGTGTGAGACGACTACTAGCCCCTAGCGCCGCTCCGGGTGGTGTCATCGAACGCGCGACTCGCTCGCGTGAACTTACGGGTCTCCTCAGCGAGCCCGTGAGCCGCTAACGTTGATCTGCGCTCCCGGGCTGAGCCGCGGGTCGCGAGCGTAGGGAGGGACAACCGTGCCGGTTATCGAAGAGTCCATCGTCATCTCCCGGCCAGCCGTGGAGGTATTTGAGTTCCTCACCGAGCCGGAAAACGTCCTCCTGTATAGCAGCAATGTCGTGGAGTACGAACAGGTCTCGGGCGCTCCCCGTGACGTCGGCGGTGTGGCCCGCGGGACCGTAAGAGTCGCCGGCCGCCGACTCAGCTTCACGACAGAGCTGGTGGAAGTCGAGCCTGCGCGCTTGGCGAGAACCCGGTCGTCGGACGCGAGCATCCCGTTCCGGCTTGAGTTGCGCTTCGACGAGGTGCCCGAGGGCACTCGGGTTACCTGGCATCAGGAGACCGACGAGCTCGGCGGGTTCTTCGGCAAGCTCGGCGATGCTGTGGTGGTCAAGGTCTACGCCCGGGACGTGAGGTCCAACCTGGCCAACGCCAAGACGCTTCTCGAGGCCCAGTAGGGCTTTGGAATCGGCGGTGCGCGGGCCAGCACCCATCCCGACGTTCATGACTTCGGGACCAGCGAGGCGGATCTGTCGAGCAGAGGACCACGGGGGATGGCCCCGTGCTGCTGCGCGGATCGAACGAGGTGGTTCATCAAATGCTCAACAGGTGCGGCCACAAGGGCAGTCCGCGGATCAGCGCAGCGCGTGGGGGACGAATATGTTGCAGATTTAGTTCGTCACGATATGCGGGCACCCGTGTTGTCGGAGACGGGCAACCAGTGGATGCGGACACCCAACGCGCCCGTTGCGGAACTAGCGACCATGCAGCATTCCTGGTCTGTCGCCTGCACTGCGACATTTCCTTGTTCGAAGAACAGCCAGAGGCGGTAGGAGTTGCGCCCGTCCTTCCTGGTGACCCTCCCACCACCCCGCTAAGCAAGGGAGTGTTCTGTACCCCATCTGGTGACGCGCCAGCGGCGGTTCGGTTCTCGCAGACGGTGCTACGCGCACCGTCGTCGAGGCGCCCGCGTGGCGGGAGGCGTGGACATGTCGTTCTGGATATGGGTCGCGGTGGCCATCGTCGTCGTGCTGGTGGTGGGGTTCGCGAGGGGCAGGCGTCGGGCAGCGTCACGGCGGGCGAGACAACGGAATTGACGCTGAACATCGCCTCGAAGGGCGAGACGCTAACCGCGACCCGCACGACGGCGAGTTCTGGGGAGGCGACACCGGTGGCGGGTGGGGCCCGTCGTCCGTGTCCGACAGGCCGACCCCTCCGGCAAGCCGCTACTGGGTTGCCACCTGAACATCGCTCCTCTGGCCTTGGGAATAGCCGTCGGATTGGAAGAAGTCCGGCGGTGCTCAAAAGGGCGGCCACATCGACGACCATTGGGCTGGTGAGAATTGGAGGTGAGTTGGAAAATTTGTTAACTATATGTGCTCAATTTCCTATGTCGAAAGGCAGTTGTGATGTCACCCGAAGAACTACAGCACTTTGCACAGCGTTTTGACGCCATGTTCAACACGCCGGACATCGATATTGCTGATGAGATTTTCGCGCCCAATTTTCGCACCGACCAGCCGTTGGGACTGGAGTTCAAGGATCTGCCCAGCTTCAAGGCCTACGTGCAAAGCCTGTACGTGGCCTTTCCTGATCTGCGCCAGGAGATCTATGACAGTTTTCTGATGGGCGACAAAGCCGTCCTTCGCGTCGGGTATTTCGGCACACACAAAGGCGAATTTCTGGGGGTTCCCGCCACGGGGCGGAGCATCACGATGCCCGGCATCGGGATTTTCCGGTTTGAGGGTGGTAAAGCGGTCGAAAACTGGGCGCAGTACGATCTTTTCGCCGTCTATCAGCGGCTAACCGCTCCCGCGATCTAGCCCATCCGCTCTATCGAGATGAATTCGACGGCCGGTATCATGGACACCGAACTGAGATTACCTGAGTGATCATTGAGTCAGCGCGTCCAACGTGGGATCGAGCCGAACGCATGCTGGCTGATTGCACGATCCTTTTGGCGGGGGTGCGCCGTCACATTGACGGCGCCATTGCTCCCTTAGAGGCGTGTGCAAAGAGTCGGGACAACAAGGACTCGGCGTACTGCGGGACCACGCCCCTTCTGGGCGAAGTGACTCGCCACTCACTGCCGAGGAGCACGTCAGGGGTGTCATCGAGTGTCCGCTCATCGGCTACTTGTGTCATTGACGGTAGGACCGGTGCCGGGCCAGGCTCGGTCTAGGCGTCCGGGCCTGTCGCTCTCATTTCGGCTGCCCACCGTGGTGTGGGCCCTCATTTGACCTGCGCATCCCGGGGCGCCGCCAGGGCGGGAGAGGCTCAAGAGGGATGTGTGCCCAGCTCGAAGTAGCGTTGCCCTCCCAGCTCGTCAACCAACAGGTTCGGGTTCGGAGGACATGATGAGCAAGACGTTCGCGCATGTCGTGATCGGGATGGACCCGCATAAGCGGTCGGTCACGATCGAGGTGATTTCCGGTGACGAATCAGTCGTCGGCACAGGTCGGTTCGGCACGGAGCGGGACGGGCTGGCCGAGTTGCTGCGCTACGTCGCGGCGTGGCCGCAGCGGGTCTGGGCCATCGAGGGATGCTCGGGTATCGGCCGGCACGTTGCCCTTCGTCTGCTGGGTCAGGGCGAGCAGGTCGTTGATGTCCCACCGAAACTGTCGGCCCGGGCCAGGATGTTTGCCACTGGACAAGGCCCGGGTCCGCGTGTGTCGTCCTCAGGGGATGTGCCTCGATAAGCGTGACCGTGTCCGTTTCCAATACAAGACCGAGCTGATCAGACCCCGCGGCCCGTGGCGCACCCTCGACTTGGTCGAGATCGCCACCGCCGAATGGGTCGACTGGTTCAACCACCGCCGCCTCTATGAGTACTGCGGTGACATCCCACCCGTCCAGGCCGAGGACCACTACTACGCTCAACAAACAGCCCAGCCGACCGCTGAGCTCTCACACCAAAGTCTCCGGACTTGCCGGGGCGGTTCACGGCGACAGCCGCCGGCTACGCGGGAACCGACGGGGCCACTTGCTCATCATGTTGTAGCGCTGGCTCCGGAAAGTGACACGGCGCCCTTGCGGTGCCACACTGGCCACAGGACCACGGTCCGGGGAGGAGGCACGTTCGGCCTCTCACATCGTGCACTTGGCGCGTCCAAGTTGGCGCGGCGGCCTGGGGCTAGAGGCAGAACGTGGATTTTGCTTTGAGCGTGCATTTGCTGATGCGACGAAGGCGCCTCCCTACCTGTACCGGCCAACTTGTGGTCGGTTCAGGCGCAGCCGTGACGACCTAATGAACTCAGCGGTCACGACCCATCGAGTTTCGAACACGCGCAATCGCAATTTGCCGCGAATGTGACCGTCGGTGCCGTCCAATGTGCCTGGCCGACATAAAAATCTGAACCTTTGTGAGGTGTTGTAGTCGTGATACGAGTTCCTGTCAGGAAAACTTTTGGTACGGCGGCGCTTGGCCTGGCGCTGTCCCTGATTGTCATCGCTCCCGCGTCGGCAGAGCCGAACCACTGGGAAACGCTCCATGATGCGTTCGGGCCGGATATCTCTGAGGACTTCTGCGGCGTCGCCGGCTTGACGATTGAGCAGACAGCGGTCGTCGACGTCCGCTTCAGAACTGTCACACACGGCGCGGACGACTTGCAGTACTACTACGAAGGCGTCACCGAGACCGATACGTACACCAATGTTGGGACCGGTGAAGTCCTGACAGTGGTCGGCGCTGGCCGCGGCGGCACCAAGAGCATCACGGACAACGGAGATGGGACACTGACCATCCTCATCTCGGGCACGGTCAACAACGTGTTCGTCAGTGGCGGCGAAGTCCTCGGCCGGAACACTGGCGTGTTCAGGTATGAAGTTCGGTACGACCATGCGGGAACTCCGACGGACCCGTCAGATGACGTCAAGCTAGGGTCACAGGTCGTCAAGGACACCGGCCGAAAGGATACGGTCTGCAGCTTCCTCGTTCAAGCCATCGGCTGACGGCCGCCTCGTCCCGACTCCTTCGTCGGGGGGCAACCTTCGAGACGCAACGGCGCCCGCACGCGGGCTGTAGCGCCTTGACGGTTCGCGTTTCAGCGCGGTTTGGACGAGTCGGTACACGGTTCCTCGGTTCGCAGAGCCGAGCTCTGGACGGCCTTGGCCGTCATCTCGGGATGCTGCAGTTCCCGGCCAATGCCGCCGGCGCCGCGCAGCTCCCTGGCGTGGACCCAAGCACACGGCTCGCCGATGACCACCGGAGTTGAAGGCACCGGCAGCTACGGCTACCAGCTCACCCGGTCCCTGCAAGCCACCGGGATCACCGTCGCCGAGGTCAACCGGCCCGACCGGGCCAACCGTCGGCGCAAGGGCAAGAGCGACCCCGTCGACGCTGAAGCCGCCGGGCGGGCCGTCTTGGCTGGTCAGGCCACTGCGGTCCCCAAGGACCGGGAGGGAGCGGTGGAAGCGTTGCGGGCTTTGACGATCGCGCGCAACAGCGCCGGCAAGGCCACCACGACGGTGAGTAACCAGATCAAGGCACTGCTGGTCGGCGCCGAGCAGGACCTGCGTGACGACATGCTCGTCAAGAGCCTGCTGCAGCTCGCCACCCGATGCAGCCAGCTGCCGGCCAAGCGGCCTGTACGCCGCGCTGGGCAGTCCCGGACGTCGCTGGCTCCAGCTTCACGCCGAGGTCCTCCAGCTCGACAGGCTGATCCGGCGATCCGCTCCCAAGCTCATCCAACGCCCCCGGCATCGGCATCCACAGCGCCGCCCAACTGCTCATCCCCGCGGGCGGCAACCCGGAGCGGCTGCACAGCGACGCCGCCTTCGCTACTCGCTGCGGCGCCAGCCCGGTCCAAGCCAGAAGCGGGCAACGACAACGCCACCGCCTCAGCCGCGGCGGTGACCGCGGCGCCAACTGCGCCCTGTGGACCATCGCGAACAACCGGATGATCTATGACCCCCGAACCCGCGAGTTGGTTAGCCCATCGCCACCCCCGGTCACCGATCCGGAAGCAATACTGTCGCACCGACCAACCCGAACACACACAAAGCCACTCACAATCCCGTTCCCGAGGCATCACCGTCAACGCCTGGTCCAACATCATCGAGGCGCCACCGCTGGGCACCGGCGGGAACGACGTCTCGACCCTCCGCGTGGTGCGGCGGTGACCGGTCGCAGGCAGAAGGACCTTCTCTTGGCTCGCATCCTGGTGACCGGCTCCGCCCAGGGGCTGGGAAAGTCAGCCGCCGCGGACCTGGTGGATCACGGTCATCAGGTGGTCGTTCACGTCCGCGACCCGGACCGTTCGGCCGCGGTTGCTGACCTTGCCCGGCGGGGGGCAGCCGTGGTCGTCGGGGACCTCGCCAGCGGTGAACAGACCCGCCGGCTCGCCGATCAGGTCAACGAGCTGGGCCGGATGGACGCGATCATCCACAACGCGGGCGTGTACGCCGACAGTCACCGCTGGCCTGGCCCGGAGGGGCATCCGCGGACGCTGGCGGTTAACACGCTGGCGCCGTACCTGCTGACTGGCTTGATCGAGCGCCCGGACCGGCTCGTCTACCTCACCAGCGGCATGCACCGCAGCGGCGACGACAGCCTGGGAGACCTGGACTGGTCGTCGCGCGGGTGGAACGGAATCCAGGCCTACTGCGACAGCAAGCTGTTCGTGACCGCCCTCGCTCTTGCTGTCGCCCGACGGTGGCCCGACGTGACCAGCAATGCGGTGGACCCAGGGTGGGTGCCCACCCGGATGGGCGGCCCCGGTGCTCCAGACGACCTGGAGGAGGGACACCGCACCCAGGTGCGGCTCGCGGTCGGCAACGACCCCATTGCCCGACGCAGCGGCCAGGTGCTGCACCACCAGCGCAGGGCCCGCACAGCACCAGCCGCCCTCGACGCCAACTTCCAGGACAGGCTCCTCAACCGACTAGCCGAACTCACCGGATTCGAGCTGCCACAGCAGACCTGAATGCCTCTCCTGCGGGGGATCACGCGACGCACGGTCCTCGGCACGACCGCCCTCCCCGCGGCATAGCGGGCGTCCCTCACCCCGGTCGGGGGATGACGTCGGTCGAGTGTTGCGGGACAGTACGACGTGGAAAGTCTCCTCGACCTCCACGTGTAGAAAGGGCTAGGGCCCTCAGATGAGCAGTTCACCATCCCGACCACCGTTCGAGGTGAACGGCAAGCTGTTGAAGCCCGACTTGGCTCAATTTAGTGCGCGCCGCCGGTGGCGTGGATGGCTCGGATCGCCTGGTGGAGTTCCCTGGGTAGGGGGTCGGCGGCAATGATGGTGTGGCCACCGGCATTGATCTCGATGGTGCGATAACGGCGGCCGGGACGGACGAACTTCTTGATCGACCATCCGGTGGTGGCCTCGATGTGGCGGCCCACAGCGAGGGCGGCGAACACGACGGCCAGGTGGGCCTCGATTGACTCGCGCTTGTGGTGGTAGATCGGCCGGGCTTGCAGGTCGTGCTTCGACATCCGGAAGGACTTCTCGATCTCGAAGAGCCGGTGGTAAGCGCCGATCACGAACTCCGCGGGGACGGGGGTGCCGTCCGGGCAGGCGGCCAAGTTGGTGACGTACCCCTTGATCCCGGCCAACGCACGGGTCTTGGCCTCCAAGGTCCGGTTCACGCTGCGGGTGCCGCCGGCGAGCTGGACGAACCGGTTCCGCTTGACCGGCATCTTCCCTTCGACGGCCCGTTCGGCCTTGGCGACCTGCTCGTCGATGCCCCGCATCGTGCGCCGGGCCCGGTCGGCCCGGTACTGGCAGTAGATGACCTGGTCGCCTCGCCCGTCGGTGGGGCTGGCGGGCCAGGGCTGGATGAAGATGTGCCCGTCGGGGATCGGCTCGTTGGGGTGGGCTCGTCGCCACTGCAACACCGGGTAGGGGACGTCGGGGATGCGGGCGCCGAGGATGAACGACAGGCCCGCAGCTTCGATCGCTCTCTGGTTTCCCGCCGACACCATCCCAGCGTCCGCGACGATCGTCACGTCGTGCAGCTGATGCGCGGCCGCGAACGCCTGGACCACCGGGATCATGGTCGAGGTTTCGGCCTTGTTGCCCTCGAACGCGTTGAGCATCAACGGGAACCCGGCCTGGTCGGTGAGCAGCCCGATCGTGACCCTGCGGCTCCAGCCGCCGCTCCTTGGAGAACCCTGGCTCACGGAAGCCGTCCCCCGCGTCGGTCTCGAAGTACAACGTCGACACGTCGTACAGCACCAACGACGCCGGCCCCAGCGCGGCGTGCTTCACGCACGCTCGGCCCAGCCTCTCGCGCCACTGCTCGGTCGCGAACGTCGGCAGCCGCCGCTTCACGGTCGCGTACGAGGCGGCGCCGACCCCGGCCTCGGTCAGGACCCGGGCACTGTCCAGCTTGCTCGTCGGCTCGATGATCCGCGCGAGCACCAGCTGCGCGAACACCTGGTCCCGATCGGCAGCCTCGTCCAGCCCCAGGACCCGCTAGGCGTGCTCCAACGCCTCGACCAGGTGTCCCATCCGTGAGGACATGATCGGCACCGGTCCGCCGCCAGCAGACTGCTCACCCTCCAGCTCCAAGTCGAGCGTGCCCTGGCCGGCAGCCAGCCGTTGCCGCGCAACGGTCTTCAGCAGCTCGAGTTCGACCTCGTCGTGCGCGGAGCCGATGTGCTCCATCGACCGCGCCCCACGGCGGCTGGAGTAGACGATCTGAACCGCCTGCGCCCCCGAGGACGTCGTCACGGTCCGCACATACGGAGACACCCACGCAGCGTAGACACCCGGCTAGTGCACACATTTCCCGGCCGAGAACGGCGAACCCGCAGGTCAACGCCACGCATGGCTCCCCAGCCTCAATTCGTGAGCCAAGTCAGGGCCCTCAGATGAGCAGTTCACCATCCCGACCACCGTTCGAGGTGAACGGCAAGCTGTTGAAGCCGGGCCTGGTGCTGCTCGGCGTTGGTGGCGTCGCCTGGCTCGCCGGGGCGATGCTGTCCACCACCGCGCTGGCTCAGGCAGCCTGGACGTTCGTCGATCAGCTGGACGAGTCTCCAGCGGAGATCGCCAACCGGCGGTTTCGGCAGCTGAAGATTGCCGCCGCCGCCGGGTCGAAGGCCTGGAAAGACAACGCGAGTTGATTGCGGACGCGGCACGAGACCCCTAGGGCTCGCGCCTGCCCAGGACCAGCCCTGCTGGCTTTGGATCAGCCTGCGTGTGGACAGGTTCGCGGACAGCTGTAGTGACTTCGGCCGTCGTGGGTGGCTGACCATCTTGCGGCGAAATGAGGCCCTGGCGAGCGTCTGGCTGCTCTCCCTGTTCCCCTCGAGGCAGACTCGGCGGTATGGCCTACTTGAACTTGCTGCGCAGGGTTTCGTACCCAGCCCGTCACAGGTGGGACGGATAGGGACGTGGGCGTTCGCGTAGGGCTGTGCGGCTGGACGGTCTCCCAGTCTTTGTATGTTCGGCGCTTTCCCGTCGTCGAGGTGCAGCACACGTTCTACGAGCCGCCAGCTGACGCCCTGTTGGCGCGTTGGCGGACCAGGTTCCAGCCAGCTTCGAGTTCACGATCAAGGCGTGGCAGGTCGTCACTCATGAGTCCAACAGCCCCACCTACCGGCGCCTGAAACACTCCCTGCCGGACAGCGCCCGTGGGCAGGTGGGAGGGTTTCGAACGACACCTGCGGTGCTTGCCGGCGGCCCAATGCGAGCCCAGGGACTCGAGGGCGAGGCCAACTTGCACCCCAAGATGGCGTGTAGGCCGAGAATCACCGTTCGGCCCCGCGCGGCTCAGGCATTCGGGGCCAGCGCTTGTCCCGCGCGGGCACCTGCCGTGGAAGCTAACGAAGGGGTCGGCGCTGTCTATCCCGGGGCCGGCCCATCCCGTACATGGCCGCCGCGACACCGCCTACGACCGTCAGTGTCAGCGCCAGGGCGACCCAGTTCCCCGACACGACCAGGAGCCCCATCTCCAACGCAACCAGCACCAGACACACCAGCAGGCCCCCGAGGATTACTCGGTTTCCCATGCACCAAAGATTGCCCCTTCTCGCCACGGCGCAAACTCGCGGTTCCTCCTCGGCGTGACGTTCCGTGACCCGGTTCGGTTACGAACAGCAGCGGGCGAATCGGCAATGAGACCAGCCGGATTCGAACGCACACCAGCTCGTCAAACTGCCCCCGTGGGATGAAAGACCGGGCTACTGGACGCGTCGAGAGGGGGATCGACACCAGCACAGGAGGTGACATGGCGCTGAAGGCCGGCCAGGGCACCCCAGAATGCTTGTCGGCGGTGCGTCGCTCTTGATCCCGGCGGACTACGTGGAGCGATGCTCCGGCAGGCGCGCCGCACCCTCGCGCTGGACGCCCGAGCTCGGGTCAGTGGACGAGTGGCTGGCCCACAAGCGGCGAGGAGGGCTGGGTGACGGAGCACCCGTCGTCTCAGACGCCTGTCGCCGTCAACGACCGGCAAGTCTGGCTCGTGGCGCTGATTCACGTGGAGTCGTGGACGGGCCTCTCGGATACCGACGCCGCCAGGCAAGCGTGTGAGTTCTCAGCCTGGGCTGGTGGCGAGCGATCTGGAGTTCCTCAGCCCTCTCCGGACGGACGCCCACTGCGAGGCGGCTGTCGGAGTTGGCGCTGTCGCGGAGTGGGGGCTTAACAACATGACCGCCGCTGAGGAGGATCGACGCGTCTGGCGGCCAGACGTCTACGGCTCGACGCTGTTCCTCATGGCCAGCGCGGTCGCGATCCTCGCCTTCTCGACGGCACCCATGACGACCCGGGGATCCGTCCGCCGCGGTGGATCAGCTGGCTGAACATGCTCGGATCCGTCCTCTTCATGGCGTCCGCCTGGCCAGTTACGTACTGCCCCGTTCCGACGACGCGCACAGCGACCGCGTGGCCATTACGGGCACGCTGCTCGGCGCCCTGTGCTTCCGCATCGGGGCGATGCTCATGTTCCCGGCCCGCGTCAGCGCTGCGGTCGTGCTGACGTTGAAGAAGAGAGTCCCCGGAAACTCAGTAGCTGCCGCCCCCACAGAACCCACGACGAAACAGGCGGAACCGATCATGAACAACCACGCAACGACCGCGTTGAGACCGTGGGCCGCGCTGACATACCCGCTCCTTCTTCGGATGCCACTGCTACGAGAAGACGATCTCGGGCAGGGAACCGTGGGGGTATCCCCGATCGACACGTCCCGGGGCGCATCGATCAACGGCCAGTAGCTGCCCACTCGCAAGCGATACCGCGGGAAGGGCCAGGGCAGGCTCACCTGTAGCGCATGAAACGAAGCCGGTCGATGCACGCGTCGTCAGCCGAGGAACGACATCGATGCCCTCGTTGCAGCTGAGCCAGCGAGCAGCAGCCCGCTGGTTGACGTTGGGACGCCCTACGACGACCTCGAGGCAGCACGGGCGAAGATCATCGACGTATCCCTACCCCTGCAGGAACAGCTGGGAAGGGCGCTGGCAAACCGCCATCGTCACATCACCACGTCATCACTACGCAGACCCCCGGCCACAAGATTGAGCTTCATGGCACTGCAGCCCGCGCTGCCTCGAGTTCTCGCCGGGAGGCGATGTCGCCGTCCGGGGAGACGTGCGGGCTGCCGGACGTGGCCCTACTATCGACCTCGGTAGCTACTGGCACGTGACACCTGGCGCGCTCCGTGCCTCACCTTTTCTGGGTGACGGGATGAGCCTCATGGCGATCTAGCCTGGGGGAGCCGAACTCCGTTGGGAGGACGGACTCTCGTGGGAGGTCGCGATGTCGGTCTTGTCCAGGATTCGTCCGGTGTCCCTTCAGGGATACAAGCCGAGCTGGCTGTCCGGGGATGTCGTCGCTGGTGTCACTCTTGCTGCGGTGGCGATTCCGGAGTGCATGGGGTACACGTCGATTTCCCAGACGCCGGTGGTCACCGGTTTGTACAGCGTCATCTTTCCCACCATGGTGTTCGCGCTTCTGGGTTCGTCTCGGCTGTTGGTGGTTGGTGCGGACTCGGCGACGGCGGCCATCCTGGCGGCGGGTCTGGCGTCGCTCGGGATTGCCGGTCTGTCGCCGAATTCGGCCGAGTGGGTGGCGTGGTCCGGCTTGGTCGCGCTGGTCTGTGCTGGTCTGTTGGTGGTGGCGAGGCTGTTCCGGCTCGGGTTCTTGGGGGACTTCCTCAGCGCGTCGGTGCTGATCGGCTTCCTGACCGGGGTGGGTATTCAGGTCTTCGCCGGGCAGATCCCCGACATGCTGGGGATCCCGAAGGGGAAGGGGAACTGGTTCGAGCAGCAGTGGTCGACGATCACGCACCTCGGTGAGGCCAACGGCTGGACGCTCGCTTTCGCGCTAGGAACGTTGGCGATCATCGTGGGCTTCAAGCGGTTCCTTCCGAGAGTGCCTGGGGCTGTCATCGCGGTGATCCTGTCGATCATCCTGTCGGGTGCTCTGAGCGCCGCGTCGCATGGTGTGGCGGTGATCGGCTCGGTGCAGGGCGGCTTCCCGCCCGTGGGCCTACCGGACGGGATCACCTGGGGCGATGTGCCCAGCGTTCTCGGGGTCGGTTTCGCCTGCTTCGTGCTGATCGTGGCCCAGAGCGCGGCGACGTCTCGCAGCTTCGCGATGAAGCACGGCCAGCGTGTCGATGTGAACCGTGACCTGGTCGGCCTGAGCGGGGCCAACGTTGCGGCCGGACTGACCGGCACCTTCGTGGTGAACGGCAGTCCGACGAAGACGCAGATCCTCGATGAGCAGCGGGGACGCACGCAGGTCGCCAACCTGACGATGTCGCTGGTTGTGCTGGCGGTGGTGCTGTGGTTCACGGGGCTGCTGACGAACATGCCGAAGGCGGTGCTGGCCGCGATCGTGTTCCTCATCGGTGTCGGGCTGATCGACGTCAAGGGATTCCAGCGGATCAAGTCGACCCGCTTGAGCGAGTTCGTGATCGCCGCCGTGACCGCGGTCGTGGTGTTCGCGGTCGGCGTCGAGCAGGGCATCATCCTGGCGGTCGTGTTGTCGATCCTGGAGATCATCAGGAGGTCGTACTCCCCCAAGGACTTCCTGGTGGGAGTGGACAGCGGCGGATCGAGCACGTATGAGCCGGCTCAGCCAGGCCACGAGAGTCTGCCCGGCCTTCTGGTGTTCCGCTTCGATGCGCGGCTGTTCTACGCCAACGCGAACCGGTTCGCTGACACCGTCCAGGGCCTGTTGAGTGCTGCGCCGACCAGGGTTCGCTGGCTGGTCCTGGACTGCTCGTCGATGGACGACGTGGACTACTCGGCCAGCCTCACCCTGGCTGGACTCATCGAGGCTGTTCACGCCGACGGCCGGGTCTTTGCGCTGGCGGCAGCCGATCCCCAGCTCATGGCCACTCTGAGCACGTACGGAACCCTGGCCGACTTCGATAATGCGCACGTCTACTCGACCGTCCAGGCGGCTGTCGACGCATTCCGGGCCAGCCCGGTGGATCACCCACCGGCGCGAGCGTGAGCACCGACTGAAGAGCGGAAAGGGAAACACCATGGCCGAAGTCAAAGGTCCCGTCGAACACCTCACCCTGGCCGAGCGAGCGGCCAACGGCAGAGCCGCACGCGCCGACGTACCCCGATCGGTGCATGCGACGTGGGAGCCGTCGGCCGGCCGGCCCGACCCGGTCGCGTTGTTGGAGGAGCAAGGGGAATCCCGGGTGCCAGAGCTGGTGCCGATCCGGTACGGCCGGATGCTCGTCTCGCCGTTCACGTTCTACCGCGGCGCCGCATACCTCATGGCCTCCGATCTGTCGAACATTCCCTCCACGCGACAGGTGGTGCAGCTGTGCGGCGATGCTCATCTGTCGAACTTCGGTGTCTTCGCCGCTCCGGATCGGCGGCTCGTCTTCAGCATCAACGACTTCGACGAGACCCTGCCCGGCCCGTTCGAATGGGACGTCAAACGGCTGGTCACCAGTTTCGAGGTCGCCGGGCGAGACCGTGGTTTCGACACCAAGCAGCGCAGGACGGCGAACCTGGCGGTGTTGCAGGCCTACCGCGAGGCGATGCACGAGATGGCCCAGATGCGGACCATGGACCTGTGGTACACCCGCCTGGATATCGACGACATCGCCGCTCAGATGCAGCAACAGCTGAACCGGGCTCAGCAGAAACGGTTCACCCGTAACGTGGCGAAGGCCAGGACCAAGGACAGCATCAAGGCGTTCGACAAGCTCGTCCGCGTCGTGGACGGTCGGCCGCAGCTGGTCGGCGACCCGCCACTCATCGTCCCGGTCGGCGACCTGTTCCGTGAGCAGGAGTCCCGCGATGTCGAGGCGGCCATGCACGAGATGATCCGTTCCTACCGGCGGACGTTGCCGGGCGATCATCGGCACCTGCTGGAGCGGTTCCGCTACGTGGACGCGGCCCGCAAGGTGGTCGGCGTCGGCAGCGTCGGCACCCGCGCCTGGATCGTGCTGATGCTCGGCCGAGACAACCAGGACCCGTTGTTCCTGCAGGCCAAGGAGGCACAGGCGTCGGTCCTCGAGCCGTACCTGGGGAAGAGCAAGCACGCCAACCACGGCCAGCGGGTGGTGGCCGGGCAGCGGCTGATGCAGGCGGCCAGTGACGTGATGCTCGGTTGGCTCCGAACCGATGGCGTCGACGGGGTCAGCCGCGACTTCTACATCCGCCAGCTGTGGGACGGCAAGGGATCGGCCCAGGTCGACGTCATGGAGCCATCGGTGCTGACCATCTACGCGAGGCTGTGTGGCTGGACGCTGGCCCGGGCGCACGCCCGATCGGGGGACGCGGCAGCGATCGCCAGCTATCTGGGCAGCAACGACCGCTTCGACCAAGCCATTGCGGCGTTCGCCGAACGGTACGCCGACCAGAACGAGGCCGACTACGCCGCGCTCAAGAAGGCCGTCCACACCGGACGCGTCACAGCCGAAGTCGGGCTATAGCCGTCCCCACCCGCGCCGGATGGCCGGGTCAACACCAGCCTCCAGTGCCCGTAGTCAGCGGGCGGGTTGCGCTGGTTCTGGCTCCGTGTCGGACTCGGAGTCTGATGTCGAGTGATCCGAGCCTGCCGGCGGCAGGATCATGGTGATGACGTAAGCGACCGCCACGGCGACCACCACCACAGGTGTCTCCGTCACACCGTCGGCACCCAGCAGCAGGGTCGCCAACAGGGTTGAGGTCAACGGCAGTCGCAGCATCGCGCAGCACATGGCCCCGATGCCCATACCGATGGCCGGAGCAAGGCTCATCCCGGGTAGACCCGCCGAGGCGATGCCCAGCGCTGCCCCGATGAACATGGCCGGGAAGACGGGGCCGCCGCGGAATGCGCTCAACGACAACCCGTAGGCGAGGAGCTTGAAGGCGATGAGCAGGACCAACACTCCGCCCGAGTAACTGCCGGCGTTCCGGACCAGTTCGGGCAGGGCTGTCTGACCCGAGAACAACACCTGGGTAAAGCTGTTCCCGGACCAGAGCTGATAGGCGGTTGCTGACAGACCAATAAGGAGTCCAATCCCGATAGTCGCCTCGATCCGGCGCCGGTGCACCATCGGACGGAGCGACAGACCGATCCATCGGATCACCCAGCCCAGTAGCGCCCCGACCACGCCCACAGCGATGGCCCACGCCAAGGTGGCCCATGTCGGGGTCACCGCGGGCGGCAAATCCGTCAGAGCAAGGGAGAAGCTGCCAAGTCCCGTCCACCCGTTCATCCCCACGAAGATCAGGGCACCAACGCCGGACGCGATCAGGCCCGGGAGCGCCACCAGCGTCAGCGTCGCCCCGCCGATCCCCGCCGCCTCCATGATGAGGAAGGCACCCAGGAGCGGAGACCCAAGCAGGGTGCTGATGGCCGCGAAGCTGCCGGCTGAGGCCATGACCGTGGTGGCCATCGGCGGGGCGTCCCTCTTGACGAGTCGGACCGTCAACGCCGCCAGCCCACCGCCAAGAGCAATCAGCGGCGCCTCCGGCCCGAGCACCGCGCCAAGGCTGAGCGTGGCCAGCGCGGCGAGAGCGATCGCTGGGATGTCCCGGTTCCTGGGCGGCCCACCGGTCACGAAGCCCAACGCTGGTGAGTGACCGCCGTTTCCGGGCAGATACCGAATGGTCGCGGCGGTCAGCAGGCCGCACAGGAGAAGCCAGGGCACCGGCCACCACGCGGGTACACCCAGGTCGAAAATCTCGCTTGGCAGGTCGACGAACACGAACTCCTGGATGGCTTCGACGAAGGCCAGGAAACCGTATGCAACGGCCGCGATCGGAATACCCAAGATCGCCGCCAACAGGAGTGCCATGAGATACGCCTTGGAACGGATCACCGCGGCCGGGTCGAAGGATCGCGGCGACGCGGACGCCGACGCCGACGGCGAGTGGCGCTGCGAGTCGGCCACCGGATGTGCCTCCCCTGATAGCAACTCTGCCGCTGCACGGCCTGCGCGCAGCGTGAATCAACATAGCCCGCCCCCACTTAGCCGGGTGCCAACTCGCGCCAGACGTGTCGCCAGCCCGTAGCCGACCAGACCGAGATCGCCGATGAACAAGGCTCATCCGACCCCGACTGGACGGTTAGCTCGTATGCCTGGACCTACGGGGGGACGGCACGAGTGGGGCCGGTCCAACGCAGTCGCATACCTTCGGCGCCGCAGGTACTACTCTACTCGGTTGCTCTAACAGTGACCGACAATGGCGGAGCTACGGGGCGACCACGAAGAACGTCACCCTCACCCCCCGCAGGGACCGTCATCGCATCGGACGACTTCAACCGCCCCGTGGCCAACGGGTTCGGAACGGCTCCGGTCGGCGGTGCGTGGACCATCAGCAGCACGGCGTCAAGATGTGCCGTCACCGGGGCTGTCGGCACCATCCACGTTCCGGCGGGTGTCGGTCCCTCGGCCTACCTGTCTGGGGTTACGTCCGCCAGCACCGACCTGACCGTCAAGGTGTCGACCGACAAGCCGGCCACGGGCAACGGCCTATACCTGTCGCTGCAGGGCCGCCGCACCACCGCCGGTGACGATCGAGTCAAGGTGCGGCTGCAGTCGAACGCAACCGTAGGACTATCCCTGCAGCGTATGACGTCGGCGGGCGTCGAGACAGCGCTGACCGCGGAGACCGTCGTACCAGGCCTGACGTACGCGGCCGGAGACGCGCTCAACCTCCGAATCCAGGTCACCGGGACCTTGCCGACCACTCTCCGAAGCAAGCTCTGGAAGATCGGCACCACCGAACCGGCTGCCTGGTCGAACTCTGCCACCGACTCCACCTCGGGCTTGCAGTCCGCCGGCGGGATCGGCTTCATGGGCTACCTCTCGAGCTCGGCCACGAACGGGCCCATCACCATCCGCCTAGACGACTTCTCTGCGGTGGCACCCTGAGCGGCCGCCGACCGGACCCCTCCTAGCCCGGCGCGATATTTGGACCGCCGCTGATGCCCAACGGCGCGCCGAAGCCCTCCATCGAGCGGCGCATAAACTCCACCCTCACCGGTCAATCGTCATTGACTCTGCGTCGGCTCGGTCGGGTCGCCAACCTCCAGCAACACCAAGGCTCGTCGCGTGATTACCGTCGTGCCCTCTGGGCTGCGGCGTCCACATAAAGGTGAGTCGTCGCAACAACATCCGCCAGTGAGCGGCCTCGACGCGGTCGTCACACGTTCGCGCGCGGGGGGGTCAATCGGTTCGATCGGCCCGCGGGGCTGGGAGGCTGCGGGGTTGTGATGCTGTCCGGATCGAGCGGATCGATCCTGACTGGCGTGACTGGTCGGTCTTCGGCCGCCGGGAGCTCGCCGTGGCCCGAAGCTGCCTGCCCGAGGCTCAGCGACCTTCCGGGGAACGGGTGGGTGGGATAGAAATCGTGAATGGTCGCCCGTCGCTTGCCGCGTTGGACCGAGGTGGCGCCACTGCTGCGGCCACGCACCACCTTGCGAGACCCGGTCGGCCGGCGGCTCGCCGCGGCGGCCTCCATCCCGGACCTGCGTCGGCTGGCGCGGCGCCGAGCTCCCCGTGCGGTCTTCGACTACACGGACGGCGCCGCCGGCGCGGAGCTGGCGCTGCGCCGGTCGTACGAGGCGTACGCCCGGGTCGAGTTCCGACCCCAGGTGCTCCAGGACGTCTCCACGGTCGACACCTCCACGAAGATCCTCGGGAGCCTGTCGTCTCTGCCGCTCGTGTTCGCACCAACAGGCTTCACGCGAATGATGCACACGGAGGGCGAGCCGGCTGTGGCCCGCGTCGCGGCTCGCGTGGGCATCCCGTACGCATTGTCGACGATGGGCACGACCTCTATCGAGGGACTCGCCGCTGCGGCGCCGCGCGCGCGGCGGTGGTTCCAGCTGTACCTGTGGCGCGACCGCGCGGCCAGCCGCGACTTCGTCGCGCGGGCGCGGGCCGCGGGGTACGAGGCCCTGGTGCTCACCGTCGACACGCCCGTTCCGGGTCGTCGGCTTCGAGACGTGCGCAACGGCCTCACCATCCCTCCGGCCCTCTCTGGGCGGGCCCTCGGGGAGGGAGCGCTGCACCCGGCGTGGTGGTTCGACCTCTTGACGACCGAACCCCTCGAGTTCGCGTCACTGCACCGTTTCGAGGGCACGGTCGCCGAGCTGGTCGCGCAGATGTTCGACCCGAGCACGACGATGGCGGACCTGGCGTGGTTGCGGTCCGTGTGGGAGGGCCCGCTGGTGGTCAAGGGAGTCCAGACCGTCGATGACGCGCGTTCGGTGGTCGCGGCAGGTGCGGACGCTGTGGTCGTCTCGAACCATGGTGGGCGGCAACTGGACCGGGCTCCCACCCCGCTGGAGGTGCTCCCACGGGTCGTGGACGCTGTCGGTGACCGCGCCGAGGTGTTCGTCGACGGCGGCATCCTCTCCGGTGCGGATGTCGTGGCCGCGGTGGCCTCCGGCGCCCGCGCGGCCCTAGTCGGCCGGGCCTACCTCTATGGCCTGATGGCCGGCGGAGAGCGTGGGGTGCAGCGCGCGGCAGACATCCTCCGGGAGGAGATCGCGGGGACCCTCGCCCTTCTCGGCGTCGCGGCTGTCGCCGACCTGCGTCGCGACCATGTACGGCTGCGGAGCACCTGAGGTACTTTCCGAGGATGGACGTCGTGGAGTTCACGCCCAGTCGTGAACAGTACGCGTACACCTTCGGTGGCGCGGCGCCAGTGATGACCCTCAAGCCCGGCACCGCCCTGCGGCTCTGGTCCGATGACGCCTTCTGCGGTGCACTGCGGAGTGTGGAGGACCTGTCCAGTGAGAAGGTCGACCTGCGTTTCGTCAACCCGCAGACCGGCCCGTTCTACGTCGACGGCGCCGAGCCCGGGGACACGCTGGTGCTGCACCTGGTGTCGCTGGAGCCGGCACGCGATTGGGGCGCCTCGGCTGCCATTCCGTTCTTCGGCGGCATGACCGGAACCGATCGCGTTGTCACACTTCAAGATCCACTGCCCGACACCACGTGGATCTACGAGCTCGACCGCGATCGCAACACGGTGGCCTTCGCCGCCAGGCACAGCGACCTCCGCATCGAGCTGCCCGTCGAGCCGATGCTCGGCACCGTGGGCGTGGCGCCGGCCGGTGGCGAGGTCAGATCCTCCCTCGTGCCCGACCGTTTCGGCGGCAACATGGACACGCCGCAGATGCGCGCGGGGTCGACCGTCTTCCTGGGCGTCAACGTCGAAGGCGCGTTGTTCTCGATTGGAGACGGCCACTACCGGCAGGGCGAGGGCGAGGCCTGCGGCACGGCAGTCGAAGGTGCCATGACAACGACGCTCGTGGTCGAGCTCGTCAAGGGCGGGGCACCTGCTTGGCCCCGGATCGAGGACGACACCCACTGGATGACCGTGGGCTCAAGCCGCCCGATGGAGGACTCCTGGCGGATAGCCAACGCCGAGCTCGTCCATTGGGTGGCGCAGCTCTACGGGCTGCACGTGATGGATGCCTACCAGCTCTGCTCGCAGGTCGCCCTGGTCCCGGTGGCCAATGTGGTTGACGCGAACTACAGCGTCGTGGTCAAGGCACCCAAGGCTCTTCTCCCAGCCGCCGAGGCGTTTGACGGCATCCACGCAGACCTGAGCGCCCGGGCGCGCTCACTCCGCACTATCTGAGCCCGCCCGGGACACACCCGTCTCGTCACGGAAAGGCCAGCTCCATGGATCTGCAGCTCAGCGGCAAGCGCGTCCTCGTCACCGGCGGTACCCGGGGAATCGGCCGGGCGATTGTCGAGGCGTTCCTCGACGAAGGGGCGGCGGTGGGATTCTGTGCACGCGACGCCGACGAGGTGTCCGCAGCCCAGGGCGAGCTCGGCGCCCGCGGCAGTGTTATCGGCACGGCGCTCGATGTCGGTGATGCCGATGCCCTCGCAGCCTGGGTCGAGCAGTCCGCCTCCGCGATGGGCGGCCTCGACGTGGTCGTCGCCAACGTCAGCGCACTGGCGATCCCCGACACGGAGGAGAACTGGCAGGCCAGTCTCAACATCGACGTCATGCACACGGTCCGCCTGGTCCGGTCCGCCCTCCCTCACCTCGAGAGCAGCGACGCTGCGTCCATCATCGCCATCTCCAGCGTGTCCGGGCGCGAGTCCGACTTCGCCGCCGGCCCGTACGGCACCGCCAAGACAGCCATCGTCGGGTACATCCACGGGTTGGCGCTGCAGCTGGCCGGCAAGGGCATCCGCGCCAACACCGTGTCTCCGGGCAACACCTACTTCGACGGCGGCGTGTGGGCGGGCATCGAGACCGGCAACCCGGACCTCTTCGCGGCTGCGGTGAACCTCAACCCGACAGGCCACATGGGGAACCCCGCGGAGATCGCCGCCTGCGTGGTCTTCCTGGCCAGTCCCCGCGCCAGCCGCGTGAGCGGGACCAACCTCGTCGCAGACGGCGCACTGACGCGCGGCGTGCAACTATAGGGCGGCCTCGCGACGCCTCGACCGCTCTGCCGGTGTTCCGGCGAAGCGGTCCTGGCGTCACCGCTCGAGGTCGGCGGTCAGTGATGACTGGCTCACGAGCAGATCGATGCTCTCGCCGAACGAACAGCATGCGCGGACGATCCGTCGAGCGCCCCAGTTTTGCGCCCGTCGAAGATCGACCCGTCGAAGCCGCCAGCCTGATCGCCGGGGCGAACGGGCCATCCTGCGTCAGCCGCCTCTAGGTTATGGGATAGAGCCTGGGCGCACCTCGCACTGCCCTCCTGGCCTGGCCATATTCGCCGCGGTCTGCTCGCGGTCCGCGCGCAAGAACTCGGTTCGAAGCTGGAAGGACCGCCATTCCACGAGGGTTGTTGCGGGCTGGTTGCTGGCCGTTCGTGGTCCGCCGGTCCGGTCTTCAGGATCAGTGGTCCACCGTGCCTCCTGCCTCTCGGGTTAGTCGTGCGGGTGGGTCAGGGCGAGGAATTCGGCGCGGGTTCGTGGGTCGTCGCGCAGCGCGCCGAGGAGGCTGGAGGTGACGGTGGTGGTTCCTGGGGTTTGGACGCCGCGAACGGTCATGCAGAGATGTTCGGCCTCGATCACGACTCCGACTCCGGCCGCTCCCAGGTGATCGCGCAGCCAGTGTGAGACCTGAACGGTGAGGCGTTCCTGGACCTGTGGTCGGCGGGAGAAGTGCTCGAGGATGCGGGCCAGCTTTGACAAGCCGACGATCCGCTCACCGGGCAGATACCCGATGTGGGCGGTACCGATGAACGGGAGCATGTGGTGCTCGCACACTGACCGGACCGGGATGCCGCGGGCAAGGATGAGTTCGTCGTAGCCGCCATCGTTGGGGAAGGTGGTCAGCTCGAAGG
The DNA here is from genome assembly GCA_963828725.1 of uncultured Actinomycetota bacterium. GTDB lineage: Bacteria > Actinomycetota > Actinomycetes > Actinomycetales > Dermatophilaceae > Lapillicoccus. The sequence goes on along the minus strand of CAWHFV010000006.1, from coordinate 132,896 downwards.
GGCGTGGCGTGAGGAGTTCGGTGAAGGCCTGAGCCATGCGTTCGGGTGTCCTGGCCATGGACTCGTTGCCCAAATCGACGCCGAGGCAGGCCAGCAGGGCAGTGGCGGCCACGATGGCGCCGGCCATGTTCGTCTCGGGGACGGCCGTGGCGCTCGGCCATAGCCGCGGCCGTTGGTGCTCGGTGCGGGTAGCAGACGCTTCTGTCCGTTCGGCGGGACGAGTACTCCGGGACGTGACGGTCATGAGCGAGGGTCTCCGATCAGGCTCGATGCGGCCGGTGGGGGCCGCCTTCTGCGGTGGATCTGGGGGCTGGGTGTTGGCCGTGGAGGGCGAGTACTCCTTCGCCGGTGACCGGCGCCCCCTCGTCCTGGCGGAAGTGCAGCCACCGGGTCGGTGCTGGCGTGTGCGCAGTGGATCAGGGAGTCGACGTGCGTGAAGTCGGCGGGCGAGATGGCAAGCGGACACAGCGGCGGGACGACATGGAGCCGCGCGTGCCCGGTGTATGCGCGGATCTTGTCGATCAGCTGACGGTGCAGCAGGACGCTGACCGCGGTCAGCGCGGTACCCAGTGCGGTACTAGGTGCGGCCGCCGCGCATGGGTACCCGGCGGGCAGGAGGTAGATCTCGTCCACGCCGCAGCCGTCAGCGTGCGCCAGTGTACCGGGGTGACCGATCGCTCCGTCGTACCCGGGCGTCCTCGAAGGCGTGGTGGCCCAGGTGTCCCTGGAGCAGCAGGCGCAGCGGGTCGCCGGAGAACATCGACGGTTCTGCTCCGAGGGTGGCCCGTCCCCACCGTCTCGGCTCGACACGGAACAGGTCCCGCCGGCGCATACCGGACCACTGTGCGGCCAGACTGCCAGCCGCTCTTCGGTGGTCCCTGGTCCGGCGAGGTAGGCGGCGTTGACGGCGCCGACCGAGGTTCCGACCAGGATGTCCGGGTCGATGCCGTGCGCGTGCAAGGCCGTGGCCATGCCGACCTGGACGGCGCCGAGGTTGCCGCCGCCGGTCAGGACGAAGGCGGTGCCGCCGCGGCGCACGTCTCACGCCTTGACGATCGGCCACAGGATCGGCCGCGGGTCGAAGCGGGTGGCCAGCCGTTGCAGGGCTACGGCCGCCAACAGGAGTCCGAAGTCGCGCAGGGCGACGTCATAGAAGCCCGGGACCAAGAGCAGGTTGACGATGATCCCGGCCAGCCACAACGCGACCACGGCAGCGCCCAGTCGGGGATGTACGGCCACGAGCAGTCCGGCCAGGACTTCGACCACACCGACGGCGTACATCGCCGCATGAGCCGACACCGGCAGCACTCCGACGATCGCCGGCGCCAGGTACTGGTCCCACTGCACTAGCAGGTTCGGGAACTTGTCCAACCCGAAGAGGATCGGTGCGACGACGAACGCGGTACGCAGGATCATGTACGCCTGGTGGGTCGCGTCCCGGTGTCGTGACGACGTCGCCTGGGGCTCTGGTCGGGTGACATTCGTGGCCATGGTCATCTCCTCGTTCGGTTGCGGTTCCCCGGGTGCTGGGCCCTCAGGCGCCACTGGGTGGAATGCTGACCAGGTGTTAGTGGCAACACCCGCCGGGTTCTTACCGCCAACAGCGAAACGGGAGGTAAGACGCGGTCGGCACCGCGCAGCAAACAGGTCATGACGACCCAGCACCTGCCAAGGACGGGGTCCTGGCAGACGTCCGGACCGGCCGACATCGTCGAGTGGCGCGCCCGCCGGCTGCGTGACGGCGGCTTCCCGGCGGACCTCGCCCAAGCCCTGGCCGGTCAGGCGGTCGACCTGCACGCACTGCTGCAGCTCGTCGACGCCGGTTGCTCGCCGGGCCTGGCCGTGCGGATCCTGTCCCCCCAGGAGGACCCGGGGCCGTCGCGGTGACCGCAGTGAGGGACGAGCCGCGGCCTCCTCGACCGCTCGACGGGACTACCACCACCGGAGACGGGCGAGGTGATGCGGCCAAGGGCCCCCAGCGGGCGAACGAACCGGCCGACTGGGTCTCCGCATTGACCGGGACCGGACCGGACCAGGTCGTCGCGATGCGGCAGCTCCATCAGCTGATGCTGCGGGCGGCCGCCCATCAGGTGTCCCGCATGCGCGGCGCGCTTCCGGACGCATCACCCGGCACGGTCGACGTCGTGGTCAACCAGGCTGCGGACGAGGCGATGACGGCATTGCTCCGCAAGCTGCACACCTTCGAGGGACGTAGCCGGTTCACGACCTGGGCGTTCAAGTTCGCCATCGTCCAGGCCGCCAGCGACGTGCGCCGGTTGCAGTGGCAGCACCGCGAGGTCGAGCTGCGCGACCTGGACCTGGCCCACGTGCCGGCGGCCGAGCACCTCAATCCCGAACAACAAGCCCAGGGTTCAGACATCGCTGTCGCCATGGCCGAGGCCATGCGCACCGTGCTGACCCCTCACCAGCGACGCGTCGCGATCGCCCTGCTCGTCGACGACGTGCCGGTCGACGTCCTCGCCCAGCGACTCGCTACCAACCGCGGAGCCCTGTACAAGACCGTGCACGACGCCCGCCAACGCCTTCGAGCCGAGCTCACCGCCAAGGGCTACCTGGACCCGGCACGAGCTACCCACCGCATACCGCCTTCTCCCACGACCACCTCGGCAGGTACACCATGAGCCACTCAGCATCGCCCCCGCCGCTGGATGATGACGCCGTCTCCGCCTTCCTGCTCGACACCACACCGTGGCTTTCGTGTGACGACTGCTTCGCGCGGATGGACACTTACGTCGAAGCCCTGCTCGCCGATCCGAACCACCTGGACCCCGCCATGGACCGCCACCTCCAGGGCTGCGCCGCCTGCGACGAGGAAGCCCGCTCCCTCACCGCCCTGCTCGCCGAAGATGCCGCGCCCCGAACTGGAGGCTGAACCGGGACAACCCGGGAACGCCTACATGCCGGGCGCTCCCATCGGCGCCAGATCCAGCTCGCTCGAGGGACGGGATGTTTCGAGTGAATCGGGAGGGGAATGACGAGCGGAGGGAGCCGGCCAACGTTGGTGTCGGCGATTCGGAGTGAGGAGAGATCTGATGACGACGCAGGTGACAAAGACGGTGCTCGTGAACGTGCCGGTGAGCCGCGCGTACAACCAGTGGACGCAGTTCGAGGAGTTTCCCCGGTTCATGAGTGGTGTTCAGAGCGTCACGCAGCTGGACGACGAGCGGCTGGACTGGGTCGCCGAGATTGCTGGCGTACGCCGTCAGTGGCAGGCCAAGATCCTGGAGCAGGTCCCTGACCGGAAGGTGGCCTGGGCGGCGACTGAGGGCGCGACCAACGCAGGGTCGGTGACCTTCGAGGACCTTGGCGGAGGACAGACGTCCGTGACGTTGGTCCTCGAGTACGAACCGGAAGGCCTCGTGGAGAAGGCTGGCGACGCGTTGCACGTGGTGGAACGTCAGGCGGAGGGGGATCTCGAACGGTTCAAGCAGTTCATCGAGTCCGAGGAGTACGCGACCGGCGCGTGGCGAGGATCGGTCTCCGGTGAAGGGTCCACCGGTACGCCCGGCGTCGAGGCTGCCGCTGAGTCACGTGGCGACAGCGGCAAGGCCGGGGTGTCCAGCAAGGTCGTCGCCGCTGGCGTCGGCGTCGCGGCGGCGGCGACCGCTGCCGCGGTCGCGGGTGCCAAGAACCGATCCACTGACGACACCGACGTGGAGAGGGTGTCCGTGGACACCGAGTCAGGTAGTGGGGGCGGACAGGCTGGCCGGATGCTCACCGACGAGGAGATCGAGGCCGGCGCCTCCGACGTTCCAGTCGACGCGTCCCGCACCGATCGCCAGCAGCGGTAGCCGCGTCTGGCGACCGGCAACGTTGGTCCTCGGCCTTGCTTGTCCAGAGCCGGGCGTCGTAAGCCACTCCTAGCAAGCGCACCGTTGTATCGCCCGCGCCGCTACCTACGATGACCTGTCGGCCGATGGGCAGGCGCGTCGGCGAAGCGGCGACCAGTTGCCGCCGGTAGCGAGGTTGGCAGGCGATCTGATGGGTTGGATGGGCATACTGGCTCTCGCGATCGTGGGTGGGCGGCGGGGATTCTGGCCGGGCGCCTGGCCACTGACGGAAGGGTGACTGTTGACCATGCCGGAGGTGGAAGAACCGGACCATGCCTCCGCTGACGCGACAACGCCGGATCCTGACCCTCTGGGCACACACTCCGCCGACCTGGGCGGGACGACGACGTTGAAAGCCGGGGCTCTCTTCCTGGTTACGCAGACGTCGGGGGAGGTGCCTGCGCAGTCGGCCCACACCGGCCGGCACGGACTTGGCCTGTACTTCCACGACACCCGGTTCCTCAACGAGAAGCGCATGCACGTCAATGGGCGACCGATGACGCTGCTGTTCGAGTCCGCAGACCTCGGCGACCGCTGCACCCGTGAGCTGACGAACCCCGAGCTGCCGGTCGCTGGCGGTGGCGGCACCATCCACAAGGAGACCCTCGGGCTGCATGTCGAGACCATGCTGAACGGCGAGGTGCGCGAAGCGCTGACGTTCACGAACTTCTCTCGTGAAGCGTTGGAGGTCACCTTGACGTTGGCTTATGGATCAGCTTTCGACGACATCTTCACCGTGCGAGGTATGCAGCCCGGGGCTCGGGGCCACATTGACCAGCCACAGACCGAGAACGGCGTCCTCCGTCTCGGCTACTCGGGCGCCGACCATCGTCGTCGCACCACCGAAATCGCGTTCGATCCACCCCCCTCCATCATCAAGGGCACCTGCGCCACCTTCCACCTGACGCTCGATCCAGGAGGTGCTCAGCGGCTCGATGTGGTCTTCCGGCTTGCGGACCAGCCCATGCGTGGTGCCGATGACGGCCTCGAGGTCTCGCCAGAACCGACCGCAAACCAGGTGGCCCGCGACTCCGATCTTCTGGGCCTGCCCTCCAGCACTGTTCGCATGGCGACGAGCAACGAGCTGTTCAACCGAGTCCTACGTCGCTCCTTCCTCGACCTGGCCATGCTTGAGACCCGGCAGGGTGACGACCTGTTCTTCGCAGCTGGCGTCCCTTGGTATGTCGCCCTGTTCGGTCGGGACTCGATCATCACGGCTCTCGAGACTCTCGCCTTCGCGCCGCATGTGGGCCGGGCGACTCTGCAGGTTCTGGCCCGCCACCAGGGCCGGGAGCGCAACCCGGAACGGGACGAGGAGCCGGGCAAGATTCTGCACGAGCTGCGGGTGGGGGAGTTGGCGCAGCTTCGTGAGGTGCCGTTCACCCCGTACTACGGCACGGTCGACGCGACGCCCCTTTTCCTCGTCCTTCTGGGCGAGTACATCCAGTGGACCGGTGACCTCGAGTGCTTCACCACGCTGCGGCCACAGGTGGATGCGGCTCTCGACTGGCTGGAACGCTGCGGCGACCCGGATGGCGACGGCCTCTTCGAGTACGTGTCCCGAGCGAGCGACGGACTGGTTAACCAGGGCTGGAAGGACTCCTACAACGCCATCGTCGAGGCCGACGGCTCTCTGGCCTCGCCGCCTATCGCCCTGGTCGAGATGCAGGGATACGTCTTCCGGGCACTTCGGGCGGTGGCGAACGTCTGCCGCGCGACCGGAGATCACGCTCGGGCGGCGCTTTTGGAGCGGAGAGCGACCGAGGTCCAGGACCGTTTCGAGGAGTCCTTCTGGAGTGAGGAGATAGGTAACTACGCCCTCGCCCTCCACGGTGACCCCGGCTCCAAGCGGCTTGCGGCGGTGGACGCCTCCAACCAAGGCCAGGCCTTGTGGGGCGGCATCGTCGCAAAGGCTCGCGCAAGAGCGGTGCGCGACAGCATCATGGACCCGGATCGGCTCAACGCAGGCTGGGGCGTCCGCACGCTGTCGCAGGCCGCCGCGGCGTACAACCCGTTCGACTACCAGACCGGGGCCGTCTGGCCACATGACAGCGCGATGGTGGCCGTGGGGCTGCGCTCGTACGGCTTCGACGACGAGGCGCTCGAGATCTTCACCGGGTTGTATGAGGCGGCCACCCGGTTCGATCTATACCGGCTCCCCGAGCTGTTCGCCGGCTTCGACCGCGCGACGTACGGCCGACCCGTGCGCTATCCCGTGGCGTGCAGCCCCCAGGCCTGGGCCGCGGGGAGCCTGCCGTATCTCTTGACGTCGGTACTGGGGATCGTCCCTGACGCCTTCGCCCGCACGCTGCACATCATCCGACCGCGTCTACCGGAGTGGCTCGACTGGGTTGACCTCAAGGGGCTGACGATCGGGCCCGGCAACGTCGACCTTCGATTCGAACGATCAGGGGACCTGAGCCTGGCGGCCGTGACCTCCAAGTCGCACGACGTGCAAGTAAAGATCGAGTACTGAATCACCCATGCTCGGGACGAGATCCGGAGGGCGTGTCGCCGGGGACGGAGGTCGATGAATATGAGGATTGCTCAGATCGCACCCCTGGCGGAGCCGGTTCCACCGGCGCTGTACGGCGGGACTGAGCGGGTCGTGTCCCTGCTGACGGAGGAACTGGTCCGTCGCGGGCACCAAGTGACCCTTTTTGCCAGCGGTGACTCCGAGACGGACGCGCGACTGGTATCGGTGACCCGCGAGGCGCTGCGCCGCGGCCCAGAGGACGTCGACCCTAACCTTCACTTGATGCTCGAGCTGGGACTGGTCTTCGAGCGGGCGCATCAGTTCGACGTCATCCACAGCCACGTCGACTACTTCGCCCTTCCCTTCGCCCGGCTCGTCAAGACGCCGGTTCTCACCACCCTGCACGGCCGGCTCGACCTGCCGGGCCTTCGGACGATCTACGGGAGGTACAACGAAGCGCCGCTGGTCTCGATCAGCGACGACCAACGGGACCCGCTCCCAGGTGTCAACTGGGCCGCGACGGTCTACAACGGAACCGACCTCGGAAGCTTCACCTTCAGTGAGAAGGGCGGCGAATGCTTCGTCTTCGTCGGCAGAATCTGTCCCGAGAAGAACATCGAGGGTGCGATTGCCGTCGCTCGGCAAACCGGTGTGCCGCTTCGGATTGCGGCGAAGGTGGACCCCGTCGACGCCGAGTACTACGAGTCTGTGATCAAGCCCCTCATCGACGGTAAGCAGGTGGAATACCTCGGGGAAGTCGGTGACGCCGAGAAAGACGAGCTTTTGGGCTCAGCTCGCGCGCTGCTCTTCCCCGTCGACTGGCCTGAGCCGTTCGGGTTGGCGATGACGGAGGCGATGGCGTGTGGCACGCCCGTCCTGGCGCTGCGCAGGGGCTCGGTACCTGAGGTGGTCGAGGACGGCGTCACGGGCTTCGTGCGGAACTCTGAGGAGGACTTGGCCGTCGCGGCTGAGGAGGTCGGTCGCCTCTCCCGGCGGGCCTGCCGAGAGCGGGTAGAACGCCTCTTCAGCGTCGAGGTGATGACCGACGGGTACGAGGATGTCTACAGGTCGCTTACGGTGTGATTCGCCGACGCGTCCCGCCGGTCGGGCGTCGTGTCGCTGAACCAGGCGATCCTCTAGTGAGCGTTCCTTCAACTGTTTGCGCCTCTGGCCGGCCTCCTGGAACCGCTGGGTCTTCGCCCTCGGGCGACAGTTTGGGAACATCGCCCCCTCGGATCTGGAAGCCATCGCAGGGTTGACTGGCGGTCGGCTCCATGAGGGGACCCTGCAGGTCGGGTCAGCTCTGGGCGAGTGGACGCGAGGTGCGTACTGCGTTGACCACGTCGCGGATGGCCTGGCTGGCGGTCGCGGAGTCGGCCTCGTCGGCAAGGAGGGACTGGTGCGTGGCGGTGGCGTGACGATGGAGACTGTTGGTCGACAGGGTGGCCATGTGGTCCTGCTTTGATTGCCACTGACCGTCAGTGATGCCCTCGTCGGCGGTGACCACGATGAGCGGCTTACTGCCAAGGGTGGTCAGGGACGACGCCTCGTGCATCGACGTGTCCGCCTCGCCGAGATACTCCCTGACGAAGCTGGCGAGGTGGCGGGCGGTCGACGCGTTGGCGTCCGCCTCTTCCTGAGCGCGTGGCGGCAGAGTGCCGGACGAGACCTGGGCGATGAGCCGCCCGACCCCCAGGTGGGCGACCGCAGAGACCAGTTCCGACAGGCGGCTGACGACGTCGGAGGACTGGGTGTCGGTTGGCGGAGGGCCGGGCTTGGGTGCGGTGGAGTCGAGGAGCACCATGCCGGCGACCTGATCGGGAAACTGCGCGGCGAAGCTCTGCACGTAGAGACCGCCGAAGGAGTGACCGGCCAGCACGTACGGGCCGGGAACGTCGGCGCGATCGAGCAGCGTGTGCAGGTCAGAGGCAATGTGGGTCCCGTCCTGCGGGCTGTCCGTCGCGTCGCTCCACCCGCGGCCGGCGCGGTCGTACACGCATACTCTGGTGTCGCGGGCCACCACCGGCGCAATCCACGCGAACTCCGAGGAGGACGCGCCGCCGCCCGGTTCGAGAACGACCGTGGGGCTGCCTGAGCCCGTGCAGTACAGGTGCAGCCGGTGCCCGCCTACGTCGATCAGCTGGCCAGGCGCGGGATAGGCGCTCGCGTCCAGCGACTCGCGGACAGTCTCGTAGCCGCCGCCAACCGAGGCGAGAAGTAACACCACCAATGTGGGGTAGAGCAGCCACCGTCCGCCGCGGCTGCGAATCCGGCGGACCCGAAGAAACATCCAGACAACCAGCCCTAGCAGCACCGGTGGCCATACCCAGCCGAACACTGCCTGCACAGCAGGCAGCCCGCTGAGGGACACGAGTCCAGCGATGCCCAGGAACACGGCCGGTACGAATGCCCAGCGCTGAGGCTGGTCGCTGAACCGGATGGACAGCACCGCCAACAGCGCCCATCCCAGCCCAAAGGCAAGCAGCACCACACCGGTGAGCACGTTCACCGTAGGCGGAGTGAACGGGGCGGCCACGAGAACCGCCGCAACAATCAGGCCAGCCGCGATCGACATGCCAACGAGCGCTCCGATCCTGTTCCTAGCTGTCCGCGGCGGCTCGGGCTGGCGGTCGCTGTGGTGGGATTGCGTGATCGTGACGGCCTCCCCTCACGCCCCTGATCTGTGGAGCCAGGCTAGGACTGCCCGCGCGTCGACGAAACCACCTGTGCCGGTCTGACTCCTCGGTCAGTTCACCGCCGACAAGGTGCGTGGCTGCCTTCCGGCCCCGCCCAGGGCGGCCCTCTCGGCAACCTCTTGCGGTGCCGGCAGCCACACTAAAATGTGCTCTTCACGGCGGGCGCGGGGTCGGCGCATGAGCGGAACGGGAGTGAGGTCAGCCATGGACACACGTCGCCCGGAGACAAGAAACTTCTCCGCTCCGGACGAGACGCTCACCCTCACCAAGGGATCAGCGGCCACGGTCAGGATCGGAGAGCTCGTTGTCGGCCGCCTGGTGCTGGAACCCGGCTACCGATATTCGGAACACGGCCCCACCGCGGGAAGCGCGAGCTGCCAGTTCCACCACATCGGCGTCGGCATTTCCGGCGCAGCCCGGTTCCGTATGGACGACGGCTCCGAGTTCGATGTCCGGGCGGGCGACGTTTTCGATATCCCACCAGGGCACGACACATGGGTCTTGGGTGATGAGCCCGCGGTGTCGTTCATCTGGGGTGGCTGGCGCGGATGGGGCAAGCCACCCGTAGGCGAACGCATACTGACCACCATCCTGATGACCGACATCGTTGCATCGACGGACCACGCCGGCGCCCTCGGCGATGCGGCCTGGGACCGACTGCTCGACCGTCACCACGCCGCGATCCGGGAGGTTCTCCAGCGCTACCGCGGAACAGAGATCGACACCGCCGGTGACGGGTTCCTCACGATGTTCGATGGTGCCGCGCGGACCGTGCAGGCCGCCATCGACATGCGCGCGGCGATCCGCGCGATCGGGCTGGACATCCGGGCCGGAATACACACCGGGGAGGTGGAAGTAGTCCCAGGAGGGATTCGGGGACTCGCTGTTCACGAAACCGCCCGCATCATGGCGCTTGGCGCCCCAGGGGAGATCCTCGTGTCCAGTACTACCAGAGACCTGTCTGCCGGATTCGCTCTTTCGTATGAGGATCGCGGCGTTCACCAGCTCAAAGGCATCGCTTCTCCACGACACGTGTTCGCATTGGTCGACGAAGGATGATCGCTGAAGCCATCACTGTCTGCGACCGCGCCCCCTGGCGGCACAGGGTCCGGCTCAGCCCGGTCTCATCCGATCCGGCCTACCGTTGAGACCCAGCCACATCGATGTGGTCCCGGGAGGGTCAATGGACACCACCGACATCCGCACCGAGATGGACCGGGTCCGCGCAGACTTCCGCGAGCTCGTCGACTCGGCGACGGTCCGAGAGCTGCGCCGTCCCACGGACGGCACCAAGTGGACGAACGAGCAGCTGCTCTTCCACATGGTCTTCGGCTACCTGCTGGTCCGGAACCTTCTTTTCCTGGTCCGCGGCTTCTCCCAGCTTCCCGACGAGGCCTCCCGCCGTTTCGCTGTCACTCTCAATGCCGCCACCCGCCCCTTCCACACCGTCAACTACCTCGGATCCCTCGGCGGAATCCGCGTCCTCGGGTACTCCCGTACCGAGCGGCTGATGGACCGAACCATCGGCGCCTTGCAGGTTTCACTCGACCATTCCTCGGACGCTGAGCTCCGACGATCCATGCACTTCCCCGTCGGGTGGGACCCGTACTTCCACGACGTCATGACCATCCGCGACATCTACCACTACCCCACGGAGCACTACGACCATCACCGCCGGCAGCTCACCCTCGACCACACCCGCGGCGCCTGAGTCTCGTCGACGGATGTCCCGTGGCCGGTAGTCAGAACGCCCGCAGGGTGGGGTGGCGAAGCACCGACCAGAGCCACCACAGAGCGATGGCGTTGGTGGCCAGGATGAACCAGATGACGAGTGCCGCGCTCTGCTCGTAGGCCAGCCCGAGGACTCCGCCGGCCAGGAGAAGCCCGACGCCGCGGACCAGAGCGAGCCAGCCGAAGGCGGTGGCTCGGGTGCCCGGTGGCACGAGCCGAGTCACGACCGCTTTGATGGTGGAGTCGAGGATCCCGTTGACGACGCCCCAGATCGCGACGCCGATCCAGACCAGCAGAGCGCTGGAGGTGAAGGCTACGGCCGCGCAGGAGGCGGCTACGGGGACGAGGAGCAGGACCCGCGGCCCGCGCCGATCGTAGATCCGACCGGTCACCAGGCCGCTCGCTCCGTCCACGAGCATGGCCAGCGCGAAGAGGACGGGGATCTGCGCCTCGGTGAGCAGGCCTTCGGTCTGGGCGTGGAAGGCCAGCAGCGGGAACGAGGCGACCCCGCAAGAAAGCACTCCGACGGCGCCGACGTACCGCCACAGCAGCGGCGGTAGGGGCTGACGTCCGGGTCCGTGCGGCCGCGAGCTGGTATCCCGTGCGGCGGCCTTGGTCGGCAGGTTGGATTCCGGTGACTCGTAGGCGACGGGGTCGGGTACGCGCCGGCGCAGCCAGAGGAGCACCGCCATGACGACAGCTCCTGGGACGGCCAGGACGGCGAATGCCGTCCGGTAGTCGCCAGTGCGCCAGGACAGTACGGCGGCGAGGATCAGCGGGCCTGCCACCGCGCCGACCTGGTCCATGGCCTGGTGCACGCCGAACGCACTTCCGCTGCCGGTTCGGGTGGAGGCGTGCGAGAGCAGTGTGTCCTTGGCGGGGGAGCGGACTGCCTTGCCGAGCCGTTCCGTGGCATACAGCAGCAAGGCCGGCGCCACCGCAGTCGTGAGCCCGATCAGGGGGACGCTGAACACGGTCAGGGCATAGCCGACGATGGTCCAGGTCCAGTACTGCCGGCTGCGGGTGACCAAGTACCCGGACACCACTCGCAGTCCGTAGCCGATGAACTCCCCGGCTCCGGCGGCGACGCCGACGACCACGGCCGATGCACCCAGCGTCGCGAGGTACGGGCCGATGACGCTTCGGGCGCCCTCGTAGACCATGTCCGCGAGGAGGCTGACGACCCCGAACAGCACGACGAACCGCCAGGGCGTGAGCATCGCCCGCGGTGTTCGAGGCTCAATCGGGCTGGGGGGAGCCGTCACCGCATCGTCCGCCTGTGGGCCACCCGGTCCTCGGGTCGCCCGGACGGGGCGTTACTCGGGTGGCTCACTCCGGGGAACCCGGCCTTGACCACCCCTGTGGTCGACGCGTCCAGCCCTTGGGTGGTGCGCCGTAGGCCATCCGGTCGAGGCACCGATCGCAGGCGCAGCAATCCCTGTCGCACAGTCCGAGCTGCCGAGACCTGGCCATGGACTCCGGCGTCATCTCGTCGTAGCACCAGTCACAGTAGAACTGGTCCATCAGTCGACCGAACACGGAAACCATCGTCCCGCTCGGGCCGCGCGCCAGCCACCCGAACTCCAGCTGCGGAAAGCGGCCCTTCTTGATGCAAGCCGAGGACCCACCCTTGAGAGGGGTTTCAAACCCGCGGGGCCCGATGACTGCGACGGTATGCCGCCGGGCGAGGCCCGGCGGCATATCGACTCACGCGGCGATCCCGGTCAGAGCGAGCTGCGCTCCTTGTAGGTGTCCCCGTAGTAGGTCCCCACTCGGTCGCGGTACGAACGGTCAGTCAGGCCGTTCTCGCCGAGTTCCGGCGAGTCCTTGATCTGATCCTTCGTACGGTCGACGTGGACGGTCATGTTCTCCCAGTCGACGCGCTCCACGGTGCCGGCCGGCAGCATCACCTTGCGGCCGAAGATCCACGGTCCGGTGTCGACGACCACGTAGCCGGCACCGACCTCACGCGTGGCTTCGTCGATCTTGCCGATGTCGCCGTCCACCGCGTGAACCTTGAATCCCGTCAAGTTGTCTTGGCGGGCCGAGATCCCCGTGCTCTCCCGATAGTTCCAGGCGTCCCACTTGCGGGTCGTCATGGTAGCTCCTCTCGTTCGAGTGGTACTGCATGGATGTGCCTGCCCGCGAGGTGTTCTTGGACGCCCCGCGGGCTCGCCACGGCTCACCTTTGTCTGAGGTCGGTAGCGGAATCGCCGTGTTCGGCGCACCTGAGCCGACCTGCCTGTGGACTGAGTGATCCGTTGCGATGAATCGTCGTGATCGTGATGCCGGGGTATGCGCAGGGACCGGCCAACCGCAGGAGGCAGGAGCACCCCGCTGGGTGGCGCGGCTTGTGCCAACACCGTCATCTCCGATCGCTTCCGATCGTGACCCGAGGCCCGGGCCACTCTTGACGACGCGCTGAGCGCGAGGACATGACGCGGGCTGTCGCAGTTGTGGATACGCAACTGCGGGCGCCGGTGCTGCGGTTGGACGAGCGGAGGCATGGCCGAACGGTTGAGTTACCACGCCGTGGTCGCGGGCATGACTCGTGCCGTGCGGGGCGGCGGTCGAGGGCTTTGGGGGCTTCTCATGGGGGCGGCCGCCCCGCACCCCTGCTCGCGGGCAGCCAGCCCGCGGGTACCGGGGTCAGACCTGCACCGTGGTTCGTCCTTTGGCTGCTGCTCGGCGAGTCGCTTGGCGCCGCGCCCAGCGCTGCGCGCGGCGTAGGTAGAAGGGCAGCAGTTCATGACCGCGGGGGATGCGGGCGGCGCGGACCGACCACGGCGTCACGCGGTTCTGAACGGCGAACCCGTTCGGCTCGATCCAGAACCGGTCCGCGGCGACCACGTCTGGGGCCGGTGCCCGCAGCACGCGCTTCTGCAGATGGATCAAGAGCGCCGTGCGGCGCTCGAGGCGACCGCGCTCCAGTCGGTACTCACACACCTCGCCGCCTTCCCAGGCGTACCGGTGTGGCCCGGGGTGTCCGGGTGCCTCCGCTCGAGTGCGGTAGCGGTGGAAGGAGATGTCGAAGATGACGTCCTCGTGCCAAGCGGGTGCGCCGAGATCCTCGACGATGTAGTAGATGCCGGCCCATTCGTCGAAGTGCATGGGGGCGGGATTGGTCATCGCGTCTCGGTAGCTGACCTTGCCGACCTCGTGGCGGTACCAGCCGGCGGTCTGCGCCGTGTTCCGGTAGAGGCTGAAGTTGCCGTTGAAGAGGATCTTGTCCGCCTGGAATGCGGCGGCTGGCAGGTGGTCGCGGATGCGGCCGAAGATCACGTCGAGGTCGCTGTGTCCCCAGAACTCGAAACCGGCAAGCTCATCGGCGAAGATCTCACCGAAGGCCGGCCGAAAGTCGCACAGCTTGTACGGCTGCTTCAACGAGATCGCGAAGTCGAAGTTGTCCTGGACGCGCTTGGCGAGGTCTTCGAACGTGCACTGCTGGACGGCGACGTTGGGGGGCACGTCGGTCAATGGCCGCTCGGTGAGCAACAGCCAAGACACGTCCGGGTTGGCAGCCATACTGCGAACGACCAACGGAAGGTATGCCGGACGCTGGCCGAAGTACGGAACGACGAGCCGAATAGAGTGTCCGGGGGTCGCGGGCACGGTCACGGCTGGAGCCGCCCGGGTTGCTGATGGTGTTCTGACGCCGCGACGCCGCTGTTGGAGTGCCCGTCTGGAGTGACCAGAAGTGACAGCCCTTGATGTGGCTGGAGGTTCAAGCGCAGGACGTGATCCTCACCCACGTCCGGCAGCTGCGCGTCGGTGAGCATGTCGGTGACGGAGCTGCCGACCGTCAGGTGGTCGGACTCCGCGGCCCCGATAACCGTTGCGGACGAGAAGTTGAGGGCGGTCACCTGTAGACCGTGCTCGAGGGCGTGCACCATGACCAGCATCGCCGGGTCAGATACGGCGGCGATGTCCAGCTGCGTGGCGGTGGCGATCCCGTAGGCGGCTCGGACCGCGAGAATGTCACTCAGCCGTCGCGCGAAGGAGTTCGGGTCCTTCAGCTGGGCGGGCAGCGGCCCGTAGAGTGCCGTGCCGCGGGCATCTGGCCGTCGACTCGGTGTGCGTCGGGGCGGTAGTCCATTAGGTCGTACGCGGAGCGGTGGATCCATCGGGTGTCGCCGTCGCGGATCAGGTCGGCGACCTGCCGCTCGGTCCAGGGTCAACGCTCCGACCAGGTCCCAGCCGGACAGGGCGAACACGCCAGGTTGCCATGCGTTGTACATGGCCAGCAGCAGATGGGCCCGAGTGATCGCCTCGATCTGGGAGTCGTCGAGGGAGGTGATGTCGCGGAAGTCCCAACGACGCGGCGATGACCGTTGCGGTGGTCGACGAGATCCCGTTCGTGGTGAAGATCGAGTTGTAGGGTGCGAGGTCGCCGGTCAGGGTGTCGATGAGCTCACTGCCGGACAAGGGTCGCGAGCTCTCCGCCGGTGATAGGACGGTTCCGGAACGATGTAGGTGTCCGCCGAGTGCACCGTGTCGAAGTGGATCAGCTCGTAGGTCAGCTCGTCGTGGTTCTGAAGGGCGTGCACCAGCGACGCCGTATCCACACCGATCGCCCGGGACTCGTTCATGGTCAGGCGCAGGAACTCGGCGTCGCCGGTCGCCAGGGCGTGGTGGTATGCCGGTCGGTTGACGAAGTCGTAGGACAAGTCGGCGCCTCGCTCGGACGTCTTCTTGATGTCGTCGATGCTGAGGTTCAGCTCTTGGAAGGTGAAGCCGCCGACCTTGCGGACCATGCCGCCGATCAGCTGGTTCGCCGCATCGGACAGGGGGTGTCCCTCCGACCAGGCCGGGCCGTCGACGCTCTTCTCGACGCCGAGGAAACCGTTCGCGTCGAGACGAAGCGCCGTGCTGCCCAGGTCGCTGAGCGAATGCAGCGCGTCGCCGATCACCAGCCGCATACCGGCGAAGGTCGGATCGAGCCAGTTCAGCGAGGGCTGACCCTCCTTGAAGTAGTGCAGATACACCCAACGGTGCTCCTCACCGTCCGGACCGCGCACGGGTGCCGTCGCCGACCAGTTGGTGTCCTTGACGCCGGGCTCGTTGAAGATGACCCGCTGCATCGCGCCGATGATGTGGCCGGCGTCGGCGAGCCGCTGTTCAGTTTCTGGGTCGAGGTTCACGGAGTCCCGCCCGGACGGGACATCGGGCAGGAGGTGCCAGTCCTCCCTGGGGATCTCGATCATGTGGTAAACGCCCGGGTAGTCGCCGACCTTCATCTCGGCCAGCCGGAAGTCGGCCCCCTTGCCGGTGTGCCCCGGGACGATGTCGTCGATCACCGCGCCGCCATGCCCCGCAGCAACCGCGCACATGGTCCGGAACTCGTCCTCGGTGCCGAACTGGTTGTCGAAGCGAGTGCTGATCCGGTCGAAGTGACCGTCGACGCTGGGAGTGGCCTTCCAGCCGGAGAGCCCGCCGGCCCTCTTGACCGGTCCGGTGTGCACGGCGGTGATGCCGATCTGCTGCAACGCGTCCCACAGGTCGTCGTCACCGAGAGTCCCCAGGAACGAGCACCCCGGCTTGGTGATCATCGAGATCGGGTACAACGTGAGCCAGTTCGCGGCCTTCGCGATCGCCGCCCGCGGGTTCGGTTCCGCATACGGGTTCTGCCACATGCTGCCTTGGCCGATGAACTGTGCCGCCGACGTCTTCGCCGCGTCGAGCATCGACTCCTTGACCAGCCACTTCACGTAGTCCGGGTTGTCGCCGGACGCCGGCCCGGGAGGCCGACTCTGGTAGTAGTCGTCGTCCAGGTCGCGCGTTGTCGAGGTCCACCGTTTCGACGAGGGAGTCCGCGGCTGGCTCAAGGGTGGAGGCGGCTCACCGGCACCTGTAACCGTCATTCACGACTCCTTGACTATCTGGGCCCCGACCTTTCGTTGACTCCTCGGCCGGCGCATCGTGACACCTCCGCCTGCGTGAAGCCCGAGCGTTCGAGCGGTGCCCAAGGAGACCTCGTGGACCTGCTCGCGGATGCTAGGCCCTCAGGGGCTGGCGTTTCGGGCCCGCCTACGGGACGGGAAGCCCCGGTCACCCTCGAGGATGACGCGGGCCGACCGCGGCGCCCAAGGACCCACTTCGGGTGCCTCGAGGAGACCAGCATCTTCTGGGCGGCCGCGCCTCGTCACGAACGCTAACGCCGAGCGACGCGCCGCGGTTGGCGGCGCTGATCGGCGCCTGATGACAGACGCCGTGAACCATGCGCTGCTCCGGACGACCGGTACGCTCTGGTGGCACCGGGGGCCTGCGGCCCACTGCTCGACTCGGACCATGAGGAGCCGAACGCGCGGACGCCAGGAGTGACAGGACAGACGATGTTGAACAGCATCGCGATGTTGCGGGCGAGCTTCGTCCCCGAGGAACCCTCGAACTACCCACGGCCCACCGCCGTCAACCCCCGACGGGCGAACCCCGCGGGAGGTCGCTAGCGTGACGTCGTGAGCGCGGCGTCCCCGAAGGACCTGGCTGACGGTCACGACTCGTCGGGGGACGTTGCTGCCCTGATGCCGATGGTGAGACGGATCGTGCTGTCGCGCGTCGGGGGCGCATCCAGCCGCTGACGACTTGATCCAGGAGACGCTGGTGCGGGTGCTGGCGGCGCAGGCGCGTATCGAGCCGGGAATGCTCGAGCCGTACGCCATCGTCACCGCTCGTAACGTCATCGCGACGATGTGGCGCGACGCCGACCGGCGTGACCGCAACCTGCACAAGGTCGTCGACCTGCGCGCCCCGGAGGCGCCGGAGGAACCGCTGTTGGCCGAGGAGGAGCAGGCCGCGATCGCCCTGGCTCTGGACCGGCTGGGGGAGCGGGAGCGGCAGACGCTGTTGGCGCACGAGGTGGCGGGACAGGACACCGGCACGCCTTGCCGCCCGGACCGGGTCGACCTCCGGTGCCGTGGCAGCGCAGCTGAACCGGACCCGCGCCCGGATGCGGGTGGAGTACCTGCTCGCTCTGGAGCAGACCGAACCGCCGACCGACCGGTGTCGGCCGGTGCTGTTGGCCCTGTCCAGGGCGACCGGCGCCGTCAGCGTGAGGTAGACGCTGCGGGGCACGTCCTGACCTGCGACCTGTGTGCTCGGCTGAGCGAACCGTTGACCGCACGAGGTCAGAGCCGCGACGACGTCGTCCGGATCCCGATCAACCGCGACGCCGACATCGTCTCTGCCCGTCAGGCGGCCCGAGAGCTGGCGGGCAAGGCCGGGTTGGCGGGGACCGACTTGACCCTGCTGGCGACGGCCGTCTCGGAGGTGGTCCGGAACATCGTCCGCTTCACCGAGCGGCGGCGAGATCGTCGTCGAGGTGGTCGAGCGGGACGGTCGGCGTGGGGTGCACGTGGTGGCGCGAGATACCGGCCCGGGCATCGCCGACATCGAGCAGGCGATGACCGACGGGTACAGCACGTATGCCGGTCTCGGACTTGGGTTCCCGGGCGCCAGGCGGCTCATGGACGAGTTCGCCGTCGTATCCGAGGCGGATCGAGGGACAACCGTGACCATGACCATGTGGTCGAAGGAAGGACGAGAATGACATCACCGGAGACGATCACGTGCAAGCGGCACGGACGGTGGACAGCGTGCGCAGGACGACGAGGAGCGCGACGACCAGTCCAGACGACCAGGACGCGACGACCAGGAACGCGACGAACAGGAACGCGACGACCAGGAACGCCGACGACCAGGAACGCGACGACCAGGAGCGTGACGACCAGCAGCAGCTGCTGCCGCAGCTGGTGGCCCACCTGCGTGACATCGCGCGAAGCTGCGGGAGGAGTGGGTCAGCCGGATCCATGACACGCACCTGCTGGAGGCGATGACGCCTCAGGAGATGGCCGCCGAGACGACGTCGGTATACGACAACTACGTCGAGGTCCTCGAGACCGGCAGCGTCGAGGCGCTACAGCACTACGCCAGGGACCTGTCGGAGCGGATCATCCCCCGTGGGGTGGAGACGCACGAGGTGGTCGGCATCGTGCTGCTGCTGCGTGACGTGCTGGCCCGGTCGCTGTTCGAGAAGTACCAACGTGACTTCTCGTTGCTGAACCGGATTCTGGACGCGTACGAGCCGGCGGCCAACCGGATCGCCAACACCGTGGCGGTCAGCTTCGTCGACGAGCGGGAGCGGGTCATCCGCCAGCAGCAGGACGCCATCCGAGAGCTGTCGACGCCGGTGCTGCCGGTGCGCGAGCGGCTGCTGATCCTGCCGATCATCGGCGTGCTCGACAGCGAGCGGGCCGACCAGCTGACCGAGCAGCTGCTGAGCGGGATCCGCACCCATCGGGCCAAGGTCGTCGTCATCGACATCACCGGCGCACCTGACGTCGACGCCACAGTGGCGAACCATCTGGTCCAGACGGTCGACGCGTCACGCCTGATGGGTGCGAGCGTCATCCTTACCGGACTGTCCCCGACGATCGCCCAGACGCTGGTGACTCTTGGGTGTGGACCTGAGCAAGATCCAGACCATCGGTGACCTGCAGGGCGGTCTCGAAGAGGCCGAGCGACTGCTCGGTTACACAGTCTCCAGAGAGGACGGTGCCAGCAGCGCTGTGAGCTCCGGACCGGCGCTCGTCTCGATCCTGCGACAGGGTTCCTACCTTGTCGCGTCGGTGCACACTGCCCTCGACGACACGGAGATGCTCCGGTTCCGCAACGACCTGGTCGACCAGATCGGCCGGTACCGGTCGACGGGCGTCATCATCGACGTGGCCGCCTTGGACGTGCTCGACTCGTTCGGCTTCACCACGCTGCGCAGCATCGCCGAGATGGCTCGGCTGCGCGGCGCCCACACGGTCATCGTCGGCATCCAGCCCGACGTCGCCTTCGCGATGGTGCGCCTCGGGATCAGCACCGGGCCAGTGGTCACCGCCCTCGACCTCGAAGAGGGCCTCGCCTACCTCAACCGCCACTCGGCCACCCCCCCTCGGGCGCACTGCCTCTCAGACCCCTGGTCCGCATGCCTCCCGACACTGACCTCGCGGCGCTGGAGCGGGACTACCGCATCGCGTTCCTGCGCTACCTGCCGCGCCACGAGGAGGCGGCCCTGACCGCCGGATATGCCCTGGGTCGTCAGCGCGATCGTCGGGGGTGTGAGCCTGTTGGACCTGGTCCACCTGCACCACCACGTCCTCGGCGACGTTCTCGGCTCGACCGCGAAGGCCGAACAGGCCGTGGTCGTCGAGGCCGCCGGAACCTTCTTCGCGGAGGTCGTCGCCGCCTACGAGATGGCCCAACGCGGACACCTCGACCGGGAGTGAAGGCGAAGTCGCGAGGGCGCCGGGACATCCTCAGCCTCGTGGACGCTCCTGCGGCCGGGGGATGACGCGAGAGCCGCCCTCATGATGTGGAGGCGGACTACTCAACCGCCATCAGGGACTCGGAGTCTGCTCACGTCATCCCTCAGGTCGTTCGGAGTCTTCGGTAGTGAAATGCGGGCCACGCACCAGCGGAGACCCGCTCGCGACGACTCCACAGAAGGAGCTACACGATGAGATCAGGCAGTTCACGGTCAGCCCAGAAGGACTCCGGTCAGGTTCGTTGACCTCTTGCCGTCGCTCACGACGTGACCGCGGTTGCGGACCTGGCGAATCGTCCAGGTCGCCTATACCGCGCGCGGGCCGTTCGTTCTGACGGCTCCGGGGCGGTTCTGGGGGTCAAGACCCTGGTAATCCGCCTGTTCACCGGTCTCGGTTCTGACCCCGAGACCACCAAGGGAGGCGGCGCCTTGTCGACCTGGGGGCTGACAAGGCGCCGCCGATGGGACCAAGGACTTCCTCAGCACCTCGAACGGAAGGAACCAGCCAGATGACGATCGATGACACCGCCACGCTCAGTGACGACGAGCTGTTGAGTGAGGTCCGTGCCGAATGCGCGCGCTGGGAGGCGCGGGACGAGCTGGAATCGGGCTTCGCCCGTCTCTACCGACTTCGCGACGAGATGCTCCGCCGGGGGCTGCCGCTTCCGATGTCATGTCCCATGGACGACCGGGTGGAGGCCAGTCGAGAAGGCCCGAGCGCATGACCATCGTGCATCCCGATCCGGTACCGAGCCAGACCACTCACCTCCAACCAGACGGGACCGTGTTCCCGCCGGTCACCCCCGATCCGCCGGCACCACCCGGATACGTCTCCCCGTTGGACGGTTTACCCGAAGTCGAGGAGCTCGTCGAGGACGGTGACCGTAGGCCGACGTGAGTGCGCTCGCTACCGTCTTGCCACATCGCAGCAACGTCCCGCACCCCAGCCGCGTGCGGGACGTTGCTGGTTGCGTGGGCGCCGTCGAGAACGAATGGCCATGGTCAGGCTGCCTGACGCTGGCGAGCTCAGGACAAGGCGGCGAGGAGCTGCGCCTTCGTCTTGTTCGACATTCCGGTCAGCCCTCGGGCCCGAGCCTCGGCCCGCAACTGGACGACGCTCCACGTTTCGTTAGGCGCCGTGACGGCGTCGGTCGCCACCGGCTCGGTGACCGGTCCGTCCGAAGCCACTACCTCTGTCGGTGCTGCAGCCTTCACCGGTTTCCGTGCGGCTGATGCTCCGTCCAGCTTCTGGCGCAGCTTCTCCACCCGCGCCCGGGCTCGCGAAGCCGACTGCTTCTGGACCTTCGCTTCCTTCCGCCACCGCGCCGCCCGACTCTTTGCCTTCGCCAGCGCCTTCTCTGTCCTGGACAGATCGCGACGCAGGCTGGAGAGACTCTTTTGTAGGTCCTTCTGTGTCGTGCTGGACTTTCCGACGCTGCGCTTCTGCCTCTTAGTGGGCATGTGTCCCCAATCGTCGACGGCTAACCGATGGCCTCAGGTGGCACGAACCTATCCCATGGTGACCTGCCTGTTCGATGCGAGACGTACCGTGAACTGCGCGCCACCCGGTCTCTGTCTCCGACCTCCGTCCAATCGTGAGCGGCGAGACCTCGCGGATGTGAAGGTGCCACGCCTGAGAGAGCGTGCAACTGCCACCTTCACCGCATATCGGGCTACTGCGACACGACCCGCTGTCGGCTCTCGGTTGCCACACACAACCGCCACGGGCTCGGGCATTGGCACCATCGCCGGACTTCGAACACCTCGATGCCCAGGTGCCTGAGCAAGGACAGGGCCCCGAGCAGGGCGGACTGGTCGAGGTCTCCGCGCAACGCCGTGTAGTTCTCGGTCTCACGCTCGACAGCCAACTGACCCAGCCATTCTCGGTCGGTGTCCCGGATGCCGCCGTTGACCAAGATCAGGTATTGATGGGGTTTCATGTGTCTCACCGACTCCGCTTTCACCCCGATCGGCACCGTGGTACCCAGCAGGAGCACGGGTAACCCCGTTGACGGCCGAGACGATGCTGGCGATCAATGTCGAGGTCGAGTGCTCGGACACGTACGCCAGAGACGTTCGTCTTCTTCTGTGTCAAGCGTCAGGTGCCGAGGCGGTGAAGTTTCCGCTTGTTCGGACCTCAGACCCTGAGCGCGCCGAGCCGCGCGATGACCTCCGGGATGGCCGTTCGCATACGAGCGACGACGTGCTCTGCGGCCCGCTGGGTGGCACCCGCACCCGCCTGATCCCTCGAGGGTGGTGCGGCCGTCCATTAGTCGCAATCTCCGCCACTCCTTCGCGCGGCCGGAGTAACGTTATTGATCGGGCCTGCGGTGCCGCGGGTCACTTCGGAGTCGTCATGAGCTCTGCTCCTGTGCAAGCGTTCCTGGGCGCGATCTGCGCTGCGCTGGCCGTCGCAGCAGTCTCGGGGTGTTCCGGGTCTGGTCCCACGGGTCAGCCGCCGAGCCCGCCAGCCTCATCATCACCGCAAGCCCCGTCGTCGACGACGGCCACTGCGTCGAGTTCGACGACATCGCGGCCAGCTCTGAAGGATGACCCCGTAGATGCGGCGTTTCACGCCAAGGTTGAAACCATGTGCCTCAGCCTGTTGACCGACAAGATCAAGCACCAGGCTCCTGACGGATTCAGTGTGACCAACCCCGATCCGGCGACGTTCGCTGCCGCGGCGTCCGCGATCGACGCGCAGACGATCACGCATTCCTTGGCGAACACGGCCTCCTCGCTGGGATCGCCGAAAACCGCCGCCTCTTCCTGGTCCGCCGTGATGGCGGACTTCGCGACCTACGAAAAGGACGCACAGGCATCGGTGGCCGCGGCCGGCACCGGCAGCGTGGCAGCCTTCGGTTCGACGCTCACTACGCTCGAGAGTGTCAAGTCGACCATCCGCGACGACCTGCGTGCCGTGGGCTTTGGCAATAGAAGTTCCTGTGACCAGCTCTTCGCTCCCGGTGGCGGTCATTGAGTGCTGGCTAACTGCCCCTGCAGCGCAAACGGGCCAGCGACAACCCCGCCCTTGCGTCGACGAGACCGCACGTCGGACTAACGTCCGCTGAGGGGCTTGACCAACCGGCGGCGGCTACTTCTACGGGGCCGTCGCGCTGCCTGCTCGGACGGCACGGGGAGCCGGTGGTGCGACGCAGGTGCAGGTCGACAAGCGTCTCGTGTCGGGGCGGCAGATGACGCATGGGTGCTGGTGTTCAGGTCGTGCTGACCGAAATGTGAGGATCAGCGCAGGGCGTGAGAACCTGTCCGCGCGGCCCGAGGACGCGGATCCCTTGATCGCTGGCGTACGGGAGGTGACGTGGAGCCCACGCAGCATCCGGTTGGGCTGGCGGCGGTGCAGTCGGTGGTGCGTCCTCGCGCCTGGCGCGGACACCTCTTGGTGACCGTGTTGTGGGCGGGTGTGTTGGCCGTGTCGACCCGGGTGGAACTGGGTCACGCCGCGCTCACCGTGGCGCTGGCGGTGCATGTGATGGGGCTGGTGGTCGGCCTCGGCGCGGTCCTGTTGGTGGACTGGTACGGGTTGGTCTGGATGGCCGGGCTACGGACGCTCTCCGAGTGTCTGCGGCTGGCTCAGGCGGCGCATCCGCTCATCTGGCTCGGCTTGGGCCTACTGCTGGCATCGGGCATGGGGTTGGCCCCGGACCTCGGAAGCACGGTCGCCTGGATCAAGCAAGCTCTGGTGCTGGTGTTGCTGAACAACGGGGTGGCGCTCCGAGCCCAGTCCCGACGCCTGAGGACCGTCTCCTCCGCCTCAAGCCTGCGTGCCCTGCCGCGCGCTCTGCGGGCGCAGCTCCTGACCTCGGTGGCCGTATCACAAGTGAGCTGGTGGGGGGCGGTGGTCGTCGGCTTCATCACCGCCGGCGCCCGCTCCGGCGGCTGAAGTCGGCGATCCTCCGCAACCCACTACGTGTGCCAGGAGGATCTAGCAGCGTCCAACGAGTCAGGGACTGAGCCGTCTGAGTTCGAGGAGCTCGAGGAGCACGTCCTCCAGGTCGTTGACGAGGGTGATGTGTCCCGCGTCGTCGAGCAGGTGCGCGATGGCTCCCGGCACGTGCGCAGCCAGCCATTGGCCGTGCGCGTAGGGCACCGTCACGTCCTGGCCGCCGGCCCAGATGGCAGTCGGCACCGAGATGCTGCTCACGTCGAACCCCCACGGCGCGGCGAGGGCCAGCCCGTCGTCGCGCACGCCGATCACCCCCTGCATACCGGCCCGGTGCATCATCTCGGCCAGCCATTGAGCGAGGTCTTCGGTGAACGCCCTCTCGTCGGTCGGAGTCAGTAGCTGGCCCAACCCCGCCGCGACGTCGGCCACGGTGGCCGACGTCATGGGCATGAAGTACTTCTCCTGGAAGGCGGCGTACGCGTCCGGTCCTTGTCGCGCGGCGGTGAAGTCCGCGACGTTCCCAGGCCCCATCCCCGCCATCCAGTCCAGGCCGGCGGCGTCGAACGGGGCCAGGCCCGCCAGCGTCGCCGCGGCCCGGCACCGTTCCGACAACACGGCCGCACACGCCAACGCCCGCGGTCCACCCCCGGACCAGCCCACCACCACGAACTCGTCCATCCGCAACGCGTCCAGGATGGCCTCGATGTCGGAGGCGTCATCGACGATGCGTGGCCCCTCAACGGAACCCGGTCGCGGCGTCGACCCGCCGTACCCGGGCCGCGACCACGTCACCATACGCAGGCCGAGCCTCGTCGCCACGTCGTCGAGCCGCGGATAGTCGACCGCCGCCGACGGAGAGCCTGGGACCCACAGCCACGGAAAGCCGCCTTGGATCCCCGCGGTGAGAATCTCCAGCTTCCGGCCGTCGGCCGTCGTCACCGAGCCCAGTTGGCCTCCCATATCGCCCATAGTGGCCCGCCCGGGGTAGATCACGCTCGCTAACGCGATCGCTTTCGTAAGTCGACCGCGTCTCGGACGAACCTTACGGATCGCGGCGGAAGCGTAGGTGTCGGCGGCGTTCTACGCGTCGTCGCGGGCGAGGCTGCTGGACAGCTTGCGATGAGCGTTCGCCTGGGCGAGAAGGATGTTGGCCTTCTGCTGGAAGGTGGCGACAGCGTCTGCGCCGGCCGGGAACCGCAGCGGAGGCTGCTCTCCGTTCACAAGTGTCACCAACGCGTTGGCGAGCTTCGCGGGGTCACCGCTCTGCTGACCGTCCATGCTCTTCCACCCGGCAACCGTCTGCTCATTGCGCTCGGCGTAGTCGTCGATCGTGGAGTTTGCGTAGTGGGTGGACTCGGGCGTGAGTAGTTCGGTGCGGAAGAAGCCCGGCTCGACGAGCATCGTGCGTATGCGGAAGGGCGCGACCTCGGGGGTAAGTGACTCCATCCAGCCCTCGACACCGAACTTGGATGCCGCATATGCCGAGCAGAACTCCTGTCCAGCGATGCCCGCCGTCGAGGAGATGGTGACGAGCAGCCCCGACCGCTGGGCTCGCATGACCGGCAGGGCGGCTCGAGCGACGTTGACGGGCCCAAACAGCGTGGTCTCGATTTGAGCGCGGAAGTCCTCGGAGGTGATCTCCTCGAAGAACCCAGCGTTGAAGTTCGCGGCGTTGTTGACCACCACGTCGAGTCGGCCGAACCGGTCGACCGCATCCTGGACGGCCTTCCGGGCGTCATCGGGGTCGGTCACGTCCAGGGAAACGGCTAGGAGGTTCTCGTGCTCGCCGAGGGCGGTGGTGACCCTCCTGGCGTTCCGTGCCGTGGCGACCACCGCGTGGCCGGCCCAGAGCGCAGCGCGAGCAACGTGCACACCCATCCCGCGACCGGCACCGGTGATGAACCACACGCGCTTCGTGCTCACCGGCCACGCTAAGGCACTCGGTCATCAGCGCGACCGCCTTGCTCGGGGCATGACCGACCCCGCGGCAGAGTTGCGCGTTGCGTATGCGGTGCGGCCTAGCCTGTCTGCGTGCGACGCTTCGACGACGAGGACCTCACCGGCGCAGAGTTTCGCGAGTGCGACTTGAGTAGAGCTCGGCTGGTCGGCGTGGTCATGCAGGATGCAGAGATCGACGGCCTGGTGACCAATCTCGTGGTCAACGGGGTCGAGGTCATGGCGTACGTCGAGGCGGAGCTCGACCGCCGCCACCCGGTACGGTTGCTGATCCGCTCGGCTGAGCCGGCGGACCTGCGCGAGGCGTGGCGGCAGCTGCGGGACGACTGGGCGACGACCACCGAGCGGGTTCGGTCCATGCCTGAGAACAGCGAACATTGCGGCGTCGACGGCGAGTGGTCGATGGTCGAAACCCTTCGTCACCTGGTCTTCGTGCACGACTCCTGGTTCCGACGCTGCGTGCTCGGGCTCACCGAGCCGTTCACGGCCCTGGGACTGGGTTCACAGACCGTCATGGAGCAGGAGGAGGACGGGCTCGACCCGTCCGCCCGACCGAGCCTCGACGAGGTGCTCGCCGTACGCAACCGGCAGGCTTCGGAGATCGAGAGGTGGCTGGCGGAGGTCACGCCTGATCGGCTCGCGCAGACCGCGCCGGTGCCGGACGACGACCGATGGCCCTCGTACGCCACGGGGCGGACAGTGCGGCAATGCCTCGGCACCGTGCTCGAGGAGGAGTGGGCTCACCACGGGTTCTGCCAGCGCGACCTCGACAAACTGTCGCGTCAGGGGTCTTCGGAGCGTCATGAGCGAAGCTCTTAGGCTGCTGGTGCTGCCGTCCCTAAGCAGTAGCTCAGCGAGGCACTGCGGTGGTCCGGGCTCCACCGGCTGAGACTGCACCATCCGATGAACGCTTCCTCGGTGCCACGGTCCACGGCCAACCGCACCCCGGTGCCCTCCTCGGCCATCTGTCGGCAGGCGCGAACGAACCGTTCCGCGCGCACGGGCTCCCTCCATGGTGAAGCGTCCCAGTAGCGCAGCACATAGGCGCTGCTGTGCACTGCGAACAGGTCGTCCGCATCCGCGTCGTCGAAGGGACGCAGGCGAAGGCGAGTGGTGCGCAGCGTCGGGGTGGGCAGCGACATGGCGTCATGTCTCCTCACTGATCAGTGGCCGCTCCACCCGACCTGTGACGCCCGTCACCCGCAACAGATTTACGGCGGGTGGGCAGTCGACGTCTTCGGAGTGGTCCCTTCCGGTAGCGGACGCCTTCCGGCCGGAATGTCTGTGAGGCTGCGGGGATGAGACGGTGGAGCGATGCGTCGGTGACGTGGGCCCAGGCGCTGGCCTGGCGGATGGGGCGCCAGCTGCTCGACCCCGTGGGGTCCGAGTCCGTGCCGGGAGTGGTCCGCCGGCTGGGTGCGGTCCTCTCGATGGACGAGTCACTGGCCGAGCTTGCAGTCCGGACCCGGCGGACGAGGTCGCGCCCGGGTGAGCTGGCGACAGCGCTGGCCGAGGGGACGGTGATCAAGGCGTATGCCTTCCGCGGGGCGGTGCACTATCTCTCGCCGCAGGACGGCGGCATCTACCTCGCCGTCCGGTCGGCGGGGCGCCAGTGGGAGCTGCCGAGCTGGGTGGACCACTATCGGCTCACGGCAGCGCAGTGGCCCGACTTCCGGGCCGCTGTCCGCGAGGCGCTCGACGACGGTCCGTTGACCGTCGCGGAGCTGGGAGACGTGCTGGCGCGGCACCGCGCATACCGGCATCTGAAGCCGGTGTTCGACGAGGGCGCCGGGACCCTGGTCAAGCCGCTGACCTGGCAGGGGGACATGAGCTTCGGCCCGCCCCGCGACGGGCAGCAGACGTTCCAACGCCTCGACACCAACCCGCGGTGGAACGGCATCCCGGACCTCGACGACGCCGGTCCGCGGGCCGTCGTGGCGTACCTGCGGACGTACGGGCCATCCACCCTCGACCACGTCCACTACTGGCTCGGCGACGGCCTCAGTGCGGGCCGTAGACGGCTCGACGACTGGTGGTCGGGTCTTGGGGACCGCCTGGTTGCGGTCGACGTCGGCGGCACCGAGGCGTACGTGGTCCGCGAGGATCTGGACGCCTTGGGGGCGGCGTCACCCTCGGAGGCGGTGCGGTTCCTCCCCGGGCACGACCAGTGGGTGATCGGACCAGGCACCAAGGACACGCACGTCACCCCATCAGCACGACGGGGCCTCATGACTCGCAAGGCCAACCCGGTGGTCGTCGGCGGGGTCGTCTGCGGCACGTGGGCGCGACGCGACGACGAGCTCGCGGTCACCTGGCTCGACGAACGGCCGCGACCCGACCGGGCCATCGAGCAGGAGGCCGAGCGGCTGGCCGGCGTCCTTGGCAGAGACCTGCAGCTCAGCGTGACCTCCTAGCCGACCGTCGAACGTGCCGCCGCTTCGGTGCGGCGGGCGACCCGCACCGCGTAGAGCAAGAGGGTGACGGCGGCCCCGAGGGCGAGGAGGATGCTCAGGTTCCCGCCGTAGTTCTGTTGCAGCATGGCCTTGCTCATCGGTTGGGTGTCGCGCCGCAGCATCAGCGGGATGGCGATGACGGTCAGCAGACCGCCGACGACGAGGAAGCCCTGGAGGTAGCGACGGGCGCGTGGTGGCACCCGCCGGGCGAGGAACCAGCCGACCGCCAGGACCGCCGGCGACAGGATTCCGTCGTGGATGACGACGGCGCCGATCAGCCAGGTGGCCAGGACGAGGAGCTCGACGAATCCCACGTTGGTCAGCAGACGGAACGCGCCGTAGAGGCCCAGCAGGACGCCGGACGTCGCGAGCGCTACGCGCCACGCCTTCACGTCAGGTCACCTCCACGCTGGTGAGCCACTTGGTGTTGAGGACACCTGGCCGGTTGGGGCTGATCAGCCGCAGCGGGTACCCGTGGTCGAGGTTGAGCCGCTCGCCGTTGAGATGGGTCGCCAGGAGGGCGGCCGACACCTGGGGTCCCTCGACGACGCTGGTGCCGTAGAGGCCCTGCTCGAGCGACACCACGCGTACCCGTGAGGAGGCGTTCCCACCGGCCCGGCCGACGACCTCGAGCAGGGGTATGCCTCGCCAATGGGCGCCGACGCTCCAGCCCTCAACGCAGGTGATGGGAAGGTCCGCCTCCGCCTGGGCGAGCTCATCGAGGTCGGCGAGGCCGAGCACGTAGGAAGCCGGTCCGCCGACTCGACAGCTGCCAGGTGCCGGACGAGGCCGGCGCGATGATGCCGGCCTGCTCGGCCGTCTTGTTGACCGGGACTCCTTGCGGTCCCTTCGTCCACTGCCGGATCGCGAGCAGGCCGACCGGCTCCAGCGGCGTCAGGGTCTGGCCGACCGAGGTGACGACGACGGCGCCGATCCCGGCGGCTCCGGCGACGAGTACGCCGCGTCGGGACAGCGCGGGGGTCGGCGGGGGAGCGACCTCGCCGGCATTGCTGTGGGCGAGAGGGTTCTCGCTCCAGGGGATCTCGGTCAGGACATCGGCGGTCGCCAGCTTCGCCTCGAGGCCGTACATGATGTCGGGCAGCTTGAGACCGACGTGCAGCAGGATCGACCCGATGAGGACGTAGGCGAGGAACCGGTGGACCGACACGAAGTCCCACGGCCACGGGTACCAGTTCAGGGTGTTGAAGTAACCGGTCGTCAGCTGCACCAGAGCGGTCGAGACGAGGACGAAGACGGAGAGTCTCTCGGCGGCGTGTTTGAGCGAACGCACCGCCGGCCAACGGAACAGGTTCGGGTAGACCGACCACAGCTTGACCAGCAGCAGCGGGATCGTCGCGGTGCCGGTCGCGACGTGCAGTCCTTGGGTGAATCGGTACAGCCATACCGGGCTGGCCGGCTCCGGCAGCCACGACCACGGCTGGTACTGGTAGTAGCTGAGCATCCCGGTCACGAAGCAGATCCCGAAGCAGATGCCGAGCACCCGGCCGATCCGTGCGGTGAGGGCGGTCGAGCGGACCGGGCTGGTGAAGGCCGGCCACCGCTCGGGCCGAGGCCCGCTCAGTCGTTCGAGGATCGCCACGCTTGTCATCTTCGCGGGCCGAGATGGCCGGCAACCCGCTTGCGGCGGTTACCGAACGCTGACGCCGGGGACGTGATCGGAAGGGTGAACCCGCCGAATCCGATGTCACCGAGTCTCGGTGCGAGTACCGTCGAAGCAGGCCGATCGTCAACGGTGACAGCGATCGCGCGATGGAGGCGTCATGTTCGTCCAGGTGATCCAGGGTCCGGTTTCCGACGCGGGGCAGGTGCGTGCCCGGCTCGACCAATGGGCGGAGGAGCTGGCGCCAAGCGCGAACGGATGGCTGGGCACAACCGCCGGGGTCACCGACGACGGGACCTTCGTCGCGCTGGCACGCTTCGAGTCGGAGGCCGCGGCCCGGCAGAACAGCGACCGGCCGGAGCAGTCGGCCTGGTGGGAGGACACGGTGTCGCTGTTCAGCGGGGAGCCGGCCTTCCACGACAGCACGTCGGTCGAGGTCGACACGCCGGGTGATCCCGCTCAGGCCGGCTTCGTCCAGGTCATGCAGGGACGAACCTCTGATCCCGACCGTGCCCGCGAGCTGATGGCCGCGGACCCCACCGACTGGCAGTCCTTTCGACCGGACATCCTCGGGACGCTGAACGCCTCGCACGACGGGGACGCCTGGACCATGGCCATCTACTTCACCTCCGAGGAGGCAGCCCGCGAAGGGGAACGCAAGGAGCCGCCGGCCGAGACGCAAGCGATGATGGAGCAGGTCAACGCGTTGGCCATCGGGGAACCGACGTTCTTCGACCTCAGACAACCTTGGGTCTACGCCCCGGCCTGAGGTCACCACCGCCCACTTCCGCCGACTCGGCCAGGATGGCGCTCTCGATCGTGGCCAAGGGGTCGTATGCCCGCAGCTCCGCGCGCACTGTCGCGACGTTCGTGGCGTAGGTCGGGTCGTCGACGACGGCCTGGACCGCTGTACGGATGGCGGCCGGTTTCGGGTTCTCGCTGCGGAGGTCGATCCCGAGCTGGTTGTAGCCGACTCGGGCGTTGACGTCGTTCTTGCCCTCGCGCTTGCCCGCGCCGACCACCGGCACGCCATGGAGGAAGGCGGCAAGGCTACTTCCGTAGCCACCGCTGGTGACGAACACGTCGACGTGGGGGAAGAGGTCGTCGTAGTCGATGTAGTCCTCGATGACCACGTTCGGGAAGGGGAAGCGAGCGCGAAGCATTTCGGTCTGCGCGCCCGCCGTGGTGGCGACGACGACGTACCCCGAGTCCTTGAGAGCCTCGATGGTGGGGATGATCAGCTTGCCCGGGTCGGTGTTGTCGACGGTCCCCTGCGAAACCGCAACGACCCGGTTCGAGGCGTCGACCACCATCTCGGGTAGAACGGCGCCAGGATCCTTCGCGGCGCGAGCCGGGACGAGCGGTCCGACGTACTCGGCGTTGGGGAGCGGCTGGTAGCCGGGGAACTCCAGCCCGGGAGAGCCGTTGAGGAACACCCGCCGGGTTCTCAGCATCGGCTCGTGTGGGAAGCCGTCGGGACGGATCGGCGCGATGCCGTGTCCGGCGAGGATCTGGTTGTAGTGACTGGTCCCGGCCTTCATGCCGCTGGCTAGCATCCGGCGCACGATGGCGTGATGCAGCCGGCCTACCGGAGTGCGCGCAGGCCGCAACCCGAAGAACGGCGGCGGGCCTTGCGCGTCTGGCATCACCATCGTCATGCCCACGGCGAACACGGGGACGTGGAGCGACTCGGCGACGAGCTGTTCGGCGTACAGCGCTCCGTCACAAATGAGCACGTCGAACGACCAGTCCTGCCGGATCTTCACCAGGTCCTGGAAGTGGTTCTCGACCTGGCCGACGAAGAGGATGTCGAGGTCGAACGAGATCAGCCGGGGACCCTTGAGTCCGGCTCGCTCGGGGAAGAGGTCGTTGAGGTTGCCGGCCATGACCTCGGTGGCCCGCTGGTAGGGGAACCACCGCATACCGAGTCGGTCGATCTTGGCGCCGTATCTGGGTCCGGCGTACCAGCGCACGTCGTGACCGCGTTCGGCCAGGTGGACGGCTATCCCCGTCAGCGGGTTGAAGTGACCGTCGGCCGGCATCGATGCGAACAGGATCCTCATGGCTCCGCACCCTTCACTATAGTCCGACTATAGTGGCGCTACGATCGGGTCGATGTCTACTCCTTCTTCCACCCGCACCGATCGGGCCCTGGTCACCCGACGTCGGATGGTCCGGGCCGCCTACGACCAGTTCTGTGAGCACGGCTACCTGGGCACCACCATCTCCGAGGTGGCCAAGCAGGCGGGCGTGGCCGTCCCGACGATCTACTACACGTTCGGGACCAAGGCGGTGCTCCTCGAGGAGTCGCTGGGGGCCGCCATCCTGGGTTTCGACCGGTGGCGCGAGCCGCCGGCCGACCCGGACGTGTCCGAGCTTCTGCCCTGGCATGACTGGTGGGCCGAGTTTGTGGCCGCCACCACGTCGGAGGAAGCCTTCGACGTGTTCTGCGCGCACGGGATCGGCATCCTCGAGCGCGCGGCGCCGCTCGTTGCCGCGTTGCACGGCGCCGCCGGCGAGCCCGATGCCGCCGAGGTGATCAGGACCAGCGAGCGACGACGCGTCGCGGCCTACCGCGAGGCGGTCCGCGTCATGGCCGCCAAGCCCGGAGGTCTGCGATCCGGACTCACGCCGGTCTCGGCGACCGACATTCTCGTCGCGCTCTTCAGCGCCGAGCTCTACCAGTCCATCCGGACCGGCCGAGGGTGGTCCTCCGCACGCACCAGGACACTGCTCCACGATCTCCTGTCGGCACAGCTCTTCGGACGCTGAGGCCGACAACGACCCGGACCGGCCCCGGTCCACGTCAGCCGAAGAGCCGGGCGACTCCCTCGGCGAGGCGCTGGCTCGGCCACCAGGTCATCATGAAGAGGCCGCCGCTCGCCTTTCGTCCCTCGACCCACCAGCCATGGTGACGGCCACGTTTGACGGTCACTCGGCGACGGTTCATGGTTCCTCCTGGGTTCACGGTGTTTCGATCGGGCTGCATGACGTCAACGGTCTCGGTCTTCGCTGACCTGGCCCACCCGGTAGACCCGTGACTCGTGGGGACGGTTTTCTGGTCGCTCGACGTCGGCTGCACCGGTCGAGGGCCGGTCTATGAGACTTTCCCCGTCAACCCACGAGCACGTTCCCGTGCACGCCGTCACCTCGATCGGCGTGCCCATCACGTGGATCTTCGGCGCGGACAGCTCACCGTGGATGGCCGGGCTGCAGGATCGAGTCGTCCGACGCCGGCCCGATCTGCGTCCCCGTGCCCCGGCTATCGTGCTCGCATGCTGGCCGCGGTCCACACCCGCTACGGCCCACCGGGTGTGGTGCACATCGAGGACGTTCCCGTGCCATCGGTACGGGACGACGAGGTGCTCGTCAGAGTGCATGCGACGACCGTGAACCGCACCGACTGCGGCTTCCGGAGCGGCGCACCGTTCTTCGCAAGGGCGTTCACCGGGCTGAGGCGGCCGCGGGTGACGATCCTCGGCAACGAATTCGCCGGGCGGGTAGAGCGCGTCGGCCCTGCGGTGACGCGCTTCGCCGTCGGTGACCGGGTCTTCGGCTATGACGACGCGGCCTGCGGTGCGCACGCGCAGTACCTCAGCATCGGTGAGACCGCATCGCTGGCCCGGATGCCCGAGACACTGACGTTCGCACAGGCCGCTCCGGCCACCGAAGGGTCGCACTACGCCCTGACGGCCATCCGGAAGGCCGACATCCGAGCGGGGCAGCGCGTCCTCGTCAACGGCGCGACTGGGGCGATCGGCTCAGCGGCGGTCCAGCTGCTGGCTTCACGCGGGGTGCAGGTGACCGGTGTCTGTCACAGCACCCATCGCGACCTGGTGCGGTCGCTGGGAGCCGAGCGCGTCATCGAGCGTGACGTCGAGGACTTCACCCAGGACGACCACACGTTCGACGTGGTGTTCGACGCGGTCGGCAAGAGCTCGTTCGGCCGGTGCCGGCGACTGCTCACCTCGCGTGGCGTGTTCCTCTGGACCGACCTGGGTCCCGGCGGCCAGAACCCGCTCCTGGCCCTGGTGACGCCCTGGCTGCCCGGCCGTTCCGTGCTGTTCGGCTACCCACGGCACGACCAGGCCATGGTCGAGGAGCTCAGCGACCTGATGAAGTCCGGCCGGTTCCGACCGGTCATCGACCGCAGCTACCCCCTGGAGGACATCGTCGACGCATACCGGTTCGTGGAGACCGGGCAGAAGATCGGCAACGTGGTCATCGCCGTCGACCACCCTGACTGACCTTCGACTGGGGTCAGCGGGAGCCGCAGCCCAGCGACTGGCTCGCTGCCGTGGCGTCGGCGACCAGCCCCGCTGCCGGGGCCACGTCGATCTTCTTGCCGGTTTGCGCCGTGACCTGGTGGACGTAGGCGCTGAGACTGTCGCAGGCTCCGCCGAGGTCGCCGGCGTCGAGGGCCCGCCCCGCTGCATCGAGCTTGGCCAGCAGACTGCGCTCGATGCCGTGCGGCAGCGTCAGCCGCTGGACGTCCGCCTGAAGGGGCTCGATCTCCTGCGGCGGTGGCGGCGGTAGTGGGCCGGGGCTCGCGTTGGACAACCCGTCGACCGCCAGCCCGGTGGGGTTGCCGAAGGAGCGGATGAAGTAGTTGTTCAGACCCGTGCTGCCACCTCCGACCGGCGCCCGCCCGATGGTCTCGTCGTAGTTGTCCACCCAGTAGACGTAGGAGGCGTCCACCGCCATGCCGACCGAGGTGCCGGCGGGCGCGCTGCTGGAAATGCCGACGCGGGCGCCCAGGATGAAGCCCGGTGTGAGGTTCGAACCGTCGAGGTTGACGCGCCCGATCTGGTTGGGGCCGTTGACCCAGTAGATGTACTGGCTGTCGAGCGTGAGTCCTTCGGCGCCGAAGAGGCCATGGAGGAAGGTGCGGTTGGGGCTGGTGCCGTCCAGGTTGGCCCGCCCGATCACGCCTTGACCCGCGGCGGGGTTGAGCGTCCAGTACAGCGCGCCGTTGACGCTGTCGACGGCCACCCCGGTCGGTGCACCGAGTGTGTCGACGAGGGCGTTGTTGAGCCCTGCGGTACCCCCGCTGAGAGGTGCCCTGCCGATCGTGCCCGTGCGCGCGTTGGTGTAATAGATGAACCCGTGAGTGCTGTCGACCGCCAGCGCCGTAGCGGTAAACGCGGCCACGATGAAGTTGCTGTCGACGGTCTTCCCGTCGAGGGTGGCGCGACCGATCCCCTGCGGTCCGTTCGCCCAGTAGATGTACGTGCCGTCGATCGCCATCGCCTGAGCACCGAACAGGTGCGTGAGGAAGGTGTAGTTCGGACTGGTGCCGTCGGTGTTGGCCCGGCTGACCAGGCCGTTGCCCGCGGACCCGAAGACCGTCCAGTAGACGAAGGCATCAGCCCGGGCGGCGGCGATCGGCAGCATGATCGAGAGCGCCGCCAGAGCGACGGCGATGCGTCGCCCGAACCTGAACTTGGACCGTCCGGTCATCGCCCCTGCCTCTCACAGCTGACCCGTGCAAACCCCCGGTGCACGGAGAGGATAGACCAGCGAAGTAACCGGAGGTCAGGTTACCTCGGCGGGGTTACCTCCGTGGTGGACCCGCGAGCACTAGCGTGGTCGGCGTGGCTCTCCGCCTGAGCGGGTATGCCGTTGACACCGCGGCGGGCTCGACGAGCGGGCGAGCCGTGGCATGAGCCTGCTGCGGTCCGATCGCGCCGCCCCGCCGCGAACCCTGGTGGCGATCCTCCGCGAGACCGCGACGGGATGTCCCGACGACCCCGCGGTCGACAGCGGCGCGGACGTCCTGACCTACAGCGAGATGCTCGAGGCCGCCGAATCCGTAGCGGCGGAGCTGAACCGCGCGGGCGTCGGCCCGGGGGAGCGGGTGGGTGTCCGCATACCGTCCGGGACGTCCGACCTGTACGTGGCCATCCTCGGGGTTCTCCTGGCCGGCGCGTCGTACGTTCCGGTGGACGCCGACGACCCGGACAGCCGGGCCCGGCTGGTGTTCGACGAGGCCGGCGTCGCCGCGCTGATCGGACCCGACCTGGTCATCGAGGTCCGCACGGCGGGCGACGCCCCCCGCCGTAGCGGATCCGGGACCCGAGGACGACGCCTGGGTGATCTTCACGTCCGGGTCGACCGGCCGGCCCAAGGGCGTGGCGGTGCAGCACCGCAGCGCCGCCGCCTTCGTGGACGCCGAGGCTCGGCTGTTCCTGCAGGACCGGCCGATCGGCCCGGGCGACCGGGTGATGGCCGGGCTGTCCGTCGCCTTCGACGCGTCCTGCGAGGAGATGTGGCTGGCGTGGGCGCACGGCGCGTGCCTCATCCCGGCCCCGCGGTCGCTGGTGCGCAGCGGCATGGACCTCGGACCGTGGATGGTCGCCAACGGGATCACGGTCGTGTCCACGGTTCCGACGCTGGTGGCCCTGTGGCCGCCTGCAGCGCTGGCCGGGGTACGCCTGCTGATCCTCGGCGGCGAGGCGTGTCCACCCGAGCTGGCGGCCCGGCTGGCCGGCCGTGGACGTGAGGTGTGGAACACCTACGGTCCGACCGAGGCCACGGTGGTCGCCTGTGCGGCTCGCCTCGACGGGGCGTCGCCGGTACGGATCGGGCTGCCGCTCGACGGGTGGGACCTGGCCGTCGTGGGGCCGGACCAGCGGCCGGTGGCTGACGGCGACGTGGGCGAGCTGATCATCGGGGGAGTCGGCCTGGCCCGTTACCTCGACCCCGTCAAGGACGCGGAGAAGTACGCGCCGATGCCGACACTCGGCTGGGAGCGGGCGTACCGGAGCGGCGACCTCGTGCGGAACGAGTCCGCGGGACTGCTGTTCGTCGGCCGTGCCGACGACCAGGTCAAGCTGGGCGGCCGCCGCATCGAGCTCGGTGAGGTGGACAGTGCCCTGCTCGCCGTGCCGGCCGTGACCGGGGCGGCCGCAGCCGTGCGCCGCACCGGTTCCGGTGGCACCGTGCTGGTCGGGTACGTCGCCGTGCGGGAGGGCTTCGCCCACGAGGCCGCGCTGGCCCACCTGCGGACGGCGCTGCCGGCGCCCTTGGTGCCGCGGCTGGCGGTCGTCGACCACCTGCCGACGCGGACGTCCGGAAAGATCGACCGAGACGCCCTTCCCTGGCCGGTCCCGACGGGCACGACGACCGCCCTCGAACCGTCGGCACCCCTCGACGGGACCGCCGGCTGGCTCCAGTCGATCTGGGAGCAGCTCCTCGGGGTCGTCCCCGGGCCGTCGGACGACTTCTTCGACTCCGGCGGCGGCAGCCTCAGCGCTGCGCAGCTCGTGTCGGCGCTGCGCGAGCGGTTTCCCGACGTCACCGTCGCCCACGTGTATGCGACGCCGACCCTCCAGGGTCTGGCCGGCTTCGTCGACAAGATGGACGGCCCCGTCGCTGCGGACAACCTCGCGGTCGACCCCGTCCACCGAGGTATGCAGCTGGTCCAGACGCTGGCGAGCATCCTGCTCCGGACGGTGTCGGGTCTGCGCTGGCTCACCTGGGTGGCGGCCGCCGCCGCGCTGGCCGGCATCTGGTCCACCGCGGACTGGCTTCCGGCCGTGAGCTGGTGGTGGGTCCTGGCCGGCTGGCTGCTCCTGGTCAGCCCGGCCGGCCGAATCCTGTTGGCCGCCGGGGGCGCACGGCTGGTGCTGAGGAACGTCCGGGCCGGGGACCACCCGCGCGGCGGGCGCGTTCACGCGCGAGTGTGGTTGGCGGAGCTCTGGGTCGGCGAGCTGGGGGCGGTGAACCTCTCCACCGCACCGTGGATGCGCCAGTACGCGCGCCTCCTCGGCGCCCAGGTCGGTCGGAACGTCGACCTCCACGCCATCCCGCCAGTCACCGGAATGCTCCGCCTTGACGACGGCTGCTCGATCGAAGCCGAGGTCGACCTGGCCGGCTACTGGATCGACGGCGACGTGCTACACCTGGGGGGAATCCGCGTCCGTGCCGACGCGCGGGTCGGCGCACGCTCGACGCTCCTTCCTGGGGCGGACATCGGTACCGAGTCGGAGATCGCGCCCGGTTCGGCGGTCTTCGGTGAGGTTCCGGCCGGTGAGTGGTGGTCCGGATCGCCGGCCCGGCGGAACGGGAAGGCGCGCGGGCCGGTGCAGCAGTCCGGTCCCGAGGACCGGCCGTCATGGCTGGCCGGGTACGCCGCGACGTCGCTGGCGGTGGCCGCCCTGCCGGGGATCGCGACCATCGCGGCCGTCCTCGTGTTCGCGAGGCCACTGCTGTCGGCCGGGACGCTGGGCGAAGCCGTCCTGGTGGCCATGTCTTGGACCGCCGTCGCGGCGACCGGCGTGATGGTCGTGCTCGCGCTGCTGGTGTGGGCCGCGGTCCGGGCCTGGAGTGCGGGCCTGGCCGCCGGTGCGTACCCCGTCTACAGCCGCCGGGCCTGGCAGGCGTGGTCCGTGCTGCGGGTCCTGGACGAGGCGCGGACGTGGCTGTTCCCGCTCTACTCCAGCGGTCTGACCCCGTCCTGGCTGAGAGCGCTCGGGGCGCAGGTGGGCCGTGACGTCGAGGCCTCGACCGTGCTCTTGATACCGAAGCTGACGACGGTCGGGGAGGGCGCGTTCCTGGCCGACGACACGCTCCTGGGCGGCTACGAGCTCGGCGGAGGGTGGATGCGGATCGGCGAGGTCAAGGTCGGCAAGCACGCCTTCGTGGGGAACTCGGGGATGACCGCGCCGGGCCGGAAGGTGCCGCGCCAGGGTCTGGTGGCCGTCCTGTCGGCGGCCCCGGCTCGCGCCCACGCCAAACGCGGAACGTCATGGCTCGGCAGTCCGCCGGAGCCCTTGCGCCGCACCGGCGCCGACGTCGACCAGAGTCGGACCTTCCACCCTCCTCGGCGGCTCCGGTGGGCGCGCGCGCTCACCGAGCTGTGCCGGCTGGTCCCGGTGTGGCTCCACGCCGCGCTCGCCATCCTGGTCTGCGCCGCCCTTCTCTGGCTGCTCGACCGCAGTGCCGGGCTGGCCATCGTGCTCTCGGGGGTCGTCCTCCTGGCGGCCGGCGCCGTCGCCGCCGGGCTGTCCTCGCTGGCCAAGTGGGCGCTGGTCGGACGGCTGCGTCCGTCGGAGCATCCACTGTGGAGCTCGTTCGTCTGGCGGAACGAGCTGGCCGACACCTTCGTCGAGGTCCTGGCCGCTCCGTGGTTCGCACGGGCGGCAGTAGGTACTCCTGTCCTCAACGTCTGGCTACGAAGCATGGGAGCGAAGGTGGGCCGTGGGGTGTGGTGCGGCACCTACTGGCTTCCCGAGATGGACCTGATCCGGCTGGAGGACGGTGCGACGGTCAACCCGGGATGTGTCGTGCAGACCCACCTCTTCCACGACCGGATGCTCAGCATGGATACGGTGACGCTTCGGGCGGGGGCCACCTTGGGGCCCAACAGCATCGTCCTGCCGGCGGCCACCCTCGGGCGGCACAGCACCGTCGGTCCGGGTTCGTTGGTGATGAGAGGAGAGTCGGTGCCCGACCGCACTCGGTGGATCGGTAACCCGGTCGCGCCGTGGCGACCGGAGACGCCCTCGTCATGACGACCTACGCCGCGGCCGTTCAGGGCGACGACCTCGTGCCCGGGCACGGGGACCGCTCGTATGGCGTCTCGCACTACGACCTCGACCTCACGTACCGCCACGTCGGGAACCACCTCAGCGGGACCGCAACGCTCGACGTGGTGGTGCAGGCCCCCACCAACGTGCTCACCCTGGACCTGTACGCGCTGAGGGTGTCCGAGGTCCGCGTGGACGGCGCGCGCACCTCTCGATGGCAGCACCGCCGCGGGCGGGTCTCGGTGCGCTTCAACGAGGTCCTGCCGGTCGGGCGCATGCTGTCCCTGGTGGTCCGGTACGCGGGAACTCCTCGGATGGTGCCCGGCCCCGACGGCGAGGTGGGCTGGGAGGAGCTCAGCGACGGGGTGCTCGTCGCGGCTCAGCCCTACGGTGCCCCGTCCTGGTTTCCGTGCAACGACCGACCTTCGGACAAGGCGACCTACCGGATCACGGTCCGGGCCTCGTCCGCATACGTCGTCGTCGCGAACGGGACGCTCACCGGGCGGACGTCGCGCGCCAGCACCACCACGTGGGTCTACGAGCTGCCCCAGCCGATGGCGTCGTACCTCGCCACCGTCCAGATCGGGCGCTACGTCACCACGCCGCTGCCCGGCACGGACCCGGACATGGTGCCGGTCACGGTCGTCCACCCTCCCGGACACCGGGCCGGCGTCGCGCGGGCGTTCAGCCGTCAGGCCGAGATGCTGACCGCGTTCACGTCGCTCTTCGGGCCGTACCCCTTCGCCGGCTACACCGTCGTCGTGACCGACGACCCCCTGGAGATCCCGGTCGAAGCCCAGACGCTCTCGACGTTCGGCTCCAACTACCTGCGTACGGACTGGGGCGCCGAGCGTCTCATCGCCCACGAGCTGGCCCACCAGTGGTTCGGCAACAGCGTGACCGCCGCCCGCTGGCGGGACATCTGGCTGCACGAGGGTTTCGCGTGCTACGCCGAGTGGCTGTGGTCGGAGTGGCGCTGGTCGCACGGCGCGGGAGGTTCCGCAGCGGCGACCCACGCCGTCGCCCACTGGAACCGGCTCCGCCGCCTGCCCCGGGACCTGGTCCTCGCCGACCCGGATGCCCGCACGATGTTCGACGACCGGGTCTACAAGCGGGGAGCGTTGTTCCTCCACGCGATCCGGACCACCGTGGGCGACCCAGCGTTCTTCGAGATGCTCCGGTCGTGGGTCACGGACCACGCCGACGGGTCGGTCACCACGGAGGACTTCATCGTGCACGCCACCGACCGACTCGGGCCTCGCCTGCCGGGGTTGGCTGACGCGTGGTTGTACGAGGCGGAGCTTCCCGACCTGCCGGTCAGTCGACGACCAGTACCCGAGCAGGACTCGGGCTGACGGCGGCGACGGCCGCCGCGTACCCCGACCCGACGTCGAGGTCGGTGACCCACAGCTGCACCTTCTGGCGGCCGCTTCCCACCACCAACGGGAACGGTGAGGGGCGATCCGAAGTCACGTTCACCCGGTCCGGCCCGTAGGTCACTCCCCAACCAGTGGCCTTGAGGACCGCCTCCTTGCGGACCCAGTGCGCCGCCACGTCGGCGAGCGTGGCGGACTCCGGCTCGCCGGCGTGCCGGGCGACCGTCGCCACGCCGCTGAACCGGTCGACGTCGACACTCTCCAGGTCGACTCCGATCGGCCCCGTCGAACCGGCCGCGACGGCCGTTCGACCCAGTGTGCGGGCGATGGACACGTGCACGCGGTGACCCTCCACTGCACGCACCACCGGCCGGCCGTGGTCCGTCGCGGCGCACTGGGGACAGCGTCGACCGACGTGCACCTGGTCCACGCGAACCCCGAGGTATGCGGCGACCAGTTCCGCCAGGGCGCGGTCGGCCGCGGCCGGTTCGTCGTCGAGGGGCAGGACCCGGACGACGACGTCGGCCGCGGACCAGTCCCGCCGCGCGGTGTCCGACACCGAGCGCTACGCGCTCAGCACGCCGCGGATCGCGTCCAGGGCTCGCCGCTCGACGTCGCTGATCTCCTCGGTCTGCCCGACGTCATACGCGGCCTCGGCGACCTGGGCCGCGATCCCGAGGATCCAGGCGCGCACCTGTTCCGCCGCGGCGGCCGGAAGCTGCCCGAGCACCGGAAGGACGCCGGCGACCTGCTCCAGGCCGAGGGCCCTCAGGGCGTCCTTGTCCCGCAGGTCGACGGTGGCCTCACCCGTATGCCGGTCGACGACCTCCTGGCCGGCCTCGCGCAACAGGTCGGCCGCCGGACCTTCCGGCACGTCGGCGGCCGCGGCCCTGAGCGCGAAGCTCTCCCGGGTGGTCCCCCACAGGTCGGACGAGTTGTGCCCGATGACGTAGTACATCGCGCCGAGGCCGGCAGCGGCCACGGCTTCAGCCGGTTCACGTTCCTGCACGAGCGACATCCTTCCGGATGAACGGGGTCGGGGAGACGGCGGGCAGACGCTGGG
Organism: uncultured Actinomycetota bacterium; assembly: GCA_963828725.1. Classification (GTDB taxonomy): domain Bacteria; phylum Actinomycetota; class Actinomycetes; order Actinomycetales; family Dermatophilaceae; genus Lapillicoccus. Next base: position 90,929 of record CAWHFV010000006.1, on the reverse strand, counting down.
CCAGCGTCGACGCGACGGGCGCCGCCACGATGAACGGCAGGGGCTTTGCCGATGAACATCGGTCGTACGGCAGCGTCACTAGACTCGAGACCTATCCGGACGGAGACCTGAACGTGGCACAACCGGCAGGACTCGACGAGGCGGCGGCCGAGCCCGCGCGCGGCGACGAGCGCCTCGAGCACGTCGAGCGGATGGCACAGGCCTACCTCGACATCCAGTACCACGCCCTCATGGAGGGGGAGCGAGAGCTGCGGGGCGGTCGGCTCGACGCCGTGCACCGGACCCGGGTCGCGACCCGGCGGTACCGCAGCGTGCTCCGCGAGATTCGCGACCTTCTCGACCCGAGTGCGGCCACCGTCCTCGACGAAGGGCTGCGGTGGTACGCCCGGGTGCTCGGCGACGTTCGTGACGTCCAGGTTCTCCAGGACTCACTCGCTGACGAGCTGGCCGCCCTGCCGGAGGGACCGGTGACTGAGGCCGCGCGACGGCACGTCGACGCGTACTGCGCCGACCGGCTGAACACCGCCGCGCGACGCCTCCAGGCGGGCCTGGCGAAGCGCCGGTACGCGCGTCTGGTCGACCTCGCGGCGGAGTGGCATCGCGGGATGCCGTTCCTGCCCGACCTGCATCCCAGCTCGCCGGAGGCACTGACCTTCCTGATCCGCGCCGAGCGGCGCTTTCAGCGACGTCTCGACGCCGCCCTGGCGGCCGGGCGTCCGGACCTGCTCATGCACGAGGCCCGCAAGTCCAGCAAGCGCGCCCGCTACGTCGCCGAGATGGCCGCACCTACCCTGGGCGAACGCGCGGACCAGACGATCCGCCGGATGACCGAGTTCCAGAACGAGCTCGGCACGCGACAGGACCGCGTGGTGGCGATCGAGGCGCTGACCGAGCTGGTGGCGGCGTCGTCCGGCACCGACGACGGGACGGCCGTCGTGTTCGAGGAGATGCGTGACCGGCTCGCGCCGGCGAGAGTTCACCACCTCGACGAGGTCGCCATTCGCGACCACCGGGACCTCTCGACGGGCACGAACCCCGATTTTGGGCGTTAGGCGACCGATTATCGCTCTGCTGCCCGTCGAGATGACCGCTCAGCGGCGAACTGTGTGGAGTTCCTCAGGAGCCGGCTCGGCGCCGGTCGGCCTCGACATCCGCGGTGCCCACCGGCTCACCCTGGTCGGTGGAACCCTCGGCGGGCCGCCAGGGCTGGCCGGTCACGTCGGCGTCATCGAGCTCGCGGTTCTCGCCGCTGGCCCGGTCGATGTCGGCCTGCACGTCGGCGTCGCCCACCGGTACGCCCTGGTCGCTCTGGTCGTCCGCAACGGCTCTGGTCTCGTCGGACATCAGCGTCCTCCTCTCGTGGCTGTGTCCGGACGTATACCCGGTCGGGCGTCCCGCTACGCATCCACGCGGGCCTAGACCTCGACTGTCGCCGCGCGGAGACTGGTCCCTCGGGCCGATCAGGGAGCGAAGAGGGGTCCAGGCTCAGGGGCAGGCGGATCCGGGTCGTCGTGCCCGTCCCCGGGGTGCTGATGACGTCGGAGGTGCCGCCGTGGGCCGCCACGATCGACGCGACGATCGCCAGCCCGAGGCCGGAGCCGCCGGTCGGCCGGGCGGACCGGTTGCAAATGCGCAGGAGTTTCGTCAGGCAACCGTCAGCCAGAGTTGCCCAATACCGTCAGAGGGCGCCGCTTCGCTCCATAGAGTGCAAGACCCGGATGAATCGCCACAGGGGGGTCGCGGCTGAGCTGGTCGGCGGGTGCTCCTCGCTTACGGGAGGTACCGCCGGTTCCGGGACGTCCAAGACCGAGACCCGGTCGGTCACGGGCTTCACGTCCATCGAGCTCGCCGGCTCCGGTGACGTCCAGCTCAAGCAGACCGGTACGGAGTCGCTGACGGTCACGGCCGAAGACAACCTTCTGCCGCTGCTGACCAGCGAGGTGGTCGACAAGGTCCTCAAGCTCGGCGTCAAGGACAACGCCAACCTCGACGCCAAGCAGCCGATCACCTACCAGGTGACCGTGCGCGAGCTCACCGGCCTCGACGTGGCCGGGACCGGCAGCCAGACCGCGACGGACGTCAAGACCACCAGCCTGCGGGTGCGGATGGCCGGCTCGGGGTCGGTGACCGCGAACGGGAGCGCCGACGCCCAGGACATCCAGATCGCCGGGTCCGGCGCCTACCACGGCTCGGCGCTGACCAGCCTGACCGCGACGGTCAACAGCGCCGGCAGCGGCGCCGCCGAGCTCGCCGTCAAGGACCGGCTCGACGTCAACATCATCGGCAGCGGCAACGTCACCTACACCGGCTCGCCGACGGTCAAGCAGTCGATGGTCGGCAGCGGCACCCTCACGAAGAAGTAGCCGGCCGCAGCGGTCGAGCTCAGCCCGCGAGCGCGCCGGTCAGCCAGGCATACCAGGCGTCCAGGCCGGCGCCGGTCCGCGCGCTCATCCGGAGGATCTGCGCGCTCGGGTTGACCGAGCGGATGTTGCGCTCCAGCAGGTCGACGTCGAGGTCGAGGTGGGGAAGCAGGTCTGTCTTGTTGACGAGGACCGCGTCGACCGACCGGAACATCACGGGGTACTTCAGGGGCTTGTCCTCGCCCTCGGTGACGGAGCAGACCATGACTCGCCGGTGCGCGCCTACGTCGAACTCGGCGGGACACACGAGGTTGCCGACATTCTCGACGAGGACGACGTCGAGGTCATCCAGGTCGAGCCGCTCCAGTGCGCGCGCGACCATGGGGGCGTCGAGGTGACACTCACCGCCGAAGCCGTTCCCGGTGTTGAGCAACGAGATCTGGTGCGCCAGGCCGCGTAACCGGTCGGCGTCGATGCTCGTCTCGATGTCGCCCTCGACGACGCCGGCGCGTAGCCCCCGCTCGCCAAGGTGCGTGAGCGTCGCGGCGAGCACCGTCGTCTTGCCGGCTCCCGGCGAGGACATGACGTTGACACAGACGACGCCGGCCTCGTCGAACGCCCGTCGGTTCGCGTCCGCGGCGCGGTCGTTCTCGGTGAAGATCCGCTCCAGGACGATCACGCGGTCGACCCCCGTGGCGTACGCGGAGTGGTCGCCGACCGCGTGCTGGTGGCCGGGTCCGGGGGTGTCGTCGTGCTCGTGCGTATGCGTCGTGCCGTCGTCGTGCCGGTGGAACCGTCCCATGGCCTGTCAGCTCCCTACCGGTGACGTCGGTGCCGCGAGGTCGAGAGCGGTGACGACGAGCTCCTCGCCGTGGACGACGTCCACTTCGGCGCCCGCGCACTCGGCGCACGCGACGAGGAACCGGTCGGCGAGGACCGTTGTGGCGCCGCAGCTTCGGCAGTGCAGCTCTCCGGGGACCGGTTCGACGTCGAGCACCGACCCCTCGAGCGGCGTCGTGTCGGTGACCACGCTCCAGCAGTAGGTGAGCGTCTCGGGAACCACCTGCCGCAGAGCGCCTACCCGTAGGTGGACGGCGACCAGGGGTCGGCGATCGCGGGCCCGGTCGGCGATGCCGTAGATGCTCTGGCAGAGCGACAGCTCGTGCACGACCGCCTCCCGTGGTCGATGATCACGTCCCGTCATCGTCGCACGTCCGGCATGCTGGAGAACCATGAAGTTTCTCGTGCTGTGGCAGATCGAGCTGGCCCTCGTCTCGACCGAGACGGCCCGCGCGGTGGGGCGGATGCCGGAGTACGGCGCCACCCTGGAACTACAGGGGAAGGTGCTCGCGCGCTACCACGTGGTCGGCGCCCACGGCGGCGCGTGGATCTACGAGGTCGAGTCGAACGAGGAGCTCGAGCGGCTGCTGGCGCGCGCGCCGGTCTACAACGTCGCCCGCTACACCGTCCATGCGCTGGCCGACATGGAGCCGCCGCCTGGCTGAGGCGCCGCCCCAGAAATCGATGCGCAACTGTCCGATTTACGGGTTGACGGACTCCAGGAACCAGGCGGAACGTGGGAAGGCCCTTTTTTGGAGGTCGTCAATGACGTTGACCAGTCCCTCGGACCTCGGCGCGACGCGCCATCTCGTGGTCAGCCAGCGCCTACGCGAACGGCGCCGAACCCTGGGGCTCACCCAGAAGCAGGTCATCAGCCGGCTGGCCCGGCTCGGGGTCCTCAGCACCAACAAGGCGCTGAGCAGCCTCGAGCACGGTTCCGGCCTCGATGTCGCCAAGCTCCCCGAGCTGGCGTCCGCGCTGGACTGCTCGGTGACCTGGCTGCTCGGCCTGAACGACGACCCGCACTCCTGGGAGCCCACCGGCAGACGACCGGCGGTGGGGCCGCGGAGCAGGGCGTTCGACGCCGAGGCGGTCGCGGTGACCGCAGCGACGACGGCCCCCGCTGCCGCCCATCCCCTTCCCCGCATCCTCGGCCCGCTGTCCGGGTCCGAGTAGCCATGCCGGGCAGCCGGGCCACGGGGGCCGGCGACCTGACCCGCAGATCCGTCCTCGGCGGCGCTGTGGCCGGGGCCGCGGTGCTGCTGGGCGGCTGTGCCTCCGGAGACGGCTCACCGTCGGCCGGTGACCCGGTCGAGGCGACGACGGCAGCTGGTGGCGCTGGGGCGACCGGGCCGATCAGTCTCACCGACCAGCGCGGCGACGTGGTAACGCTCGAGCGGCCCGCGCGCCGGATCGTCACGATCCCGCAGCCGGCGGCGTCGATCCTCGTCGCGGTGGCCCAGAGCGCCGAGCACCTCGTCGGGATGCAGAACGCGTCGTGGGTGGCGGTCCGAGACGGCATCCTCGGGACGATCTTCCCGGCGGCGAAGGAGGTCCGCCACGACGTCGCCGACGACACGTTCACCCCGAACGTCGAAGCCGTCCTCGCCCTGCAGCCCGACCTCGTCATCCAGTGGGGCGACCAGGGGAGTGGCATCATCGCGCCGCTCGAGAACGCCGGGCTCAAGGTGCTCGGTCTCAAGTACGGGACCCAGGACGACGTCACGACCTGGATCTCGTTGTTCGCCAAGGCTCTTGGCCGCACCGCGCGCGGCCAGGAGCTGAACGCCGCGACGCAGGCCGCGTACCAGCAGCTGACCGCGGTCGGGAAGGCGAGCCCGACACCGAAGCCGTCGATCCTGTACTTCAACCGGTTCGTCGGCGGCCTCAAGGTGGCCGGCACGGGCACGTACAACGACGGCTACATCGCCATGGTCGGTGGACAGAACCCCGCGAGCGGTCCGGGCGGGGCCACCGGCAAGGGCATGGTGGGCGTCGACCCCGAGCAGGTCCTCGCGTGGGACCCGGACATCGTCCTGCTCGGGAACTTCGACCCCGCGATACCCAAGGACCTGTACGAGTCCCCGGTGTGGCGGGGCCTGACGGCGGTCAAGGAGAAGCGCGTCTACAAGGTGCCTCTCGGTGGCTACCGGTGGGACCCACCCAGCCACGAGTCGCCGCTGATGTGGCGGTGGCTGAACACTGTCGCCTTCCCGAACCAGCCGAGGTACGACCTGCGGGCCGACATCGTCTCGTCGTACCAGCGCTTCTACGCGTACCAGCCGACGGCCACCCAGCTCGACGACATCCTCCGCACCGCGACCAACGACGGATCGGCCGACTACCAGCAGTTCCATGCTTGACCGCCGAAGCGCGGCGACCCAATCGCGCCGCGGCGTTCGCGCCGCCGGGCCGGCCGTCGCCATCGCGGCGGGCGGGCTGCTCGTGGTCGGCGTCGTCGCCATGGCCCTCGGCCGCTACCCGGTCCCGGTCGGGCACGTCGTCGAGATCCTCGTCCACCAGGCCACCGGCCGGGAGTACCCCGGACCGGTCACCGAACACGACGTCGTGGTGCTCGTGCGGCTACCTCGGGTCCTGCTCGGTGCCCTGGTCGGCGGCGGCCTCGCGGTCGGCGGCGTGGCGCTCCAGGCGGCGTTCCGCAACCCGCTGGTCGGCCCCCAGGTGATCGGGGTGTCGTCGGGCGCCTCGTTCGGCGGGGCCCTGGCCCTGGTGCTCGGGCTGGGGACCGGCTACCTCGTCGCGTCGGCCTTCGTCTTCGGGATGGCCGCCCTCGGCGTCGTCTTCCTCGTCACCGCCGGCCGCGGTGGCGCGTCGATGCTGATGATCGTCCTCGGCGGCGTCGTCACCGGGTCGTTCTTCACCGCGCTGGTGTCGCTGCTGACCTATCTCGCTGACCCGTACACAACGCTGCCCGCGATCGTGTTCTGGCTGCTCGGGAGCCTGGCCACGGCGACCTTCGGGAAGGTGCTCGTGGCCGCCGTCCCGATCCTCGTCGGCACCGCGGTGCTGCTCGCCCTCCGGTGGCGCATCAACGTGCTGTCGCTCGGTGACGAGGACGCCGCGGCGGTGGGGATCCGGCCCCGTCCGGTGCGCTGGACGCTGCTCACCGCCGTGGCGCTCATCGTCGCCGGCGCGGTCGCCGTGAGCGGGGTGGTCGGCTGGGTCGGCCTGGTCATCCCCCACCTGGTGCGCATGTGGGTCGGTCCGGACCATCGCGTCCTGCTCCCGGTCTCATTCCTCGTCGGCGCCGCGTTCCTCGTCACCGTGGACACCCTCGCGCGCACGCTGACGGCCGGTGAGATCCCGCTCGGCGTGCTCACCGCGCTGGTGGGCGCCCCGGCGTTCTTCGTCCTCCTCCGCCGGAACCGCGACCGGGTGTGGGACCGTGCTTGAGCTCCGCGACGTCGGGTTCGCGTATGCGGCGGAGGACTGGGTGTTCCGCGGCGTCAGTGTGAGCCTCGAACCCGGGTCGGTGACGGCCGTACTCGGCCCCAACGGGCGCGGGAAGACGACGCTCGTGCGGTGCGCCGCCGGCCTGCTGAGTCCGCAGCAGGGAGAGGTACGCCGGGACGCCCCGGTCGGGTTCGTGCCCCAGGTCCGCACGAGCGCCTTCGCATACCCGGTGCGGGAGATGGTCGTCATGGGACGCGCGGCGCACGTCGGGGTCTTCGCGGTGCCAGGCCGCAGCGACTGGGCGGCCGCCGACGCCGCCATGGAGCGGGTCGGCATCGCCGACCTCGCCGACCGCGCGTTCCCGACGCTGAGCGGCGGCGAGCAGCAGCTGGTGCTGGTCGCTCGCGCCGTCGCCTCGGGACACCCGGTCATGGTGCTCGACGAGCCGGCCACCGGGCTGGACCTGCGCAACCAGGGAATCGTCCTCGCCCTCGTGCGGTCGCTTGGCCGACGACGGTCTGACCGTCCTCCTGACGACGCACCACCCCGACCACGCGCTGTTCGTCTCGGACTTCGTCGTGCTCATGCACGGCCCGGCGGACGTCCGTCACGGCCGGACCGACGGGCTGCTCACCGAGCCCGAGCTCAGCGCCCTCTACGGCGTGCCCGTCCACGAGGTCGACGTGCCGGGAGCCGGGACGGGTCGCCGTGCCCTGGTGACCGGGTACGAGACGCCGGCCGGACGCCTACCGCTCAGCTGAGGGCCAGCGCCGCGCCCGAGTGCTCGACCCCGCCGTTCACCATCTCGCAGATGCCGCGACGTGTAGTGCTTGAGGGCCGCCAGCTGCCGGGCCTCCAGCCGGTCACACACCCACTCCCAGTGCATCGACACCCAGTCGCCGACGGCCAGGTCGGGAACCATGCCGATCCCGTCCACGGCTCGGACCACGTTCTCCTGAGCCGGCGCCGCCAGCTCGAGCCGGCGCCCGTCCCAGGCCAGCGCGCGGGACTCGACGACGGCCTGGTCACCCTGCAGGGCCGTCACCCGGCCCCATCGGATGCGGCAGCGGTCGAGGACGGTCAGCGCCTGCTCGGCCTGGCGGTTCTCGGTGAGCAGCCCGATCCACGGGTAGATGCAGAAGACGTGGAACGAGTGGTGCGGGAGCCCACCGGCCTGGACCCCCTCGGCCAGGCTGGCGAACCGCGGTCCGGTCCGGAACCGGAACCGGTCCTCCATGGAGTTGCCCATGTGCGTGATCCCGACGCCGTCGAGCAGCCGGTTCCCGACCCAGTACGCCTCGACCACCCGGCGGTCGAGCGGGTCACCGATCCCGGTCGCGCCGGCAATGAGCTCGAGGTACGGCCATGCCCCGGCGAACGCCTGCGCCATCTGCCGGAAGCCCGGGTCCACCGCGCCCGCCAGGCCGTACCCGAGGAACCCTGCGCTGTCACCCGGGCCGCAGTAGCCGTGGCTGTTCGGAGGGAACGCGTACCGGACGAAGAGAGTGGGCCCGCCGGCCTGGTCAGCCATCGCCGGCCATCTCCTCCACCCCGGGACCGCCGAGCACCGCCATCGCGTCGTGCGCCTCCTCGGCGGTCATCCGCTCCAGGGCGAACCCGCTGTGGATGAGGATCCACTCACCCGGCCGGAGCGGGCCGTCGAGCAGCGCGACGTTGATCGGGCGCACCACTCCGGCGACCTCGACGTCCATGAGGTCGGGTTCGTCGGTCGGCCCGACCACCTGGCCGGCCAGTCCGAGACACATCAGCAGCTCACATCCGGCGCATCTCGAGGTAGCGCTTGATGTCGGGGTACGCCGCCGCGACCGCCGCCGCCAGCAGAGCCAGCCCTAGGAACGACACCACCTTGCCCATCGTCATCTCCTTCGCGTCAGTCCAGTGTGGCCGCGCCGACCGCGGTCCGGAAGTCGTCGCGCCGTCGCACGGCGCAGGTGACCAGGTCGTCAACGATCCGCGCCGCCACCTCGACCTGTCCGGCGACGACCTCGGAGAGGCCCATGCCGTCCTCGGTGGTCTCCGGTTCGCAGCCGACGACCGTGACCGGGGGCAGCGTCCCGCCGAGCGACGGGACGAGCGCGAGCACCGTCTGGGGCGCCAGGTCGTGCGCGTCGAGCATCGGCATTGCCTCGCCGTCGCCCGGGATCGTCGGCGGCTCGGCGTCGAGGACGTAGACCGTGCCCGGGAGGCCGCCCGGACGCTGCATGGCGTCGATGAGGACCAGCTCGTCGTATCCCTCGAGCAGGTCGTACGCCAGGTGCACGCCGCCGATCCCATAGTCGTGTAACCGAACCCACTCCGGCCAACCGTGCCGGGCCTGTTCCGCCAACCGCGCGACGACCGCCGTGGCGAACCCGTCGTCGCTCTTGAAGATGTTCCCGACGCCTGCCACCAGAAGCCGCCCGGAGCCCGTCATCGGCCGACCCCGATCGGTTCGACCTCGTCGGGCGCGAAGTAGAGGAACCGGCCCTGCACGAGCGCCAGGTCCTGGCCCGGGTCGTCGTCGAGGAGCACCGCGAGATGGTCGCGACCGTCCACGTCGTGCACCACCTTCGCCACCGTGGCCGTGCGGCCGGCGACGAACAGGTCCTGGGCGTCGGTCCGGCGCGTTCCGGGGCGCAGCAGCACTCGGCTGCCCTCGCATACCGGCACGCCATCCACGTCGACCGAGTCCGGCGGCTGGTCGCGCGGCTCGACCTGCGCCGTGCTCGAGAGGTACCGGATCGCTCCGTGCAGCCGGTCCATGAGCTCCGGCGGCAGGTTCTCGACGCGGTCGAGCATCTGGGCGGCGCGCGGGTCGGTCCCGCGGACCGCGCGCTTCTCGGCGTCGGTGAGCGTCAGGGCGCGCAGGCTGAGCATCTCGTCCATCTCGGTGCCGTCGAAGAACTGCGTCGTGCTCTCCGGGGCGACCTGCGGCCGGTCGGGCAGGATGATCGGCGAGCACAGGACCATGTCGGCGCGGCCGTCGGAGTCGGCCAGCACCGGCCACACGCCGTCGTTCTCGCACTCGGCGGCGTATCCGGTTGCCCATTCCGGCGGGTCGGTGAGCGAGAGGAAGCGGCCGCTGTCCAGGCCCACCAGGAGATGGGCCGCGACGATGGAGTGGCGCAGGGCCTCCTCCCGCCGCGGCGACGAATCGGGCGCCCAGGGCGTCACGTTCGCGACGTCGACGCGCAACCGGGTCACGCCGTACGGACCGGGCAGTGACTCGGCCGTGATGGTCACCGCCGCGGTGAGCGGGAGACGCTCGCGGCGCAACCGCCCGCCCCGCACCGGCTCGTGATCCACCCCACCCGGGACCACGCTGCTCTCGAGCACGGGCTCGACCGCGGCCGACGCCACGTCGACATCGAGGTCCAGCTCGTGCGACACCGCCTCGTCGAACGGCAGGTATGCGGTGTCACCGGCCTCCAGCCGGGCCACCTCCCGCTCGCCGGAGGTGGTCTCTTGGTGGACGGTTCGCCGCTGCACCTGGAGGAAGCGGACCCGAAGGGAGACCCGGGTGGGTCGGCCGTCGAGGAGCAGCTCGGCCCGCAGTGCCGACCGCTCGGACGGGTCGGCCGCGACGTGCGCCGGGGGAGCCAGGACGCCGAACTGCCAGCGCACGCGGTTCTTCGTGTCGTCGGCGCGGTAGGGGTAGAGGACGTAGCCCTCGTACAGCACCGTGTCGGCGATCGGCTGCACGTCCTCGAAGGTGGTCACTCGCCGGCCTCCTTGAGCAACCGGGTGACCGCCTCGTCCCAGGAGACCATGGCGTTCTCCGCGCGGTACCGGTAGAGCGCGTCGAAGGCATCGCGCCCGACGCGGAGCCACGCCGTGCCGGGAAAGTGCTGGTCCATCGCGGCCCGCCAGGTCTGAACCGGCAGCCCGGCCGTGACCTCGCGGTCCCAAGGGATCGGGAGCACGGTGAGCGCGCCTGCGGTGCCGCTGAACCACGTGCCGCTGAAGAGCAGCAGCAGCGGGGCCACGCCCTCGGCCAAGGAGTAGAGGTACTTGTTGGCCGCCACGTCGAAGTCGTAGCTGCAGGGCAGCGCGAGCGACGTCTCGGTCGATCCGGAGAAGCTCGGGACGAGGTGGCTGACGAACGCCAGCTGGAGCGGCTTCAGGGTCTGGCCCCAGCGGCCCCGCGACCCGAAGAGGTCGACGAGCGCGGCCGCCTCCTCGTCGTCGTACCGCCGCCGGTGCGGCTCGACCCGCACCTGGGTCCGAAGCGCGATCGCGTGTACCGGCTGGCCCGAGCTCTCGGTGACCCGCAGCCGGAGCAGCACCGTCGGGCTCGCCGCCCCGCGGTCGACCTCCGCGCCGAGGTACTCGAAGTCGAGGCTGCCGACATCACCCACGCGGCACCGCCGCGCCGGTGCGGTCCACGGGACGAGCCTCCCGGTCGAGCTCGGCGAAGAACGCCTCCACCCGTGCCCAGACGTCGGCGCCGCCGTGGAACCCGACCCACGACTGCCGGACGATTCCGACCAGCTCGTAGCACCGGTCGACCGGCACGAGGTAGCACGCGTACCCGCCGGTGCTCCGTCGCAGGAGAATGGCCCGGACGTCAGGTTCCGCTTGCGCCAGAACGGGATTCGCGTCGAGGACCTCGGCCCAGCTGGCGAGGTCGAGCAGCGACTCGGTGGCGCCTCCGGGTCCCGGGTAGTACGCGCCGATGTTCTCGGCGCCGGTCTGCCGGAGGAAGAAGGCGAGGTCGACGGGGATCTGCAGCGCCGCCCACTGCCCCTCGCTGATCGCCACGTCGGCGACCTTGCGGACGTCCTCGGGAACCGCGAGAAAGCGCCCACCGCCCGCGCCGGAGCCGGTGAACAGGAGGAAGCACGCCCGGCACGTGCACAGCAGCCGGTGCGCCTCGAGGTCGGCCACGTGACCGTGCCGCACGGCGATCTCGGTGCTGCACATCTCGCACCGCTCGACGGCGTCCGCCTCGACGACCGGGGGCTCGGGCGCGGGCCGGCTGAGCCGCCGTAGCCCGACCAGCGGGTCGGCGCGCGGGGTCACGCGGTCACGCGCCCGGGCAGCGCGACGGTCCAGCCCGCGCCGTCGGGGAGCATCGGCAGCGGCGACAGGTGACCGGTCCGCGGGTCGAGCCCTCGCCCGGCCAGCCGCACGTCGTACTCGGCCCGGCAGGAAGGGCACTCGATGACGTCGCCGTCGAGGCGGCCGCGCACCAGGGACCCGGAGCACCGCGCGCAGGTGTCGCGGTACGCATACCCCGCGCCTCCGAGGTTGACCACGAGGACGCGCTCACCGCCGAGCCGTTCGCTGACCGACGTGCCCGGTGACGGGAGGCGGTCGAGGCGGGCCCAGCCGCTCTCCTCGACCTCGACGGCCGAGGCCGCGGGCTCGAGTCCGGGCCGCAGCCCGATCTGCAGCAGCGGCGACGAGGGTGCGTCGGCGACGACCCCCACGACCTCCACGGAAGTGACCTCTGGAGCAGCCTCGAGGACGGCGCCCTCGACCGCCGTGGTCACGGTCACCGACGACGACGGGCAGCCGTGACAGCTGCCCTGCAGCGTCAGGTGCGCGACACCCTCCTCGTCGACGCCGAGGTACTCGATGCCGCCGGCGTGCGACCCGAGGTAGGGGCGAACGCGGTCGAGCGCGGCCTGGATCCGAGTGTCGACGTCGTCCGGGTGCAGGTCGTGCAGCACCAGGAGGCTGCCGACGACCTCGTCGTCGGCGAGCGCCCGAACCATGGTCGGGTCGCGCTCCTCGGCGACCTCGACGACCCGGGCGAGGCCCGACGCGTACAGGCCCATGACGGAGCGGACCAGCCGTTCGGCGCGCTCCTGGGCCACCTCGTCGCCGGCCTGGGCGAACTCGTCGAGGACCTCCTCGACCTGCTGCGACTGGTTCTGCAGCTCCCGTCGGTTCATAGCGGCGGCCCCGTCAGTAGGGCCGGACCGCCATGCCGGGCGAGTGCTGCTGCTGGACCACCCCGCCGCGGCCGGTGTACAGGTGGACGCCGCAGGGCAGGCAGGGGTCGAAGCTGCGGACCGCCCGCATGATGTCGATGCCCTTGAAGTTGTCCGGCGAGTTCTCCTCGAAGATCGGCGTGTGCTGCACGGCGTCCTCGTAGGGACCGGGCGTGCCGTAGGTGTCGCGGACGCTGCCGTTCCACGGGGTCGGCGGGTACGGGTGGTAGTTCGCGATCTTGCCCTCGCGGATCACCATGTGGTGCGAGAGGACGCCGCGGACCGCCTCGGTGAAGCCGACGCTGACGGCCTCCTCGGGCACCTCGAACGGCGTCCACGTCTCGGTGCGACCGCCGCGGACCTCCTCGAGCGCCTTGTCGACGAAGTGCAGGGCCAACGCGGCCATGTACGCCTGGAAGTAGGTCCGCGCGCGGTTCCGCTCGAGCGCGTTGCTCCACTGCGGGATCGTCCACTCGAAGGCGGCCTCGGGCTTGAGCATCGTCCGCGGCAGGGTGATCTTCACGCTGTGGCCGGTGGCCTGGACGTAGTCGGTGTGGACCAGCCCGGAGAGCGCGGTCGACCACAGCCGGGCGATCGGCCCGCCGCCGGTGTCGAGGGCGAGGTGGTCGGTGCCGTCGAACCAGCGCGGCGCCATCGTCCAGCTGTAGGCGCCCTGCCAGTCGCGCTTGGCCGGCTTGGGAAGGGTGTGCTGGTTCCACGGGTGGCGGATGTCGACCGGGTTGCCCAGCGGGTCGCGCTCGACGAAGACCTCCTTGCCGGAGCCGGCCCAGTCGTCGTAGAACGAGTGGCCGAGCAGGATCCGCAGGCCCAGGTTGATGTCGACGAGGTTGTTCGTCACGAGCTTGCCGTCGACGACGATGCCCGGGGTGACGTACATCGCCTTGCCCCACTCGTTCATGCGGCGGTAGGTGAAGTCGCAGACGGCGGGGTCGTTGAGGCTGCCCCAGCAGCCGAGGAGTATGCGCCGCTCGCCGACGTGCTCGTAGCCGGGCAGGGCCTCGTAGAAGAAGTCGAAGAGGTCGTCGTGCAGCGGCACGACCTTCTTCATGAACTCGACGTAGCGCATCAGCCGGGTGAGGTAGTCGGTGAAGAGCTGGATCGTCGCGACCGTGCCGACACCGCCCGGGTACAGCGTCGACGGGTGGACGTGCCGGCCCTCCATGAGGCAGAACATCTCCCGCGTCATCCGGCTCATCTGGAGCGCCTCGCGGTAGAAGTCGCCCTCGAGCGGGTTCAGCGACCGCATGATGTCGCCGATGGTGCGGTAGCCGTGCTCGCCGGCGTGCGGCGACTCGGTGCGGTTGGCCAGCTCCAGGACCCCGGGATTGGTCTCCTTGACCATCCGCTCGCAGTAGTCCACCCCGACCAGGTTCTCCTGGAAGATGTTGTGGTCGAACATGTACTCCGCGGCCTCGCCGAGGTTGATGATCCACTCACCGAGATGTGGCGGCGCGACCCCGTAGGCCATGTTCTGCGCGTACACCGAGCACGTGGCGTGGTTGTCGCCGCAGATCCCGCAGATCCGGCTGGTGATGAAGTGCGCGTCGCGCGGGTCCTTGCCCTTCATGAAGATGCTGTAGCCGCGGAAGATCGACGACGTGCTGTGGCACTCGCGAACCTCCTTGTTCTTGAAGTCGATCGAGGCGTAGATCCCGAGGCTGCCGACGATGCGGGTGATCGGGTCCCACGACATCTCCACGACGTCCTGGTCGACGGACTTCGAGCTCGTGCGCGGTTCGGTCATGGTCATGACGGCGTCGCCTCCTACCAGTTCCTCGTATAGCCGGTGGTGAGCTGCGGGCCCTTCTGGCGCCACGACGGTTCCTTGTCGACCGTCCGCGCGGTGACCGCTCGTAGCCGGCGGATGACGGTGCCGTAGGTCCGGCTGCTGTTGGACGAGAGCTTGCTCCCCGGGGGCTCGTCCATGAACGGCATGAACTTGTCGGGGAAGCCGGGCATCGTGCAGCCGATGCAGATCCCGCCGACGTTCGGGCAGCCGCCGACACCGTTGATCCAGCCCCGCTTCGGGACGTTGCACTTGACGACAGGTCCCCAGCAGCCGAGCTTGACGATGCACTTGGGCGAGCCGTACTCCTTCGCGAAGTCGCCCTGCTCGTAGTACCCGGCCCGGTCGCATCCCTCGTGGACCGTCGCGCCGAACAGCCAGGTCGGCCGCAGCTGGTCGTCGAGCGGGATCATCGGGGCCTGGCCGGCGACCTGGTACAGCAGGTAGACGAGCGTCTCGCTGAGGTTGTCGCCGTGGGTCGGGCAGCCGGGGACGCAGACGATGGGGAGCCCGGCCTTGGACTTCCACGACCACCCGAGGTAGTCGGGGACGCCCATCGCGCCGGTCGGGTTGCCGGCCATCGCGTGGATGCCGCCGTACGTCGCGCAGGTCCCGACCGCCACGATCGCGGTCGCCTTGCGTGCCAACCGGTCCAGCCACTCGGACGTCTTGATCGGCTGGCCCGTCGCCGGGTCGGTACCGAACCCCGCCCAGTACCCCTCGGCCTTGATCGCCTCGTTCGGGATCGACCCCTCGACGACGAGGACGAACGGCTCGAGCTCGCCGCGGTCGGCCTTGTGCCACCACTCGATGAACGAGTCGGCCCCCTGCTCCGGCCCGCACTCGAAGTCGATCAACGGCCAGTGCACCTGGATCTTCGGCAGCCCCGGCAGGGCGCCCATGACGATCTCCTCGATGCTCGGCTGGGTCGCCCCCGTCAGGGCGACGGAGTCGCCGTCGCACCCCAGCCCACCGTTCATCCAGAGGATGTGGAGGGGAGCCGCCTCGGTCTCCGCCGCTGTCTGGGTCTCCGCCGTGGTGGTCATCGACCGTCCGCCCTTCTCTCGTCGCATACCGCTGACAGAAAGGTGCGTGCGCGTCCCGCTGAAACCAGAGTCGACGTTTCTCCGGGGTGGAGGGCGCCCACCGCCCGCTGGACTTTCGAGCATATGGCGGGCTCGCCGACGGCCCCGGCCCGCGAACCGGGCGAAAACCGAGTGAGTCCGGGATTCGCCGACTCCACGAACTGCCCGGTGACGGCGCCACAGGCAGCCGTCGTAGCGTCGTGGGGGTGACGGCCGCTCGACCGCTCCCCAGCCGCCGGATCTTCGTCGCCGGCGGAGTCGGCACGCTGTTCTGCGCCGCCTGCACCTCGCCGTCGGGAGGTACCCCGGTGGAGCCGATCACCGCCGGGTCGAGCGGCTCGACCAGCAGCACTACGCCATCGACGACCGCCACCACCACGGCCGCCCCGTCGACGTCCTCGGCACCGACGACCGGCGCCGGCGCCGCCCAAGGGTCGGTCACGGTCGGCCGGACCCTCGCGACGGGACTACGCGTCCCGTGGGGACTGGCCCGCCTGCCGAACGGGTCCGTCCTCGTCTCGGCGCGGGACAGCTACCAGATCTTCTCGGTGAACCCCGGGTCCGGCGCGACCACCCTCCTCGGCAGCGTCGAGGGGGCCGTGTCCAACGTGTCGCAGGCCGGTGAGGGCGGCCTCCTGGGCATCGCGGTGTCGCCGAGCTTCACGGACGACCGGCTCGTGTACGTGTACTTCTCGACCGCCTCGGACAACCGCATCGCGACCGTCACGTACGATCCGAGCAAGCGCGAGGCCCAGCAGCTCGGCGCGCCGCAGGTGCTCGTGACCGGCATCCCGCACAACGTCCACCACAACGGCGGCCGGTTGGGGTTCGGGCCGGACGGTTTCCTGTATGCGACGACGGGCGAGGCCGAGGACCCCGCCCTCGCGCAGGACAACGGCTCGCTCGGCGGCAAGATCCTGCGGATGACGTCCGCGGGGAATCCCGCGCCGGGCAACCCGTTCGGGACGCTGGTGTGGACCCTCGGCCATCGCAACGTCCAGGGCATCGCGTGGGACCCGGCCGGCCGGATGTGGGCGTCCGAGTTCGGCGACAAGCTGGCGGACGAGCTCAACCTCATCGAGCCGGGCAAGAACTACGGGTGGCCCGCGACCCAGGGCCGCACCTCGCAGGCCGGGTACACGAGCCCGGTCGCCCAGTGGGGGACCGACGAGGACTCGCCGAGCGGCATCGCGTATGCCGGCGGGTGCGTCTGGATGGCGGCCCTCAAGGGGCAGCGGCTGTGGCGAATCCCGTTGAACGGCGCCGCTTTGGTCGCGGACCCGCAGCCGTTCTTGGTGGGCGAGCTCGGGCGGCTGCGCAGCGTGCTGGCGCTCGACGACGGCACCCTGCTGGTGACGACGAGCAACCGGGACGGTCGGACCACACCCCGGAGGGGCGACGACCGGTTGGTGCTCCTCACCGTGACATAGCCGGCTCTGGGAGAGCCGGGCCCGGTCCGCATACCCGCTCGACCGGAGGGAAGTTGCCGCGCCCACGGCAGTTTGGCTCCGCCTGAGCCGGGTCGGGCCGCCGGGTGCCCCATGCGGGGGGCGAAACCGGTGTGTGCGCACCAAACTCGCTCCCCGGGAACGCGCACGTCAGGGTTTGGTGAGGTTCCCGACCAGCTGGGTGAACCGGAAGACCTGGTCGGAGCCGGTGTTCGCCGCATACGCGTCGACGACGTCGGTCACGAACGCGGAGCCGTCCTCGGGCCTCAGTCCGTCAGTCCATCCGCCGAACCCGACCGCGCACCACGCGGCGAACGCGTCGCGGGAGCCGAAGTCCCACGACAGGTCGTCGACCCGGCGGTCCGTGACGCTCAGGCCCACCGACTCCGCATCCGCCTGCCACTGCACGGGATCCGGGTGGACGTACGGCGCCGTGAACCCGGCGAAGGACGGGCTCCACCGCGGCGACGATGACACCGCCATCGCCACGTCCTCGACGCTCGGCCGCTCAGCGCCGCAGACGAAGACCAGCACCGCCCGGCCGCCGGAGTGCAGGGCCGCCGCGATGCGCGACAGTGCGTCCCGCTGGGCCCGGACCCAGTGCAGCGCGTTGAACGACACGACCATGTCGAAGTCGTCGCGGAACGTCATCGTCTCCACCGCGCCGACCTCGAACCGCAGCCCCGGCGACGACGGCGCCACGGCGATCATCCCCGGCGACGGGTCGATCCCGACGCACCGGCCCGCGGGGATCAGCTCGGCGAGCGACTGCGTCACCCGCCCGTCACCGCACCCGACGTCGAGGAGGCTGGTGACCCCGTCGAGATCGACGGTCTCCAGGGCCCGGCCGGCGAGCCACCGCTGCAGCGTGTTGACGCGGCGGTAGCTCGCGCCGTCCCAGTCGGTCAGGGCGCCACCGGCTGGCGGACGGCGAGCTCGGCCCATACGACCTTGCCGCCCGGCACCGCGTCGCAGCCCCAGCGGTCGGCCACGTCGGCGACGATGGTCAGGCCGCGACCGCGGACCTCCAGCGGCTCGGCCGCGTGCGCCTCGGCCGCGCCGGGAGCGTTGTCGGACACAGTGATCCGGACCGCGTTCTCGGTGCACGTCACGGCGACCTCGAACGCCGACTGTGCGTGTGTCACGGCGTTCGCGGCCATCTCGGACGCGACCAGGCAGGCGTCGGCGACCAGCAGCTCGTCCGGTCGCTCGCCGCGAGTCGTCGACCAGTCGGTGATCGGCTCTCGCGACCATGCGCCGCGCGGCTCCCGACCGCCTCCGGCGCCGGGACGAAGACCTCGGTCGTCACGTGGCGGGCCGGCACGGCGGGCGTCGACACCGAGGCATACCTCTCCGGCGCGATGACCTCGCTGTGGAGATCGCAGAGCTGACCGACGTGGTCGAGGTCGCCGGTCTCGACCACCGTCGACGGGTAGGGGCACAGCAGGGCGTAGCCCAGGTCGTCGGCCAGCTCGTTCCACGCCGTCTCGAGGGCGAGGGCGCCGGCCACCTCGCCGTCGGCCCACAGGAGGGCGACCATCTCGCCCGCGACTCGAACCCTTCGGCCGCCGCCGGCCAGCCCGCCTACCACGGCACCGACGCCGGCGGCGAGGAGGACCCGGTCGGGGGTTCCGTCGACGAGAAAGGTCCGCAGCGTCGTGGCCGCGTCGAGGAGGACCAGCCGCCCCTCGCCACGGGCCACGTCAGCCTCGATCCGCCGAAGCCGCAGAGCGATGGCGAGGGCGTCGGTGTGAGCCGGGGTCAGGACCGCGACGACCGCCTCACCCCGGGTCAGCCCCTCCGCGGCGTAGTCGGCCAGTCGGTCGACGGCGTGCGTGGCATCGTCGTAGAACAGGACGGCATGGTCCTGTGACGGCGCTGCCCCTGACCGCGACACCCCGCCAGGATAGAACCGAATCGTCCCTGGCCGGCGGCCTTGTTGAAACTTCACAGGAACGCAACGGAGGGTCAGCAGATGGACGCCGGGCGAGTGCCGCCGACGCCGGCGCGGAGGAAGGCCATCACGTCGGGCAGAGCGGCGTCGGCATTGGTGCCGTGGGTCTCGGTACGACACTCCCGGAACGTGATCCGCGCGCCGCCCTGGCAGGCGGACGCGACGTACGCCTGGGTCGCCGTCGGGCTCATGCGCATGTGTGTAGCACCGGGCCTCTGTACGTCGCGCGGGTGTACCCGTCACACTGCGAACAAGAGACCCTCCGAGACGGGCGATGACATGGACGGCAGCATCGAGAACACCGACTGGTCGACAGTCTCGTCGTACCCACCGATCGCCGAGTACGCGTTCCTGTCGGACTGCGAGGTCACCGCACTCGTCGCCCCCAGCGGCAACGTCGAGTGGATGTGCCTGCCGCGCATGGACGGTCCGAGCATCTTCGGGGCGATCCTCGACCGCGACGCGGGCGGCTTCCGGTTCGGGCCGGCCGACGCCCGCGTGCCGGCGGCGCGGCGGTACCTGCCGGGGACGATGATCCTGGAGACCAGTTGGGGGACCCCGACCGGGTGGGTCATCGTCCGCGACTGCCTGCTCATCGGGCCGTGGCACCACGAGAACGAACGGTCCAAGCGGTACCGCCGGGCACCCACCGACTACGACACCGAGCACGTGCTGCTCCGGGAGGTCCGCTGCGTCAACGGCGAGGTGCAGATGTCCCTGGACTGCAGCCCGATGTTCAACTACGGCCAAGAGCCGGCGATCTGGACGTACGACGGGGACGGGTACCACGACGCGATCACCGAACCGAGCGACTACGCGCCGCGGCTGCGGCTCACAACCGACATGAACCTCGGTTTCGAGGGGAACCGGGCCACCGCGCGAACGATGATGAAGGAGGGCCAGACCCGCTTCGTGGCGCTCTCCTGGTCGCCGCTCGACCCGCCGCACACCCACGCGGAGGCATACAAACGTCAGGTGTGGACGGCCCACCACTGGCAGCACTGGCTGGCCCGCGGGCACTTCCCCGACCACCCGTGGCGGATCCACCTCGAGCGGAGCGCGCTGACGCTCAAGGCGCTCACCTACGCACCCACGGGTGCGTTGGTGGCCGCCGCCACGACATCACTGCCGGAAACGCCTGGCGGAGAACGGAACTGGGACTACCGGTACACCTGGATCCGCGACTCGACGCTGACGCTGTGGGCGATGGCCCGGCTGGGCTTCGACTGGGAGGCCGACGACTTCTTCTCGTTCATCGCCGATGTCGCCGGCATCGGAGATGACATCCAGATCATGTACGGGATCGGTGGGGAGCGCGAGCTGGAGGAGAAGCTGCTCGACCACCTGGACGGGTACCAACACTCCCGGCCGGTGCGCATCGGCAACGGCGCGTTCGACCAGAAGCAGCACGATGTCTGGGGCGCGATCCTCGACTCGGTGTGGGTGCACAAGGGGTCGCGCGACCGCGTCGACGACCGGCTGTGGACGATCCTCGCGCGGTTCGTCGACGCGGCGATCAAGAACTGGACCGAGCCCGACCGCGGCATCTGGGAGGTCCGCGGCGAGCCGAAGCACTTCACGTCCTCCAAGGTCATGTGCTGGGTCGCGGCCGACCGCGGCGCGAAGCTCGCGCGGGTCCGCGAGGAGAACGAACGGGCCAAGGAGTGGCAGGCGGCGGCCGACGAGATGAAGGCCGACATCCTCGCCAACGGGGTGGACCAGCGCGGCGTCTTCACCCAGTACTACGGGACGTCAGCCCTCGACGCGTCAACGCTGCTCATCCCGCTGGTCGGCTTCCTGCCGCTGGACGACGAGCGGATCCGCAACACCATCCATGCCATCGCCGAAGAGCTGACCGACGACGGCCTCGTGCTGAGGTACCGCGTGGAGCACACCGACGACGGGCTGGAGCGGCGAGGAGGGGACCTTCACGATCTGCTCGTTCTGGCTGGTCTCCGCCTACGCGCT
Source organism: uncultured Actinomycetota bacterium (assembly GCA_963828725.1). Taxonomy (GTDB): domain Bacteria; phylum Actinomycetota; class Actinomycetes; order Actinomycetales; family Dermatophilaceae; genus Lapillicoccus. The sequence goes on along the minus strand of CAWHFV010000006.1, from coordinate 70,114 downwards.
GATCGGCGAGGTCGAGGAGGCCCGGCGACTCTGCGAGAAGCTCTTCTCGATGGCCAGCCCGCTCGGGCTCTACGCCGAGGAGATCGACGCGGCGAGCGGCCGCCACCTCGGGAACTTCCCGCAGGCGTTCACCCACCTCGGGCTCATCAACGCCGTCCTGCACATCATGTCGGCCGAGGAGAAGCAGAAGGCCGGCTGAGGCCGCCGCGCTCCGACCAGCCGCCGTAGGTACCGTGGCCAGGACGCCCCCTTGCGTCGTGGTCTACGGGAGGTATGCCTGCAGATGGCCCTGATCAAGCCGGCGCCGATGGACGACATCGACGAGTCACACCTCGAGGTGACGCCCCCGAAGGACGCCTCAGCGGGCGTGTCGGCCGTCGCGGTCTCGATGGACCGCGCGGTCAGGTCGATGGGGGTGCGCCGGGCGACCCGGAGCCTGCTGAGGCTCAACCAGGTGGAGGGGTTCGACTGTCCCGGCTGCGCGTGGCCGGACCCCGACCCGGGCCACCGGCATACGGCCGAGTTCTGCGAGAACGGGGCCAAGGCGGTCGCCGAGGAGGGAACCGCGCTGCGGGTCGGCCCGGAGTTCTTCGCCGCCCACTCGGTCGACGACCTCGCGGCGCATACCGACTACTGGCTCGGGCAGCAGGGCCGTCTGACCCACCCGATGGTGCGGCGCGAGGGGGCCACCCACTACACGCCGATCGACTGGGACGACGCCTTCCGGCTCGTCGGGTCGACCCTGCGCACGCTCGAGAGCCCGAACGAGGCGATCTTCTACACCTCCGGACGCACCTCCAACGAGGCGGCGTTCCTCTACCAGCTGTTCGTGCGTGCCTTCGGCACCAACAACCTGCCGGACTGCTCCAACATGTGCCACGAGTCGACGTCCGTCGCGCTGGCCGAGGTGACCGGGATCGGCAAGGGCAGCGTAAGCCTCGACGATGTCCACGAGGCCGAGCTCATCCTCGTCGTCGGCCAGAACCCCGGCAGCAACCACCCACGGATGCTCAGCGCGCTCGAGACCGCCAAGCAGCGAGGCGCGACGATCATCGCGGTGAACCCCCTGGCCGAGGCGGGTCTGGCCCGGTTCCGCAACCCGCAGACCCCACGCGGGCTGTCCGGGGTGGGCACCGAGCTGGCCGACCTCCACCTGCCGATCCGCGTATGCGGCGACCTCGCGCTCTTCCAGGCGCTCGGTTCGCTGCTGGTCGCCAAAGAGGACGCCGCGCGGGCGGCCGGCCGGCCAGGCACGGTGCTCGACCTGGAGTTCATCCAGAGGCACACGACCGGTTTCGACGCCTGGGCCGACCACGTGCGCGCGCTCGACTGGGATGCCGTCGACGTCGCCACCGGCCTGGACCGCGGCCTCATCGAGCAGGCCGCCGACCTGCTGGCCACGTCGAAGCGCACGGTGACCTGCTGGGCCATGGGGATCACCCAACACCGGAACGCCGTGGCCACGGTCAAGGAGATGGTCAACGTGGCCTACGCGCAGGGCAACATCGGCAAGCCCGGCGCTGGACTCTGCCCCGTGCGCGGCCACTCGAACGTCGCCGGTGACCGGACCATGGGCATCTGGGAGAAGGTCCCGGACCACTTCCTCGACGCGCTGCGCGACGAGTTCCACTTCGAACCGCCACGCGAGCACGGGTACGACACCGTGGACGCCGTGCGGGCGCTCCGCGACGGGAAGGCGCGCGTCTTCGTCGGGATGGGCGGCAACTTCGTGGCGGCCACGCCGGACACGGCCGTCGTCGAAGCGGCAATGCGCGGCGCCGAGCTCACCGTCCAGATCTCGACCAAGCTCAACCGGTCGCACGTCGTCTGCGGGCGGACCGCGCTGATCCTCCCGGTGCTCGGGCGCAGCGAGCGGGACGTCACCGGTGGGCGAGAGCAACGGGTGACCGTCGAGGACTCGATGGCCGCCGTCCACGCGTCGCGTGGACCGCTCGCGCCGGCGTCACCGCTGCTGAGGTCGGAGGTCGACGTGGTCTGCGGGCTCGCCGAGGCCACCGTTCCCGGCGTCGGCCGCATCCCGTGGGCTGAGTTCCGGCGCGACTACGGGCGGGTTCGGCAGTCCATCGGGCGCGTGGTGCCGGGCTGCGCGGCATACGCCGAGAAGGTCGACCGGCCAGGCGGATTCGTTCTCCCACGCCCGCCGCACGACACCCGGACCTTCCCCACCGCGGCCGGCAGGGGCATCTTCACCGTGAGCCCGACCGACGTGCTGCACGTCCCGGAGGGCCGGCTCCTGCTGCAGTCCCTGCGCAGCCACGACCAGTTCAACACCACGATCTACGGTCTGGAGGACCGCTACCGCGGCATCCACGGCGGACGGCGGGTCGTGTTCGTCAACCCGCTCGACATCGCCGACCTGGGCGTCGAGGAGGGCCAGATGGTCGACCTCGTCAGCGAGTGGAAGGACGGCTCGGAACGGTCCGCGCCGCGGTTCCGCGTCGTGCCGTACGACACGCCACGCGGGTGCGCCGCCGCTTACTACCCGGAGACGAACCCGTTGGTACCGCTGGACTCCACCGCGATCGGGAGCAACTGCCCGACGTCGAAGTCGGTGATCGTCCGCCTGGTCACACCACCGGGCCGGGAGGCCGGCGGAGACGCGTCGGCGGGCGATGGCGTCGGCGCCGACGCCGGGCACAAGTCCGACGTGGAGCCGTTCCACCTCAGCTGATCGGTATGGCAGGGTCGTGGCGCTATGACCGAACTCCAGTCCCTGGCCCTGCGCACTGTGATGGCGTCCTTCGAGGGAGGCTCGCTGCCCGACTGGGCGCACGACCGGCTCGCCGAGGGGATGGGCGGAATCTGCCTGTTCGGCGAGAACGTCCCCTCGCTCGAGACCGTGCATGACCTGGCCGCCGCGATCCACGACGCCGCTCCCGAGGCGATCGTGTCGCTCGACGAGGAGGGCGGCGACGTCACCCGCCTCTACTACGCGGTCGGCAGCCCGCACGCCGGACACGCGGTCCTGGGCCAGGTCGACGACACCGCGCTGACCCGGGCCGTGGCCCACGACATCGGCGCCGAGCTCCGCGACATCGGGGTCGACCTCGACCTCGGACCGGTGGCCGACGTCAACTCCAACCCGCTCAACCCCGTCATCGGGGTGCGGAGCTTCGGCGGCGAGCCGGACCTCGCCGCTCGGCACGTGGCCGCCTTCGTCGAGGGGCTGCAGGCGGCCGGGGTGGGCGCCTGCCTCAAGCACTTCCCGGGGCACGGCGACACCGTGGCCGACTCGCACGTGGCCCTGCCCGTGGTCGAGGCGCCGGTCGAGGTGCTCCGGGCGCGAGAGCTGGTGCCCTTCGAGGCGGGGGTGGCCGCGGACGCCGTCGCCGTGATGACCTCCCACGTGGTGGTCCGGGCCCTGGACCCGGACCGACCGGCGACGTTCAGCGCGGTGGCGACGAGGCTGTTGCGCGCACCCGAGGCCGACGGGGGACTCGGCTTCGACGGCCTCCTCGTCAGCGACGCCCTCGACATGCAGGGCGCCAGCGGAGAGATCGGGGTCCCCGCGGCGGCGGTACTGGCGCTCGGGGCGGGCGTCGACCTGCTGTGTCTGGGGCCGAACTTCACCGTCGAGCAGGTCGGGGCCGTGGTCGACGGGATCGTGGCGGCGGTGCGGTCTGGTTCCCTCGCCGAGGAGCGGCTCAGGGAGGCGGCGGAACGGGTGGCGACTGCGTCGGCGCGGCTCCGAGCGCTCGAGGCGGCGGCCGGCTCGGGTCGCTCCGCCGACGGGAGGGCCAGTGCAGTCGCGGCGCGGTCCGCCATCACCGTCGACGGCCACCTGGGGTCCCTGGCGGGCGCCCAGGTGCTCCGGTTCGTGTCCGGCGCCAACGTGGCCGCGGGGCGCGTGCCATGGGGGCTGCCGGTCGAGGGGCGGATGCTTTCCGGATCCCCGGCCGTCGATGTCGTCGAGGGTGCCCCGTTGCCGGACCTGGATCCTGACCGGCCCGTCGTCGCGCTGGTTCGCGGGGGCCACCGGTATGCGTGGGTGCTCGCCGGGCTCACCACGCTCGCGCGCCGCCGACCGGACCTGGTGGTCGTCGAGCTGGGCTGGCCCGGTCCCGACCGGCTACCGGGCCGGACCCTGGTGCACACCTACGGCGCCTCCGCGGTCTCGGCCCGGGCCCTCGACGACCGGCTCGCCGACGCGGCTCTGGCAGGATGACCGCCCGGTGACCCGAGCGCGGGGCGGAGAGGTGGGCTGACCGTGGAGGTCGTGGTTCTCGAGACCGAGCAGGAGCGCGCCGACCTGGTCGCCGACGCCGTCGTGGCCCTGGTCCAGGCCCGGCCGGCTGCGGTGCTGGGGCTGGCGACCGGGTCGAGCCCGTCACCCGTGTACGCAGAGCTGGTGCGCCGCTACGAGGCGGGGGAAGTGTCCTTCGCGACGGCGTTCGCGTTCACCCTGGACGAGTACCTCGGGCTGCCGCCGGGCCATGCGGAGGGGTACCGCCAGGTCATCGAGCGAGAGTTCGCCTCGCTCGTCGACCTGCCAGCCGACCACCTGCATACGCCCGACGGACAGACCCACGACGTGCCCGCCGCCTGTGCCGCATACGAGAGGTCCATCGCCACCGCGGGCGGGGTCGACCTGCAGCTGCTGGGGATCGGCAGCGACGGGCATCTCGCCTTCAACGAGCCGGGCTCGTCGCTGGCCTCGCGGACGCGGGTGAAGACCCTGACGCCCCGGACCCGCGCCGACAACGCCCGGTTCTTCGACTCCCCGGACCAGGTGCCGCACCACGTGCTGACGCAGGGCCTCGGAACCATCCTCGAGGCGCGGCACCTCGTGATGCTGGCCACGGGGGAGGGCAAGGCCGAGGCGGTGCGCACCGCCGTGGAAGGGCCCGTCACGGCCCGGTGCCCCGCGTCGGCGCTCCAGCTCCACCCTCACGTGACCGTGGTGCTGGACCCGGCCGCCGCCTCTCGCCTGGAGCTGCGCGAGTACTACGCCCAGGTCTGGGCCGACAAGCCGGACTGGCAGGGCATCTGAGTCCGGGAGGATGATCCGGTGCCCTCTGAACCCGGTCCGTCGCTGGGGAGGGCTCTCGACCGGCTGACGACCCGCGCCGAGCCTCCAGGACCGGACGACGTGTTCGGCGCGTTCGTCGACTGGACCGCCGAGCAGGGGATCACGCTCTACTCCGCGCAGGAGGAGGCGTTGATCGAGGTCGTCTCCGGGGCAAACGTCATCCTCGGCACGCCGACCGGCTCCGGGAAGAGTCTGGTCGCCCTCGGCGCTCATCTCTCGGCGCTCGCGACGGGGGGCCGCACGTTCTACACGGCGCCGATCAAGGCGCTGGTCTCGGAGAAGTTCTTCGCGCTGTGCGACGTCCTCGGCCCCGAACGGGTCGGGATGCTCACCGGGGACGCGTCGGTCAACGCCGAGGCCCGGCTCGTGTGCTGCACCGCGGAGGTGCTCGCGAACATCGCGCTCCGTGAGGGCGGCGAGTCCGACATCGCCCAGGTCGTGATGGACGAGTTCCACTTCTACACCGAGCCGGACCGCGGGTGGGCATGGCAGGTACCGCTATTGGAGCTGCCCCGCGCTCAGTTCCTCCTCATGTCGGCGACGCTCGGCGACACCGCCCGCTTCGAGGAGGACCTCGTCCGGCGCACGGGCCGCCCGACGGTCACCATCGCCTCGGGTGAACGCCCGGTCCCGCTCTTCTACTCGTGGGCGATGACCCCGCTGCACGAGACGGTGACCGAGCTGCTGGAGACGCATCGCGCGCCGGTCTACGTCGTCCACTTCACCCAGGCCGCCGCTCTGGAGCGCGCCCAGTCCCTCCTTTCCGTCCCGGTGGCCAGCCGTGAGCAGCGTGACCAGATCGCGACGCAGATCGCCGGGTTCCGGTTCTCTCCGGGGTTCGGGCGAACGCTGAACCGACTGGTACGACACGGGATCGGGGTCCATCACGCCGGGATGCTGCCGAAGTACCGACGCCTCGTCGAGCAGCTCGCGCAGCGCGGGCTGCTGCAGGTGGTCTGCGGCACTGACACCCTCGGGGTCGGGATCAACGTGCCGATCCGCACCGTCCTCTTCACCGGTCTCACGAAGTTCGACGGCTCACGCCAGCGCCGGCTGAAGGCCCGCGAGTTCCACCAGATCGCCGGCCGCGCCGGACGGGCCGGGTACGACACCGCCGGGTACGTCGTCGTCCAGGCGCCGGAGCACACGATCGAGAACGCGCGCAACGTGGCCAAGGCCGGCGACGACCCCAAGAAGCTTCGCAAGGTCCAGCGCAAGAAGCCGCCCGACGGGTTCGTCGCCTGGTCCGAGGAGACGTTCGAACGCCTGGTGGCGGCGCCGCCGGAACCGCTGGTGTCCCGTATGCGCGTCACGCACGGCATGGTGCTCAATGTCATGGCCCGCCAAGGGGATCCGTTCTCTGCGATGCGAAAGCTGTTGCGGGACAACCACGAGGACCCACGACGGCAGGTCCGGCACGTGCGACAGGCGGTGCAGATCTACCGCTCCCTCCTGGCCGCCGGAGTCGTCGAGCGGCTGGACCAGCCCGACGCCGACGGCCGGCTGAGCCGGCTGGTCGAGGACCTCCAGCTCGGCTTCGCCCTCAACCAGCCGCTCTCCGCGTTCGCCCTGGGCGCCGTGGACGTCCTCGACCCGGCCTCTCCGACGTACGCCCTGGACGTCGTCTCCGTGGTGGAGGCGACACTGGAGGACCCACGCCAGGTGTTGCTCGCCCAGCAGTTCAAGGCGCGCGGAGAGGCCGTCGCAGAGATGAAGGCGGACGGCCTCGAGTACGAGGAGCGGATGGAGCTGCTCGAGGACGTCACGTGGCCGAAGCCGTTGGGGGAGCTGCTGTCCGCTCTGCTCGCGACGTACCGCCAGACCCACCCGTGGGTCGCGGAGGAGGCGCTCTCACCGAAGTCCGTCGTCCGAGAGATGTGGGAGCGGGCGATGACCTTCTCGGAGTACGTCGCCTGGCTGGGACTGGGGCGGTCCGAGGGACTGCTGCTGCGGTACCTCTCCGACGCATACCGGGCCTTGCGACAGACCGTCCCCGACTCCGCCCGAACGGAGGGCCTGGACGACATCGTCGACTGGCTCGGGGCGGTCGTCCGGCAGACCGACTCGAGCCTGGTCGACGAGTGGGAGGCGCTGGTGTCCGGCGCCCCGGTCGTCGCCGAGCCGACGCCCGGCGGCGCGGCAGGGACCCGCAGCGTGACCGCCGACGCGCGGGGGTTCCGGGTCATGGTGCGGAACGCGATGTTCCGGCGCGTCGACCTGCTGGCACGCCGACGCTGGGAGGACCTCGCGGCACTGGACGGGGGGCTCACCGCCGACCAGTGGCGAGCCTCCGGGGAGGCGTACGCGGCCGAGCACGGCGAGGTCGGGATCGGCCCGGACGCCCGAGGGCCCGGGATGTTCGTCCTCGGCGACCCCGAGGACGGCCGGATGTCGGCCACCCAGATCCTCGACGACCCGGACGGCGACCACGACTGGCGGATCACCGCGACGGTCGACCTCGAGGCGTCCGACGAGGCGGGCGAGCCGGTCGTCATCACCCTGGCCCTGGCCCCGCTCGGCTGAGTGGCGGTTCGCGAACCTGGGAGGACGCTGACAATCCGGTCTCGTGAACGCCAAGACGGCTCCAATTCTTCGCCACGACGGTTGTCCCACCGGGACCGCCCTGGCTTAGGTGGACGAGTGGTGCATGGCGAGGACCGGATGGGACGGCCCGACGGGTCTCGGGGCGCCCGACTTGGTGGGCGCATCTGAGCGCGCAACCCGCCTGACCTGCTCAGGCCCACCCGCCGCGGCGGGGCCGCCCACAGGGGAGCGGCCCCGCCGTTCCGCGTCCGATGGTGACCAAACGCACCACTAACTGGTTTGAGTCCGCAACCGACATGACCGTACGATGGGGCCCGCGGGTCGAGGGCGACTGCCTGGCCCGTCTGGCATACCGGGGCATGACTTCTGTCGCAGGCGCGCACGCCCGCCGGTCCCGAAGTTCAGCCAGTTTCCAGAGAGTTCGCTTTGTCCCCCCACGCCCAGACGGCCCGCCCCGCCGCGCCGTCCCCTCGTCGTGAGATCGCCCGCATCGCCGTCCCGGTGAGTGCGGAGTTCGTCCTCACCCTCCTCCTCAACGTCGTCAACCAGGTCGTCGTCGGCACGCTCGGCGCCACCGCCATCGCGGCGGTCGGCTTCGCCAACAGCCTGACGATGATCCTCGTCCTGACCCTCGGCGCCATCGGCGCGTCGGTCAGCATCCTCGTCGCGCGCGCCTACGGCGGTGGCGACCAGTCCCGCCTCAACCAGACCGTGTCCGCGGCGCTGTTCCTCGCCGGTGGGGTCAGCATCCTCGCGGCCGTGCCGATCCTCGTGTGGGGTCAGTCCCTGATGCGGCTGGTCGGCGCGTCCGAGACCGTCGCGGCTGCGGGCGGCGGCTACCTGAGCCTCGCCGGGCTGGCCGTCGTGCCGACCGTCATCGGCGCGCTCTTCAGCGGCGTGCTGCGCTCGACCGGCCGTCCGCGCAGCCCGATGGTCGCGACCATGGCCACGGTCGGCCTCAACGCCGCCCTGGCCTACCTGTTCGTCACCGGCACCGGGCCGTTCCCGGAGCTCGGCGTCCCGGGCGCCGGCCTGGCCACGCTGATCACGGCGTCGCTCAAGGCCGGGATCCTCGCGGTGCAGGTGTTCGGCATCCACCGGGTCGTCCGGTGGGAACCGCCGACCGGGTACGCCTCTTGGTGGCGGGTCTCTCGTGCCCTGGTCGTGCTCGCGCTGCCGCTCGGCGTCACCGAGCTGTTCTGGACCTCGGGCACGTTCCTCTACAACGTCGTCTTCCAGCAGATCTCCGACGACGCGTTGGCCGCGGCTCAGATCGTCAACATGCTCGAGGCCCTGTTCCTCGTCGGCAGCATCGGCCTGATGGCCGCGACGACGGCGCTGGTCGGCCGGGAGGTCGGCCGGGGCGACGGCTGCGGCGCGGCCGCCTGGGTCCGCCGGATCAAGAAGGCCGGCACCGTGACCGGGATCGGGTTCGGCGTGCTCTACGGCGCCACCGCGCTGGTCCTGCCGTTCCTCTTCCACGACACGACCGACGAGGTGCGGACGATGGCGACGGCGGGGATCGCCCTGTATGCGATCTCCCAGGTCGTCAAGGTGCGCAACATGATCCTCGGGGCCGGGGTGCTGCCGAGCGCCGGCGACGTCCGCGGCGTGATCGTCGGGGACGTCGTGGGCGCGTTCGTCGTCGGCCTGCCGCTCGCGGTGGTGCTCGGCCTGCATACCCCGCTGGGCGTGGCCGGTGTGTTCGCCGCGCGGGTCATCGAGGAGCTGGCCAAGGTCGTCATCTTCTCGCGGCGCACGCGCCGGGTCCGCTGGGACGTGCTGGGCGAGTCCTCCGCCCCGACGGCGCCGCGCCGCCAGCCGGCCGTGGCCCGCGAGGTCGACGAGCTGGAACAGCTCGCCTGACCGCCTGCGGAGCGCGCTGACCACGAGGTCTGCGCAGACGTTGAGGTCAGCGCGCACACCGTGGACGGTCTGCGCTCTCGACGCCAAGGTGTGCGCAGACCTTGTGTCACGGCGCCGGCCGGCTCTCACCGGCGTGCGAGGTGCGCGCAGGTTCGTGACGCTGCGCGCGGGGTGCGATCGTGCCCGCACGGTCAGCGACCCTCCGCGCAGCTGTCGACGGCCGCGTGACGTCCCTACGCACCTGCGGCCCTGTTCGCGAGCATTCGCCCGCAGGTGAGGTCCACGTGTCCGTTTTGCGACCCCGGACGCGGAAAGTAGTTGAACGCGCTACCCGTTCGGAGGGTCCGACTCGGGGCGCGGCGTGATTCCATGCGCTCATGGAGGGTGCCCTCGACGCCGGTCAACCGGCCGGGACGCCGCCGGTCGGCGTCCTGCTGGCCGCGGGTGAGGGCCGCCGGATGGGTCAGCCCAAGGCGCTGGTCCGCGACCCTGACGGCACGTCCTGGCTGAACCGGGCCGTCGACGCCGTGGCCGCGGGCGGGTGCGACCCGGTCGTCGTCGTCCTCGGGGCCGACGCCGACCAGGCGGCCGGCATCCTCGCCGAGCGCGGGTCCGAGGCCGCGCCGGTCCGCTGGGTCGAGGCGACCGACTGGCCCGACGGCATGAGCGCGTCGCTGCGCCGTGGCCTCGACGCGGCCCTCGACACCGACGCCTCCACCGCGGTCGTCACCCTCGTCGACCTCCCCGATGTCGGCCCGGACGTCCTCCACCGCGTCGTCGACGCGGTCGGCGGCGATCCCCGCGGCCTCGGCCGCGCCGCATACCAGGGCGTCCCCGGCCATCCCGTCGTCCTCGGCCGCGAGCACTGGTCCGGCGTCGCCGCCGAGGCGTCCGGCGACCGCGGCGCGCGCGACTACCTCGCCGCCCACGACGTCCTCCTGGTCGAGTGCGGCGACCTCGCCAGCGGCGTCGACCGGGACACACCCCCCGCCGTCCCGGGTTCGCCGGACCAGGGTGATGATCGAGGAGTGCAGCGCAACGTGGAGTCCGCGGCGGACCTGGCCGAGCGCCTCGGACGCACGGGGTACCTCGTCGACGACGCGCTGGCCACCATCGGCTACCTCGCCCTCGCGCTGGGCCGCCCACTGCTCCTCGAGGGCGAGCCGGGCACCGGTAAGACCGCCCTGGCCGAGGCGATCGCCGAGGCCCTGGACCTGCCGCTCATCCGCCTCCAGTGCTACGAGGGCATCGACGCCAGCCAGGCGCTCTACGACTGGGACTTCCCGCGGCAGATCCTCCACCTGCGAGCGGTCGAGGCCGCGGCATCCGCCGGCGGCACCGCCGCCGGGGACGTCAGCGAGCTCGAGAAGTCACTGTTCGACGAGCGGTTCCTCCTGTCCCGCCCGGTGCTCCGCGCCCTGCGTGAGGCGCCCGCGGTGCTGCTCGTCGACGAGATCGACCGGGCCGACGACGAGTTCGAGGCGTTCCTCCTCGAGGTGCTCTCGACCTACCAGGTGACCATCCCGGAGGTGGGAACGGTCCGCGCGGCCCAGCCGCCGATCGTCGTCCTCACGTCCAACCGGACCCGCGAGCTGCACGACGCCCTCAAGCGCCGCTGCCTCTACCACTGGATCGACCACCCCGGTCTCGAGCGGGAGCTGGCCATCGTCCGCAGCCGGGCCCCGCACGTGGCCCCCGCCCTCGCCGAGCAGGTCGTCCGGCTCACCCAGCGGCTGCGCCAGCGCGACGACCTCCTCAAGCCGCCCGGCGTCGCCGAGACGCTCGACTGGGCCCGCGCGCTGGAGGCGCTCGGCGCCGCGGACCTCGACATCGAGCTCGCCGCCGCCACGCTGGGCGTGGCCGTGAAGTACCGCGAGGACGCCGACCGTGTCCGCGCCAGCCTCGACCAGATGCTCCGGGCGTGACGCGATGACCAACGCCCCCGACGCCCTGCTCCTCGGCTTCGCGCGCGCCCTGCGCGCCGCCGGCCTGCCGGTCACCGCCGACCGCGAGGCCGGGTTCCTCAAGGCGGTCGCCGTGGTCGGCCTCGACGACGAGGTGGCGACCTACTGGGCGGGCCGCGCCACCCTCTGCGCCAGCCCGGACGACATCGCGCGGTTCGACCAGATCTTCGCCAGCTGGTTCACCCACCGCCTCCCCGGTTCGCCGACGGTGACGCCGCAGGCCCCGCCGGTGGTCCAGTCGTCGCTCGACGAGCAAGGGAGCGACGGCGACGGTGACCGTGAGGCCGACGTGCTCCGCGCGGCGGCCAGCGCGACCGAGGTGCTGCGGCACCGCGACGTCGCCCAGATGTCGCCGGTCGAGAAGGCCGCGCTCATGGCGCTGTTCGGCTCCTTACGTCGCCCCGACCCGCGGCGCCGGACGTCGCGCCGGCGTGAGTGGCACCGCGGCGAGATCGACGCCCGCCGCACCCTGCGCCGCCAGCTCCAGCGGATGGGGGAGCCCGGCCGGCTGGAGTGGCGGCGTCGCGGCACCCATTCGCGACGGGTGGTCATGCTCATCGACGTCTCGGGGTCGATGAGCTCGTATGCGGACTCCCTGCTCCGTCTCGCTCACCGCTGGAGCGTGGGGCGGTCCAACGTCGAGGTCTTCACGATGGGCACCCGGCTCACCCACGTGACCCGAGCCATGCACCAACGCGACCCCGACCGGGCCCTGATCGCGGCCGGCGACGTCGTCCCCGACTGGTCCGGCGGCACCCGGCTGGGAGAGTCGCTCAAGGCGTTCCTCGACCGCTGGGGTCAGCGCGGCATGGCCCGCGGCGCCGTGGTCGTCATCTTCAGCGACGGCTGGGAGCGCGGCGGCATCGACCTCCTCGAGGAGCAGATGCGACGCCTCCGCTCCCTTGCGCACGGCGTCGTCTGGGTCAACCCGCACCGCGGCAAGGCGGGGTACCAGCCCATCCAGCAGGGCATCGTCGCCGCGCTGCCGTACTGCGACGACCTGGTCGCGGGCCACTCGCTGCGCACCTTCGAGGCCCTGGCGGAGGTGGTCGACCATGCGTGAGGTCCTGCCCGACCTGCTGCGCTGGTGGCGCGACGGCGCGTCCGTCGGCGTCGGCACGGTGGTCGCGACGTGGAAGTCCGCTCCGCGTCAGCCGGGCGCCTCGATGCTCGTCGGCCCCGAGGGCGAGGCCGTCGGCTCGGTCTCCGGCGGCTGCGTCGAGGGCGCGGTCTACGAGCTGGCCCAGGAGGTCGTCGAGTCCGGGACCCCGGCCCTCCAGCGCTACGGCGTCAGCGACGAGGACGCCTACGCCGTCGGGCTGACCTGCGGCGGCATCCTCGACGTCTGGGTCGAGACGGTCTCGCAGGGACACCTTCCCCGAGCTCGGCGACGTGGCCGCCGACATCGAGGCCGGCCGACCGGTCGCGGTGGCGACGGTGGTCGAGCACCCCGACCCGGCCCGGCTCGGCCGGCGGCTCATCGTCCGGGCCGAGGACGACCTCGACGACCGGATCGGCTCGCTCGGCAGCCTCCGGCTCGACGACGCCGTCACCGACGACGCCCGTGGCCTGCTGGCGACCGGCCACAGCGAGACCCTGACCTACGGCCCCGACGGCGAGCGGCGCGGCGAGGGTATGCGGGTCTTCGTCGACGTCCACGCCCCCGCGCCCCGGATGCTGGTCTTCGGCGCGATCGACTTCGCCGCGGCCTGCGCCCGGATCGGGAAGTTCCTCGGCTACACGGTGACGGTATGCGACGCGCGGCCGGTGTTCGCGACGGCCAGCCGGTTCCCCGACGCCGACGACGTCGTCGTCGACTGGCCGCACCGCTACCTCGAGGCCGAGGCGGAGGCCGGCCGGGTCGACGGCCGGACGGTGCTGTGCGTGCTCACCCACGACCCCAAGTTCGACGTCCCGCTCCTCGAGGTGGCCCTGCGGCTTCCGGAGGTCGCCTACATCGGCGCCATGGGCTCGCGGCGGACCCACGAGGACCGCCTCGACCGGCTGCGCGAGATCGGGATGACCGAGGCCGAGATCGGCCGGCTCTCCAGCCCGATCGGCCTGGACCTCGGCGCGCGCACCCCGGAGGAGACCGCGGTGAGCATCGCCGCGGAGATCATCGCGGTGCGCTGGGGCGGTCAGGGCGCCCGCCTCACCGACGTCGAGGGTCCGATCCACCACCCGACCGGGCGACACTCCGGCACCCTTCGACCTGCCCGACTCGCCAGGTTCGGCCACGGAAGCGCCGAAACCCCTGCAGGAAGCCCACCCAGCCAGCACGATCTGATCACCAGCCCCACCGCAAGGAGTCAAGGATGACCCTCATCAACGTGACCGTCGACGGAGTGAAGTACCAGGACGAGGTGGAGCCACGGATGCTCCTCGTCTACTACCTGAGAGAACGGCTGGGCAAGACGGGAACCGTCGTCGGCTGCGACACCAGCAACTGCGGTGCCTGCACGGTCCACCTCGACGGCCGCAGCGTGAAGTCCTGCAACGTCCTGGCCGTCCAGGCCGACGGCGGGGAGATCGCGACGATCGAGGGCCTGGCCCAGAACGGCGAGCTGCACCCGATGCAGAAGGCCTTCCACGAGAACCACGCGCTCCAGTGCGGCTACTGCACCCCCGGGATGATCATGCAGTCCATCGACCTGCTCAACGACAACCCGAACCCCACCGAGCGGGAGATCCGGGAAGGGCTGGAGGGGAACCTCTGTCGCTGCACCGGCTACCACAACATCGTCAAGGCCGTGCAGGCCGCTGCCGGAGGTGCCAAGTGACCATCACCGAGGATCGCACCGAGGCGTCGGCCCCCGAGGTCGGCAAGGCCCGGGTTCGTAAAGAGGACGACCGGCTGATCACCGGCCGCACGCGCTGGACCGACAACATCACGCCGCCCGGACTGCTCCACATGGCTGTGGTGCGCAGCCCCTACGCTCACGCCAAGATCACGTCGATCGACACCACGGCGGCCAAGGCCATGCGCGGGGTGTCTCTCGTCGCCACGGGCGAGGACCTCAAGGACGTCCAGGGGGTCCTGGCCAACGCCTGGCCGATCACCGCCGACCAGAAGACGCCGACCCACCTGCCGATCGCCATCGACCGGGTGGCCTGCGCCGGCGAGATCGTCGCCGTCGTCGTCGCCCGCTCGGCCGCCCGCGCGCGAGACGCCGCGGAGCTCATCGACGTCGACTACGAGGTGCTGCCGGCGGCGCTCGACCTCAAGGAGGCCGCCGCCGACACGGTGCTCGCCCATCCCGACCTCGGCACCAACAAGAGCGCCTTCTGGAAGCTGGACTCCGCCGAGCAGGGCTCCGGCGGCAACGTGGACGAGGCCATCGCCAAGGCCCGCACCGACGGCATCGTCATCGAGCGCGAGTACCGGCAGCAGCGGCTCATCCCCGCCTTCATGGAGCCCCGGTCGGTAGTCGTCGACCCGACCCAGGAGCAGATGACGGTCTGGTCGGCCACCCAGATTCCCCACATCCTCCGGTTCCTGATCTCCGCGACGATGGGCATCTCCGAGTCGAAGGTCCGGGTCATCGCGCCGGACGTCGGTGGCGGGTTCGGCGGCAAGCTGCAGACGACTCCCGAGGAGTACGTCACCATCGCCGTGGCCCGTCGCCTGGGCAAGCCGGTGAAGTACACCGAGACCCGCTCCGAGTCGCTGGTCTCGGGGCACCACGGCCGGGACCAGTGGCAGAAGCTGACCCTCTCCGCGGAGAAGGACGGCACGGTCACGGGTCTCAAGGTCGAGCTCCTCGCCGACATGGGCGCCTACATCGCCATCGTCGGCGGCGGCGTGCCGGTGCTCGGCGCGTGGATGTTCAACTCGATCTACAAGTTCCCGGCCTACCAGTTCTCGGTTCAGACCGTCCTGACGAACAAGACCTGGGTCGACGCATACCGGGGCGCGGGAAGGCCGGAGGCGACGTATGCCATCGAGCGGCTCATGGACGAGCTGGCCGTCGAGGTCGGCGTCGACCCTCTCGAGATCCGGGAGAAGAACTGGATCACCCATGAGGAGTTCCCCTTCACCACGGTCGCGGGGATGACCTACGACTCGGGCAACTACGAGGCGGCGACGGCCAAGGCCAGGGAGATGTTCGGCTACGACGAGCTGCGCGCGGAGCAGCAGCGGCGCCGCGACAGCAAGGACCCGGTCCAGCTCGGCATCGGCGTCTCGACGTTCACCGAGATGTGCGGTCTCGCGCCCTCGCGGGTCCTCGGGTCGCTGAGCTACGGGGCCGGCGGTTGGGAGTCGGCCACGATCCGGATGCTCCCCACCGGCAAGGTCGAGGTCGTCACCGGTACCTCACCTCACGGACAGGGCCACGAGACGGCCTGGAGCCAGATCGTCGCCGACCGGCTCGGCGTGCCGTTCGAGGACGTCGAGGTGCTCCACGGCGACACTCAGATCGCCCACAAGGGCCTGGACTCCTACGGTTCCCGGTCCCTGGTGGTCGGTGGGGAGGCGTTGGTCCTGGCGGCCGACAAGGTCGTCGAGAACGCCAAGCCGGCGGCGGCGCACCTGCTCGAGGCCGACGTCGCCGACATCGAGTTCAGCGCGGGCCAGTACCACGTGAAGGGCACCGACAAGGGCGTCAGCCTGTCGGACATCGCGCTCAACGCCTGGACCGGCCACAACCTGCCCGACGAGATGGACCCCGACATCGACGGGAGCGCGACCTACGACCCGGTCAACTTCTCCTTCCCGCACGGGACCCACCTGTGCGCGATGGAGGTCGACACCGAGACCGGCCAGACGACGATGCGCAAGTACGTCTGTGTCGACGACATCGGGGTGATCGTCAACCCGATGATCGTCGAGGGCCAGGTCCACGGCGGCCTGGTCCAGGGCATCGCGCAAGCGCTATGGGAGGGAGCCGAGTTCGACGAGAACGGCACCCTCGTCACCGGGTCGTTCGTCGACTACACCCTGCCGACCGCGGCCGACACGATCAGCTTCGTGACCGGCCACACCGAGTCGCCGTCGACGACGAACACGTTGGGGACCAAGGGAGTCGGCGAGGCGGGCACCATCGCCTCGACGCCGGCGGTGGTCAACGCCATCGTCGACGCGCTGCGGCCGTTGGGAATCAACGACATCCTCATGCCCTGCACGCCGGAGCGCGTCTGGAAGGCGATCCAGTCGGCCGGTGCCACGCCGGACGCCGAGACCACCGCCGAGGCGCAGCCGCACTTCAGCGAAGGCGCTCTGAACCAGGACACTCCCAGCACCGACACGGAAGGTGGCCAGCAGTGATCCCCGCCCTGTTCGACTACGTCGCACCAGAGTCGCTCGAGGAGGCCCTGTCGGTCCTTGCCGAGGCCGGTGACGACGCCAAGGTCCTCGCCGGTGGCCAGAGCCTCCTGCCCGTGCTCCGGATGCGGCTCAACGCGCCGGAGAAGGTCGTCGACCTGCGGCGCATACCGGGGCTGACCGAGATCTCCGAGGACGGCGACGCGATCGTCATCGGGTCGATGGCGACGCACTCCGACGTCGTCGACAACGCCCTGGTCCGGGAGCACGCGCTCCTGCTCGCCAAGACGGTCGCGGAGGTCGCCGACCCCCAGATCCGCCACCGCGGCACCGTGGGCGGCGCCCTGGTCCACGCGGACCCGGCCGGCGACGTCGGGGCGGCGGCTCTGGCCCTCGATGCCGAGTTCGTCATCGCCGGGTCCGGCGGGGCGACGCGGACGGTCGGCGCGGCCGACTTCTTCGTCGACCTCTTCGAGACGGCGGTCGACGAGGGCGAGCTGCTCACCCAGGTGCGGATCCCCAAGCACACCGGCTGGGGCGCGCACTACGAGAAGTTCGTCAGGGTGAAGCACCAGTGGTCGATCGTCGCGGTCGCCGCGACCGTCCGCGTGGACGGCGGGACCATCGCCGAGGCGCGGATCGGGTTGACCAACATGGGGTCCACGCCGTTGCGCGCCACGACGGTCGAGCAGGCGCTCGTCGGCAAGGCGGCGACGGAGGACGCGGTCCGCGAGGCGGCCGCGTCGGCGGCGGAGGGCACCAACCCACCGTCGGACCTCAACGGCGACAGCGCCTACCGCAAGCACCTCGCCACTGTGCTCACGCGCCGGGCCGTCCTCGCGGCGGCGGGAGCCTGAGCCCGTGGAGCTGCAGCACCAGTTCACCGTGCCGGCCCCCGTGGGGACGACCTGGGACACGTTCATGGATCTCGCCGGGGTGGCCGCGTGCTTCCCCGGCGCGACCGTGACGTCGGTCGAGGGCGACCGGTTCGAGGGAACCTGCAAGGTGAAGCTCGGACCGATCGCCTTGATGTACACGGGTTCCGGCCAGTTCGTCACCCGTGACGACGAGGCTCACCGTGCCACCATCGAGGCGACCGGCAAGGACAAGCGTGGCAACGGCACGGCCGGGGCGAAGGTGACCATCGCCCTCGACGAGGCGGCCGACGCGTCGACGGCGGTCGAGGTCACCACCGACCTCAACATCACCGGCAAGCCGGCCCAGTTCGGTCGCGGCGTCATGCAGGACGTGTCCGACAAGCTGCTCCAGCAGTTCGTCGCCTGCCTGGAGCAACGGCTGACCGCGCCGGACGTGGAGCCGGCCGAGGAGGGCTCTGCGGCGACCGCGCCGGTTCCCACCGAGGACGTCGAGCCGGCGCCGGTGACCGGTTCGTCGAACGGGTCCGGGCCGGCGTCGGTCGAGGCGTCGGTGGGCTCCGAGGCGCCGGCGCCGGCGGCCCCGGCGGCCGCGGCCCCGCCACGGTCGAACGTCGACAAGCCGGCGTTCGTCCGAGCCAGTGCCGGTGGGGACAACGACGACGCGATCGACCTGGGGGCGACCGTCCTGCCGGTCATCCTGAAGTCGTATGCGCCGCAGCTCGCTACCGCGGCCGTGGCCCTGGTCGTCGGCATCCTCATCGGTCGCCGCCTCCGCCGCTGACCTCCCGCTTCCGGACGCCCGTTGTTCCGAGTTTCGCGGTCCGTGAGGATCCGAAAGTCGGAACAACGGCGGTCCGGAAGTCAGGCGGCCGTGAGGTGGCGAGCCAGGGCCTCGGGGATCGGCTGCCCGGTCTGGCCGGAGAAGTACGTGTACGCCGGCGACGGGTTGACCTCGAAGCAGTAGACCTCGCCGTCGGGCGAGAACTTGAGGTCGATCCCCGCGAACTCGAGCCCCAGGTCGGCGGTCAGGGCCACGCACCGGTCGGCGACCTCGCCGTCGAGATCGTGCGGCTCGAGGTGCGCCGGCTCGTCGACCTGCGCGGTCGCATACCGGTAGTCCGTCGCGGTAGTCGTGATAGCCGTCGCGAAGACCTCGGAACCGATGACGTGAACGCGGACATCCGTCCCCGGCACCCACGCCTGGAACTGCACGGGGCAGGCCCGCAGCGTGCCGAGCCGTTCCACGTCCGCCGGCCCCATGGTCTGGACGATCGACCGGGCGCCGCTGGCCGACTTGTAGACGACGCGCTCCCGCGCCGCGTAGAAGTCGCGGGCGGCGTCGGCGTCGTTGGTCACGAGGGTCTCCGGTGTCAGGAGGCCGTGCCGGGCGATGAGCTGGGCCTGGTACGGCTTGGAACCGTTGGACGCCATGGCCGACGAGCGGTTGACGACCCGGCCGGGGGCGACGTCCACCCAGGTCGTGAGGTCGTCGTGGAGCCGTGCCCAGCGGTCCCGCTCGGGGTCTCCGGGAGCGAGCCGCTCGTACTCTGGGACGTTGCGGTGGTCCATCAGGCGGGCGTACACGGCGGTCACGTCGCGAAGCGCGACGTGGAGGCGACCGACGCGCAGGACGCCGTCCACGGCGCCCGACCGGTCGACGGCGAACGCGAGGTCGATCTCCGCGCTGCGGCGCTGGTTGAGCACGAGGACGTCGGCGCGGAGGTCGCCCAGCGCGTCGAGCGCCTCCTGCAGGGGCGGCTCGGAGGGGATCCCGACGACGAGGATCACGCGGGCACCGGGTCCCTCACGAGAAGCGCGTCGTGCAGGGTGTCGACCAGCGCGCCGCCGCCGGGGCGCAGGTCGGGCCACGGGGTGGCACCTTCGAACGCCCACCCCAGGGAGGTCACGGAGAAGGACAGGCCGAGGAGCCCGCCGCCGTGCTGGGCCGCCAGCGCCAGGCACCCGTCGGTCACGTCGCGCGGCACCTCGAGACCGTCAGTGGCGAGGACCCGGCCGGCGGTGACGAGCAGCGTCCGCCTGCCGGTCGACTCGTCGGCGCCGCCCGTCCGGTACCCCATCCCGGTGAGACCGGCCCGGCCGGCGGCCACCATCCACTCGGCCGGACGCCACCAGGCGCCGCAGAGCCCGCGCGGGTCGGCGCGTCCGACGACGGTGCCGGGCAGGGCGAAGAGCAGGCTGGTGAGCACCGCCTGCAGCTCGAACAGCACGTAGTCCCGGTCGGGCTCCGGGGTTGCCGCCAGATGCGCGCGGGGGATCCGGACGACCCGGTTGACCGTGCCGCGGAGGTCGGGGCCGAGGACCGCCCCGTCGGCCAGCCGCACGGCGACGGTCGTGCCGGTACGAGTGACGGTATGCGTCAGGCTCGCGCTGTAGACCAGCTCCTCCGTGGTGACCAGCCGGACCGCGAGCCCACGACGGGCCAGCCGGTCGGCCAGCCACACGGCGGACGCGTCCTCGGGACCGCAGAGAACCGCATACTCGACGGGTCGGCCCGGCTCCCTCGAGGGAACCGGGCCGGGGCCGGCGTCAGCCTTCGGCAAGGTTCTCCTTACCGCCCTTACCGTCCGCGACGTCCTTGTTCTGCTTCGCCGAGTCGGCCTGCCCGTAGATGTCCTGTTCCCGGGCGAGCGCGCCGGTCCCGAGGTCGGGGCGCAGGTCGGCGCCGATGAAGTGGGTCAGGGCCGCGACCGACTGCTCGACGGCGGCGAGCCGGGCCTCGAGTCCGCCCGCGGCCGGGACCGGGTCGATGACGACACCTCCACCGCCCCCGTCCCCTTCGACGAGGTTCTTGCGGCCCCCGCCGCCCTCGAGCACGAGGTTCTTCCCGCCTCCGTCGACGAGGACGTTCTTGCCCTCGATGACCTCGATCTTCTCCTTGCGCTCCTTGATCTCGGCCTTCTCGTTCTTGAACTCCTTGTTCTCCCGCTTGTGCTCCTTGACCTCGATCTTCTCCTTGCGCTCCTTGATCTCGGCCTTCTCGTTCTTGAACTCCTTGTTCTCCAGCTTGACGTCCTTGGCGTCCTTGACCACGGCCTTGTCGATGGCGATGTTGCCCTTGACGTGAGCCTGGATCAGGGCTCGCAGGTCGGGTCGGTTGCCGATCCGCTGGGTCGCGGGGCGGCCCGGCTCGTCCTGCTGCGGCGAACCGGTGGCGCGGAGCCAGGCGCGGGCGGTCGCGGGGGTCATCGGCGTCTTGCCGGCGGCCCGTAGGGCGCCCTGGAGCGCACCGAGGACGCCGACGACGATGGGCGACGCGCTGGACGTGCCGGAGAACCGGTTCGTGTACCAGATCCGGGCGTCCCCGCCGCCCTGCAGGTCGCCATAGCCCGTCGAGGTGACCTCGCGGCCCCAGCCCTGTGCGTCGATGAGCGCCCCGTAGTTGGAGAAGTCCAGCCGGGAGCGGTCGGCACCCCAGCTGACGCCGTGGGTTCCGGGCGGGGGAGCGCCCGCGCCGACGACGATGGCGCCCGAGTCGCGGTTCGCGCGGTTGAACGGGTTGGTCCACGAGGCCGGGAACCCGCCCGGACGGACCGAGTAGATCGCGTCGTCGAGGTTCTCGGCGCCGTTGCCGGCCGCCTCGACGACGATGATCCCGCGCGAGTTGGCGTAGCGGATCGCGTCGAAGTCGTCCGGCCACCACTCGATGGCGATGTAGCCCAGCTGGTCGTCGCGGCCCTGGAAGTTGTGCCGGGGACCGGCCCGGTGGATCTCCAGCAGGATGATGTCGCCGGCGCCGAGCCGGTCGGCTGCGCTGCGGATCGTCGCCGCCGTCGGGCCGGAGAAGGCGGCCGCCCGGATGAAGGCGTCGGGGCAGATCCCCGTGATGCCGAACGCGTTCCGGTCGCCGCTGATCTCGCCGATCACCGCGGTGCCGTGGTTCGTGTCGGTGCTCCCGGTCCCGACGACGACGCCGCCCTGGCCGACCACGAGGTCCTCGTGGTCGAACCGCCAGCCCCACTCGCAGTCGATGATGCTCACTCCCGCGCCACCGCCGCCGGGCCACGTCCACGCATACCTCGCGTCCACCCCGCCCGGGGCCGGCTCGAGGTAGAGCTGGTTGGCGATGAAGTCCGGCGTCGACGGGGGCGCGTCCTCGGGGGCCGGCGCCATGTCGTTGAGCTCCGGCGGTTCGCTGGCCGGCTTCACGTATGCGGCCTGCACGCCTTCGCTGCCGGCCAGCTCCTGGGCCAGGCCCGCGAGCTCCTCGGTCGGCGCCTCGACGTGGTAGTAGACCGAAAGGTCGGGCACCGGTCCGATGGCCGACGGAGCGAGACGACGGGCTTCGAGCCGGACCCGCTCCTCGGGACCGAACAAGGGTCGCAGGGTCACCGCGGCGCGCGACGCGACGCGGTTGAGCGCCCGTGTGTCGGCGCCGCCACCCGACTCGACCCCTCCCGTGCCGATGCGGAGCGCGGCAGCGGGGTCGGCGATGACGATGAGCTCCGGTGCGCCGTAGGCGGACGCGGTGAGGGTGGCGGCGCGCCGGGCCCTCGGGGCGCTCTTCGCCGCCGCCTTCGCGGTGGACTTGGCGGTGTTGGTGGCGGACGTGCGCTTTCTGGTTGGCATCCGATCCTCCGTGGTGGGTGTGAGGCGATCGCTAGGGCGGTCCCTGGTCCGGCGTGACGTATGCGGCGGTGACCCCGGGGACCTCGAGCAGGTGGACGTCGAGGTCGTCCGGGGGGTCGGCGTCGTCCGTCTCGATGACGAACCACACCGTGGGCTCGGCTCCGGCGGCCCCGCCGGAGGTGTCGCCGGCGGAGCCGTCGGGTTCGGTGGCGAGTGAGTCGAGCGAGTCGAGCGAGTCGAGTGAGCGGACGGTCTGCGGTCGCAGCTCGACCCGAGCACGCGCCGTGATGGTGCGCAGCCGTGTGGTGTCCCTGGTTCGTTCGCCACGGGCGAGCGCGCGCGCCAACGCCGGGGTCAGTCCGACGATGAGCTGGGCCACGCTCGCCTCCGAGTCGAACACGCGGTGGGTCGCCTTCGGGACGCCTCCGGTGTTGACCCGCTTCGATGCTAGCGACGCGGCTACGGCCACGTGACCGGAATGCCCGAACCCGCCACCGGGTCGGGCCACCTATCATCGGCGGGTGGATGTGGCGCGGTTCGGTGATCGTGTCGCCACGACGGTCCGGGACGTCGTCACTGGTCCTGAAGCACTCGAAGTGCTTGACACGCACGGCTTCTGGGCTGTGGTCGTGACGTTCGAGGGTGAGCTGACCGCGGTCCGTCTCGCGGACGTCCGCCACGGTGAGCCCACCACGCCGACGGCCGGCTGGACCCCGCTGGACGATGGCTGGCGCTCCTCCCTCGACGCGGACGCCTACCGCGCCGGCGTCGCCGAGATCCGCGAGCGCATCGCCGTGGGCACCGTCTACCAGGCCAACCTCTGCCGCGTCCTGGAGCACGACCTCGACGACGCCGCCGACCTGGACGGACTGGACGCCCTTCTGCGCGAGGGCAACCCGGCTCCGTACGCCGGTCGCATCCGGGTCGACGCGGCGGGACTGGACGTCGTCTCGGCGTCACCGGAGCGGTTCCTCACCCGGTCGGGGGAGCGGCTGGTCTCCTCGCCGATCAAGGGAACGGCGACCACCGCCGACCGGCTGCTGCCCAAGGACGTCGCGGAGAACGTGATGATCGTCGACCTGGTCCGCAACGACCTCTCCCGGGTCTGCCACGAGGGGACGATCGACGTCGAAGCCCTGTGTGCGGTCGAGCCGCACCCGGGACTGGTCCACCTCGTGTCGACGGTGGCCGGCCGGCTGCGGCCGAGCGCGGGGTGGGCCGACATCCTCGACGCGACGTTCCCGCCGGGTTCGGTGTCGGGAGCCCCGAAGTCCAGCGCTCTCATCACGATCCGTGACCTCGAACCGGTGCCGCGCGGTCCCTACTGCGGGGCGATCGGGTGGGTCGACGCCGACCGCGGCGAGGCGCAGCTGGCCGTCGGCATCCGGACGTTCTGGGCTGAGCGCGACGCAGGCGACCGGCGGCTGCTGCGCTTCGGGACCGGGGCCGGCATCACCTGGGGTTCGGACCCCGACGGAGAGTGGGCGGAGACCCAGCTCAAGGCGGCCCGGCTCGTGGGCCTCACGGCGACGCGGCGAGACGGGCACAGGACCGGGCCTGCGCCCACGCCGCCTGCTGGCCCGCCGCCGCGTCGGCAGCCGGTGGGCGCGGCACCCCGTCGTCCCCGATGAGCAGCGGGGTCCACGACGCACTGGTGACGACGGTGGGGCCGGTTCCCTTCTGGGCCCTGGCTCTGACCGGGTCGACGGTCACCGTGAGGACACCGCTGACCGCGTCGACCGGGCCGCGCGTGTTGAGCCAGACGAAGTTGCCCAGGCCGTAGTCGACGTAGGTCCGGCCGAGCCAGCCCGCGCCCTGGACCCGATGGGCGTGACCACCCACGATCACGTCGGCGCCGGCCTTCGCCAGCGCGGCCGCGGTACCCGTCTGGGCGCCGTCGGGACATGACGTGTAGTCGCTGCCCCAGTGCAGGTACACGACCACGACGTCGTATGCGGCCCGCGCGGCACGGACAGCGGCGAGCAGCCGGGTGTTGTCGAGGTTGCCGGCGATCCCGGGCTTCGTGTCGGTCGCCGGGTAGGTGTGGACCGTGTAGTCGTTGATCTGGGTCGAGGCGATGACGGCGACCTTCGTGCCGCGAACGTCGAACACGGCGGGAGCGAAGGCGCGCTTCGCATCGGGCCCGATGCCGACGACGGGAATGGGACTCGACGCCTGGGCGGCGAGCGTGTCGATGAGCCCGTCCGGGCCGTAGTCGACGGCGTGGTTGTTGGCCATGCTCACGGCGTCCACGCCGGCCGACTGCAGCGTGACCAAGGCCTGGGGCGTCGTGCGGAAGTGGTAGATCTTCGGCTGCTCGACGCCTCGGTCGGTGATCGCCGTCTCGAGGTTGACGACGGCCACGTCGGCGCCGCCGAGGACCGGCCGCAGCGCGGCGAGCCCGTCGCTCGTGAGGAGGCCGGCCAGCCGGCCCTCGAAGTGCACGTCACCGCCGAAGGCCAGCGTCACCGGCGAGTCCGGGGTGAGCGGCGTGGTGGAGGTCGTCGGCGCGGACGGGCCGGCCGGTGGGGGAGTCGGCCCGGCGCTCGACGCGGACGCACCGGTGGCGGACGACGGGCTCGGGAGCGCGTCCTGGACCGGAGGCGGGTCGACGCAGGCGGTAAGCCCGAGCGTCAGCAGCGCGACCAGCGTGCCGGCCGCGCTGCCCCGACGCATACTCCTGCCCCTGTCGATGCCGGCATTCTGCTCCCAGCCGCCACCGGCGCCCGGCTTCCCCCTCGGCGCGCCCCCGGAACGGGGGTTCCGGGTCGCGCGTTGGGGCGGGTACCCGAGCGGAGGACGAGCGTCTGGGAAGGTGGGTCCGTGACGGTACGGGTCTGGGTCAACGGGCACCTGCGCGGCGACGGGGCGAGCCTCTCGGCGCTGGACCACGGCGTGACCGTGGGTGACGGGGTGTTCGAGACGCTCAAGATCGTGGAGGGACGGCCGTTCGCCATGACCCGCCACGCGCGGCGGCTGGACCGGTCGCTGGCCGGGCTCGGCCTTCCAGGCGCCGACCACGACGTCATCGCGGCGGGCGCCGCCGCCGTCCTCGCCGCGGGTGAGCCGATCCCGTTCGGGCGGCTGCGCTACACGGTGACGGCCGGGGTCGGGCCGCTCGGCTCCGACCGGCCCGCCACCGACTCGTCCGGACTGACCTACGTCGTGACCGCTGGCGAGCAGGCCCGGCCGCCGGAGTCCGGTGCGGTCGTCGTCGTGCCGTGGACCCGCAACGAGCGAGCGGCGACGGCCGGCCTCAAGACCACCTCCTACGCGGACAACGTCGTCGCCCTCGCGTGGGCCAAGGCGCGGGGCGCCTCCGAGGCGGTCTTCGGCAACACCCGTGGTGAGCTGTGCGAGGGAACCGGCTCCAACGTGTTCGTCGTCGTGGACGGGGTCGTCGTGACGCCGCCGGCCGACTCCGGCGCGCTGGAGGGGATCACCCGCGGGCTGACCCTCGAGTGGTGCCGGGAGGACGGGATGGCCGTCGAGGAGCGGCCCCTCCCGCTCGACGTGCTGCGCACCGCCGACGAAGTGTTCATCACCAGCTCGACCCGCGACGTGTTCC
The DNA here is from genome assembly GCA_963828725.1 of uncultured Actinomycetota bacterium. GTDB lineage: Bacteria > Actinomycetota > Actinomycetes > Actinomycetales > Dermatophilaceae > Lapillicoccus. Next base: position 44,394 of record CAWHFV010000006.1, on the reverse strand, counting down.
CCGTCCACGCGGTCGACGACCGCGAGCTCATGCCGGGTCCGGTCACCGCCCGGGCGGCCAAGGTGTTCGCGGCCCGAGCCGCGGAGAACGAGGACCCGTGACCGAGCCGCCGCGCTACGCCAAGGGCGAGGCCCCGGAAGACCTCGATGACAACATCACCCTCGACGCGAACGACGACCGCTGGGAGTGGCGCCGCCGGATCCGGGCGAACCCGGCCTCGCACCGCGCTTACCGGACCATCGTGGCCGTGCTCGGGACCGTTGTCGTGGTCGTCGGTCTCATCGCCGTGCCGGCGCCCGGCCCCGGATGGCTGATCGTCTTCATCGGGGTGTCGATCTGGGCATCGGAGTTCGAGTGGGCCCAACGGCTCCTCTACTGGGGCAAGGCGAGGCTGCGCGACTGGGAGCGCTGGCTGCGGTCGAAGCCGTGGTGGGTGAGCGCGCTGGTCGCCCTCGGAACCGCGGCGATCGTGGCGTGCGTGTTCTGGGCGTACTTCGCCTGGGCCGGATCACCGAGCTGGCTGCCCGACCGGGTCGAGGAGCTGCTCGACCTCCTACCGGGCGTGGCCTGAGCCGGCGGGTTGTGTGAACGGCGGGCGCTGCGGATATCCTCGGGTCCGCCGTTTCGGGACGTGTAGCTCAGTTGGTTAGAGCGTTCGCTTCACACGCGAGAGGTCAGGGGTTCGAGTCCCTTCACGTCCACCACAGGGTCTGATCGACGCTGCGTCCTCGGGAGCGCTAGAGGAGGTGCACCTTGGGGCTTCGGGTGTCGATGTCGATGACGACGTCTCCGAACTTCACGTTCATGCGGTCGGTGTTGAGCTGTACGACGCGGCCGAGACCGTAGCGGTCGTGGATGACCCGACTGTCGAGCTCGAACGTCTCGTAGATCGGGGCGGGGCGGTCACGGAACGGGCTCGTGTTGGGACGACGTCGGGCTTGGCCGGGTTCGGGGGGCATACCCCTAGTGTTGTCCTCTTTCGTCGATAGCGGGCAACCGTCCTGGTCGAATTACCCCGGTGGGGTATGCGGTGGTCGGGGCACCCGCCGGGAACCGGTAGACTTGTCGGAGCAGTGGCCCGCCCAGTTCTGCCGCGGGCCCGATGTGAAGTCGATGCGAAGCTCTTGCGCCGCGCCCGTGACGGTCGCGCCGGGCGGAACGTATCCGACCATCTTTGGAGTCACCCACCTGTGTCTACCGACACGCCCTTCACCGACCTCGGTGTCCCTCGTCCGCTCGCCGACGTCCTCGCAACGCTCGGCATCACCACCCCCACCCCGATCCAGGCGGCCACGCTGCCGGACTCGCTGAGTGGCCGGGACGTCCTCGGCCGCGGCCGTACCGGCTCGGGCAAGACGTACGCCTTCCTGCTCCCGCTCGTGGCGCGCCTCTCCCAGAGCCGGACTCCGCGCCGGCCCGGTCGGCCCCGAGCCCTCATCCTCGCGCCCACCCGTGAGCTGGTCACCCAGATCGACGAGGCGCTGGCGCCCCTCGCGGCATCGGCCGGCCTGACCCGGGTCACCGTCTTCGGAGGCGTGAGCCAGAACCGCCAGGTCACCAGCCTGCGCCGCGGCGTCGACGTCGTCCTCGCCTGCCCGGGCCGCCTCGAGGACCTCATGGGCCAGGGTCACGTCGACCTGCGCTCGGTCGAGATCACGATCCTCGACGAGGCCGACCACATGGCCGACCTCGGCTTCCTGCCCGGCGTCCGCCGGATCATGGACACCACGCCGCGCGAGGGTCAGCGGATGCTGTTCTCCGCCACCCTCGACGCCGGCGTCGACGTGCTCGTCAAGCGCTTCCTCTCCCGCCCGGCGACGCACCAGGCCGACTCGGCGCAGAGCCCGGTCTCGACGATGACCCACCACGTGCTGCACGTCAGCGCCGAAGGGCGGGTACCGGTGCTCGTGAACCTCACCGCCGCCCCCGGACGGAGCGTGGTCTTCACCCGGACCAAGCACGGCGCCAAGAAGCTGGCGAAGCTGCTCAACGCGTCCGGCGTCTCAGCGGTCGAGCTCCACGGCAACCTCAGCCAGAACGCCCGCACACGCAATATGGAGCGCTTCCACCGCGGCGACGCCACGACCCTGGTGGCGACCGACATCGCCGCTCGCGGCATCCACGTCGACGACGTGGGGATCGTCATCCACGCCGACCCTCCGGTCGAGCACAAGGCCTACCTGCACCGCTCGGGGCGAACCGCCCGCGCCGGTGCCGACGGCGTCGTCGTCACGCTGATGACCGACGACCAGGTCCGAGACGTGCGCGACCTGACCCGGCTGGCCGGAGTGCACCCCACGACCACGCGGGTCGACTCGGAGCATCCCCTCCTGGCCGAGCTCGCGCCCGGGCCGCGGGTGCCGACGAGGCCGGTGACCGCCGGCCAGGCCGCGGCCGCCAGCTCGCGCAGCCAGAGTTCGCGCAGCCAGGGGTCCCGTGGCGGTTCTTCACGGACCGCGGAGCGCTCGACGCCTCGTCGCCCGGCTGCCGGCACGCCTCGTGGCACCCGCCGCGGCGACAGCCGTGACGGCCGCGACGCCGGCTCGACCGGTGGTGGGGGAACCGGCCGGCCGCGCCGGTCCGGCGGTCCGGGCCGCAGCACTGGCTCGACTCACACCCGGTCCTCGTCCGGCTCCGGCGGGGCGGCGGCGTTCTCCGCCGGCTCCCGGGTCGGCGCCCGCCAGCGCTGACCCCGCTGAGGGTCAGCGGCCCGGCGAGGGCTAACGGCCGTCGAGGTCGAGCGCGTGGCCGCCGGCCGCCTTGGTCGCGAGGTAGCGGGCGTTCGCCGGACTGAGATGGACGGCGGTCGGGACCTCCTCCACCACAGTGACCCCGTTGCGGGTGAGCTGGCCCGCCTTGTCGGGGTTGTTGCTGAGCAGCCGAACTGTCGGCAGCCCGAGGGCCAGCAGTATCTGCGCCGCCGCGGCGTAGTCGCGCTCGTCGGCGGCGTACCCGAGGGCGATGTTGGCCGCATACGTGTCGAGCCCGTCGCTCTGCAGCTGGTAGGCGTCGAGCTTGGAGTAGAGGCCGATGCCGCGGCCCTCCTGGCGCAGGTACAGCAGGTATCCGCCGGCCCGGTCGAGGCGACCGACGGCCTCGCGCAGCTGGGGGCCGCAGTCACAGCGTTCTGAGCCCAGCACGTCGCCGGTGAGGCACTCGCTGTGCAGCCGGACCAGGGCCGGGCGCCCGGGGTCGTGCCGCAGCGGGCTTCGCGCACTGGATCCGAACCCCAGCGCGAGGTGCTCGCGACCGTCGACGAGCCCCGCGAAGGTGAACGCCCGGGCCGTCGTCGCGTATCCGTCGGCCATCCGCAGCGGGATGGTCACCTGGGTCCGGATGGTCGCGCGGGGCAGGGTGGTCGGCACGGTCAGGACTCCTCTGAGGGGACAGGGGTGCGGTCGGTCAGGGCGTAGCGGAGGAGGGCGGCGTCACCCACCTGGCGGACCTCGGTGAGCCGGGCCCGATGGGGTGCGCGGAAGGGGTACGCACCGGGCTCGACGAACCGCGGTGCCTCCGGCTCGCCGACGAACACCGGCGCCACCACCAGCTGGAGCTCGTCGGCGAGGCCGGCGGCCAGCAGCTGCGAGAGGACCCGACGGCCGCCCTCGACCATGAGCCGCCGGACACCCCTGGCGTGGAGGTCGCCGAGGACCCAGGCCAGGTCGACCGCGGGTCCGGCGTCGACGACGGTCGCGGTGCCGCCGAGCCGCTCGCTGAGCCGGCCGGCCGCGGAGTCCTCCGCGTAGACCACGGTCCCTGTGCCCGGCTCGGTGAAGATCCGCGCACCCGGGTCGAGGTCACCGGAGCGGGTCACCGTGACCCGCAGCGGCGTCACCGGAAGGCCCAGCGCGAGCCGTGCGTCCCGGCACTCCGTGGAGCGGACCAGCAGCCGCGGGTCGTCGCGACGGACCGTCTCGGCGCCGACGAGGATCGCGTCGGAGTGGGCTCGTTCGGCGTCGACGCGGTCGAGGTCGGCGGCGGGGGAGAGGACGAGCCGCTCCGAACCGGCGTCGTCGAGGTAGCCGTCGAGGGAGACGCAGCAGCTGAGCAGCGTGTAGGGCCGGTCAGGCATCGGCCGTCGCCCGCTCGGGTGGGACCGGCGTTTGGACCTGGCGACGTCCGTGGACCAGCTGGACCACCAGGACCACCACGCCGGGCAGGGCCGCCACGAGCACCAGCGCTCCGTATGCGGCGGCGGCCGTGACGCCCGCGCTCGCGCCCAGCCCGGCGGCCGCGAAGGCCCACGCCGCGACCCCCTCCCGCGGTCCCCACCCGGCGACGTTGGCCGGTATCGCCGACCCGGCCAGGACGACCAGCGCCAGCGGGACCAGGGTGCTCGACCCCACGTCGACGCCGGTCGCGCGGGCGGCCACGACGACGACGGTGGCGTGACCCGCCACGACGACCGCGGATGCCAGCAGGACGCGAGGGAACGCCCGCCGGGAGAGCAGGCCCACGCGCATATCGGTTGCCGTCACGCGGAGCGCGTGGGTGAGCCGACCGTGGCCGAACCGGGTCGCCGCGGCACCGGCCAGCCCGAGAATCACCGCCACGACGACGAGCGCCGCCGCTCCCCACTCGGCCACCATCCGGAACGCCGACGGCACCGCGAGGAGCACGATCGCCGTGATCGCCAGCTGGACCGCCTGGCCGCCGAACCGCTCCCAGCCCACCGACCGCACCGACACCGCCAGCTCGCCACTCCCGCGCCCGTGCCGGACCGCCCGCTCGACGTCTCCGACGACGCCTCCGGGAACCGTGACGTTCACCAGCTGCGAGCGGTAGTACGCCGCCACAGCCGGCCGCAGCGGGACCTCCAGGCCGATACCGCGGGCGACGACGGTCCAGCGCCAGGCGGCCGCGACGGTCGTGACGAGCCCAACACTCAGGGCGGCGGCCACGGCCGTGGCGTCCAGCCGCCGCACGCCGTCGACGAAGGCGTCGGCCCCGAACCGCCAGACCAGCAGCCCGAGGACGAGGGCGCCCGCCGCCGGTCCCGCCCCGTGGCGCATCCGCGCGCCGGTCACGGCACCGCTCCGGCGAGCAAGGCCGTCGACAGCGCGTCGTCGACGAGGGCGATAGTGGCGTCCCAGGTGGGCAGCTGCCGGCGGCGCTCGACCGCAGCCTCGCGCAGGCGTCGCCGGAGCGCGGCATCGGTGAGCCACGCGCGCAGGGCGGCGGCCAGCGCACCCGCGTCACCGGAGGGCACCAGCAGGCCGGGCCGGCCGAACCCCTCGGTCGTCCCCAACGCCTCGCGGGTTCCGCCGACGTCGGAGGCCACCACCGGGAGCCCGCGGGCCAGAGCCTCGGTGACCACCATCCCGAACGTCTCCGCGCGGGACGGCTGGACGAGCAGGTCGGCGGACGCATACGCGGCCTCGAGCGGTGGTCCGACGAGAGGGCCGGTCAAGCGCGCCGAGCGGCCCACCGCCCAGCGTTCGACAACGGCGGCCGTCTCCGGGTCGACGGTCTGTGACCCGACTCCCTCGAACCGCCAGTCGAGGTCGCCGAGCTGACCGAGCGCGGCGACCAGGACGTCGTGGCCCTTGGCCCGCGACACCGGGCCGACCGTGAGCAGCCGGTCGCCCGCCGCCGACCCGGGGGACAGCGGTGCGAGGTCGGCCCCAGGTGTCGCCACGCGGACCCGGCGCGGATCGAGGCGGTACGCGTCGACCAGGCAGTCCCGGGTCCACTCGCTGGTCACGACGACGACGTCTGCCGCGACCACGGCCGGTCGCTCGCGCTGCGCCACCTCCGGAGTGGACGGCTCGTGGCCGAGGGGCATGTGGACGAGCATGACGACGCTCAACCGCTCAGCCGCCCGCCGGATCACCTCGGGGGCGGTCGACCCGACCAGCCCGTCCACGAGGAGCGCGTCGCCGTCGGGGAGCGACTCCACCAGCGCGGCCAGCCGAGCGAGATCTGCCGGGTGGGGCCGGGGCCAGGCACCGCGGACCTCGTGCTCGCGGACCGGCCGTCCACGCGCGGCCAGCCCCGCGCATACCCGGACGTCGTAGGCGTTGCCGCCGCTCGGGCGCGCCGGGTCGCGGACCCCGGCGGGCATGATGACGTGCACCGGCCGGCTCATGGCGCCCGCTCGTAGGAGGCCCAGGCCAGCGGGGTCTCGCGGAGGGTGACCGCGATGCCGGTGATGCCGCCGGCGTGGTGTCCGAGCGCCCCGTCGGCGATGCGACCGGCCAGCTGGTCCGCGACGTGACGGGCCAGGGTCTCGGTGGTCGTGTTGACCCCCGCGAAGGCCGGCTCGTCGTCGAGGTTCCGGTAGGTCAGGGCGCTCACGACGTCGTGCAGTGCCGCCGCCGCCAGGCCGATGTCGACGACGATCCCGTCGGGGTCGAGGTCGTCGCGACGGAACGTCGCCTCGACGACGTACGTCGCGCCGTGCAGCGCCTGCGCCGGGCCGAACGCCTCGCCGCGCAGGCTGTGGGCGACCATCATGTGGTCCGCGACGGTCACGGAGTACATCGCTCAGTCCTCCCCGTACGTCACGGTGTGGCAGATGGTCCGGCGGTCGCCGTCGGCGAGCCGGGCCATGACCGCGGGCAGCTCGGCGAGCGTCGACGAGCCGGTGAGCAGCGCGTCGAACGCCGGATCGCTCAGGAGCTCGAGCGCGAGCCGCAGCCGGTCGGCATACGTCCGGCGGGCCGCCCGCGCCGGCGAGACGGTTCCGACCTGGCTGGCCCGGATGCCGAGCCGGTCGGAGTGGAACCGCGCGCCCAGGGACAGGCGCACCTCGCGGTCGCCGTACCAGCTGAGGTCGAGCACCGAGGTCTCCGGCGCGAGCAGGGCGAGACTGGTCTGGAGCCCGGCGGACGTGGCGGTGGTGTGGACGACGAGGTCCTGGTCGCCGGCGGCCCCGTCCGGGCTCGCGAACGCGACGCCCAGCGCCGCCGCGGCGGTGGCCCGCGAGGGGTCGGTGTCGACGAGCGTCACCCGAGCCCCCGGCACGCCCGCGGCCACCCGGGCGACGCAGCAGCCGACCATGCCGGCCCCGACGACGGTCACCCGGTCGCCGACCAGCGGCGGGGCGTCCCAGAGGGCGTTGACGGCGGTCTCGACGGTCCCGGCCAGCACCGCCCGCGTCGGGGGCACGTCGTCCGGCACCGGGACCACGGCCGCGACGGGGACGACGTAGCGGGACTGGTGTGGGTAGAGGCTGAAGACCGTCCGTCCCTCGAGCGCGGCCGGACCCTTCTCGACGACCCCGACGCTGAGGTACCCGTACTTCACCGGTCCCGGGAAGTCGCCCTCCTGGAACGGCGCCCGCATCTGCGCGTACTGGTCCGCCGGGACCTCGCCGCGGAACACGAGGGCCTCCGTGCCACGGCTCACGCCGGAGACCAGGGCGCGCACGAGCACCTCGCCGTCGCCGGGTTCGGGAACCGTCGCCGTCCGCAGCTCTCCGACGCCGGGAGCCCGGACCCAGAACGCGACCGCCTCAGCCGTCACGCGTGACCTCGCCCTCCCCGGATGTGTGATGCCCCTCGACCTTGTCCTACCCCTCCGGTGAACCGTCAACCCCCGCGCAGCGTCCTTGTGGGTGAGGGATCGGGGAGCGTCAGGGGCCCGGTGCATCCTGTCTACTGGTCTAAGACGGAGGTCTCGTGCACACGGTTCAGCGAGCACCGGTCACGGGGGTCGTCCTGCTCGTGGCCGTCCTGACCATGGTCCAGGCGACGGTCGGCCTCGGCGCCGTCGGCTGGACCGTCGGCCTGCTCGCCTCGGCGACGGCCGCCGGCCTGCTGGCGGTCGCGCTCCACCGCACCGGGACGACTCGCTTCGGGCCGGGCAACGTCGTCACGCTGGTCCGCGCCACGCTCGGCCAGGCGGTCGCCGCGCTGGTGGCTGCGTCGTTCGTGGGCGTAGACCACCGAGGTCTCCTCGTCGGCCTGGCCGCCCTGGCCCTGGCCCTCGACGCGGTCGACGGCCGGGTGGCGCGGCGAACCCGTTCCGTCACGCCCCTGGGTGCCCGGTTCGACATGGAGGCCGACGCCTTCCTCATCCTCGTCCTCGGCGTGGCCGTCGGGCCGGTGGTCGGCTGGTGGGTGCTGGCGATCGGGTTCGCCCGGTATGCGTTGCTGCTCGCCGAGCGCGGGTGGCCGTGGCTCCGGGTACCCGTGCCACCACGCTACTGGCGCAAGGTGGTCGCCGCGGTCCAGGGCGTCACGCTGGCCGTCGTCGTCACCGGGCTGCTGCCGACCGTCGAGGCGGTCGCGCTCCTCCTGGTGGCCCTCGGGCTGCTGGCGGAGTCCTTCGGCCGCGACATCGCGTGGCTGGCCCGCCGGCGGGCGGCGCGGACCCGGCGTCTCGTGGCACCTCCGGCGTCGGCGATGGTCCCGACGGGCGTCCACGCTCGCCCGGACCAGCGGTGCCTGACGCCGACACCCTCGCCCGGGAAGCGAGCCCACCGCCTTCGCCGGCTCCGCGGTCCGCCGGGCGCGGCCGGCGCGTCCTCGGTGTCGTCGCGACATTGCTCGCGGTCGGCCTGCTCTGGGCGGCCCTGAGCCTGCCGAACCGGCCCGAACAGCTGTCTCCGGCGGCCCTGGCCCGCATCCCGCTCGAGCTCCTGGTCCTCGTCGCCCTGGCCCTGGTGCTGCCCGCGACCGCGCGAACCGTGGTCGCGATCGTCGTGGGCCTGGCCGCCGCGCTGGTCGTCCTGCTCGCCGGGCTCGACATCGGCATGCTCGTCGGCTTCTACCGCATCTTCGACCCGCTCTCCGACCCGTCCTACCTCGGGTCGGGATACGGCGTGCTGCGGGACTCGCGTCGGCGGCGTCCGCGCGGTGCTCGTCACCGTCGGGATCGCCCTGGCCGCGCTGGCCCTCCTGGTTCTGCTGCCGGTCGCGGCGGTCCGCGTCACCCGCGTCGCCGCCCGCCACCGCCGTCCGGCGATCGCCTTCGTGGCGGCGCTCGGCGCGACCTGGACCCTCCTCGCCGTCGTCGGCGCCACCGTCGGCCCGGGCCTGCGCATCGCCTCCACCCAGACCTCGGCCGTCGCCGTCGAGCACGTCCGCAACCTCCAGCAGGGGATCGCCGACCGGGCGGAGTTCGAACGCCTCGCCGCGAGCGACCCGTTCGCGACTGTGCCGCCGGCCGACCTGCTGTCGGGGCTCCAGGGCAAGGACGTCCTGGTGGTCTTCGTCGAGAGCTACGGCCGCGTGGCGCTGGAGAGTCCGCGTCTGGCGCCGACGGTCACCGCGGCCGTGGACCGCGCGGCGTCCCGGCTCGGCGCCGCCGGCTACTCCGGCCGCAGCGCCTACCTGACCTCCCCGACCTTCGGCGGCCTCAGCTGGCTGGCCCACTCGACGCTGCAGACCGGGCTGCCGATCACCGACCAGGTGCGCTACAACGCGGTCGTCGCCAGCCAGCGGCTCACCCTCGCCTCGGCGTTCCGGGCGGCCGGCTGGCGCACCGCCCTCGTCAGCCCGGCCGACGAGTCCGACATCTCGCCGGTGACCTCGTTCTACCGGTACGACGCCCTCTACGACGGTCCCAGCCTGGGCTACCGCGGGCCGAAGTTCGGGTACGCGCCGGTGCCGGACCAGTTCACCCTGGCCACCCTCGCGCAACGAGAGCTGACCCCCGGACCGCGGGCGCCGCTGATGGCCGAGGTCGACCTCGTGTCGAGCCACACCCCGTGGGCGCCACTGCCGCGAATGCTGGACCCGGCCGTCCTCGGCGACGGGTCCGCGTACCGGCCGGTGTTCGACCAGGCGGCCTCGGCCGACGCGGTGTGGGCGGACCCCGCCCGGGTGCAGCAGGCGTACGCCGACTCGGTCGCCTACAGCCTCGACTCGCTGGTCTCGTTCGTGGAGAACGCGCGCGACGACAACCTCGTCCTCGTGGTCCTCGGCGACCACCAGCCGGCGGCGGTCGTCTCGGGCGAGGGCGCGAGCCACGACGTCCCGGTCTCGGTGGTGGCCAAGGACCCCGCGGTCCTCGAGCGGATCGGCGGGTGGGGCTGGCCGGCCGGACTCCGGCCACGGTCCGATGCGCCCGTCTGGCCGATGGACGCGTTCCGGAACCGGTTCTTCACCGCGTTCGGGACCGGTCAGGTCGGGAAGGGCTCGTAGCAGTCGTAGCTGCTCTGCCGCGCGATCCGGCCGTCGTCGGCGAACTCGTAGAAGGCGCCGACGTGAGCGACCAGCTCGGCTCCGACGGGCGCGCTCCCCATCGGCACCGCGAGGGTGGCGCGCCAGGTGAGCTGGACCGCGGCGGCCGACCCCTGCTCGAGGTAGGAGAGGACCTCGTAGGACTGGGACGAGAGCAGGCCGGCGCCCTGTTCGGACGCCGCGAGCATGTCGGCCAGCGGACGGCGCGACCCGGTCGGCCGGACGGCGCTGGGGTACTCGACCTGTTCCGCGTCCGGGGCGAAGAACCGGGCCAGACCGTCGCCGGTGACGCCGTCGGAGAGGGCCTGGTACAGCTCGCGGAGGAGCGATTCGTGGGACATCGGTCCATCGTGGCGCAGCGCTGCGTACCCTCCCCGAAAGGGGGCCGTGACGAAGTAGCGTGGGCGCATGGCGCGCGTCTCCAGCATCCTCATCTACCCCGACCGCGACCAGCCGGGACAGACGCTGGAGACCTCGTACGTCTCGCCCGAGGGCCTGGACGGCGACCGGCGCAAGCGCTCGCCGGTCCACCTCGTCGCCGTCGGCGACTTCATCGACCTCCACCCGCGGGCGAACCTCGTCGTCGACATCGACTCCGGCGAGCTGCACGGCCTGGTCGGACGGCGGCTGCGGATCGGGTCCGTGGAGCTCGAGGTCTCCGCCCTGGCCGGCGACTGCGCCGGCGTGTACGCGCGGGTGCCGGTCCCGGGCGACGTCTCGGTGGGCGACGAGGTCCTCGTCGGCACGCCGTCGGAGTGACGCAGACCTCGTCAACGTTGACGTCGGCCGGCTAGTTACCGGCTGGTAACCTACGGTCATGCCCGCCTCGACGACGCGTCGCGCGACGCGCCCCCGCACCACCGCTTCCGCACCCTCCGCCGGCCCGCGCCGTGCCGCGATCCTCGGCGGGAACCGCATCCCGTTCGCCCGCGCCAACGGCACGTACGCGCGCGCCTCCAACCAGGACATGCTGACGACCGCCCTCGAGGGCCTGGTCGCCCGGTTCGGGCTGGCGGGGGAGCGGATCGGGGAGGTGGCGGCCGGCGCGGTCATCAAGCACAGCCGCGACTTCAACCTCACCCGAGAGGCCGTCCTCGGCTCGTCGCTGGCGGCGACGACCCCCGCCTACGACGTCCAGCAGGCCTGCGGGACGAGCCTCGAGACGACCATCCTCGTGGCCAACAAGATCGCCCTCGGACAGGTCGAGTCCGGCATCGCCGCTGGGGTCGACTCGGCCTCGGACGCCCCGATCGCCGTGAGCGAGGGGCTGCGCAAGGCCCTGCTGCGGGCCAACGCCGCCCGCACTCCTGTGGACCGGGCCAAGGCCTTCGCCGCGATCCGTCCGGGCCACCTGGTCCCGTCGGCGCCGCGCAACGTCGAGCCGCGCACCGGGCTGTCGATGGGCGACCACATGGCGATCACCGCCAAGGAGTGGGGCATCACCCGCGAGGCCCAGGACGAGCTGACCCTGCGTTCGCACCAGCGGCTCGCGGCCGCATACGAGCGCGGCTTCTTCGACGACCTCGTCACGCCGTACCTCGGGGTCTCCCGCGACACCAACCTGCGCCCCGACACCTCCCTGGAGAAGCTCGCCTCGCTGACGCCGGTGTTCGGCAAGGGCGAGGGCGCCACCATGACCGCCGGCAACTCGACGCCGCTCACCGACGGCGCGTCGGCCGTGCTGCTCGGCAGTGACGCGTGGGCGGCCGAGCACGGGCTGACGCCGCTGGCGTACTTCGTCGACGCGGAGACGGCGGCGGTCGACTACGTGCACGGGGGAGAGGGCCTGCTCATGGCGCCCTCGTACGCGGTGCCCCGGCTGCTCGCGCGGGTCGGGATGAAGCTGCAGGACTTCGAGCTCGTCGAGATCCACGAGGCGTTCGCCTCCACCGTGCTGACCACCGAGGCCGCCTGGCAGGACGAGGCGTTCTGCCGCGACCGGCTCGGGCTGGACGCGCCGCTCGGCGTCATCGACCAGGACCGGCTCAACGTCACCGGGTCGTCGCTGGCGACCGGGCACCCGTTCGCCGCGACCGGTGGGCGCATCGTCGCCACTCTGGCAAAACTGTTGCACGAGAAGGGTTCTGGAGCCCGAGGGCTGATCTCGATCTGCGCGGCCGGTGGCCAGGGCGTCGTGGCCGTCATCGAGGCGGCCTGACCGATGGCCGACACCTACAGCGACCTCGTCAACAGCAAGGTCGGCAAGCAGGTCGCGTCCCGGCTCGGGCTGCCCCGGCCGGTGCGACTGCGCCGGTATGCGCCGGACCAGCCCCTCGTCCCTGGTCCGGTCCTGGTCGCCGGAGTGGGCGAGGCGCCGCTTGCGGCCCGGGCCGCCGACATGCTGCGCGGCGAGGCGATCGACATCATCCCCGTCGTGGCCGAGGGGCAGCGGGTCGGCGCCGTCGTCCTGGACCTGTCGCGCGCGAAGGACCTGAACGATCTCGACGCCTTCCGGACCATCCTCGGACCGGCCCTGAAGAAGCTGGCGCCCAGCGGACGGGTCGTCGTGTTCGGCGGCTCGGTGGCCTCGGCGGGAGCGGACCCGATGCTGCGCGCCACCCGCCGCGCCCTCGAGGGTGTGGTCCGCTCGATCGGCAAGGAGCTGCGCGCCGGCGCGACGGCCAACCTCGTCACCGTCGTCGAGGGCGAGGAGGCCAACGCCGACGCGGCCCTGCGCTTCTTCCTCTCCGGCCGCTCGGCCTACGTCGACGGCCAGGTGGTCACGGTGGGCGCCGCCTCCGGTGGGCCGGCGGTGGCCCCGGACGACTGGCATACCCCGTTGGCCGGCAAGGTCGCGGTCGTCACCGGCGCCGCCCGCGGCATCGGCGCCTCCATCGCCGAGGTGCTCGCCCGCGACGGGGCGACGGTCGTCTGCGTCGACATCCCGGCGGCGGGGGAGAGCCTGGCCCGCAACGCGAACCGGCTCGGCGGCACCGCCCTGCAGCTCGACGTCACGTCGCCCGACGCGGGCCGGCGGATCGTCGAGCACGCGCGGGGGCGGCACGGATCGCTCGACGTCATGGTCCACAACGCCGGCATCACCCGCGACAAGCTGCTGGCCAACATGGACGAGTCCCGCTGGACGTCGGTCGTCGACGTCAACCTCGGCTCCGTGATCCGGATGAACGAGGCGATCCTCGCCCCGGACGGCATCGCCGACGGCGGCCACGTCGTCTGCGTGTCGTCGATCGCCGGCATCGCGGGGAACCGCGGCCAGACCAACTACGCGGCGTCCAAGGCCGGCGTGATCGGGCTGGTCACCGCCCTCGGCGGCTCGCCGGACCTGTACGCCCGCCGGGTCACGGTGAACGCCGTGGCGCCCGGGTTCATCGAGACCGAGATGACGGCCAAGATCCCGCTCGCCACCCGCGAGCTCGGCCGCCGGCTGAGCTCGCTGCAGCAGGGCGGGCTGCCGCTCGACGTCGCCGAGACGGTCGCCTGGTTCAGCCAGGACGCCAACGCCGGCGTCACCGGCAACGTGGTCCGGGTCTGCGGCCAGAGCCTGCTGGGCGCCTGACGTGGTCGAGACGCTGCGGTTCGAGGACGCGCCGGACCTCAAGCGGCTGTTCGTGGCCGCGGCGGCCAACGGTCGGTTCACCGGGTCGTGGTGCCTTCGGTGGTGGCGGAGCGACGGGCCGTTCGGGTGGACCCCGCGGCGGTGGCGGACTACGCGCACCTGTGCGGGTTCGGGCTCGGGGCGCACCCGCCGATGACCTGGCCGCACCTGCTCGGCTTCCCGCTGCAGGCCGCGGTCATGTCGCGCCGCGACTTCCCGGTGACGATGGTGGGCCTGGTCCACGTGCAGAACCGCATCACCTGGACGCGGCCGCTGGAGTACGGCGAGATCCTCGACGTCCGCGTCCACGCCGCCGACCTGCGCCCGCACCGGCGCGGCCGGCTGGTCGACCTCGTGGCCGAGGTGACCTCGGGCGACGAGGTGGTGTGGCGCGGGGTCAGCACGTACCTCGCGCGCGGTCACGGCGACGAGTCGGCGGTGTCGGACAGCCCGCCGGACGTCGACGGTCTCGTGTCGCGGGCCGTGGTTCGGCTGCGGTTCGCGGAGGACGCCGGCCGGCGGTACGCGTCGGTGTCGGGCGACGTGAACCCGATCCACCTCCACGCGCTGTCCGCCCGGGCGTTCGGATTCGACCGGGCGATCGTGCACGGGATGTTCTCGTACGCGCGGGTGCTCGCCTCGCTCGGCGCTCGGGTTCCCGCGGCGGGGTCGTCGACGGTGTGGTTCCGCAAGCCGGTGAAGCTGCCGAGCACGACGATCCTGGCGGTGTCGGACGACGCGCGGCTCGCGGTCCTCGTCCCGGCGAAGGGCAGCGGCGAGCACCTCGTCGCGACGGTGACCGGCCGCTAAGGCGTTTCGGGAGGCGGCGGGAGGTCGCGGAGCCAGGCGGCGACGGCGCTGCCGATCTCGTCCGGGGAGTCCTCCGGAACCAGGTGGCTGCCGGGCACCGTGAGGTGCTCCTGGTGCGGCCACGACCGGGCCAGCGCCCGATGCTCCTCGAACATCACCCCGGGCACCGCCTCGACGAACAGCTTCGGCACGTCGGCCGTGGCGAGCCACCCGGCGTAGGCGGTGATCGCGTCGTGGACGTCGGCCGGCTCTCCGGCCACCGGCACCTCGCGCGGGAAGGTGAGCGTGGGGCGTCGAGACTCGCCGGGCTCGAGGTAGGGGCGGCGGTAGACCGCCATCTCCTCGTCCGACAGGCCGCGCAGGACCTCGGTGGGCAGCACCTCCTCGACGAAGAAGTTCCGCTCGAGGACCATCTCCTCACCCGCCTCTGACCGGATCGCCTGGAACAGCGCGACCGCCTCCTCGGGCCAGTCGTCCCAGGACCCGATGGGGGCGACGAACGCCTCCATGTAGGCGATGCCGCGAACGGCTTCGGGGTGCCGGTACGCCCAGTCGAACCCCAGCGCGGAGCCCCAGTCGTGCAGCACCAGCGCCACCCGGTCACGGACGCCCACGGCCTCGAGGAAGGCCTCGAGGTAGGCCCGGTGCTCGAGGAAGCGGTACGCGCCGGGCCCGCTGTGCGGGAGCTTGTCCGAGTCGCCCATGCCGATGAGGTCCGGGGCGATGCAGCGGCCCAGGTCGGTGAGGTACGGGATGACGTTGCGCCATTCGTACGAGGAGGACGGGTTGCCGTGCAGGAGCACGACCGGGTCGCCCTGTCCTTCGTCGACGTACGCCATCTCGAGGCCCAGCACCTCGACCCGCTTCTTGCGGTACCGCTCCGCCGCCGAGATCACGGCGCGGAGTCTTCCGCACCTGCCCCGCTTCCAGACGCCCGTTGTCGCGAGTTTCGGGCGCCCACCAGCCCCGGAGCTGGGAACAACGGGCGTCCGGAAGCGGGATCGGGGCGGCGACGGCCACCAGCCACCGGCCGTCGGCCAGCAGTCCCCACGTCGCGGTCCCGCCGAGCGCCGCCATCCGCTCACGGATGCCCTCGAGACCGCGCCCCGAGCCGCTGCCCGAGAGCGGTGCCGGTCCGAGGGCCGGCTCGTTGACGACGGTCATCGCGAACGAGGACCGGCAGCGGACGTCGATCTCCACGTCGCCGCCCGGGGCGTGCCGGAAGGCGTTGGTCAGGCCCTCCTGGACCGCCCGGTGGGCGGCGACCGCGAGCTCGGGACAGTCGGTCGAGGTCGCCGTCGACGACCAGCGAGACCTGGATCCCGGTCGAGACCGACCGTCGCACCAGGTCGTCCAGCAGGGTGCGGGTCAGCGGCCGGGGCTGCTGCGGGTTGACCAGCTCGACGAGGGCCGCGATGTCCTGCTCGGCCTGCAGCGCCGAGGCCGAGATCGCCTCCAGCGCCTCGGCCGCGCCGTCCGGGTCACGCGCCAGCAGCTGCTGACCCGCGCGGGCCTGGATGACGATGACCGTCATGCAGTGCGCGACGACGTCGTGCAGCTCGCGGGCGATCACCGCTCGTTCGAGGCGAACCGCCTCCAGCGCATACCGCTCCTGCTCCGCGGCGAGCTCCTCGACGCGCGCGCGCAGCCGGGCCTCGACGTTGGCCCGGGACCGAAGGATGACGCCGACGACGTACCAGCCGACGAGGAGCAGCAGGATCGGGACGTCGTCGCTCCCGAGTCGCCACAGGCTCGCCACGGCCAGCACCGCCAGCCACACCGCCGACCGCACGAGTGGAACCCGGCTGCCGAGGATGCAGGTCACCCAGCACACCCCGAGGTAGACGGTCAGGGCGCCGGCCATCGCCAGGGCCGAGTCCGACGAGCCGACGTGGAGCACCGCGCCCACGGTCGTGAGCATGCCGACCGCCAGCACCGCGGCACCCAGCTCCGGGTTGACCCGGGTCAGGACGACGGCGATCCCGAGGGTGAGGGGACCGAGGAAGGCCTCCCAGCCGATCTCGGTGCCCTGGGCCGCGATGACCAACAGCGTCACGGTGGGCGGGACGACGACCACGAAGGCCACCGCCAGCGTGACACGCCAGGAGAGCGGGGCGAGCGCGAGACCGGCCAGGCGCGCCGTGAGGGTCCGGCCGTCGCGCCGACCGGCCGAACCCCCCGTCATCGGACGGCGCTCGGGACCGGCAGGACGACGTCGATGTTGCGCCAGCCGCGCGGGCTGGACGCGACCAGCTGGCCGCCGACCACGGCCGCCCGCGCCCGGGCGGCGTCCAGAGCCGCGACGACGACGGCCTCCCGTTCGGGCGTACCCATCTCCGCCGGCGGACCGCCCATGGTGATCCGGAGCGCGCCGTCGTCGAAGCGGACCACCACGTCGACCTGCGCACGGGGCAGGTCGCTCAACGTGACGAGCAGCTGTTCGACGATCCGGTATGCGCACAGCTCCACGTGCGGTCCGAGGACCCGGGACTCGCCCTCGACGGTCAGCCGCGCGTCGGCCTCGGTCGCCCGGCGCAGCAGGGCGTCGAGGTCGCTGAGGCCCGGGAGGGGCGTGGTCGGGGCGTCGCGCATCGTTCCGACGACCTCGCGCATCGTCGCGAGCGTCTCCCGGCCTTCGAGCTCGACGTGCTCGAGGGCCGCGAGCGTGGCCTCTGGCCGCCCGTCCAGGACCGTCCCGCGCCCGATGCTGGCCGCTGCCGAGATGGTCCGGATCCGCGAGCTGATCGCGGTCTCGAGGTCGGTGCCGATGCGGGCGCGGTCGGCCGCCACCGCCAGCTCGGCGGTACGGTCGCGCTGTCGCGACAGCTCCACGGTGCGGCGGCGCAGGGCCTCCAGGGCGGCGGCGCGTGACCGAAGCAGGAATCCCGCGAACGCGAAACTGCCGAGCACGCCCGCGAGGAACACCGCGGCCGTCGCACCGAGAACCGGGTCGAGCGTGACCTCCACCGTGCCCGTCGCGACGACTCCCACCGCTCCGAGGAGCAGCTCGCGGCCGGACGAGCGCGCCGCGAGCTGGAAGGTCATCGCGCACATGACCGGCACCATGACCCCACAGGTCACGAGCGGCCCGGTGAGCAGCTGGGTCGCCAGGGTGAGGACGGCGGCCGCGAGCGCCGCGGTCGCCGGAGCGCGGCGGAACGCCAGCAGGGTGGCGACGGCCAGCGACACGAGGACCGCGGCCCAGGGACCGCCGAAGTTCGTCGGGTCGAGGACGAGCATCACGCCGGCGGGGAGCAGGACGAGGGTCAGGACGAGGTTCCCCGCGCCGATGGCGGCCAGCCAGCGGGGCTGGCGGGCCGCGACCGACCGGACCAGGTGTCGTGGCGTCGGCCGGGAGGAGCCGGCGGGCGGCGGCGGCGCGACCGGGTGGCGAGTCATGGTCATGTCTCCTTCGTTGAGGCGATTGTCGACCCAACGGGCCGGTGACGCACCGAATCGGTGCGGCACCGCCCCGCGGGTCCGGTGACGTCAGCGACGGCCGCGACGGGCCATCAGCGCGTCCCACCCGGTCCCGACCACCCAGGCCAGGACGACGATCGGCGGGCCGAACGCGAGGAACTCGGCACCGGTGTGCAGCGCCGGGTCCCAGCGGTACTGCGCCATGACGGCACCCAGCGCGAGGGCCAGCCCGAGGATCGACGGGGCCCACGAGCGGCTCCGGCCCCGGCTCCAGGCTCCGACGGCGAACGCCGCGTACGCCACGGCCGGGAACGCGCCGGCGCACCGGATGAAGTCGCCGAACAGCAGCCCGTTGGCGACGGCCGCCACCGCGAGCAGGGCCACGGCGAGGACCGGACGTCGACGGGCGATCACGAGCGGGGCGGTCATGGCGAGGGCGCCGATGGTGGCGGCCACGCCGGCCGAGTTCTCGGGCTCCCGCATCACCCACCACTCGACAGCGGTGAGGACGGCCGCGACCGCGACGGTGGTCGGGCCGAGCGCGACCAGTCGCCCGGTGAGCGACGGGCCGGTCGTGGAGACGGCGTGGGTGGTTCCAGCCGCCGCGGCGGCCGGGATGCTCTGGGTCATGGTGTCCTCCTGGACGGCTCTGGTGGTGCGGGTCGGCTCCGGCCGGTCGGTGGAGCGCTGACCCGAGTGTGTGAGCCGCCCGGCTGCCGCCGCGTCGCCGCCGGGGCGGATGTTCGGAGCACCCGTCCTCCCGTGGGATGACGGCCCGACCTCCCTCAGGACGATGTTCGGACGCGTTCGCCTCACCCGGGGCAGCGGCCACCTACGCTCCACGGAAGCAGAGGACCGACCGCAGGGAGGAGTGCGCCGTGGGCGGCGAGCCGGTGGTGCGGGTGGTCGTCGCCGACGACCAGCGCCTGGTGCGGACCGGGTTCCGGGTGATCCTCGGCGACGCCGACGGCATCGAGGTCGTCGGCGAGGCGGCCGACGGCGTCGAGGCCGTCGAGCAGGCGGTCGCGCTCAGCCCGGACGTGGTCCTCATGGACATCCGGATGCCGCGCCTCGACGGCATCAGCGCGACGCGGTCGGTGGTGGCGCGCACGTCCAGCCGGGTTCTCGTCCTCACGACCTTCGACTCCGACGAGTACGTCTACGAGGCGCTGACCGCCGGCGCGAGCGGGTTCCTCCTCAAGGACGTGCCGGCCGAGCACCTCGTGACCGCGATCCGGTCGGTGGCGCGAGGTGACGCGCTCATCGACCCGTCCGTGACCCGACGCCTGATCGGCCGGTTCACCCGGGCCATCCGGCCGGAGCGCGAGGCGTCGTCCGGCGTACCGGCCCGGCTGAGCGTCCTCACCGCCCGCGAGCTCGACGTCCTGCGGCTGATGGCCATCGGCCTCACCAACACGGAGATCGCCCAGCGGCTGGTGGTCGAGGAGAGCACGGTCAAGACCCACGTCGGGCGGGTCCTCGGCAAGCTGGAGCTGCGGGACCGCGTCCAGGCCGTCGTGCTCGCCTACGAGACCGGGCTGGTGTCGACCGCAGAGCGACTCGCCCCACCCCTGACCCCGCGGCTTTCCCGCTTCCGAACCCGCGGTTGTCCCCACGTTTCAGCGCATCCCTGAGCGCCCGAAACTCGCATTACCTCGGGCGTCTGGAAGCGGGAAGCCCGGGTCGGGAACTGCGTCGCGAGGCTCCGACGGCCGCCTCGATAGCCTTGCCGACGGCCGCGAACCGCGCGGCCACCTCGCATACGAGAGTGAGTACTGCCGTGTCTGCCCAGATCAGCGTGACCGTCGCCGGAGACGAGCGATCGGTGGCGGAGGGCACGACCGCGGCCGACCTCTTCGCGGACGACCGCAGCGTCGTCGTCGCCCGGGTCGGCGACCAGCTCGTCGACCTGGCCCACGTGCTCCACGACGGGGACGCCGTCGAACCGGTCACCATCGACAGCCCCGACGGCCTCGACGTGCTGCGGCACTCCACCGCGCACGTCCTCGCCCAGGCGGTCCAGCAGGTGAACCCCAAGGCCCGCCTCGGGATCGGCCCGCCGATCCGCGACGGGTTCTACTACGACTTCGACGTCGAGATCCCGTTCACCCCGGACGACCTCAAGGAGCTCGAGCGGGTGATGCAGCGCATCATCAACGAGGGCCAGACCTTCTCCCGCCGTGTCACCACCGACGAGGACGCCCGCCAGGAGCTGCAGGAGGAGCCCTACAAGCTCGAGCTGATCGGCCTCAAGGGCAGCAGGCGACGCGGTCGGGGACGCGGCCGACGGCGCCGACTCCGAAGTCGGCGGCGGCGAGCTGACCATCTACGACAACCACCGCCGTGACGGCGAGCTGGCGTGGAAGGACCTCTGCCGCGGCCCGCACCTGCCGACCACCAAGCTGATCGGCAACGCCTTCAAGCTGACCCGCAGCGCCGCCGCCTACTGGCGCGGCTCCGAGAAGAACCCGCAGCTGCAGCGGGTCTACGGCACCGCCTGGCCGTCCAAGGAGGACCTCAAGGCCCACCTCGAGCGGCTGGCCGAGGCCGAGAAGCGCGACCACCGCAAGCTCGGCGCCGAGCTGGACCTCTACTCCTTCCCCGACGAGCTGGGCTCGGGCCTGGCGGTCTACCACCCCAAGGGCGGCGTCATCAAGCGGGAGATGGAGGACTACGTCCGCCGGCGGCACATCGAGGAGGGGTTCGACTACGTCGGCACCCCGCACATCTCCAAGGACGGGCTGTTCTACACCTCGGGCCACCTGCCGTACTTCGCGGACGGCATGTTCCCGCCCATCCACCTGGAGGGGGCGGAGTACCGCCTCAAGGCGATGAACTGCCCGATGCACAACCTCATCTACCGGTCCCGCGGGCCGCTCGTACCGCGACCTGCCGCTGCGGCTGTTCGAGTTCGGGTCGGTGTACCGCTTCGAGAAGTCCGGTGTCGTGCACGGCCTGAGCCGGGTGCGCGGCATGACCCAGGACGACTCGCACTCGTACGTCACCGTCGAGGGAGCCGAGGCGGAGGTCAAGCACCTGCTGAACTTCGTGCTCAGCCTGCTGCGCGACTTCGGCCTGGACGACTACTACCTCGAGCTGTCGACCAAGGACGACAGCAAGGACAAGTTCATCGGCACCGACGAGCAGTGGGAGGTCGCCACCGCCGTCCTCGAGCAGGCCGCCCGCGAGACCGGGCTCGAGCTGGTCCCCGACCCGGGTGGGGCCGCGTTCTACGGGCCCAAGATCTCGGTCCAGGCCCGCGACGCCATCGGCCGGACCTGGCAGATGTCGACCGTCCAGTACGACTTCAACCAGCCCGAAGGGTTCCAGCTCGAGTACCAGGCGGCCGACGGCTCACGACAGCGCCCGGTGATGATCCACTCGGCCAAGTTCGGCTCGATCGAGCGGTTCATGGCCGTCCTGGTGGAGCACTACGCCGGGGCGTTCCCGGTGTGGCTCTCACCGGTCCAGGTCACCGGGATCCCGGTCGCCGAGGAGTTCGCGCCGTACCTCCGGGACGTGCTGAACCAGTTGCGGGACAAGGGAGTTCGCGTCGAGCTGGACGAGTCGGACGACCGGTTCCCCAAGAAGATCCGCAACGCCAGCAAGTCCAAGGTGCCCTACGTGCTCATCGCGGGGGAGGACGACCGGGCCGCCGGCGCCGTGTCGTTCCGGTACCGCGACGGCAGCCAGCGCAACGGCGTACCGGTCGACGAGGCCGTCGCCGAGATCACCGCGGCCATCGCCGCCCGGGAGCAGGTGACCACCGCGCCGACGGCGTGACGCGGTGCGCCGTTCGCCGGCCTGGACCCGCTCAGGCGCGGAGGACGGCCGCGACGGCGTCGAGGAGGTCCTCGAGGAACACCGGCGGGTCGCCGCCACGTTGTGGTGCCCCGCCTCCTGGGCGATGCTCCGGGCCGACACGTTGTCGACCCCGCGCTCGTCGAAACAACGGCAGCGCCGTGTCGAGAAGCCGGCGGCGTCCCGGACCCGAGATCGGGATCGCGGCTCGGTCACGCGACGCCCGCGTAGCCGCCGTAGGCCCGCCCTCCCGCTCGCCCTGGGCGACCATCGGGGACGACGGTACCGCCTGTCACTCCTGACCATGCCCGTCGCTCACGGGCGGCGCCCACCCGGGCCGGGGGATGAGGCAGAAGGGGTGACCCGAGGGGTCGGCCCAGACCGAGCCGTCCTCCGACGTCAACCGCCGAGCGCCCAGCGCGGCCACCTCGCGCTCGGCCGTGACGACGTCGTCGACCATGACGTCGTGGTGAACCTGCTGCGGCCGGTCCGGGTCGCCCCACACCGGGGGCCGGTGGTCGAGTGCGCGCTGGAAGGCCATCCCGGAGTGCCGGTCGTTCGGCGCCACGACGACCCAGTCCTCCGACGCATACGTCACCGGCATCCCGAGGACGGCCGACCAGAACCGCGCGAGGGCCATCGGGTCGGGGGTGTCGTAGACGACATGGTGCAGGCGGCCGATCGCGGTCATGCCGGCATCCTCCCGCGTCTGGCATGGTGACCTCATGAGCGAGGTCACCCAGCACGCTCCCGGCCAGATCATCGTCGTGACCCGCAACGCGATCGCCGAGGCCATCGCCACGATCGCGGAGGTCGCGGGGCACGAGGTCGTCGTGCTCGGGAACGACGACCCGGACGGCACGCCGCGGGAGCGCCTCGCCGCCGACCCGCCGACCCCGCGCGACGCGGTGGTGATCACCGACCACGACGCTCCCGAGGCGTACGACCTGCTCCGGGACGCCCTCCGCAGCCCGGCCGGCTACGTCGCGATGATGGCCAGCCGGCACCGGACCGCCGCCGTCCTCGAGATGCTGCGCGCCGAGGGCGCCGACCCGGCCCGCCTCGAGCGCCTGCACCTACCCGCCGGCCTGAACCTCGGCGGCAAGCGGCCCGGTGAGATCGCGCTGTCCGTCGTAGCGGAGATCGCGGCCTGGAGCAACGGGCGCACCGGTCGTCCCATGCGGGAGGGCGAGTTCGCGTAGCCGCCGCCTTCGTACCGGCTGCATAGGATCGACGCATGGGCAGTGGGGCGGACGACGTCGAGGTCGAGGCGCCGACCGCCTTCGCCGGTGAGCCGGACGGGTTCGACCGTCTCTGGACCCCGCACCGGATGGTCTACATCGGCGGCGAGAAGCCCAGCGACGAGGCGGGCGAGAGCTGCCCGTTCTGCGCGGCGCCC
The DNA here is from genome assembly GCA_963828725.1 of uncultured Actinomycetota bacterium. Taxonomy (GTDB): domain Bacteria; phylum Actinomycetota; class Actinomycetes; order Actinomycetales; family Dermatophilaceae; genus Lapillicoccus. The sequence continues at coordinate 21,278 of CAWHFV010000006.1, read as the reverse complement.
GACCGGAGCGACGCCGAGGGCCTCGTCGTCCACCGCGGCGAGCTCTGCTACGTCGTGCTCAACCTGTTTCCGTACAACCCCGGGCACGTGCTGGTCTGCCCGTACCGCCATGTGAGCCTCTACGTCGACCTCACCGACGAGGAGACCGTCGAGTTCACCGCCCTCACCAAGCAGGCCATCCACGCCCTGGACAAGGCCAGCGCTCCCATGGGCTACAACCTCGGCATGAACCAGGGCGCCGTGGCCGGGGCCGGCGTCGCCGCCCACCTGCACCAGCACGTCGTCCCCCGCTGGGGCGGGGACTCCAACTTCCTGCCCATCGTGGCGCGGACCAAGGCGCTGCCGATGCTCCTCGAAGACGTCCGGACCCGGCTTGTGGAGGCGTGGCCGGAGGGCTGACGGCCTCGGGGGCGGATAGGCTGGACGGCACCATGCTCAACCGACTTCTGCGTGAGACCTGGACGAAGGTCATGACGCCGATCGCGACGCTCTTCCTTCGCCTGGGCATCAGCCCCGACGTGGTGACCATCGTCGGCACGGTGGGGGTATGCGTCGGCGCGCTCGCCTTCTTCCCGCGGGGCCAGCTCCTCGTCGGAACGCTGGTCGTCACGCTCTTCATCTTCAGCGACAACGTCGACGGGGTCATGGCGCGGATGTCGGGGCGGCAGGGGCCCTGGGGCGCCTACCTCGACTCGACCCTCGACCGGGTCGGCGACGCCGCCATCTTCGGCGGCCTGGTCCTCTACTTCGCCGGGACGCACGAGAACGTCCTCGGCGCCGGTTTCGCCCTGGCCTGCCTCATCCTCGGGTTCGTCGTGAGCTACTCCAAGGCGCGCGCCGAGGGCCTCGGGATGACCGCCAACGTCGGCATCGCCGAGCGCGCCGACCGCCTCCTGGCGGCTCTGGTGGCCACCTTCCTCGTCGGCGTCGGCGTCTCGGTCGTCCTGCTCGTCGTGGTCCTGGGGCTGCTGTCCGTCGCCAGCCTCGTCACGATCGTCCAGCGGATGGTCGCCGTCCGGCGGCAGGCGCTGGCCCGCTCGCCGCACGGGACGCCCGACCAGCACAGCCCGGGCGTGTCGACGCCGTGAGCCCGGCGTGACGACCTCGCGAACGGCGAGCCTGCGTGCACGGCTGCCCAGCGGCCTGCTCGGGTTCGTCGACGACACGTCCAGTCGGGTCGCGTCGACCGGCCAGACCCTGGGACTGCGGGCGGGCTTCGCCGCGGTACGCGCGTTGCCGGCGTCTGCCGCATACCGGCTCTTCGACCTCATCGCCGACGTCTCGGTGCGGCGCGGCGGCAAGGGCGTCGACCGCCTCCGAGCCAACTACGCGCGGGTCCGGCCGGAGCTGGGCGACCGCGAGCTGGACGCTCTGGTGCGGGCCGGGATGCGCTCGTACATGCGGTACTACTGCGACTCCTTCCGCCTCGTCGACCGGACCCAGGACGAGCTGGCGCAGGCGGTCCGGATGATCGGTGACGAGCCGGTCCGCGCGGCCCTCGCCTCCGGGTCCGGGTGCGTCGTCTTCCTCGGACACATGGGCAACTGGGACTCCGCTGGAGCCTGGTCGTCCGGGCACCTCGCGCCGGTCACCACGGTGGTCGAGCGGCTGGAGCCGGAGGAGGTGTTCCGCGACTTCCTGGAGTTCCGGGAGTCGCTGGGGATGACGATCATCCCGCTCACCGGCGCCGGCGACCCCTTCCTCGCCCTCAAGCAGGCCGTCGGCCGGGGAGCGTTCGTCGCGCTCCTCGCCGACCGCGACCTCACCTACAACGGCGTCGAGGTCGACCTCTGCGGTCACCGCGCCCGGATGGCCAAGGGTCCGGCGGTGCTCGCCGTGATGACCAAGGCGCCGCTGTTCACCGCGACGGTCTGGTACGAGGACGCGCCCGAGCTGCCGTCGGGGAAGCGGGTCGTCATCCAGATGATCCCGGTCCCGACCCCGGCCGAGGGCAGCACGCGGGACAAGGTCCAGGTCATGGTGCAGACGTGCGCCGACCTGCTCGGCGACGCGATCACGCGGCATACCGAGGACTGGCACATGCTGCAGCGGATCTTCGTGGCCGATCTCGAGGACCGCGCCGACCCCCGCCGTCCGGAGGCGTCCACCTCGGCGGTGTCGTCGTGAGGCTCGGGATCGTCTGCCCCTACTCCTTCGACATGCCCGGGGGAGTGCAGTACCACGTCCGCGACCTGGCCGAGGTCTTTCTGGCCCAGGGCCACGACGTGAGCGTGCTCGCCCCCGCGAACGACCGCACCCCGCTCCCGCCGTACGTCGTCTCGGCCGGCCGGGCGATCCCGGTGAAGTACAACGGGTCGACGGCCCGCCTCAACATCGGTCCGATGGCCGCCGCGCGGGTGACCCGGTGGGTCGAGAACGGGGACTTCGACCTCGTCCACCTGCACGAGCCGATCACGCCGAGCGTCTCCGTGCTGGCCCTGTGGGCGGCGGAGGGGCCGATCGTCGCGACCTTCCACACCTCGATGATCCGCTCGCGGTACTACCAGGCCGCATACCCGCTGGTCCGCCCCAGCCTGGAGAAGATCACCGCCCGGATCGCCGTCTCCGAGGACGCGCGACGCACCGTCACGACGCACCTCGGGGGCGAGCCGGTCGTCATCCCCAACGGCGTCTTCGTCCATCGGTTCGACCGCGCGGAGCCGCGGGCCGAGTGGATGGGTACTCCGGAGCGACCGACCATCGCCTTCCTGGGCCGGATGGAGGAGCCGCGCAAGGGTATGCCGGTGCTCGCCGCGGCGCTGCCGGAGGTCCTGAGCGCCGTGCCCGGCCTCCGGGTCCTCGTCGCCGGCCCCGGCGACCCTCGTGAGGTCAGCGAGGCACTGCCCCCGGAGGTGGTCGCCGCGTGCGAGTTCCTCGGCCCGGTCAGTGACGAGGACAAGGCCCGGCTGCTGAAGTCGGTCGACCTCTACGTGGCCCCCAACACCGGCGGTGAGAGCTTCGGGATCATCCTCATCGAGGCGATGAGCGCCGGCGCACCGGTGCTGGCCAGTGACCTGCCGGCCTTCGTACGCGTGCTCGACGGTGGCTCTGCCGGCGCGACGTTCGTCAACGAGGACCCCCGCGACCTGGCGCGGCGACTGCTGGAGCTGCTCGCCGACGGCCCCGGACGACAGGCCCTGGCCGCTCGGGGCCGGAAGCGGGCCGACGTCTTCGACTGGTCCGTCGTCGCGGCCGACGTCATGGCGGTCTACGAGACGGTCTCCGACGGCGCCGCCCGGGTCCGGCCGAGCGCCGACAGCCACTCGCGGTGGACCCGGCTGCTGCGCTCCGGCCGCGCTCCGCTCGGATGACGGCCACGGTCCGGTGAGCACGCTCGAGTGGGTGACGATCGTCGTCGTCATCATCGTGCTCCTGGGCTGGTACCTCTCCTACAGCGCCGCGCGGCTGGACCGCCTGCACACCCGGGTCGAGTCGACGTCAGCCGCACTGGACGCGCAGCTGGTCCGTCGGGCGGAGGCCACGCTGGAGCTGGCCAACACCGGGCAGCTGGACGCGGCCTCGGGGCTGATCCTCGCGTCGGCCGCGGCAGAGTCGCTGGCCACGGTCGAAGGGGACCCGGACCGAGAGGCTGTGGAGTCCGACCTCACCGACGCGCTGCACGCCGCCCTGAGCCCGATCACCATCGACGCGCTGCGCGCCATGGACGAACCGACCGCCGAGTCGCTGTCCCGGATCGCCGACGCCGGGCGTGCGCGTCCAGATGGCCCGCCGGTTCCACAACGACGCGGTCATCGACGTGCGACGGGTTCGGCGCAAGACGGTGGTCCGGGTGTTCCGCCTGGCCGGCTACGCCGAGCTGCCGTCGACGATCGAGTTCGACGACGAGCTCCCGGCCGGCCTCCGCGGCTGACCCACTTCCCGGACATGTCTGAGAAGTACACGCCGAATGCGCCAGAACGCTTCGATTCCCCAGACATGTCTGAGAAGTGGGCGCCGAAACGGCCAGATGGCCTCCAGTCCCCAGAGACGTCTGAGAAGTGGGTGTTACGCGAGCCGCCCGGGCGGCAGCGAGCTGGGGTTCCCGCATACCGTGGCTCCGCCTTCTCCCGCCGCCTTCTGCGCACATGGTGAGTTATCGGCGGCCGACGTCGGAAATGTCGGTGTTCTTCTCACCACGTGCGGAGAAGTTGACACGTCTGGCGGTGTTGGGGCCGCGTCGGGCGGCGGTCTGGAACCCGCATACCGTGGCTCCGCCTTCTCCGCCGCCTTCTGCGCACATGGTGAGTTGTCGGCGGCCGACGTCGGAAATGTCGGTATTTTCGCCACCACGTGCGGAGAAGTTGACGTCCGCGGGCGGACCCGGGGCGGCGCTGCTGGCGCCTCGGGGCGGCCGTGGGGCGGCGTATGGGCGGGGGTCGGAGCGGCGGTCGCGCACCCGTACGATTGATGGCGTGAGCGAGGCAGAGATCCAGACCCAGTCCGGAACCGTGACCGGGACCAGCCGGGTCAAGCGGGGCATGGCCGAGATGCTGAAGGGCGGCGTCATCATGGACGTCGTCACGGCCGACCAGGCGAAGATCGCCGAGGACGCCGGAGCGGTGGCCGTCATGGCCCTCGAGCGCGTCCCGGCCGACATCCGCGCCCAGGGCGGGGTGTCCCGGATGAGCGACCCCGACATGATCGACGGGATCATCGCCGCGGTGTCCATCCCGGTGATGGCCAAGGCCCGGATCGGCCACTTCGTCGAGGCGCAGGTCCTGCAGAGCCTCGGCGTCGACTACGTGGACGAGTCCGAGGTCCTCACTCCGGCCGACTACGCGAACCACATCGACAAGTGGGCCTTCGACGTCCCCTTCGTCTGCGGCGCCACCAACCTCGGCGAGGCCCTGCGCCGGATCACCGAGGGTGCGGCGATGATCCGCTCCAAGGGCGAGGCCGGCACCGGCGACGTCTCCAACGCGACCACGCACATGCGTCAGATCCGCGGCGAGATCCGCCGGCTCACGAGCCTGTCCGAGGACGAGCTCTACGTCGCGGCCAAGGAGCTGCAGGCGCCGTACGACCTGGTCAAGGAGGTCGCCGGGCTCGGCAAGCTCCCGGTCGTCCTCTTCACCGCCGGCGGCATCGCCACCCCGGCCGACGCGGCGATGATGATGCAGCTCGGCGCCGAGGGGGTGTTCGTGGGCTCCGGGATCTTCAAGTCCGGCAACCCCGCCCAGCGCGCGGAGGCCATCGTCAAGGCCACGACGTTCTTCGACGACCCCGACATGGTCGCCAAGGTCTCCCGCGGCCTCGGCGAGGCGATGGTCGGCATCAACGTCGAGGAGATCCCGCAGCCCCACCGGCTGGCCGAGCGCGGCTGGTGACCTGACCTGACCTGACCTGACCTGTCCCCTCAGGTCACCTCGACGAGCTCCACGTCGCGCAGCACTCCCTCCGACACCCGAAGCACCGCCAGCGTCCCGTGCGGCTGCCGCCGCCGGTCGGTCGGGGACCCCGGGTTGAGGATGCGGAACCCGTCCTCCGCGATGTCCATCGGGATGTGGGAGTGCCCGAACACCACGAGGTCGCACTCGGGGAACCGCGCCCGCAGCCGCCGGACCCGGCCGGTCGCCGGTCCGCTGTCGTGGACCATCCCGACGCGCAGGCCGCCGACGTCCAGCTCCAGCGTCTCCGGAGCGCCCCAGGCGGCGACGTCCGGACCGTCGTTGTTGCCGAGCACGGCGTGCACCGGTGCGTATGCGGCGAGCTCCTCCAGCACGCCCGCGGTGCAGACGTCGCCGGCGTGCAGGATGAGGTCGGCGCCGCGCAGCTGCTCGGCCACGGCCGCGGGGCATCGTTTCCACCGCCGCGGGGCGTGGGTGTCGGAGAGGACGACGACCCGCAGCGCGTCGGCCCCGTCAGCCGTGCGCCCGGGCATGGTGCTCGGCGAGCAGGTCCGTGCCCCAGTCGCGGCGCAGGTCGCGCCACACGGTATGCGCGTGGTTCGCGCCGTCCTGGGTGTTGTCGTACTCCAGGAGGAAGGTCTCACCCTTGACCGCGTAGTAGTGCGGCTGACCCGGCGCCGTGGGACCCCGCCCACGCGAAGGTCACGTCACCCAGACCGGCGTCGGCCACCGCCTGCCACGCCGGCTCGGCCACCTCCTCCGGCGCCCGCCCGAAGTACCACCGCACCAGGTCCTCGAGCCGTTGCGCCTGAGACCGGTCCAGCGCGTCGTAGCGCAGGCCGGCCGGCACCACATCCGGGTCGGCCACGGGGTCGTGCCGGGTGGCGATGTCCTCGGGAGCCGTGGCGGACACCACCGCCACGTCGCGCTGGTCCCGGCTCAGATCGGCCAGTAGGTCACGGGCCAGCGACTCCTCCTCGCGGAGCACCTGGAGTCCGGCCATCGGTCCGGAACGCACCACGGCGGGGTTGGCGCCGAGGAAGCACGGCGTCACGGCGAGGATGTCGCCCACGACCGTCGCATGGACCGCGACGTGGTGGCCGCCGAGGTGCCAGGCCCACACCTCGTCCTCCGGATCGCCGAGGACGCGCACCCAGTACCGGTCGGAGCTGCGGCGCTCCCACCCGGACCTCCCGGCCGACCGCTCGACGTCGCGGAGCACGTCGTCGAGGTTCATCACCTCACGGGTCCGGTCGGCTCCCATCGCGCTGAGCGTCAGACCGAGCAGGTCGTCCAGCCCGCCCCGAGCCGTGTCGCTGAGGTCGCCCACCGCGACCCCGGGGCGCGGACCGGGGAGATAGGTCCAGACCTTCCGGTCGTCGACTGCGAACGGCGCGACCGCGGCGTCCCGGCCGGCCTCGTCCAGGGCGTCGAGGAACTGCCGTGCTGTCGTGCGAAGGGCCTCGGTTGGCTCGCTCACTCGCCGACCGTAGCCGCCCGGAGGTCGAGCTCGCGACCGAGGAACCGCGCATACTCCTGCGCCGCCGCGACGACCCGCGCGTCGTCCCACGGCAGGTCGAACATCGAGACCTCGATCGTCACGGCGTCCGGGCGCAGCGTGCGGAGCCACGAACCGGAGATGACCCCGTCGACGACGACGAACCGGTTCCACGGCGGCGACCAGTACGCGTGGTCGGGGTGCGCGAGGGCACTGCGGTCCTTGTAGGCCATGCCGTACTCGTCGTAGTCCGGCATGAGGAAGCTTCTGGTCGCCGCCGCGGTGCCGAGTCCTCGGCGAGGAGGTATGCGCGGCCGTCCTGCTCGACGGTCGTCACCTGGTCGCTCGAGGAGGGTGAGGGCCTTCTTCGCCTGCGTCACGGTGAGTCCGCTCCACGTCGTGAGGTCCGGGATCGTCGCCGGGCCGCGCGACCGCAGGTACCGCACCACGAACTCGGCCAGGGCCTCGTCGTCGGACCGCTCCGCCGCCGCCGGCACACGCTCGTCGACGAGGGCGTAGGTGTACTGGTTGCCGCGACGTGGCCCGCTGACGACGACGCCCTCGAGCTCGGCGTACATCATCAGATAGGCCATCTGGAAGCCCTTCTCCTCGGCCCATCCCGAAGGCAGCGCGGCGCGAATCTCGTTGCGGGTCAGGTGGTTTCCACCCTTCAGCAGGTCACGGACGAAAGCCGCGAACCGGTCCTGCCGCGCCGGGTCGAGCTCGAGGCTGCGGTACATGAACGCGTTGGCCTGGTGGACCCGCTTCGCCGTCACCTGGAGGACCAGCCGGAGGTCCTCGGCGGCGACGAAGTGCCAGGTCGGACGAAGGACGTGAAGCCGAAGGATGCGGCCGTCGTCGCAGGCGGCCTCGACCGCGTCGTCCGAGCCGCCGTCGGCCAACCGCAGCCCGATCGCCCACTTGGCCATCGCATACTCCTGCGCCTGCATCGCGACGAGGCCCGACACGACCGCGGCCGGGTCGGTCAGCGTCGACCCGACGAGCAGCTGGTGCGCGAGCCGGAGCCGGCGGACGGCCTCGGCGTGGAGCCCCGGGCTCACGTGACCGTGGCTCGGGCCCGGAACGCGTCGCGGGCGTACTCCTCGCCGTCGACGACCTCGGCGAACGCCACGGCGGCTCGCCCGGCGTCCTCGTGTGACACGTAGAGGGGCGCGAAGCCCAGCCGAACCAGGTCCGGCTCCCGGAAGTCGCCGACGATCCCGCGCGCCATGAGCGCCTGGACCACCGCGTACGCCTCGCGGTGCCGGACGGCGACCTGCGAGCCGCGCCGCTCGTCCTCGCGGGGAGTCACGACCGCCGACGCATACCCCAGCCTGTCGAGGCACTCGACGAAGAACCGGGTCAGCGACAGCGACCGCGCGCGGAGGTCGGCGACCAGCAGGCCGTCGTAGGCCGACAAGGCGGCCTCGAGCGCCAGGATGCTGAGCATCGGACCGGTGCCGACCCGGGCCCGGGTGATCCCGCCGGCCGGGTCGAACTCGCCCTCCATGGCGAACGGTCGGGCGTGGCCGTGCCAGCCGGTGAGGGGGCTCTCGAACGCCGCCTGGTGCTCGCGCCGGACGTAGACGAACGCGGGCGCGCCCGGCCCCCCGTTGAGGTACTTGTACCCGCAGCCCACGGCCAGGTCGGCGCCGTCGTCGTCGAGGCGGACGTCGAGGACGCCGGCGGAGTGGCACAGGTCCCAGGAGGCGAGCGCGCCCGCGTCGTGCGCGGCGCGGGTGATCGCGGGCAGGTCCCACTGCTCGCCGGTGCGGTAGTCGACGGACGAGTACGACGCGAGGGCGACGTCGTCCCCGATCTCGCGAAGCCGCGCGACGGCCCGGTCCGGCGGCACCCGCTCCACGGTCAGCCCGGCCAGCCGCGCGGCGCCGTCGAGGACGTAGAGGTCGGTCGGGAAGGAGTCCGGGTCGGTGAGGACGACGGTCCGGCCCGGCCGCATCCGCGCCGCGCCGACGAAGGTCTTGAAGAGGTTCACCGACGTCGAGTCGGTGACGACCACCTGTCCGGGCGCGGCCCCGACCAGCCGGCCGATCTGGTCGCCGACGCGCTCCGGGGCGCCCCACCAGTCGAACTCGTTCCACGACCGGATCAGCCGCTCGCCCCACTGCCGCTCGGCGGCGTCGGCGAGGGCGGCCGGGACGGCCCGGGGAAGGGCGCCTAGCGAGTTGCCGTCGAGGTACGTCACGCCGTCCGGGAGCGCGAACAGCTCCGGCCGGTAGGCGTCGGCGAACTCGGCGTGCAGCGACGCCGCGCGCTCGGTCAGGTCGGCCGGCAGGTCCACGGCGCGACCGTACCGGACGCCCGAGTAGCGTCTCCGGCCGTGAGCACCGGGAACCTGACCATCGGCGTGCTCGCCGTCCAGGGTGACGTCCGCGAGCACGTGCGGGTGCTCACCGCCCTGGGCGCCCGCGCGTACGGGGTGCGTCGTCCGACCGAGCTGGCCGAGCTCGACGGCCTGGTCATCCCCGGCGGGGAGTCGACGACGATGGACAAGCTGGTCCGCGCATTCGACCTCTACGAGCCGCTGCGCGACCTCATCGCGAACGGCCTCCCGGTCTACGGGTCCTGCGCCGGCATGATCATGCTGGCCGACCGCATCGCCGAGCCCCGGCCGGGCCAGCAGACGCTCGGCGGGCTCGACATCACGGTCCGCCGGAACGCCTTCGGCCGGCAGGTCGACTCGTTCGAGGAGGACATCGCGTTCGCGGGGCTGGCCGGCCCGCCGATCCGTGCCGTCTTCATCCGCGCTCCGTGGGTCGAGGAGGTCGGCGACGGCGTGGAGGTGTGTGCCCGCGTCGAAGGCGGGCCGGCCGCCGGTAAGATCGTCGCCGTTCGTCAGGGTGCCCTGCTCGCCACCTCCTTCCACCCGGAGGTCACCGGCGACACGAGGGTCCACGAGCTCTTCGTCGACATGTGTCGGAGGCTTCGACCAGGAATGCAGAGGGACGTGCCATGAGCGGCCACTCCAAGTGGGCGACCACGAAACACCAGAAGGCGGCCAAGGACGCCAAGCGCAGCAAGGTGTTCGCCAAGCTGATCAAGAACATCGAGGTCGCGGCCCGCACCGGCGGTGGTGATGTCACCGGCAACCCGACGCTCTACGACGCGGTCCAGAAGGCCAAGAAGACGTCGGTCCCGAACGACAACATCGACCGGGCCATCAAGCGCGGCTCGGGGGCCGAGGCCGGCGCGTCCGACTGGCAGACCATCACCTATGAGGGGTATGCGCCGGGCGGGGTCGCCGTGCTCATCGAGTGCCTCACCGACAACCGCAACCGGGCCGCCGCGGAGGTCCGCACCGCCCTGACCCGCAACGGCGGCCAGCTGGCCGACCCGGGCAGCGTCGCCTACGTGTTCGACCGTCGCGGCGTCGTCATCGTGCCGAAGTCCAACGGGCTGACCGAGGACGACCTGCTCGAGGTCGTGCTCGACGCCGGCGCCGAGGAGGTCAACGACAACGGCGAGAGCTTCGAGATCGTCTCGGACGCCTCCGACTTCGTCGCGATCCGCACCGCCGTCCAAGCCGCCGGCATCGACTACGAGTCGGCCGAGGCCTCCTGGGTGCCCAACCTGCAGGTCCCGCTCGACGTCGACGGCGCCCGGAGGATGATCCGGGTCATCGACGCGCTCGAGGACAGCGACGACGTCCAGAACGTCTACGCCAACGGCGACATCTCCGACGACGTCCTCGCGGAGCTCGACGAGGACGAGTGACGACCGTCGCGTCGGCGCGTTGCTCCGGGGTTCGGGGCGTCGCCGCCGGTAGCCTCGACACCGAACAGGTGTTCGGTCGGCCGAGGCGAACGGAGGGTATGCGGTGGTGCGCGTGCTCGGGATCGACCCCGGTCTGACCCGCTGCGGCATCGGCGTCGTCGACGGCGCCCCGGGGCGACAGCTGCGGATGGTCGACGTCGACGTGTTCCGGACGCCGACGTCCCTCCCGACACCGGAGCGGCTGCTGTCGCTCCAGGCCGACATCGACACCTGGGTCCGCCGCTACCACCCCGACGCCGTCGCCATCGAGCGCGTCTTCGCCGACGTCAACGTCTCCAGCGTCATGGGCACGGCCCAGGCCTCGGCGGTGGCGATGCTCGCCGCCGCCTCCCGCGGCATACCGGTGCACCTGCATACCCCGACCGAGGTCAAGGCCGCCGTGACCGGCAGCGGGCGCGCCGACAAGGCCCAGGTCACCGCGATGGTCACCCGCCTGCTCCGGCTCACCGAGGCCCCCAAGCCGGCCGACGCCGCCGACGCGCTCGCGCTGGCCATCTGCCACATCTGGCGCGGGGGAGCGCAGGCCCGGCTCGACGCCGCGGTCGCGGCCCAGGCGAGCACCCGGTGATCGCGTCCGTCCGCGGGACCGTGCTGCGCGCCGGTCTCGACTCGGTGGTCGTCGAGGTCGGCGGCGTGGGAATGCTGGTCCACACCACTCCACGAACAGCCGCCGGTATGCGCAACGGCCAGACCGCGTCGCTGGCCACCTCGCTCGTGGTCCGGGAGGAGTCGCTGACGCTCTACGGGTTCGCCGACGAGGACGAGCGGCAGGTCTTCGAGACGGTCCAGACCGTGACGGGGTTCGGCCCGCGGCTGGCCCTGGCGATGCTCGCCGTGCACAGCCCCGACGCCGTGCGCGGGGCGATCACGACCGGTGACCTCGTGGCGCTGACCAAGGTCCCGGGCATCGGCCGCAAGGGAGCCGAGCGGATCGTCCTCGAGCTGCGCGACAAGATCGGGGTGCCGTCGGCGTCGGTGTCGGTCGGCGACCGTCCCGCCTCGGCGGCCTGGCAGGGGCAGGTCCGCGAGGCGCTGGTCGGGTTGGGCTGGACGCCACGGCAGGCCGACGACGCCGTCGAGGCGGTCACCCCGATGGCGGCCGACGGCGCCACGGTGTCGGCCCTGCTCAAGGCCGCGCTGCAGGAGCTCGGCCGATGAACGAGGACTGGGAGGACCACGAGATGGAGGACGGCTCGTTCGAGGCGACCGCCCGCGTGGTCGACGCACGGCCCGACGAACGCGACCGCCAGGTGGAGGTGGCCCTGCGACCGCGGCGGCTGGCCGACTTCCCGGGCCAGACCCGGGTCCGCGAGCAGCTGTCGCTGGTCCTCGAAGCGGCTCGCCGCCGCGGGACGCCGCCGGACCACGTCCTGCTGTCCGGACCGCCCGGTCTCGGCAAGACGACGCTGGCGATGATCGTCGCCACCGAGCTGGAGCAGCCGATCCGCGTCACGTCGGGGCCGGCCATCCAGCACGCCGGCGACCTCGCCTCGATCCTCTCCTCTCTGGCCGAGGGCGAGGTGCTGTTCCTCGACGAGATCCACCGGATGTCGCGACCGGCCGAGGAGATGCTCTACCTCGCCATGGAGGACTTCCGGGTCGACGTCGTCGTCGGGAAGGGCCCGGGCGCCACGGCCATCCCGCTCGAGCTGCCGCCGTTCACCGTGGTGGGCGCCACGACCCGAGCGGGACTGCTGCCGGCGCCGCTGCGCGACCGGTTCGGGTTCACCGGCCACCTCGACTTCTACTCCACCGACGAGCTCGCGGTGATCCTGCGGCGCAGCGCCCGGCTGCTCGAGGTCGAGGCCGACGAGGCGGGGATCGCCGAGATCTCGACCCGGTCCCGCGGCACGCCGCGGATCGCCAACCGGCTGCTGCGGCGGGTCCGTGACTGGGCCCAGGTGCACGGCCAGAGCGTCGTCGACCTGGACGCCGCCCGGGTGGCGCTGGCGATGTTCGACGTCGACGAGCGCGGCCTCGACCGGCTGGACCGGGCGGTTCTCGAGTCGCTGTGCCGCCGGTTCGGCGGGGGGCCGGTGGGGCTGACCACGCTCGCCGTCGCGGTGGGGGAGGAGGCCGACACCGTGGAGACGGTGGCCGAGCCCTTCCTGGTACGGGAGGGGTTCATGGTGCGCACCCCGCGCGGTCGCGCCGCCACCCCGCTGGCGTGGGAGCACCTCGGCCTGGCCCCGCCGCGGACCGCCCCGAGCCACAGCGCGGGCGTCTCCGGACGGCTGGGCGCCCAGGACACCCTCCTGCCGCTCGACGAGCCCGGTCGCTTCGGCGGCTGACCCCGGCGCCTTCCCGCTTCCAACCCGAGGTTCTGCCTAGTTTTCGATGCCCCGGCCGACCCGAAACTGGGTAAAAGCTCCGGTTGGAAGCGGGAAAGTGGGTGGTGCGGGGGCACCGGCGCGACGCGCGCGCATACTGGAGACTTTGGTGGCCCCCGGCCTCCTCACCTAGACTCTCGCGGGCGCCTCTGGTCCGTGAAATCCGAACCACTCGCGCCGACGCGGCACTCCCGCGGCCCCGGAGACGTTCTGGGGAACGGCGACCGCCACGCAGGATCCCTCCTGAACAGGGACCACCCGAACGACACGAAGGACGATGCTGCATGAGTGAAGGGCTGGCAACGCTGTTGCTGCCGGCGATGGTCATCGTTCTCATCGCGTTCATGTTCTGGAGCCAGCGGCGCCGGCAGAACGCGGTCGCGCAGCTGCAGGAGAGCCTGAACGTCGGCGATGACGTCTGCACGACCTCCGGGCTGTTCGGGCGGATCACCGCGCTCGACGAGGTGATGGCCACGCTGGAGGTCGCTCCGGGGACCGTCGTCCGGTTCGACCGGCGCGCCATCGCGACCAAGGTCGACGTGACCGGCCGGCCGATCGCCGGGGGCCGGACGCCGGCCGACTCGCCCCGTACCGACCCCGAGAAGTAGCCCGTGGCCCTCAACCCCCGTACGCGCGGCCCGCGCCGCACCATCGCGGCCCTCGCGGTCGTGATGATCGTCCTCTTCGGCGGCATCGCGGCGGCGGCGACCTGGGCCTCGGCCCAGTGGGCCCCCAAGCTGGGTCTGGACCTCGAGGGCGGCACCGAGATGACCCTCGAGCCGGTCCTCGCCGACCCCACCCAGCAGGTGAACCAGGGCCAGCTCGACAAGGCCCGCGACATCATCTCCCAGCGCGTCGACTCCTACGGCGTGGCCGAGGCCGAGGTCACCACCCAAGGCGGCCGCAACATCGTCGTCTCGATCCCGGGTACGCCCGACGCCGCCACCCTCGACGCCATCCGCAAGCCCTCGCAGCTGCGGTTCCGTGCGGTCCTCGCCGCCGACGCCGGCTCGCCGCAGTCGGCCGCCACCGGCACCGGGACCGCCACGGGGACCGAGACCACCGGAACCGGTACGCCGTCGTCCACGGCCACGACTCCGCCCCCCGCCTTCACGCCGGACACGCCCGCGACCAGTGCGGCGACCTCGGCGAACCGGGCGATCCCGCAGGCGCTGCTCGCCGACCCGACGCCCGCGCCGACCAGCGCCACCGGTGGTTCGACCGCGACCGGCACTGCGACCGGCGCGGCCACGCCGACCCCGACCCCGACCGACGCCAGCGACACGGCCTGGATCACGCCCGAGATCCTCGACCAGTTCACCGCGCTCGACTGCTCCAAGCCGGAGTCGGTGAACGGCGTTGTCGACGACCCCGCCAAGCCGCTCGTCACGTGCTCGGAGGACAAGCAGGCGAAGTACATCCTCGGCCCGGTCGAGGTCGACGGCACCGACATCGCCGACGCGTCCGCCGGCTACCAGACGTCCCAGAACGGCCAGCCGACGAACGTCGTCGAGGTCCAGCTGAAGTTCACCGGCGACGGCGCGAAGAAGTTCGGCGACGTCACCACCCGGCTGATCGGCCTGCAGGGCGTACGGAACCAGTTCGCCATCGTCCTCGACAAGCAGGTCATCTCGGCGCCGACCACGCAGGCGGCCATCACCAACGGTCAGGCCAGCATCACCGGCAACTTCACCATCGAGTCGGCCCGCGCCCTGGCGAACCAGCTGAAGTTCGGCGCCCTGCCGATGTCGTTCACGCTGCAGACCCAGGATGACATCAGCCCGACCCTCGGCAGCGAGCAGCTCAAGCTCGGCCTGCTCGCGGGCCTGATCGGCATGCTGCTCGTCGTCCTCTACTCGCTGCTCCAGTATCGGCTGCTCGGTCTCGTCACCGTCGCGTCGCTGGTCGTCGCCGCCCTCCTCACCTACGGCGTGCTGACCTTCCTCGGCTGGGCGTACAACTTCCGGCTGACCATGGCCGGCGTGACCGGCGTCATCGTCGCCATCGGCGTCACGGCGGACTCGTTCATCGTCTACTTCGAACGCATCCGCGACGAGGTCCGCGAGGGCCGCCCACTCGTCGCCGCGGTCGAGGCCGGCTGGGCGCGCGCCCGTCGCACCATCCTCGCCGCTGACGCGGTCAACTTCCTGGCCGCCGCTGTCCTGTACTTCCTGGCCAGTCAGCAACGTCCGTGGGTTCGCCTTCACCCTCGGGGTGACGACGCTCATCGACCTTGCCGTGGTGATGCTCTTTACCCACCCTGTGGTGTCCATGCTGGCGCACACCAAGTTCTTCGGCGGTGGCCACAAGTGGTCCGGGTTCGACCCGGAGCGGCTCGGCGCCAAGACCCGCTACGTCGGCCGGGGACGCTTCGTCCGCCCCACCCCCAGCGCCAAGACCCCGGCCACCGTGTCGCGAACCGTGCATCCCAAGGCGACCGCCCAGCAGGGGAAGGTCTGACGTGCCCAACTTCGCCCAGATCGGCAACGACCTCTACACCGGGAAGCGGTCGATCGACTTCATCGGCCGGCAGAAGACCTGGTACGCGCTCTCGGCCGTCCTCATCGTCCTCGCCTTGGTGGGCATCTTCGCGCGCGGGCTGAACTTCGGGATCGAGTTCCGGGGCGGATCGGAGTACCGGATCTCCGGGGTCGCGGACACCAGCAGCTACGAGGACCGCGCCCAGTCCGCCGTCTCCCAGGCCGGCATCTCCGGCAACATCGTCTCGACGGTCATCGGCGGAAGCACCGTCCGGGTCCAGACCGAGGCGGCCGGCGACAAGAACGACGCCGCGAAGGGCCAGCTGGCGCAGGCGTTCGGCGTCGGCGTGAACAACGTCAGCGCCTCGCTCATCGGCCCCTCATGGGGCCAGTCGGTCAGCAGCAAGGCGATCCAGGCGCTGATCGTCTTCCTCATCCTCGTGGCGCTCGTCATGGCGGTCTACTTCCGAACCTGGAAGATGGCCGTCGCCGGGCTCGTCGCCCTGCTCCACGACCTCGTCATCACGGTCGGGATCTACGCGCTGTTCGGGTTCGAGATCACGCCGTCGTCGATGATCGGCTTCCTGACGATCCTCGGGTACTCGCTCTACGACACGGTCGTCGTCTTCGACAAGGTCCGCGAGAACACGGCGGAGGCGTTCCTCACGCGCCGAATGACGTACACCCAGGCCGCGAACCTGGCCGTCAACCAGACGCTGGTCCGGTCCATCAACACGACGGTCGTCGCGCTGCTGCCGATCGCGGCCATCCTCGTCGTGGGCTTCACCCTTCTCGGCCCGGGCACCCTGCTCGACCTCAGCCTCGCGCTGTTCGTCGGCATCGCGGTCGGCGCCTACTCGTCGATCTTCATCGCGACGCCTCTCCTCGTCGACCTGCGGCGTGGCGAGACGGCGGTCAAGGAGCTCGACAAGGCGGCCCTGCGCTTCCAGGCCCGCGAGTCGGCCCACGTCGGGGCGACCGGCCGGGGCACGACGGCCGTCCTCGTCGACGAGCCGGAGGACGCACCCACCGACTCGACCAGCGTCGCGAGCCCGGACGGCGCGGCTGACGGCGACGTGCGGAGTGACCCGGCCTCCTCCCGCGACGTGCACAAGTGGGCGAGCAGCGGCCCGCGCAACCAGCCGCGCCGCACGCCCAAGTCGAAGCGCTGAGCATGCCGGACGGGTCGATCCGGGAGCTGGTCCTCAGCCGGATCCGCGACATCCCCGACTTCCCGCAGGCCGGCGTCCAGTTCAAGGACTTCACGCCGCTGCTGGCCGACGGCGTCGCCTTCGGCGCGGTGGTCGAGGACATCGCCGGCCGGTATGCGGGTGCCGTCGACGTCGTGGTCGGGATCGAGGCGCGCGGGTTCATCCTCGGAGCGGCCGTGGCCTACCACCTCGGGAGCGGGTTCGTCCCGGTGCGCAAGTCGGGAAAGCTGCCCGGTCCGTCGCTGCGCGAGGAGTACACCCTGGAGTACGGCAGCGCCGTCCTGGAGGTCCACGAGGGAGCGCTGCGGCCCGGTCAACGGGTCCTCGTCGTCGACGATGTCCTCGCGACCGGGGGCACCGTCGCCGCGACCTGCCGGCTGGTCGAACGCGCGGGCGCCACGGTCACCGGCGTCGACGTGGTCCTCGAGCTGACCTTCCTGAACGGTCGCGACACGGTCGGCGACCGACCGCTGTACGCCATCGCGTCGCTCTGAGCTCACCCCAATAGGCAGGCAGGGTCCGGAATTCCGGACGGCCCGCACCTACGAGGGAGAAAGAGCACCGACACCCGCCCGACTAGACTCCCTTCATGAGCGAGGAAGTCCGCTCGGACGCCACGGCGAGCGCGTCGGCGACGTCGCCGCTGGCGACGCCGGCGCGGATGCGCGCCCGCTTCGCTCGCTTCGGTGGACCCCGGACCGGCAACCCCGTCCTCGAGCCGATCCTCCAGACCGTCCGCACGACCCACCCCAAGGCCGACCTCGCCGTCATCGAGAGGGCCTACGCCGTCGCCGAGGAGCACCACCGGGGGCAGCTGCGCAAGTCCGGCGACGCGTACATCACGCATCCGCTCGCCGTGACGACCATCCTCGCCGAGCTCGGCATGACCCCGGCCACCCTGGCCGCGGCGCTGCTCCACGACACCGTCGAGGACACCGCCTACACGATGCCGCAGCTGCGCCGGGACTTCGGTGAGGAGATCGCCGGCCTGGTCGACGGGGTGACCAAGCTGGACCGGCTGACCTACGGCGAGGCCGCGCAGGCGGAGACCGTCCGCAAGATGATCGTCGCGATGGCGCGCGACATCCGCGTCCTCGTCATCAAGCTGGCCGACCGGCTCCACAACGCCCGCACCTGGCGCTACGTCTCCAAGGAGTCGGCGCAGCGCAAGGCCCACGAGACCCTCGAGATCTACGCGCCACTGGCCCACCGGCTGGGCATGAACACCATCAAGTGGGAGCTCGAGGACCTCTCGTTCGCGACGCTCTACCCCAAGGTCTACGACGAGATCGTCCGGCTGGTGGCCGAGCGGGCGCCGGCGCGGGAGGAGTACCTCGCGGGCGTCCGGACCCAGGTCGGCGACGACCTGCGCACCGCCAAGCTCAAGGCCACGGTCACCGGCCGACCGAAGCACTACTACTCCGTCTACCAGAAGATGATCGTGCGGGGCCGCGACTTCGAGGACATCTACGACCTCGTCGCGGTCCGCGTCCTCGTCGAGACGGTGCGCGACTGCTACGCGGCGCTCGGCGCGCTGCACGCGCGGTGGAACCCGGTTCCCGGCCGGTTCAAGGACTACATCGCGATGCCGAAGTTCAACATGTACCAGTCGCTGCACACGACGGTGATCGGGCCGGAGGGCAAGGCCGTCGAGATCCAGATCCGCACGCATACGATGCACCGCCGGGCGGAGTACGGCGTCGCCGCGCACTGGAAGTACAAGGAGGACACCAAGAGCGCGCCACCGCTCAAGGCGAGCGAGGGCGGCGGCGAGATGGTGTGGCTGCGCCAGCTCGTGGACTGGCAGCGCGAGACCGAGGACCCGAGCGAGTTCCTCGACTCGCTGCGGTTCGAGATGAACGTCGGCGAGGTCTACGTCTTCACGCCCAAGGGCGAGGTCGTCTCGCTGCCGGCCGGGTCGACGCCGGTCGACTTCGCGTATGCGGTCCACACCGAGGTCGGCCACCACACCATCGGCGGTCGGGTCAACGGCCGCCTGGTGCCGCTCGAGTCGACCCTCGAGAACGGCGACGTCGTCGAGGTGCTGACCTCCAAGGCCGACGGCGCCGGGCCGTCGCGCGACTGGCTCCAGTTCGTCAAGAGCGCCCGGGCGCGCAACAAGATCCGGCAGTGGTTCTCCAAGGAGCGGCGCGAGGAGGCCATCGAGCGGGGCAAGGACTCCATCGCCAAGGCGATGCGCCAGCAGAAGCTCCCGCTCCAGCGGCTCATGTCGGCCGAGAGCCTCACGGCGGTGGCCGGCGAGCTCCGGTACGTCGACATCGACGGCCTCTACGCGGCGGTGGGGGAGGGTCACGTCTCCGCGGGCCATGTCGTGAACCGCGTCGTCGCCTCCTTCGGCGGGGAGGAGGGCGCCAGCGAGGACCTCGCCGAGGCCACGGTCCCGACCCGCACCCGGAGCCGCCGCGCCGGCGACCCTGGAGTCGTCGTCGTCGGCGCCGACGACGTGCTGGTCAAGCTGGCCAAGTGCTGCACGCCCGTCCCGGGTGACCCCATCCTCGGCTTCGTCACCCGCGGCAACGGCGTCTCGGTGCACCGGCGGGACTGCACGAACGCCGAGTCCCTGATGCGCCAGAACGACCGGCTCATCGACGTGGAGTGGGCGCCGAGCGCATCGAGCGTGTTCCTCGTCCAGCTGCAGGTCGAGGCGCTGGACCGCAACCGGCTGCTCAGCGACGTCACGCGGGTGCTGTCCGACCAGCACGTCAACATCCTGTCGGCGTCCGTGCAGACCTCGCGCGACCGGTTGGCCCTGTCGCGGTTCACGTTCGAGATGGGCGAGCCGTCGCACCTCGACCACGTGATCCGCGCAGTACGCAGGATCGACGGCGTCTACGACGTCTATCGAATCACCGGCGGCCGCAGCCAACACGCCCCCGTCTGAGCACGGTCAGCTCGTCGTGGAGGAGTCCACGGCGCGGTTGTACCGCGCGGCGACTCCTCGCAGGGCCTCGACGAGCTCCGGCGCGTCGACGACCTCGAAGTCGGCGTCGAGGAACCCGAGGTAGAGCGCGAGCATGGCGGGGGAGTCCGAGCCGGGCTCGAACCGGCACCGGTCCTCGGCGAGAGCCTCGACGCGTACCGGCATCGGCATCCGGCGACGCACGTACGCGGCCGGCGCGTGGACCACGACCTTCGCGCGGAACCGCCAGTGCGCCTCCTTCACCCCACGGTCGACGTATGCGGCGATGTCGGCGTCCGGGGGCAGCGACCGCGGTGCGAACCGAGGTCCGGTCGGGGTCCGGGGCGAGACCCGGTCCACCCGGAAGATCCGCCAGTCGGCGCGGTCGAGGTCCCAGGCGAAGAGGTACCAGCGACCCCGGTCGTTGACGAGCCGGTAGGGCTCCACGTTCCGGCGTGTGGTCTCGCCGGCGTGCGTCCGGTAGTCGAACCGCAGCCGCTCGTGGTCCCGGCTGGCCAGGGACACCACGGTGAGGACGTCCGGGTCGACGCGCGCGCCCCGGAAGGGGACCGGAACGGTCGTCGACTCCACGGCGGCGACCCGGTGCCGTAGCCGTGACGGCAGCACCTGGTGCAGCTTGGCCAGAGCGCGCAGCGAGGTCTCCTCGATGCCCGCCACCGAACCGGCGGCGGCGGTGCGCAGTCCCACGGCGATGGCGACCGCCTCGTCGTCGTCGAGCAGGAGAGGGGGCAGGGCGCCCTCGGACCCCAGGCGGTACCCGCCCGCGACTCCCGGCCGGGCCTCCAGTGGGTAGCCCAGCTCTCGCAGCCGGCTCACGTCGTTGCGGATCGTCCGGGTGGTGACGCCGAGACGCTCGGCGAGCTCGCCGCTCGTCCAGTCACGGCGCGCCTGGAGCAGGGAGAGCAGGCGGAGGAGCCGCGCCGGGGTGGTCGTCGTCATGGCCTCGACTCTTCGCGTCATCACGGAACGAAACGTTCCTCTATTGTTCCTAGTCTTTACCTCATCACCAAGGCCTCCGGGCCTCCAGACCGAGGAGAAGAGCGATGAGCGAGGACATCAGGCCGTTCCGGATCGACATCCCCCAGTCCGCCATCGACGACCTGCACGCCCGGCTGGGCGGCGCCCGCTGGCCGGACGAGCTGCCCGGGGTCGGCCGCACACGCGGCATCCCGGTGGACGAGCTGCGCGAGCTCGCCGAGTACTGGCGTACCGGCTTCGACTGGCGAGCCCAAGAGGCGCGACTCAACGCATACCCGCAGTTCACGACCGAGATCGACGGGCAGACGATCCACTTCATCCATGTCCGCTCGGGTCGGCCGGACGCTCTCACGCTGGTGCTCACGCACGGCTTCCCCAGCTCGGTCGCGGAGTTCACCGGGCTCATCGACCGGCTGACCCGACCGGAGAGCGGGCCGGCGTTCGACGTCATCGTGCCGTCGCTCCCGGGGTATGCGTTCTCGACGCCGTTGGGCGCGACCGGCTGGACCATGGGCCGTGCCGCTCGGGCGTGGGTCGAGCTGATGCGCCGTCTAGGGATCGAGCGGTACGGCGTTCACGGCGGCGATGTGGGCGCGGGCGTGTCCGGCTCCGTCGCCAGCCTCGACCCCGAGCACGTCGTCGGTGTGCACGTCGTGACCGACCCGATGACCGCCGCGAATGTCGCGACGTTCATCCC
>CAWHFV010000005.1:0-120085 GCA_963828725.1 uncultured Actinomycetota bacterium | reverse complement strand
GTCAGCGTCGGCCACGAACAGGGTGCGCGAGGCGACGCGGTCGGGCCTCGACACGGTGGCGTTGTGATGCGAACAGATCGGGCGGGGCGTTTCCTGAACCCCGCCGCCGCACAGGGCTCTGGCGACGGCCGCACCCGGTGCGTCCGCAGCCCGAGGGCAACGCCAGGGAGCCAACTCATACCGCACGAAAGCGAGCCGCATCCGAGCAGTAACCGCCCACCGCGCGCCGCATCGCGGCCTCCGGCGCCGCAGCGACCCAGGCCTGCGCGGCTGCGGGGGCTGCGGGGCGGCGATCACCGGTCGAAGCCCGGCGGGCTGTCCGGTCACCGCGACACGCACGAGTCACGCTTCAGCGGACCCACTCCTGCCACCGACCCACAGGGACGAAACCCGCCCCCACGTACAGCCCGGTGGCCATCTCGGTGGCCTGCAACGTCGCGGTCCGCATCCCCCGACCGACCGCGTCGGCCAGGGCAACGTCCAGCACCGCACGAGCCAAACCCTGCCGCCGCGCCTCGACGGCAGTGGACACCCACGACACGTTGACGTCGTCGCCGACGTCGATGGTGATCAGCCCTGAGGTGCCGGCAACGGTGAGGAACGCGCGCAGCCCCGGCACCCCCTGCAACAGCGCCGGCGCCGTCCCAGTCAGCGCGGACACGTCGTCAACTCTCGCCCAGTCACGCATCACCGCCGTCGATGAACCCGGCACCCAGCCAGCCAGATCAAGCACCATCGCCGTCGTCACCTCGTCCCGCCGGAACCCGGCCTCCTGAAGCGCCGCCGCTGAACCCGCATCCTGATCCAGAGCCCAGACGCGTAGCGACGTCCACCCTCGTACGCCCGCAGAACGAGATCCAGCCTCGAGACGTCCAGCAGCACCGCATTGTTCAGCACCGGGTCAGGAAACCGCGCCACCACGTACCCCGGGCCACGCTCGACCACCGCATCAGGATGCGGCACAGCCAGCGCTTCCCACGAGCCGCTCAAACCCTCGAGGTAGCGCTCGAAGGTGAGCACCCGACCAGTCAAGCACCACCACCCATGCTCGCCCGCGCCGGGATTCGCAGCCGCTGCCCTGCGCCAGCCGGTGGGCGTCCCCCTCCTCCCGAACCCTGCCGGCCGCCGAGTCCCCCAACCAGCCGTCCTGCCGAAGAGCATGCTCGTCCGATGTCACGCCTCCGACGACCTGTCGAGCCGAGATGCGGCGCGTGCGTCCTTCCCGCGCCCACTTTGACGCGGTGCTGCCCGGGCCGGTGGGCGGCGCTTTCGGGGCGTGGCTCGCGGCCGGCCGGGGGCGAAGTGGCGGGCGTTGGTTATGGAGTCGCCCTCCGATTCAGAGGCCGGTCTGGGCGGCGACGCGGCCGGACTGGCAGTCGGCCGCCGGCCGTGAGCGGCAACGCCGCGCAGCTACACAAGCCGCCGCCAACACTCGCCGGCTCAACCTGTGGGCGCCCTTCAAGAAATCCGGCCTCCACGCACGACCGGTGGTCGTTCTGTGGGGGGCCGACGTCCGCGAGCTGACCCACGACTCCAAGTCACCCTTCGCAGACATCGACGGAACTCCCGTCCTTCTAGGCCCGACGCTCCAGGATTGGCTTCGCACCCCTCACCGCACCCCGGTATCAAGAGACGGCATCGACGCGGTGTGGCCGGCGCTGCTCGCTCAGGTGGCCCGACGGGACGCCAACGTAAAGGAGACCAACCCGCTACCCCCGTCAGCGGCCGACCTCGCGTTGCGCGTCATCTTCTCGCTCATCGCGGCCCTCACCGCTGCGGTCGTCATCGGGCAAGTACTGAGATGGACGCAGTCCGTCCTCGCGACGACCCTCGTCGGACTCACCCTCGGCGCCGCGGGCGCTGTGGTAGCGCAGTGGCGACCAGCGAAGTGGATCGGATGGTCATGGACCGCCGGAACCGCGCTCACCCTGGCCGGACTCCTCATCGCCCTCATCAGCCTCAACCTGAGCCACCCCACCTGACTCCCCCGGCAAGACGCAGCAATCTCACGCACCAAAGGATCTCTCATGCCGATGAGCGCTCGTGCCGATGACCGGTCGTCGCCATTCTGAGCCAGCCGGAGGCTCGCTAACCGAGGAACCCGCCGTATGGGCTTGGCGGCACGTCCGACCACACCTTGGGGTCGTACTGCTCGAACTGCAGCAGTGCCGCGAGCTCGGACCTGCTGGCGACGCCCATGCTGCTGTAGATCGCTTTGCGATGATCCTGAGCGGTGTGCTCCGAGATCCCGAGCGAGTGCGCCAGCTTCGTCATGGATCGCCCGAGCAGGATCTGACCGAGGACGTCGCGCTGCCGCGGCGTGAGCCCGTAGGCGTCGACCAGCATCGCGCTGACCTCGGCCGGGCGGGCACGCTCAACGATGACGGCGACCGCATCGTTGCCCTGGCTCACGGCTGACGCGTGGATCGCCAGCGTCATTCCGTCCCCGAGCATGAGCCGGCTGCTCGCGCCTGCCCAGTTCGGCTGGCTCCGGATAGCGGCCGCCGCAGCCATCACGGCCGTAACCAGATCAGCCTTGCCGATGCCGAGCCAGTGGTCCGCCGGCGCGGTCAATGCAGTGAGGCGCCCGGTCGGGTCCACGGCGAAGATGCCGGGCGGCTGGGCCACAGCCTCGGGTCGTGCTGCCGCTCCGCGCAGCAGTGCGAGCCGGATTCCGTCGGCGGCGTGCCGGGCGATGGTGGTGACCGCCTCGGCATCCCGCTCGCTGAACCGGCCGTCGAAGCGCAGAAGCGTCGCGCTGCCCCAGGCCGTACCCCCGGCCCATAGCACGGCACGGAGCTCGTCGGTGAAGCCGAACGGGCCGAAGATGCTGCGGTATCGGGCAGCGCGGTCGAGATCGCCTCCGGTCACTTCACTCAGGATCGCCACCGAGTCGTTTCCGCCGATCAGGGACCGGTAACTCGCCGGCTCACCGGCGGTGAACTCACAGCGGAATAGCGCTGCCTCGCCCTCGGGGTTCTTCTCGACGCCGGTCATCGTGCACGAGGTGAACAGGGCGGTGGCCGGGTCATGCGTCGACCACGACGCGATCCCGTAGGACACGTGCGGGCGGAGCAGCTCATCGAACCTGCGGAAGGTCGTGTCGAGGTCATGCCCCGCGTGGGCGATGTTCCACGCACGACTCTCCAGAACCTTCGTTCCCATCAAGCGAGCGTAAGGGCCGCCGACACCCCCCAGTACTGGGGATTTCCCGACCCCAGAGCCTCTCGTAGCGTCGACTCGTCAGGTCCGAAGACGATGGAGGCGACGGAAGATGCAACACCCGAACGCACTACTCATGCGCAAGGTCGACGACGCCCTCCTTGCGGGCGACTTCCCCGGCTTCCTCGCCCTGCACGTCGAGGACGTCGTGATGCACATCCCCGGCCGCGGCCCGCTGGCCGGCGATCACGTCGGCAGGGACGGACTGGCCGCCGTGTTCCAGCGCGAACTGGCCATGCTCGACGCGCCACCCGAAATGGTCGTCCTCGACGACCTCGGCAGTGACGATCACTCCGCGTCGGTCGTCATCCAGCGGATGCGCCGTGGCGAACGCTCCTACGAGGGACTGCAGTTCGTCCTAGCCCGAGTGCGCGACGGACAACTTTCTGAAGTCTGGTTCCGCCCCGAAAATCAGGATGCGTTCGACACGTTCTTCGCCTAGATCGCCTGCTGCGATCTGCCCGGTCATGCCGCGAGTTGGTCATCTACGGAGCCAGGTGTTTACGACACCCCTCCGACCGTCCCGAGTCGCATTGCACATGCTCTGGTGGCCTGCGGAAGGTGACCACTCCGCCGCGTGTAGGACGCATTCGCCTTTGGATCGTCGGAGCCGACCCGCTTCTCCGGACACCAGATCTGAGGCGATTTTCTTCTCCGGAAGGAGTCTGTTGATGCCCGCTGCGAACCCACAGGAACTCCGCGGACACCAACCTTTGCCACCGCCTCAGCGCATGCTCAAAGCACCAGATTCCCCACGTTCCCAGTATCCCAGGCACGTTTCCGCAGGTGAGGGGCCTGTTCGTTGGTGGGCGATACTGGGTTTGAACCAGTGACCTCTTCCGTGTCAAGGAAGCGCGCTACCACTGCGCCAATCGCCCGGGTCCGGCCGTGTTCTGGCCGGTGGTCTCCCGGTGGTTCCCGAGGTGGAGACGGGATTTGAACCCGTGTACGCGGCTTTGCAGGCCGCTGCCTCGCCTCTCGGCCACTCCACCGCGAAGGCAAGTTGTTCTGGGTGCCTCCGAGCGGACGACCGGGCTCGAACCGGCGACCTCAACCTTGGCAAGGTTGCGCTCTACCAACTGAGCTACGTCCGCGGGTGATCGGCGGTTTCACTCCCCCGCTCGATGCACGGTAGACAGTAGCGGACCGGGCGGACGATTCCCAAACCGGCCGGGCCGCCCTCGGAACGCCGGTTTCCGGGTGCTCACGAGGCCCTCCGGCGCACGACCTCGAGAGGTTCCGAAGTCCACGCCAGATCCAGATGCTGCTGCTCCGAGGCCATGAGGTCGTCGAGCAGGGGATCGCCCTCCCCGTCGCCGTAGGACCGCCTCCGCTCCATCTCGGCGCGAGCCCATTCGACCAGCTGCGCGGATGGTTCGAGTCGCACCGAGACGGGCCAGAGCACCCGCGTCGCGGCGTTGAGGCCGGCGCCGACGAGAACGGCGACCGCCACGGCGCCCAGCCAGACCAGCACGATGACCGGCGCCGACAACGGCCCGTCGGTCGACGTCCCGTCCAGCGACAGACCGACGGTCCCACGCCCCACGAACGAGGCCACTACCCAGATGACGATCGCCAGGACCGCACCGGGCGACTCGCGCCACCAGCGCGCCCTCTGCGGTCCGGCGGCGTGGAACAGCGTGGTCACCGCGGCGACTGTCCCGACGACGACCACCGGCCAGTAGAGCGACCCGAGGAAGCGGATCCGCTCGGGCAGCCAGCCGTCGACGATCGTCGGTCCGAGCACCACCAGCGGGACGACGACCATGCCGAAGAGGAGGGCCGCGAGATGGAGCACAAACGACCGCCCCCGCGTCCGGAGGGCGCCGCGGAACCCGCTCCGGCCGTACCTCATCGCGACGGTGCCGACGAGGACGTCGAGGTAACGCCGACACGCGCGGGTGGTCTCCAACACCAACCGCGCGGTCGTCGTGGCGCCCTGGACCTTGTCCAGCTCGCGGCGCATCTGAGCCTTGACCGTCATCGGGGCACACGGTAGCCACGCGCGGCCGGGATCCGGTGCTGTGACACGGGTGACTGGAGTGACGATTGTGACTCGTTACCATCGCCTGGTGGCAACGCACGCGGTGACCAACCAGGTCCCGCCCCTCCAGGACTACGACGTCCTCGGGTCCGACCCGGTCCTCCTCGAGGCCGCCGACCGGTGGGGCGACCCGGCGGACTCCGACGGCCTGCACGAACTGGGTCGGCTCGCGGGCTCCGCCACCGCGCAAGGCTGGGCGGACGAGGCCGAACGCAACCCGCCGCGGTTGCGGACCCACCTACCGACCGGGGAGCGGGCGGACGAGGTCGACTACCACCCGGCATACCACTCGCTGCTGCGAACGGCGGTCGCCAGCGGCCTGACCGCGGAGCCGTGGACCCGCCCGCCCGGCAGCGCTGCGCACCTACGCCGCGCCGTCGGGTTCGTCGTGTGGAGCCAGGTCGAGGCCGGCCACGGCTGCCCCGTGTCGATGACGTATGCGGCCGCGCCGGCCCTGCGCCACGACCCGGACCTCGCCGCGCGGTGGGTTCCGCGTCTCGCCTCCCGTGAGTACGAGCCGGAGCTTCGTCCCGTCGGAGGCAAGGCCGGCGCGCTCTGCGGGATGGGCATGACCGAGAAGCAGGGCGGCTCCGACGTGCGAGCCAACACGACCCGGGCCGAACCGGCGGGCGACGGCCCGGTGCCCGGAGCCGCATACCGGCTCACGGGTCACAAGTGGTTCTGCTCGGCGCCGATGAGCGACGGGTTCCTCATGCTGGCGCAGACGCCGGGCGGGCTCACCTGCTTCGTCGTCCCGCGGGTCCTCGACGACGGCACTCGCAACTCCTTCGCCCTGCAGCGGCTCAAGGACAAGCTCGGGAACCGGTCCAACGCATCGTCGGAGGTCGAGCTCGACGGCACCTGGGGCTCGCGACTCGGTGACGAGGGCCGCGGAGTTCGCACCATCATCGACATGGTCGCCGCGACCCGCCTCGACTGCGTGCTCGGCTCCGCTGCCACGATGCGCGCGGCGCTGACGCGGGCCGTTCACCACGCCCGCCACCGGTCCGCGTTCGGCGCCGTGCTGGTCGACCAGCCCCTGATGCGGGCAGTGCTCGCCGACCTCGCCGTCGAGTCGGAGGCGGCGTCGCTGCTCGGTATGCGCCTCGCTCACGCCGTCGACGAACAGGAGCCCGCGTTCCTCCGGCTCGCGGTGGCGGCGGCCAAGTTCTGGGTGTGCAAGCGAACGCCGCCGATGGTCGCCGAGGCGTTGGAATGTCTGGGCGGCAACGGCTACGTCGAGGAGAACGGCCTGGCCCGGCTGTACCGCGAGGCGCCGCTGAACTCCATCTGGGAGGGGGCCGGCAACGTCAACGCCCTCGATGTCCTGCGCGCGGTGACCCGGGAGCCCCTCGCCGTCGAGGCGCTCGACAAAGAGCTCACTCAGGCCCGGGGACTCGACCGTCGGCTCGACGCCGCGACGGACCGGACGCTGGCTGCGGTCCGGGCGGCCGCCTCCGCCGACCCGGTCGACGCGCAGCTCGGCGCGCGGCGGCTGGTCCAGCACGTCGCGGTGACACTGCAGGCCGCCCTGCTGGTGCAGCACTCCCCTGCCGTGGTCGCCGAGACCTACCTCGGCAGCCGGCTCGGTGACCAGGACGGGCGGGTGTTCGGCACGGTGCCCATCGGCGCCGACGCGGCCGGGGCGATCGTCGACCGGGCGTTCGGCGGCTGACCCGAGCCACCCCCTGGCCGCCCCATAGTCACTCCCCCGTCGTGCCGTCGATCAGCTCCCGCACGATGTCGAGATGACCGGCGTGCCGGCCGTACTCCTGGACGAGGTGCAGCAAGACCCGCTCCAGTGGCGGTGGAGGGCCGTCGTCCCATCGGTCGCTCGGCGCACCGATGTCGCCGAGGTCGTGCGCCATCACCACCTCACGGGTGTGCCGTCCGCCCGCGTCGAACGCCTCGAGGAGGTCCTCGACCCGCTCGTCGGGAGCGGCATACCAGCGCTCGTCACGGGCGTCGGCCCACGGGTCAGGCAGGTCGACACCCTCGAAACCCCAGACGATCCAACGCCGTTCGACGTTGAGCAGGTGCTTGACCAGCTCGATCGGAGTCCAGCCGGACGAGAGTCGGCTGGTCCGCAGCGCGGAGTCGTCGAGGCCGGTGACCTTCTCGCGGACCACCCACCGGTAGTAGTCCAGGTACTCGAGGAGCACCTCCCGTCGGTCGGCGCGCGGGTTCGTCGGCTCCGGGAAGTCCATCAGCTGGCGTCGAGCCGGGCGAGCTCCGCAGCGACGTCGAAGTCCATCACCGGCCAGGTCGGCGCCATCTCGATGAACGCGTCGAGGAGCAGCTGCTGCACGGCGTACCGCGCGTACCACTTCTTGTTGGCCGGCACGACGTACCAGGGCGCTCCCCTGGTCGACGTCCTGGTGAGCGCGACCTGGTATGCCTCCATGTAGTCGTCCCAGCGCATCCGCTCGTCGACGTCGCCGGGGTTGTACTTGTAGTGCTTGTCCGGCCGCTCGAGCCGCTCGCGCAGCCGGGCTTTCTGCTCGTCCTTGGAGATGTGCGTCATCACCTTGACGATCCGAGTGCCCGACGCGATGACCTCACGCTCGAAGGCGTTGATCTGGGCGTACCGCTTCAGCCACTCGTTCTGAGGCACGAGGTCGTGGACCCGGACGACGAGGACGTCCTCGTAGTGGGACCGGTCGAACACCCCGATCTTCCCGGGACCGGGCAGGGCGTTGCGGATCCGCCAGAGGAAGTCGTGCTTGCGCTCTTCGTCGGTCGGGCGCCTTGAAGGCGGTCGCCCGGATCCCCTCGGGGTCGATCTGGCTGACGACGTGGCGCATGATCCCGCCCTTGCCCGAGGTGTCCATGCCCTGCACGACCAGGAGCACCGAACGCTTCCCGCCCCCTCTCGACTCGGCGTGGAGCTTCTCCTGCCAGTCGCCGAGCTCGGCCGCGTGCTCCGCGAGCGCCTCCTTGCCCTTGGTCTTCCCGCCATCGAACCCGGGCGTGCTCTCGCAGTCGACGTCGGCGAGCCGGAACCCGTCGCCGACCCGGAGCAGCTCCTCGATCCTCACCGCGGGGGTGACCTTCGCCTTTGTCTTCGCCATGACGGCCATCCTGCCGGGGCCGGAGGAGCCCCGCCACGCCATACTCACCGCATGCGCCTCCTCCTGGCGGACCTGGCCGCCTTCGGGGACTTCGGCCTCGGCGAGCCGCTCGACGACTCAGCGCTCGCGGCGCTCTACGTGGCCCTCCCCCGCGACGGGGTCTGGGTCCGAGCGAACTTCGCCACCAGCCTCGACGGCGCGATCACCGGCCCGGACGGCCGGTCGGGCTCGGTCAACTCCGCCGCCGACCACGTCGTGTTCGAGCTGCTCCGGGGCCTGAGCGACGTGGTCGTCGTCGGGGCCGGGACGCTGCGGTCCGAGGGCTACACCGCCCTGTCGGTGGCGAGCCGCTGGCAGGCAACGCGATCCGCGCTCGGCCTCGCTGCCGCGCTTCCCCTGGTATGCGTGTCTAACTCGGGCGAGGTGCCCCCGCGGCTGCGTGACGCACCCCGCGGAACGGTCCTGATGGCGACGCATACCGGCTCTCCCGGGCTGGCGGAGGCACGAGTGGTGCTCGGCGACGAGCAGGTACTCGTCTGTGGCGAGGACGCCGTCGACGACGTCCGACTCGTGGCGATGCTGGCCGACCGGGGATGGGACCGGATCCTCACCGAGGGCGGTCCCCACCTGGCCGGGTCGATGGTGGCCGCGGGCGTTCTCGACGAGGTATGCCTCTCGCTCACCCCGATCGTCGTCGGCGGCAGCGGGCCAAGGATCACCTCGGCGGCCGCCACCGTGACCGGCTACGTGCCGCGGGTGCTCGTCGAGGAGGACGGGACGCTGATCGGCCGCTGGTTCCGCGCCTGAACGGCTCAGCGGGTCAGGAAGTCGGCCAGCACCCGCTCCCAGCGGACGGTGTCGAGGTTCCACTCCTTGCAGTGCCGGGCGGTGTGCCACGACTCCAGGGTCACGAGGTCGGGCCGGGCCTTCGCGAGGGCGAGGGACGGTCCGGCAGGCACGAACTCGTCGTCCACCGAGTGCTGGATGAGGATGCGGTGCCGGATCTCGTCGGCCCGGGCCACCCAGTTGGTGAGAGCCACGTCGACCGGGTCGTGGACCCCGACGAGATGTCGGGTCGCGCGGCGACCCATGACCAGCGTGCCGAGGTCGCGTAGCGGCGGCGGGATGTGATGCAGCCGGGCGTGGTGGGCCAGGACGTCACCCCAGTCCACGACCGGAGCGTCCAGGAAGACGCCGTCGACGAAGTCGCCCGTCGCGGTCTGCTTGAGCGTCTGCAGGACCACCGCTCCGCCCATCGACCACCCGCCGAGGACCGCTCCCGACGCACCGGCGGCCGCCGCATACTCGAGGGCCGACTCGACGTCACGCCACTCGCTGAGACCGAGGTTGTACCGCCCGTCCGGCGCCGGCGGCGCACCCGGGTCGTTGCGGTAGGAGATGACCAGACAGGTGAAGCCGAGCCGGAGCAGTCCCGGAAGGGCGCGGAGGCACTCCTCGCGCCGCGCCGCCCGGCCGTGGACGAGGACCGCCCAGCGGCCGTTCGCCTGTCGTGGTTCGAGCAGCCACGCCGGCATGGGGCCGAGCTCGCCCTCGACGGCCACGTCGCGGTACGGCAGGCCCATGCTGGTCAGCGGGTCGGTCCAGTAGTAGTAGGAGTTCCAGCGGGCCGGCCCGGGTGTCAGCTCCCCCTTGTCGACCGCGATCAGCTGACGCACCACAGTCCCCGCGCGGTCGTCCCGGTCGAGGATGTCGCCCACCCGCGCGTGTCCGGCGCCGCCGTCGAGCCAGAGGCCGTAGCGCCCGGGGACCACCGTCTCGGGCCCGAGGGCCAGGGTGACCCGGTCCGGCCCGACGGCGAGGATCTCGGTGTCGTCCGGGCGCCGGTGGTCGGGAGTGAGCACCTTGCGGGCGAAGTACGTAGCCGTCACGAGCGACCCGCTCACCGCCGCGCCGACCACCGCCGCACTGCTGGCCCCGGTGATCCACAGCACCTTCTGCGCCGTCCGGGCGTCGACGCGGGTGGGTGGCACGCCCGCCATCGTCTCAGGCGAGCCGGTGCGGGCCCGCCCGACGTCCCCACCCGACTCCCGGCCCGTCGTCGAAAGGCCAACATCGGCCGCTCTGGGGGGTCCGTAAGCGGCCGAAGTTGGCCTTTCGGCGCAAGGGGCGGGGGCTGCGGGCGGAGTCGGGACGGGACGGGGGTCGGGACGGGGTCGGGACGGGGGTCGGGACGCGGGGTTGGAAAGGCATCCGGGGTCGGGAGGCCTCGGTAGGTTGGCCGGCGTGAAGCAGCCTGTCGACCTGCCCGTCTCGCCGATGCTCGCCAAGGCCGTCAAGGAGGTGCCCGCCGCGGACAGCGTGGCCGGCGGCTTCGTCTATGAGCCGAAGTGGGACGGCTTCCGCTGCCTGGTCCTCCGAGACGGAGACGAGGTGGAGCTGGCCAGCCGCGGCAGCAAGCCGCTCACGCCGTACTTCCCGGAGGTCGTCGAGAACGTCCGACGCCTCCTTCCGGAGAAGTGCGTCATCGATGCCGAGATCGTCGTGCGCAGTGGCCCGCGTGGTGAGGAGCGCCTGCAGTGGGAGCACCTGTCCCAGCGCATCCACCCGGCCGAGTCGCGGATCCGCAAGCTCTCCCAGGAGACGCCGGCCGAGCTGGTGTGCTTCGACCTCCTGGCGCTCGGCGACGAGTCCCTGATGGACCTGCCCTTCAAGGAGCGCCGCGTCCGCCTGGAGCGCGCCCTGACGAAGCTGAAGGACGACGACCCCATCCACCTCACCCAGGTGACCACCGACGCCGACGTCGCCCGCGACTGGTTCGAGCGCTTCGAAGGCGCCGGGCTGGACGGCGTCGTCGCGAAGCCGCTCGACCAGGCATACGCCCCCGGCAAGCGGACCATGCTCAAGATCAAGCACCACCGCACCGCGGACGCCGTCGTCTACGGGTACCGCGTGCACAAGTCCGGGGAGGGCGTCGGGTCGCTCCTGCTCGGGCTCTACACCGAGACCGAGGGCGAGGACCGGTTGGTCGGCGTCGGTGGCATCGCGGCGTTCACCCAGAAGCGCCGGCTGGAGCTCGTGGACGAGTTCGAGCCGCTGGTCGTCCGGGACGAGGACGGCACGCCGAAGGACGCGGCCACGGACCGGTCGCGGTTCTCGTCGGCCAAGGACGTCTCGTACGTGCCGGTGCGTCCGGAACGGGTCGTCGAGGTGGCCTTCGACCAGATGGAGGGCTCCCGGTTCCGACACGCGGTGACGTTCCTGCGCTGGCGGCCGGACCGCGAGCCGACCTCGTGCCGGCTCGACCAGGTCGAGCGCGCGCCGGCCTACGACCTCGCCGAGGTCCTCACGACCGGTTGAGCACGGCGGCCATGACCGGCAGCTGGAAGTACGCGGCCGTGGCCCGGGCATCCGGCGAGCCCAGGGACGGGTCGGCGCCGGCGTCGAGGAGGGCCTCGACGATCCCGAGGTTCTGACGGAACACGGCGGCCACCAACGCGGTCTGGGCGCGGCCGCTCACCCGGTTCGGGTCGGCGTTGCGTTCGAGCAGCACCCGCACCAGGTCCGGGTGCTCGTGGTACGCCGCGAGGAGCAGCAGCGTGTCGCCGTTGGCGTTGGTGAGGTCGACCGGCACGCCACGGTCGACGTATGCGGCCACCGTCTCCGCGTCGCCCGCGCGGACGAGGTCGAACACGCTGTTGAGGAACTCGACCTGGTCGTCGGTCAGCTCGACCCGCTCCTCGGACTGGTCGGTCACCGTCGCCTCCGTCTGGGCGAGTCCCACCCGCCGGGTGGTTCCTCCGGGTTGTCGCGCATGTAGCCGCCCTCGTCCGGGAGGTACTCGGAGTCCTCGTAGCGCTTCTTCGACGGCTGCACCCGCGGCGGCTCGCCCGGCATCTTCGGGTAGTCGGGCGGGAAGTTCAGCTCGGGCAGCCCGTCCGCCGCGTCGCGCTCCCACCAGGCGAGCGCTCCGTCGATCGTGCCCACCGAGTCGGGCATCGACCCCCAGGGGTCCGTGCCCTTCTCGACCAGCGGGGGCACGGTCCGCACGGTGAAGTCGGACGGGGAGACGTCGGTGAGGTCGTCCCAGGCCACCGGCATACTCACCGGCGCTCCCGGGAGCGGGCGCGGGCTGAAGGCCGAGGCGATCGTCCGGTCGCGGTTGGCCTGGTTGAAGTCGACGAACACCTTCTCGCCGCGCTCCTCCTTCCACCACGACGTCGTCACGAGGTCGGGGAGCCGGCGCTCGAGCTCGCGGGCGATCGCGATGACCCCGTGCCGGACGTCGAGGAACTCGTGGGTCGGCTCGATCCGGGCGTGCACGTGGACACCGCGGTTGCCGGAGGTCTTCGCGTACGCGGTGAGGTCCAGGTCGGCGAGCACCGCCTTGAGCTCGAGAGCGGCCACGGCCGCGTCGTGAAAATCGCGACCGGGCTGCGGGTCGAGGTCGATGCGCAGCTCGTCGGGGTTGTCGGTGTCGCCCTTCTTCCCCGTGACGGAGACCGGCCACGGGTGGATGGTGATGGTGTTCATCTGGACCGCCCACACGGCGACGGCCAGCTCGTTGAGGACGAGCTGCGGGTGCTTCCGGCCCGAGGGGTAGGTGAGGGTGACGGTCTCGGCGTACTCGGGGGCCCCGCGCGGCGGGTTCTTGGCGAAGAACTCCTCGCCGTCGATCCCGGTCGGGAACCGTTGCAGGGTGATGGGCCGGTGGCCGACGATCGGCATGAACCACGGGCCCACGGTGACGAGATACTCGGCCAGCTCGAGCTTGGTGATCCCGGTTCCGGGCCAGAGCTCACGGCCCGGGCTCGAGATGCGCACCTCGCGGGCGCCGTCCGGGCCGGGGACCTCCACCGTCGTCGCGTCCTTGGCGGCCATGTCGGCCAGCCTAGACAGGGGCGGCCGGATTTCTTGACCCGGTGTTTACCCGGTATGCCTCGCTTTCGGTCGGTATGCGGGACTAGGTTTCTCCGATTCGCGGCCCCACCCTGCCGCGGTGTCTCACTCCGTCCACCCGAGATCCGGAGCGCCCTGTGCCGTTGTCGTCGCTGTCCTCCCCTGCCCGCCGCTTGGCCGCTCTGGCGCTGCTCCCCCTCGTGGGAACCGCCGCCCTCGTCACGGCGGCCCCCACCGCCCAGGCCGTCGATCTCTCGTCGCCGGTGGTGATCAGCGAGGTCTACGGCGGAGGCGGCAACAGCGGCGCACCGCTGACCCACGACTTCATCGAGCTCTACAACAACGGCGACTCACCCATCGACCTCACCGGCTGGTCAGTGCAGTACGGGTCAGCGACGAACACCACTACTTGGAGCGGTGTCACGCCGCTCTCCGGGTCGATCGCGCCAGGCGCCTTCTTCTTGGTCCAGGAGGCTAGTGGTGGAACAGTCGGCACGCCGCTTCCGTCGGCCGATGTCGCAGGGTCCATCAACCTCAGCGCCTCGAACGGGAAGGTGGCACTCGTGAAGAACAGCACTGCCCCGATCGCCGGGTGCGGAATCGCCTGTTCGAGCGAGACGAATGTTGTCGACTTCGTCGGGTTCGGAACGAGTAACGAGTCGCTGGTGGCTCCCGTCTCGGCTATGTCGAACACGTCAGCGGCCCAGCGCATCATTGATCCGTTCACGAACACCGGTAACAACTCCACCGACTTCACCGTGGCCGCACCGACTCCCAAGGCTCCGCTCGTGGTGACTCCACCGCCCGACAACCCCTGCGCGGCCGTCCCGACCCCGCCGGAGTGCGTGCCCGGCACGACGACCATTCAGGACATCCAGGGTGCCGGGTTCCTCTCCCCGCAGCGCGGCAACAACGTCGACAAGGTCGCCGGCATCGTCACCGCGGTCCGCTCCACCGGCAGCAGCCGGGGCTTCTGGATCCAGCAGCCAACACCGGACCCAGCTCGGACCGCCGCCTCGTCCGGAATCTTCGTCTTTACGAGCACGCCGGCGGCGGTCGGCGACCTTGTCCTCGTCACCGGGCGGGTCACGGACTTCTACCCGCTGGCCACGGGCGAGACCGTTATGACGACGTCCAACCTCTCGATCACCGAGATCACGCCCACCGTCGTGACGGTCGTGAGCAGCGGCAACCCGCTGCCCCCGCCCGTGGTCATCACCGCGACGACCGTGCCCAGCACCTTCGCGCCTCCCAGCACCGGACTCGGCTTCAACATCGAGACGATCTCCCCGGTGGTTCCGACCAGGTCGGTCATGGAGTTCTGGGAGGCCCACGAAGGCATGCTCGTCACCGTCAACAACGTCCGGGTCGTCGGGCCGGGGAACAGCTTCGGTGAGATCTATGTGACGACGAAGCCCGACGAGAACCCGACGGCACGAGGCGGCACGTACACCACGGACTACGACGTACCCGCGGGCCGCCTGCTGGTGATGCCGGTGAGCGGCCAGGTCCCGCTCGCCAACGTCGGCGACCTGTTGAGCGGCGCCACCACAGGCCCCGTCGACTGGTCGCGGTTCGGCGGCTACATGGTCGCGGCGACATCCGTCGGCGGCCGGACCGACAACCATCTCGCGCGCACCGTCGCGACTGAGCAGGCCTCCGACCAGCTGGCCGTGGGGACCTACAACGTCGAGAACCTGGCACCTGGCGACGCGGACACCAAGTACGCCCGGCTGGCGGACGGCATCGTCGACAATCTGCGATCCCCGGAGATCGTGGCGGTCGAGGAGATCCAGGACAACTCGGGGGCGACCGACAACGGGGACGTCGCGGCCGACCAGACCCTCGCCAAGCTCGTCGCTGCCATCTCGAAGGCCGGCGGCCCGACGTACCAGCCGATCGCGATCGACCCGGAGGACGGGAAGGACGGTGGCCAGCCCGGCGGAAACATCAGGTCGGTCTTCCTCTACAACGCCGCGAAGGTCGCCCTGGCTCCGGGACCCGTAGGTGACGCGACTACGCCGGTCGGGGTGTCGACCGGTGCCGACGGGACCGCCGAGCTCTCCCACAACCCCGGCCGGGTGGACCCGACCAACTCGGCGTGGACCGCCTCGCGCAAGCCGCTGGCGGCCGAGTTCGTGTTCCAGGGCCGCAAGGTCATCGTCGTGGCCAACCACTTCAACTCCAAGGGCGGCGACCAGAGCGCCGACGGCCGGTTCCAGCCGCCGAACCGCTCCTCCGAGCTGCAGCGCACAGAACAGGCCGAGGTCCTCAACACCTTCGTGGACCAAGTCCTGGACGCCGACCCGAACGCCAACGTCGTGCTGGCTGGAGACTTCAACGACTACCAGTTCGCTCCCTCGATGAGCGCGCTCACCGACGATGACGTGCTGACCGACCTCATCACGACATTGCCCGAGGACGAGCAGTACACGTACGTGTTCAGTGGTGTCAGCCAGGTCCTCGACCACATCTTCGTGACCAAGCCGGTGACGGACGTGGAGTACCAGGTGATCCACATCAACGCCGAGTTCGCCGACCAGGTATCGGACCACGACCCTCAGGTCGTCCGCATCCGGCCGACCATCCGGCAGGGGACGTTGACCCTCGACCCGGCCATGGTCACCGTGCCCGGCACCACGATGGCGCGGCTGGCCGGCTGGTACCCCAACCGGACGTTCACCGTGACCCTTGACGGAAGCACCACGCTCGGGACCGTCACCACGGACGCCACCGGCGCCGCCATCTTCCCCTTCCCCTTCCCCGTCACCGGCGCCACCGGCGTCGGGACGCATACCGTCTCGGTGACCTCGGCGACCGACGGGGCGACGGCCAGTGCCACCCTGACGCTCAAGGCGACGCTTGGCACCGTCGTCCTGTCGCCGCCCAAGGTGAAGGCCGGCAAGCAGGTCAAGGTCGAGCTGTTCGGCTGGTCCCCCGGCCTCCCGCTGACCGTCCTGCTCGACGGCACCGTCGCACTGGGCACGCTGACCACCGACGCCTCCGGCTCCGCGCAGCTCAAGGTCACGATCGCCGCCGTCGACGTCCGACGGGAGTCGCACCAGGTCGTGGTCCGAGCGGCGGACGGCAGCCAGGTGTCGGCAGCACTAGAGGTGAGCCGCTGAGCGGACGTCGCGGGGCCGTGGGCGGAGGTTGTGGACCGCTTACGGCCCTGGCGGCGGTTGGCGCGAGGGGAACGTCGTGCGCACCATGGATGTTGACCAGGGTGCCCACCCGACCTTGAGGAGCCGTTCGTGAGCCTGTTCAGCAAGAAGACCCTTCCGTCGACCGACCCGGCGGGCGCCGCATACCCCGTGGCGAAGACCGACGACGACTGGCGAGCCGAGCTGTCGCCGTCCGAGTTCCACGTGCTGCGCGAGGCGGGCACCGAGCGGCCGTTCGTCGGCGAGTACACGGACACGAAGACCGAGGGCGTCTACTCGTGCCGCGCCTGCGGGGCCGAGCTGTTCCGCAGCGACACCAAGTTCGACTCGCACTGCGGGTGGCCGTCGTTCTACGCGCCGCTCGCCGAGGACCGCGTCGAGTACATCGAGGACCGGAGCTTCGGATCCGTCCGGACCGAGGTGCGCTGCAAGAGCTGCGGCTCGCACCTGGGCCACGTCTTCGAGGGCGAGGGATACGGCACCCCCACCGACCAGCGGTACTGCATCAACTCGATCAGCCTCCGCCTGCAGCCGAAGACCGTGCCGGCCGACGCGCCGGAGCGGCTCGACCGGGAGCAGCTGCGCTCGGACCGCTAGGTCATCGCAGGTTCGCGACGAGGTCCTCGATCGACACCCGAGTGCCGGTGTAGAAGGGGACCTCCTCGCGGACGTGCCGTCGCGCCTGGGACGCGCGCAGGTCGCGCATGAGGTCGACGATGCGGTGCAGCTCGTCGGCCTCGAAGGCCAGGACCCACTCGTAGTCGCCCAGCGCGAAGGACGCCACGGTGTTGGCGCGGACGTCCGGGTAGTCGCGGGCCATCTGGCCGTGCTCGACCAGCATGTCGCGGCGCTCGGCGTCGTCGAGCAGGTACCAGTCGTAGGACCGCACGAAGGGGTACACGCACACGTAGGCCCGCGGGTCCTCCCCCGCGAGGAACGCCGGCACGTGGCTCTTGTTGAACTCCGCCGGCCGGTGCAACGCGACGACGGACCACACCGGCTCGAGCGCGGCACCGAGCTCGGTGCGGAGGAACCGGTGGTAGGCGGACTGGAGCTGCTCGACGGTCTCGGCGTGCCACCAGATCATCACGTCGGCGTCGGCGCGCAGACCCGCGACGTCGTAGACCCCCCGCACCACGACCCCGTCGTCGTCGACGTCGGCGAGCAGTGCCGAGGCCTCGGCCGCCACCTTGTCGCGGTCCTCCCCCAGGGGCTGGACCGAGGCGAACACCGACCACATGGCATACCGGATCGAGTCGTTGATATCCCGGACCACGGACGGCGCGGGCTTGCGCGTAGGGCGTTCGCTCATGTGCTCATTGTGGCTGGCGCAAGGAGGCGAGCACCTCGCGGGCTGCCCGGCGGCCCGACGCGACGCAGGCCGGTATGCCGACGCCCTCGTATGCGGCGCCGGCCAGCCCCAGCCCCGGCAGGGTCGCGCCGGTTTCGAGGACGGTGTTCACGCGGGCCAGGTGGCCCACCGCGTACTGCGGCAGCGCGCCGCCCCAGCGCTGCACGTGAGAGTCCACGGGCGCGGGGAGGTCGCCGAGAACGGTCCGTAGGTCTGCGACGACCGCCTCGACGAGGTCGGCGTCGACGCGCTGCAGGACTGCGACCTCCCCCGCCCGGCCGAGCGAGGCCCGCAGCAGCACGACGTCACTCGCCGCCTCGGCGAGCCAGGCCCACTTCGTCGAGCTGAAGGTCGCCGCCTTGATCGTCAGTGGCTCGACCGGTGGCACCAGGAACCCGGACCCGTCCAGCAGCCTCGCGGCCGAGCGCGGGAGGGCGAGGGTGACGATGGCCACCGACGCGTACTCGACCGCGTCGAGCAGGGCCGCGGCCGATGGCGCGGTCGCGCGGAGCAGGCGGGCGGCGGGCGTGGCCGGCACGGCGAGGACGACGCCGTCGACGTCGAGCTGCTCGGCGCCGATGGTGGGTCCCACCGTGAGGCGCCACCCGCGGGGCCGCCGGGCCAGCTCGCGGACGGTGGCCCCCGTCCGGATCTTCGCGCCGCGGGCCACCAGACCCCTCGCCACGCCGGCCGCCAGAGCGCCGAGACCCCCGCGGTACCCGGCGAAGACCGGCCCGCCCGGGTCGGTCGACACCGGTTGACCCACGATCGGCGTGCCCGCGCTGGCCGCCGCCCAGAGCGCCGGCACCGTCGCTCGCAGGGAGAGACGGTGCGCGTGCCCGGCGTACACGCCGGCGAGGAGCGGTTCGACGAGGCGGTCGACGACCGCCGGGCCGACCCGGTCCTGCACGAAGCGGCCGACCGAGACGTCCTCGGACAGCGGCGGTCCGACGCGCTCGTCCACCGCGCGCGCGACCTCGTCCGGCGTGAGGAGTCCCGCCGCAGCGCCCGGATCCGTGGGGACGCCCATGACCGTGCCGCCAGGCAGCGGCTGAAGCCGACCACGGCTCCAGACGGCAGCCGGTACCGGGTTCGGGTGGGTGAGACCGGCCTCGAGCCCCAGGTCGGTGGCGAGGCCGGTTCCTTCGGGACGCCGCGCCAGCATGGACTCGGCGCCGACGTCGACCACGTGACCGGCGACCTCCGCGCTGCGGAGCTTGCCACCCACGACGCCGGCGGACTCGAAGACGACGACCCGAATATCGTTGTGCTGCAACAGTTCCCACGCCGATGCCAGTCCGGCGATGCCGCCGCCGACGACGGCGACGGTGCGAGTGGGCATGGGTCCACTGTCGCAGCCGAACCGTTATGGAACGGTCCCGGGGCGGCCACGTGTCCTCACGGATGAACCACGCACTGCCATCCAGGAGGTATGCCGTGTCCCTTCCCCGCCGTCCCCGCGATCCCCGCCATCACCGACCACTCGCCGCCGTGGGCGTCGGGCTCGTCGCCGTCCTCGCGCTCGGCGCCTGCTCGTCGGCCGGTTCCGGCTCGGCGTCCGCCGGAGGCTCAGGAGCCAGCGCCGTCGCCCCGGCCAACCCCGAGATCGGGGCACCGGACGCCGACATGGCCGACCCAGGAACCGCCGCGGCGGCCGACGCGCAGAAGCTGGCTGAGTCCTCGGGACAGTCGGCCGGCGCCGTCCCGGGGTCCGCGCCGGCGGGGCGGAACTCGACGACGGCGGCCGACATCGCCGCCGCCGACAAGCTGGTCCGCACCGCCTCCCTCCAGGTGCAGGTCGACGACGTCGAGGCCAAGGCGAGCCAAGGCCCGGCAGATCGCGCTCGCCGCCGGCGGGATGGTCGTGTCGGAGAACAGCTCCGCGGTGCCGATGGGTGACGGCGGTGTCGACAAGCAGGGCAGCCGCTCGACGATGGCGCTGGCCGTCCCGTCCGACACGCTGGACCGGGTCCTCGACGACCTCGGCAAGCTCGGCACGACGGTGCAGCGGTCGTCCTCGGCCCGGGACGTCACCTCGACCTACGTCGACACGCAGTCCCGGATCACGAGCATGAAGGCCAGCCTGGACCAGCTGCGAGCGCTTCTGACGAAGACCACCGACCTCAACCAGATCATCGCGCTGGAGACCGAGATCGCCCGCCGTCAGGCCGACCTCGACTCGCTGCAGGCCCAGCTGAACGCCCTCGACAAGAAGGTCGCGATGTCGACGGTCAGCGTGACCCTCGTGACCGCGGCGAACGTCGTCGTGCCCGAGGAGGACGGGTCCGGCTTCCTCGGCGGCCTCAAGTCCGGCTGGAAGGCCTTCCTCGGTGCGAGCAGCGGCGTGCTGACCGTGCTCGGCGCGGTCCTGCCCTTCGTGGTGCTGCTGGCCATCGTCGCGGTCCCGCTGCTGTGGTGGCGCCGGCGGCGCAGCGCGCAGCAACCGCCGGCGCCCGCATACGCGTCGTGGGGTCCGCCGGCCGCCGGTTCCGGTGAGGGCGGCGGCTCGACCGGCCCGAACGGCGGCTCTGGAGGTTCGGGCGGTCCGGGTGGGTCGGGTGGACCCGACGGGCCCGGAGGCCATGGGGGCGACGGTGGCGTGGAGGCGCCGGCTCGAGGTTCCGGAACATCGGGCCAATCCGGTGCGGCGGAGGGTTCCGAAGGCCTCGATGGTGGGTCGAGTTCGGGGACCGTCGACGACGGCGGCACCGAGCAGCGCGAGCCGGAACCAGCAGGAGCCGGCACCCGCTGACCTCGCCCACGACAGTGGGGTGGCCGCGCACGCAGGGGGCGCGCGGTCACCCCGGTCAGCGAGCCGATGCCTCGTGCACCAGCTCCACGACGCGGGTGAGGACGTCCGGGTCGGTCTCGGGGAGCACCCCGTGGCCGAGGTTGAAGATGTGGCCCGGCGCCTGCCGCCCCTCGGCGACGATCCGCCGGACCTGCTCGGCGAGCGCCGGCCAGGGCGCGAAGAGGCTGGCCGGGTCGAGGTTGCCCTGGACCGCATACGACGGCCCGAGGCGACGCACAGCGTCGGTGAGCGAGACCCGGAAGTCGACGCCCACGACCTCCGCGCCGGCCGCGCCCATCGCGGACAGCAGCTCGCCGGTGCCGACGCCGAAGTGGATACGAGGGATCCCGAGGTCACGGACGGCGGCGAGCGCGGCGGCCGAGTGCGGCCGGACGTACCGCTCGTAGTCGGCCAGGGGCAGCGCCCCGACCCACGAGTCGAACAGCTGGACGACGCTGGCGCCGGCCTCGGCCTGCACCCGCAGGAACGCGCCCGAGATCTGCGCCAGGCGGGCGCAGAGGTCGTCCCACAGCGCGGGGTCCCCGTACATCAACGCCTTGGTGCGCTCGTGGTTGCGGCTCGGGCCGCCCTCGACGAGGTACGAGGCCAGGGTGAACGGCGCGCCGGCGAACCCGATGAGCGGCGTGCCGCCGAGCGCCGTGGTGATGCGGCGGACCGACTCGGTGATGTCCGGGACCTGGTCCGGCGTCAGCTCGGGCAGGCGGTCCAGGTCGGCGCGCGTCCGGACCGGCTTCGCGAGAACCGGGCCGGTGCCCGGGACGATGTCGATGTCGACTCCGACCGCGGCGAGCGGGACCACGATGTCGCTGAAGAAGATCGCGGCGTCGACACCGTGACGACGGACCGGCTGAAGCGTGATCTCCGTGACGAGGTCCGGGGTCCGGCAGGCCTCGAGCATCGGCGTGCCCTCACGGGCCTCGCGGTACTCGGGCAGGGATCGGCCGGCCTGCCGCATGAACCAGACCGGGGTCCGCTCCACCGGTTGGCGACGCGCCGCCCGGACCAGGAGGCTGTCGGAGGGTCTCGCATCGGCGGCAGCGCTCACGCCCGCCATGGTCGCACGCCGGGTTCCGGCCGGTATGCGCGCGTGCCCGGCTGGGCTCCCACCCGGGTCCTCATCCGCCCATGAGCCCGGTTGCAGCCGCCGAGAGGCCAACTTCGGCCGCTCTGAGGGCCATCAGAGCGGCCGAAGTTGGCCTCTCGGCGGCTGCGCCGCGGCTCCAGGCGGGATTGACAGAGGGGGTCAGCCGGTTGCTATCGCGACGACGCCGGCCAGGGCGAGCACGACCCCGACGTTCTGGATCAACCGCAGCCGCTCGGCGAGGAACGCCCGCGCCAGCAGGATGGTCACCACCGGGTAAAGCGAGCCCAGCACCGCCGCCACGCTGACCAGCCCCTGGGTGGACGCGGCCGCGAAGAGCGCGTTCGCGCCGAGGTCGGCAAGACCCACGAAGACCAGCGTCGGCCAGTCCCGACGCCCGACTCCCCCGGTCGACCGGCGTACGACGGCCACCGCCGCGAACAGGAGCACGCTGGTCAGGCGCATACCCCACAGCGTCGAGACCAAGGACACCCGCGCCCCGCGGTCCATGCAGAACAGGACGGTTCCGAACCCGACCGCCGCCACCCCGGCCAGCAGGACCGGGCGGACCGTTAGCCCCGAGCGGATCTCGGGACCGCTGGCCAGCACCGTCCCGAACACCGCGACGCCCATTCCGACCCAGGCGAGCGCGCTGGGACTG
Organism: uncultured Actinomycetota bacterium; assembly: GCA_963828725.1. Taxonomy (GTDB): domain Bacteria; phylum Actinomycetota; class Actinomycetes; order Actinomycetales; family Dermatophilaceae; genus Lapillicoccus. Next base: position 97,822 of record CAWHFV010000005.1, on the reverse strand, counting down.
TCTCCGGTCGCGACGCCCAGCAGGACCGGCACCGCCGCCCCGAGCGCCGCGATGGGCGCCACCACGCTCATCGTCCCGGTCGACAGGGCCGCGTAGAAGGCCGCCAGGGCTATGGCGCCGGCCACTCCGGCAGCGACCGCCCAGCCCTGCCAGCCCGAGGCGGTGAGGGGGGTGCCCATCACCACGACCACGACGCACAGCGTGACCAGGCCGACCAGCTGCGACCAGCCGACGACCGCCGCCGGGGGCAGCGTCTTGGACTTCAGGCCGGCCACGAAGTCGCTCGTGCCCCACAGCAGGGACGAGCAGAGGGCGAGAAGAGCCGACACGGGCGCCACCGTAACGGCGAGCCTGTCTGTCCACAGACGCCGTACCGACATACGCTCGTCCGGTGCGAGGTCGATCACTGACGGGCGAGCACCCTGCCGAGTTCGCCCGCGCCATCAGCGCCCTGCGGGACGCGCGGTTGCGCCCCGAGGTCCGCCTCACCGAGGTGCCGGCCCCGCAGCGGATCGCCCCGTATGCCGTCGCCCTCACTGCTGACGTCATGTCGAACGCCTCCGACGAGGACGAGCTGGCCTCGGGCCGGTTCGTCCTGCTCCACGACCCGTCCGCACCCGGCCCGTGGGAGGGCGAGTGGCGGGCGGTCACCTTCGCCCGGGCCGAGCTCGAGCCCGAGCTGGCCAGCGACCCCATGCTCGGCGCCGTCGGCTGGTCCTGGCTGGTCGACGCGCTCGATGCGCGACAGCTGGGCTACGTCGCAGAGGCCGGCACGGTCACCCGCGTCGTCTCGGAGAGCTTCGCCGGCCTCGCCGACCGCGAACCGACCGTCGAGATGGAGGTCCGCGCGTCGTGGACTCCTCGCGGCGAGATCGGCGGTCACCTGCTGGCCTGGTCCGACCTCCTCTGCACGATCGCCGGGCTGCCGCCGCTCCCGGAGGGTGTCGTGGCACTGCCCGGCCAACGGCGGTGACCTCCGGCTCGGGGGCCGGCCACACCGACGAGGGCGTCCCTCACGAGGACATCGCCGACGAGGACGTCGTCGGGGCGGCCGTTACCGAACCCGAGCGGCCGCTGACGCCCCTGCTGGCGCCGAGCGACGGCATTCCGGACGTCGTTGTCGACGAACGCCGGCTCGTCGAGGCGGGCCGGGCGATCGCCGGCGGCACCGGGCCCGTCGCCGTCGACGCCGAACGCGCGTCCGGCCACCGCTACGGCCAGAAGGCCTACCTCGTGCAGCTGCGTCGCGCCGGTTCGGGCACCTGGCTCATCGACCCGGTGGCCTGCCCCGACCTCGGACCGGTCGCCGAGGGCATCGGCGACGCCGAGTGGGTGCTCCACGCGGCGACGCAGGACCTGCCGTGCCTGGCCCAGGTCGGCCTGCGGCCGGTGAAGCTGTTCGACACCGAGCTCGGGGCCCGGTTGGTCGGGACTCCCCCGGGTCGGACTCGGTGCGGCGGTCGAGCACTACCTCGGACTCTCCCTGGCCAAGGAGCACTCGGCCGTCGACTGGTCGACCCGCCCGCTGCCCGAACCCTGGCTCCGGTACGCCGCGCTCGACGTCGAGGTCCTCGTCGAGCTGCGCGACGCGGTCGCCGCCGACCTCGCCGCCCAGGACAAGACGCGGTGGGCCGAGGAGGAGTTCGACGCCCTGCTCGACTTCGAGGGCCCGCCGGTCCGCATCGACCCCTGGCGCCGCACGTCAGGGATGCACCGGATCCGCAAGCGTCGCGGCCTGGCCATGATCAAGGAGCTGTGGCTGACCCGCGACCGCATCGCGGAGCGGCGCGACACCTCGCCCGGCCGCGTTCTGCCCGACAGCGTCATCGTCGAGCTCGCGAACCTCGCCCCCACGACCGCCGAGGAGCTGAACGAGGTCCGCGAGCTGCGCCCCGCGCGCCGCAACGCCAAGGTCTGGCTCGACGCGATCCGCCGCGCGCAGAACCTCCCGGAGAGCGCCCTGCCGCCGCTCGGCCTGCCGGGCACCGGTCCGCCACCCGCCCGGGCGTGGACCGAACGCGACCCTGTGGCCGCCGCCCGGCTCGCCCAGGCGCGCGAGGAGCTCGCCGCGTTCGGGACGGAGCACTCCGTACCGGTCGAGAACCTGCTGACCCCCGACGTGCTCCGCCGCCTGCTGTGGACGCCGCCGGCCGACCTCAGCGAGGCCGGGATCGCCGCCGCGCTGACCGCCCTCGGGGCCCGACCCTGGCAGGTCGGGATCGCCGCGCCCATCGTCGCTCGGGCCTGCGCCGACCACGCGTGACGCACCACCACCGATAACCCCCGGCGGGTATCACCGCCGGCGCGTCCTCACTCCCTCCTCTCGAGGGGGGACGACATGGACGGCAGTGCGCGCCGGGCACGGACCGGGCTGCGCGCTGCCCGGTGGCGCTTCTGGCTACGCCGGTACGGCCCGGCCGAGGTCGTCTGCCTCGTGACGATGCTCGCGGCGAGCATCGTCGCCGCGCGGCTCACCGCGTCCCCTCCGCTGCTCGCCGCCAGCGCCATCGCCGGCGCGACGGTCGGGTTCTACGGGGTTCTCGTCGTCGCCGTCGCTCCGGGAGCAGCGCCTCGTCGTCGACCCCGCACCGCCTCGGTATGCGACCCGCCTCGCCTCCCGCACGGTGCTGCTGCTCACCGCCGAGTTCGGTGCGGCCGAGCTGCTGGACACGTTCGTCTGGCGGCCGGCGCTGATGATGGCCGCGGTCGTGCTGCTCCACGAGCCCGTGTGGGGCCTGCTCGCCGGGAAGGCGGTCGCCGACGTCCTCTTCTACGTCGTCTCCTCGTTCGGGTACCGCCTCACCGAGCTCACCGGCATCCGAAGCCGTCGCCGCTCGGGAGCCACCGAGCCGCAGCGCGCGTCGCGAACCGATATCTCATATGTGAGATAGGGTGCCGGGCGTGACCATCACCGACACCTACCTCGAGCGGATCGGCTCCCTGATCCGCGACGCGCGCCGCCACAAGGGGCTCACGCAGTCCGAGCTGGCGCGCTCGTTGGGCACCAGCCAGAGCGCAGTGGCCCGCATCGAGCAGGGCCAGCAGAACCTCAGCCTGGAGACCCTCGCCCGGATCGGCGAGAGCCTCGACTCCGAGTTCGTGTCCCTCGGTCACTCCGGCCCGCAGCACCTGCGCATCGTCGGCGGCCAGAAGCTCCACGGCGCCATCGACGTCAAGACCTCCAAGAACGCCGCCGTCGCGCTGCTCTGTGCGTCGCTGCTCAACCGCGGCCGCACCACGCTGCGCAACCTGGCCCGCATCGAGGAGGTCAACCGGATCCTCGAGGTGCTGCACTCCCTCGGCGTCCGCACCCGGTGGATCCCCGGCAGCAACGACCTCGAGGTGGTCCCGCCGGCTCAGCTCGACCTCGACGGCATCGACGTCGAGGCCGCCCGCCGCACCCGGACGGTGATCATGTTCCTCGGGCCGCTCCTGCACGACCACCCGTCGTTCCGGCTCCCGTATGCGGGTGGCTGCGACCTCGGCACCCGCACCGTCGAGCCGCACCTCGCCTCGCTGCGTCACTTCGGGCTCGACGTCGTCGCGACCCACGGGTTCTACGAGGCGACGTCCGACCCGAGCCGCCGGCCGACCCGGCCCATCGTCCTCACCGAGCGCGGCGACACCGTGACCGAGAACGCCCTGATGGCGGCCGCGCGGCACGACGGCGTGACGGTGATCCGCAACGCCAGCCCGAACTACATGGTCCAGGACCTCTGCTTCTTCCTCGAGCGGCTGGGCGTCCGGATCGAGGGCATCGGCACGACCACCCTCACCGTCCACGGGCTCGACGTCATCGACGTCGACGTCGAGTACTCCCCCTCCGAGGACCCGATCGAGGCGATGAGCCTGCTGGCCGCGGCCGTCGTCACGGGGTCGGAGATCACCATCCGTCGGGTGCCGATCGAGTTCATGGAGATCGAGCTCGCCACGCTCGAGGGCATGGGCATGGAGTACGTCACGTCGGAGGAGTACCGGTCGGCCAACGGGCAGACCCGGCTGGTCGACCTCACCACGGTGCCCGGTCCGCTGCACGCGCCGATCGACAAGATCCACCCGATGCCCTTCCCGGGCCTCAACATCGACAACCTGCCGTTCTTCGCCCTCATCGGGGCGGTGGCCGAGGGATCGACCCTGATCCACGACTGGGTCTACGAGAACCGCGCCATCTACCTCACCGAGCTGACCAAGGTCGGCGCCAAGGTGCAGCTGCTCGACCCGCACCGGGTCCTCATCGAGGGTCCGACCCGCTGGCGGGCGGCCGAGGTCATGTGCCCGCCGGCGCTGCGCCCGGGTGTGGTCGTGCTGCTGGCCATGCTCGCGGCGCCGGGGACGTCGGTGCTGCGGAACGTCTACGTCATCAACCGCGGCTACGAGGACCTCGCCGACCGGCTCAACGCGCTGGGCGCGACCATCGAGGTCTTCCGCGACATCTGAGCCGCGCTCCGGAAATGTCGTCGCGGCCGGCGTGCCCGCCCGCCTAGCGTGAGCGCGTGCCCCTGCCGTTCGACGCTGCCGGGACCGGTCCGCCGGTCGTCCTCCTCCATGCCGGCGTCGCCGACCGACGGATGTGGGCGGGGCAGATCCCGGCTCTCGCCGAGCGGTACCGGGTGCTCGCACCGGACCTCCCGGGTTACGGCGACGCTCCGCTCGCGCCGGGACCGCTCTCGAATGTGGCCGAGGTCGTCGGCTTCCTCGACGACCAGGGCATCGCGTGCCGCCGCGCTCGTCGGCGCGTCGTTCGGCGGCCGGGTGGCGCTCGAGGTGGCGACCGCCCAGCCGGATCGGGTGACCGAGCTGGTCCTCCTCTGCCCCGGCCTGCGCGGGGTCGCGCCGACCGCGGCGTCCGAGGCCTTCGACGAGGAGGAGGAGCGGCTCATCGAGACCGGGGACGTCGACGGCGCGGTCGCACTCAACGTCGACACCTGGCTCGGACCCGATGCCGACGACGACGCCCGGCGGCTGCTCACCGACGATGCAGCGCCGGGCCTTCGACGTCCAGATACCGGCCGACGAGTGGCCCGACCCGCCCGTCCTCGTGCACGACGAGGTCGACCTGGCGAGCATCACCGTGCCCACCACGGTCGTCCTCGGCGCGCTCGACGTCGACTGGCTGCAGACGGCGGCCCGCGAGGTCGCCGCTGGGGTGCCCGGCGCGACCCTCGTCGAGCTGGACTGGGCCGGCCATCTGCCCGGTATGGAGCGGCCGGCCGAGATCGTCCGCGCTCCTCCTCGCCGCGCTCGGAGGCGGCACCTCCGGGACGTAGCGTGCACGCATACCGAAGCAGCCGAAGTATGGGTGGCCACGACATGAGCCGCTCCGGTGCGCGCTGCCTAGTCTCCCCGTCATGCCACCGTCGCCGCCGGCCGTCGTCGCCCGTGGACCTGTCCGGTCGCCGGGCGCTGGTCACCGGCGCGGCCAGCGGGATCGGGGCCGCCATCGCGGAACGGTTCGCCGCGGCCGGAGCGGTCGTCGTCGCGGTCGACCGCGACGAGACCGGCCTCAAGGACCTCGTCGGACGGCTCGGCGAGGATGCCGTCGAACCGGTCGTCGCCGACCTCGCTGACCTCGACGCCATCGCCGACCTGCCCACCGACGTCGACATCCTGGTCAACAACGCCGGCATCCAGCACGTCGCGCCGATCGAGGAGTTCCCGGTCGAGACGTTCGAGCTGATCCTCGACCTCATGCTCCACGCGCCGTTCCGGCTGGTCCGGCAGAGCCTGCCCCACATGTATGCGCGGGGCTGGGGTCGCGTCGTCAACGTCTCCAGCGCGCACGGGCTGCGAGCCAGCGCCTACAAGTCCGCGTACGTCACCGCCAAGCACGGGCTGGAGGGCCTGTCCAAGGTGGTCGCCCTCGAGGGCGCCCCGCACGGGGTCACGAGCAACTGCCTGAACCCGGGCTACGTGCGCACGCCGCTGGTCGAGAAGCAGATCGCCGACCAGGCGGCCACGCACGGGATCCCGGAGGACGAGGTCGTCGAGAAGGTCATGCTCGAGGGCATGGCGGTCAAGCGGCTGGTCGAGCCGGGCGAGGTCGCCGAGCTGGCCGCCTTCCTGTGTGGACCGGCGTCCGCGTCGGTCACCGGCGCGTCGTTCGCCATGGACGGCGGGTGGACGGCCCGATGACCGGCATCGCGCCGCGTGGTGCGCGAGCACACCAGCGAGCCTTCTAGACTCCGCCCTCATGGCGTCCCGCACCACCGACAGCACCTCGGAGCCCGGCTCGGGCACCGGCTCGGAGACGGCGGCCCTGCGGCTGCTGCGCCTGCTGGCCAACAACGGCACCGTCGCCGACATCACCGAGGTCGACGCGTCCGAGACGGAGCGCGACCTCGCCCTGCGCGTCCGCGAGGACTTCGACCGGCGCCGCCGGCGGGAGGTCGAGCTCTCGGCCCTCGTCGAGACCGCCCGGGACCTCGCCTCGCTGAGCGACCCCAACGGCGTCCTCGACGCCATCGTGCGTCGCGCCCGGGCGCTCCTCGGCACCGACCTGGCCTACCTCACGCTCTTCGACCCCGAGCGCGGCGACACCTTCATGCGCGCCACGGACGGGTCCATCTCCGCCGAGTTCCAGTCGGTCCGGCTGAGCCTCGGCGACGGGCTCGGCGGCCTCGCGGCCAAGACCCGCAAGGCGTACTGGACCGCCGACTACTTCGCCGACCACCGGTTCCAGCACACGGGGGTCATCGACCACGCCGTCGCCGACGAGGGCATCGTCGCGATCTGCGGCACGCCGCTCATCGCCGTCGACGACTTCGTCGGCGTCCTCTTCGCGGCGAACCGGTCCCCCCGCCCGTTCACCCACGACGAGGTGGCCCTGCTCAGCTCGCTGGCGACCCTGGCCGCAGTCTCCCTGGTCCAGGTCCGCGCCCTCGCCGAGACCGAGCAGGCCCTTGCCGCCCTCTCGGAGGCCCACGAGACGGTGCGCCGCCACACCGCCGGCGTCGAGCGGGCCGCGGCCGCTCACGACCGCTTCGCCGACCTCGTCCTCGGCGGCGGCGGCGCCGACGACATCACCAAGGCGCTCGTCGACCTGCTGGGCGGCTGGGCCGTCGTCCTCGACGACGGCGGAGTCCGGCGCAGCGAGGCCGGCGAGCCGCCCCCGACGGCGCCGCGGACCCCGGTGGCCGCGACCCGCTGGCCGACGGGCCGCCCGGGGTGACCGCGATCGGCTCCGGACGGCTGTCACGGCACGGCGACCGGTATGCGGTCGGCATCGCCGCGGGTCACGAGCCCCTCGGCCTCCTGGTCCTCGGCGGTCTCGAGCTGCCGCCGGACGACGCCGACCGGCGCACCGTCGAACGGGCCGCCATGGTCACGGCCCTCGTCCTTCTCTTCGAGCGGCAGACCACCGAGGCCCAGCAGCAGATGCGGACCGACCTCGTCGCCGACCTCGTCGCCGGTCGCGGCGACCGGGCCGAGCTGATGACGGCGGCCCGCGCCTACGGGCTCGACCCGACCCGACCCTTCTGCCTGCTGGCCCTCGTCGGCGAGGACAGCTCCCGTCGCCGGGCGCTGGTGCTCTCCACGCACGCCGCCGTCGGGTCCCGCGGGATCGTCGGCGAGCACGACGGCGTGGTCGTCGCCCTCGTCACCGACACCGACCCGGGCGCGCTGGCGACATCGGTGTCGGCGCGGCTGGGGCGCACCGGAGGCACCACGGTGGCCGGCGTCGGCCCTTTGGAGGACGTCGTCGCGGTGCCCGCCGCGTTCACCGAGGCGGTGCGCACGGTACGGGCGATGATCGCGCTGGGTCACTCCGGGACCGGTGCGGCGGCCGCCGACCTGGGCTTCGCGGGCCTGGTGGTGGGGTCCGAGCCCGATGTCGGCGCGTACGTCCAGCGCACGCTCGGCCCGCTGACCGCGTACGACGACGCCCGCGGTACCGACCTGGTCGGCACCGTGGAGTCCTACTTCGCCGCCGGAGGCAGCCCCCGGCACACCGCCACGCTCCTCCACGTGCACGTCAACACCGTGGCGCAGCGCCTGGAACGGGTCGCCAACCTGCTCGGGCCGAGCTGGCAGCAGCCGGACCGCGCGCTGGAGATCCAGCTCGCCCTCCGGCTTCGCCGCCTCATGCCCCGCTGACGCCTCCGGACCGTCGAGCCGGCGCTCGATGGCGTCGACGACCGCGGCGGTCCCGGCCGGCGCGAACACCGCCGTGTAGTGGTTGACGTCCTCGATCGGGGTGATTCGGATGTCCCCCGGCAGGCCGAGCGCGGCGATCCGGCTCTCGTCGTAGAGACCCTGGACCTCGTTCTGGAGCCCGCGGGCCGCCCAGAGGAACTCGGTGGCGACGCCGGCCGCAACCGCCTTGGCCGCGCCGGCGTGGGTCTCGGGATGCGCCAGGACGTCGGCGCCGTCCGCCCGAATCGCGTCGAGGACGCACGAGCTGACCCAGTCGCCCTCGTCGGTCTGGATGAGGTCGTGGAGCGCGTACTGCCGCACCTCGGGGCTCTGCGGTCCGTCCAGCGCCGGACCGAGCGCCGGGTGGGCCCGCCAGAAGTCGAGGTAGGCGTCGGGGCCGGCGAACCGCATGCTCAGCCGGGTCATCGCGGGACCGATGACTGCCGTGAGGGCGGCGTCGATGTCGAACTCGGCCGGTGGCGGGAACGCGAACCCGCCGTCGACGAGGACGGAGCCGGCCACCCGCTCCGGCGCGCGCGAGCTGGCCAGCGCCGTGACGAACGCCCCCATCGAGTGACCGACCAGGACCGGTCGCGTGCCGAACACGTCGGCGATGGCGAGGACGTCGTCGGCGTGGGTCGTCAGGCCGTACGGGCCCGGGGCATACCGGCTGCACGCGCGTCCGCGGAGGTCGGGAGCGAGGAACCGGACGCTGCCCGGGCCCCCGGCGCCGGAACAGCTCCTCGGCGACACAGAGCCAGCTGAGCCCGTTGGCGGTGATCCCGTGCACCGCGAGGACGACCGGGGCCTGGGGGTCGGGGTCGCCGACGCTGAGGTCGTGGATGTCGAGGCTCCCCTCCGGCAGCTCGATGCGGAACCCACGGAACTGCAGACCGTTCTCGGCCGACGAGGCGCTCACGGTGTCTCCTTCCTCCGGATGAACAGCCGCCGTCGGGACGCCAGGCCGGTGAGCCCGGCCGGCGCGAAGTAGACGACGAGGATGAACAGCAGTCCCAGGATGAACAGCGGCTGGGACAGCACAGCACGAAGCCCGTCCGGGAGTCCGGCGAACGCCGAGGTCCCGGACAGCTCGACCAGGCGCGCGTCCGCATACGTGTAGAGGAACCCGCCGAGCACCGCACCCCAGCGCGACCCCGCGCCACCCAGGACGACCATGACCAGCAGCGAGAGGGTGAACTCGGGTGTCGTGATGTGCGGGTTGGAGCCACCCAGGACCACCGCATGGACGACGCCACCGAGCCCGCCGATGAACGCCCCGACCACGACGGCCAGCAGCTTCGTGCGGTACGTGTCGATGCCGAGCACGGCGGCGCGCGGCTCGTTCTCGCGGACGGCGGCCATGGCGTGGCCGGCCCGGGAGCGGATCAGCCACGTCACGGCGACACCACGCGACGACGAGGAACGCCGAGGGCGAGCCAGTACCGGTACGGCGCGTTGGCCACGCCGACGAGCAGGTCAGGCACCCCGGAGCGGGTCAGCGCCTTGCCCTCCTCGCCGCCCGTAGCGTCGCCGGGGTTGCGCAGCACGATGATCGAGGCGGCCTGCGCGAAGGCGAGCGTGACCATGGCGAAAGCGATTCCTCCGACGCGCAACGAGATCGCGCCGACGACCAGGGCCAGCAGCGTCGTCCCCGCGAGGGCGAGCAGCGCCGCCAGCCAGAGGGGCAGCGACCACGACGCCATCGACATGGTGAGGAAGTAGCTGCCGGCCGCCACGAACAGCGCGTGCCCGAAGCTGAGCAGTCCCGTGCGGCCGAAGAGCACGTCGTAGCTGAGCGCGATGCCGGCCATCGTCAGGCAGACCGCGAGCAGCTGCAGGGAGCCCGGGCCGTTGACCCGGTCCGGCAGCAGACCGGGGACGGTCTGGGGGACGTACGGCAGGTATGCGAGGACCGCCAGGACGAGGACGGCCGGTAGCGCCTTGACGACGGCTCTCATGCCCGACCGGCCTCGATCGACGGCCGCCGCACGAGCAGCACCACGGCCAGCAGCAGGACCACGGACAGGTCGCCGACGCCGCTGGCCGCGTAGTAGTTCGCCAGCTGCTGGACCAGCCCCACGACGACCGCGGCGACTGCCGTGCCGACGAACGACCCCATCCCGCCGATGACGACGACGATGAACGCGAAGATCAGCAACGCCGCGCCCTGGGCCGGGGAGACGCTCCCCGCGTAGGTGGCGTAGAGGATCCCGGCCAGACCTGCAGCTGCGCCACCCATCGCGAAGACGACGGTGAACGTGCTCTGCACGTCGATCCCGAGGGCCTCGACCATGGTCCGGTTCTCGACACCCGCCCGTATCACCAGCCCCAGCCGGGTGAACCGCAGCAGGGCGAGCAGTCCGAGGAAGACCACGACGGCCACCCCGATGTAGAGGAACCGGTCGTTCGGCAGCGCGGCGCCGGCGACCTCGGTCGTCCCGGCCAACCAGTCGGGCTTCTCGAGCGGATGCGGGTCCGACCCCCAGATGCCTTGCACCGCAGCGGTTCCGGCCAGCGCCAGGCCGACCGTGACGAGGACCTGCTGGATGTGACGTCGGTAGAGCGGCCGGATGAGGACCACCTCGACCACCAGCCCGACCAGCGCCCCGACGGCGGTGGCGACGAGCACGGCGACGAGCAGGGCGACGCCCACCGGCACCGACGGCGGCAGGGCGCCCATGGTGAGCCAGCCCGCATACGCGCCGGCCAGCATGAACACCCCGTGCGCGAAGTTGAGCACGCCCATGAGGCCGTAGATCAGGCTCAGCCCGGACGCGGCCAGGAAGTACAGCGCGCCCAGCCCGAGACCGGTCACGACGAGGAGGACGGCGGTGCTCATGCCGTTCCTCCCTCGGCCGGCGCAGTGACACCCCGAGCAGCTCGCGGGTGAGGTCGGCGTCGGCGAGCAACGCGGCGGCGTCGCCCCGATGGACGACCCGGCCCGCGTCCAGGACGACGACGGTGTCCGCGATGCGCCGGACCAGCGGGAGGTTCTGCTCGACGAGGAGGATCGGCGTGGTCTCGGCGACCCGCGCGAGGACGTCGGCGACCTCGGTGACGAGCTTGGGGGCGAGGCCCTTGGTGGGCTCGTCGACGAGGAGAAGAACGTTGTCCCGCAACAGGACCCGCGCCAGAGCGACCATCTGCTGCTGTCCGCCGGAGAGGGTGCCGGCGCGCTGCTTCCGTCGAGTGACGAGGTCCGGGAACAGCTCGCCGACCACCGGCGCACCGGCCCCGACGTCGCGACCGACGAGGCGGAGGTTCTCGTCCACGGTCAGGCCACCGAACACGTCCCGGTCCTCGGGGACGTAGCCGATCCCGCCGCGGACCAGCCGGAACGTCTTGCCTCGCTGCGATGTCGTTGCCCTGCAGCGCGATCCGGCCACGCCTCGGAGCGAGGCCGAGGATCGCCTTGAGTGTCGTGGTCTTGCCGACGCCGTTGCGTCCGAGCAGAGCGGTGACGCCGCGCGCGGGCACCTCGAAGGTGACGCCCTGGAGGATGTGCGACCCGCCGTAGTGGACGTGCAGGTCCTCCACGGTGAGCACGGGTGCCGTCGTCACAGGCCCTCGCCCAGGTAGGCCTGCTGGACGCGCTCGTCGCTGGTGACCTCGTTCGCCGTGCCGATCGCGAGGAGCTGGCCGTGGTGCAGCACCGCGACCCGGTCGGCCAGCCCGAGGACGACGTCCATGTGGTGCTCGACCATGGCGACCGCGACTCCCCCGTCGCGGACCTCACCGATGATCGTGCCGAGTCCGTCGACGTCCTCGGCGGACACCCCGGCCATCGGCTCGTCGAGGAGCAGGACCTTCGGCTCCGACGCGAGGGCCATGGCCAGCTCCAGCTTGCGACGGTCCCCGTGCGACAGCCCCGCCGCCGGCACGGAGTCCTTGCCGGGCATACGAACTCGTGCCGAGCAGCCCCTCGACGATGGCTGCGTCCCCGGACCGGCGGACGAACCGCCAGGGGCTCGACGGCCCGCCTGCGCGACGCCTGCAGCGCGAGCCGGACGTTCTCCGACGCCGGCAGCCCGTCGAAGAGCGCGGACGTCTGGAACGACCGGGCCAGCCCCAGGCGGGCCCTCCGCGTGGCCGACCGGCGCGTCACGTCCTGGCCGCCGAGGCTGACCCGTCCCGTCGTCGGGCGCAGCACTCCCGAGAGGATGTTGAGCAGCGACGACTTGCCCGCACCGTTCGGGCCGATGATCCCGACCAGCTCGCCGGGCCGCACCTCCAGGCTGACGTCGTCGAGGATCTGGGCGCCCCCGACGCGCCACCCGATGCCCTCCGCGGCGACCGCCGGTTCGACCGCGGCTGCTCACTTCATCTGGCACGGCGGGCGGCGCCACGTCGGCCGGGGCCAGCGTCGCGACGAGCTGCGGGACGAACCCCGAGCCCTCCTTGACCAGCTTGGCGGTGAACATCGGCTGGAGCAGGGCGTGGTCCGAGGCCCGGATCTCCATGGCGCCCTTGGGTCCGGCGAACCTCCATCCCTCCAGGGCCGTGACCATCTTCTCGACGTCGTCCCCGCCCTCGCTGAGCGCCCGAACCACCATCTGCGCCGCGACGAAGCCGTCGTCGGTGAAGAGGTCGACCTCCTGACCGGCCTTCTTGAGACCGGCGGCCAAGGCCTGGTACTCGGGGTTGTCGGCCGCGCCGGCGAAGAAGTGCGAGAGGAACGAGATCTTGTCGCCGGCCTCGCCGAAGAGCGCGTGGGTGGGCTTGATGTCGAGTCCGGTGACGACCTTCGTCGTCGTGAACACGCCCTGCTGTGCGAGGGTCGTCCACATCTGGGTGGCGTTCGTGCCGGCCCACGCGACGAACAGCAGGTCCGGCGCCTGGCCCTTGACCTGGGTGGCGAACGGGGTGAAGTCGGTGGCCGCCGACGGGCACCAGGACCGAGCTGACCGTCGCCCCCTTCGCGCCGAGGACCGCCTTGACTCCCGCCTCGTTGGCCTTGCCGAAGGCGCTGTCCTGCGCGAAGACGGTGACCTTCTTGCCGGTGAGGTCGCCGACCATGGTCCCCGCGGTCGCGATGTCCTGGTACGTCTGGCGGCCCGAGCGGAACGTGTACTTGTTCGCCCCGGTCACCGCGTCGGTCGCGGCCGGCCCGGAGATGAAGAGGACCTTGTTGTCCTTGGCCAGTGGCGCGACCTGGAGAGCGACGCCCGAGGCGGTCGAGCCGGCGATGATCTTCGCGCCGGCGCCGATCGCCGTGGTCGCGGCCGTGACCGCCTTGGCCGGGTCGCCGGCGTCGTCGGCCTCGGTGACCTCGATGGGGTGGCCGTTGACGGCGTTCGTGCCCTTGGTCGCGTAGTCGAGCCCGACCTTGAACGACGCCTCGTACTGCGCCCCGTAGGCGGCGAGCGCGCCGGTCTTGCTGTAGACCAGGCCGACCTTGTACGGCGCACCACCCGCCGTCGCCGAGCCGCCACCCTCGGTGGCCGCCGACCGCCGGGGCTGCTCGCACCGGGCGTACCGCACGCCGCCAGCGCCACCGTCGTGGACATCGCCACGAACCCGTACGCCAGCCGGGCGCTCCACCGCTTCGACATCCGTCGCTCCGACATCGTCGTCCTCCCGCATCCGGCAGGCGGGGCACGCGTCCCTCGCGTGCCCAGGGGCGCCCTCACCCGGCTGGCCCGAAGGTATGCGTGCCGCCGACGCCGGTTCATGGCGTGGCGGGACACAATGCGCCGCATCCGATGTGGGCCGACCCCAGACACGCGAGGTGGCTGGCCGCCGCGGAGTCCCTCGCCGCCGCATACCCAGGCCCCCGACTACTTCTCGGACATGTCTGAGAAATATCGCCCGGAACGCGGAAACGGTCACTACTTCTCAGACATGTCCGGGAAGTGGTGGCCGCGGGACCGGGGCCGGAGCGGGCGACGGGTCAGGTCAGGGCGGCGTGGAGACGGTCGGCCACGGCGTCGGGGGTCAGCCCGATCTCCTCGAGCAGCTCGCCGCGCGAGGCGTGCGAGAGGAACCGCTTCGGGATGCCGTGGAGATGTACCGGTACCGACAGCCCCGCCTCGCGCAGCGCCGCCGAGACCTGGGAGCCCACTCCCCCGACGACCAGGTTGTCCTCGAGCACCGCGACCGCGCCGGCGGCGCGGGCCATCTCGACGAGGTCGTCCGACACCGGCACGCACCAGCGCGGATCGACGACGCGGACCGTATGGCCCTGCGCGCCGAGCTTCTCGGACACCGCCATGGCCGTGGTCGCCATCTCGCCGAGCCCGACGAGGAGCAGCTCGACCGCGTCGTCGCTCGACGGCTCGGCCAGGACGTCCACCGACCCGACGGTCCGGACCGCGGGCAGCGCCCCGGGCGGGTTCTGCTTGGAGAACCGGATGACCGTGGGCCCGTCCGCGACGTCGACCGCCTCCCGGAGGGCTCGGCCGAGCTCCTCCGCATCACGAGGGGCGCAGAGGCGCAACCCGGGGACGAGGCCGGTCACCGACATGTCCCACATGCCGTTGTGCGACGCCCCGTCGGTCCCCGTGATGCCCGCCCGGTCCAGCACGAACGTCACTCCGGCCCGGTGCAGCGCGCAGTCCATGAGCAGCTGGTCGAACGCGCGGTTGAGGAACGTCGCGTACACACAGACGACCGGGTGCAGCCCGCCGAAGGCGAGACCGGACGCCATGGTGACCGCGTGCTGCTCGGCGATCCCGACGTCGAAGACCCGGTCGGGGTGCCGCTCGGCGAACTCCTTGAGCCCGGTGGGGATGAGCATCGCCGCGGTGATCGCCACGACGTCGTCCCGCTCGCGCGCCACTCCGAGCAGCGCGTCGCTGAACTCGTCGGTCCAGATTCGCCCCTTCACCTGCAGCGGCAGCCCGGTCTCGGGGTTGATCCGGTCGACCGCGTGGAACCGGTCGGCGTCGTCGTTGCGCGCGTGGTCGTAGCCCTTGCCCTTGGTCGTCAGGACGTGCACGATCACCGGTCCCCCGAACGACTTGGCCCGCCGCAGCGCGGCCTCGACCGAGGGCTCGTCGTGGCCGTCGATCGGTCCGAGGTACTTCAGCCCGAGGTCCTCGAACATGCCCTGCGGCGCGACGAAGTCCTTGATGCCCTTCTTCACGCCGTGCAGTGCGCCGTAGACCACGCCGCCGACGACCGGGGTCCGGTTGAGCGCGTCCTTGCCCCAGCCGAGCACCGACTCGTACTTGCGGGTGGTCCGCAGGGTCGCGAGGTGGTCCGCGAGACCACCGGTGGTCGGCGCATACGAGCGCTCGTTGTCGTTGACGACGATGACCAGCGGCAGGTCCTTGTCGACGGCGATGTTGTTGATCGCCTCCCACGCCATCCCGCCGGTCAGCGCGCCGTCGCCGACGACCGCGACGGTATGCCGGTCGCGTCGGCCGGTGAGGCGCCGCGCCTTGGCGATGCCGTCGGCCCACGACAGTGCGGTGGAGGCGTGCGAGTTCTCCACGACGTCGTGCTCGGACTCGGCTCGGCTCGGGTACCCCGATAGGCCGCCCTTCATCCGCAGCCGCTCGAAGTCGTGCCGGCCGGTGAGGAGCTTGTGCACGTACGACTGGTGACCGGTGTCGAAGACGATGGTGTCCTGCGGCGAGTCGAACACGCGGTGCAGGGCGATCGAGAGCTCGACGACGCCGAGGTTCGGCCCCAGATGCCCGCCGGTCTGCGACACCGAGGTGACGAGGAAGTCCCGGATCTCCTGCGCCAGCTGGTCCAGCTGAGAGGGGTCGAGCGCCTTGACGGCGTCGGGGCCGTCAATGGAGTCGAGCAGGGTCACGTAGGTCCTCCGGGGATGCGGGTCGAGCCCGTCCACTGTAGTTGAGAGATGCTGTGACCCCGCTGAGGTGCGTCACAGCCCTCGCGCCTGGGCTCGGTCACAGGCGCGGGATGAAGTGCTTGCCCTGCAGCGCTTCCAGGAGCAGCGCGGCGCTGCGCTTGGCGGCGACCAGCCGGAGCCCCTCGGCCTCGAGGTTGCCCATGATCTCGGCGAGGGCCTCGGTCGTGACATGCGGCCCGAGCTCGACCCGCGCCTCGCGGTAGGCCTGCCGCATCGCGGTCACCTGCCCGTCGATGTGCCGGTCGGCCAGCCAGGCCAGGGCGACCGGGTTCTTCCGCCAGCCCGCATACAGGCGGTAGTCGGGCGGGCAGTTGTCGAGCAGCCAGGCGACAGCCGGCGCCTCCCACCCGGGGCTGTGCGCGGGCGGGACACCCGGTGGCCAGCCGGGTGGGACGTGCGCGGACACCCGCCCAGTCTCTACCAGTTCGCCTGAGCCGGAGCGGTCGGGAGCGCGACGCCGGCCGGACGGATCACGTAGACGATCCCGCCGCTGCGGGGCACCCACACGTTCTCGAACTGGGCACGGTCGTAGACGACGCGGACCTGGGCGTTGTCGGCGAGGAGGTGCGAGGCCGGGTCGTTGGCCACCACGTCACCGGCAGCGGTGAACCCGCGGATCACCATGAGGTGCCCGTTGGTCCCGTACCCGGCTCCCTTGAGCTCGCCCTTGGAGAAGGACACGGACGCGACGAGCGGGATCCCGGCCGCGATGAACAGCTCCGCCTCCGCCAGGGACCGCAGCCGGGTGACGAACCCCTCGAGACCGAAGCGCGCCGCATACGCCGTGTTGAACGGCCAGTTCCCGCAGCCGTCGTAGGTGTAGTCGTAGACGTTGCGGGCGGCGTGGTCGACGACCGCGTCGAGCGGCGGCGTGACCCACGCGGTCTCGGCGGCGGTGGGGCCGGTTCCCCAGAACCCGACGACCATGGCCGTCGACGTCGGGGAGCACCACGCCTCTCCCCCGTTGTCGTAGTCGGGGTAGTGGCCCTGGTGCAGCTCCTGCGAGTACGTCGGTACGGCGAGCTCGACGCCCGCGGGCCCGACTCGTGAGCGCTGACCGGCACCTTCTTGTCCTTGGGCAGGCCGGAGGCCATCGCCGCGACCAGCCGCACCGAGGGGCTCACGTTCGTCCCGGTGCGACGCAGGAGGGTGACCTCCAGCTGCCACGTCTGCAGGGTGTGGTCGTTCAGCGCAGCCAGCGTGTCGGTGTAGACGGTGGCGTATGCGGTCGCCTGGCCGTTCTGGGAGGTCCGGTTGATGGCCCCGCCGTCGTCGGTGTCGTCGGACGCCCAGCGGCCGAGGACGTACCAGCCGGCGGCCCCGTCGTCGGTCACGGCGTGGACGCGGACCTCGACCCAGGTCCCGTCCGGCGTCGTGGCGTTCCAGGAGGCGACGAGCTCGGTGAAGGGATGCCCGGGGTCGACGACCGGCGAGGTCCAGGTGGCCGTGTCGAACCTTGCGGTGACGCCGGTCTTGACGTCCGTGTACGACCGGCTCCCCGTGACCGAGTCGATGACCATGGCGCCGCCGCTGACCGCGGTGCCGCCCGCCGTTCCGCCGAGCTCGTCTCCGCGCCAGGCGCGGAAGGTGATGTCGCGGGCGGCGGGCGCCTTCGCGGCGTACGCGCCGGCCGGTGAGCCGAGGCCCAGCGCGGCGGCGGCCGCGGCTCCGGTGCCGAGGACGGTCCGACGAGTCAGGTGGGGGGTGCGGCGATCGGCCACGGTGTCTCCTTCGACGACGAGGTGCTGCGCGGTGAGGCCAGCAAACCACGTCGGACCCACGCACGGCGGCCCCGCCGACCGCTCCCTTTCCCGCTTCCAACCCGAGCTTCTACCCAGTTTCCGACCCCGGGCCGGGTCGGAAACTGGGTAAAAGGTCGGGTTGGAAGCGGGCAGGCGTCGGGTGCGCGACCCGAGCGGGTCAGCTGTCGACCAGCGACCGGAGGACGTACTGGAGGATGCCGCCGGCGCGGTAGTAGTCGGCCTCGCCCGGGGTGTCGATCCGCAGGACCGCGTCGAACTCGACCGGAGCCGCGCCGTCCTTCGTCGCCACGACCTTGACCGTCCGCGGCGTGCGGCCCTCGTTGAGCTCGGTGATGCCCGAGATGGCGAACTCCTCGGTGCCGTCGAGGCCCAGCGAGTCGGCGGTCTCGCCCGCCGGGTACTGCAGCGGCAGGACGCCCATCCCGATGAGGTTCGACCGGTGGATCCGCTCGTAGCTCTCCGCGATGACGGCCCGAACGCCGAGGAGTCGGGTGCCCTTGGCCGCCCAGTCGCGGGACGACCCGGAGCCGTACTCCTTGCCCGACAGGATGACCAGCGGTACGCCGGCGGCCTGGTACGCGGCGGAGGCGTCGTAGATCGTCGACTGCTCGCCGCCGTCCAGGAAGTTGCGGGTGAACCCGCCCTCGACGCCGTCCAGCAACAGGTTCTTCAGCCGGATGTTCGCGAACGTCCCGCGGATCATCACCTCGTGGTTGCCGCGCCGCGAGCCGTAGGAGTTGAAGTCCTTGCGGTCGACGCCGTGGTCCGAGAGGTACTTCCCGGCGGGGCTGTCCGCCTTGATCGAGCCGGCCGGGCTGATGTGGTCGGTCGTCACCGAGTCGCCCAGCTTGGCCAGGACGCGGGCGCCAGAGATGTCCTCGACGGCGTTGGCGGCCATGGTCATGCCGTCGAAGTACGGAGGCTTGCGGACGTAGGTCGAGTCGCTCTCCCACTCGAAGGTGTCGCCCTCCGGGGTCGGGAGCGAGGTCCACCGCTCGTCGCCGGCGAAGACGTCGGCGTAGTCGCGGGTGAACATCTCCTCGTCGATGGACCGCGCGATGGTCTCCTCGACGTCCTGCGGCGAGGGCCAGATGTCCTTCAGGAAGACGTCGGTGCCGTCGGAGTCCTTCCCGAGGGGCTGCGACTCGAAATCGAAGTCCATCGTCCCGGCCAACGCATACGCGATGACGAGCGGCGGGGAGGCGAGGTAGTTCATCTTGACGTCGGGGTTGATCCGGCCCTCGAAGTTGCGGTTGCCGGAGAGGACCGAGACGACGGCGAGGTCGTTCTCCTGGACCGCAGCGGAGATGGCCTCGTCGAGCGGGCCCGAGTTGCCGATGCAGGTCGTGCAGCCGTAACCCACGAGGTGGTAGCCGAGCTTCTCGAGGTAGGGCCACATGCCGGCCTTCTCGTAGTAGTTCGTCACGACCTTGGAGCCCGGAGCCATCGACGTCTTGACCCACGGCGCGACGGACAGCCCACGGTCGACGGCTTTCTTGGCCAGCATGGCGGCGGCCATCATCACCGACGGGTTGGACGTGTTGGTGCACGACGTGATCGAGGCGATCGAGACGATGCCGTGGTCGATCTCGAACGTGGTCCCCTCGGCCGTGGTGACCGACACCTTGCGCGACGGTCGCGAGTCACCGTTGCCGTCGTTCGGGGGCGGCGTGCCGCCGTTGACACCGTCCGGGCTGCCCTGAGGAGTGGGGTCGCTGGCGGGGAAGCTTGCCGCCGTTCCGGGGTCGCCCTCGTCGTGCTTGACGTAGGTGGGCAGGACCTTGCGGAAGGCCTTCTTCGCGTCGGTGAGCGCGATGCGGTCCTGCGGGCGCTTCGGGCCGGCGATCGACGGGACGACCGTCGACAGGTCGAGCTCGAGCCGCTCGCTGAACCGCGGCTCCACGCTCGGGTCGTGCCAGAGGCCCTGCTCCTTCGCGTATGCCTCGACCAGGGCCACCTGGTCGGTGGACCGGCCGGTGAGGCGCAGGTAGTCGAGAGTGACGCTGTCGATGGGAAAGATCGCGCAGGTCGAGCCGAACTCGGGGCTCATGTTGCCGATGGTGGCCCGGTTGGCCAGCGGAACCTGGGCGACGCCGTCGCCGTAGAACTCGACGAACTTGCCGACCACGCCGTGCTTGCGGAGCGTCTCGGTGATGGTGAGGACCACGTCGGTGGCGGTCGCCCCGGCGGGGATCGCGCCGGTCAGCCTGAACCCGACCACGCGCGGGATGAGCATCGACACCGGCTGGCCGAGCATGGCCGCCTCGGCCTCGATGCCGCCGACGCCCCAGCCGAGGACGCCGAGGCCGTTGACCATCGTCGTGTGCGAGTCGGTGCCGACGCAGGTGTCCGGGTAGGCAACTCCGTCACGGACCATGACCGTCCGGGCCAGGTGCTCGATGTTGACCTGGTGGACGATGCCGGTGCCGGGCGGCACGACCTTGAAGTCGTCGAACGCCGTCTGGCCCCAGCGCAGGAACTGGTAGCGCTCGTGGTTGCGCTGGTACTCCAGCTCGACGTTGCGCTCGAACGCGTCGGCCCGGCCGAAGACGTCGGTGATGACGGAGTGGTCGATGACCAGCTCGGCCGGGGACAGCGGGTTGATCTTGGTCGGGTCCCCGCCGAGGTCCACCATCGCCTCGCGCATCGTGGCGAGGTCGACGATGCAGGGCACGCCGGTGAAGTCCTGCATGATCACGCGAGCCGGCGTGAACTGGATCTCGGTGTCGGGTTCGGCGTCCTCGTCCCACGAGCCGATCGCGCGGATGTGGTCGGCGGTGATGTTGGCGCCGTCCTCGGTCCGCAACAGGTTCTCCAGCAGGACCTTGAGGCTGTACGGCAGGTTCTCGCTGCCTTCGACCGTGCTCAGCCGGTAGATCTCGTAGTCCGCCTCGCCGACCTGGAGCCGACCCTTCGCACCGAACGTGTCGATCGAGCTGTCCATCCCGCGTCCTCTCTGACCAACTATCTTGACGTCAAGATATCTAACCACATCCGCGTATGCCCGTGCAGACCTCGCCTCGGGTCGAGCCTATGCCTGAGCTCGAGGGACGGGCCCGATGGAAGGTCGGACAGCTCGACTGGCAGCAGCAGGCAGACCGGCGCTGTCTGGCTCGATTCCCGGGTTCGTGCCAGTCGGGCTGTCCGCCCTCGGAGCGACTCCAGGCGAAGGCCCGGTCAGCCTTGAGCCGGGGTGATGTTGTGGTTCCGGCGGAAGAGGTTGCCGGGGTCCCAGCGCTGCTTCACGGCCCGCAGGCGGGCGAGCGTCGCGGGCGGGTACATCCGCGCGACCACGTCGGGACCCTGCTCACTGGTGAAGTTGCCGCATACGGCATCGGCGTCGGTCCCCACCTCGGCCCACACCTTCCGTATGCGCGCGACCTCCTCGTCGATGGCGTCGGGCGGGAACATCGCGATCCAGGTAACCAGCGCCTCCGCGTCGCGCCAGGCCAGAGCCGTCGCGTCCTTCGGGACGTCGGCGACGGCGCCGCCCAGGAACCGGGTCGCGAAGATCGTGGCCGGATGGGCCGCAAGGGCGGCGGCCGCGCGCTCGGCCGTCACCCCGGACAGCTCCCGGAAGACCCCGTTCGACCCCGTCCGGCGAGGGGGCGGCCCGGGCGGTCCCTCCGGTGGCTCGCTGAGGGCCGACCCGTAGGGAACCGTGTGCAGCTCGGCCGCTCCGGCCCCGGGCGAGGCCAGGACGGTGGCCAGTGCGGTGCGCGCCGCGTCCTCGTCGTCACCCGCCCACAGCAGTTCCAGCATCGGCGTGGGGCGAGCACCGGGGCCTATCGGCGGCAGCGAGACGAGCGTGACCACGAGCTCTCGTGGCGCGGCGCGCATCGCGTCGCGGACGCCGAGGATCGTGGCCGGCAGGTCGTCGCCGTCGACGGGAGCGGTTCCGAACACGACGTCTCGCAGTCTCGTCGCGCGGAAGTCGAGCCGGGTCGCGATGCCGAAGTTGCCGCCCCCACCTCGAAGGGCTGCGAACAGCTCGGCGTTCTCGTCCTGCGACGCCGTGACGACGGCGCCGTCCGCGGTGACGAGCTGCACACCGACGAGCTGGTCGGCCGCGAGCCCGACCGAGCGGACCAGCCAGCCGACGCCGGAGCCGAGCGTGCTGCCCCCGACACCGACAGAGCGTGTGTCGCCGGCGCTGAGGACCAGCCCGTGCGGCGCGAGCGCCTCGGCCACGTCACCCCACTCCGAGCCGCCGCCGACCCGCACGACGTCGTCCTCCCCGACCTCCACCCGGGTGAACCCGCCCAGGTCGACCAGCAGGCCGCCGGGAACCGGAGCCCAGCCCCCGTGACCACCACTGCGAACGGCGACCTCGACGCCGGCCGCGGCCGCCCACCGGAGCGCGGCGCCGACCTCCTCCGGAGTCGTCGGGCGGACGAGCACGTCGGGCGCGGCCGGCGGCCCCCACTTCCGGGCGGCCTCGGTGTAGCGCGCATCCGTGGGCGTGAGGACAGGGGTGGACTGGGTCGACCGAAGGTCGTCGACGATGGTCATCTCGTCTCAGCTCCTCGTGGCGTGAGCTCGCTTCTCGGCGGCGTGCGGTGGCGCCGCGCTCGGTGACTCCATGCAAGCACCGTCCGGTGTCAGAGCGGCCCGAAGACGGCGATGCACTCGACGTGGTGGGTCATCGGGAAGGCGTCGAACGCGCGCAGCGTCTCGAGGCGGTACCCCGCGGAGCCCAGGTATGCCGTGTCCCTCGCCAGCGCGGCGGGGTCGCACGCGACGTAGGCGACGCGCCGAGGCCCGAGCGCCGCGATGTCGCGGGTCACGTCCCGGCCGGCGCCGGTACGAGGAGGGTCCAGGACCACCAGGTCCGCGCGGATCTGCTGCCGTACCAACGGACGGATCACCCGGTCGACCCGCCCGTGTCGCCACTCGACCTGCGGCCGCGACGCCGTGTTGCGCATCCCGTCGACCACAGCGGCCCGGTGTCCCTCGACGGCGAGCACCGACCCCGACGCGCCGACTGCGTCGGCGAGAGCCGCCGCGAAGAGCCCGGCACCCGCATACAGGTCGAGCACCCGCTCCCCCGGCTCCGGGCTGAGCGACGCGAGGACGTGGCTGACGAAGGTCGGAGCGGCTCCGGGATGGACCTGCCAGAACCCCCGGGCGCCGATCCGGAACTCCCCCGCCCACTCCGAGGTGTCCACCCGCTGGACGACGGTCGGCACGCGCCCGTCGGGTAGCGCGACGAGCACCGCGTCGGCCGGTTCGTCCGCGGCAACGGCGTCGACTCCGGTACAGCCGGTCCACACCGTCTCGAGAACTCCGCTGTCGATGACCCGCTGGTCGGCGATGAGGCAGTCCGTCAGCGGGACGATCGCGTGGGACCGGTGCTGCCGCAGTCCCGCTCGCCCGTCGTCGTCGACGGCGAACTCGACCCGCGACCGCCATCGCAACCCCGACGCATTCCCCGGCAGGGCTTCGACGTCCACGTCCACCGACAGCTGAGCCAGGCGCTGGAACTGCTCACGTACGACGTGGGTCTTGAGCTGCCGCTGGTACGCCACCTCGACGTGCTGGAAGTCGCAGCCGCCGCAGCGGCCCGGACCGGCATACGGACAGGGCGGTTCGACCCGGTGCGGCGAGGCGTCCACGACCTCGAGCGCATCGCCTCGCAGGAACCGGCTCTCCGCGTCGCCCTCGGTGATGACGACCAGCACGCGCTCGCCGGGCAGGGCGTGACGGACGAAGACGACGCGACCGTCCAGACGCGCGACGCAGTGCCCGCCGTGGGCGACCGGGCCGACCTCGACGACCGCCTCGGTGCCGACGAGGCTGGCCGCCGTCAGCGCGGGCCCCGGCGGACCGAGCCGACGACGGGACCGTCGAAGTCGTCGTCCTCCGCGCCCTCGGACGACCGCAGCTGCCACGGCACGCTCGCGACCATGACGCCCGGGGTGAAGAGCAGACGAGCCTTGAGCCGCAGCGCGCTCTGGTTGTGCAGGACCTGCTCGTACCAGCGGCCGAGGACGTACTCCGGGATGTAGACGATGACGACGTCGCGCGGGTTGCCCGTGCGCAGTGAGTGCACGTAGTCGATGACCGGCCGGGTGATCTCGCGGTAGGGCGAAGACAGGACCTTCAGCGGGACCGGGATCTCGCGGCGCGCCCACTCGTTGCGCAATGTCTCGGTGTCCTCGGGGTCGACGTCTACCGTGATGGCCTCGAGGAAGGTCGGCCGGGTCGCCCGGGCGTAGGCGACCGCGCGCATCGCGGGCTTGTGCAGCTTGGAGATCAGGACGATCGCGTGGACCCGGCTGGGCAGCATCGGCGTCTCGTCCTCGTCGAGCTTCAGCTCCTCGGCCACCTGCCGGTAGTGGCGGCGGATCCCGAGCATGAGAACGAAGAGCACGGCCATCGCGAGGATCGCGTAGCGGGCGCCGGCCTGGAACTTGGTGATGAGGACGACAAGCAGGACGATCCCGGACATCGCCGCGCCGACGGCGTTGATGATCCGTGAGCGCTTCATCCGCGCTCGGACCTTCGGGTCGGTCTCGACGGTGAGGTGCCGGTTCCAGTGCCGGATCATCCCGCTCTGGCTCAAGGTGAACGACACGAAAACGCCGACGATGTAGAGCTGGATGAGCGAGGTGACCGTGGCCTGGTACGCGACGATCAGAGCCGCGGCCGCCGCCGCGAGGATGAGGATGCCGTTGGAGAAGGCCAGCCGGTCGCCGCGGGTGTGCAGCTGACGCGGCAGGTAGCCGTCCTTGGCCAGGATCGACCCCAGCACCGGGAAGCCGTTGAACGCGGTGTTGGCGGCGAGGATGAGGATCAGGCCGGTCGTGATCGACACGTAGATGATCCCGGGCGTGAACCCGCCGAAGACCGCGTGGGCCAGCTGGCCGAGGACGGTGTCCTGCGGGTGCTGCTCGATGAACGCCTCGCCGACCGGCTGCCCGTTGAGCGCCAGCTGCTCGGCCGGCCGCTCGGCGATCTTGATGTCCGTGGCCCGCCCCAGCCCGATGATGGTGCCGAGCATGGTGATGGACAGCAGGCCCATCATCAGCAGCGTCGAGGCGGCGTTGCGGCTCTTGGGCTTCTGGAACGCCGGCACCCCGTTGGAGATCGCCTCGACGCCGGTCAGGGCGGCGCAGCCGGACGAGAAGGCGCGCAGCAGCAGGAAGGCGGTCGCGATGCCGACCATGGCCTCGTGGTCGGGTTCGGGGATGAGCTCGAACTGCGCGCTCTCCGCCTGGCCCAGACCCCCGGTCACCGTCTGGAAGACGCCGACCAGGCCCATCCCCACGATGCCGAGGATGAACGCATACACCGGGACGGCGAAGGCCTTGCCGGACTCGCGCACCCCGCGCAGGTTCATCGCCGTGAGGAGGACGACGAGACCGATGGCGACCTGGACCTCGTGGCCACGCAGTGAGGGGATTGCCGTGGCGGCGTTCTGGACTCCCGACGAGATGGAGACCGCCACGGTCAGGACGTAGTCGACGAGCAGGGCGCTGGCGACGGTGAGGCCGGCCTTGGGGCCGAGGTTGACGGTGGCCACCTCGTAGTCGCCGCCGCCGCTCGGGTAGGCGTGGACGTTCTGCCGGTACGACGCGACGACGACCACCATGACGAAGATGACGGCGAGCGCGATCTGCCAGGAGTGGGTGACGACGAACGCCCCCCCGGCGAGGCCCAGCATGAGGAAGATCTCGTCGGGCGCGTAGGCGACCGAGGAGAGTGCGTCGCTGGCGAAGATCGGGAGGGCCAGACGCTTCGGCAGGAGCGTGTCGCCGAGTCGGTCGCTCCGCATGGCCCGGCCGAGGACCAGGCGCTTGAGGACGCGACCGGAGTTCGCCACGCGGCAACTGTATGACGCACGGGCACTCGCGCCCGGAGCGGTCCGCCTACGTGTCCCCTATTCTCAACGCGTGCACTTCGTGATCATGGGATGCGGCCGCGTCGGGTCCACCCTCGCCAAGAGCCTCAGCAAGCGGGGTCACGACGTCGCCATCATCGACGCGGAGCCTGCCGCGTTCCGCCGGCTGGGCAGCTCGTTCGAGGGTATGACGGTCACGGGGATCGGGTTCGACCGCGACACGTTGAAGGCCGCGAGGATCGACGAGGCGTATGCGTTCGCGGCCGTCTCGAGCGGCGACAACTCCAACATCCTCGCGGCTCGCGTCGCCCGCGAGACCTTCGGCGTCGAGCACGTCGCGGCTCGTATCTACGACCCGGGCCGCGCGATGGTCTACCAGCGGCTCGGCATCCCCACGGTGGCGACGGTGCGCTGGACCTCCGACCAGATGCTGCAGCTGCTGCTCCCCCAGGGCTCGGTGCCGGCGCTGACCGACCCGAGCGGCCGCGTGGTCGTCGCGCAGGTGCCGCTGGCCCGGTCCTGGGTCGGTCGCCGGCTGACCGAGGTCGAGGCGGTCACCGGGTCGCGGGTCGCGTTCATCACCCGACTCGGTGACGGCCGGATTCCCACGGCTGACACGGTGTTCCAGGACGGCGACCAGATCCACGTCGTGGCGGCGATCGACGACCTCAGCCGCATCGAGAAGGTCTACGACCAGCCTCCGCCGCCCCACTGACGCTTCGACTAGGGATCGACGAAGGACCAGGTATGCGTGTTGTCATCACCGGAGCGGGCAGCGTCGGGCGCTCCATCGCCCGCGAGCTGCTCCACAACGGCCACCAGGTGCTGATCATCGACAAGGACGCCGACGACGTGCAGGCGTCGCGCGTCCCCGACGCCGCGTGGCTGCTCGCCGACGCCTGCGAGATCGCGGTGCTCGAGGAGGCCAAGGTCCACGAGTGCGACGTCGTCGTGGCGGCGACCGGCGACGACAAGGCCAACCTCGTGGTCTCGCTGCTGTCCAAGACGGAGTTCGGCGTACCCCGCACGGTGGCGCGGGTCAACAACCCCAAGAACGAGTGGATGTTCGACGAGTCGTGGGGTGTCGACGTGGCGGTGTCGACGCCACGCCTGATGACGGCGCTCGTCGAGGAGGCGGTCAGTGTCGGCGACCTCGTCCGCATCTTCCAGTTCCAGCAGGCCAAGGCGTCGATGGTCGAGCTGACCATGCCGGGCGAGAGCCCCTACATCGGCAAGCGGATCGCCGAGATCGAGTGGCCGGACGACACGGTCCTCGTGGGGATCATCCGCGACGACCGGCCGATCGCGCCGAGCCGCGACGATGCCGTCGAAGCCCACGACGAACTGCTGTTCATCACCACGCCCGACAACGAGGACGTCCTCGAGCAGATGCTCTCCCCTGGCGCCCGTCCTCCTCGGGACGACGACTACCGCTAAGTCACCCCACGAAGTTCTCCCCACGACGTTCGCCGCTTCGCGTCGATCCGTCGCGGGGACCCCACGCTTCGCTCCGATACTTCGCGGGGACCCCCACCTAGCGGGCTGGACGAGCATGCTCCGTTCGGCTTGACGCTGCGTCTAGCGACTTGACGCACCGTGCAACGCGCGTCGAGTCGGTTGACGCTGCGTCAAGCCGAGCGTCAGGCCTCGGCGGGGCGAGCGTCGGGGTCGTCGAGCGGGGTGTTGCCGCGCAGCAGCAGCAGTCCGATCGCGAGCACGGCCAGCAGGTAGGCGGGCCAGCCCAGGGCGATCTTCGCGACCCCGAGGGCCGCGACCTGACCACCGAGGTACAGCGGGACCATCACCGCCAGCCGGATCACGTCGAGCACGACGATGACCCACCCGACCCGGCTGGCCACCTTGACGACGCCCTCGTGACGTCGCCAGCCGGTAAGCAGCTCGGTGACCGCGGCCTCGTCGGCCTGGGCGCGCGCGACCGTCTCCGGGTCCTGGGGCGCCCCCTTCTTGGACGACGCCTTGAGCCGCTCGCTGGCTTCGGAGAGCTCCGGGTCGGCGGCCGCGATGAGGAACCCGAACAACGGCCACCGGATGAGGTTGGTTACCGCGAAGACCAGGCCGACCGCGGCGGTCTGGATCATGCCCGGCAGGAACGCGTCCTCGGCCCGACCCGACCGGAGCGCGAAGAAGGCGGCCACGGCCACCGCGATCGCCGCATACAGGAGGAAGCGCAGCGTCTCGCGCCGCATCAGTCGCAGCGCCGCGAGAACGACCAGCGCGGCGCCGGCCGCCAGGACCGCGGTGCGGACGTCCTGGGTGACCGTCCAGAGCACGACGAACGCGATCGTCGGTACCGCCGACTCGAGGGCGCCGCGCCAGCCGCCGATGGCGGCGCTCAGGCGGGCGCGCAGCAGCTCCTCGACGGTGACGTATGCCGCGGCACCGCCGATGCGCGCAGGCTCAGCCACTCTTGGGGACGATCGTGTAGAAGGGGTTGAACATCGTCGGGATGCCGCGGTAGTACGACACGCGGCCGCTCGCCTTGAGCTGGACGCCCGCGTGGATCCCGGCGATCTCGCGGCGGCCGAGCCAGACGAGGTGGAGCGGGCGGCTGCCGTCGTAGATCTCGACGACCAGCGCCGGGACGTCGGCCCGCGGCCGCAGCGTCACCGAGCGGACCGTGCCGCAGACGTCGGCCTTCTCGCGGTTGGCGAGGTCGCAGATGGGCGTCGCGCCCTGACGGTCGGTCTCCTCGCGCAGCTCTTCCGCCTCGTCCTCCTTGGAGGAGCGGGTGAGCTTGTCCGCGAGCCGGGCGAACATGCCGCGCGGCTCCTCGCGACGGGAGGACGGGGTCGGAACCTTGCTCTCGATGCCCATGGTCATCGCACCTCGGTGATCTCTGGTCCGCGCTCGAACGGTCGAAGCTGGTCGGCGCTGCGCGCGGGTGGCGCCGGTGACTCGTCGGGAGCCGGGTCCTCGGTGGCCGCGTCACCGGCGGCCGTCGGCACCCGGAGGGGCAGGGCCTCTCGGGGCGGGCGGGCCTCCTCGTCGCGGACGACGACGGTGCTCCGGACGATATCGAGCAGCGGGGCAGCCTTGTCGGGGTCGGTCGCCGCAGGCCCGCTGATGACGGCTCGCAGGAACCAGCGGGGGCCGTCGACGCCGAGGAAGCGGACAGCGCTCGGCTGGGTCCGGCCGTCGGGACCGGGCATCGGGATCGTCGCGGCCAGCTCGCGACCCAGCGGACCGTCGACAACCTCGGCCGTACCGCCCTGCGCGGTGATGCTGTCGGCGATCTCGGTCCGGATGTCCGGCCAGACGCCGAGGGTCCGGGGCGCGGCGAAGGCCTGCAGCTGGACTCCGGAGTCGCCGACCACGGCGTGGGCGCTCATGACCGACT
The DNA here is from genome assembly GCA_963828725.1 of uncultured Actinomycetota bacterium. Taxonomy (GTDB): domain Bacteria; phylum Actinomycetota; class Actinomycetes; order Actinomycetales; family Dermatophilaceae; genus Lapillicoccus. The sequence goes on along the minus strand of CAWHFV010000005.1, from coordinate 68,903 downwards.
GCTGCTCCGGGTCCAGCTCGAGCCGCAGCTGCATCCCGTCGACCGGCGCGATGAGGAGGCCGCCGAGGTCGATGCGCTCGACCTCGTCATCGACCTCGGAGGCGTCGAACGGACCGCGGACGCGGTTCAGCCGCTCCTTCTCCGGGTCGTCGCCTTCGGCAACCGGGAGGGGCTCGTCATCGGGCGCGTCCGACTCGTCGAGCTCGTCGACCGAGTCGACCGGCTCGTCGTTGCGGCTCCGGCGGAAGATTCCCACGGTGGTGTCGTCCTTTGCTCACGTCTACTTGTCGTCAACGACCGGCGGGCGCTGCGTATGCCGCTCAGGTCGCGCGCGGCCCGAAGCCGCCGCTCGCTCCGTGCCCAGTTTCCCCCCGCGAGCTCTCCGAGAGCGAATCCACGTCGACGAAGGTCGCCTCCGCCACCCGCTGGACGACCAGCTGGGCGATCCGGTCGCCGCGCCGCACCTCGAACGGCTCGGTGGGGTCGAGGTTCACGAGGTTGACGAGGACCTCGCCGCGGTATCCCTCGTCGATGGTGCCGGGGGCGTTGACGATGGTGATCCCGTGCCGCGCGGCCAGACCCGACCGCGGATGGGTGAAGCCCGCATACCCCTCCGGCAGGGCGATCGCGAGGCCCGTGGGCACGAGGACGCGCTGTCCCGGGGCGATGGTCACGTCCACCCGGGAGTAGAGGTCGGCACCGGCGTCGCCGGGGTGGGCGCGCGCCGGCAGCGGTAGGCCCGGGTCCAGCCGTCGCGTCGCGACGACGACGCGGTCAGGGCCGACCCCCGAGGGGATCGGCCCTGTCTGCTCAGACGGCGGGCGGTGGCCCGTCGGGGTGTCGGTCAAGCCGCGCACTCCCGGCAGACCATCTTGCCGCCCTTCTCGCTCGCCAGCTGGCTGCGGTGGTGCACCAGGTAGCACTCGGTGCAGGTGAACTCGTCGGCCTGCCTCGGGATGACCCGGACCGACAGCTCCTCACCGGAGAGGTCGGCGCCGGGCAGCTCGAAGCCCTCGGCCTGCTCGGTCTCGTCCACGTCGACGCTCGACGCAGACTTGTCGACACGCCGGGCCTTGAGCTCCTCGATCGAGTCCTCGGAGAGGTCGTCGTCGGTCTTGCGCGGGGCGTCGTAGTCAGTCGCCATGGGTTGTATCGCTCCTGCAGTACGTGGTGGTCGTTCGTATGTGGTGTCGTCGCGCGATGAGGGTGGCGGCAAAGGGTGGGACGGTGCTCGGACGGTGGTGGGGAAAGGCGGTGAAAGCGATGGAGGGACAGTCCTCGATGAGTGGTGGCGGGTCGCGTGGTCGCCGTCGACTGCTCCCGCTGGGCGGCGCGTCGGACGCGACGTGGGTGTCAACCGGTGTCGTGCTCCGATGTAACGCAGCCGCCCTCTCGTTTGTGCCCGGTTCCGTGCCTTCTTCGTCGCCGAGCCCCGCGCCGGATGCGCGCCCCGTGCGAGACCCGCGCGCGGATTGTGCCCTACAAACGGTCCGAAGTCACGTCTCGTCCTGATGTCGGGCATGTCGACTCCGTCACACCCTCGTCGCCGAGGTCGAATTGACCGGGTGCTGACCACGACTTGTCCCGCCCTTGACCCTCGGTGTGGCTTACTCGGTCTCGCGTCGGTGGCGGGTGGTGGAATGTGTCACCCAGGCTCAATCTCCACATCGCCTACCCGTAACCTGTGGCCCGTAGGGTCGGGCCCGGTGCCCCAACGGGGCACCACCAGACGTGACAGACCAGCCACCCAGCGCGTACTCCCAGGAGGTGCCGGATGACCGAGTTCCACGCCCAGCTACGAGCCCGAGTAGTCGAAGCCGTCCAGGACCTCACCGCGGCGCAGCAGTCCGGTGACGACTACTCGGTCGACGTGCACCGCGCCGACCTGGAGAACATCGCCCGGATCGCCCGCGAGCACGACCTGAGCCTGCCCGAGCTCGACGAGCTGGGGCTCAGCGCCGCCTGACGTCGCTCGGTCGGTCAGCCCGGCTGGCCCCTCGGGTCCTCGAGGGCCGCGAGCAGCTGCCCCTGCACGACGGGGTTCCCTGCCACCGTGAGGGCCGCCGACGGCGGGCCGCCGTTCGGGCCGCTGACCACCCCGCCGGACTCGGTGACCATGAGCCAGCCGGCGGCCATGTCCCAGGAGTTCAGGCCGGACTCGTAGAAGCCGTCCAGCCGGCCGCAGGCCACCGAGCACAGGTCGAGGGCGGCGCTGCCGATGCGGCGGATGTCGCGCACCCGCGGCAGCAGGGCGAGGAGGACGCGGCCCTGTTCCGTCCTCCGGTGGGGCGTGTACCCGAAGCCGGTCCCGACCAGCGCTCCAGACAGGGCGTCGACCGAGCCCACCTTCAGCGGGATGCCCGGCGTCTCGGCCCGCTGGTCCCACCCGCGCTCGTACGCGCCGCCGCCCAGGGTTCCGTGGTAGACGCGGCGCAGGGCGGGGTCGGCGACCGCGCCGGCCAGAACCTGCCACTCCCCCGGGGTCTTCGGGTCGCCGGCCACGGCAGCGACCGAGACCGCATACGCGGGGATGTCGTAGAGGTAGTTGACGGTGCCGTCGATGGGGTCGACCACCCACGTGATGCCGGACGTGCCGCGGTGGTCGTTGCCCTCCTCGCCGAGGAACCCGTCGGCCGGCCGCTCCGCGAGCAGCAGCCCACGGATGAGCTCCTCCGCCCGGGTGTCCATGATCGTGACGATGTCGGTCGGCGACGACTTCGTGGCGGACGCCTCGACCAGGCGCGGGCGCTCGTCGACCACGAGGCGTCCGGCCGCCACGGCGACCCGGGTGGCCAGCTGTTCCAGCCCGGCGAGGTCGGTCCCCTCGGGGGCGTCCGGCACCATCAGTCGCTCCCGCACAGGGCCGGGCGCGCCTGACGCAGGTTGGGACAACAGCCCGCCGGGCAGACCGACGGTCGGACGCCCGGCCCGCTCGGTCCCGGCCCGCCGCGGGCCTCGGCGGCGCGCTCCTCCAGAAGATCCACCAGGCCGGCGACGAACGCCTCGTCGACGCCCACCGTAGGTACACGGACGAGCCGCACGCCGAGGCGTTCGGCGGTCTCGGCGGCCTCGGTGTCGAGGTCGTAGACGACCTCCATGTGGTCGGAGACGAAGCCGACCGGCGCGAGGACGACGACGGTCCGCCCCTCGGCGGCGAGCTCCTCCAGCCGGTCGTTGACGTCGGGTTCGAGCCAGGGCTGGGTGGGTGGCCCGGACCGGGAGCAGTAGACGACCTCGGCGGGGAGGTCACGGCCCAGGTCGTCGCGGACGCGGTCGACGACCGCCTGGGCGAGGGCGTGGTGCTGCTCCTGGTAGAGCCGACCCTCGCCGTCGCCCGGCCCGGAGGTCTCGTCCATCGCGTCGGGGATCGAGTGGGTGACGAAGAGCAGGGCCAGCTCGGCGTCGGACACGCCGGACAGCCCCCGGAGCGCGTCGACGACCAGCCGGGCGTTGGGACCGACGAAGGCGGGCCGCAACGCATACGGGCCGATCTTGTCGATCTCGAGGACCAGCCCGTCGTCTCGGACCTCGCCGAAGGCGTCGGCGAGGTTCTCGCGGTACTGGCGGCAGGAGGAGTAGGACGAGTACGCGCTGGTGGTGACCACGACGATCCGGTGTAGGCCGCGGGCGGCGGAGTCGCGGAGCGTGTCGGAGAGGTACGGCGGAGAGTTGCGGTTGCCCCAGAGGACGGGGACCTCGATCTCGCGCTCCTTGAGCTCGGCCTCGAGGGCGGCGATGAGCGCGCGGTTCTGGTCGTTGATGGGGCTGCGGCCGCCGAACAGCTCGTAGTGGTGGGCGACGTCCTGAAGACGGTCGTCGGGAATCCCACGGCCGGCCGTGACGCGACGCAGGAAGGGCATGACCTCGTCCGGCGCCTCGGGGCCACCGAACGAGAGCAGCAGGACCGCGTCGTACGGCGCCAGGGCCTCGGACGTCACCGGGGCTCTCCCAGCCGGAAGGGTTGCGGCGCGTTGAGGTGCAGCACGACCGCCACCATACGGATCCCGAACACCAGCGCGGCGGCCCCCCACACGACGAACGGCGAGATGAAGCCCACCTGGTAGGCCACGACGACCGTCGTAGACCCGAGGAGGGCGGGCAACGCGTACAGCTCCCGCCGGAGCACCTCGGGCACCTGACCGACGAGGACGTCGCGCAAGGCGCCACCCCCGACCGCGGTGATCGTGCCGACGATGATCGCCGCCAGCGGGGGTATGCCGGGTCGGGCCAGCGCGATCAGCGCACCGCCGACCGCGAAGACGGCCAGACCGGCGGCGTCGAGGACCTTCACCAGACGACCCAGCCGCTCGACGCCGGGGTGATAGACGAACGTGACCAGCCCCGCTGCCAGGGCCGTGGCGACGAGCCGCCAGTCGCTGATCCCGATGGGCGGGATGAAGCCGATGAGCAGGTCACGCAGAATCCCGCCGCCGAGACCGGTCGCCCCGGCCAGGACGAGTACACCGAACAGGTCCAGCCGCTTGCGGACCGCGACGAGCCCCCCCGACAGCGCGAACGCGAACACGCCGATGAGGTCGAGCAGCAGCGGCGAGACGACAGGGTTGCTCGGCATGGCGGCGCCCACGCTACCCGGGAGCGGGTGTGGCGTTTGGCGGCCCGGTGCGGCGGCGTGCCTCTGGTCGCCGCCCCGCGTCGCATGGCAGAGTCGAGCACCAGTGGCAGGTGGAGCGCATGGTCAGGGCGGCGTGAGTGGTCAGGAGTTCGTGATGCAGGACCTGAGACTCATCGGCGTCCAGGAGGACGGCCAGCATCTCCTGCTCAGCGGGCCGGACGGTACCCACTACCGACTGTCCCTCGACGAGGCGTTGCGCGCAGCGGCTCGCCACGACCGGCCCCGCCTGGGCCAGCTCCAGATCGAGATGGAGGGCGGTATGCGTCCTCGTGAGGTCCAGTCCCTGATCCGTGCCGGAGCGACGGCCGAGGAGGTCGCCGACCGGGCCGGATGGACCGTGGACAAGGTCCGCCGCTACGAGGGGCCGATCCTCGCCGAGCGCGTCCACGTGGCCGACCAGGCGCGGCTGGTCCGGGTTCGGTCGCGGGGCGGCACGACGGGGGCGGCGGTGCCGACCCTGCAGGGAAGGGTGGCCCAGCGGATGCGCGAGCGGGGAGTCGACCCCGACACCAGCGCGTGGGACGCGTGGCGCAGCATCGAGGACACGCACTGGACGGTCGTCCTGACGTTCGCGGCCGGGGGTCGTCAGCGTCAGGCGACGTGGACCTACGACCCGGTGCTGCGGACCGTGGAGGCCGGCGACGACGAGGCTCGGTGGCTCAGTGCCGACGAGCCGGCGGCGGTCGGTCCGCTGCCGACGGTGGCTCCTCGCGTGACGAACGTGTACGACGTGGAGGCGGAGGGCGGCGTGGCCGCGACGCGGCGGGCCGGTACGACGGGGCGCCCGCCTCGTGAGGAGGAGCCGGTCGACCTCATGACGGCGATGCGCCAGCGGACGACGGTCGGCCGGCGGTCCGGGCGGCGGCGGGCACCGGGCGAGCCGGTTCGGCGGGAGGTGGCGCCGGCCCTGCCGCTGGGTGGCGAGCCGGAGGTCGCCGCGGATGATGCCGCGGAGGTCGAGGCGCCCGTCGCCACGGAGGTCGAGGCGCCGGTGGGCGAGGCTCCCGTACCACCGCAGCCGATCGAGACGGTCGTCGACGCACCGGTCGAGGCACCCGGCGACAAACGGGTCGACATCGTCGACGCGGGTGATGACGTCGAGGACGTCGAGGGCGTCGAGGCCGTCGAGGAGGCGGACGGGGTGGACGCCGAGCTCGAACCGGCCGGAGCGGAGACCCCGCCGCTCGACGAGGAGTGGACCGAACCGCTCGACGAGACCGCCCTCGACGACCGTGTCGAGGTCGTCGAAGCGGACGACCAGCGCTACGAAATCGACGCGGCGCCGACCGCCAAGAAAGCCGCGGCCAGCCGGCGCAAGCAGCGTCCGTCGGTTCCGTCGTGGGACGACATCATGTTCGGCACCAAGAGGGACTGAACCCGCGCGCAAGCACGTTCCCGCGGCGCCGCCAACTGGCGGATCGTGGGGGGTTTTCGACCCTCCAGGGTGGACAACCGTCCACGGTCAGCCCGACCACTGCCGCCCGGTCAGGCCGGTGGTGACGGCGGCGGCACCGGGCATACGTCAAGGTCGAACGGCAGGACGTCCGGCGAGAGCGCGGCCGCCCGAGCCGCGTGGGAGGTCATCCGGCGCATGTGATGCCGCCGGCAGAGCACCTCGTACTCGACCACCCCGGACGACGCCGGTGACGTGTCCCCCACCACCACCTGCTCGCCCTCGACGACCATGATCCCGTTCACGACGCGCGCGTTGTGGGTCGCCCGGCGGCCGCACCAGCAGAGCGCCTCCACCTGGAGCTCCTGGACCCGGTCCGCCAGCTCGATGAGCCGCTGCGACCCAGGGAACAGGGTGGCCCGGAAGTCGGCCGTGATCCCGAACGCGAACACGTCCAGGCCCATCTCGTCGACCAGCCGGGCGAGCTGTTCGACCTGGGCCGGCGTGTAGAACTGGGCCTCGTCGCAGATGAGGTAGTCGACGCGGCCACCGGCCGTGGCCGCGGCGACGACGTCCTCCCACAGGTCGAGGTCGTCGGTCACCTCACGAGCGGGCGTCGACAGGCCGAGCCGCGAGGAGAGCACCGCCGTGCCGGCGCGGTCGAGCTTGGTGAAGATGATGCCGGCCCGGCCACGGGCAGCGTGGTTGTGGTGCATCTGCAGCGCGAGCGTCGACTTCCCGCAGTCCATGGTGCCGTTGAAGAAGACGAGCTCTGCCACGGCGCGTCACTCTAGGCGGTGCGGGCTGGCATGGTGATGAGCGGGATGGCCCGTTCCTCTTCCGTCACCGAACCGTGGAACCCGCGCAGCCGCACCATCTCGGGCCGCATCCGGACCGAGTCGACCACGGCGCCGTCGTCGAGCATGAGGACGAGGACGTCACCGATCCGGGCGAGCACCTCCGGCCGGACCGGCCCGAACCAGCCGTCGGCCACCAGCTCGTCCCGGGTAGCGACCCAGGCGCGGTCGGCCAGCCGGTCGCGCCACCGCGCCACGACCCCGTCGGCCGCGCCGGCCTCGACGTGGAGCTGGGTGGCGCGCGGCTCCCAGGCGAAGTGCCGGATGCCCACGGTCAGCTCGGTCTCGGACGCCAGGTCCACCCGGTGCGCGTAGGGCACGTCGACCAGCCCGTGGTCGGCCGTCACGAGCACGGCCGTGTCGTCCGGGACCCCGGCCACCAGCGTGGCGAGGTGCCGGTCGACCGACTCGAGCTCGTCGACCCACTCCCAGGACGCCGGACCGTGGACGTGACCGACCTTGTCGATGTCGCCCCAGTAGAGGTAGACGAGCGACCGGGGTTCCCTCCGGACGGCCTCCAGCGCCACCGCGACCCGGTCGGCCAGCGACGACGCCGCCCGGAACCGACCGCCGCGCAGGGCCGCGTTGGTGAGCCCCGAGCCGTCGAAGAACCCCGGCCCGATCCGGGTCACCTCGACGCCCTCCGCCGCGACCTCCTGGAACACCGTCGGGGTGGGCTGCCAGCGGAACGGGTCCGGACCGTTCTCCCACGACAGCTCGTTGAACACCCGGTCCACCGCCGGGTCCAGCACCTCGTACCCCACCAGCCCGTGCGTGCCGGGCGGCGCCCCCGTCCCGAACGACGCCATCGACGTCGCCGTCGTGGACGGGAACCCGGAGTCCAGCCGGAGCGCCGAACCCAGGTAGCCGCGCAGGAACGGGGCGTGCCCGGACCGCCGGGTCAGCTGCTCGTACCCCAACCCGTCCACGAGAACCACCACCGCCCGGCGAGCCGCACCGAGACCGAGGTCCGGCGCGGTCGCATACCGGGAGGAGCCGAGGCTCCGAGCGACGGCAGGCAGCACCGAGACCAGGCTGCCCGACGCGTAGTCGGGGGCGGCCGGGTGCACGCGCGCCAGGACCCGGGACGCCGCGGTCAGGACCGGACGGGTCCGCCGATGGCACCGGACAGGGTCCGGGCGAAGCGGAGCGCGTCGTTCAGCGCGCGGTCGCCGTCGGCGTCGGCGCTGATCCGCAGCGAGATGTCGTCGGAGGCGACGGTGCCCTCGAACCCGTGGTCGGCGTCGCAGTCGGGGTCACCGCAGGTGGCCGGCACGATGTCGATCCGAGCCACGGCGCCCCAGCCGATGGTCAGGGTGATCTCGCGACCGAGCGACCCGGGGACGTAGGTGTCGGGCGAGCTCACGACGTGGGTGAGCATCACGCCGCGCACCGAGGTGAGCGGGACCGTCTCGCTCGTCGCCGTGGCGACCGGCAGCCCCGCCTCGCCCTCGGCGCCCCCGGGGATGCCCTCGTGGTCGTCGGCGTGGGCGATGACCAACCGGGTCGGGGTCATGGCGAGCACGGTGATGTGGCGTCGCACGGCGTCCTGGTCGAACGTCGTCTCCTGGTGGACCAGGTGCGCGACCACCGTGTCGGGTCCGAGTGCGGACTCGACGACGTCCGCGACGAGGGCGGGGTAGTAGCCTGCCCGCTCGATCGCGGACGTGAGGTCGGCCGGCAGTGCCGGCGCCGACCGCATGTCGCGTGGTGTGGCCATGTCAGCATCCTTGCACTTCACGGCGCCTCGTCGTCTCCGAGCGCCCTCCGTCGGCACCTGCCCGAGGGGCCGGCCCGCACGGGATAGCCTCGACCGTGTGACCTCGTCACACCGCCCCGAACCGCCGCGGGTGCTCGTCATCGTTCCCGCGTGGAACGAGGAGACGACGCTCGCCGCGGTGGTCGAGGAGACCCGTGCCGCCCTCCTCGCGAACGCCGTTCCCGCCGACATCCTCGTCGTCGACGACGGCTCCGACGACGCCACCGGCGCCGTCGCCACGGCCTCGGGCGCGCTCGTCGCGCACCTGCCTGTGAACCTCGGGGTCGGCGGCGCGATGCGCACGGGGTACCGGTACGCACAACGGCTCGGGTATGCGGTGACGGTCCAGGTCGACGCGGACGGCCAACACAACCCCGCCGACATCCCGGCGCTGCTCGACGCGCTGGCCGGCGGCGCCGACATCGTTATCGGCGCGCGGGTGGCGGGCGACGGCGCCTACCTCGCCCGGGGACCCCGGCGCTGGGCGATGAGCATGCTCTCCGGCACGATCTCGCGGATCGCGCATACCAAGCTCACCGACACGACGTCGGGGTTCAAGGCGTGCGGGCCCCGGGCCATCGACCTGTTCGCGCGGTCCTACCCCGCGGAGTACCTCGGCGACACGGTCGAGTCCCTGGTGGTGGCGGCCCGGTCGCAGCTGGTGATCCGGCAGGTGGGCATCGTCATGCGGCCCCGAGCCGGTGGACAGCCGTCGCACGGACCGGCCCGCTCGGCGGCGTTCCTCGGCCGTGCCGTCCTCGCGCTCGGGCTGGCGCTGACCCGGCCGCGACCGGAGCTGCGGGGCAGCCCACACCGGCGGTACGAGGAGCTGGGCGCATGATGCTGCTCTCGCAGAGCGGCTACCCGTTCGCGCTCGTCGTGGCGGCGGCGCTGCTCGTCGCGCTCTTCTGGCTGCTGAGGACGCAGCGGCTGCGTGAGAAGTACAGCGTCCTGTGGTTCGCCGTCATCGTCGGCGTCGTCCTCTTGACGTTCATTCCGGCGATCACCGGATGGCTCACCACCCTGGCCGGCGTGACGACCCCGATCAACCTCGTCTTCATCCTCGCGTTCCTGGTTTTGCTGGTGGTCTGTATCCAGCTGAGCATCGAGATCTCGACGCTCGAGGAGTCGGCCCGCACGGTCGCCGAGGAGGTCGCGCTGCTCCGCCTGGAGCTGGAGCGCCGCACCGGCGGCGCCGAAGGCCCCCTGCGCTCGGACTCCGAGACGTCCGAGCCCAGGACGGACGACTCCTCCGCGGCCCCCTGACCCGGTTCGTGCTCTGGACCGGCCCGAATTCCGGCTCCACACCGCACGACTCAGGTCATGACGCGCTTGTCGGCGTCCTTCCGCGTCAGGGCGGCGTGGATCGAGATCTCGGCGTCGAGGACATCCACTCCCCCGGTCCAGGCGTTGACCGGGTTGAGCAGGACATGGTCGACCTCCGGGAGGTCGTCGGCCAGGCAGGAGAGCCGCGCGACGAGGTCGGACAGCGCCGCCCGGTGCACCGGCATTGCGCCGCGGTGACCGTTCAGCAGGGGGGCGGCCCGCACCGCGGAGAGCAGGTCGCTCACGTCGACGTCGGTCAACGGCGGGATCCGGTGGGCGATGTCGCCCAGCAGCTCGGTCGGTGGTCCCGCCACGGAGAAGCTGACCACCGGCCCGAAGAGCGGGTCCTCCACGCTGGACAGGACGCAGCTGACGCCCGGCGGAGCCATCTTCTGCACCAGGAACGACCCTTCCGCGATGGGCCCCAGCCGCGAGCGCACCGACAGCACGGCCGTGCGCACCGCCTCCGGACCGGTCAGGTCGAGCCGGAGCCCGGTCCCCCCCGGCTGGTGGCGCAGGACCGGTGAGGTGGTCTTGAGGATCACGGGGTACCCCAGCGCGTCGGCGGCGGCGACCGCCTCGTCCGCCGAGTCGACCAGCCGCGACTCCCACACGGTGATCCCGTATGCGGCGAGCAGGCGCCGCGTCTCCGCCCGGGTCAGCGCGCGGCCGTCGGGCGCGTCGGCCAGCACCTCCTCGACCAACTTGACCGCGGCCACCCGGTCGATGTCGACCGGGTCGACCGGGTCGCCCCGGTCCTTGGTCCGCCACTCGCTGTAGCGGGTCGCGGCGGCCAGGGCTCGGACCGCGTCCTCGGGCATGGCGTACGCCGGGACGACCCGCCGGTACGCCTCCCCGGAGTGGGGGCCCGTCCCCCCCTCCGCGGGGGGACCCCCACCGCTTGCTGGGGACTCGGCCTCGAGCGCCTCGTGGACGCCGGACATCCCGAGGAACGTGGCGACGCAGGTCTTGTCGCTCGCGCGGGAGGCGTCGCGGACGGCCGCCACGACCTCCTCGTCGACGGTCTCGAGCGGGGGAATGAAGCAGGTGAGGACGCTGTCGACCTCCGGGTCCTCGAACGCCTCGCGCAGGGCCGTCGCGAACTGGTCGGCGGTCGCATCCGACGGCAGGGAGACCGGACCGTGCGAGATCTCGAGGTCCCAGCTGAGCGCCGCCTGCGCGGTGAGGGCGCCGAGCGCGTCGGAGTTGCCGACGACCGCGACCCGCTGGCCGGCCGGCAAGGGCTGGTGGATGACCAGCTGGGCCACGTCGAAGAGCTGGTGGACGTTCTCGACCCGGATGACGCCCGCCTGCCGGAGCATCGCCCCGAACGCGCCGGCCGGCACGTGCGTCTGCCGGACGCGGTGACCGGGAGGCGCGCCGTAGGCCGAGACGCCCGACGAGACGGCGATCACCGGCTTCCGCTGGGCCAGGCCGCGGGCGATCCGGGAGAACTTGCGCGGGTTGCCGATCGACTCGAGGTAGAGACCCACGGCGGCGGTGTTGTCGTCGTCGATCCAGTACTGCATGAGGTCGTTGCCGGAGACGTCGGCCCGGTTGCCGGCGGAGGCGAAGTCGGAGACGCCCAGGCCGCGACGGTCGGCCGAGGCGAGGACGGCGATCCCGAGGGCGCCGCTCTGGGCGAAGAGGCCGAGGCCGCCGGCGCACGGCATCTGTGGCGCCAGCGACGCGTTGAGCCTTACCTCGGGGTCGGTGTTGATGAGGCCGAACGAGTTGGGCCCGACGACGCGCAGCCCGTTCTCCCGGACGCGGCGGCGCAGCTGCTCCTGACGCTCCGTGCCCTCCGGCCCGCTCTCGGCGAACCCGGCCGACGCCACGAGGAGGTACCGCACCCCCTTTGCCGCGCACTCGTCGACGACGTCGAGGACGGTGTCCGCCGGCACGGCCACCACCGCGAGGTCGACCGCTCCGGGGATCTCGCCCACCCGGGCGTATGCCGGCAGGCCCAGTACCTCGAGGGCCTCGTTGTTCACGGCGTAGACCGGACCCGCATACCTCCCGCCGAGGATGTTGGCGAGGAACCGGTGCCCGATCGACGCCGGCCGCCGGCTCGCCCCGATGACCGCGATCGACGCCGGGTGGAGCAGGCCGTGCATGCTCACCGACTCGGCGCGGTGCTCCCGGGCGACCCGGACGGCGTTCGACTGCGCGGTCGGACGGATGTCGAACTGGACCGCGACGACCCCGTCCTCGAAGTGGTGGTGGACCGCATACCCCGCCTCCTTGAAGACGTTGAGCATGCGTCGGTTCTGGGGCAGCACCTCGGCGGTGAACTGCTCCACGCCGAGCTCCTGCCCGATGGCCGCGAGGTGCTCCAGGAGGACCGAGCCGATGCCCTTGCCCTGGTAGTGGTCCGAGATGTTGAAGGCGACCTCGGCCGAGCGGCGGTCGATGCGGTCCCAGCGGCCGATCCCGATGATGGCGCCACGGACGGTCATGACCAGGGCGACCCGGTCGGTGTTGTCGACGTTGGTGAACCGGAAGACGTCGCGGTCGCTCAGCTCGCGGATCGGCGCGAAGAACCGCAGGTAGATCGACTCCTCCGACTGGTGGGAGTGGAAGAGACGGAGCCCGTCGGCGTCGTCGGGCCGGATCGGACGCACGTGACCGACCGAACCGTCACGGAGCACCACGTCGGCCTCCCACTGGGACGGGTCGACGCCTCCACTTCCAGGGGCTGTCCCGCCGGCGCGGCGGTCTCGGGGCATGGGCCCATGGTTCCATCCGGCGGGCTGGCTGGCAGCATCCCTCCATGGAGTTCTCGGAGGTCGTCCGTCGCCGCCACATGGTCCGTCGATACGACCCGGAGCGGCCGGTGCCCGACGAGGTGCTGGCCGCCGTTCTCGCGAACGCCTGCCGGGCTCCGAGCGCCGGGTTCAGCCAGGGCTGGGACTTCGTCGTGCTGACCTCGGACGACGACCGGTCCCGGTTCTGGGCCGCCGCGAAGGAGGAGGAAGAGGAGGAGACGAGCTGGCTGCGCGGCATGCGGTCGGCGCCCGTGCTGGTCATCTGCTGCTCCGACAAGGAGGCGTACCTGGAGCGGTACGCCGCTCCGGACAAGGGCTGGACCGACCGGAGCGAGTCCCGCTGGCCGGTTCCCTACTGGGACATCGACACCGGCATGGCCGCGCTGCTCATGCTGCTGACGGCCACCGACAACGAGCTCGGCGGGCTGTTCTTCGGGGTGGCGCCGGAGTGTCATGACGAGGTGCACGAGGAGTTCGGAATCCCCCGGGAGCGGTCGATCATCGGCGTGGTGGCCCTCGGGTACGAGGTCCCCGGCCCGAAGAGCCCGTCGCTGAAGCGGGGCAAGCGCGGCCCGGCCCAGGTCGTCCACTGGGGCCAGTTCGGCACCCACCGCTGACGAGTGGCCGCAACTACTGACACCGCTGTCCCTTGCGGCCGAGGCGCACGGAATGCCGCAACGTCTGTCATCTCGGTCAGTGGTTGCGGTGCTGAGCAACGAGAGCACGTCTCTTCACGCCGACTCGAACACCTGCGCACGTGGTGGCATCTTTTCCGACATTTCGGACTGAAGGCGTCAACAAGCCACCACGTGGTGGGGCGTTGCGCCGTCGCATACCGGTGGGTGTCGACTTCTCAGACTTCTCTGAGGAGTTGCCGCCGATCCGGCGTCAGTGCGGCAACAGGCCAGACATGTCTGAGTACTTGACGCCGATCACACCTGAACCGGCGCTACAGGTGGGACATGTCTGAGTAGTCGTCGGCCCGCCCGGACCGGCACCGCTACCTACCGGTGGGTCGCTCCGGACCGGCGCGGCGGGGTGGGCCAAGATGGGGACGGCCCCACCCACGCAAGGAGCATCAGCCCGTATGCCGCGCAGCAGCACGCGTACCCCCTCCTCGTCCAACCCGGACGAGCCGGTGGAGGAGCGCATCATCGACATCGACGTCGAGGAGGAGATGCGCAACGCCTTCCTCGAGTACTCGTACTCCGTCATCTACTCCCGCGCCCTCCCGGACGCGCGCGACGGCCTGAAGCCGGTGCAGCGACGGATCCTCTTCGGGATGAGCGAGCTGGGGCTGCGCCCCGACCGCGCCCACGTCAAGAGCCAGCGGGTCGTCGGCGAGGTCATGGGCAAGTACCACCCCCACGGCGACCAGGCCATCTACGACGCCCTGGTCCGGATGGCCCAGCCGTTCACCATGCGCCTCCCGCTCATCGACGGCCACGGCAACTTCGGCTCCCTCGACGACGGCCCGGCGGCCGCGCGCTACACCGAGGCCCGGATGGCCCAGGCCGCGCTGCTCATGGTCGGCGGACTTGACGAGGACACCGTCGACTTCGTCCCGAACTACGACGACACCCAGACCCAGCCCGAGGTCCTCCCCGCCGCGTTCCCGAACCTGCTCGTCAACGGCGCCAGCGGGATCGCGGTCGGGATGGCCACCAACATGGCCCCTCACAACCTCGTCGAGGTCATCGGCGCCGCCCGGCACCTCATCGCGAACCCCACGTGCTCGCTCGACGACCTGATGAAGTTCGTGCCCGGACCCGACCTGCCCGGTGGCGGCCGGATCATCGGGCTCGACGGGATCCGGGACGCGTACCTGACCGGACGCGGCGCCTTCCGCACCCGCGCGACGGCCCGGGTCGACTCGGTCAACCCGCGCCGCAAGGGAATCGTCGTCACCGAGCTGCCCTACCTCATCGGCCCCGAGAAGGTCATCGAGAAGATCAAGGACCTCGTCCAGAGCAAGCGCCTCCTGGGCATCGCGGACGTCAAGGACCTCACCGACCGCGCCCACGGGATGCAGCTGGTCATCGAGGTGAAGAACGGGTTCAACCCGGACGCGGTGCTCGAGCAGCTCTACCGGCTCACGCCGATGGAGGAGTCCTTCAACATCAACAACGTCGCGCTGGTCGACGGCCAGCCGCGCACCCTGGGCCTCAAGGACCTGCTCAAGGTGTACGTCGACTTCCGCACCGACGTCGTCCGGCGCCGCACCGCATACCGGCTGGCCCGTCGCGAGGAGCGGCTGCACCTCGTCGAGGGCCTCCTCGTCGCGATCCTCGACATCGACGAGGTCATCCAGCTGATCCGCGGCTCCGACGACGCCGCGACCGCGCGGCTGCGGCTCATCGACGTGTTCGACCTGTCCGAGGTGCAGGCCACCTACATCCTCGACCTGCAGCTGCGCCGCCTGACCAAGTTCTCGCGGATCGAGCTGGAGAACGAGAAGGCCGACCTCCAGCGCCAGATCGAGGAGCTGCGGGCGATCCTCGGCGACGAGAAGCTGTTGCTGCGCAACGTGTCGACCGAGCTGGCTGACGTCGCCAAGGCCCACGGCACGCCTCGCCGAACGGTGCTCCTGGAGTCGGCGGGTACGCCCGTGTCCAGCCCTGCGGGCGGCGCTCTCGCGCTCGAGGTCGCCGACGACCCCTGCTGGGTGCTGCTCTCGTCGACCGGCCTGCTCGCCCGCACCCTGACCGACGCGCCGCTCACGTCCGACGGCGGCCGGAGCAAGCACGACGTCGTCGTGGGCGCCGTCCTGACGACGGCCCGAGGCGAGGTGGGCCTGGTGACCAGCCGCGGCCGGATGATCCGCCTCTCGGCCATGGAGCTGCCCGCCCTTCCCGATACCGCGGGCGCACCGTCCCTCGGGGGTGGGGCACCGCTGGCTGCCTACGTCGACCTGCCTCGCGGCGAGGAGCCGCTCACGCTGGCCTCGGTCGCCGCTGACTCACCGGGTATCGCCCTGGGGACCGCCCAGGGCGTCGTCAAGCGGGTCACCACCGACTACCCCGCCCGCAGCGACTTCGAGCTGATCGGCCTCAGGGACGGCGACAGCGTCGTGGGCGCGGCCGAGGTGACCGACGACCGCAAGGACCTGGTGTTCATCACCAGCGACGCCCAGCTGCTCCACTTCCCCGCCGCCCAGGTACGCCCGCAGGGTCGCCCGGCCGGCGGCATGGCCGGCATCAAGCTCACGCCCGGTCAGCGGGCAGTCTGGTTCGGGGTCGTCGACCCGTCCCAGGACCCGGTCGTCGTGACGTCCAGCGGGTCGTCCGGCGCTCTTCCCGGCACCGAGGCCGGTGCGCTCAAGGTGACCCCGTATGCGGAGTACCCCGCCAAGGGTCGCGCCACCGGCGGCGTCCGCTGCCACCGGTTCCTCAAGGGCGAGGACACTCTCGTACTCGCCTGGGCCGGTGGGACGCCGGCCCGGGCGGCGGCCGCCAACGGGGTCGCGGTCGAGCTGCCCCCGGCGAACGGCCGGCGGGACGGGTCAGGCACTCCCGCCAGCACGGTCATCGCCCGGATCGCGGGTCCGCTGAGCACGCCGTCGTGACGACGGTCCACCACGACGGCGCGCACAGTCGGGGTCGTAGCGCCCCGGACGCCTGCTCCGTCGAATGGGACGCTGCGACGACCGAGTCCCTCTACGGCACCGCCGCCCCCGCGCGGTTCTGGGTGTCCGTCGAGCAGAACGGTCCCTGGGGCCGCACCGCGGCCACCCAGTCGTACCTGCCCGCCGATGTCGGCGACGCGCTGACCCGCGCCTGCCGGGCGGCCGGCGGCCGGCTCGGCCTCATCCGCCGGCCCGGGGAGCACGCCGACCCGCGCACCGGACCGCGGCTGTGCTACCTCGCCTGGAGCGGCCCCGCGGCGTTCCTGCTCGTCGGCCGCGTCGAGACCCCGGAGGACCTCTTGCGGCTCCCGTTCGTGGCCCTTGCCGCGGGTGACCGCGACGCGGTCCGGGCGGCTCTGCCGCAGTTCCGGCCGAGCGAGCCGATCTTCCTCGTCTGCACCAACGGCCGCCACGACGTCTGCTGCGCCATCCGGGGGCGGCCGGTGGCCCTGGCCGGTCACCAGCGGTACCCCGGCCGGGTCTGGGAGTGCTCGCATACCGGCGGTCACCGGTTCTCCCCCACCGGCGTGCTGCTGCCGTGGGGGCGCACCCTCGGCCGGCTCGACGTGAACTCGGTCGGCGAGGTCCTCGAGTCGGCCGACCTGGGCGACCTGCCGTTCGGCCTGCTCGGGCCGTGGCACGACCGGGGGGGCAGCGCCTACCCGGCCCGGGTGCAGGTCGGCGAGTCGGCGGTGCGCGACGAGGTCGGCGAGACCGACCTCGAGGCCCTCACTGCCGAGCTGAGCGGACCGCTCGAGGTCACCGTGGCCCACCGCGACGGGCGGGTGTGGCGCGTCGCACTCTCCGTGGTCGAGGGCTCCGCGCGGCGCAACTCGTGTGGCGAACCGGACGAGCCGGCCCGGACGTGGACGGCCACCGTCGAGGCGCTCTGATGTAGTGAGGGCATGACGACCCTTCCCCGTGAGCTCCGGGACCTCATCGAGGCCGGCCCGATGGCCCACGTCACGACCCTCAACGCCGACGGCTCACCTCAGGTGTCGGTGGTCTGGGTCGGCCTGGACGGCGACGACCTCGTGACCGGTCACCTCCACCACGGGGCCAAGCTGCGCAACGTCGAGCGCGACCCCCGGACCGTCGTCTCCGTGGACGCGCCGAGGGAGCCCGGCGTGTTCCTCAACCCCTACGCGGTGCTGCACACCCACGCCACGGTGGAGCCCACCGATCAGGCCTGGGACCTGCTCGACCGCCTCGCCAAGGTCTACGTGTCGCCGGACACCACGTTCCCGGCGCCCCGCCGCGACGGCTACGTCATCCGCTACCGCGTCGAGCGCATCGGCGGCGTCGGACCGTGGGTCCCGGATGCCTCCTAGTCGGGGTCCCCGCGAGGTATCGGAGCGAAGCGGAGAACCTCGTGGGGTGGCTAGCGGCGTGCGTCCATGAAGCCCAGCATCTGACGCCACGCGTCGGAGCAGGCGTCCTCCCACTCCTCGAACGAGCGGTCGAAGAACGAGTGCGGCGCGCCCGCGTACTCGACGAAGACGTGGTCGACGCCGGCGTCGCTCAGCGACCGGTCGAGCTCGGCGTTCTGCTCGGGCGACGTCGCCTGGTCGGCCCCCGCCGCGAGCACGAGCACCGGTGACGTCATCGACGGAACCAGGTCGGTCACCGCCGCGACGATGCCGTAGAACCCCATGCAGCCGGCGGCCCCGAGGTCGGTGGCCGACAGCGCCCAGGACTCCGCCCCGAACTTGCAGAACCCCAGGGTGAACACCGCGTCGTCGCTGCGTTCGGCCAGCCGCTCCTTGGCGGTACGCGCGTCGGCGAGCACCGTGGACCGGTCCAGGGCCCGCGCGTGGGGCCGGAAGTCGAAGTCGTCACCGCGGTCGGAGAGCCCGGCGGTGCGGGCGTACGGGTCGAACGCCACCGTGTCGACGCCCGCCTGGGCGAAGGCGATCGCGAGGTCCGAGTAGTACGGATGCATCCCGCGAATATCGGGCAGCAGAACCAGCGAGACTCCGCGTCGGGTCACCGGGACGGCGTCGTATGCGGCGAAGGTCGTGCCGTCGGCGGAGGTCAGCGTGACCGGTCCGTGGGCTCCGACGTCACTGGAGCGGGGCGGCAGGGGCGGGTGCTGGTCGCTCGAGAAACACACGGTTGCAGTCTGCACCCGTCGCTGCGGCGCTACGTCGTGAACGGCTGCGAAGCCACCGTGAGCCGGTCCAGCTCCGCCGAGGAGAGGGTGACCTCGGCCGACGAAAGCAGCGTGGCGACCTGCTCCGGGGTGCGCGCACTGGCGATCGGGGCGCCCACCGTCGGCTGCGCGCGCAGCCAGGACAACGCAACCGCCGTCACGGACGTGTCGTGCGCCGCGGCCACCTCGTCGAGGGCGCCGAGGAGGCCCACGGCACCGGGGCTGTCGAGGTACCGCCCCGCCGACTGGGCGCGAGCCGACTCCACCACCTGACCGGGCCGGTACTTGCCGGTGAGGAACCCGGCCGCCAACGACGCATACGGGAGCTCGACAAGCCCGTGGTCGACGAGGGTGGGCAACAGGTCGGACTCGATACCGCGCTCGACGAGGCTCCACTTGTCCTGGGCGACCGTGAAGCCGGCGAGCTCCTGCCCCGCGGCGAGGTCGATCGCGGACCGCAGCCGGGACGACGCGAAGTTGGAGGCCCCGACCTCACGGACCTTGCCGGACCGGACCAACGAGTCGAACGCGACGACGTACTCCTCCTGCGGGACCTCGGGGTCGTCCCGGTGCGCGTAGTAGAGGTCGATGTAGTCGGTGCTCAGCCGACGCAGCGAGTCCTCCGCGGCGAGGACGATGTTGCGGGCGCTGAGGCCGGGCCGGTCGCGCTTGCTGAAGACCTTGGTGTGGATCTCGACCTGGTCGCGGCAGTCGCGGGCGGCCAACCAGTCGCCGATCTGGGACTCCGACTCGCCCCCGACGTTGCCGGGCACGAACTGCGTGTAGGAGTCGGCCGAGTCGATCGCTCGGCCACCGCCGTCGAGGAACGCGTCGAGTACCGCGAACCCCTCGTCCGGACCGACCGTCCATCCGAAGACGTTGCCGCCGAGCACCACCGGGCCGAAGGAGAGCGAGGTCACCGGCCAACCCTGTCAGTGGATGGCTGGGGGGTCTCCTGTGGGGGTCGGTCACCAGGGCTTGTCGACCGGCGGCTTGGTGACGGCGCCGTTCTGCTCGTCCCCCTGTTGGCGCTGCTGGAGGTTCTCCTGCGTCTTGTCGTCGAGCTGCTGCTGCTTGTCCTCGCTCGGCTGGCCCGGCTGCTGGTCCTGGTTCTGCTGGTTCTGCTGGTCCTGCTGCTGGTTCTGGTCCTGCGCCCGCTGCTGGGCGTCGCGCAGCTGCTGCCCCTCCTCGTTCTGGGCGGCACCCTCGAAGCAGCCGCGCGGGGCGGCGCTGACGACCTCCTGGACCCGGTCGAAGTACTGCTTGGCCTGGTCCGCCCGCCCGGCGGTCTGCGCGGCCTGGCCGAGCTTCTCCAGGCTCAGCACGAGGTTGACGCGGACCTGGCAGGCCTCGCGGGAGTCCGGTGGGGCGAGCGCGAGCGACTCCTCGAATGCGGCGCGAGCCCCGTCGTAGTCGCCGGCCAGGACGCGAGCGTCGCCGCGGGCAAAGGGGGCCTTGTGAGGCTCGATGAGGTTGAGGAAGCCGAGTCGCTTCCCCGCCTCCTCGGTGCCGGTGACGTTGCCGGACGAGTACGCCCGCAGCGCCTCGTCGCCGAGGGCCACCATCGTGAGGAGCTTGGTCGCGCCCAGCGCCAGCACGATGACGAACGGCAGCGACCAGAGGACGAGCCGCTTGCGCAGCCGGAGCCGGCTGGCCCGAGCCTCGGGCGTCTCCGGGTCGGTCGCCCGCAGCCGCCACCAGGGCCGGTCACCGGGTTCGACCGGCGGCCGACCGCGGCCGTCGGGCCCGGGCCGCAGGGGGCTGATCGTCGTCATCGGTGTCGGCCCGTTCCGGTCGATTCGACCTCACGCGCGTCGACCGAGTCGCGCGGGAGGGTGGGGTCGAGCGGAGCCGCGGCGGTCGCGCCATCGGCGCGTCGGCGGCGAGTTCGGACGGGCCGCAGGGCAGCCAGTCGCATACCGGACCGGGGCGAGCCGGTGAACGCGGCGGAGCGAGGTCGGACGGGGCGTCGGGACCGCGATGCTGCCGCGACGAGCGACCCGATCTCCCAGGCGGCCAGGCCCGCGAGCAGCAGCAGGGCGATCCAGCCCAGCTCGGCGCGGCCGCCGACGATCTCGCCGGAGTCGGTGGCCCGCAACGGTGCGAGCTCCTTGAGGCGCACCGCCTCGACGATCGCGAGCCCTCCGTCGCTGACCGTGCGGTGGAGGTAGGGCACCCCGAGCTGGTTCGCGATCGCGGCCAGCTGCTCCTCGTCGATGACCGAGATGGCCGGCTGACCCGTCGACGGGTCGACGATGTCGCCGGTCTCGAAGGCCGCGGTGATCGCCATCCGACCACCCGCGGCGGTGCCGTAGCCGAGGACCGCTCCCCCGTTGACCAGCTGGCCGGCGATCTCGAACGGACGGGGGTCCTGTGCCGTCGTCTGCTCTCCGTCGCCGAAGTAGAAGACGAGCCGAGCTCGCTCGGGGTGTGTGTCGCGGCCGCGCTCGAGGGCGGTCCGCAGCTGGTCGCGGGCCAAGGTGACGCTGGAGCCCCGCGACCACACGGAGGTCTCGGGGCGGAGGGTGTCGGCCGCGGCGGACACGGCCGCGCCGTCGCTGGTGAGCGGGAGCCGCACCGTCGTGTCGATGTCGAAGGTCACCAGTGAGAACCGGGCGCCCGCGAGCTGAGTCGTGAGGGCCTTGATGTCCGAGCGGACACCCTCGAGCCGGGGCCGGGTCTCGCCGTAGTCACGAGCCATCACCGAGGAGGTCGTGTCGACGACGAGGTAGACGTCGACGGCGCTGGCGTCGACGCGGACGTCGGTGCCGGGGATGGCCGGCCGCAGGGCCGCGATAAGCAGCAGGACGACCATCGCCGTGCGCCGGCCGCGAGCGACGGAGGGCTCGGACCGCTCGCGGGGGGCGGCCGGCCACCAGATCAGCGCCAGGCCCAGGGCCGCGACGACGACCAGCAACGGCAGCGGCGCGACCGGCAGGAAGGAGAGTCCCGAGAGCGCGTTCATCGGCGCCACCGGATCCTTCGCAGCCCCAGGAAGCCCAGGACGGCGAGCGCCGCCACAGCGATCGGGATGCCGGGGATGTCGTGGATGACCGTGCGCGGGGCGCTGGGGATGCGGGTGGCCTCGCGCGACGTGACCGCCTCGAGGGTGCGGCGGACCGCGCTGACGTCGTTGAGGGCGAAGTAGATGCCGCCAGTGGACTCGACGACCTGGCGCATCTCGACGGCCGCGCTCGACGAGGGGTTGTCGGACGGGTTCATCCCGTAGACCTGGATGCCGCCGGTCTTGGCCAGCTGGCCGCCCTCGGGCAGCGTGAACAGCGACCGGCCGGCCGCCTCGTTGTCGGAGGCGAGGATGACCGACCGGGCCCGTTGCAGCTCGGGGTGGTCGAAGCTACGGACACAGGTGGCGAGCCCGTCGCCGATGAGCGAGCTGCCGGCGCCGTTGAGGGTGCCGGCGAAGAACGGGTCCTTGCCGTCGACGATGGTCAGCGAGCGTTGCGCCCGGCGCAGCTGGTCGCTGACGAAGTCGTAGTCGTCGGTGAGCGGGAACACCGGCACGGCCGAGCTGTTGAAGATCACCATCGAGATCCGCTCGCCGCGGAAGCCCTCGGCGAGGCGCAGGAAGGTCGAGACCACCTCGGCGTCGACGTCGATCATCGAGCCGGAGACGTCGAGGCACAGAACGATGTCGCGGTTGTCCTTCTGGTCCACCAGCGTGACCCGCTGGACGGGGCGGGCGGCTCCCAGGACCGCGGCCACGGCGAGAAGGGCCACCAGGGCCACCCCTCCGGCGATCATCCACCGGTGTCGGCGCACGGCTCGGCGGTACTCGGGGAGGGTCCGGAGCAGATCGGTGTTCGCGACGGCGACGGGCGCCGGCTCGCCGCGGAGCCGCAGGACCAGCCAGACGACGAGGGCGATCATGATGAGCCCGCCGAGGGCGGGCAGCACGAGCCACGACTGGCTCAGCTGCCCGCCCAGGAAGGCCTCCACGACCGACTCGAGGCTGCTCAGGTCCATTGCGCCACCACCTGACGCGCATACGTGGCCGCCTGGAACACCGAGGTGTTGCGGTCGGGCCCGAACTCGACCGGGTAGATGCCCCGGACGATCTCGGTGACCGGTCCCAGCGAGGAGATCCTCGAGTGTCCGAGCTCGGAGAGCGTCATCGTCGGGGCGTTGATCCCGGACGCGTCCTCGACGAACTGGCGCAGCGCGACGCTGAGCTCCTGGTGCGCGCGCCGGGCGTCGAGCTCTCCCGCGTCGGCGAGCCGGACGATCTCGTCGATCCGTTCGATGTAGTCGCCCTTGAGCCGGGCCATCCGCCACCCGGGCGGCGGGTCGGGCTCGCGTGGTGTGCGACCGGGCCGGGTCTGCGCCCAGATGACGACGGCCCACCCGGCGATGGCCATGAGGATGATCACCCCCAGGTAGAGCCACACCGGGGAGTACGTCATCGGCGGGTAGAACTCAGCGGCCACGACGGCGCTGCCTCTCGAGCATGCGGAACATCGCGCCGAGGACCCGCTCGGACGACCCGACCCGGGCGTGGACGATGCCCAGCCCCTCCAGGCTCGAGTCGAGTGCCGCCCGCCGGGCCGCGACGGCCGTGGCGTAGGCGTCGTGCAGCCGCCGGTCGAACCGCACCTCGGGCGCGAGGACGACGTCCTCCCCCACGTCGACCGCCGAGTCTCCGTGACCGGCGGCCGTGGGGTCGGCGTCCTCAACGGTGACCCAGAGGATCTCGTGCTGGGCGTGGAGCCGGCGCACGAGGTTGACGTCACTCTCCTCCAGCTCGTGCTCGTCGGCCACGATGACCAGGAGCAGCCGCTGCCGGTAGTGCGTACCGACGAAGTCCAGCTGGTCGCGCAACCGGCTCTTCGGCGACGCGAGGGTGGTGCGCGCCTGGATGACGCGCAGCAGCCGCTCGAGGTGCCCCTCCCGGCCCTGCGCCGCATACCCGTGCGTCGACTCGGAGTCTCCCTCGACGAGGCCGACGAGGTCGCTGTGCCGCACGGCGAGGTACCCGAGCATGCCGACCAGGGTGATCGCGACCGCGGACTTGGGCTCGCCGCTGCTGGTCTGGGCGGCCATCCCGCGACCGGTGTCGACGACGAACAGGACCGTCTGGGTCCGGCTGGCGATCCAGCGCTTGACCAGCGGGCTGCCGTGGCGGGCGGTGGCCTTCCAGTCGATGTCGCGGACCTCGTCGCCGATGACGTACTCGCGCAGGTCGTCGTAGTCCAGGCTCCGCCCCCGGAACACCGACGCGTACTCGCCGTCGAGCAGTCCCCAGGTGCGCCGGTGCGCGACGATGAAGAGCTTGCTCTTCACGGGGGTCAGCAGGGCGGGCACGACGGCTTCCTTGTCGGGGGGCCTACGGGGTGCGGACCGTGGCGACGAGCGCGTCGACCACCGTCTCGACGCGGGTGTCGTCGGCGATCGCCTCGAACCCGAGGACGACCCGATGCCGGAGCACGCGGTGGGCGAGCGCCTTGATGTCCTCCGGGACGACGTGGTCGCGACCGGCCAGGATCGCGCGGGCACGCGCCGCCTGGGTGAAGGCGATGCTCCCGCGGGGGCTGGCGCCGAACTCGACGTACCGCGCCAGCTCCGGCGCGATGTAGGTCTCGGAGTGGCGGGTGACGTAGACGATGCCGACGGCGTACCGGACGATCGCCGGGTCGAGGTAGACGCGCCGGGTCAGCTCCTGCAGGCGGGTGACGTCGTCGATGCCGACGACCGGCTTCTGGTCCTCGCGGAAGACGCCGGCGTCGATCCGGTAGAGGACCTCGGCCTCCTCCTCGAGGGTCGGGTAGTCGAGGACGTCCTTGAGCATGAACCGGTCGAGCTGCGCCTCGGGCAGGACGTAGGTGCCCTCCTGCTCGATGGGGTTCTGGGTGGCCAGGACGAGGAACGGTGCCGGGAGCTGGTATGCCTGGCCGCCGATCGAGGTCTGCCGCTCCTGCATCGCCTCGAGCATGGCGCTCTGGGTCTTGGCGCTGGCCCGGTTGATCTCGTCGAGCAGGACGATGTTCGCGTGCACCGGGCCGAGATGGGTCGTGAACCCGGCGGTCGACGCGTCGTAGACCTGGGTGCCGACGATGTCGCTCGGCAGCAGGTCGGGGGTGCACTGGATCCGGCCGAACGACCCGCTCACGGCGTGCGCCAGGGTCGAGGCCGCGGTGGTCTTGGCCAGGCCGGGGACGCTCTCGAGGAGGATGTGGCCGCCGGTCAGCAGGCCGATGAGCAGGGTCTCCTGCAGCCGGCCCTGACCGACGACCTTGCCGCCGAACGCCTCGGACAGCCGCTCCAACGTGTTTCCCGCCCACGACACCTCGTCGGCGCGCAGGACTGGTCCGGAGGGCTGTTCCACTGCGTCATCGTAAACAACACCGGTATGCGAGGCGTCCCGGTCCGCGCTCAAGGACGTCCCCTTCGGCATCCGGACTCAGATGTCTGCCCGAAAGTCGGGCGTCGGGGCCGCGAACGGGCAGACATCTGAGTCCGGTCGGAACGGGGTATGCCTGTACGCATGGCCGACGACCCATTGCTACTGCGCCAGACCGTCCTCGACACCACCGACGCTCGAGGTCTGGCCGAGTTCTACCGTGAGCTCCTCGGGCTCGCCTACCGTCCGGGGCACGAACCGCCGCCACCGGGCGAAGACGACGTGGCCGGGCGGGAGTGGCTGGTTCTGCGCAACCCGGCCGGGAACCAGCTCGCGTTCCAGCAGGTCGGCCAGCTGACGCCGTCGACGTGGCCGGAGCCCGGCGTGCCGCAGCAGCTGCACCTCGACCTCACGGTGGCGAGCCGAGAGGCGCTCGAGCGGGAGCACGTCCGCGCGCTCGCCCTCGGCGCGCGCCTTCTGCGGGACGACTCGCAGGACGAGATCGAACCTCTCTACGTCTACGCCGACCCGGCCGGGCACCCGTTCTGCATCTTCGTGGCACCGGCCCCGGCGGGCGCGGACCACTAGTGGCGCCGTTGCGGCCGGCCACGGCGTTAACACCGGCCGCGCAGGCCGGCGTGCCTACCCTCGCACTGTGGCCCAACTCCCCGCTGCCCTGGTCTGGCTGACCGGGGTGACCGGCGTCGTGTGGGTCGTGCTGGAGCTGAGACAGAGCTTCAACTCCCGACCCGAAGCGCGGCACGGCGACCGTGGTAGCCGGGTGGTCATCGGTGTCTCGGCCGTCATCGGCATCCTGCTCGCGATCGCCGCGAGGCGCGGACTCCCGGACCTCGCGATCGGCGACCGCGGTGGTCGCGGCGTGGTGCGGTCTCGGGCTGCTGTGGGCCGCGAGGGCCCTGCGGCAGTGGAGCTTCTGGACGCTCGGGCGCTACTTCACCTTCACCGTGCAGACCAGCTCCGACCAAGCCGTCATCACGAGCGGCCCGTACCGCTTCGTCCGGCACCCCGCCTACTCGGCGCTCCTGCTCGCCGCGGCAGCCGGCGGGCTGTACGTGGGCAACTGGCTGTCGCTGGTGGCCCTCGTCGCGGCGGTCACGGCTGGCCTCGTCTACCGGATCACCGTCGAGGAGCGCGCGCTGAGCAATGACGTCGGCGCCGCCTACCGCGAGTACGCCGCGACCCACAAGCGCCTGGTCCCGTTCGTCTGGTGATGCGACGCGGGCCGCTCAGGCGTCCGGCGGCTTCGGCGGCTTCGGCGGCTTCGGCGGCTTGGGTGGCTTGGGTGGCTTGGGTGGCTGCGCCTGAGCCGGGAGCACGGTGACGGTGGCCTCGGGCAACGTGATGGATGGATCGCTGCCCCGGTGGTACCTGAGGACGACGGTGGCCGGTCCGGTAGCACTGATCGGGCTCCCCACGATGGGGAGCGACTCCCGGCCTGAGACCAGGAGCAAGCTGGGGTCGATGTTGCTGACGCGGATGCGGTTGATCGACAGCTCGTCGACGAAGTAGGCGGTGCCGTCACCGGGCTCCACAAACAGCAACGTCAACTGGATACCTGGAGCGCCGGCGTTCGTGGTCACCTGCTGGGCCTGGGGGCCGATTGCCACACTGGGCCCGTCACCGAGCGGCGGTCGCTTGGCCGCGTGAGCGGCGCTCGTCTGGAGGCCGCCCGGAACGACGACCGCCGACACCGCCGCGGCCACGCCCAGAACCGTTCTGCGGGTCACCCTCGACCCCGTTGACTCCCCTGCCATCGACATCCCCTGTCTCGTCGTGCGTCCGAGATCGACGGTAGCCGAAGCCAGCCGCGTCAGGCGTCGATGCGAGCGCGGTCGAGGGCGGCGGCGGCGTCGATGATGAAGTCCTTGCGGGGCGCCACGTCGTTGCCCATGAGCAGGTCGAAGATCCGCTCGGCCTGCTCGGCCTCCCCCAAGGTCACGCGTCGCAGCGTGCGATGGCGCGGGTCCATGGTCGTGTCGGCCAGCTGGTCGGCGTCCATCTCGCCGAGCCCCTTGTAGCGCTGCGGCGGTTCCTTGATCTTCTTGCCGCGCTTCTCGATCGACGCGCGGGTGCGCCGCATCTCGGCCTCGTTGTAGGTGTAGACGTACTCGTTCTTCTTGCCGCCACCGTTGATGACCTCGAGCCGGTGCAGCGGCGGCATCGCCGCATACACCCGGCCGTCGTCGACGAGGGGTCGCATGTAACGGAAGAACAGCGTCAGCAGCAGGGTCCGGATGTGGGCGCCGTCGACGTCGGCGTCGCTCATGATGATGACCTTGCCGTAGCGGGCCGCGTCGAGGTCGAAGGTGCGACCCGATCCCGCGCCGATGACCTGGATGATCGCAGCGCACTCGGCGTTCTTGAGCATGTCGGCGATGGACGCCTTCTGGACGTTGAGGATCTTGCCGCGGATCGGCAGCAGCGCCTGGTAGTCGGACGACCGCGCCAGCTTGGCCGTGCCCAGGGCGCTGTCGCCCTCGACGATGAACAGCTCCGACCGTGCCACGTCGTGGGTGCGGCAGTCCGCCAGCTTGGCTGGGAGAGAGGAGGACTCGAGCGCGGTCTTGCGCCGCTGGGTCTCCTTGTGCAGTCGCGCGCTGATCCGCGACTTCATCTCGGAGACGACCTTCTCGAGGAGGTTCGCCGCCTCCAGCTTCCCGCCGCGGGGCGGGTTGGTGATGCGGTCGGTGAGCTCCTGCTCGACGACCCGAGCCACGATGGCGCGCACCGCCGAGGTGCCGAGGACCTCCTTGGTCTGACCCTCGAACTGCGGCTCGGCCAGCCGCACCGTCACGACGGCGGTCAGGCCGGCGAGGATGTCCTCCTTCTCGACCTTGTCGCTGCCGACCTTGAGCCGTCGCGCGTTGAGCTCGAGCTGCTTGCGGAACACCTTGATCAGCGCCTGGTCGAAGCCCTGCACGTGGGTGCCGCCCTTGGGCGTGGCGATGATGTTGACGAACGAGAGCACCTTCGCGTCGTAGCCGGTCCCCCAGCGCAGCGCCACGTCGACGAGGCACTCGCGGGTCGAGCTCGGTCATCGTCATGTGCCCGGCCGGGTCGAGGACCGGGACGTTCTCGGTGAACGTGCCGGAGCCCTGCAGCCGCCACACCTGGGTGACCGGCGCGTCGGGGGCGAGGAAGTCGACGAACTCGGTGATCCCGCCGTGGTGGACGAAGGTCTCCTCGTGCACGCCGTCGGCGCCCGGAGTTCCCGGCAGGCCGCGCTCGTCGCGGATCACCAGTGCCAGCCCGGGGATGAGGAACGACGTCTGCCGCGCCCGAGCGGTCAGCTGCTCGAGGTCGAGCTCCGCGCCCGGCTCGAAGATCTCGTGGTCCGGCCAGAACCGGACCCGCGACCCGGTCACGCCTCGCTTCGCCCGGCCGACGACCGGGAGCGCGCTCTTGCTCTGGTATGCGGTGAAGGTCGCGTCGGGGCTCTTCACGCCCCCGCGGTCGCCGTAGGTGCCCGGCTCGCCGCGCCGGAAGCTCATGCCGTAGGTCTTGCCGGCCCGGTCGACCTCGACGTCCAGCCGGGCGGACAGCGCGTTGACGACGGAGGCGCCGACGCCGTGGAGACCACCCGTCGCCGCATACGAGGTGCCGCCGAACTTGCCGCCCGCGTGCAGCTTGGTGAAGACGACCTCGACGCCGGACAGGCCGGTGCGCGGCTCGGTGTCGACCGGGATGCCGCGGCCCTGGTCGAGGACCTCGACGGAGCGGTCGGCGTGCAGGACCACCTCGATGCGGTTCCCCGCGCCGGCCAGGGCCTCGTCGACCGCGTTGTCGATGATCTCCCAGAGGCAGTGCATGAGGCCCTTGCTGTCGCGCGAGCCGATATACATGCCGGGGCGCTTGCGGACCGCCTCGAGCCCCTCCAGGACCTGCAGGTGGCGGGCGGTGTAGTCCCCGTTCGTGCTCGGTCGTGCTGCAGCGCTGGCCACTCTCGTCCTTCAAACTCGGGGGTTCACGGGGGCGAAGCCCCCGTGGGGAGGCTATCCCCCGGCGACGACCGACTCGGGTAGGCCGCGCGGCGACCCCGCCGTCTCGCGCTCACGAGGACCCGGCCGACGGAGCAGCTCGGGCAGACCGGCCGGCTCCCGAGGTCCGGGTGCCGATGACGTCCTCGGGGTTGTACAGCCAGCAGGTGCCCAGCGAGAGGCACCCGCAGCCGATGCACCCGTCGAGCCGGTCGCGCAGCGCCTCGATGGCGGCGATCCGCTCGTCGAGGCGGGCCCGCCAGTCCTCGGAGATCCGGCGCCAGTCCTTCGCGTTCGGGGTTCGTCCGTGCGGCAGGGTGTCCAGCTCGGCGGCGATCTCGTCGAGGCTGAGGCCGACGTTGCTGGCGGCTCGGACGAACGCCAGCCGACGCAGCACCGCCCGGGCGTACCGGCGCTGGCCGCCCGAGGTCCGGGACGCCTCGATGAGGCCCTTCTCCTCGTAGAACCGCAGCGCCGACGGAGCGAAGCCGCTGCGGTGGGCGACCTCGGAGACGGTGAGCGGGTCCTTGACCATGCTCCCGATCCTACCCTTGACTTCAAGTCAACTTGAAGTTTGACGATGGGTGCATGACCACGACATCACCCACTGCCCTCATCACCGGTGCGTCGGCGGGACTGGGCCGCGCGCTGGCCACGGCGCTGGCCGAGCGCGGCTGGACCCTCGTGCTCGACGCGCGTGGCGCCGACCGGCTCGCCGAGGTCGCGACGCAGCTCGGCCGGGTCGCCACCGTCGAGGCGGTCGCGGGCTCCGTCGCGGACCCGGCTCACCGGGCCGAGCTCGCTGCGGCGGTCCGCTGGCACGGACACCTCGACCTGCTCGTCCACAACGCCAGCGAGCTCGGTGGCAGCCCGCAGCCAGCGCTGGCGGACCTCGACCCGCATACCCTCCGAACCGTCCTCGAGACGAACGTCGTGGCACCGCTGGCGCTCACCCGGGAGCTGCTCCCGGACCTGGTCGCGGCCCGCGGCGTCGTCCTCGCCGTCTCATCGGACGCCGGCCGTCGAGCACTACGAGGGCTGGGGCGCCTACGGCGCGAGCAAGGCGGCGCTCGACCATCTCGTCGGCACCTTCGCCGCGGAGCAGCCCGCCCTGCGGTGGTACGCCGTCGACCCGGGCGACATGCGGACGGCCATGCACCAGGCGGCGTTCCCGGGCGAGGACATCAGCGACCGGCCCCTGCCGGAGACCGTCGTCCCGGCGCTGCTGAGGCTGCTGGACACGGCGCCGCCGAGCGGGCGGTACCGGGCGAGCGAGTATGCGGCGCGCGAGGTGGTCGCGTGACCGTCCTGCCCGTGGCGCCTACCACCCGCTTCCCGTCGCCGGAGGACACCACCGCGGTGGGCCCTCCCGAGTCCCGCGGCATCCCACGCGACGGGGTGCGGCTGCTGGTCGCGCGACCGGACCGCCTCGACGACGTCCACTTCCGCGACATCGGCCGGTTCCTGCGCCGTGGCGACGTGCTCGTCGTCAACACCTCGGCAACGGTCGCCGGGCAGATCGACGCCTGGTCGCCCCGTCACGGAGACCTCGTCGTCCACCTCGCGACGCCGCTGGGTTGCGACTCCTGGGTCGTGGAGCTGCGCAGCGCGCCCACCGCCGCGTCACCCGTCCTGGACGCCCGGCCGGGAGAGCAGGTGCACCTCGGGGAAGGCGTGGTCGCGACCCTGGTCGACGGCTACCCGGCGTTGGGCTCTTCTCCCACGGGGAGCGGCAACCGCCTCTGGCGGGCGTCCGTCACCGGGGACCTGGTCGGGCTGGTGCGGCGCGAGGGCCGGCCGATCGCGTACGGGTACCTCGACCGCCGGTACCCGCTCCGCGACTACCAGACGGTGTTCTCGCGCGACCCGGGCAGCGCCGAGATGCCGAGCGCCGGCCGGCCCGTTCACGAACCGGTTGGTGACCCGGCTGGTCCGGTCCGGCGTGCTCGTGGCTCCGGTCCTCCTGCACACGGGAGTCTCCAGCCAGGATGCCGGCGAGGCGCCGCAGCCGGAGCGCTTCGAGGTCACGGCCGACACGGCCGCGCTGGTCAACGCTGCTCGTTCGCGGGGCGGCCGCGTGGTCGCCGTCGGCACCACGGCCACGCGAGCGATCGAGTCGGCCGCCGGGGTCGATGGCCTCGTCGAGGCGGCCGGCGGCTGGACCGAGCTGGTCATCGGGCCGGACCGGCCGGTCCGCGTCGTCGACGGGCTGGTCACCGGCTGGCACAACCCCGAGGCGTCGCACCTGCTCCTGGTCGAGGCGGTCGCCGGAGCCGACCTGACGCAGCGGGCCTACGACGCGGCCGTCGAGCGCGGGTATGCCTGGCACGAGTTCGGCGACTCGTGCCTCATCCTGCCCAGCTGAGGGCGGTCACCTGGCCCAGGGGCATACCGGCGCGGGCGAAGCCGCCGGTCCGCGCGTTGTCTCTGGACGCCACGAGCGTCGGCGGGATCGTGGTCCGGTCGTTTACGACGGTGTGGGTCGAGGTGCCCCATCCAGAGGAACTGGACGCGCGGGGTCCGGGCGCGACCGCTGGTGGCGTCCGCGAACCCGGCCGAGGAGTCCGTATCACCGAGTGTGACGAATGCCTCACAACAGCATCACGGTTCGGCGCATCGCCGGTCAGATGGCGGGCGAATACCCAGTGGGAAGTTAGAGCCGTGCTTGACTGTTGAAAGCGGAGTACCGGACGTGGCCACCAGCCACGCACGGTCGACGTCAACGGGGACGTCATCGCGAGATGGCGGGCGGTCCGAACCCGGGCCGTCACCCCGAAACCCAGAGAGAAGGCAGACGTGAACGCAACACTGGCCCCGAGTCTCAGCGCCGCGGATCGTTGCGACCGCTGTGGCGCCCAGGCCTACATTCGCGCCCGCCTCATCGGCGGCGGTGAGCTCCTGTTCTGTGCTCACCACGGCCGCCAGCACCTGCCGCAGCTGCAGGCGCGCGCAAGCGAGATCCAGGACGAGTCCGACCGGCTCACCGCGGAGGACGTACTCGGCTGAGCGTTCTGCGTAGAGTCCAGTCGTGACCGACACGGCTGGCAGGGTTGGCACGGCTCGTCAGAGCATCAGGCCCGTCCGATGACCTCGGTCATCGTGACGGGCCTGCTCATGCTCGTCGGCCTCGTCGGGATCGTCGTCCCCGTCCTGCCCGGGCTGCTGCTGGTCTGGCTCGCTACCGCCCTGTGGGCGTTCGAGCACCCCAACCACTGGGCCTGGCTGGTGTTCGGCCTCTGCGGGGTGGTGTACGCGGTCGGCGTGGTCGCGCAGTACCTCGTGCCCGGGCGCCGGCTCAAGGAAGCCGGGGTGCGGACCTCGACCCTGTTCCTCGCGGTACTGCTCGCCATCGTGCTGTTCTTCCTGATCCCTGTGGTGGGGGCGCCGATCGGCTTCGTCCTCGGCGTCTTCCTGGTCGAGCTGGCGCGCCACCGCGAGCGGCACACCGCCTGGCGGGGGACGGTGAGCGCGCTCAAGGCGGTGTTCGTGTCGATCGGCATCGAGCTCGTCGCCGGGTTCACCATCGTCCTGGTCTGGCTGATCGGTGTGTGGCGGCTGGGCATCCCGATGATCTGAGCCGCATCTGCGCCGTACTGAGCCGTACCGGAGGGCGCCGTCGGACAGCAGACAACGGCCCGAACCGAGGTCGAGCCGTGCTGGCGTACGTCAGAGGTGGCCGGTCACCACTCGTCGTGGCGGCGCTTGTCCCAACGCTCCTCGAGGCGCTGCATGAAGCCGCCGGACTTGGGACCGCCCTTGCGCGTCTCGCCCGCCACGGTGCGGCGCACCGCGCCATCGGGACCGACGGCGCCGAGGACGGTCTTCTTCGCCGGGGTGAACGCCCACGCCCCGCCGGCGACCATGAGGGCGAAGCCGATGGCACCGAGCCAGATGAGCGAGTTGAAGGCGGCGAGGAGGACGAGGGCGAGTCCGATGACGACGCCGAGGACGCCGACGATGATGCGTCGCTTGCCCGGATGCAGCCCGTGGTTGGTGATGTGGGTCGCGAAGCGGGGGTCCTCGGCATACAGAGCCTGCTCCATGGCCTGGAGCACCTTCTGCTCGTGTTCGGACAGCGGCACCGGTCAACCTCCCTTGCACGACCGTCACCTGGTAGGACGAACGGACGCTTCGAAAAGTTCGAACGACGACTCCCTTGCCGCCGACGTCCTACTCATCAGTCACGTAAGTGTCACTGTAAGTCTTAAGGATATGTCGGCGCGAGGGGAGCAACTCCCCGAATCCGGACGTCAGGCCGAAACGTCAGCAGACCGTCATGTAGCACGACACCGCCTCCTGCCGGATCGTCGACAGAGCCGTTTCTCGGTGAGCCGCTCCTCACGAAGGTTCGTCGGCTCGCGGCTCTTCCCGCCGTCCGGACGGCGTCCGTCGCTCGCGGACCGCCCGTGACGCGTCGGCCCGAGCCGCGCCGGCGGCCGCCGCGGCCGATCTCGGCGCCCCGCCATGGTCGCGGACCAGCGCCGCCGGCCGGACGGCTCCCGCTCCGAACCGGGCGCTGGCCCGGTCGACCGCACGATCGGCGTCGCGCCAGCCGTGCTCCGGCTCGTCGAGTGTGGCCTGGATCGGGGCGCCCTCCCCCTCGACGAGGCCCTCCATCCGCACCCCGACAAGCCGGATCCGGGCACGCTGGAGGCCCAGGGCGTCGAACAGGGACCGGGCCGTGGCGTAGATGTCGCGCGAGACGTCGGTCGGATCACGCAGCGTCCGCGAGCGCGTGATCGTCGTGAAGTCGGCGAACCGGACCTTGATGGTCACCGTCCGGCCCATCATCCCGGCGGCCCGCACCCGGGCGGCGGTCCGGTCGCTGAGCCGCAGCAGCTCGCGGTGGATGACGACCGGGTCGTCGATGTCGTGGGAGAAGGTCTCGTCGGACCCGATGCTCTTCTCCCGGGTCTCGCGGACGACCGTCCGCTCGTCGCGGCCCCAGGCCAGCGCGTGCAGGTGCCCGCCCGCGGCGTCGCCGAGCGCTCGCCGGAGCGTCTCGACGGGGGTATGCGCGATGTCGGCGACGGTGCGCAGCCCGAGCCGGGTGAGGGCCTCCTCCGTTCGCTCCCCCACCCCCCAGAGGGCGCCGACGGGGAGCTGGTGGAGGAACCCGAGCACCTCGGCCTGCGGGACGACGATCATCCCGTCGGGCTTGGCCAGGCTGGAGGCGAGCTTGGCGACGAACTTGGTCGAGGCCACACCCACCGAGCAGGTGATGCCCTGCTCGTCGGCGACGGTGTCGCGGACCCACTGCGCGATCTGCGCCGGGCGGCCGAGACGACGCTGCGCGCCGGCGATGTCGAGGAACGCCTCGTCGAGCGAGAGCGGTTCGACGATGTCGGTCACGGCGTGGAAGGTCGCCATGATCGCCTCGGAGATCTGGGAGTAGCGGGTGAAGTCCGGTTCGACGACGATCGCCTGCGGACAGAGCCGGCGCGCCTTGCCCATCGGCATCGCCGAGGTCACGCCGAACCGGCGCGCCTCGTAGGTCGCCGACAGCACCACGGACCGGTTCCCGCCGCCGCCGATGACGACCGGCTTGCCGCGCAGCTCGGGCCGGTCGATGAGCGACGCGGACGCGTAGAAGGCGTCCATGTCGACGTGGAGCACGGTGCAGCCGGTGTCGTCCGGCTCTCCGTCACCGGTTCGCCGTGGCGCGGCGTACTGACGCCGGCTCACCGCCCCCACCTCGGGTGATGACTGGCCGGCCGTCGACGGCCACGGGCGCACGGGAGGAGGCTCGACGCATACCGTTGCGGCGCGATCCGTTGCGGCGCGATCCGTTGCGTCGTGTGCGCGGCGCGCTGGCGCGGGTCGTGGCGCGAATCGTGGCGCGGGCCTCAGGACCGCTGGGCGATGGCATGCAGTCCGGCGCCGAGGCTGCCGAGCGCCTCGGCGTACTGCGGGTGGGTCGCCACGGCGCGCTCGAGCTCGGTGAGCGCCTCGCGGCCGGCGGCGCTGTCGAGCGCAGCCGGAGGGACGAGGTCGGCGAAGACCCGGACCCCGTGCACCTGGACCGGGGTGAACCCGGTCGCGTCGAGCAGCGCGACCAGCCCCTCGACGTCGAACCGGCGCGGGAGCGGGTCGGCCCTGCCCCACCGGCCGTCGGGGCTGGTGAGCGCCTCCTGGGCCTGGCGGACCTCACCGGCGAGGACCTTGGCGAGGACGACCGCGAGCCGCCCGGCCACGACGAGCGAGAGGTGGCCCTTGGCCGTGAGGACGGCGGCGATCCCGGTGAGCGCGGCGGTGGGGTCGTCGACGACCTCGAGGACCCCGTGGCAGCAGACGAGGTCGAAGGTCTCGCCGTCGAGAGTGTCGGCGTCGCCCTGCCGTCCGGTGACGCGGTCGGCGACCCCGAAGTCGGCGGCGCGACGTTCGAGGGCGGCGAGGGCGTTGGGACTGGGGTCGACGACGGTGACCTCGTGGCCGAGCTCCGCGAGCGGGACGGCGAGGCCGCCCGACCCGCCGCCGAGGTCGAGGACCCGCAGTGGCCGACCGAGGTCGCCCTCACGCTGGCGGACCAGGTCGCCGACGGCATCCCAGACACCCTGGTTGCGGAACGACGCGGCGCTGGCGCGCGAGCGGGAGACCGTCGTCGCGGGACGGTCGCGTCGCTCGTCGGCCACGTCGTCGGTCCTCTCCGGCGTCCTTTCGGCGGGGCAGCCGCACTGGTCATGGTCACCCTAGTGCCCCGAGCTTCCGGGGCTGGCGTGCCAGAGCTTGCGCGGCGGCATACCGAGAGTGCTCACGTCGTCCGGGCTGTCCCCCGCTTCGCGGGGAGCCCAGTCGTCCGTCGGGCGACCCGACCGGTCGGGGCTGGGGACGGTGCCAGGCCCGGCACCGGGCACCGGACCGGGAACCGCGTCGGGGACGGTCTGCGACGTTGCCAGGGCGCGGGCGCCACGGGTGTCCTCGCCGGCCGGCTTGACGTCGGCGTAGGGCGACTGCCGGAAGCCCGAGGCGTGGACGAGCACCCGTCGGGTTCCCGGCGGCGCCGGCCCTCCCGGCGGCAGGGTGACGCGACCGCCCATGCCACCGGCTCGCGCCGCATGCCGGGCTTCTTCTCCGGCGGCCACCGCCGCCACCGCGGCGGCCCGGTCGAACCGAGCGGCGTAGTCGGCGTCGTCCCGATCTCCGCGCGGCAGGCCGGTGTACACCTCTGGATCGGTGGCGTCACCGCCGCGTTCGCGGCCGCCACCGCTGGTGCTGACCTTCGCAGCGACCGGCATGTCGCGCCCGTCGGCCTCCGCGGCAGCGGCGAGGGCGGCGTCGTTGCGGGCCACCATCTCGCGGTCCTCGGCCTCCAGCGCGGCGAGCACGGCGTCGAGCCCGCCGCGGGTCCACGCCTCCCACAGCCCGGACAGCTCCCAGGCGCCGGTCGCCCGGACCGAGACGCCGCGCGGGCCGGTTCGCCGCGTGATGCCGCGGACGAGGAGCATCCAGGAGTGGAAGACGGTCGTCGCGTACGGGCCCTGAGCGTCCTCGAAGAACGTCGCGTCGACCGGACCCGTCGCGTCGTCGAGGGTGAGGAACACGACCCGGCGCCCGCTGCGAATCGGCGGTGTCTGGGTCGCGACCTTGACCCCGGCGATGAGGACCTCGCTGCGGCTGCGGGCGCCGAGGATCTCGGTCGAGCGGATCACCCCGAGGGCGTCGAGCATCGGCCCGTAGAAGTCGACGATGTGCGCGCTCGCGTCGAGGCCGAGGATGTCGAGCTCGGCGCGGACGCGTTCGGGGCCGGTCATCTCCGGCAGTCCGGTGCCCTTCTCGAGCCGGGGCGTGTCACCGAGGTCGAGGGTCAGCTGGGTCGGTCGGGCGTATGCCGGGACGACCGGCTTCGCGGCCTGGGACTGGGCCGCGGCGCGGGCGGCGACGTCGAGACCGGCGGAGGAGGTCAGCCCCGCGGAGGAGGTCAGCGCCGCGTGCGTGGCCAACGCCGTGGCGGCGCTGGCGGCATTCGCGGCGGCACTGGTGGGCGAGGACGGTGGATCGTCCCCCCCAGAGGGAGCACGATCCACCGCGCTGGGACCCGTCGTGCTCTCGTCCAGACGTTGGCCGGTCCACGGTGAGCGGGCTCCGGGCCGGCCGCGGCTGACCGGCCGGTTCGGCGCCTTGACGCCGGACTCCCAGGCCGGGCCGGCGATCCCGGTCAGCGCGGCGACGTCGGACGAGGCCGGTTCCGGTGCCCGCGCGGTGACTGAGGCAGGCCCCGATCCGCGCGCTGCCAAGGGTGCCGCGGTGCCGGTTCGGACCCGGTTCCCTGCCGGGGTCGTCGCCCGCGACCACCGGTCCAGCTCGGCGACGTGGAGCAGCAGGTCGCGGCGCGTCACCCGGCCGCGACGTCCCAGACCCGCCGAGGTCAACGTGGTGAGCGGCCCGTGGCGAGGACCGGCGTCCCCCGCTTCGCTGCGGGTCCCGTCGCCGAACTCGGCGTCATCCTTACCGAAGCCTTCGTCATGCCTACTGGAGCCTTCGTCGTCGTGGCCGTCCTCGCGCATACCGGCGTCCCCGGCTTCGCCGTGGGCCCAGTCGTCGAGCTCCGACTCGTCGACGTCGCCGGCCGCGCCGTAGCCGCGAGCGCCCTGGCCGCCGCCCTCCGGGGCGTGCGCCGCTCGAACCCCCCGGTGCGGCGGCCGGTGGGTGTGTCCGGGATCGACGCCGGCACCGATCGTGTCGATGCCGTAGACCGTGTCGAACCCACCCGCGAGGACCAGACGTTCGGTGACCGGCCGGGACACGTGGGCGCGGTTCCAGAAGTCGGCGAGGCTCTGGAACGGCTGCGCGGCGACGATCCGGGCGACCTCCGCCTCGCTGATCCCCTTGACGTCGGTGAGCGAGATCCGGATGCCGTAGGCGCTGCCGTCCGGCAGGTGGGCGTCCGGTGGCGCAGACGGCTCGGCCGGGGTGTCCAGCCGCTCGATGACGTAGGTCTGCTGCGAGGCGTTGACGTCGAGGCCGAGCACCGTGATGCCGAGGCTGCGGGCGTCGTCGAGGATGAGGCGCTTGGGGTACATGCCGGGGTCGTGGGTGAGCACGCCGGCGAGGAACGCGGCCGGATGGTGGGCCTTGAGCCACGCCGACTGGTAGGTGGGCAGGGCG
Organism: uncultured Actinomycetota bacterium; assembly: GCA_963828725.1. Lineage (GTDB taxonomy): Bacteria > Actinomycetota > Actinomycetes > Actinomycetales > Dermatophilaceae > Lapillicoccus. Next base: position 30,932 of record CAWHFV010000005.1, on the reverse strand, counting down.
AACGCCGCCGCGTGCGCCTTGCAGAACCCGAACGACGCGAATGCCTTGAGGACCTCCCAGATCTTGTCGGTCACGTCCTGGGGGTAGCCCCGGGCGAGCGCCGCGGGACGCCACCACTTCTCGACCTCCTTCTGCCCGATCGGGTTGCCCATGGCGCGGCGGACCTCGTCGGCCTCGGCCAGCGTGACGCCGGTCGTCTCGGCGACCATGAGGAGGACCTGCTCGTGGAAGACGACGACGCCCTCGGTCTCCTTGAGCGCCGGGATGAGCGTCGGGTGGAGGAACTCCGGGGCGTTCCAGCCCTGCCGGGCGTTGAGGAACGGGACGATCATGTCGGACTTCACCGGACCCGGCCGGAACAGCGAGATGTCGGTGATGAGGTCCTCGAACGACTCCGGCCCGAACTTGCCGATGAGCTCGCGCTGACCTGGGCTCTCGATCTGGAAGCAGCCGAGGGTGTGCGTCGTGCGGATCATCCGGAACGTCGTCTCGTCGTCGAGCGGGACGTCGTCGCGGTCGTCGAGGTCGATGCTGACGTGGTCGACCCGGCGGACCTCGTCGACGGCGTGGGCCATCGCCGACTGCATCCGGATGCCGAGGATGTCGAGCTTGAGCAGCCCGAGCGCCTCGACGTCGTCCTTGTCGAACTGGCTCATCGGGAACCCGATCCAGCTCGCCTCGACCGGCGTCCGGTCGAGCAGCCGCGAGTTGGACAGGACCACGCCGCAGGGATGCAGGGCGATGTGGCGTGGGAGGCCGTCGAGGCGTTCGACGAGGTCGAGCATGAGGTCGAGGCGCGGCGCGTTGAGGCCGCTGGCCCGCAGCTCGGGCAGGTCGGCGATGGCACCCCGAACGTTGCGGGCCGAGATGTGCGGGAACGCCTTGGCCATCGCGTCGACCTCGCCCGGCGGCATCCCGAGCGCCGCTCCCACGTCGCGGATCGCGTGGCGGACCCGGTAGCTGTCCATCATCGACACGCAGGTGACCCGCTCCCCGGTGAACCGGGCCAGCACCTTCTCGTAGATCTCGGTGCGTCGGGCCGACTCGACGTCGATGTCGATGTCGGGCAGCTGGGCGCGTAGCGGCGAGCAGAACCGCTCCATGAGCAGGCCGTAGCGCATCGGGTCGACCCCGGAGATCCCGAGCAGGTAGTTGACCAGCGAGCCCGCGCCGGACCCCCGCGCGGCGACCCGGATCCCGAGGTCCTTGATGAGGTCGACGACGGTGGCGACGGTGAGGAAGTAGGTCGGGAAGCCGAGCCCGGCGATGACGTCGAGCTCGTCCTGGAGCCGACGCTCGACCGCCTCCCGTTCGGCGGCGGTCGCGTCGGGGTAGGCGTCGCCCACCTTGGCGCGGCAGCGCTCGGTGAGGACGGTATGCGGGTCGACGTGCGGCTCGATGCCGAGGACGGTCTGCTCCGGCAGGTGGACGGAGCCGATGCCGAGGTCGAGCGCGGGGTCGAGGACGCACTCCATGGCGAGGGCGACGGTCGAGCGGAGCAGGTCGCGGGCGCCGTCGCGGGCCAGGGTGCTGCCGCCCTGCAGTCCGGGTCCGGACGCCGCGAGGACGTCGCACGCCACGGCGAACATCGACGGGGTCGGGCTGAGGTGGCCGGCGGTCGTGATCCGGTCGAGGTGCCGGACGTCGAGGGCCACCAGCCGCCGGGCGGCGTCGAGGACGTCGACGACCGCGGCCTCCTGCGGGTCGGCGTGCCGGGCGGCGGCGGTGAGGACGACGCGCAGGCCGTGGTCACGGGCGAGCGCGTAGAGCCGGGCGGCGTGGCCGAGGCTGGCCGGGCTGCCCTCGGGTCCACCGTGGCAGACGATCTCGACGGCGAGCGCGTCGCGCGGCAGCAGGGCGCGCCACCGGGCCAGCGCCGCCTCGGCCTCCCCCCGCCGCCGGTGCAGCACGGCCCGGCCGACATCGGAGTCGGGCCCGAGGAGGACGACGAGGGGGCTGGGTCCGGTCTCTTCCGACCCGCCGGTACGCCCCGACCCGCCGGTATGCCCCGACCCGGTACGCCCGACCCGTATGCCCCGACCCGGTATGCCCCGACCCGCCGGCTCGGCTCGGCGCCCCCGCCGCCGTGGCCAGCTCCGCGATGAGCTCAGGAGTGGCCACCGGGTCGCTGCGCTCGCCGCCGAGGTGGGTGGCCGTGACGAGCCGACAGAGGCGGCCCCATCCGGCGCCGGGGTCGAGGCCGGAGCGGCGACCTCGGGCGAGGACGGTGACCCGGGGCAGCCGTGGGTCGACGATCGCTCCACCGCGGACCGGAGTGCGTCCGGACCCGGGGTCGGACGCAGCGCCGAGGGCGGTCCGCGATGGGGTCCGGCCGCCGCTCCGCGCGGTGGTCCGGGCGGCGGGGGGCGGCAGCGACGGCCACCATGCCGACGCCTCCCGCCCGGAGGCCGGGTCGTCCGGGCGAGGGCGGGCTCGCCGAGGCCGCCCTGCGTCCGGACGCTCCGACGGGATCCGGACGGCGAGGTCGACGCCGAGGATCGGGTCGATGCCCGCCTCGGTGCACGCCTGGACGAACCGGACCGCCCCGTAGAGCCCGTCGCGGTCGGTCAGGGCGAGCGCCGGCTGCCCCCACGCCACCGCCCGCTGGACGAGGGCGGCGGGGGTCGAGGCGCCGTACTGCATCGAGTACCCCGACGCCACATGGAGGTGGACGAAGGTCTCGCCCGCGCTCAGCCGGGCCTGCGGTCCCGACCGTGCCGAAGCCGCCGGAGCAGTATGGGCCGCCGGAGCAGCACGGACCGCTGGGACCGCTGGGGTTGCCGGAGCGGCACGGGCCGGAGGTGCCGATCGATCGGGTTCGTCACGTCCCACGACCGGACTCCCCCACCGAGCTCGGTCCCGACCAGGACACCGGCGCGACGTAGCGGGAGATCGGGGCCAGGGCCGTGTCCCGCGGCAGGCCGAGCAGGTCCTGGACGATCTCCAGGAAGTTCTCCGCCTGCCGCAGCAGGTCGTCGGACTCCCGTGCGGTGATCCGGCCGCCGCGCTCGACCGCGGCCCGGCGGCGGGCCGAGGCCGCGAAGAACGCCGCCCACTCGGTGAGCTCGGGCGCCACCCGCGGCAGCAGCTCCCACACGCTGCGCGGTCGCGATCGGGTCGTGCTGGCCCGGATGGCCCGGCCGGTGCCGGGCGACCCCGACCCGCTCGGCAGGCTCCGGGCCGCGAGGAGGGCGGCCGCCGCCCGGAGCGCGCCGAGATGCGCCTCGACGTACCGCTCCCCGGCATCGCTGGTGCGACAGGCCTGCAGCAGGCTGGCCCGCGACCGGTCGAGCAGGTCGAGCGAGGTCGACGCGACCGGAGCCCGCGACCGGGCGCCGGCCGCCGGCGTACTCGGCGAGGTACTCGTCGGTGTCCTCATGGGCATACTCATCGGCGCTCCTCAGTCGGCCACGCGCACGAGGCGCCAGTCGGCGGCGGCGCCCTCGGCCCCGTCGCTGGTGAGGTCGAACACGCCGGTCGCGAACGCCCGGCCCCGGCTCGCCTCGACCCGCCACACGTGCTGCTCACGCGAGGCGACGTCGATGCCGGTCGGCTGGCCCGGAACCGGGTCGAGGGCGTCGCGCCACCAGGACCGGCGCTCCCGCCAGTGGGCGAGGACCCGGCGCACGACGTAGAGCCGGCCCTGCCAGATGAACGCCTCCGGCCCCGCCGCGTCGACCGTCTCCCGGCCGGCGACGACCTCCACGGCGTCCTGCTCGTCCACCGACCCCACCCCACGTCCCGGGACGGACCCCTGCACCGTCCCGGGACGCGAGCCTGACCGGACCTCGACGGGGTCGCTGTATCGGCGCATGACAACATCGCCCCTTCCAGGCATACGTAGGCACGGGTGGACAACGTCGACCATGGTCGCGAGTTATTCGTACACCTGTTCGACTAGACCTACGGTACCCCCCGCCTCGGACACCGTGTCAAGGCCTCGACGTCACCATCCGGGATGAGTCACCGCGAACCCCGCCACGGGCCGTCTCCGCCGCTCTTCGCGCACCTGCTGGCGCACCAGGATGTCGCGCACCTCGGCGGTCTGGGCGTTGTCGTACTGGTCCAGCAACGCTAGGAGATCCGCCCTGTCCCGTCCGGTGGCATGGGCGCCGAGATCGGCTTCCAGCTCGCGGCGTCGACGCATCTCGAGTACCCGGACCGCACGGCGGCATCGCCACGAGAACACCCTGGACGTCATGGACATCGTCGCCTCCCAGACCTTCCCACCGTACGCCCGGTCCGCGTCGGCTGGGGAAAATCTCCGAGCGAGGGCGGGCGACCCATTACCGTTCGGGACATGACGGGCAACGGGTGACGAGGCGGCGATGACTACCGCGGCGGCGAACGTCCCCGAGCAGCCGTCCGAGCAGCTGTCCGGGCCGGCCCGCGCCGCGATCCTCGCCCACCCCGCCGTCGTCCGGGTCCGTGAAGCGCTGACCGCCGTCCACGTGACGACCGAGGTCGTCGTCCTCGACGGCGAGGCACGCACCGCCGCCCAGGCCGCCGCATACCTCGGCGTCCTGCCGGCGCAGATCGCGAACTCGCTCGTCTTCACCATCACCGCGCAGGACCCCGACCAGCCAGGCTCCGAGGCCTCTCCCGAACCGCTCCTGGTCCTCGCCTCCGGCGCGCACCGGGTCGACACCGCGAAGGTCGCCGACCTGCTCGAGCTCGACACCGTGGAGATGGCGAGCAGCGAGCTGGTCCGCGAGGCCACCGGTTTCGTCATCGGCGGGGTGGCCCCGGTCGGCCAGCTCCGCCCGATGCGGACGCTCATCGACGTCAGCCTCGCGCGCTACGACACCGTGTGGGCCGCCGCGGGACACCCGCGCGCGGTGTTCGCCACGACCTACGACGAGCTGCTGCGGATCACCGGCGGCCAGCCCATCGAGGCCACGTAGGGAGCACACTCCGATGCGACAGTGTTACCGAACCGCGGAGTGACGGTCGCCGCCCCGACGTTGATGTAGGCGTTGGACGAGGCGTTGGAGGACGGCCGAGACGAGAGGGGACGGCGTGGGCACGGAGCTGCTGCCGTGGGTCTTCACGACCGGCTGGGCGAGCGGGATCAACGCCTATCTCGTCGTGCTCATGCTCGGCATCGCGCAGCGGTTCTTCGAGGTCAGCCAGGTGCCGGCGGTCCTTGGACGCACCGACGTGATGATCGCCGCGGCGGTGCTGTTCCTCCTGGAGATGTTCGCCGACAAGATCCCCTACCTCGACTCGGCCTGGGACACCATCCACACCGTGATCCGCCCGATGGTGGGCGCGACGCTCGGCTACCTCATCGGCCACGAGTTCTCCTCGCTCGAGGCGGCGTTCAGCGCGGCCACCGGTGGGTTCACGGCGCTGGCGGCGCACCTGGTCAAGGCCGGAACGCGCGCCGCCGTGAACACGTCACCCGAACCCGTGAGCAACGTCCTGGTGTCGACCGGCGAGGACGTCACGGTCGCCGGGGTCATCTCCCTGGCCTTCCTCAACCCGTGGCTCGCGGCGGCGATCGCGGCGGTCATCCTCATCGGCGGCGCCTTCCTCGTGATGTTCGTCTTCAGGAAGCTGAAGCGGCTGCGGCGACGCTACGACGAGTGGGGCGAGCGCAACGGGATCGCGCCCCCGCGCGACGAGCCACGGTCACAGCGACGGGGTGGGGACGACACCCAGCGACTACCCGAGCGACGCCCCTAGCCGGTATGCGGGTCGTCGCCCACCGCTGAACCGCCAGCCCGCGCGGCGATGAGTTCCGTGTCGGCTCCGGGTCGGACCAGGCAGGACGACCGAAGGAGCTGTCATGTCCGACCGCATCCGTGCGGCAGTCGAGGAGTACGTCGGGTCCGGTGCGATACCCGGCGCGGCCTGGTGGGTCTCGCGGGACGGCGAGGTCAGCCGTGGGGAGCTCGGCACCAGTCGCCCGCGAGGGGCCGGCGAGCCGGTACAGCCGGACACCCTGTTCCGGATCTCCTCGACCACCAAGCCCATCACCGCCGTCGCGGCGATGACCCTCGTCGACGACGGCACCCTGTCCCTCGACGACCCGGTGGAGCGCTGGCTGCCCGAGCTCGCCGACCGCCAGGTACTTGCCGACCCGGAAGGGGACCTCACGCATACCGTGCCCGCGAACCGGCCGATCCTGGTCCGGGACGTGCTCGAGTTCCGGCTCGGCCTGGGCTACGACTTCAGCGGGGTCCCGACACCGGTGCTGGACGCGCTGGAGCAGGCGGGCGTCCACATGGGTCCGCCGGCGCCGCAGGCCAACCCCGACCCGGACGCGTGGATGGCGCTGTTCGCGCCGATGCCGCTGATGTACCAGCCGGGCGAGCGCTGGCTCTACAACATCGGCGCCGAAGTGCTGGGAGTACTCGTCGCCCGCGCCTCGGGCTTCACGTTCCCCGAGCTGCTGCGCCGGCGCGTGCTCGACCCCCTGGACATGAACGACACCGCCTTCAGCGTGGCGCCGGCGGACCTGGGCCGGCTGGGAGCCGTGTGGGCGGCCGCGCCGGACGGTGACGACCAGACCGTGTACGACGAGCGCGACGGGCAGTGGAGCCGGCCGCCCGCCTTCCCGAACGGCGCGGACGGCCTGGTCTCCACCGTGGACGACCTGGCGGCGTTCGGGGCGATGCTCCTGAACGGCGGGCGTACCGCGTCGGGCGTCCCGGTCGTCCGCGCCGAGACCGTCGACGCCATGACGACGTCGGGCATGACGATCGACGAGGACGCCGGCGTCGGCTGGGGTCTGGGGCTCGGCGTGATCACCAGGGACTCCCCCGACGGACGGCACGCGGGGACCTACGGCTGGGAGGGCGGAATGGGGACGTCGTGGTGGAACGACCCGGTGAGCCGGACCACCGCGATCCTGCTCACCAACCAGATGTGGGCCTCGCCGTCACCGCCGGACGTCGTCCCCGCGTTCTGGCGCGCAGCCTTCGGCGCCTGACCGGTTGGAGGTATATCCGAGCGCCCTAGCGCTCTCCACAACCTCCATCCGGCGTCAGGTTACTGCGCGGCGTCGATGCCGAGGTTCTCGAAGACCTGGAGCGTCGCCGTCGAGCGGTTCATCGTGATGAAGTGGACGCCCGGCGCGCCCTCGGCCAGCAGCTCCTGCGCCAGCTCGGTCGTGATCTCGACCCCGACCTCGCGCACCGCCGCGGGGTCGTCCTCCACGGCCTCCAGGCGCGTGACGTGACCGCCTCCGGAACCGGCTGACCCGACAGCTGCGTCATCTTGGCCAGCTGCTTGACGTTGGTGACCGGCATGAGCCCGGGGATGATCGGGATGTCCCGCCCGCGCGCCGCGACCCGGTCACGCAGCCCCACGTAGGCCTCGCGGGTGAAGAAGAACTGGGTGATCGCATACTCGGCGCCCGAGTCGGCCTTGCGGACCAGGACCTCCGCGTCGAAGTCGAGGCTCGGGCTCTCGGGGTGCTGGTCCGGGAAGGCGGCCACCCCGACGGTGAACGACCCGAGCGACCGCACCAGCGACACCAGCTCGTCGGCGTGGTCGACGCCTTCCGGGTGCCGCACCCACGGCTGGCCCGGGCCGCCCTGGGGGTCGCCGCGCAGGGCGAGGACGTTGCGGATGCCCACCGCCGACAGGGCGCCCACGACGCTGCGGACCTCGGCCACGGAGTGCCCGACGGCCGTCAGGTGCGCGAGCGGCGTCAGCAGGGTCTCGCGGGCGATCCGCTCGGTCACGCGGATGGTCCGGTCGCGCGTCGTGCCCCCCGCGCCGTACGTCACCGAGACGAAGGTCGGGTGCACCTTCTCGATCCGGCGGATCGCCTCCCACAGCACGGCCTCGCCGGCGTCGTCCCGCGGCGGGAAGAACTCGAAGCTGATGCTCGGCAGCGGCCCGGCCAGGGCCGCGGGAATCGACCGCGTGAGGTGCTCGGGCCTCGACAGGCGGGTACTGACCGGCATACGGCTCAGGGTACGTTGGGCTCTCCCGAGTGGGCGGGAGCGACCAGATCACGGTCCGGCGTGTGCCGGACCCGTACTCTGACGGTCAAGCCGCAGGCATCAGGCGTCGGCATACCGGGGAAGGACCTGCCGTGACGAGCCCGCTCGACCTCTGCGACCTGCGGAACCGGGTCCAGGCGGCCGTCGACGCCGAGATGGCGGTCCAGCGGGCGGTGCTCTCGCCCGTCGGCGACGAGCTCGGCCCGCTCGTCGATGCGGTCGTGCGCCTCATCGCGGGCGGGAAGCGGCTGCGCGCCGGCTTCCTCTACTGGGGCTACCGCGCGTCCGGCCGCCCCGACTCCGACGCCCTGGTCCGGCTGGCCGCGGCGATGGAGTTCTTCCAGGCGGCCGCCCTCCTCCACGACGACGTCATGGACGGCAGCGACACCCGCCGGGGTATGCCCGCCGCACACCGGGCGTTCGGGGCGCTGCACGCCGACTCGGGCTGGGCCGGCGACAGCGACCGCTTCGGCGAGTCCGCGGCGATCCTCGCGGGCGACCTGTGCCTCCAGTGGTCGGACGAGCTGTATGCGACGTCGGGCCTGCCGAGCGCCGACCTGGACCGCGGTCGCCGGACCTTCGACACCATGCGCACCCAGCTGATGGGCGGCCAGTACCTCGACCTGCTGGAGTCGGCCCGCGGGTGGGACCGCCTCGACACCGCGGGGCGGATCGACAGCGCCCGCAACGTGATCCGCTACAAGAGCGCGAAGTACACCATCGAGCACCCGCTCCTCATCGGTGCCGCCGTCGGCGGAGTGGACGCGGCCGACATGGCGCACCTGTCCGAGTACGGGCTCGCGCTGGGCGAGGCGTTCCAGCTGCGCGACGACGTTCTCGGCGTGTTCGGCGACCCCACGGCCACGGGGAAGCCGGCCGGCGACGACCTGCGTGAGGGCAAGCGGACCGTGCTCGTGGCGCTCACGCTCCAGGCGGGCGACGCGGACCAGATCGGCCTGTTCGAGAAGCTGTTCGGGCAGCCGGACCTCGACGCGGACGGCGTGGCCGAGCTGCGCGGCGTCATCGCCGACACCGGTGCCGTCGAGCAGGTCGAGGCGATGATCGCCGCCCTGGCCGCTCGCGCGCGGGCGGCCCTGGACCAGGCGCCGGCCCTGGACCGCCAGGCGGTCGAGGTCCTCGGTTCGCTCGTCACGACGACGACCTCGCGCACCGCCTGACCCGCTCGCGCCTCCCGACCGGACTCAGATGTTCCCACGGTTCTGCGTCCGTGGGGCTCAGAACCGAGCCACATCTGAGTCCGGACGAGAGAGTCCGCGGCGACCCCACCAGACCCACAGGGCGCAGGTCGCGAGGACCAGGGCGAACCCGAACCCCAGGTCCTCGACCGGCGCATACGCGATCCGGCCGTCCCCGAGGAACGGCACCGTCCCGGAGCCGATGATCGCGTCCGGGTCGTACGTCACGATCAGCCGGCCGGTGAGCCAGCCGTTGGTCAACAGCTGGAACCCGACGACGATCCCGTAGGCGGCCCACCACTGGCGCGTGGCCAGCAGCCGGGTCCGCAGCACCCAGAGGTCGAGGACGACCGCCGCGACGATCCCGACGACCGCCGCCGCCGTGTAGGTCATGACGCGCTCCGACGGCGCCGGATGACGACGCCGACCGCCTCGTAGGTCAGCAGCCCGGCCAGCGGGATGACGACGAAGAACCCGAGCTCCTCGAGGGGCAGTCCCCACAACCGGACCGGCAGGGTCTGTTCCGGGTCGAACGCCAGTGCCCCGCCCGGGTCGCGGCGAGGTCCCACAGCACGAAGACGACGAACACGGGCGCGATCGACAGCACGAGCCGCCGCACCTGGCTCAGCACGCCCAGGTGGAAGAACCAGTTCAGCGGCAGCGTCCCGATGAGGCAGAACGCGAGCATCGCCGCATACGCGAGCTGTCTCACCGGCTCTGGAGGACCGGTCTCAGAACGCCGTGACCTGGGCCCGGCGCCGGACCTCGGTCTTGTGGCCCGCGATGAGCGCGTCGATCGGCGCGCCGTCCACCGGCAGCGTGTCGTCCGGGGTGAACAGCCAGCGGAGGATCTCCTCGTCGTTCATGCCGCCGTCGGCCAGCACGGTGAACGTGCCCTTGAGCTCGTGCCGAGGTCCGTCGTCGCCGAGGAACTTGGCCGGGACGCTGACGACCCGACGCTCACCGGTGCGCCACGCGAGCAGCTCGCGGTCGGCGAGGTGCTGCCGGACCCGGCTGAGCGGGACTCCCCAGCGCTCCGCGATGTCCGGGACGGTGGCCCAGTCGCCGACCAGCACCTCCAGCGAACCCACTTCCGTCACAGTCGACCACTCTAGGTCCGGCCCCGCCTGCACGATCCACGGGCTCGGGCTTCGTAGACTCGCCGCCATGACGTCGAGCGTCACGGACTCGTCGCTGCTCGTCGGGCGGGTGCTCGACGGCCGATACCGCGTGCTCTCGCACATCGCGGACGGTGGCATGGCGACCGTGTACCTCGCCCTCGACCAGCGGCTCGACCGAGAGGTCGCGGTCAAGGTCATGCACGACAACCTGGCCCGCGACACGACGTTCGTCTCCCGGTTCAAGCGCGAGGCGCGCTCGGCCGCGCGGCTCAGCCACCCGAACGTCGTCGCCGTCTACGACCAGGGCCAGGACGGCACCGACATGTTCCTCGCGATGGAGTACGTCCCCGGACGCACCCTGCGCGACGTGCTCACCGCCGAGGGACCGCTGACCCCGCGCGCCGCCCTCGACCTCTTCGACCCGATCCTCCAGGCGATCGCCGCGGCGCACGACGCCGGCCTCATCCACCGCGACGTCAAGCCCGAGAACGTCATCCTCCGCGAGGACGGCCAGGTCAAGGTCGCCGACTTCGGTCTGGCCCGCGCCGTCACGGCCGCCACGACGACCAACGCCTCCGGCACGCTCCTCGGCACGGTCGCCTACCTCTCCCCCGAACAGGTCGAGCGCGGCATCGCCGACGCCCGCTCCGACGTGTATGCGACGGGCCTGGTCCTCTACGAGATGCTCACCGGCCGCAAGGCGTTCGACGGCGACTCGCCGATCCACGTGGCGTACCAGCACGTGCACGGCACGGTCCCGATGCCGTCGCAGACCGTCCGGACCGTCCCCGAGGAGCTGGACCAGCTCGTCGCGCTCGCGACGGCCCGCGACCCCGACAAGCGGCCGGCCAACGCCGGCGACTACCTCGCCGAGGTGCGCCGGTCGCGAGCCCTGATGACGACGACCGAGCTCGACCTGCGACCGACCCCGAGCGCGCACGACGCCGCAGCGGCCGTCCCGACCCAGCTGGGTGGCGACGTGGCGCCGACGTCCGTCGTCCCGCTCGTGTCGCACACCGCCCCGGAACCGGACCCCTCGCATACCCCTCCGGGCACACCGGCCGAGACCGCCCGCCGTCGTCGCCGCGTCTGGCCCGCCGTCCTCGCCGTGCTGCTGGTCCTCGCGCTGGCCGGCGGCGGCGCGGCCTGGTGGTTCACCGGCGGACCGGGCTCGATGACCCGCGTCCCGTCGCTGGACCGGCTGACCCAGGCCGCCGCGCAAGCGGAGCTGCAGCGGGCCGACCTGCGCTCGTCGGTGACCGAGGTGTTCGACGAGAGTGCCCCGGCCGGGACCGTCATGACCGCGAACCCGGCCGCCGGCGCCGAGGTCCGCAAGCTCTCCAGCGTCGACCTCACCGTGAGCAAGGGCCAGGAGCGGTATGCCGCACCCGGGCTGGTCGGGACGCCGGCCGACGCCGTCGCGGCCACGCTGACCGCGCAGCACCTCGTCCTCGGCGAGCGCAAGGAGGAGTTCAACGAGACCGTCGCGGCCGGCACCGTCGTCGCGCAGGACCCGGCCGCCGGGACGTCGCTCAAGCCCGGAGCCGCCGTGGCGGTCACCGTGAGCAAGGGCCGGCAGCCGATCCCGGTCACCGACTTCACCGGCAAGTCCGCCGACCAGGCGAAGAAGGCGCTCACCGAGGCCGGCCTGACGGTCAAGGAAGGCGACCCGGTCAACAGCGACACGGTTCCCTCCGGGGCCGTGGTCTCGCAGACGCCGCCGAACGGCAACCTGTTCAAGGGCGACACGGTGACGATCGTCGTGTCGAAGGGACCGGTCCTCGTGGCGGTGCCCGCCACGGTCGGCAAGCAGCGCGACGAGGCCACCAAGCTGCTCAAGGCGGCGGGGTTCCAGGTGGCGTACAACAACGTGCTGGGTGGACTGTTCGGGATCGTCCGGGCGTCCGACCCGGCCGGGGGCACGATGGTCCGCAAGGGCGCCACGGTCACGCTGACCATCGTCTGACGTGGCGCTCTCCGCGTCTCGGGCGCGGGTCGTCGCGACCGGCCTGCTCGTCCTGCTCACGGCCGTGTGGGGTTCGACGTTCTTCCTCATCCGCGACCTGGTCGTGACGGTCCCGCCGACCGACTTCCTCGCGGTCCGGTTCTCGATCGCTGCGGTGTTGATGCTCGTCATCTTCTGGCCGCACGTGCGCCGGCTGGGCCGCCACGAGTGGGTCGTCGGCCTCGGCCTGGGCGTGGTGTACGGCGTGGCGCAGCTCCTCCAGACGATCGGACTCGCGCACACCGACGCCTCGGTGTCGGGGTTCATCACCGGTACCTACGTCGTGCTCACGCCGGTGTTCTCGGCGCTGCTGCTGCGGGAACGGGTCCCGCCGTCGACGTGGGGCGCGGTGGCGCTGGCGACGGTCGGGCTCGGGGTGCTCTCCCTGCAGGGCGGGCTGTCGCTTGGCCTCGGGGAGACGCTGACGCTGGCCTGCGCGGCGGTCTACGCGCTGCACATCATCGGCCTCGGGCGCTGGTCGACTCCCTCGCACGCGACCGGGCTGGCCGCGGTCCAGATGATGGCGATCGCCGTGGTCTGCGTCGGGTCGGCCCTGCCGGGCGGCATCGTGCTGCCGTCGGGGACCGGCCAGTGGACCGCGGTGCTCTACATGGCGACCGCCGCCGGGGTCCTCGCGCTGTGGGTCCAGACGTGGGCGCAGGCCCGGATGAGCGCGACGCGGGCGGCGATCGTCATGACCCTGGAACCGGTGTTCGCGGCGTTCTTCGCCGTGGTGGCGGGCCAGGAGTCACCGACGTGGCGGATGCTGGTGGGCGGCGTCCTGGTCCTCGCGGCGATGTACCTCGTGGAGCTGCGTGCGGCGGCCAGTCGCCGTGCGGGCGAACCGTCGGCAGAGACCCTCCACCACGAGGTGACCTGAGAGCGCGGTCCTCATCCGACGGCTGGGCCGACCGTGCCGCGCAGGACGAGCCGGGCCACCAGCAGCGTGCGTCCGGACGGCTGAGCGCCGGGACCCTCCAGCAGCATCGTCATCGACGCCTCGGCCACCGCGCGCAGGTCGACGGCGATGGTCGACAGGGGCGGGTGGGTCGTCGTCGCGAGCACGTCGTCGCAGCCGATGACCGAGACGTCGCGCGGCACCTGGGCGCCCAGCGAGGCCAGACCGCCCATCACGCCGTGGGCGAGGATGTCATCGAAGGCGAGCACCGCGGTGGCCCCAGCGGCCCGCACCGGGGGCGCCAGCGCATACCCGTCCTCGTAGGTGCCGTGGCGGGTGGGGAGGCTCGTGATCTCGAGTCCGAGCTGCGCGGCCTGGTCGTGCACCGCGGCACTGCGCTGCGAGTTCGACCACGAACGTGGCTGCGGGCCGGCGAGATACACCAGCCGACGGTGCCCGAGCTCGGCCAGCAGCGTGACCGCCTCACGCACCGCCGGACCGGTGTCGAGGAGAACTCGAGCGGTGTCGTAGACGTCGCGGTTGACCAGGACGAGGCGGTGCTGTTGAGCGAGGCGACGGAGCGCGGTCGACGGCAGCCGCGAGGAGCACAGCAGTAGACCCTCGACCTGGTGGGACAGCAGGGCGACCGCCGCCTCCTCCCGTCGGGGTTGCTCGTCGGTGTCGGCGAGTAGGACGTTGAGTCCACGCTCCTGCGCGAGGTTCTGCACGTGGCGGATCAGGGGCGGGAAGAACGGGTTGGCGATGTCCGTGACGACGATCCCGACCGCACCCGTGCGTCCGGTGGACAGGGCGCGGGCGTGCCGGTTCGGGACGTAGCCCGCGGCCCGCGCCGCCTCGAGGACGCGGTCGACGGTCTCGGGCCGGAGCAGCTCCGGGCGGGAGAAGGCTCGCGACACCGTTGCGGGCGAGACGCCGAGCTGAGCTGCCAGCAGCGTGATGGTCGGTCGCTCGCCGCCGGACCGTCCCCTCCCGCTCCCCCGGCCACTCATGGGATCGACACCAGTCCCACCGCCACGTCGAGCAGGCGCTCGGCACTGCCGCGGGCGAACGGCGCCGGCATCCCGTAGTACCGATGGGCATCGGTGACCTCGTAGCCCCCGTGCGCGTACGCCCCGGCGTCCGGCAGGTAGCCCGGACAGTCGCCGGTGTAGCCGGTGACCAGCACCGGCCCGTCGACCCGCTGCCGGAGACTGTCGGCGAACGACAGGAACGGCTCGCCCGGGACTCCGACCACCCAGAGCCCGCCCCAGCGCACGGCCGTGACGACCGCCGGGTAGGCCAGGGCGTCGCGGTCCGAGCGCTGGCGCGCCCACTCGAGCCACGCGCGCAACAGCGCCGCCCGACCCGGCTCGGCGCCGACCAGCTCGGCCGTCCAGCGCTCCGCCAGCGCCCTCGGCGGTTCGGTGTCGAGCGGGGCCAGCGCGAGCTCGACGGTCGCCTGACGCACCTCGACCACACCGGCGACGTCGACCGCGGAGGTCGGGCCGGCCAGGGCCGCCCGTGCGAGGTGCCGGCCGATCCGCTCGGCCTCCGCGAAGGTCCGACCGGCGAGCGGGGCCGAGGTGTAGGACGCCTCGGCGGGATGGCCGTTGTTGACGTTCCCGCACGTCCCCGGCAGGAAGACGGCGACCGACCCCGGTGCCTGCGCCTCCAGCTCGTCCCGCAGCGCCCACACGTAGTCGGCGGAGACCGAGCGGTTGTCGGCGGCCAGGACGACCGGATGGCACGGGTAGCTGACCAGCCAGCCGACCACGTCGCCGTCCTTGCCGACCAGCCGCACGAGGTCGACCGGCGGGTCGACCGGTCGGGAAGGCGCGCGGCGGTCGACGGCCACGCCGGCACCCCGCACCGAGCTCCACCGCAGGCGTACCGGTCGTCGGGCGGCCAGCGCCTGCGTCGCCGCCCTGACGGCGGCGTCGATGACCCGCCCGCGGGTGAGCGCGTCGTCCCCGCCCAGCCGGCCCGGCGTGCAGGCAGGCCCGGAGTGCGTATGCGTCGCCGTCACCGCCAGGTGGCCGTCCGGCAGGCCCACCCGTTCGGCCACCGACGTGCACGTCACGCTATCCAGCCCGCAGACGTCGACGGCCACCCAGCAGGTGTTCTCGACCGCCAGGGCCCGGGCGGTGCACGGGTCGTGCGTGTCGGCGGCGCCGCCCTCCCGGGCCGCGTACCCGGACAGCGGCGTACCGATCTCCACGTCGACGGCGGCCGCCGCCGCTCCGGCGTGCAGCGGGTACGCCGCTTCGGTCATCCGGGGTTCCT
The DNA here is from genome assembly GCA_963828725.1 of uncultured Actinomycetota bacterium. Classification (GTDB taxonomy): domain Bacteria; phylum Actinomycetota; class Actinomycetes; order Actinomycetales; family Dermatophilaceae; genus Lapillicoccus. Next base: position 15,471 of record CAWHFV010000005.1, on the reverse strand, counting down.
CACCGAGACGCCGCCCGCCACCGCGGCCTCGACCGCGCCACGGTCCGGGCCGTCCGAAGCCAACAGCACGAGATCCGCCCTGCCGCCGGGCTGGATGCGGCCGGCCGGCCGTGCCGCCTGGCCGAGGCGGGTCTGAGCAATGACGCGGGCCGGGGTGCCGGTGGCCAAGCCCAGAGCCGACGCCCAGTCCAGGCCGAGATCGGCGACGAGGTGGCGCACTCCGTAGGCGAGGTCGACGCCGGCACCGGCCAGCAGGTCCGTGCCGACGAACGACAGCCGCCCGTCGGCGCTGACGTCGACCTGCCCACCGACCGGCGTGGTGTACCGCCCCGGAGGCTGTCCGGCGAGGGCGGTGCTGTCCGAGACGATGAACAGCCGGTCCACCCCCTTGGCGCGCAGCATGACCGTGAGCACCTCGGCGGGCAGGTGGTGTCCGTCGGCGATGACGCCGGCGGTGACCCGGTCCTCGGCGAGCAGCGTCCACAGGGCGTTCGGGTGGCGCGGCAGCTGCGACGGGATTCCGTTGCCGAGATGGGTGGCCAGCGTCGCGCCGGCATCGACCGCCGCGCGCAGCTGGTCGGTGGTGGCGTGGGTGTGCCCGAGCGAGACGCTGACCCCGAGGGTCCGGATCCGGCGGATCTGCTCAGGAGCGTCGGCGGTGTGCGGCGACACGGTGACCACGCCGACCAGGTCGTGGCCTTGCACCCAGCGAGCCACCTCGTCGGCGTCCAGGGGCCGCACCAGCGCCGGGTCGTGCACGCCCCGGGCCCCCTCCTGGTCGGAGATGAACGGGCCCTCGACGTGGACGAACGGCACCGCGGCCGCGACCCGGGGGTCAGCCGCGCGGGCGGCGGCTACCTGGCCCAGGGCGTGGTGGATGCGCTCCTCCGCGGTGGTCACGACGGTGGGCACCCAGGTGGTCACGCCGACCCCGGCCAGGGCCGCCGTCATCCCGATGACCGTGTCGACCGAGATCTCCGGCGCATTGAGGTCGAGACCGCGGAACCCGTTGACCTGCAGGTCGACCAGCCCGGCGGCCAGAACCGGCTCGCCGTCGGGTGCGAGCGGGGTGCCATCGGTGAGCAGCTCCACCTCGGTGATCGTGTCACCACGCCAGCGGACCTCGACGACGGCAGCCCGGAACGGGTCCCAGCCCCGCAGCGAGGTGCTCACAGGTGGCGGACCCGGCCTTCGAACCGGGCGATGAACCTGGCGTTGGCCTCGTCGCCGCCCGGAGCGTTGCCCGAGCGCCACATCGGCGGGTCGATGCCACGGGCGGCCAGCTGCTCGACGACGGTCATGACGAGCCAGTTCATTGCGAAGGCGTTGGCGAACGTCGACACGGCGGCCGTCCTCTCGCTCGCCCCGGGGACGTCGACGACGGCGTCGCCCACCGGCACCTTGGTGTCGATGTGCACGTCGACGAGGTCGTGAAGGTTGCGGCCGCTCGGGTGCCGCGCCGGGTGGTCGGGCGCCGTGCCGTCCGCGTGCTCCCGCGACGAGACGCCCACGGTGGTCACGCCGAGGTCGCGGGCGGTCATCGCGGCGTCGATGAGGGCGCTGTTGATGCCGTAGGCGTTGACGAGCACCAGCACGTCTCCGGCGGTGAGGCCGGCCCGCTCGATGACCACCCGGCCGTACCCGGGCAGCCGCTCGACCGCCATGGACCGGAGTGCGCCGCTCGACAGCAGCGTGCCCTCGTCGAGGATGGCGTTGACGTGCATGAGCCCGCCGGCGCGGAAGAAGACCTCCTGGGTGGCGAGGTTCGAGTGGCCGCCGGGCCCGTAGACGTGGACCAGCCGGTCGTCGGCGATCCGGTCCGCCAGCAGCCGCGCGGCGGCCTCGACGTGCTCGGCCTCGGTCCCCTCGATCCGGTGCAGGAGGTCCTGGACCGTCGTGAGGTAGCCCTGCGCCAGGCTGCTCGCGCTCACCGCGGCGCCGACTCGGTGTCGAGGAACAGCGCGACGTCCGGGTGGCTGCGCAGGGCCGTACCGGGCTGGTTGGGGCCGACCGGTGCGGTGAGGGTCGCCTGCACCGCCGCCCGCTTAGCCTCGCCTGGCACCGACGCGATGATGTGGCGGGCGCGCAGCAGCCGCGGGATGGTCACGGTGATCGCGCGCGGCGGCACGTCGTCGACCGTGGGGAAGTGCCCCTCGTCGACCTGCTGCCGCCGCGAGACCTCGTCCAGGGTGACCACCCGTGTGTCCGCAGGGTCGTCGAAGTCGGCCGGGGGGTCGTTGAAGGCCAGGTGCCCATTCACCCCCAGGCCGAGCAGGACGAGGTCGAACGGCCCCTCGGGCATGACCTCGGCGTACGCCTCGGCGGCCTGCTCGGGGTCCCCGTCCACCCGCATCCGGTGGAACGTCACGCCCGGGACCCGGTCGACGAACTCCCGCTGGAGCCACGCCCCGAAGCCCTGCGGCGCGTCCGCGGCCAGCCCGAGGTAGTCGTCCATGTGGAAGCAGTCCACGCGGCTCCAGTCGACGTCCCGCTCGCGCGCCAGAGCGTCGAGGGTGGCCGACTGGCTGGGCGCCGCGGCCAGCATGACGGTGGCGTGTTCCTGCTCGTGCAGGACGGCTCGCAGGTACCGCCCGGCCAGGGCGCCGGCCGCAGCACCCAGGGCGTCGCGCGAGGGATGGACGCTCACGGCGGGCGCGGAGGTCGGGACGTGGGTCATGAGGTTCCGTTCTCGGTCTCGAGCGCGAGGAGGAGGGCCCGCGCGATGTGGAAGGGGTCCTTGACGGGCAGCGCGACGACCCGGTCGAGGGGTCGGCCGGCCCGGTCCCTCACCTGCAGCCACTCGGCGCCGTCGGGGTCGGGGAAGGTGGCCAGGGTGTAGTCGGTGAGACGCGCCGTCCAGGCGTCGAAGCCCGACCCTGGGTACGCGTGGCCCAGCCGTACCGCGGCCAGCAGCGCCTCCACCTGCACCCACCACAGCTTGGTGTCCCAGGTCTCCAGGACCAGCGTCTCGTACCGGTCGTCGTGGTGCGGGCCGGTCGGCCGCCCGCCGTCCCGGTCGACGTAGCGCAGCACGCCGCCGTGCTCGTCGTCCCAACCGAGCGCGAGGGCGTGGTGGGCCAGGTCGGGGAGCCAGTCGGGAACGAGGCTCCCGAGACCCGGCACCCGCTGCGCCGCGTCCGACAGCATCCACACCGTCTCCAGCAGGTGGCCCGGCGTCCGGTGGCGCCCGAGGAGGGTGTCGGCGTCTTCGGGCCGGTCGGGCCGGAACTCCCACCAGTCGTCGGCCCGCCACATCGGGCGGTCGCCGGCGACGAGGTCGCCGGCGGCGTCGAGCGCGATCGCCGCGGTGTCGTCGCGGCCGTCCACCCGGTACAGCTCCGTAGCGACGTGCAGGCGCAGCATGATGCCGGCCAGGTCGGTGTATCCGGGTGGCACCGGGTAGGGCTCGGACGGCGCGGTACGCGCCTGCAGCCGCCTCGTCGCGTGGACCAGCAGGCGTCGAGCCGTCTCCCGCCACTCACGCGCCGTGCTCGGGTCGAGGTCGGGCAGGCCGGAGGCGCCGGCCAGGCCGAGGGCGGCGAAGAGGTCGGTGAGCACGCTGACCGAGACCTCGCCGTGCTCTCCCGCCGGCATCGGATCACCGTTCCGCGTGACCAGGTGGGCGGTCACGTCACCGGGGAGGACCGAGTGTCGGGCGACGAACGCGGCGGTGGAACATGCGTACCCCGCCCACTCCTGCGGGTCCTGCCGGAGCAGGCCGGCGCGCGCGTCCGTCGCGATCCGGGCGCACAGCCAGGCCCAGCGGCCCTGCGACCAGGTGTACTTGTCGGTCGTCAGCCGTCGCCCGGCATTGTCGAACCCGGTGAGCACACCTCCGTACTCGTGGTCGACGCCGTGCTCCTGCCACCAGGGCAGGACGCGCTGCTCGAGCTCCTCGCCGACCCGCGTACGCGTGTCGGCGGTCACGCGGGCTCCACCTGCCGGCGCGAGTCGTCGTCCACCCGCTCGGGCTGGTCGTGCGACAGCGAGTCGACCAGCTCGTCGGACTCCGTCGAGTGCCACGGCCGGACCAGGCCGACGACGACGAAGACGACGATGGACGCCACGATCGGCGAGATGACCGAGATGGTCTGCGCGTTGGCCGTCCCGAGACTCGCGATCTGGCCCGGGATGGCGTACTTGGTCACCGCGAACACGATGAGGCCCACGGTCCAGGACCACAGCGCCGCGCTCGGGCCGCAGCGCTTGAACCACGGCAGCATGCCGAGCAGCATCGGGATCGCGACCGGTCCGACGAGGGCCCCGAACCAGGCGATGATCAGACCCAGGACGCCGCCGAACGAGTCGGCCGTCAGGGCGATGACCATCGAGAGGCCGATGAAGAGGAACGTCGAGATCCGGCCGGCGAGGAGCTCGGTGGCCCCCGCCAGATGACCTCGGCCGCGGCGCAGCGCCGGGATGATGTCGCGCACGACGACCGAGGAGATCGCGTTGGCGTCCGACGAGGTCATCGCCATGGTGTGCGAGAACATGCCGGCGAGGACGAGGCCGACAAGCCCGGCCGGCAGCAGGGTGGTCGCGAGGAGCGCATAGGACTGGTCCGGCTTGGCGAGGTTGGGCAGCAGGATCGGAGCGGCCCACATCGGGAAGAACAGCACCAGCGGCCAGACGAGGTAGAGCGCGCCGGACAGCAGGATCGACTTGCGGGCCTGGGAGCCGTTCGGTGAGGCGATGAACCGCTGCGCGAGGTTCCACGTGCCGCCGTTGTAGGAGATGGTCGAGATGAGCGTGTAGCCGAGGAAGAACACCAGCGTGTAGTCGCCGGCGAACGGCTGTGCGTGGCTCGGCGGCAGCTGGTCCCAGATGCCGAAGACGGTGCCGAGCTTGGCGGCCGTGAGCACGAACATCGCCAGGCCGGCCACCAGCTGGATGATGAACTGCCCGAAGTCGGTGAGGGCATCGGCCCAGAGTCCGCCGACGGTGGAGTAGACGAGGGTCACGCCGCCGACGATGAGGATGCCGAGCGCGACCGGCACTCCCGCGAAGACCTGCAGCAGGATGGCGCTGGCCGCCCACTTGGCCGCGACGTCGAAGATCTTCAGACCGGCACCGGACCACGCCAGCACCTGCTCGGTGGGGACGTTGTAGCGGATGGTGAGGTACTCCAGCGGAGAGATGATGCCGAGCCGCTGCCGCAGTCGTGGCCACCGCGGTGCGAAGAGGACGGCCCCGACGCCGCACGCGATGGTGATGCCGACCGCCCACCACACGTAGAGCGCGAAACCGGTGGTGTAGGCGATGGCCGCGTACGCGACGAAGACCGCGGCGGAGTACCCGGACATGTGGTGCGAGATGCCGCTCAGCCACCACGGCATCTTGCCGCCGGCGGTGAAGAAGTCGGCGGCGTTCTTGACCCGTCGCTTCGCCCACCAGCCGATGCCGATCATGACGAGGAAGTAGAGGACGAGGACCAGCCAGTCGAAGGCGTGCACAGGCGCTCCTTGGTTCGGGGTTCGGACCACCCTTTTGTGCAAACGCTTGCAAAGCAAGAGGTCGGGCGGAATCGAGCCCGGGCCTGGCAGGCTGGGCGCCGTGCCCGCCTTCGAACCCTTCCGAGCGGTCCGGTATGCCGCGACCCACGACCTCGCGCGGGTCACCGCGCCGCCGTACGACGTGCTCTCCGACGCCGACGTCGACGAGCTGGCCGCTCGGGACCCGCACAACGTCGTCCACGTCGACGTCCCGCGCGGCGGCGACGAGCGCTACAGCGAGGCGGCGATCGTCCTCAACCAGTGGCTGGCCGACGGCGACCTCGTCACCGACGACGAGCCGACGTTCACCATCTACCGGCGCCGCTTCACCGACGCGACCGGCCAGCAGCGCGAGCTGAGCGGCGTCCTCGGCGCGCTCGAGGTCGTCGACGAGGGCTCGCGCGAGGTCCTGGCCCACGAACGCACCACGCCCAAGGCGTCCACCGACCGCCTCGAGCTGACCCGCGCGACGCACAGCAACCTCTCCCCCGTCTGGTGCCTGTCCGCATACCCCGGCCTGTCCGCGCTCCTCGACGAACCCGGTGAGCCGGTCGGCAGCGTCACCGTCGACGACGTCGAGCACGTCGTCGAGCGCGTCAGCGACCCTGACGCGCATCGCCGAGATCCGCACGGCCGTCTCGTCCACTCCCGCCCTCATCGCCGACGGGCACCACCGGTATGCGGTCTCGCGCCAGTACCGCGACGAGCGGCGCGCCGAGGGCGGCGACCCCGGCGCCGAGCTGACCCTGGCGTTCGTCGGCGAGCTCGTCGCGGACCAGCTGAGCGTCGAGGCGATCCACCGGCTCTACAGCGGGATCACGGCGGACGACCTGGCGACGCAGCTCGGAACCGCTTCGACGTCGAGCCGGCCGACGGCGACCTCGCTCCCGGAGGTCCTCGGCCGCATGCCGGAGGACGGCCGCCTCGTCCTCGTCCGCCCCGACCGCTGGGACTGGCTCGTCCCCAACCCGGCGCCTTCGACGACCTGCGCGCCCTCGACGGGCTGTGGCTCGAGCACACGCTCGACCGGCTCCGGCGCCGAGGTCACCTACCAGCACGGCCTCGACGAGACCGTCGCGGCGGTCCGCGGCGGCGACGCGACCGCGGCCGTCCTCATCCGTCCGGTCTCGGTCGAGGAGATCCGGCGCACCGCGGAGGAGCGGCTGCTGATGCCGCCCAAGTCGACCTACTTCACGCCGAAGCTGCGGACCGGCCTCGTCATCCGCGACCTGGCGCCACTAGGCCAGCCGAGCCGGTCCCGTCCAGCCACGCCTTGGCGCGGCGAGCCGACGCCCGCGACAGCCAGGCGTCCTGGATCACCTCGCGCAGCTCGGCGACCGACATCCGGTGCAGCTCGGACGCCCGAACCAGCACCGACGGGTGACCCTCGAAGTGCGGCGTCGTGAAGAACGGCAGGTCCGGATCCTGGCAGGAGCGCCGCCTTGTCCGCCTCGTCCGGCACCCAGATGACGATGACGTCGTCCAGGCGCTCACCGGTCTCGGGGTCGACGGCGTCGGGTCGCGGGTTGCGGAAGAACAGGAACGACTTCCCGCCCACCTGGTAGGCGACCTTGCGTCCGTCCTCCCAGCAGGTCACGTGCGGCATCGAGGCCGCGATGTCGTGGACGTCGTGCTCCCGAGCCCGCCGCGACCGGCTGGTCCTCGTGGTCACCGGCCCTCCTCTCCTCGACGGGCCTCGGATCTCATTCTGCAGCTCGACGACGCGACCCGGGCCCAGTGTCCCGACGTGCGGTCTCAGATCCTCGTGCTGTCCGGTCTGACGAGCTTCACGCAGCTGTGACCGACGGCGCGCGAGCTCAGGTCACCACGGCCGGACCGCAGCAGTCCCGTCACCACGTCGATCGCCACGTCGGTCGCCTCGTCGGAGACGTCGAGGTGCCAGACCAGCCGGACCGCTCCCGGCCCACGGCGTAGATCCGGACCCCCTGCGCCAGGGCGGCCGCGGCCAGGTCGGCTCCGGTCCAGCCCGCCCCGGACACGTCCATGACGAGGATGTTGGTCTCGACCAGGGCCGGGTCGAGGCATCCGGGCAGCGCCTCGGCGAAGGCCGCAGCCGCCCGCGACGCCCGAGCGTGGTCGTCGGCCAGCCGCTCCACGTGGTGCGCCAGCGCGTACCGTCCGGCCGCCGCGAGGATCCCGACCTGACGCATCCCGCCGCCGTAGCGCTTGCGCCAGATCCGGGCCTCGGCGATCGCCGACGACGACCCGACCAGCACCGAACCCACCGGCGCCCCGAGCCCCTTGCTGAGGCATACCGAGACCGTGTCGAACTCGCGCCCGTAGTCGGCCAGCGCCAGCCCGGACGCCACGTGGGCGTTCCAGAGCCGGGCCCCGTCCAGGTGCATGTGCACCCCGCGCTCCTGAGTTCCCTTGCGCAGCAACCGGATCTCGTCGATCGGCTGCACCGTGCCGCCGCCGAAGTTGTGGGTGTTCTCGACGACGACCAGCGCGGTGTTGACCTGGTATGCGCCGGCGCCGGTGATCATCAGCGCCAACGGGTCGGCGGCGGACAGCAACCCACGAGGGGCCACCCACGTCCGCGACGAGATCCCGGAGAACACCGCCGCCGCGCCCAGCTCGGCGCGGACGACGTGGGCCAGCGAGTCGCAGACCAGCTCCTCGCCGGGCTTCACGTGCAGCCTCAGGCCCAGCTGGTTGGCCATCGACCCCGACGGCGTGAACAGCCCGGCCTCGTGGCCGAGGAGGTCGGCCACCTCCGCCTCGAGCGCGTTGACCGTGGGGTCCTCGCCGAAGACGTCGTCGCCGACCTCGGCCGCGGCCATGGCCGCGCGCATACCGTCGGTGGGGCGGGTCAGCGTGTCCGACAGCAGGTCGGCCCGAAGTGGCTCGCTCACTCCCCCAGCATCTCCGCGACGAGGAACGCCAGCTCGAGGCTCTGCTGGTGGTTCAGGCGGGGGTCGCAGACCGACTCGTAGCGCTTCTCCAGGTCGGCGTCGAGGATCTTCTCCGACCCGCCCAGGCACTCGGTGACGTCGTTGCCGGTGAGCTCGACGTGGATGCCGCCGGGGACGGTGCCGAGGGCGCGATGGACCTCGAAGAAGCCGCGGACCTCGTCGACGACGTCGTCGAAGTTGCGCGTCTTGTAGCCGGTGGTCGACGAGAACGTGTTGCCGTGCATGGGATCGCAGATCCACGTGACCTGCGCCCCCGCGTCCGTGACGCGCTCCACGATCGACGGGAGGGCGGTACGGATCGTCTGGGCGCCCATCCGGGTGATGAAGGTGACCCGGCCCGGTACGCGGTCGGGGTCGATCTTGTCGAGCAGCTTGAGCAGCTGGTCGGGTTCGGCGTTGGCCGACACCTTGACGCCGATCGGGTTCTGGATGCGCGACACGAAGTCGATGTGGGCCCCGTCGAGGTCGCGGGTCCGCTCCCCCACCCACACGAAGTGCGCCGACGTGTCGTAGGCCAGACCGGTCCGCGAGTCGATCCGGGTCATCGGCCGCTCGTAGTCGAGGATCAGCGCCTCGTGCGCGGCGAAGAACTCGACGGTGCGCATCGCGTCGAAGTCGGCGCCGCACGCGGCCATGAACTTCATCGCCATGTCGATGTCGTGCGCGAGCTTGTCGTACCTCTGGTTCGCGGAGTTGGCGACGAAGCCCTTGTTCCAGTCGTGCACGTGGCGCAGGTCGGCGAAGCCGCCCATGGTGAACGCCCGCACGAGGTTCAGGGTGGCCGAGGACGCGTGGTAGGCCCGGACCAGTCGCTGTGGGTCGGGGATGCGGGCCGTCGCCTCGAAGGCGAAGTCGTTGACCATGTCGCCCCGGTAGGCGGGCAGCTCGACGCCGTCGCGGGTCTCGGTGCCCGTGCTGCGCGGCTTCGCGTACTGACCGCCCATCCGGCCGATCTTGATGACCGGGACGGAGGCGCCGTAGGTGAGCACCGCGGCCATCTGGAGGATCGTCTTGATCCGGTCGCGGATGTTGTCGGCCGTCGCCGCCGCGAACGTCTCGGCGCAGTCACCGCCCTGAAGCACGAACGCCTCCCCGCGGGCGGCGGACGCTATCCGGTCGCGCAGCAGGTCGCACTCGCCCGCGAACACCAACGGCGGGTATGCGGCGAGGGTCTCGACCGCGGTACGGACGGCTCCGGCGTCCGGCCAGGACGGCTGCTGGCCCGCGACGAGGGAGGCCGCGGAGGCCTCCAGCTCGGCCTGGAGCAGCGCACTGTCGTTCACGGTCACCCCCAGATTCTAGGAGCGCCGTCCAGCGCGGTCCGGACACGGTCCGGATGACGAGCCCGCGGCAGCGCTCGGCCGGGGTCACAGCCGCCGCATAGGGTGCCCAGCATGACGTTCTCCATCGTCGCCACCGACGGCACCGCTGCCGGCGTCGCCGTGGCCAGCAAGTTCCTCGCGGTCGGTTCGGTCGTCCCGGAGGCGCGTCTCGGGTTGGACGGTGACCGGTCGTTCGTGATCGGCGCGGCGGCCACCCAGGCCACCGCGAAGTGGTCCTACAAGATCGACGCGGTGGGTCTCCTCGAGCAGGGCCGCGACGCCGCATACGCCGTCCAGCAGGTGACGGCCGCCGACTCCGAGCGCGAGCACCGCCAGCTCGGCGTCGTCGGCGTCGACAGCCAGGCCACCTACACCGGCCGCGACTGTCTCGACTGGGCCGGCGGCCGGTCCGGCGCGGACGACAGCGGCCGGTATGCGATCCAGGGCAACATCCTCGTCGGCGAACAGGTCGTCGCCGAGATGGAGCGGGCGTGGCTGGAGGGGGCTGGACAGCCGTTGGAACACCGGCTCGTGGCCGCCCTGCTCGCCGGTGACGCGGCCGGCGGCGACGCGCGCGGCCGGCAGAGCGCGGCACTGGTCGTCGTGGCGGCCGGCGAGGGCTACGACGAGAGCGGGGTCCGCGCCGACCTCCGGGTCGACGACCACCCGCAGGCGCCCCAGGAGCTGGCCCGGCTGCTCGACCTCAGCGACCTCTACTTCGGGACCGCCGAGGACGTCCGGCCGCTGACCGGCGAGCTCGGTGAGGAGGTCGCCGGACGGCTGGCGGAGCTGGGCTACAGCGGGCCGACCGCCGAGGCGCTGGCGCAGTGGGCCGGCGTGGAGAACTACGAGATGCGGCTCACCCCCGACGGGATCGACGCCAAGGTGCTGCGCGCACTGCGCGACGCCACTCAGGGCTGACTCCGATTGGAGGGTCGCGGCCACGTGCCTCCGATCGGAGGATTACTGCCCTGATAGGGGCAACAACCCTCCGATCCGATGCGCTCGGCAACCCCAAGTACCCGGATCCGGATCCGGGTGAACGTCGCGGTCGGATACGCGGTCGGGTACGTGAGACGCACCCCGGACGGGATCGACGCCAAGGTGCATCGCGCACTGCGTGAGATCACGCCCGGCTGACCGACCGGGTCGCGGCCAGGTTCCTCCGATCGGAGGATTACTGCCCTGATGGGGCAATAACCCTCCGATCCGATGCGCCCGGCAGCCCCAGGTACCCGGATGACCCAGTCGCGTACCCGGTCGGGTAACCGAGACGGTCGTGGCGAGCTGTCGTGGTCGCAGCCGGATCGGTGACCCAACCGGGTATCCGACGAGGGTGCAGCCAGCCAGCGCGGCTCAGACCGGCAGGGTTCCCCGCATGATGCTGTCGCCGCTGTGCTGCGGCTTGTCGTCGAACTGCTCGTGCGACAGGTCGACGATCGTGTAGCCCTGCTGGATCGCGTCGGGCGGAACCGGGAACGTCGCCTGGTCGCTCGACAGGACGCCGAGGGAGACCATCCGCTTGCCGTCGGTGTTGATGAGCCAGACCTCGACGTACCCCGAACCCGGCGACATCGGGCGCGTGGCGACCTTGAGCTCCTGGCCCTGGCCGCCCTGACCACCGAGCAGCTGGGCGGTGCCCTCCTGCTGCTTCGACGCGTCCAGCGTCGTGAGGGGCACCGAGGCGACGACCGGAAGGGTGGTCTCGCCGGGTGCCCAGACGGCCCGGCCGACGAGCACGCCCACCAGCAGGCAGGCGGCCGCCGCGGCCACCACCCACCAGGTCCGGCGGCGAGGCGGTGCGGCGTTCCGCGCGGCCCGGCGCTCGTCGAGCGACGGCACCGGCTCGGCCGGCTGATCCGGTTGGTCCGCCGAGTCCGCCGAGTCCGGCTGGTCCAGTGGGGCGGCCTGTGGGTCGGGATCGACCGCCGCAACGGCAGCGTCCTCCCTGGTCGCCGCGAGGACCCGCTGCCACACCTCGGGGCCGGGGTCGACACGGTGCGCGTCCCGCAGCCCGACCTCCTCGCGCAGCAGCGTGTGCACGTGGTCGAGCTCGGCCAGCTCCTCGGAGCACACCGGACAGGAGTCGACGTGGGCGAGGTCGTCGGGGGCGACATCGGGTTCACCGAGGGCGATCGCCGCCAGGACGTCATCGGTCAGATGGGTCATCGGTCGCCCCCTTCCCAGCCGGTACGCAGGTCTCGCCGCAAGCGGAGCAGGCCGCGCCGCATGTGGCTCTTCACCGTGCCGAGCGGCAGGTCGAGCTGCTTGGCGATGTCCTCCTGTGTTCGGTCCTCGACGTAGGCCAGATGGAGAACCGTGCGACGGGGTTCGGGCAGCTGGTCGACGGCCTCGCGCAGCAGGACCCGGTCGACGACCCGGTCGACCGTATCTCGGCCCTCCACGTCGGACCCGGGAACCGTGTTGGCGGCGACCGCCTGTGACACCCGCGCGGCGCGGGCGCGGCGGGCGTACTCGTCGGCCACCCGGTGTCGCGCGATGCCGATCAGCCAGGCCGGCAGCGCCGACTCGGACGGCCGCAGGGTGCCCCGGCTCTTCCACGCCGCGATGAAGACCTGCTGCGTGATGTCCTCGGCATCGGTGCGGTTGCCGACGGCGCGGGTCGCGATACCCATGACCAAGGGACCCCACAGCCGGTAGCACTCGGACAGGGCGTCGAGCGACCCGTCCGCCAAGGCCTCGGCCAGGGCGAGCGTGCTGCGCGACGTCTCGGCGTCCGCCCGCTCGATCTCGGTCATTGCGGTCACCCTAGGTCACCACCGGGTCGGCGATCACGACGAGATTGTCGGTGTACCCAGAACCGGGCACGTATGCGCCGGTGCAGGTGACGAGGTGGAGCACCCGAGGGCCGCTGACGGCGAAGAGTCCGTCACCGTCGAGCCGGGTCTTGTCGACGCGGACCACCGTGGTGACCCGGTAGGCGTGTCGCTGGTCACCGGTCCAGACGACCACCTCGTCGCCGGCCTTCGCCTGGTTGAGCCGCACGAACGGGCCGACGCCCGTCTTGCTGTCCACGTGCGCTGCCAGCACGGTCGCTCCGGCCGCGTCGTCCGGCGCGCTGCCGAACCGGTACCACCCGGCGACCGTCGGGCTGGCCGGCAGGGCCATCTGGCCGTCGGGCAGCACGCCCTGCGGCTCGACGGTCATGTCGATACCGAGCCGGGCGACCGCGACGCGGGTGGGAGGCGCAGCAGCGTCCTGACCGCCGAGCGTCGCCGGACTCGCCGTGAACGACGGCAGGCCGGGGTCCGTCGAGGTACCCGTTGGCGCGGGCGCCGACGGTGCCGACGTGCTCGACACGGTCGCCGGAGCCACGAGGCCCGCCGCGACCGGGTCGTCCGTGGGGCCGCCGCGCGGCACCACGACAAAGGCCACGAGCGCGCCCCCGACCAGGGTGGCCGCCATGACGGCGGTCACCCTGGCCCAGCGGGGGCGGCTCATGCGATCCCTCGGACGGCTCAGCCGACCGAGGTCTCCCGCGCGCCCGAACGCCGGCGAGTCAGCGCGAGCGCGAGCGCTCCCGCTGCCAGGCCGCCGACCGCGACCAGCTCGATGGCCGCGTTCGTCGAGAGGTCGCCGGCGGCCAGGCCGCTGGTACCCGCGTTGACCCCACCCGGCGACGAGTGCATGCCGGAGATGGTCTGGACCGCGAGCTTGAGGTTGTTCGCGGAGGCGCTGCCCCACGCGTACACGATCGTGCTGGTCCCCTCCTTCAGCGTGACGTCGGCCGGCCCGATCGCCACCGTGGTCGTCCCGGCGAGGACGACGTCGGCCGAGACCGTGCCGGCGGCCGTGACCAGCGACTTCTCGTTCGGGTTGGTGAGGTTGGTGATGACGGGCGTGCCACCCGCGCGCACGTCGACCGCGGGCGCGGCGGCGTCGTGGCGCACCGTGAGCCGGGCCTTGCCGGCCGGGACCGCGGAGACGTCGTTGACGTAGGGCGTCAGCTTCGGGGCGCCGCCGGCGTCGAGGTGGGCCACCACGGTGATGTTGGCCCCGGCCGGGACGTTGACCCCCTTGGCCTCGAGGACGGCGGTGGCTCCGCAGCCGCTGTTCGCGGCGGTCAGCTTGAGGTCGTACGACCCCGCCGGAAGGCTCTGGGGGTCGGTGAGCGTGCCCGGCTGGAAGTTGGTCAGGAGGGCCTTGCCGTTGGCGCAGACGTCCACCGGCGTTCCGGGGACGGCGTGCAGGATCGAGACCATGGCGGTCCCGGCCGCATGGGCCGAGAGGGGCGTCGCCAGGGCGACGCCGACGGAGGCTCCCGCGGCAAGCGCCACGGTGGCGAGGGCACGAACGATGCGCATACAGACTCCTCGTAGTGGGTCGACCGGCGACGTGGCCCACTCCACGAACGGGGTATGCGGTTCCCCGAAAGCCGCTGTGACCCCTCTTCCGCCGCCGGCGTCCTCACGGATGCACCGGGGCCGTCGCCCTACACTGACGACGTCCGACCGTTGGCGAAGGGTGTGCGGATGGGGTCGCCGGTGCCGCACACCGACCTCACGGTCCACGGACCGGTCGGGGACCCGGTCGAGGCGGACCGCCGGTTCCGCCGGTTCGTCCTGCTCGACATGGCCGCGGCCGGGGCCGGCGTCGTCGTCCTCGTCGTCGTGCTCGCCGTCGTCCGCACGCCCATCGTCTGGCCGCTGCTGGTCGCGACGATCCTCTGCGTCGGCCTCCTCGCGTGGTCCCTGCGCCTCTACCGCGACGGACGCGTCGACGCCGCCGTGCTGGCGGTGTGCGCGACGTTCTGGCTGCAGCTGGTCGTGGCGCCCCTGCTGGTGCCGTCGCTGTTCGGCGGTTTTGCCGTGCTCACGGTCTTCCCGGTGCTGTTCGCGATCCCCTACGTCCAGCGCCGCACCCTGCTGGTCATCTCCGTGGCCACGGCCGTCGCCGCCGTCGTGGCCGTGCTGCTGGCGGTGCGGGCCATCGTCCCGGTCGTCTCCGGGCTCCCCACGCTGCTCATCCAGGTCGTCTTCGTCTTCGTGTCGGTCGCCTTCCTCGGGCTGGGCCTCACCGTCCTGTATGCGTACTCGGGCCGCCTCGGCGAAGTGGTCGACGGGCTGCGCCACGCCAACGCCGAGCTCCACCGGTCCGAGGTGTCCTTGGAGCAGAAGGTCGTCGAGCGGACCGCCCAGCTCGAGGGTTCGCGGGAGGAGACGGCGCGGGCCCGGGACGAGGCCGTCGGGCTCAGCCACCAGCTCGCCGCCGTCCTCGAGAACCTGGCCGAGGGGCTGCTGGTCATCGACCCGGACGGGCGCGTGGTGCGCGTGAACCGGCGGCTCGAGGAGATGCTGGCGCGGCCGTCCGGCAGCCTGCTGCACCAGCACGGCCGCCGACGTTCTTCCGGAGCTGGACGGGATCGGCTCCACGCAGGCCCCGACCCGCGAGATCCCGCTGGCCGACGGGCGTCTCGGACGCGCCGTGGCCAGCGGCATCGTCGACCCGGCCGAGGGTTCCTCGCGTGGCACCGTCGTCCTCGTGCGCGACATCACCGTCGAGCGCGAGGTGGACCGGATGAAGAACGACTTCATCTCGACCGTCTCCCACGAGCTGCGGACCCCGCTGACGTCGATCCTGGGGTTCGCGAAGATCATCGCCCGGCGCCTCGACGAGCGGGTCTACCCGGCCGTCCCCGACCCCGACGCCTGCCACGAGCCGCGCGATGACCCAGGTCCGCGGGAACCTCGACATCATCGT
>CAWHFV010000004.1:0-1385923 GCA_963828725.1 uncultured Actinomycetota bacterium | reverse complement strand
AGGACAAGCACTTCTGGCTGATGATCGTGGCCCTGGTCTCGGGGCCGCTGCTGTTCCTCTACCTGCTGCTGTTCAACCGCGACGGCAACGGCTGGTGGATGATGTGCGCCCTGCTGATCTCGATCGCCGGGTTCGTGCTCCTCGTGCTGCGCCAGCCGCTCGACCGCGACGACGACGACGACGGCATCCGGCCTCGCCGACCCCGCGCACCACATCACCGGAACCGTCATCCCGCGCCGCCCACATTGCCGCCCGCCCACTTGTCCGCACGTGGTGACACATCGGCGTCGAGTCGGGCACGCGCTGACTTCTCCGCACGTGGTGACTTTTCGGCGCCCGATTTCCGAAATGCCGGTTTATTTACTCACCACGTGCGAGGTCGTTGCACCGAACTGTCGACCGAGCTGTCCGACCGAGCTGTCCGCCACCGCAGCTGTCCGACCGAGCTGTTGACCGAGCTGTCGACCGGGTTGCTGACCGGACCCTGTTCGACGAGCTACTGACCGAGGCGGGCGAGGTCGGCGGCCCCGATGAGGCCGGCCTCGTTGCCCAGCTCGGCGGCCACGATCTGGGCCTCGCGGGCGGTACCCGCGTCCGGTCAGCTGACGCCGGAAGGTCTCCCGTGCCGGGTCGAGCAGCAACGGACCCGCGGCGCTCACGCCCCCGCCGATGACGAACGTCCCCGGGTCGAACGCCGCGGCGAGGTTGGCGATCCCCACCCCGAGCCACTCCCCGATCTCGGCGAGCAGCTCGATCGCCGTCGGGTCGCCGTTCTGGGCGGCCGCCGTGATGAGCGGACCGGTGAGCTTCGACGGGTCGCCACCCACCGCCCCCAGCAGGTCCTCGGCCACCGGGTGACCGCGCCGCGATGAGGTCCCGAGCCTCGCGCACGAGGGCGTTGCCGCTCGCATACTGCTCCCAGCAGCCCTTGTTGCCGCACTCGCAGCGAATCCCGTTCGGCACCACCTGCATGTGCCCGAACTCGCCGGCGATCCCGTACGCGCCCCGCTGCACGCGCCCGTCGATGACGATGCCGCCACCGATCCCGGTGCCGAGGTTGACGATCATCAGGTGGCTCTCGCCGCGCGCCGCGCCGAACTTCCACTCGGCCCACGCCGCGGCGTTCGCGTCGTTGTCCACCGTGATCGGCACCCGGATCCGCCGTGACATCGCGTCCCGCAGCGGCTCGTGACGCCACGACAGGTGCGGCGCGAACACGACCGTCGCCCGGTCCGCCGCAACGAACCCCGCGGCCCCGATCCCGACCGCCACCACCTCGCCCAGCGCGTCGACCCGGACCGTCTCCACCAGCTCGTCGACCACCGCGACGATCGTGTCCTCCACGACGTCGGGCGACTTCGACCGGTGCGGGGTGTCGCGCCGTGCCCGCGCGACGACCTGGCCCGCCGCGTCGACGACACCGCCCGCGACCTTGGTCCCGCCGATGTCGATCCCGATCGCCAGATGCGCCGCTCATCGCGCCTCCTCGCCGAGGTCGGCGCCCGGCCGCGTCGCCCTCGATCTCGATCTCCTGCACCTCCGCCCGGGACCGGCGCGGTGGGGGCGCCCCGGTCTCGCGCCACCGGCTCGCCGCGACGTCCCGCAGCGTGTCGGTCATCGCGGCGGCGAGGTCGGCCAGCCGGTCCAGGGTCTCCGGCCGCACGGTGCGCACGACCCGCAGCAGCTGGCATACCGGGCAGAGATGGCAGACCTCACCGTCCCCGGCGGCGGCGTGTGCGGCCCCGGGCACGTGACCGCAGGTCGGGCACGATTCCGTGCTCCCCGCGGCGTCCTCCGGCGTCGGGTCGTTCGGGTATGCCTGGTAGCCCGCGGCGTCGGTCGGGCGACCCGTCCCGCCGGGGTCCCGGCCAGCAGATGCGTCGAGCAGCCGGGCTCGTCTCCTCCGCCACCGACCCCACCGGCCGTCGCTCGTCAGCCATGGGCGACCTCCCGCATACCGTCGTCGTGCCCGTTCTCGTCAGATCCGCCGCCCGGTCGAGACCGGCGCGGCCACAGCTCGGGGTCGGGCGCGAAGGTCGACCCGCAGCACCCCGTCGCGTACCCGCGCGCCGCGACGACGCACCGCCGCAGCACCGCCGGCAGGCTGAGCACCCGGCGGTGGTCGCCCACCGACACCGAGCAGCTCGGCATCGCGCCGCTTGAGGTCCACGTCGCGGGCGTTGGCGAGCGGGAGGGGGAGGCTCAGGACGTACCCCGAGCCGGAGCGTCGCACCCGGAGGCCCGTCGTGCCGCACCGGGCCGAGCACGCCGAGGGGGTCTTCGGCCGAGGTGACGTCTCCCGAGAGCGCGGCCGGCCAGGTCGTCGAGCGCATCGGGTCCGATCGGCTCGGCGGCGAGGTACGGCGCGCGCGACGACCGGCAGCTCGGCGAACGACTCGGCCACCTCGTCGAGACCGACCTGCTGGGCCTCGTTCCAGGAGCGCCGCCAGGCGTCGCCGCTACCAGGACCTGCCGCCGGGAAGACGCGGTTGACGACGACGCCGTCGACCGCGAAACCGTAGAGCCCGAGCGACGTCCAGGTCCGGCGCGCTTCGGCGATGACCACCGCGTTCGGGGGTGAGCACCAGCCGCACCGAGGCGCTGGGGCCGGTGAGCAGGGCGTGCACGTCACGCATCTGGCGGTACCACCCGTACACGGTGGTCGCGACCTCGGGCGACGGCAGCGGCATCCCGGCGGCGGCCGCCGCAGCGGGGCGCAGGGTGCGCATGAGGCCGCGCTGCGCCGGCAGCAGCCGTTCCAGGTGCCAGGCGAGTGCCTCGGGCAGCGCCAGGAGGCGGAGGGTCTCGGCGGTGGGAGCGCAGTCGACGACGAGCAGGTCCCACTCGGCGCTCTCGGCGTCGTTCCCGGATGTCGCGGCGCGCGAACGCAGCTCGAGCAGCGCGGCGATCTCCTCGGCGCCGGGCAGCGAGGTCAGCTCCTCGGCGACCACCGGGTCGATGCCGAGCGTGTCAAGGACGTCGAGAAGGTAGTCCTGGACGACCCGCCACTGCGTACCCAGCCGAGCGGACGCGCTGACCTGGAGCGCATGGAGGCGCGGCTCCACCTCGAGCGGGCTCGCCCGCCGTACCGGCCGCGGCGAGGTCGACGCCGAGCGCGTCGCCGAGGGAGTGCGCCGCGTCGGTCGACATGACCAGGGTGCGAGTGCCGGAGCGGGCGGCCCGGACCGCGCACGCCGCCGCCGTCGTGGTCTTGCCGACGCCTCCCTTCCCGGTGAAGAGGACGATCCGCACGGGGCCGTCAGCCCTCGACGCGCTTCTTCAGCTCCCGCAGTGCGGTGTCGACGATGACCTTCTCCGCCTTGCGCTTGAGCATGCCGAGCATGGGGATGTTGAGGTCGACCGCGAGCCGGTACGTGACGTCGGTGCTGGAGCCCTTGGCCGCCAGCGTGTAGGACCCGTTCATGGCCTTGAGCACGGTGGCCTTGACCAGCCCCCAGGAGACGACGCCGGTGCCCGCCTCGTCGACGTCCCACTCGTAGTCCAGGACGTAGGTGTCCTTGATCGCCCCGGCGTCGACGACGAACTCGACCTGGTCCGGCCAGCCGTCGCCCTCCTCGGACAGGACCGTCGCCGACTTCACCTCGGTCGCCCATTTCGGGTAGGCGCCGAAGTCCGCGATGACGTCGAGGACCGCGCCGGGGGCGGCGTCGATGACGATGGAGCTCTCGGTGCGGTCGGGCATGGGCGGAAGGCTACAACCTGGGCCGCGCGGGGCGGGGTGTGCCGAAAGCGGCGGACCGCCCCGTCGACGCATACCCCGCGGGTATCCTCCGAGGCGTCAGTTCCCGGCCGGAGGAGACCGTCGTGTCACAGCAGGTCCGCGACAAGGTCGTCGCCCCACTCGTCGCGTCGACCACCGAGGGCAACCTCGCCCAGACGGTACTCGTCAACGCCCACGAGGTGCCCGACAAGGTCGTCTTCGCGACCCGCGCGGGCAGCGGCTGGCAGGACGTCACCGCCGCCGAGTTCGCCGACCAGGTCGCCCAGCTGGCCAAGGGCCTCATCGCCGCCGGGGTGGGCGTCGGCGACCGGGTCGCGCTGATGTCCCGCACCCGCTACGAGTGGACCCTCGTCGACTACGCGATCTGGACCGCCGGTGCGGTCACGGTCCCCATCTACGAGACCTCGTCGCCCGACCAGGTGGGCTGGATCCTCGAGGACTCCGGTGCCATCGCGGTCGTCGTCGAGACGGCGACGCACGCCGGCGCGGTGGCCGCGGTGCGCGACCAGGTCACCAACCTCCGCGACGTCTGGCAGATCGAGTCCGGCGCCCTCGACGAGCTGGTCCGCGCCGGCGCCGATGTCGGCGACGAGACCCTCGCAGCCCGCCGGGACGGCACCGACCGCACCTCGTTGGCGACGATCATCTACACCTCGGGCACGACGGGTCGGCCCAAGGGCTGTGAGCTGACCCACGGGAACTTCAAGGACCTCGCCGAGAACGCCTGCGAGTCGCTGGCGTCCGTGGTGCGCGCGGACGGCGCGGCCACCTTGCTCTTCCTGCCGCTGGCCCACGTCTTCGCCCGGTTCATCCAGGTGCTCTGCGTGGAGGCCGCCGCGCGGATGGGCCACTCCAGCGACATCCGCACCCTGCTCGACGACTTCGCCTCGTTCCAGCCGACGTTCATCCTCGCCGTGCCGCGGGTCTTCGAGAAGATCTACAACTCGTCGGAGCAGCGGGCCGAGGGCGACGGCAAGGGCCGGATCTTCGCAACCGCGGCCGCGACGGCGATGGAGTGGAGCGAGTCGCTCGACAACGGCGGCCCCGGCTTCGGGCTCAAGATGAAGCACGCCGTCTTCGACCGGCTCGTCTACAGCAAGCTGCGCGCGGCGATGGGCGGACACGTCCGTTATGCGGTCTCCGGCGGCGCCCCGCTCGGTACCCGGCTCGGCCACTTCTACCGCGGGATCGGGGTGATCGTCCTCGAGGGGTACGGCCTCACCGAGACCACCGCGCCGGCGACGGTCAACGTCCCGGAGAAGGTCAAGATCGGCACGGTCGGCACCCCGCTGCCGGGCGTCGGGATCCGGATCGCCGAGGACGGCGAGATCCTCATCCAGGGTGTCAACGTCTTCACGGGGTACCGCAACAACGCGACCGCCTCGGCGGAGGCGCTGCAGGACGGGTGGTTCCACACCGGCGACATCGGCGAGCTCGACGACGACGGGTACCTCAAGATCACCGGTCGCAAGAAGGAGATCCTCGTGACCGCCGGCGGCAAGAACGTCGCGCCGGCGGTGCTCGAGGACCGGCTGCGCGCCCACCCCCTGGTCTCGCAGTGCATCGTCGTCGGCGACCAGAAGCCGTTCATCGCCGCGCTCATCACCCTCGACGACGAGATGCTCCCGACCTGGGCCAAGAACAACGGCCTGCCAGCGCTGACGATGGACCAGGCCCGGACGAACGAGGCGGTCCTCGCGGAGCTGCAGAAGGCCGTCGACGACGCGAACACCGCAGTGAGCAAGGCGGAGTCGATCCGCAAGTTCACCGTCCTGCCCGGCGACTTCACCGAGGAGAACGGCTACCTCACGCCGTCGCTCAAGCTGAAGCGCAACGTCGTCATGCGCGACTTCCACGACGACGTCGAGGCGCTGTACGCCCCCGCCCCGAGCCGGGGCTGAGGGTTCAGCGCGCGAGACGTTTGACGTTCGACACCCAGTCGGCGACGAACGCGTCCTGGTTGGTGCCGAGCACGGTCTCGAACGTGGTGCCAGTGAGCTGGTCCGGCGACTGGCTCACGCCCGGCTCGCCGGTCTTGGGCCCGGCAACGGCGCGGTAGAACGCGACCACCTTCGCCTGGCCGTACCGCTGCCGCATCCGCGACACCGCCAGCCACGCGGCGCTGTAGGCCGGGGCGATCTGGCCCTTCGCGGGGTCGAAGGCGGTCTCGTCGGGGAGCTGGGTCGGGCCCTTGCCCGCGCGGACCTGGTCGAGCAGGTCGGCCGCCACCGAGCGCACCGGCAGTGCCGTGGCGGCGATGGCGACGTCGTCGGCGAAGCCCTCGGAGAGCCAGATCGGCACACTGCGGGACGTCGACGCGCGGACGGTGACGTGGGTGAGCTCGTGGGTCACCACGACACCCCGTCCGGTGACGCTCAGCTCCTTGAACGCGTCGGGGTTGAGGTAGACGCGGTCGCTCTGCGCGGCCATGTCGCGGACGAGCGGGCCGTCGGTGACGGCGGCGATCTGGTCGAACCCGTCTCCGCGGCCGGGTCCCAGCTGCGCCTTGAGCGCGTCGAGCGAGCTCGGGGCGACGATGACCGCCGGCTGCGCATCGCCCCAGACTGCGACGATGCGGTCGTGCGCCGCGTCGCCCAGGGCGAGGTATGCGCGCAGGGTCGCGGTCGGCAGGTCCCCGATGACCAGCGTCGTCGGGGAGCTCACGACGGCCAGGCGGGGCAGGTCGAACGGCTGGACGTCGTTCTGGCCGTCGGCGACGCCGGTGAAGCGCCAGCCCTCCGCGGTCCGGGCCAGTCGGTACGAGACGGTGAAGTCACGCTGCCCCGGGTCGTAGCCGGTGAAGGCGTAGGTCTGGCGGACGCGCGCGACCCACCATGCCGGGTCGCCGGTGGTCGCGCTCCCGGCCGGGCGCTCGATGTCGACGGTGCGCAGGGCGAGCTTGCCGAGCGGCAGCTTGGTCATCCGGTCGAAGAGGGCCGCCTGGTCGACGCCGAAGCCGCCCGCCGGGTCGGTGACGGTGGCGAGCCAGGCGGCCTTGTCCTTGGCCACGACCGCGGCGACCCGCTGCTCCACGAGGTCCGACGCCGCGTGCCGGGCCTCGGTCACCGCCTCGGTCGTGGGCGGGTCCGACGGCGTGGGGGTGAACGGCGCGCTGGTGGTGCCGCCCGCGCTGTCAGAGCCGACCTCCGCAGCCCGGCTGTCCAGCAGCGAGCATCCAGCGACGAGGGTCAGGGCCAGCAGCGACCCGACGAGCGCTGCCGCGCGTCGGTGACCAGGAGGTGCGCAGCGCGGCATACCCCTGCGCGATCCCCAGCTCACCCCCAGATGGTAGGCGCCGCGGCTGTCGCCCGCGGCCGACTCCCCCGGACGGCCGGAGCTCGGCCGTCAGCCGACCGCCCGGTGGGCTCGCTCCGTCGGTTGTGCCGTCTCTCGCTGGGTCTCGCGGGACCACGGCTCGCGCCGGGCGACGAGGGTGTTCGCCTCGTCGGCCGTCACCAGCCCGGCCGCGACGAACCGGCTGACGGTCCGTCGCTCCGCCCGGTCGAGCGGCAGCCCGCCGTCAGTGAGCACGTGGACGGGCAGGTGGCCGAGGGCGGTCACGACGCAGTCGTCGCAGCGCAGGCCGCGTACAGGGCAGGTGTCGCAGTCCACGACCATCGGGCTCTCGACGCGCATGACGCCTCCTTACGGCTGACTCTCGGGTGTTCTCGTCCGGTCGACCTGACGAGAGAAACGCTAGGACCGACCACTGACAGCCCACCCCCGCCGGACCGCCGCGCGCCTGCCCGAGGGTGTCGGAGCGCGCGGTTACCGTCGGCCTTGTGAGCGGCAGCGGCGGCAGTGCCGACCCGGGCGGACGGGCGGTCCAGGGCACCCTGGACGACCTCGGCACGCCGCTCCGCGACGTCACGTTCGTCGTCGTCGACCTGGAGACGACCGGCGGCAGCGCGTCCGCGTCGTCGATCACCGAGGTCGGCGCGGTGAAGGTCCGCGGCGGGGAGGTCCTCGGCGAGTTCCAGACGCTGGTCCGGCCGGGCGAGCCGATCCCCGTGTTCATCCAGGTGCTCACCGGCATCACCGACGCGATGGTGGCGCAGGCCCCCCGGATCGAGTCCGTGCTGCCGGCCTTCCTCGAGTTCGCCCGCGACAGCGTGCTCGTCGCGCACAACGCGGGGTTCGACGTGTCGTTCCTCAAGGAGGCCGCGCGCGCCACCGGGCATCCGTGGCCGGGGTTCCGGGTCCTCGACACCGTGCACCTGGCGCGGCAGCTGGTCATGAAGGACGAGTCCCGCAACCACAAGCTCTCCTCGCTGGCCGTGGTGTTCGGTGCGACGACGACGCCGGACCACCGCGCCCTCCACGACGCCCAGGCCACGGTCGACGTGCTCCACGGGCTGCTCGAGCGCGTCGGCAACCTCGGCGTCCACACCCTCGAGGAGCTGTCGAGCTACACGTCACGCGTCACGCCGGCGCAGCGGCGCAAGCGGTTCCTCGCCGAGCACCTGCCGCCGCTGCCGGGCGTCTACATCTTCAAGGACGAGCGCGGCCGGCCGCTCTACGTCGGCACGTCCCGCAACATCCGCGCCCGCGCTCGCTCCTACTTCACCGCCTCCGAGCAGCGCACCCGGATGGCCGAGATGGTCGGGCTGGCCACGAGCATCCAGCCGATCGTCTGCCAGACCACCCTCGAGGCCCAGGTCCGCGAGCTGCGCCTCATCGCTGCCCACAAGCCCCGCTACAACCGGCGCTCGAGGCATCCCGAGCGGGTCATCTGGGTCAAGCTGACGCACGAGCTGTTCCCGCGGCTGTCGATCGTCCGCGAGGTCAAGCCCGACGGCGCGCGCTACCTCGGCCCGTTCCGCTCGAAGCGGTCGGCCGAGGCGGCGGTCGCGGCCGTCCACGAGGTCGTGCCGCTGCGCCAGTGCACCGGCAAGCTCTCCGCGCGCGGCACCGGCTCGGAGTGCGCGCTGGGCCAGATGGGCCGGTGCGGCGCGCCCTGCTCGGGGCGACAGACGGTCGAGGAGTATGCGGCGGTCGTCGGCGACGCGGTCGGGCTGCTCACCGGCGACGCGCGTCCCGTCACCGACGCCCTGCTCGCGCGGATGGCCGCGTTGTCGGAGCAGGAGCGGTTCGAGGACGCGGGCACCGTCCGCGACCGGCTGCTCCACCTGGTCCGCGCCGCCGCCCGCACCCAGCGAATCGCGCCGCTGGCCGCCAGCCCCCAGATCGTGGCCGCCCGCCGAGCGGAGGCGGGCGGTTGGGAGCTGGTCTGCGTCCGGTTCGGGCGGCTGGCCGGTACCAGCGTGAGCCCGGCCGGCGCCGACCCGATGATCTACGTCCGCAACCTCTGCGCCACCGCCGAGGCCGTCGAGGCGCCGGTCCACCCGTCGCCGGCGGCCACGCCGGAGGAGACGGAGATCGTCCTGCGCTGGCTCGAGGCGCCCGGCGTGCGGATCGTCGAGATGGACGGCTCCTGGTCCTGCCCGGTGGGCGGCGCCGGAGGAGTGCGGGCGCTGCTCGACGACCGGCGCCCGAGCGACGTCTCGCCGTTCGACCGCGACCTCCCGGTCGCCGGCTGAGCCGAGACCCACAACCGCCGACCGGGCCGGGCTGTCGGCCGCCAGGTGTAGTTCAATCGTCCCGTGATCACCGCCATCGTCATGGTCAGCTGCGACGTCGACCGGATCCCGGAGGTGGGCCAGGGCATCGCCGAGCTCGACGGCGTGACCGAGGTCTACTCGGTGACCGGCGACGCGGACCTCATCGCGATGGTGCGGGTCCGCGACCACGAGCACCTGGCCGACGTCATCGCGGACCGTCTCAACAAGGTGGACGGCGTGGCGCGGACCGAGACCCACATCGCGTTCCGGACGTACTCCAAGCGCGACACCGAGGCGGCCTTCTCGATCGGCCTCGACGGCGGCGACTGACCCAGCTCAGCCGGAGCGCGTCGCCGCGACCCAGGCGTCGACCAGCCGGGTCGCGGCCCCCGAGTCGATCGCCGACCCGGCTCGCGCCATCCCCGCCCGCACGTCCGCCTCGAACGCGTCCGCCGACGAGCCGGAGTCCGAACCGGTCACCGCCAGGGCCAGGCCCGCGTTGAGCACGACGGCGTCGCGGACGGCCCCTGACTCCCCCGCGAACACCGACCGGACCACGCCCGCGTTGTGCGCCGGGTCGCCGCCCCGCAGCGCCGACGTCGGCTGGTTCGCCAGCCCCAGCCGGGTCGGGTCCACGGCGCGCGACGTCACGGAACCCGCCCGGACCCACCACACCGACGACGTCGTCTCCAATGTCAGCTCGTCCAGCCCGTCGTCGCCGCGGAACACCGCCGCATCCCGTCCGCGTGAGGCGAACACGCCCGCCACGATCGGCGCCATCCGCGCGTCGGCGACCCCGACCGCCGCAAACGTCGGCTGGGCCGGGTTGGTGAGCGGCCCGAGGAAGTTGAAGGCCGTCGGGATGCCCAGCTCGCGCCGGACGCCGCCCGCGTGCCGGAACCCGGGGTGGAACGCCTGCGCGAAGCAGAACGTGATCCCCGCCTCCTCGGCAACCGCCGCCACCCGCGACGGGTCCAGCCCCAGGTCGACGCCGAGCGCCTCGAGCACGTCGGCCGAGCCCGACGACGACGACGCCGCGCGGTTGCCGTGCTTGACGACGCGGACCCCCGCGGCGGCGCACACCATCGCGGCCATCGT
The DNA here is from genome assembly GCA_963828725.1 of uncultured Actinomycetota bacterium. Classification (GTDB taxonomy): domain Bacteria; phylum Actinomycetota; class Actinomycetes; order Actinomycetales; family Dermatophilaceae; genus Lapillicoccus. Next base: position 1,375,522 of record CAWHFV010000004.1, on the reverse strand, counting down.
CGAGATGTTGACGGTGTGCGCGCGGTCACCACCGGTGCCGACGACGTCGAGACTGACTCCGGGAACGGTGATCCGGTTGGCGTGGGCGAGCATCTGGTCGGCGATGCCGCGCATCTCCTCGACGGTCTCGCCCTTGGCCCGCAGCGCCATGAGGAACCCGGCGATCTGGGCGGGCGTCGCCGCGCCGGACATGATCTCGTTCATCGCCCACTCGGCCGGCTCCGTGCCGATGTCGGCGCCGGAGATCAGGGCAGCCAGGACGTCGGGCCAGGTATGCGTCACGACGGTCCCGTGGTGGTGGGCGCGGATCAGGCCGCGGAGCCTGCGCGGCGACCGAGGTCGGCCACGGCGCGCGCCAGCGCGATCGGGTCGATCGGGTGCGGCACGGCGAGGTCGGCCTGCGACCAGGCCGCCAGCCAGGCGTCCTGAGGACGGCCGGTGAGCACGAGGATCGGCGGGCAGTCGAACACCTCGTTCTTCAGCTGCTTGGCCAGCCCGAGCCCGCCGATGGGCGACGACTCGCCGTCGAGGACCAGCACGTCGAACCCGCCGCCCTCGACCTCCGCCACGACGGCGGCGGGGGTCGCGCACTCCAGCCACGACGACACCTCGACGTCGCGAGCCGGCCGGCGGCCCACCCCGAGGCGCACCGCGTCGCGCGTCGCGCTGTCGTCGCTGAAGAGCAGGACCCGGATGCGGGTGACCGCTGCGGCACCCGCGGCGCCGGTCGCGTTTCCGGCGGGAGCCGCACCGGTCGAGGCGACGTCGGTCGAGATGGTCGGCGCCGCGCCGTGGCCGCCGTGCGAGTCGCTCATGGCGCCGATCGTAGCGAAGGGCGTCAGCCCCTCGGCCGCATCCTCACCCGCCTCGACAGCCACGGTTTCACGCATCCGGCAAACCGGCGGGGTGTGCGTGCGTCAGGAGTGACCTTGCCCCCATAATGACGACGTGGCGACCGCATCGGCAGCACCATCGCGCTCTGTGCACCTGGGCTCCGGTCCGGCGACCCGGCCCAACATGGTGTCCGTCGGCACCATCGTGTGGCTCGGCAGCGAGCTGATGTTCTTCGCGGGCCTGTTCGCCATGTACTTCCAGATCCGCTCGCTCTCCCCCGAGCTGTGGGCCGAGCAGACCGAGAAGCTCAACATTCCCTTCGCCTCGGTCAACTGCCTGGTCCTCGTCGTCTCGTCGGTGTGGTGCCAGCTCGGCGTGTTCAAGGCCGAGGCCGGAAAGCCGTCGCGTACCGGAAAGGTCTGGCAGATCAGGGAATGGGGAATGCGGGAGTGGTACGTCCTGACCTACCTGTTCGGCGCGTTCTTCATCGGCGGCCAGGTCTACGAGTACGCCGAGCTGGCCAGTGAGGGCGTCACTCTGTCGTCCGACCGCTACGGCTCAGTGTTCTTCCTGACCACCGGGTTCCACGGTATGCACGTCACCGGCGGTCTCATCGCGTTCCTGCTCATCATCGGCCGGACCTTTGCCACCCGGCGGTACACGCATACCCAGGCCATCGGCGCCGTCGTCACCTCGTACTACTGGCATTTCGTCGACGTCGTCTGGATCGCCCTCTTCTCCACGATCTACCTGCTCAAGTGACCCCGTCACCGGTGTCATCTCAGCCCCCGGACGTGAGGACCGCCCGTTGAACGCCATGGCCGCCCGCCGACGCCATCCCGCCGCGATCGCGATCCTGCTGTTCCTCGGGCTCGTCCTCGTCGGCACCGCGTACTCCCTCCTCGCCCCGAAGTCCGCGCAGGCCCAGGCGCCCGCCGCGGACGACGTCGCGAGCGGTCGCCAGCTGTTCCTCGCGAACTGCGCGACCTGCCACGGGCTCAACGCCCAGGGCACGCAGGCCGGACCCACGCTGGTCGGAGTCGGCGCCGCGTCGGTCGACTTCCAGGTCGGCACGGGTCGGATGCCGCTGGCCGGCCCCGGGGTACAGGCGCAGCGCCAGGACGAGATCAAGTTCAGCGACGAGCAGATCGCCGCGTTGGCGGCCTACGTCGCCTCGCTCGCCCCCGGCCCCCCCATCCCCTCCGAGGAGGACCTCAACACCGAGGGTGCGAACGTCGCACTCGGCGGCGAGCTGTTCCGGGTCAACTGTGCGATGTGTCACAACTTCGCCGGCTCGGGGGGCGCGCTGACTCGCGGCAAGTATGCGCCGACGCTCAAGGGCGTCGAGGACAGGGACATCTACGAGGCGATGCTCACCGGGCCGCAGTCGATGCCGGTCTTCAACGACCAGAACATCTCGCCTGAGAACAAGAAGAACATCATCGCGTTCATCGACGAGGCCCACAACCAGCCCAACCAGGGCGGGATGAACCTCGGAAACCTCGGTCCGGTCTCCGAGGGGATGTTCATCTGGATCTTCGGTCTCGGCATCATGGTCGGCATTGCCGTCTGGCTGGGCTCGAAGGCCGCGTGACGCCAGGTACTGCGCCTGGGCTGCAAATTTGTTCTAATCGACACCAGGACGAGTCGACAGGATCGATGCCCACATGAGCAACGAGGACACTCCGCACGGCGGAGGCACCATGGTGGAGGACCCGGGGTCGGATCCTCGCGTCCCGGTGCGGCTCGACGAGGGGCACCACATCGGCACCGGTGGGCTGCCGGCGCTCTTCGAGAACCCCGGCCTGCCCACGCACGTCCACCGCCTTGCCGACGACGACGAGGCCGCCGGCAAGCGGGCCGAGCGCCAGGTCGCGACCCTCTTCGGCGTGTCCATGCTCGGCACCCTCGCGTTCATCGTCGCGTACTTCGCCATCGACTACACCGCCGACGTCTTCGTCCCCGGCATCGGCAGCGTGAACCTGCTCCACCTCGTCCTCGGCGTGACCATGGCCGTCTCCCTGCTCGGCATCGGCTTCGGGGTCGTGCACTGGGCGAAGACGATGATGCCCGACGAGGAGGTCGTCGAGGAGCGTCACCTCCAGCGGTCCTCCGACGCGAAGCGCAAGGAGGCCGCCGGCGTCATCCTCGGTGGCGGCGAGATGGCCCAGCTGGGCCGCCGCCCTCTCATCAAGTACTCCCTCGGTGGCGCGCTCGGCCTCTTCGCCCTGCCCTTCGTCATCCAGATCGCCGGCTCGCTCGGCAACCCGACCGAGGCCGGCGAGCTCGCGCATACGATCTGGGACATCGAGCCGAACCCCGACGGCTCCCCCGGCGCCCCGATCCGGCTCATGCGCGACCCGGAGCTGACGCCGATCAAGATCAGCGACGTCACCATCGGCTCGGTCTTCCACGTGATGCCCGAGACCCTCAAGGACAGCACGCACGTCCTCGAGGACAAGGCCAAGGCCGCCGTCATCCTCATCCGCCTCGACCCGTCGCAGTTCGCCAACGACGAACGTGGTCGCAAGGCGCAGGAGTGGGGCTACCAGGGGATCATCGCCTACTCCAAGATCTGCACCCACGTCGGATGCGCCGTGGGCCTGTACGAGCAACAGACCCATCACCTGCTCTGCCCGTGCCACCAGTCGACCTTCGACGCCACGAGAGACATGGAGGTCATCTTCGGCCCGGCCAAGCGGTCGCTGCCGCAGCTGAAGATCACCGTCGACGCCTCGGGTTACCTCGTCGCGCCCCAAGGGTTCACCGAACCCGTGGGGCCGAGCTACTGGGAGCGATGATGAGCACAGCTGTGGACCCGAGAAGCGCCGAGGCGCTCCGCGAGCACGACGAGGTCGGCGAGTCGGCCCCGAGCGGCGCCATGAAGGCAGCCGGCGGTCTCGCCGGCTGGCTGGACGACCGGACCGGCGGCGCCGGCTTCATGTCGTACCTGCTGAAGAAGACGTTCCCGGACCACTGGACGTTCATGCTCGGCGAGATCGCGATGTACTCGCTGATCATCTGCCTGCTCACCGGGACGTTCCTGACCTTCTGGTTCGTGCCGAGCGCGGGCCAGGTGGTCTACGACGGCTCCTACCTGCCGCTGCAGGGCGTCACCATGTCCGAGGCCTACCGCTCCACCGTCGACATCTCGTTCGACGTGCGGGGAGGCCTGCTGATCCGGCAGATCCACCACTGGGCGGCGCTGCTGTTCATCGTCGCGATCACCGTGCACATGTGCCGAGTGTTCTTCACCGGCGCGTTCCGCAAGCCGCGTGAGATCAACTGGGTGATCGGCACGATCCTGTCGATGCTGGCCCTGATCGAGGGCTTCGCCGGTTACTCGCTCCCCGACGACCTGCTCTCCGGCACCGGCCTGCGTGCTGCCGAGGGTTTCATCCAGTCGATCCCGGTCATTGGGGCCTACGTGGCGGTCATCGCCTTCGGCGGCCCGTTCCCGGGCGAGACAATCATCCCGCTGCTGTTCTCGCTGCACATCCTGCTGCTCCCGGCCATCATCGTCGGTCTGTTCACCGCCCACATCGTGCTGGTCTTCGTGCACAAGCACACGCAGTACCCCGGGCCGGGCCGGACCAACATGAACGTCGTCGGCTACCCGTTCATGCCGGTCTACATCGCCAAGGCGGGGGGCTTCTTCTTCCTCGTCTTCGGGGTCTGCGCCCTCATCTCGGCGCTGGTGACGATCAACCCGATCTGGGCGTACGGGCCCTATGACCCGTCACCCATCACCGCGGGCGCCCAACCGGACTGGTACATGGGCTTCGCCGACGGCGCCCTGCGGCTCCTGCCCGGCTGGCTCGAGTTCGTCATGTTCAACCGTACGTGGAGCTTCAACGTCTTCTTGGGCGCCATCGCGCTGATCCCGGTGCTTTTCACCCTGGTCGGCATCTACCCGTTCCTCGAGAAGTGGGTCACCGGCGACAACCGGGAGCACCACCTGCTCGACCGGCCGCGCAACGCCCCGGTCCGCACCGGCATCGGGGTCATGGCGCTGTCGACCTACCTGATCCTCTTCATCGCCGCCGGCAACGACATCATCGCGATCAAGCTGCACCTGTCGATCAACGACATCACGCGGACTCTCCAGGTGGCCTTCTTCGTCGTCCCACCGCTGGCCTTCTGGGTCACCAAGCGGATCTGCCTCAGCCTGCAGCGCCACGACCGCGACAAGGTGCTGCACGGCCGCGAGAGCGGCACGATCATCCGCACCGCCGAGGGTCGGTTCTTCGAGAAGCACGAGCCGCTGGACGAGTACGAGCGCTGGACGCTGGTCCAGCAGGAGTCCCCGGAGCCGCTGGTTCTCGGTTCGCAGGCCGACGCCAACGGCGTCGCCGTCAAGCACGCCCGCAAGGAGCGGATGCGCGCCCGGCTGTCGCACTTCTACTTCAAGGACCGCGTCGCCCCCGTCACGCCGGCCGAGCTGGCCGCCGCCCACCATCACGGCGAGCACGAGGCCCTCGCGTCGCCGGAGACCAGCGGCAGCCTCGAGGGGCCGTCGGAGACCCAGGGCCTCGGCCTGCCGGCCTCGGAGCGCGAGGCGGTCAAGCGCGCCCCGGAGAAGGACCTCTAGCCCGCACCACCCCTCGGGCTCCTCGGGGCCGGGACACACCGTGGTGGGTGTCCCGGCCCCGAGTCACGTCCGGTCAGTACCTCGCCACGATCCGCCGGGCGAGGCCGTCCACGGTGAGCGTCCCGCCGTACGGCAGCACCCATTGCGGCGAGGTATGCCCGAAGTCCACCCCGACGACGACCATCGTGCCCGGGCGGTAGGCCTCGACCGCCCGCAGCACGGCGTCCTCCTGGTCCGCGCGGTAGCGGCGTCGCTCGTCGTCCGATGGGGCTCGTCGTCCGGCCAACCGCTCGGCGTCGTCGGTCGCGCGGGCCCGAGCGACGACCACGGCCTCGAACTGCTCGAGCAGGCCCCGTTCCCCCAGGTGGCGCAACGTGCGGTAGACCTCCGGGGCCGAGGGTCGCTCCTCCGAGGTCTCCACGAGCAGCACACAGCCCCGGTACGCGGCGTTCGGAAGCACCCAACGACCGACGGCCAGCGTCCAGCCGAGAATCTCGACGTTGCCGCCCCACGTCCGCCCGGTGACCACGCGGTCCGCGTGATGCCACGTCCACGGCGGCGCCGGCTGCCGTGCTGACGGCTCGGTCAGGGCACGCGGCGAGTCCCAGGGCACCTCGTCCTCGGAGAAGATGTCCGCCGGCGTGACGACCAGCTCACCGCCGAACAGCGCGGCTCGCAGCGAGGCGAGATGGTCGGGGTGGATCGACGGCCCGGGGCCGAGATGCACCTGGGTCGAGCCGCCGTGAAAGCCGGCGACCCCGTGGAACCAGAGCCAGTTCAGCAGGTTGGTGTTGTCGCTGTAGCCGAGGAACCGCTTGGGGTTCTGCCGCACGAGATCCGGGTCCAGGTGGCGGAGCACCGTGATCTGGTCGTCGCCGCCGATGGTCGTCAGGATCGCGCCCACCGTCGGGTCCGCAAAGGCGGCGAGGAGGTCCCGGGCGCGCTCCGTGGGGCTCGCGGACCGGCGGGTGGAGGCATACTCGACCGGTTCGACTCCGACGACGTAACGCAGCCGCTGGAGGGCCTGCTCGTGGATCTCCGGGTAGTGCTCCGGCGCCGACCACGACGGGGACACGACAGCGACGCGGGCGCCGGGCACGATCGGCGGAGGCACAGCCAGGTCGTGCGGCATACCCGACAGCGTGTCAGACGCGCCTCATGCCACAGTGAGCCCATGACCGGCCCGATGACCGACGAGGAGTTCGAGGAGGCGGTGGGCGACGCCCTCGACCTCATCCCCGACGAGCTGGCCCGGTTGATGAGCAACGTCGCCGTCCTCGTCGCGGACGAGCCGTCGGCGGACGAGCCGGACCTGCTCGGCCTCTACGAGGGCGTGCCCCTCACCGAACGCGACGGCTGGTGGGACGCGGGGTCGCTGCCCGACCGGATCACCATCTACAAAGGCCCGTTGACGCGTCTCTGCGAGGACCGCGAGGAGCTGCTCGACGAGATCGCCGTGACGGTGGTGCACGAGGTGGCCCACCACTTCGGGATCAGCGACGAGCGGCTCCACGAGCTCGGCTGGGACTAGTGCCGCCGGCCGGTGTGCGGGTCAGTTGGCGTACTCGCCCCGGTAGTGCTCGAACGTCCAGCCGACGATCGCCACGATCCCGAAGAACGCGCCGATGATGAACAGCCACCAGCCGACGGCCAGCCCGAGGAAGCACAGCGCGGCGGTGAGCCCGAGCCAGAGCGGCCACCACGAGTACGGCGTGAAGAACCCGTAGTCACCCTCCTGCTCGGAGATCAACGCGTTGGGGTTGTCCTCCGGGCGGTTGTCGAAGCGGCGGCCGGTCACCGTGAGGTAGAAGGCGATCAGGCTGCTCAGCCCCGCCGTCAGGAACAGGCCGAACGGGCCGACCATCTCGGTCCAGCCGCTCCAGACGCCGTAGAGGATGCCGACCGGGACGAAGAACACCGCGAGGACGATGAACATCTTGGCTTCGACTCTCATCGGGTCGCGGTCCCGTGTCCAGGGCCTCCGGGGTCGCCCGACTCACCCGGCTCGTGTCGGGGCATCTCCCCCAGGTCCGGTGGTCCCATCGCCTTGACCAGTGGCGGCGCGTCGGGGGCCTGCACCGTCGGAGGCGCGACCTCCGGGTGGTGCAGGTCGAACGCCGGCCGCTCGGAGCGGATCCGCGGGATGCTGTCGAAGTTGTGGCGAGGCGGCGGGCAGGAGGTCGCCCACTCGAGCGAACCGCCGTAGCCCCAGGGGTCGTCGGTCTCGACCAACGGCGCGTAGCGCCACGTCTTCCAGACGTTGTAGAGGAACGGCAGCGTCGAGGCGCCGAGGAGGAAGGCCCCCGCCGTCGAGATGATGTTCGCGGTCTGGAACCCCTCCTCCGGGAGGTAGTCGGCATACCGGCGAGCCATCCCCTCGATGCCCAGCAGGTGCTGGATGAGGAAGGTCGTGTGGAACCCGATGAACAGCATCCAGAAGTGAATCTTCCCCAGGCGCTCGTCGAGCATCCGGCCGGTGAACTTCGGCCACCAGAAGTAGAACCCGGAGAACATCGCGAAGACCACGGTGCCGAACACCGTGTAGTGGAAGTGCGCGACGATGAAGTAGCTGTCAGAGAGGTGGAAGTCCAGCGCCGGGCTGCTGAGGATGACCCCGGTGAGGCCGCCGAACAGGAACGTGACGATGAACCCGATCGCCCAGATCAGCGAGGCGGAGAAGGTGATCGACCCGCCCCACATCGTGCCGATCCAGTTGAAGAACTTCACCCCCGTGGGGATGGCTATCAACATCGTCATGATCGCGAAGAACGGCAGGAGCACCTGTCCGGTCGCATACATGTGGTGCGCCCAGACCGCCGCCGACAGGGCCGCGATGGCGATCAGCGCGAACACCATCGTCTTGTAGCCGAACAGCGGCTTGCGCGAGAAGACCGGTAAGACCTCGCTGATGATGCCGAAGAACGGCAAGGCGATGATGTAGACCTCTGGATGGCCGAAGAACCAGAACAGATGCTGCCAGAGCATGGCTCCGCCACTCTCGGCATCGAAGATGTGGGCTCCGAACCGTCGGTCCGCACCGAGCGCCAGCAGCGCGGCGGCGAGGACCGGGAACGCGATCAGCACGAGGATCGACGTCACGAGGATGGTCCACGTGAACATCGGCATCCGGAACATCGTCATGCCCGGCGCGCGCATGCAGATGATCGTCGTGATGAAGTTGACCGCTCCGAGGATGGTGCCGAAGCCGGACAGGGCCAGGCCGAAGACCCAGAGGTCGCCGCCGAGACCGGGGCTGTAGGAGTTGTCGGACAGCGGTGCGTAGGCGAACCAGCCGAAGGCCGCCGCTCCCTGCGGGGTGAGGAAGCCGGCGCCGGCGATGATGCCGCCGAAGAGGTACAGCCAGTACGCGAACATGTTGAGGCGCGGAAAGGCAACGTCCGGAGCGCCGATCTGCAGCGGCATCACCGCGTTGGCGAACCCGGCGAACAGCGGAGTCGCGAAGAGCAGCAGCATGATCGTGCCGTGCATGGTGAACAGCTGGTTGTACTGCTCCGGGTTGTCGACGACCTGGAGACCCGGCGCGGCCAGCTCGGTGCGGATGAGCAGCGCCATGATTCCGCCCAGCAGGAACCAGACGAACGAGGTGATGAAGTAGAGGTTGCCGATGACTTTGTGGTCCGTCGTGGTGATGTACTTGATGACGGTCTGGCCCGGCAGCAGCTTGGGACGCGAGTGGGCCCGCTCACCGGTGGAGTACTCGAGCGTCGACCCGCTCGGCGTCGTCGTCGTGGCGGCCATCTCTAGCTCCCGGAGGCGGAGGGGACGAGTTTCTGGTCCGCGGGCAGCACCGGCTCGCGGTTGAGGTCGATGGACAGCTGGCCGGTCTGGCCGAGGGACTTCAGCCGCGCGATCTCGGCGTCGTAGGCCGCCTGGGACACGACCTTGACCTGGAAGAGCATCTGGGAGTGGTAGGCGCCGCACAGCTCGGCGCACTTGCCCTGGAACCTGCCCTCCTGGGTCGGGACGACCTGGAACCGGTTCGTCTTGCCGGGGATCATGTCGAGCTTCTGCAGGAACGCCGGGACCCAGAACGAGTGGATGACATCGCGCGCGTTGAGAACGAACTCGACCCGCTTGTTGACCGGCAGCACGAGCACCGGCTGCTGGTTCAGTGGCTCACCGGTGGCCTTGTCCAGCTCGACCTGGACGCCGGACTCGTAGACGTCGGCCTCGACGTAGTTGAAGTCCCAGCTCCACTGTTTCGCGACGACGTTGATCGTCACGTCGGGTTTCTGCGAGACGTCGAGGAGGGCCGACTCGTCCCGCGCGGTGTAGAAGAAAAGCACCGCGACCATGAAAACCGGGACGACCGTGTAGAGAATCTCGATCGGCACGTTGTAGCGCAGCTGCGGCGGCAGCCCGACGTCGGACTTCTTGCGGCGGTAGGCCACCATCACCCAGATGGTCAGGCCCCAGACGATGAAGCCGACGCCCATGGCCGCGCTCCAGGTGCCCACCCACAGGTTCGTCACCAGGCCGGCGTGGTCGGTGACTTGGCCGCCCTCGGCGCCCTGCGGCAGCCAACCGCTGGCGACGGTTCCGTTGCTGGCACAGCCGCTCAGGAGCAGCGACACGGTGACGAACACACCGAGAACGGTGATCGCCCGACGCGTCTGGCGCGCGGTCGGTCGTGGGTGCGTGCGCAACGGGAACCTTCCGGTCGGGCGGGCAGTCGAGCATCCGTCTGGGGTGACCCCAGCGTATGTCGTCACCCTACTGTGTGACCCCCGGGAATCGCTGGCGGTGGACACCACCGGTGAGGCTAACGTGACGGACGTGGCGCAGCCTCCGGAGGCCCCGACAGCGGGTCCGTCGCGCGTCCTGCTGGACGGCGCCGCGGCCCCCCTGCTCCCGGTCGCGCGGGAAGTGCTGCTGGCCGCCGTCGACGCCGGCTGGGCCGACCCGCGACGGCTGTACGCGGAGGGCCGCCAAGCCCGGCGCCTCCTCGACGACGCCCGCGAGGCGGTCGCTTCCGGCCTCGGCGTACGCCCGCCCGAGGTCAGCTTCCTGCCGGGTGGTCCGGTCGCGCTGTCGGCGGCGGTCGAGGGGATCCGGCATGCGTCACGCCGGCGCGGTAGGCGGACGGTCGCCGGCGCGGTCGAGCACTCGGCGGTGCTCGTGCCCGCCCGCGCGGTGGCCGCCGCCTCGGGCGACGCCGGCCTCCTCGAGGAGGTGGCGGTCGACGAGTCCGGACGGGTGCGGCTGGACGCGTGGGAGGCCGCCCTGGACGTCCCGGGCACGGTCGTGGCGGCGCTGCAGAGCGCGAACGGCGAGGTGGGGACCCGGCAGCCCCTGGGAGCCGCGTGGGCGGCGAGCCGGTCGCGCGGCATACCCCTCGTCGTCGACGCCCAGGCGGGTCTGGGGCGCGACCCGGTTCCGGAGGCCTACGACGTGCTGGTCGGCGACGCACGGTCGTGGGGTGGGCCCGGCGGGGTCGGGGTGCTGGTCGTCCCGGAGCGGACCCGGTGGCGCCGCCCCGGAGCGGTGAGCGAGGCCGAGTTCGGGCGTACCGACGCCGAGCCCGTGGTCCCGCTGGTACTGGCGGCAGCGGAGGCCTGGCTGGCGACGGCTGCCGACCGCGCGGAGGAGTCGGTGCGCGCCCGGGAGCTGGTCGACCACATGCGGACGGCCGTGGCGCGCGTTCCGGACACGGTGGTCGTCGGCGACCCGGTGGAGCGGCTGCCACACGTCGTGACGTTCTCGTGCCTGTTCGTCGACGGCGAGGCGCTGGTGCACGAGCTCGACCGCCGCGGGTTCGCGGTGGCGTCCGGATCGGCGTGCACGGCGTCGACGTTGGAGCCCAGCCACGTGCTCGCGGCGATGGGGGTACTGACGCACGGGAACGTCCGGGTGACGCTGCCCTTGGCCGCAGTGGTTGCCGGTGGCGAGGCGGCGCGGGCGGCCGGGGTGCGGGCGTTCGGCGACGCGCTGCCGGACGCGGTGGCGGCGGTGCGGGCCCAGCTGGGCACGGGCCGGTTGTGACGTCGGCCCACGGCGAGGACGCCGTCGTCGAGGTGGACGCCCGCGGGCTGCGCTGCCCGATCCCGGTCATCCGGCTGGGCGCGGTGATCCGCGAGCTTCCGGCGGGCTCCCTGGTCCGGCTGCTCGCGACCGACCCCGCGGCCCGGTCCGACGTCGCGGCGTTCTGCCGGATGCGCGGGCACGAGCTGGTCGAGAGCGTCGACGAGCCGGAGCACACCGCATACCTCGTCCGCCGCGCCGGCTGAGATCCTCCTAAACGGTCGAATACCCGGTCGGGTCACCAATCCGGTCGTGATCGCTGCGTAACGGGTTACCCGACCGGTTATCTGAACGGTGCGGGCAGCGGCGCCGTCAAGCGCGTCGGCCAGCAGGCGCAGGTACTCGGAGCGCGGCACCTCGGTGACGCCGAGCGACTCCAGGTGCGGCGTGCGCCACTGGACGTCGACCAGCCGCCGCGGGTCGCCGTCCGCGGCCACGACGTCGACCAGCCCGGCCACGGCCGCCTTGGACGCGTCCGTCTCGCGGTGGAACATCGACTCCCCCGCGAACAGGCCGCCGATGGCGATCCCGTAGAGCCCGCCCACGAGCTCGCCGTCCCGTCGCACCTCGATCGGAGTGCGCCCAGCCCATCCGGTGCAGCTCGCTGTACGCCGCCACGATCTCCGGGGTGATCCACCGGCCGGACCGCTCGGGATCCGCACAGCCGGCGACCACTCCGGCGAAGTCGGTGTCGAGGCGTACCTCGAAGTGGCGCAGCGACCGTCGCAGCGAACGGCTGACGTGGAAGTCCTCCGGCCGCAGGATCCCCCGGGGGTCGGGCGACCACCAGCCGATCGGCGGCGCTCCGGCGGCGCCCAGCCCCATCGGGAAGAGCCCACGGGCGTACGCCTCCAGCACCGTGCCCGGCGCGAGGTCGGCGCCCACCCCGACCAGGTCCTCCCCCTCGTCCGCGCCGGACGCGTCGAAGACGTACCGGGACGGCGGCGGGACGACGGGCACGGGCTCGGCCAGACCGGTCAGCCGTGCCGGCAGGACACCACGGGCCGGATCTCGGCCTCGGAGTCCGGGCCGTACGCGTCGGCGAGCCGGCCGAGGAAGTGCTCCTGGCCGAGCCGGTACTCCTGGGTGCCCACCGTCTCGATGACGTACGTCGCCAGCATCGACCCCAGCTCGGCGCACCGGCGCAGGTCCAGCCCGCCGGAGAGACCGGTGAGGAACCCGGCGCGGAACGCGTCGCCGACCCCGGTCGGGTCGGCCTTGCGGACCTCCCGCGCGACCGAGACCGAGATGACGTCCTCGCCCTTGCGGTGGATGGTCACGCCGTTGCTGCCCCGCGTCACGATCCGGACGTCGACGCGTCGCATGATCTCCTCGGCCGACCATCCGGTCTTCTGCTCGGTGAGGTGCGCCTCGTACTCGTTCGTGAAGAGGTATGCGGCGCCGTCGACGAGGCGGCGGATCTCCGGGCCGTCGGCGAACGCGAGCTGCTGGGACGGGTCCGCGATGAACGGGATCCCGCGCGTCCGGCACTCCTGGGTGTGCCGGAGCATCGCCTCGGGGTCGTTCGCGCCGATGAGCACGAGGTCGAGCCCGCCGACCCGGGCGGCGATCGGACCCAGCTCGATGAGCCGCGCGTCCGACATCGCCCCCGCGTAGAAGGTCGCGATCTGGGCCATGTCGTCGTCGGTCGTGCAGACGAACCGCGCCGTGTGCCGGGTGTCGCTGGTGTGGACCGACTCGCAGTCGACGCCGTGCCGCTCCAGCCAGGACCGGTAGTCGGCGAAGTCCTCCCCCACCGACCCGACGAGGATCGGGCGCTGGCCGAGGTTCGCCATCCCGAAGGCGATGTTGGCGGCGACGCCGCCCCGCCGGATCTCCAGCTCGTCCGCGAGGAAGGACAGCGAGATCTTGTCGAGCTGCTCGACGACCAGGGAGTCGCGGAAGCGGCCACGGAACGTCATGAGGTGGTCGGTCGCGATGGACCCGGTGACCGCGATCTTCACGCGCGGCAACCTACCCCGGACATGCACGTCGGGGTGACATCGCCGCCATGTGGTCGGCCGATGTCACCCCGACGGGTGCACAGAGGAGCAGGGATCAGCTGAAGCTGTCGCCGCAGGCGCACGAGCTGCCCGCGTTGGGGTTGTCGATGGTGAAGCCCTGCTTCTCGATCGTGTCGGCGAAGTCGATCGTCGCGCCGATGAGGTACGGGGCGCTCATCCGGTCGACGACCACCTCGACGCCGTCGAAGTCGGCCACGAGGTCACCGTCGAGGGTGCGCTCGTCGAAGTAGAGCTGGTAGATCAGCCCGGAGCATCCGCCGGGCTGGACGCCGACGCGCAGCCGGAGGTCGTCGCGGCCCTCCTGCTCGAGGAGGCTCTTGACCTTGCCGGCGGCGAGGCCGGTGAGGACGACGCCGTGCGTGTCGGTCTGCTGCGTGGTCTGGTCCTGAACGCTCATCCGTCACTGTCCTTCGGGTGTGCGGGCGAAGTCTGCTGGTCGACACCGTCAACCTCGCTGCCCCGGGATGTGTTCCCGAGTACTCCTCCAGTCTAAGCCGAGCCCCCGGGGACGGGTGACCAGGTGCCCGCGACGCGCGCGGCGCGGGCCTCCAGGGTCCCCACCGGGTCGGCCAGCGCGCCGGGGACGTCCTCGGGGCGGTCGCAGACGGCGTAGGCGCCGGAGAGCCCGGCGGTCATGGCCTCCCGGCGGCCCACGCGGACCTGTCCGGCGAGGGCCACGGCCGGTATGCCCGCGGCCATCGCCAGCTCGGACACCGCTGCCGTCGCCGAGTCGCGCAGGCTGCGCCAGTCGTAGGTCCCCTCGCCGGTGACGACGAGATCGGCGCCGGCGAGGAGGCCGGGCAGGCCGATCTGGTCGGCGACGAACCGGGCGCCGTCCACCCGTCGGGCGCCGAGCAGCAGCAGGGCGTGGCCGATGCCACCGGCGACGCCCGCGCCGGGCTCGCGGTCGAGCCGGCGCGCTCCACCGCCGAGCAGGTCGCGCGGCTGCGGCAGGACGCGGGTGACGACGTCGACCCAGTGGCCGAACGCGGCCTCCAGCGCCTGCGCCTCCTCTTTCGTGGCGCCCCGCTCCTCCGCCTCCACGGCGCTGGCCCCCTGGAACCCCAGCAGCGGCAATATCGGTGACGTCGCGAGGACCAGCTCGACCGCCCGGAACCGGTGGACGACCGAGCTGAGGCCCGACAGGTCGCCCGTGGTCACCGCGGCGAGCGCCAGGCCGCCCGCGGCGAGGACGTCGCGGTCGCCGGCCCCGAGAGCCGCGAGCATGCCCGCTCCGGCGTCGTGCACCGCGGAGCCGGCGACGCCGACGACGAGGCGCCGCGGTTCGGTGGACAGGGCGAGGCGGAGCAGCTCGCCGAGGCCGTAGGACGAGGTATGCGCCGGGTCGCGGTGGCCTTCGTCGACCAGGTCCGGTCCACACGCCTGCGCCGCCTCGACGTACGCGGTCCGGGTCCCGCCATCGTCGGACACCAAAACCACGGCCGGTACGGCGCGACCGGTCGGGTCCTCGACGGTGGCCGCCAGCGTCTGGCCGCCGAGGGCGTCGCCGAGCACGTCGAGGAAGCCGGGACCGCCGTCCGACATGGGCGCCAGCACCAGGTCGTCGTGCGGCGCCGCCGCGGACCACCCGCGGGCCATCGCCTCCGGCCGCCTCCCCGGCGGTCAGCGTCCCGGCGAACCGGGTCGGGGCGAGGACGACACGCATACCGACATGCTGGCAGGCCCGGCCCGCGCGTCCGAACTCAGATGGTCGTCGGCGTTCGGCGTCGCAGCGTCAGAACCGACGGAACATCTGAGTCCGGACGATGATTCGGGCGGTCGACCCGGGTCTTACCTCGTACCAGCCCTTTCCGTCACCCCCTTTCCATCACCAAGGAGACCAGCGATGTCCTTCCAGGCGTACCTCGACGCGGTCGAGAAGCAGACCGGCAAGACCCCGCAGCAGATCGTCGACGAAGCCACCGCCGCGGGCGTCGGGCCGGACACCAAGGCCGGGGAGGTGGTCACGTGGCTGAAGACGACCTACGGCATCGGCCACGGTCACGCCAACGCGATGAGCCACGTGATCCGCAACGGGCCGGGAATCGGCGACAAGCACGTCGGCACGACCGGCACGCACCGTGACGAGTCGAACACCTTGCGCCTGGACGGCATTGCCAACCGCTAGCGGACACCGGCATACGATCGGAGCGTGACCACGATCGCTCCCGAGGGCGCCCACCCCCGCCCCTCGCTGATGCCGCTCCTCGTCCTCGGGCAGGGCCGTGACCTGGCGACCGAGCGCGGAGTCGAATGCCCCGGCGACCTGCCGGCCCCGTCCGACCCCGGCCTGGTGGCCCGCGCCCGCAAGGCCAAGGCCGCGCTCGGCGACACGGTATTCGTGCTCGGCCACCACTACCAGCGCGACGAGGTCATCGAGTTCGCCGACGTGACCGGCGACAGCTTCAAGCTCGCGCAGCAGGCGGCCGCCCGGCCGGACTCGCCGTACATCGTGTTCTGCGGCGTCCACTTCATGGCCGAGTCGGCCGACATCCTCACGTCCGACAACCAGACGGTGATCCTCCCCGACCTGGCCGCCGGCTGCTCGATGGCCGACATGGCCGGCATCGGCCAGGTCGAGGACGCGTGGGACGAGCTGCTCGACGTCTTCGGCGACGGCATCGCCGACATCGTGCGTCCGGTGACCTACATGAACTCGACCGCCGCGATCAAGGCGTTCACCGGACGGCACGGTGGCACGATCTGCACGTCGTCCAACGCGAAGACCGCGCTGCGTTGGGCGTTCGACCAGACCGGTGGCGTCGACGGCACCGGCAAGGTGCTGTTCCTGCCCGACCAGCACCTCGGCCGCAACACCGCGGTGCGCGAGCTCGGCCTGTCCCTCGACGAGTGCGTCCTCTGGGACCCGCACAAGCCGCACGGCGGCGTCAGCGTCGACCAGCTGCGGGCCGCCCGGATGATCCTCTGGCGCGGGCACTGCTCGGTGCACGGCCGGTTCTCCGTCGAGGCGGTCGAGCAGGCCCGCCGGGACATCCCCGGCGTCAAGGTGATCGTCCACCCGGAGTGCAGGTTCGAGGTATGCGAGCTGGCCGACGAGATCGGCTCCACCGAGAAGATCATCAAGACCATCGCGGCCGCACCGGACGGCACCTCCTGGGTGGTCGGCACCGAGCTCAACCTCGTCAACCGGCTGCGCGAGATGTACCCGAACCAGAGGATCGCGTTCCTCGAGAAGAACGTCTGCTACTGCACGACGATGAACCGGATCGACCTCCCGCACCTCGTCTGGGCGCTCGAGTCGCTCGTCGACGGCCGCGTCGTCAACCCGATCCGCGTCGACCCCGACGTGGCGCACTGGTCCCGGATCGCGCTGGACCAGATGCTCGCGCTTCCCGGCGAGACCGCGAAGGACTGATGACGGCTCTCGACCGGGTGGCCGTCGTCTCCGACGTCCACGGCAACCTCACGGCTTTCGAGGCGGTCCTCGCGGACATCGACGCCCGAAACATCCGGCGGGTCGTCAACCTGGGCGACGTCGTGGGCAAGGGCCCGCGGGGGGCCGCGTGCGTCCGGCTGACCCGGGAGCGCGGGATGGCGACGGTCCAGGGCGTGGCCGACTCCCTCGAACCGGCGCCGTTCGGAGTCCAGTTCGTGCGGGTGCCGTTCGACACCGAGGCGGAGATCGCCGTCGCTGAGGCGTCCGGTATGCCCGAGGCGAGGGAGTACGCCGTCGAGCTGCGGACCGGCCTCTACCGGGGGTACCAAAAGGACCAGCGCTAGCCGGCGCGCCGCTGGCGCCGCCCCGCACAACCCGGACATGTCTGAGCAGTAGCACCGGATTCGGCGAAGTGGCTCCCACTTCTCAGACATGTCCGGGTTGTGGAGGGCCGGGTGCGGGCCACGTCGCCGACCTGGTCGTCCTCAGTCGTCGGAGTGGCTGACGACGTTGATCACGGCGCCGTTCGGCGCCCGGACGAAGAACCGCCGCACGCCCCACGGCTCGGTGGTCAGCGGGTGGACGATCTCGTAGCCGCGCCGCTGCGCCTCCGCGTACGCCTCCTCGACCTCGTCGCCGACGTGCACGGACAGCTGCGAGTCGACCGGAGCGGACTCGTCGCGGGTCACGACCTGGACCGACGCCCGCCCGTCGGGGGTGCTGAACCGGGCGACCCAGCCGAGGTTCATCTCCTCGACGCTCAGGCCCAGGTAGTCCATGTAGAACGTGCGCGCCTCGTCCATGTCGTCGACGTGCAGGTTTGCGGTGACTCCCGTGGGGTGCATCGCGATCTCCTTCCCGCGCTACGCGGCGTCCGGCCCCACCGTCAGTGTCATCCCCGCGATGCGGAGCCGCTCGACGAGGGCGTCGCCCATCGCCACGGACGGCGTCAGCACTCCCCCACCCGAGGTCAGCCCGTCCTGGTCCCCGGCGAGGCACAACGCGGACTCTCCGAGCATGACCGCGGTCGCCGCATACCCCGGGTCGCCCTTCGCCGCGACCACGGCGAGGAGCCGCCGCCCGGAATCGGTCGTGGTCCGCAGCTCGACCCGGAAGTGGCCCTGCTGGCGCGCCTTCTCGCCGGGGCCCTCGCCCGGGGACGGCAGCAGCCGGTCGGCCACGGACCGCGTGTACCGGTTCGACATCGCCGTGAACGCCGTGCCGAGGGCCGCGGCCACGGCGTACGCCTGCAGCCGGTCCTGGGTGCCGCGCCCGAACCCCATGGCCTCGCGGTACCGGAAGCGGGATCCGTAGCGGTGACCGAGCAGGGAGTCGCTGCGGCGCACGATCCGGGAGTTGAACGACGCCATGACCCAGGGCGCCGTCCACCGGCCGGTCATGGCGTCGCGGTAGACGTACAAGGCGTCTCGCTGGCCGGACCGGTCCGGTTCCGAACCCCGGTCGGTGCTGAGGGCGAAGGGGTCGAACACGACGTGTCGGCGTGACGGGTCCGCCTCCAGCGCCTCCATCTGGGAGCGCATCGAGTCGACGGTGCCGCCGCTGAAGCCACCGCTCAGCTGGGTGACCAGCAGGGTCGTGTCGCCGAGGCCGCCGAGCCCGAGGCGGGCCGCCTCGCCGTGGAGCAGGTGGACGCCGAGGTCGGACGGGATCGAGTCGAACCCGCACGAGCTCACGATCCGCGCACCGGTCCGCACCGCGGTCTCGTGCGCGGCGTCGACCGCGTCCCGGACGAACAGCACCTCACCGGTCAGGTCGGCGTAGTGGGTGCCGGCCTCGGCGCAGGCGCGCACGAGCGGGAGGCCGTAGCGCGCATACGGGCCGACCGTGGTGACGACCACCCGGGTCGAGCGCGCGAGCGCCTCGACCTGAGCCGCGTCGGTGGCGTCGCACACGACGAGCGGCCAGGTATGCGCACCCGCGGGCAGGTCGGCCCGGACGCCCTCGAGCCGCTCTCGCGACCGACCGGCGAGCGCCACCCGGAGACCGGAGGGAGCCTGACGGGCGAGGTACGCGGCCAGCAGCCGGCCGACGAAGCCGGTGGCCCCGAGGACGACGAGATCGTGCTCCCGGTCGGTCGACAGGTCGGTCATCGGGTCATGGCTCCGAGGCGGGCCAGCAGCAGCGCCTCGGCCTGGCATACGCGCGCAAACTCAGCGAGGTGGAGCGACTCGTTGGCCCCGTGGGCGCGGCCGTCGGGGTCCTCGACACCGGTCACGAGGATCGCCGCGTCAGGGAAGACCTCGGCGAACCGCGCGACGAACGGGATCGACCCGCCCGCGCCGATGTCGACCGGCTCGACGCCCCACGCGTCGGTGAAAGCGGCCCGGGCCTGGTCGTAGACGGGGCCGTCGGCGTCGGCGTCGAACCCGGGGCCCTCGTCGTCGAGGTGGATCTCCAGCCGGGCGCCCCACGGCAGGTTCTTCTCGAGGTGGGCGGTGAGCAGGGCATACGCGTCCTGCGTGTCCTCGTCGGGCGCGATCCGCATCGACAGCTTGGCCGAGGCGGACGGCACGAGGGTGTTGGACGACTTCTCGACGCTGGGCGCGTTGAACCCGATGGTCGTCAACGCCGGCTTGTTCCAGAGCCGGGTGAGGATCGTGCCCGAGCCGATGGTCTGGACCCCGTCGAGCAGGCCGGACTCGAGGCGCAGCCGCTTCTCGTCGTAGTCCAGGTCGGACGCCTTGCCCGACTTCAGCCCCTCGACGGTGAGGTTGCCGTCCTCGTCGTGGAGCGTGGCGATGAGCCGGATCAGGGTGGTGATGGCGTCCGGCACGGCACCGCCGAACATCCCTGAGTGCACGCCGTGGTCGAGCGTCGTGATCGTCACGACCACCCGGATCAGGCCACGCAGGGTGACGGTGAGGGCCGGTTCGCCGATGTCCCAGTTGCCGGAGTCGGCGAGGACGATCGCGTCCGCCCGCAGCTTCTCGCTGTGCCGCTCAAGGATGGTCAGCAGGGAGTCGCTGCCGATCTCCTCCTCGCCCTCCACGAAGACCGTGACGCCGACCGGCGGGCCGTCGGGGAACGTGCGCAGGGCCGCGATGTGGGCCATCACGCCGGCCTTGTCGTCGGCGGCCCCCCGCCCGTAGAGACGGCCGTTCCGCTCGGTCGGCTCGAATGGTTGCGAGTCCCACAGGGCGTCGTCGCCGGGGGGCTGCACGTCGTGATGGGCGTAGAGCGTGACCGTGGGCGACCCGGGCGGGCCGTCGCGGTGGCCGATGACCGCCGGCCGCCCGCCCTCACGGACGATCTCGACGTCCAGTCCCTCGGCCCTTAGGAGCGCGGCGACGGCGTTCGCGCTGTCGTCGACGTGCTGCTGGTCGAACGAGTCGAGCGAGACGCTGGGGATCCGCACCAGCGCCTCGAGGTCCTCCCGCACCCCGGGCAGCAGCGCCGTCACCCGCTGCTTGAGGTCGTCGATCTGGTCGGGGGTGAGGACGTCGTCAGCCACGGCGGCGACTCTAGCGGCGACCGTCGCCTCGCCGACGGCATACCCTGAGGGGGTGCGTATGCCCTGGCAGCAGAAGACCCTCAACGACGAGCTGGCCGCGACGACCAGCGTCCACGACGAGCGGCCGGGGGCGAAGAACCGTCCGACACCCAAGCGCAGCGTCCAGGAGGCCGCCCGCAAGCAGCCCCTCGTGGTGACCGACCGCAAGGTGGCCAAGGACCGCGACAAGGAGAAGCGTCGCGAGGCCCTGGCTCGCCAGCGCCAGGCGATGGTCACCGGCGACGACGCCGGTCTCCCGGCGCGCGACAAGGGGCCGGAGCGCCGGTTCATCCGCGACTACATCGACGCGCGCTGGAGCGTGGGCGAGGTCGTCCTGCCGATCATGATCATCGTGCTGGCCCTCTCCTTCTTGCGGACCAGCTGGGCCCTGATGACCGTCTTCGTGCTGACCTACGGCCTCATCGCGGTCGCCATCATCGACGCGGTGCTGATGTGGCGGCGGGTCAAGGCGCGGCTCATCGCCAAGTTCGGCCCGGGCAAGGTGCCGCAGGGCGCGATGATGTATTCGGTCATGCGCGCCTTCCAGCTCCGCCCGACCCGGATGCCGAAGCCGCAGGTCAAGCGGGGCGACTACCCGTCGTAGTCTCCCCACGAAGTTCTCCGCTCCGCTCCGATCCTTCGCGGGGAGCCCGACCCTCCCGGTTCAGGTGAGGTCGGCGAAGGCCGTCGGTCGGCGGGTCACGGCGTACGTCGCGAAGTAGAGCTTCGTCAGGGCGCCGTCGGCACCGCGGACCAGCTCGAGCCGCTCGCCCCGCTCCCGCCCGGCGACGGCGCGGAACGTCGCCTCGTCCTCTCTGACGAACCGGGTGTCGTCGACCGGGGAGCCGGAAGCCACCCGCATCCACAGCTCGCCCTCGCGCACCTCGAGCACCAGCTCCTCCCCCTCGCTCCACCAGGAGCCGAGCAGCTCGGCGAGGTCCGGGTGAGGCTGCTCGGGCGTCCAGGCCGGGCGGATCCTCGGTAGGGCGTCGAGCACGAGGTCGAGCAGCCGGGTCGCGAGCGGCCCCGGCTCGGCGCCCGCGGTCGTCGTGGCGACGACGAACACGCCGACGCCCTGCGAACGGCTGACCCGCAGCCCGGACAGGAACCCCGGCATCGCGCCGCGGTGACCGACATGGACACGGTCGCCGCTGCGAACCAGCTCGTAGCCCAGGCCGTAGCCGGTCCGCCAGCCGTCCGGGTCCATCATCACCAGCGGCCGGCACATCTCGGCGAGGGTCTCCGAACTCAGCACGGCGGGGTCGGGCTCGGCGAGGAAGGCGGCGTACCGCGTCATGTCGGCGACCGAGGACCAGAGCCCGCCGAGCGGGGCCATGGCGCGCAGCGCGAGCACCGGCTCGCGGGTGACCGTCCCGGCGAACGGGTCGACCTGGTAGCCGACGGCGTGATCGTCGGCGGGCGTCAGCGACGTCCGGGTCATCCCCAGCGGCGTGAGGACGCGCTCGCGCAGGGCCTCCGCCCACGGCCGGCCCTCGAGGCGCTCGACGACCTGGCCCAGGAGGGCGAAGCCGAGGTTCGAGTAGTGGAAAGCCAGGTGCGGCGGGAGCACCTGCTCCGCGCCCTCGAGGTCGGTGAGCAGGCGCTCGACGTCGGGAGCGTCGAGGGACTCCCAGAGGTGGCCGACCGGCTCACGCTGGAGTCCCGAGGTGTGGCTGAGCAGGCGCCGGACGGTCAGCCCGGCGTGCCGCGACTCGGGCAGCCAGGTCCCGAGCGGGTCCTCCAGGTCCAGCCGGCCCTCGTCGCGCAGCTGCATCACCAGCAGCGCGGTGAAGGTCTTGGTGATCGACCCGATCATCACCTGCGTGTCATCGGTGGCCGCCGTCGGCGGCTCCAGCCGCCCCGACCCGACGTGGTGCGACCACGCCAGCTCGCCGTCGCGGGCGACGCCGACGGAGAGGCCGGGCGTTCGCCACCGTCGCTGGGCGTCGGCGACTTCGGCCGACAGAACCGTGGTGAGGCGTTCGGGAAAGGACATGTCGACGGAGGCTACCCAGGCGGTATGCGACTGCTGACCCGAACCGCCTGCGTCAGAGCAGGCGGCCCCGCCAGCGCACCGACCCCCCCGGGGCGGTCGAAGGCCGTCGGCAGCGCCGCGACGCCGAGGCCGACGGGTGCCGGCGTCCGCACTCCACCTCGCGGCGGGCGGACCCGGCGACCCGAGTGGCCTCGAGGCCGCAACGGGTCATGCGACGACCTCCTCGTCGAGCCGCGCGTCACGCTGCTCGTCCTCCTCCGAGGGCCCGTGGCCCTGGCCGGCGGACTCGCGACCCGGCACGAAGAAGGCCAGCACGAGCACGGCGACTCCGATGACGGCCGCGAAGACCATGCCGAGCTGGATGCCGCCGCTCAGCGCCGAGACCGGGTCCGCGCCCGAGGCGGCGAGGGAGGCCGACCGGATGGACAGGATCGTCACGACCGCGGCCGTTCCGATCGCGGCCGCCACCTGCTGCAGCGTCCCGAGTACGGCGCTGCCATGCGAGTAGAGGTGCGGCGGGAGGGCGCCGAGACCGGTGGTGAAGACCGGGGTGAAGATCAGGGCGAAGGCCACGCTCATCAGCACGTGGAGGGTGAGCAGATACCAGGCCGGCGAGCCGGTGCCGATGGTGGCGAACCCGACGAGGACGCCGAGCAGCAGAGCCGAACCCGGCACCACGAGCACCCGGGCGCCGTGCTTGTCGAACAGGGCGCCGACGCGCGGGCCGAGCAGCCCCATGACCAGCCCGCCGGGCATGAGCAGCAGACCGGTGGTGAGCGGGGTCATGCCGGAGACGCTCTGCAGGAACAGCGGCAGCGTGATCATGACGCCCATCAGCGCCATGAAGGCCAGGCACATCAACGCCAGCGCGACCGCGAACGGCCGGAAGGTCAGCGTGCGCAGGTCGAGCAGCGGCGTTCCGGAGCGCTGCAGCCGCAGCTGACGCCACCCGAAGACGGCGACGAGGACGGCGCCCACGACCAGGGTCGGGATCGCCGGCAGGCCCCCGGCCACCTCGGGGTCGACGCCGATCTGGCTCAGGCCGTAGACGAACGTGCCGAACCCGAGCGCCGCGAGCACCACGCTCCCCCAGTCGATGGCGCCCGGCTGCGGCTCGCCGACGTTGACGAGCTTGCGCAGGCCGACGACGAGCATCCCGACCGCGATGGGGACGACGACCGCGAAGATCCAGCGCCACGAGCCGAGCTGGAGCAGCACGCCCGACACGGCCGGGCCGAGCGCGGGGGCGACGGCCATCGCCAGCGTCACGTTGCCCATGACCTTGCCCCGCTCCCGGGGCGCCACGATGGTCATTAGCGTGGTCATCAGCAGCGGCATCATCACGGCCGTGCCGCTGGCCTGGACGATCCGGGCCCCGAGCAGCACCGGGAAGCTCCACGCCGCGGTCGCGAGGACGGTGCCGGTGATGAACAGCCCGAGCGCCACGGTGAACGCCCGGCGGGTCGTCACGCGCTGGAGGAACCAGCCGGTCATCGGAATGACGACCGCAAGGGTGAGCATGAACGCCGTCGACAGCCACTGCGCCGCCCGCGCGGTGATCTCGAAGTCGTGCATGAGCCGCGGGATCGCGTTGACCATGATCGTCTCGTTGAGGATGACGACGAACGTCGCCCCCACGAGGACGCGCAGGATGCCGGTCGCGTCCGGGTGCGAGGAGGTGCGGGGCGCGCTGGTCCTCTGGTCGGGGGAAGGGGTCACGTCGGGTCCTTCGATGGTCAGGCTCGGGCTCATATCAGGTGAGACCCCGTCGTCTCTCACAAGTCATCGGGTGTGGCGGCCGCGTTGGCCCACCGGCCGCCTTCCGGCGTCAACACCGAAGAGCTCGGTGTCCTTCCCGGCGCGGTCCCACGAGGCTAAGCCGGACCCCCGACACTCCGGCAACCGCTTTTCGCCCTGGGCGTGACACAGCCCAGGAGAGTCACTCCATGGGCTGCAGGCTCATCGGGCCGTAGACCACCATCTCGCCCTCGCGCAGGGTGACGGCGTCGACGCCGGCATCGAGCAGGTCGCGCCACTCCTCGCCGAGCCAGGACTCCGCCTCGCTCTGCGTGGGGAACGTCCCTCCGTTGGGCGCACCCGTGACCGGGTGCCGCTGCGCGTCGAGGAGCTCCCAGGACCAGTTCCCGCTCATGGCCCGATGCTACGCATACGACGGCTTTTGACAGCCGGGCTCGCCGCGTGGGACGGTCAGCCCACCGTAGGTCGGTGACCAGGGAAAGCCGGTGCGAATCCGGCGCTGTCCCGCAACCGTGAGCATGGCCTGCCGAGAGGCGGGCAGCGAGTCGGAGCACCTGACATCGATTCCGGCTCCCTTGCTACGTCCGTCGCGGAATGCGGACCGGAGTCAGAGACCACGGGCCCCCCTCCCTTGGGCCGGCGGGCCCCGGAATCTCCCACCCGGCCGTGAGGAGGTTCCTCTCATGACCCACCTAGTCACCCAGCCCGTCCATCACGCACGGCGTGCGTCCCTGCTCGCCGTGCTCGGCGCCCTCGCGGCGCTGACCATGGGCCTGCTCATGGCTTCGCCGGCCCAGGCAGCCAACTACCAGTACTGGGGCTACTACCAGCTCGCCGACGGGGCATGGACCTTCGCTCAGAAGGGTCCCGCGGAGACCAACCCCGCCGAGGGCTCCGTCGAGGGCTGGCGCTGGGCGATCACCGAGGAGAGCGGCAGTCCGCCGCGCAACCCCCGGGTGACCCCCGCCTTCAACGACGTGTGCGGCTCTGCGGCCGCCGAGTCGGGCAAGAAGCGCGTCGCCGTCGTCATCGACTACGGCCGCGACGTCGACGGCGACGGCGCCACCCCACCCAAGCCGGTGTCGAAGTGCGCCACCGTCCCCACCGCCGCAACCGGCGCGGAGGTCCTCGCCGCTGTGGCCACCGTGCGCAACGGCGACGGCGGCCTCGTCTGCGGAATCGACAACTACCCGGCCACCGGGTGCGGCGGCCAGGTGGCCACACTCACCCCCGAGCAGCAGGCCACCGACACCCCGGTGACCGTTCTCGGCGCGGCAGCCCCCAGCGCCACCCCGGGCGCCGCGAGCGCGACGCCCACGGAGACCGCCGGCCCACTCATCGCCCCCGCCCCTGCGTCGACGACGTCCTCCGGTGTGCCGGTCGTCGTCTGGGTCGGCCTGGTGATCCTCCTGCTCGGCGTCGCCGCCCTGGTCTGGAGCGCCATGCGCCGGCGCCGCCAGAACGTCTGATCGCCCGACCGTGAACCGTCCCACCGCCGCCGCGCCCCGGATGCTTCATCCGGTGGCCTGGTGGCTGTGGGGCGCGGGCCTGGTCGTCGCCGCGGCGCATACGACGAACCCGCTGCTGCTGCTCATCCTCGTCGTCGTCGCGGGCTGGGTCGTGGCCGAACGCCGCGAGATCGGCGCCGTGAACGCGTACCTTCCGTTCCTCCTGCTGGGGCTGGCGGCGATCGTCCTGCGCGTGGCGCTGGTCGCCGTGCTGGGAAGCGGCGTCACCGGACGCACCGTCCTGTTCCGGCTGCCGTCGATCCCATTGCCCGAGTGGATGGCCGGCGTCCGGCTCGGCGGACCGGTGTCCGTCGAGGCGTTGGTGGCCGCCGCTGTCGAGGGCCTGCGGCTGGCCGCGACGTTGGCGTGCCTCGGGGCCGCCAATGCGCTGGCCAGCCCGAAGCGGCTGCTGCGGTACCTTCCGGCAACCCTCCACGACGTCGGTACCGCCGTCGTCGTGGCCCTGACGTACGCCCCTCAGCTCGCCGGTCTGGCCGGTCGGGTCCGGGCGGCCCGACGGCTGCGTGGCCACTCCGGCTCGGGGGTCCGTGAGCTGAGCCGCCTCGTCGGGCCGGTGCTCGAAGGCTCGCTCGACCGTTCGCTCGACCTCGCGGCGTCGATGGAGTCGCGCGGTTACGGTCGTACGCCGCTCCGGTCCGCGTCGGCGCGGCGGGTCGCCAGCGCGCTCACCCTCACCGGCCTGGTCGGGGTCGTGGCCGGGCTCTACGGGCTGCTGGACGGGTCGGTCACCGGGCTGCTCGGTATGCCCCTGCTCGTGCTCGGCGTCCTCGTCACCACGGCGGCGCTCGTCGTCGGGGCGCGCCGGGACGTGCGGTCGCGCTACCGCCGCGACCCCTGGGGCTGGCCGGAGTGGGCCGTGACCCTGCTGGGGGCGGTTCCGGCGGCGCTGCTGATCTGGGCCGAGTCCCACGGCTGGCCGGGCGTCGTCATGGCCCAGAGCCCGCTCGCCTGGCCCGAGGCGCCGGTCGTGCTCGTCGTCGCCGTCCTACTGCCCGGACTCGCGGCGGTCGTCGCTCCGGTGCCGCCGCGGCTGGCCGCGGTGCGCGCGGCCGGCCGGGCCGCGCGTGCATCCCGCGCCCGGCCGGCCGCGCCGCCCGCCCGGCAGGTGGCGTCATGATCGAGTTCTCGTCCGTCGGGGTCGCCTACCCCGGTCAGTCGCCCTCGTCGCCGGCGCTGCGCGACGTGACGTGCACGGTCGACGAGGGCGAGCTGGTACTCGTCGTCGGGCCGACCGGCAGTGGCAAGTCGACGCTGCTGCGCTGCGTCAACGGCCTGGTGCCCCACTTCTCCGGCGGGACGATGACCGGCACGGTTCGGGTGGACACCCGCGACACGCGGACCCATCGGCCACGCGACCTCGCCGACGTCGTCGGGTTCGTCGTCCAGGACCCGCTCGCCTCGTTCGTCACCGACACCGTCGAGGACGAGCTGGCCTACGGCATGGAGATCCTTGGCGTCGACCCGCACGCCATGCGTCGCCGAGTCGAGGAGACGCTCGATCTCCTCGGCCTCGCCGACGTGCGCGACCGGAGCCTCGGCGAGCTCTCCGGGGGTCAGCAGCAGCGGGTGGCCATCGGCGCGGTGCTGGCGGCCGGTCCGCGGGTCCTGGTCCTCGACGAGCCCACGTCGGCCCTCGACCCCGTGGCGGCCGAAGAGGTTCTCGCCGCCCTGCACCGGCTGGTGCACGACCTCGGGGTCACCGTGCTGCTGGCCGAGCACCGGCTCGAGCGGGTCGTCCACCACGCCGACCGCGTCCTGCTCGTCGACGACGGCACCGTGTCCACACCGCTCGACCCGGCCGAAGCGATGGCGCTCTCCCGCGTCCACCCCCCGGTCGTCGACTTGGGCCGCCGGCTGGGCTGGTCGCCCCTGCCCCTGTCGGTCCGCGACGCCCGCCGCCGCGCCCACGACCTCCGCCAACGCCTGGCCACCGCGACCAGCCCCGCCCCGACCGCCTCACAGGCCACCGCCACCCCAACCGCAGCCTCCCCCACTGCGCTTGACGCAGCAGCCGCCGGCGCCGTGCCCGCCTCCGTCAGCCGGCTGGTGGTCCGTCGCGGGGTGACCCAGGCCCTTCGCGGCGTGGACCTGGACCTGGCGCGCGGCACCGTCACCACGGTCATGGGCCGCAACGGGGCCGGCAAGTCCACGCTCTTCGCCGCACTGGCCGGCCAGGTCCGCCCGACCTCCGGGCTGGTCCGCGTTGCTGGCCTCGACCCCACGGCCACACCGCCCGAGCGGCTGGTCCGCGAGGTCGGGCTCGTTCCCCAGGACCCCGACCTGCTCTTGTATGCGGACCGGGTCGCGGCCGAGTGTGCCGCCGCGGACGCCGAGCGCGGTCTCCCGCAGGGCACCACACGCACCCTCCTCGACCAGCTCACCGACGGCATCGACGACGAGACCCATCCGCGCGACCTCTCCGAGGGCCAGCGCCTCTGTCTCGCCCTCGCCGTCGTCCTTGTCGGCCGCCCCGGTCTGGTCCTGCTCGACGAGCCGACCCGCGGGCTGGACTACTCCGCCAAGGCTCGGCTGGTGGGCGTGCTGCGCGACCTCGCCGCGCACGGGCATACCGTCGCCGTTGCCACGCACGACGTCGAGCTGGCCGCCGACGTCGCCGACCGGGTCGTCGTCCTCGCTGACGGCGAGGTGGTCGCGGACGGCGCGGCGCGCGACATCCTCGTGGGGTCACCGGCCTTCGCCCCCCAGGTGGCCAAGGTGTTCCACCCGCTGCCGTACCTCACCGTCGCCGACGTCGTCGCGGCTCTCGGGGAGGCGTCATGAGGTTCCGGATCCCGTCGATCGCCGCCCTCGGACTGGTCACCCTGGTGGGCCTGGCCGCGTTCTTCTGGCCGTTCGTCGCCGATCCCCGCCTCAGCGAGGAGCACGGCCACGACGCCCCTTGGTTCTTCGCGCTCCTGCTGGGACTGCTGGCCGTCGTGTTCGTCGCCGAGCTGACGACCGACCGGATCGACGCCAAGGCCGTCGCCGTCCTGGGCGTCCTGGCGGCCATGGGCGGCGCGCTGCGCGTGCTGTCGGCCGGGACCGCCGGCCTGGAGCCGCTGTTCTTCCTGCTCGTCGTCGGTGGGCGGGTCCTCGGCGCGAGCAAGGCGTTCCTCCTCGGCTGCCTGGCCCTGCTGACCGGGGCACTCCTCACCGGCGGCGTCGGACCGTGGCTGCCGTTCCAGATGCTCGGCTGCGGCTGGGTCGCCCTCGGCGCCGCGCTGTTGCCGCAGGTCGGCGAACGGGCTGAACGGTGGATGCTCGCCGCCTATGGATTCGTGTCGAGCCTGGTCTACGGGGCCCTGCTGAACCTCTGGTTCTGGCCCTTCCTCACGACCAGCGCCGGGCCCGCGGGTGCCTCGTTCGTTCCCGGCGAGTCCGTCGCCACGAACGCCCAGCACTACGGCGTGTTCTACCTCGCCACGTCGCTCGGGTACGACCTGCCCCGGGCCGTGCTGACCGCGGTGCTCGTCGTCCTCGTCGGTCCGGCCGTCATGGCGATGCTGCGGCGCGCGGTGCGCCGGGCGAACTTCGACGCGGCGCCCGAGTTCAGGCCTGCCGCGTCTGCACCTCCACGAACGGCGGCTTGACCACGGTGGCCGCGACCTCGCGGCCGCGCACGTCGACGACCACGTCGTCGCCGAGCCCCACCGACGGCTCCAGCAGGGCGAGCGCGATGCCCTGACGCAGCGTCGGCGAAAACGTCCCGGAGGTCACCTCGCCGACCGGGCGGCGGTCGGCGGTGACCGCGCAGTGCTGGCGCGGTATCCCTCGCCCGGTCACCAGCAGTCCCCACGACTGACGAGCCGGACCGGACTCCTTCTCGGCGACGAGCGCCGCCCGGCCCCAGAACTCCGGCTTCTTCCACCCGACCGCCCAACCCGCGCGCGCCTGGACCGGCGTGATGTCGAGCGACAGGTCCTGGCCGTGCAGTGGGTACCCCATCTCGGTGCGGAGCGTGTCTCGCGCACCCAGCCCGCAGGGCAGGCCGCCGTGGGCGGCCATGGCCTCGGTCAGCGCGTCCCACAGGGCCGGCGTGTCCTCCCACCGCGGCACCAGCTCGTACCCCCGCTCGCCCGTGTACCCGGTCCGGCACACGATGACCGGCCGGCCTTCCCAGTCGGCGACGGCGAAGCCCATGTAGTCGTGCTCGGTCGGCAGTCCCAGCGCTCGCAGCACCTCGTCCGACCTCGGTCCCTGGACGGCGACGATCCCGTATGCCTCGTGCCGGTTCTGGACGTCGACCCCGTCGGGCGCGGCCTCGGTCAGCCGCCGGACCACCTCGCCGGTGTTGGCGGCGTTGGGGATGAGGAAGACGTCGTCCTCGGCGCGCACGTAGGCGATGAGGTCGTCGACCACGCCGCCCGACGCGTCGCAGCACATCGTGTACTGCGCCTTGCCCGGCCCGATCCGGCGAAGGTCGTTGGTGAGGCACGCGTTGACGAAGTCGACGGCGCCCGGACCCGTCACCGAGGCCTTGCCGAGGTGGCTGACGTCGAAGATCCCCACGCGCTCGCGCACGGAGGTGTGCTCCGCGACGACGCCGCCGCCGGGGTACTCGATGGGCATGTCCCATCCCCCGAAGTCCGCCATCTTCGCGCCGAGAGCGACGTGGCGGTCGTGCAGCGGCGAGGTTCTCAGGTCAGGCATGCCGCCGAGGCTAGTCGGGGTCTACGCGAAGTAACGGAGCGGAGCGGAGATCTTCCTGGGGTGACGTGGTGGCAGGTCAGCTGCCGGCCTTGCGGCGGAACATCTGCTGCGCCTTCGCGGGGCCGTGGGCCTCGTTGACCTTCGGCGCCTCACCGTCCGCCGAGACGTCCATCCCGGCGTGCGCGCCCTTCTTGTCCAGGGCCTCGCGGAACTTCGCCTTCATCTCCTCGGAGGGTCCGGACGACTTCTTCTTGCCCTTGCCAGACATGTCAGCTCCTTGACGTCTCGACGTCACGTTGACGTCCGCCCACTCTGTCATCCGGCGCCGGTCGGGCGCCACGCGGTTCAGGCCTGGCCGCGGCGCTGCCGCGAGCTCCACTCGCGCATCCGCTTCGGGTACCCCGTGAGGAGAACGTCATAGACGGGGATGTCGAGAGAGCGCGCCAGCTCGAACGCGGTCTTGCGCGAGCCGACCGCACGGCGGGTCCATTCCCCATCGGTCGCGACGAGCACGATGCTCTCCGCGGTGACGTTGGTGGCCGGCTCGACGTACGCCTCGACGCCCCGACGCGTCGTCGCGAACGAGTGCAGGTGGTCGCGTACGGCCTTGCGGTCCACCCCCATGCTGGGACCGTCGGTACGGCCGGGGTCCCCGCTCCTCTTGCCGCGCAACCTGCCGAACAAGCGCATGGCTGAGGGTACCCTGCGCAGGTGGTTGCTCAGGGAGGGCAGGGCCCTTGGCAGCCCCGGGGATCCGGGCTGCTCGTCGCGGTCGTGGCGCTCTCCGTCGTGGCCCTGACTGTCCACGGTGTCATCGCGCTGGTGCTCATGAACGGCACCGTCCGCCGACCCCCGACGTCCGGCGGCGTGGTGGCTCTCCCGACCCCGACGACGTCCGTTCCGCCGACCGCGCCCAGCCGTTCGGGCACCTCGCCGGTGACGCCGGCTCCGTCCGTGTCGGGCGCTCCGTGGACCCCGCCGGCCGCCGGTGGGGCGCTCCGTCTCGACCACAGCTGCCTCGTCGCCGACAACCCGCCGACCCAGGCCATCTTCCCGATCGCCGACCCGTTCGGCACTCAACTGGACGACCTCGGCATCGGCGCTGAGCTGCAGCGTCTCTACGTCGTCGACGACCGGACCATCACGCCGGCGGACGGAGCCGGACCGGTTCGTGAGTGCGACAAGCAGCTGTGGTCGGTCGTGGCGGCGACGCTGCCGGCGTCGGTCCGTCCGTACCTCAAGGAGCTGGTCGTCTTCGACGCGCTCCTCGTCAACGGCACCTCCGACCTGTACGTCGGCGAGGTGGTCCCGGCCGGCACCGACGCCTCCAAGTGGCGGCTCGCTGTCGCCCCCAACGGCGCGACCGACCTGGAGGTCGCCGTGACGATCGCCCACGAGGTCGGCCATCTCCTCAGTCTCAGTGCCGCGCAGCTCGACACGACCAGCCAGCCGCAGTGCCAGACGATCTGGACCGGCTCCGGGTGCCTGCGCGACTCCGGACACGTGATCTCGTTCCTCGACGACACCTGGTCGGACGACGAGATCGACGGCTGGAACGACGCGGCCGCCAAGCCCGACGACCAGCGCGACCAGGCGTTCCAGGACTTCTACGACCAGTACGCCTCGTCCTTCGTCGACTCGTACGCGGCCACCGACCCGTTCGAGGACTTCGCGGAGTCGTTCGGCATCTGGTGCGCCCTCGGGCCGGGGAGCCCGCTCATCCCGCAGACGGTCGAGGGCGACCCGTCCAACGGGAAGGCGAAGATCGAGTGGTTCGAGCAGTCGTCCTCCGGCGTCAAGGTCGCCGCCGGCCCCGGGTGCCAGCAACTGCGGACGCTGACCCGCTGACCCGGGCTGACCCGCATGCGTCATCAGTGACAAGATGCTGAGGTACCCGCTTGCGAAGGAGCATGTTCATGCCGGCTGATGCCGACACGCCCTACGACGTCGTCGTCCTCGGGGGTGGCAGCGGAGGGTATGCGTGTGCACTACGAGCCGCCGAGCTCGGCCTGACGGTCGCCCTCGTCGAGCGCGGGAAGGTGGGCGGCACCTGCCTGCACCGCGGCTGCATTCCTACCAAGGCTCTCCTCCACGCCGCCGAGGTCGCCGACACCGCCCGTGACGGCAGCCGGTTCGGCATCAAGTCGACGTTCGAGTCGGTCGACATGAGCGGCGTCAACGCCTACAAGGACGGCGTCGTCGACCGGCTCTACAAGGGACTTCTGGGACTGGTGTCCGCATCCTCGATCGAACTCGTCGAGGGTTCCGGTCGGCTGGTCGCGCCGGACGCCGTCGAGGTCGACGGACGGCGCCTCACCGGCCGCAACGTCGTGCTGGCCACGGGTTCCTACGCGAAGACGTTGCCCGGCCTGGAGATCGGCGGCCGGATCATGACCAACGACCAGGCCCTCACGCTCGACCACGTCCCCGCGCGGGTGGTGGTCCTCGGCGGTGGCGTCATCGGGGTCGAGTTCGCCTCGGTCTTGCGCTCGTTCGGGTCCGAGGTGACGATCGTCGAGGCGCTGCCGCGGCTCGTCGCCGCCGAGGACGAGGCCATCTCCAAGCAGCTGCAGCGCGCGTTCCGCAAGCGCGGGATCGCCTTGCGCACCGGGGTGCGGTTCGCCGGCGCGCGGCAGGACGGCGACGTGGTCACCGTCGAGCTGGAGGGCGGCGACACCATCGAGTCCGACCTGCTCCTGGTCGCGGTGGGCCGCGGGCCGACCACCGACGGGCTCGGCTATGCGGAGGCCGGCGTGACCGTCGAGCGCGGTCTCGTGCCGACCGACGAGCGGCTCCGGACCAACCTGCCTACCGTGTATGCGGTGGGAGACATCGTCCCGGGCCTTCAGCTCGCGCACCGCGGGTTCGCCCACGGCATCTTCGTGGCCGAGGAGATCGCCGGTCTCTCTCCCGCGCCGGTCGAGGACCGGGGCATCCCACGGGTCACCTACTGCGACCCGGAGATCGCCTCGGTGGGGCTCACCGAGACGCAGGCGCGCGACGCGTACGGCGAGGTCGAGACCTACGAGTACAACCTCGGCGGGAACGGCAAGTCGCAGATCCTCCAGACGCAGGGGTTCGTCAAGCTCGTCCGCGAGAAGGACGGGCCGGTGGTGGGCGTGCACATGATCGGCGCCCGGATGGGCGAGCAGGTGGGCGAGGCCCAGCTCATCGTCAACTGGGACGCCTTCCCCTCCGACGTCGCCTCGCTGGTCCACGCCCACCCGACCCAGAACGAGGCCCTCGGCGAGGCGCACCTCGCCCTGGCCGGGAAACCGCTGCACGCCCACCCCTGACGGCAGCCCTGACCACCCACCGACCAGCAGACCCCCACGAGGCCGCACCCTCGGCCAAGATGGGCCAACCGACCAGCAGCCATCACAGGAGACACAACTCATGTCCGAACGCGTGACCATGCCGGCCCTGGGCGAGTCCGTCACCGAGGGGACGGTCACTCGCTGGCTGAAGAACGTCGGCGACGACGTCGCGGTCGACGAGCCGCTCCTCGAGGTGTCGACCGACAAGGTCGACACCGAGATCCCGTCGCCGGTGGCCGGCACGCTGCAGGAGATCCTCGCCCAGGAGGACGAGACCGTCCCGGTCGGCGCCGACCTGGCCGTGATCGGCGAGGGCGCCGAGTCCGGTGGCTCGGGCGGGTCCGACGGCGGCGCGGAGGCCGGGTCAGAAGCGTCCGAGGAGTCACAAGGCGGATCGGATGCGGAGGCGGACGACGCCTCGGCGCCCGAGCCGGAGCAGCCCGAGCCGGAGGCGCCGTCGACCGAGCAGCCGGTCGCGGAGCAGACGTCCGAGCCGGAGGCAAGCCAGTCGCAGGGCTCGGGCGGGCAGCAGCAGAGCAGCGGCGGCTCCGGTTCGCCAAGCGGGTCGTCCGGCGGGTCGTCGGGTGGGTCGTCGGGTGGCGAGACGGTGACCATGCCCGCACTCGGCGAGTCGGTGACCGAGGGCACGGTCACCCGCTGGCTGAAGGCCGAGGGCGACACCGTCGAGGTCGACGAGCCGCTCCTCGAGGTCTCGACCGACAAGGTCGACACCGAGATCCCCTCGCCGGTCGCGGGCGTCGTCTCGAAGATCCTGGTCCAGGAGGACGAGGTCGTTCCCGTCGGCGGCGAGCTGGCCGTCATCGGTAGAGAGTCGTCGGGCGACGGCGACGCCTCCGGAGACGCCCAGGAATCTGCCGAGCCGGCGGCGGAGGCTCCGGCCGAGCCGTCCGCCGAACAGGAGCCGCCCGCGAAGGAGGAGGCGCCCGCGAAGCAGGAGGCGCCGGCGCAGGAGGCCCCCGCTCAGGCGGAGGCCGAGAACGCGACCCAAGCCGCCGAGCAGCCCGCCCCCTCGGGTCGGGGCGCGACCGCGACGGCCACCGCCCCGTCGAGGTCCACGGGCACCTCCACGCCGAGCGACAGCAACGGCGGCAGCGACGAGGGAGGCGCCTACGTCACGCCGCTGGTCCGCAAACTGGCCGCCCAGCACTCCGTCGACCTCGCCAGTCTCACGGGTACCGGGATCGGCGGGCGGATCCGTAAGCAGGACGTCCTCGACGCGGCCGAGAAGGCCAAGGCGGCCGCCGCCGCGCCGGAGCCCGCTGCTCCGGCCGCGGCACCGGCGACACCGGCGGCACCGGCGGCGTCCGGTGGTGGCACGCCCGCGTCGGCGGTCTCCGACAAGCGCGGCACCCGCGAGAAGATGTCGCGGCTGCGGAAGGTCATCGCGCAGCGCATGGTCGAGTCGCTGCAGGTCTCGGCCCAGCTGACCACGGTCGTCGAGGTGGACCTGACCAAGGTCGCCCGGCTGCGAGCCCGGGCGAAGTCGGAGTTCGAGCGGCGCGAGGGGGTCAAGCTCAGCTACCTGCCGTTCCTCGCCCTGGCCGCGGTGGAGGCGCTGAAGAGCCACCCCAACGTCAACGCGAGCGTCGAGGGCGACGAGATCGTCTACCACGGCCAGGAGAACCTCGCCATCGCCGTGGACACCGAGAAGGGCCTCATCGTCCCCGTGGTGAAGAACGCCGGCGACCTCAACATCGCCGGCCTGGCGCGGGCGATCGCCGACCTCGCCGACCGCACCCGCAACAACAAGATCGCGCCAGACGACCTTGCGGGTGGGACGTTCACCATCACCAACACCGGCAGTCGCGGGGCGCTCTTCGACACCCCCATCATCAACCAGCCGCAGGTCGCGATCCTCGGCACCGGCGCTCTCGTCAAGCGTCCGGTCGTCGTCTCGGACGCCGACGGCGGTGAGACGATCGCGGTGCGCTCGATGATGTACCTGGCCCTGTCGTACGACCACCGCGTCGTCGACGGTGCCGACGCGGCGCGCTTCCTCGGCGCTATGAAGACCCGGCTCGAAGAGGGCCGGTTCGAGGCGTCGCTGGGGCTCTGAGCCGGCGACGGAGCCCGGCGAGACGGCCTGAGGAGGCTCGCCGGGCGTGTGGTTGCATGACGCCATGAGCCAGCGCGTCGCGATCTCGGGAGCGTCCGGCATGATCGGCAGCGCTCTGTCGTCGTACCTGATCGCGCGGGGCGACGATGTCCGCCACCTGGTGCGCCGCGAGGCGCGCACCGGCTCGGAGATCTCCTGGGACCCCGCCCAGCGCCGGCTCGACCCGGAGTCGTTGTCCGACGTTGACGTGGTCGTCCACCTCGCGGGAGCGGGCGTCGGGGACCGCCGCTGGTCGCCCCGCTACAAGCAGGAAATCCTCGCCTCCCGTACCGACGGGACCGCGACGGTCGCCAATGCGGTGGCCGCCCACGGCGACCGGATCCGGCTGGTCAGTGCCTCCGCGATCGGCTGGTACGGGAGCGACCGCGGCGACGAGATCCTCACCGAGCAGAGCCCGGAGGGCACCGGCTTCCTCGCCGAGGTCGCCCAGGCCTGGGAGGCGTCCACCGCCGCCGCTGCCCTGGCCGGCGCCCCGGTAGCGATGTCGCGCACCGGCCTGGTCATGTCGCGCACGGGCGGCGCCTTCGAGCCGTTGGTCCGCCTCGGTCGGCTCGGGCTGGCCGGCCCGTTGGGCTCAGGCCGGCAGTGGTGGCCGTGGATCACTCTCGACGACGTCATCCGTGGTCTCGTCTTCCTCGTCGACCGCCGCGACATCGTCGGGCCGGTCAATGTCGTCGGGCCGGATCCGTTGCGCCAGAAGCAGGTCGTCGAGGAGATCGGTCGGCAGCTGGGTCGGCCCACGGTGCTGCCCGCACCGGGCTTCGCGCTGCGGGCGGTGCTCGGGGAGTTCTCGGGCGAGGTGACCGGAAGCCAGCGCGTCGTCCCGACCCGGTTGCGCGACAACGGGTTCGAGTGGGTCCACGACTCGATCTCCAGCGCGGTCGCCACGATCCTCTGACCCACCCGTCACCGCGCGGCGTCACGGAGGGCCTACCTCCGTGAGCCGCCAGCCGCCGTCACCGAGGGTCAGGGTGTAGCGCAGTGGGACTCCCGCGCCCGCTTCCACGCGCTGCGTCGAGCCGTCCTCCCCCACCACCCCGTACGCCGACCGGTCCACCACTGCGTTCAGCACCGCCTCCGTCGGGGCGATGGTGACGACCTCGGCCGAGCGCACCGAAAAGGACAGCTCGACGTAGCGCTGCCGCTGCTCACGCAACCGTGCGATGGTCCGGGCGTCGGCCTCGTGGGCGCTCGAACCCCGCGGCTCGGCGCCGACCAGGACCACGGGGTCGGCGGCGATGAGGGCGGCCGCCCGTGAGTCAGCGAGGCGCTGGAGGACACCGACGGGGGCGCGCGTGACGTCGTCGCCCGACACCGCGGAGGGCGCGCGCTGCCCCGGACCCTCGGCGCCGGAGGTCACCGCGTCGGAGGTCACCGCGCCGGCAGGCTCCGCGCCGGAGGTGGCCGCGTCCGTCGTGGCCGGCCCCGATGGGGTGGGTCTCGCGCTGGTCTCAGGAACGGGCGCGGCGGCCGACTCCGGGCTGACGGCCACCGGCGAACCCGTCGCGCTCGCGGGTCGGTCTGACGGGGATCCGGACACCAGGTCGAGTGGCCCGCCGGTCAGGCGCAACAGTCCGAGCATGCCGCCCGCGAGAACCAGCCCCGTCACGGCGACGGCCACCAGCCGGAGCCGCCACGACGGCGTTCGAGAGGGCGTCGTGGTTCCCGGGTCGGGCAGCGTCGCCGTCCCGAGGGCCGCGCCCCGCTCGGGAACCGCAGGGGCGGGCTCGCGTACCCACGGAGCCACCAGCCGGCGCACGCGGCGGCGGCGACGCAGGCGTCGGTCGCGCCGCCGCTCGGCCCGCTCCTCCTCGCGCCGCTGGGATCGTGACCGGGTCTCCTCGGCGTCACGCCGGATCCTCGTGGTGATGGCGGCCGCCGGGTCGGGGTGGTGCCCGACGAGACCCACCGGCGCGGGCGCCGCTGCCCGGTACAGCGCCAGGGCCACCTCGGCCGCGGACGGCCGGGCGTCGGGTTGCTCGGCGAGCATCCGGATCACCAAGGGAGCGAGCTCCGGCCCGACCGCGGTCGTGATGTCCTCGGGCGTCCCCGTCGGAGCCTCGGAGTCCAGCTCGTCGTCGAGATCCCCGGCCGTCGTCACCCCCCGCCGCCAGTGCAGGTCGCCGACCCAGGCCGGCGGCGTCGACCCGCCGGTGCGCGCATACCAGACCAGCGCACCGAGCGACCAGACGTCGCTGGCGGCCACCGGGGGGCGGCCCAGCACCACCTCCGGGGCGGTGAACCCCGGCGTGCCCAGGGTCTCGTCCGGCCACCCGTCGTCCTCGAGCCAGGCCGACGACAGGTCGGCGAGCATCGGCCGGCCGTCGGTCGTGAAGAGCACATTGCCGGGCGCCACGTCGGCGTGCACCACGCCGGCATCGTGCAGCTCGGCCAGCGCCGTGGCCATCGGCGTGAGCGCGGTGACGACCTCGCCGAGCGGGACTGCGCCACGGATCGCCACCACGTCGCGCAGGCTGCCCCCGTCGGCCAGCACCATGACGAGGACGAGGCGTCCGTCGTCGAGGCGCGCGTGCTCGACGGCCCGTGCCAGATGGGCGCCCGGCACGCACCGGCCGAGCGCCACCTCGCGCTCGGAGGCCGACCGGTCCATCCCACTGCCCTCGGTGGCCTCGGCGGCCTCCAGCAGCTTCAGGGCGACCCGCTCGCCGCTCCCATGCCGGGTGGCCGCCCACACGACGCCGGTGGACCCACGACCGAGGAACTCGTCCACGGTGTACCCCGGCACTGTGGGCGGTCCGGCATAGAGGAGCAGCGCGGGCGCGGTCAGGGTCATCCCGTCATCGTGGTCCAAACCGCACCGGCGGCCCGGACCTTATCCACAGCCTCCCGCTCAGCCCGCATGCCTCAGCATGACGAACGCCCGGCCGCCCACCCGCCAGTCCTCCACGGCCACGAACCCGGCCGCCGCGGCCACCTCGACCAGCGCCCGGGCGCCCATGACGGCCCACGGGACCGGATGGGACCGCCGGCCCCAGGGACCGTGGAGAGTCACCGCCGTCCGCATGTCGTGACCGGGGTCCGGGCTGGTCTCGACCAGGGCGACGGCTCCGGGTCGGAGGACCGAACGGCACCGGCGCAGGAGGGCCTCAGGGTCACCACCGATGCCGATGTTTCCATCGGCCAGGAGAACCGTCCCCCACCGCCCCTCACCGGGGAGCCGCTCCCGCACGTCGCGGACCAGAGCCGACCCACCCCGCTCCCGGGTCCGTCCCACGGCCTCGCGGGACAGGTCGACACCGAGGGCCGGGATCCCGTGACTGGCCAGGGCCTCGACGAACCGCCCTGGGCCACATCCGACGTCGAGCACCGGGCCCTCACACCGCGAGACCACGACCTCGTCCGCCTCGGTCAACCGTCCCCACGCCGACGCGTCGAGCAGCCCCGCGCTGAGGTAACCGTCCACCGCCTTGCGGTCCGCCACCCGGATCTCGACGGACGCGCCGGCGAGAGCGGCGTCGAAGAGGGTCGTCGGCGAGCACGGGGAGCCGACCAGCCGCCGATGCAGTCGCCCGAACCGGCTCCCCGGCGCCGCGGCCGCCACCTCCGCGGCATCGCCGGCGTCGTCGACGTCGCGGTGGAGCGGCAGCACCCCGACCCGAAGCCCGAGCCCGCGCAACCGCGCAAGCTGGTCGGCCCCGGTCCGCGACGTCGACATCCGGATGCCGCGGATCGCGCTGCGGACGTGCCGCCGGAAGCCGATAGTCCAGTACCCGCCGTCGCACGAGGGACCGAACACTGCGTCCTGGCCGTCCCACGAGACGTCGAGGTCGGCGGCGGTCAGCTGAGGCGTGTCCATCCCGACCAGCAGCACCGTGGTCGGCGTATACGCCTCGGAGGCGTAGACGTCCTGGAAGACGTGCTCGAGACGCTCGTCGAGCGTCGAGCCCCGTTGCGGCATCACGCATACCGAGGCCGGCAACCACGGGACGAGCGGTCCGTCCCAGGCGATCACGATGCGCCGTGGACCCAGCGCCACGACGGCTTCGAGGGTGTCGCGGATCGCCGCGCCGGCCAGCGCCGCGGCCTCGGCGGGGCTGAAGGTCGGCTGCAGCCGGGTCTTCACGCGCCCCGGTACCGGCGACTTCGCCAGCACGACGACGACGTCCGGAACCACTCGGTCACCGCCCCAGGACGGCGGTCATGTCGCGAACCGCTCGGGCCGCGCCCAGGGGCGTGCCGGTGACCTTGGACCGGCCGCGGCGGGCGGCGTAGGGGACGTCGACCGACACCACCCGCCACCCGGCCTCCGCGGCCCTGACCACCGTCTCGACGGGGTACCCCGACCGTCGGTCCCGGAGGCCGAGGGCCAGCAGCTCCTCCCGCGGGGCGACGCGCATCGGTCCGATGTCAGCCAGGGACAGCCCTGTTCGCCGGTTCACGCGACGCGCGACCACCCGATTGGCCAACCTCAGGTACCACGGCCAGGCCGCCGAGGTGACCCGGACGCGGCGGCCCACCGCCAGGACTCCGCCACCGCCGGCCACCGCGTCCACCAGCGGTGCGAGATCCTGCGGGTCGAGGCTCGCATCACAGTCCATGACCGCGACGAGCGGCGCGGTCGCCGCCTCGAGACCCGCGTGGCAGGCCGCGCCGTACCCGCGGACAGAGTGTCGGATCACGGTCGCGCCGAGCGATGCGGCCAGCTCGGCCGAACCGTCACGGGAGCCGTTGTCGACGACGATCGCATTGGCCCACAACGGCATTCGGGAGAGAACCCAGGGCAACGCGGCCGCCTCGTCGAGACACGGCAGCACCACGTCGACGGTCCGGTCCATTCCGGCACGGTATGCGCGCCACTACGGGAACGACCGCCCGCGGCGATGACGAACGGCTTACGGCCACCGCGGGTGGCGCCCAGCCAGCGCGGGCGGCGCTAGCCTCGGCCTCGTGGCCGCCACCGTGATGGTCGCCGAGGACGACCCCACCGTCTCCGGCGTGCTCCTGGCGTACCTGCACCGGGCGGGCTTCGACGCGTTCGTCTGTGAGGACGGTCCGGGCGCGCTCGCGGAGTGGACCCGCCGCCGCCCCGACGTCGTCATCCTCGACATCATGCTGCCCGGCATGTCGGGCCTCGACGTGCTGCGGCGCCGCCGCGCGGACGACGACACCGCCGCCGTCATGGTCCTGAGCGCGTTGGGCGACGAGGACGACCGGCTGCTCGGCCTCGACCTCGGCGCCGACGACTACATGGTCAAGCCGTTCAGCCCGCGCGAGGCGGTGGGCCGCGTGCAGGCCCTGCTGAGGCGGGCCGAGCGGCTCGGCTCCGGCCCCCTGGTGCCCCGCCGCCTCATGGCGGGGCGGCTGGGCCTCGACATCGCCGCCCGGCGCGTCACCGTGGACGGTGACGAGACCGCCCTCACACCAAGGGAGTTCGACCTCCTGGCCTACCTCATGGCGCATCCGGGTGAGGCGTTCACCAAAGAGCAGCTGATGCGGCGGGTGTGGGGCTGGGACTTCGGCGACACGTCCACCGTGACCGTGCACGTCCGCCGGCTGCGCGAGAAGGTCGAGGTGGACCCCTCCGACCCGCAGCTCGTCGTCACCGCCCGGGGTGCGGGCTACCGCTTCGACGGAGACGTGACCACCCAGGCCTGAGCGGGGCCGGCGCGGTCAGCGGCCCAGCGCCGTGGTCCGGACATAGAGCAGAGCCGGGTGCGTCGCGAGGTCGGTCATCGGGAGGAACACCCCGTCCGGGACGACCATCGAGGTGACCAGCGTGAAGTCCCGCGTCAACGCCGGCCCGAACAGCAGTGTGTCAGAGGCGTTGTCGAGGACGACCGCCGAGACCCCGTCGAGGTCCCACGGGACGACTCCGGCCAGCTGCTCGGCCCCGTCGGCCGCGTGCAGCTGGTCGTAGACCGCGACAGACGCGGCGTGAGTGGGTCGCCCCGCCAACCGCAGGTAGTACGGATGGGTGGGGACCAGCACCGCACCCGGAAGGTCACGGAGCGTCGCGACGAGCCGGTCGCCGGCCGCCCGGTCCGCGTCGGTTGGGACGACGTCGGAATGCGACAACGTCATCAGGACGACCTGCACGGCGAGCAGGGCGGCGATGACCGCCGTCGCTCGCGAGGTCGCCCGCTCGGACCGGAGCCAGGCGGTGACAAGCAGGCCCACGGCTCCGGCGACCGCGGCCTGTGCGGGCATCGAGACGTTGGCGTAGCCGCCCTCGTGCAGCCGGGCAACCCACGAGGCCAGCAGCATCCCGGCGGCGCAGGCCAGCAGGTATGCCCGTTGCTGGTCGACCCGAGGCGGCCACCACCGAGCGGGTCCGGTTCGCGGGAGGCCGGTCAGGACGAGAGAGCCGACGACGACGATCGTCACCGCGAACGGGATGACCAGGTCCTCCAGCCAGAAGTCCCAGATCCACCGCGGCGCCCACGACTGGCTGGGCAGCTGGAGCAGGACGTACCGCGCATACCAGCCGCCGGTGAGCAGACCGCCGAGCACCGTCGACCCGACCACCCCGACCCCCAGAGTCACCGTCGCGCCGACTCCCACCCCGCGGCGACGAACCAGCAGCCAGAGCAGCATCGGCGCGGCGACGATGAGCGCGTTCTGCTTCGTGAGGAACCCCAGCAGCAGCACCGCACCCAACGCCACACCGCCCCGCCAGGAGCGCACGCGCATCCCGACGAGGACGGCCGCCAACAGGAGGGCGAGGAGCAGCGAGTCGACCCGCGCGGTGTCCGCGAACGCCCCACTGACCCGGAAGGTGGCCGCGCCGAGCCCGGCGGCGACGATCCCCGCGACCGTACTGCCGCCGGCGCGGCGGACGACCATGGCGAGCAGTACGAGGACGGCCAGGCTGGCGGCGAACGAGACGAGCCGCATGGTGGGGAGGTCGAGACCGGTGAGCCGGGCCAGCGCGCCGGTCACCCAGAAGTACAGCGGTGGGTACGGCCACGGTACGAACGCGGTCGTCGGTTGACCGTAGAGCGGCTCGCCGGCGACCACCCGCGCCGTCACCTCGACCGTGCTGCCCTCGAAGTACGTCAGCTCGTACGGGTACGAGATCCGTTGCAGCGCAACGACGACATAGGCCACGACCGAGGCGATGCCGATGGTCGCGAGCACGACGGAACCGGGCCGCAGCGACCGCCGGGGAGCCGGGCGCGCCACCGTCCTCATCTCCACCGCGGCCACGTGGTCGACGGTAACCGCCGGTCCGGCCCGGACCCACCCGCAGGTGCGATGACGAAACGCTTACGGACGAGCAAGGATCCGGGCAGACCGGCGAGGCCGGGAGCACCGCCGGATACCCTCGCGAGAGTGACGACCGGTCGGCCATCGAAGGTGGCCCCTCGTGGGTGACATGCTCACCATCGTCCTCGTGACCGTCGGGGTATGCGTCGGGACGGCACTGCTCGGCGCGGTGGCTCTGCGCCTGGTGCGGATGCGGTCGCTGACGTGGTCCATCGTCGTGGCCGCGCTCATCCCCCTCGTCGCCGTCACGGCGTCGGTGGTGCTGAACGTCCAGCTGATGTTCATCTCGGCGCACGACTCGACGGCGGTCTCGGTCGCGCTGGCCTGCGCCACGGTCATCGGGGTGCTGCTGTCGTTCGTCCTGGGCCGCCGCGTCGCGACCGGCTCGCGGCGGCTGACCAGCGCGTTGCGCGACCTCGGTTCGGTGTCGCGGCACGGGGATCCACCGCGGCCCGTCACCGAGATCGCCACGTCCGGGCAGCCCGGCGAGATCGTCGCGCTGGCCGAGGAGCTGGCGGCCACCCGCGAGCGGCTGGCCAACGCCCAGCAGCGCGCCCGAGCGCTCGAGGACAGCCGGCGCGAGCTGGTGGCCTTCCTGTCGCACGACCTGAGGACCCCCCTCGCGGGCCTCCGGGCGCTCGCCGAGGGTCTCGAGGACGGGGTCATCGAGGACCAGGGCACGGCACTCCGCCAGATGCGGCAGACCGTCGACCGGATGAGCGGCCTGGTCGGCGACCTCTTCGAGCTGTCGAGGCTGCACGCCCCCACCGCGTCGACGACGCCGCAGCGGTCGATGGTCAGCCTCGTGGAGCTGGCGCACGACGTCACCGGCGAGCTCGCGGCGCACTCGCGTCGACGCGAGGTCCAGCTGCGCCTCGACGTCCCCGCCGGAGACGACCGGCTGGCCGTGCTCGGGAACGCCGACGAGCTGGCCCGCGCGCTCACCAACCTGGTGGGCAACGCCATCCGGCACACCCCGTCCGGCGGCACCGTCGTCGTGACGACCCGGCGCGCGACCGACGGCCGGATCGAGGTGGGGGTCACCGACGGCTGCGGCGGTATCCCCGCGCCCGACCTCGAGCGGGTCTTCGACGTCGGCTGGCGCGCGACCCCGGAACGCGGCACCCCCGACGACGCCGGCGCCGGGCTTGGGCTGGCCATCGCCAAGGGGGTCATCGAGGCCCACGCCGGCTCGATCGACGTGGAGAACGTCGACGGCGGCTGTCGGTTCGGGGTACGTCTGCCGCCGGAGCCGGTGGTCGAGACCGTCGCCTGACGGGGCTCAGCCGTCGACCAGGTCGCGGACGCCCTCGGTGAGGGACACCCGCGCCGACCAGCCGAGCCGGTCACGGGCCAGGTCGCTCGACGCGGTGATGTGCCGGACGTCGCCCAGCCGGTACTCGCCGGTGACCACCGGGACCGGGCCGCCGCGGGCGTCCGCAAGGGCCTGAGCCATTCCGCCGAT
This sequence comes from uncultured Actinomycetota bacterium, assembly GCA_963828725.1. Lineage (GTDB taxonomy): Bacteria > Actinomycetota > Actinomycetes > Actinomycetales > Dermatophilaceae > Lapillicoccus. The sequence continues at coordinate 1,331,044 of CAWHFV010000004.1, read as the reverse complement.
CGTGGTCACCGTGCCGGAGCCCACGTTGTACGCGTGGTGGCCCGCCGCGTCCGCGGAGTCGAGGGCGGCGGCGAAGGCCCGCGCGACATCGTCGACGTGGACGAAGTCGCGCCGCTGCCGGCCGTCCTCGTAGACCCGAGGCGGCTCCCCGCGGCCCAGGCTGGAGATGAAGCGGGCCGCCACCCCGGCGTAGGGCGTGTCACGGGGCAGGCCCGGTCCGTAGACGTTGTGGAGCCGCAGCGACACCGCCGTCGCACCGGTCTCCCGGCCCCACGAGGAGGCCAGGTGCTCCTGCGCGACCTTGGTCGCCGCATACGTGTTCCGGGGGTCGAGGGCCACCTCCTCACCGACCAGTCCCGGACTCAGGGGTCCGCCGCACACCGGACACGGCGGCTCGAACTCCAGACGCTGCAAGGCTTCTGGCGTCCGCGGTCCCGGCGGGACCACCCCGTGCTCGGCGCAGCTGTAGCGACCCTCGCCGTAGACGACCATCGAGCTGGCCTGTACGACCCGGGGCACGGCGGCTCGGGCGGATGCGCGCAGGAGCACCGCCGTCCCGAGGTCGTTGCTCGACACGTAGTCGTCCATGTCGTCGACGTCCACCCCGAGGCCGACCTTCGCCGCGAGGTGGACGACGGCGTCCGCTCCGTCGAGGATCCGGTCCAGCACCGTCGGGTCGCGCACGTCCCCGACGACGAGCCCGACGTCGGCCAGCCGACGACGGGCCGTCGAGCCGCCGTCGCGATGGACGTCCGGCCGCAGGCTGTCGAGGACGACCACGTGGTCGCCGCGGCCGACCAGGGCCGACACCACGGCCGAGCCGATGAACCCCGCACCGCCGGTGACGACGACACGGCGCTGCGTCACGGGGCCTCGCCGGGTGTGACCACCTCGACGACGCGACCGGTCTCCGCGCTCGTGCGCGCGGCGTCGATGACCGCCAGGGCGCGCACCGCGTCCCGCGGGTCGACCGGCATGGCCGCCTGTGGGTCCGGCTGCCCGAGCGCGACGGCGACCTCGCGGTAGAAGTCGGCCTGATCGCCCGGTGCCCGGGTCACCGCCTCCCGCTCACCGTCGCCGCGGACCAGCCAGCCCAGGTGGGCGTCGTCGGCCGGCTGCCACTCCGCGAACGCCGTGGGCTCCTCGTTCAGCCCGCCGACCAGGTAGGCGCCCTGCCGGCCCAGCAGCCGGAGCCAGGGACCTGGCGCCGCCGCCAGCGAGGTGGACCCGATGTGGCTGACGACGCCCGATCCGTGCCGACAGCTGAGGAAGGCCGCATCCTCGGCGACCGTCGCGAAGGCGAACAGCTCGGCGTACACCGAATCGACCGGCCCGAAGAGTAGCTGCGCCTGGTCGACGAGATGCGGGAAGAGGTCGAGCAGAAGGCCGCCGCCCTCCGCGGCCGGTGCGTTCTCACGCCAGCGGGTCTTCGGCACCGGACGCCACCGCTCCCACCGCAGCTCGGCGCGCAGCACCTCCCCCACCAGACCGTCCGCGAGGACCCGTTGGAGCGTGCGGAACTCCGGGTCGTAGCGGCGGTTCTGGAACACCGTGAGCGGGACCCCCGCCCGCGTCGCCGCATCCACGGCCTCCAGCGCCGACGAGGCGGTCACGCCGAGTGGCTTGTCGACCACGACCGGCACGCCGGCCGCCACGACGTCGTGGACCTGTTCGACGTGCACGCCACTGGGCGAGGCCAGGACGACGAGGTCGAGGCCGCCCCGCGACAGCAGGGCCGCCAGGTCGGGGACGACCTCCGCGTCGGGGAGGTCCTCGCGCACCTGCTCGGCCCGTTCCGGGTTCGCCGTGACGACCGCCGCCACGTCGAGGCCCGCCTCGGCCAGGAGAGGCGCATGGAACCCGCGGCCGGCGCCGCCGTAGCCGACGAGGCCGATCCTGGGGGTGCCGGAGCTGGGGACGGTCATGGGGGCCAACGTACCGAGGGCGTGACCAGGTCGGATGGCCGAACGCAGGATCAGTCCCCGACGCGGCGCCCGGGTTCGGCGGGCAGTACGCGGTCGCCGGTGAGGTCGTCGACCTCCTCGGCCACCGCCTCGTCGTCGTGGTGCGTGGCGCGGACCGTCGCGGCCTCGTGAGCCCCGGCTCGCTTGAGCCCGAACGGCCACCACACGCGGTCGCCGAGGTCGTACGCGACCGCCGGGACGAGGAGGCTGCGGACGACGAGGGTGTCGAGCAGAACGCCGAACGCGACGATGAACGCGATCTGTGCGAGGAAGAGGATCGGCAGCACCGCCAGGGCCGAGAACGTCGACGCCAGAACGATGCCCGCGCTGGTGATGACGCCGCCGGTCACCGCGAGCCCCACGAGGATGCCCGGCCGCGTACCCCGGATCCGGGACTCCTCGCGTACCCGGGTCATGAGGAAGATCGAGTAGTCGATGCCCAGCGCCACGAGGAAGACGAACCCGTAGAGCGGCGTCGAGGGATCCGAACCCGGGAAGTGGAAGACGTGGTTGAAGACCAGGGCCGACACCCCGATGGTGGCCGCGAACGAGAGGACGTTGGCCGCCACGAGGACGAGTGGAGCGGTGACCGAGCGCAGCAGTAGCAGCAGGACCACGAAGATGACGCCGAGGATCGCCGGGATGATGACCTTGAGGTCGCGCTCGCTGGCCTGGCGCACGTCGAGGTTGACGGCGGTGCTGCCGCCGACGAGGACGTCGGTGCCGACCTCGTCGAGGCGGGTCCGAATCGTCTCGACGGTCGACTCGGCCTCGACGCTGTCGGCCGGCGCCACGAGCGTCGCCTGGACGAGCACCTGACCGTCGACGACCGTGGGCGGCTGGCCCGGGACCAGCCCGACCTGCGGGTTCTGGACCCCCTCGATGGTGCCGAGCACCTGGACCACCTGGTCGGCCTTGCCCTCGGGCGTGACGATCTGGACCGGCGAGCCCGAACCCGCGGGGAAGTGCCGGGCGAGCACCTCCTGGCCGGTCACCGAGTCGACGGTCGTGAGGAACAGGTCGGACTGCGTGACGCCCTTGGCCTCGAAGGTGGGTACGAACGCCGCGCAGGCGGCCAGCAGGACGAACGTGACGATCCAGGTCCGCCGAGCGTGTGCGCCGATCATCCCCGCGACGCGGCCCCAGACGCCGCGGCGGCCGACGGAGTCCTCGGCGTGGGCATGGTCGACGTGAGGGATCCCGGGCCAGAAGATCCGCCGTCCGATGAGCAGCAGAACCGCGGGCAGAAAGGTCAGCGACGCGATGAACGCGCCGGCGATGCCCAACGCGCCCACCGGTCCGAGCCCCCGCGTGTTGCCGAGCTCCGACAGCTGCAGGCAGAGCAGCCCCAGGATCACGGTCGCCGCACTGGCGGCGATCGGCTCGACGGCCGCGCGCCAGGCGGTCCGCATCGCTGCCCACGTCGACTCGTTGTCGTGCAGCTCCTCCTTGTAGCGCGCGACAAGGAGCAGGGCGTAGTCGGTTGCGGCGCCGACGACGAGGATCGAGAGGATCCCCTGGCTCTGCCCGCTGAGGCTGATCGACCCGTTCTTGGCCAGCGGATAGATGACCAGCGCCGCGGCGGACAGGCCGAACAGTGCGGTGACCAGTACCGCAATGGGCAGGATCGGGCTGCGGTAGACGATGAGGAGGATGACGAAGACGACGCCGAGGGCGACGAAGAGAAGGATCCCGTCGATCCCGCCAAAGGCGGTGATGAAGTCCGCGAAGAACCCGCCGGGTCCGGTGACGTGGAAGGCCATTCCGGCCGGCTCCAGCGCCGCGGTTCCCGCCGCTCGCAGACTCTGGGCGACCGCGTACAGGGCGGAGTCGCCGCCGATGGTGTCCTCGGCCTTGTCCGCGACGAAGGCGACGGGGATGAGCACGGCCTGCTTGTCCTCGCTCGGGATCGCCGCCTGGGGCGGCGCCTGGAGGAACTCGCCGACCGTGCGTGACGGGTCCTCGGCGAGGGTCAGCGAGGGGATCGAGGTGACGTACTCCTGGACGGCCTGCAGGTCGGCGGCGGTGAGTCCGCTGGTCTTCTCGACGACGAGAAGGTAGGGCAGCGTCTGGGTGTCCGTCGCCTTGAGGACGAACTGGTTGACCGCCGTCGACTCGGCCGACTCGGGGAGGAAGTTGGCGTTGTCGTTGGTCTGCACCTCCGACAGGCGCCCGACGAGCGGACCGCCGACAGCACCCACCGCGAGCCACACCAGGACGGCCAGCAGCGCCACCCACCGCACGGCACGGCCGGCCCCCCTCGTCATGTGCCCATCATGCTGGGTGATTCGGCCGGCGTAGCCTCGGGGGATGCAGGTCATCCACCTCGGGTTCGCTCCCGACTACGTCGACTACCAGCGGGCTTGGGAGGCCCAACGGGACCTGCACGCCAAGGTGGTGGCCGGCGACGCCCGACACGGCGCTGCTGCTAGAGCACGCCGCGGTCTACACCGCCGGCAAGCGCACCGAGCCCCACGAGCGGCCGCTGGACGGGACGCCGGTGATCGACGTCGACCGGGGCGGGAAGATCACCTGGCACGGCCCGGGCCAGATCGTGGGGTACCCGATCGTCCGGCTGCCCGAGCCGATCGACGTCGTCGCCCACGTCCGGCGACTCGAGGACGTGATGATCCGGGTCTGCGCCGACTTCGGCGTCGCCGCAACGCGGATCGACGGGCGCAGCGGCACCTGGGTGCTGGCCGACGACGGCGACCCCGCGCACCCCGCCGTGCGGCCGGACCGGAAGATCGGCGCCATCGGGATCCGGGTCAGCCAGGGCGTCACGATGCACGGGTTCGCGTTCAACTGCGACAACGACCTCGGCTGGGCCGACGTCATCATCCCGTGCGGCATCGTCGGCGCCGGCGTCACGTCGCTGTCCAGGGAGCTCGGCCGCGACGTGACGGTTCACGAGGCGCTCCCGCACGTCGAGAAGCACCTGGTCGACGTCCTCGGCTGACGGCCCTTGGATCAGCCGGCGTGTACCATTTGGTACATGCCGATCTCCTCCTCCACCGACATCGCCGCCCCGCCCGAGACCGTCTGGAGCCTCATCTCCGACGTCCGTCACTGGCCGGACCTGCTGCCCGCGACCGTGACGTCGGTGACCCCCCTGGAGCCGGCGCGACCCGAGCAGGTCGGCGCGCGCTACGTCATGGAGCAGCCGAGGATCCCCCGCGCGACGTGGGAGCTCACCGAGTGGTCCCCGGCCCAGCGGTTCACCTGGATGTCGCGAACCTTGGGCGTCACGACCACCGGGTCGCACGTCGTCGAACCACTCCCGGACGGCGGCAGCCGGGCCACCCTCGCGATCGAGTGGACCGGACCGCTCGCGCCGGTGGTGCGACTGGCGTACGGGAAGCTCACCCAGCGCTACGTCGACATCGAGGGCGGCAACCTCAAGGAGCGGGCCGAAGCCGCGTGAGCCTCGCCCGCGACGAGCTGCTCGCGCGCTGCGTGGCGTGGTTCGCCGAGCACGGGGTGGGCGACACCAGCCTGCGTACGCTCGCCACCGAGGTCGGGACCAGCCACCGCATGCTCCTCTACCACTTCGGGTCGCGGGAGGGGCTGCTCGCGGCGGTCGTGGAGACGGTCGAGCAGGGCGAGCGGGACCTCCTGCAGCGTCTGCTCACCGAGGTCGATGACCCGTATGCCGCCGGGTTGCGGTTCTGGGAGCACGTCGCCGACTCCGCGACGACCTTCGCCCCGCTCTACTTCGAGCTGGCCGGCCACGCGATGCAGGGCCGCCAGTGGGCTGCCGGACTGCGCGACTGGCTCTCCGACGGTTGGACCGAGGCGCTCACCGACCTGTGGACCCGGCTCGGCCGGCCCCGCGACGAGGCGGCCGAGCTGGCGCGCATCAACCTCGCAACCGTCCGCGGGCTGCTCTTCGACCTCGCGCTGACCGGTGACCGGGCGGCCGCGGACACGGGTATGCGGCTGCTGGGCGCGCGTCTGGGCCTGACCCCGCCGGAAGCGCAGGAGGGCGTGGGAATAGCCGCGCGGTCGCTGACGTAGCCTTGATGACGCATGACGAGATGAACCAGGGAGGCAGCACTCGTGACCGTGGCCCCGGAAGGCCGGCGCATGCTGCGCGTCGAGGCGCGTAACGCGGAGACGCCGATCGAGCGCAAGCCGTCGTGGATCCGCACCACCGCCAAGATGGGCCCGGAGTACACCCAGCTCAGCGCGATGGTGAAGTCCGAGGGACTGCACACCGTCTGCCAGGAGGCCGGCTGCCCCAACATCTTCGAGTGCTGGGAGGACCGCGAGGCGACCTTCCTCATCGGCGGCGAGCAGTGCACCCGCCGGTGCGACTTCTGCCAGATCGACACCGGCAAGCCGGCCGACCTCGACCGCGACGAGCCGCGTCGGGTCGCCGAGTCGGTGCAGCAGATGGGGCTGCGCTACTCGACCATCACCGGGGTGGCCCGTGACGACCTCGTCGACGGCGGCGCGTGGCTCTACGCCGAGACCATCCGGCAGGTGCACGCCCTGAACCCGGGTACCGGCGTCGAGATCCTCGTGCCCGACTTCAACGCCATCCCGGAGCTCGTGGGCCAGGTCATCGACGCCCGCCCCGAGGTGTGGGCGCACAACGTCGAGACGGTGCCGCGGATCTTCAAGCGGATCCGCCCGGCGTTCCGCTACGACCGCTCGCTCGACGTCATCACGATGGGCCGCGACGCCGGCCTGGTGACGAAGTCCAACCTCATCCTCGGGATGGGCGAGGAGGACCACGAGATCGAGCAGGCCCTGCGCGACCTCCACGAGGCCGGCACCGACATCATCACGATCACCCAGTACCTTCGCCCCTCCCCGCGCCACCACCCCGTAGACCGGTGGGTCAAGCCGGAGGAGTTCGTCCACTGGTCCGAGGTCGCCGACGACCTGGGCTTCAAGGGCGTCATGGCCGGTCCGCTGGTCCGCTCGTCCTACCGCGCCGGCCGCCTGTGGGCCACCGCGATGAGGCACTGGGGACGCCCGATCCCCGAGCAGCTGGCCCACCTCGCGGCCGCCGCCGACTCCCCCGCCCGCCAGGAGGCGGCCTCACTGGTTGCCCGCAGCGCGGCGCTCACGGCCCGCGTATCCTGAGCCGCATGGCCAAGGAACCGGCGACGACGCCCGCCAAGAAGCCCGGACGGATCGCTCAGGTCAAGCAGGTCTTCCTGTCCGCCAAGGCCGTCGACCCGGCCATCGGCTGGTGGATGGCCCTGGCGGCCCTGGGTGTCCTCGTCGTCGCGGCGGTCGTCGGGCTGTTCCTCAACGCCCTGATCTACGCCCTGATCATCGGTCTGCCGATGGCCTTCCTGGCCGCGACGATCGTGCTCAGCCGACGAGCCGAGCGCGCCGCATACAAGCAGATCGAGGGCCAGCCCGGCGCGGTCGGCGCTGCCCTGCGCTCGATCCGGCGCGGCTGGTACATCGAGGACACCCCCGTCGCCGCCGACGCCCAGCGGGCGACCGACCTGCAGTCGGCTGCGCTGGTCTACCGCGCCGTCGGCCGTCCGGGCATCGTCCTCATCGGTGAGGGGCCGTCCGGCCGCGCCCAGAAGCTGCTCGTGGCGGAGCGACGCAAGGTCGAGCGCGTCGCCTCCGGCGTTCCCGTCACGCTGCTGCGCGTCGGTGATGGCGGCACCGAGGACGAGGTGACCATCCGCAAGCTGGCCAGCCGGGTCCAGCGGATGAAGCCGGTCCTCACCAAGGACGAGGTCTCCGTCGTCAACAAGCGGCTGAAGTCGATCGGTGGCGTGCGGCCGCCGCTGCCCAAGGGCGTGGACCCGACGAAGGTGCGCATGGACCGCAAGGCGATGCGCGGCCGCTAGCCGTTCGGCCCTCTCGAGAACCCCCGCCACCAGGAGTATCCCGGGATGACCGTCTCACCGATCGTGTGGACGCTGACCGTCGTGGCGATCGGCGGCCTGCTGCTCTTCGACTTCTACTTCCACGTCCGCAAAGCCCACACGCCGACGCTGCGCGAGGCGGCCACGTGGTCGGCCCTGTATGTCGGTATCGCACTGCTGTTCGGTGTCGGCGTCATCGTGTTCGGCGGCACAGAGGCGGGGTCGGAGTACTTCGCCGGGTACGTCACGGAGAAGGCCCTCTCGGTCGACAACCTCTTCGTGTTCCTCATCATCATGACGAGCTTCCGGGTGCCCCGGGCCGACCAGCAGAAGGTCCTCCTCTTCGGGATCGTCTTCTCGCTGATCGCCCGGACCGGCTTCATCCTCCTCGGCGCCGCCCTGATCAACCAGTTCGCCTGGGTCTTCTACCTGTTCGGCCTCATCCTGCTGATGACGGCCGGAAACATGCTCAAGCCGGAGGGCGAGGACAGCCACTCGGCGGACAAACATCATGATCCGGCTGGCCCGAGCCCTGTTCCACACGACCGACCGGTACGACGGCGACAAGCTCTTCACCGTCGAGAACGGCCGGCGCGTGATGACGCCGATGCTGCTCGTGATGGCGGCCATCGGTGGCACCGACATCCTCTTCGCCCTCGACTCGATCCCGGCCATCTTCGGGCTGACCCAGAACGTCTACATCGTCTTCACGGCAACAGCGTTCTCGCTGCTCGGGCTCCGGCAGCTGTACTTCCTCATCGACGGCCTGCTGGACCGGCTGATCTACTTGTCCTTCGGCCTGGCGGCGATCCTCGCGTTCATCGGAGTGAAGCTGATCCTGCACGCCCTGCACGAGAACAACGTCCCGTTCATCAACGGCGGTGAGCCGGTGAACGTCGTGGAGATCAGCACGGCCGTCTCGTTGGGCGTCATCGTGGGCGTCCTGCTGGTCACCGTGGTCGCCTCGCTGCTGAGTCCTCGGGGCCGAGCCCAGCAGGCCGTGTCGAGCCTGCGCCACCTGGCGGACAACTACCTCGACATCGACTACGAGGAGGACCAGGCCGTTCGCGCCGCGAGCTACCAGCGCCTCGTCGACGAGGAGAAGCGGGTCAAGGCGCTGCCCGAGAAGTACCGCCGCCACATCCGCGAGGAGCAGAAGCTCCTGGACCTCATCGCCAGGGCTCACGCCGTGCACGACGAGCGGGTTCGCGAGGCCGGCTGAAATCCGGCTGCCCCGGGTCAGCTCACCGGCATACGATCCGGCGTATGCCCAGCCCGTCCACCCTCGCCGCGTTCTCCGTCACGGCACTGCTGTTCGTCCTCTTCCCCGGGCCGGCGATGCTGTTCCTCGTCGCGCGGGGAGTGGCCGGCGGCCCTCGCGTGGGCGCTCTCTCAGCCGTCGGCGTGGAGACCGCCAACGCGGTCTACGTCGTCGCGACGGCGCTCGGGCTGACGGCGGTCCTCGCCGCCTCCACGACGGCCTTCACGATCGTCCGGTATGCGGGTGCCGCCTACCTGGTGTACCTCGGCGTCCGCACGCTCCGCGAGCGGGGCAACCTGCAGACGCCGGCTCTCACCGCGGGGTCGCTGACGCCGTGGACCAGCTGGCGGCAGGGGTTCCTCGTCGGCATCGGGAACCCCAAGGCGGCCCTGTTCTTCCTCGCGTTCTTCCCGCAGTTCATCCACCCCGAGGCCGGACCGGCCTACGTGCAGGTCCTCGTTCTGGGGGCGGTCATCATCGCCATCGGCACGGTGCTCGATGTGTCGTACGGAGTGTTCGGTGGGCTGGTTCGCACCCGGCTGGCGCGCCGCAGCAGCCGTGGCGTGCGGCGCGGACGCATCGCGGTCGGGCTCACCTACATCGGGCTCGGGGGGCTGACCGCCGCCACCGGGCATCGCGCCGCCTGAACTCGTGATCAGCCGTCACGGCGCCGGCGTGCGGGCCAGCGCCAGCTCCTCAAGAACGACCTCCACGAACCGGTCGACGCGCTCGGGGACGTCGCGCAGGAACAGGTCCGGCTCGATGACCTCGAGCTCGATGAGGACGGGCGACCCCTCCCAGTCGACGAGGTCGACGCGGGCGTAGGTGAGCCGGCCCGGCGCCGCCGCCATTGCGGACAGTGCGACTTGGAGCTCCGCCGAGTCCGGCGTGTGGTCGACCTCGGTGCCGCCCAGGTGCCGCTGCGACCGGTAGTCCCCCGCCTTGGGAACCTTGCGGACCGCGTGCGAGAAGCGTCCGCCGAGGAACACCAGCGATCGCTCGCCGTCGACGATGGCCGGCACGAACGGCTGGACGACGACGTCGCCGTGGTCGGTGAGACGCTCGGCCACTCGGCTCAGCGACGGGTCGTCCCGCCGTCCACGCCAGGCGTGCCGCGCACCGCCGTCCACCGCCGGCTTGACGACGATCTCCTCCCACGGCACCTCGCGCACCTGGTCGGCCACGTCGGTCGATGGCCCGGGCACGAGGCGGGTCGGGACGGTCGGCACGCCCTTGGCCGTGAACTCGGCGAGGTACCCCTTGTGCGAGTTCCAGCGCAGTACGTCCGCGGGGTTGACCAGCACGGTCTGCCGCTCGACAGCGGCGGCCCAGTCGAGGAACTGGGTCACGCGGTCGAAGTAGTCCCACGGGGTCCGAACGACGACCAGCTCGTACGCACCCCAGTCACGGTCCTCGTCCCAGGAGACGACGTCGGTGGGGACGCGCGGCCCTCAGGGCGGCCGCCGCGTCGTGCACCTCGGGCTCCCGGTAGCGCTCGTCGGCGCACGTCACCAGCGCCACCTCGGCGGCGCGCGGGTCGGCCGCGGTCACCGGCGGGTCACAGCCGGACCAGGACCGTCTGGGCGGCCTTGTCGTGCAGCCCCCGCTGGTCGCGGTCCCAGATCAGGGCCGGGATGGCGAGGCACAGGAGGACGGTCCGCGAGAGGACCTGGAGGACGGTCGCACGGCCACCGCTCATCGACATCAGCCGCAGCCCGAGGAGCCGCTGCCCGAACGTCGACCCGAGCGTCGAGAGGAGCACCAGGTTCTCGACCGCGAAGATGGCCAGCGGCCACCACGACCCCGAGCTGCCCTCCCCCAGCCGGACGCCGAAGAAGGCGTACGCGATCAGCTGGCAGAGGGTCCAGTCGATGATGATCGCGACCAGTCGGCGGCCGAACCGGCCGACCGAACCCGGGCCGCGCTGTGGCATACCGAGCCGTCGTCCGGGATAGTCGGTGTCGGCGTCGGGCCGCTGGGCGTTCGGACCCTCCAGCCAGGAGGCGACGTCCTTGCGGTCCACCACGCGGGCGCCTCCTGCCGTTCCTGTAACTCGTGCGAAACATTGGGGTCACGGGCGGGAAATGCCCTCCCCCTAGTGTCTCACCCGGACAGTACGAGCGGTCGGGAGCCACCTGCCCCTACCCCGCGACGCCCCACTGCAGTCCCCCACTACAGGAGGTTGGATGTTCAGCAAGCCTGAGGAAGTCCTCGCGTTCATCGAGAAGGAGGACGTGAGGTTCGTCGACATCCGGTTCTGCGACCTGCCCGGTGTCATGCAGCACTTCAACGTCCCCGCGGAGAGCGTCGACATCGACTTCTTCACCAACGGACAGGCCTTCGACGGATCGTCGATCCGCGGGTTCCAGGCCATCCACGAGTCCGACATGAAGCTCATTCCGGACATCCGGAGCGCGTACGTCGACCCCTTCCGGGTCGAGAAGACGCTGATTCTCAACTTCTCCATCGTCGACCCGTTCACCGACGAGCCCTACAGCCGGGACCCGCGCAACATCGCGGCCAAGGCCGAGGCGTACCTGAAGTCGACGGGGATCGCCGACACGGCCTACTTCGGCGCCGAGGCGGAGTTCTACATCTTCGACGACGTGCGCTTCGAGACCAAGGCGAACGCCAGCTACTACTACATCGACTCCATCGAGGCGGCCTGGAACACCGGCCGCGCCGAGGAGGGCGGCAACCGTGGGTACAAGACGCGGTACAAGGGCGGCTACTTCCCCGTCCCGCCGGTCGACCACTTCGCCGACGCCCGCGACCGGATCTGCCTGGGGCTCGCGGAGGTCGGCATCAGCGTGGAGAGGTCGCACCACGAGGTCGGCACCGCCGGCCAGCAGGAGATCAACTACAAGTTCAACACGCTGCTCAACGCCGGCGACGACATGATGAAGTTCAAGTACGTCGTCAAGAACACCGCGTGGGCCCTGGGCAAGACGGCGACATTCATGCCCAAGCCCATCTTCGGTGACAACGGCTCGGGTATGCATACGCACCAGTCGCTCTGGAAGGACGGCGAGCCGCTCTTCTATGACGAGAGCGGGTACGGCGGCCTGTCGGACATCGCCCGCTGGTACGTCGGTGGCCTGCTCAAGCACGCGCCGTCGCTGCTCGCGTTCACGAACCCGACGGTCAACTCGTACCACCGGCTCGTGCCCGGCTACGAGGCGCCGGTCAACCTCGTCTACTCGGCCCGCAACCGGTCCGCCTGCGTGCGCATCCCGATCGCGGGAACGTCGCCGAAGGCCAAGCGCATCGAGTTCCGGATCCCCGACCCGTCGGCGAACCCGTACCTGTCGTTCGCGGCGCAGCTGATGGCCGGGCTCGACGGCATCAAGAACCGCATCGAGCCGCCGGAGCCGGTGGACAAGGACCTCTACGAGCTGCCGCCCGAGGAGCACGCGAACATCGCGCAGGTCCCCGGTTCGCTGCCCGCGGTGCTCGATGCGCTCGAGGCCGACCACGAGTACCTGCTGGCCGGTGACGTGTTCACCCCGGACCTCATCGAGACGTGGATCGACTACAAGCGGACCAACGAGGTGGACCCCATGCGGTTCCGTCCTCACCCGCACGAGTTCGAGCTCTACTTCGACATCTAGAGCGAGCGAGCTCCTCGAGACCACCCGTACCGCCCAAGCCGGCGGTGCAGGTGGTCTCGTCTACGTCCAACCGCCACAACAACTGACACCGTCGTCGACGGTTGTGGCCGATCGGCGGGATGCTCCGCAACGACTGCCATCGTTGTCGATCGTTGTGGCTCGGGGCCACCTCGCTTCCCGGGACGTATCGCACGTTTCGCGTTTCCCCGCCCCCGTCCTGCGCCCACCCGTTCTGCGCGCCAACTTCTCCGCAAGTGCGGAGAAGTATTCCGACAAATCGGATATCCGCCCGCGACAACTCCTCACCTGCGGAGTTGTCGGCGGGCCTCGCCTTGCCTCAGGCCAGGAGGCGCACGGTCTCCTCGGCCGCCTTGTGGATGCCCGCCCGCTCGGTGACGAAGGTGGCCGCCGCTCCGGCCACGGGAATGTTGGTCATGGTCCGGACGGCCCACCCCGCTCGGGGTCGGGCCTCCAGCAGGGAGTCGACGTCCCGCAGGGCCAGCATGGCGCCACGGATCACCCGGACCTGTTGGACGGCGCGCCCGGCTGCGCCCAGGCGACGCAGGGACGAGGTGTCGTCGTCGACGACCATGTCCTTGGCGGGCATCGAGTAGGCCCGTACCGCGGCCACGACGTCGTCCGGGTCGAGGGATCGGTCGAAGACCACCTGTGAGACCAGCGCCACGGTGCGCGCCTCGTCGTCGACCTGCCCCTCTCGAGCGACCGCGCATACGGTGACCGACTGTGCCGCGCAGCCCATCAACGGGGTGACCTTGACCAGCTTGGTACCTCCACCGGTGATCGCCGGCAGGGCCGCGACGGCGCCGATCAGCGTCCCGATGCGTTGCGCCCACCAGTCGGCCCGTTGCGACAGCGCCACGGACGACCACTGCTCGTGCCCGGGGTACACGTCGCCCCGGACGACGTTCGCGGCTGCGGACGCGGCGGGTTGGGCGAGGTCCTTCGCGGCGTCGGTGAGGGGGTCGACCCGGTCGGCGACGTCCTTGGCGCGGCGTGTCAAGGTCCGCATCCGCTCCCGACCCTTTCCCTCGGAGGCGTTCGGCTCCGGGGCGTCGGCGGCGGCCACCGTGGAGGCGCTGCCGTCGCCGGACGCCAGCGCGTCGATGGCGGCGTCGACCGCGCGCTGGTCGATGACCGGGTTCTGGGCAATCTCACCCAGAACGGCGTCCTGCGACCAGCCGACGACCCGGACGACGCCCGTGATGGCGCCGGCCAGTTGCACGTCGGAGATCACGCACGCCTCCTTGGCTACAGCTCCCGAATCCGGGGAAGCTCGGCAATGAGCTCGTCGATGGTGACCGGTGGCGAGAAGAAGGCGTTGTCCACGATCGACGTCCAGCTCTTGTCGAACTTGGCGTTGGCCGCATGCAGGGCGATGACGGAGAGCTTCTGCTGCGCGTGGACTCCCAGGGGATCTCCCGTCCGCTTTCTGGCCGCCTTCGGGATGAGGAACGCCTCCCCTCCGGGCGGGACCTCCACCGTGATGGCCTCGATCCTGCGGGTCTTGGCATTCCGCAGCGCCGCCTCGAGATCCTCGGTCGTTCCCATCATGAGCAACGTCATGCCGAAGGGAATCTGGAGGGCGTTACCGACCTTTGTCATCTCGAGACTGAGGAGGGAGTCCTGACCGCCCGCCCAGAGCAGCTTGACGGCGTTCTCCTTGTGCTGGCGGGCCAGCTCCGACCCCGTGAGCACGAATCGCGCGGCCATGTCCGTCGCTCCGACTACAACCCGACGGTGCGATCTCGCACGGTGCGAAGGTTTTGGACGACCACCGCGACCATGGTGAGTGACAGGTCACCGGTGTCGACCCGCTGCTCCAGGTCGGTCAGCGCCGCCGCATTCGTCGCCTCGAACTCGTCGACCAGGTCGCTCGCCCCCGAGTAGTCGCCCTGGTCGACCAGGGTCTTGAGCTGGCCGAACGCCTTCTCGGCTCGGTCGAGGAGGACTTGCGCCCGGTTCCGGAACGCCTCGGGGATCTTGCTCAGCGACTTCCGCGCTCCAGCGACCGATCCCTTGCCGTCCTTCACGGACTGCTTGAGCTTCTCCTCCTGCTGACGACCCTTCTGATCGGACCGCCCCATGCTGAACTGGTCGCTCATCCGCGTCTCCTCAGCTCCTCTTGATGGCGGGTTCTCCGGCCCTGACACCCGCCACGCTGCACATCGAGTGTAGGGAGCAGATCGGCCAGTGGTGCCGGAATTCGGGAGGAACATCCCGTTATCTCCCGCAGAGCGCGCGGACGGAGGACCGTTGGTCGTGTGGCCGGTCGACCCCGTCGCGACGACCACGGACACCCACCACCAAGGAGCCCGCCAAGGAGCCTGACATGAGTTCCGTGAGTCCGATGAGTCCCATGCCCTCCCTCCGGTCGATGAAGTACTACGCCGACTCCACCAACCGCCGGCAGTGGCAGATCCTCTCCGACGTGTTGGTCCTCCTCTGGGTCGTGCTCTGCGGCTCGGCCGGGTGGAACGTCTACCAGGGGATCCAAGAGGTGCGGCCAGCGGCCGACAGCCTCTCCTCGGCGGGTGACTCCATCGCGACCAGCATGGCCGGAGCCGCGAGCAGCGTCGCCAACGCGCCGCTCATCGGTGGCTCGCTGCGCGGCCCGTTCGACGCCGTCGCCGCCGCGGGTCAGACCCTCGCCGACGCGGGTACGTCTCTCGGTATGACGATCGACGAGTTCTCCCGCACCGCCGGCCTGTTCGTCGCCCTCGTCCCCATCATCATCGTCGTGGGGCCGTGGGCCGTCCTGCGGTACCGGTTCGTCCGGCGGGCCACCAACGCCAAGCACTGGCTGACGCGACCCGGGGCGCTCGAGCTGTTCGCCCTCCGGGCCCTCGTCGCACAGCCGCTGGACCGGCTCGAGCCCCTCGGCGACGGCGCGGTCGACGGGTTTCTCCGGAAGGACAAGGCGACCCTTCGCGCGCTGGCCGCTCTGGAGCTGGAGGCCTACGGCGTGACCCCGCGAGACACCGATACCGAACCCGCCGTCTCCACCTAACCTCCGTGGCCCGTCGGACGGCGACGAGCAACAGCGCTCAGGGAGGGGGGTCGAGGTCATCGTGGTCCCGGCGACGGCGTCCTTGATCGCAGCGATGACGACATCGGGACGTTGGGTTTGCACGTAGTGTGTGGTCCCCGGGACCTCGACGAACCGTGAACCCGGGACGGCCCGCACGTAGGCGGCCTGCGCCAGCGGGTTCTGCGTGGTGATCTCCTGGATCAGGGCCTTCTGGTCCGCCGGGAACTGGTCGAGGTCGGGCCTGATCGTCGCGGCCAGATAGGTGACCGGGACCTGTGGCAGGGGTCCGGCGGCGTTGATCTCGTCGAATGCGGTGTCGACGCGGTAGCGCTCGTTGACGTATCCCGGCACCACGGAGGGGCCGGGTTCGCTCTGCGCGGCGAAGGCCACGACCTGGGCCTTCGCCGAGAGGAACTCTCGCGCGTTCGGCGTGGGCGAGTCCACCAGCACCATCCCGGTCACCTGCTCCGGGTAGGTGCGGGCATGCAGGAGGGCGAAGACCCCGCCGAGGGAGTGCCCGACGATGACGTAGGGAGCCTTGACTCCAGCGGCCTCCAGCAGGGCGTGGAGGTCGGCGACGACCGGAGCGCCGGTGCCGGGCGTGGTCGAGGCGACGACGTTGCCACGGGTCCCCTGGTACTGGTCCGCCGACGTCGCCTCGACTCGACTCCCGTTGTGCTCCACCGTTGCGATGTAGGAGCCGGGACGGTCGTAGGAGCACACGCGGGTGAACGTCGCGACCCCGGTGAGGGCGACCTGCCAGATGTCGGCGGCATTCCCCAAACCCCGAGAGCAGCACGACGGTCGGACTGCCGGTGCCGTGGCACTCCAGGTAGGGCTTCCGCCCGCCGCCGATGTCGACCGGCTTCGCGATGTCCACCGGGGCCTGGGTCTGCGCGGCGGTCTTCGCAGGCGCGGCGGTCTCCGCCGGCGCCGCCGTGCAGGCGACGACACCGGTTACGAGGACCGCGAGGGACAACAGCCCGGCGCTACGGCTCGCGGATCTGTTCGGCCCAGTGGCTGCTCATCGTCGGCGTCATGGCACTCGACGCGGGACCACGTCGAGGCGAGTCTCGTACGAGGCGAAATGGCGGTGATCACGGCAATCTCGCTCCGTCCGGACGGGTAAGACCGGACCGACCACGGGGCTCTCGCCTGCTCAGCTGCGCAGGTAGAGCAGCACTGCCAGGACCCGCCGCGACTCCGTTCCGGTGGACGGGATCCCGACCTTGTCGAACACGCTGGAGACGTACTTCTCGACCGCCCGCTGCGTGATGACGAGCTTCGCGGCGATCCCGGCGTTGGAGTTCCCCTCGGCCATCAGGCCGAGCACCTCCCGCTCCCGTGGGGTGAGGCGCTCCATCGGGCTGCCGGTCCGGCGCCGGTGCAGCAGCGTGGACACGATCTGCGGGTCGATCGCCGAACCACCCGCGGCCACCCGCCGGATCGAGTCGAGGAAGTCCGCGACGTCGCCGATCCGGTCCTTCAGCAGGTAGCCCACCCCTTCGGCGGACTCGCTGAGCAGCTGCATCGCCAGTCCCAGCTCCACGTACTGGGAGAGCACGAGCACGCTGACGGCGGGGTGCTCCCTCCGGATCGTCAGCGCGGCGCGCATCCCCTCGTCGGTATGCGTCGGTGGCAGCCGAATGTCGAGCAGGGCGATGTCGGGGGGCTCGACCTTCAGCCGGTTGAGCAGGTCGTCCGCGTTGTCGTAGGCGGCGATCACGTCGAGACCGGACTCGGTGAGGATCCGGGTCAGCCCCTCCCGGAGCAGCACGCTGTCCTCGGCGATGGCCACCCTCAAGGGCATGGGAGCTCCGCCCGCACCTCGACGCCGCCGCCGTCCGCCGGCCGCACCGCGAGCCGACCGCCGAGCGCCTCGACCCGCACGCCGAGTCGGTCCAGCCCCGAGCCGGTATGCGGCTGCGCACCGCCGCGGCCGTTGTCCCGGACGTCGACAACCAGCAGCGGGCCGACCCGCTCGACGCATACCCGTGCGAGCGTCGCATCGGCGTGCTTGCCGACGTTGGCCAGGGCCTCGCTGATGACGTAGTAGGCGGCCACCTCGACCGCTGGTGGCGGGCGCTCGGTGAGGGAGACCGACAGCTGCACCGGAACCGGCGCCCGCGCCGCGAGGGACTCCAGGGCCACGTCGAGGCCGTGGTTGGAGAGGACGGCCGGGTAGATCCCGCGCGCCACGTCGCGCAGCTCCTCCAGCGATGCCGACACCTCGTTCTTGGCGTGCAACAGCCGGGTCCGGGTCTCGTCGTCCGTACCCGGCGCGGCGCCGAGCATTCCGAGCTCCATCGACAGGGCGACGAGCCGCACCTGGGCTCCGTCGTGGAGGTCCCGTTCGAGCCGCTGCCGCTCCTGCCGGCCCGCCTCGAGCACCCGGCCCCGAGACTCCTGGAGATCGTTGAGCCGGGCCCGGAGCTCGGCCCGAAGGCGGCCGTTCTCGAGGGCGATGCTGGTCGTCGCCACGACCGCGTCGAGGAGCTCGTGCTCCTCGTCGAGTGCGGGGTCGAAGGTCAGCGTGGCCATCGGCTCCCCCTCCCGGGACAGCACGCGGACGCCGCGGTCCACGGCCGACGTCGGGTCCGCCGTGGGCGTGCCGTCCTGATCGGCCCAGGTCTCGAACTCGGGCAGCCAGTAGAACAACCGCAGCGACGGGTCGCGCAGTGCCCGCGCCAGCGGGGCCTGAAGGTCGGTCGTCGGGTCCGACTGGAGCTCGACGAGCAGGCCCGCCACATCGCCGCGCGCGAGCCGCAGGTCGAGCAGGGCGAAGAGGAAGGCGAGGGGCGCCAGCCCCAGGGCCGCGAAGGTGACCAGCCGGATCGGCTCGATGAAGGACCAGCTCAGCAGGCCGCCGGTGTAGAGCAGCGCGAGCATGACCAGGGCGAAGCTGAACGCGTCCACCACGAGCGTCGCCGGACGCGGCCGCCGCAGCCGCTCGCGGCCGGACCGGCGCCGATGCATCAGCACGGTACCGACGATGAGGCCGCCGGCCACCAGGGCGAGCTGGACCTGCTCGACGACCGTGCCGGCGTCCGGCGCGGCCACGACGGTGAAGAGGCTGTCGGGGTTGGAGCCGAGCAGGATCTTGACCAGCTGCAGGCCGAGCGCCACCGCATACATGAACACGACGAGGACCCGTTCGGCCCGGTCGCGGACGCGGCCGCTCGGGAAGGCCAGGAAGACGTGGAGGAAGAGCGCCGCCGGCAGCATGTCGAAGAAGTTGCCGACGCTGTGGACCAGCGGCTGGCTCGACCACTGCATCGGCGTCAGCCCCATGACGAAGCCGGTGAGCATCATCAGCGGGCCGAGCCGGCTGGCCGGTCGCCGCCACCAGGCCACGGCCCCGCTCAGGACGTACGGCACCACGATCCACGCGATGAGGAAGATCCGCAGCGCCGACTGCTCCAGACGCGCGCTCGCCACGCCGAGGATGAGGACGCCGGTGAGGATGCCGAGCCCGGCCACCGCGAGTGCCCAGAGCACCCAGGAGCGACTTGCGGGCGTCTCCTCGGCCATGGCTCACGGTAGCGGCGTGGGCTCCTCCGCGGACATACCAGAAAACCCGCCAATCCCTCCGCCAGCGCACCGGCTGTCGACGCGCCTCGGGGTTGCCCAGGCTGGATCCGGAGCCAAGGCGTGGCTCTCAAGAGGAGGACGGTCATGGAGCTCGTGCGGCGACACCGGGTGCTCAGCTTCTTCGTGCTGGCGTACGTGCTGGCCTGGGGCGCCATCCCCTGGGGCAGCTTCTTCGCGCCCGGCGCGCTCATCGCGGCGCTCGTCGTCGCCGGCGTGGCCGACGGGTGGTCGGGGCTGCGCGACATCGGCGCCCGTCTGATCCGGTGGCGGGTGAGCTGGGTGTGGTACGCCCTCGCCGTCGCCGTCCCCCTCGGTGTTCACGCGCTGGCCGTCACCCTCAACGTCGGGGCCGGCGCCTCCGCGCCGGCGCTGGACTTCCTCACGCCGTGGTATGCGCTGCCGCTCGCCCTGGGGATGCACATGGTCAGCCCGATGGGTGGACCGCTCATGGAGGAGCCGAGCTTCCGCGGGTACGCGCAGCCCGAGCTGCAGCGCACCCGGTCCCGGCTCGGCGCGACGGCCATCATGGCGCTGGCCATCAGCGGCTGGCACGCCCCGCTGTTCCTCATGGGCGTCTTCGGTGCCCACCCGATCGGCTTCGTCACGACGGTGGCGGTGACCTTCTTCTACGGGTGGCTCTTCAACCGTGCCTCGGGCAGCTCGCTGCTCACCCTCATCGCTCACGGCGCCGAGGGCGCCGTGCTTATCACGGCGCTCTGGCCCGCCGGACCCGATCTGGAGCGGCAGAGCTGGACCTACGCCATCGTGTGGTGCCTCGTCGCGCTCGTCCTCCTGGTGGTCGACCGCCGCTTCTGGGTGAGCCACTCCCCCGCCGACGCCACCACCGGCACAGCCGGACGCTCCACGGGCACGCCGACCGCTCGAGCCCGGACCTGAGTACAGCCGCTCACCCGATCACGGTCACCGGGAGCGACGAGAGGCCGTAGACCAGGGAGAGCGGGCGGTACTCGAGCTCGCGGTCGGGGACCGCGAGCCGCAGTCCGGGCAGTCGACGGAACAGCTCGGGCAACGCCAGGCGCAGCTCCAGCCGGGCCAGCTCGGCGCCGACGCACCGGTGGATGCCGTACCCGAAGGCCAGCTGCGGTGGACGCTCCGCTGAGGGGTCCATGCGATGCGGATGAAGCCCTACGCGTGGATCCCTCCCGGCCGTGCTGAGCGAGCAGAGCACCACGTCGCCCCGGCGGACACGGTGCCCGGCGAGGTCGACGTCCCGGCGCGCGAATCGGGGGAACGCCACCTGGACGACGGCAAGGTAGCGCAGCAGCTCCTCGACGTAAGGCGCGACGAGCTCCGGGTCGTCCGCGAGTCGCATCCGGTCGTCAGCGCTGCGGATCAGCACCAGGGCGCCCAGTCCGAGGGTGCTGGCCGTGGTCTCGAGTCCTCCCGTCAGAAGTCCGTCGGCGACCCCGGCCAGCTCCCGGTCCCCCAGCTGCTTACCGTGCTCGGCAACGAGGCCGCCGATCAGCCCTGGGCCGGGCTCGCGACGGAGCCGCACAACCAGCTCCTCCAGGTAGTCCAGTGACTCTCGTACCGCTGCGAGCGATGGCGATTCGCCTCCAGATACGTCGAACCGAGCCCGGCTCAACCGCTGGAACTGGTCACGTTCGGCATACGGGACTCCGAGAAGCTCGCAGATGGTGAGGCTCGGTACGGGTAGCGCGAAGTGCTGGAGGAGGTCGGCCGACCCGTCCGAGGCAATCCGACGCTCCACCTCGGCGATGCTGTCCGCCACGAACCTCGACACACTCTGCCCTCTGCGCGGTCGCTCCCTCGCTGCCGGCGCTCATCGCCCTCCGCTTCGTCATGGGCGTCGGTGAGGCGGTCATGCAGCCGATGGCCCTGTCCGTGGGCGCCCGCGGGGTTCCCCCTGACCGCCGTGGCTGGGTGATCGGCTTCATGTCCAGCGGCGGCACGATGTTCCTCGTCCTCGGACCCCTCATCGCCTCCGGGCTGCTCTCGGGGGACCTGGCGGCTGCTGTTCCTCGTCAACCTCCCCGTCCTGGTCTACGTCCTCGTCGAGATGGCCCGCGTCGGCCCGGTATCCCGGCCGCGCGGTCCCGGCCTGCCGGTGCGCGACACGCCTTGGCTGCTGCTCGCCCTGTCGGCCACCGTCGTCGGGGTCAGCCAGCTGGCGATCTGGGGGCCGATCGCAGTGGCGCTCCTGGCGGTCGGGGTGGTGTCGCTCGCCCTCTTCACCCGGGTCCAGCTCAGCGCAACCACGCCGGTCATCCCGGTTCGGTACCTCCGAGACCGCGGCGTCGCGGGGTCGCTCGTCGCCCTCTTCGCCATCCAGTTCGCCGTCCTGGCGGCCATGGTGACCTTGGTCGCCTACCTCGAGCTCGGGGTCGGAGCGACCGCGGCGGTGACCGGGCTGGTCGTCGCCCTCACCGGGTTGGGCAGCCCGCTCTTCTCGATTGCGACCGGACGGCTCGCGGACACGGTCGGACCGCGACGCCTGGTCGCGATCGGCCTCGTCGTCGCGACCCTCGGGCTCGCGTGGTGCGCGATCCGGGCGGATTCCTTCAGCGTGGCCTGGCTGCTTCCGGGCCTGCTCCTGATCAGCCTGGCCCGTCCCGCGGTCTTCACACCGGCCAGCGCCGCCGCCATCGACGCGATCCCCGACGCGGAGCGCCCGACCGCCGCCGGCCTGGTCACCGAGTCCCGCCAGCTCGGCGCGGTCATCGGAGTCAGCGTGGCGGGCGTGGTCGTGGGGTTCGCCGGAGGGCTGGGCGCCCAGGACGCGGCGGACGGCTTCGCGGCGGCCATGTGGACCACGGCCATCGTCACGGGCGCCGCCGCGGCGGTGGCCCTCCGCTGGGTTCCGGCTAACCTGCCGCGCATTTCCCTCGCGGACTGACTCCGAACCGGTCACCGACGCCGCAGGGGCGCCGGCTTAGCAGGCCGACGCCCCGGCCATTCGGTCGGATCAGGGGGGTCAGAAGCCGCCGAAGTCGCCGCCACCGAAGTCGCCGCCACCGAAGTCGCCGCCACCGAAGTCGCCGCCGGTGTCGTACCCGCCGGCCGTGTCGTACCCGCCGGCGTCCGCGCCACCGGGATCGCCGGTCCCGGCGTCACCACCGGACGCGTCGCCCCCGGTGTCACCACCGGACGCGTCGCCGGACCCGTCGCCTCCGGCGGCGAAGTCCTGCTGCTCGGGAGAGCCCTCGAAACCGCCGAGCATGGCGTCGGCCACGGCGGTGCCGATGACGACGCCGGCGATGGTGCCGAGCAGCGAGCCGCCGAGCGCGCCCATCATGCCGCCACCCATGCCGCCACCCATGCCGCCGGCGTATCCCCGGCCGCCGAACGTGCGCTGGAGGTAGCCGGGCTGCTGCATCTCGGCCCGCGTGGCGGCCCGGGCCATCTGGCGCGGGTCGTCGGACTGGGGCCGTTCTGATGCGGGCAGCGTCTGCGTCATCTCCTGGAGCACCTGCTGACGCTGCTGAGGGGTCAGCTGGGAGAACGCCTGGGCGTGCGCCTCCTCGATCTGCTCCGGGGGTGCGGTGCGCAGCAGGTAGCGGTACCGGGCGATCGCGGCGCGGTCCTGCGCGGTGGCCCCCGTCGTGGAGTCCTGCGGGCCGCTCGCATACCCCTGCTGCTGGCGGTAGTCCTGCTGGCCGTAGCCCTGCTGTTGGTAGGGCTGCTGCTGCGGGGTTTCCCGGCCGAGCAGCCTGTCGAGGAATCCCATGATCACTCCTTCTGGAGCCGCGCGGATCGAGGTCGATGGTCGGCGTACGGTGCGCTCGCGGCTCCCTTGGTCCAACGACCCGTATCCCGATGGGTTCCCGGCAACCTCCCAGATAACGCCGCCCGCCGCTACTCCAGTGGCAGCTCCAGGCGCTACTCCAGGCGACGGACCGCCAGCATGGCCACGTCGTCGTCGTGGCGCGCCACCCCGACCCGCCGAACCCGCCGCGAGACCCGTTCCAGGAAGGTCTGCAGGTGTTCGCGGTCCTCGGGAACCGAGTGCCGCAGCACCGCGGCGAGCCGGTCCAGGCCGGCGTCGAGGTCCTCGTCACGGCGCTCGACGAGGCCGTCGGTGTAGAGCAGGACGACCCCGCCGCGGGGCAGGTCGACCGGGTCCGGGTGCCGCTCGAAGGCCCCGACGCCGAATGCGGGCCACACCGTGCCCTGCCAGCGCGAGGGGGTGCCGTCGGGGCCGACCAGCAGCGGCGGGAGATGCCCGGCGACGAGCACGTTCGCGGACTCGGAGCCGCCGTCGAAGGCGAGCAGGACCAGGGTGACCAGCGGCTGCTCGCTGGACAGCTCCAGCAGCCGGTCCAGGCCCGCGGCGACGGCGGACAGGTCGGGGTCGGCGGCGACCAGCGCGCGGACCGCCGCCTGCAGCCGGGCGGCGGTCGCGGCGGCGTCGACCCCGCGCCCCATGACGTCACCGATGACCGCGACGTACCGGTCGGTGGTGAGGTCGATGACGTCGAAGAAGTCGCCGCCGACCTCGACCCGTCCGGACGGCTGGTACAGCGTCGCGACGTCCCAGCCCTTGAGTTCGGGCAGGCGTTGCGGCAGGAGGGCGTGCTGCAGCGTCTCGGCCGCGCGCTGGGTCTGCGAGAAGAGGTCGGCGTTGTCGATGGCCAGGGCGGCGCGGCGAGCCAGGTCCTCGGCGAAGGTGAGGTCCTCGTCCGTGAACAGCCGCGCGCTCGACCCCAGGGTCATGGTCCCGGTGATCCGCCCCCGGGCGACGAGGGGGACGACGATGGCCGACCGCAGGTCCAGCCGTTCCGCGAGGTCGGCGACCTCCGGGTCGGGAGAGACCGAACGGATGAGCTCGGGGGTCACCGTCGAGTAGAGCTGGCTCTGGCCGGTCCGGACCACGCGATAGGACCCCTCGACGGCGTCCAGGTCCACCGGAAGACGCGAGATCAGGCGATGGGCCGCCGCGGTGAGTTCCGGGTCGGCGTGGGCGACGACCAGCGAGTGCAGCCGGCTGTCGTCGAACAGCCGCACGGCGCACCAGTCGGCGAACGAGGCCACCGCCAGCTCGGTGACGCTGGTCATCGTCGCCCGGCGGTCCAGGCTTCGAGCCAGCCGCTCGGACGCGGCGGACAGGAACTCGATCTGCCGGAGCCGCTTCGCGCTGCTGGCCTCGGCCCGCAGCCGCAGCACCGTCTGGGTACAGACGTCGGCGACGATGTGCAGGAGCTCGATCTCTGCCATCTCCGGTCGGTGGGCGGGCGCGTCGAACCGGAGCGCGATCGCCCCCAGGGGCGGGTCGTCGCCACTGCGGAGCGGGAACGCCAGCATGGCCACCGCATCGTGGCCGGCGAGGTTCGGGTAGAACTCCGCGATCTCGTCGTGGTCCAGGAGCAGCACCGGTGCCGCGGCGCGGACGGCGTCGCAGATCGGTACCGGGGTGCTCAGGGGGAACCGGCCGCTCGCGAGCTCCGGCAGCAGCGGCGTGCCGCGCAGTCCGAGGGTGACCAGGTCGTCGGCGTCGCGCAACGCCAGCATCGTCACGCTCGCGGCGACGGCGTCCCCGGCCAGCCGGGTCAC
Organism: uncultured Actinomycetota bacterium; assembly: GCA_963828725.1. Classification (GTDB taxonomy): domain Bacteria; phylum Actinomycetota; class Actinomycetes; order Actinomycetales; family Dermatophilaceae; genus Lapillicoccus. Next base: position 1,306,193 of record CAWHFV010000004.1, on the reverse strand, counting down.
GATGTCGGTGACCGTGTCGAGGTCGGTCGCCGCGGAGAGATCACGGGTCACCCGGCCGAGGCGGGTCAACCGCTGCAGCTCCATCGGGGTGCTCGCCCTCTCGTTCGGGCCGGTCCCGCTCGACACCATCGGGGTATGCCCGTCGCCGGCCGTGCCCCGAGCACGCCGTACGAGCGGGTTCCCACGCTAACGGGGGCCCGGCACCCTCGGGACCGATTGCCGATGATCTGGCGAGGGGCGTGACTGAGCGACACCAGCTTTGCGCCCCCGTCATCTCCGCTCGGCTTGACGCAGCGTCTGGGGGTACCTCCCGCTTGCGGGGAGGGACTCGACGCACCATGCAGGCTGAGTCAAGTCCCTTTACTCGGCGTCAAGCCCGCCGGGGTCTGTCCGCGGCACGGGCGCCCGCGGCGGACCTACGACGCGTAGGCCCGATCCACCGCGAGGTCGAGCTCCCGGGCCGGCCACCGGGCCGCCAGCAGCACCGTGGCGCCGAGACAGACGACCGCGCACATGGTCACGGCCGCGGCCGGGTTGGTCAGCTCGGACAGCCACCCGGCGACCACGTACGAGGCACCCGCGGCGGTGACCGAGAGCGCGCCACCGAGGCCGAACACGGCTCCGCGACGCTGCTCCGGCGTCACCAGCGAGAAGGTCGACTGCAGGGGCAGCATGAACGCCTGCAGCGTCCCGGCGAAGAACCACAGCGCCGCTGTGACGAGGATGGGCGGCCGGAACGCCGTGAGGAGCAACGGCACCGGCATGGACAGCGCCATGGCGATGATCCGGGCGTTCGAGACGTGCGGATCCCACCGGCTCACGACGACGACGCCGAGGGCGGCCCCGGCGATGGGGCAGGCCATCAACAGCCCACCGAAGCCGGCGTTGCCCGCATACGGGAGCGCCACCGCCTCGGGAGCGGAGATGCCGAGCGCCGCGACGAGGCTGAGGCCGAGGAGTCGGCGCAGGATCCGGTGCCGGGCCACGACACCGGCGGCCGTGCCGAGGTCGGCGAAGAAGCCGACAAGACCTGGCTTCGGCTCGCCGGGAACCGGGCGGGCCCGGACGACGATCCCGATGACTACGGCCGAGACCACGAACGTCACGAAGTCGAGGACCAGCCCGCGCGCCGGTCCGAGCCCCGCCACGATGATGCCGCCGAGCGCCAGCCCGAGCGCCTGGTTGGCCTGCTCCGTCAGCGCCGAGAGGCCCATGGCCCGCAGGAACACGAGGCGGTCGCTGAAGAGGTCGGTCATGAGGACCAGCTGCGCCGCCGCGGCCGGCCCGCCCAGCGTCTCCAGGACGAAGAGAGCGACGAGCAGGGTGGCGATCGGGGCCTCCATGGCGACCGCCCAGATCAGCACGAGCACCATGAGCGCGCGGCTGCTGTGCGACGCGATGAGAACGTACTTGTACGGCACGCGGTCCGCGAGGGGTCCGAGGAGGCTGCGCCCGAAGATCGACGGGACCAGGCTGACCGCCAGGGTCGTGGCGGTGGCGAGGGGAGACTCGGTGCGCTGGTAGACGACCGCGGCGATGGTCAGCCGAGCGATGTAGTCGCCCCAGGTAGACAGGCAGGCGGCGATGAACAGGGCGAGGTAGCCGCGGACCGCGAAGACCTGCGACAACGGCGGCATGGACGTCTGATGTGTCCCTTGCCCCGGCACCCGGGTGACGCTACAGGTCCGGCTCAGTCCTGGCGAGTTCGGTAGAAGCACCGGTCGGTGGCAGCGCGGCTGCGGCGGGCCACCCGGAGGTAGTCCTCCTCCAGGGTCGCCTGCGCACCCGGCGGGCGGCCGATGATCCGTCCGATGCCGTCGCCGTCGCGCATGTCGGCCGGTACCGACTCGACCGGGCGTCCCCGCCACAGCACGGAGGCGTTGCGCATCGACGCGGCCAGCGTCCAGCCGGCCCGGAGGCTGCGCGCGTCGGACGCCGAGACGTGTCCGGCCAGCTCGGCCGCGTCGAGTCCGGCCATGGTGCTGGTCGTCCGGAGTCGCGGTTCGGCGGCCGCGTGCTCGAGCTGCACCAGCTGGACGGTCCACTCCACGTCGGTGAGGCCGCCGAGTCCGAGCTTGAGGTGGGTGCGACGGTCACCACCGCGAGGGAGTCGCTCCGCCTCGACCCGGGCCTTCATCAGCCGGATGTCGCGGACCTGAGCCGGGGTGAGGCCGCCGGCGGGGTACCGCACGGGTTCGATGACGTCCATGAACGCCTGGCCGAGGTCGTGGTCGCCGCCCACGGGGCGGGCCCGCAGCAGCGCCTGGAACTCCCAGGTGGCCGCCCAGCGCTCGTAGTAGGTCGTGTAGGCGGCCAGGCTACGCACCAGCGGTCCGGCCTTGCCCTCGGGACGCAGGTCGTTGTCGAGGCCGAGCTGAGGGTCGGGCCCGGCGGGGCCGAACAGCCGTCGCACCTCCTGGACGACGAGGACCGCTCGCCGCTGCGCCTCCTCGTCGGAGACCTCACCGGTCGCCCGGTGCACGAAGATCGCGTCGGCGTCGGAGGCATACCCCATCTCGGCGCCGCCGAAGCTGCCCATCCCGATGGCCGCCATGGCCGTGCCGAGCGGCGCTCCGACCTGCTCCTCGACCTTGCGGACGGCGATCTCCAGCGCCACGTGCAGGGTCGCCCCGGCGAGGTCGGCGAGCGCCGTGCCGACGCCGGCCAGGTCGACCTCGTGGGCCAGGTCGGCGATGACCACCCGCAACAGCTCGTGGCGGCGCAGCGACGTCACCGCCGCCATGGCGGCGTCGGCCTCCGCCCGACGACCCGCGGCGCTCCCGAAGGTCAGCTGCAGCTGCTCCTGCTCGCGCGGGGTGAGCCCACCCGGCTCGCCGAGGATGGCGACCGACTCCGGCGAGCGCACCAGGAGGTCCGCCGCATACCGGCTGCGGCCGAGGACGCGGGCCAGCCGCTCCGCCGAGGAGCCCTCGTCGCGGAGCATCTTGAGGTACCAGTGGATGGTGCCGAGCTCCTCGCTGACCCGCCGGAAGGCCAGCAGGCCGGCGTCGGGGTCGGCCTCGTCGGCGAACCAGCCGAGCATGACCGGGAGCAGGGTCCGCTGGATCGCCGCCCGGCGGGTCACCCCGGAGGTGAGGGCCTCGAGGTGCCGCATCGCCCCGGCGGGGTCGCGGAAGCCGAGCGCCGCCAGCCGGGCCCGGGCGGCCTCCGCGGTGAGCGAGGTGTCCGCGGAGGTGAGCTTGGCGGCGGCGTTGAGCAGCGGCCGGTAGAACAGCCGCTCGTGGATTCGGCGGACCTCCCGGGAGCGCGAGGCGCGTACCTCGACGACCTCCTTGGCCGGGTTGACCCGAAGGCCGACCGTCCGGCCGAGACGGCGCAGCTCGGACTCGCTGGTCGGCATGAGGTGGGTGCGCCGGAGGCGGTAGAGCTGGATGCGGTGCTCGAGGGTCCGCAGCAGCCGGTATGCCTCGCCGAGGGTCAGCGCGTCCTCGCGGCCGACGTACCCGCCCTTCGCCAGTGCGGAGAGGCCCTCGAGCGTGGTCGCGGACCGCAGCGACGGGTCGCCGCGCCCGTGGACCAGCTGGAGGAGCTGGACCGCGAACTCGACGTCGCGCAGCCCGCCCCGGCCGAGCTTGAGCTGCCGGTCGGCCTCGGCGACGGGGACGTGCTGCTCGACCCGGCGGCGCATCGCCTGGACGTCCTCGACGAAGTTGTCCCGGCCCGCGGCGTCCCACACCATCGGCTGGATCGCCTCCTTGTAGGTGCGACCGACCTCGTGGTCGCCGGCCGACACCCATGCCTTGAGCAACGCCTGGAACTCCCAGGTCTTCGCCCAGCGCTCGTAGTAGGTCCGGTGGCTGGCGATGGTGCGGACCAGCGGTCCGGCCTTGCCCTCGGGTCGCAGGGCGGCGTCGACGGGCCACAGCGTGCCCTCGCCGGTGTTGGCCGAGCAGGCCTTCATCATTCCCGTGGCGAGCGCGGTGGCGACCGTCAGCGCGCGCTCCTCGGTGACCCCCTCGGCCGGTTCGGCGACGAAGATGACGTCGACGTCCGAGACGTAGTTGAGCTCACCGCCGCCGGTCTTGCCCATCCCGATGACCGCGAGCCGGGCGTCGTCGGCCCCGGCGCCGTACTCCTCTCGGGCGATGGCCAGGCCGGCCTCCAGTGCCGCCTCGGCGAGCCACGCCAGCTGCTCGGCCGCGGACGGCATGTACCCCACCGGGTCGTTCGCCGTGAGGTCGAGGGCCGCCACGCCGAGCAGCTCGCGCCGGTAGGCGATCCGCAGGGCGTCGTAGGCGCTGCGGTCGCCCCGCTGGTCCGGGCCTACCGCCGCCACGAGGCTTTCTCGCAGGCCCTTGGCGGTGGGCCGCGTGGCCTCCGCGACGCAGCGCCAGTGCTCGGGGTGGCCGACGAGGTGGTCGACGAGGGCGATGGAGCCGCCGAGAACAGCCACCAGCCGGTCACGCGCCGGGCCGGGCCGGCGCAGGGCGGCGAGCAGGGCGGCGCTCTGCTCGTCATGGTCGGGTACGGGTCGGCCGTTCTCCGGGACGATCCCGGCGCGGGCACGGGCGCCGCGGTCGCGCAACGAGTCGAGGACCCGGACCAGCCCCAGCAGGGCCTGGTCGGGGTCGGCCGCGGCACTGAGCGCGTCCGGCAGACCGTCGTGGAAGACGTCGTCGAGCGGGTCGGCGAAACCGGTGAGGGCGGAGTCCTGCAGGAGCCGTTCGGCGCGCCCGGGGTCCGCGAACCCGAGTCGGGCGAGCTGCCCGCCAGTGGACATGGCCCGCGTGGTCACCGCGCCGCCGCTAGAGGCGCGGCAGGTAGCGGTCGAGCTCGAACTGGGTCACCTGGCTACGGTAGTCCTCCCACTCGGCGCGCTTGTTGCGCAGGAAGAAGTCGAAGACGTGCTCGCCGAGCGTCTCGGCGACGAGCTCGCTGCGCTCCATGACCTCGAGGGCGCGGCCCAGCGAGCGCGGCAGCGGCTCGATGCCCATGGCCCGCCGTTCGGACGCGGTGAGGTTCCAGACGTCGTCCTCGGTCTCGGGCGGGACGTCGTACCCCTCCTCGATCCCCTTGAGGCCGGCGTTGAGGATGATCGCGAACGCGAGGTAGGGGTTGCACGCCGCGTCGAGGGACCGCATCTCGACCCGGGTCGACTGGCCCTTGCTGGGCTTGTACATGGGGATCCGGATCAGGGCAGAGCGGTTGTTGTGACCCCAGGTGATGTACTCCGGCGCCTCGCCACCGCCCCACAGCCGCTTGTAGGAGTTGACCCACTGGTTCGTGACGGCGGTGATCTCGGCGCCGTGCCGGAGGAGACCGGCGACGAACTGGCGGCCGGTCTTGCTCAGCTGGTAGGGCGCCCCGGCCTCGTAGAACGCGTTCGTGTCGCCCTCGAACAGGCTGAGGTGCGTGTGCATCCCGGACCCGGGGTACTCCGCGAACGGCTTCGGCATGAACGTCGCATAGATGCCCTGCTCCAGCGCCACCTCCTTGACCACGGTCTTGAAGGTCATGATGTTGTCGGCGGTGGTGAGCGCGTCGGCGTACCGCAGGTCGATCTCGTTCTGTCCGGGAGCGCCCTCGTGGTGGCTGAACTCGACCGAGATGCCCATCGCCTCGAGCATGGTGATCGTCGCGCGCCGGAAGTCGTGGCTGTTCCCGTGCGGCACGTGGTCGAAGTAGCCCGCGTCGTCGACCGGCTTGGGACGGCGCCCCTTCTTCCAGCTGTCCTTGATCAGGAAGAACTCGATCTCGGGGTGGGTGTAGAAGGTGAAGCCCAGCTCCCCCGCCCGCCAGAGCGCCCGCCGCAGCACCTGCCGCGGGTCGGCGAAGCTCGGCGAGCCGTCCGGCATCAGCAGGTCGCAGAACATCCGCGCGGTGCCGGGCGACTCACCGCGCCACGGCAGCACCTGGAACGTCGCCGGGTCGGGCTTGGCCAGCATGTCCGCCTCGAACACCCGGGCGAAGCCTTCGATCGCGGACCCGTCGAAGCCGATCCCCTCGGCGAAGGCGCCCTCCAGCTCGGCGGGCGCCACCGCGACCGACTTCAGCGTGCCGAGGACGTCGGTGAACCACAGCCGGACGAAGCGGATGTCGCGCTCCTCGATGGTGCGGAGCACGAACTCTTGCTGGCGATCCATGTGCCGATCCTGCCGCACGCAGGTTTCGGCGACGTGACCAACCCGCAGGCTGGACGGCAGGTCCGCGCCGTGTGCGACGCTCGGCCGATGACGGAGTCGCCCACCTCGACCCTGCACGCCTACCTCGGCTATCCCGACGCGACGGCCGCGATCGACTGGCTCCAGCGCGGGCTCGGCTTCGCGCTGGTGCGGCGCTGGCCGGAGGAGGGCGAGACGGTCGCCCATGCCGAGCTCCGCCGTGGTGACGCGGCGATCACCCTGTTCACGGACGAGGCCGGCTACGAGCGGCCTCCGCGCAAGGGCGACACGTGCGGCATCGGCCTCTACCTGGCGGTGCCCACGAACGAGGACGTCGACGAGGGGTATGCGTCGGCGACCGCCGCCGGCGGCACGAGTGTGTGGCTGCCGGAGCAGAGCGAGTGGCACTACCGTTGTCGGGTCGTCGACCCACAGGGCGTCGAGTGGACCCTCGGGACCTACCGACCAGGCGAGCCGGCGGCCTGGTAGCGGACGTGGAGGAGACTGACGTGGGCGTTCCGTCGGAAGTGCGGGACTTCATCGCCAAGGTCGAGCCGGAGCGGCGCCGCCGCGACGCCGAAACCCTGCTCGAGCTGTTCTCCCGGGTCACCGGGGTCGAGCCGACGCTTTCGGGGACGATCGTCGGGTTCGGCTCGTACCACTACAGGTACGAGAGCGGCCGCGAAGGCGACACCGCGGCCGTTGCCTTCGCCCCGCGCAAGGCGGCGAGCACCATCTACCTCGTCGACGGCGTCGGCGCCCACACCGAGGAGCTGGCCCGGCTCGGCCCGCACACCACCGGTGTCGGCTGCCTCTACCTCAAGGACGTCTCCGCGGTCGACCTCGACGTGCTCAGCGAGATCGTCGGGGGCAGCTACCGCACCCTCACGGGCGGCGTACACACCCAGCGGGCGCGGGACGGCGGCACCTGAGTCACGTTCGGAGCACCGCCTGCGCGCTGTTGTGACCCGGTATGCCGCTCACCCCGCCACCACGGCGGGCGCCGGCCCCGCAGACGGTCACCTTCGGGTGGATCGTCTCGACGCCCCAGGTCCCGACCTCCTCCGGCTTCTCAGCCCACGGCCAGCGCAGCGACCGGTGGAAGATGTTGCCGCCGGGCAGCCCCAGGTCACGCTCGAGGTCGGCCGGGGTCCGCACCTCGATGCACGGGTTGCCTTCGGCGTCGCGGGCCAGGACGTCGGCGAGCGGCTCGGCGAGCACCGAGTCCAGGGCCCGGAGCACCGCCCGGGTGGCCTCATCCCGACGGACGGCCTGCCGGGCACCGGAGCGACCGTGGAAGAGCCGCGCCGGGAAGTGGAGACCGAACAGGGTCAACGTCTGGGCGTGACCAGCAGCGAGGTCGGGTCCGAGGATGCTGCGGTCGGAGAGGGTGTGGCAGTACACCTCGCACGGCGCCAGCGCCGGGATCCGACCGCTCTCGGCCACCGCGTGAGCGTCCTGCAGCGCGGCCATGCCCTCGTGGACGTGGAGCGTGCCCGCGAACGCGACCCTGGGGTCGACCGTCGGGTCCTTCAGGCGCGGAAGCCGGGTGAGCAGCATGTTGACCTTGAGCTGGGCGCCCTCGGGCGCCGGCCCATGCTCGGCCACCGGTGGGCAGTCCGTCGCGGCGAGCAGCGCGTCGAGGTGCGCCGGGGCCAGGCCGGCATGGACGTGGCCGCGTGCCGTGTGCTCGCGGTCGCCGAGCCGCCAGACCACCTCGCCGTCGGCATGGACCGAGACCACGTCGGCCCCGGTGACCAGCTCGGCCCCGGCGCCGGCGGCGGCCTTGGCCAGCGCGTCGGTCACGGCGCCCATCCCGCCGATGGGGACGTCCCAGTCGCCGGTGCCGCCGCCGACCAGGTGGTACAGGAAGCAGACGTTCTGGGCGAGGGACTGGTCGTCGAGGTCCGCGAACGTCCCGATCAGACCGTCGGTGGCGACGACCCCGCGCACGGTGTCGTCGGCGAACGTGTCCCGCAGCAACGTCCCGAGGGGCGCTGACGTGAGGGCGTCCCACAGCTCGTCGTCGTCGACCAGCAGTCGGACGTCGTCGGCGGAGCGAAGGGGCTCCAGCACGGTCGGCCACAACCGCCGCGCCATCCGCGCCATCCGGCCGTAGAACCGTTGCCACGCAACGAAGTCCGCGTCACCGCCCAGGCTGGCGACGAAGGAGGCACGCGTCGCCTCGGGGTCGGCGGTGTCGACGAGCAGCCCGCGGGTGGGGTCGTGGGCAAGCGGCGTGTACGACGCATACCGGCGCCGGACCAGCGGGACGTCGAGCTCGAGATCCTCGACCACCCGGCGCGGGAGGAGCGACACGAGGTACGAGTAGCGCGAGAGCCGGGCCTCGACCCCAGGGAACGGCGCCGCGGAGACCGCCGCTCCGCCGACGTGGTCGAGCCGTTCGAGGACGAGCACTCGTCGGCCGGCCCGCGCGAGGTAGGCGGCCGCGGTCAGCCCGTTGTGGCCGGCGCCGACGACGACGTCGTCGTAGGTCGAGTGGTGCATCGGCCCGATCCTGCCACGGAGACGGGACCGAACTAGTCTCGGAACCATGGCGCAGCTGCGACTCGCGATGGCTCAGGTCAACCCGGTCGTCGGCGACCTGGCCGGCAACGCCCGGATGGTTCGCGACCGCGTGTCAGAGGCCGTCGCGGCAGGCGCGCACCTGGTGGCCTTCCCCGAGATGGTGCTCACCGCATACCCGGTCGAGGACCTCGCCCTGCGGGAGTCCTTCGTCGAGGCGAGCCGGCGCGCGCTCGTGCGCCTCGCCTCCGACCTCGCCGCCGACGGGCACGGGGACGTGCCGGTCGTCGTCGGCTACCTCGACCGGGCCGACTGGAGCCCCTCTGCCTCCGCTGCCGCGGAGGCAGAGAAGGAGGGGGCGTTCGACGCCGACCCGGGGCGGACGCTCCCCCAGAACTGCGCCGCGGTCCTGCACGGCGGGCGCGTCGTCGGGCGCTACGCGAAGCACCACCTACCCAACTACGGGGTCTTCGACGAGTACCGCATCTTCGCCCCCGGCGACTCGCTGACCGTGATCCGCGTTCGCGGCGTCGACGTCGCCATCGCGATCTGCGAGGACCTCTGGCAGGAGGGCGGCCCGGTCGCCCAGACCCGTGACGCGGGCGCCGAGCTGCTCCTCGTCATCAACGGTTCGCCCTACGAGCGCGAGAAGGACGACACCCGGCTCGAGCTGGTGCGGCGCCGGGCGGCCCAGGCCGGCTGCGCCCTGGCCTACCTCAACATGGTCGGCGGTCAGGACGAGCTGGTCTTCGACGGCGACTCGATGGTCGTCAGCACCGACGGCGTGGTGCTCGCCCGTGGCCCCCAGTTCGTCGAGTCGCTCGTGGTCGTCGACCTGGAGCTGACCATGTCCACGGTCGACGACGCCGCGCTGCCGGCCGGCGTCGTGCACGTCGTGGTCTCGTCGGACCCGGTGGAGCGGTATGCGCCGGTCGACCCGCCGATGTACCCGCGCCTGGACCCGGTCGAGGAGGTGTGGCGCGCGGTCGGGCTGGGGCTGCGCGACTACGTGCGCAAGAACGGCTTCCGCAAGGTGCTGCTGGGCGTCTCGGGAGGTATCGACTCGACCGTGGTGGCCACGCTGGCCGCCGACGTGCTCGGCGGCGAGAACGTCGTGGCCATCAGCAACCCGAGCAGGTACTCGTCGGAGGGGTCCAAGGACGACGCCGCCGAGCTGGCCAAGAACCTCGGGCTCGACTACCGCGTCGTCCCGATTCAGGCGATGGTCGACCCCTTCCTCTCGTCGCTCGGGCTGACCGGGATCGCCGAGGAGAACCTCCAGGCGCGCGTGCGCGGCGTCATCTGGATGGGGGTGTCCAACCAGGAGGGGCCGCTGGTCCTGGCCAACTCCAACAAGTCGGAGGTCTCGGTCGGGTACTCCACGATCTACGGCGACAGCGTCGGCGGGTTCGCGCCGATCAAGGACGTCCCGAAGACCTTGGTGTGGGAGCTGGCCCGCTGGCGCAACCGGTTCGCGCAGTCCCGGGGTGAGAACCCCCCGATCCCCGAGGCGACGATCACCAAGCCGCCGTCGGCGGAGCTCCGGCCGGGCCAGACCGACCAGGACTCGCTCCCGCCCTACGAGGTGCTCGACGCGATCCTCGCCGGCTACGTGGGAGTCGCCCACGGCCGTGACCGCCTCATCGCCGACGGGTTCGACCCGGCCACCGTCGACAAGGTGATCCAGCTCGTCGACCGGGCCGAGTGGAAGCGCCGGCAGTTCGCGCCCGGCCCGAAGATCTCGCCGTTGGCCTTCGGCAAGGACCGACGGCTCCCGATCACCAGTCGCTGGCGTGAGGAAGACCTGGACCCGTCGTGACCTCGGAGGTGCAGCTGCGCCCGTGGTCCGCCGAGGACCTGCCGGTCCTCGAGCGGAACAACACGCCGGAGATGACGGTGCACCTCGGCGGACCCGAGACCCCGGAGAAGGTCCGCGACCGCCACGAGCGCTACCAGCGCCACTGGCAGGAGGGCATCGCATGGATGTTCACCGCGCGAGTCGACGACGAGCCGGTGGGTCTCGTCGGTTACTGGAACCGGACGCACGAGGGCCGCGAGGTCTACGAGTGCGCCTACGGGATCCTGCCCGAGTTCCAGGGTCGGGGGCTGGCCGCGGCGGCGCTGGAGGCCTGCCTCGCGTACGCAGCCACACACGGGTCGCGGGACGACGTCTACGCATACCCCAACGTCACGAACGGTCCCTCCAACGCCCTCTGCCACCGGGTGGGCTTCGTCCTCGAGGGTGAGCAGGACTTCGAGTACCCCAAGGGCCACCCGATCCGCGCCAACGCCTGGCGGTATGCGCTGGGCTCGCTCCGAGCGGCGTCAGGCGCCGAGAGCCCGTAGGAGCAGCGCCTCGGCGACGGCGGTCCGGCGCAGCTCGTCGGGGCTGACGCTCTCGTTCGGCGCGTGGATCCGGCAGGCCGGCTCCTCCACCCCGATGAGCAGGATCTCGGCCGCCGGCTGAGCCTCGGCCAGCGCCACGCACAACGGGATGGCCCCACCCTGTCCCTGCTGCACCATCGGCCGGCCGAACGCCTCCTCCATCGCCACGGCCAGCGCGGCGTATGCGGGACCGTCGGTCCGTGCGGCGAACGGGCGACCCAACGTCTTGGGCTCCACCGAGATCCTGGCGTTCCAGGGCACCGCGGCGGTCAGCTGGTCGACCAGCCGCCGCTGCGCGTCGGCCGCGTCGACGCCGGAGGGCACACGGAGGTTCACCACCGCGCGCGCCTCGGCCTGCACCGAGGCGGTCACGTCCTTGACGGCCGGCCCCTCGATCGCCAGCACCGTGGCGGCCGGCCGGGCCCAGAGGGTGTCCGCGACGTCACCTCCGCCGATGACGTCAACACCGTCGAGCACGCCGGCGTCGGCACGGAACCGCTCCTGTGGGTAGGCAGCGCCCGTCCACGTCCCGTCGGACGGCACCCCCGCCACGGTCGTCGCGCCCGCGTCGTCGCGCAGCGTGTCGAGGACCCGGATCAGCGCCGCCATCGCGTCGGGAGCCGCTCCTCCGAACGCCCCCGAGTGCACGGGGCCTGCCAGGGTCCGCACGGTCACGAGCACGCTCCCGGTTCCCCGCAGGCTGGTCGTCACCGTCGGGAGGCCGGCCTCGACGTTGCCGGTGTCGGCCACGACGATCACGTCCGCCGCGAACCGGTCGGGCTCCGCGACCACCAGCCGCTCCAAGCCGCCGGTGGACATCTCCTCCGACCCCTCGCAGACGACGGTCAAGGCCACCGGCCAGCCGCCGTCGACCTCGCGAAGCGCCCGCAACGCCGTCAGGTGCATGACGAGGTTGCCCTTGCAGTCCGCCGCGCCACGGGCGTACCAGCGGCCGTCTCGCTCGGTGAGCGTCCACGGGTCGCTCGACCAGGCGGCGGAGTCCCCCGCAGGCTGCACGTCGTAGTGCGCGTAGAGCAGCACCCGTGGCGCGCCGGGAGGACCCGTAGTGTGACCGATGACGACGACGCTGCCGTCGTCGGCGTTGAGGAGCTCGATGTCGTGGACGCCCACCTCCCGATACAGGTCCGCGACCACCTCGGCGGCCTCCCGGCCGGCCGGCACCGGGAGCCGGTCCTCCGACGCCACCGACGGGATCGCGACGAGCCGTTCGAGATCGGCCCGCGCGCGCGGCATGAGCCGGTCGACGGCCGACGCCAGGGCGCCGGACGTCATCCGACGATCTCGCCCACGTAGGTCGGCAGCATCTTCCACCAGGTCGGCCAGTCGTGGTCGAAGTCCGGACCCCAGTCGTCCACACGGTTGGGGATCCCCTTCTCCCCCAACACCTTGGCGACAGCCCAGGACTCGCCGGTGTCCTCCCACCGGCCGGAGCCGGACGCCAGCACGACGAAGCGCTGGCGCAGCAGGTCGAGCTGCGGGCCCTCCATCCCCTTCAGGAAGTGCAGCGGAGACGAGAAGTAGAGGTCGTCGTTGAAGCCGCCGATGAACTTCTCCATGTGGTACGTCCCGCTCATGCAGATCGCGGCACGGAAGAGCTGCGGGTAGCGGCACACCATGGCCAGGGCGTTGAACGCACCGATCGACGACCCGGCCGCGACGATCTCGTGGCCGCCGGTGTCGGCCTGGATGGCGGGAACCACCTCCGACGCGATCGCGTCGTGATACTGGTTGAACAGCCACATCCGGTGCTCCGGCGATCCCTCGTGCGTCGCCAGCGCCCGACCCGCGGTGCTGTCCACCGAGTAGACCTTGACCCGCCCGGCGTCCACCGCCTCGGCCAGGTGTGCGAGCAGGTGGTGCCGCTCGATCTCCTCCGCGTCGCCACCAGCGGTCGGGAACACCAGCAGCGGCGTCCCGTAGTGGCCCCAGCGGGCCAGCGTGAGCTCGCGCTGGGTACGCGGCGAGTGCCAGCGCTCCACGACCTTGTCGCCCAGTCCCATGTGCGTGCCTCTCACTCGGTCGGTTACTCGTAGACGAACTTCTGCTCGCCCGGGAAGATCCAGGTCAGCGCGTCACGGAGCCGGTCGCGCCAGTTCTCCCAGTTGTGGCCGTCGCGGGCCTCGACGTACCGCACCTCCATGCCCGTGTCGCGGAACGTCGAGACCATCGACCGGTTCGGGGTGATGAGCGGCTCGTAGATGCCGCAGGTCTGGAAGATGCGGTCGGCGACCACCCGCGGCCGCGCGCGGTAGGCGTTGACGAACTTCACGACCGGGTCGAAGGCGGGACCGCCGCCGTGCTCCGCGCCGATGTCGGTGAAGACGAACGACCCGGACTCGAGCAGCAGGGAGCCGAACACCGACGGGTAGCGCACGGCCGTCGACAGGGACGCCACCCCGCCGAAGCTCGACCCCATCAGGCATCGACCGTCGGGCAGGTCGATGAGCGGCAGCTCCTCGGTGAGGAAGGGCACCAGCTCCCGGGCCACGAACCGCGCGTGCGGCGCGTAGTTCGCATACTCGACGAGCCGGTTCCCGGGCGGGATGAACGCGGCGACGAGCGGAGCCACCTCGCCGCGGTGGATGAGGTTGTCGAGGACGGTCTTCGCCGCGGCGTAGTTCAGGTAGTCGTCGCCGTCGTGGACGATCAGCAGCGGGTAGCGGCGCACCTCGCGGAACCGCGCGGGGCGGTACAGGCGAATCCACTGCTCGCGACGAAGTGCCTTGCTGCGCAACGAGATCGAGTCCAGCGTCCCTGGTCGCGCCTCCGCGTCGGGCAACGTCCACGCCGGGACGGAGTAACCCGCTGCGGCGGCCACCGACTGCGACCCGAACGGGCCGTGCGCCAGGCGCGGGTTGAGCGGGTCGTTGACGTACTGCTCCCGGACGCCTCCCCGCACGATCTCGAAGGAGTACTCGACCCGGGACCCCTCGGGCAGCTCGATGGTCACGTGCCACAGGTCCGTGCCGGCCAGCCGGCGCAGCGAGAGCGGGTCGGGCAGGCCGACCACGCGGTGGCGCACCATCACCTCGTCGGCGTCACCCCGCCACAGGAACGTCGCGAACCGCCCCTCGATGATCGGCGCCGAGTGCCGCTGCAAGAACCGGTCGACGGCCCCGGGGTCCGACGTCGCGAGGCGGTCTCGCAGCCGGTTGATCGCGAGCTTGCGGGCGTGACCGCTCGTCGGTGCGGTCGTCGCGGGGGACGTCATGCCGCCGCCTCGACCACGCCGACCGTGCCGTCTGCCCTCAGCACCCGTGCGCCGGCCGGAAGGGAGCCATCCGGGCCGACGGCGACCTTGGCGCCGTCGTCGAGGAGGAGGCACGCATACCCTTGGAACCGGCGTACGAAGACCTGCGTGCGCACCCGGTCCTCGAGGACGATGCGCCGTCGAGCGTGCGGCAGCGCGATCACCCGGTCCACGCGCCCCACGCCGCGGTCCCAGACCTCCGCGGCAGGGTGCGACTGCGCGAAGTCGTTGAACAGCACCACCATCCGCGTCATGGCCATCGCGCCGGCCGACCACGCGACGACCGGCAGCTCGGCCGGCGGGCGGACCGCGAAGAACTGCATCGTGCGCAGCAGCATCCCCACGTGTCCTCCGGCGACGGCCAGGACCGACGACCCGGCCAACAGCTCGGCGACCTCCGCCCGGTGGGTGACCCACAGCTCGCTCCGGTCGACCGCGCCGGTGGCGTACGCCTCGCCGTAGAGGGCTCGGACCTCGTCGAGGTACCACTCGTCCAGCCGACGGACCGCCTCGATGCCGTCCTCGTAGGCCGCGGCGAGCACGTCGTCACGACCCTTGCGGCGCCGCACGGCGAACACCGAGTCGAGGGCATAGTGCAGCCGGACCGCATAGGCCCCGGAGAGGTCGTCGACGGCGTCCCGCAACGTCAGGGCGGCCGCAGCCACGGCCGGGTCGTGCTCGAGGACGTCCATCATCCGGCCGAACAGGCGCAGGTTGCGCGAACGGCCCTCGAGCACCGAGTCAAGCTCGCCGTCGTCGGACTCGCGCTCCTCCCAGCCGGCCGTGACGGTCGCCACGGGACCCTCGACGCCGAGCGAGCGCACGACGGCTCCAGCGGTGGTGAGGAACCGTTGCGGGCCCAGCAGATGGGTGGAGGACATTCGGCGGCAGGTCAGCCCGCGTGGACCTGGACGGTGCGGCCCACGTCGTCGAGCATCCCGCGCAGGGTGTCGTAGTCGGGGTGCTTCATGCGGACGTACGCGTTGGCCATGTATCCCGCCTCCACCGGCTGCGTGGGCGTACCGGGGTCGGGCAGGTGAGCGTCGATGACCCATTCGTTGAAGCGGTCACGGATCTCGTCGAGCCCGCTGTACCCGTGGATCGACCCGTCACCG
Organism: uncultured Actinomycetota bacterium; assembly: GCA_963828725.1. Classification (GTDB taxonomy): domain Bacteria; phylum Actinomycetota; class Actinomycetes; order Actinomycetales; family Dermatophilaceae; genus Lapillicoccus. The sequence continues at coordinate 1,290,774 of CAWHFV010000004.1, read as the reverse complement.
GAGGGCCGCAGCGCGACGATGCCCGCGGAGTACTGGCGCGACAGGGCGCGGTCGGGACCGCCGTGGACGATGCCGTTGGCCCACTCGCGGTAGACGTCCACGTCGTTGGCGGCGGAGTAGAGGTCCCAGGCGCCGACACCGGGCGGGCGACACCCGATCTCGGAGAACCGCAGTCCCTTCGGCCCGTAGAACCACTCCATGTGGGTGGCCGAGGTCTCGATCCCGAGCGCCTGGATGACCCGGGCGCCCATCTCGCGGACCTCGCCGTAGAACGCGGACTGGTCGATCCGGTTGGTCGTGACGAACTGCGGCGAGATCCAGCGGTGCCTCATCGCCTCGAGGACGTTCGGGATAGTAGTGCGTCGCCCAGTCGTGCACGACGTGGCCGCCGACGGCGATGGTGTCGTAGAAGCCCTCGTGGCCCTCGACGAACTCCTCGACCGCGATGGAGTCGGCGTCCCCGAAGGAGACGAGTGCCGCGTCGAGCTCGGCGTCGTTGTCGACGCGGGTCGTACCCAGCGCGCCGGCGCCGGCCCGCGGTTTGAGGATCAGCGGGTACCCGACGTGGCGGCCGAACTCCCGGGCCTGGTCGGCGGTGTCGACCGCAGCCGACGCGGCCGTGGGAACCCCGGCCTGACGCAGGGCCTCCTTCATCGACGGCTTGTCGCGGCACAGCCAGGTCGTGCGGACGGAGGTGCCGGGTATGCCGCGCCACTCGCGGACCCGGGCGGCGGTCATCTGGTGCGACTCGATCGTCGACTCGAGCCGGTCCACCCACACCTGTTCCTGAGCCCACTTGACCGCCGCGTCCAGCTGGTGCTCGTCGGTGACGTTGGAGACCTGGTAGTACGCCCGCATCTGCCCGCGCAGCTCGTCGCCCAGAGCCCCCTCGGGGGACTCACCCACCCCGATCACGCTGGCTCCCACGCCCGCCAGCGCGGCGACGAACCGGCGCTGGTTGTTCGGGAAGGCCGGCTCGACGAAGACGATGTTCACGGTCGGGAGCCTAGTGGTGGCTCTCCGTCCGGGCGCGGGACACCGACGTCCTACGCCGGCGGGGTCGAGGCGACCTCGTCGAGGCGCGGCTCCGCCGGCGGCGGCGCCCAGGGTGCGACCGGACGCCAGACATGGCGGCCCAGGGTGACGAGGAGGTATGCGGCGGCCGCGGCGGTCACGGCGGCCATGATCGCGTAGATCAGGTGGTAGTCCAGGACGGTCACGAGCAGCGCGCCACCGGCCAGGCTCACCGCCTGCGGCGTTCCGAGGACCACCTCGGTGGCCGCCGAGACCCGGCCCATGATCGGCAGCGGCGTTCGGCGCTGCACCATCGTCGTGAAGGCGACGAGGAGCAGCGGGATCGAGTACCCGAGGAGGACCACGTCGACCAGCAGCACCGGCAGGCTGTGGGTCGCGGCGATGACCGCCAGCGACACGGCCATGAGGACCGTCCCGACAGCGATCGTCCCGATCTCGCCTGCCCAGCGGACCCACCGCGTGGCGGTCAGGCCGCCGGCGACGGCGCCGACCCCCTGGACGGCGACGATGACGCTGACGAACTCGACCGGCTTGCCGAACACGTCGACGATGGCGTAGATCGAGGCCTCGGTGAACCCCAGCACCAGGAGCATGAAGCCGAAGGCCATTAGCGTGTGGCGCAGCAGCCGGTCGGTGACGAGGTGCCGGATGCCCGCCGTCATCTCGTGCCACCAGTGGTGCTCCTCCCTGGCGGGTCGCTCCTCGTGGACGGGGATGCTCGCGACGACGAGAGCCGCCACGACGAACGAAGCGCTGTCGAGCAGCGCGACGGCGCCGCCACCGACTCCGGCGAACAGCGCTGCACCGACCAGCGGCCCGACCAGGCGGAACCCCTCCTTCACCGTCTGCAGGGTGGAGTTGGCCTCGACGAGCTGGCCGTCGGGCACGAGCTCCTTGAGCAGGCCGTTGAGGGCCGCCGGAAGGACGACGAAGGACACGCCGTAGAGGACCGCGACCGCGTACACGATCCACACGTCGCCCGCATCCCGTACCAGGGTGAGCGGCAGGACCGCCGCGGCGGAGGCCGCGCTCCCCCAGACGAGCACCGGCTTGGGCCGGAGCCGGTCCACGAGCATGCCGAGCGGCGGCGCGACCAGGCTGGGCAGGAGCATCCAGAAGAAGGTCAGCCCGGCGGCGGCGTTGGAACCGGTGATGCTCTTCACCCACATGCTGAGGACGAGAAGCATGACCGAGTCGCCGAACATCGACGCGGTCACACCGACGAACAACCGACGGAAGCGCTTCTCCGAGAAGGCGGCTCGCATGTCAGCCCTCCGACGTCGACGCGTCGGCCGGCACCTCGTCGGCGAGCCCGTAGGTGGGCACTCCCCATGAGACCAGGCCGCAGAGCCGCGCACCGGGTGGCCGGAGCGCAGGGTCCTCGTGGCGGTCGAAGTGACGGAGGAACAGATCCCGGACGGCGAGGTTGATCTCCGCCAGCTCGTCGGCGGTGAGCCACAACATCGACTGCGCCGAGGCCGCAGCGACCCGCCACCGGACGTCGTCCGCGCGGATCCGCGCCTGGCTGTCACGGAGGCGGTCGACCTCGCGGCTGATCAGGACGTCGGACAGAGCCTGCCCGGCCATCGCCTCGTCGGCGCCGATCGTGCGGCCCTCGCCCTCCTCCCCCCAGACCATGCCCAGGTGGGTCACTTGCCACGGCCGTTGCCGACCGGTGCCCCCGGCCGCCCCCTCGACGAAGCCGTGCTCGGCGAGCTTGCGCAGGTGCCACGAGCAGTTCGCCGGCGTCTCGTCGAGGCGGTCGCCCAGAGCGCTGGCGGTCAGCGGTCCGTGGATCGTCAGCTGCTCCATGATGGCCAGCCGGAGCGGGTGAGCCATGGCCCGCAGCGTCCGGGCGTCGGTGATGGTGCGGCGAGATCCAGGCATATGTCGAAAGTACTCTTTCGAAAGAGTCCTTTCAACCCGCCCGAGAGAAGCCACCGAAATCAATCGACGTGATCGGTATGCACCAAGGGCCATTCGGGGGCATCTTTGTCCATGGGGAGACTTCTCCCTGGTTGTCCGGCTCCGGGGGCCATGCGGGACACCTGACGACATTTCACCAGGGGCGGGAAATGCACATGCTGCGCCGTCGCGTCGGGGACCATGGGAGCGGTCCGCGCGACGTCACGGGCCGGCGGTGTGGTGCTCGTCCCGACTTGTACAGGAAGGCGTTGAGTCCATGAGAATTGCGACGGTTAGCAGGGCAGGGATGGCCGTGCTCCTCGGGGTCGCGTTGCTGATGCTGGCGTTGGTGCTGCCCGCGGTGCACGCGAGCGCGGCCGACGGCAACGTCTGCCCGCCCGGCGACTCGGGCAAGATCGACGTACCCGGGGACAAGCTCTCGGTCACCGTCAGCGCGCCGGCCGGCTACCTGATCAGTAGCTACTGCGTGAAGGCCGGCTCGGTCCAGGGCGGAACGGGTGGACCGGTGAACGTGGTGGTCGATCCCCCCCAGAAGACCGTGACCATCACCTACCCCAGCGGTAAGGCGATCAGCCACTACTCGCTGACCTACGTGGCGGTGACTCCCCCGACGTCTCCGCCGCCCTCGACGACGACGAAGCCGCCGCCCTCGACGACCACGACGCACACGACCACGTCCACGACGGGGACACACACCACCGGCACGCACACGAGCCCGCCCAGCACCACGACCAGCTCCAGCGGAGCGGTGTCGACGGTGACGACGTACCCGCTGCAGCCGGTGAACGCCGGCGCGACGTCCGACTCCGTCGCCACCAGGGGCGTGACTCCGCTCCAAGGCCTGCTGCTGCTGATCGCCGTTCTGGCGATGTCCGCGCTGCTCGTCTCGACGCGGTCACGGCGGTTGCACTTCCGGCGGATCGGCTCGCCGAAGGAGTGATCGCAGAAGCACCGTCGCCGGCGAGGCCCGCCTCGCCGGCGGCGCTCGGGGGGCACGGCATTCCATGAGTCGGTTCGTGACGGCGGCCCGCGCCGGCGGCGCGGCGTTCGTCCTCGTGCTGGTCGCCGGCTGTGCCGGGACGCCGGACCCCGCCGGTCCGGTCGGGGCAACGGACATCGTTGCCCCGACCAGCACGGCCTCGTCGGCCCCGTCGTCCTCCGCTGCCGCGACCGCGTCCACGTCCTCCGCGATCCAGCCCGTGCCGCCCGGCGAGCTGACCCGGTTCCAGGTCGAGCGGGGCGGCACGACGCTGATCGACGCCGGCTCGTCGGGGCTGGCCCGCTACAACACCTCCGACCGGTGCGAGGTCCCCGGACAGCCCTGCTACGACGCGCCGACCTTCGACAAGGTCGCCCGCATCGACCTCGGGGCGCCGCCGACCGTGCCCGGGCGGGAGACCACGTTCGTCACCGGCCACTCGAACCGGTACCACCCCGACGACCCCCAGCGCGGCATCTTCACGCGTCTCCAGGACGTCCGGACCGGCGACACCCTGATACTCACGACCACCAAGGGGACCTTCCGCTACGACGTGACCACCGTGCTGACCGTGCCGTTCGACCAGCTCACCAGAACCGACGAGGTGGTCCGGGTGCGCGCGGACACCGTCGTCGCGATCAGCTGCGTCGTGGCCCCGAACCACGCCGAGTATCTCGGCAACTACGTCGTCGTCGGCACGCTTCGGGAGTCCGCTCCCACGTAGTCCCGCTGAAACTCAGGTAGCCCGGCAAAGCCGTTGTCCGGACACCGTGGAGACGGGACACTCCGGTCGTGGCGTGGGTGACCCTCCTGAACCGGCTGCGGATGGACGTGACGCCATACCGCCAGTCACGCGACTTTCGGCTGCTGTTCCTCGCCGGCACCGTCTTCTACCTCGGCGGGATGGTCACGTACGTCGCCGTCCCCTACCAGCTCTACGACATCACCGGCTCGAACTTCGTCGTCGGCGCGGTCGGCATGGTCGAGCTCGTCCCGCTCATCGTCTTCGGCCTCTGGGGCGGCGCGCTGGCCGACCACATGGACCGGCGCACGCTGCTGGTGTGGACGAGCGTCGCGCAGGTGGTGTTCACCGGCGTCCTCGTCGTCAACGCGTTCCTCGCCGAACCTCAGGTCTGGGTCATCTTCGTGGTGGCGGGGTTCCTGTCCGCCGCGCAGTCGCTACAACGCCCGTCACGGGAGGCGCTCATCCCGAGGACCGTTGCCCACGACCAGCTCCCGGCGGCGGTCGCCCTGTCGACGGCCGGGGTCCAGATGGGCATGCTGGCCGGACCGGCGGTCGGCGGCATCCTGCTCCACGCGGTCGGCACCGGCTGGTGCTTCCTCGTCGATGTCGTCGGCATCGCGGTCGCGACCGCGCTGTTCGTCCGGTTGCGCCCGTACCCACCGGTCGAGGACGCCGCCCCGGCCAGCCTGCGCGGGATCGGCGACGGGCTTCGGTATGCCGTCGGTCGCCGAGACCTGCTCGGCACTTACGTCATCGACATCGTCGCGATGTTCATGGCGATGCCGACCGTGCTCTTCCCCGCGTTCGCGCAGGACGTGCTGCAGCAACCGGAGATGCTCGGACTGCTCTACTCCGCAGGGACCGTCGGTGCGCTCATCGCGTCGCTCACCTCCGGCTGGACCGGACGTATGCACCATCACGGCCGCGCGGTGGTCCTCGCTGCGATGGCCTGGGGCGCGTCGATCGCGGTCGCCGGTCTGCTCTACAACCCCTGGCTGGTTCTGTTGTGCTTCGCCGTGGCTGGTGCCATGGACAACATCAGTGGCATCTTCCGCAGCATCATCTGGCACCAGACCATCCCGGACTCGATGCGTGGCCGGCTGGCTGGAATCGAGATGCTGTCGTACTCGATCGGCCCTATCGGTGGGGAGATCCGGTCAGGGCTGGTCGCCGACAAGTTCGGCGTCCGGCAGGCCATCACCAGCGGCGGGATCCTCTGCGTTCTCGGGGTCGCCGCCACCTCGTTGTGGCTACGGGGCTTTTGGACCTACGACGACCGCACCGACCCGTACGCGGTGCACGAGCGGAAGATCAGAGCCGAGCGGGCCGAGCAGCAGGGCTGACCGGCATACGCCTCAGTCCTCGCCGTCGTCAGAGACCGCGCCACCGGAGTTCCACCGGCGGTCCTCCTCGTCCCACTTCTCGGTGCGCTCGTGGGCGCTCTGCAGCGCACGCGCGGCTTCCGCCTCGGTCTCGTACGGACCCATGACGTCCTGGGCCTGACCCCGGGTGTCGTCGGTCTCGACCTGACCGGTCGCCGTGTTGTACCAGTAGCTCACGGGTGCTCACCTGCTCTCGCTCGGCTGGAACGCGGCCTCTCGGACGCCGTGCCTAGACTCCAGCGTATGCCGGTTACCTTCGCAACCGTCGCGCCGCACGACGTCTCGCCGCGCCGGCCCGTACCCGCCCGGATCGCCCGGCCGGAGTACGTCGACCGGCCGCGGCCGCAGCCCTTCACCGGGTCGGAGGTCAAGGACCCCGAGACGGTGGAACGCATGCGCGTAGCCGGTCGGGTCGCCGCCCAGGCCATGGAGGCCGCCGCCGCCGTCATCGCGCCGGGCGTCACCACCGACGAGATCGACGCGGTGGGCCACGAGTTCCTCCTCGACCACGGGGCCTACCCGTCGACCCTCGGCTACAAAGCGTTCCCCAAGTCGCTGTGCACCTCGGTCAACGAGGTCATCTGCCATGGCATCCCCGACTCGCGGAGGCTCGACGACGGCGACATCGTCAACATCGACATCACCGCCTTCATCGGAGGCGTCCATGGCGACACCGACGCGACCTACCTCGTCGGTGACGTCGACGAGGAGTCACGACTCCTCGTCGAGCGCACCCACGAGGCGATGATGCGCGGCATCCGCGCGGCTCTCCCCGGCCGGCCGATCAACGTCATCGGCCGGGTGATCGAGTCGTATGCGCGCCGGTTCGGCTACGGGGTGGTTCGCGACTTCACGGGGCACGGGATCGGGACGAGCTTCCACAGCGGCCTGGTGATTCCCCACTACGACGCCGCACCCGCATACGGCACCGTCATCGAGCCCGACATGACCTTCACCATCGAGCCGATGCTCAACCTGGGCACCGCCGACTGGCAGATGTGGGACGACGGGTGGACGGTCGTCACCGCCGACCGGAAGCGGTCGGCCCAGTTCGAGCACACCATCCACATCACCCAGGACGGCAACGAGATCCTGACCCTGCCGTGATGGCGGGGTGACCTGCCAGACTGCACCGCAGCAGCACGCACGCGCACCGACCAACTCACCGACGAGCAGGCGAAGGCAGGCGGACGACCATGGCCAAGCACCACGTGGCCCTCGGCATCGACATCGGGGGCAGCGGTATCAAGGGCGCCGTCGTGAATCTCGAGAAGGGCGAGTTCACGACCAAGCGGAAGAAGTTCCTCACGCCCAAGCCGGCCACGCCCGAGGCGGTCATCGAGGTCGTCGCCCAGCTCGTCGACCACTTCCTCGACGACATCGACGACAACACCGCCGTCGGGATCACCGTGCCCGCGGTGGTCCAGCACGGTGTGGTCCTGTCGGCGGCCAACATCGACCCGACGTGGATCGAGTTCGAGGGTGAGAAGGCGCTGGAGAAGCGCCTCGGTCGCGACGTCTACCTCGTCAACGACGCCGACGCGGCCGGCTACGCCGAGCTCCACTACGGCGCGGGCATGGACGAGAACGGTCTGGTCATCCTCACCACGCTCGGCACCGGGATCGGCAGCGCGATCCTCTACCGCAACGTCCTGGTGCCCAACAGCGAGCTGGGCCACCTCGAGATCGACGGCAAGGACGCGGAGGACGAGGCCGCGTCGTCGGTGAAGGACACCCTCGGGCTGACCTACGACGAGTACGTCCCGCGCCTCCAGCGCTACTACTCCGTCGTAGAGGCGCTGTTCTCACCCGACCTGTTCGTGGTCGGCGGAGGTATCTCCAAGGAGGCGGAGCTGTTCCTGCCCAAGCTGAAGCTCCGCACGCCCATCATTCCCGCCACCCTCCAGAACAAGGCCGGAATCATCGGCGCCGCCCGGCTGGCGCACGAGGAGCGCGGCCACCACAAGGACTGACCGGAGACGTCGAAAACGTGGCGATCGTTCAACGACCAGGTCTCGACATTGGGCGAAACGTCTGCCCAGAATGACGGGATGACCCCGACTCAGGAAACTCCCAGGAAGTCCCTGTCCCGGCGCGCGCTCCTCGGCATTGCCGCGAGCTCCGCCCTGCTCCCGGTGGCCGTCTCCGGTGGGGCCGCCCAGGCCGCGCCGGGCGGCGCGCCCGAGCAGGTCATGCTGCCCAACGGGATCCGTCCCGAGGGGATCACCTCTGGGCCCGGCCTGACCTACTACGTCGGATCCGTGTCCGACGGGCGCATCGTCACCGGAAACCTGCTCTCCGGAACCGTCCGGACCCTTCTGCCCGGCGCACCGGGCCAGCGCAGCCTGCGAGGGATGTACTGGGATGCACGCACCAACTGGGTCTGGACCGTCGGCGACGCCGAAGCCAAGGCCCACATCTGGGCGGTCGACGGAAACACTGGGGCCATCGGCTACGACCGCGTGGTGCCGGGGGCCGTCTTCCTCAACGACGTCGTGGTCACCCGCACCCGCGTGTACGTCACCGACTCCCGGAGGGACCGCCTGGCGGTGCTGAGCCTTCGCCCGAACGGACAACCGACCCCGAACGGCCTGCTCGGCATCCTCCCCCTCAGCGGTGCGTGGCCGGCCGGCGACGGGAGCGTCATCAACGCCAACGGGATCCGGGAGCTGTGGGACGGGTCGCTCGTCCTCAACAACAGCCGAGTCGGCGGTCTCTGGAACGTCGATCCCAACACCGGCGTCACCACGGAGATCCCCGTCTCTGGCGGCCCGGGCATCGTCAGCGGCGACGGTCTCGAACTGCGTGGCCCGATCCTCTACAACGTCCGCGGCAGCGGTCCGAACCAGGTCTCGGTGCTCCGGCTGTCCCGTTCGGGACCGGGCTGGCGGGCCACCTGGCAGGGCGTCCTCACCGCCCCCTCGCTTGACGTCCCCTCGACGGCGACCGCTGCGGGTCCGTGGTTGTGGGCGGTCAACGCACGGTTCGGCGTCGCCAACCCCGACACGGCGGCGTACTCCATCACCCGGCTACCGCTGCGGCCGTAGAGGAAGCCGCCGGCGCCACCTAGTCGACGGTGATGTCGGCGGCGCGGCCTCCCGCGAGATCGTGGACGGTGAGGCCGTCGCCGCCGTATCCCTCGACGTGCCCGAGGTACATCCGGCGTCCGGCCTCGGACAGCAGCGCGTCGTGGATCGGGATGATCTGTCGCGGCGCGACCCGTCGCACGAAGCCGATCGTCTCGGCGACCTTGCTCCATGGCGCGTTGAGCGGGACGGCCAGCACGTCGACCTCGCCGGGCTCGCCGTCGTAGGCGTCGCCGGGGTGGTAGAGCGACGGCTCGCCGTCGGCTTCCAGCACCACACCGACGTTGGTGCAGCGCGGGACCCGGTCGTGGTTGACGGCGTGCAGCCGCCCGACCGGGCGGATCGTCGTCATGCCGACGCGGTGCTCCTCGCCCTCGGTGAGGACGACGATGTCGCTGCTGTTCCCGTCGAGCAGGTCGGCCGACTCGGGGTCGGCATAGAGCGGCGCCTGACGGTTGAACGCCAGCAGCGCCGGCAGCCGCTCCTCGTCGAGGTGGTCGGCATGCTGATGCGTGACGACGATCGCGTCGAGGTCGCGAAGGGACTCGAAGCCGGTCGAGAAGGTCCCCGGGTCCACGAGGATCCGTGAGTCGGCGATCTCGACGAGGAGGCAGGCGTGGCCGAGGTGGGTGACGCGCATGGGCACAACGTACCGACCCTCGAGGAGTCGGTCATGCGGGTGCGCGCGCGCTCGGCCACGGGCATACGCTCTGAAGCCCCGGCCCGGTGGCCGGCGGGCCGGTTCCCGGCCCGCCACGTGTGGCCGTCGACGCTTCGGGGTATTCGAACATCGACGCTCACAACGGTGTGGCGTCCTGACGAGAAGGGAGTCCCATGAGCGACAACCCACTGGACCCGAGCACCGAAGGCCCCGCGGACGGCGGCGCCAACGTGGGCGGACATGACGGCGGTGCCGACGGCGGCGCCGACAGCGGTGCCGAGGGCACGGCCGACGGCGGCGCGAACCCCGCGGGCCACGACGGCGGAGCCGATGGCTCAGCTGACGGTGGCGCGGACGGTGGCGCCGATCGTGGCGCCGATGGTGGCGCCGACAGCGGGGCCGGTTCCGGGATCTAGGTGACGGTCTCGACGCGGACGCGGGTGCCCGCCCCCACGGGCCGGCACTCCGCGCTCGCGCGCCTCGTCAGCGTCCCGGTCGACGAGTTCGCCCGGGACTACTGGGGATCGCGACCGCTGCTCAGCCGGACCGCCGACCTGCCGAGCGGGTTCGGCGACCTGTTCTCGAACGACGCCGTCGACGAGCTCGTGTCCCGGCGCGGTCTCCGGGCCCCGTTCCTGCGGGTCGCGAAGAACGGGACGACGCTGCCCGACAGCGCGTTCACCGCCGGGGGCGGCACCGGCGCGGGCATCGGCGACCAGGCCAGCGACGACAAGCTGCTGCGCCTGTTCGCCGACGGTTCCACGATCGTCCTGCAGGGTCTTCACCGGACCTGGGAACCGGTGCTGACCTTCACCCAGGATCTCGCGGCCGACCTCGGACACCCCGTCCAGGTGAACGCCTACGTCACCCCCGCACAGAACACCGGGTTCAGCGACCACTACGACGTGCACGACGTCTTCGTCCTCCAGGTGGCCGGTGAGAAACGTTGGCGAATCCGTGAACCCGTGCACCCCAGCCCACTGCGTGACCAGCCCTGGACCGACCGGCGCAGCGACGTCGAGCAGGCCGCCGCGCGTCCACCGCTGCTGGAGGAGACGCTCCGGCCGGGCGACTGCCTCTACCTGCCCCGCGGGTACCTGCACGCGGCGAGCGCCCTCGGCGACGTCAGCACCCACCTGACCATCGGCGTCCACCCGTGGACCCGGCGGCACCTGGCCGACGAGCTCGTCGGCCGCGCCGTCGCCGCGGCGAGCGACGACGAGCGTGTACGCGCGTCGCTCGGCTTGGGCGTCGACCTCACCGATCCGCAGGGCTGGGAGGGCGACGTCGACGTGGTGCGCGAGGCCCTCGTCCGCGCCCTCCGCGACGTGACCGCAGCCTCGCTGGCCGACGCGCTGGCGACGAGGAGCCGTCGCGCCCAGCGGGCCGCGCCGGTCGCCCCGGTCGCTACCGTCCGCGCGGCCGCCGAGACTCGACGGACACGAGCGCCTCGTCGTGCGACCGCACCTCGAGGCGCGGATGGACGGCGACACCCTCCGCAGCCGGGCCGGTGAGCTGTCGCTCGGCGCCGCCGAGACCGAGCCGGTCGCCGTGCTGCTGACCGCCGGCGCGGCTCCCGTGGCGGACCTCGGCCTCGACCTCGCTCGGCGCCTGCTCCTCGGAGGCATCGTCGTCCTCGACGACGCGCGTGGTGACGACCGCCCCGTCGACGAGCTGTCGCACCCGTGAAACTCGGGCGCGCCGGCCACGGCTCACCTCCGGTCCACCGTTCCCGGTTCACCGGCCTCACGGGGCTACTGGCGGTCGCAGCCTTGCTGGCGTTCGCCGGCTGCTCCGGACCCGGCGCCGACCAAGCCGGCCAGGTGGCGGAGTCCTTCGCCCGAAGCGTGGCCGACGAGCCCGCCAAGGCGTGTGACCTCTTGGCCCCCGGTACCCGCGAGGAGGTCGAGAAGGCGACCGAGAAGACCTGCGCGGAGGGCCTCGGCGACGAGGATCTGCCGGAGTTCTCGGCCCTCGTCTCCGTGGACGCCTACGGGCACGACGCGATCGCCCGGCTGGGCAACGACACCGTCTTCCTCGCGCGGTTCCCCGAGGGCTGGCGGGTCACCGCCGCCGGCTGCCGCCCAGGCCCGAACGACCAGAAGCCGTTCGACTGCGACGTCTCAGGAGGTTGACGTGAGAACCATGTTCGTGGTCTACCTCGTCTTCATCGTGGGAGGGCTCGCCTACCTCTTCACGATCGGCTTCCTTCAGCGATGAGCGTGCCGAAAGCGTTGCGACAGAACAGCCTCAGCCTGTTCTTCGGTGTCCTCCTTCTCCTGACGCTCGTCGGGCAGGCGTTCAGCGGTCTTGCGTCGTACAACTCGACTGTCGCCGTCGAGAACCTGCCGGAGCTGAGCATCGGCGAGTACGTCACGTCGTCGCAGTTCACGGTGGATGTCGCCGAGAACTGGCAGTCCGAGTACCTCCAGTTCCTGCTGTACATCATGCTGACCGTCTGGCTCGTCCAGCGCGGCTCCCCGGAGTCGAAGCAGGAGGGCGAGCAGGGCGGCGAGGACGACAAGAAGCAGAAGCTCGGCCGACACGCCGGCCCGGAGTCGCCCCGGTGGGCCCGCGTCGGGGGATGGCGCACGGCGCTGTACTCGAACTCCCTGGGCATCGTTATGGGGATCTTCTTCCTGTGCTCGTGGGGCGCCCAGCTCGTGGCCGGCACGAGCGCGTACAACAGCGAGCGACTCCAGAACCTCCAGGCGCCGCTGAGCATCGGCCAGTACGCGGTCTCTGCGGACTTCTGGAACCGCACGTTGCAGAACTGGCAGTCGGAGTTCCTCGCGGTCGGCAGCATGGTGGTCCTCAGCATCTACCTTCGGCAGCGCGGGTCCCCGGAGTCGAAACCCGTGGGTTCGCCGCATACCGCCACGGGCGTCGAGGGCTGAGTTCGTTGCCCTCCGGTCAGATCCGCGTGGGCATCTCCGGTTGGACGTACGCGCGGTGGCGCGGCGACTTCTACCCGACCGGTCTGCCGCACACCCGAGAGCTCGCGTACGCGGCCGAGCGGATGACGTCGGTCGAGGTCAACGGGTCCTTCTACTCGCTGCAGCGACCCACGTCGTACGCGCGGTGGCGGGACGCGACGCCCGACGGCTTCGTCTTCGCGGTCAAGGGCAGCCGGTTCATCACGCATATGAAGCAGCTCGTCGACATCGACGTGGCCTTGGCCAACTTCTGGGCATCCGGCGTTCTGGCGCTCGGACCGAAGCTCGGTCCCGTTCTCTGGCAGCTGCCGGCGCGGACCCGGTTCGACGCCGCCCGGCTCGCGGACTTCTTCGACCGGCTCCCCCGCTGGACGTCCGAGGCCGCTGGTCTGGCCCGAGGCCACGACGAGAAGGTTCCGGAGTCCCGCGCACTCGTCGACGCCCTCGACGAGCGACCCATCCGCCACGTTCTCGAGGCGCGGCACGTCAGCTTCGCGACGGCCGAAGCCGCAGACCTGCTGCGAGCCAACGACATCGGGACGGTGTGGGCCGACGCAGCCGGCCACTTCCCCGTGATCGACGCCGACACCAGCGGGGTGCGCTACGTGCGGCTGCACGGGCATACCGAGCTGTATGCCAGTGGCTACAGCTCCCGGTCACTGGACCAGTGGGCCCGTCGCTGCGGCGAGTGGGCGGCGGCCGGGCGGGACGTGTACGTCTACTTCGACAACGACGCGCGCGGCCGCGCGCCGTGGGACGCCGTCGGACTGCTCGAACGCCTCGACCGCCTCGACCGCTAGATGCGGGCCAGCGTCGCCGGGTCCTCCTCACCGCCGAAGTAGCGGTCGAGGACGTCGGTGAAGTGACGGCGGGTCTGCTCGTCGGCGGCCGCGTGCGAGAACAGGGTCATCGAGGAGCGCAGCTTGACGGCGTCGATGCCACCGAAGACGTCGACGGGGTCGGAGGCGTCGAGTCCGGTGAGCGTGTCGGCGCACTCGACGAGCCGTGCTCCGAGCACGGGATGCGCGAGGTACGCGCGCGCCTCGTCCAGGCCCCGGACGCCGTAGTGGACGGCGGTCGGGCTCTGGCCCAGGCCGACGATCTGAGGGAACACGAACCACATCCAGTGGGACCGCTTGTATCCGCCCCGGAGCTCGGCGAGGGCGGTCGCATACGTGCCGCCGGAGTCCTGGGCCGCCACGAACCGCTGGAGGTCCGGGACCGTGGTGTCGCTCACCCGACCCATGGTGCCGCTCGCCGACGTGTTCCGCCGGTCGGGATGGGAGGCTTCAGTGCATGTGGATCGGCTGGCTCGAGCTGGACCTGCTGCTGGGCGACGTCCACTCCCTCAAGGAGAAGCGCGCGGTCGTCCGCCCGATCGTCGCCGAGCTCCAACGGCGGTTCGCGGTGTCGGCCGGCGAGGTGGACACCCAGGACCTGCACCGGCGCGCGACGCTCGGCGCGGCCGTGGTGGCCGCGGACCGCGGTCACGTCGTCGAGGTACTGGACGCGGTCGAGCGACTGGTGGCCGGACGACCGGAGGCCGACCTGCTCAACGCGCGCCGCGGGCTGCAGACCAGCGACGACTGAAGCCGTTGCGTTGTCCGGAGTGAGTGATGCCGCGATCAGGTACCCGGTCGGGTCACCCAACCGGTCGTCATCACAACCGGATCCGGTACCCGACCGGGTACCCGACTCGGCCGTCGCTATCAGCGGGACCGGGCGGTCTTGAGAACCTTCTTGGGGACCTTTGTGTCAACCTGGTACTTGCGCTTGGTCTCCCGCTCGGCGTAGCCCTCGCGCTCCAGCCGCATGCAGGTGACCGGACACTTGGTGCAGCGAGGTTTGTCCTTGCAGCACGTCTTCTTGACGGTCACCGTGGGCACGCGCTGAGTGTAGGTAAGGCTTACCTATCTTCCAAGTCGAGCCCACCCAATGGACGCTATGGCTCGGGTGCTTGCCGCCTCCCCGGCCAGCCGGAAGACTCCGCGCCATGACCCAGGGGGCCGCACCGCCCGAGCGGACGCCGCAACGTCTCGCCATGCTGGCCATCCGTGAGCGCCGCAAGGCCGTGGTCACGACCACGATTCGTTCCGTCCTGGCGTTCGCCGGCGTCCTCGGGATCTACTTCCTGCTCCCGGTCGGCGACTGGGGCGGCGACGGCGTGAGCGCCTTCCGGCTCGTGCTCGGGGTGCTGATGTTCGCGGCGTTCCTCGGTTGGCAGGTCCGGCGGATCCTCAGCTCTGCCGTGCCCGCGCTGCAGGCCATCGAGGCGCTGATCGTCGCCATTCCGACCTTCATCGTCGTGTATGCCAGCACCTACGTGAGCATCTCGCAAGCCTCGCCCGGCAGCTTCAGCGAGACCATCGACAAGACCTCGGCTCTGTACTTCACGGTGGTCACGCTCGGGACCGTGGGGTACGGCGACATCGCCCCGGTGACCTCCGGGGCCCGGATGGCGGTCAGCTCCCAGGTCATGTTCGACCTGGTACTCATCGCGGTCGTGGTGCGGCTCCTGACGGGCGCGGCCAAGCGGTCCCTCGACCGCCGGTCCGAACCACCGGCAGGGGGCTGAGCCGGTTACTCCACGCTCCGGCGAGTCCCGGGACGCGGCAACGTGCTGGTCGGTCACGTTGCGGCTTGACCCCTCGCCGCGGCGGCCGTTCGCGAGTGAGATGTCAACGAACTCGGACGAATCTGGCACGATCACGGTGTGGTCGCCTGGAGCTCGCGTGGATGACGACCTCCGCACGGCACTCCATCGCAGTCAGGTCATCGACCTGACGACGACCGGCCGCCGGACGGGCCGGCAGCGACGGATCGAAATCTTCCTGCACGACATGGACGGGCGGCTGTTCATCACCGGCATGCCCCGAGCCGACCGTACGCGGGACTGGATCCACAACATCGAGGCCGATCCCCGGGTCGTCGTTCACCTGAAGAAGGGAGCCGTCGCCGACGTGTCGGCGACGGCGCGGGTCATCCGCGACCCCGACGAACGCCGACCGCTGATCGAGGCCGCCGCCCGACGGTGGGGTCGTACCGACGTCGAGAACATGCTCCAGCACAGCCCGCTCATCGAGCTCACCGTCGACGGTGACTCTCCGAATCGACCCGCCCAGCCGTAGATCCACGACGAGGAGCGGGCGACCCACGGGCCGGTGGCCGTGGGGACTGCCGAGTCCGGATCACGGCCGAGGAAGTCGCGACGCGAGGTTTTCCCTCATCCTCCCTGGGAGCATGTCGGCATGCAGCAGCCCGCGCCGGTCCGATCGCGGCGCCCGCCGACTCCGGCCAGGCTCGGGCCGTGGCTTCGGGCGAACCGAGCCGGGCTCGTGTGCTGCGCGGTATTCGCCACGTTCTACAGCGCGATCGGGCTCTATCGGTACAGCCATTTCGTCTGGAGCTCCTGGGATCTGGGGATCTTCACCCAGGTCGTGTCGAGCTACGCCCATCTCGAGGCGCCGACGGTCCCGATCCGCGGGGTCGGCTTCAATGCCCTGGGCGACCACTTCAGTCCCGCGCTGGCGGTTCTCGCCGTTCCCTACGCCCTCATTCCGGATCCGGCAACGCTTCTAGTGGCGCAAGCCCTGTTGCTCGCGTGGTCGATCTTCCCGATCCATCGGCTGGCCACGGGTCGCCTGGGGTTCGGGCCCGGTCTCGCGATCGCCATCGCCTACGCCGTGTCCTTCGGGGTCGTGCAGGCGGTCCTCGTCGACTTTCACGAGGTCGCACTGGCCGCACCCCTGATGGCCTACGCCGCCGAAGGCCTTGCGGAGCGACGATGGCGCCAGGTCGTCGTCGCATCACTACCGCTGGTCCTGGTGAAGGAGGACCTGGGCTTCACCGTGGCCGCGATCGGCGTGGTGTGTGCCCTTCGTGGCCGTGCCCGGCTCGGCGCGCTCGTAGCCGCATTCGGCCTGGCCGCAAGCGTTGTCGAGATCTTCTATGTCATTCCCGCCCTGTCGAGCACGGCCAACTACGCCTACTTCACCCAGCTCGGCGCGCCCGGGGCCGGCTCTCGCTCCCTGTCCGCTGCTCTCAGCCCGGACGCTCTGATGCGGGGCATGGGGGACAAGGTCGGGACCGTGCTGAAGTACACGTGGGCGACCGCCGGGCTGTGCTGGTTCTCGACTCTCTCCCTCGTGGCGCTTCCGACCGTTGCCTGGCGGCTCGTGGGGGCGAACCCGTCGTACTGGGGAACCGACTGGCACTACGACCTCATCCTCATGCCGATGGTCTTCGCTGCAGCCATCGACGTGCTGTCCAGGTTGACCAAGTCCGGTCACCGCGTGGCCCGCTGGTACGCACAGGTGGCGCCGCTGACGCTGGCTGGATTCGCGGTCGTTCTCCTCGTGTTGTCGCCCGCCGCGGACGTCGCGCAGCCGGCCGCGTGGACGGCGACGCCGAGGGAACGAGCCCTTGACGCGGCTCTGCAGGAGATCCCTCGGGGCGCCGTGGTGCAGACGGACCTCGGGCTGCTCTCGCATCTAGCCGGACGCAACACGGCGTACTGGATGGGCAACACGAGCGGTCCCCCGCCCAGCTACATCGTCACCGACGAGACGGCGGGCTGGACCCCACCGTCGCCCGACCAGGCGCCGGACCACTTCGAACAGATCTACCCGGGTCACACCTGGCAGGTGATTTTCGCTGCGGGCGGCATCGTCGTGCTCCGGTTGGTCGATTGAGCCCGCTCTGCGACGTGGATGACATGATCGACGGGTGTCCCAACGCGCCCTGAGCTTTGGTGCGGTGGCGGCGGCCTACGAGAGGTTCCGGCCGGGGTACCCCGACGAGCTGGTGGCCGAGGTGCTCTCGTATGCGGGACGCCCGGTTCGCACGGCGCTCGAGATCGGCGCCGGCACCGGCAAGGCGACGCGCGTCTTCGCCGAGCACGGCGTCGCCGTCACCGCCACCGAACCCGACCAGGCCATGTTGTCGGAGCTGCGCCGGCATGTGCCTGACACCGTCACCACGATGCGGGCCGCTTTCGAGGCCCTACCACTCAATGCGGCCTACGACCTGGTCTTCGCGGCGGCGTCACTCCACTGGACCAGGCCTGAGGGTCGCTGGGCCAGAATCGCCGGGATGCTCACTGCCGGCGGCGTCTTCGCCTCCTTCGGTGGGCAGAGGGAACTGGCCGATCCTGAGCTTCGGGCCCGCGTCGAGGCGGTCCGATCCATCTTTCTGGACGAGGACGAGTTCCCCTCGCCCGACGGGACGCCTGCGGACAGCCCGATGCAGTGGCCCGGCACCGAGCTTGCCGTCTCCCCCTCGTTCGTCGACGTCCGCCAGTCGACCATCGAACGTCGGACGATCATGGCCGCCGACGGCTACGTCGGGCATCTGTCGACGGTGTCGGCGTACCTCCAGCTGCCCGAGTCGGTTCGCCGGGAGGCCCTCGAGGCCATCCGCGACGCGCTGCCGGCTCGAGTGGAGATGGTCGGTGACCTGACGCTCCACGTGGCCCGCCTGCGATGAGCTCCGCCGAGGTGGACGAACCTGAATCTGTCGGTCGAGGGTGCGATGTCGGTCCGTGAGGCCGCTCGGCTGCTCGACGTCACCGAGAAGCAGGTGCAGCATCTCGGTCGGCACGGCGGCCGAGGCATCGAGCGCGGGCGCTCAGCAGTCAGCCGCGATAACGAGGATGTCCTTTTTGTCGCATTCGGTCTACCGTGAGAGCGGCCACCGAGCGCGCGGAGCCACCATGGCCGGATCGTTCCTGTTCACCCAAAACACGGCCGGACGGCATGGGGGGCGGAACCACGTCCAGCCGCTGCTTCGCGCTGCCACCAACAACATCCCCACATTCGACACGGCGGTTGCCAACGCGACCGCGCAGCACCTCGTCGCGACGGACGGGACGACCGTGTACATGGCGGCGGATGTCGCCTTCATGGCGATCGGGCGAAAGTCCGAGCTGAGAGACGAGCTCGCCCCGGACGGAGTGACCATGACGTACCAGCAGATCCGCTCGGCCGATCGGACCATCGACCTGACCCTGTGCTTCATGAGGTACAAGCCCTCCGTCACGCAGACCGACTACCTCTACGTCCTCGCTGGCCCCGCGTACTGGACCGGCACGGTCGGCGCCGACCTCACCGCGGTCCCCATCGCGGACGTGAACGGTCGCTCGCCCAGCCTCGACCTCGGCACCAACCCCGCAGGAAACGCCAGAGACCCGAGCAAGATCATCGACCACATCAACCGCCTTACGAACTAGAGGCAGCGCCGTGCCCGCCCCAGGACGCGCCCCCTGGGACGGCGCTACGTCACGGGGTTCGCCGGGAACGGGTGGTCCTTGGCGGTCGACACCGCGACGATCATCCGGGTCGCCGCCCCCAGGCGTACCGCGGTCCTTGGGTCGTCGGTCAGTTGCCCGACGCGATGTCGCTGTTGACCATCACGGCGACCGTCGAGTCCGTCGACTGTCGTAGTAGAGCTGCCCATATGGAAGCCGTAGCCCCCGGACCGGGCACCATGTCGAGCCGGGTCACCTGGTCCGCGCGGACAGGAGGCTGTGGTTCGTCAGTACCGCAGACCGTGGCCGAACGAGAACAGCTCACCCGTGCCATCCGCACGCGGGATCGAGACCGGCAGCCGACCAACCGGGTTGACCTCGCCGAAGAGCACCCGCACGAGCGACTCGACCTGATGTGTGGTGTAGCCGTACGTGTCGAGCACGGTCGGCGCCTCAGCGAACGACGCGACGTCGTATGGGTTGCGCATCGCCGCGACCACGACCGGCTTCCCGGTCGCCAGCAGCGCCCGCACCAGCGTGGTCTGGGCGACGGCCGCTGCGGTCGGCTGTCCGGTGCTGGCGGAGACGGCGTAGGCGTTGTTGGTCGAGACCACCACGAGGTCGGCACCCTGCGCGGCCTGGACCGCGAGGTCGATCGCGCCCGATAAGGGTGTGGTTCCGGACTCGAGGACCTGCGTCGTGGCTCCCCGGGCGGCTAGCGCCGCCGCCATCGTCTGGGTCGTGCCCACGCCCCAGCCCGCGACCAGTACCTTGCGCGGGCCGGACGCCAGAGGCAGCAGCCCGTCGTCGTTCTTGACCAGTGTCGTGGTGCGGTCGGTGATCGCCTGGGCATCGGCCAGGTGCTGCGGCGCCCCCATGACCTGCGACGCCGTGGCCACGTCGACCATCGGGTCGGCGAACAGCCCACGTTGGAACTTGTGAAGCAGGATCCGGTAGACGGACTCGTCGAGCCGCTGGCTGCTGATCTCGCCAGTGCGGACCGCAGTGAGCACCGCGCCGTAGGCGGTGTCCATCTGCGGGGGGACCAGCAGCTGGTCGGCTCCGGCGAGCATCGCTTGGACCGGAGCCACGTTCGGCGGGTAGGTGGCCGCTGCCCCCGCCATGTCCAGTGCGTCCGTGACGATCAGCCCGTCGAACCCCAGCTCGTCGCGCAGCAGTCCGGTGAGGATCTTGTGCGACATCGTCGCCGGCACGCCGGGTTCGATGGCGGGCATCACGACGTGAGCGGTCATGATCGTGTCGACCCCGGCCGCGATGGCCGCCTCGAAGGGCGGGAGGTCGATCTCGTGAATCTCCTGCAGCGTGTGGGTCACCTCAGGCAGGCCGAAGTGGCTGTCGACGCCGGTGTCGCCGTGGCCCGGGAAGTGCTTGGCAACCGACGAGACCCCACCGGCGTGGTACCCCGCCACCTGCGCCGATGCCAGCTCGGACACCAGACCAGGATCGCCGCCGATGGACCGGATCCCGATCACCGGGTTGTTCGGGTTGATGTTGACGTCGGAGACCGGTGCGTAGTCCTGCGTCACGCCGACGGCTGCGAGCTCGCTGCCGATGACCTCGGCCGAGCGTCGCGCGTCTGAGGCGGAGCGTCCGGCCCCGAGCGCCATGTTGCCGGGCATCTGGGTCGCCGGCGGGCCGAACCGCGCCACGAGCGCGCCGCCCTCCTGGTCGACCGAGATCTGCAGCGGTATGCGGGACGGCTGCGCCACCGCGGCGGCCTGCAGGCCGTTGGAGAGCGTCGCCACCTGGGCCGGGTCGCCGATGTTGTCGTCGCCGTTGCGGGTCGTGTAGTAGATGACGCCGCCGGGCTGGTACTTCGCGATCGCCTGGGCGGGGGTGTCGACGCCGAACAGCTTCTGGTTCACGGCCTTGGCCGTGTCGGTCACCGTGTTGGCGTCACGACCGGCCACCTCGATGACGAAGAGCTGACCGACCTTCTGCTCCAGCGTCATGTGACGCATCAGAGAGATCACCTTGCCGCGGTACGGCGCGTCGCCGGAGTGCCCCGGATCAGCGGCGACGGCCGCCGGTGCACCGACCGCCCCGGCCAGAACCACGGACAGGCCGGCGACGAACAGCCGGAGCGGTGGCCGCTCGCGACGAGGACTGGATGCTGACCGAGCGGACATGGCGACCTCCGGGCTTCGTTGCCCCAAACTGGGATGGCAAAAACACACTAGGCCCAGCGGCGGCATGTTGGAAAGGCACGAAAGAGCTCAGGCGTCCCTCAACAAGCGCGAATGCTCTCGTCTAGGGCGGTAGGCGTTCCACGGGACACCCACGCGGAGGCCGCCCGACGACGGCATCGCCCGAGTTCTGCTGGAGACGGACCGCTACGTCCGGAGCCTGTACGGGGTGGTGGTGGCCAGCTCGATGAATCCCAAGCGTTGCAGGATCGGGCGGCTGTCTGGGGAGGCATCGACCTGCAGGTAGCGGAAGCCCCGCGCCCGGGCCGTCGCGGCACGGTGGGACACCAGAGCCCGGAACACCCCACGGCCGCGCCATGCCGGAATCGTGCCCCCGCCCCAGAGGCTGGCGAAGTCCGTGCCCTGATGGAAGTTGACGCGTCCGGCGGCCACCGGCCCCTCATCTGCCATCGCCACGACCGCCGCTACTCGTCGCGGCTGGACTCCCAGGCCAGCCAGTACCTCTCGCCCCATCGCGCCGTGGTCACCGCCGAACACCCGGTCGTGCACCTGAACCAGCATCTGAACCCCACGCTCATCAACGACCTGGACCAGGTCGACACCCGCCGGTGGCGGCACCGCCAGGTCCAGATCGCTGATGTGCGCGACCATCAACGACTCGACCTCGTCCGCGACCAATCCGGCCGCTTGCAGCCGCTCAGGCAACGTCAACGGCTGGTCATACGAGTACAGCTTCCACTCCCACGCGTGGCCCGCGAACCGACTCACCTGAGCGGCGATCACCCCGTCGACGTCCGCCCCGGCGAGGTCACTCCAGGTCACCCCGCTCCATCCCTCGCCGGAGGCAACGACCCGCGCCACGTATTCGTCGCGTTCGACGACCCCTCGACCGGCCTCCGGACGACGCCGAACCTGCTCATCGAACGCCGCCAGCACATCCCGACCATCCATGTCGGCATCACAACATTGAGCGACTCCGGTGGGCAACTGCCCGTTGACCCGCCCTGGGTTCAGCGCACCGGTCAGTGACCCCGGGCAGCGGCTAGTCCACGTGAGCGGCGCTGTGGCACGTGCGGCTCAGATCGATCATGCCGCGCAGCGCAGCGGGCTCCGCGACGGATCGTCCTGACTACGAATGTGTCTCAGCCGATAGGGCGAGGTGCGCCTGGCGGCGCCCCTGCCGCAGGAGGGGCATGGTCGCCGACGTGAACGCGTCTGCGGGTTGATCCCTGGGTGGACTGGTCCATCCCGCCTCCGTGGATCAGGCGTCGTCCCGTCTAGCGCTGAGTCCGGCCTTTGCGAGATCGCGGAGTGTCGCGCTCGGCAGGTACGCCGCGGTGAGCGCGAGCCCGATGCGTGGCAGCGCCGACTCGTCGGGGAAGACGAGGTACACCGGCTCGTGTCGTGGTCGGAACTTCTGCTTGAACCCGTCGAGCGACCGGAAACCGTACAGGGGCTCCATCGCCTCGCCGAGCTGGTCCAGAAGCCGCTCGAGGACCGCCCGCTCCGCCGTGCCGTCGCCCGAGTGCGCGAGGGGCGCGCCGGACAGCGACACGAAGCTGAATCCGGACTCGCGGAAGCTGAGACAGGCGCTGGCGATGAGGAACTCCGTGACCGCCCGGAAGCCGTCCGGGAGGCGCCGCATGACGTCGAGGGTCCAGCCGTGGACGTCACCGTCCGGGCCGTAGACGGGCATCCACGACGTCACGCCGTGCACGGTCATCTCAGCGTCGACGGCCAGGCCCACCCGGGTGTCCGGGTCGAGGGCCTCGTCGACACCGCCGAGGGTGAAGCCCATCTCCGGCAGGCCCTTGTCGGAGACCCACAGCTCGGAGATGGCCCGGACCTGGGTCAGCAGGCCGCGGGGCATCTCGGCCAGCCGGCCCTCCCGGTAGACGATGCCGTCCTTGGCCGCGCGGTTGAGCGACGTGCGCACGCTCTGCCAGGACTTGCCCTTGAACTCCAGACCCTCCAGGTCGATGACGGCCTCCTGCGCGACCAGGACCGCGCGCTGACCTCGGGTGCGGCCCCAGTCCGCCACCTCCTCGGTGACGGAGAAGAAGCAGACCTGGAGACCACGCGTCTCCTGGTCGTCGACGAATCCCGTCAACACCAAGGCCCGCGTTGCCGCGTCAGCGGCGACCGGATCCCCGAGGGCGATGGCGACGCCTCGGTGCACTTGGAACGCGATGAACCCGTCGGGCTCGCCGGAGCTGTCGTGGTGGATGAACCAGAGGTTGTCCGGCCACGTCGCCATCCACGACATCGTGGTCCCGCCGTGCTTCTTCAACAGCGCGATCGCGGTGTCACGGTCGCTCGCTTCGGCGGCCAACGCGGCTCGCCTCTTGCGCCGAGACCGGGCGCGAAAAGCGGAGCGACCCGCGATGAGGACCCAGAGCTGCACGACCGAGAGCAGGAGCGTGAGCACGAGCTCTGGAGTCGACGAGCCGAGGTCACCCTCAGCCTCCAGCTCCGCGGTGGCGACGATGGCGACGATGGCGATGAGGACGCCCGCGGCGACGACGAGCGAGGTCAGCACCATTGCCACGTACCACGCGCGCCGCGAGCCACGACGCAGGCTCCAGGCGATGACCAGGGAGATCGCCGCGTTGATCAGGACGCTGACCGCATCGGTGTCCGAGCTCGTGGCTCCGAGTGGTCCGTCCGAGGGAACGAAGTACACCAGGACGTTGACGACGGCGATGAGGACGAACGAGATCGAGGCGATGATCCGCCACTCGTGCCGGCTCAGCCGGATCGTTCCGAACCGTGGCCTTCTCCCGAGGAGCACCGGTCCCAGCGCCAAGCCGTACACAACGGCGAAGAAGTGCTCGAGATCCCACAGCAGGCCGATGTAGAGCAGGGCAATGGTCGCGAAACCGGCTAGCAGCAGCCGAATTCGGCCTCGCCAGGGCGGAGAGACCGTCGCGGATGCGGCCGCTACCGCGCCGAGGGCGCCGGCGCTGAAGCCGACGTCGAGCGTCTCGGCCAGACGCTGCGCCCAGTCCCAGCCCGTGCCACGGAAGGCGACCAGGAAGAGCGAGGCACCCAGGACACCGACCAGCTGGGCACTCACGGCGGCGATGGCGACCTTGCGGGTCCCCAGTCGCCATTCCGACCACCCGAAGAGGATCAAGGCCCCACCGGCGACGGGAAGGTACTGCGCCGGAATCAGGGCGAAGAGCGAGCCGGTGACCGGCGTCCACCAGCGTCCCGCCTCCAGCGACGGCAGCCCGTAGGCAACGACCTCGAACAGGGGGCGGTCCTGCAGTGGGCTCCACAGTGACCCGGTAGCCACCCCGAGCACCACCATCGTGCCGACCACCGCGAGGGTGAACGGGATACCGCGAACGACGCGGGCGGCCCGCTCGGCCCAGCCCGGCCCGCCGCCCGTCCCGACGTCCGACTGCCCCATCGCGCCCGTCGGCTCGGCAGTCATGGTCAGTCCTTCCCGGACGTGGCTACCTGAGATTGCGGTGGCAATCGTAGCCATCGAGCGCCAATTGCTCCCCGACCACCCTTCCGCAGGGCCAAAGTGGATGAGTCGGTCGATACGCCGGGTTCTGTTCCGTGCCACCGTTACCAGCGGCGCGGCGACGGTCATCCATCTCGACCGGCCATTGCTGACCGGTTCCAGCGCCCTACCCGCAGGCTCGGACGGGCCGTCCTCGAACGCCTGCTGTCTGGGCTTGCTCCAGGTGGGGTTTGCCGAGCCGCCCCAGTCACCTGGGGCGCTGGTGGTCTCTTACACCACCGTTTCACCCTTACCTCGCGACCGGGCCGAAGCCGGCCTCGAGGCGGTCTGTTCTCTGTGGCACTGTCCCGCGGATCACTCCGGGTGGCTGTTGGCCACCACCTTGCCCTGTGGAGCCCGGACGTTCCTCGGCAGGACTCCCGAAGGAGCCTGACGCGACCGCCTGACCGACTCATCCACAGAGGGAGTCTATCGATGCCACCCGCAGGTATGCGTCGCCGGACGGCCCGTATCGCGCGCCTCGACCCCCAGCCGGCCCTGAGGGTGTAGTAAGGCTCCTGTGAGACGGCTCGGAACTGCGGCAGCGGGCGTGGGACTCGTGCTGGCGCTCGGCGCGTGCACGGGCTCGGGCGGCATCACCCTGCCGACGAACCTGCCGACGACCATCTCGACATCGATCACGCTGCCCACCCTGCCGACCCAGACCCAGACCCAGACCCAGACCCAGACCCAGACGCAGACCCAGACGCGCACCGAGACCCGGACCGAGACGCGGACCGAGACGCCAGACGGTGACGGCGACGGGTACCCCGTCGACCGTCACGCTGACGACGACCGCGACCGCGACGGCGGCCCCGCAGCCGCAGCCGACGAGCAGCGGGCTGCCCGGCGTGGGCCTGGGTCGTCCTCGTCATCCTGCTGCTTGCCCTCATCGGCCTCATCGCCTGGCTCATCCAGCGGACCCGGGTGCGGGCGGCGTGGGACGCCCGGCTCGCGGCGACCCGTCAGACGGCCGCATGGGTCGAGGACTCGCTCGTCCCCCAGACCATGTCGAAGGCGACTGCCGACGAGGCCGCGGCCACCTGGCGGAGCGCCGGACCGCGCCTCCTGGCCGTCGACCAGGAGCTTCACACGCTGACCACGGAGGCCCCGGACGCCGAGCGGGGCGACTCGGCGCAGCAGCTGCGGGGGCGCCTGCGTGCCGTCGTCGACGCTGTAGGTGCCGACACATCCCCCACCGCCGAGGCCGGCGACAACGCGATGCGAGCCCGCCGAGCGACGATCCAGAGCGCGCGGACCGAGTTGCGGAACTACCTCGGCGCCACCACCACCCATCGTTGAGCCGAGGACACGAGCCCTTCGACTCGGTGATGTCTCTGCCTACAGTGCGGGTGACGGCGGGACGGGGCTCGGCGACCCTCCAGCTCGGCCTCGACCCAGGCGTCGACCTCGCCCCAGATGTCGTCGACCCACGTGAGGATCCCATCGTGGTCGGACGGGATGGTCCCGGCTTCGGCGACCCACCAATGGATCGACATCGGCTGGTGCTCGACCGGGATCGCCTCCCAGATGTCCACCGGGGAGACGAGCCGGTCGAGGCCGGCGTGGGCGAGGACGACGACGTCGAGGTCTGGACGGGCCGACAGGGCCGCCACAACCCCTCCCGGCCGCGGCGGCAGCACGTGCTCCTCGTCCTGGGCCTCCCTGGCCCGCTCGAACTGACCCGTGCGCAGCAGGTACCGCACCGCCCGCTCGTGCCGCTTCGGCGTCCAGTTGCCGCCCTCGGGGAAGATCAGCAGGGCCTCGTCGTCCACCAGCGACGCGGCGAGCCGCGCCACGTGGGCGACGCGGTCGTCGCCGGCGCCGGTCGTGGACGGCAGGAAGTAGCAGTCCAGCCGGTTCAGGAGCAGGTCGATCCCGGGGTCCCACTGCATCGCGGCCTTGAGCACGACCTTCGGCCGTCGGCGGAACGTCGTGAGGATGAGGTTGACCAGGGTGAACGAGTCCCCCGGACCCGCGTGCCGGCCGAGGATCATCAGCGGCCGGTGCGGCGCCGGCAGCGGGCCGGCGTCGATGACCACCCGGAACCCCACCATCGACCGCGACGCCTTCGCCAGCAGCCGCAGCGCCTGCCGCAGCAGGGCGGTGTGCCGCTCCCGCCACACGGTCACGTCCCGGCTGGGCAGGGGCTGCCGGAACCACAGCCACCAACATCCGAACAGCATCCCGACGTCGGTCCAGAGGTAGGCCATGGCGAACGACACGACGCGCAGCAGCCGGCGCCGCCCCGGGAACACGGCCACCACCGCACCGACGACGTAGAAGGGCAGCAGGAGGGCGGTCAGCACCACGACCACGGGCAACCAGATCACGTGGAAGACGCGACGGACCCAGTACGGCGGGACCCAGAGCCTCACCGCGTCGCCTCACTGCCGAGACCGGCCAGGTATCTCCTGGGTGGCGACGCTGGCGGCCTCGATCCGGGCCGCCACCTGCCGGGCGCCGCGGTAGCTCATCGTCATCGACGGCGACCGCTCCGAACCGGACGGCAGCACGTGCACCGCCACCTCCTCGGGAACCCGTTCGAGGTCCTCGTTGAACCGGTACCGCCGGGCGATCTCGAACGCCACGAGCCCGACCTCCCACGGCCACCGCGGCTCACGGAGGGCGTGCTCGATCCGGCCGACCTGCAGCACGTACACCGTCCGCGCGCCGAGGTCGATGGCCCTCGACACCGGGATCGAGTGGACGAGGCCGCCGTCGAGATAGTGCATCCCGTCGATCTCCCGCGCGGGCAGCAGCCCGGGCACGGCGCACGACGCGAGCACGGCGTCCACCACGCTGCCGCGGTCGAACCACCGAGGCGACGCGGTCTCGATCTGGGCCGCCACGCACTGGAAGCGCACCGCCAGGTCCTCGATCTGCACTCCGTCGAGCTCGTCGGTGAGCAGGCTCTCCAGCGCGTCGCTCGAGTGCAGGTGGCTGGCCAGCCGGACCACGCGCTGCGCTCGCGCGAGCAGCGAGTCGGCGAACACCCCGGACTCCGACGCCCGGACCCAGACGTCCGCGAGCCGGTCCACGGCCGCCGGGGTGGGATCGGCCGCGAGAAACGCCCCGTTCACGGCGCCGACGCTGGTCCCCACGACGAGGTCGGGGCGGATTCCATCGCCCAGGAGCGCCGCCAGCATGCCGACCTCACTGGCGCCGAGGATCCCGCCGCCCCCGAGCACGAAGGCCACCGGCCCGGACTGCGCTGCCACGACCCGAGACTAGTTGTCGCCGCCACCCGCCGGCCCGTCGAACCTCCGGCCTCGCCAGCGCGTCCGAGGCTGGCGAACTACGCTCGCTGGTATGCCGGGACACCCCTTCCGGAAGGCCGGATCCAACGCGCCGCTCGGCTACTACGCCTGGGAGGCGGCTGGGCTCTGCTGGCTCGCGGCGGTTCCCGGCGGCGCCGCGGTGGTCTCGGTCCTCGAGGTCGGCGAGGACGAGCTGGTCCTGGAGCGGTTGGAGCCGACCAGCCCGACGCGGGCTCAGGCGGAGGCGTTCGGTCGGGCGCTGGCGGCGACCCACGCGGCCGGCGCACCCGCATACGGGAGCCCGCCGGAGGGCTGGCGCGGGGACGGCTGGCTCGGACCCCTCAGCGAGCTGCTGCCGCTGTCCCTCGACCCGGTCCCGACCTGGAGCGAGTTCTACGCGCATCAGCGGCTCGAGGCGGTCCTCGCCCAGGGTCGGCGGCTCGGAATCTACGACGACCAGGCGTCAGCCCTCTTCGAGAAGGTCGTGGCGCGGGTGGCGTCCGGCGAGCTGGACACCGGAGAGCCGCCGTCGCGCCTGCACGGCGACCTCTGGGCCGGCAACGTCGTCTGGACCGCTCGCGGCGGCGTCCTCATCGACGCGGCCGCTCACGGTGGCCACCGCGAGGCGGACCTCGCGTTCCTCGTCCTGTTCGGCGCCCCGCACCTCGACGCGATCCTCGGGGGGTATCTCGACGTCGCGCCGCTGGCCCCCGGCTGGCGGGAGCGCGTGTCCCTGCACCAGCTGCACCCGCTCATGCTCCACGCCGTGCTCTTCCGCGGCGGGTACGTCGGGCAGAGCCTGGCGACCGCGCGCCGCTGGGCCTAGGTCCCTCCGCGAAGTTCTCCGGGTCGCTCGGATAGTGGGCGCGGATCCCGATCAGACAACAGCCAGGACGATCTTCCCGGTCGCGATGTCGGCGCTGTCCAGGCGCACCTGGATCTGACGACCGAGCTTCACGTCGCCCTTGGCCGACGCGACGATCGCCGGGTCGGCGAGCTGGACCGTGAGGACCCCACGCTTGGCGTCCACGTCGACGACGTCGGCGGTGAACACCTCCCCGACCCGGGACACCATCACGGCGGCCTCCACGGCATCGGTGCAGGCCCGCTCGACGGCCTTGGCCCGGCGGTCGCCCTCCTGCATCGTCTCCGGCAGTGCAGGCAGGGCGTCTCGCGCCCAGCGCGGAACCTCCTCGTCCGCGCAGATCGCCGCGCAGACGACCAGGCCGTACCGGTCGACGAGCCGCCGGAGCGGCGCCGTCACGTGCGCGTACGGCGCGGCGACCGCGGCGTGCACGGGCTGGGCCGGAGCCTCGCCGTCGAACGCGGTGTACGACGCACCGCGGAACAGGCTGGCCGCCTCGTGGACCAGCGCCAGCTGCCGAGGGTCGGAGAGGTCGAGACCACGGATGAGGTCCCCGTACCGCCGCGACTTCGGCCAGTCGACGCCCAGCGACCTCGCCTGCCGGCGGAACCGCGCCACGCTGCCCTCGTCCGGCGTCGGCATGGTGCGCAGGATCCCGACCCTGGCGTCCAGCATCATCCGTGCCGCGACCATCCCCGTGAGCAGCGAGAGCTGGGCGTTCCAGTCCTCCGCGCGGACCGGCGGACGGAACCCGAGCTCGAAGCAGCCGTCCTCGTCGACGGTCACCTCCTGCTCGGGCAGCGGCAGGCTGGCACCACCGCGCGCAGACTCGAGGGCGATGCGCTTCTCACCGATCTCCTTGAGCAACAACAGGTTCTCGTCGGCCGTCCCGCTGTCGAGGGACTGCTGGACGCCCACGTAGTCGAGCCGTCCGTGGCTGCGGACCCGGGCGCGGTACACCGAGGCCTTCGTCACCTTGCCGCCGGCGTCGAGCTCCACGTCCCACACGAACGCCGACCGCGGCTTGTCCGGCAGCAGGCTGCCGGCGTCCTCGCCGATCACCGGCGGGTGCAGCGGCGTGCGCTCGTCCGGCGCATACACCGTCTCGACACGACGATGGGTCTCGCTGTCGAGGACGCTGCCCGCGGAGACGTACGCCGGGCACGTCCGCGATCGCGTACCGCACCCGGTACCCCTCCCCCGACCGCCGCAGGTACAGCGCCTGGTCCAGGTCCATCGACCCCGCCGGGTCGACGGTCACGAACGGCACGTCGGTGTCGTCACGCTCCGGCATGACCACGGCCTGCGCGGCCCGCCCCGCCTCCGCGAGGACGTCCGGCGGGAACTGGTCCGGCACCCTCAGCTCCGTGCGGATCGCCGCGAACCGGGCCAGCAGCGCCTTCTGGTCGACCTCGGTATGCGTCGGCACGGGGGTCGTCGTCCGGAAGCGGATCTCGCGCTGCGGCATGACCGCCACCATATGCAGCGAAACCAGCATTACCCTCCGAACATGGCTCTCGGCGGGCTGACCTCTGCCCACTCGCGCCGTGATGCGCGACCGCTTCGCGCACGAGTGGCCGCAGATCCTGCGAATCCTCATCGCGGGCGGCGTGGCTTACGGTCTATGCCAGCTCTTCGATCCCGACGACCCCCCGACCTTCGCGATCATCGTGCCGCTGCTGGCCATGCGCGACCACCCGTTCTCGGCGTTGAACGTATCGTTCGACCGGATCCTCGGGGTCATCGGCGGCGTCGTTCCTCGGCGTCGTCGTCTTCGAGCTGCTGGGTCCGGGCGCCCTGGCCATGGGCATCGTCGTCGCTGTCGGTCTCTTCACCGGGGTGTTCCTCCGCCTGGGCGTCCCGCTCAACATCCAGATCGCCCTGTCGGGCCTTCTCGTCTTCGTCAGCGGCGAACCCGGAGCAGTACGCCTGGACCCGACTCTGGGAGACGCTCGTCGGGGCCAGCGTCACGGTGCTGCTGGCGCCGTTCCTCTTCCCGCCGGACGCCGCCCGCGAGTACCGCACGGCCTTCGCCCGGGTCTCCCAGGAGCTGGCCCAGCAGATCGTCCAGGCCGCGGTCCTCGTCCCGGACGCGCGCGCGGAACCGCACCGCCCTCAGCGGCCTCTTCGCCCAGACCCGCGCGACCCAGGAGCGGGCTCACGGCTTGCCGGCGTCCCTGGCGTCGGCCCGGACGGCGGTGGCGCAACAACCCGTTGCGCCGCAGGGACCGCGAGCCGCGAGCGCCATGGTGGCCTCACCGCGACCTCGTCGAACTTGGCCGCTGGGTCCGGGTCCTGCTCGAGGAGATCGTCGACTTCACCCGTCGCTCCGACATCGAGGAGCTCTGGCCGATCACTGGCACGGCTCTCGCCGGCGTGCTCCGGCGGTCGCCGCCGTCCTCGACCCCGCCCTCGTCCGCGACGCGCTGCACCGGCGAGCAGGCCACCATGGCCGGCGCCGCGATCGACGCTGCGGCAGCTGGCGCGAAGCCGACAAGCACCCGGTCGCCATCATCCTCCGGCGATCGTCCTTCCGGCTCATCCGCGCGTGCGCCGACTTCGTCGACGAGGAGGTCGCACCGATCATCGGGACGTTCGAGGAGCATGCCATCCCCGACGCACTGCTCACCTACCGGCTCGAGCCGCCGGTCCCGCCGGACAACGCCCCGCCGGCCGAGAGTGGACACACCGGCGGCACGGTCCAGCCCGCCGCCCTAAGGTCTCGCCTTGTGCCCGGGAGCGAGATCGCCGATCTCGCGTCGCGGGTCCTTCCCGTCCTCGCGTTCCTCGTCGCCATCACCATCGTGGCCGAGATCGCGGATCTGGCGGGGGTGTTCGACGTCGCGGCCCACTGGGCCGCCCGCGCCGGGCGGCACCGGGTGTGGGCCCTCTGGCTGCTTCTCGTGGCCATCGCCTGCGCCAGCACGATCGTGCTGAGCCTCGACACGACCGCCGTGCTCCTCACCCCCGTGGCGATCACGGTCGCGCGTCAGGTCGGGGTCCCGCCGCTGCCGTTCGCGATGACCACGCTATGGCTGGCGAACACCGCGTCGCTGCTGCTGCCGGTCTCGAACCTCACCAACCTGCTGGCCCTGCACCACATGAACCTGCTCGGCGTCGGTCAGCGCGGGTATCTGCGGCTGGCCTGGGCGCCGGCCCTGGCCGCGATCCTCGCGACGGTCGTCCTCCTCGCGGTGCGACATCGGCGCTCCCTGTTCGGGCGTTACGCGCCGGACGCCCCGCCCGACCCGCACGACCAGGTCCTGCTCTGGGTCGCGGCCGGCTGCTGCGTCCTCCTCGGGCCGGCCTTCGTCTCCGGAGTCGTGCCGGCGATCCCTTCGGTCGTCGCGGCGGCGGTCCTCCTCGTCACGGTCGCCGTCCGCGACCGGTCCCTCCTGCGCCGGATCTCGGTGCCGTGGCTGATGGTGCTCGGGGTGAGCGTCCTCTTCGTCGTGGTCGAGATCGCGCTCACCCACGGGCTGCGCGAGGTGCTCGCCTCGCTCGTGGGTTCCGGGACCGATGCGGGCGCGCTCTTCCGGCTCGGCGCGGTCGGCGCCGTCTCGGCGAACGTCGTCAACAACCTGCCCGCCTACCTCGCCCTGGAGGCGGTCTCGTCCGATGCGCCGGTACGCCTCATGGCGCTCCTGGTCGGCGTGAACGCCGGTCCCCTGGTCACCGTGTGGGCGTCGCTGGCCACCCTGCTCTGGCGGCAGCGCTGCCGGACCCAGGATCTCGAGGTCGGCGCCGGCGTACCTGGCCCGCGAGGGCCTGCTCTGCGCCGTGATGAGCGTGGCGGCAGGACTCGGCGCCCTGGCCGTCTTCGGCTGACCGCGCGAACCGTAGGGTTCCGGCGTGCTCGTCCTCCTGCCGCCCTCGGAGGGCAAGACCGTCCCTCGTCGCGGCCGGGCCCTCGACTTGGGCCGGCTGTCGTTCCCGGCTCTCACCCCGACGCGTGAGGCCGTCCTGCGGTCGCTGATGTCGACCAGCGCCGGCCCCGATGCCCTGACGGTGCTCGGGGTGCCCCCGACACTGGGCGACGAGGTCGCCCGCAACCGTGCGCTGACCACCGCGCCCGCCGCCCCCGCGGCCAACGTCTACTCCGGGGTCCTCTACGCCGCCCTCGGCCTGGGCTCGCTCGACTCCGCGGCCCGTCGGCGCGCCAACCGATGGCTCGTGGTGACCTCAGCGCTCTTCGGCGCCGTCCGACCGACCGACCGCATCCCCGCATACCGGCTGTCGATGAAGGTCAACCTGCCGGCGCTCGGCCCGCTCGCCGGCCTGTGGCGCGGTCCGCTCGGCGCCGAGCTCGAGGCACGCTCGCGGCGCGGACTCGTCGTCGACTGCCGGAGCAGCACGTATGCGGCGGCGTGGGCTCCGGCCACGAGATCACGGTGGGTTGCCGTCCAGGTGCCCGGAGCGACGCACCTGGCCAAGCACACCCGTGGCCTGGTCGCCCGACACCTCTGCGAAGCGGGAGTCGACGCGCGGACTCCGGCGCGGCTCGCCGACGTGCTCGCCGAGCGGTTCGCGGTCGACCTGGCGCTCCCGGACCGTCCAGGGCGGCCGTGGGTGCTCTCGGTCAGCTGAGCCGGGCGAGCGCGGTCACCACGTCCTCGACGAGGTCGAGCGGGTCCTCCAGCCCGACGGAGATCCGGATCGTCCCGTCGGTGATCCCGACCGCGGCACGGGCCTCGGGCGTGAGCCGCCGGTGCGTCGTCGTGGCCGGATGGGTGACGAGGGACTTGGCATCGCCGAGGTTGTTCGAGATGTCGACGACCTCGAGGGCGTTCATGACGCGGAACGCCTCATCCTTGCCGCCGTCGATGACGAAGGTCACGACGCTGCCGCCGCCGGACATCTGGCTCCGCGCGAGGTCGTGCTGCGGATGGCTGGGCAGCCACGGGTGCAGGACCCTCAGGACGCGAGGATGGGTCTCCAGCGCCGCGGCCAGCGCCAGGGCGTTCTCGTGCTGGCGGTTCACGCGCAGCGACAGGGTCTCCAGCCCCTTGACCAACACCCATGCGTTGAACGGCGACATCGCCGGGCCGGTATGCCGCATGAGGTTCTTGACCGGCCCGTCGACGAACTCGTTCGTCCCGAGGACCGCTCCGCCGAGGACGCGACCCTGCCCGTCGATGTGCTTGGTGGCCGAGTACACGACGACGTCGGCGCCCAGCTCGAGCGGCCGGCTGAAGACAGGCGTACCGAAGACGTTGTCGACGACAACCTTGCGCCCCGGCCGCGTGGGCGAGGTCGGCGACCGCCCGCACGTCGACGAGCTCCTGCATCGGGTTGCTCGGGGTCTCGAAGAAGACGGCGGACGTCGGCACGCTGAGCGCCTCCCGCCACTGGCTCGAGGTCGGGCCCGTCCACGAGCATGGTCTCCACGCCGAACCGCGGCAGGATCTCGTCGACGATGACGAAGCAGGAGCCGAAGAGCGCCCGCGAGCTGACCAGCCGGTCGCCCTGGCCGCACAGGGCCGCGAGCGCCACCCAGACGGCGGCCATCCCGCTCGCCGTCGCGAAGCAGGCCTCGGCGCCCTCGACGAGGCGCATCCGCTGCTCGAACATCCGGACCGTGGGATTGCCGTACCGCGAGTAGATGAACTTGTCGATCTCGTCCTTGAACGCCGCCTCGGCCTGCTCGGCGGAGTCGTAGACGAAACCGCTGGTGAGGAACAGCGCCTCGGCGGTCTCGTCGAAGTCGCTGCGCGCCAACCCACCTCGGACGGCGAGGGTGTCGGGCCGCAGTTCACGCATACCGGGGAGGATAGAGGCGGCACCGTCAGGGCAGGTGCGACGTCCGGTTGACGAACGGCACCGAGGCGCGACCGTCGGGCCAGAGCTCCACGGCGGTCAGTGACGCGGGGTCCGTCGACAGCGCCCAGAACCGCTGCTCGTCGATGCCGAGCACCCGGGCGAGGACGACGAGGATCGGCTTGCGGCTGGTCACGACGATGGTGGTGCCGCCGGACCTCGAGGGCCTTCTCGTATGCGCGCAGCACCCGGGTCTCCAGCTCGGCCAGCGACTCTCCGCCGGGCCGGCGGTAGTCCCGCTCCTGCCAGAGCCGCATGAGGTCGTCGGCCTGGTGCTTCGCCAGCTCGACGAACACCTCGCCGTCCCAGTCGCCGAACGACTGCTCGTCCCAGTCGTCGTCCAGGGCCGGGCCGATGTCGAGCGCCGCGGCGATCGCCGCGCCGGTCTGGACCGTGCGCGCCAGCGACGACGTGACGAGGCGGACGGCGCCGGCGTCGTCCGTGGTCTCGACCAGGGCCTGGACCGCCTCGGCCGCCCGCCGCGCCTGGTCCCGGCCGGTCTCGCTCAGGTCGGGGTCGGCGCCGCCGCGGCCGTCCACCCGGCCGGCCTCGGTGAACGGCGTGACCGCGTGCCGGACCAGGAAGATCCGAGTGGCGCCGTCGAGGGCAGGGGCTGATGGCTCCGGGTTCTCGCCGACGGCCGACGCCTCGGCCGGGTCGACGCGCCCGCCGTCGGCCGTCATGGTCAGGCGGGCAGGCCGGACTCGGCCGTGCGCACCAGGATCCGTCCGCACTCCTCGCAGCGCAGCACCTCGTCGGCGGGCGCCTGCGTGATGCGGTTCATATCGACCTGGTTGAGCTCGATGTGGCATCCACCGCAGCGCCGTTGACGCAGCTCGGCCGCCCCGATACCGGCATGACCGGAACGGATCCGCTCGTAGAGCGCCACGAGGTCCTCGCCGACGGCGGTCACCGTCGCGGCCCGGCGCCCGGCGACGGCGTCGCGCTCCGTCGCATACTCGCCCATCGCGGCGTCCCGGGCGGCGACCGCCGCGGCCAGCCGCGCGGCGAGCTCGGCCCGGTCCCGCTCGAGGACGGTGACGTGCTCGCCGAGGGCCTCGGCCCGCTCCATGATCTCGAGCTCGATGTCCTCCAGCTCCGCCTGCCGACGGGACAGCGAGGTCAGCTCGTGCTGAAGCGCCTGGAGGTCCTTGGCGGTGCCGGTCCCGGCGTCGAGGCGCGTGCGGTCGCGGGCGGCGCGGTCGCGGACCAGCTGGACGTCGGCCTCGGACTTCTCGACCTCGCGCTGGACGTCGGACAGTGCCGTACGCGAGTTGACCAGCTGCGTGTCGAGCGTCCGCGCCTCGTCCTCGAGCGCCGAGACCTCACGGTGCTGGGGCAGGTTCGACGTCGCGTGGGCGATCTGGTCGAGCCGCGTGTCGATGGCCTGGAGCTCGAGCAGCGCGAGCTGACGGGTCGGGTCGGCGTTCAGCACAGCTCCTTCACTCCTGGTCGTCGGCGGCATTGGCGCCCACGACGAAGGTCCAGGGCTCCGTGCGCAGGGTCGAGATGACGGTGTCCAACCTAGACGACCCTCCGCGGACGACCTCGAGAAGTCGCCGTTCCGCCGAGGCCAGCCAGACGTACTCGCTGGCCCAGTGGCCCGCGTCGACGAGGTACGGCCGGCCGCCGCGCGCGGTCTCGCGCTCCTCCAGCGCCGGGTGGTGGCGCAGGTCGGCGGTGACGTAGACATCGACGTCGGCCGCTCGGACCACCCCGAACCGGTCGTCACCGGAGCCGCCCAGGACCGCCACCCGTTCGACCAGCGCGTCCGGGTCGCCGCTCACCCGGATGCCGCCGACGGTCGCCGGCAACCCGGCAGCCACCCGGTCCGCGAAGGCGCGCAGGGTCGTCGGCGCGGTGAGATACCCGACCCGGCCGAGCGCGTCCGGGACGTCCTCGAGGGGAACCACGTCGGTCAGCCCCACCGCCGCCGCGAGTGCGTCGCACACCCCGGGCGATGCGACGTCGGCGTTGGTGTGGGCGCAGAAGATGGCGAGGTCGCCGAGGATCGCCCGGGTGAGGGTCTCGCCCTTGGCGCCCGTGGTGGCGACGCTGTGGATGCCGCGCAGCAGCAGCGGGTGGTGCGTCACGAGGAGGTCGGCGCCGGCGTCGACGGCCTCCCTCACCACCGCGAGCGTGGGGTCGACCGCGAAGTGCACGAGTCGGACCGCCTGGTCGATATCACCCGCGACGAGCCCCACCTGGTCCCAGTCCATGGCTGTGGCCGGCGGGTACACCGACTCGAGCGCGGCGACGACCTCACGCAGGGTGAGCGGTTCGTCGAGGGACACGGGGCCGACAATGCCACACGGACGTCGGCCGACCCCTTTACGGTGGCCCGATGGAGACCCCAGCCCCCGAACACCGACGTCCTGAAGGCGTGTCCGACGAGACCGTGGAGGCGCTCGGCAAGCTGTCCGAGGCGTTCGAGGTCGTCGAGAACGCCCGGGGCTACCTGTATGCGTTCCACCGGCTCATCGGGATGGGTGACCTCGCGCTGGGCGACGCCGTCGACCTGCTGCGCCAGGCCGGTCATGACGAGATCGCCGACCGGATCGACCGCGAGCTGGTCGGACGCAACGTCATCGAGGGACGGTGGACCTTCCAGATCATCGAGGACTTCGACGACGGCTACCACGCGCTGTTCAAGCAGCTCGAAGCAACGGCTCGTGACGAGCTGGTCCGTGGCCGGCGGCACCTGTACGAGGCGGAGATGAAGGAGGACCGGCGTACGCACGGGGCTCGGCACCACGAGGCGGCGCCGGAGCCGAGAGGCTGAGCCGTGGTCGTCAGACCTGGGAGGTCAGATGCGGGCGGCCGGGGGTAGGAGCCGGTCGTCGGCGACCGGCCACCGCCGCGGGTCGGAGCCGAGCGCGACCAGCTGGGGCATCTGCTCGCGGCACCAGGTCGACACGACCCGCGAGCCGGCGAGGACGTCGGCGCTGAAGTCGGCCCAGCCGACCCACCGAGCGTCCTCGACCTCGTCCGCGGCCGGATCCGGACGGGCGTCCGGGGCGAGCCAGCCCGCATACACCGGGCACTGCTCGAGCTCGACGACGCCGTCCATCTCGGCCCGGTAGGAGAAACGCGGCAGCACCAGCCGCAGTGACGTCACGTCGACGCCGAGCTCGCGCCCGGCGCGGCGGCGGACGGCGTCCGGGAGTGGCTCGCCGGGCGCCGGGTGCCCGCAGACCGAGTTCGTCCAGACGCCGGGGAAGGTCCGCTTGCCGAGGGCGCGGCGGGTCACGAGCAGCCGGCCCGCCTCGTCGAAGAGGTAGGCGGAGAAGGCCAGGTGCAGCGGCGTGTCCGGGCCGTGGACGTCGGCCTTGTCGGCGGTGCCGGCCGCCTGGCCGTCGTCGTCGAGGAGCACGACGAGCTCGGTGGTGGGCACGTCTCACCCTAAGCAACCACCGATGTGTGGGACGAACTGGTCCGACCGGCGGGCAGAAGGGGTTCGGCGATGCCACGATGTCGCGGTGAGCGAGGGGTCCCGGGAAGAGGCGGACGCGGTCGTCGTCGGCAGCGGTCCCAACGGTCTGGTCGCGGCGATCACCCTGGCCGACGCGGGGTGGGACGTCGTGGTGCTCGAGGCCCGCGACAAGGTCGGCGGCGCCGTCTCCTCGGTCGAGCGGGACGGGTGGGTGATGGACGAGTTCAGCGCCTGCTACCCGCTGGCCGTCGCGTCGCCGGTGATGGCGCGGCTCGGCCTGGAGGACCACGGGCTCGAGTGGTGCCTCTCGGACGTCGTGGTGAGCCACGCCGGCCGCACCGACGACGGCACCGGCGCGACGATCCACGCCGACGTCCACGACACGGCGGCCGCGTTCGAGGACGACCGTCGCGAGGACGGGGCCGCCTGGCTGCAGCTGGTCGATCAGTGGCACCACGTCAAGGAGCCGTTCCTCGACGCGCTGCTGACGCGGTGGCCGCCGGTCGAGGCGGGGTCGCGGCTGGCGCGAGCGGTCGGCGCGGCCGACATGCCGGGGTTGGCGCGGTTCTTCCTCCTGCCGGCGACCCGGATGGCCGAGGAGTGCTTCGCCGGCGAGCGCGGGCGAACGGTGTTGCTGGGCAACGCGATGCACGCGGACATCCCACCGGATGCCCCGGGCAGCGGCCTGTTCGGCTGGCTGATGAGCATGCTGGCTCAGGACGTCGGGTTCCCCTCGCCACGCGGTGGTGCGGGGATGCTGGCCACCGCGCTGGCGTCGAGGGCGCGGGCCGCTGGCGTCGAG
The DNA here is from genome assembly GCA_963828725.1 of uncultured Actinomycetota bacterium. Lineage (GTDB taxonomy): Bacteria > Actinomycetota > Actinomycetes > Actinomycetales > Dermatophilaceae > Lapillicoccus. The sequence continues at coordinate 1,251,921 of CAWHFV010000004.1, read as the reverse complement.
ATCCGCACGGGTGAGCGCGTCGACCAGATCGACGTCGTGAACGGCCGAGCGGGGATCGTCCGGACCGCCGGGGGCGCGACGGTCCGCGCGGGACGCGCCGTCGTCGCCGACACGAGCGCCCCGATGCTCTACGAGGAGCTGCTGAGCGAGCACCAGGTCTCCCCGAGGCTGCGACAGTCGATGCGCGACTTCGCGTGGGACCCGCCGACGCTGAAGATCAACTACCGGTTGAGCGAGACGCCGCCGTGGACCGCCAAGGACGCCCGGCGGGCCGCGGTCGTGCACGTCGGCGGCGACGTGGACGGCATCGTCCGCTGGGCGGCCGACCTCGCCACGCATACCGTTCCGGAGAACCCGTTCGCGCTGGTCGGACAGATGACGACGGCCGACCCGACGCGGTCCCCCGCGGGCACCGAGGCGCTGTGGCTCTACACACACCTGCCGCGCGGCATGAGCGACGACGCCTCGGCGGACGTCCTCGTCGACCGGTCGGAGGCCATGCTCGACCGGTATGCGCCGGGCTGGCGCGACCTCGTCATCGACCAGTGGGTGCAGCGGCCGTCGGACCTCTACGCGGCCGACGCCAACCTCGTGAACGGCGCGGTGAACGGCGGCACGGCGCAGCTGTTCCAGCAGCTGTTCTTCCGGCCGGTCACCGGGCTCGGGGGCCCGCGGACGCCGGTCGACGGGCTCTACCTCGGCAGCGCCGCGAGCCATCCGGGCGGCGGGGTGCACGGGGCCTGCGGGTACCTCGCGGCCCGGCAGGCCCTGCTCGACCACGCCTGGTGGCGACGACCCGGTACCGCGGCCGCGAAGCGCTTGCTCCGCCGCCTCGAGCTCTGACCCCGCGCGGCCCCGGGGCGGGACGATCGACTGGCCGTTCGGCTTCGCGGACGCGCCAGACTGCGGCCAACTGGACTCAGATCCTGCGACGGCGCCGTCTGGACACGACGCTGACCTAGGCGTCGAGACGTCCGGCGCTGAGCCGAACCGCCTCCGCCACGACGTCTACCAGCTGGCCGGTATGCGCATACGTGCGGCGTTGGCGGGTCGCGCCGGAGCCGTGGGCCAGCAGCCGCCCGAACCCCTCCTCCACCCGCGCGAGGTCGCCGAACGACGAGAGCGCCGGCCGGATGTGGTGCAGCAGCCGCCCGACGACCAGGGCCGCTGCCTCGGGCCGCTGCGTGACGGGGTCGACGAGTACGCCGTCGACCCCGTCGTGGCCGGCGCGCCAGGTGGCGAGCCGCAGCAGAGCCGTGGGCACCGGTAGCGGCGGTTCGCCCTGCGCGGCCGACCGTGCGGCGGTCTCCACCAGCGCCCGGCACACGCCGGCGACCACCATCGTGTCCTCGAGGTCACCGCAGACGTCGGCCACCCGGATCTCCACCGTGGGGTACCTCGACGAGAGCCGGGCGTCGAAGTAGATCATCCCGTCGTCGAGGAGAACCCCGGAGTCGACCATCGACTGCACCAGCCTTTCGTACGCCTGTGGCGTGCCGAACAGGTCGGTAGGCCCCGCCGACGGCCAGCGCACCCAGAGCTGGGAGCGGTACGACGCGTACCCGGTGTCGCGCCCGCCCGAGAACGGTGAGTTGGCCGACAGGGCCAACACGACGGGGAGCCACCCGCGGATCCGGTCGATGACCGCCACGCCCTCCTCGGGCGACGCGATGCCGACGTGGACGTGGCTCCCACAGGTGAGCACCTCCTCAGCGGTGGGCCCGAACCGCTCGGCCATCCGCAGGTACCGCGGCTTGGGCGTGATGAGACCGGCGCCGACCACGGGTGCCGTCCCGAGCGCCGCCGACCCGGCTCCGGCCTCGTGCGCCGCGACCGACACGGTGTGCCGCCAGCCACGCAGCTCGCGCTCGACGTCGGCGAGGTCTGTGTACACCGACGACTGGGTCTCGACCATGTAGCGCTGGAGCTCGCCCTCGACCCCGCCCTCCGGGCCGACGTCGTCCGGCTGCCTCGAGGCCACGGCATCGATGACGCGGCCCGCGACCGACCGCGGTCGGCCGGTCATGACGTCGACCAGCAGCAGCTCCTCTTCGACGCCGACCGTCCGCGCCCCCTGCGACCCCATTCGCGCAGTCTTGTCGACCCCGCCGTCGCCCGCGCGCCGGGTCGTGCCGCCGCGAGTTGGGGTAACCGGTCGGGTCACCCATCGCGTTGTGATCACGACCCGTCGGGTTACCCGACCGGTTACTCCACCCTCGCCGGTCTGAGGCATCTCACGAGGACCGCCGATCGGAGCCGCCGCGATCAGCGTCCGCTCGTTCGGATACCCGGTCGGATACCCGGTCGGTTACCCGGTTGGATACCCGGTCGGGTAACCCCACGCGTGGTGATCGCGACCCGATGGGTTACCCGACCGGTTACCCCACCCGTGCAATCACGCCCGCCGGAGCACGCCCACCGGAGCACGCCCGCCGGAGCGAGGTCAAGGTGGGCCCGGCCGGGATCGAACCGACGACACCCGCGGTGTAAACGCGGTGCTCTGCCAACTGAGCTACAGGCCCCCACACGACCGTCGGAGGACGGTCGAGGCGCGCAAAGTCTCTCAGACCGTGGCCGTGGTGCCGCGCAGCTCGGCGAGGGCGGTGCGGTAGCCCGAGAAGTCACGCGGCTCGCCCGGTCCGTTGACGAGCGTCCAGCGGATCACGCCTCCGGAGTCGACGAGGAAGGTCCCTCGGATCGCGAACCCGGTCTTCTCCCAGAACACGCCGTACGCCCGTGACGCCGCTCCGTGCGGCCAGAAGTCGCTGAGCAGCGGGAAGAAGTAGCCCTCGGCGTCGGCCCAGGCGCGCAGCGACTCCATCGCGTCGCAGGAGATGCCGAGGACCTGGACGTCGTCGGCCTCGAAGTCCTCGAGGTGCTCACGGATCTCGCGAAACTCCCCCGTGCAGATGCCTGAGAACGCGAACGGGAAGAAGACCAGCACGAGGTGCTTCTCGCCCCGGAAGTCCGCGAGTGACACGGTCTCGCCGTACTGGTTGCGCAGGGCGAAGTCCGGCGCGGCGTCGCCGACGCCGAGCGGCCCGGCGGGCGAGGGCGTCGTCTCGGTCATCCGGGCATCCTGCCAGCCGATCCCGACACGGCGCGAAACCACGGGTCACAGCGCACGCGAACCGCACCCGTCTCGAGGACTGGACGCGGTCGGAGATATATCTCAGGCCGGTTCAGCGTCGCTGACCGCGCGGCGCGACCAGCCGGACCGCGCTCCACTCGGCGCTGACGTTGGCGCCGCCCGCGGTGTGGAGGCCGGCGGTGACCGCCGCCTCCTCGATCTCGCTGGCGTCCACGTGGTCGGGGTGCCCGGCCTTGGGGGTCAGCAGCACGACGAACCCGCCGTCGGCGAGGTTGGTCAGCACGTCGACGAGGGTGTCGACGAGGTCGTCGTCGCCGGCGCGGAACCAGACCAGGACGGCGTCGGAGACGTCGCCGTAGTCCTCGTCCTCCAGCTCGGCGCCGGTGAGGTCCTCGATCGCGAACCGGAGCCCGTCGTCGACATCGCTGTCCCAGCCGATCTCCTGCACGACCTGTCGCTCCCCGAACCCCAGCTTGGCCAGTGCCCCACCGGCCGATCCGGGCGACGCCGCGTGCGCGGTCGAACCCACGGTGCTGTCCCCTTCGTGAATCGTCTGTTGCCGCCTGGGCTCTGCACGTCACCAGGCGATATCCACGGTAGTGGGTGACCGCCGGACCTGGCATCCGATGCCTAGTCCGTGGACCGGCGCGCCCGCATACAGTGATGGCGTGGGACGGGTGACGAGGCGCGCTCCAGCGGTGCGGTACGAGGTCACCGCCGGCGACCAGCCGCGCGTCGTCCGGCGGCCCGACACGCTGGCCGTCGAAGAGCCGATGGAGATCCGGGTCGACGGCGAACCGCTCTCCGTGACCATGCGAACGCCCGGTGACGACTTCGACCTGACCCTGGGCTTCCTCCACGGCGAAGGCCTCGTCGGCCACCCCGATGACGTCGCGCGGCTCATGCACTGCCTCGACACCGACGACGACGGCTCCCCCACCTACAACGTCGTCGACGTGACCCTCCGCGAGGGTGTTGCGTTGCGGGACAACGCAAAACGCGCGTTCGCCACCACCAGCGCCTGCGGGGTCTGCGGCACCGCCAGTATCGACGCCCTGCAGACGACGAGCCGGTATGCGGTCGCGCAGGACCACGTGACGGTCGACCCGGCGGTGCTCTGCAGCCTGCCCGGGCGGTTGCGTGGAGCGCAGAAGTCGTTCGACCGGACCGGCGGCGTGCACGCGGCTGGCCTGTTCACGGCGGAGGGCGAGCTGCTGGTCGCCCGCGAGGACGTCGGGCGGCACAACGCCGTCGACAAGGTCGTCGGGTGGGCCCTGCGCGAGGGCCGTCTCCCGCTCACCGGGCACGTCCTGGTCGTCACGAGCCGCGCGAGCTTCGAGCTGACCCAGAAAGCCCACGCGGCAGGCATACCCGTCCTTGCCGCCGTGTCCGCCGCCTCCTCGCTGGCCGTCGAGCTCGCCGACCGCGTCGGGCTCACCCTGGTCGCCTTCGTCCGGCCGCCGCACTTCACCGTGTATGCGGGCGAGCAGCGCCTGGCGGTGTCCGCCGTCGCTGGACAGGCGTCGAACTGAGCTCCGCGACGGTGGTGGAGCCCACCGGCGCTGGACAGGCGTCGTTTTGACTGTGGCGACGGTGGGAAGATGAACAAGACCTCCCTGCACACCCCGGCAGACGAAGACGGCTACAACGACGTGGCTGTGTGAAAGGACGATGCACTGTGGCACGACAGGAAGCCGGACCCATCCTCAACGGCATCCCGAGCCAGCTCCCCGACACCGACCCGGAGGAGACGCTGGAGTGGCTCGAGTCCCTCGACGGGGTCATCGAGTCCTCCGGACGCACGCGCGCCCGCTACGTGATGCTCAAGCTGCTCGAGCGGGCCCGCGAGATGCAGGTCGGGGTCCCCTCGCTGACGGCCACCGACTACATCAACACGATCAGCCCCGAGCAGGAGCCGTGGTTCCCGGGCGACGAGGACGTCGAGCGGGAGTACCGCCGGTGGCTGCGCTGGAACGCCGCGATCATGGTGCACCGCGCCCAGCGACCCGGTGTCGGCGTCGGTGGCCACATCTCGACCTACGCCTCGGCCGCGACGCTCTACGAGGTGGGGATGAACCACTTCTTCCGTGGCCCGGACCACCCCGGCGGTGGTGACCAGGTCTTCTTCCAGGGCCACGCCTCCCCCGGCATGTATGCGCGCGCGTTCCTCGAGGGTCGCCTCACCGAGGACCAGATGGACGGCTTCCGCCAGGAGAAGAGCCACATCGTCGACGGCGAGATCCGCGCGCTGCCGTCCTACCCGCACCCCCGGCTGAAGCCGGACTTCTGGCAGTTCCCGACGGTGTCCATGGGCCTCGGCCCGATGAACGCGATCTACCAGGCCCAGTTCAACAAGTACCTGCACCACCGCGGCATCAAGGACACCTCGCAGCAGCAGGTCTGGGCGTTCCTCGGCGACGGCGAGATGGACGAGCCGGAGTCGCGTGGCCTGCTGCAGGTCGCGGCCAACGACGAGCTCGACAACCTCACCTTCGTCATCAACTGCAACCTGCAGCGCCTCGACGGGCCGGTCCGCGGCAACGGCAAGATCGTGCAGGAGCTCGAGGCGTTCTTCCGCGGGGCGGGCTGGAACGTCATCAAGGTGATCTGGGGCCGCGGCTGGGACCCGCTCCTCGCGGCCGACCGCGACGGCGCCCTCGTGCATGTCATGAACTCGACGAGCGACGGCGACTACCAGACCTTCCGGGCCAACGACGGCGCCTACGTGCGCGAGCACTTCTTCGGCCGCGACCCGCGCACGCGCGCGATGGTCGAGAACTGGTCCGACGACGACGTGTGGTGGAAGCTCAAGCGCGGTGGCCACGACTACCGCAAGGTCTACGCCGCATACCTCGCCGCCATGAACCACACCGGGCAGCCGACGGTCATCCTCGCGAAGACCATCAAGGGCTACAGCCTCGGGTCGCACTTCGCCGGTCGCAACGCGACCCACCAGATGAAGAAGATGACCCTGGACGACCTCAAGGCGTTCCGCGACGACATGCGGATCCCGATCTCCGACGAGCAGCTCGAGGCCGATCCCTACCGTCCGCCGTACTACCACCCCGGCAAGGACGACAAGGCGATCCAGTACATGCTCGAGCGCCGCGCGGCTCTCGGCGGCGACGTCCCGTCGCGCCGCGTGCAGCACGACTCGCTCAAGCTGCCGGGCGACGACGCCTACAAGCAGCTGAAGAAGGGGTCCGGCAAGCAGGAGATCGCCACGACCATGGCGTTCGTCCGGCTGCTCAAGGACCTCATGCGCGACAAGGAGTTCGGCTCGCGCGTCGTGCCGATCATCCCCGACGAGGCGCGCACGTTCGGGATGGACTCGTTCTTCCCGACCATCAAGATCTACAACCCGCACGGGCAGAACTACACGCCGGTCGACGCCGAGCTGATGCTGGCGTACCGCGAGTCCGACAAGGGCCAGATCCTGCACCTCGGCATCGACGAGGCCGGGTCGATGGGCGCGTTCACCGCGGTCGGCACGTCGTATGCGACGCACGGCGAGCCGATGGTGCCGATCTACGTCTTCTACTCGATGTTCGGGTTCCAGCGGACCGCCGACTCGATCTGGGCGGCGACCGACCAGATGACGCGGGGGTTCCTCATCGGCGCGACGGCCGGCCGCACGACGCTGACCGGCGAGGGTCTGCAGCACGCTGACGGGCACTCCCCGCTGCTGGCCGCCACGAACCCCGCCGTGGTGTCGTACGACCCGGCGTACGGGTACGAGATCGCCCACATCGTCCAGGACGGGCTGCGCCGCATGTACGGCGACAACCCCGAGAACGTCATCTACTACCTCACCGTCTACAACGAGCCTCTGGTCCAGCCCAAGGAGCCGGAGAACGTCGACGCCGAGGGCATCCTGCGCGGGATGTACCTCCTGGCGCCGGCCAACACCGACGGCTGGGAGCACCAGCCGGCGCGAGCGCAGCTGCTCGCGTCGGGGGTCGGCGTCCCGTGGGCGCTGGAGGCGCAGCAGCTGCTGGCCGAGGACTTCGGCGTGGCCGCGGACGTCTGGTCGGTCACCTCGTGGAGCGAGCTGCGACGCGACGGGATGGACTGCGAGGAGCAGGAGTTCCTGCGTCCCGAGGCGGAGCAGCGGGTGCCGTGGGTGACCCAGAAGCTGCAGGACGCCCCGGGTCCGGTGCTCGCGGTGTCGGACTTCATGCGTGGCGTCCAGGACCAGATCGCGCAGTACGTTCCGGGCGACTTCATGTCGCTGGGCGCCGATGGGTTCGGCTTCTCCGACACCCGCCCGGCGGCGCGCCGGTTCTTCCACATCGACGGTCCGTCGCTCGCGGTGCGGACGCTCCAGCAGCTGGCCAAGCGGGGCGACGTGCCCGCTGACTACGCCGCCAAGGCCGCCGAGAAGTACCGCCTCCACGACGTGACCGCGGGCACTAGCGGCAACGCGGGAGGCGAGTCCTAAACGCTTCCGCCGAGAGGCCAACTTCGGCCGCTCTGGGTCCACCCAGAGCGGCCGAAGTTGGCCTCTCGCGCGCCGTATCGGGGCGGGCCGCCTCAGCCGGCGGCCTGCTTCTCGGCTACCAGCTCGGCCACGGCGCTCGGGATCCGGGTCTCGAAGTCGTGGATCTTCAGCCACGTCGGGCGTGATCCGGATCTCCACCATCGAGTCGTAGAGGCCGCGCACGCCGTCTGCCCACTCGTCGTAGCTCGCGTCGTCGACCATCTTGTGGCCGGCGTCGAGGTACCCCTGAGGGACGCCCTCGATCTCCTCCGCCGTGGCCGTTCCTCGGACCAGCAGCACGTTCGGCGGGAAGTCGTTGGTGTCGATCGTCACGGCCACGCGGGGGTCGTTTCGCAGCGCGCGCACCTTCGCCGACCGGGGAACGGTCCACATGAGCAGCGCCGACCCGTCCCACGCCCACCCGATCGGGATCACCCGCGGGGCGCCGTCCAGACCGGTGTAGGCCAGCCGCGCCGGGATCGAGGCGTGCAGCAGCCGCTGCGCCACCGGGTCGGCCACGATCGCGGCGAGCTCCTCGGGCGTCATGGTGGTCATGCCGTCACCTCCGTGGTGTCGAGGGCCGGCGCGAGCCGGTCCAGGGTGTCGTTCCAGCCGGCCTCGACGTGCCCGGCGATCTGCGGCATCGCGGCGGCCAGCTCGTCGAGCTGCTCGTGGACGACGGTCAGCTCGGTCTCGCCCGGCCGCGGCTCGGCGAACGTCACCGTGATCCGGGTCTCGGGCGACAGGTCCTCGTCCCGGTTCGGCCCGGCGAACCGCCACGAGAGGACGATCCGCTCGTTCGGGACGAGCTCGAGGATCCGGTTCTCGCTGCCTCCGGTCATCGCGCCCTCCGGGTCGACCTGGAAGATCCGGTAGTGGCCGCCGACCCGCTCGTCCACCTCGGCGCGGCCGTCGGTGAACCTCGGGTCCACGAACCAGCGGACCATCGTGGTGGGGTCCAGCCAGGCGCGGAACACGCGCTCTCGCGGGAACGGCAGGGTGCGCTGGACACGGACGGCGGGGTAGGCCATGGGTTCAGTCCTCCTGGGGGTCGGGGTCGTCGGTCTGGGGAGAGTCCGGAACGTCGGATGCCTCGAGCAGCGCCTGCTCGAGAGCGTCCAGCCGCTCGTTCCAGTACGTCTCGTAGGTGTCGAGCCAGGCGGCCGCCGACGCGAGCGGAGCCGGCGTGAGGCGGCATACGTGCGTTCGCCCCTGGACGGTCCGCTGGACCAGTCCCGCCCGCTCGAGAACCGCGACGTGCTTGGACGCCGCGGCCAGCGAGACGGGAAGCGGGTCGGCGAGCTGCCCCACGGTGAGGTCGGACTGGCGCAGCCGCGCGAGCATGTCGCGCCGGGTGGGGTGCGACAGCGCGTGGAACACCTCGTCCACCTCGACCAGACTCTCAACCATGTGGTTGAACGTACGCCCGGCCAGCCGCAACTGTCAACCACTTGGTTGAGAGTTTCTCGTTGCCCTGTCCCCCTAGGCTGGCGACCGTGCCCAAGGTCCTCACCTCTCTTCCCGTCGGCGAGCGCGTCGGCATCGCCTTCTCAGGCGGCCTCGACACCTCGTGCGCCGTCGCCTGGATGCGCGACAAGGGAGCGGTGCCCTGCACGTACACCGCGAACCTGGGACAGTACGACGAGCCCGACATCGACTCGGTCCCCGGCCGTGCGGCCGAGTACGGCGCCGAGATCTCGCGGCTCGTGGACTGCACCGAGGCGCTGGCCGAGGAGGGTCTGGCCGCGATCATGTGCGGCGCGTTCCACGTCCGCAGTGGCGGCAAGGTCTACTTCAACACGACCCCACTCGGCCGGGTGGTGACCGGGACCCTGCTGGTGCGCGCGATGCGCGAGGACGACGTGTCGATCTGGGGCGACGGCTCCACCTACAAGGGCAACGACATCGAGCGGTTCTACCGCTACGGCCTGCTCGCGAACCCGGAGCTGCGGATCTACAAGCCGTGGCTGGACGCGGACTTCGTCGGCGAGCTCGGCGGCCGGCACGAGATGTCGGAGTGGCTGCTCGCGCACAACCTTCCGTACCGCGACTCGACCGAGAAGGCCTACAGCACCGACGCCAACATGCTCGGTGCCACCCACGAGGCGAAGAGCCTGGAGCGCCTCGACGTCGCCCTGGAGATCGTCGAGCCGATCATGGGCGTCAAGCACTGGGACGGCGCGGTCGAGATCACGCCCGAGGACGTGACCGTCGAGTTCCGCCAGGGCCGGCCGGTGGCCATCAACGGAACACGGCTCGACAGCACCGCCGACGTGATCCGCGAGGCGAACGCCGTCGGCGGCCGGCACGGCCTCGGCATGTCCGACCAGATCGAGAACCGGATCATCGAGGCGAAGAGCCGGGGCATCTACGAGGCGCCCGGCATGGCGCTGCTGTTCGTGGCGTACGAGCGCCTCATCAACGCGATCCACAACGAGGACACCGTCGCCGCCTACCACCAGGAGGGGCGCCGCCTCGGCCGGCTGCTCTACGAGGGCCGGTGGCTGGACCCGCAGTCGCTGATGCTGCGCGAGTCGCTCCAGCGCTGGGTCGCGAGCGCCGTCACGGGTGAGGTGACGCTGCGGCTGCGGCGCGGCGACGACTACACGATCGTCGACACCCGCGGACCCAACCTCTCGTACCACCCGGAGAAGCTGTCCATGGAGCGCACCGAGGACGCGGCGTTCGGCCCGGTCGACCGGATCGGGCAGCTGACGATGCGCAACCTCGACATCGCCGACACTCGCGCCAAGCTCGAGCTGTATGCGGCGCAGGGCCAGCTCGCCGGCGGCCACACCGCCACCCTGATCGGCGAGCTCGAGGCCGGAGGTGCGGCGGCGATCGCCGCCGGGTACGACGAGACCGACGTGGTCGGGGTCGACGAGGCGCAGGGGCGCTCGATGTTCGACGCCGGCACCGACTGAGCCACCCGCATACCCGGGGTGGTTGCGCTGGGACACCGGGTCCGTAACTTATTGACTCTCGATTGTCTCAGCGTGGAGGAATCATGCAGCCGACCCGTCGTACCGTTCTCGGCGGAGCCGCCGCCGCTGTCGCCCTCGCCTGGACCGCTCCTCGAGCCGATGCCGCCGGGCTCGCTCCGACCGCCGCGTCGTCCTGTCCGGTCGACCCGCACGCCGACAAGACCGACCTGCGCGGCATCTGGATCGCGTCGGTCGACGAACATCGACTGGCCGAGTCGGCACCGGCCTCACGCCGGCGCAGCAGCAGGCCGAGCTGGTCGCCTACTACGACCTGGCGGTCGCCAAGAACTACAACACCGTCGTCGTCCAGGTGCGGCCGACCGCCGACGCCTTCTGGCCGTCCCCGCTCGAGCCGTGGTCGAAGTACCTCACCGGCACCCAGGGCGTCGACCCCGGCTACGACCCGCTGGCCTTCGCGGTGGCCGAGGCGCACCGGCGCAACCTCGAGTTCCACGCGTGGTTCAACCCGTACCGGATCACCATGAACCTCACGACCGACGTCGCCGGCCTGGCGGCCACGCATCCGGCGAAGGTCCACCCCGAGTGGACGATCCCCTACGGCGGCAAGCTCTACTACAACCCCGGCATCCCCGAGGCTCGCGAGTTCTGCCAGGCCGCGATCATGGACGCGGTCACGAAGTACGACATCGACGCCGTCCACTTCGACGACTACTTCTACCCGTACCCCGTCGGCCGGCGAGGTGTTCCACGACGAGGCGCAGTACGCGCAGTACGGCGCGGGCCGGTCGCTCGCGGACTGGCGTCGCGACAACATCAACGCGCTGATCACCGGGCTGGGCTCCGCGATCAAGGCGGCCAAGCCGTGGGTGAAGTTCGGCGTCTCGCCGTTCGGCGTCTGGATGAACGAGCAACGAGAACCCGCTTGGGCTCGGACACCAGAGCCGGCGTGCAGACGTACAAGGACCTGTATGCGGACACCCGCCGATGGGTGCAGGAGGAGTGGATCGACTACATCTGTCCCGCAGATCTACTGGGCGGAGAGCCTGGAGGTGGCCGACTACAACACGCTCGTCGACTGGTGGTCGCGGCGTGGTCGACGGCCACGACGTGCACCTGTACATCGGCCAGGCGACGTACAAGATCGGGACCTCGCCGCAGTCGGACGGAGTGGTTGACGCGGCCGCGAGGAGATGAGCAACCACCTGCTCTACAACTCCACCCGGCCCCAGGTCGACGGCAACATCTACTTCAGCGCCAAGGACGTTCGGCGCCAACCGGCTGGACGGCATGGGCATCGTCCAGCGCGACTGGTACAGCCACCCCGCCCTCGTCCCGCCGATGCCGTGGCTCGACGCGACGCCGCCCAGCAAGGCGCCCAAGGACCTGTCGGCGGTGCGCAGCGCGTCGGGCACTAGCCTGCGCTGGCGGGCCGGCGAGGGTACGACGGTCTCCTTCGCGATCTACCGGATCCCGGTGACCGCCGACCGCGTCAAGGCCGGGGACTGCCGACTGGCCGACGCCACCTACCTCGTGGCGACGGTCCGCGGCGCGGCGGGGTACACGACGTGGACCGACACACCGCCGGGCGGCCAGCGGTACACCTACGTCATCACCGGCGTCGACCGTCTCTGGAACGAGTCCATCCCGCAGCAGGTCACCCCCGCCTGACCGGACGCTCGCAACTTCGCGGACATGTCTGAGCAGTCGGAGCCGAAACGCCAGAATCGGCGCGATTTCTCAGACATGTCCGAGTTGTGGCGTGCCCTCACACCGGGCGGCGGGCCCACACCGACGTCATGACGAACGGGACGTACTGCGCCTCGGGGTCGAGGGTCATCCGCAGGAAGGCGTCCACCTCGTCGTGCGTGAGCAGGCCGGACGCCACGGCCGGCTGGCGGAGCACCATCATGGTCAGCCGGCCGAAGTCCTGCGCCGCTCCCCCACGGACGATCGGCGAGTGCGCCTCGCCGCCGACGAACTCGAGCCCGGCCCGGCGGACCGCTTCGGGGAGGCTCGACGCATACCCCATGTCGGCGCCGACCGCGGCGAGCAGTCCGGCGATGGCCCGCATCGCCTTGTCGCCCAGCTCGCGCCCGGCGAGCGACTGGAAGCGGACGATGAGGTCGAGCGCCTGCGGTGACATCTCCGCCTCCTCGACGACGACATAGCCCCCCGGCCGGACCGCCGAGGCCATCCGCTCCAGCGCGATCTCCCGGCCGCTGAGGTGCTCGAGGAGCAGCCGGGCGTGGACGAGGTCGAAGGCGCCGTCCGGCAGGGAGTCGGTGACGATGTCGTGCTCGGCGTAGGCGACGTTCGGCGGCAGCTGGCCGAGGTGGCTGAGGTCGACATCGGTCGCGAAGACCTCGCCCTCGGGGCCGACCGCACCGGCCAGCCACGCGGCGACCGAACCGGTGCCGGCCGCCACCTCGAGGCAGCGCCAGCCGCGGTCCACTCCGACCTGGCCCAGGAACCGGCGGGTGGCCGGGTCGAAGAGGTCGGCCAGGGCGTTCAGGCGGCGGCTCTCGAGGTCCCCGGCGTCCGGGCGGCTCTCGAAGAGGTAGGTCTCGGTGGGGACGGAGGTGGTGGTCATGGCGGGTCCTTCCGGTTAAGCCTGTCGGTCGTGACGTCGGCGGCGTCGACGCCGACGGTAGGAAGGCGAGGGCTCCGGTCACATCGGTCGCGCACCTCAGATGCGCAACGCCGGCCCTTAGGGCGTCCGCCGCTCGTCCTCCGGCGCTTTGTGGACCTGGCACAAATAGGCTGGCCTCGTGACGGTGAGCCACGAGACGCGTGACCGCGTGGTGCAGCAGGCCGGCGCCCTGTCGACCGCGGCCGTGCGCCGGTTGGAGGCCGACCTCGACTGGTACCGGATCCTCTCCGCGGCCGACCGCTCCTGGATCGGCCTCGTGGCTCAGGCGGGCGTCGCCGCGTTCGTCGGGTGGCTGCGCGACACCGGTGGCGCCGGGCGCGGTCCCGACCAGCAGGTCACCGCCGACATCTTCGGGTCCGCGCCCCGCGAGCTGACATGGTCGGTCAGCCTCGGTCAGACCCTGGACATCGTGCGCACCGTCGTCGACGTGGTCGAGGAGGAGGTCCTGCGGCTGGCGTCGCCCGGCGACGAGGCGACGCTCCGCGAGGCCGTCCTGCGGTACTCCCGGGAGGTCGCCTTCTCCGCCGCCCAGGTGTATGCGGAGGCCGCCGAGGCCCGGGGCGCCTGGGACGCGCGCCTCGAGGCCCTCGTGGTCGACGCCGTCGTCCGTGCGGAGGCCGACGACTCCATGCAGTCCCGGGCCACCGCCCTGGGCTGGGGTTCGGTCGCCTCCGTGACGGTCGTCGCCGGCTCGACGCCGACCGGGTCCACCACCGCGGGGGTCGACGCCCTCCGCCGGTCGGTGGCGCGGCTCGGGGCGACCGCCCTGGCCGCCGTGCAGCGTCGCCGGCTGGTCGTCGTGCTCGGCGGCACGACCGAGGCGCTCAAGGTGGTGACGGCGATCGCGGACCACTTCGGGGAGGGCCCGATCGTGGTCGGTCCGACCGTCCCGCACCTGTTCGCCGCGGGCCGGTCCGCCCGCGCGGCGCTCAGCGGCCTCGCCGCCGCACCCGCCTGGCCCGCCGCCCCGCGCCCGGTGCTCTCCGACGAGCTGCTGCCCGAACGGGTCCTGAGCGGGGACCCCTCCGCGTCTCGGGTGCTCGTCGACCGCATCCACCACCCGCTCGAGACGCATCCGGTGCTGCTCACCACCGCCTCGACCTACCTCGAGACCGGCGGCTCCCTGGAGGCGACCGCCCGCGCGCTGTTCGTCCACCCCAACACCGTCCGGTACCGCCTGGGCCGGATCGCCGAGACCGTCGGCTACGACCTGACGCACCCGCGCGAGGCTCAGGCCGTCGCCATCGCCCTGGCCGTGGGACGGCTGGCCGCCACTCCACCGGTCGAGTGGCGGGCCGGCGCACCCACCCGGACGCGTCGCATACCATCCGAACCCGGCTAGCCGTCTTTGGAGGTTTCCTCCAAATCGACCCGGAATTGTTCGTCGGGTTCGCCGACGCCGTCGCCGCGTCTCACACGACAGGCTTGGCTCCGTGATCGCCCTCGTCTGCCCTGGTCAGGGCTCTCAGACCCCGGGTTTCCTGACCCCCTGGCTCGAGCTGCCCGGTCTGCGCGAGCGGGCCGAGGCGCTCTCCGAGGCGGCCGGCGTCGACCTCGTCGCGCACGGCACGACCTCCGACGCCGACACCATCCGCGACACCGCCGTCGCCCAGCCGCTCATCGTCGGCGCGGGGCTGCTCGCACTCGAGGCCCTGTACGCGGACCGTCCCGACGCGCTCGCGTCCTCCGTGGGCGTGGTGGCCGGGCACTCCGTCGGGGAGATCACGGCGGCCGCCGCCACCGGCGTCCTCACGGCGCAGGAGGCGATGAGCCTGGTCAGCCTCCGCGGCCGGGCCATGGCCGAGGCGAGCGCCATCACCCCCACCGGGATGTCCGCGGTCCTCGGCGGAGACCCCGCCGAGGTGGCTGCCGCTCTCGACCGTCACGGCCTCACGCCGGCCAACATGAACGGTGCCGGTCAGGTCGTCGCGGCCGGCACCCTCGAGCAGCTGGCCGCCCTCGCCGCCGACCCGCCCGCGAAGGCGCGGGTCATCCCGCTCCAGGTCGCCGGAGCGTTCCACACCGTCCACATGGCTCCCGCCGCCGACGTGCTCGAGGCGGAATGGACCGACCACGACGTCAGCGACCCCGGCGTCACGCTCCTGTCCAACGCCGACGGCGCCGCCGTCGCGTCGGGCCAGGAGTTCCTCCGCCGGCTCATCAGCCAGGTGCGCAACCCGGTCCGCTGGGACCTCTGCATGTCGACGATGACCGACCTGGGCGTCACCGGCCTCGTCGAGCTCGTCCCGGCGGGCACGCTGGTCGGACTGGCCAAGCGCGCCATGAAGGGCGTCCCCACGGTCGCCCTGAAGACCCCTGACGACCTCGACGCGGCCCGCGAGCTCCTCGCCGTGGCCGCCGGCTCCCCCACTTCCTCGGAGGCCTGACATGACCACTACTCCCCTCGCCCCCAAGGGCACCGGAACTCTCGTCGGCGGTGACGGCGCCCGGCACGCCCGCATCTGGGGTGTCGGCGGCTACCGCCCCGAGCGCGTGGTGCCCAACTCCGAGCTCGTCGCCCGGATCGACTCGTCCGACGAGTGGATCCGGGAGCGGTCCGGCATCATCAGCCGTCGCTACGCGGCCCCCGACGAGAGCGTCGTCGACATGTCGGAGGCCGCGGCCGAGCAGGCACTCTCCGCCGCCGGGATCAACGCCTCCCAGCTCGGCGCGATCATCCTCTCGACCGTCACCCATCCGTACCAGACGCCGGCCGCCGCCCCGATCCTCGCGAACCGGATGGGCGTGACCTGCGCGGCCTTCGACATCTCCGCCGCCTGCGCCGGCTACTGCTACGGCATCTCGCTGGCCAACGACATGGTTCGCGGCGGCTCGGCCGAGTACGTCCTCGTGGTCGGGGTCGAGAAGCTCTCCGACTTCACCGACTGGGACGACCGCGGCACCGCGTTCATCTTCGGCGACGGGGCCGGTGCGGCGGTCGTCGGGCCATCCGACACCCCCGGCATCGGCCCGACGATCTGGGGCTCCGACGGCGCCCAGTGGCAGGCCATCATGCAGCGCGAGCCCTGGACCGACTACCGCCGCCCGGAGGAGGGTGACGGTCCGGTCGACAAGACCGTCCAGGCGCGCAACTGGCCGGCGATCGGGATGGCCGGCCAGTCGGTGTTCCGCTGGGCGGTCTGGGGCATGGCACCGGTCGCGCAGCAGGCGATCGACAAGGCCGGCATCACCATCGACGACCTCGACGCGTTCATCCCGCACCAGGCGAACATGCGGATCATCGACGCGATGATCAAGCAGCTCAAGCTGCCCGCCGACATCCCGGTCGCCCGCGACATCGCCGAGACCGCCAACACGTCCGCGGCCTCGATCCCGCTCGCGACCGAGCGGATGCTGCGGCAGAAGGAGATCCCGAGCGGCGGGCTCGCCCTGCAGATCGGGTTCGGCGCAGGGCTGGTCTACGCGGCGCAGGTCGTCGTCATCCCCTAGCGTCCTGATCCAGTACCACCCACCGACCACCAGCAGGACCTACGGAAGGAAGAACGCATGGCGCAGAGCGAGCAGGAGATCCTCGAGGGTCTGGCCGAGATCGTCAACGAGGAGACCGGTATCGAGACCGACCAGGTCGAGCCGGACAAGTCCTTCACCGACGACCTCGACATCGACTCGCTGTCGATGATGACCATCGTCGTCAACGCTGAGGAGAAGTTCGGCGTCAAGATCCCCGACGACGAGGTCAAGAACCTCACGACGGTCAACGACGCGGTCAGCTTCATCGCCAAGGCACAGGGCTGACGCGTCCCTGACGGGCCGGCCTACCCGCGGGTAGGCGCGCCCTCCGGCGGGCGTGACTCGCCGGTAGCCCTCGGAGCGGGGTAGAACGGTGGTTCCAGCCGTTCGACCCCGCTCCGTCGCGTCCAGGCGCGGCGCGCGGGATCGGCCTAGGCTGGGACCTGCCCAGTGCCCCAGGAGATCCCCGGGGCGACGACGCCCTAGGAGCATTCCATGACGTCAGCACGCGACCAGCGGATCGTCGTCACCGGACTCGGTGCCACGACCCCGCTCGGCGGGACCATCACAGACACCTGGGAGGGCCTCCTCGCCGGCCGCAGCGGCGCACGGACCATCGACGCCGACTGGGTGACCAAGTACGAGCTGCCGGTGACCTTCGCCGCCCAGCTCGCCGTCCCGCCATCGGAGGTGCTAGCGCGCCACGAGATCAAGCGGCTCGACCCGTCGTCGCAGTACGCGCTGATCGCGTCGCGGGCCGCGTGGGAGGACGCCGGGAAGCCGGAGATCGACCCCGAGCGACTCGGCGTCGTCATGGGCTCCGGCATCGGCGGCGTCTGGACCCTCCTCGACCAGTGGGACAACCTGCGCGAGAAGGGTCCGCGTCGCGTCTACCCACTCGCCGTGCCGATGCTCATGCCCAACGGTCCCTCCGCTGCGGTCTCCCTCGACCTCGGCGCCCGGGCGGGCGCGCATACCCCCGTCAGCGCCTGCGCGTCCGGTGCCGAGGGCATGGCGTATGCGGTGGAGATGATCCGCTCCGGCCGCGCCGACGTCGTGGTCGCCGGTGGCACCGAGGCCGCCATCCACGCGCTGCCCATCGCCGGGTTCGCGGCGATGCAGGCCCTGTCGACGCGCAACGACGAGCCGACCAAGGCGTCCCGTCCCTACGACACGGCCCGCGACGGGTTCGTCCTCGGCGAGGGTGCCGCAGTGATCGTCCTCGAGAGCGAGGAGCACGCGAAGGCGCGCGGGGCGCAGATCTACGCCGTCCTCGCGGGGATCGGGATGTCCGCCGACGCGCACCACATCACCGCCCCCGAGCCCAACGGCGCCGGCGCCTCCCGGGCCATGAAGCAGGCCGTCGATTCGGCCGGCCTTTCACTCGGCGACATCGGCCACATCAACGCGCACGCGACGTCCACCCCGGTCGGCGACGTGGCCGAGGCCAACGCCATCGTCCGGGCGTTCGGTGAGGACCTGGCCGGCGGCATACCAGTCTCGGGGACCAAGTCGATGACCGGACACCTCCTCGGCGCCGCCGGCGCGCTGGAGGCCTTGTTCACGATCCTCTCCGTTCGCGACCACGTGGCGCCGGCCACGATCAACGTCGACGACCTCGACCCGGCCATCCCGCTCGACGTCGTCCGCGGCGAACACCGCACCCTCCCCGACGGCGACGTCGCGGCGATGGACAACTCGTTCGGCTTCGGGGGTCACAACGTCGCGCTGGTGTTCACCAACGCGTGACGGTATGCGTCTGCGACGGACCCCGGTCCGAAGTGGCGTGCATGCTGGTCGCCGGAGTGGCCCTGGTCGGTCTGGGGGCCTGCGGCGCGGAAGCGGGGACGGGATCCATCTCGTCGTCGAGACCGTGACGCCGGCCGGCTGAGTCACCCCACCTTGTGGAGCCACCGCACCGGGGCGCCGTCGCCGGCGTAGCGGAACGGCTCGAGCTCCCGGTCCCAGTCGCCGCCGAGCACGGTGTCGAGCTCGGCCTCGAGCGTCGCCGAGTCGCCGGCGGCGCGGGCCAGCGCGGCCCGAACCTGGTCCTCGTGGACCAGGGCGTCGCCCGACGCCGAGACCCAGGTGTGATGGATGCCGAGGTTGGGGGTGTACGACCAGCGCGACCCGTCGACGCCCGGCGACGCGTCCTCGGTCACCTCGTAGCGCAGATGGTCCCAGCCGCGCAGGGCGCTGGCCAGCCGGGCGCCGGTACCAGCCTCCCCGGACCACGACACCTCCGCACGGACCAGGCGCGGACCGGCCGGCTGCGGCGTCCAGTCGAGGGTGACCCGGTGGCCCAGCACCGACTCGAGCGCCCAGCCGATGTGCGGGCACAGCGAGGTCGGGGCGGAGTGCACGAACACCACGCCCCGGGTGGTACGCGGCGTCGCGTCAACGTGCGGAGACATCCGGTTCTCCTTCTCGTGCGAGGGACGTCTTCCCCACGAACCTCGCTGCGAGAACCGGCGGTATGCCGCATACCTTGCCCATTGTGCCCCATCGGGCACTCGAGCACCATCACTCCCAGCCCGGGCACGGCACGGCGCGCGCCCTTTGGGGAAGAGGACGCGCGCCTGCCGACCGGGAGCAGGGGTGGGTCAGCTGGACGACGCCGACCCTGACTCCGACGGCGTCTCGCCGCCCGGAGCCCCGCCCGCCGGAGCCTTCTCGCCACCCTTGCCGTGTCCGGCGCCTCCCTCGCCGACGTTCGTCACCTGGAAGTCAGCGCCGACCTGGACGGTGATGCGGGTGCCGTCGGCCCGCACCATGTGGGCCTCGTAGACGCCGTCGGAGTCGGTCTCGACCCGTTCGATGGTGGCGTCGGGCTCCTTGGCCTTGGCGGCGGCCGTGACCTTGTCGGCGGTCTCCCCCGTCAGCAGCTGCTCGTCCGACCGCATGGGCTTGCTCGGGTCGGTGTTGCCGCTGCCGGTGGGGCGCTCGTCCGGTCGGCCGCCCTCGCCACCGGGTGCGGCTCCTCGGCCGTACCCGTATGCGGCGCTCGTCGCCGTCACCTGGTCCGCACCGGCGAACGAGGCTCCGAGCAGGGCCAGTCCGGCGGCGGTGGCGATGCCGGCCCCGGCGATGACGATGGTCTTGGTACTCAGCACGAGAGGTGCTCCTTTGCGTGGGGGTTGTCGGCCCCCACGTTCCGGACCGGCCCTGTCCAGACCATCTCGGGTCCGTCGGCACCGGCTGTGTTTGACTGAGCCGCCGCTGCGTCCGCGCTGAGGCGTCGCTGTATGGCGTCGCTGTATGGCGTCCCGGCCGCGCCGGTAGGCTCCCCGCCGCGGGGCAGTAGCTCAGCCGGTCAGAGCAGCGGACTCATAATCCGCCGGTCGTGGGTTCAAGCCCCACCTGCCCCACAAACCCCAGGTCAGAGGCCTGTCGCGACGCCCGAGGCCGAGGTTCAGGCCGACTTCTACCCTTCGACCTCCACCCCGGGTCCTTGACGCGCCCGCGCGACCAGCCAGACGCGCCAGTAGCCCTGCGCGAGGAACCCTACGCTGTGGCAGCTCGAGTGCCAGTCCGGACGGAGGCGGGCCCAAAACCAACAGTCCGCAGCCCTCGGTGCCGCTTCGCACCGTTTGCTGCTGATAAGTCCGAACATGGGGGTCGCAATACAGCGACCGCCAGCTCCTGGCCGACCTGAGCCCAGTCACTCCATCGGATCTTCCGCACGATGCACCAGTGAGTTATTCCGCACGAACACGACTCAGACGTGGGAGTCGGTTGTCCCTCGCAACGGCAAATGCGCACTGACTACCGACACCTCGCGCACGAGCATTAGGCTCGCGCGGATGGGCCAGTCCGAGCTTGATGCCTCGCCGCAGCGGTGGCGAGCATACGTGCCTGGTCTGGCGGTGGTCAGGTCTTACCAGCGGAAGTGGCTGACCAAGGACATCGTCGCGGGACTGGTGCTGTCCGCGCTGTTGGTACCGCAAGGAATGGCGTACGCCGACCTGGCCGGGCTCCCTGCCGTGACCGGGCTATACACCTCGATCCTGTGCCTCCTCGCGTACGCCGTTTTCGGACCTTCCCGCGTGCTGGTGCTTGGCCCTGACTCGTCGCTGGGTCCGATGATCGCGGCGACGATCCTCCCGCTCATGCTCGCGGGCGGTGATCCCGTGCGGGCAGTGGCGCTCGCCTCGCTGCTCGCGGTGCTTGTTGGCGTGATCATGGTGGCCGCGGGGCTGGCGAAGTTCGGGTTCGTCGCGGACCTGTTGTCCAAGCCGACCCAGATCGGCTACATGAACGGGTTGGCCCTGACGATCATCGTTGGCCAGCTGCCGAAGCTCCTGGGGTTCTCGGTGGACGCCGACGGGCTCGTCGCCGAGGCCCGCGCTTTCGTGTCGGGGTTGGCGCAGGGCGACGCCAACGCTACAGCTGCCGTGGTTGGGGTCGCCTCGCTCGCCGGGATCCTGCTGCTGAATCGGCTGCTGCCCAAACTGCCGAGTGTCCTCATTGTGGTAGTGCTTGCCGCCGTAGCGGTCAACGCGTTGGACCTGCAGGAACACGGGGTCGACACGGTTGGCGTGATTCCGCAGGGCTTCCCACCCTTCACGCTCCCCCCTGTCACTTGGGGTGACCTGCCGCCGCTGCTCCTTGGAGCGTTGGCCATCGCCGTCGTAGCACTGGCGGACACCATGTCCACGGCGTCCGCGTTCGCGGCTCGTCGCGGGGAGCAGGTGCGGGGTAACCAGGAGATGGTCGGGATTGGCGCCGCGAACATCGCCGCCGGCTTCTTCCAGGGCTTCCCGGTCAGCACCAGCGGGTCGCGGACGGCGGTCGCCGAGCAGGCCGGGTCCCGATCCCAGGTCACCGGAGTCGTTGGCGCCGGCGTCATCACGCTGGTCCTGGTGTTCGCCACCGGGGCGATGGAGTTCGTCCCGCAACCCACATTGGGCGCGATCGTCATCGTGGCGGCACTGTCGCTGGCCGATGTCGCCGGGACGCGTCGACTCTGGCGGCAGCGCCGAATGGAGTTCACCCTGTCGGTGATCGCGCTGCTTGGCGTGGCTCTTCTCGGTGTACTGCCCGGTATCCTCATCGCAGTGGGCCTGTCCATCCTCAACGTGTTCCGCCGTACCTGGTGGCCGCACCACACCGAGCTCGGCCGGGTCGACGGCGTCGCCGGCCTGCACGACACCGAGCGGTATCCCGACGCCGAGCTGTTACCGGGTCTGGTCGTCTACCGCTTCGACGCGCCGTTGATCTTCGCCAACGCGCGGATGTTCGGCGAGGCGATGCGCGGGATCGCCCAGGAGCACCAGGACCTGCGCTGGATCGTCATCGCCGCCGAGCCCATCACCGACGTCGACACCACCGCCTCCGACATGCTGCACGAGCTAGACCTCTGGCTCAACGAGCGCGGTGTGTCGCTCGTCTTCGCGGAGATGAAGGACCCGGTGCGCGAGAAGATCGAGCGGTACGAGCTAACTGACACGATCGATCCCGCGCACTTCTTCCCGACACTCGATGCGGCACTCGCCGAGTACCTGCGGCAGACAGGTGCGGTTTGGCCGAGCAAGGGGGCGGGGTCTTGACCACGACCGTCGTGGGCGGCAAGCCCAGCATGTTGCGCCGGGCCGCGGCGGCGGTTGCGCTCGTGGCTCTGCTTGCCGCCTTGGTCTACCTCGCAATGTCGGCGCTCTCCCGTTGGGACGTCTTACTGGCGAGCGTCGCTTCGCTCGGGGTCACCGTGATCGCCGCGTGGTACATCCTGTCCCGGCGCGGGGTAGCCCGTGCCGTTGCGGCGGGCATCGCAGCGCTCGCGCTGCTGGTGTTCCTTGCCGTCGTCATCGCGAGTGAGAGCGTTGTCGTGCTCGTCGTTGGGCTGACGCTCGCGGCGGTATCGGTCGCAGCGGCGAGCTACGCCCTGATCCCGGCCTCGCCAGCCATCGCCGCCGAGCGCGCGCCACAGGCGGAGTACCCCGTTCTGCTCATGAATCTGAAGTCCGGTGGAGGAAAGGCCGAGCGGTTCGGACTGGTCGAGCTGTGTCGGCAGCGCGGCATCGAGCCAGTCGTCCTACACCCCGGCGACGATTTGCGTCAGCTGGCCGAGGAGGCCGTCGCGCGCGGCGCTGACATCCTCGGCATGGCGGGCGGTGATGGCTCCCAGGCGCTCGTCGCCTCGGTCGCGAGCCAGCACCGCATCCCCTTCGTCGTCGTTCCCGCTGGGACCCGGAACCACTTCGCACTCGACCTAGGCCTCGACCGCGCGGACGTCCAGGGGGCCTTGGACGCTTACGAGGATGGCGTTGACACGGTTGTCGACCTTGCCGAGATCAATGGACGCGTCTTCGTCAACAACGCGTCGATGGGGGTGTACGCCAAAATCGTCCAGTCGGGGGACTACCGGGACGCCAAAGTGCAGACAGCGGCGGCCATGCTGCCAGACCTGCTGGGGCCGGAGGCGACGCCACTTGACCTGCGCTTCACCCTGCCATCCGGCCAGGAAGCGAACAGCGCCCAGCTCCTGCTCGTGTCCAATAACCCCTACGCGCTAGCGCGCCTGCGTGGCGGCGGCACCCGCGAACGTCTCGACCGTGGCGTGCTGGGCATCGCCTTCGTGCGGGTGGACTCGGCAGGGGAGGCAGAAAAGCTCGTCGCCTTAGAGGCCTCAGGCCGCGTCCAGCGCTTCTCCACTTGGAGTGAGTGGACCGCGTCCGAGTTCGAGGTGCGCTCCTCGCATCCCGTGGAGGTCGGTGTCGATGGGGAAGCCCTGACCCTCCAGCCGCCGCTGCGCTTCGTCACTCGGCCTGGCGCACTGACCATCCGCCTGCCGCGCAATGCCCCCGGGCGGTCACCCGCCGCACGCACCGTCCGCGTCCTGACCAGGCCCACCGTGGTTGCGCTATGGCTGACAGTCCTGGGCCGTCCGAGTGCGACCCGGTGACCGGCCTCCCTCCTGCGGAGCCGGTCGAGGAACGCCTCGCCGATCGCCTCAGCGCTCGCCGTGGAGATGCCGGGCCCTCTTGGGCGGTGCGAGCGCTCCGCCGGCTTGGCCGCCTCGACCGCGCCGCCTACCGGGCCGTAGCCGATCTCTCCACGCCGAGGTTGGACCGTCCCCTGCGGCGGGTGTCGAGTCTGGCGAACTTCTCCAAGCCGTGGTTCGTCGTTGCCGGAGTGCTCGCACTCTTCGGCGGGGCCCGAGGGCGTCGTGCCGCCATGACCGGGGTGGCCGCGATCGGGCTCACCTCGCTCGTGGTCAATCAACCGATGAAGCTTGCCGGCAGGCGTGGCCGCCCCGACCGCGTCGGGATGGGCGTCCCGGAGAACCGCTGGGTGCGGATGCCGACGTCGACCTCATTTCCTTCCGGCCACTCGGCATCGGCGGCAGCATTCGTTGTCGCGGTCGCGGACGTGCTGCCACAACTCCGCGTGCCGTTGCGGTTGGCCGCCACGGTTGTAGCGTTCTCTCGCGTCTACACCGGCGTTCACTACCCCGGTGACGTCGTCGTTGGTGTAGCCGTCGGGGCCCTGCTCGGACGGGCGACCTCGAAGGGGGCTCGGCGGCTGCGCCCGAACTCGCGCCTGAGCGGCCCCATCTGATCGGCTGAGAGACACGGCAGCGCGGTCAACAGCGCTGGAGGCATCGGACGGCGGCGCGGCGAGCGCGTCAATTCGAGGGGATACGGCTCGCACACGGTAGTGGGTCCGATGGGCCGGGCCGGGAGCGCTCGTCCATGCAGGGGGTGCCTAGTGGGCTCAGGTGTGGTGGTGGGTTGTCGAAGTCTCGTCGGTGTTGTCGGGTCGACTAGACCTGGGACCATCCCAGGGCCGCTAGCGCCAGGCCGATAACCATCATGACCGAGGCGGTGACCTTCAGCCCGCTTCGGGACAACCGCTCACGCCAGGTCACCAGTCGCGGCTCCATGGAGTGTGGCGAAAGGAGCGTGCACACAATCGGTACTGCCACCGTCGAAGCCGAGACGGCAATGTATAGGGCGAGAGCGAGGCCGCTTCTGGCTGATGTCGGCGACTGAGCACTCAGGGCCAGTCCCGCTGCGATGCCGAGAAGCATTGCCTTGGGACGCAATCCCATCAGGAACGCAATCCCGAAGGAGGCGGCCGGCCCGTACGATCCGAGGCGATCCAAACGCCCTCCCACTGTCGGCCCCCGCGTCTGCGACCGACGCCAGGTGAGGATCGCACCGATGACCAGTGCGGCACCCACCACGATCTCCGTGGCGGCCTCAAACTGCGAACGCTCCCGCCGGGAGAGCGGCATCGCCAGAATGCCTGCTGCCGCAGCCAGCGGGACCACGCCAAGGGTCAGCACCCAACCGGCAAGGAAAGGAAGACTAGATCTCCGGCGCTGCGGCGACAGCAGAATCACGATCGTGGCCGTGATGGGGACCGAGCTGAGTGCCATCGCGACAGCGATGCCCAGCAGGCTGCCTGTGCCCAACACTTGAGCTCCGAACTCGAGAGAATCGTCACCGCTGCTTCGTTAATCGCAGTAGACAGGCCAGGTTCATCCCCTCACATTGGCTTCCGTGAACCCCGTGGCTGGTTTCCCAGTTCCTGCATGATCATGAGAGACGACGCAGGGGCTCGGCGGACGCGCAAACCCCGCGCCACATTCCTGGCACAAGCGACTCGGGAGCTGTCCGGCCCCGCGTGAACTCCTGGTCCCGAAGCGCAGCGGTCCGTCGGCCGCGTCCTCTGCTTGAACGCCAGCAGCCGGTACGCCTGCACGTTGGTCTCAGAAGACGATCGCTCCGATCAACGTACCCACGATCACTGTGGTAACTGTGGTCGACCAGCTTGGTGCCGAGGTTGCTGGTGCCGGACAGCTCGAAGTTTCGCGCCGGCGATCTGCGCCGGTTGGGGAGAGTGTAGACGCCCCGATGGGCGGCGTCATGCCGGCGACGAATCCCGGGCAGCCCGGCCGCCGACCGTGGTGACGATGACTTCTTGTTGGCCGCGATGACGGTGCTGGTCAGCCACGCGATCCCGAAGGGGCGATGGCTGTATCCATGCCTGCCTTCACCACGCACTGGTCGGGCACCGACTTAGCGGCCGGCCTGCCAGGAAGAGGATCGCGACCCCGACGACGACCATCGCCATGACGATGGTGCTGGTCTTATCGTCGGGACTGGCCCCGTCACCGCTGTCGAACGACGGGCGAAGGTCGGGAAAGTCCCAACAGGACGATCAGCAGCACGCCAGTCAGGAACGCGATCGCCGAGTTGCGGCTTGGCCGGAACATCGCGAGGCCGGCCAACGAGTGGCTCGGCGCACTACCGAGACGTGGGAGGTTAGAGCACTCCGACAGGTTGGGTCCGGAGCGGTGCAGGGAGCTTGACGATGTGGGCGCACTCGATCACGTGCGCCGGGTCTCGGCGCGTGCCGGTGCTGCTGCTTCTTCCAGGCCCAGCGTCTCCGGGTTCAGGTGGCGGCGCCTCCTGAAGACCTTGCCCAGCTCGACGACGACCGGGAGCAGGGCGGCGAGGCCGGCACTGACGAGCCATTGGCGGCCAGTGAGCGGAACGGTGAGCAGAGCCCCCTGCAGCGTCGGCAGCTGGGTGGCGAGGAAGACCATGGCCGCGGGGACGACTGAGATGGCCAGGGCCTTGAGGATGGGCGGTGTTAGCCCGCTGGTGGGGTCGCGGCGGTTGACGATCGCGTTGAACGCGGTCCCCAGGCCCATGACCGCGAAGGTCATCGTCATCGACACGCTGGCGTGGTTGGGGCTGGGTTGATCCGGTCCGGCCACCAACGGCAGGAAGGCGGCGACGAACAGCACGAGGGCATAGATGACCCACATGATGACGGCGCCCCGGTTGGTGATCGTCACCGAGGGGTCGCGCGGCGCCCGGTGCATGACGTCGGGGTCGCCGGGGTCGACAGCGATGATGACGACTCCGACCGCGGTGGCGAAGAACAACAGGTACAGCACCATCGGCGGGGTCATCGCCACGCCCTGGTTGACGTTGAACACGGTGGCGGCCAGGAAGAGGAACACCAGGGACAGCAGCTGGGTCATCTGGTACCGGACGTAGGAGACGACCTTGGCGTAGACGCGCCGACCGATGCCCACGGCGTGGACGAGCGTCCCGAAGTTGTCGTCGGTGAGCACCATTCGGGCTGCCTGCTTGGTCACCTCGCTGCCGCTACCCATGGCCACCCCGATGTCGGCCTGCTTGAGGGCCGCCGCGTCGTTGACGGCATCGCCGGTCATCGCGACGATCATCCCCTGCTCCTGCATGGCCCTCGCCAGCCGCAGCTTGTCCTGCGGCGTGACCCGTCCGAAGACGTGCAGGTTCGGCAGTTCCTGTTTGAGCTGTTCGTCGCTGAGGGACTGCAGCTCGGCCCCGCTGATGGCCCCCGGACCCAACCCGAGATCCGCACCGATCGCCTGCGCGGTGATCGCGTG
Organism: uncultured Actinomycetota bacterium; assembly: GCA_963828725.1. Classification (GTDB taxonomy): domain Bacteria; phylum Actinomycetota; class Actinomycetes; order Actinomycetales; family Dermatophilaceae; genus Lapillicoccus. Next base: position 1,224,897 of record CAWHFV010000004.1, on the reverse strand, counting down.
GTCGCCCGTGATCATCCGTACATCGATGCCCGCGGTGAGGGCGACGGCGACCGCGTCCTTGGCCTCCGCTCGCAGCGGGTCGATGATCCCGGCCATACCCACGAACGACAGACCACGGGTCAACGCCATCGGGTCCTCGGACATCGTGGCCAGCTCGTCATCGGCGACCAGCCGCGCCGCGAACGCGAGGACCCGTAGGCCCTGGCGGCCCATCCGTTCGTTGGCCTCGGTGATCCCCGGCCCAGCCTGGTCGAAGGGCACCTGGGAGCCGCTGAGCGGGCCGCCGGCGTGGCTGCAGCGAGCGATGACGACGTCGGGTGCGCCCTTGACCAGCTCGATGACATGCTCGGCGCCGTCCAGGGTCACCCGGTGGAACGTGGCCATGAACTTGTACTCGGAGTCGAACGGGACCTCCGACAGCCGCGGGTATGCGCGCCGGGTCTCCTCGGCGTCGACCCCGAGCTTGGCGGCCAGCACCACTAGCGCCGCCTCGGTCGGATCGCCGATCACCGACCCGTCATCGTGAACGACCGCGTCGCTGTCGAGGGCAAGGCCCAGTGCGAGCCGGGTGAAATCCGGGACCGGCGTGCCGGCCACCGACAGAAGGGCGCCGGTCTTGCGGTATCCCTCGCCTTCGACGGTGAACCAGGAACCGCTGGCGTACAGCGTGGAGACCATCATCTGGTTCAACGTCAACGTGCCGGTCTTGTCGGTGTTGATCGCGCTGGTCGCGCCGAGCGTCTCGACGTCGGTCAGGTTCTTCACCACCGCCTTCGCCTCGGCGAGCTGCTTCGCCCCGAGCGACAGCAGGCCAGACACGAACGCCGGCATGCCGGTCGGGATCGCCGAGATGGCCATCGCCGTGCCGAGCAGCAGCAGATCCTGGCCCGGGATCCCCCGGATCAGACCCACCACCACGATGATGGCGACCGCACCCCAGGCGATGACTCCCAACACCTTCGTGAGCGAGTCCAGCTCCTTCTGCAGCGGCGACCTGGTCCGGGTCACCGAGCTCAGCATGGTCGCGATCTGGCCCATCTGCGTTCCGGCCCCGGTCGCCGTCACGACGATCGCGCCCGTGCCCCTGGTCACCGAGGTGTTCTGGAACAGCATGTTCGTGCGGTCTCCGAGCGTCACGTCGGAGGAGACCAAGGTCATGGTGTCCTTGGCGATCGGCGCGCTCTCCCCGGTCAGCGCGGCCTCCTGCGCCTCCAGCGTCGCGGACCGGACGATGCGACCGTCGGCAGGCACGATGTCGCCGGCCTCGACCTGGACGAGGTCGCCCGGGACAACCTCCGTGGCCTCGATCAGCGAGACCGCCCCGTCCCGGACCACCCGCGCCTGCGGCACCTGCATCTTGGCCAGCGCATCCACACTCGCCCGCGCGGCCAGCTCCTGACGGGTGCCCAGAGCCACGTTGAGGACGATGAGAAGCCCGACGATGACCCCCGTCGAGACCTGCCCGATGAGCAGGCTCACCGCCACTACCCCGACCAGCATCAGGTTCATCGGGTCACGCAGCTGGATGGAGGCGACCTTCAACGCCGAAGGCGGTTCCTCGGCGGCGACCCTGTTCGGGCCGTATGACGCGAGGCGCTGGGCCGCTTCGGCGCCGCTAAGCCCACCGCTGACGTCGGATCCGGCCGCCGTGACCACCTCGTCTACCCCGAGGGCATACGGCGGAGTCTCTACGCTGGCGGTGGACTCTGCTGCCCCACGCGGCTCGCTCACAGGTACCTGCACCTCCCGAACTCGAAACAGCCTGGCCTCCCCGCACGCTAGTCCCTCAGGTCGTCTACGACAGGCAGCCCATGTCGGCCCAAGGCGCTCATCCCACCTCATCCCCACAACTCATTCTTCTCTTGGCGGGCGCCTGACCCCTCATCAGCCATGGGAGCGGCGCTGTCCTGGGTTCCGCCGCCTGCGAACCACGGGGATCGGAATCCACCCATCGTTGGGGCCTGGCCTTTGCTGGGCTGACATGGTTCCCAGGGCGACGACGACCGGGCCTCAGGCACGGGAGTTGTGGAAAGCGCTGATAGACAATGGCTTTCGCATGGTCGAGTGATTCCCGTCTTCTACGGGACGACGGATCATTCGGCCGCGCCCGGTCACTCGTGGTCCGCCCCCGGGTGAACTCGGGTAGGAGCTGTTGGTCTACGAGGAGTTCGAGACGTTATGGCGCCGCCACCGAAATCAAAGAACAGACGATTGCCCCGGATCTGAGTCCCCGCAGGCAAAGGCTGTCGAGTCCGCTTCCGAAGCGAGGCTTCACGGTCGGCTCCCTGTCGATCGAGGCGGGCATGCCTGGGTCCCGTCCGTCGAGGTGTTCGAGGGTCCGCGGACCGAGAATGGCTGAGGTCGCCGATGGGTTGGCGGACGACGAAGGCGCTCGCCAGCAGGACGAGAGGATGGACGCGAGCCGCCCGGAGAACGCCCGCCAAGTTCGCGACCGTGGACGCGCAAGGGCATCCTGGGTGATAGGGGCGGATTGACCCTTACTGGGACGAGCGAGCCACCGAAAGGTTGTGACTAGCGAGGTCGCTCACCTCCTTACGAGCGATCTCGCATCTGACGGGCAGGTCCAGATGGGATAGGTTCGGGTCCCACCCTCGGCCATCAGTCAACCATCGACGAATGGGGGACCACATGCTCAGTAAGAAGCAGAAGCGCGCCGTCGAAAAGTCCAGCGCGAAGCACAAGGAACTAAAGAAAACCGTCACCAGCCTGAGTGACCAGCTGACCAAGACTGAGAAAGCGCTGACAAAAGCGAAGAATCGGGCGGACCGCTGGCGGAAGGAAGCGAAGGCGCAGAAGAGATCAGCCTCGCGAGCCAGAGCGCGGGTCGAGAAACTGAATCAAAAGCTGGACGCAGTATCGGCTGGACGGGATCCGGCGCAGGCGGCTGTGCCGATGGACGTCATGGCTTCGGGTCGACCGGTGGCCGAGCCCACGACCGTCGATGGCGTCACGCCCGACGAGACGTGGAGCGTCGTCCAGTTGCGGGCCGAGGCTCGCACCCGAGGATTGACCGGCATGTCGAACAAGACGAAAGCGCAACTCCTCGCCGCGCTGTCCTGAGCTTGGCGCCGCCGACGGCTGAGGTCGTCGAGTGTGTTGTCGAGAGGGATCCACGTCGAAGGCACGGACCTGCTTGCCACGCGAGCCCTCCGCCGCGTCCCTGGCATCGCCTGTCGGCAATCGGTGCCCAGTATTGTCCAGGTCGCGGAGGGCCTCGATGTCAGACGCCAGTTGCGCCCACCGACACACGCTGCGGGCTCCCCCCGGATAGCCGCCCCGCCCTTGGCGGCCGCTTCAGTGGGCCCAGTCGTCGCCGGGCCGACGACTCGGGCCCACTTGACCCCACGAGGGATCTCAGAGGCCGAGCGGCGCTGCTGGTCGCCGTCACCATGTTCGGTGGCTCAGGCGAGCGCCTTGGCCTTGAGCACGTCGTACTCGGTCTGTGTGATGATTCCGGAATCGAGCAGACCCTTGCGCTGGCGATCTGTTCGGCGGGAGAGGAGGACGAGGTGCTGGCAACTTGCCGGATGTACTTCTCCTGCTCGGCCCGCGCCTGCGTGGCCTCCGCCATTTGTCGCTCATTCATGCTCCGGCCGCGGGCGATCAGGTAGATGAGCGCACCCAGCCAGGGCACGAAGATGAGCAGAATCGCCCAGCCCGCCTTGCCCCAGCCACTAAGTGAGCTGTCGGGGAAGAGGTCGAAGACACGGCGGAACCAGACCACCAGTGCGGCGATCCAGATGAAGAACCCGAAGCTCCACCAGCAGAACCTGCCCGAAAACCGAAGGCTGACTCCCTCTAGGAGTCTGAGGGCGGCGATCACCGAGACCGCCTTGCTCGCTCGTGAGAGGAAACTCCATGGACTCAATGACGACCAGCTTTGAGCCCAACCGGGCTGCCGCCGCCGTCTCAGGGCGCGGCTTTGCCGGCGAGATCCTGGGTCGAGAGTCCAGATCCCTCAAAGGCTCGTTGGGCGGCCCGTAACTCGGGCTGGTGACTCGGCATCACGACCGCGGACCAGCTGGTGCGCCCCTCATCTCCGGGAGACTCACCCCGGTCGGGCGTCTCGACTCACACGACGGTCGCGGCCGTTCGTAGGGAGCTAGGGAGAGACCGGGCGGAAGTCTCTGATCTCGTCCTGGCCAGGGCGCACGACCCCTGCCGAGGACTCGGGCATCTCGTTCCACGCGCCCGGCAGGTCTCGCAGCGGCTCAGAGACCACGAACCGAGCCTCGTCACTCAACCGGTGAAGGACCTCGACCTCAGGATGCAGCTGCCGCAGGCTCGCCACCTTGGTCGAGAAGAACAGCGATCGCGACTTTCCCTCGCTGGAATACCGGAACACCCACAGCGACTCCCCGTTCGTTGTCGCCACCGTCATCTGCACCGGGTCGTCAATCCCGTGTTCGCGGCCGACCTTCTCCACAAAACCGACCGCACGCGACACTGCCGTGAACGGGTCGTCGACCAAGCCGAACGTGAGCGCCAGGAAGAACAACGCCTCCGAGTCCGTCGAGCCCTCGATGTCAGGAAAGAGTGACGGATCCACGGCCGCCAGCAGCTCACGCTTGGTCTCGTGGAAGCCTCTCAGAGCGCCGTTGTGCATCCACAGCCAACGCCCCTGGCGGAACGGATGACAGTTCGTCCGTTGCACAGGAGTGCCGGTGGAGGCGCGTACATGGGCCAAGAACAACGGCGTCCGCACCTGGGAGGCGATCTCCCGCAGGTTCTGGTCGTTCCAGGCCGGGTCCACACTCTTGAACAGCGCTGGCACCGGGCCCCCGCGCCGTACCAGCCGATGCCGAAACCGTCCCCGTTCGTCGTGGTCGCGCCCAGCCGAGAGTGCAGGCTCTGGTCGATCAGCGAGTGCTTCGGTCGAAAAAGTAGATCCTCGACCAGGATCGGGTCACCGGAGTACGCCATCCATCGGCACATGCCATCACATCCCAACCCCGGAGACGGTCATCCTCCACCATCGTGCCTCCTTCGTCCGAGGGTCGTCCGAATTGGGCCTCGGAATATCGACCCTCCGGGGGCACAGGCGGCCAGTTTCGAAGGGAGGACCGGGGAAAGCTCTGCGGCCCACCAACACGGTGCCCGACGGCTCGACCAGTGGACGCGAGCGCTCTGCTCCTACTTCCTTGTGGTCAGCGCACTAGGGCGCGGTTACCGGCCGCAATTCCTCCCACGTGCGGCCGGCGCTCATTCGATGACGAGCCTCCAACTGCAGCTCCTTGCAGGCCGGCCGATTTCGACGGACCAGTACGACCCTGCCCGGACAAGGTCGGGCGCCCCCATCTGACGGATGTGGGGCGTCCGTTCGTCCCGGTCCGAGGGCCGGACTCCCTTGGCTTCTGTATCCAAGTCGGGACGGCAGTCAGGCGGCTGGGTGACGGCGGCCACGAGAAACTGCCCGGAGGCGGCCATATAGCTGCCCGGTGGCTGACATGAAGACTGCCCGCTGACGGTCATGGGATCTGCCCGACACGAGTTCGTCCGCCTCGCCGCGTCCCGCGGTTGAGGCCCCTCCTGAAGTGCGGTGGCGGTGCTGAAGCGCCGACCGCCCCGCAGGAGGGACACCGTGAAGTCCGCCGAGGAGATCATGAACATGTTGGAAGCATTCGACCTGACCGGGTCGTTGCGGGACGCCGGCGAGCTGGCCGGCGTCTCGCACCACACTGTGGCCCGGTATCTGGCTGCTCGGGAGTGCGGCGCCTTGTCCGACCGGCCCGTCGCTCGGGTTCAGCTGATCGATGAGTTTCTGCCCAAGCTTGAGGAGTGAACCGCCCCGGCTCTCGGGCACGGTCTGATTCCACGGAAGGGTGGGGTCATGCCAGCACCGAGGAAGTATCCGGACGAGCTGCGTGAGCGGTCGGTTCGTCTGGTGGTGGAGGCGATGGCGGCGGATCCGTCGTTGTCGTTGAACGCTGCCGTGCAGCGGATCGGCGTCAGGGTCGGGGTGGTGCCGGACACCTTGCGGGGGTGGGCCAAGCAGCATCGCATCGATGCAGGCCACGCACCGGGGACAACGTCCAGTGATGCCCGGCGGATCAGGGATCTGGAGCATGAGGTCCGGGAGCTGAAGCGGGCCAACGAGATCCTGTTGGCGGCCTCGAGTTTCTTCGCGCGGGAGCTCGACCCGCGCCTGCCGTGGTGATCGCGTTCATCGACGCGCACCGGGACCGGTTCGGTGGGGTCGCGCCGATCTGCCGCTTGCTGTCCCAGCACGGCGTGCGGATCGCTCCTCGGACCTACTACGCGTCCAGGACCAGGGCGCCGTCGCCGCGAGCGGCCCGGGACGCCGAGCTGGTCGACGCGATTCGTGCCGTGCACGCCGACCGAGCCAAGGGCCGCGGGGCTCCCGCAGCGTGGACGAGATCACGGTGGTCGGGCAGCTGACAATCCGGTACATGCTGGGTCCCGCTGGTCGGCGAATGCGGGGAGCATCTGCAGGAACGGCCCGAACGTGGTGGCACCGAACACCATCCGCTGCTCGCCCTCGTATGCCGCGAGCCGGCGGTCCAGGAACTCCGGACCCTGCTTTTCCCAGTAGCCGCCCCAGTCGCCGGGGTTTCCGTACGACGCGTTGCCGTCGAGGCTGGTGAAGATGTCGAACGTGTAGCTCGCGGTCATGCGCCTACGGGCCCGGCTCCGGTGTAGAAGTCATCGGTATCTGTCGTTCCCTCCCGTATATCGGACGGTGTTCAATGAGCAGCACGCCGGTGAACGAAGGAGAACAGCATGAACCGAGCTCTTCTGCGGTCGAGGCACCGCGGTGCCGTCGCGCTGGCCGGGGCGAGCCTGCTGGTCGCCGTGACCGCTGGTCCGGCCTCCGCCGGCCAGGACCTGTGCATCTCCACCAACGGCGTGGTGCGGGTTCAGATGGGCACCGCCACCTGTTCGTCGGTGGCCGGTGCCGGGAACGTGGCCATCGCGCGGGGCGCGAACAGCAACGCCATCGCCGGCACTCAGGCCGGGGACACGCACAACAAGGCCGTGGCGAGCGGGGCGAACAGCCTGTCCGTCATCGGTGGTGGTAGTGGCAACACGGCCACCGCCTCCGGCGCCGACAGCTTCGCCGAGACGCTCGGCCTCGGCAACACCGCCACCGCCAACGGCAGCGGCACCAGGGCCACGGCGTGGGGTACCAACCAGAGGGCCGTCGCCAGCGCCGATGACGCTGACGCTGTCGTCCGGGACGGCGAGAACAGTGTCGCCACCGCCAGCGGGTACAACAGCTTCGCCAACGCCAACGGCGGCAATGGCAACATCGCCACCGCGAGCGGCGTCAACAGCTCCGCCATCGCGATCGACGGGGAGCACAACACGGCGCTCGCCCGCGCCGCGAACAGCTCCGCCACCATCGAGGACGGGAACAACAACACCGCCATTGCCAACACGCCGGGTTGCGCCGCCGTCGCCTCTGGTGACGGACAGACGGTGATCTGCTAGGTCTCGGGCCGGGTGCCTGAGCTGAGGATAACTCTCCGGGCGCGACCACTCTTCGGCCTAGAGGGCCGAGATGAGACGACCCAGGACGACGCAGCAGAGCAGGCTGGCCTGAGCCAGCGAGGACGCCGCCGGCCGGGCCTGAAGTAGCGTCCTACCGCCCAGTCAGACGCACCTGCCCAGCCTCCGATTTCCTGAACGTGCTCATTAAGCGGCTCTACGCAATCAACCGTGGTAGCCGGCCTCTGATCCGTGTTGGTGGTTGAGTGTGCCAGTCGACGCCGCAGTGCAGCAGGAGGCGGAGTCGGTAGTTGTCGAAGTTGCGGAAGCCGTGGCCGGTCTCTCTTGATCTTCTTGATGAGCAGGTTCATCGCCTCGGTGGGTCCGTTGGAGATGCCGCCGGTCTCGAAGTAGGCGAGCAGCTCCTCGCGCCAGCTGTCGATGGTGGAGGCGAGGCGGTGCAGCTCGGGCACGTCGGAGTCGGCGCAGTGCACCAGCCACCGGTGCAGCCGACGTTGAGCGTCGTGTCGGGTCTTGGCCCGGTAGATCAGCCGCAGGTCTTGAGCGGCGATCCAGGCGGCGGCGACCTGCCCGTCGACGTCGCCGACGTCCAGGCCGGTCAGCAGCCGGTCCCAGGCGACGTCGGTCAGGTGTTCGTGACCGCGGCGCAGGACGCGTCGGATCGAGTACAGCGGGTCGCCCTTGCGACCGCGGTGACCCAGGTCCTGCTGCTGAACCCGACGCCGCACGTCGTCGACAGCGGCGAACCCGAGCCGGTTGACATGGAACGCGTCCAACACCCGGGTGGCGTGCGGCAGCGACGTCCGCAGCGCGGTGGCGTAACCCCGGAAGGGGTCCAACGCCGCCACCGTGACACCGTCCCGCCACGGCTGCGGCTGTGCCCTGATCCATTGGCACAGCACGGTTCCCGACCGTCCCTGCACCACATCCAGCAGCCGCGACTCGGTCACGTCGACCATCCCGGTGACGAACTGGGTGTGGTGCTTGGCGTTCGCGGCCAGGAACGCGGTCTCGTCCACCCCCAGCGCCCGCACCCCGGCGAGCCGGTCCGGGTCGTCGACCAGCGGTGTCCCGTACTCCACACCGCAGCCATCACCGTGCCCCACGCGACCCCGAACTCGGCGGCCACCTGGGCCACCGAATGCGCATCCTGGCCGACCCGGCGGCACGCCTCCACCCGGGCCCGCTCGGTCAACGACGCCCGAGGCCGGATCCCCGGCGACGTCTCCGACCAGGTCACCATCGGACACCGCGGCTCCACGCACCGCCACACTCGTTTGACCCACACCAGGGTCACCGGCCGACCACCCGAAGGCAGGTCCCGCACGTAAGTCGGACGTCGGTCATGCAACCTCGCCTGCACCCCGCAGCCGCGACAGAAATCCTCCGCCGTCGTGGTCTCGACCGCCTGCTCCAGCTCGCCGGCGTGCTCCGACACAGCGAGCAGGACGAACCCGTCCAACCCGAGCATCGCCGTCGCCGCGCTAACCTCTTCCTGCACCTGGGGCCTCCTCGACTCGTGTCCACACACCACGAATCGTGAGGCCCCAGGCCCATTCCCGGGCTCAGGCAGAAGCTCGTGTCACCACCACGTCACCACGCTTCATTGAGAAGAGCCGCTAAACTCAACGTCCTGGATCGGCAGGTAACACCATCGCCGGTCGGTGTCGAATGCTCGAACCCGAACCGGCCACGGAACCTGGTCGCACGCCCCGTCCCACCGTGGCCACTAACGAGCCGGACTCCAACGGCGGGCGCAGCGGCGGCAAGCCCCAGCGCATGCCAATCAGCTCAGGGCCCACGCCCCCGTCTCCGAAGCCGCTGATCGACACAGACGCAAGACACCACGAGCGCCGGCACCGGCATCCGGTCCAAGCGCAATTTCCTGTTCTCAGCGACCTCACCGGCCTTCAAGCCTGCACCAAGAACGAACTCAGCCGGCGGTTCTCGGCCAGCAATCCGCTCAGGAGCGGCTGTCCAGCGGTCGCGGAGGATGCGAACCGCGACGTTCTCGTCTGAACGCCCGCCCGCTCGCCGGGCCTCGGAGATGTTCGGCCCACAGCGCCGAGAGTCGCGCGCCTTCTGGTCGCTGCCGTGAGCGCGTCAGCTGTCGGAGATGGTCTGGATCAGCTCGCCGGCACGTCCTTCAGGCAGCGCCTTGACAAGGTCTGCCTGGCTGAGAATCCCGACCAGCTGATCCCCGTCGATCACTGGCAGCCGCCGTACCTGATGCTCGGCCATCGTCTGCATCGCGTAGTCAAGCAGGTCATCGGCTCCGATACTCACCGGCTTGCCCTCCGCCAGCGAACCTGCGGTGACCGTGGCGGGATCCAAGTCCCGAGCCAGCACCTTCACGACGATGTCGCGGTCGGTCAGCATGCCCTTGAGGCGATTGTCGTTGCCGCAGATCGGCACCGACCCGACCTGGAGCTCGGCCAGCCGGTGCGCGGCCACCAGCACGCTGTCGTCCTCCCCAACACACTCGGCGCCTTCGCTCATCACGTCGCGTACATGAGTAGTCACGGCCTGCTCCCTTCAACGGCCGATGCGAGCGCATCTCCAACCGCCCCCCTTCGTACCCAGACCCCAGGGCGTCAACCGTTGTGCGAGCGTTCGGCACACCACCGCAAGTCTCCGATACAGCGAAGAAAGCCGTTCGTTGATCGACGGGACGCGCTAACGATGAAGGTCCGCGGAAGTGGCCCGGGTCGCCCAGGTGGCGGTCATGGTCGCCACCGGTGTCTGGCGTCCACTCGTATCTGGTGGCCGCCGCATCTCTCCTTGCACCCGATGGAGGCGGGGACAGCTCGTGCGGGCGAGCGTTCCACGGCTCCGGGCACACGATGACTTGAAAGATGACGCACCCGAGGAGGGTCCTCATGTCAACCGTTGAGAATTCTGAACAACCGGCGGTCGGGCTTACCCAGGTTGCCCGCTATCGCGCCTTCCCAGAGACCGCGGGAGGGTTCACCCTGCCGAGCTCCCAGAGCAGCGACCGCCACATCTTCTTCTCGCTCCCCGGCGCGATCGCGGTGCCCGCGATGATCTACTGGCGGACCCGCCGCTTCGGGAAGCCAGCGTTCTCGATCAGGATCAACGACTTCACGGTGACGCAGTACACCTTCGTCGACGGCGACGAGGCCGAACGCACCTGGCACGAGATCATTCCCGCCAGCACCAACGCCGGCCCCGCCCTTCGGCCCGACAACAATGAACTGACCTTCTTCGCGCGCGACGGTTCCGTCGTCTTCGGGGACGTCGTCATCATGTACACGTCAAACCAGACCACCATCCCGGTTAACGTCTAAGCAGCGGTACCTACCGACAATGCCGCAGGCGATCACGGCTCGACTCAGCGATTCCTGGTTGTCCGTCTCCGTGGAGGCATGTGCCCGTGTTCGTGCGTCGGAAGGCGCGCAGCGGTCAGGGGTTTCGCCCTGACCAATGCGCCCTGCCAGTCGATCGCCACCACGGTCTCGTCACCGACGACCCACGCGCCATGACTCGCTGGCACCCACGAGACCTCTCCTGCAAGGACTTCGAGCTCGGTCCCGTCCTCCATCGCGACGTGCCATCGACCCGATATTTGATAAGGACTGGTGTGGTGCCATGCACAAGTCCGTACCGGCCACTGGTTTGACATCCTGGGTCCACCGCCACCCCGGCTCAGGCGTCAGCCGACCAACCTGGACATGATCGGCGAGATCGCCCAGCTCGAGCCGCCAGTTCCCGCCCTTACGGACTTCGTCGGGACGATCGAAGGACACCTGCTCCAAGGGCTGCATCATTGCTGTCCACTTCCGAATCAGTTCGTCCTACCACCGCGCAGAAGAGCCGTCAGGGACGGTCGCGGCCCTTGTCCAGGCACGGCATCCGCAGCCGAGCCCAGCATCAGCGGCGGTCAGTCCGGCTGGCCGCTCCGTAGTGTGGCTCGGGGGTTGATCGGGCGACACGGCTCGTCACGGCGACGCGTGTATGCAGCGGCGCACGCTGGCCGCACGCGGACAGCTGCCGGCAGCCCGCGCAAGCTGCCGTTCGTCTCACTCGTCGGTGTGGTCATCGCCAGTGACGGCACGAATCGCGATGTCGTAGGCAGCCAGGGTCTGGTCGACCATGCGGTCTCGACTGAAGTGGGACCTGCGCGCTCGATGGATGCCGTCGCGAGCCTTTTGGAGCGTCTCCGGATCACGCAGCGCGGTGTTGATCGTCTCCGCGAAGGCCTGCGGCGTGATGTCGTCGACCAGCCAGGCGTTGTCCGGGACGAGTTCCGTTGTCGGTGCCAGGCGGAACTCCATCGGGACGCATCCGCAGGCCGAGGCTTCCAGCAAGCTCAGCCCGAAGCCGGTCTAGGACAGCGGATAGGCCAACAGCTCTGCAGCCGAGTAGTAGAAGGGCATCTCGTCGTGGGGCACACAGCCGACGTGGATGAGGCGGCCTCCTGCTGCTGGCGGCTGGTGCTGCTCAGCCGACGGCCAGATCATCAGGACTCGCGCGTCGGGGTCCAGGAATGCCCAGGGGGTTCCTGGCCCGCGGTTCTCCCGCATCTCACCGCTCCGCCCACAGTTCGTGGACGAAGTTCGGTCCTGAGAAAAGTGAGGCCTCCTCCCAACTCGAGGGTGGTCCCTCCCGAATCGGGCTAGCGTGAGAACGCCCTTCGGTCAACTCCATGGCCCCTGCCCTGGGAACGACCACCACAGGGCAAGGGCAGTGCCCCGCTCACTATCGAGTGGGGCACTGTTCTCGTTAGAGCCTCGGGGCCAGTGAGTGCGCCACCCCCACCATCCCGCGGGAGGTGCGTCACACCGCCAGTGCCCTCCGGACTCAGGGGCGTCGACCCTGGGCTACATCCCGATCCGACGCACGTCGACGACTTCCAAGCCAAACGCCTGTAGGTCCTCGAGAAGAGTGTGGAGGGCCGCTTGGTCCAGAGCTCCCGTCAGCCGGGTGCTGGCCGGTTCTACCCGGACGTCAACATCGGCGAGCGCCACTCGGGCGGCCGGCCCGACCCGCCCGAGCACTCGCACCTCGAAATTGACCCGCTCGAGCATCCTTTACTCCAACTTTCGGCTCGCCGCCAGTCTCCTGGAAGAGACCGCATCGCGGATCACCCGCCAAAGATGAGACATCCGGGAATCGCCGCACTCCTGACTGTCTTGCGTCCATTCAGAGGGGCAGGATCCCGCCGATGGGACGGGCTCTGCCCTGCATCCTTCCGTCCGACAAGCCTCTGACTACTTGGCTGCCACGCATGCGCCACCACGCCGGATCCCGTTCGAGCTCCGCCCGGCCCCCGGCGGATACCACCCACTGCGGTCCGTCCGTTTGCTCCCGCTTAGGCCTAGCATCGACAGTGACCGAAAAAGGTCGCCTCACCCTAGGAGGTTCCTCATGCCCTTCCAGGACGCCGTCAGGATCTGCCTCCAGCGCAAGTACGTGGACTTCACCGGCCGCGCGCGCCGATCGGAGTACTGGTTCTTCTTCCTGTTCACCGTGCTCGCCGGCATCGTCGGCGGCATCCTCGACGGACTCTTCGGCTGGCGCGGCGGACCGTACGGCGGCACCGGGCCCATCCAGGGCCTGATCCAGCTTGCCCTGCTCCTCCCGAGTCTTGCTGTCGGCGCCAGACGCCTCCACGACACCGGCCGCTCGGGCTGGTGGCTGCTCATCGCGCTCATCCCGGTCGTCGGCTGGATTATCCTCCTCGTCTTCTTTGTGCAGGACAGCCAGCAAGACAACCAGTACGGGCCAAACCCCAAGGTCCTCGGCCAGGGCTACGAAGCCCGGAACAACGAGACGCCTCCGCCTCCACCTGCCCCTCCAGCCGCACCGCCGCAGTAGTCAATTCCAGCCTGTCGGCGTGCCGCCGCCGCATCGTGCGCGGCCACCATGCTTCACCCATCCGAGTAGGCATCGCTCAAGAACGGCGCCCTGACATCTAAGAACCGTGGTCATTCTCCGGGAACCCCCTGCCCCGTCCTCAGGGAGCCGACTCCTCCCGAGTTCCAACGTCCGCGGCCGCCGGTAGGGCGGCGGGGCTCGCCCGGCTTTGCCGCGATGCGTGCATCTTCGACCTGCGACGGCTCCTATGCTTGGCACGAGGCGCTCCTGCTCATCATCTCGGCAGTCACCCTGGCCGGGGACACCTGAGGTATCGGCAAGTGGTGGGGCAACCTCAGCTATGTCAGGAAGCACGCCTAGCTGCGCTGAACCACCGTGCCTGTACTGAACTCTCCATCGACACCCGTCGATGGAGAGTTCATTGTCTGGGGTGCGGTTGGGTCCCGCGCGCGGCGAGGTGCGCTCGACACAAGCCCGAAGGACGTCGGACCGGGAGGGGCTGCCTACGAGGGCGGCGCGTCTTCGGCCCAAGCGAGGACCTCGCCATAGGCGGTACGTCAACGACGGGCCAACCGGCCGGTGAGGAGGACGGGTAGGTCGCGGTTTCGGTGACTAAAGACCCGCATGGTCGCCGACTTCGTCGTAGGACCTCCCTACCGGGTTACACCCGAAGACTGCCGGATACGAAGGGTGAACTTGGCGGCGCTGCGGGCGGCCACGGATGGCGGTGACGCTTTGGGTCTCACGGGCTGAGGCGCCGACGGTGACGGTGGTCCCGGGAGACGCCGACTGTCACGAGGGCGCTGATGAGGATAAGCGAAGCCCATGGTGCACTGCTGGCGGCCCAGCCCTCGGCCACGGGAAACAGGGGCAGGGATCGGGGAACGGGGTTGAGCAGAAGGATCGCGAGGATGGCGGCACCGCATACCGAGGCGACGATGTCGCCGGGTTCCTCGTTGCCGGCCAGGCGGAGGCAGGCTGCGAGGGCGACTGCAACAGCCATGGCGCCTGCCCCTCGAGGAACAGTGCGAGGGTAGGTGTCGGTGCCGCGCGCTGTTCGATCGCCAGCAGGCCGAACACCCAAACGGCGACCGGCGCCCCGAGCGCAGTAGCGCGCACGGCCGTTCGCCGCGTCAAGGTGGTCGGAGTGGCCTGCACCGCGGCCGCGGCCGGCTCGTCGAGGATGAATGCCGCGTCTGCCGCCAGATCACAGAGGCGCGCCGTCAAGGAGCAGATACGCCACGGCCTCATGGCTCATGTCGACTGCTGGCGGTGCTGGCTGCGACGAGCAAGAACCGGGGCGTGATCCTCGCCGTGATGCCCGCAGGGACATCCTCTGAGCGCACCCGCGCGCGTCCCACGATGCGGCACCGTCCTTGACCTACTGGACCCCAACCAATCAAACTCCTCATTGACAACGTTGTCATCCTCGGAGGTTTTGTCATGGCCGTCAGCACCAGGTCACCCATGCGCCGGCCGCTCGCCGTCGTCCTGCTGGTCGTCGCGTTCGTCGCCGCTCTCGGCGTGGCGCCCGCGGCGGCGGAGACGCCGCAGCACCGCCCCGCATACCACTTCAGCCCCGCGAAGAACTGGATCAACGACCCCAATGGACTCGTCTTCCACAAGGGCGTCTACCACCTTTTCTTCCAGCACAACCCGCTCGGCAACGTCTGGGGCAACATGTCCTGGGGCCACGCGACGAGCACCGACCTCGTCCACTGGGTCGAGCAACCGGTCGCCATCCCGTTCGACGCCAACGAGGGAGTGTTCTCCGGCTCGGTCGTCGTCGACACGATGAACAGGTCCGGCTTCGGGACGGCGCAGAACCCCCCTCTCGTGGCGATGTACACCAGTGCCTACACGGCGGCCAGCGGCCGCGAGGGCATTCAGGCCCAGTCGCTGGCGTACTCGACCGACGACGGTCAGACGTGGACCAAGTACTCGGGCAACCCGGTCATCGACATCGGCTCGCGCGAGTTCCGCGACCCCAAGGTCTTTTGGTACGAGCCCGCCCAGGAGTGGCGGATGGTGTCGGTAATCGCCAACGAGCACAAGGTCCTCATCTGGCGCTCAGCCGACCTCAAGCAGTGGACCCGGCTCTCCGAGTTCGGCCCGCGCAACGCCACCGGCGGCGTCTGGGAGTGCCCGGACCTGTTCCCCCTGGCGGTCGACGGTGACCCGGACAACGTCAAGTGGGTCATGCTCGTCAGCCTCAACCCGGGTGGGATCGCCGGCGGCTCGGGAACCCAGTACTTCGTCGGTGACTTCGACGGCACCACGTTCACGCCGGACGGGCCCGCGAGCTACCAGCCTCCCGCCGGGACGCTGCTGCAGGGATTCGAGAACGGGTATGCCGGCTGGCTCCCGACCGGGGCCGCCTTCGGGTCCCAGCCCGCATCCGGTTCCCTGCCGGGCCAGCAGACCGTCACCGGCTACGTGGGCG
The DNA here is from genome assembly GCA_963828725.1 of uncultured Actinomycetota bacterium. Taxonomy (GTDB): domain Bacteria; phylum Actinomycetota; class Actinomycetes; order Actinomycetales; family Dermatophilaceae; genus Lapillicoccus. The sequence continues at coordinate 1,209,125 of CAWHFV010000004.1, read as the reverse complement.
AGCACCTCGTCAACAGCTTCATCGACTTCGACGCCGCCCAGGGCGAGCTGACCTCGCCGCAGTTCACGATCGACCAGAGGTACCTCAACTTCCTCATCGGCGGTGGCCGCCACCCGGCCATCCCCGGCGCGACCCAGGGTGACCCGGGCGGCGAGGTCTTCACCGATTTCGAGGAGCTCGACCCCGCGACGCACCTGCCCGCCGGGTGGAGCGCCACAGGGGACTTCGTCGGTTACGGCGCGACCAGCTCGACCCTGCCCTACCACCAGGGTGACAAGGTGCTCGACACGTGCGTCGTGCCCGACAAATGCGACCCCGCCGTGGGCACGTTCGTGTCGCCGGAGTTCACCGTGACCAAGGACTACGTCAACCTCCTCATCGCGGGAGGGACGCACCCGCTCGGGACAGGTGGCCCGACCGTCGTGGAGCTCGTCTCGGGCGGAGCGGTCGTCGGGTCGGTAACCGGCAACAACTCCGGTGAGATGGACTGGCGCTACATCGACGCCAGGGCTGTGGCGGGCAAGCAGGCCCGGATCGTCGTCCGGGACGCGCACAGTGGCGGCGACTGGGGACACCTCATGGTGGACGACATCCGGTTCTCCGACACGGCTGCCGGCCCGCGCGACACCCAGACGACCGTCAACCTCGTCGTCGGCGGCGAGGTCGTGCGGTCGAGCACGGGATCGGAAAGCGAAGCCCTCGACTGGGCGTCGTGGGACCTCAGCGACCTGCAGGGTCGGACGGCCCAGATCAGGGTGGTCGACCACAGCTCCGGTGGTTGGGGGCACATCCTCGCCGACCAGTTCATGCTCGCGTCGGCGCCGGCCAAGAGCGGGACCGACCGTGCCGCCTGGGTCGACTTCGGGCGTGACAACTACGCCGGGGTGACCTTCAACGGACTGCCCGCCAACCAGCGCATCACCATCAGCTGGATGAGCAACTGGCAGTATGCCGGTGACGTGCCCACGGACCCGTGGCGCGGCCAGATGACGATGCCCCGCACCCTGTCCCTCGTCTCCACCGAGGCGGGACCGCGGCTCCGCCAGACGCCGGTCCCGGGAGTCGATGCGGTCACCGTGAACCGTGACAAGGAGCAGGCCAAGGTGCGTTCGGTCGCGGCCGGTGTGACGCCGACCGGGATCGCCGCGACGGTGGCACGGGTCGAGGTCCGGGTCGCCCTGGGTTCGGCGTCCGAGGCCGGGGTCGTGCTGCGGCGCAGCGCCGACGGCGTCGTGGGCACCAAGGTCGGCGTCCGTCGCGACGGCACGCTGGTCGTCGACCGGACGAACAGCGGCAACGTCGGGTTCAACCCCCTCTTCCCGAGCGTCGAGGAGGCGCCCGTGACGGTGAGCGACGGTGAGGTGACCTTCACGGCATACCTCGACCGCAGCTCGGTCGAGGTGCTGGCCGAGGGCGGTCAGGTCTCTGTCACCGACCTCATCTACCCGCCGGCCTCGGCGGCGGGGGTCGCGGCATACGCGGTAGGCGGGACGGCCAAGGCGGTCGACATCAAGGTGACGCCCATCCGCCCCTGACCGGGTCGAGGCGGCCGGTGGAGCTCCAGCAGCTCCACTGCCCGCCCGCCGGGCGGGCGCCCACCTTTTCCTTGCGAGCCAACGACCGCACGGTCGGGCTCCGGCTGCGGTCATGAGCGCGAAAGTCGTTGGCCAGGCCCGTGGTCATCCATAGGCTCGCAGCGGAAGGGAGCACACATGAGCGCCGATCTTGACCACACCATCGTCCACGTCCGGAACCGGCATGCGGCGGCTGCCCACGTCGTCGAGATGCTGAGCCTCGAACCGGCCCGTGACTACGGCCCGTTCGCGATGGTCAGGCTAGGCAACCAGGCGGTCCTCGCGTTCGCCGACACCCTCGGCCGGCCACGCCAGGGGCACTATGCCTTCCTCGTCGACCCCGTGGAGTTCGAGCACGTCCGACAACGCTTGACGGAGCACGGCATCACGACGTACGCCGACCCTGGCCACCGCCAGGAAGGGGTCGACGAAGCGCGTGCCGAGGGCGGCCGTGGGCTCTACTGGGACGACCCGGACGGCAACGCCCTGGAGATCCTCACCGTGCCCGACGGTGGTTGGCCCGCAGGCCACCCCCGTCATCCCGGATAAGGACCGGTGAGCTAGCAGCTGACTAATGGGAGCGTCGGGGATCACCTGCTCGGCTGTCAGGGATCGCGCCTCGGTGTGCGTCGGCCGTTTCGGCTCGCGGCGTCGCCGGCGTCTGAGCCAGCCGGCGTGGTTGCGCAATGTCGTGCTGGTCGACACCATGTGATGAACCGCACTGAGACCTGCTAGCGGTCGCTGAGGGCAATGCGAGCCACGTCACGTGTGCTGAGGCAGGTCACCGTTGATCGGCGAGAGGAACTCGCATGAAACGCGGGTTGAGCACGATCGTGATGGCGCTGGCCCTGACCGCAACGGTCATCGGCGCCGCGCCGTCCGCAACGGCGGCCAAGGCCGCTGCACCGCTGCCCACGAAGGTGAGTCCGCCGGCGACGAAGTATGTGGATGTGTCCGTCGCCACATCGTGGGTTGCGCCGGGTACCAACCGTCCGGGGATCGACGACGTGGCCGTCGCCAACCCCGCTGACCCTCGGCAGTGGGTCTCCTCGATGACCAGGAAGCAGAAGCTCGGCCTCAACTCCCTCGTCGAGACACAGGCGCTGTACGGCACGAAGGTCACGATCGACGAGCAGGTCGTCGTCAATGGACTGCTCTGGGTCCATGCCTGGGTGGACGGCCAGCCCACCCCTCGGGACATCAACCACTACGGGGGCTACCCCGGGTGGATCCCGGACCAGCAGCTGACCGCTCAGCCGCCACCGGAGCCCGCCGGTGGCACGGCTCGAGTCACCGGCACCGCATCCGGCCCAGGTCACGCCGCCAAAGGTGGCGTCACTGCGTGGGCGTATGACTCCGCCCAGAACGCCGTGGCCCGAGGCATCACCGGACGCCTGGTCGAGCTGTCCTTCGGAAGCACACTGGCCGTCGCCCACACCGGCCCCGGCTGGGTCGACGTCCTCGACAACCACGGCGGTCACCTGTACCTAAGCGCCGCCGACGTGAGTCTGAGCACCCCGCCGGCCAGCGGCGCACAGCTCGTCGCCACGGCCCGGCGCTTCCTCCGGTTGGACTACCTGTGGGGCGGAATCTCCGGATTCGGGTACGACTGCTCGGGCTTCACCCACCAGCTGTACGCCTCCATCGGCGTGGAGATCCCCCGAGACGCCGACGCCCAGGCTGACGCCGCCGGCAACCCGAACTACACCGGACCCCCGCAAACCGGATCAGCGGTCGGCACCTGGGTCCCGACGTTGGGCGAGCTCCGGCCAGGTGACCTCGTCTTCTTCGCGACCGACACCGGCTACATCCACCATGTCGGCCTCTACGCCGGGCTCGTCCACGGTCACCCCACCATGATCGACGCCCCCGACACCGGATCTTTCATCCAGGCAGACCGCATCGATGTCGGCATGTGGGGAACACAGTTCGCCGGGGGCGGACGCTTCCTGACCCAGTAGGCGGAAGTCCGGAACGGTCCAGCAATCCGGCAGCACGCCTTCGAACACGTTGCGGGCTCCGGGCGATGAGGCACGTCATTCGCGCGCCGTCGCTGGCCGCCCTCGATGAATCCGGCGGGCTCGGCATGCGTTGCCGAGCCCGCCGGGGCGCGGGCCAGCGCCGTCAGTGGGTGAGCGAGCGACGTCCGCCGACGCGGCTCCAGATGAGCAGCACGATGATGGCGCCGATGATGGAGCCGATGATCCCGGCGGGCTGCAGGAACCCGTCCTGGGCATCCTTGTGGAACAACAGGTAGCCGAGGAAACCGCCCACGAAGGATCCGACGATCCCGAGGACGATCGTCATGAGGACCGACATGTGCTGGCGGCCCGGCACGATCAACCGCGCGAGGGCGCCGGCGATCAGGCCGACGATGATCATGGTGATGATGAGTCCGAGCATGGCAAGTCCCTTTCGGTGGAGGACGAGGCCGGTCCGGCTGGTCCGTGTTCCTTCACCGAACCACCCCTTAGGGCGGGTGCAGTACACCCCTAGGGGGGTTTAGCGTGACGGGCGTGACACCCGCCAGCACACCGACCACATTGACCCGGCCCGTGACGGTCGCCCTGGTCGACGACTACGACGTGGTGGTGATGGGCGTCGCCAACATCCTCGACCAGTATCGCGACCAGGTGGTCGTCGCCGAGCTCGACAGCAACCGCGCGGTGAGCGACGTGGTCGACATCGTGCTGTACGACTCGTTCGCTCAGCCGGAGTCCGACCACGACGAGATCGCGGTGCTCGTCCGCAACCCGAACGCCCGACGCGTGGTCGTCTACACCTGGAACTTCGCCCCCGACCTCGTCGAGAGTGCCCTGAAGCAGGGAGTGAGCGGATACCTGTCGAAGGCGCTGCCGGCCCGCGATCTCGTCGACGCCCTGTGTTCGGTCCACGAGGGACAGACCGTCGTCAGCCCGACACCCGCCAGGTCACGGCCCGTCAACGGCCTGGACTGGCCAGGTCGTAACGAGGGCCTGACGGACCGCGAGTCCGAGGTGCTCGCCCTCATCACCCAGGGTCTCAGCAATGCCGACGTGGCCCGGCTCACCTACCTCAGCCCGAACACCGTCAAGTCCTACATCCGCAGCAGCTACCGCAAGATCGGGGTCGACAGCCGCACCCAGGCCGTCCTCTGGGGAATCCGACACGGCTTCGCGCCGGACCGCCACCGCATCGACCACTGGCGAGGCGGACCCTGACCACAACGTCGAGAGCGCTCCGATGAATGCACGCGGACCTGCCGGGTCGACGGGTCTCGACGTATCCTCGACAGACGAGGGCTTCTCTGGCGTCGATACCGGCGCCGGTGCCGACCCTGGCGTCGGCGCACCGATACGAACAAGGTTGGGCGATCGTCATGACCCTTCTCATCGTCGCTGCCGTGGTCATGCTGGCGGTCCGCATCGCCGTCATCCTGTCGGTCTGCATGGTGCAGTACCGCGAGAACCGACTCCCTTCTGGCGCGGAGCATCCGACGGCCAGGGTGAGCCATCGGATGACGACGTTCCGCGTCCCCGCCCAGAACTACCTCACCAAGGACAACGTGCCGGTCCGCGTTGACGCCGTGGTGTGCTTCCGCGTGGTCGATGCGGACGAGACGCCCACCTCGGAGCAGGACCACCACGACGCGATGTCGCGGCTGGCCCAGTCCGCGTTGCGTTCGGTGATCGGCAGTACCGATCCGTCTGACCCGACTTCGGACAGCAAGGAGCTCGGTGAGGAGAGCACCGCGAGCGGAGTCGACCGCGGCCCGCAGGACGCGCCGCGGTGGGGACCGCAGGACGCCGTCTACGTCGCCCCGTCCCTCGCGCAGGTCGAGCAGTCGGTCGTGCCGCTCGACCCGACGAGGCCCGCGAAGTACGCACTCCCCGAGCTGAAGGCCGACCTCGGCGCGGTGCTCGCGGTCGCCAGGAAGTGGCGCGCGACCAAGGACGCCTGCGACGTCGAGGCCGGTCGTGCGACCGACGGGACCATCCTCGACCTCGTGCCGCGTCCCGTCGGAGGGCCCTCCTACCTCGGCGGACGCGATGACGACGCATACCTCCGAGGTTGGGACGATGGCGTCGACTGGATCAAGCAGGGCAACCAGGAGGACGCTCCGGCCTGGGGTGGTGTCGCATACATGACCGGCTGGAAGGATGCGGTGAAGGCCTGTGCCGCGGCTGGCCTTGGCGAACACGCGCGGGTGATCGCGGGCCGGGTCGGACGCGCCGCCTGACCTTGCGTTCCGGTCTCACGGCCTCTGAGGCCACGTAGGTCGGCTACCGGCGAACGTCGTAGACCAGATGTGTCACCCGGTCACCCTCGACGATCGTGGTGGGGTTCGCGAAGCTCAGCGCCTCGGGAAGCGCGCCGGTCGCGAAGAAGGGGCGGCCGGAACCGAACAGCACGGGAACCGTATTGACGACGACCTTCTCGATCAGCCCGAGGCGCAAGGCCTGGCTGCCGATCTGGCCTCCGGACACGTCGACGTCCCGGCCGCCGGCGAAGGTCTGGGCCGCCGTGATGGCGTCGGCCACACCGGAGACGAAGGTGAACGGCGCGGTGTCGGGTGTCGCCAGTCCGTCGGTGCCTCGTGAGTGACGACGAAGACATGCTGACCGGCGGACGGTCTGCCGTTCCAGCCGTCGGTCAGGTCGAACAGCCGCCGCCCGATGACGACCGCGGCCACGTCGCGGTACTGGGTCTCCATGAAGTCGGCCGATGCCTGACTGCTCCGAGCCTCGTCATCGGTACCGGGGAAACGCCAGGGGACGTCGCCGTTGCCGTACCAGTCGAACAACGGCCCGACGTTGTCGTTGTCGTCGGCGATGAACCCGTCCAGCGAGACCACCGCGCCCATGATCGTCCTGTTCATGACTCCGTCCTCCGGTCGACGATCGGCCGTCACGCCGGGTAGGGGCTGAACTGGATGCCGGCGAGTCGCCAACCGTCCTGCCGGACCCAGACCTGGCTGACTCGCACCACCGGCGCGAGCTCCTCGCCCTGCCACGTCGCCCGGTTCCGCTGGACGTTGCGCACGATGGCACACCCGTCGTAGGTGCGAACGTCGAGTTCCTCGACGTCCAGCGCCTGGTACGTGAAGTGTTCGTGCCGGGCGATCCACGCCTCCTTGTCCATGATGTAGCCCTTGGGTCCGATGGACCGGAAGTCCTCGGCGATGAGCCCACGCAGTGCGACGGTGTCTCCGTCGAGCTCCGCCCGGTCGAACGTCTGCTGCACCTCACGGACCTCGTCCTCGAGGGTCATCGGTGGTGCCTCCTCCGCGTGTCGTTCAGCTGATGCGCGGGCCGCTCAGGCCGCTCACGAGCAAGCTGCTGAACCGTCCGGCCGGGATGGCGGCCATGGTCGGCGGCGCGGCCAGTGACAGCGGCGACAGCAGCGCCACGGTGCTCGAGACGGCCGCGGCGCGGGTGAGGGACGCGGGCAGGTCGCCGGTATGCGCGCCGGTACGACCCAGGCTGCTCACCAGCAGGCCCAGCCCGACGTTGTGCGCCGCTCCGCCGGTCAGGAAGACCAGTCGGTGCAGTCGGGCCGCGCTGACCTGGTCCCGGCCCGGCCCGCTGGTCAGGGCGGCGCTGGCCAGAGCCGATGCCACCAAGGTCACGGTCGCCACGGCGCCGCCCACCAGTGCCTGGGCCCGCAGTCCGCGCTCGCCGTTGCGCTCCGTCAGCCGGACGACCGAGCGGGTGAACGCCGCCAGCGCGGCCGCCGAGGCGAGCTGACCAGCGACGCTCACCCGCGCCGCCCTGGCGTTCCCGGAGAAGTACCGCTGAACGGTTGCGACGTCGGCGCCCGGTCTCGGATACGGGGCGTCCGACAGCGCCATCGCCCCGGCGATGCCGACCACGAGGCTGGCGCCGGCCAGCGGACCGCTCCATCCGGTCGTGGTGACACGCATACGTCCTCCTCTTCTCGGTCGGCGTCTAGGTCTCAGGTCGTGCTGCCCGGACGCCGTGCGTAGTCACGCAGCCCCGAGCCGACGACCTCCGCGGCGGCGTGCAGGACCGCTCGCACCGTGGCCCCGAGCTCTGCTCCTCGCTCGCCGGCAAGTGCCGCCCGGCGGGTGCCGTCGAGCACCGCGCGCTGGACGCCCTTGATCGCGTGTGCGCCCGCCTGAAGCGACGGATCGTCAGCACTCGCACCGGTCTCGGCGGCCAACAGCTCAACGAGCGCCCGCGTGCGGTCGGCCAGGATCTCCTCCTGGCGTGCGCGGAGGGTCGGGCTCGACATCACCATCCGCGCGGTCACGGCGATCGTGTCGCCCACCCCGCCGGCGGCCGCGTGGTCGGCGCTCTCGTCGAGGAAGCGCGTGATCGCGTCCAGAGCGCTCGCTCCCACCGCCCGGTCCCGAACGGCGTCCAGCAGGCGCGCCTCGTACGCCACCATGCCGTCGAAGACCAAGGCCTCCTTGGTGCTGACGTAGTTGAAGACGGTCGCCTCGGAGACGCCGGCCTCGCGGGCCACCTCGGCGACGGTGACCTGCTCGAAGCCGCGCTCGGCGAACAGGCGCCACGCCGTCTCCATGATCACCTGGCGAGTGCGCAGCTTCTTCAGCTCACGCAACCCCGCGTCGGGCATCAGCACCTCGCCAGTATGCCGGATTTTCGGGTGACTGTAACTTTAGAGCGACACGAAGTTTAGCCCCGGGATCACACTAGCGGCCCGGCCCGGCGGGCGCCGACGGCGTGGATGCTGTCGTGGAGGAGCAGGAAGCCACCCTGCAGCAGGATGGCTACCCCGGCGCCCGCGAGATCCGGTCGAGACTTCCGGCTGAGGCGCGCCCCGAGCGCGACGTAGCCGACATCTGCCGCCACGTTGACCAGCAGGACGCGTCGCAGCTTGACCCGCTCGTCCTCCTGGGCTGCGGCGGCGTACGGGGCGGGCATCCGCCGCATCCGCCGATCCTGCAACCACGAACCCACCGCGGCGACGCCGAGGTCGACCGCACCCCAGCCCGCCGTCTGCAGCCCGAAGGACCGCCGCCACGTGTCCCGTGTCGTCGCCGCGAGGCCGGAGCCGGCGACGACGCTCACCAGTCCCCACACCACGGTCGTTCGTGCCAGCATCCGTTCGCGTTGCCAGATGTCCACGGCACGATCAGAGCACACAGTGCCGATCACTGAAGCCACCTACGCAGGTATGCGCGATGCCGCCCGACCGGGTGGGTCGGACGGCATTCGCTAGGCCCGCGGATCTGACCCGAGTCAGCCGACGGTCTCGCAGTTCTCGATGACGTTGGTACCGGAACCACCGGAACACGAGTCGTCGTTCGTCCCTGGCGGGAACGGCAGAACCGGCGGCGGCGGCGTCGGGTTGTCGCCGTCGATGAAGTCATCTCCGCTACCGCCAGAGATGTCATCGCTGCCGAAGTTGCCCCAGAGGCTGTCGTTCCCGGAGCCGCCGCTGATCACGTCGTCCAACGGCCCACCGAAGGCCGTGTCGGCCCCGGACCCGCCCCGGATGTCGTCATAGCCGCCCTGCCCGATCAGCGTGTCGTCGCCGGCGCCGCCGTCGAGCCGGTCGTCGCCGCCCAGACCCGCCAGCGTGTCGTTGCCCTCGCCGCCGCGGATGGTGTCGTCGTTGGTGCCGTCGGACGGGATGAACGGAGGCAGGTCCAGCTGGTCTCCGATCAGAGTGTCGTCACCGGATCCGCCGTCGATGACGTCGTTGCCACCCTCACCGCAGATGACGTCGTTCCCGCCCAGGCCGAGGATGCGGTCGACGCCGTCACTCCCGACGATGACGTCATCTCCGCTGGTGCCGACGATGATGCCAGCGCCCACGATCGTCGCGGGTACCTCTTGCCCAGGCGGCCCACAGAGCTGCGGCTCCTGTGCCGAGGCCGGCATGGCGATGGAGGAACTGACCAGTAGTAGACCGGCTCCGAAGGCCAGCCCTAGGGATCGCCTCATTCATCCGTTCCGTTCACGAATGGCCCGCGCCGCTCGCGCGCCGTACTGCCATGGTGGCCACCTGACTGAACGCTGACAAGACGCTGAACGACCGATTTTCTACTCGTGCACTCGCGCTGTGCCCCGATGCGCGTGTCGAGGGCGATCAGGGAAAGCGCACGATTTCGCTTGCGGGGGTGGACGCGCGCGACATGCTCAGGGCATGAGCGAGAGCCTCGATCCCACGGTCACCAATGCGGAGCACTACCGGGTCATCTTCGAGAACGACCAGGTCCGGGTGCTCGAGTACACCGACCGGCCGGGCGACCAGACGACGCCGCACACACACCCGGACAGCGTGATGTACACCTTGAGCTCCTTCCGCCGGCGCCTCGTCTCGGGTGAGATGCACCGCGAGGTCGAGATGGAGTCGGGAGTCGCGGGCTGGTTGCCGGCGCAGCAGCACTACGGGGAGAACATCGGTGAGACCCCGACACACGTCATCTTCGTCGAGCTGAAGGACGCGGCGCGGCCTCCCAGCGATTCCGCGGCCGCGGAGATCGGGCCCCGGTAGAGCGAGCGCCGAGCTTCGGCGAGCCGGTTCACCCGGGGGGCGCGGAGCCGTCGGGCCAGGCGGCGACGCAGACCCGGTTGCCGGCCTGGTCGGCCAGGATCCAGCCCGCCGGGGCGTCGGTGTCGTCCACGACCCGACCCCCCGCGCCCAGCGCCGCCGCCACCCGCGCTTCGACCTGTTCGCGCGCCACCGAGACATCGACGTGCATCGCGTGTCGCAGGGTCGGTCCGGGTTCAGGTCCTGCATCCAGACCGTGGATCCGTGACCGAGGGGGTCGACGGCGTTGTCCTCGGCCAGCGGCGCATACCCCAGCACCGCCCGCCAGAAGGCGACGTCGATCTGGTCCGGCTTGGCGGCCACCGCCAGCTGAACCTCCTGGACCGCCTCCCGTTCGGGAACGGCTCCGTGTCGTCGCGCCGTCGCCGAGATCTGGCGGGCGAGGTCGATGTGCGCCGCCTCGAGCCGGAACACGCCGCGGGTCAGACGCACCGTGAGACGGTCGTCGGCGACCGTCATCAGCACTCCCGAGCCGGCCACGCCGGGGTCCTGGGCGATCGCGGCGGCGAGGCGAGCCGCGTCAGCCAGCGCAGGAACACGAAACACCGCGGCCGCGCCGCCGTGCAGCACCACCCAGTCGGCCACACCCTCTGCGGCGAGGAAGTCCCGCCAGCCCTGTTCGCTCATGCGCCGAGGCTAGGGACGGTTCAGGACGATCCGCGTCCTGGACCCCGACGTAGTCTTCCGTTCACGCGAGGATGACGATGATGGCGCTGCCCCAGAAGGTCAGCAGGATGTTGCCGATCGCATAGGGCGCCGTGTAGCCGATCACCGGGATCTGACTCTTGGCCGCCTCGGTCACAGCGCCGATGCCCGCAGTGGTCGTGTTCGCGCCGGCGATGACACCGAGCAGCACCGGCACGTCGAACTTGAACACGTACCGACCGAGGTACAAGCAGGTGACCATGGGGAACAGCCCAACCAGGAACCCGCCCAGAACCAGACCCAGGCCCTCCTGGCGGAGGCCCTCGACGAAGTGGGGGGCGGCGGTGATGCCGACCGCCCCGACGAACACGCACAGTCCGCCGGTGCTGATCAGCCAGTTGGCGGCGGCGGGGAACTGCCCGAAGGCGGGGTTGCGCGTCCGCAGGTAGCCGAGGAACAGTCCCGCGAGCAGGGCACCGCCGGACGTCGTGAGGCCGACCTTGGCGGTCAGGAGTCCGATGGTCGGAACACCGATCAGGCAGCCGAGCGCGATGCCGAGGCCGACATACGACAGGTCCGTCGCGGGGGTGGTTCTCAGCGGGTAGCCGAGCCGCGCGGCCGCCGACTCGACCTCGTCGGCGATCCCTTGGACGCGGATCTCGTCGCCGAGCTGGACCGGCATGGACGATGACCACGGCACCGTCACGCCGGCGCGCAGGACGTCGTTGACGAAGATCCGTGGCGAGACGTCGTCCATGACGTCGGACAGCGACCGGCCGACGAATCGCTTGTTGGTCACGATGATCGGCAGCTCCTGCACGTCGTAGCCCAGGAGCTGGGGATCGTCGATCTCGACGCCGAAGGTCGTGGGGTCCTCCGCGGTGAGATGCCCCCGCCGGGTGCTCACGGTGACGGTGTCTCCCACCTGGAGAACGGTCGCCGGCGTCAGCACCGAGATGACGTCGGCGCGACGCATCCGGTGCAGCACGAGGACGTGCCCGCGGGCTCGGGCGTCGAGCTCGGCCTCGTGCACGGTCCGTCCGATGAGGTGGGATGCCTCGAGCCGGTACGCGCGTCGGACGACCGAGTAGTACCCGGACGTCACGTCGGGGTTGCTGTTGATACCCAGCCGGCGTTCGACCTGGCGGGCGGCTGCCGGCAGGTCGCGCACGCCGAGCAGCCGAGGTGCGACGACGGAGAGGAAGTAGGCACCCGCGGCGGTGCTCACCAGGTAGCACACCGAGAACCCCACGGCGATCTGGGACTCGAAGATCCTGGCCTGCTCCGGTGAGACTCCCGGCAGCGACTCGATGGCCGCCGACGAGACGCCGATGACGGACGACTGGGTGAGGCCACCGGCGAGCAACCCCGCCCCCCAACCCACTCCATAGCCGAAGACCTCCGCCACGACGACCGCGCCGAGCAGTCCCAGCACGCAGGAGATGACGGTCAGCGACACCTGACGAAGGCCGTCGGACCGAAGGCCCGCGAAGAACTGGGGGCCCACGTTGTAGCCGAGGGCGAAGAGGGAGGCGGCGAACGCGGCCTCCTTGATCGTCGAGTCGAGGGTGACGCCGGCCTGGCCGACCAGCACTCCCACGAGCAGCGTGCCGGTCACCGCTCCCAGGACGACGGTACGGAAGCGCAGGCGGCCGAGGAGAGCGCCCCCGCCCACGGTGACGAACAGGGCGATCTCCGGGTGCTGACGCAGGGTGTCCCACCACCCGCTAACCACGGTCGGCATCCCCCCAAGGGAGACGTATGCCGGCCGGCGCGGCGCCGGCGGGCGTGCGGGTCATCGGCCCATCCTGGCGGAACCCGGGACTGCGTGGCCTGAGGCTGCGCATCGCCATGGAAGGACGCTCGACGTCACCCCGTCGCGGCGCATACCGGCGTCCGCACTCCCCTTTGATCTCATCCGGGCCGTTAGCGTCGACCACGGGCCGCCGAGCACCCGGCGGCAAGAACCGAGGAGCGCATCGATGTCTCTGGCACGGATCCACAACCTGTCCATCTCCCTCGACGGCTTCGCCACCGGCGAGCCGCAGTCGGCCGAAGCTCCGTTCGGCCATGCGGGCGAGCGGCTGCACGAGTGGATGTTCCAGACGCGGTTCTGGGACGCGAGCGGAACCGCCGGTGTCGACGACGCCTTCGCCGAGCGCAACAGTGAGGGCATCGGCGCCGAGATCATGGGCGCCAACAAGTTCGGCCCGCCCGGGTGGCAGGACGACCCCGACTGGAAGGGCTGGTGGGGTCCCAACCCGCCCTTCCACACACCGACCTTCGTCCTGACCCACCACCCCAAATCACCGATGGAGATGGAGGGCGGCACCACCTTCTTCTTCCTCGACGCCGCCCCGGCGGAGGCGCTGGCCACCGCCCGTGACGCCGCCGGTGGCAAGGACGTGCGGATCGGCGGCGGCGCCAGCGTGGTCCGCGACTTCGTCGCCGCCCGGCTCGTCGACCACATGCATCTCGTCCAGGTCCCCATCGTGCTCGGCCGCGGCGTGCGCGTCTGGGACGGCCTGGAGGGCCTCGAGGACGCCTACGACGTCGAGGCGGTCTCCTCCCCCAGCGGCGTCACCCACCTCACCTTCACCCGCAAGGCCGACTCGGCAAGCTAAGAGGCGACGCCCTTCTGGCCCCAACAGGCGTACAGCACCTCTCGTCGCAGCCAGACCGTCGGGTCGGCGAGCGCTGCGGTCATGACATCGACGTCGCGCCGGGACGTGTCGTCGCCGCCGCCCAGCTCGTTCATGACCTCGAGCGTCGGGATCCACCACCTCGCCCACGGGCTCCCGCCCCGCACCACTTCGGTGGACGCTTCGCAGCGGACGTCCTCCAGGCCGCAGCGCTCGAAGAGCACGGGCAGCTTCTGTCCGAACACCTTGTCGTACCCCCGGGACGCCCACCAGTCCCCGTCGCGCCAGACCCGCCCGTAGTCGTCGTAGCGGGGGTGGGTGGGATCCACCGGCGCCCCGGCGGTCCCCCAGCTGGCGTCCTCGTCGACGAGCCAGCCGCCCGGGCGCAGGCACGCGGCCATCTGCCGGATCGCCTGTTCCTGGCGGTCCCGGAGGTGGAACAGCATCAGCCGCGAGCAGACGAGGTCGAACGAGCCGGGCTGGAGCGCGTCGAGAGGGTCGTCGAGGATGTTGTGCTCGACGACCTCGAGGTTCGGGATCTCGAGCCGGGAGAGGTACCGCGTGTCGACGTCGGTCGCGACCACCTGGCCGGTGAGACCGACCTGCTCGGCCAGCCACACCGCCATCGAGCCGCGCCCGCCACCGACCTCGAGACACCGCCAGCCGGGCTGGACCAGGGCACGTCGCTGCCGCGACGTCGGGTCGTAGATCTGCTCGAGAAGGTCGAGCCGCTCGTCCTCCGCGGCCTCCCGGCCCGCGGCGGCCAGGCGGTAGTCGGGACGCTCGCGGGCACTCGACTGCTCAGGCTGGGCCACGCTCGGGAACGTAACGTCGGCGAAGAGCGCACGCAACCGTCTCGACGTCCAGGAATGCCGGGTGCCCCCTCAGCGACGGGGCGGCGCCCCACGAAGCCGGCTAGCGCTTCGTGGCCCGGGACACCGGATCGCTGGAGACCGCGGCGTCGGCCCGGCCCTTCTTGTCGGCGCGCTTCTCCTTGATGGTCTTGCCTTGCTTCTTCGACAGATGTTGGCGCGGGGACTTGTCAGACATTGGGGGCTCCTCGGTAGGACCCGAGATGGGGCCTGCTGCGCAGAGTACGCCCGTTGAGTCCTCCAGCCGGAGGAGGCGGGCCGACGCATACCGAAAGCCCGCGTCTCCCTATCCTGCTCGGGTGGTAGAGCCGACGACGTCGAACCCTCATGTGCGCGTTCGCTGGGGCTGGATCATCGGGTGCATCGTGCTCGGCCTGGCCGGCATCGCGGCGGGGTTCCAGCTGGCCGCGCCGACGGACCGCACGGCTTACGTCGCGAGTGTCCTTGCGGGGGTGGGCACCACGCTCCTGCTGGTCGGCTTCGTCGTGCTCCTGGAACGACGGATCGTTGACACGACGGCGAAGGTGGTCCAGCGGGCAGTGGACGCGCAGCGCGAGGCCAGCGAGGCGCGGATCGAACGGATGGTCCAGGACTTCGAGGATCGGATGTCCGAGGAATGGGCGCGAACCGACCCGGCGAGCATGGACGCCACGAAGCTGCGGACCGCCGAGCTCACCGGCGAGATGGTCGAGCGGGTCGTGGAGGAGGCCACCGGTCAGGCGACGAAGCACCGGCGCCAGGCCGAGTAGCTTCGGTCCCGGCTCCAGAGGCCTACGCCGGCGGCTGGGCGCTGGGGTCCGTGAACTCGTCCTCGGAGGTGTCGGCGTTGGGACCCGCCGGCGAGTCCGGGTCGGCCTTGGCCCGACTCTCGGCCGCGGTGATCTCGCCCTCGTCCGCCTCGGCCGGGATCACCGCCGGCGCGGTCTCGACGGTGGACAGATCTGGGTCGGAGGGTGCAACCGACTGCTCGTCGCTCATGACCAGCACCTACCCCGTCAGGGACCCCACAATCAGCGGAGGCGTGCCTCGTCGGCGACGGTTACCGCGCGGGTCACGGGGTATCAGCCGGTGGTGCGGACCGTCAGAGCCTCCGTCACCGGGAGCCGGTATGCGCCGGAGCACCTGGTCGAACCGGCGCGCGAGTCGCTTTCTCGCGGCGTCACGCGGGTGCTGTCGATACCGGGCAACCACCCCTACCCGCTTCGGCTCAGGAGTCGCTCCCAGGCCGATCCCATCGTTGAGCACCTCCCCGATCCGGTGGTGCCTGGCGGCGGACCAGGCCAGTGGTGGCCTCCACCGGCACTGACGACGGACTGGGTGAACGACCACGCCGGGCAGGTCGACGTCGTCCATCTGCACTTCGGGTTCGACGCGCGCAGTCCGGAGCAGCTGAGCCGCTGGTGCGCCCGCCTCGACGCGTACGGCATCCCGCTGGTTCTCACGGTTCATGACGTCGTCAACCCACACTTCGTCGACCAGACCGAGCATGGCGCCCGCCTGGCGGTCCTGGTGCCTCACGCCGCGGAGGTGGTCACGCTGACCGCCGGCGCGGCTCGAGAGATCCAGCGCCGCTGGGGTCGTCGGGCGACGGTGCTTCCCCACCCCCACATCGCTCCCCTCGAGACCGTGGGGCGCGTCGCCCACCGGTCGCGAGACCGGTTCCGGGTCGGCCTGCATCTGAAGAGCCTCCGGGCCAACGTCGCCGCCGCGCCGGTCGTGCGGGCGCTGGTCGCCGCGACCGAGCCGCTGCCCGGCGCGGAGGTGTCGGTGCACCTGCACCGCGAGGTCGTCGACCCCGGCCACCCTCGCCACGACGCGGACCTGCTGGCGCTGCTCACCCGGCTCGACGACCAGGGCCGACTCTCCCTGACCGTGCACGACCCGCATACCGACGCCGAGCTCTGGGACTACGTGCGGGGCCTCGACCTCTCGGTGCTGCCGTATGCGTTCGGGACCCACTCCGGCTGGCTCGAGGCCTGCTTCGACCTCGGGACGCCGGTGCTGGCTCCCCGAACCGGGTTCTGGACCGAACAACGGCCCTGCGCGACGTTCGGGTGGGAACCAGACGGCCCGTCGGTGGCCGACGTGGCCGCCGCCGTCGACCGGTGCTACGCGGAGCGACCGGTGTGGCAGGCGACCCGCGGCTTCCGCGCCGCCGAGCAGCGCGAGCTCGCCGCCTGGCACCGAGACCTGTACCGGCGGTTGGTCCACTCCACCACGGCCGAGAGGCGGGGAGCGTGACGCTGGTCGGCTGGTACGCGCACCACCTCGGGTCCGGCCACGTCACCCGAGCCCTGACGGTCGCCCCGCTGATGCGCAGCGGCGTCGTGGTGTTGAGCTCTGCTCCCCGACCCGCGGACTGGCCGGCGGAGCGTTGGGTAGCGCTTCCCCGCGACGACGACGCGGGCGGAACCGACCATGCCGCGGGCGGCGCCCTGCACTGGGCGCCGATCGGCCATCGGGGCTACGGCCGGCGAATGGCCTTGATCGCCGGGTGGATCGGGACCGCCCGACCGACCGCGATGGTGGTCGACGTGTCGGCCGAGGTCACCCTTCTCGCCCGAACCCTCGGCGTGCCCGTCGCCACGGTGGCCATGGCCGGAGACCGACGCGACCGTCCGCACCAGATGGCGTACGACGCGGCCACGACGTTGGTGGCGTGTTGGCCCGCGGAGGTCCGTCCGGTTCTGGGCTGGCAGGACACCTGGGACGCCAAGACGACCTGGACCGGCGCCTTCTCGCGCTTCGACGCGCTGACCCCCGAACCGCCACCGGGCCAGCGCCGGGTGGCGTGGCTGTGGGGACACGGCGGGGAGCCGCTCGCGCCGGAGCGCGTCGCGCGGGTGCGTCGGGCCACCCCGGAGTGGACGTGGGTCGGCGGGCCTGGCCTGTCCCCGGACCGGGTGTGGCCGACCCTGTGCGCCAGCGACGTCGTCGTGACGCACGGCGGCCAGAACGCCCTGGCGGAGGTGGCCGCCGCCCGCCGACCGGCCGTGGTGCTCCCCCAGCCCCGCCCGCACGAGGAACAGCGGCACCTCGGAACCGCTCTGGTACGGGCCGGCCTGGCCCGGTCGCACCAGGGCTGGCCGGACGACGCGGAGTGGCCCGGGCTGCTCGAGGCCGCTCGGCGCGACGATCCCCAGCGGTGGAGCCGGTGGTCGGACGGACGCGGCGCCGCGCGGATGGCCGAGGCCGTGGACCGGCTGGCCGCCTGGCAGGCGGCATGACCGGAGCGAAGGTCGCCGTCCTCACCCTCGCGCACGGCCGGCACCAGCACCTCGCCGCCCAGGTGGAGGCCCTGTCCCAGAGCCACCGGAGACCCGGCCTCTACCTCGTCGCGGCAATGGACGACCCCGCCCTCCCGGGCGTCGTGGAGCGGGCCGCATCGACGGCCGCCCCGGCCGACGAGATCCGCGTCGTGCCGGTCCCCGCCCGCCCAGGCGGAGGACTGCCGCTCGCTCGATCCCGCAACGTCGTCGCCGCCGCCGCCATCGCCACGGGCGCCAACCTGCTGGTCTTCCTCGACGTCGACTGCCTGCCCTCGCCCCAGCTCGTCGGGCGCTACGAGGAGACGGCTGCCATTGTGCGACAACGGGATTCGGGCGGTAGCCGTCCGGCGGTGCTGGCCGGGACGGTTCACTACCTGCCGCCCCGCCGACAGGGGCAGAAGCGGTACACGACGGCGGACCTCGCGGCCACGGGCGCTCATCCCGCTCGACCGGCACCGGCACCGGGTGAGGTCTGGGCGGCCGACGACCCACTGCTCTTCTGGTCGCTGTCCTTCGCCGTCACCGCGCAGGACTGGATGACGCTGGGTGGCTTCGACGAGGACTACGAGGGGTACGGCGGCGAGGACACCGACTTCGCGATGCGCCTGACGGCCAACGACGGACGGCTTCTCTGGGTGGGAGGCGCACCGTGCTACCACCAGCACCACGACATCGAGGACCCACCACTCGGACACCTCGTGGACATCGTGGACAACAGCAACCGGTTCCACGCGCGCTGGGGGTTCTTCCCCATGGGCGGATGGCTCTCGGCCTTCGCCGACAACGGCCTCATCCGACGGACCGGCTCGCCCCCCAAGTGGCACCTGACCGAAGCCGGGTATAGAGCCGCTCGTACCTCGTGACCATCCGGTCCAGCGACAGGTACCGCTCGGCATACGAGCGCACCTCGTCGCGGTCGAGGAGGACGGTGCGGCGTACGGCATCGGCCATGGCTCCGACGTCGCCGGCTTGGACCAGGGAGCCGACGGCGGGGTCGGTGAGGACCTCAGGAATCCCGCCACGGTCGAAGGCGACCACGGGGGTGCCGCACGCCAGCGCCTCGGCCACCACGAGCCCGTACGGCTCGTCCCAGACCGGAGTGACCAGAGCCCCGGCGCTCGCCCCCACCAACGCCGCGAGGTCGGGGACGGCCAGGTGCCCGCCGTACTCGACGTCCCCTCCGAGCCGTGGCCGGATGGCCTCGGCGAAGTAGGTCCGGTCGACGACGGGGCCGACGAGAGTGATCGGCATCCCGGCCCGTCGCGCGGCCTCGATCGCGAGATGCGGGGCCTTCTCGGGCACGAACCGGCCGAACCAGACCAGCCGGTCGCCACCGGGACCGAGGGGCCACTTCCGCAGGTCGACCCCGTTCAGCACCACCGACGCCGCTACCGCGGAGTGCGCCGACTGCCACGCCTCGGCGATGTAGCCGCTGACCGCGGCGAACGCCCCCGGCGCGCCGGGGTACGGGGACGCCGTCACGGCGCTCTCCAGCCAGGGCGTGGGGGGCGTGTGCAGCGTGGTGAGGACCGGCATGTCGAGCAACGGCGCCATGGCGAGCGGCAGGTGGTGGAGAGCGTGGTTGTGGACCACGTCGAAGCTGTCGGCCAGCGGCTGGGCCAGGGCCATCAGCAGTCGCAGGTATGCGTGGTGGTCGCTCATGAAGCGCGCCGGCGGCATCGAGGGGTCCCGACGGGCGGCGGGGCTGGGCTCCCACCCGTCAGCCGGGAACGCATACCGCTCGTCCACCCCGTCGGAGCCCTCACCGGCGTACAGGCTCACGGTGTGGCCGCGGCGGCGGAGGCGGTCGACGAGGTTCCAGACCAGCGCCTCGAGCCCACCGGCGAACGGCTGGCGGATCGGGTACTGCGACGGGGCGATCACGGCGATCCGCAACGGGTGGCGTGTGCGGGACCGCTGTGTGAGGGGAGCGGCGAGCGAGAGCGGGGTGTCGCTCACCTCGCCGTCCCAGGGCGAGTGTGGTTCACGTGGAAGTGGGTACCCGTTTCTCCGTGGCGAGAACCACCGAGCAGCATTCTGGTCCTGATCCGTTGACTCGCGTGTACGTCGTGGTGGGACCGGACCGCCACGGAGTGGTCTCGCACGCGCTGCGGCTCAGCGCGGCCGACTCGCGACTGAGCGCGTCGCTGCTGCGGGTTCGGCTGCCTTCAGAGTGGTGTGCGACCACGAGGTCTCGTCGAGTCGATTCCGCCGGGCGGCGCGGCCATGCTTCAGGTGACCGACCGCCTGCTCGGGAGCAGTCCGGAGGAGGCGGCTCGCGTCGTCGGTGCCGTCTCGCGACGGGCCACGCTGGCGCTGGCGTTGCACGACCTGCCCCAGCCGGCCGAGGGCGGCAGCTGGTACCGGCGGCGCCGTGACGCATACGCCGACATGACCGACGCGGCCGACGTCGTCGTCGTCGCCAGCGAGCACGAGCGGGACTGCCTGGACCGGTGTCGCCGGGAGGCGGGCGTCGCCCCGCTGCCGGCCGGGCGGGTGGTCGTCGTCCCACTCCCGATCGAGCCCGGATCCGACCAGGCCCCACCGCGCGGCGTCCAGGAGACCGAGGTCGCGGTCCTGGGCTACCTCTATCCGGGCAAGGGCGTGGACGAGGTGGTGGCCGCCGCGGCCCGGCTTCGTCGCGCCGGCCGGAACGTCCGGGTCACCTGCCTCGGCGCGCCTGCCGAGGGGCACGCCGAGCACGCGGCGGAGCTGGTCGCCGGAGCCCGGCGGGCCGGGGTCCCGTTCCGGGTCACCGGATTCGTCCCCGAGGCCGAGCTGGACTCACGACTGCGGACCGTGGGCGTGCCGGTGGCACCGCACCGGCACATCTCCGCATCGGGAACGATCAACGCCTGGCTCGAGGCCGGCCGACGCCCGATCACCCTCCCCAGCCCGTACGCGCGCGAGCTCGCCGATCGGCTGCCGCGGGCTCTGAACCTGGTGGACGACCTCGAGACCGGCATCATCGACGCTCTCGACCGGCCCGACCGGACGTGGCTGGGCTCGGACGTCGTGCTGGGTCCGTCGACCCGTGAGGCCGCCCGGAGGCATGCCGACCTCCTTGACGAGCTGTCCCAGAGCTCTCCCCGAATCGTTTCGACGGCAACGGTATTCGCATGAGCCAGCCCGAGGTCAGCGTCGTCGTCCCCTACTTCGAGCGACAGGACCAGCTCGACCGGCTGCTCGCCGGACTGGACCAGCAGAGTTGTCCTCCCGAAGCGTTCGAGGTCGTGGTCGCCGACGACGGGTCGTCCCGGCGCCCCACCGTCGGTCGCCGGGCCTACCCCACCCGGGTAGTGCGCCAGCCGGACGAAGGCTTTCGGCCGGCCCGAGCCCGCAACCTCGGCGCGGCGGCGAGCACCGGCCGCGTCCTCGCCTTCCTCGACCAGGACTGTGTGCCGACACCGGACTACCTGCGGCTCGTCGCCGACGCGGCGCCGTCCTCGTGGTCGCTGGTCGTCGGGCACCGGCTCCACGCCGATCTCGACGGCTGGCGCCCACCGGCCGTCGCGGAGTGGCTCGCCGGAGGCGGTCCGCGCCCGCGGGTGATCCCCGAGCCGGAGTGGCTGCTCGAGGGGTATGCGCGCACGGCCGGGCTCACCCGGCCGGACGACCACGCGTACCAGCTGGTCCTCGGCGCCGCGGTAAGCCTGCACCGAGACCTGTTCGACCTGCTCGGCGGCTTCGACCCGACCTTCCGCGCCTACGGGGGCGAGGACTGGGACCTCGGTCACCGGGCACTCACCGCCGGGGCAGACCTGCGCTGGCTGGACGACGCCCAGGTCTGGCACGACGGGCCGGACATCGCCGGCCGGACCGCGGACCTGGCGTCGACCAAGAACGCCGAGACGCTGGCCCTGGCGGCGCGCGTGCCGGACCCCGATGTCCGCGGCCGGCACCTGGTCTGGCGGGTTCCCACCATTGTCGTGCGGCTCCGCACCGGCCGAACACCCCTCCCGACGGTCGTGGCGTCGGTCGAGAGCCTGTTGGCCGCCGCCGACGCCCACGTCTGGGTCGACGAGCCGGCGGGCTCCGAGCTGGTCGACGTGCTCGAGGACCCTCGCGTCCACACGGGCGCGCCGTCGGCCGCGGTGCTCGCGCGCAGCCGCTACGAGGTCGTATGCGAGCCGGTTCTCGTCAGTGGCGGGACGCTGCACGACCTGGAGGCCTGTACTCCCGTCGAGCGGCCGGGGTTCCGGATGGTCCGCATCCGCGACGCGAACCGGAACCGGCGTGGAGTCCCGTGGCCGACCGGCGATCGGTGGCCGGAGCGCATCGAGGTCGACGTGCTGGGACCCGCGCTGCAGCTCGAACGACACTTCCAGGCGCAGCGCCTGGTCGCGGACCGGAGCGGTGCTGGGGTCACCCGGCCAGAGCGGGTCGACGCTCGGGTGACGTCCACGCCTCGAGCAGCGCCTGGGTCACCGCCATCGGACTGAACGCCTCCGCCCGGCGCCGGGCCGCCTGAGCCGTCGCCCGGGCGTGGACCGGGTCGTCCAGCAGCCGTACGATCCGCGCCGACCACGCCGCGGGGTCGAGTGGCAGTAGCGTGACGCCTCCGGACTCGCCGACCAGCTCCCGGAAGGCGGGGATGTCGGAGGCGACTGCCGGGACTCCGGCGGTCATGGCTTCGAGCAGGGTCAGCCCGAACGACTCGCGCCGGGACGGCACCACGGCCACCCGCGCCTTCGCCAGGGTGGCCATGACGTCAGCGTGGGCGATCACTCCGAGGTAGCTCACCTGCGCACCGCTCGACCGCAGCAGCCCGAGGCCGGTCCGCTCTCCGCCCCAGGGATGGTCCGCCCCGGCGACCACGACCGACAGCGGACGGCCCGTCTCCCTCAGCGCGTGCGGCGAGGACGTCGACCCCCTTGCGCGGTTCCAGCCGTCCGAAGAAGGCGACGTCGTACCGTCGGCGATCGGGAGCTCGTCGCTCGATGTCGGCAACGGCGGCGGCCTCGATGTCGGGGCCGACGTCGGGGCCGATGTCGGGGCCGATGTCGGGCCCGGGGTTGGGTACCACGACGGCACGAGTACGGAGCCGGGTGCCCCACGCCTCATCGGTCATCTGCACCGCCGCCCGAGACGGGGCGGTGACGACATCGGCGGCGCACGCCAGCGCCCGTTCAGGGTTCTCCGGGCAGCCCCGCCACATCTCCGGGCGATGCCCGAGGATCGTCTCGGCGCCGTGCAGGCGGACCGCCAGGCGGCGGGCGACGTCACGGCGGCCCACGGCCACGGCCCCGATCCCCCGGAACTCCGGCGTCTCCAGGACGTCGAAGGGGCCGGCCTGTGCAACGGCCTGCTCGACCAGCCGGCCGATCGCGTCCGCGTCACCGACGGGAGGCACCAGATGGCGCCTGACCCCCTCGTCCACGACGACGCCGTCTCCACCGCCGGCGAAGACGTGGACGTCGTGGCCCAGCCGGCTCAGGGCTCGAGCCACGAGTCTGGGAGTAGGTGCCGATGCCGCCCGCCTCGCGGCCGACCGGATAGTTGTCCGACACAAGGGCGACGCGCATCAGGCTCCCACTCAGCTCCGGTCGGACGCCTCGTCGGTGGGTCGAACCGTGAGACGGTCCAGGCACTCGGCCATCTGCTTCGCGGCGTCGCGACCGATCTTCTGGAGGCCGGCGTCCAGCAGAGGCGAGGCGAGCTTCGCCGCTCCGGTGAAGGTGAAGTCCGCCGTGTACGACACGACCGTCCCACCGCCGTCGGGTGACAGGACGATGGTGTCCTCGGCGGTGAAGCTGTCGGACTCGCCCCGGAGGTGCAGGTGTCGAGGCGCCTCGCACTCGATCACGGTGTAGACGATGTCGGTGTCGTGGCCGAGCACCCGGGAGGTGTTCTGGTAGCGCGTGCCCACACCGCCGTCACCGGACACCCGGACCGTGGACACGGTGGGCGGATCCCACTGCTCGGTCGTCGTGAAGTCGGAGAGGAACGCCCACACCTCGTCGACGCCGGCGGAGGTGGTGACGGTCTCTTCGCCTCTCGGCATGGGTCCTCCACTGGTCGGCGCGCGGGCACACGTGTCGGCCGATGTCTACCCCTTGGAGATCGCGGGAAACGCGCTGCACGCCCCACCCCGCCGGTAGGCCCTCTCGAGGCCTACCGGCGGTGGCGGCGTCGACGTCAGCGGGCGACCGCCTGGAGGGCGTTAGCCATCCCCGCGCCGTAGAACGAGGTCTTGCCGGCCCCGCCCCTGCAGCGCCGCGGGTCGTCCTCGGGCCAGTCGGTCGGGCACGCCAGCGATGTGGCCGACCGCCGAATCGCGGCCGCGACCGCGGCCGGGCTCCAGCCGGGGTGAAGCTCCCGGATCAGCGCGGCGACGCCGGCCACGTGCGGTGACGACATCGACGTGCCGCTGATCCACACCCAGCGGTTGCCGTTGGCGTCCTCGACGGCACGGCCGACGCTCGCATAGAACTCCCAGTCACCGGTCTTGTCGGTGCTCGTCCAACCGGCCAGGATCCGTCCGAAGGTGACGCCTGGGGTCTGGGCCGCGTCGCCACCCGGAGCCGTTACATCGACCGGGGTACCGATGTTGGAGTAACTGGCCAGCTCGTCCACACCGGTCGCCGACACCGTGACGACGCCCGGCAGCTCGGCCGGCGCGACCCGGCAGTTGTTGCCGACCTCCCGCACCACGGCGGTGTCCGGCGGCCAGTCGGGGCTGACGTCGTCGATCTCTGGGTGACCGAGGTCGTCCATCTCGTTGCCCGCGGAGGCGACGATGACGACGCCCCGCTGCTGGGCGTACCGAGAGGCGTCCAGCAGGTCCTTGAGGATGGCGCGCTGCTCGGCCTCGCTCTTGCAGTAGTAGAGATAGGGGTCGGCGAACAGGCTGAGGTTCACCACGTCGAGGCGCTGGTCCCCGGCGTAGCGGAGAGCAGCAGCAACGGAGTCGGCGAAGCAGAAGCCGGCGATGGTGCACGCCTTCAGTGCGACGATCGTCGCGTCCGGCGCCACACCGCCGATGCCGACCCCGTTGATCGCTCCCGCGATGGTGGTGGCGACGTGGGTGCCGTGACCCTGAAGGCCCTGCACCGCCGCCTTGTTCGAGCAGTCGCCGTTGGCGACTTCCTGGGGATCCGCGGTGGGCGTACCCGAGTAGATGAACGAACAGGACAGCCCGACGTCGATGTTCCCCGCCAGGTCAACGTGGGTCAGGTCAACGCCACTGTCGATGACTCCCACCGTCACACCCGCGCCGGTGGCCTTCGCGTAGGAAGCAGCGCCGACATCCATCTGTCGCATGTCCCACTGACAGGCCGACAACGGTTCCGGTCCCGGGGCGACACCGAAGTAGGCGGCGCACGCGGCCGATGCTGCGGCGGGCGTGAGCGCGCCGGGGGTCGCGGCCGAAGCCGGCGCCGCAAGTGCCAACGTCACGGCGACGGCCGCTCCACCCGCGAATACTGCTCTCTTCATCAAAGCCCTCCGTCCGATGACCCCGATGCGCGGAAGGTATGCCCCCCAGCGGCGGGAAGGCAAGAGATTCTCCCTGCCGCGCCGGTGAGCCTGCCGAAAAGTGTCTGCTCTGACCCGGGTTGCGCCGTTCTGCGCCGGGGCGTCTTGACGACTCGGCGACACTCGAACGTGGAAGGCGTACGGAGATCCAGGCCATGGAGAGAGGACGAACCACTGATGACCGAGCTGATCGTCGACTTCATCACCTCGCTCGACGGGTACGGCGCCGCCGAGGGCTGGCCGGGCTGGTGGGGTCTCGAGGGGCCCGAGTACCTCGCCTGGCTGGGCGACCAGCCGGAGGAGGCGTACACCGTCCTGATGGGCGCGACCACCTACCGCCTGATGTTTGGGTTCGCCAACGAGGGTGAGCCGGGGACCGACTCGCTGGCCGACGTCTCGAAGGTCGTCTTCTCGAGCACCCTCAGCGACCCGCTGGAATGGGCCAACTCGAGACTGGTCACCGGGGACCCGGTCGAGGCCGTGCGCGAGATGAAGGAGTCCGGCGCGACGTCCATGCGGACGTTGGGAAGCCTCACCCTCTGCCGCTCCCTGCTGAGCGCCGGCCTCGTGGACCGCTTCCGCGTGGTCGTGTTCCCGGTCATCACGGGGCGCACGGGTAGCGACCGGATCTACGACGGGTATCCCGACGTCGCGCTCGACATGGTGAACAGCCGCACCTTCGACGGTCGGCTCCAGCTGCTCGAGTACGTGCCCCGGGTGCTGTCGGGACCACCCGGCACGACGACCGACGCCTGACGTACCCGCCCCGGGCTTCTACAGTGTGGGGCGCGCAGCATGCGTTGTGCCGGGGCAGCGCGGCTCATGGCTGAAGGTGGGGGCGGTGGAGCGGCTGAACCTCGGACGCCTGGCGGGGAGGTCGCGGTCGCGACTCCGCAACCTCCTGTGGTGGGCGTGGCCGTCGTTCCCCACGTCGTGGGCGCAGCTGCCGGCCCGAATCCGGCCGGCGTCGGCCCAGATCGCCCGGCTCACCGTGGCCGCCGTCGTGTCCTACCTCATCGCCAACGCCCTGTCACCGGGCATCCTCGACCTCACGGCACCACTCACGGCGCTGCTTGTGGTCCAGGCCTCGACCGTCGGCACGCTCCAGATGGGTCTGGTCCGGGTCGGCGCCGTCCTCACCGGCGTCCTGGTCGCGGTCGGGGTGGCCAGCTCGATCGGGCTCACGTGGTGGAGCCTGGCCATCGTCATCGCCGCATCGCTGCTCCTGGCCAAGGTCCTGCGCCTCGGTGAGCAGTCACTGGAGGCGCCGATCAGCGCGATGCTCATCCTGGCGGTCTCCTCGCCCGAGCTGGCGGCCGAGGTTCGCGTCGTCAACACCCTCATCGGCACCGTCGTGGGGATCGCGTTCAGCCTCGTCGTCCCGGTCACCATCCCGAACGCACGGGCCCGCGACGCGGTTCGCGGTGTGGCTCGGTCACAGGCGGGCCTCCTGGACGAGGTCGCGCTGACCGTCGCCAGCCGCACCCCGCATCCGGACGAGGTGACGGCCTGGATGGCCTGGGCCGACCACATCGACGCCGACCTCGAGAGCGCGGCCGCGTCGGTGGAGGCGGTGGCCCAGAGCCGCAAGCTCAACCCGCTCGCTCTCGCCAGCGCCACCGTGCATCCCGGACTGGCCGACGCGCTCGGTCGGCTCGACGGCTGTCTCGTGGCCGTGCGGGCCCTCCTGTCCGTCATCGCCCTGCAGGCGCCGCCCGCCGGCGACGCCACGGACAGCCCGGCGGCCGTCGAGCTGAGGCGGGCCTTCGCGGTCGTCCTCAACGACCTGGCCAGCGGACTGCGGTCGTTCGCCGAGCTGGTCGACGCCGAGTTCGGTTCGGGGAACGTCGACCGCGTCGACGAGGCGATCGACCAGACCGTCGAGATCGTCCGAGAGGCACGGGCGGTCGTCACCGAGCTGATGTTCATCGACGTGGATCCGCGGAGCCAGACCGACCTCTGGATGCTCCAGGGCTCGGTGCTCGCCGCGGTCGAGCACGTGCTGCGACAGCTCGACCTCGAGCACACCGAGCGGCGAACCGAGGCCTGGCTTCGGCGACGGACGGCGCCTCTCATCCCCCAGACCTGGCAGACGGCTCGCCGGTCGCGGCAGCAGCCCTGAAGCCGCCTCACGATCACCAGGTATGCGCCCAGCCCGACGAGGTCACCGGGACTACCGTGAACATGTGGTCGACTCCGAGGTGCGGACCCGCCCGGTCGGTCCCGATCAGATCCCGGAGCTGGCCACGCTCTTCGACGCCGCACGGAACACCCGACGCTGCTGGTGCATGGCTCCGGTCAACGGCGGACTCGCCTTCCGCGTCGGCTGGGTGACCGGCTCAAACCAGCGCCGGCTCACCGAGATGGCCGCCGACAGCCCGCTGCCCATGGGCGTCCTGGCCTCGGTCTCCACCGAACCGGTGGGCTGGTGCGCGACCGGCCCTCGCTCCCGCTATCTGGGCGTGGCGGGCCCCTCCGACGACACGGTCTGGCTCGTGCCGTGCTTCGTCGTCCACCCCGACCACCGGTCGCGAGGAGTGAGCCACGCCTTGCTTCGAGCGGCGGTCGAGCTGGCGACTCGCCACGGCGCCGCGGCGATCGAAGGCCGGCCGGCTCCCGGCTCGGAGCCGCGCGCCGGCGATGCCTTTCGGGGCCGAGAGTCCCTCTTCGCGGAGCTGGGCTTCACCCATACCGCGCCGGGCAGGATGCGGCTCGACCTGACCGGACGACGAGAGGTCTAGCCCGCCGGCTTCGACGGTCCCCGACCGAAGTGCGGCACCTCGCCGGTCGTGACCAACAACTCCGCAATGTCGATGAGCTTGCGGTTGCTGTTCTGGCTGATGCTGCGCAGCAGGTCGAAGGCCTGCTCGGGCGTGAGCTTGTGTCGTTCCACCAGGATCCCGGTCGCGGTGCCGATGAGACGGTTGGACCCGAGCGCCCGTTGGAGGTTGTGCGCGCGATCCTCGCGGATGGTCGCCTCGATGGCGATCGTCGCGTGGTCGGCCAGGACCGACGCCCTCGTGATCGCCTCGACGTCGAAGGCGTCGACGGATCGGGAGTACAACGTGAGCACGCCGAGCGCGTGGTCCTGCAACACCAAACCGAAGGACAGCACGGACCGGATGGGCGTGCGCTCGAGCATCTCGGTCGGGTAGGTCCCGAAGCGCTCCTCGGTCGCCAGGTCCGGCACCAGGACGACGCTGCGCTCCTCGAACGCCACCCGACCGGGACTCGTGCCCGCCGCCGACGCGATCCCCGCCACGACGGAGAGCAGGTCGGGCTCGCTGGACGCCGACAACGGCGCCGGCGTGGACGTGATGTGGTCGGCGACGACAGCCGCCGCCCAGTGGCACGGCACCAGGTTGACGGCGTGGCCGACCAGCTGCTCCAGCGTGGGCCGGACTCCGGCCGTCTCGGCGAGATCGCGTGCGACGGCGGCGAAGGTCTCGGCGGCGAGCTGCACCTCGAGACCGCCCGCATCCACGCGCTCATTGTGCCAGCCGACGACACCGGTTAGCCCGCTGAGCAGGGCCGGAAACGACGCGATCCGCGAGCCCGTGCGGCGCCCCGGCGAGAGGACAATGTCGGCACTGTCGCCAGCGTTCGAATTCCTTCAAAGCCCCTTCGAGACCCTTCGAGACCCTTCGAAACCTTCGAGACCCCTTCGAGACCCTTCGAGACCCTTCGAGACTCAGGAGTCACCCGGTGACCGTGACGATTGCCTCCTTGACCTTCGACTGCACCGACGCCTTGGTCGTGGGCACGTTCTGGTCGGCCGCCGTCGGCCGTCCCCTCGACCCCAAGGCGTCCAGCGACTTCGCCGCGATCGGCTTCGCCGGGCACCGCGACCAGGCGGGATGGGCGCCGGTCGACCCCGAGCAGGGCCCGACGTGGTTGTTCGTCAAGGTTCCCGAGCCCAAGACCGCCAAGAACCGCATCCACTTCGACGTGGTCGCGGCCGACCCCGAGGCCGAGGTCGCCCGCCTGGTCGAGCTCGGTGCGACCCACGTGAGGGACACCGACGAGTTCGGGTACCGGTGGACGGTGATGGCCGACCCGGAGGGCAACGAGTTCTGCGTGGCGCAGGGCCTGTAGGCGCTAGTCGTCCTTCTTGAGGCTCGGGTACCGCTTCTCGACGGCGGCCCGCACCTTCTTCTTCTCGGCCGCGGTGCCGTGCTGCGCCACCCGGGCCAGCGCATTGCGCGCGTGCTCGATGTCGGGGATCGGGTACTTCTCGTCCTCCGGCAAGGCGAACGACGACTTCTTCAGCTTCTTCCGGTTTCCGCTGTCGCTGAGGTCCTTCGACACGCGCTCACCCTCCTCTCGGTTCGGCGCGGCGGTCACCGCTCATTCGGCGTCGACGTCGCCCCGGTATCCGGTCACGGTCACCCTTCGATCCTGACACCGCGGGCCACCGGGCGCACGGCGAGTGGCAGCGGCCGGCTGGGTCCGGCGCACGTCTCCATCGGCACGTCTCCATCGGCACGTCGCACGAGCGCCGCCGCCCGCCATAACGAGGGCGAGCGGCGGCATGCCCTGTGGTGGTCAGGTCCTCTGCAGGGGTCAGGGGACCACGAACCTCCCGAGAGCCGATACCACGCTAGACCGCAGTGGCGAAGGTCGCATCCGGAGACGCGTACGGCATCGACAGCGGGTACCGCTGGCGCTGCGCCCCGGCCTCGTTCACCGCGACCGGAGGCCACCAACCCCACGACGAAGGAGTCGACACGGCTACTGGAGAAAGGGATTCGACGACGTCACCTTCGACCTCATCTCGGTGCAGTACCACTCCCTCAAGGCCGGACACGACGACGGAGAGGACGTCCGAGACGCCCTCAACGCCGGGAAGGACGAGATCGCCCAGTGCTTCGAGCGGGTGATGGCCGAGGGCTCGGACCGGGCCACAGGGGCCTCGACGAGCTGAGCCCGGCGGCTCGCGCCCGCCTACCCGTCCACGGGCAGATCAACCACGGGGCCGACGCCGTACTTCCGGTCGACGCTTGACGAGCGAAGTCCGTAGTCGCCACCCTGAGCAGTGGCCCCGCGCAGGGGCCTCACGGTGCGGTCAGGGGTCGGCGAATGCGCGTGACGGGCACGGGTGCGGGCCGGGCAGGGCCGGCGCAAGACGGTCGGTCGCGGGGAGTCGTCCAGTGGGCTGCGGTTCGACGTGCTGGAGCGGCCCTCCGGATGAACGCGGTCACGTGGGTCTTCGGGGGCGGTGGCGTGGGGGCGATCGCCTGGGAGACGGGGATGCTGGCCGGCCTCCTCGACGAAGGGGTCGAGATCGACGCGGCAGACCCGCTGCTCGGCACGAGCGCCGGAGCGGTCGTCGCGGCGCAGCTCGCCGGCGATACCCCGATCGACGTGCTGTACGAACGGCAGCGTGGCGGTGTGGCGTTCGAGGTGCCCAAGGGGCTGTCCTGGCGGATGGTCTCGGCCATGACGCGCCACGGGCTGATGGCCCGCTCCGCCGAGGACTTCGGGCGGCGGATCGGCCGCGCGGCGACCGACCTCGGACAGGACGAGGCGGGGATCCGACGGCGCGTCGTCGAGGCCCGCCTGCCGAAGAAGGACTGGGGCCCTCGTGACGTGCGGCTGGCCGTCGTCGACGCGGACACGGGAGCGCACCGGTTGCTGAGCCGAGCCGACGACGTCCCACTGGTGGACGCGGTGATGGCCAGCTGCGCGATTCCGCTGGTGTGGCCGGTCGTCCCGATCGGCGGCCACCGGTACATGGACGGCGGGATGCGGTCGCCCGTGAACCTCGACCTGGCGCCGGGCGACGGCCCGGTCGTCGCGCTGGCGGCGACGACCCGGTGGCACCGCTGGGCCCGCCTCGACGACCAGCGTGCGGCGCTCGGGGAGGACCGTCCCCTCACGCTGTTGACGATGTCGCCCGAGGTACGCCGCGCTCAGGGACGCAACCCACTCCGCCTCGAGATCGTCCCGGCCGTCGCCGCGGCCGGACGCGAGCAGGGTCGGCGCGACGCCGCACTCGTCCGCGCCACGACCCGGCGCTGAGCCCGACGCCCCGTCCTCTCAGCGGAGCGAGGCAGCCTCACCCCTCAGCTGCCGGTGCAGCGATGCGTCGTCCCGGACCGCCCAGTGCTCCGCGCCCCGCTCACCGCGCATCCGGATAAGGTGCATCTGGCGGTACGAGAAGGGGTTTCCGCTCGCCGGCAGCCCGAAGTAGTCGCCGGTGTGCCGCCCGCTGTGGGTGCAGTACAGGGCCACGGTGTCGCCGTCGACGAGGACCTTCTCCACAGCCCACCGCTGGTCGGAGAACGCGCGGGCCAGCAGGTGCATGAAGAAGATCGCGCTCTCGGGTCCGGGTGGGACACTCGGCGGGGCCTCGTGGTTGACGAAGTCGTCGGTGACTGCGGCCCGGAGGGCCTCCTCGTCGTCGTTCGGGAAGATCTCCTCCAGCACGCGGCGGGCGGCGGCCTTGCGCTGTTCGGGGTCGAGGTCCGTTGCTGGTCTGGTCGGTGCAGTAGTCATGGTGTCGTTCCTTTTCCGGTTGGCGGGTCCGGCGTGTTGCTCGCTCGTACCCATATTCATGCCAGTATCATTCTCCTCAATGTCTGAATCCACAACCCCCCGCCGCCGCTACGACGCCACGCGTCGGCGCCAGCAGGCCTCCGAGACCCGCCATCGCATCGTCGAGACGGCCGCGCGGCTGTTCGTCGAGCACGGCTACACCGGCACGACCGTTCCGGCGATCGCCGCGACCGCCGACGTGGCGGTGGAGACGGTGTACCGCTCCGCCACCGGCAAGGCCGGCCTCCTCGCCGCCGCCGTCCAAGCCGCTCTGGCGGGCGGTGCGGACCGGGCCGAGCGACCCGTCGAGGAGCGCACAGGCATCCGACGGGTGATCGAGGAGACGGACCCGCATCGGCAGCTCGCGGCATACGCGCACACCCAGCCCGGCGTCTGGAGCCGGGTCGGCCCCCTACTGCGCGTCCTCGACAGCGCGGCGGCCGGCGACCCGGCATTGCAGGAGCTGCAGGACCGGCTGGCTAGCCAACGGCTCGACGGTATGCGTCGCTTCGCCGGCTTCCTCACCGACCAGGGTCGGTTGCGGGCGGGGATCTCGACCACACAGGCGGCCGACATCATCTGGACCCTGTGCGCCCAGGCGAACTACGACGCCCTTGTCGGGCAACGGGGCTGGAGCCACCGCGCCTACGAGAGCTGGTTGACCGACATGCTCGTCGCCGCACTCCTTCGCCGCCCTTGACGCCGGCGCGACGGCGCGGCACCGTCTCTCCCGGAGCATCCGACCGAGGGAGACACGTGAACGACGTTCCGGCCGACACCGCGCGCGACCTCGCGCACATCGAGGCACGGCGCGCGCAGATCCGCGACCAGCACCTGCGCCCCACGGAGCAGCGGCCCGGAAGCACCGCCCGCGGGCTGCACCACACGGCCCTGGTCAGCAGCGACGTCGAGCGGACCGTCCGGTTCTACCAGGACCTGCTCGGCTTCCCGCTCACCGAGCTCATCGAGAACCGCGACTACCCGGGGTCCTCCCACTTCTTCTTCGACATCGGCAACCAGAACCTGCTGGCGTTCTTCGACTTCCCCGGTCTGGACGTCGGGCCGTACGCCGAGGTCCTCGGTGGACTCCACCACCTCGCCATCTCGATGGAGCCGGAGCGCTGGCGGGAGATCGTCGCGCGGTTCGACGAGGCCGGGGTGGAGTACGTCATCCACAGCGACGTGTCGGTCTACTTCACCGACCCCGACGGGGCTCGAATCGAGCTCATCGCGGACCCGCTCGGCGAGATGTACGGCCACCACGTCCTCTGAGCGCGCGGACGCCTGCCGCGTCAGGCCAGCCGGTCCAGGAGCGCGTCCGTATCGGCGACGGCGAACCGCACGGAAGAGTCGCTGCACGCATACGGCAGGAACACCAGGTCCCCGTGGAGCAGCGCCCCGCAGGTGTAGACGACGTTGGGGACGTACCCGATCCGCTCTTCGTCCGTCGGGGCGAGAAGTGGCTCGTCGAGGACCCCGCGCACCCTGGTCGGGTCGTCGAGGTCCAGGAGGAGGGCTCCGAGCGTGTAGTGCCGCACGGGGCCGACGCCGTGCGTGATGACCAGCCAGCCCTCCGGGGTCTCCAACGGAGGGGCACACGAGCCGAGCTGGATCAGCTCCCACGGCCGGCGTGGGGTCTGGACCGTCGAACCCTCTGACCAGGTCAGCCCGTCCTGCGACGAGGCGATGACCAGGCTCTCCCGGTCTCGTCGGGCCACCGCGAGCAACCGGCCGCCCACGGGCCTGGGGAACAACGCCATTCCCTTGTCACGAGCGGCCGGACCGGCCATGGGCGCCACGTCGAAGGTCCGGAAGTCCGTCGTCCTCAGCAGGTGGGACGCCACCGTGGCGCCGTCGTATGCGGTGTACGTACCGCGGTACTCGACGGACCCGTCGTCGGCAGCGAAGCGCACGAGGCGCAGATCCTCGATGCCGTGACGCTCCGCCGCGCTCGCGGGGAACAGCACTCGCTCCCCCACCGTGCTGTCGACGGGGAACCTCGCGTGGTAACGGCCGTCGTCGCTCGCCGACTCCTCCCGACGGATCCGTGGACGCACCATCCGGCGGCCGGGGTGGTGCAGCCGGACCGACCCAGCCGTCGTCACGACGCCGGTACGCCATTCCAGACTGGAGATGTGGCCCTCCCCGACGACCCTCAGCCCGAGGACGAACCGAAGCTCGTCCGACGGTAGGCCGCTCTGGTCGGGATGCGGGACGACCGTGGGGTTGAGGACGGCGGCCGCCTCGAGGGCGTACTCCTGGGTCAGGTATGCGCCGAGCAGCTCGCGCCGCTGCGGCGACAGCCTCGCACTCAACGGGAGGGTCGAGCCGGCCTGGTCGGCGTGGTCGCGAAAGGCGCGACGCACGTCGCTGTGACGAGCGGACAGGGCGCGGACGACCTGCGAGAGGGTCCGAGTCACCTCGTCGTCGGTGAGGTCCAGCACGCGACTGACGACGGCGTCCGCCCGCGAGAGGCCGACGCGAACCAGCTCCTGCCCGGGGACGAACGGTCGCAGGATGGTCCGGCTGGGGTCCGGACGCAACGTGGGACCGACCCGACGAACCACGCTCTCGCCCCCGAGGGCTGCGCTCACTGTGACGATCGGTCCACCATATCGGCCAGCTGTCGGGCGCTGAGGAACGCCAACGTCGACTCTGCGCCCTGGTTTCCGTTGCGCCCGTCGGGCGTCAGGCCGTCGTGGCAGCCGCCACTGACGGGGTCCACCAAGGACACCCCCAGGTCGTTGCGTCCCTCGAACCAGGCGGCGGCGAGCAACACCCCGGCGCGCCAGCGGGGATCCCCGGTGACCGACCACGCCCGGGCGCAGGCCTCGGCGATCGCACCGGCCTCGATCGGCTGCTGGTCGAAGCCGGGCCGTGGATCGCCCATCGTCCAGCCGGCCACCGGGGTCGGCGACAGGTGGCCGCTGCGGTCGACCGAGGCGGTCTCCACGTCGACGAGCCAGCCGAGAAGGTCGAGTCCGCGCAGGCGCCAGGTGGCCTCGCGCAGGACCGT
The DNA here is from genome assembly GCA_963828725.1 of uncultured Actinomycetota bacterium. GTDB lineage: Bacteria > Actinomycetota > Actinomycetes > Actinomycetales > Dermatophilaceae > Lapillicoccus. The sequence goes on along the minus strand of CAWHFV010000004.1, from coordinate 1,174,568 downwards.
GCCGGCGGCCAGCAACGTCTCGGGAAGCACGGCGTTGGCGTAGCGCAGCCTCGGCTCCGGCCACGGCCAGTCCGGAGTAGTCACCGGCTCGTCGATACAGGTTGCGGCGTCCGTCAGGAGCTCCCGAGCCACGCGGTGGCGGGGATAGCGGTCGAGCACCTCCGCCGCGCCGAGACCGGCGTAGGCCATGGACCGCAGATGGGGTGACCGACGCCGAGCGGCGACGTCGAAAGCGCGCAAGCTCTGGCCCGGAAGGGTCCGTGCCTCGGCTGATGACGGTTCCCAGCGCCCACAGGCACCGTCCCCAGCAGTCGTCCCATGACGGCTCGTCGGTCCAGCCGCCCTGCCAGGCCCGGCGGTTGTGGACCAGACCGTCCTGGGTCACCGCGTCGAGCAGGAACCTGCGGTACAGGTCGGCGAGCGCCGGGGCCTCTCCGGTCGGCGCCGGGTCGCGGGTGAGGACGACGAGGGCCCGCGCCACGTCGTCCACGCAGTAGCCGAGCTCCCAGCGCGGCTCGGTGCCTCGACAGTGTTCGGCCAGCCCGACCGAGTCGGTCATCCGCAGCAGATGCGCGTACCGGAGCTCCTTCCGCTGCAGCGAAGGGGCGTTCCGTGAGCTCATGAGGCCAGCGAGGTCCGATCGCGAATATCGGCGGCGAGACGGCGGTACCGCGCGGCCACCGACGGCCACCACAGGCTCGGCGCCAGCTGGGCGCAGTGGTCCGTCATCGCCGCGGTGAGTCCGGGCTCGGTGACCAGCCGGCGAACGGCGGTGGCGATCGCCACGGGGTCACGGGGTGGGACCAGCAGTCCGGCGCCGCCGCCCAGCAGCTCGCGGGCATGAGGGAAGTCGGTCGAGACGACGGGCCGCACCGCGGCGACGGCCTCGACCAGGACTCCCGAGGTGACCTGCTCGCGCGACTCGTACGGCAAGAGCACCAGGTCGGCGGAACGCACGATCCGGTTGAGGTCCACGGTGGTCAGGTAGCGGTCGTCGAACCGGACCCGGTCCGACACGCCGGCATCGCGCGCCCGCTCGACCAGAGCGGACCGGTACGCCTCGCCGGTGTGCTCGACAACCTTGGGATGCGTCTGCCCGACCACGTGGTACTCGACGTCGAGATCCGTGAGCGCCGCCATCGCGTCGATGGCCCACTCGATGCCCTTGCCGGGACCGATGAGGCCCCAGCTGAGCATCCGGAAGGAGCCGGTCCGGACCGCGCGACGCTCGTCCAGTGTCGGCCGGTTGTCGTCCGCCCCGTGCGGCACGACGTGGACTCGCGCAGCGTCGACCACGCAGGTTCGCAGCAGTCGGTCGCGGGCGGCCTTGGTCATCGTCACGACGGCCCGCGCCCGAGCCGCGAGCTCCTCGACGATGGCCCGCTGGCCGGGTGACGGCGACACCAGCACCGTGTGCAGCACGACGATGACCGGAGTCCTCAGCCGTCGGACGACGTCCAGGATCTCGCGCCCGTCCGGACCCCCGAAGATGCCGAACTCGTGTTGCACGACGACCACATCGGTCGCGTCGAGCACAGCGGCAACGGGGGCGACGTGCTCGGCCCGACCGCGAACCCACTGGTACCGCACCTCCGGCGGTGCGCCCGGCCGGTAGGCGTCGACGACGCTCACGGCGGCCACCTGCTCACCGGCTCGTCGTAGGTGCTGGGCTAGCGCCGAGCTGAACGTGGCGAGCCCACACTGGGTCGGTGGGTAGGTACTGAGAACACCGTAGGTCGTCATGCTGTGGCCCTGCCTCCTCGGGGCGCCGGTTGCGGGTCGGTGACCGGCGGAGCAACTCCGCGCATACCCCAAATGAAGCGGTCTCATTCGTCCCGGAGGCTCTTTCCCCGGCCGGTGTGGACGCCGCCGCAGCGGGGTACCACGTCGACGACATACGAAGGGCGGTGACATGAGGATCGGCGTGCTCGCGTCCGTCGCGCACCGCACCCCTCCGCGGGACTACGGCCCGTGGGAACAGGTCGCGTCGACGCTGACGGAAGGGTTCGTCGCGGCCGGCCACGACGTCACCCTGTACGCGACGTCGGACTCGATGACGACGGCTCGACTGCGCGGTACGGCTCCCCGCGGGTACGAGGAGGATCCCGAGGTCGACGCTCGTGTCTGGGGGGCCCTTCACATCGCCCGCGCGTTCGAGGACGCAGACGACCTTGACGTGCTGGCGAACCACTTCGACTTCGTCCCGCTCACGTACAGCCGACTGGTCCGAACCCCGGTGGTCACGACCATCCACGGGTTCTCGTCGCCGCGCATCCTGCCGGTCTTCCGGGCCTACGACGACGTGGCTCACTACGTCGCCATCAGTGCGGCCGACCGTCACCCCGACCTGACCTACGCCGCCACCATCCACCACGGGATCGACACGGCGAGCTTCTCCGTGGGCGCCGGGCCCCGGGCCCACCTGCTGTTCCTCGGTCGCATCCACCCGGACAAGGGGACGGACGCCGCGATCGAGGTCGCCGATCGGACCGGCATCCCGCTGACGATCGCGGGCATCGTGCAGGACCAGGCCTACTTCGACGAGGTCGTCCGACCGCGGGTCGACGGCCGCCACGTGACCTACGTCGGGTCGGTCGGACCCGACGAGCGGCAGCGGCTCCTGGGTTCGGCGGTGGCGCTCCTCCATCTTGTCCGCTTCGCGGAGCCGTTCGGTCTGTCGGTGGTGGAAGCCCTTGCTACCGGGACTCCGGTCATCGCCCACCCGCTCGGATCTCTGACGGAGATCGTGCGGTCCGGGTCCACGGGGTTCCTCGTCGACGACGTCGACGAGGCGACGGCGGCCGTGGCGATGCTCGACCGCATCGATCCGGCCCGCTGTCGAGCGGACGCGGTCGAGCGCTTCGACCAGGCGCGTATGGTGCGCGCCTATCTCGCGCTGTTCGAGCGCATCGTTCGCGAGCGAGGATGAGGACGACGGCCAGTTTCGGCCGTTCCCGGCTGCCGCCCCGTAGTACGGAAGCGCCTGGCTGCGCGCAGGTTCCGGACGTCGCGCGCAGGGTGCAACGTGCGCGCAGCGTCACCAACCTGCGCGCCACACCGGACCGTCCCAAGTCAGCGCTCACCACGCTCACCACAGGCCCTCTTCACCAGGTGTGCGCAGATCTTGTGCTCAGCGCGCACACCGTCCACCGTCTGCGCGCCGAACACAGCCTCTGCGCACGCCTTGTGCATGGGTGCGCGCAGGTTCCGGACGTCGCGCACACGGTGCAACGTGCGCGCCGAACACAGCTTCTGCGTGGCTGAGACCGGGTCACGGGCGGAGGAGCTCGCTGACGATGGCGCGGTCCGGCTTGCCCTGCTCGGTGACCGGCAGGTGGTCGACGACCACCACCGCGCCCACGGCGGAAGATGGTTCGACGGTCCGCAGCAGGTGGTCGCGGACCGCATCGGCCTCGATCGCCGTCCCCCGCGCCCGCAGGACCAGCACCCCGAACGCACCGTCCGGGCTCTCGTCGGTGGGCAGCGCGACGGCGTAGGCGACGTCCGGATGCGCGCACGCGGCGTCCTCCAGGTCCAGCGGCACGACGGTCACCCCGTCGACCTCGCGGGCGTCGGCGGCCCGGCCGCGCACGTGCAGGTACCCGTCCGCGTCGAGGAAGCCGAGGTCCCCGGAGGTGTACCACCCGTTGTGGAACGCCGGGTCATCGGGACGGCCGATGTACCCCGCCGACATCCCCGGGAGGCGGACCTCGATGACCCCCTGCCCGGTGCCCGACGCGCCGCGCGCCGCGTCGATGCGCACCTCGACACCGGGGCGGGGCCGGCCGGCGGTGCTCAGGCGCTCGGGATGGTCGAGGCCGTAGTCGGGCGCCGCCAGGACGCTGACCATGCCCGCCTCGCTGGCGCCGTAGGTGTTCACGAGGATCGGCCCGAACCGCTCGAGCAGCCGCATCCGGAAGCTCGCCGGTGCCGAGGCGCCGATGTGGCTCACCCGGCGCAGCGACGAGAGGTCGGTCTCCGGCACCGCGGGGTGGTCGGCGAACTCGGCCAGCAGCGGCTCGACGAGGCTGAGCTGCGTGATCCGCTCACTCTCGACGACCCGCAGGAGCTCGGCGGGGTCGAACCGGTCGCGCAGGGTAACCGAGCCGCCACCGACGAGCGTCTGCGCGATGAGGACCTGGGAGACATAAGCAAAAGCACTGCAGGTCAACAGTTTTCGATCCGGGTCCCGGCCGTCGCCGAGCAGGGCCGCGTATGCGGCGAAGCTACGCATGCTGGCCTTCGAGCCTCCGGTGGTGCCGCCCGACGCGATGAGCACTGCGAGGTCGTCCGGGCGGGCTCGTCCGACGAACGGCGCATCGGTCTGAGTTGCCGCCTCCGCGGCGAGGTCGGCCAGACCGTCCACCGGCCCCACCGCGACGGTCTCCTCCGAGAGCACCCGGGCGGCCGCGGCCTGCGCGTGCGGCGCCGTCTCCGGGAAGACGACGAGGAGCCGAGGGCGGACCTGCTTGAGGAAGCGCACCAGGCGCTCGGGGCGGCCGGTGTCGGGCGTGAACACGCTCGCCGCGCCGACGAGGGCGACGGCGTACCGCACCGCGAGCGCCTCGGCGGACTCGGTGGCCAGCAGCGCGACCCGGTCGCCCGAGCCCAGTCCACGCGCGGCGAGGGCGTGCGCATACCGGTCGATCATCGCGGCGAGCCCGCTGCCGCTGACCTCGCGAGCCGGGTCCCGAACGACGATGCGGTCCGGGTCGGCGCGGAATCCCTCGACCATGCGGTCGACCCAGCTGCGGTAGGAGTCGGCCGCGGAGGACTCGGTGCTCAGGATGTCTCTCACGGGCGTGATGCTAGGCGCTTCCGGTTCGGCGGGGAGGCGTGCGTTCGAGGCCCTTTGCGGGATGATGTCCCCCGTGTCGGCGCAGACTCCCTCGGACGCGCAGGTCGAGCGCGCTGGCCTGGCACCGTTGATCGCCGTCTGCACCGGCTACTTCATGGTCATCCTCGACGTCACGATCGTGAACGTCGCGGCTCCCGCGATCGGGCGCGACCTGTCGATCTCGCTGACCGACCTCCAGTGGATCGTCGACGGCTACACCGTGGCCTTCGCCGGGCTGCTGCTGCTCGGCGGCGCGCTGGGCGACCGCTGGGGGCACCGGCGGGTGTTCTGCCTCGGCGTGGGCGTCTTCACGCTCGCGTCGCTCGGCTGCATGGTGGCGCCCGACGAGACCGTCCTGACCGTGATGCGCGTCGTCGAAGGCGTCGGGGCGGCCCTGCTCGTGCCGAGCTCGCTGGCGCTGCTTCAGCAGGTCTACGTGACCCCGCAGGCCCGGGCGCGGGCGTTCGGGCTGTGGGGCGCGATCGCGGGGGTCGCCGCGACGTCCGGTCCGCTGCTCGGCGGTGTGCTGACCAACACCCTGGGCTGGCGCTGGGTGTTCGCGATCAACCTTCCGGTCGGCGTCGCTTGCATCGCCTTCACCCTGGCCGTCGTCGGCCCGTCCGCGCGCAACCGCACCGGGACCATCGACTGGCTCGGCCAGGCCTCCGTCGTCGTGACGATCGCCGCCCTGATCACCGCGCTCAACGAGGTCGGGCGGCAGGGGCTCACCGGTCCTCTGGTCATCGGCGGGATCGTCGTCACGCTGGCCGGGGCGGCGGTGTTCGCCCTGCGGGAGCGGTTCGCCGCCGCTCCCCCGATCCCTCGGGCGATGCTCGCGTCGGCACCGCTCAGCGGGGGGACCGTCGTCGGCCTGCTCTTCAACTTCGGCTTCTACGGCATGATCTTCGCCGCGAGCGTGTACTTCCAGCAGCGCGAGAACCTCAGCGCCGCGATGACGGGGCTCGCCCTGCTCCCGGCCATGGCGGTGACCATGGTGGCCTCGACCGTCTCAGCCCGGCTGTCGCGCCGATATGCCCACCGCCGCCTCATGATGATCGGCCTCCTCACGGCCGCGGCCGGCCTGGCCGTATGGGCGCTAGCCGGGGCGACGCCGAGCTACCTCCTGCTGGTGGTGGCCATGGTCGCCTGCGGCTTCGGCACGTCGTTCACGCTCACGGGAGCCACGGCCACGGTGATGGGAGCCGCGCCGGCGGGGTTCACGGGGACCGCCTCGGCGGCGCTCAACACGGCTCGCCAGACGGGGTCGGCCGCCGGCGTCGCGATCAGTGGCTCGCTCGTCGCGGCGCTGGGCCTGACCAGCGGAGTCACCCTGTTCATGGCGGTAGGCGCCGCTGGGTACCTGCTGGCCGTCCTGGTGACCGCCCTCTGCGTCCCTCGCCCGCAGCCGGCGGTGGAGCCCGCCTGACCGGCGTCGACCGGGCCGCGGCCTTCACCCGGGTCAGGTGATGCCGGCCACCGGGCGGCGACCGACGATGGCCTCGACAGGTGTTCCGGCGAAGGGAGCGGCGTGGGCGCGGCGATCGGCCAGTCACTCCCCATCGCCATCGGCGTGATGGTCAGCCCGCTGCCGATCGTGGCGGTCGTCCTGATGCTGTTGAGCAACAACGCCAAGGCCAACGCCTTCGCGTTCGTCATCAGCTGGTTCGTTGCGATCACGGTTCTCACCGGTGTCGTCGCCTTCCTCGCGGCCGCCTCGACCGGCGCGGAGGAGATGCCGCCGGTCTGGGTGTCGGTGGTCAAGATCATGCTCGGCGCGGCATTGATCCTGCTCAGCGTCAAGAACTGGCGCGACCGGCCCGGCGAGGGTCAGGAGCCGCCGGCCCCGAAGTGGATGGCGGCGCTCGACGGCTTCACTCCCGTCAAGTCGGCCGGGCTGTCGGTCGTCCTGGCCGACGTCAACCCCAAGAACCTGCTGCTCGTGGTCTCGGGCGGGGCCGCCATCGCGTCGGGCGCCGCCGGCAGCACCTCGGCCAAGGTCACCGCCACCATCGTCTTCGCCGTGGTCGCCAGCCTCGGCGTCGCGGCCCCGGTCGTGATCTACCTCGCCATGGGCGACCGGGCCGGGGCGATCCTGCAGAACCTGCGAACGTGGTTGGTACACAACAACACCACGATCATGGCGGTGCTGCTCCTGGTCCTCGGCGCCAAGTTGGTCGGCGACGGGATCTCGGGTTTCTGATCTCGCTCAGGACGTCGGCGGCGAGACGGTCGGGAACCCGAACCCCTCGACGAACACGTTCATCGTCAGCGACCCGTTGTTCTCGAACCGGAACGTCACGGGGATGAACCGACTGCCCGCCACGTCGACCTTGAGGTCGACCAGCTCGAGGTGCGGGCCGCCCGGGTACTGCATCGACGCCACGCCTTTGGCCGGCACGTTCACCGCGATCGGCGCCTCGGCGCCCGTCCCGACCCGGTAGACCACCTGACGCGCATACACCGTGCTGACCCCGACCAGCCTGTCGGCGGACGTCCCGTCGTTGGCGAGCGTCGTGAACAGCCCGACGTTGCCGTTCTGCAGATGCTGGGCGTCGTCGGGCGCCTCGACGCGGGTGGCCAGCAGCCGCAGGTTGCCGACCGACGCGTTGACGCTGCTCTGCCGGACGGGGTTGGAGATCCGCGCGTCGACCGGGTTCGCCGTGGTGCACGCGCCAACCACCACGAGACCGGCCACCACGGCCACCCCCCGGCGAATGCGAACGACGTGCCGCATGGCCGGACCGTATCAGCCGGCCCGCGTGCGGCGCCGCCAGTTCATGGTCACCACGGCGCCGAGGGCGAAGGTGGCCAGCAGGGTGACGGCCCGCCAGATAGCGAGCGCCGCCACGATCGACGGCTCGGCGTCGAGCCCGGCCGCCTCGGTGATGCCGCCAGCAGCGTCGCGTCGAGGACACCGAAGCCGAACAGCGGCATGACGGTGAGGGGGTACGCGGTGCGGAAGGTCCCGACGATGAGGAACAAGGACAGCTGGTCCGCGCCGACACCGGTGAACCGCAGCGCGACCTGGGCGGCGATCCGCCCGAGGAGCACCGCCCAGCGCTCCTGGGCCAGCACGAGAAGCAGGCCACCGATGATCGCCACCGCCAGGACCGCGAACAGGACCGCCAACCCGACGTTTCCGGTCTCGGCGCCGACGATCGCGAGCAGCACCAACCCGATCGACGGCATGAACAGCCGAACGGCCTAGAACGTCAGCATGTTCAACGTCACGCCGGCCATGCCGTCGAGCACGCTCACCCCCCACGACTTGTTCATCGCCACCCCGGATGACGACATCTCCTGGCGGCGGGGTGACCGTGCCACGGCACGACGACCAGAAGGGCCGGCCGGACCAGCGATCGCCATCGGCTCACGACGGGGTCCGGGTATGCGCGGGGTCCGGGGCGGACGCGAGCATGTCGAGCCCCAGGGCTCTCGCGAGGTACTGGGCCACGAGCCGGCCGCGCACACTGTTGCCGGCCCCGTCGAGGGGTGGCGCGAAGGTCGCGAGACAGCCCTTGCCGGCCGCGACGCTGATGATCCCGCCGCCGATGCCGCTCTTCGCCGGTACGCCCACGTCGAGGAGCCAGTCGCCGGACGTCTCGTACATCCCGGCGATCGTCATCATCGCCAGGACCGCCTGCGCGGTGTCCGGGCGGACGACGGCCTCGCCGGTTACCGGGTTCACCCCACCGTCCGCCAGCGTGGCCCCCATGACAGCGAGGTCGACGGCCGTGACGGCCAGGCAGCTCTGCCGGGTGTACAGGTCGACGGCGTCGGCCGGGTCGCCCTCCAGCGCACCGAGGCTGGTCAGCAGGTTCGCCAGCGCGCGGTTCCGGTGGTTGGTCGCCCGGGCCGACTCGAGAGTCGCCTCGTCGAGGGCGAGCGTCCGTCCGGCGAACCGCGCCAGCCCGTCGTCGACGCGCGCCCACCGCTCCTCGACCGAGACACCCGGCACCAGGCTCGTGGTCGCGATGGCGCCGGGGTTCACCATCGGGTTGGTCCGACCGCCCGCCGACCCCTCGACGGCCTGGACCGCGTTGAACGGCAGGCCAGTCGCGTTCGCGCCCACCAGGTCTCGCACCCGGTCGAGGCCGAGCTCGTCGCTCACGAGGGCCAGCACGAACGGCTTCGCCACGCTCATGATCGTGAACTCGCTCGTGGCGTCACCGGCCGTGAACGTCTGCCCCGACGTGCCGACGACAGCGATCCCGAAGAGATCGGGGTCCACTCCCTCCAGAGCGGGGTACACGGCCGACGGCGCGCCGTCCCGATGGCCCCGGAACCGTCGCCACGCCTCGTCGACGGCCTTCTGGACGTCGCTCGACCGAGGCAGCCGACCCGCCGACGTATAGCGGGTCGCGTCGTCGCTGGTGGGCACAGGTGCATCCTCACGGATCACCGGTCCTTCGGGTCACCCGACACGGGTGAGGCACTCGGTCGTGTCCCTCGGTCCAATGAGTCTCGACCGACGTGCCGCCCCAGCGTCCGGACGGCAGCGGTCTGCCTTCAAGAAGCGGAGGCTCTCATGAGCAACCCCACGATCAGCGCCCACGACCCGATCCCCTCGGTCGGGCAGCGGTGCAGCGTCTCGCTCCGTACCGACATGCCGGCGGCCGGGGAGGTGGGTGCCGTGGCTGTCCCGGTCGTGGGCGGTGGCGACCCACCGCCCGAGCTCGGCGTCGACGCCGTGGCCTTGGCGTCCGCCGGCTTCACCGGCGCCCGCGGTCAGACCCTCGTCCTGCCGCACCCCGACGGCGTCGTCCGAGTGGCCGTCGGGCTCGGGACCACGGGGACCGTCGACTCCACGCTGGTCCGCGACGTCGCTGCCGAGTTCGCCCGCGCCGTCCCGCACCATAAGGTCCTGTCGGTCGAGATCCCTCCGGGAGACGCCGGGATCTCTGTCGCGGAGTTCGCCCAGGCGGTCACCGAGGGAGTCATCCTCGCGCGCTGGCGGTTCCGGGTCGGGGCGGACAAGGACGAGCGTGCCCTCGACGGCCTCGTCCTCGTCGCTCCCGAGGCCGACCTGGAGGAGGCACGCGAGGGCGCTCGGCGAGGGCAGGCCATCGCCGACGCGTACAACCTCGGCCGTGACCTCGCCAACTGCCCGGCGGCGACCCTCACCGCAGCACGGATGGCGGAGGTGGCCGCGCAGCTCGGACCCGACGCCGGGCTCGAGGTCGAGTCCTACGACAAGGAGCAGCTCATCGAGATGAGCTGTGGCGGCATCCTCGGCGTCAACATGGGCAGCGCCGAGCCGCCCCGGCTGATCCGGATGCGGTATGCCCCGCCGTCGCCGACCGGCCGCCTCGCCTTGATCGGCAAGGGGATCATGTACGACTCGGGCGGCATCAGCCTCAAGCCCAGCGACGAGTCCCACGCGCAGATGAAGAACGACATGACCGGCGCGGCGGCGATCCTCGCGACCATGACCGCCCTGAAGGCGCTCGGCTGCACGACCGCCGTCACCGCGTACCTCTGCTGCACCGACAACATGCCGTCCGGCACCGCGATGAAGCTCGGCGACGTCCTCACCATGCGCAACGGAAAGACGGTCGAGGTCCTCAACACCGACGCCGAGGGGCGGCTGGTGATGGCCGACGGACTGTCCCTGGCCGTCGAGGAGCCGGTCGACGCCGTCGTCGACGTCGCGACCCTCACCGGCGCCTGCCTGCGCACGTTCGGGGTCGAGATCGCCGGGTTGATGGGCAACAACGCGGACCTGCTGGAGCAGCTCAAGGTCGCCGGGGAGCTCGTCGACGAGCCGGTCTGGGAGCTTCCGCTCTACCGGCCGTACCGCAGCCAGCTCGACTCCACCATCGCCGACATGACCAACATGGGTGGCCCGAACGCCGGGTCGATCACGGCGGCGCTCTTCCTCGAGGAGTTCGTCGACGGCCGTCCCTGGGCGCACGTCGACATCGCCGGCACGGCACAGCTGCCCGCGCCACGGACCTGGCGCAACAAGGGCGCGACCGGGTTCGGGACCAAGCTCCTCATCGAGCTGGCGACGTCCTTCCGACCGTCGTCCGGAGGTGACGAGTCGTGAGCACCGAGACGGTGTCGCCGGCGGAGGAGACCCCGGAGAGCCAGAAAGGGTTCCTCGGGGCGATCGAGCGGATCGGCAACAAGATCCCGCATCCGGCGATCATCTTTCTCGGCCTCATCGCCGTCGTCATCGTCCTGTCCGCGGTCCTGTCCTGGGCCGGGCTCGAGGCCCAGGTGCAGGTGGCGACGCCTCAGGGCACGGAGGTCGTCCCGGACTACAGCGACGCGGGGTCGATGTACCCCTCGCTCGACCACGCGACCGAGCCGCCGATCCCCGACTACGAGGTCGTCACCGAGACCATCAAGGTCAACAGCCTGATCAGCGGCGACGGCATCCGGCTGATCTTCACCACCGTCGTCCAGAACTTCAACGACTTCGGGGTCGTGGCCGTCATCCTCGTCGCGATGATCGGCATCGGCGTGGCCGAGGAGGCCGGCCTCATCGCCGCGTTGATCCGCAAGATGGTGTCAGCGGCGCCCGCCGTGGTCGATCACCTTCATCATCGTGCTCATCGGCGGCATCTCGAGCGTCGCGTCCGACGCCGGCTACCTCGTGCTCGTCCCGTTGGGCGGCGCCGTCTTCGCGTCCCTCGGGCGAAACCCGCTGGCCGGCATCGCCGCGGCGTACGCCGGTGTCAGCGCGACGTTCTTCGTCAACATCCTCATCACCCCGGCCGACGGCATCATCACCGAGGTCACCAACGAGATCATGGGAGGCGTCGCGCCCAACGCTCCGCCACTCGACGTCACCCACAACTTCTACTTCTCCATCGCGTCGACGCTGGTGATGGCCGTGGTCATGACCATCCTCAACGACCGGTTCCTCGAGCCGACGGCTGGGCAAGTGGGATCCCTCCGAACGGCCGCCGGACGCTCCCGTCGACCACGTCCCGGACGCCGAGGAGCTCAAGCTCGAGACCAAGGGCCTGCGGACCGCTGGGCTCTACCTGCTGGTGGCTCGTGGTCATCCTGTCGCTGCTGACGTTCCTGCCGAGCGCCCCGCTGCGCAACCCGGAGACCGGTGACATCTTCAGCAACAGCCCGTTCATGTCGAGCCTGCTGTTCATCATCTCGATCCTCTTCCTCGTCACGGGCATCGGCTACGGCCGCGGAGCGAACACGCTGACCGGCAGCACGAACATCATCAACGCCATCGTCAAGACGTTCAACGGGCTGGGCGGGCTGATCTTCCTCATGCTGCTCATCGCCCAGTTCATCACGTACCTGAACTACTCCAACATGTCGCGGCTGGCGGCGACCGGACTCGCGGATGCCTTGGGGCACGCCAACATCGGCGCACTGCCGCTGCTGATCGGCTTCATCCTGCTCGTCTTCGTGATCGACATCATCATGCCGGGCGTCATCCCGAAGTGGGCGATCATCGCGCCCATCTTCATCCCGCTCTTCTACAACCTCGGCATCGCGCCGCAGACCGTCATCGCGGCCTACCGGGTGGGCGACGGGCCGGTCAACGTCATCACACCGCTGATGGTCTACCTGCCGTTCATCATCCTGGTCTGCCAGCGTTACCGGAAGTCCGCAGGGATGGGCACGGTCGTCTCGATGATGATGCCGTACACGGTGGTCGTCCTCGTCGCCTGGACGGTGTTCTTCGTCATCTGGTACGTCACCGGCATCGCGTGGGGCCCGGGCTCGCCGGTCCATCTCTGATCCCGGGGTTGTCCGGTGGACGACGCTGCCCTCACCCTTGTCATCCTCGCGGTCGTCATCGTCCTGTTCGTCTGGAACCGCCTGCCGGTGGGCGTCGTCGCGATTCTCACGATGCTCGCTCTGTGGGCCACCGGGCTGCTTTCGACGGAAGCGGTCCTCGCGGGCTTCGGCGACCCGGTGGTGATCTTCATCGCGACGCTCTTCGTCGTCAGCGAAGGCATCGACTCGACCGGGGTCACCACCTGGCTGGGTCAGGTCATCGTCGCCAAGGCCGGTGCGAGCCGGGCTCGGCTCATGCTCGCCATCGGCCTGCTGTGCGCCGTCCTCACCGCCCTCATCACCCTGAACGGGTCGGTCGCGGCCCTGCTTCCGCTCGTCGTCGTCCTGGCCATGCGGATCGGTCAGCCGCCGTCGCAGATGCTCATGCCGCTCGCGTTCGCCGGCAGCTGCGGAGCGCTCTTCATGCTGACTGGCAGCCCGGTCAACGTCATCGTCTCCGAGGCGGCGCAGGACATCGGCGCCCCGCCGTTCGCCTTCTTCTCCTTCGCCGTCGTCGGGACTCCGCTGCTGGCCGGGACATTGGCGATCTGTGTCGTGCTCGGTCCTCGCCTGCTGCCGCACCGACGACCGGCGCACCAGGACGCCGATCTCGGGCGGCACGCCGAGACCCTCGAGCAGTACTACTCCCTCAGCGACGGGTTCTTCCGACTCCGGCTGCGCGACCTCTCGCCGCTCGTCGGGCAGACGCCGGACGAGACCGAGCTGTCCGCATACCCCGGCGTGGTCCTGGTGGGCGTTCAGGACCCGGAGCGCAGCGCGGGTGACCGACCGCCCGCTCTCCGTCGACGACGTCCTCGTCGTGAGCGGTCCGCGGCACGAGGTCAGCCGGATGACGATCGACCTGGCCCTCGCCGTCGCGATGGACGGGTCCGCCGACGCCGGCGCCCTGCTGACCCGTGAGGCAGGCGTCGTCGAGGTCGTCGTGCCGCCGCGCTCGTCGCTGGTCGGCGAGAAGGTCTACCCCGGCATGAAGCGGGCCTACGACCTCGTCATCCTCGCAGTCCAGCGGATGGGCAAGGACCGCCTCCGCCAGCAGACCGAGCTGGTTGCGGGCGACGCCCTGCTGCTCCAGGGAAGCTGGGCCGCCCTCGACTCGCTGTCGAACGACCGCACGGTGCTCATCGTCGACTCCCCTGACGTCATCCGGCGGCAGGCGGTGCCCTGGGGACCCAAGGCCACCGTCGCCGTGGCGATCGTCGCGGGCATGGTCGTCCTGCTCGCCTTCGGCATCGTGCCGCCGGCCATCGCCGGGCTGCTGGCCGCTACGGCGATGGTCGTCACCGGTGTCGTCGGCGTGCCGCAGGCCTACCGGTCGATCTCCTGGCAGACCGTCGTCCTCATCGGCGGTCTCATCCCTCTGACGACCGCGATCCGAACCAGCGGCGCGGCGGACCGCATCGCCTCCGTCATCACCGCCGTCGTCGGGGACGGCCGCCCCTACGTGTTGATGGTGGCGATGTTCCTGCTGACCGCGGTGCTCGGCCAGATCGTCAGCAACACCGCCACCGTCCTCATCGTCACGCCGATCGCCGTCTCCGCGGCGGCCACCACGCACACGTCCGTCCAGCCGGTGCTCATGCTCATCGCGGTGGCGGGGTCAGCAGCCCTGCTGACCCCGATCGCGACGCCCGCCAACCTCATGGTCATGACACCGGGCGGCTACCGGTTCGGGGACTACTGGAGGCTCGGGCTGCCGGTGATGTTCTGGTGGCTGACCGTGAGCCTGGTCGTGATCCCGCTGGTGTGGCGGCTCTGAGTCAGGCGAGGACCTTGGCCTTCATCGCGGCGAACTCGTCGTCGTTGATGGCACCGGACTTGTGCAGGTCGGCCAGCTTGGTCAGCTCGTCGACCGGGCTGGTCGAGGGCGCTGCGCCCTTGACCGTCTCGGTGATGTATTTGTCCATCGCCTGCCTCGACTCACGGGCCTGCTGCATGTCGCGTTCCTGCATGGAGCTGCCGCGCGCGATGAGGTAGATGAGGACGCCGAGGAACGGGACGAAGAGGATGAGGATCGTCCAGCCCGCCTTGCCCCAGCCGCCGAGGTCCTGGCTGCGGAAGATGTCGATGATGATCCGGAACAGCAGGAACAGCCAGGCGATCCACAGGAAGAAATACAGCATGGTGAGGAACAGGTTGAGCAGCGGGTAGTCCACGAAACGCTCCTTAAGATGGCCGACGCAGTCGGCACGCTAGTCCAGTCGCCGGGGCGGCGACGGGATTTCAGGACGAGACCACAGTCGTGTCGAGCTGTGGGCCGGTCGAGTGGGGAGCCCTTCGCACGCAACGGAAACCGATGTGGCTCATCCCGGTGTCGACCATCTGGGGGCGGCGAGCCGCCGGGCGGTACCGCTGGCAGTAGCTGTCGGCGCAAAGGAACGACCCGCCCTTGACCACCCGGCGCGGCACCCGGAACTGCGGCTGCCGCGGGTCGTAGCTCTGCTCGACCTCCGGGCCGCGCGGGTTGCGCGGGATGCAGCAGGGAGCCGGGTCGGGCGATGCGTCGTGACCCGACGCATACCAGTCGGTCGTCCACTCCCACACGTTTCCGGCCGTGTCGTAGAGACCGTAGGCGTTGGCGGGGAACGAGCCGACTGCTGCGGTATGCCCGTACCCGGGTTCGGCCCGCCACGGGAACTCGCCGTGCCAGTAGTTGGCCAGCCGCTCCCCCGCCGGCTCGGGCTGGTCACCCCAGACGTAGGCGACGTGCTCCAGTCCGCCGCGCGCCGCGGCCTCCCACTCCGCCTCGGTGGGCAGCGCAAGACCGGCCCACGACGCGTACGCCTCGGCGTCCTCGGCGGCGACGTGCACCACCGGGTGACGGTCGAGGCCGTCGAGGTCCGACGCCGGCCCGGTGGGGCGCCGCCACGACGCACCCGGCGTCCAGGTCCACCAGAGGTTGATGTGCCGTAGGTCCACCGGCCCCTGCGTCCGGGTGAACACCATCGACCCCGGCTGGAGGTTCTCCGGTGGTGCGCCCGGGAAGTCGGCCGGGTCGAGCGGCCGCTCGGCGACCGTGACGTACCCCGTGGCGTCGACGAAGGCGGAGTACTCGGTGTTGGTGACCTGGTGCGGGGCGACCCAGAACCCGTCGACCGTCACCGGATGCGCAGGCGCCTCCTCGAGGTAGTGGATGTCGGAGCCCATGGTGAAGGTCTGGGCGGGGACCCAGCACAGGTCGTCGCTCGTCGTCACGGGCCCAGCCAACCAGCCGCTCACGGTGCTGACGGGAACACCTGCGTCCAGTCGTCCTTCATGCTGACGACGGTCCAGCCCTGCTGGCCGGCCACGCTCGAGCGCCTCCTCGGCCCCGGCCGTGTAGCTGAACTCGCGCTTCTCGTCGTCGTGGAGCAGCAGGAGCCGCAGCGCCGCCGACCCCTGCCGCCCGGAGTAGGCCAGCATCGGCACGTCGCCGTTGGAGTTGCCGAAGGACAGGATCGGACGTCGCCCGATCCGGCTCCAGATGCGCACCGGCTTCTCGGGACCGTCGTCGAAGAAGTCCATGGCCGCCTTGTACAGCAACGTATGCGTGTCGTCCGTCACCGCGGTACTCGAGGCCGAGGGCGCTGCCGATGACCCGCTCCGGGGGGATGCCGTAGAGGTCGCCGGCGACGGGGCGCATGAAGTCGCGGTCGCCGCCGGAGGCGATGTAGTTCGTGAAGCCGTTGTCCTCCAGGTAGCGCAGCAGCTCGACCATCGGCGCATAACCGCACTCCCGGTAGGGACGTTCGAGAGTGGGGTGCTGCGCCTCGTCGAAGAAGCCCAGCACCTGCCGGTCGTAGTCCTCGACGTCGACCGTCTCGAACGCCGACGTGATCGCACCCATGAGCAGGTGGAGGTCGCCGTCGTCACCGTGGTAGTGCTTCACCATCGCGGCGCCCATCCAGTGCTGGTCGCCCTCGTACGCGGCCTTGTACGGCTGCCGGTCGCGCAGGGTCGGGATCGGCGGCGGCCAGCCGGGCGAGCTGGCGGATCGTGAAGTCCAGCTGGATCGGCAGTGGCTTCTCGCTCCACAGCGTGCCGTCGTTGTCGAAGACGGCGACCCGGGCGGCGGGCTCGACGTAGTCGGGCCCGCCCTCCTCGCTGACCCTGGCGACGAAGTCGGTGATCGCCGACTTCGTCGCCCCGTCGGTCCAGGTGCTGAGGGCCGTCATCTCCTCAGTGCCCGCTCGTGATCATCGCCTCGAGCTTCTTCATGGCCTGGTCGATCGTGAAGCTCGCCGCCTTCTGCCGCGGCGGGAACTCCGCGAACGTCTGCAGGAAGCGCGTCATGATGATCTGCGCTGCGAAGACGAGGTACGCGTTCTGCAGCACGAACTCGTAGTAGATGTTGGACGTCATCCTGGCCCGCTCGTAGGGGTCGGTGCGCAGGTTGAACAACAACGGGACTCTCAGCGGGACGAACGGCTCGGCCCAGACCTGCAGCGTCCCCTCGATCCGCTGCTCCATGAAGACGACCTTCCAGTTGTCGAACCGGAGTGCCAGGACGTCGCCGTCGTCGGAGAAGTAGACCAACCCCTGGCGCGGGCTGTGGTCCTCCTCACCGGTGAGATAGGGCAGCAGGTTGAAGCCGTCGATGTGCACCTTGAAGGTCTTGTCGCCGATCGTCTTGCCGACCTTGAGGTCGTCCATCACCGTGGTGTCCCCGGCGGCGGCCAGGAAGGTCGGCAGCCAGTCGTGGTGCTGGACGATCTCGTTGGACACGACCCCGGCCGGGATGTGGCCCGGCCAACGGATCATCTCGGGAACCCGGAATGCGCCCTCCCAGTTGGTGTTCTTCTCGCTGCGGAAGGGCGTCATCCCGCCGTCTGGCCACGTGTTCATGTGCGGCCCGTTGTCGGTCGAGTAGATGACGATGGTGTCATCGGCGATGCCGAGCTCGTCGAGCTGGTCGAGCAGGCTGCCGACCAGCCGGTCGTGGTCGATCATCGTGTCGTGGTACGGTGGACTGCCACCGGCCGGCCTGGCCCACGCTCTCCGGCTTGGGGTGGGTGTAGAGGTGCATGTGGGTGGTGTTCATCCAGACGAAGAACGGGGTCTCCGCCTCGTGCTGACGCCGGATGAAGTCCTTGCAGGCGTCGGCGAACTCGTCGTCACAGTCCTCCATCCGCTTCTTGGTCAGCGGGCCGGTGTCCTCGATCCGCTGCTTGCCGACCCGCCCGTAGCGGCCGTGCACCGTGTCGTCGTCCTCCTCGGTCGCCCATGAGTGCATGACGCCTCGCGGCCGGGCCATCTCGTTGAACCGCGGGAAGTCCTCGGGTGTCGGCCAGTTCGGACGCTCCGGCTCCTCCTCGGCGTTGAGGTGGTAGAGGTTGCCGAAGAACTCGTCGAACCCGTGCGCCGTCGGCAGGAACTCGTTCTTGTCGCCGAGGTGGTTCTTCCCGAACTGCCCGGTCGCATACCCGAGCGGCTTGAGCAGCTCGGCGATGGTCGGGTCCTCGGCGCGCAGGCCGATGTCGGCTCCGGGAATGCCGACCTTGCTCAGGCCGGTGCGGTACACGCTCTGGCCGGTGATGAACGACGCGCGGCCCGCGGTGCAGCTCTGCTCGCCGTAGGAGTCGGTGAACCGCATCCCCTCGTCGGCGATGCGGTCGATGTTCGGTGTGCGATATCCCATCAGCCCGTCGCTGTAGCAGCTGAGGTTGGAGATCCCGATGTCGTCGCCCCAGATGACGAGGATGTTCGGCTTTCCGTTGGGCATGAACCCGCTCCTCTCGCCGAGCTCGGCCACCTCGACCGAGAGCGGAGTCCATCCTGTCTAGCGGGGCGGGCTCGCGACCTCACCCCGACGGGGAGAACATGCCGCGAGAGAATGGCGGGCGAGAGGAGGCGCCGGTGGAGGCGTGGATGGTCGATCGTCCGGGTCCGGCCGACACCGGCCCGCTGACGCGGGTGCAGCGTTCCGACCCGGTCCCCGGTCCGGGACAGGTGCTCGTCCGGGTCGACTGCTGCGGGGTCTGCCGCACCGACCTCCACCTCGCCGAGGGCGACCTCCCGCCGCGCCGCCACGGTGTCGTCCCGGGTCACGAGGTCGTCGGCCGCGTCGAGGCCCTCGGGACGGGGGCCGGCCGGTTCAGCGTCGGCGACCGGGTCGGCGTCCCGTGGCTCGCGCGGACCGACGGCACCTGCCGGTTCTGCCGGTCCGGCGCCGAGAACCTCTGCACCGCACCGACCTTCACCGGCTGGGACGTCGACGGAGGGTATGCCGACGCGTGCGTCGCGGACGAGGCCTACGTCTACGCGTTGCCCGAGTCGATCGACGACGTGAGCGTCGCTCCCCTGCTTTGTGCCGGGATCATCGGGTACCGGGCGCTGCGCCGCAGTGGTGTCCGCCCTGGTGGCCGGCTGGGCCTCTACGGCTTCGGCGGCAGTGCCCACCTCACCGCGCAGGTCGCCCTCCACCTCGGTATGCGCGTCCACGTCCTCACCCGCGGACCTGACAACCAGGCGCTCGCGCGGCGCCTCGGGGTCGACTCGGTCGGGGACGCCGACGCATCGCCTCCGGAGGCGCTCGACGGCGCGATCCTCTTCGCACCGGCCGGCGGGCTCGTGCCGGTCGCGCTGCGGGCGCTCGACCGCGGCGGCACGCTGGCCGTGGCCGGCATCTGGCTGTCCGACATCCCGGCCCTCGACTACGAGGCCGAGCTGTTCCAGGAGCGCAGCATGTGCAGTGTCACCGCGAACACCCGCTCGGACGGCGAGGAGCTGCTCCGGCTGGCCGACCGGTTCCGGATCCAGCCCCACACGACGACCTACCCGATGGGTGAGGCGCCCCGGGCGCTCACCGACCTGGCCCACGGACGGTTCAGCGGCGCCGCCGTGCTGCTCGCCTGACTCTCACTTCGTGGGGTCGTGGCCCCAGTTCATCAAGGAGTACCGCCACGGCGTGTCGTGGACGTCACCGGACGGCCGCTGCGCAAGGTGACGCCGCACGTACCCGACCACCTTGCGCATGTGAGCGAGGTCGTCGTCGCTCAGGTCGTCCCGCTTCGTTCCCAGCAGCGTCACGATCCGCCGGCCGCTGCGGTGGCCGGTCGACTCGCCACCTCCGTCGCCCTTCTGTCCGACGCCCTTCGACTCGTCGGTCTCGAGCCACTTCTCCAGCTCGGACCCGGTCATGTTGACCGCATCCCCGAACTCCTCGACCGTCTCGCGTCGCCCGTCCTCGGCCATCGACGCCTGCCTTCCTTCACTCGGACCCGCTCAGGCGACCCAGCCGCGGCGCAGCCGGATCCACCGGTAGCCGTACCCGTTGAGGGCCAGCCCATTCAGGGACCTCGTCGGCGTGGGGTAGTCGTCGTCCGCGAAGACCTCGCGCGGCGTCTCGACGGCTACGTCCTGCTGGCGACCGATGTCGACGGTGACCGCGTCCCCGTCGAGGTTGTGCAGCAGCAGCAGAGTGCCCTCGTGGGCGTCGAACCGGTGGGCCAGCACCGCGGGAGGCAGCGGCTGGTCCAGCACGCTGAGCGTGCCGTTACCGACCTCCGGGCACTCCTTGAGGGTCCGGATCATCTCCGCGAACCACCGCAGCAGCGAGCGATGGTCCCGTTGCTGCTCGATGACGTTCGGCCGGCGGCGGCCGCCGACGCCGCGCGGAGCCAGCGGGTGCGCGAAGGCGGCGGGGTCGGCCGGCGAGAACCCCGCGGTCGGCCCCGGCTCCCACTGCATCACCGTGCGCATGGCGTCGCGGCCCGTCTCGGACATCAGGTCGGCCATGCCGATCTCCTCGCCGTACCGGATCATCGGGGTCCCCGGCAGGGAGAACTGGAGCGAGTAGGCGAGACGCATACGCGCCTGGTCGCCCCGGAACATCGGGGCCAGCCGGCGGCGGATCCCGCGGTCGAACTCCCGCGACGTCCGGGTCCGGCGCGAACTCCGCGTACACGTCGTCACGCTGCTCGGTCGTGAGCCGGCTGAGGTCGAGCTCGTCGTGGTTGCGCAGGAAGGTCACCCACTGCGCCCGGTCGGCCAGCGGGGTCATGTGCTTGAGGCCGGTGACCAGCGGCTCGGCCCGGCGCCGGGCCAGCGCCAGCCAGATGAGCGGGTTCACCTCGAACGCGAAGAGCATGTGCGCCCGGTCGTTCTGACCACCGCGCACCGACCCGGTGTAGAGCGGGATGACGTCGGCGTCGACGTTGGCCTCGCAGAGCAGCACGGCGTCGTTGCGGATCCACTGCAGGTGCTGGCGCCAGTCGTCGAGGATCGCGAAGTCGTTCTGCACCCACCCCTTCGGCGTGCGCCGCTCGAGGATGAACGGCGCCGCGTCGATCCGGAAGCCGGAGGCGCCCAGCTGCAGCCAGAACGCGATGATCTTCTTGACCTCGCGGCGGACGTCCGGGTTGGACCAGTTGAGGTCGGGCTGGAAGTCGAAGAAGCGGTGGTAGTACCACGCCTCGGCCTCCGTGTCCCAGGTCCACGTCTCCGTCTGCTCGCCGGGGAACACCATCCCCTCGAAGCGGTCCGGCGGCTCGGTGTCGCTCCAGACGTACCAGTCCCGGAACGGCGAGTCCGGAGAGCTGCGCGCCGACCGGAACCAGGGGTGCTCGTCGGAGGTGTGGTTGACGACGAGGTCGAGCAGCACCCGGATGCCGCGCTCCTCCGCCTCGCGGCACAGCTCGACGAAGTCGCCGAGGCTACCCAGCCGCGGGTCGACCGCGTAGTAGTCGCTGACGTCGTACCCGGCGTCGCGCATCGGGCTCGGGTGGATCGGGTTCAGCCACAGACAGGTCACCCCGAGGCGGGAGAGGTAGTCGAGTCGGCTGATGAGGCCCTGGAAGTCTCCGCAGCCGTCGCCGTTGGAGTCCTGGAAGAGGTCCACCTCGAGGCTGTAGATGACCGCCTGCTTGTACCAGCGGTTCGACATCGGGGCTCCTCGCGTCGGCCGGGTGGGACTTGGTCGCTGAGCAGTCAATCCCACCGGCCGCGGTTTCGCGCTTCCGAGCCGCGGTATGCGGGTTTGGTCGCCCGCGGTCGCGGGCAGGGCTCTCGGGCGGCGGGGGTCACGGCGTCGGGACGACGAAGGAGCTGGTTCTCGCATGTCACGAGTGGTCGTGGTCACCGGGGCGAGCGGCGGCATCGGCCGCGCGACCGCCCTCGAGTTCGCGCGCCGGGGAGACCGCGTGGCCCTCGTCGCCCGTGGCGAGCGCGGCCTCGACGGCGGCGGCCGCCGAGATCCGGGAGCTCGGCGTCGACGTCCTCACCGTGCCGACCGACGTCGCCGACTACGACCAGGTCGCCGCGGCGGTCGAGCGCATCGAGGACGAGATGGGACCCATCGACGTCTGGGTGAACGTGGCGTTCACGTCGGTCTTCGCCCGGTTCGACGACATCACCCCGGAGGAGTACCGACGGGCCACCGAGGTCACGTACCTCGGGTACGTCTGGGGCACGATGGCCGTGCTGCCGCGGATGAAGCGGCGCAACCGGGGCACGATCGTCCACGTCGGGTCGGCGCTGGCGTACCGGGGCATCCCCCTGCAGACGGCCTACTGCGGGGCCAAGCACGCCACCCAGGGCTTCCACGAGGCGCTGCGCTGCGAGCTGCTCCACGAGCGAAGCGGCGTCCGCGTGACGATGGTGCAGATGCCCGCGGTCAACACCCCACAGTTCTCCTGGGTGCTGTCCAGGCTGCCCCGGCACGCGCAGCCGGTCCCGCCGATCTACCAGCCCGAGGTGGCCGCCCGCGCGGTCGTCTTCGCGGCCGACCACCCGCGCCGTCGGGAGTACTGGGTGGGGTCGAGCACGGTGGGGACGCTCGTCGCGAACGCGGTCGCCCCGGGCCTGCTGGACCGCTACCTCGGGCGGACCGGCTTCTCGTCGCAGCAGACCGGCGACCTCAGCCGGACGACCATCCGGCCAACCTCTGGAAGCCCGCCGACGGGCCGGACGGCCGGGACTTCGGCGCCCACGGCGCCTTCGACGACCGCGCCCACTCGCCGGAGCACCCAGCAGTGGGTGGCCCACCGGTACCCGCAGCTGTCCGGAGCGGCGGCCGCGCTGGCGGGCGTCGGCCTCGCGGCCTGGGCCGTGGCGCGCCGCCGATGAGCCGCCCGTCCCGCGACTCCGACCGGCTGGCGCGGACGAGCGGCGTGGCCGCGGCGGTGTGGGGCGCCGCCCTGCTCGCGGTGGGCGGCCGGCTCTGGACGGTCGTGGCGGGACGTCCGCCCGGGGAGGTGGACGAGCTCGCGGTCCGCGCGCTGGGGGCCCGGCATCTCGTCCAGGGTGTCGCGCAGGCGAGTGCGCCGGCGGCTGGGCCAGCGCTTCTTCGTCGGGGTCGACATCGTCCACGCCGCGTCGATGGTGTGGCTGGCGGCCGTCGACGAGCGACGTCGGCGGCCGGCGCTGGTCAGTGCCGCTGCGGCGGTTGGCGCCGCGGCGCTCACCCTGGCCGCCCGACGCCGGCGTTGACCTCAAGGCGAGAACCGCAGCCGGTCAGTCGCATCCGGATCCGCGAGCGCGAGCCGGCCAGACCACGGCCGGGCGGCTCGCCAGAGGCGCGCTCCCGGCGGCGCGTGGTCGCGGGCCGTGGGTGAGTGGCTCCGGTCGGCCCGGCTCCTGGAGAAGCCGTCCGATCCGGCCCAACTCGCCGAACAGGTCGTCCAGCGGCAGGTCGCGCAGGGCGTCGTACCCGACGGAGCGCGCACCGTGCTGGACGGTCATCGGCGGGCCATCGGATGGGATCGGACGCGGTGAGGTGCGAGGAGCGTCGCCAGTGACGGTCCTTCCTGAGACTTCAGAGACATCGGCCACACGGATGAGGAGTGCGGTACCCCCCCTTCTCGCTCAGCCACTTCGTCGGCACCAGGGGGTTTCGTGGGCCGACGGCACGGGCACGTTGGCGCTATGGGCACTGCGCCGACCATCCCGTCACGGGCCAGCTTCGGGGTCTCCTCGCGGCGGATGAGGGCCATCTACCTTCGGCACCACGTGGCGGCGTCCCGAGGCGGGCTCGACCTGTTCCAGCGCTCCGCCCGGAGCCAGCTCAGCCCGGAGGCCCGCCGGGAGCTGCGTGACCTCGCGGCCGAGGTGGGCCAGGACCGCGAGCAGCTGCTGGCCATCCTCCGCCAGCTGGGCATTCCCCGCCCGCGGCTCGCCGAGGCGGTCGTCGGTGTGGCCGAGAAGGTCGGTCGGCTGAAGCCGAACGGCACGCTCGTACGACGTTCCCCGCTCAGCGACGTCATGGAGCTGGAGGCTCTGTCGACCGCGGTCACGGCCAAGCGGCTCGGTTGGATCAGCCTTCGCGTGCTGGGTGAGCACGACCGTCGGCTGGACACGGCCCAGCTCGAAGACTTGATCCGCCGCGCCGAGGACCAGAAGGACCGCCTCGAGGGGCTGCGCCGTAACGCTGTGCTCGACGCACTGGGCGGCGTCGGTTCGGAGGGATGACCGCGGGGTACGTCCGGGACATGTCGCTCTCTGCTTTCCTGTCCCGGCTGGTCGAGCGCTCGACGACTGCGGTGGAGCGAGCCTCGGTGCTCGACACACCGTCCGAGGCGCTCGACGTGGTCGTCTCCCGGATCCCCACCGGACCGGTGAAGGACCTGCTGTCAGGAGTGGCGGTGGGTCATCCGCTGCACCCGGCCCTGGTCGCCGTCCCCATCGGCGCGTTCACCGGCGCCGTGGTGCTCGACCTGACCGGTCGGGAACAGTCGGCCGCCCGCACCCTGGTCGGGCTCGGCCTGCTCAGCAGCGTGCCGGCCGCGGCGGCGGGACTCTCGCGACTGGAGCGACACGCGAGGCGCCGAGCGGCGAGTGGGGCTGGCCCATCTGGCCCTCAACGTGGCCGGTCTCGGCGTCATCGCGGCGTCCTGGCTGTCGCGGCGCAAGGACCCCGGAACCGGAGTCTTCGACAGCCACGGGCCGTGGCTCACCCTGACCGGTTTCGGGATCGTCGGCGCGTCGGCCTGGCTAGGCGGCCACCTCGCCTACGCCATGGGCGTCGGCGTCGACACGACCGCGTTCCAGCGACCGCCGACCCGGTGGACCGACGCCGTCGCCGTGTCGGAGCTCGTCGAGGGGCAGCCGGTCACCGCGACGGTCGGCGCGACGACCGTCGTGCTGGTGCGCGACCGAGGTCGCATCCACGCCCTCGCCGACCGCTGCACGCACCGCGGCGGGCCGCTGCACGAGGGGACGGTCCAGGACGGGTGCATCGAGTGTCCCTGGCACGCCAGCCGTTTCGCCCTGAAGGACGGCGCGGTCGTCCAAGGTCCCGCCACCCGACCCGCCCCGGCCTACGAGACCCGCGTCATCGGCGGTCGCGTCCAGGTCCGCCGCGACGAGGTCCGGACGCTCCGGCTCAACCCGGCGGGGTGACCCATCCGGCCACCGCGTGGCGGGATCACCGTCAGCCACCGCGAGGAGTTCGACCGGGTGCTCGTGGACTTCCTCGAGCGCTGACCGGAGCGGGTATGCGCGAGGCCGGGTCGCTGCCCCGGTGACCTGACCCTGCGCATACCCCTCGTTCCGGCCAGAATCGGAGGGTCGGCGAGGAAGGAGGCCAGGCATGCCGCGAACCGCTCCTCGTCGCCGGACGACCTCGGACCCGCTGGCCACCTACCGGGACAAGCGCGACTTCACGAAGACGCGCGAGCCGGCCGGGGCCACCGTGGCCGTCGGGTCGCTCCCGAGCGGGAACCGGTTCGTCGTCCAACGGCACCGCGCCCGCCGGCTGCACTACGACTTCCGGCTGGAGATGGGTGGGGTACTCGCCAGCTGGGCGGTTCCCCGTGGCCCCACTCTCGACCCGTCGGTGCGTCGCGCCGCGTTCCACGTCGAGGATCATCCGCTCGACTACTACGACTTCGAGGGCGTCATCCCCGCCGGCGAGTACGGCGGCGGCGACGTCATCGTCTGGGACGCCGGGACCTGGGAGCACTACTACCAGCGCGAGGGTCGCGACCCGGTCGACGCCGTGGCCCACGGCGAGCTGCACATGGAGCTGAACGGCCAGAAGCTCAAGGGCAAGTTCGTCCTCGTCCGGACGTCCGTGGACGACGCCGGGAAGGAGAGCTGGCTGCTGCTGCACAAGAAGGACGAGTTCGTCGTGCGCCGGCTGGGACCCGGAGGAGCATCCGCGCTCTGTGCTCTCCGGCCGGACCAACGACGAGGTGAAGGCCGACCCGGACCGCCTGTGGCGCTCGGACCTCCCGGCCGACCAGGCTGCCATCGCCCTGCACCCGCCGACGTTCGAGCCGGTCACGCGGGCCGAGCTGCGAGCCCTGGACCGGCTCGGCACGTCCGGGACGTGGGAGGTCTTCGGTCGCCAACAGCGCGTCACCAACCTCGACAAGGTCCTCTTCCCAGCCCGTGGTCGTGAGAAGCCGGTCACCAAACGTGACCTGGTCCGGTATGCGGCGCAGATCGCCCCGACCCTCGTGCCGTACCTGACGCGGAGAGCGCTGAACATGCACCGCTACCCGAACGGCGTTGGTACGAAAGGTTTCTGGCACAAGGAGCTGCCGAACCACGCCCCGTCATGGCTGACCCGGTGGGACAACCCGGACGCTGACCCCGGCGAGACCCGTACCTACCTCGTCGTCGACGAGCCGGCAGCGGTGGTGTGGGCCGCGAACTTCGGCGCGCTCGAGTGGCACGCGTGGACGTCGCGGATCGAGGACCCCAACCTGCCGACCTACGCCCTGGTCGACCTCGACCCGGGCGAGCGGACGACGTGGCCCGAGCTGCTCGCGCTGGCCCGCCTGCACCGGACCGCCTTCGAGCACCTGGGGGTGCGTGCGTGGCCGAAGCTGACCGGCCGCCGGGGAATCCAGATCTGGGTGCCGATCGACTCCGGTCCGTCGTTCGACGAGACCCGCGACTGGGTCGAGCGAGTGTCGCGGACGGTGGGGGCGGTCGTCCCCGAGCTGGTGAGCTGGAAGTGGCAGGTCCGCGAGCGGTCCGGACTGGCTCGGCTCGACTACACGCAGAATGCGATCAACAAGACGCTCGTCGCGCCCTACAGCCCCCGCGCCGCTCCGGGCGCTCCGGTGTCGGCCCCGATCGACTGGGACGAGCTGGATGACCCCAGGCTGCGACCGGATCGGTACACCATCCGCACGATCATGCGGCGGCTCGACGAGGTGGGCGACCTCTTCGCTCCGGTCCTGACGACCCACCAGCGCCTCCCGCCCCTGCACTGACCCCGGTTCGTGCTCTGGACCGTCCCGAAATCCGGCGCCATCCACCACGACCCGATCGTCCAAGCCGCCCTAGTCTCGGGCCATGGCCAGCGCGCTGCCCCGGGACGTCACGCCGATGCTCGCCACGGCCGGCAAGCTCCCCGAGAAGGACGACGGCTGGGCGTACGAGATCAAGTTCGACGGCGTGCGAGTCCTCGCCTTCGTCGAGCAGGGCCAGGCCCGCCTGGTCACCCGCAACGGCAACGACGTGACGTCCTCGTACCCGGAGGTCGCCGAGATCGCCGGCGCCCTAGACGGCCGGCCCGCGATACTCGACGGCGAGGTCGTGGTGTTCGACCCGAAGGGTCGGACCGACTTCTCCCTGCTCCAGTCGCGGATGCACGTCCGCGCGCCCTCCGAGGCGCTGCGTCGCGCCGCCCCGGTGAGGCTGCTGGTGTTCGACGTGCTCCACCTGGACGGCGAGTCGCTGATGCCGCGCTCCTACGACGAACGTCGGGCTGCGTTGCTCGACCTCGGTCTCCGCGGCGCTTCCTGGGACACGCCGCGGGCCGTGGAGGGCGACGGGCCGACGATCCTCGAGGCGTCCCGCGAACAGGGGCTCGAAGGCATCATGGCCAAGCTGCGCTCGGCGCCGTACCTGCCCGGTCGGCGCGTGACCACCTGGCTCAAGGTCAAGAACATCCGTCGGACGTCGGCCGTCGTGGTCGGCTGGCGACCGGGCGAGGGCAACCGCGAGGGCCACCTGGGCTCGCTGCTGCTCGGCGTCCACGGCGAGAGCGGGTTCGAGTACGCCGGTCAGGTCGGGACCGGTTTCACCGCGACGACCCTCGCCCAGCTCGAGTCGCTCCTGGAGCCGCTGACCGTCGACGCCTCGCCGCTCGACCAGGCCGTGCCGCGGGCGCAGGCCCGTGACGCCAGGTGGGTGCGCCCGGAGCTGGTGGCCGAGGTCGACTACACCGAGTGGACTCGCGACGGGCGGATGAGGCACCCGGCGTTCAAGGGACTGCGCGACGACTACGACCCCGCGGACGTGGTCCGCGACTGAGCGTCACGCCTCGACGGCGTCCAGGTCCTCGACACGCCGGATCCGCACCACCGGCGACCGCCACAGCCAGAGGATCCCGAGGCAGCCGCCGACGCCGGCCACGACGAGCGTCGTCGGAACGCCGACCCACTCCGCCATGAAGCCGCCCAGCAGCGCGCCCAGCGGCCGGACGCCGTAGTTCACCGTCGCATACGCCCCGGCCGAACGGCTGCGCATCCGGTCCGGCGTGACCGCCGTCTGGATCGAGTTGATGTTGATGTCGTAGAGCATCACGCCGACCGACCCGACGAACTCGACCGCGGCCAGCACCGCGATCTTCGCCCAGTCCGGACCCGCGGCGAGCGGGATGAACGCCAGCGGGGCGCTGAACAGCAGGGCCCCCACGACGCCCGCCACGCCCGGGCCGACCCGGCGGGCCAGCCGCGACGCGAACACCGCACCGACCAGGCCGCCGACCGCACCGATCCCGAAGGCCAGCCCGATCTGCCCGGGATCCAGCCCAAGGGTCCGGCTGGCGAAGAGGATGACGACCGCGGAGGCCACGAACGAGAAGAGGTTCACGATGGTCGAGCACCCGAGCGTCGCCCGCAGGTAGGGATGGCGCCGCAGGAAGCGCAGCCCCTCGACCGCCCGCCGCCAGAGCCCCGGGCCCTCGCCGGCGCCCTCGACCGGCGGCTCGTCGACCCGGACCGAGCCGATGGCCAGCGCGGAGCCGAGGAACGACACCGCGTCGACGACCATCGCCACCGGTGCGGTGACCGCCTGGATCAGCAGCCCACCCAGGGCGGGACCGGCGATGAACGACCCGGACCGCGTGGCGCTCAGCAGCGAGTTCGCCTGGAGGTACTGGTCGCGGCGGACCAGCCGCGCGAAGAACGGCGGGTAGGACGTCTGGTACAGCACGCCGCCCGCGCCGAGGATCAGCGCAACCGCATACAGCAGCCACATCGACATGAACCCGGCCACGTGCGCGACCGGCAGCACCGCGACCGCCGCCGCCTGGATGAGGTTCGCGACAACGAGGAGGCGCTTCTTGCGTCGCTGGTGGTCCACCCACGCGCCGACCACGAGCGACAGCAGGTTGGGCGCCCAGATGGCGGCGGTCAGCACGCCGACCTCCGCCGCGCTCGCGTGCAGGGTCGTCACCGCGATGAGCGGCAGCGCGAGCTCGGAGACCCGGTCGCCGAGCTGTGAGACGGTCTGGCCCGACCAGTACGTCGCGAACTGCCGGTCGCGCCACAGCGGTCGGGTATGCGTGTCGCGCAGCGCCGTCACGAGACCGGCCCTTCGGGGGTCTCCGGTTCCGCCGCCGGCAGCGTGTAGCGCAGCAGCCGTACCCAACGCGCCTCGGGCGGGTAGGTCTCGTCCGGGTCGTCCTTGCGCAGCACGTAGGGCGCCAGCACGCGCTCGATGGCCGTCTCGATCTCCTCGAGCTCGGTGGGGGTGACGACGATCCGGGTGTTGGCCCGACCGGACAGGCGCCGCCACTGCGGCTCCAGGCGGGACTCGTCCTCCTCCCGCCACCGGCCGACGATGTCCCCGTCGACGCTCTCCATGACCCGCTCGAGCGCCCGGGCCGCCTCGATACCGTCGTCGCCCGGCTCCGCCGCGAACCGGAACCCGCGTGACACGGCCTCCCACCAGCGCTCACGACCGTGGTCGCGCAGGGCCGCGGACTCGGAGGAGTCCCGGACCAGCCCGTGCGCCGCCAGCTGGCGCAGATGCCAGCTGGTGACCGACGGGCTGGCCCCGACCGTCTCCGAGAGCCGGGTCGCGGTGGACGGGCCGTCGGCCTGGAGCCGGGTGAGGATCGCCAGCCGCACGGGGTGGGCCAGCGCCCGCATCCCGCGGGCGTCGAGCTCGACGTCGCCGTAGAGGTTGGCCATGAGCATCCTTTGAGAGAGTTCTATCGATAGAACACTCTCATAAGGTCAGACGTCGGTCAACCCGTCCTCGAGCAGGAGGAACCAGTGCCGCGCGAAGCAGCGCACCTTCACGTGTGCGGCGGCGCCACCCGCGCTGCTCGCGGTGCTGCCCGTCGTGCTGCCCGCCGAGTCACGCCACTCGACCCACGCGGGCATGCCGCACTCGGGGCAGTAGAAGGCCGACCGCGTGTCCGTCCCCCACACGGGGGCGGACGCCTCGACGGGCGCGTGGTCGGGCGGCATGTCATGAGGAGCCGCAACCCCTCACCGGTGATTCAGTCCGGCCGAACCTGTCGGGAGTCCGACGCGCGCCGGTTCCCCGCCACGCCCGCCCCCGCCCCGCCCACCGCGCCCGCCGCGGCCGTCGTGTCGATCGCCGCGCGCAGCGCCGAATAGGACGCGATGAGGGTGCGCCGCTCGTCGACCAGGGTCGGGCTCGACAACGAGCACCCGGCCGCGACCCACGCGTCGGAATGGTCCATCGCCGCCACGCGCAGCCGGGCCGCCTCGCGCACGGTCGCGCCAGGCACCGCGTAGACGTAGGAGTAGAGGTCGGTCACCGCGTCGACGAGCGAGAGCTCCGTGGTCTCCTCCGCCCGTTGGTGCAGCCGGTGCACGTGCCACCAGTGCACCTCCCGGCGGGCCGCCTCGACCGGGTCGAGGTCGAGGTTGCCGTCCGCGACCACCAGGGCGTAGAAGCGGCGCATCAGCTCGCGAGCGCCGTCCGGGTCGTTCTCCGGGTACGGAGCCCAGACCTGGTTGGCGCGCAGCACCAGCCAGGCGCCGACCACGGTTCGCCGCGGACCCATCCCGAAGCCGGCGGCCACGAGCCCCACCGAGGCCCGCAGGAACGAGGCCCACTCGCGCCGGTAGTAGTGCACCCACGCGTCGCACTCACGGTCGCCGAGCACGACCGGGTCGAAGCTGTACGCGTCGCCCACAGAACCTCCCCGCAACGCCGGGTCGGCACCATCCTCCACCCCGGCGAGCTGGGCGTAGCCCGGTCTACCCGCCGGCGCCCGCGAAGTGGCTCACCATCTCGCGGGTGAACGCGGGCAGGTCGTCGGGCTTGCGGCTGGTCACGAGCCACGCGTCGGTGACGACCTCCTCGTCGACCCAGGTGCCGCCGGCGTTGCGGATGTCGGTCTGAAGGCTCGGCCACGAGGTCAGCCGACGCCCCCGGAGTACCCCGGCCTCGACCAACGTCCAAGGCGCGTGACAGATCGCCGCGACCGGCTTCCCCGCTGCGACGAAGTCCTTGACGAACCGCACCGCGTCGTCGTCGGTCCGCAGCGCGTCGGGGTTGGCCACGCCACCCGGCAGGACCAGGCCGTCGTAGTCGGCCGGCGACGCCTCGGCGAACGTCGTGTCGACGTCGAAGACATCGCCCTTGTCGAGGTGGTTGAACGCCTGGGCCTTGCCCGGCTCCATCGACACGAGCACCGGCGTCCCGCCGGCGGCCTTCACCGCGTCCCACGGCTCCTCGAGCTCGATCTGCTCGATGCCCTCGTTGGCCACCGCGAAGGCGATGGTCTTGCCCTGCAGCAGTGTCGAGGTCATGACGCACCCTCCAGGTCGACGGTCCCGGTATCACCGGACTTCGGCGGGTTGCCCGTCACGCGGGCCTTGACCATGTCGAGGGTCATCGCGAGCCGGCCGGGGCTCTCCCAGTACTGCGCGGACCCGCCGTCGACCTTCACGACGACGACCGACGGGTCGTCCTGGCCGTCGGGGAACCAGGCCTCGGTGAAGGGGTTCCACAGCTCCTTCTTCTTCTCCGCGTCGTCGACGACGGTGGCGGAGCCGGTCAGCGAGAGCCAGGAGCTCGACCCGGCGTACGACACGTTGACGTGCGGCCGGGCGGTGAGGTTGCGGACGGTCTCGGAGTCGCGGCCCGCGATGAACCAGGCGTCCCCGTCGAACTCCGCCTCCTGTGTCGTCATCGGCGCGGCGTGAAGGCTGCCGTCGGCCGCGGTGGTGACGAACATGCAGGTCCGGACGTCCTTCATGATCGAGCGGACGGCGTCGAGCGACTCCGGACGGGTGTCGGGCGTGTGCGTGTCTGCGGTCATACGGGTCCCCGTACCCGCTCCCAGCCCAGTCAACCGTGCGGAAACGGCACCGAGCAATGGCCGGGGACCGACCCGACCCACGGCATACCCGCAGGTTGCACCCATCGTTTCTTCACAATTCGGTGCCAATGGAGTGGTGGTAACCCCGGCGAAACCTGCCGAACGGTAGGTTGCGCCAATGAGCGACGCACCGGAGGACTCGCGGCAGGACTCGGACTCCTCCACACCGCCCTCGCCCCCTCCCCCGAAGGGCGGCGAGCCGATGGTGAAGATCGCCACGGTCAACAAGCACTTCGGCGAACTGCACGTCCTCAAGGACATCGACCTCGTCGTGGGCAAGGGTGAGGTCGTCGTCGTCCTCGGGCCCTCGGGGTCCGGCAAGTCGACGCTCTGCCGCACCATCAACCGGCTCGAGACCTTCGAGTCGGGGTCGATCGCCATCGACGGCAAGCCGCTCCCCGAGGAGGGCAAGGAGCTGGCCCACCTCCGCGCCGACGTCGGCATGGTGTTCCAGAGCTTCAACCTCTTCGCCCACAAGACGATTCTCCAGAACGTCACGCTCGGCCCCATGAAGGTCCGCAAGCAGAAGAAGGCGGCCGCTGAGAAGCGGGCCAAGGAGCTGCTCGAGCGGGTCGGCGTCGCCCATCAGTCGGAGAAGTACCCCGCTCAGCTCTCCGGCGGCCAGCAGCAGCGCGTCGCGATCGCCCGGTCGCTGGCCATGGAGCCCAAGGTGATGCTCTTCGACGAGCCGACCTCGGCGCTGGACCCGGAGATGATCAACGAGGTCCTCGACGTCATGATCCAGCTGGCGAAGTCGGGCATGACGATGATCGTCGTCACCCACGAGATGGGGTTCGCCCGACGGGCCGCCAACCGGGTCGTCTTCATGGACGACGGGCTGATCGTCGAGGACGCCACGCCCGAGGAGTTCTTCACCAACCCGAAGTCGGACCGGGCCAAGGACTTCCTCGGCAAGATCCTCACTCACTGACTTACCCCAGAACCAGCCCAAACGCGCGGGCACAACAGGGAGGAACACCAAGGATGAAACTCGGACGGATCAGCGCCGCCTCGGTGGCGGCGCTCGCCGCCATCGGCCTTGCGGCCTGTGGCAGCGGCTCGCCCGCCGGCTCCAGCGGGGGCGGAGCGGCCACCGCCGGCGGCGGCGGCGAAGCCGTCAAGGTCGGCATCAAGTTCGACCAGCCCGGAATGGGCCTCAAGGAGGGCTCCACCTACTCGGGCTTCGATGTCGACCTCGCCAACTACATCGCGAAGGAGCTCAACTACACGCCGTCGTTCGTCGAGGCGGTCTCCTCGCAGCGCGAGACCCTGCTGAAGACCGGCCAGGTGAAGTACATCGTCGGCACCTACTCGATCACCGACGCGCGCAAGAAGGATGTCGACTTCGCGGGGCCCTATTTCATCGCCGGGCAGGACCTGCTCATCCGCTCCGACGACACCTCGATCACCGGCCCGGACTCGCTGGCGGGTAAGAAGCTGTGCTCGGTCAAGGGCTCCACCTCGGCGGTCAACGTCCAGAAGAAGGTCCCCGGAGTCAACCTGCAGGAGTACAACACCTACACGCTCTGCGTCGACGCGCTCAAGGCCAAGAACGTGGACGCCCTGACGACGGACAACACGATCCTCGCGGGCTACGCGGCCCAGGCGGCCAACAAGGGCCAGCTCAAGGTCGTCGGGCAGACGTTCTCGACGGAGAACTACGGCGTCGGTCTCCCCAAGGGCGACACGGCGTTGTGCCAGAAGATCACCGACGCGATCAAGAAGTGGATCAGCTCCGGTGACTGGCAGAAGGCAGTCGATAAGAACCTCGGTCCGTCGGGCTTCAAGCCCGGCGCGGGCAATCCGCCGACGCCCGCGGCGTGCGGCGCGTCGAGCGGCGCCACCGGCTGAGCAGCACCACGAACGCAGGGGTATGCCGCCCGCTCAACCGGGCGGGCGGCATACCCCTTCGGTCGGCCATGACGTGACCTCGACAGACACACATCGACGAGAGGGCCGAAGGCCTCATGGGTGAGCTGCTGTCCCAGTACAACGTGTTCGCCGCGTTCGGCATGACGTTGCTGCTGACCTTCTTCTCGGCGATCGGGTCGCTGGTCATCGGCACGATCGTGGCGATTCTGCGCGTCTCGCCGGTCCCGTTGCTGCAACGGGTTGGGGCGCTCTACGTCAACATCGTCCGGAACACGCCGCTGACCCTGATCATCATCGCCTGCAACATCGTCATGATCGTCAACCTCGGGTTCAGCTTCAGCGACGACCTGGCGCGGAACAACATCATCTGGGCGATCATCGGCCTGTCGATCTACCACGCGGCGTTCGTGTGCGAGTCGTTGCGCAGCGGCGTCAACACGGTCCCGCCGGGTCAGGCCGAAGCCGCCCGGTCAGTGGGACTCACCTTCGGCCAAAGTCTGCGCGAAGTCATGCTGCCGCAGGCTTTCCGCGGCGCGATCACCCCGTTGGGGAACACGCTGATTGCCCTGACCAAGAACACCACCGTCGCCACCGCGATCGGCGTGGCCGAGATCGCGGGCCTCCAGCGTGAGATGACGGAGTTCCGGTCCGACCTCGCACTGCTGATTCTCACGGTCGTCGCCATCGGGTTCGTCATCATCACGCTCCCGATGGGGCTCTTGACCAGCTACCTGTCGAGCCGACTGGCGGTGAAGCGATGAGCGCCTCCGTCCTCTTCGACGCTCCGGGCCCTAAGGCCCGAGCGCGCTACCGCCTCGCGGGGATCGTCGGCGGGATCCTCGTCCTCGGGTTCGTGGTGTTCGCCCTGTACCAGCTAGGGAGCAAGGGCAACCTCACGGCGGACAAGTGGGCGATGTTCATCGGCATCGAGGTCAACGACATCGACGCCAACGTCTGGATCGACTACCTGCTGCCCGGCCTGCTCAATACCCTCAAGGCCGCGGTGATCTCCATCGTCCTCGCAGGGATCTTCGGGTTCGTCTTCGGGATCGGCCGGATGTCGCAGATCGGGGTCATCCGCTGGTTCTGCGCGATCGTCGTGGAGTTCTTCCGCTCCGTGCCTGTCCTCGTCATGATGCTCGGCGCGTTCTACTTCTACTCCTTCAACAACATCTTCGTCGCCGACGTCAACCCGCTCGCCGCCGTCGTCACGGGCCTGACGCTATACAACGGGTCGGTCGTGGCCGAACTGCTGCGCTCCGGCGTCGGCAGCCTCCCCAAGGGCCAGTCCGAGGCCGGCCTGTCGATCGGGCTCACGCGCGGGCAGACGCTTCGCGCGATCCAGCTGCCGCAGGCGGTCACGGCTATGCTGCCCGCCCTGGTGGGCCAGCTGGTGGTGGTTCTCAAGGACACCGCCCTGGGCCAGATCATCACCTACAACGAGCTGCTCACCAATTACCAGCGGATCGGCTCCACGTGGGGCAACATCGTCCCCGCCATGATCGTCATCGCGGCCATCTACATCGTCATCAACTACGCACTCACGTCCTTGGCGGGCTACGTCGAGCGTCGACTGCGGCAGCGGGGCCGGGTGACGATCGGGGCTGGCGGCGGCGGAGCGGTCCCGCTGGTCGTCGCAGCAGACGTGGAGCTGTCCGCGGCGGAGGTGCCGGGCGAGGATCTGGAGGACCTCGGGGAGCCCAGCTCCAACTGGTGACCGGCCCCGCGGAGGGGTCATTCTCGAACCGCCGCCACGCGCCTACCGGCCTTTCCGTCGGTATGCGCGGGCGCCGGACGGCGGGGTTCGCGGAGCAGCAGGGCGACCAGCCCGCCGACCACGGACACGACCACCGTGACAAGGGCGGCGTGGTTCCAGCCGTCGACCAGTCCCTGGACGCCGGTGCCGTCCGCGGCCGCCGCGAGCACCGCGACCACGGTGACGCCGACCGCGGAGCCGAGGTAGCGGGCGGTGTTGTTGGCGCCGCTGCCCAGCGCACCCTCGCCTTCGGGGACGGTCGCGACCGCCTCGCGACCGAGCGCCGCGTTGAGCAGGCCGCTGAACACGCCGGCGACGAACATCCCCGGCAGGAACGCCAGCCAGGTCCACGAGAGGCTGACGAAGGCCATGGCCAGCTGGCCGGACGCCACGCCCAATAACCCGATGCCCAGCTGGGCGCGACCGGGAAGGCCGGCGGGCAGCCAACGCGCGGCCAGCGCCGTGACGACGCTGGTGGCCGACCACACCACGGCGAGGTAGGCGGTGGTCGTGGCCGGCACCCCGAACGCCTGGCCGAGGAACACGGGAAGGTTCTGGACGAGCGCGATGACCCCCGCGCCGGCCGCGAAACCGGCCACCGTCGCGGCGACGAACCCGCGCTGCCGGAACAACCGGAGATCGAGCATCGGTCGCGCGGACCGCAGCTCGACGACGACGAACGCCGACAGCAGGAGCGCGGCGACGACGAACAACCCGAGCACGAGCGGTCGGCCCCAGCCGAGCCGGCCCTCGACCAGTCCGGCCAGCAGCGCACACATCGCGCCGGCGAAGGTCAGGGCCCCCGGCAGGTCGAGTCCCCGTCGGCTCCCCCGCGTCGACTCGCCCACCCTCCGTCGGGCGACCACCGCGAGCGCCAGCGCGGCGACCGCGATCAGCCCGTACGCATACCGCCAGCTCGCGTACCGGTCGAGCTCGGAGGTGAGCAGCGGGCCGACCATGATCCCGGCACCGACGCTGGCACCCCAGACGCCACTGGCGCGAGCCCGTTCGGGGCCGGGGGCGAAGGTCGCCGCGATGAGACCGAGACTGGCCGCGATGACCGCGGCGTTGCCAACGCCTTGGGCCGCGCGGGCCACGGTGAACACGAGCGACGTCGTGGCCACGGCGCCGACGACGGATGCGAGGGCTAGCAGCACGAGGCCGACGACGAATACGCGGCGCCGACCACGGTCGTCGGCAAGCGTGCCGGCGGTGAGCAGGGTGGCCCCGAGGCCGATGCTCATCGCGCTGAGCATCCAGGTCCGGC
Source organism: uncultured Actinomycetota bacterium (assembly GCA_963828725.1). GTDB lineage: Bacteria > Actinomycetota > Actinomycetes > Actinomycetales > Dermatophilaceae > Lapillicoccus. The sequence continues at coordinate 1,137,817 of CAWHFV010000004.1, read as the reverse complement.
CGGCGACGTCGGCGCCGAGGGCCTGGCTGATCGGGCCGATCGTCGCGACCGGTGCCGAGAAGGAGACCAGCGCGAGCATGGTCCCGAGCGCGGCGACACTCAAGGTGGAGCGGGACGTCGGGCGCATGCTGTGGCCTCCGGGGACAGGTGTCGCGAACGCTACCAGGTTGGTCTTATGAACAGACCTATCGGCTAGGATTGTTCCCATGCCCCTCGGAACCGAGTACGCACAGCAGGACTGCTCGCTCGCCCGGACCCTCGAGGTCGTCGGCGAGCGGTGGACGCTGCTGATCCTGCGTGACTGCTTCCTGGGGGTCCGCCGGTTCGCCGACTTCGCCGCACACCTCGACATCTCCAAGGCGGTACTCACCGAACGGCTCGGGAGCCTGGTCGACGCCGGTCTGCTGCGAACCGTCCCGCGGGGAGCACGCCACGACTACGTGCTCACCGAGCGAGGCCTGAGCCTCTGGCCGGTCACGTTCACGATGACCCAGTGGGGCGAGGAGCACCTCGCGCCGACCGGACGGCGACGGGTGTTCGAGCACCGTGCCTGCGGTGTGGAGCTCCGGCCGAACGGCCAGTGCCCGGCGTGCGGCCAGGTGCCGGGACCCGAGGAGATCGACTCGGCTGCGGGTCCCGGAGCGCGCGGGCTGCGCTCCGACGCGGTGTCGAGGCAGCTGCGGGACCGGCGGCCCCTGCTGGCCCCGATCGGGAGCGGGCTCCCCCACTTGGACTCGAACCAAGAACCTGCCGATTAACAGTCGGCTGCTCTGCCAATTGAGCTATGGGGGACTGCGTCCTTGCCGTGACGTGCGCGGGCAAGGCTAGCAACACGGGTCCCGGATCGCGGAATCGGTCCTGACCGCCTGGACGGTCGCGACAACACCTCTGTGGGGAGGGTGCGGGCGACTGCGCGATACACCGGTCGCTACGGCTGCGGCAGGCCGACCTGCTCGCGCAGCCACGCCAGGGCGCGGGCCGATGCGGCGGAGACCTCCTCGTCCGCCGGGACCCCACGCCCGAGGACCACCTGCTCCACGAGGTCGCCCGTGCGCAGGTCCTGGCGGATCACGGCACGACCGGTACGACGGCCGCTCAACGCCAGCTCCTCGCCGAGCACCACGCTCGCCTGCACCCGTTCGCGCACGGTCTGGAGGAACACTCGCTCGCGCATCCCCTCGCCGAGCCGCCACTGACCCGGTCGGCTGCGGTTTGCCCAGCTCACCGTGAGCGTCGACGCCTCGCGGCTCCAGGATCCGGAGTCGACCTCGTGCCACGGCCGGGACCAGACCAGCGTCTCCCCGGCCGGCCGGCCCGGGTCGACCAACGCCAGGTGGTAGGTGCTCGCCACCAGCCAGGCCCGCGAGTCCGCGTCCGGCGCGGCGGACAGGACCTTGCCCCCGTCGGCGCCCCGCAGGGCGACCACCACGTCGTCTGGTAGGTCCTCGGAGCGTCTTCCCTTGATCGAGATCCGCATCAGCCCTCCTGCTGGTCCCTGAGGTCGGCCAGCTCGCGCTGCAGCGTCTGCAGGCGCTGGCCCAGCTCCCGTTGGGCGCCGGCGTCGGGCTCCGACGCCGAGTCGAGCCGGCGGAGCTGGCTGAGGGCGTCGGAGATCCGGCGGGTCAGGCCGACCTCGCGGAGCCGCGTGACCAGCGACGCCGCATACCGCCGGCTGGGCAGACCGGTCGCGCGGTCGGGGGTGACCGGCAGCGGCGCGACCGCCAGCTCGGCGACGAGCGGCTGGACCGCGGCCGGTGCCGCCGAGACGACGGCGTCGGTCCACGCGGCGGTCGACCCGCCCGGACGGCCGGAGGCGACGACGGCGTCCCAGACCGAGCGGTGCGCCGGCGCGCTGAACGACGCGCCGTCGAGCCGCTCCAGGTCCGCCGGGTCGAGCAGCGTGGGCTGCTGGAGCACGACCTGGAGCAGCTGCCGTTCGGCGAGGACGACGGGGTCGCGCAGGTCGGGGCGGGGCAGCGCGTCGCGCAGCTCGTCGGCGGTCGGCTCCAGCTGGGCCTCGGTCGGTTCGGGGTGTCGCCGGGTCTCGTATGCGGGTCGGCTGCCGGCCTTGGCGGCCTTGCCCGCCCTGGCCACCTCCGCCGTGACCTGCTCCACCTCGACGCCGAGCAGCCCGGAGACCACCCGGGCGTACTCCGGCCGCAGGGACTGGTCGCGGATGCCGGCCACGATGGGGGCGGCGGCGCGCATGGCCTGGATCCGCCCCTCCGCGGTCTCGAGGTCGTAGCGCCCGATCGTGGTGCGCACCGCGAACTCGAACATCGGCACGGCGTCCTCGACCAGCGCGAGGACCGCGTCGCCGCCCTCGGCCTGGCGCAGCTCGCACGGGTCCATACCCGACCGCGCCACCGCCACGAAGGACTGCGACGCCCAGCGCTGGTCCTCGCCGAACGCCCGCATGGCGGCCTTCTGCCCGGCGTCGTCGCCGTCGAAGGTGAAGATCACCTTGGACGGCGCGAGGTCGGCCTCGTCGCGCATGATCCGGCGCAGCAGCTTGATGTGGTCGACGCCGAAGGCGGTGCCGCAGGTGGCGATCGCCGTCTCGACGCCGGACAGGTGGCAGGCCATGACGTCGGTGTAGCCCTCGACCACGACCGCGGTCCGGTCGCGGCCGATCGCCTTCTTGGCGGCGTCGAGCCCATAGAGGACCGTGGACTTCTTGTAGATCGCCGTCTCGGAGGTGTTGAGGTACTTCGCCTCGATCCGGTCGTCGTCGTAGAGCCGGCGGGCACCGAACCCGACGCAGTCACCGGTGATGTCGCGGATCGGCCAGACCAGCCGGCCCCGGAAGCGGTCGTAGAGACCTCGCGAACCACGTCCGGCGAGACCTCCCGCGACGATCTCCTCGTCCTGGAACCCCTTGGCGCGCAAGTGGCGTACGAGGTCCTCGCCCCCACGCGGCGCGTACCCCACCCCGAACAGCGTGGCCGCCGCGCTGTCGAAACCGCGAGCCCGCATGAAGTCGCGTCCGGCGCGGGCGGGGGCGTTGCCGGTGTCGAGGAGCTGGTCGGCGTAGTACTCCTGCGCGACCCGGTGGGCCTCGACGAGCCGTGCCCGCCGCCCGATGCCGACGTCGTCGCGGCGAGCGGAGCCGCCGTCCTCGAAGCGCAGCGGGAGGCCGATCCGCGCGGCCAGGCGCTCGACGGCCTCGGCGAAGGTCAGGTGCTCGACCTTCTGGACGAACGAGATCGCATCGCCGCCCTCGCCACAGCCGAAGCAGTGGTAGCGGTTGGTCGTGGTGCTGACGTTGAAGGAGGGGCTCTTCTCGTCGTGGAACGGGCACAGCCCGACCAGGTTGGCGCCGGACCGGCGCAGCGTGACGTGCTCGCGGACCACCTCCTCGAGCGAGGTCCGCTCCTTGAGCGTGGCGAGGTCGTCCGCCACGATCCGTCCCGCCACGAGGCGAGTCTAGGTCGGTACCCGGACGCGGTCCGGGGCCGCCCACAGCGTCACTGTGCGGGCGTCTGCGGGACGGCGACGTTGGTCCCGTCCGCGGTGATCCGCAGTCCGGTCGGGACGACGTCGGCGCGGGTGAGCGTAAGCCCGGCCGGCAGCCCCTGCACCGGGACCTCGATGCCGCTGATCCGGCCGCGCAGAGCGGAGGGCAGCGACTGCGTGGTGATCTCGCGGCCACCCAGGGTCAGGCCCTGGGCGTCGACCAGGAGCTTGCCGCCGTCGACCCGCGGCACGAGGGTGAGCGTGAGCGGGAGCCCCAGGACGGTGCCCGACGCCTTCACCGAGGTGCCCTCGACGGCCAGCTGGACGGTCAGGCCGGACTTGTCCTTGACGACCTTCTCCAGCGAGGCCGTCGGGATCGTGGCGGCGATCGTCGCGTGTGCGGCCGACGGCTGCTGGCCGTTGAGGGGCCGGACGTTCACGCCCGTGGCGTCGAGGGTGACGTCGGTGACGGGGATCCCTTCCAGCGTCGCCCCGGGAACCGTGGCCGTCACCTCGTCGAGGGTGCCGCTGGCCAGCTGGGTCAGGAACGGGAAACCCTTGATGTCGACGACCGGCGGCTGGGTGACGGCGATGCTGTCGGACACCACACCGACCGCGTACTGCTCGGCGCGCGTCTCGGCGTAGCGGTCGCCGACGTAGAACGCCCCGACCGTGATGACGCCGATGACGATCAGGCTGGCCAGAGCCTTCACGGCGGCCACCGGTCCGCGGGACGACCTCGGCGGTCTCCGTCGGCTCACGAGACCACCCCGGCCAGTAGCAGCGCCCGGGCGTCGGTGAGGGACGCCACCTGGTCGACGACCACGCGCAGCCGTTCGGCATCGTCCTCGGCGGCCGCGTGGTCGGCCTGCAGATCGCTGTCCAGCCGCGTCGGGTCGGCCGCGAACCATTCGACGAGGTGGGCCACGACGTCGCGCTGGTGGGCCATGATCCCGACCCGTTCCTCGGCGAACATGACGAAGTGGGCCGCGAGCGCCTTGAGGACCGACGCCTCGGCCCGGACGTCGTCGGGGATCACGAGATGAGCGTCGTAGCGGGTCAAGGGTCCGTCGCCGTACTTCTCCCGTGTCGCGCGTTCGACCGCCAGGACGAAACGGCTGATGAGGCGGCTGGTCATGTCCTTGAGTACTGCCAGGTCGGCGCGAGTTCCGCGGTACGCCAAGGGGATCGTGCCGGTCGCCAGCAGCCGGTCGATCGCGCTCGCGAAGTCGTCCTCGCCGAGGTCCGGCGCGTACGCGGAACGGGCCAGGCGGAAGACCACCGACACGTCGGCCGGCGAGTGGAGCAGCCGGGGGTCGATGGTGCGGGACGCGATGGCGTCCTCGATGTCGTGCACGGAGTACGCCACGTCGTCGGCCCAGTCCATGACGTCGGCCTCGAGGCAGCGCACGCCCGGTTCGACGCCGTCCCGGAACCACTCGTAGACCGGAAGGTCGGCCGCATACACGCCGAACTTCTTGGTGGCCCAGACGGACTCGCCGCGCGACCACGGGTACTTCGTCGCCGCGTCGAGGCTGGCGCGGGTGAGGTTGAGGCCGGCCGGACGGCCGTCCGGGTGGAAGCGCTTGGCCTCTAGCCTGGTGAGGATCCGCAGCGTCTGGGCGTTCCCCTCGAACCCGCCGATGTCGGCCGCAGCGGCGTCCAGCGCCTCCTCGCCGTTGTGACCGAACGGCGGGTGGCCGAGGTCGTGGGCGAGGCACGCCGTGTCGACGACGTCCGCGTCACACCCGAGCGCGGCGCCGAACTCTCGCCCGATCTGGGCGACTTCGAGGGAGTGCGTCAGCCGGGTCCGCGCGAAGTCGTCGCTGCCCGGCTGGACCACCTGGGTCTTCGCCGAGAGCCGGCGCAGGGCCGCGGAGTGGATCAGCCGCGCGCGGTCGCGCACGAAGTCGTCGCGGTCGGGTCGCTGGCGCGCCGGGTCCTCCCCGACCCAGCGTTCGCGGTCCCGCGCGCCGTAGCTCCCCGTGATGGCCACAGGCGGAAATGTATGCCGTCCGGCCGTGCTCTCTGTATGGGAGGCTGCGTCCATGCTCATTTCGACGATGAACGACCTTCCAGGTTACGACGTCACCGAGGTCCTGGGGGAGGTCACCGGGCTGACCGTCCGCTCGCGGAACGTGGGCGCCCAATTGGGTGCCGGCTTCAAGTCCATCGTCGGCGGCGAGCTCAAAGGGCTCACCAAGCAGCTCATGCAGACCCGCGAGGAGGCCATGGAGCGGCTTCTCGAGGCTGCCCAGTCCCGGGGGGCGGATGCGATCCTCGCCATGCGGTTCGACGCGAACGAGGTCGGCCAGGGCTACCAGGAGGTCGTCGCCTACGGCACGGCCGTCAAGATCGCCCGCCGGGGCTGATCGGCCGGTCTCGCGTCCGGGGGATGCGCGCCGCTCAGCGGTCGGCGCGCACCCGGACCAGGTGGCCCACGACGCCCGGGACCCAGCCCGTCTCGGCGTTCATCCAGCGCGCGGCGACGAGGTTGCCGGGGACCACGACGAAGTCGTCCTTGCCGCCCGCGACGGCGAGGTCGGTCCCGAACGCGTCGGTCACCCGTGACCAGCTGAGGTCGGTCGCCCGGTGCAGGTGCTCGCCGATCCCGATGGCGAACCGCTCGACGATCTCGCGCTCGTCTTCCCGGTCACTCTTGCTCGCCGCTCGCCACGTGGTGAGCGCCGCGTCGTAGGCGGCGCCGAGGCCCTGGAGGTCCGTCGGGTCGATGCCGGCCTTCTCGAGCGCGGACCGACCTCGGGCCAGCCGCTCCCACTCCTCAGGACCGGGCTTCTCGATCTCCGGGCGCAGCGGCAGCTCCACGTCCTCCGGATCCGCATCGGCGACCATCGACGCCGCCGGAGCGGCGGCGTCCTCTGACTTGTCCTTCCGCGAGAACCAGGCCACGAACCCAGCCTAGTGCGGAGCGGGTGAGACGTCGTGTGGGCGACGGGTGCCTCCTCGGCCCGCGACCTCGAACCATGTCGAATACCCGGTCGGGTACCCAAGTCGGTGGGCCAACGACCGAATTGGTTACCCGACCGGGTATTCGACCGTTTTCGTGACTCAGGCCCGACCCAGCGCGGCGGTCAGACACCTCTCAGCTCGAGGCGGCGGCCGCGGCGTCCGCGGCGGCCGCGGCGCGGGTGACCCACTTGGGCATCTGGCCGTAGCGCTGGCTCGGGATGAGCCGGCCGGCGGCGCAGTCCTCGACGAGCTGCGCCATCCGCTTGTCGTTGGTCGCCTGCTGCCGCGCCGTCTGCACCCAGCTGATGCAGATCTTGCGGTAGCTCGGGGTGGTCTCGGCCCAGAAGGCCGCCGCCGCAGGGTTGGCGGCGAGCTGCGCGGCATACGCCTCGGGCAGCACGGGCACGCCGCCCTGCTCGTAGCTGTAGATCGCCTGCCGGTCCTCACGGCGGGCCTCCCACGCCGCGATGCCCGCGGGCCACATCCGGCCCTCCCCGGTGAGCCGGTCGACGAGGTCGAGGTTGATCCGGCTCCAGTTGCTGGTCTTCTTGCGAGGCGTCCAGCGCTGCCGCCGCGAGTCCTCGTCGATGCCCTCGGCCCGTGAGTCGATCCATCCGAAACACAGGGCCTCCGGGACGGCTTCCTCCCAGGTCAGGCCGCGGTCAGCGACGTGCTTCTTGTTGAGGCCCATCCACAGCTCGGTCTCGGTCTCGTGGTGCTCCACGAGCCAGGCGCGGAAGTCCTCCGGGCCGTCGAAGAACAGCGCCGGCTTCTCGGGCGTGCCACCGTGCCGTGAACCCATGCCGGGACCCTAGCGGCGACCACCGTCACCCGCCGGAGTGGTGCTCCTCCGCCGCCGCGACCTCGGCGGCGTGCTCCGGCGAGAGGTCCCGGGAGTCGAGCCAGCCCTCGGGCAGGATGACGCGGCGCGGGCTGCCGGCCCTCCCCCGCGGTCCCTCGGCCGGGTCGCCCGGCCAGGGCGCACCGGGGTCAAGTCCGTCCAGCAACCGGTCCAACGCCGCGAGGGAGTCCACCAGCGCGAGCGAGCTCCGCACGGTTCCACCGGCCGGGAAGCCCTTGAGGTACCACGCGATGTGCTTGCGGATGTCGCGGCACCCGCGGTCCTCGTCGCCGTAGAACTCGACCAGGTATGCGGCGTGCCGGCGCATCGTCTCGGTCACCTCCCCGAGCGTGGGCCGCAGACGGACGTCCGACCCGGCGAACGCCGCCGCGAGGTCGGCGAACAGCCACGGCCGGCCGAGACAGCCACGACCCACGACCACGCCGTCGCAGCCGGTCTCGTCGACCAGCCGCAGCGCGTCCTCGGCCGACCAGATGTCGCCGTTGCCGAGGACCGGCACCTCGGTGACCGTCTCCTTGAGCCGCCGGATGGCCGTCCAGTCGGCGTTGCCGGAGTACGCCTGGGCGGCCGTCCGCGCGTGGAGGGCGACCGCCGCGGCGCCCTCGTCCTGGGCGGCGAGGCCCGCCTCGAGATAGGTCAGGTGAGCGTCGTCGATGCCCTTGCGCATCTTGACGGTCACGGGCACGTCCCGGCGGGCGCCCTCCTCGACCACGGTGCCAACGACGGCGCGGAAGAGGTCGCGCTTCCACGGCAGCGCCGAGCCGCCACCCTTCCGGGTGACCTTGGGGACCGGGCAGCCGAAGTTGAGGTCGATGTGGTCGGCGCGGTCCTCGGTGACCAGCAGCCGCGCCGCGGCCCGGGCGGTGGCCGGGTCGGTGCTGTACAGCTGCACGGACCGTGGGTGCTCCTCGGGGTCGTGGGCGATGAGCCGCATCGTCTCGGCGTTGCGCTCCACGAGGGCCCGCGAGGTGATCATCTCGCTGACGTAGAGCGCCGAGTCGCCGCTGCCGCCGTCCGACGCGAACTCGCGGCACAGCCGGCGGAACGCCCGGTTCGTGATGCCGGCCATCGGCGCGAGGACGACCGGCGACCCGATGGTGTGCCGGCCGATCCGCAGCGGTGGGGCGAGGGTCCCCAGAACAGTCGACGCGGCGCTCATGACCCCGCCAGTGTCCCATCCGCCACGCCCCGGACGAACTCGACGAGCAGCGCCGTCACCTCGTCGGGGCGGTCGAAGCCCGCCAAGTGGCCCGCTCCGGAGATCCGCACGACCCGGCCGTGCGGCGCCGTCCGGGCATACCGGCGCGCGTCGAGCATGAGCTGGTCGTACTGGCCACCCGCGACGAGCACCGGGCAGCTCACTTCGCGCAGCTGGTGCGGTCCGCAGCGAGCCATGACGTCGCGCCACGCGGCGCGGGTGGGCGCGAACCAGTAGCCGCCGGCGACGACCGGCTCGACGAGGTCGGACGGGTAGAGCCGGCCGAGGACGCGGTCGTTGACGCGGGTCATCCGGTCGGGACCGGCGCGTTCGGTGAGGACCGCCACCCCTCGGTATGCCGCGGCGCCGGCGCCCCGGGGTCGGGCAGCCGCGCCGAGCATGACCAGCCCGTCGAGCCGGCGGGGAAAGGTGGCGGCGTACGTCGCGGCGACGTAGCCGCCGAGCGAGTGACCGGCGAGGACGACGTGCTCGACCGCCGGCCCCCCCTCGACCGGTGCCTCGATCGCGGCCGCGACCGCACCGACCGCCCGGTCGAGGGTGAACGGCTCCGCCGACCGCGCGCCGTGCCCCGGCAGGTCCGGGACGACGACCTCCAGCCAGTCACCGAGGGCGGTGTCCGCAGCCAGGCGCGTGGTCTGCGGCGACCACTGGGCGGCGGACAGCCGGGATCCGTGGACGAGGACGAGCCGTGTTCGCGGCGTCCGGCTGTCGACGGTCACAGCCAGCCGTTCTCCTCGGCGATCCGCACCGCGTCGGCGCGGTTGCGGCCGCCGGTCTTGCCGATCGCCGCCGAGAGGTGGTTGCGTACGGTTCCCTCGGACAGGAACACCACTCCGGCGATGTCGTTGACGCTGCCGCCGTCGCGGGCGGCCCGCAGCACTTCGGTCTCGCGCGCCGTCAGCGGCGACTCCCCCACAGCAAGGCTGTCCGCGGCGAGCGTCGGGTCGACGACCCGCAGACCGGAGTGGACACGCCGGACGGCGTCGGCGAGCTGCCGGGCGGGGGTGTCCTTGACGACGAACCCGTTCGCGCCGGCCACGAGGGCGCGTCGCAGGAACCCGGGACGCCCGAACGTCGTGACGATGACGACCTTGACCTCCGGCATCGCCGCCCGCAGCTCGCGGGTGGCCTCGATCCCGTCCACGCCGGGCATCTCGACGTCGAGAAGGGCGACGTCCGGCCGGGACTCGCGGGCCGCCGCAACCACCTCGTCGCCGCGGCCGACCTCCGCGACGACGGTCATGTCCGGTTCCAGGTCGAGCAGGGTGGCGAGGGCGCCGCGGACGAGGGCCTGGTCGTCGGCGAGCAGGAGCCGGATCGTCACCGGGGCGACTCAGCCGGCTGCGGCGAGGACGGTATGCGTGAGGGCGCCGCCGCGGGCCGCGCCGGCCGGGGGCCGGTTCGTCCAGCACCGCCGCGGCGCTGGCGGCGACCACGCTCAGCCGGAACCCGCCCGACGGCGGGGTCTCGACGACGACCTGCGCGCCGGCGTCGGCCGCCCGCTCGCGCAGCCCGGACAGGCCGTGACCGTCGCGGAGCGCGGACGCGTCGGCGGACCGCATACCCCGACCGTCGTCGGCGATGGTGATCCGGTCGGCACCCAAGGTGACCGTGCAGCGCTTCGCGGCGCTGTGGCGGACCACGTTGGTGACGCCTTCGCGCAGCGTCCATGCGAAGAGCTCACGCAGGTCGGACGGCACGTCGTCGGTGGAGCCGGGCAGGTCGGCGCGGATCTCGGCCGCCCGCAGGGCCGCCCGGGCTCGGGCGATCTCCGCAGGCAGGCTCAGCTCGCGCACGCCGTCGACGGTGCGGCGGACGTCGGCGAGCGCGTCGCGGGAGAGCCGTTGGATGTCGGCGATCTCGGCGCGGGTGCGTTCCGGGCTGACGTCGACCAGCCGGTCGGCCAGCTCGGCCTTGACCGCGATGACGGTGAGCGAGTGACCGAGGATGTCGTGCAGGTCGCGGGCCATCCGGGAGCGCTCCTGGTCGACCATGAGGAGGGCGTTCTCCTCCTTGGCCGCGACCAGGTCGCGGCTGCGGCGCATAGCGGTCCACATGCCCCACACGGCGAAGCCGGCGAGGAGCACGGACAGGGCGATGCCGTCAGCGCCCTGCCACCCGGGAACGGTGCGCGCGAGCCACTCCGCGCCGATCGCCAGGGTGGCCGCGAGCGGGAGCGACCAGCGCCACGGCAGCAGCGTGATCCCGGCGACCGCGACGTAGACGGCCGTGGCCAGGCCGTCCTGGTGAAGCGTGAGGACGACGATCGCGCCGAGCGCGAACAGCCCGCCGACGATGGCCAGCGCCCGCACCTCGACCGCGCGCCACAGCCGCCCGTTGTGGCGGTAGGGACGGGCCCAGAGGAACGACCAGACGTACAGAACGCCGAACCCGCCGAGGGCACAGAGCCCGACCCAGCCGGCCATCGTGTCGCGGGCGTTCCACCCCGCCAGCACGGCCGGTGCGAGGAAGACGAGCCAGACCCCGGCGCCCAGCGCGGCATACCAGTTGAACCTGGTGTCGTACTGGGCGACGGGGTCGGACACGGTCATGACGCTACGCCTGTGGTCGCGGTCAGACCCGCGCCGTGTCCTTGCGGAACCGCCACACGGCGCCGCCGGCGAAGACCAGCAGCCAGGCGGCGACGTTGGCCACCCAGACCCACTGGAACGGGTCCCCGGTGAGCGGCGCGTGTGCGAGCGACGAGATGCCGTACATCGGTGTGAACTGGGCGATCCGCTGCAGCGTCGACCCGTCCTCGAGCGGGACGAACAGACCACCGGCGAAGGCGAGGATGGCCAGGCCGGGACCGATGATCTGCATGACGTTCTCGCTCGGCAGCAGGTACCCCATGAACAACCCGAACGCCGCGAAGACCAGCGACCCCGCCCAGGCGATGAGCGCCGTCGCGACCCAGAGGCCGATGGTGTCCATCTGGGCCTTGGTGAACGCCCCGAGGACGAAGACGACGAGCACCGCGAGGGCGCCGAGCATCATCGCGGTGAGCAGCTTGACGAAGACGTACACCACCGGGGAGAGGGGCGTGAGCCGCAGCTGCCGGCTCCAGCCCTGGGCCCGCTCGGTGGCCACCATGGCGCCGCCGCCGGTCGAGGCGATCATCGCGCCGTACGCGGCCATCGAGATCATGATGTAGGCGGCGACGTTGCCCCGCCCGGCGTTCTGGTCGGCGTAGCTCTGGGAGACGCCGAAGATGAGGTAGAAGACCGCCGGCATGATCAGGGTGAAGATCATCGTGCGGCGGTTGCGGAGCACGCGCAGCATCTCGATGCGCAGCAGGGTCGGGTTGAGCCCACCCATCGGCGGCACCCGGCGTTCGGCGCGGGCGACCGGAACGGCGTCGCTGACGGCGCTGGTCATGACGGGTGCTCCTTGCTGGTGAAGGTGTCGGTGTCGGCCGCGGCGGGATCGTCCGCGGTGAGGGCGAGGAAGGCGTCCTCGATGCCGCGCGACTCGATCTCGACGTCGTGGGCGGCGGTGTGGGTGAGCAGGTACCGCGCGACGGCGTCGGAGTCCTTCGAGTGGATGAGCACGGTCTCGCCGCGCAGCTCGAGGGAGTCGGCCCCGGGAACCGCCTCGAGCTGCCGGGCGGTCACGCCGGGCACGGTCGCGCGAACGGTCCGGCCGGCGGCCATGGCCCTGATCTGGGCGGCGGTGCCGTCGGCCACGATGAGGCCCTGGCGCACGAGGATGATCCGGTCCGCGTACTCGTCGGCCTCCTCGAGGTAGTGCGTCGCGAAGAGGATGGTCCGGCCGCGGGTCGCGTCCTGGCGGATGGCGGCCCAGAAGTCGCGCCGCCCGCCGACGTCCATGCCCGTGGTGGGCTCGTCGAGGATGAGCAGCTCCGGGTCGGACAGCAGGGCCATGGCGAACCGCAGCCGCTGCTGCTGGCCGCCCGAGCACTTGGTGACGCGTCGGTCGCCGATGTCGGAGATACCCGCGCGGGTCATCACCGAGTCGACCGACACGTGGTGGACGAAGAGCGAGCCGGTGAGCTCGAGGGTCTCGCGGACGGTGATGTCCTTGAGCAGTCCCGCCGTCTGCATGACGGCGGCGACGAGGCCGTGGGCGATGGCGCTGCGCGGGGTCTGGCCGAGGACGGCGACGGTGCCGGCGGTGGGCTCGGATAGCCCGAGGATCATGTCGATGGTCGTCGTCTTGCCGGCGCCGTTCGGGCCGAGGAACGCGACGATCTCCCCCTGCCGGATCTCCAGGTCGATCCCGCGGACGGCGTGCACGGACCCGAAGTCCTTGCGCAGCCCCTCCGCCCGGATCGCCAGGTCCCCGAGCACGCCCGCCCCGGTGGGGCCTGCTGACGTGGTTGTCGTAGTGGTCATGACGTCCAGGATGGCGTCGCGGAGCGCGTGACGAGCGGTTCCTTCGTCATGACTCACCCATGACCCTTGTCATGGTCCGTTCCATGTACCGGTTTGCGCGGCTCCCCGGGCGGGTCAGCCGGGGAGGGCCTCCGCGAACCCGGCCGTGCCGTTCGACTCGTCCGAGCCACGGCGGACCGCAGCGCTGAGGTCGCGGTAGTAGCGGCTGCTCAGGGCCAGCAGAGTGGCCACGAGCCCGATGACGCCGATGATGACGAAGACCAGCGCGATCCCGCGGTCGGGGCCGGTGCCGAACCACGAGCCGATGGTCTGGGCTCCCCACCCGTCGGTCATGAACGGGATGACCGCGAACTGGGTGATCGGCCCGATGAGGAACGCGGTCAGCGGCGACGCGGCCTGCTCCACGCTCTGCGCGAACCCGAACACGCGGCCCTGCCGCTCGTAGGGGACGACCTGCTGCAGCACGGTCTGCTCCGCCGCCTCGGCGAACGGGATGATGAGCATGTAGATCGCCATCCCGATGGTGAGCAGGACGATCGACGAGCGGACCGGGAAGAGGATCGTCACCGACCACATCACGACGTTGACGAGCAGCAGGATCCGCACCGGGTTGCTGCCGAGGCCGATGCGTGCGACGAGGAGTCCGCCGACGATGATGCCGACGCTGAGCGCACCCCACAGCAGACCCCACGCCTGCACGCTGACCATGGACAGGCCGTAGGCGTCCATGAGGGCCATGAATGCGCCGCCCAGGAAGTTGTTGAAGCAGGAGAAGAAGATCAGCGCCAGCAGGCCGGGCACCCCGCGCACGATCCGCAGCGTGCCGCGGACGTCGACGCCCTTGCCCATGCTGTCGGCGGCGGTCGTCCCGCCGGCATCGTCGTCACTCCGCGGTCGCGTCCGCTGCGGCACCGTCGGCGGCCTCGCCCATCGCCTCGGACGTCGTGATGATCCGGCGTTCGGGCACCGTCAGGAGGGCCAGGTAGACCTCGACCAGTGCCAGGACGCCGACGGCCAGAATCAGCACGTAGAGCATCCCTGCGGCCGCGACGAGGATGCCGCTGATCACCGACGTGACGAGGAACGACACCCCGGTCGCGGTCCCGACCAGGCCGTTGGCGCGGTCGCGGACGTTCTCGGGGATGAGCAGCGTGACGCAGGTGGGCAGCGCGATGGTGAAGAGGTTGCCGGCGATCACGCCGAGCATGACCATGACGATGAAGACCCACAGCACGGGGTTCGCGGGGTCGCGGAACGACTCGTCCGGCGTGACCACGTAGAGCGCCAGGCTGGCCGCGTAGATGACGAACGAGGTCGCCGCCGACGCCTGCATGACCCGCTTCTTGTGGTGGTGGTCGACCAGGCTGCCGAACCAGATCCCCGTCGAGGCGATCGCGATGAGGAAGATCCCCGCGATCATGCCCGTGGCGAACACCGACTTGGTCTCGAGGTAGACCCAGAAGGTGACGGCGAACCAGACCGTGAAGTTCATGACGGACACCGTCAGCGTGTTGAGCAGGAGGTGCAGGAAGGTCCGCTGCGCCGGCTGGCGCAGGTCGAGCCGTGGTCCCTCGGTGGCCATGGTGACGTCCTCCTTGTTCATGTGACGGTAGACCAGACCACCGACGGCAACTCATCGGTTTTCGGAGCGCGTCGAGGTATCGGGGCCCGTGCGGGCTCGGTTGCATGACGACCCCAGCCCGCGCATACCCGTCGTCGACCTGCCCGAGCAGCCGTTCGTCGGCGTGACCAAGACCGTCACGATGCGACGATGAACGAGATCGCCGACGAGATCGGTGGCCTCGTCGGCTGGGTGCTCGAGCACGCGCATACCCGGCCGGCGCACCTTCCTGCGTACCTCGTCATCGACATGGCCGGCGACATGGTCGTCCAGGTCGGCGTCCCCGTCGCGGCCGGTGAGACCGACGGGGTCTCGAGTCGGGACCTGCCGGCCGGTATGCGTCGACCGCACGTCGGGCATCCCGACGGGCTCTACGCGCGACCGTCGGTCTGACCTGGGCCGGCCAGGAGGGCTGCGCTTCGACAAGCACCCGTCCGAGCAGGCGAGGTCTGGGCGAACCGCGTCGAGTGGTACGAGCGAACCCGATGGACAGCCCGACATGGACCAGTCGGTCACCCGCTGACTTCAAGCTGGCCGACTGCACCGTCAGGCCAGCAGCCGACGAGGCGCTGGGCCAGCCACCCCTCGACCTGGTCGAGCGCGATCCGCTCCTGTGCCATCGAGTCGCGCTCGCGGATCGTCACGGCCTGGTCCTCGAGCGTGTCGAAGTCGACCGTGACGCAGTAGGGCGTACCGATCTCGTCGTGGCGGCGGTACCGCTTGCCGATGGCCCCGGCGTCGTCGAAGTCGACGTTCCAGTTCTGCCGCAGCTGCGCGGCCAGGTCGCGGGCCTTGGGCGACAGGTCGGCGTTGCGCGACAGCGGCAGCACGGCGGCCTTGACCGGGGCCAGCCGCGGGTCGAGCCGCAGCACGACGCGCTTGTCGACGCCGCCCTTGGTGTTGGGGGCCTCGTCCTCGGCGTAGGCGTCGACGAGGAACGTCATCAGCGAGCGTGACAGGCCGGCCGCCGGCTCGATGACGTAGGGCGTGTAGCGCTCCCCCGTCGTCTGGTCGAAGTAGACCAGCTCGGTCCCGGAGTGCTGGGAGTGCGTGGTGAGGTCGAAGTCGGTGC
This sequence comes from uncultured Actinomycetota bacterium, assembly GCA_963828725.1. GTDB lineage: Bacteria > Actinomycetota > Actinomycetes > Actinomycetales > Dermatophilaceae > Lapillicoccus. The sequence goes on along the minus strand of CAWHFV010000004.1, from coordinate 1,122,262 downwards.
GGTTGGCGATGCCCTCGAGCTCGCCCCACTCCGACCCGGTGAAGTTGAACCGGTACTCGATGTCGACGGTCCGCTTCGAGTAGTGGGAGAGCTTCTCCTTGGGGTGCTCGAAGTGGCGCAGGTTCTCGGGGTTGATGCCGAGGCCGACGTACCAGGCGGTGCGGTCGTCGATCCACCGCTGGTGCCACGCCTCGTCCTCGCCAGGCTTGACGAAGTACTCCATCTCCATCTGCTCGAACTCGCGCGTGCGGAAGATGAAGTTGCCGGGCGTGATCTCGTTGCGGAACGACTTGCCGATCTGGGCGATGCCGAACGGCGGCTTGCGGCGCGACGAGTTCATGACGTTGAGGAAGTTGAGGAAGATGCCCTGCGCGGTCTCGGGCCGCAGGTAGTGCAGACCGGACTCGTCCTCGACGACGCCGAGGAACGTCTTGAGCAGGCCGGAGAACTGGCGCGGCTCGGTCCACTGGCCGCGGGTGCCGCAGTTGGTGCACGCGATCTCGGTGAGCGGGATCGTGTCGGGGTCGACCACGTCGCCGGTCTTGGCGCGCTTCTCGGCGACGGCCTCCTGGAGGTGGTCGGCGCGGAACCGCTTGTGGCACGACAGGCACTCGACGAGCGGGTCGCTGAACGTCGCGACGTGGCCGGACGCGACCCAGGTCTCCCGGGGCAGGATGATCGAGGAGTCCAGGCCGACGACGTCGTCGCGCTGGATGACCATGGACTTCCACCACTGCCGCTTGATGTTGTCCTTCAGCTCGACGCCGAGCGGGCCGTAGTCCCACGCCGACCGGGTGCCTCCGTAGATCTCACCGCTCGGGTACACGAAGCCGCGCCGCTTGCAGAGGCTCACGACGGTGTCGACGGTGGTGCCGGGCGTGGTCAGACTGGCCATAGTGGGCAAGGCTAACCGCCGGGCCCCGAGTGCCTCGCGCGAGTATGCGTCCGATCGGCCGCGCTGGTTCGTGGTGGGTGAGCCGGAATTCCGTTAGCCGGGCAAGCCCGGTCCAACGGCTCCAGACGGTTCAGAGCACGAACCGGAAGCCCGTAGCCTTGCGCGGGTGAGCCTGCCCTTCCGGTCGCGGGTGGAGCACGCCGCATACCCCGTGCTCGACCGTCTCGAGCGACTTCCGCGCTTCCTCCCGTTCATCGCCGTCCTCGCCCTGATCGTCGTGGGGATCGCCGTGCCGCGGTGGGGCTTCCTCGCCACCGCGCTGGTCGCGCTCCTCGTGGCGTTCCTCATCTACTACACGTGGCCGCGCCTGACCCTGCCGGAGCGGCTGATGCGGTGTCGCCGTGCTGGCCCTGGTCACGGCGGTCACCGTCGTCCAGGCGGTTCCCCGCGGCTAGTCCGATTTTGACAATCATTCTCATTCTGAGTACAAACGGGGTATGCGTCGCGTCGCCCCTCGTCCTGCCAGCCGTGGCTGCCGCCGCGCTGCTCTCCGCCTGCGGCTCCGGGTCGAGCGACGGGGTGGCCGGCGGCAGCACCGCCGGCGGCACGGTCTCCGGTCGTGGCGTCGTTCTACCCGATCGAGTTCGCGGTCGCAGCAGGTCGGCGGCGACCACGTCACGGTCACCAGCCTGACCAAGCCCGGCGCCGAGCCGCACGACCTCGAGCTGACCCCGAAGGACGTCGCGTCGGTCAGCGAGGCCGGGCTGGTCGTCTACGCGAAGGGCTTCCAGCCGGCCGTCGACACCGCGGTCGACCAGGAGGGCAGCCGCCACGCCTTCGACGTCGCCCCCGTCGCCGACCTCGACCTCGCCGCCCCGGCCGAGGACGAGGACCATGCCGCCGGCGACACGCATACCGACGCTCCGCAGGACGTCGCGGCGGCCAAGGACCCGCACTTCTGGCTGGACCCCCAGCGGTACGCGGCGGTCGCGACCGCCATCGGACAGCGGCTCGGCGAGACCGACCCGGCCAACGCGGCGGCCTACGCCCAGAACGCCACCGCGTTCACGGCGAAGCTCGGCGCCCTCGACAACGAGTTCCGCACCGGGCTCGGCGTCGTGCACCCGCAAGGACCTCGTCACCAGCCACGCGGCCTTCGGGTACCTCAGCGAGCGCTACGGGTTCACGCAGGTCCCGATCGCGGGCCTCTCCCCCGACGTCGAGCCGTCCGCCGCACAGCTGGCCACGGTCGCCGACTTCGTCAAGGCCCACGGGGTCACGACGATCTACGCGGAGACCCTGGTCGAGCCGGCGTTCGCCGAGACGGTGGCCAAGAGCACGGGGGCCCGGCTGGCGACCCTCGACCCGATCGAAGGGCTGACCAGCACGTCCGCGGGCCACGACTACCTTGAGGTGATGCGGTCCAACCTCGCCACGCTCAAGGCCGGGCAGGGCTGCTCATGACCGCTGCGACTGCCGTGTCGTCCGGTCCGATCGTCTCCCTGCGTGGAGCGACGTTCGGGTATGCGGAGAACGCGGTGGTCCGCCACGTCACCCTCGACGTCCACCCCGGTGAGGTCGTGGCGATCCTCGGGCCGAACGGCGCCGGCAAGTCGACCATCGTCAAGGGCCTTCTCGGGCTGAGCGACCGGCTCGCGCGGGGAAGTGGTGCTGTTCGGCACCCCGCTCGACCGGTTCCGTGACCACGCCCGGCTGGGCTACGTCCCGCAGCGGCACACCCTCTCCGGGTCGGTCCGTGCGACCGCCGAGGAGATCGTGGCCATCGGACGGCTGGTGCGGCAGTCGTGGTTCGGGCGGCCGTCGGCGACCGACCGGCAGGTCATCGCGCGCGCGCTGGACGTCGTCGGACTGGCCGACCGCGCTGGGACCGACGTCAGCACCCTCTCCGGCGGGCAGCAGCGCCGGGTCCTCATCGCCCGCGCCCTCGCCGCCCAGCCCGACGTCCTCCTCATGGACGAGCCGACCGCCGGCGTCGACACCGCCAACCAGCACGTCCTCGCCGAGGTGCTCGGCCGGCTGGCCGCCCAGGGCGTGACCATGCTCGTCGTGACCCACGAGATGGACGCGTTCGTCGAGGTCGTGACCCGCGTCGTCGTCGTCGACCGAGGCGGCGTCACCTTCGACGGGCCGCGCGACGTGTTCCTCGCCCGAGAGGCCGAGGTCCTCCACGAGCACCACACCCACCACCACGACCACGAGCTGTTCGACACCCGTCCGTCGCTGACCGGCACATCCGAGGCCGGCCCCACCGGGAGGGCGACGTGACCGAGCTGCTCTCGTACGACTTCATGCAGCGCGCTCTGCTGGCGGCCGTCCTGGTCGGGCTCGTCGCCCCCCTCGTCGGCGTCTTCCTCGTCCAACGCCGGCTGTCACTGATCGGCGACGGGATGGGCCACGTGGCCCTCGCCGGCGTCGCGGTCGGCCTGCTCACCAACGTCGCCCCGGTCTGGACCGCGCTGGTCGCCGCGGTCCTCGCGGCCGTGGCGATCGAGCTGATCCGGGCCTCGGGTCGCACCCAGGGCGACGTCGCGCTGGCCGTGATCTTCTATGGCGGCATCGCCGCCGGCGTCGTCATCATCAGCAAGTCCTCGCAGGGCACCCCGGCCAACCTCACCGCATACCTGTTCGGCGCCATCACCACCGTCAAGGCCTCGGACCTGTGGGTGTTCGCGGTCCTCGCGGTGCTGGTCATCCTCACCACCTGGCTGCTGCGCCCGCGCCTCTTCGCGGTGGCCAGCGACGAGGAGTATGCGCGGGCGATGGGGATGCCGGTCCTCGCGCTCAACATCGCCCTGGCCGTGCTCACGGCCGTGACCGTGGTCGTCTCGATGCGGATCGTCGGGTTGCTGCTCATCAGCGCGCTGATGATCGTGCCGAACGCCGCGGCCCAGCTGCTCGGCTCGTCGTTCCGCAGCACCATGCGCTGGGCGGTCGTCATCGGGCTGGTCTGCTCGGTCGGTGGAGTCGTGGTGTCCTACGAGGCCGACACCCCATCGGGCGGCACGATCGTCGTCCTGGCCATCCTCGTGTTCGTCGCGGCGTCGGTCGGCCGGGCCGTGGTGACGCGGGTCCGGGCGAAGCGGCACGAGCGCGCCGAGACCCACGCCCACGAGCACGGTCCCGAGTGCGGCCATCCGGCCGTGCCCCACCACGGGCACCTCGACTACCTCCACGACGGCCATCGGCACGCGCCGCACGAGGGGCACTACGACGAGCACGACCTGGCCCACGCCGCCGACCAGGCGCGCGACGCCGACGACCGAGAAGGCGGGGCAGCCGTGACCGGACTGACGAAGGAGCCACTGGGCTCCCAGTGCGGACCAGGAGCCGCGCCGGCTCACCCGGCAGCAGTCGGCCGTCGCCGAGGCGCTGGGCGGCGCCGACGACTTCACCTCCGCCCAGGACCTGCACGCGCGGCTGCGGACCGAGGGTCACAAGGTCGGGCTGGCGACCGTCTACCGCGCCCTCCAAACCCTGGCCGACCAGGGCGAGGTCGACGTGCTGCGCACCGACGACGGCGAGTCGGTCTACCGGCGGTGCAGCACCGGCGCCCACCACCACCACCTGGTCTGCCGGTCCTGCGGCCGCACGGTCGAGGTCGAGGGACCCACGGTCGAGCGCTGGGCCGACGCGGTCAGCGCGGAGCACGGGTTCCGCGACGTGACGCACACCGTGGAGATCTTCGGGACCTGCTCCGACTGCACGGACTGACGCCGCCAGCTCCGCCCCCTCCGCCCGTGCCCGCGCCCGTGCCCGCCGAGAGGCCAACTTCGGTCCTTATCCGACGCGAATAACGACCGAAGTTGGCCTCTCGGCAAACGGGGGCGCGGGCGGGCGCGGGCGGGGGGTGGGGGCGGGGGCCGGGGTGCCTGCCGTCACTCGTCGCCGGAGAGCAGGGCCTCCAGCTGGTCCGGCGTGAGGTCGACGCCTGGGAAGCTGGCGATCCGGCCGATGGGGAACGAGCCCACCACCTTGAGCAGGTCCTCGCCCTCGCCGCCGAGGAACCGGCCGAGCGCCTGGCGCAGCGCCGGGCCGCGCACCGGGTCCTCCAGCGCCTCGGCGACCGGCGTGTCCACGGTCACCGGGGCGTGCACCTCGTCACCCGCGATCGTCACGGTGGCGCGCGCCCGAAGGTCCCGGCTCGACGCCCCGACCTCGACGACGTACTCGCCGCTCTCGACGACCCAGCTGCCGACCCGGGTGTCGTAGTAGGCGAGGTCGTCGCGCGCCACTGGCAGCTCCACGAGAACCGACTCGCCGGCCGGCACCCACACCCGCTCGAACGCGACCAGCTCGCGGGGCGCCCGCACCACCGACGAGCCCGGCACCGACGCATACACCTGCACCACCTCATGGCCGTCGCGGTCCCCGGTGTTGGCGACCGTCACGCGGACCACGAGGCCGCCGCCCTCCGCCGTGACGTCGAGGTCGGCGTGGTCGAACGTCGTGTACGACAGCCCGTGCCCGAACGGGAACGACACGGCGAGGTCGCGCGCGTCGTACCAGCGGTACCCCACGAACAGGCCCTCGCCGTAGCGCACGTGCCCGTGCTCGCCGGGGAAGTCGAGGTATGCCGGGGTGTCCTCCAGTCGCATCGGTACCGTCTCGGCCAGCCGGCCGGAGGGGTTGACCGCGCCGTAGAGGACGTCGGCGACCGCCGAGCCGCCGGCCTGCCCCAGCAGCCACCCCTCGAGCACCGCCGGGACGCGGTCGGCGACGCCGGCCAGCCGGACCACTCCCCCGTTGGCCAGGACGACGACCGTGCGCGGGTTGGCCGCCACGACCGCGTCGAGCAGGGCGACCTGGCCGGCGGGCAGCTCGAAATCCGTACGGTCGAAACCCTCCGACTCGTCGACGTCGGGCAGGCCCAGGAACACGACCGCCACCTCGGCGACGGTCGCGGCCGCCACGGCCTCGGCGACGAGGTCGGAGCCGGCCTCGTCGGCGCCGTCGAGCGCGAAGCCCGCAGCGAACGTCACCTCGGCAGACGCCGCCACCCGGATCGCGTCCAGCGCGTTGTCGAGCCGGGTCGGGTTGACGTGCGAGCTGCCCGCGCCCTGGTAGCGCGGCGTCCGCGCGAACTCCCCGATCACCGCGACGCGGGTCTCGGCGGCGAGCGGCAGGATGTCGTTCTCGTTGCGCAGCAACACGACTCCCGCCGCGGCCGCCTCGCGGGCCAGCGCGTGGTGGGCGTCGGCGTCATAGCTCGCGTCGGGACGCGCCGCGCCGAGGACCCGGTCGACCAGGTCGGCCAGACGGCCGGCCGCGGTGTCGAGCACGGACTCGTCGAGCCGCCCGGCCCGGACCGCGGCGACGAGCTGGGCGTCGGTCTGGCCACCACTGGCCGGCATCTCGAGGTCGAGCCCGGCCGCGATGCCGGCGACCCGGTCGTTCACGGCGCCCCAGTCGGACATGACCAGCCCGTCGAAGCCCCACTCGTCACGCAGCACCGTCGTCAGGAGCCAAGGGTTCTCGGACGCATACACGCCGTTGATCCGGTTGTAGGAGCACATGACCGTCCACGGGTGGGCGGTCTGGACGACCCGCTGGAACCCGCGCAGGTAGATCTCCCGCAACGGACGCTCGTCGACGTCGGCGCTCACCCGCAGGCGGTCGGTCTCCTGGTTGTTCGCCGCGAAGTGCTTCAGCGACGCGCCGACGCCCTGGCTCTGCAGGCCGCGGACCAGGGCGGCACCGAGCACGCCACTGACCAGCGGGTCCTCCGACAGGTACTCGAAGTTGCGGCCACACAGGGGCGACCGCTTGATGTTGATCCCCGGACCGAGCAGCACGCCCACCCCTTCGGCCTGCGCCTCCTCGCCGAGCGCGGCGCCGACGCGTTGGAGCAGCGCGGCGTCCCAGGTCGACCCGAGGGTGACCGCCGGCGGGAAGCAGGTCGCGGGCGCGCTCACATTGAGTCCGAGGTGGTCTCCGGTGGTGGCCTGCTTCCGCACGCCGTGCGGACCGTCGGTGAGCAGGATCGACGGCACGCCGGGGGCCGCGGTCGTCTCCCAGAACCCGGCGCCGCTGGTCAGCGACGCCTTCTCATCGAGGGTCAGGGCGGCCACGACCGTCTCCGTGTCGCTCAGGTCGGAACCGGCATCGTCGCGAAAGGGCATGCGCCGAGTCCATCACGGACCGCGACCGCCGCGGAACGGCTGTCCTACCGTGGCCGCATGACTACCGCCGACGATGACGCTCCCGAGGTCGACACCGCCGCCGGTCGGGTCCGCGGCTCGTGGCGAGGCGCCTCGGCCGCGTTCCTCGGCATCCCGTTCGCCGAAGCACCGGTGGGCGACCTGCGGTTCGCCACACCCGTGCCGGCTCGTGCCTGGAGCGGTGTCCGTGAGGCGACCCAGCACGGGCCGACTGCCCAACGGGCCGCCCTGTCCGAGATCACCCTCATCCCGGAGCCCTCGATCCCCGGTGAGTCGACGCTCAACGTCGACGTCTACACGCCGTCACCCTCCGTCGGCGAACGACTGCCGGTCCTCGTCTGGGTCCACGGCGGCGGCTACGTCGCCGGGTCCCCGGCAAGTCCCTGGTATGACGGGCGGTCGTTCAACCGGGACGGGGTCGTGACGGTATGCGTGTCGTACCGGCTCGGGTTCGACGGGTTCGGCTGGATCGAGGGGGCGCCGTCCAACCGGGCGGTGCGGGACTGGCTGCTGGCGTTGGAGTGGGTCCAGACCAACATCGCCGCGTTCGGTGGGGACCCGTCGCGGGTCACCATCGCCGGCCAGTCGGCGGGTGGCGGAGCCGTGCTCGCGCTGCTGGGGATGGAGGCCGCCCAGCACCTGTTCGCTCGGGTCTACAGCCTGTCCGGCGCGCTCGCCGACGTCTCCGAGGCGAAGGCCCGCGGCCTGGCCCACCGGCTGGCCGCGCGGGCCGGGGTGACCCCCACGCTCGAGGGGTTCCGGTCCGTTCCCGAGGACCGGCTGCTCGAGCTCCAGAACGGACTGGACGCGTCGGACGAGCCCGTCGACCCGCTGGTTCGGCTGGCCGCGCTCACCGACGGCCTGTCGTTCGGACCCGTCGTGGACGGCGACCTGCTCCGGCGACCGACGCTGGACTCGCTCCGGCTCGGCCTGGGGGCTGACAAGGAGGTCGTCGCCGGCGCCACCGAGGACGAGTTCCCGATCGGGCTCGACGAGGGTGCGCGGCGCCTGGACGGCCTGCCGGTGGCAGCGGTGCTGGCGAGGACGGGGTTGGGCGATGCCGTCGCTCGCGCGTATCTCGAGGCCCATCAGGGTCTTTCGACCTCTCGGGTGGTGCAGGACCTGCTCACCGACCGCGTGTTCCGCAGCCTGGCGCTGGCCACCGCCGACGCGCGGCCGGACGGGCGTACGTGGCTCTACCGGTTCGGGTTCGTCTCACCGACCATGGGGGCCGCGATCCACTGCATCGACGTACCATTCTGGTTCGACTGCCTGGGCTCCGACCGCGTCACGGCGCTGGCCGGCCCGCAGCCGCCGCAGGCGCTGGCCGACGAGACCCACGGCGCCGCCGTGGCCTTCGTGACGGGCGGCGATCCCGGCTGGCCGGCGTTCTCGCGCGACCAGGGCGAGGTCATGGTGTTCGGCGAGCCGTCGCGGGTGGTGACAGACGGGTACCGAGACGTGCGGCCGTTGCTCGGCTGACCGCGCTCACCCCCGGCGGGCCTCGAGGAGCCGCAGCCAGACCTCGCTGACCGTCGGGTACGACGGGACTGCGTGCCACAGGTCCGAGAGCGTCACACCGCCGATGATCGCCACGGTCGCGGAGTGGACCAGCTCGGCCGTGCCCCCTCCGACGAAGGTGGCGCCGACGAGAACGTCGCGAGCGCGGTCGATGACCAGCTTGGCCCGGCCCACGTAGCCGTCCATGAGGAGGGCCGCACCGGACACGTTCGCGGTGTCGTACTCGACGGTCTCCACGTCGATCCCCCCGTCCCGAGCCACCTGCTCGGTCAGTCCGACGCTGGCGACCTCGGGAGACGTGAAGGTCACCGACGGCACCACGCGCTCGCTCGCGCGATCACGGAACTCCTTGCCCGCGGCCCGCTCTCCGGCTCCGGCCCGGGCTGCGATGACGGCACCGGCGATCCGGCCCTGGTACTTGGCCATGTGCGTCAGCAGGGCGCGCCCGTTGACGTCACCGACCGCATACAGCCACCGACCGCTCACACCCTCGGCCTGGAGCTGGTCGTTGGTGCGGATATACCCGTGTGCCCGGGCCACGGCGTCGGCGATGCCGGCCGCCTCGAGACCCAGGTCCTGCGTGGCCGGGGTGCGACCGGTGGCGACCACCAGCTCGTCGACGACGATGGAGCGCCGGCGGCCGATGTGCAGGGTGACCTGACCGCCGCTGATATGGCCGATCCCGTTGTCCCGCGGCGACTTCCGCGTTACCTCCAAAACCTTCGTCTCCGTGTAGACCTGGGCGCCACTCGCGACCAGCGACCGGTGGACCAGCTCCCCGGCGAAGGGCTCGGCCCGCGCGAGCAGCCGGTCGCCGACGTCGATGAGCGTCAGCTGTTCGACGCCCAACCCGAGCAGCCAGGTCGCGGCCTCGCAGGCCACGACACCGCCGCCGAGGATGGCCACCCGGCGCGGGACCTGGTGGAGGTTGGTCACGTCGCGCGACGTCCACGGCAGGGCCTGCCGCAGGCCGGGGATGTCCGGAATCGTCGCGGTGGTGCCCGTGGCGACGACGACCGCGTGCCGGGCCGTAATGTCGCGCGCCGGCCCGTCGGAGTCGGCCACCTGGACCGTGCGCGTCCCGGTCAGCCGCCCGTGGCCGCGCAGGACGTCGATGCCCGCCCCCTTCGCCCACTTGACCTGCCCGGCGTCGTCGAGGTGGGAGGTGAAGGCGTCCCGGCGGCTCAGGACCGCCTTGACGTCGATCCCCTTGGTACTCAGTCGGGTCGCCGTCCCCTGGAGGACCTCGGCCTCGCCGAAGACCTCGACGGACCGCAGCAGGGTCTTGCTCGGGATGCACGCCCAGTAAGAGCACTCGCCGCCCACGAGCTCGTTCTCGACGATGACCGCCGTGCGGTCGCTACCGCGGGTTGCGTAGTCGGCGGCGTTCTCGCCCGCCGGGCCGCCCCCGATGACGACCACGTCCCACGTGTCGGTCGCGGTGCTGGAGTTGCTCGGACTGCGCGTGTCGCGGGTCTGTGAGCCCCCGCGCACGTCGGGTGAAGCAGGGGGCATGTCGCGACAGTATGCCGCGACCGGTCCGACGCGTCGCCCCCCGGGGCGTCGTCGGCAGCGCGTAACCCCGGAGGTCAGGCCCGGTCGACGGCCCCGCCGTAGCGCCGGTCGCGGCTGGCGTAGATCTCGACCGCCTCCCAGAGGTTCCGGCGGTCGAAGTCGGGCCAGAGGGTGTCGAGGAAGACCATCTCGGCGTAGGCGGACTGCCACAGCAGGAAGTTGGAGGTCCGCTGCTCGCCCGAGGAGCGGACGAACAGGTCGACGTCGGGCATGTCCGGCTCGTCGAGGTAGCGGCCGACCGTCTTCTCGTCGATCCCGCTCGGCTTCAGCCGGCCCAGCCGCACGTCCTCGGCGATCCGGACGACCGCGTCGGCCACCTCGGCGCGGCCGCCGTAGTTGACGCAGAAGTAGAGGGTCAGCCCGGTGTTGTCCCGGGTGAGCTCTTGGGCGACCTCCAGCTCGTGGATGACGGAACGCCACAGCCGGGGGCGCCGGCCGACCCAGCGCATCCGCACCCCCCACTCGTTCAGCTGGTCGCGGCGTCGCCGGATCACGTCGCGGTTGAACCCCATGAGGAAGCGCACCTCGTCGGGCGAGCGCCGCCAGTTCTCCGTGGAGAAGGCGTAGGCCGACAGGTGGGTGACACCGACCTCGATGGCCCCGGCGACGACGTCGAGGAGGGAGCTCTCCCCGGCCTCGTGCCCCTTGGTGCGCGGGAGGCCGCGGGCGTTGGCCCAGCGGCCGTTGCCGTCCATGACGATGGCCACGTGCCGGGGCAGGATCTCGGCGGGGATGGACGGCGGCCGAACGCCGCTCGGATGCGGGAACGGCGCCGCATACCCGGAGCTCGTCATCGACCGCTCACCGACCACTCACCGGCTGTTCACCCCTGGACGACCCGCTCCACGTGCCGCAGCGACCGCACCCCGCGCTCGAGGTGCCACTGGAGGAAGGCGGTCACCAGCCCGCTCCCCTCGCGGCGCGCGCGCAGGTCGGAGGCGTCGGCGAGGGCCCAGTCCCCGCTCAGCAGCGAGGCGAGCAGCCGCAGCGTCTCGGGCGCCGGCGCGGCCGAGCCCGGCGGGCGGCACACCGGGCATACCGCTCCTCCGGCCGCGATGTTGAACGCGGAGTGCGGACCGGGGCCACCGCACTTCGCGCAGTCGTGGAAGCTCGGCGCCCAGCCGGCGACCGCGAGGGAGCGCAGCAGGTAGGCGTCGAGGACGAGCCCCGGGTCGTGCTCGCCGCCGCCGAGTGAGCGCAGGGCCCCGACGAGAAGCAGGTACTGCTGCGTCGAGGGCTCGTGCTCCTCGGTGAGCCGCTCGGCCGTCTCGACCATGACCGTGGCGGCGGTGTAGACGGTGTAGTCGCGCGCGATGGTCTGGCCGTACGTCGCCAGGCTCTCGGCCTGCGTCACGGTGTCGAGGCTGCGGCCCTCGTAGCACTGGACGTCGACGACCATGAACGGCTCCAGCCGGGCGCCGAACCGGGACTTGGTGCGGCGCACGCCCTTGGCCACGGCCCGGATCTGGCCGCGCTCCTTGGTGAGGAGGGTGATGATGCGGTCGGCTTCGCCCAACGGGTGGGTGCGCAGCACGACGGCCTCGTCACGGTAGAGGGGCACGTCGGCCATTCTCTCCCAGGCGCCGGTCCCCGACCGACGGCGCCGGGTCGGGCTCGGCGCCTCGCGCGATCCCGAGGGTGGCGAGCAGGTCCTCGTGCAGCTCCATCCACACGGTGTGGCAGGAGTCGGCGCGGGGGCGGGTGACCCAGGCCGGCTCGCCGTTGATGGCCCGCGTCAGGGCGGCGCGGTAGCGGGTCTCGTAGCCACGGAACCGGTCCAGTCGGGCGCCGAGCCGGCCGCCCACGCCGACCAGGTCGTCGCCGAGAGCGGCCAGCTCGGCCAGCACGCGCTGGTCCCACGCGATGTCGGTGTGGTCGTTCGAGGCGAGCGTGTCGCCGGGCGTCGGGCGCAGCTGCCACTCGGTGCAGGCCTTGAGGAGACGGCCGTTCAGGGGCTGGAAGGTCCGGTATGCGTCGTGCACCTCCGGGCCGGCACCGCTCGCTGTCAGCTCGTCGGCGAGGCGGCGCTCCTCCTCGCTGCGGCCGGCCGCCGTCAACATCCACGCGGCGGTCCCCGCGAACTCGACGCGGGTGACCCAGCCGTACGCCTCGAAGTCGAGGAGCAGCTCGTCGGACACGGACCGGTCCAGGTCGAAGCGCTCCGCGACCTCGGCGTCGTCGGCCATGCCCCTGAGCCGCACGGCGTGAAGGGTCAGCAGCTCGGGTGTCGACGGGTGCGCGTTCGGGCCTCCCATGACGTGAGTCTAGGAACTCGGCGCCCCGACGTGGCGGAGGCTGGCGCCGGTTCACCCGAGACGGCGACCAACCCTCAGCGGCGCCATGCGGTCCACCACCCGCCACACGATCAATGGCGCTTTCCGTGATCGCCTCTCACTGTCGTCCCGGGATTGCCCCGGAGGACGGTGGCTCCAGTTCACCGATCCAACGACTGAGGAGCATGAACATGAGCACCGCAGACCTTCTCGGCAACGTCACGCCCGAGCCCGCAATGCCGAAAGACGAGAGGACCAAGCATTCTTACCGGGTGGCCGGCCTCGGCGGAGTCGGTGCCTTCTTGGCCTGGCTCGGCCAGCCGGTTCTGGTCTTTCTTATCAGCGGCCAGCAGGGCGACGCCGGCGTCGACTGGTCCTCGATCGAGAGTTCCTCGTACAACGGCGCTGTCGAGTTGCTGATCTTCTCCGCCATCGGTGTTGGTGTGCTCTTCATGGTGCTGGGGACCTGGCGGATCATCGGGCAGCGCAAGTCAGAGACGTCCTTGGCAGCGACCACTGGACAGGTCATGGGGCTGGTCGCCGCACTGTCGTGGTTCCTCGTCGCGGCCGGATCCTTCCGGATGTACACCTCCGTAGGAGCAGCCATCCCCAACGTCACCGACGACTCCCAACTCCAGGCGAGCATCATCCACGGGACCAGGCTCGACGTCACTGGAGCGCTGCTGCTCTTCGTCATTGGCTACACCGGCTGGGTGGCCATGGTGGCGACCGCGGGACGCCGCGCCGGTGTCGTCGGCACGCCAGTCGTGGTGGTCATGGCACTCTCCGCGCTGGCCTGGGTTCCATCGCTTGTCGTGCCGTTCTCGATCCCGTGGCCGATGGTCGGATCCATCGCGACAATGCTGGTTCTCGGCATCTCGTTCCTGCTGCGGTCCCGCCGGTGACAGCATCGCTCCATGGCTGACCTGTGGCCAGGCGACCTCGCCGCCGCGGTGGCCGAGGGGACGTACCTCGCGGTGCACGTGGCGTGCGTCGCCCTGGCTGCCGTCCTGGTTCTGCACACCGCCCTCACGGTCGTGCGCCGGCGCGCGTGGTTGGCCACCGGTGCTGCGGTGCTCGTGTTGGTGGCTTTCACGACGCCGGTCCTGGCCCCACTGTGGTTCGTCGCCTTCCCCCTGATGGCATCGGTGTTCCCCGATGGCCGGTTTGTGCCGCGGTGGACGGTCGTGCCGGTGGTGCTGTGCGCGGTGCCGGCGACCGTCGAGCTGGTGAGCCCGGGAACCTGGAGCGACCAGTCGTGGTGGACGTACTTCGCCGTGTCCCAGCTGCTGTTCCTGGGTGCCCAGGTGCACCGCTACCGGCGCCGGTCCACCACTGAGGAGCGGGAGGCGGTGCGGTGGATCATCCTCGGCACCCTGCTCACGATGGCCTTATTCGCTGGGGTCGCCGCCGCGTTCGGAGGTGACATCGGTGAGGGGTCGGACTGGTCCATCGCCGCTGCGAACCTCGCAATCCTGCCCATCACGCTAGGAATCGCAGCCGCCGTCGTCCGACCAGGTGGGCTGGACGTCGACCGAGCGCTCCACCTGACGGTCACCGGCTGGGTCGCGGTGCCGGTGCTGGCCGCGACATACGCGGGGCTGAGCACGCTGCTCGGCGGCTGGTGGGGTGCGGCCGCGGTTGGCGCGGCCGCCCAGCCCGTGGGCCTGCTTGGTAGGCGGATCGCCGACTGGGTGGTCTACCGCGGCCGGCCGAATGCGACGGCAGCGACCGACCGGATGCTCGCCCGTCTCGGCCAACTCACGACGAGCGCGTCGGCGCCGGCAATCGTGCTCGACGCCTCAGTCGACGCGGTGCACCTGGACGCCGGGCGGATCACCGGCACCTGGTTCGAGCCGATCGAGCGAGGCACGGCCGAGCAGGGTGCGCTGTTCCCGGTGACCTACCGCCGCGACGAGCTGGCGATGCTCCATCTGTCGCCCCGGCGGGGCGAGTCGGGCTTCACCGCGCGTGACCGCCGGGTCATCGCCGCCCTCGTCGGCTCCGCGGCTCCCGCCCTGCACGGTGCCCGCACCCTCGCCGAGCTGCGGGAGTCCCGGGCGCGGCTGGTCACGGCACGCGAAGAGGAGCGCCGCCGGCTTCGACGCGAGCTCCACGACAGCCTCGGGCCGGCCCTGTCCGGCCTCGCCCTATCCGCTGCCGCCCTGGCCCGACGGACCGGCCTGCCGGAGGCCACCGAGCTCCATCGCGACATTAAGGACGTCGTCCACCAGACCCGCGACATCGCCTACGAGCTCCGGCCGCCCGTCCTCGACGACCACGGCCTGGTCGCCGCGATCCTTGACGGCACCGCGCACAGCGATCTCGACGTCCGGGTCACCGCACCGGAACCGCTCGTGCTTCCGGCCGCAGTCGACCTCGCCGCGCTCCGGATCGTCAGCGAGGCAGTCGCCAACACCCGCAAGCACGCGGACGCGAGCAGTGTTTCGGTCGACCTGGCTGTCCTCAACGGCCGACTCGAGGTTTCGGTGTCCGATGATGGCCGTGGCCTTCCCGCAGCCGTACGACCCGGGATCGGGATGCATTCCATCACCGAGCGCGCCGCCGAGCTTGGAGGCACCGCGCGCTACGACCGTGCCGCATCTGGCTGTCGGCTCCTGGTCACACTGCCGCTTGACACGGTACCGGTGACCTCGACATGAGCCGGATCGTCGTGGTGGATGACCACCCGCTCTTTCGCAAGGGACTTATCGCATTGCTCCGAGCCGAGGGCCACGACGTGGTGGCCGAGGCGTCCGACGGCATGGAGGCGGTCACCGTCGTCACCGCCGAACTCCCCGATGTGGTCCTCATGGATCTCTCCATGCCGTTGCACGACGGCTTCGAGGCCACCGCACGCATCACCGCAGAGCACCCGAACACCAAGGTTGTCGTGATCACGCTCTTCGACGACGAGGCCTCCGTGGTGCATGCGCTTCAGGCTGGCGCGTCCGGGTACGTGTCCAAGCAGGCCGACCCCGACCAGATCATCGGCGCCGTCGAGGCCGTGATCCGCGGCGCGATGTGGCTCGGCGCCGGGGTCGCCCGCCCAGCGCTGTCCCCCGCCACCACCCCAGGCCTTCCCGGCCACCTCACGGCGCGCGAGGAGACGATCGCCGACCTCGTCAGCCGCGGCCTCACCAACCCCATGATCGCCGAGCGGCTCTCCCTCTCAACCAAGACCGTCGCCAACTACGTCTCGGCAGTCATCCTCAAGCTCGGCGCCGCCGACCGCGACGAGGCGGCACGAATTGTGCGCAAGGCCCGGCACCACCGGTCAAGCTGATCCCCATGTCGCCCGTGTCGGATGGCTGGTCCAGGCCCCACGGTGAGAACGCAACGTTGCGCCGTCCAAGAGGACTGTCTCGCCGCCGACTGAAGCCTCAGAACCAGAGCCGCTCGCGGACCTCTGTTCGAACGGTGGATCACCGCCCGGTACCAGTAGCCCGCGATTGGATCGCCGCCAACCCCGGCAACGTTCCTTGGGGTGACCGGCGACCCTGGGCTTGCTCAGTCGTCGGAACGCGGCTTGGTCGCCCGCACGATCGCGCCGTGCATGCCCGGGGCCGCCTCGTGCGTGAAGTCCACGGTGGACCCCACGAAACCCACCGCGGCCAGCCCGTCGAGGTACTCGCGCCGCGACAGGGCGCCGGCGATGCAGCCGACGTAGGAGCCGCGTTCGGCGCGCTCCTCGACGGTGAGGTGGTCCTCGGCGACGACATCGCTGATGCCGATGCGCCCGCCGGGCGTCAGGACCCGGAACATCTCCGCGAGGACCGCGGGCTTGTCGACGGACAGGTTGATGACGCAGTTCGAGATGACGACGTCCACGGCGTCGTCCGGGAGCGGCACGGCCTCGATGGTCCCCTTGACGAACTCGACGTTCGTCGCGCCGGCCTTGGCCGCGTTGGCCCGGGCCAGGTCGAGCATCTCGTCGGTCATGTCCACGCCGTAGGCGAAGCCCGTCGGCCCTACGCGACGAGCCGACAGCAGCACGTCGATCCCCCCGCCGGACCCGAGGTCCAGGACCCGCTCACCGGCGTGGAGGTCGGCTACGGCGGTCGGGTTGCCACAGCCGAGGCTGGCCGCAACCGCCTCGACCGGCAGCTCGCCGCGCTCGTCCGCCGAGTACAGCGCGGACCCGAAGGTGTCATCCAGCTCCAGGGTGACCGGTCCCGACGAGGCCGAGCCGCTCGAACCGCAGCAGCCGCCATCGCCGCAGCCGCACCCGTCGCCACCGCCCGAGGTCACCCGCAACGCCGCCGCGGCGTACCGGTCCCGAACCTGCTCACGCAGCTCACTCATGAATTGCTCCTCTGCTCACGTATCGATGGTTGTCGATGGACAGATCTTGCGTCACTCATCGACGCCTGTCAATACGTGTGCGAGACTGGACTCCATGACCGCGACCCCGTTGACCCTGCTGGAGGACTGCTGCTCCCCCGTCCTGGGTCAGGTCATCACCGCCACCGAGGCGGAGTGGCTGGCCGGCTCGCTCAAGGCGATCGCCGACCCCGTCCGGCTCCGGCTCATCTCGCTCGTCGCCGCCCACGCCGACGCCGAGGCGTGCGTCTGCGACCTCACCGCCCCGGTCGGGCTCTCCCAGCCGACCGTCTCGCACCACCTCAAGGTGCTCGTGGATGCCGGGATCCTCACCCGGGAGCAACGCGGGCGATGGGCGTACTACCGCCTCGTTCCCGACTCCCTCGACACGATCGCCCGCCTCATCACGCTGCCCTGATACCGAACAGGTGTTCGAACGAGGAGGTATGCTGGGCGCATGTCGTTCGCGATGCAGGGGTCGCTGCTCGACCTCGACGACGACCTGACCCTTCACGAGCTGTCCACCGGGCTCACCCGCCAGGTCCTCGGCGCCGGCGCCTGGGTGGACCTGCGGCCCGGGTGGCTCACCGGCGGCGACGCGCTCTTCGACGTCCTCCACCACGACGTGCCGTGGCGAGCCGAGCGCCGGCCGATGTACGACAACGTCGTCGACGTCCCCCGCCTCACGAAGTTCTACGACGTCGACGAGCCGCTCCCCCATCCGATGCTGGTCACCGTTCGCGAGGCGCTGAGCGACCACTACCAGGGCGAGCTCGGGGAGCGGTTCGTCACCGCCGGTCTGTGCCTCTACCGCGACGGCCGCGACAGCGTGGCCTGGCACGGCGACCGGATCGGCCGGTCGTCCGAGGAGGACACCATGGTCGCCATCTTGTCGGTCGGCAGTGCTCGTCCGCTCATGCTGCGACCCCGGGACGGAGGAGCCCCGAGCCGCCGACTCGCGCTCGGGCACGGCGACCTCGTCGTCATGGGCGGCTCCTGCCAGCGCACCTGGGACCACGCCATTCCCAAGACCGCCAAGGACGTCGGACCACGGATCTCGATCCAGTTCCGCGTCAAGGGTGTTCGCTGATCCGGACGGGCTCCGGATCAGGACCCTCCGAGCGTCGTGAGACACGTCGGGCTCGGCCAGGCGACCCGGCCCGCCTCGACCCACGACCCGCCGGCCGGTACGAAGCGGACCACGTCGTGGGAGCGCTCGTTCGCGACCAGCACGGCTCCGTCGACCACGCCCATCCACCGTGGCCACGACCCGCCGCAGGGTACGGACTCGTCCAGCCGCAGGCCGCCCTCGACGCGCGTGAGGACGGCGAGGGTGTCGTCGCCACGGTTGGACCCGAGCACCTGGTCGCCGACCACCACGACCTCGGCTGCGGTGTTCTCTCCCTGCGCGTCCGGGACGCGGAGCGAGACGGTCTGCCGTGGCGTGAGGACCAACCCGGACACGTCGCATACGGTCACCGTCGAGGAGAGCTCCGCGAGCACGTATGCGGCGTCTCCGTCGAGCACGAGGTGCCTCGGCCCCGACCCGGCCGGCATCGCCGACCGGGTGACCTCGGTCAGCCGGCCGTCGTCCAACCGGTAGCCGACGACCGCGTCGAGGCCCAGGTCGCAGACCAGCAACCCGTCGTCGACGAACACCACCTGGTGCGCGTGAGGTCCGTCCTGGCGGTCGGCCCGAGGGCCGAGCGTGCCGTGGTGCTCGGCGAGATCCGTTCGGGTGCCTAGTGATCCGTCTTCCAGTACCGGATGGAGGCTCACCGAGCCGGACGCGTAGTTGGCGGTCGCCAGCCAACGGCCGTCCCGGCTGGTCGCCAGGTGACACGGTGCGGCGCCGCCGGTCGGCTGCTGGCCCAGCGCCCTCCAGGGCAGCTCGTCGGTGACGGCCCAGGCCCCGACCTGGCCGTCGTCCTCCTCGAGCGCCGCATACACGAACCGCCCGTCGGCCGACGAGAGGACGAACGACGGGCTCGCGGCCGCCGCCGCCTCGACCGGAGGCCCGAAGCCCTCCGGTCCGAGGTCGACGACGCCGAGCGCCGGTCCGTACCCGCCGAGGACGAGCCGCGTCACCGCTCGAGCAGCTCGTCGCGCTCAGCGCGGTTGACCGCCGACACGACGGCCTTGAGCGAGGCCGTGACGATCGACGAGTCGAGACCGACGCCCCAGAGCACCCGCTCGCCGACGGCGCATTCGACGTAGGCGGCCGCCTTGGCGTCACCGCCGGCCGACAGGGCGTGCTCCTGGTAGTCCAGGACCCTGACGTCGACGCCGAGGCCCGCGAGGGCCTGCGTGAACGCGGCGATCGGACCGTTGCCCGTGCCCTGCGCGACGACGTCGTTCCCCTTGTCGGTCAACGTGACCGAGAGCCGGCTGCCACCGTCCACTGTGGAGTCCGAGTGCACGGAGAGAAGCCCGAACCGGCCCCAGGCGTCGGGTGGCCCGGGCAGGTACTCGTTCTCGAACTTCGTCCACAAAGCCGCCGGGGAGACCTCGCCCCCGTCGTGGTCGACGTCCCGCTGGACCACGCCGGAGAACTCGATCTGGAGCCGGCGCGGCAGGTCGAGGTGGTGCTCCGACTTCATGATGTAGGCCACGCCACCCTTGCCGGACTGGCTGTTGACCCGGACGACCGCCTCGTAGCTGCGGCCGATGTCGTGCGGGTCGACAGGCAGGTAGGGCACGGCCCACGGGACGTCGTCGAGGCCGACCCCCGCCGCGACCGCGTCCTTCTCCAGCCACTCGAACCCCTTCTTGATGGCGTCCTGGTGGGAGCCCGAGAAGGCGGTGTAGACGAGGTCGCCGCCCCACGGGTGGCGCTCACCGACCGGCAGCTGGTTGCAGTACTCCACGGTGCGACGGATCTCGTCGATGGCCGAGAAGTCGATCTGCGGGTCGATGCCCTGCGTGAAGAGGTTCATGCCCAGGGTCACCAGGCAGACGTTCCCGGTCCGCTCGCCGTTCCCGAACAGGCAGCCCTCGATGCGGTCGGCGCCGGCGAGGTAGCCCAGCTCGGCCGCCGCGACGCCGGTGCCGCGGTCGTTGTGCGGGTGCAGCGAGACGACGACCGACTCCCGCCGGTCGAGGTGGCGCACCATGTACTCGATCGAGTCCGCGTAGACGTTGGGCGTGGCCATCTCGACCGTGGCCGGCAGGTTCACGATCATCCGGTGGTCGGGGGTCGGGTCGATGACGTCGATGACCTCGTTGCAGATCCGGACCGCGAAGTCGAGCTCGGTTCCGGTGTAGGACTCCGGCGAGTACTCGTAGTAGACGTCGGTGTCGGGGACGGTCTCCTCGAGCTTGCGGCAGAGGCGAGCCGCCTGCACCGCGATGTCGATGATCCCGTCCTGGTCGAGCCCGAACACGACACGGCGCTGCAGGACCGACGTCGAGTTGTAGAAGTGGACGATGGCCTGCTTCGAACCGCGGATCGCGTCGAAGGTGCGGTGCACGAGATGGTCACGGCACTGGGTCAGCACCTGGATCGTCACGTCGTCGGGGATGTGGTTCCCCTCGATGAGCTCGCGCACGAAGTCGAAGTCGGTCTGGCTCGCCGACGGGAACCCGACCTCGATCTCCTTGTAGCCCATCCGCACGAGCAGGTCGAACATGCGCTTCTTGCGCTCGGCGTTCATCGGGTCGATGAGCGCCTGGTTGCCGTCGCGCAGGTCGACGGCGCACCACCGGGGCGCGTGCGTGATCCGCTTCGTCGGCCAGGTGCGGTCGGGCAGCTCCACGGCGATCTGTTCGTGGAACGGTACGTACTTGCCGAACGGCATCCCCGACGGGGTCTGGGGGTGGAGCACTTCTCTCACGTCCTCGTGTTCGCTGGAGTCTCACTGGGCCTCAGCCAGGCACCACGAACTCCGCGACGAGGGAGGCCGAGTGTCTAGGCCTCGTCGCGGCAGCGAAGGAGAAGGAGTGCCGAACGCACACCGCGAGGGTATGCCCCTCGCTCACGACCCGTCCAGCCCCGCCCTCATCCGCCCGGATAGCGAGACCGACATCTCGGCGGCGTCGGTTGCGGCTCTCGTACCATGAGCAGGTGACTGACGCGGGACACATGCGCGTGGGCCACGAGGAGCGGGAACGGCTCGTCCACGTGCTCATGCAGCAGTATGCGGAAGGCCGCCTGACGCCCTCGGAGCTCGACGACCTGTCGGGTCGAGCACGACAGGCCCGCACGTATGCCGACCTCGACCGGCTGGTCGCGGACCTGCCCGTGCCGCTGCCATCCGCCGGCGTGCGCCAGCTGGCGACGACCGCCAACCTCGCCCGGCTCGGCACCGACCCGGAGCACCGACAGTCGATGACCGGCGGCATGTCGAGCTACGTCCGGCGCGGGATCTGGACCGTGCCCGCATACCTCAACCTCAACGCCGGCATGTCTACGGTCAAGCTGGACTTCCAGCAGGCCATCTGCCCGCACGACGTGGTCGACATCTCGGTGTCCGCCGGCGTCGGCGCGGTGGTCCTCGTGGTGCCCGAGGGGTGGGGCGTCAACACCGACCAGATCGGCAAGGGCATCGGCTCAGTGTCGAACAAGGTCGACACCATCGCGCATCCGGGGAAGCCGCTGCTCGTCCTCCATGGCAGCTCGGTGGCCGGGGCGGTGAAGGTGCGGTACCCGAGCCGTCACGACCGCTACATGATGCGCCGCAACCTCAAACGCGGCGGAGTCGACACCCAGGCCGGCGGGCGGAGCACCGACGCCGGACCGGGGATGCGCACCGTGCCGGGCATCCGGCCGGCCACGCCACAGGACTCACCGCCGCAGGACGAGGCGAACCGCCGGTTCTGAGCACCCGGGTCAGCGCGGTACGTGGGTCTCCAGCTCGGCGCCACTCAGGGGCGCCACGTTCCACCGGGCCTCGAGCCGGGACCCATTGCCCCGCAGACGGATCCGGTGGGGAGTCTCGATGAGGACGAGGTCTGCCTCGAAGGTGTCCGGGGCCGTCCAGCCGCCGCGACAGACGACGGACGTGGGTTCCGCGGGCGGGCCTCGGAACCCGCGCGCGACCCCGCCGGCACCGAGCTGACCCTCGGCCCAGTGATGGCTCCCGCAGGGGACGGACAGCTCCACGGCGCGGAGCGTGAGTCCGAGCCGGTGGTCGACGCCGTCGCGGGTCACCGCCAGCTGGGTGCCGCGGGCCAGCGGCGCATCTGGCACGGTCGCCTCGACGACGAAGCGCACCGTTCCGTCCGGTCCATCATGGGTCGGGACGACCACGGGTAGCGCCAGGCTCTCGAGCCGTTCGGTGAGACGAGCGTCCGCCGCATACTGCTCGGCGTCGCCGGGACCCGCGTCGAGGGCCGGCAACAGGTGGTCCCAGAGCAGGTCGAGGACCTGCTGCATGTCGTCCACTCGGGCGGTGGTCGCGACGACGAGGTCCGCGTCGGGAACGACGACGCAGAACTGGCCGTGGGCACCGTCACCGCGGAACCCGTGCCGGGCCATCCAGTACTGGTACCCGTATCCCTGCCGCCAGTCGACGGGCCCGTCCGGGTCGTTGTCGTTGTCGATGTGCTTACGGGTGGCCAGCGCGACCCAGTCCTCCGGGAGGATGCGCTGGCCGTTCCACCGGCCGTCCTGCAGCAGCAGCTGCCCGAACCGCGCGATCGACTCGGTCTGCAGATGGAGGCCGGTGAACCCGAGGGCGACGCCGTGGCCGTCGGTGTCCCACCGCGCCGCGCCGATGCCGATCGGGTCGAGCAGCCGCGGCCGGAGGTAGGCCAGGAGCGGCTGCCCGGTGTGCTCCTCGACGATCGTGGCCAGGGCATACGTCGTCGCGTTGTTGTACGCGTGCCGAGAGCCGACCGGCTCCTCCGGCGGGATCCTCAGGAAGGCGGCGACCGGGTCGCGGGCGTCGAGCCGGTATGCCCGCTCGAGGGTGTCCTCCCGATGACCGGTCGACATCGACAGGAGATGGTGGACGGTCAGCTGCGCGACCGCCGGGTCGACCTCGTCCGGAGCGTGTCGCGGCAGGAGGTCGACGACGCGGTCGTCGAGCCGGAACCGCCCTTCGGCGACCGCGAACCCGACCGCGGTACGACGTGAACGACTTGCTGAGCGAGTAGAGCAGGTGCACGCGCTCCGCAGAGTACGGAGCCCACCAGCCCTCGGCCGCGACGTGCCCGTGGCGGACCACCATGAGGCTGTGCATCTCGAGTCCGAGGGCCTCCACGGTCGTCGAGCACCGCGTGAATCGCGGCGGCCGGCACCCCGACGTCGGACGGACGGGCGCGCAGGAGTGGGGCGGAGGTGGTCGTCTCGCTCATCGTGGTCAACCCTAAGCCGCGGTGACGCCGCCGCTGTGAGTTCGCCCCGAGGTGGGCGGGCCGCGTTGCCGCTGTCGGTGGCGCACGACAGGGTGAAGCGCATGACCTCGACGCCGCGCAGCGCGCGCTCCTTGCGACCCGCCGTCGGCTGCGGCATCGTGCCGCCCGACATCCTCCGTCGCATCGCGGCCGGCTCCGGGCCTGACCATCCCGAGGTCCCGGACGACGCGGCGGCGGCGGCGCAGCGCACCCTCGAGGCGGACGCTCAGCTGCGCCAGCTGCGGGAGGTCGTGGCCGAGCGCGGACGCGGCGACCTGCGCGGTCCGATCCCGGGGCTGCAGAACCTCCGCGACCAGCGCTCGCCGGCGGTGAAGAGGCCGCGGGCCGCAGGCCGCACCGGTCGTTCAGCGGGCGGTGCACGACTCGCAGCAGACGTCACGCTGCCGGGGAGGCTGGTGCGCGGCGAGGGCAAGCCGGCGACCGCCGACGACTCGGTCAACCGCGCCTACGACGGCCTCGGGGCGACCTGGCAGCTCTACTGGTCGGCGTTCCAGCGCGACTCGCTCGACGCCAAGGGCCTCGAGCTCGTCGCGTCGGTGCACTACCAGGAGCAGTACGACAACGCCTTCTGGGACGGTCAGCAGATGGTCTTCGGCGACGGCGACGGCACCTTCTTCAACGACTTCACCATCAGCGTCGACGTGATCGGCCACGAGCTCGCCCACGGCGTGACCCAGTACACCGCGGGTCTCACCTACGTCACGCAGTCCGGCGCGCTCAACGAGTCGCTGTCCGACTGCTTCGGGTCCATGGTCAAGCAACAGGTGCTCGGCCAGAGCGCCGCCGACGCCGACTGGCTGATCGGCGAGGGCCTGTTCACCGACAAGGTCAACGGCGTGGCGCTGCGCTCGATGAAGGCGCCGGGCACCGCCTACGACGACCCGGTCCTCGGGAAGGACCCGCAGCCGGCCGACATGGACGGCTACGTGAAGCTGCCCGCCGACGCGCAGCACGACAACGGCGGCGTCCACACCAACTCCGGCATCCCCAACCGGGCGTTCTACCTCGCCGCGACGAGCATCGGCGGCCCCTCCTGGGAGGGCGCAGGACTGGTCTGGTACGACGTCGTGACCGGCGGCGCACCATCACCAAGGACATCGACTTCGCGGGCTTCGCCGCGCTGACCGTGGACGGCCGCGGAGTCGCGGTTCGGCGCCGGCAGCACGGAGGCCAAGGCCGTCCAGGACGCCTGGCAGACGGTGAAGGTGACCAAGGCGGCCGCGAAGAAGACGGCGAAGAAGACGGCGAAGAAGGCTCAGCCGAAGCGCTAGAACCCCAGTCGCTGCAGCTGTTTCGGGTCGCGCTGCCAGTCCTTGGCGATCTTGACGTGCAGGTCGAGGTAGACCGGCTGGCCGAGCAGCGCCTCGATCGCCCGCCGGGCCGTCGTGCCGACCTCGCGCAGCCGCGACCCGCCGCGCCCGATGATGATGGCCTTCTGGCTGGACCGCTCGACGTAGACGTTGACCCGCACGTCGAGCAGCGGCTTGTCGGTCGGGCCGTCCCTCCCGAGGGACCATCTCCTCGACGACGACGGCGAGGGAGTGCGGCAGCTCGTCCCGCACGCCCTCGAGCGCCGCCTCCCGGACCAGCTCGGCGATCATCACCGCCTCGGGCTCGTCGGTGAGGACCCCGTCGGGGTAGAGCTGCGGCGACTCCGGCAGGTGGCTGGAGAGCACGTCGCGCACCTCCTCGACCTGGTCGCCGCGGGTGGCGGAGCACGGGATGATCTCGTCCCACGAGCCCGAGCTGGTCGATCGCGATGAGGTGCTCGGCCAGCTGCCCCCGGTCGACCCGGTCGCTCTTCGTCGCGATGGCCACGACCGGCTTCCGCTTGACCCGCTGCAGCTCCGAGAGCTCGCGCGCGATGTAGGTGTCGCCCGGCCCGGGCCGCTGGTCGGCGGGCAGGCAGAAGCCGATGACGTCGACCTCGAGCAACGTCTCGCGGACCAGGTCGTTGAGGCGCTGGCCGAGCAGGGTGCGGGGCTTGTGCAGCCCCGGGGTGTCGACGAGGACCAGCTGGGCGCCCGGGCTCATCGCGATGCCGCGGATGGTGTGCCGGGTGGTCTGCGGCTTGGACGACGTGATGGCGACCTTCTGACCGACGAGCGCGTTGGTCAGGGTCGACTTGCCGGCGTTCGGGCGGCCGACCAGGCAGGCGAACCCCGCGCGGTATGCCGGCGCGTCACCGGACGTCTCCGGCTGTGGCTCATCGCTCATGGGCCTGCTCCCTCTCCAGCACGCGACGGGCCAGCGGCTCCGACTCCTCGTCCGGGGGCTCCAGCCGCCGGACGATGACCGTGGCGATCCGGTGGCGGCGCCCGGCCAGCTTCTCTGCGGTGAGGGAGAGGCCGGCGACGGGGGCGTGCGACCCGGGGATCGGGAACCCGCCCGATCGCCTTGGCCAGCAGGCCGCCGACCGTGTCGACCTCCTCCTCGTCGATGTCGACGTCGAAGAGGTCGGCCAGGTCGTCGATGCTCATCCCCGCAGGCACCCGGAGCGACCCGTCGTCGAGCTCCTCGACGGTGGGCGACTCCTTGTCGTACTCGTCGTCGATCTCGCCGACGATCTCCTCGAGGATGTCCTCGATGGTCACCAGCCCGGCGGTGCCGCCGTACTCGTCGACGACCATCGCGAAGTGGTTCTGCTCGCGCTGCATCTCCTTGAGCAGGTCGTCGGCCGGCTTGGACTCCGGCACGAAGTGCAGCGGTCGCATCAGCTGGTCCACCGGCGTGTGCGAGGCGTCGGGGTCCGCATACGTCCGCCGGACGACGTCCTTGAGGTAGAGCAGGCCGCGCGCGTCGTCGCTGTCGTCACCGACCACCGGGATCCGCGAGAACCCCGAACGGATGAACAGCGACATGGCCTGCCGAAGGGTCTTGTCCTGGTTGATGGTGACCATGTCGGTCCGGGGCACCATCACCTCCCGCACCACCGTGTCACCGAGCTCGAAGACCGAGTGGATCATCTCCCGCTCGCCCTCCTCGATGACCGCCGTGTCGCCGGCCATGTCGAGCAGGTCGCGCAGCTCGGCCTCGCTCTGGAACGGGCCGTCGCGGTACCCCTTGCCCGGGGTCACGGCGTTGCCCAGGGCGACGAGGATCCGCGAGACCGGACCGAGGACCTTGCGCAGCCCGACCGCCACAGGTGCGGCCCAGAGCGCGACGGTGTCGTAGTTCTGCCGGCCCAGCGTCCGCGGGGAGACCCCGACGATGACGAAGGACACCAGAGCCATGACGACGATCGAGATGGTCAGCGCCCAGGGGATGCTCTCGACCAGCCCGAGGATGGCGACGGTGATGAACACCGCGCAGGTCGCCTCGGCGACGACCCGCAGGAACGCGAGCACGGCGAGGTATGCGGCGGAGTCCGCCACCACCGTGGTCAGGGACCGTGAGCCGGACCGGCCCTCGTCGGCCAGCTCCTGGGCGCGCACGCGCGACATCCGGAAGATGGCCGCCTCGGCCGCCGCGAGGCTGAAGGCGACGACCACGCTCACCAGGGCGAACAGCACCATCTGGGTGAACACGGGGTGCCCCTACCTCGAGCTGTCGGACGGTCGGCCGCGGCCGGCGAGGAAGGTCAGCAGGAGCTGGCGTTGGAGCTCGAACATCTCGCGCTCCTCGTCCGGTTCGGCGTGGTCGAAGCCGAGCAGGTGCAGGATGCCGTGCGTCGTGAGGAGCAGCAGCTCCTCGTCGGTGGCGTGGCCGGCCTCCTTGGCCTGGTTCGCCGCGACGCTCGGGCACAGCACGATGTCGCCGAGCACCCCCTCCTGGGGGTCCTGGTCCTCGCGGCCGGGCCGCAGCTCGTCCATCGGGAAGCTCATGACGTCGGTCGGGCCGGGCAGGTCCATCCACTGCACGTGCAGGGTCTCCATCGCCGGCTCGTCGACCAGGGTGATGCAGAGGTCGGCCTGCGGGTGGACCTTCATCTCGCCCATGACGTAGCGCGAGAGGGACACCAGCTCCATGGCGTCGGCGGGGTACTCGGTCTCGTTGAGGACCTCGACGCTCACGGCGTGGCCGTCCGCGGCTCGTCCCGCCGCGTCCGCCGGTGCTCCCGGCCGTCACGCATACCGTCTCGCCGGTCTCGACGGGTGGCGTCGGAACGCTCGTAGGCGTCGACGATGGCGCTGACCAGCCGGTGCCGGACGACGTCGGCGGAGGTCAGCTCGGTGAAGTGGATGTCGTCGACGCCGTCGAGGATCTGGCGAACCTGGCGCAGCCCCGAGATCGTGCCGTCGGGCAGGTCGACCTGGGTCACGTCGCCGGTGACCACCATCTTCGAGCCGAAGCCGAGCCGGGTCAGGAACATCTTCATCTGCTCGGCCGACGTGTTCTGGGCCTCGTCCAGGATGATGAACGAGTCGTTGAGCGAGCGGCCCCGCATGTACGCCAGGGGAGCGACCTCGATGGTTCCGGCCGCCATGAGGCGCGGGATCGAGTCCGGGTCGATCATGTCGTGGAGGGCGTCGTAGAGCGGCCGCAGGTAGGGGTCGATCTTGTCGTTGAGGGTGCCGGGCAGGAACCCGAGACGCTCGCCGGCCTCCACCGCGGGCCGGGTCAGGATGATCCGGTTGACCTGCTTGGACTGGAGCGCCGCCACCGCCTTGGCCATCGCGAGATAGGTCTTGCCGGTGCCGGCCGGGCCGATGCCGAAGACGATGGTGTGCTGGTCGATGGCGTCGACGTAGCGCTTCTGGTTCAGCGTCTTCGGGCGGATGGTGCGCCCGCGGTTGCTGACGATGTTCATCGTCAGCACGTCGGCGGGTCGCTCCAGGGTCTGGTTGCGCAGCATGGTGATCGACCGCTCCACCGCGTCGCGGTTGAGCGGCTGACCGGCGTCGATGATGACGAGCAGCTCGTCGAGCAGCCGCTCCACGAGGGCGACCTCGGGACTGGCGCCACGCAGCGAGATCTCGTTGCCGCGGACGTGCACGTCGAGCAGGGGGAACGCCCGCTCGATGGTCCGCAGCAGCTCGTCACGCGGCCCGAGCAGGGTGACCATCGGGATCGAGGTCGGGATCGTGATGATGTGCGTCGGGACGCGGGACCCTGCGCTGGGCAGGGAGTCGTCGTCGCTCGGCACGGATGGATGGTCGGCGTCTGTCATCTTGCCGCCAGTTTACGTGCGCGCGGGCACGCTGCCGAACCGAGACGGGGCTGGTTTCAGCCGGGGGGCCAGGCCATCCGGCGGCCGCCGAGCACGTGCAGGTGGGCGTGGAAGACGGTCTGTCCGGCGATCTCTCCGGTGTTGGCCACCATCCGGTACCCCGCCTCGAGGCCCTCCTCCTCGGCGACGGATGACCCGAGCGCGACGACGTCGGCCAGCTCCTCCGGATACTCCGCCAGCGCTCCGAGGTTCTCCACGTGCCGCCGCGGGATGACGAGGACGTGGGTCGGCGCCTGGGGGTTGATGTCGCGGAACGCCACGGAGAGCCCGGTCTCCCGGACCACGTCCATCGGGACCTCGCCGGCGAGCATGCGGCAGAACAGGCACATGGCCGCGATCCTCGTGGCGCCCCGGAAGCGTGTCAACCGGTAACCCGGCTCGCGCGTCTACTCGTCATGGGAGCCTTGAGCATGGCGGATCCCGGCATGGCGGATCCGGGTCCCGGGGCCTCAGTACCGGGTGCCGCACGGCGCTCGTCGGACGCGTCCGAGCCGGCGCGCGGCGGACGACGCGCTGACCGACCTCTACGCCGCCCACTGGGTCGGGCTCGTCCGACTGGCCGCCCTGCTGCTCCGGGACCGCGGCCGAGCCGAGGAGGTCGTCCAGGACGCCTTCATCGCCGCATACCCCAGGCTCGCGCGGCTGCGCGAGGAGGGAACCGCGCTGGCCTACCTCCGCCGGAGCGTGGTCAACGGCTGCCGGTCGGGGTTCCGCCGGCACGGGGTGGAGGAGCGCTACCTCACCGCGGTCCGGGGCTCCGCGGACGCTCCGGGACGCGCGACCGGCGACAGCGCGGAGACCACCGCACTGCGCCACCGCGACGACGCGGCCCTGCTCGACGCCGTCCACCGCCTGCCCGCAGCGACAGCGCGAGGTGGTGGTGCTCCGGTACTACTCCGACCTCAGCGAGCAGCAGATCGCCGACGCGCTCGGCATCGCCGCGGGCTCGGTCAAGGCGCACGCCCACCGGGCCCTCACGACCCTGCGGACCACCCTGGGAGGTGCGTCATGACCGAGCGACCGGGTTCCGACGGGCTCGAGCAGCTCGAAGCCGAGCTGCGTGGCGCCCTTTCGCGCGAGGCTGACGCGGTCCGCCCCGACGACCGGCTCGGTGACATCCGGGCCGCCGTCTCGCCGGGCCGCCGCCGGCCCGGGTCGTCGTGGGTGCCGATCGCCGCGGCGGCCGCCGTCGCCGCGATCGTCGTGGCCGCCTGGATCGGGCTGCGGCCCGGCGCCACGCCGCCGCCCGTGCCCGCGAGCCCGTCGACCACCGTCCCGGTCACCCCGGCACCGAGCGTCGCCCCGTCCACGAACGGGACGGGATCACCGTCCGCCACATCACCGTCCGCGACCTCGACCCCGGCGCCCACCGTGGCCGTGGCGCTGCCGGTCTACTACCTGGCCCCTCCCGGCTCTCCGGGCGGCCGCTACGGGCTGGTCCGTGTCTTCGTGCCCGGGCAGCTGCCCGCCAACGCCACCCTCGCCCAGAAGGCGGACGCGGCACTGGCCGCCGCGGTGACGGTGCCGGCCGACAACCCGAACCGGTTCGTGGCCGCCTGGCCGGCCGGGACGACCGCGCGGTACGTCGCGCTTCCCGCGCCGGAGGTCGGGGTCTCGCTCAGCGGGCCAGGCGTCACCGGGCTGACCGAGAAGGCTCAGCAGCTCGCGGTGCAGGCCCTGGTATGGACCGTCACGGCCGCCGTCCAGCAGGCCGGCGCGCCGGTGCCGGTCACCGTGGCGAGCGGCGGGCCGATCTTCGAGACCGTCGGCACCAACGTCTTCAAGCGGCCCGGACCCGAGCAGCAGTTCGAGGAGCTCGCCACGATCTGGGTGGACAGCCCGTACGCCGACCAGGCCCTCGCTGCCGGCAAACCCGTGGTCGTCACCGGACAGGCGTGCGTCTTCGAGGCCAACGTGACCTGGGAGCTGCGTCAGGGCGGCTCGGTGGTGAAGCAGGGCCACACCATGGCGACGTCCGGCTGCCCGCAGCAGGGTTCGTGGACGGTCGACCTCGGGCCGCTCGCCGCGGGGCAGTACGAGTTCCGGGCCATCGAGGTCAGCATGAAGGACGGCAGCATCGCCTTCCAGAACATCGTCCCGTTCTCGGTCGGGTGACCGTCACCGCCACCGGCCGGCCGCGGCGAGCACCGCGAGCGCGGCCGGTCCGGCGGTCGAGGAGCGCAGCACCTCGGGGCCCAGCCGGACCGGGCGGCCGCCGGCGGAGACGAGGGTGGCCAGCTCCCCGTCGGTGATGCCGCCCTCGGGACCGACGACGACCACGACGTCACCCGTCGCGGGGAGGTCGAAACCGGAGAACGGGTCGGTCGCGGTCTCGTGGAGGACCAACGCGAGGGCCGCAGCAGCGACCCGGACGGCGACGTCCTCCGTGCTGGCCGGTGCGGCGACCACCGGCACCCGCGCGCGTCGGGACTGCTTCGTCGCCGCCACGCATACCGACTCCCACCGGCGGCGTCCCCGCTCCTCACGCTCCCGGCCGCGCCACACGACGACGCCGCGCGCGGACTGCCACGGCACCACCTCGTCGACCCCCAGCTCGGTGGCCGTCTCCACGGCCTGCTCGTCGCGGCCCCCCTTGGCCAGCGCCTGGACGAGGACGAAGCGGGGTTCCGGTTCTGGCTGGTCGGTGAGCGAGTCCAGCCGGGCGGTGAAGGCGCCGCGAGCGGTATGCGTCACCGTCGCCACCGCGCGCCGTCCCCCGCCGCCGAGCAGCACCGTCTCACCCGGGCGGACCTTGACGACGGTCACCGCGTGGCGGCCCTCCGCACCGGTGACCTCGACCTCGTCGCCGGCGGCGGCGGCGAGCCACCCGTCCGCCTCGACGAGGAACATCCGGTCGGTCATGGGCTCATCCGACCACGCACCGCCGCGGCAGGGACGTCAGCGAGCCTTGAAGGCGTCCTTGAGCTTGCCCAGCAGGCCCTTCTCCAGCGGGGCGAGCTTGCCCTCCGGCCGCTCCTCGCCGCGCAGGGTCGACAGCTGGCGCAGCAGGTCCTCCTGCTCGGGGGTGAGGTGCGTCGGCGTCGCGATCACGGTGTGGACGATGAGGTCGCCGCGGCCGCTGCCGCGCAGGTGGGTCACGCCGAGCGAGCGCATGGTCAGCGTCTCACCGGGCTGGGTGCCCGGCGCCACGGCCAGCTCTCGCTCGCCGTCGAAGGTCCAGCAGCTGCAGCGTCGTCCCGAGGGCGGCCGCCGTCATCGGCAGCTCGACCTGGCAGTGCAGGTCGTCGCCGCGTCGCGTGTAGATCGAGTGGGGGCGCACCGCCACCTCGACGTAGAGGTCGCCGGCCGGCCCGGCGCCGGGGCCGACCTCGCCCTCGCCGGTGAGCTGGATGCGGGTACCGGTGTCGACGCCGGCGGGGACCCGCAGCTTGAGGGTGCGGCGGGTGCGGACCCGGCCCTGCCCGGAGCACTCGAAGCACGGGTGTTGGATGACGGTGCCGTAGCCCTGGCAGGCGTTGCACGGCCGGCTGGTCATCACCTGGCCGAGGAACGAGCGCTGCACCGTCTGCACCTCGCCGCGTCCGTTGCAGACGTTGCAGGTCGACGTGCCGGTACCCGGCTGCGCTCCCGAACCGCCGCAGGTCCCGCAGGCGGCGGCCGTGTCGACGGTGAGCTCCTCGTCGGAGCCGAACACCGCCGCGGAGAGGTCGACGTCGAGCCGGACCAGCGCGTCCTGACCGCGTTGCTGACGAGGACGCGGGCCGCGGGCCGCCGCCGCACCGCCGCCGAAGAACGCGTCCATGACGTCGCTGAACGTGAAGCCCTGCCCGAAGCCGCCGTCGCCGGCCATCGCGTAGGGGTCGGCGCCCATGTCGAAGGCGCGCTTCTTCTCCGGGTCGGAGAGGACGTCGTAGGCCTGCGAGACCTTCTTGAACTGCTCCTCCGCCTCCGGTCCCGGGTTGACGTCCGGGTGGTACCTGCGAGCCAGCCGCCGGTAGGCGCGCTTGATCTCCTCCTCGCTCGCCGTTCTGGGGACGCCGAGGTCCTGGTAGTAGTCGTTCAACGAATATCCTTGTCTGGCAACGAAATCGGACCTCAGGGCCCGAGGATCTCAGAGACGTAGCGGGCCACGGCGCGCACCGTGGCCATGGCCGTGGGGTAGTCCATGCGGGTCGGCCCGAGCACCCCGAGGCCGGCGACGACCTCGGCACCCGCCGCATACCCGGTGGAGACGACCGAGGTCGAGGCGAGCCCCTGGTGGGGGTTCTCGTGGCCGATGCGCACGGCCACCGCGTCGTGTCCGAGCCCCGTGCCTGATTCGCTCCCCAGCGTACCCAGCAGCTTGAGCAGCACGACGTGCTCCTCCAGCGCCTCGAGCACCGGGCCGATGGTCAGGGGGAAGTCGGGTCCGAACCGCGCCAGGTTGGACGTGCCCGCCAGCACCACGCGCTCCTCGCGCTCCTCGAGCAGAGCCTCGTCGAGCGCCCGCGCGACGGCGCGCACCGTGTCGCGGTCGGCCGGCTCGAACCGGTCGGCGAGCGCCGAGAGCCGGGCGGACGCCTCGAAGAACGGCCGCGAGGCGACCTCGGCGTTGAGCTCGGACCGCAACCGGGCCACGAACGACTCGCCGCCCTCGCTGGTCAGGTCGCCGTCGGTGACGACGATCCGCTGCTCCACTCTGCCGGTGTTGACGATGACGACGACCATCAGCCGGTCCGCCCCGAGCGGCACCAGCTCGATGTGGCGAACGGTGGACCGGGTGAGGCTGGGGTACTGCATGACCGCCACCTGGCGAGTCAGCGTCGACAGCAGCCGCACGGTCCGGTCGACGACGTCGTCGAGGTCGACCGCGCCGGACAGGAAGGTCCGGATCGCCGACTTCTCGGCCGCCGACATCGGCTTGATCGAGCTGAGGCGGTCGACGAAGAGGCGGTACCCCGCGTCGGTCGGGACCCGCCCCGCCGACGTGTGCGGCGCGTGGATCAGGCCCTCCTCCTCGAGGATCGCCATGTCGTTGCGGACGGTCGCGGCCGAGACGCCCAGGTGGTGGCGCTCGACGAGCGCCTTCGAGCCCACCGGCTCCGAGGTCTGGACGTAGTCCTGGACGATGGCGCGCAGCACGGCGAGCCGACGTTCCTCGCTCACGGCGCCACCTCCCTCGGCGGGTTGGCTGACAGTTCCCGCTCTCCTCAACGCATGGCTGGCACTCGGGGTGCCAGAGTGCCAGTCGCCCGCCCAGTCTACGTCGTCGGCCCCGGCCCGCCCGGCGCGCCGCCGACCGCCTTCGGTGTGCCGTGCCTACCCTCCCAGCGTGGACCGGTACGGACGTGACGTCGCTGGATGGCGACTGGCGTCGTCGAGGCCGACCCGTCCCCACAGCGGTTGCCGCCGAGCCGGGGCTGGTGGTCGAGGACTCCGACACCGGCTGGTGCGGCGCGGTGGTCCGGGTCGAGAAGGCCGGCGGGATGCACGTCGTGCACCTCGAGGACCGGCGCGGGCGGACGCGCGGGTTCCCGCTGGGTCCCGGCTTCCTCGTGGACGGTGCTGCGGTCGTGCTGACGCCCCCGCGGCGCGCGCCCGCGACCGCGCTGGCCGAGGCCCGCCGGGCGGAGTCGCGGACCGCGAGCGGGTCCACGGCGGTGCGCGGCCAGCGAGCCACTGTGGCGGCGGCGTCCCGGCTGTTCGTCGAGGGTCGTCACGACGCCGAGCTCGTCGAGAAGGTCTGGGGCGACGACCTGCGCGTCGAGGGCGTCGTCGTGGAGATGCTGGACGGCGTCGACGACCTGCCGGCGGCGATCGCGGAGTTCGGACCTGGGCCCGGGCGGCGGATGGGCGTGCTCGTCGACCACCTCGTCGCCGGCACCAAGGAGTCCGGCATCGTCGACGCGGTCCGGGCGCTGCCGGGCGCCCGCGGCCACGTGAAGGTCCTCGGGCACCCCTACGTCGACGTCTGGCAGTCGGTCCGTCCGGCCCGCCTCGGCCTGGACGCCTGGCCGGTCGTCCCCCGCGGCCAGGACTGGAAGCACGGGATCTGCGCGGCGCTGGGCTGGCCGCACCAGAGCCAGGGGGACATCGCGATGGCCTGGAAGCGCATCCTCGGCCGGGTACGCAGCTACGCCGACCTCGAGCCCACGCTGCTCGCGAGCGTCGAGGAGCTCATCGACTTCGTCACCGAACCGGCCGGCGGTCAGGGGAGACCCTGACCCGACCCTGCCCCTACCCCTTCCGGACCCTGGGATCGGCAGGTGCGGGGAACGGGGGACGACCTCCCGGCGTCCACACTGGTGTCGTCATCACCGAGGCGACGCTCCGAGAACCCTCGACGAAACCAGGGAGAGCATGTCCACCAACCAGCCTTACGGCCCCACCTCAGGCCAGACGCCGGCGACGGGTGAGGAGAGGACCGCGAGCATCCTCGCGCACCTCTCGGCGATCATCGCGGCGATCGTCACGGCCGGGTGGCTCAGCTTCGTCGGCCCGCTGATCATCTGGGCGATCTACAAGAACCGCAGCCCCATGGTGCGCCAGGCGGCCGCGGGATCCTTCAACTTCAACGTCGGCCTCTGGATCATGAACATCGTCGCGTGGATCTGCGTGTTCACGGTCGTGCTCATCCCGGTCGCCCTCGTGCTGTTCTTCATCGCCAATGTCCTCATCTTCGTCTTCCACCTCATCGGGGCGTACAAGGCGAGCCAGGGCGAGGTGTACCAGTACCCGTTCCAGATCCGCATCCTGCACTGACCCGAGCGGTGCGTGCGCCGGTTCCTGCTGTCGACAAGCCAGTCGATCAGCCGAGGAGCCGGCGCACGACCGTGTCCGCGAGCAGTCGCCCGCGCCGGGTGAGCCGCACCTGCCGCTCCCGGACCGCCGACGGCCCGTCGACCAGACCCTCGGCCACGAGGCCGGCCACCGCCTCCCGGCCCGACGGCGACAGCCCGGCCACGGGTATGCCGGCGGACAGGCGGGTGCCGAGCAGCACCCACTCGTCGTGGCGCTGCTCGTCGGTGAGCACCTCGCGAGCGGCCGCCGGCGACTCCCCGGCGGCGAGACGCGACGCATACGCCGCGGGGTGCTTGACGTTCCACCACCGCACGCCGCCGACGTGGCTGTGGGCGCCCGGGCCGACGCCCCACCAGTCGCCGCCGGCCCAGTACCCCTCGTTGTGGCGGCACCGGAGCTCGGGTGACCGCGCCCAGTTGCTCACCTCGTACCAGTCGTAGCCCGCGGTGGTGAGGACCTCGTCGGCCACCTCGTACTTGTCGGCCTCGTCGTCGTCCTCGGGCGCTGCGACCTCGCCGCGACGGACCTGCACGGCGAGCCGGGTCCCCTCCTCGACGACCAGCGCGTAGGCGGAGACGTGGTCGGGTTCGAGGGCGACGGCGGTGTCGAGGCTGCGCCGCCAGTCGGCCAGCGACTCCCCCGGCGTGCCGTAGATGAGGTCGAGGCTGACGGCGAGACCGGCGGCCCTCGCCCACGCGACCGCGCGGGCGACGTTGGCCGGGTCGTGGGTCCGGTCGAGGGTCCGCAGCACGTGGGGTACGGCGCTCTGCATCCCGAGGCTGACCCGGGTGAAGCCGCCTTCGGCCAGGCCCGCGAGGGACTCGGCCGAGACCGAGTCGGGGTTCGCCTCGGTGGTCACCTCCACGCCGGACGCGAGCCCGAACCGGTCGCGTATGCCCCGCAGCACCGCCACGAGGTCCGCTGCCGGGAGCAGGGTGGGGGTGCCGCCCCCGACGAACACCGTCTCGACCGCCGGTGCCCGACGTCCGAGGACCCGCTCGGCCAGGTCGAGCTCGTGGAGCGTCGCCGACGCATACGTGCCGAGGCTGGCTCCGGGTACGGAACCGTCCCCCAGCTCCGTGAGCGTGTACGTGTTGAAGTCGCAGTAGCCACACCGGACGGTGCAGAAGGGGACGTGCACGTACACCCCGAAGGGCGCACGCCCGAGCCGGTCGAGCGCCACGGGTGGCAGCTCGCCGGAGGTGGGGGCGGGCTCGCCGTCCGGGAGGGCGCTCGGCATATCGACGATTCTCCCAGCCGGCCCAACCTGGAGACCTGGCGCACCCTCACTCGCGAAGGGAAGGGGCGGCCTGCTCGATGTCCCCCGATCGGCTCGTGTCGTTCCACCGGGCGGCCCACTGACCGGCGGACGGCAGCGGCGACGCGTTCACGACATCCTGCATGGACGCCAGTAATATACTTACATACCAGGAGCGCACATGAGTCAGTTCCACCCCGCCATCAACGTCGCAGGCCGTCCCACCCGGGTCGTCCACCCCCTCAAGGCCGTCCTACGTGCGATGTCCACCACCATCACCGCCCGACGGACCGCCACCCGCGGTCACGAGCACCTTCCCTTCGACGTCGAGCTGCACATGGCCCCGCCGTTCGGCTCCAGCGACGCCCGCTCGTCCTGAGACCGGCCCAACCCGGAATCCGGTCGTTTCACAGTGAGCCGGTCTCGTCGTGGAGCGTGCACGTCGGCGTCCCTGAGTCGCTGCTCGGCGTGTCGAGGGCGACACGCCGAGAGGCGCGAAATCGACTCGAGGAATTTGTCGGGAAGCCTTGCGGGGAGGCCGCGACAGGGCCTAGAAATATCCCCACGCCACCGGTTCGCCGGAGGCGGACCGAAGATCTGAGGAGTCGAGTTCTCTTTCGGGAGAAGGAGATTCGCGGAACTTCGGGTATGTGCGGGGGTCAAACCTCGGACATGAGCGGCGGGCTTCGGCTCGTCGTAGAAGGCCCCGGAAACTCATACTTTCCGGGGCCTTCGCCTTTCCCCCGTTAGGGTCGTCGCCGTGACGACGACCCACCTCCCCGGCTGGATCGAGCTCGA
Organism: uncultured Actinomycetota bacterium; assembly: GCA_963828725.1. Lineage (GTDB taxonomy): Bacteria > Actinomycetota > Actinomycetes > Actinomycetales > Dermatophilaceae > Lapillicoccus. The sequence continues at coordinate 1,085,172 of CAWHFV010000004.1, read as the reverse complement.
CGGCGTCGACAACATGCGCGACGTCGGCGGGCTGCCGACGACCGATGGCGGCACCGTCGTGACGGGTCGGCTGATCCGCTCCGACAACCTCCAGGAGCTGCCGCCGGCATCGGTCCGCCATCTCGTGGACGACCTCGGCGTGACCGATGTCGTCGACCTGCGGACCTACGTCGAGGTGGCCAAGGAGGGCGACGGGCCGCTGATGGCCGAACCGGGCGTCCGGTTCCACCACCACACCCTCTACACCGAGGACACCAAGGAGACCGGGATCCCGGCCGGCGAGCGCCGGCTCCCGTGGGAGACCGACCGCAACATGGGGAGCGAGCCGCGAAGGGGAGCCACGGCGAGACCGGACGAAGTCCGGATCGGCGAAGGGGAGCCACGGCGAGACCGGACGAAGTCCGGGATCGGCGAAGGAGGAGCGGAAGCACGACGCGTACTGGTCGAAGCACTACCTCGGCTACCTCGACCGGCGGCCCGACTCGGTGGTGGCGGCGTTGCGCGCGATCGGTGCGGCGGACGGCGCCGTGGTCGTCCACTGCGCCGCGGGGAAGGACCGGACCGGGACCATTGTCGGGCTCGCGCTCCTCGTCGCGGGCGTCACGCCCGAGGCCGTCATCGCCGACTACGCGGCGTCGGCCGAGCGGGTGCACCGCATCCTCGAGCGGCTGGCCCGGCACCCCGCGTATGCGGCGAACCTCGAGGGCAAGACGGTGGCCCAGCAGGAGCCTCGGGCCGAGACGATGCGGCTGCTCGTGGAGGCGCTCGACCGCGAGGGTGGTGCCGAGACGTGGCTGCACCAGCACGGCTGGACCGACGAGGACACCGAACGGCTCCGCGCCAAGCTCCTCGACCCCTGAGCCGAGCCGCTCGACTGCCAGTCGAGCGGCTCGGCTGGCGGTATGCGGGCAGCCATGATGCTCGACTGGCAGTCAAGCGAGCGCTCGGGCCAGTCGGAGCTCGCGTCCGTCGGGGTCAGTCACCGCCGGCGTAGGTGCCGAACGACCACGCATTGCCCTCGACGTCGGCGATGGAGAACCCGCGCGAGCCGTAGTCGGTGTCCTCCATCGGCCGGACCACCCGGGCGCCGAGTCCCTGAGCCCTCGCCCACACCGCGTCCGGGTCGTCGCACACGACGTAGACGTTGCCCGTGCCGGGCGCGGTCGCGAACGTGTCGTCGGCCTTGCCCCGGGTGTGCACCATGACCCGGCCGCCCTCCGGCCAGAGCATCTCGCTGTGCTGGATCTCGCCCGGCGTGTCGCCGTCGACGCAGATCCCTTCCTCGAAGCCCAGTCCGGCCAGCCACCCTCGGGCGGCGTGCGCGTCGTCGTAGCTGATCCCGGGCCAGAGGTTGTGGTCAGTCCGTGTCGTCATGCTCTCGATGCTGCCAACGCCGCAGCCGTGTCGGCTTGGACGAATGCGAGGTCGTCCTCGACACGCCACCGCGACGGCGGCAGGCCGGCGAGGTCGCGCCACTCCCTCGCCAGGTGCGCCTGGTCCGCATACCCGCAGTCGGCGGCGACGTCGGCGAGCCGCCGGCGGGGGTCGCGGGCGGCGTCGACCGAGCGCTCGAACCGGGTGATCCGCACGGCTGCCTTCGGCGTGATGCCGAACTCGGACCGGAACCGGTGCTCCAAGTGCCGGGTCGACCACCCGACGTCGGACGCGACGCCGGCCACCGGGGTCCGGCCGCCGCCGCGCCGGATCAGCCGCCAGGCCTCCCCCACCTCGGGGGACGCGTCACGCTTCGACTCGTGCCGGCTCATCAGCCCACGGACGACCCGCTCGACCGCGGCGAACCGCTCCGCCCAGGTCGCGTATTCCTCGAGCTCCTCCCGGAGCGACCGACGCGACCCGCCCGACGACGTCCTCGAGCTCGACCGAGCACTCCGCCAGCTCGGCGGCCGGCATCCCGAACACGGCGCGCGCACCGTTCGGCGTGAGGCCGAGCTGCAGCCCGTGCTGGTGCCCGTCGTGATGGATCAACGTCGGGCCGGTGGCCAGCCCGGCGAGCACGCCGTCGAAGGGCGTCGGCTCGGCCAGACCGCCGCCGCTCAACCGCAGCGGCTCGGCGAAGGGCACCACGAGGGTGAGCGCGCCCGAGGGCATCCCGACGTGCACCCCCGCCGGGGCACCGGCATACCGGTAGCCCACCGCGAGCGTGACGAACCGGTCGAGCGGTGGCCCGAAGGTATGCGTGTAGTGCTCGCGCACGCCTCCAGGCTAGGGCGACCCGGCGACAGCCCTACTTCCTGGCGGGTTCGCCGTCGTTGGAGAGGGCGGCGATGAAGGCCTCCTGCGGGACCTCGACCCGCCCGACCATCTTCATCCGCTTCTTGCCCTCCTTCTGCTTCTCGAGCAGCTTGCGCTTCCGGGTGATGTCGCCGCCGTAGCACTTGGCGAGGACGTCCTTACGCATCGCTCGGATGTTCTCGCGGGCGATCACGCGGGACCCGATCGCGGCCTGGATCGGCACCTCGAACTGCTGCCGTGGGATCAGCTCGCGCAGCTTCGACGCCATCGAGACGCCGTAGGCGTAGGCCTTGTCCTTGTGGACGATGGAGCTGAACGCGTCGACCTGCTCGCCCTGCAGCAGGATGTCGACCCGGACCAGGTCGGCCGCCTGCTCGCCGTCCGGCTCGTAGTCCAGCGACGCATACCCGCGGGTGCGCGACTTCAGCTGGTCGAAGAAGTCGAAGACGATCTCGGCGAGGGGCAGCGTGTAGCGCAGCTCGACCCGTTCCGGCGAGAGGTAGTCCATGCCGCGCAGGCTCCCCCGGCGCTGCTGGCAGAGCTCCATGATCGCGCCGATGAACTCGCTGGGCGCCAGGACCGTCGCCCGGACGACCGGCTCGCGGACCTCCGAGATCTTCCCGTCGGGGAACTCGCTCGGGTTGGTGACGTCGACGTGGACGCCACCCTCGAGCGTCACGTCGTACTCCACGTTCGGCAGCGTCGAGATGAGGTCGAGGTCGAACTCGCGCTCCAGCCGCTCGCGGACGATCTCGAGGTGGAGCATCCCCAGGAAGCCCACGCGGAAGCCGAACCCCAGCGCCGCCGACGTCTCCGGCTCGTAGACCAGGGCGGCGTCGTTGAGCTTGAGTCGGTCGAGGGCGTCGCGGAGGTCGGGATAGTCGGACCCGTCGATCGGGTAGAGCCCGGAGAAGACCATCGGCTTGGGGTCGCGGTACCCGCCGAGGGCCGCGGCGGCGGGCTTGGCCGCGTTGGTGACGGTGTCACCGACCCGGCTCTGGCGGACGTCCTTGACACCGGTGATGAGGTACCCGACCTCGCCGACGCCGAGACCCTTCGACGGGACCGGTTCCGGTGAGATCACGCCGATCTCGAGCAGGTCGTGGGTCGCCCGCGTCGACATCATGGTGATCCGCTCGCGCGGGTTGAGGTCGCCGTCGATGACCCGCACGTAGGTGACGACGCCGCGGTAGGTGTCGTAGATCGAGTCGAAGATCATCGCCCGCGCCGGCGCGCGTGGGGTCGCCGGTCGGCGGCGGGATGAGTCGGACGATCTCCTCGAGGAGGAGCTCGACGCCCTGACCCGTCTTGCCGGAGACGAGCAGGCAGTTCTCGGGCTCGGTACCGATGAGACCGGCGAGCTCCTCCGCATACTTCTCGGGCTGGGCCGCCGGCAGGTCGATCTTGTTCAAGACCGGGATGATCGTGAGGTCGTTCTCCATGGCGAGGTAGAGGTTCGCCAGGGTCTGGGCCTCGATGCCCTGGGCGGCGTCGACGAGGAGCACGGCCCCCTCGCAGGCGGCCAGCGATCGCGACACCTCATAGGTGAAGTCGACGTGGCCCGGGGTGTCGATCATGTTGAGCGCATAAGTGACGCCCTCGTGCTCCCAGGGCATGCGGACGGCCTGGCTCTTGATGGTGATCCCGCGCTCCCGCTCGATGTCCATCCGGTCCAGGTACTGCGCGCGCATCGCCCGGTCGTCGACGACACCGGTGAGCTGGAGCATCCGGTCGGCCAGGGTCGACTTGCCGTGGTCGATGTGGGCGATGATGCCGAAGTTCCGGATCAGGTCCGGTGGCGTCGCGTGCGGCGGCAACGCGGTTCGGGCCCTGGGTGACACGGCATCGAGTCTTTCACGGGGTGCGAGCGGTCCCGACCACCAGGCGAACCGGCAGCATGGCGTAGCCAAGTCAAAGGTTTGGGGGCGCTCGGGGTCCGGGTCCAGGACAATGGCGGGATCCGACCGACGCCGAGGGGGGTGTGATGACCGCGAAGGACGCGACCGTCGCGGGCCCGAAACGGCCCGAGCCGAAGCGGATCCCGCGTGCGTGCTCCGATGTCTTCCGGCTGTGGGCGGCCATCGGCCTCGGGATCGTTCTCACGCTCGTCTTCTACATCCTGCAGGACGTCTACGAGTCGATGGGGTTCCGCAAGACGCTCACCCCCGCCCAGCTGGCGCTCGAGGAGGACTACGGCGCGGACCTCATCGGCTGGGTCGGGTTCGCCATCTCGTACCTGTGGCTGGGGATCCGGGCCTTCCGAGCCGCGGACCACGCCGAGCTCCGCCGTCGCATCCTCGGTTCACCGTTGCCCCGCCACGTCTGGAAGCGCTGGCTGCTGGCCGGCGGCGGCGGGATCGTCTGGCCCGTCATCATCTCGGTCTACGCGTTCTGGACCATCGTCCAGGCTCTCGTCAACCGCAACGACCTGCCGGCGCTCGTGCTCACCATGGCCGGCCTCACCGTCCTCAGCTGCATCGCCGTCATCACGTTCAGCTTCGCCCTGTACTACGCCCGTAAGGACGTCGAGGAGGGCGGGCTGGAGTTCGTCGGCCCCGAGGAGTCGGTGTTCTCCGACTATGTCTACCTCGCCGCCGGATGTTCGGTGACCTTCGGGACGACCGACACCATCGTGACCTCCGCGTCGATGCGTCGGTTCGTCACCTTCCAGAGTGTGCTGGCGTGGATCCTCAACACCGTCGTGATGGCGACGTTCCTCTCGCTCGTCATCAACTAGGGGCGGGACCGACGAGGCCCTCCCGGTCGACCTAGGCGCCGACGCGGAACCCGAGCTTCATCGACACCTGGAAGTGCGCGATCGAGCCCTCGTCGAGGTGCCCGCGGATCTCGGTGACCTCGAACCAGTCCAGCCCACGGATCGTCTCGGCGGCCTTGTCGATCCCGGTGCGGATGGCTCCCTCGAGGCTGTCGCTCGACGTTCCGACGACCTCGGTCACGCGGTACACGTGGTCAGCCATGGCTGTTCTCCTTCGCCTGGTGGTTCGGCTTCGCCGGGAGCGTCGCCCGATGCCGATGCCGCGACGCTAGCCCTCCCGCCGTGACGCGGCCAGGGTCACGACCGGGTCAGCTCGACCACCGGGATCTCCCGGTCGGTGCTCTGCTGGTGTCGGAGGAAGAACGGGTACAGCTCGGTGATCCGAGCCCACAGGGCCGCACGGTCGTCGCCCTCGAGCACCGATGCGGTCGCCGCGTACGGCGGGCTGCCCGGCTCGTCGCCGGCCTCGACGGTGACCCTGGGTTCCGCTCGCAGGTTGAGGCACCAGTCCGGGTCGCGGGGCGCGCCGACGTTGGAGGCGATGACGAAGAGCCGGTCGTCCTCGCGGTGGAACATCATCGGGGTCGTATGCGGGTCGCCGCTGTGGCGCCCGGTGGTCGTCAGGAGCAGCAGGCGTTCGCGGTGCATGCCGGGCAGTGCCTCGCCGGCCCGGAACACCGGGATGAGCTGACGGTTCGTCTCGCGGTAGTCCATGGAGCGCTCAGTGCCCCGTCGCCCCGTCGATGCCCTCGCGGAGCAGGTCGGCGTGACCGTTGTGGCGGGAATACTCCGCGACCATCTTGAGGAGCACGCCGCGCAGCGAGACCGGCTCACCGTCGCGGACCCGTGTCCCCTCGTCCTCGAGGTCGTGGGCCGCAACGATCTCCCGCGAGCGCTCGCACTCCCGGCGCCAGACCGCGAACGCCTCCTCGACGTCGCCGTCGAGGCGCTCGAAGTCCTGCTCGGGGTCGTCGTCGGAGTAGTAGAGCAACGGGACCTGGTCGCCGGCGAAGTTGATCTGGAACCACCAGCGCTCGACCCCGGTGAGGTGCCTCAGCAGGCCGTGCAGGGTCAGAGTGGAGGGCGGCATGGTGCGGTCGTTGAGCCGGGCCGGGTCGACGCCGCGGCACTTCAGCTCGAACGTCGCGCGGTGGTGGTCGAGATATCCCGTGAGCATGGTGCGCTCGTCGCCGGTCTGGGGCAGCTCGGGGCGTTCGTCGGTCACCCAGGTCTGGGCGTAGCTCTGCGGGGCCTCGGTCATGACCGTGAACCTAGACCGACCGGCTGACAGGGAGCCTCAGGCCGCCACCGGCATGTGCAGCGGTCCGCGGATCAGCCGCGACGGCCGCATGACCACGCGCCCGGCCTGACGCAGCCGCGGCATCCGCTGGGTCAGCGCCGTCAGGGCGACGTTCGCCTCGAGCCGGGCCAGTGGCGCGCCGAGGCAGTAGTGGATGCCGCTGGAGAACGACAGGTGTTCCGAACCCGAGGTCCGGGTGATGTCGAACCGGGTGGGGTCGACGAAGACCTCCGGGTCGCGGTTCGCCCCGGCCAGCAGGAGCACCATGGCCTGGTTGACGTGCACCGGCACCCCGCCGATCTCGGTCTGCCGGAACGACAACCGGGCCGTCTCCTGGACCGGCGGGTCCCACCTCAGCACCTCCTCGATCGCCCCGGCGGCGAGCGAGGGGTCGGCGCGGAGCATCTCCCATTGCTCGGGGTGCGCCAGCAGCGCCCGCGCCGCGTTCCCGATGAGGTTCACCGTCGTCTCGAAGCCGGCGATGAGCAGCAGGGAGCACATCGGCCGCAGCTCCTCAGGACGGATCCGGTCGCCCTTCTCCGCGACGATGACGCTGATCAGATCGTCACGCGGCTCGCGCTCGCGCTCCTCGAACAGCCGCGCGAAGAGGACGTCCAGCTCACGGTTCGCCTCGATGACCCGGCGCGCCTGGCCGATCGAGGTGACACCGTCGAGGGCGCTGCCGAGCGCCGCCCCGTAGCGCTGGAACGCCGCCGCATCCCCGCCGTCGACACCCATCATCCGGGTGATGACCGCGATCGGCAGCGGTGCGGCGAGGTCGGCCACGAGGTCGAACGTGCCCTTGGCCTCCGCGGCGTCGAGCAGGTCTCCGACCGTCTGGTCGATCGTCGTCGCATACCCCGCCATCATCTTGGGGCTGAACGCCGGCGCGGCGACCCGTCGCAGCCGCGCGTGGTCGGGCTCGTTGAGGCTGAGGAAGGAGAGGTCGAACTCCTCCTGCGGCGAACGGACCGGCGAGGCGCCGGTCTCCTCCCGCACCCCGAACTGGCGGCTGCGCAGCACCTGGTTGCAGATCGCGTAGCTCGTCGTGGCCCAGTTGCCGAGCCGGGTCGGGACCATCGGCCCGATGGCCCGCATGGCCTCGTACACCGCGTACGGGTCACGGCGTCCCTCGCGCAGGCTGAGGCGGGCGAGCTGGTCGCCCCTGAAGCGCGCCGCATACCAGCGGTCCCAGCGCTCCTTGTAGAGCCCACCGGCGAAGTGCGCCGCGGACCGGATCTGGGTGACGGTCGTCGTCATGCCCCCACTCCCCCCAGCATCGTGTCGAGCACCCGGTCGGGCGCGTCGAGCCGGGCCAGCCGGCCGCTCTCGACGCACTCCCACGCGACGTAGACCAGGGCGACCAGCGTCTGGCGCAGCCACCAGTCCGGCTGCGCCGGGTCGAGCGCACCGGCCGAGCGGGCCCGAGCCATGACGGCGAGGATCTCGGCGTCGACCCCCTGGTAGGCGACGCAGAAGTCCTCGTCGGCCTGCAGGCTCGGGGTCCGCCACAGGAAGTTCAGCTGCGGCCCCACCGGGACCAGCGCGGTCACCAGCGAGCGCAACCCTCCGTCGGGGGTGCCGGGGTCCGCGCTCCGGGCAGCCTCCAGACAGACGTCGACGGCCCGCATGGCCACGGCGTGCTCGAGCTCGTCGCGGGTGGCGTAGCGCTTGAACAGCGTGGTCCGGCCGATCCCCGCGGCGGCGGCGATGTCGGCGAGCGACGCCCGAGGGTTGCCGACGAGGTAGGTGACGGCGGCGTCGAGGAGCTCTGCGTGCTGGGTGCGGGTGGCCAGAGCGGTCATGCTCCGGAAGGTACTCCCGTGTTCGACTGTGAACAAGAGTGTTCCGCAGCCATCGGCCCGTAGGGTCGACGAGTGGAGGCCTTCGAGTCGGTGTCGACGTGGCGCCAGCCCCTCCCCGAGACGGCGTCCGCCGAGCGCCGTGCCCTTGTCGCGGCGGTCGCGACCGAGGTCGTCCGCCGAGGCGCGGGCCGGCTGCGCGTGGCCGTCGACGGCCGCACCGGCGCAGGCAAGACGAGCTTCGCCCACGAGCTGGCCGCAGCGCTGCGGGAAGGCGGGCGCCCGACCCTGCGGGCGTCGCTGGACGACTTCAAGCGCCCGTGGCGGGAGGCCGAGCAGCTCGGCTACGACCGCCTTACGGGTCCGGGCTACTACGCGAACGCGCACGACCACGACGCGGTATGCACCCTCCTCCTCGAGCCGGCCGGTCCGGCGGGCAGTGGCCGGGTCGTGCTCTGCGCGCGCGACCCGCTCACCCAGGACGACCACCGGGACATCGTCGTGGACGCGCCCTCGAACGCGGTGCTCGTCGTCGACTCGGTCTTCGCGTTCCGGCCGGAGTGGGACCCCTTCTGGGAAGTGCGGATCTGGCTCGACGTCGACTCCGAGGCGTCCACGGCGCGGTTCCTGGCCAGGGACACGGGTCGCGAGGGCGCCGAGGAGGCCGCCCGCCTCGACCGCGAGCGCTACCGGCCGGCCGAGGCGGTCTACCTCGCGCAGGTGGCACCGGCCGAGCGGGCCGACATCGTCATCGACAACCGCGACCTCACCCGGCCGCGCCTGCTTCGACTGCGCGAGTCGCCTTCGCAGCCGGGCGAACCCGGCTGACGCATACGCTCTCGCACTGGTCGCTACCTGGTGGGCCCGGGCGGCGACAGCGTGCCGCGGTGCAGCTCGTAGGTGCGCGCTACGCCCGGTGCCTCGGGGTCGTCCACGATCCGCTGGTCGGCCATGAAGAGGCGGATGACGTTGGCCAGCTCGTCCGGGTGGCTGAAGTTCACGGCGTGCGCGGCCCCTTCGATGATGACGAGGATGGCGTGGTTCGCCGTCTGCCCGGCCACCTCCTTGAGCCGCTCCGGTCCGGGCATCAACGGGTCGCGATTCCCGATGACCGCCATCGTCGGGACATGCATGGCGAGCAGCCGGTCGAGCGACGGGTACTTCGTGAGGGCGCGAAACAGCCGCAGCGTGCTGGGCACCCCGAACCTCAGGTAGTCCGGGACGGCCACCGGCACCAGCCTCGGCGGCTCGCGTACCCCGTCGGTGACCAGCTGGCGCATCGCGCGCTGGAGCGGCTGGTTGTGCAGGCCGCCGGCCGGCGCGACGAGCACGGCGCGGTCCAGCCGATCAGGGTAGAGATGCGCGTACTCGGTGATCACCGCGCAGCCCATCGAGTTGCCGACGAGGGTCGCCGACTCGATGCCCCGGTCGTCGAGGAACGCCGCCGCCGCATGGGCGAGGTCGGTGACGTCGAGCGGCCGCGGGGAGTTCCCGCTCCGGCCGAAGCCGGGCAGGTCGGGAACGAACGTGTGGTACTGCTCGGCCAGGCGCTCCGCCGTCGGCACGAGGTAGGCCCCCGACATCCCGAAGCCGTGCAGGTGGAGCATCACCGGAGCGTCCGCCGGACCCGGTGACTCACGGTAGAAGACCTCGACGCCGTCGAGCCTGGTCCAGTGCTCGGTGAGCACCGCCGAAGGCTTCGACAGCCGCCGTCGAGTTCCCCGGCGTGCTCGCTCCGACGGCATGACGCCAGTATGGTGCGGAACGCCGGGGCCGGGAGCCGGGCCCCGCGGACCGGAGTCCAGGGTGAGCACGAACGGGTCGGAGCAGGGCCAGGATCCGGCGACCCCGGCGATCCCCTCGACCCCGACGGCACCGGATGTCCCGACTGCGGTGGCCAAGCCCACCGGACGTCTCGGTGAGGCGCGCGAGCGGGTCTACGCAACCCGCGACCGGGTCTACGCCTCGCGTGGCCGCTACCACCAGGTCGACGTTGCCCTCCGGACGTGGGAGCGGGACGTCGAGACCGGCGGCTCGCTCATGGCCGCCGCGCTGGCGTTCCGGTTGTTCCTGTGGACGCTCCCGGCGGCGCTGTTCACGGTCGGGCTGCTCGGCTTCACGGTCGACGAGAACGACACCAGCGCGGCCAGCGAAGGCATCCGCGGCTACACGATGGCCACCGTCCAGCAGGCCGCCAGCCAGGCGCACCGGAGCCGGTGGCTGTTGGTCATCGTCGGCGGGTTCCTCCTGCTGTACGTCTCCTACACCCTGACCAAGACGGTCGTCGTCGCGACCGCGCTGATCTGGAACCGTCCCCTGCGCTCGGTCCACCGACCGCTGCGGGCGGTGTCCGTGATGCTCGCCGCCATGACGGCCGCTATCGGCCTCGCGGCCATGGGCTCGTTCCTGCGCAACATCTCGCCAGGGCTCGGGCTCGTCTCGACGGTCTTCACCGCCGCGTTGTGGGGGCTGATGTGGTGGCTGGTGTCCTACCTGCTCCCCCACGCGGACGACCTTCCGTGGTGGGGGCTCCTGCCTGGTGCGGTGTTCCTCGGGATCGGGACCCAGCTGCTGCACCTCGCCACCGTCTACTACTTCGGCGTCAAGCTGGGCAACGCCTCCGAGTGGTACGGGCCGCTCGGCGTGGCAGCCACCCTGCTGCTGTGGGCGTACATCGTCTCTCGGCTCGTCCTCGCGTCCGCGTCGATCAACGTCGCCACCGTGCGCACCTACCACCACCCGGACTGACGCGGCTGTCACGCCGCCCTTCTACGCTCGGGCCGTGATCACGACCGTTGCCGTCGCGGGGTACCGGTCGCTGCGCGACGTCGTCGTCCCGCTGCACGGCCTCGACGTCGTCACCGGCGCGAACGGCTCAGGCAAGTCGAGCCTCTACCGGGCGCTGCGGCTGCTCGCCGACTGCGGCTCCGGCCGGGTGATCGGGTCGCTGGCCCGGGAGGGCGGCCTGCCCTCGGCGCTCTGGGCCGGCCCCGAGACGTTGGGCGGCGCCCGCAACCGTGGGTATGCGGTGGAGGGCACCCGGCGACAGGGCCCGGTCAGCCTGCGGCTGGGCTTCGCGACGGACGACGGGTTCGGGTACCTCGTCGACCTCGGCCTGCCCATCCCCATCGAGACGAGCTTCGGGCTGGACCCGGAGGTGAAACGTGAGGTCGTCTTCAGTGGCGCGGTGGCCCGTCCGAACGCGGTGCTGGTGGCCCGCGCCGGCCCACTGGTCCGCGTCCGCGACGGGCGCGAATGGGTGGAGCTGAGTCGGGGCGTCGCGCCCTGGGCGAGCATGCTGACCGAGCTGGCCGACCCGGCCCGCGCGCCCGAGCTGCTGGCGGTGCGTGACCAGATCCGGGCCTGGCGGTTCTACGACGGCTTCCGCGTGGACGCCGACGCCCCCGCCCGGCGGACCCAGGTCGGCACCCGGACCCCGGTCCTCGACCACGACGGCGCCGACCTCGCGGCGGCCATCCAGACGATCCGCGAGATCGGCGACCGCGCAGCGCTCGACCGAGCAGTGGCCGACGCGTTCGACGGGGCCACCATCGAGGTGGCGGTCGCCGCCGGGCGGTTCGACCTGGCCCTCCGTCAGCCGGGCATGCTACGCCCGCTGGCGTGCGCCGAGCTGTCGGACGGCACGTTGCGCTACCTGCTGCTCGTGGCGGCGCTGCTGACGCCGCGTCCGCCGGCGCTGATGGTGCTCAACGAGCCGGAGACGAGCCTGCACCCCGACCTGCTGCCCCCGCTCGCGCGGCTGGTCGAACGGGCCGCCCAGCGGTCGCAGATCGTCGTCGTGTCGCACTCGCGCACGCTGCTCGACGCCCTCGCCTCGGCCAACGGGGTGGAGCTGGTCAAGGACCTCGGCGAGACGACGGTGGCCGGTCAGGATCCGCTCGACGTCCCGCCCTGGCACTGGGGGTCGCGGTGACGTCGTCGACGAGACCGTCGACCAGCGACTGCACGTAGGGAACCCACCAGCCGCGGTACCGGTCCTGCAGCTGCGGGATCCGCCAGTCGTCCCCCGCGACCATCTGGCGGCAGCGGTAGCTCGGACAGTGGCAGCGCAGCACGTAGTCCGGGTCCGCGGTCGACATGGCGTAGTCGCTGACCAGCTCTTGGCCGGCGGCCACGTCGGTCATCGTGGCCAGCGAGTAGGCGTCGACCCAGCCGAGGTTGGGGTCGCAGCTGTGGTTGCCGTACCGGTTGTCGCCGGCGTCCACGACCAGGTGCCGGTCCTCGGTCACGACGATGCTGTCGACGTAGGGCGCGCGCCCGGCGTCGCTCTCGGCGATCAGCCGGCGCAGCTCGGCGGTGTCGACCAGTCGGCCACCGAGGCGAGAGACCACGGTTCCCGCGTGGAGGTCGTCCGTCGCGAACAGACCCCGTCCCGCGATGTCCGACCGCCGGACCTCGACCGCAGAGTGCAACCAGCACGTGGCCGGCGGGAGAGGCATACCCCGAGTATGCGGGTGCCGGCCGGGTCCGTCGGACTCAGGCGCGGCGGGCCGAGCGCCGTCCCAGGAGCGCGGAGAGCACGGCGATCCCGACGCCGGCCACGGCGAGGATCGCGCCGACCCGGCTGGGCCACTCGTAGCCGAGTCCTGCGGCGAGGACAACACTGCCGAGCCACGCGCCGAGCGCGTTGGCCACGTTGAGCGTCGAGTGGTTGAGCGCCGCCGCCAGCGACTGGCCGTCCTGGGCGACGTCCATGAGCCGGGTCTGCAGCAGCGGCACGAGGATCGAGGGCAGGAACCCCAGTGCGAACACCATGACCAGGGCGAGCCCCTGGATGTGGGCGAGCGGTCCGAAGATCGCCAGCATCACGGCGATCGCGCTGAGCGACACGATGATCCCGCGGAGCACGCCCAGGTGGGCGACCCGCCCGGAGACGACCATGCCGCTGACCATCCCCACGCCGTAGATCGCGAGGACGACGGGCACGAACGCGGCCGGGAAGCGCGACAGCTCGGTCATCGTCGGCGCGATGTAGGAGTACGTCGCGAACATCCCACCGAACCCCACTACGCCGATGAGCAGGGCGAGCCAGACCTGCAGGCGGGTGAGCGCCGTCAGCTCGCCGCGCATCGAGGCGGCGGCGTCGAGCGGCTGCCACGGCACCCACGCCCAGAGCGCGAGGACGGTGAGGACGCCGATGGCGCCGACGACCCAGTAGGGCGCCTGCCAGCCGACGTTCTGGCCGAGCATCGTGGTCAGCGGGACCCCGACGATGTTGGCCGTACCGAGGCCGATGAGCATCATCGCGACGGCCCAGGTCCGCCGCTCCTTGGGGACCATCGAGGCGGCGACCAGCGAACCGATGCCGAAGAACGCCCCGTGCGGGAAGCCCGACAGGAACCGGGCCAGCATCAGCCAGCCGTACTCCGACACGAAGCCCGAGGCCGCGTTGGCCACGGCGAACCACACCATCAGGCCGATGAGGACGGTCTTGCGGCGCATCCGGGCGGCGAGGATCGCAATGAGAGGCGCGCCGACGACGACTCCGAGCGCGTACGCGGAGACGTAGTGGCCGGCGGTCGGGATGTCGGTGCCGGTCCCGGCGGCCACCTCGGGCAGCAGGCCCATGGTGACGAACTCGGTGGTCCCGATGGCGAACCCACCGACCGCGAGCGCCAGCAGGGCGAGTCCGGCACGAGAGCGGGTCGGAGCGGCCGGGGCGGCCGGGGCGGCAGTCAGCGTGTCGGTCATGGTTCTCTTCGGTCGCGTTCGTATGAGCGTGAGCGGTCCGCGCTGACCGGGGCAATGCTAGGGCCAACAAAGCAGGTGCCCCGAACCATCCCGCGGCTCGACACTCGTGGTGTGACGTCGCTCTCGACCTCGGCGGTCGACTACACGCGGACGTCCCGGCGTCCGGCATGGTCGGACCTCCCGGGACCGGTCCGGGACGCCGTGGGCCGGCTGGCCGGCAGCCCGGTGGTGCACGCGGACCCGCCCGTCGGCAGCGGCTTCACCGGTTCGTACGCCGGTGTCGTCACCACCTCGGCGGGCCGGCGCGTCTTCGCGAAGGCCGGTTCCCCGGCGCAGCCGCACGTGGTCAGGGCCTTGGCGCAAGAGGCGTCGGTCCTCGCGGAGCTGCCCGAGGGCATACCGGCCCCGGCAGTGGTGGGCTTCGACTCGGTCGACGGCTGGAGCGTTCTCGTCATCGAGGTGGTCGAAGGCCGGATGCCCGGTCAGCCGTGGACACCGGAGGAGGTCGACGCGAGCCACCGGACGTGCCTGCGCATTGCCGAGAAGGGCACCCCCTGCCCCGTCGGCGGTCCCGGGCTGGGGCGCACGATGGCGACCGACGCCGACATCCTCGCGGTCGGTCGGGCGCTGGTCGACGGGTCGTTCGTGGGCGGCCAGGAGCTGCCGGCGTGGCTGCCGGTCCACCAAGCCCGCGTCGGCGGGCTCGTGCTCGGCGCTGCGGGCCGGTTCGACGGCGACACCCTCTGTCACGGCGACCTTCGGCCGGACAACCTGCTCGTCGACGTCTCGCCCGACGGACCGGCCACCGCCACCGTCGTCGACTGGAACTGGGTCGGCGCCGCGGCACCCTGGGTGGACTTCGTCGGGCTGCTCCCGCTGATGGCCGCCCAGGGGGTCGACACCGACACGCTCGTCCGGACCTCGCCGCTCACGCGCGACGCGGACCCCGAGGCGCTGGACGCCTTCGTGGCGATCATCGCCGCATACATGCTCGGCGGGTACCGCAACGAGCCGCCGCCGGGCTGTACGCCGGCGCTGCGGCGCCACCAGCTGCTCATGGCTCAGGTCTTCCTGGCCTTCCTCCGGAAGCGGCGCGGCTGGCGCGGTTGAGACCCGGACGCACGGCTAGGGTCGGGCCGTGGCCGAGCGAGCGATGGATCGGTTCCGGGCGGCGGTGGGCCGGCTGCTGCGCGGCGGCGGAGGCTCCGGCGCGCCGAGCCCTCGGCCGTCGGCGCCGACGCGCCGCCCAGGGTCGGACGGTGGCTCGCCGCCGCCGGACGGCAGCCGGCGCTACCCGGGCGACTTCCGTGGCATACCGGCCATCGCGTACGCGCCGAAGCCGGACGGCCAGCCCGACCCCGGCGAGATCGTGTGGACCTGGGTGCCGTTCGAGGAGGACCACTCAGTAGGCAAGGACCGGCCGGTGCTCCTCGTCGGCAGCGACGGCGACTGGCTGCTCGGCGTCATGCTCACGAGCAAGGACCACGATCGCGACGCTCGCCAGCAGCATCGCGCCGGTCGCGAGTGGGTCGACATCGGGTCCGGCGGATGGGACCGGAGTGGCCGACCCAGCGAGGTCCGCGTCAACCGGATCATCCGGGTCGACCCCGATGCGATCCGTCGTGAGGGCGCCGTGCTGGCGCAGGAGCGGTTCGAGGAGGTCGCGGTGGCGATCCGGCAGGTCCACTAGCGGCTCGACCGGCGGTTCGGCGATCGCTGGTTCCGGACAGACGAAAAGGCCCGTCACCTCGGGAGAAGGTGACGGGCCCGGTCGTATGCGGGTGAGGCCGGTCTCAGAGGGCCGCGGCCTTGCGGGCCATCGCCGACTTCTTGTTGGCCGCCTGGTTCTCGTGGATGACGCCCTTGGAGACGGCCTTGTCGAGCTTGGTCGACGCCGTCTTGAGCGCGTCCTGGGCCGAAGTCTTGTCGCCGGCGTCCGCGGCCTCGCGGAACTTGCGGATCCAGGTGCGAAGCTCGCTCTTGACCGCCTTGTTGCGCTCGGTGCGCTTCTCGTTGGTCTTGATGCGCTTCAGCTGCTGCTTGATGTTCGCCACGTGGGTGAGTGCTTTCTTGGTCGGAAGTGTGTTGCCGTTAGAGGGCGGCGGGCGCGGGGCGCCGAGACACGTTCGTGCGCACGACGACAAGCACACGACCAGGCGCGCACGCAACTCACCAATCTACCAGCGGTGCGGGCTCCCGCCCAAAACGTCAGCCGTCGTGACGGGCGGCCGTGATGGACAGGACGGCACGCTCGACGGCGAAGACCGGGTCACGACCGCCGCCCTTGACCTCGACGTCCGCCGCCGCCACCGCCTGAATGGCCCGGCCGAGCCCGTCGGCGGTCCAGTGGCCGAGCTGCCGGCGCGCCTTGTCGACCTGCCAGGGCGCCATCCCCAGCTGCTTGGCCAGCTGCTGCGAGCCACCGCGACCGGCCGAGCCGACCTTGACCAGCTGACGCAGCTGCGAGGCGAGGACCGCGACGATGGGGACCGGGTCGACGCCCGTGGCGATCGCGTGTCGCAGCAGCCGCAGCGCCTCCCCCGTCTGGCCCGCGACCGCGGCGTCGGCCACCCGGAAGCCGGTCGCCTCGACCTTGCCCCCGTGGTAGATCTCGACGACGCGGTCGTCCACCACCCCTTCGGTGTCCTCGACCAGCTGGGCCACGGCGGACGCGAGCTCGCGGGTGTCGCGCCCGAGGGCCTCGACCAGGGCTCGGACGGCCTCCGGGGTGGCCTTGCGCCCCTGCCGGCGGAACTCGTTGACGACGAAGTCGGTCTTGTCGCGGTCGGTCTTGATCGCGGGGCACTCGACGACGCGGGCCTTCACCTTGACCAGAGCGTCGATCGCCCGCTTGCCCCGCTGGACCCCGGAGTGCGTGACGACGAGGGTGACGTCGTCGGCGGGCAGGTCGAGGTACTGGGCGACGTCGTCGAGGAGCTCGTCGGTGCCCTCGTCGAGGCGCTCGACGACGACCGCCTTCTCGCCGCCGAAGAGCGAAGGGCTGGTATGCGTCGCGAGCTCCCCGGGCTGGTACGCCGCAGCCGCCAGCCGGATCACGTCGAGGTCCGGGCTGGTCTCGCGCAGCTCTCGGAGCGTGGCGACGACGGCCCGCTCGGCGAGGAGCTCTTCCGGTCCGCGAATGAGGACCGCGGTCGGGGGTGTGCTCACGGGATCACCCTGTCACGTCGTGGCGACAGGGTCGTCGCGCGAACGGGCCTGCACCGCCCCTCAGCACCTCGGCGGTCGCGCAACGACGGATCGGAGGGTTGTGGCCCCGTCCAGGGCCACAACCCTCCGATGAAGCACCCCTGAGTCGTCGCTGAGTCGTCACGCCGTAGTCACGGGAAGAGGGTCGGCAGTCCCTCGTCGGCGGCATTGGCCCGATCGGTCTCGGCGAGCGTCAGCCCCAGCTGGGCGAGCCGTGCCTGGATGGCGTCGACCGGGAGCTCGAGCTGGTCGACGACGTCCTCCATCTCGATCCCGGCCTCGGCCGCATCGCGGAGGGCCTCGTCCTGGGTCGGCGTCCAGGCGTGCCCCACCGTGACGGCCGTTCGGGGTGACGGCGGAACCGGCGGCGGGCCCGCTACCGGACGGTGGTCGACCCCGGGTTCGAGCGCGTCACCGCCGACGGCCGATCCCTCCACAGCGCCGACCAGCCCACGCAGGGCCGGGTCGCTCACCGGCATCGGTGGCGGGGCCACCTCGTCGAGCCGCTTGAGGGCCGCGAGCACCAGCTCACGGTCCGTCGTGGGCCAGAAGGGCGGCAGCGATCGCTGGAGGAAGCTGGCATACCGGGCGTTGACCATCCGCGAGTCGAGGATGGCGACCACCCCACGGTCGTCGGAACGCCGCACCAACCGGCCGGAACCCTGCGCCAGCCGCAGCGCCGCGTGGGTCGCCGAGACCGCCATGAAGCCGTTCCCACCCATCCGCGCGATCGCCTCGGAGCGGGCGGAGGCCAACGGGTCGTCCGGGCGTGGGAACGGGATCCGGTCGATGACCACCAGCTGGCAGGACGAACCCGGCACGTCGACGCCCTGCCACAGCGTGAGCGTCCCGAACAGGCACGTGGCCGGCTCGCGCGCGAACTGGCGTACCAGGGTCGAGATCTGGTCCTCGCCCTGGCAGAGGATCGGGATCGGGGTGGTGTCCGACGAGAACCGGGCGCGCAGCTGCTCCGCCGCGCTCTGGGCGGCCCGCATCGAGGAGAACAGGCCCAACGTGCGGCCGCCCGCCGCCCGCACCAGCGCCTCGATCTCGTCCAGCACCTTCGGTGAGGTCCCGTCCCGGCCCGGCGCCGGCAGGTCTCTCGCGACGTAGACGATGGCCTGCCGCTGGTAGTCGAACGGGCTCCCGACATCGATGCCGCGCCAGGCCGGAGCACCCTCGCCGCGCAGCCCGATGGTCCCCGCCACCGCGTCGAAGGAACCGCCGAGCTCCAACGTCGCCGACGTCAGGACGCAGGTCCGCTCCGCGAAGACCCGGTCGCGGACCAACATCGCCACACTCATCGGCGCGACGTTCAGGACCGGTCCGCGCCTCGGGTCGCG
The DNA here is from genome assembly GCA_963828725.1 of uncultured Actinomycetota bacterium. GTDB lineage: Bacteria > Actinomycetota > Actinomycetes > Actinomycetales > Dermatophilaceae > Lapillicoccus. Next base: position 1,066,779 of record CAWHFV010000004.1, on the reverse strand, counting down.
CCGCAGCCAGAGCACGTCGAGCTCCCGCCGCTCGAGGATGCGCGAGGCGTTCTCGTTCATCTCGTCGATCGCCGCCCGCGCCACCTGGCGGGCCCCGTCGGCGGGCTCGCCGGGTCCGGGCTTGAGTTCCGACTGCACGGCTCGGGTCGTGTCCCGAACCCGCGACAGGGCGAGGACCAACCCGTCCGACAGCGAGTCGATCCGACCCTCCTCGACCTCCGCGAGCACGCCCTCCAGCAGGTCCGCGGCGTCGGTCACCTCGTCGGTACCGTCGGCCAGCTTGGCCGCCTTGCGGGCCGCACTGGTGACCATCCCGCTGCTGATCTCGTCGGTGATCGTCGCGGTCACGCGGTCGACCAGCTCGTGCGCCTCGTCGACGACGAGCACGTCGTGCTCGGGCAGCATCTGCCGGTTCTCGAAGGCGTCGATGGCCATGAACGAGTGGTTCGTGACGACGACGTCGACATCCTTCGCCGACTCCCGCGACCGCTCCACGAAGCACTCGGCGATGACGGGGCACTTCCCGCCCAGACACTCGTGGGCCGACACGGACACCTGCCGCCACGCGCGGTCACTGACGCCGGGGACCAGCTCGTCGCGGTCGCCCGACGCCGTAGCGTCCGCCCACTCCCTGCAGCCGGACCACCTCGGCGCCGAGCCGGGACGCGGTCGCGCTGACCTGGTCGACGGCGAGCAGGGCGTCGTCCTCGTCGGGAAACCCGCCCTCGAGCTTGTGCGCGCACAGGTAGTTCCGCCGGCCCTTGACCAGCGAGTATGTCGGCCGCCGCCCGAGCAGCGGCTCCAGCGCCGTCGCCACCCGCGGCATGTCGCGGTCGACGATCTGCGCCTGCAGGGCCAGCGTCGCCGTGGCGACCACGGCAGGCTTCCCGGACTCCATCGCATGACGCACGGCCGGCACGAGGTAGGCCAGCGACTTGCCGGTCCCCGTGCCCGCCTGCACCAGCAGGTGCTGCCCGGCCTCCACAGCGTCGGCCACGGCGTGCGCCATCTCGACCTGGCCCGGCCGTTCCGTCCCCTCGACTCCCGCTACGGCCGCCTCGAGCAGAGCGTCGAGATCGGCAGCCACCCGCAAAGCGTATGCCGCGCCACCGTCATCCTTGCGACCGTCCACAGGCCCGCAGCGAGCGGCTCAGCCCGAGGCCTCAGTGGTACGCGTGAACCACTGCATGTCCCCTGCCGCGGCCGATCATCCATTTGTTGAACGGCGTCGTCACCACGAAGGCGACCGCCAGCGAGAACGCCAGCGCACCCCAGAACAGCCACGACGTGAGCCCGGCGTCCATCGCACCCGGGACCACGAGCATCACGGCGTTGTCGACGACCTCCATGACCGCGATCGAGGCCGTGTCGGCCGCCAGGGCCACCTTCAATGCCGTCCGCACGTCCAACCCCGATCGCAGCATGCTGCGGACCGTCAGCGCGTACCCGAACACGAACGCCAGCACGACCGCGAGCACCACGGTGGCGAGGTTGTGCAGCCCGAGCCAGGTGCCGATGACCATCCCGAGAACCTCGCCGATCGCACAACCCGTGAGGCAGTGCAGTGTGGCCTGCGCGGCCATCGACCAGCTCGCCGGGGCGGCATGCGGAGTATGCGTCGCGTGCTCGTGGTGACTCACGCGTGGCACTATACCCCCAGGGGGTATTGAGGTCCAGCCACGAACGACGGTCATCGTAGATTCAGACTGGGCCGGGACACTGTCGCTCATGGAGCACGGCGGACCGAGCCGCACCGCCTGGGGCGCGGCGGGCCATCGAGCGGCCCACCAGGTCCTCGAGGACGGCCGGATCTTCCGAGACCCGTGCGCGCTGACGATTCTCGGCACCGACGCCGAAGCAATCATCGCGAACGCGCGAGTCACCCCCCGTCGGACGCCGATGCGGATCTTCATCGCCGTCCGGCACCGCGTGGCCGAGGACGCACTGGCCCGGTACGTGGCGGACGGCACGCGTCAGGTGGTCGTGCTCGGCGCGGGGCTCGACACCTTCGCCTACCGGAACCCGTTCGCCGACAAGGGTGTTCGCGTGTTCGAGATCGACCACCCGGCCACGCAGGAGTGGAAGCGCGCCACCCTTGCCCGGACGGGCATACCCGTGCCCGGCTCCGTCACCTACGTCCCGGTCGACTTCGAGACCGACGACCTGGCCGTCCGGATGGCCGCGGGCGGGGTCGACCTCACGGCGCCGGCGATCTTCCTCTGGCTCGGCGTCGTGCCGTACCTCACTCGGGAGGCCGTCGACATCACGCTCCAGGTCGTGGCCCGGGTGCCCGGTGCCGGCGTCGCCTTCGACTACGCCAATCCCGTCGACCAGCTCTCCGAACGAGGACGGGAGGCCCATAGGGCGCGAGCCGAGCGCATGCGAGCACTCGGTGAACCGTGGATCACGTACATCGACACCGAAGCCCTGACCGACCACCTGGCCGACCTGGGACTCGCCGTCGAGCAGGACGTCGGCCCGACCGAGATCGGCGAACGGTGGTTCGGCCTCGCTCGCGACGACTCTCCGCGCCGCGGCGGACACGTGGTCGTAGCGACCACGCGACGAGGTTCGGCCACCTAGACTCGCGACTCGTGGTGCGACAGCTGCAGATCTGGTCGACCGTCCTGCTCGGCGTCGCGATCGGACAGGCCGGCTTCGGCTCCGGATTCGGCGCCTCGCTCATCGCGCGCGACAAGAGTGACCTGCTCGAGACGCTCCACTCCGTCAACGCGATCGTCGTCATCGTCGTGGCCGCGGTCTGCGTGGTCGTCGCGGCCGTCTACCGCCGGCGGGGCGGTCCCACGTGGCCCCTGGTCTTCGCCGTCGGCATCGAGCTCGGCGCCATCCTCCAGACCGTCCTCGGCGAGCTCAAGGTCGTCGGAGCGCACCTGTTCCTCGGCGTCCTGCTCCTCTGCGCCGTGACGACGTTCTGCTCGTATGCGTGGCGTCACCAACCGAGCCCGGTGGCGGTCGCGTCCTAGCCGCTATCCTGGCGGTCCCACCCCATCGGTTCCGCGGTCGCGGAAGGAGACGGGGATGCCTGAGCAGAGCGAGTCCGGCTTCCAGCTGGAGGGATCCGCGCCCGAGGCCTACGAGGCCTATCTCGTACCGACGCTGTTCGCACCGTGCGCGCACCGCCTGCTGGACGCAGTCGGCGTCCGCGCGGGCGCCCGCGTCGTCGACGTGGCCTGCGGCACCGGGATCGTCGGCCGGCAGGCCGCCCCACTGGTCGGGCCGACAGGGGCCGTGACGGGGGTGGACGTGAACCCGGCGATGGTCGAGGTCGCCGCCCGGCTCGAGCCGGGCGTCGACTGGACCGTCGGCGACGCGGCGTCGCTACCGATGGACGACGCGGCGGTCGACGTCTGGTGCTGCCAGCAGGGGCTGCAGTTCGTCCCGGACCGGGTCGCGGTGCTGGCCGAAGCCCGCCGGGTCCTGGTTCCGGGTGGCCGCCTGGCGGTCGCAGTCTGGCGGGGGGTCGCCGACAACCCGGCGTTCGCCGACTTCGCCGACGCGCTGGCCGACGTCGTGGACGAGCCGGCCGCCGCCATGATGAGGGCGCCGTTCGCGTTGGGCGACCGCGACGAGGTCCGAGACCTCCTTTCCCGGGCGGGACTCACGGACGTGCACCTGACTCTCCTGGCCTTCCCGGCCCGGTTCCCGTCGGCCCGGGAGCTGCTCCGCCAGGAGGTCGCGGCCTCCCCGCTGGCCGAGGCGGTCGGTCATCTGCCACCCGACACCAGGGAGCGGCTCGCCACCGAGCTGGGACGCCGCCTCGACCACCTGACCGACGACGCCGGTGTCGTCGCCCCGATGCAGACCTGGCTGGCCGTCGCGACGCGATAACCGGCGGCACGCAGCAAGGGTTCAGTCCCCGTTCGGAGACTCCCCCGGGTCGTACACCGACTGGGGCGTGCAGATGAGGTGGGCCACGAGAGCGGTCCACCCCGTCTGGTGCGTGGCGCCGAGCCCGATGCCGGTGTCTCCGTGGAAGTACTCCGCGAAGGTCGGGTGCTGCCGCCACAGCGGACCGTCGAGGAGATCGCGCGGGTCGCTGGGACGGCGCCCGTCCGGACCCGCCCGGAACAGCCCGACGAGCCGGTCCTCGAGCCGCTGCGCCACCTCGTGCAGCCCCAGCCGCTCCCCGGACCCCGTCGGGAACTCGACCGTGACCCCGGCCGCCGACCCGGCCGCATACGTGTGCAGCGCATTGATGAGCAGCGCGTTGAGCGGGAACCAGACCGGCCCGCGCCAGTTCGAGTTCCCGCCGAACAGTCCGGTGTCGGACTCCCCCGGGGTGTAGCGCATGGACATGCTCATGCCGGCCACGTCGATGGTGATGCCGTCGCGATGCGCGGCCGAGAGCGACCGGATCCCGTGCGGTGACAGGAACTCGTCCTCGTCGAGCAGCCGGTCGAGCAACCGCGTCATCCGCGTCGGGTCGACGACCGCGAAGGTCAGCGCGTCGCCGTCCGCGGGATGGCTCGTCGTCAGCGAGGCGACCTCGTCGGGGCGGTGCCGCTCGAGCCACCGGAGCGACTCGTCGAAGTCGGTCAGCTCCTCCCGCACCCACGGCGGGCAGTTGGCAACGGCCAACAACGGCAGCAGCCCGACCAGCGAACGCACGCGCATCGTCCCGGTCTCGCCGTGCGGCCCGACCAGGACGTCGTAGAAGAACCCGTCCACGTCGTCCCACAGGGAGACCCCCTGCGACCCGAACGACTGCATCGCCCGGACGATCGCGAGGAACCGCTCGAGGAACGTCGTCGCGAGGTCGTCGAACGCGTGGTTGTACCGCCCGAGCTCCTGCGCGATCCGCATCATCTGCAGGCACTGGAACGCGATCCACGCGGTGGCGTCGGACTGCTCGAGCCGCCACCCCTTCGGAACCTGCTTGGACCGGTCGAAGACGCCGATGTTGTCCATGCCGAGGAAGCCGCCCTCGAACAGGTCGGACCCCTCCGAGTCCTTGCGGTTCACCCACCACGAGACGTTGAGCAACAGCTTGGTGAGGATCCGGATGAGGAAGTCGCGGTCCCACGCGCCGTCGCGCAGGTACACCTGCCAGGCGGCCCACGCGTGCACGGGCGGGTTGACGTCGGAGAACGCCCACTCGTACGCGGGGAGCTGTCCGTTCGGATGCTGGGCCCACTCCCGGCAGAGCAGCACCAGCTGGGACTTCGCGAACGCGGGGTCGACGTGCGACAACGCGACGGAGTGGAACGCGAGGTCCCACGTCGCGAACCACGGGTACTCCCACTCGTCCGGCATCGAGATGACGTCGGCGAGGGAGATGTTGCGCCACGAGGTGTTGCGGCCGTCCGGCTCGGGAGCCAGCCGCTCGCCCGGCGGTGGTGGCGAGGCGGGGTCGCCGGACAGCCACTCCTCGATGTCATACCGGTAGAGCTGCCGGGTCCACAGCAGCCCGGCGAAGGCTCGTCGCGCGACCAGCCGGTCCTCGTCAGGGACGCCGGCCGGGATGACCACGTCGTAGAACGCGTCGGCGTCGGCGCGGCGGTCGGTGACGACGGCCGGCGCGGACTGGAACGGGCGGTCGACGATCGGCGCCGCCATCAGCCGCAGCCGCACACTCACGGACTCGCCCGGGGCGACCGCGTCGAACCGGTAGTGGAAGGCTGCCTTGGTGCCGGTGCCGTCGGTCGAGAGCGCCGCTCGGTCGCCGCGGACGATGGCGCGGTCCACGGCGTCCTTCGGGTGCGGCGACGCGTTGGGGACACCCCACAGGGACTCGGAGTCGGTCTCGTTGTCGCACATCAGCAGCTCGGGAAGACCGGGTGACCCCGCGGCCGCGAGGACGTACCGCCCCAGCTGCTCGTGCTGCGCCTCGACCGCGACGAGCGCCTGCTCGTCGACCTGCGGCCGGTGCAGCAGCCGTAGCAACGGCTTCCGGTCGTCGCGGCCCCAGGCCCAGGTGTTGCGGAACCACAGCTGCGGCACGAGGTGCAGCGGGGCCGGCTCCGGACCGTGGTTCGTCGCGGTGACCGTCATGACGATGTCGGTGGGCGCCGCCTTGGCGTGCGTGACGACGACGTCGAAGAACCGGTCCTCCGTGAGGATGCCGGTGTCACTGAGCTCGAACTCCCCCTCACTGCGGGGCCGTTCGGCGTTCTGCGCGACCAGCTCGTCGTAGGGGAAGGCGCGTTGCGGGTAGCGGTAGAGGTACTCGGCGTAGGAGTGCGTCGGGGTGGCGTCGAGATGCCACCAGTACTCCTTGGCGTCCTCGCCGTGGTTGCCCTCCGGGTTGGTCAGCCCGAAGAGCCGCTCCTTGAGCCGGTCGTCCTGGCCGTTCCACATCGCCACGGCGAGGTTGAGGAAGCCGTACCGGTCGCAGAGACCGGCGATGCCGTCCTCACCCCACCGGTATGCGCGGCGGTGCGCATGGTCGAACGGGAACGAGGCCCACGCGTCACCGTCGGCCGAGTAGTCCTCCCGGACTGTCCCCCACTGACGGCCGGAGACGTACGGTCCCCACAGCCGCCACGGGTCCGAGTCGTCCGGCGACTCGGCCAGACGGGCGTGCTCCGCGCTCGGCTCGGGCCGGGCCCGGCCGGAGGCACTGAGCGTCACGCCGCATACTCTGCCAGCCCGTGCCGGGCTCAGACGAGGTATGCCTCGAGCTCGCTCAGCAGCGGCGGGTGCACCTTCGCGTGGACGAACGTGCCGTCCTCGCGATGCTCGGTCGTGAGGACCTCGGACTCCTCGTGCAGCCGGTTGACCAGGTCGCCGCGGTCGTACGGGATGACCGCCTTGATCTCGAGGTCGGGCCGGGGCAGCTCGTCGGCGATGAGATCGCGCAGCGCGTCGAGGCCCTGGCCGGTCCGCGCCGACACGACGATGGAGTGCCGCTCGTGACGGACGAGCCGGTCGAGGACCTCGGGATCGGCCGCGTCGGCCTTGTTGACGACCACGACCTCCTTGACGTCAGAGGCGCCGACGTCCGAGAGGACGCCTCGCACCGCCGAGATCTGGCCCTCGGGGTCGGGGTGGCTGCCGTCGACGACGTGCAGCAGCAGGTCGGCGTCGGACACCTCCTCCAGCGTCGAGCGGAACGCCTCGACGAGCTGGGTCGGCAGCGACCGCACGAAGCCCACGGTGTCGGCGAGCGTGTACGGCATCCCGTCGTCGGTCTCGGCCCGGCGGACCGTCGGGTCCAGGGTGGCGAACAGGGAGTTCTCGACGAGGACGCCCGCGCCGGTGAGCCGGTTGAGCAGCGAGGACTTGCCCGCGTTGGTGTAGCCGGCGATCGCGACGCTCGGGATGTGGTTGGCCTTGCGACTGTGCCGCTTGGTGTCGCGGGTCGTCTTCATGTGCGCGATCTCGCGCTTGAGCTTGGCGATCCGGCTGTTGATCCGGCGCCGGTCCAGCTCGATCTTCGTCTCACCGGGACCGCGCGAGCCCATGCCCTGACCGCCGGCGGCCTGGCCACCGGCCTGGCGGGACATCGACTCACCCCAGCCGCGCAGGCGCGGGAGGAGGTACTGGAGCTGGGCCAGCTCGACCTGGGCCTTGCCCTCCCGGCTCTTGGCGTGCTGGGCGAAGATGTCGAGGATCAGCGCGGTGCGGTCGATGACCTTCACCTTGACGACGTCCTCGAGGGCGCGCCGCTGGCCGGGGGTCAGCTCGCCGTCGCAGACCACCGTGTCGGCGCCGACGGCGATGACGATGTCGCGCAGCTCCTGCGCCTTGCCCTTGCCGAGGTAGGTCGCGGCGTCGGGACGCTGGCGCCGCTGGATGACGCCCTCGAGCACCTCGGAGCCCGCGGTCTCGGCCAGCGCCGCGAGCTCGCGAACGGAGTTCTCGGCGTCCTCGAGGGTTCCTTCGGTCCAGACCGTGGCGAGGACGACCCGCTCCAGCCGCAGCTGGCGGTACTCGACCTCGGAGATGTCCTCGAGCTCGGTCGAGAGGCCCGACACGCGGCGCAGCGCGGCCCGCTCCTCGCGGTCCAGCTGCTCCCCGTCGTGCCCCTCGAGGTCGAAGCCCTCGGGTGCGTCGAGCTCGGCGATGGCCTCGGCTCGCTCGGCGAGAAGTTCTGAACGTCGCGTCATGATGTCCTTGGAGTGGGGGGCTGGGAAGTCGGGGATCGGAATTCTGCACGGGTGTCGCCCAACCAGGGTGACACGGGGGAAACGCCGCGCGCGAAACGTTTATGCCTCGGTCAGCCGCCGGTTGCGGGCGCGCCGCCGCTCTCCAGCCGGATGAGCTCGGCCCGGTTGCGGCAGCCCAGCTTCATCAGGGCCGCGCGGACGTGGCTCTCGACCGTCCGTTCGCTGAGGAAGAGCCGGCCCGCGATCTGCTGGTTGGTCAAGCCCTCGACGACGAGGTCGACCACCTCCCGCTCGCGCGGGCTGAGCGGGTCGTCCCGGGCCAGGTTGCGGGCCAGATCGGCGGCCAGGGCGTCGGCGCGCGTCACGTGACCGGGCATGTCCAACGTGCGGCACTCCTCGGCGGCGCGCCGGACCTGCTGCAGCGCCGACCGCAGCCGGGTCGTCCGGGTCCCCCGGTCGCCGCCGGGCCGGGCCAGCAGCGCCGCGATGTCGAGGCGGCCGAGCGCCACGTCCGGGCGGGCTCCCATCCGCTCGTCGCACGCGAGCGCCGTCTCGAACGCCGCCATCGCCTCGTCGTGCCGCCCGGCCAGCGCCAGCGCCCGCCCGAAGTGCCGGTTCGGGTTCCCGATGAACCACACGGTGCTCGTGCCGAGGCCACCGACGACGCCCAGCGAGTAGCGCTCCACCTCGACGGCCAGCCGCGCCCCGGCGTCGGCGTCCCTGAACCGCTCCGCGAGGTCCAGCAGGATGTACATCACCGGCCACCACGGCCGGTACTCCGGATGGCCGCCCAGCAGCGGGACGAGCCGCTCATAGATGACGCGCGCCTCGTCGATACGCCCGATCTGGTGCAACAGCAACGCTTTTGGAGCCTCGATAAGCGTCGACATCGGCGCGTGGTCGAGCATCCGCAGGGTCGCCTCCGGGTCGGGGATGGCGACCCCGCGGCGCTGGGCCACCTCGAAGACCGCCGCGTTCCCGACGTTGGTGGCGACGATGTCACCCGACTCCCGGGCCACCGCGTTCGCGCGCTCGTGGCGCTCCGGAATCTCGGCGAAGTCGCCGCGCAGGATCGCCATGGCGACCGAAGCGCGAAGGGCGTGCCATGCGGCGAGCGGCAGGCGGGTCGCGTCGGCGATGCGCCTCAGGCGGAGGAGCTCCTCCGTGGCCAGGTCCATGGCGCCGAGCTCGACCGCGGCCCTGAGCAGCCACGTGTGGGCCAGCAGCTCCGGAACCGGTTCCCGGAGCCGCGAGGAGACCTCGACCGCCTCCTCGGCGAGGGCCTGCTGTTCGGCGGCGGTCCCGATCTCCGGAATGGACGCCATCCGGGCGCCGATCGCCTCGAGGAGGGCGGCCGGGTCCGCGCTCCGGCGCGCGAGAGCCATGGCCTCGGCCGCCTTCGGGCCGCCATGGGCCTCGGCGTAGTTCCCGAGCATGGCGACCTGCTGGGCCAGCAGCCGGGCCCGCGTCGCGTCGCTGATCGACGCCCCACCCTGGTCCAGCGCGACCCGGGCCAACCGGGTGATGACCTCCTGAGCGGCCGGATAGCTGACCCAGCCCACCGCCAGAGCGGCGTCGGCGACGAGGTCCGGGCGGCCCGCGGTTCCGGCGTGGCCGGCGGCCCGGTCGGCCGCGGCCACCGCCTCCGCGTACCGACCGGCGCGGTACCACGCCCGGGCCGCGGCGAGGGAGCTCTCGGCGAGCTGCGTGTCGGTCGCATCCGCCCCGTCGGTGGCCAGGACCGCCTTCGCCTGGAGGGCGGCCGCGTCCTCGTACGCCCGCAGCCGCGCCGACTCCTCGGCCGCCCGCTGCCACCAGGTCGCGGCCTGCGCGCACGCCGCCGGGTCGGCGCCGGCGGCGTCCCAGTGCGCAGCCACCCGAACGGCCGGTATGCCGGTGCGCGCCGCCAACAGCCCGGCCAGCCGCCGGTGACCGGCCCGGGCCCGCTCCGGCGAGAGCCGGCTGCGCAGTGACTCGCGAACGAGGTCGTGCACGAAGGTCAGCCCGCCACCCTCGGCGGCGGTCGTCAGCACGCCCGCACGCACGGCCGACGCCGTGGCGTCACCGGCGCTGGCTACGGTCACCCCGGCGGCAGCGGCGGCGACCTCGGCGTCGAGGGCGGTCGTCACGAGGCTGGCCCCCTCGAGCACGGCGACATGCTCGTCGGTGAGCGACACCGTGAGCCGGCGGACCAGGGTCGGCACGTCTGCCCGCAGCGGGGCCGGCTCGGTGTTGCGTGAGATGTCGCTGCGTGACGCAGCGGCCGAGGTGTCCTCCGAGCCGCCGTGCGTAGCGCCGACGGCCACCGGCAAGAGCAGCGGCAGGCCGCCGCTGAGGGCCAGGACCTCGGTGGCGTCGCCTCGGAAGGAGCCGTCCTCGAGGTACTGCTCGATGTCCGCCACGGACAGCGGGCCGAGGGCGACGACCTGGGTCGACGGCGAAGCGCTAAGCCCGGCGAGCGCCGCCGCGTGGTCGTCCTCGGTGGCGTGGCGCGCGGTCGCGAGGACGACCAGCGGGCACCGGGCCAGCTCCGGGGCGAGCAGCCGCAGCAGCGCCAGGGTCTCCGGGTCCGCCCAGTGCACGTCCTCGAGGACGAGGACGACCGGTGCCGACCGCGACGCCGCGGAGAGGTGGTCGACGATGTCGCCGAGCACCGCGAGGCGGTCCCAGCCCGGGCTGAACGACGCACCGCCGGCACGCTCGGCAGCCCCGGCCGTCGGCCGCAGCAGCGGCACCAGGTCGGCCCATTCCTTCGCGCTCCCCGCCGCGCCGCCCCTCTCGGCGCGGGACGCCGACGCCACGGCGCGCGACACCGGCCAGAGCGGCGGCATGAGCAGGTCGGGAAGGCACTCGCCGAAACCGGTCCGCGTCGCGGCCGGCATGCCCACCCCCGCCTCGTCGAGGGCGGTCGCCACCAGCCGGCTCTTGCCGATGCCCGCGCCACCGGTCACCAGGGCGATCCCGCCCCGGCCGTGACCGAGCCGGGCCAGCACCGAGGTCAGCGCGTCGAGCTCCGTCCGCCTCCCCACGAACGGCGGGCCGCCCACCGCCTGGCCCGATGGCATACCCCCATGCTTCCACCCTGCTGTGGTCCGCCATCCCGGTTCAACAGCGAGTTCCGTACTGAGGTTCAGTACCGGCACTGAGGTGGCCGGACTTCGCGCCGACGACCCTCGAGGAGGACACACCAACCGTCACCTCAGGAGGACACCATGGACGACGTGCTCGCCACCCAGCTCGCCTCGGCGATGACCGGCATCGCCGCCGGCGACTACCGGACCGACGGCACCACCGCCGCCGCCACCTTCACCGTCAAGGAGAAGTTCCAGCTGTTCACCGTGCACGGGCAGATCCCCGTCGTCGTGGCGGACGTCGCCATCGACGCCGACGGCCTGCCGCGCGGAACGGCCACGCTCGACATCGCCGGCATCAAGACTCCGAACGCGCGCCGCGACCACCACCTGCAGGGCCGGCGGTTCTTCGACACCGCGAACCATCCGACCCTCGGCTTCCGGTCGGTCAGCACGCGTCGCACCGGCGACGGCAACGTGGTCGACGGGCTGCTCTCCGTTCGCGGCGAGGACTGCCCGCTCAGCCTGCTCACGACGCTGACGCCGCAGGGCGACGGGACCGTGGCGGTGCACGCCACCGGAACGTTCGACCGGATGAGCTCGCCGCTGCGGGGCGTGCCTCGCTGGGTCATCGGCGCCACGGTCGACGTCGTCGTCGAGGCCGTCCTGCACCCGGTGCGCGCCGCCGGGTAGCGTCGGGGCGTGGCCGGCGAGCACTACTTCAGCGCCCAGCCGGCCGGACCGGAGAAGCGCCGCCACGTCGAGGTCGAGCTCGTCGGGCGGCCGCTTTCGGTCGCGACCGCGGGCGGGGTGTTCTCGCCCGCCCGGGTCGACCTCGGCACCCAGGTCCTGCTGCGGGAGGCGCCCCCGCCCCCCGTGCACGGCACCTTCCTCGACCTGGGCTGTGGCTGGGGGCCGGTGGCCCTCAGCCTCGGCCTGCTCGCCCCGGCCGCCACGGTGTACGCGGTCGACGTGAACGAGCGGGCGCTCGAGCTCACGCGCGTCAACGCCGTGGAAGCGGGCCTCGACAACGTCCACGCCGCCCGGCCGGAGGATGTGCCGACCGACGTGAGGTTCGATGTCATCTGGTCGAACCCGCCGATCCGGGTCGGCAAGGAAGCGCTCCACGACCTGCTCGGCACCTGGTTGCCACGACTGACCGACGAGGGCGAGGCGTACCTCGTCGTGCAGAAGAACCTCGGCGCGGACTCGCTGCAGCGATGGCTCCGCGAGTCGCTCGGGCTACCGTGCGACCGGTTCGCCGTGGCGAAGGGCTTCCGGGTCCTGCGGGTCAGTCGGCGAGGATGACCGTCCCGTCGGCGACGAGGACGGCCGGACCGGCCAGCTCGACGTGACCGTCGGGAAGCGCGCGCACCGAGACCCGGCCACCCGGGACGTCGACCACCCAGTCGGTGTTGTCGTCGGCCTCGCCCTCCCACCAGCGGGTGGCGAGGGCGGCCGCGGCCGCGCCCGTGCCGCAGGACCGCGTCTCCCCGACCCCGCGCTCGTGCACCCGCATGGCGACGTGCCCCGGGCCGATCGCGCGGACGAACTCGACGTTGGTCCCGTGCTCGGGATGCGGGGAGACGGCCGGCGGTTCGCTGAGGTCGAGCTCGGCCAGGTCGAAGTCCGGCGGCAGGATGACGACGGTATGCGGGTTGCCCAGGTCCAGGCGCAGGGCCGGTAGCTCGGTCCCGCCGCGGGACCGGACCGTCGAGTCGAAGCCCCGCCGCCGGGCCCCTTCCGGGTCGACGACGCGCCACGGCCCGAGGTCGACGGCGTACTGCTCACCGGTGACCGTCATGGCCTTGGGACCACCGCGGGTGGCGATCCGGAACTCGTCGCCCTCGAGCAGCCCCTCGCGCTGGAGGTAGGCCGCGAAGACCCGGGACCCGTTGCCGCACATCTCCGCCGGCGACCCGTCGGCGTTGTGGTAGTCCATGAACCACGGGGCCTCGTCGGCCTGCCGGCGCACATCGGCCTCCTCGGCGCGCGCGGTCGGCACGACGCGGATCACGCCGTCGCCGCCCAGCCCGGCGTGGCGGTCGGCGAGGAGACGCACCTCGTCGGTGGTCAACGGCCGCGTGCCGTCGAGGTCGGGCACCAGCACGAAGTCGTTCTGCGTGCCGTGGCCCTTGGTGAACGGCACGGTGGTCATGCGGGCATCCTCCCAGCCGCCGCGACCGCGGCCAGCGCCCGGTCCACCAGGTCGGAAGCATCGTGCGGGAGCCAGACCACTCGCGGGTCGGCGCGGAACCACGACTCCTGCCGCCGGGCATACCGTCGCGTCGCGGTCGCGGTGTCGTCCTGCGCCTCCTCGGCGGACATCGTCCCGTCGAGCTGGGCGAGCGCCTGCCGGTAGCCGAGTGCCTTCGACGCGGTTCGACCCTCGCGAAGCCCTTGCCGAGCAAGGGTTTCGGCTTCGCCGACGAGACCGTCGTCCCACATTGTGCGCACGCGGCGGTCGATCCGCGCGTCCAGAACCGACCGGTCGGCCGACAACCCCACCACCACCGTCGGGAACACATGCTCCCGGGTCGGCATGGTCGCCGAGAACGGGCGACCGGTCAGCTCGACCACCTCGAGAGCGCGGACGATACGACGTCCGTTGTTCGGTTCGATGGCGTTGGCCGCGGCCGGGTCGAGGTCCGTCAGCCTCGCGCGCAGCGCGTCGATGCCGGACTCGACCAGCTCCGCCTCCAGCCGGGCCCGGACCGCAGGGTCGGTCGGCGGGATCTCGAGCCGGTCGAGAGCCGCACGAAGGTACAGGCCCGAACCACCCACGAAAACCGGGACTCGCCCTCGGGAGCGGATGTCGGCGATGTCGACGCGCGAATGATCCTGGTACGCGGCGACACTCGCCTCCTTGCGGACGTCCAGGACGTCCAGCTGGTGGTGCGGGATCCCGCGGCGGTCGGCGAGGGGCAGCTTCGCGGTCCCGATGTCCAGGCCCCGGTACAGCTGCATGGCGTCGGCGTTGACGACCTCACCGCCAAGTCGCTCGGCGAGGGCCAGTCCGAGGTCCGACTTTCCGGTCGCGGTCGGCCCGACGACGGCGACGACCGGCCCGGCCGGGGACTCAGGCAAGCCGCTCGTCGTGTCCCATGGCATCGAGGCGGTCCGCATCGACATCCGGCTCGTCGTCGTGGCCGAACGGGTCGCGGTCCACGCCGGGCAGCCACGAGCTGCCGGCCTTGCCCCAGCCGTTCGCGCGGATCGCCTTGCGTGCGCGCTTCAGCTGCTTGGGGTCGAGACGATCGACGTAGAGCAGCCCGTTCAGATGGTCGAACTCGTGCTGCATGACCCGCGCGAACCACCCGGTCGCCTCGAACGACAGCGGCTCCCCGTCGGCGTCGAACCCGACCACGGTCACCCGGTCGGCGCGCTTGAGGGGGTAGCTCTCCCCCGGTACCGACAAGCACCCCTCGCTCTCGGTGTCGGGATCCGGCCGGTCGGTCGAGACCTTGCTGGACGAGAGCATCGGGTTGACGATCACGCCGCGCGCCGGCACGCCGTCGTCGTTGCCCATCTCGTAGACGAACAGCCGCAGCGCGACACCGATCTGCGGCGCGGCCAGGCCGACCCCGTGAGCGGCGTCCATGGTCTCGTACATGTCGGCGACGAGCTGTCGGAGGGCGTCGTCGAAGGCCCCGACCAGGGCGGCCGGGCGGTGCAGCACCGGCGCACCGGTGATGACGATGGGGCGGACGGCCATGCCTGCGAGTCTTTCAGCCGGAGGTGGGCGGTGACCACCGGGGCGCAGCGCTGGGATCCGGTTGAGGCGTCCACGCGCCGGGCCTACCGTGAGGACATGACGCAGCCCGAGGCCGACCCGACGCACGAGAAGTCGCACGAGCACATCGACCTCGGCGCCCTGATGGACGGCAGCGAGCGCGGGCCGGACATTCCCGACGAGGGCGGAGCCGGCGAATACGGCGTGGCCGCCGACCTCAGTGGCGAGACCTCGGACGGGTACGTCGCCGGTCAGGACGAGGGCTCCATCGACTAGCCCAGGGGATGCGCGGGAGACCGCGCTCGGATACCCGGTCGGGTCACCGAACCGGTCGTGATCACGACGTGCTGGGTTACCCGACCGGGTACCCGACCCCACCGGGCAGGGCCCTGTGCATCCGACCGTCAGGCGGTCGTCCGCATCAGGCCGTTGCGCAGGCCGTCTGGACCGCCACCGGAGCCGGTTGCCCGATCACGGGCATACCGAGCGACACGGCCGGTTTGGCGCGGCCGTGCTGCTGCAGGGCCGCCCACGCGTCGCCGCCAGGCGTACGACGAACCCGGTACGCGCCGCCCGCCGGGCCGCTGTCGGCGACGAGGTGGTGCGGCGCGCCGTAGGTGACGCCGACGGTGACCAGGTCGCCCGGCCGCGGCGCCTCGGCGCCCTCGGGGACCGCGAAGTGGACCAGCCGGTTGTCCCGCGCGCGTCCCGAGAGCCGGTGCGTCGCGGCGTCCTTGCGCCCCTCACCGGTGGCGACCAGCACCTCGACCTCGCGACCCTCCAGCGTCCGGTTGCCGGCCCAGGAGACCTCCTCCTGGACGGCGATGAGCCGGTCGTACCGGTCCTGGACCACGGCCTTCGGCACCTGGTCGGGCAGCGTCGCGGCGGGTGTGCCGGCGCGGATCGAGTACTGGAAGGTGAACGCGCTGGAGAACCGCGCCGCCCGAACCACGTCGAGCGTGCCCTGGAAGTCCGCCTCGGTCTCGCCCGGGAAGCCGACGATGATGTCGGTCGTGATCGCCGCGTCAGGGATGAGCTCGCGGACCCGGTCGATGATGCCGAGGAACTTCCCGCTCCGGTAGGACCGGCGCATCGCCTTGAGCACCCGGTCCGAGCCGGACTGCAGCGGCATGTGCAGGCTCGGCATGACGTTCGGCGTCTCGGCCATCGCGACGATGACGTCCTCGGTGAACGCCGCCGGGTGCGGGCTGGTGAACCGGACCCGCTCCAGCCCGTCGATCTCGCCGCACGCGCGCAGCAGCTTGCCGAACGCCAGCCGGTCGCCGAACTCGACGCCGTAGGTGTTGACGTTCTGGCCGAGCAGGGTCACCTCGACGACGCCCTGCTCGACGAGCGCGCGGACCTCGGCGAGCACGTCGCCCGGCCGGCGGTCGGTCTCCTTGCCGCGCAGGCTCGGGACGATGCAGAACGTGCAGGTGTTGTTGCAGCCGACCGAGATCGAGACCCAGCCCGCGTACGCGCTGTCACGCCGGGTGGGCAAGGTCGACGGGAAGGTCTCCAGCGACTCGCGGATCTCGACCTCGGCGCGCTGGTTGTGGCGAGCGCGGTCGAGGAGGACCGGCAGCGAGCCGATGTTGTGGGTGCCGAAGACCACGTCGACCCACGGCGCGCGTTCGACGATGGTGCCGCGGTCCTTCTGCGCGAGGCATCCGCCGACGGCGATCTGCATGTCGGGGTTGCGCAGCTTGGCCGGGCGTAGCTGGCCGAGGTTGCCGTAGAGCTTGTTGTCGGCGTTCTCGCGCACCGCGCAGGTGTTGAGGACGACGACGTCGGCGGTCTCCGGCCGGTCCGCACCGAGGCTGTTGACGTCGACGTAGCCCGCGGTCTCGAGCAGGCCCGCGAGCCGCTCGCTGTCGTGGACGTTCATCTGGCACCCGTGGGTGCGGACGTCGTAGGTCTTGGTGCTCATCGCAACCAACAGGGTATGCGCGTCAGCGCAGCCGGGTGAAACTCACCTCGACCGTGAGGGTGGAGTCGGCCGCGCCGGAGTAGACGCCCTTGAACGGCTGGACGTCGGTGTAGTCGCGGCCGCGGACCACGGCGACGTGGTCCAGGCCGACGAAGACCCCGTTGGTCGGGTCGAACGGCATCCAGCCGCCGTCCCAGAACTCCACCCAGGCGTGGCTCTCGCCCTTCGAGGACTCGCCGACCTCGGCCTCGCGCTTGGGGGCGAGGTACCCGGACACGTAGCGGGCCGGCATCCCGAGGCTGCGCAGCGCCCCGATGGTGACGTGCGCGAAGTCCTGGCACACCCCGCGGCCCTCGGCCCACGCCTGCTGCGCGCCGGAGTGCACGTGGGTGACGCCGGTCTCGTAGGTCATGCGCTCGCGGACGACCTCGACGACACGGTATGCGGTGTCGCGCGGCGAGCGGGGTCCGCGGGCCTCCTGGGCCAGCTCGACGATCTCGTCGCCCGGGTCGGTCCGCTCGGTGTTGGTGACGTACTCGTTCTGGAGGTCGAGCAGCCGAGGGTCGGTGAGGTCATTCCACGTGCCACCGGTCGGCAGCGGAACCGAGTCACTGCGCTCGACGGTGCTGGTCGCCTCGACCTCGAGCGAGGAGTGGTCGCCGATCGCCTCCATGGCGGTGACGTGGGCGCCCCAGTAGTCGCGGTAGACGTGGCTCCACGTCATCGGCCGGACCCGCAGCCGGTTCTCCAGCGTGGTCTGTCCGGGCTCGGTGGCCGGCGTCATGCGGAGCTCGTTGTACGACGCGGTCGCCCGCCGGTCGTAGCCGATCGACGTCTTGTGGATGATGCGGTGCCGGCGGATCTCGGTCACGCGTACTCCTCGACCCAGGTCGTCACCGTGCCGGCCGGGAAGTACCGGCGCGCGACGGCGTCGGACGCGCCGGTCACCGCGGCCTGGACGCGGCGCATCTGCGCGGGCAGGTCGGCCATGACGTCGGGGACGGGGCGGTACTCGAGGCTGGTCCGGATCCGGCCGAGCCGGCGACGGGCCTCGTCGGGAATCCCCATCCGGTGCGTCGCCGGGTCGATCGCCTCGAGCCGGCGCTCGGCGGCGGACAGGGCGAAGAGGACCGAGCGGGGGAACTGCCGGTCGAGGACGAGGAACGCGGCGACCCGGTCGTCGCGGATCAGTCCGCGGTTGGTGCGCAGGTATGCCTGCTGGGCGCCACAGCTCTGCAGCACCGTCGACCAGGGTGGCCCCGCCTGCGGGAGGGCGCCGGTGGCGACGAGCCGCGCGGTCATGTCGGCGCGTTCGAGGGACCGGCCGAGCGCCATGAACCCCCACGCCTGGTCGTGGCTCATGGTGGAGTCGGCGATGCCGCTGACCAGGGCGGCGCGCTCGCGGACCCAGGCCAGCTGGCGGGCGCTGACCTGGTCGGGTTCGAACCCGCCCCACCGGTTCCACGCCGTGTTGATGGCCTCCCACAGCTCGGTGGAGACCGTCTCGCGGGCCCGGCGGGCGTTCTCCCGGGCGGCGCGCCAGGCGCCGGCAATAGAGCTGGAGTGCTCGTCGTCGAAGACCAGCCGGTCGCAGACCGTGGCGTAGGAGACCGGCGCCTCCCCGGGGTCGAGGCCCATGATCACCTGGAGGATGACGCGGGCGGTGATCTCCTCCGACTGGCCGGTCTCCTCGAGCATCTGTAGCCGGGCGGCGTCGACGATGCGGGCGGTGCCGTCGGCGCGCTCGACGTAGCGGCCGATCCAGAACAGCGACTCCGCGATCCGGCTCAGCACGACGCGTCATCCCGTCCTCGGGCGCGGACCGGCGCCTCCTGGCATACCGGTCCTTGCTGCTGTTGCTGTTGTTGCTGCTGCTGTTGCTGCTGGGCGAGAGAGTCCTGGAGCGAGGTGTCCGGAGCGGTCATGACGACGATCTCGCGAGTGCCGGGGTGGACATGCTGCCGGTTGACGCTGCCCTTGTGGTTCGACAGGACCCAGGTGTCCTTGGACCCGCCGCCCTGGCTGGAGTTGACGACGAGCTGGCCCTCGGGAAGGGCGACCCGGGTCAGCCCACCCGGCAGCACCCGGACGGTCGTGCCGTCGTTGACGGCGAAGGGACGCAGGTCGACGTGCCGCGGCGCGAGCCGGCCGTCGATGAGGGTCGGCACCGTCGACAGCTGGACGACCGGTTGGGCGATCCACCCGCGGGGGTCGGCGAGGAGCCGCAGGCGCAGCGCGTCCAGGGTGGGCCCGTCCGCGGCCGGTCCGATGACCAGCCCCTTGCCGCCGGACCCGTCCACCGGCTTGACCACCATCTCGTCGAGCCGGTCGAGGACGTGGGCGAAGGCGTCCGGCTCGTTCAAGCGGTAGGTGTCGACGTTGGGCAGGATCGGGTCCTCGTCGAGGTAGTGACGCGTCAGGTCGGGCACATAGCTGTAGATGAGCTTGTCGTCGGCGACTCCGTTGCCGATGGCGTTGGCGACGCTGACCCGGCCGCTGCGGATGGCGGCCACCAGCCCGGTGACGCCGAGCATCGAGTCGGGGCGGAAGTGCACCGGGTCGAGGTACTCGTCGTCGATGCGCCGGTAGATGACGTCGATGGGCTGCTCGCCCTGCGTCGTGCGCATCTTGACGACGCCGCCGGAGCAGATGAGGTCGCGTCCCTCGACGAGCTCGACGCCCATCATCCGCGCGAGCAGGGTGTGCTCGAAGTAGGCGCTGTTGTAGACGCCGGGGGTGAGGACGACGACGGTGGGATCGCCCGCACCATCGGGCGCCGCCGCCCTCAGGGCAGATAGCAGGATCCGTGGGTAGTCGTGCACCGGGCGGATCCGCAGCGTGGCGAACGCCTCGGGGAAGACGTTGGTCATCGCTCGCCGGTTGGCGATGACGTAGCTGACGCCGGAGGGCACCCGGACGTTGTCCTCCAGCACCCGGAACGTCCCGGCCTCGTCGCGGATGAGGTCGATCCCGGAGACGTGGGCGCGGACGTCGTTCGCGGGGCGGATGCCGTGGACCGCGCGGTGGTAGTGGGCCGAGCTGGTGATCAGCTCCCAGGGGATGATGCCCTGCTTGACGGCGCTGGGCGCGTCGTCGGGGTGGTTGTAGACGTCGGCGAGGAACGCCTCGAGCGCCCGGACCCGCTGCTCGACGCCCTCCTCGACGACGGCCCACTCCTCCGCGGAGATCACCCGCGGGACGGCGTCCAGGGGGAAGGGTCGTTCCTCGCCCGCGTGGTCGAAGGTCACGCCCTGGTCGAGGAAGCTGCGAGCGAGGTACTCGGCGCGTTCGCGCAGGGCCTCGGGCTCCATCGAGCGGAGCGTGTGGTGGACGGCGCGGTACGGGCCACGGGCCTCGTTCGGCGCCCCGAGCATCTCGTCCCAGGAGGTCCCGAGTCGGTAGTCCTCGAAGAGGTCGGCCACGGGCCGATCGTAGGACCATCCGGTTTCCGGCATGTTGCTCAGCGGTTTCCCGGTTCCCTGGTCCGGGCTGCGCTGGCGCATCGAGGTGTCAGCTCTCGGGCAGGGCCGGTGAGCCGAGATCGCGCTTGAGGTAGACCCACGGGAACCAGGCGCCGATGACCACCCAGCCCTCCTGCTCCAGGCGGCTGCGCGTTCCGGTCGCCACCACGCGGATCCGGCGGTGCTCCCACTGGGTCGGGGCCTGCTCCAGGGTGTGCTGGTATGCGCCGAAGCCCACCGAGTGCCAGCCGTGAAGCCCGGCGTTGCGGAGGGCGTCCATCTCGGTGAACGCGGTCACCGGGCCGATGACGCGACGCCCGGGCGTCTCGTCCTGGTCCACGGCACGGCCGAACCGCTGGTGCGCAGCCTGGCGGCTCATCCCGAGCACCCGCCCGATCGCGTCCCAGCTGGCGCCCGCGGCTCGCGCCGACGACACCGCTTCGCCGAGGAGGCTGCGGGTCTCCGCCCCCGCCTTCGCGGTCACGTCGACCAGCTCGAGCAGCTGCTCGAGGTTCGGTTCGGACTCATCGGCGCCGGCCACCCGGGCGAGCGTCGCCGACAGCGCCTGCCGCAGGTCGACCGGCTCGTCGCCGGGCCGCAGGTCCTCGGCCTTGGGTGGGCTCATGCCGTCAACGCTAAGTTGACACCCGTGGCCTGTCAACCCTCCGTTGACAGGGCTCGTCACGTCGCACCGCTGCTCACTCGGGTCGCTGCTCACTCGGGCCGCTGCTCACTCGGGCCGCTGCTCACTCGGGCCGTTGCTCAGTCGCGCTGGTGCTCCGGCGCGTCGTTGACGGCATCACGCACGACGGCGTAGACGACCGACGGCGGGTAGCCCTTCCGTCCCAGCACGCCGGCGAGCCGGCGGGCCTGCACCTGCGGGTCGAGCCCAGCGAGCCGGCGCATCGTCTTGTCGGCGACCAGCTCGGCCAGCGCCCGCTCCGACTCGGGGTCGATGGACCCCAGCGCGTCCTCGATCGTGTCGTCGGCCACACCCTTCACCCGCAGCTCCTGGGCCAACGCGCGCTTGGCGAGCCCGCGCGTGGCCTGCTTCGAGCGGACCACCATCTGGGCGTACGCGTCGTCGTCGACGAGTCCCACCGCCTCCATCCGGTCGAGCACCTGCGTACTGACGTCGTCCGGGCAACCGCGTTGGCGCAGCTTGTCGGCGAGCTGGTGCCGGCTGCGCGGCGCCATCGACAGCTGCTTGAGGACGATCGCGCGCGCGACGTCCTCCGGGTCAGGCTCCCGACCCTCGGCGGCCGGATCGGGCGGTGGAGCCGCCCGTCCTCCCCCGGCCCGGCTCCGAGGCGGAGCCACCCACTCCCCCGGCCCGGCGGCACGCCGCTCACCCGATCCATGAACTCCCGCACCCGCGTCTCGGCCGGCTCGGGCCTCGGCGTCTCGGCCGGCCCGGGCCTCGGCCGCCGCGAGCGCCTCGGCGGCCGCGGCGCGTCGTCGTGCCTGCGGGTCAGCGGTCATCTCGGTCGTCTCGGCCCCGTCGGTCGGCCAGTGGTGTACGCGTGCCGACGGCATCGGTCAGAAGTCGACGGGGACGTCGGCCACGGCGGGCTGGTCGACCCGCGGACCGATGCCGAGCTTCTCCTTGATCCGCTTCTCGAGCTCGTCGGCGAGGTCCGGGTTGTCGCGCAGGAAGGTCCGGGCGTTCTCCTTGCCCTGACCGAGCTGGTCGCCCTCGTAGGTGTACCAAGCGCCGGCCTTGCGGACGAAACCCTGCTCCACACCCATGTCGATGAGGCCGCCCTCACGCGAGATGCCGAGGCCGTAGATGATGTCGAACTCGGCCTGCTTGAACGGCGGCGAGACCTTGTTCTTGACCACCTTGACGCGGGTCCGGTTGCCGACCGCGTCGGAACCGTCCTTGAGCGTCTCGATGCGGCGAACGTCGAGCCGGACCGACGCGTAGAACTTCAACGCCTTGCCGCCCGTGGTCGTCTCCGGCGACCCGAACATCACGCCGATCTTCTCGCGGAGCTGGTTGATGAAGATCGCCGTCGTGCCGGTGTTGTTGAGCGCGCCAGTGATCTTGCGCAGCGCCTGGGACATCAGCCGGGCCTGGAGGCCGACGTGACTGTCACCCATCTCGCCCTCGATCTCCGCGCGCGGCACGAGCGCCGCGACCGAGTCGATGACGATGATGTCGATCGCGCCGGACCGGATGAGCATGTCGGCGATCTCGAGCGCCTGCTCCCCCGTGTCGGGCTGCGACACCAGCAGACCGTCGGTGTCGACGCCGAGCGCCTTGGCGTACTCCGGGTCGAGGGCGTGCTCGGCGTCGATGAACGCCGCGATCCCCCCGGCCTTCTGCGCGCTGGCCACCGCGTGGAGCGCGACCGTCGTCTTACCGCTCGACTCGGGTCCGTAGATCTCCACGACCCGGCCCCGCGGGAGCCCGCCGATGCCCAGCGCGACGTCGAGGGCGATCGACCCCGTAGGGATCACCTCGATCGGCGGCCGGATGTCGTCACCGAGGCGCATCACCGCGCCCTTGCCGTGCTGCTTCTCGATCTGGCTGAGCACCGTCTCGATCGCGCGCTCGCGATCCGGAACACCAGGAGTCATGCCACCCACCGCTTTCGTCTCGAAGTCTGCCGTCCACCTACGACCCGCTCCCCGCCCTGCCGTGCTGCCGGTCGGACGTTGCGTCGGGTCAGACGTTAGGAGTGGTCACCGACATCCCGCGCTGGGTCAGCACACCCTGTGGATCATGGGACGAGATGGTCACTCCGTGTGGACAAACGTACCGAACACGTGTTCGACATCGCCGGCGACACGCCCATTCAGGACCGATGTCCCACCGCATCCAGGACTCGCCGCTCTGACGGCCGTCCGCCCGCACGCCCAGCGTCGACGTCATGACCACCACCTCCCTCCAAACCACTCGAATCTCCCTGTCGCGCAACGTGGTCACCGTCGCCGCGGTCACCATCGGCGCGGCCCTCCTGGCTCGTCGAGGCGCGCCGCTTCCGGCAATACCCGGGACGCGAACCCGCGCCGAGGCATACGCCCTCGCGCGGTACAACGGCTGGCTCAGAGCCGCCCCACCGTCAGGACAGCAGCAGCCGCTCCAGCCGGCGTGCGGTCCCCAGGAGCCCGATGGTGCCCAGCACGACGAAGTAGCCCACGTGCCAGAGCAGCCCGGCGTCGACCTCGCCGAGCATGAGGCCCCGTTCCAGCGCGACGCCCTGGTAGAGCGGCGTGATCTCGACGAGCCACCGCACACCCTCGGGATAGGTCGACAGCGGGAAGAAGGTGGCCGAGAAGAGGAACATCGGCAGGATCGCCAGGTTGACGTAGTCGAAGTCCACCCAGGACCGCATGAACGTCGTGAGGAACATCCCCACCGCCGAGAACGCGAAGGCGATCATGGTGGCCGCCGGCAGCGCCAGCAGAGCCCAGGCCGAGGTCACGGCGCCGGCGACCCAGGCCACCAGCAGGAACGCCGCGGAGTAGAACGTCCCGCGCAGCAGCGACCAGCACAGCTCACCCACGGCGATGTCGCGCGGACCCATCCGCGTCGCGAGGACCGAGTCGTAGAGCTTGCTGTACTTCAGCTTGAAGAAGACGTTGAACGTCGAGTCGAAGATCGCGCCGTTCATCGCCGACGAGGCGAGCAGCGCGGGGGCGACGAACACCGCATACGGAACGGTCGTGCCGCCGTCGGTGGTGACCTCCTTGATGAGCGCACCGAGCCCGATGCCGAGCGAGAAGAGGTAGAACACCGGCTCCGCGAACCCGGTCACCAGCGTCATCCAGCCGTGCCGGAAGCTCGTGAGGTTGCGCTCGACGATCATCCGGGCGAGGCCCGCGCCGGCCGGTATCGGGACGGCGCGCGACAGCCGGGTGGCGACCGAGGCGCTCACGGCCGCAACCTCGCGGTCAGGCCCCACAGGGCGAGGACCCAGCCGACCGCGGCGAACCCCACCAGCGCGGCCACGTGGCCGAGGACGCCCGCGACGCTGCCGGTGCCGAGGGCCAGGGCGCGCTCCGCCTCGACCCCGTGCCAGAGCGGCGTGAGCCAAGCGACCGGCTGCAGCCACAGCGGCAGCTGGCTGACCGGGAAGAAGGTGCCGGAGAAGAGCATCAACGGGGTCTGGCCCAACCGGAAGAGGATGTTGAAGCCGGTGTCGTCCTCCAGCCGGCTGGACAGGGCGGTCACGGGCGTGGTGAACGCCAGGCCGACCAGGAGCGAGACCGGCAGGCACCACAGGGCCGACCAGGAGGCGAAGCCGCCGAAACCGGCCGCGACGACCATGAAGATCACCGACGAGAGCCCGACCATCGTCACGACGTAGGCGCAGTGGCCGAGCAGGATGTCGACGACCCGCGCCGGCGTCGCCAGCATCGCGTGGTAGGTGCCGAACCACTTGATCGCACCGAGCACCGGCCAGGACGACTCGCCCATGCCTGTCGACATGCACTGGACGGCCAGGATCGCGGGGACGACGAAGAGCAGGTACGGGACGGTGCGGCCGCCCACCTCGATGCCGCCGGCGGAGCTGTTGACCAGTGAGCCGAGCCCGACGCCCATGGACAGCAGGAAGAGGAACGGCGTGAGCAGCTTCGTCGTGAGGCTGCCGCGCCAGGTCCGGCGGTAGACCCGCATCTGGTACTCGTAGACGAACCGCCACGGTGCTGGAGGCGGACGGTGCCGTTCGGGTTCGGCGGCCGTTCCGGTGGGCGGCGTGAGGACGTCCTGCGCCATGTCAGTCGACCATCTCAGTCGATGAGGGTGCGGCCGGTGAGGTGGAGGAAGACGTCCTCCAGCGTGGAGCGCCGCACGAGCGCCGAGACCGGCCGCAGGCCCCGCCCGGTGGCCGCGGCGAGGGCGGCGTCGCCGTCGGAGGCGTACACGAGGATGCGGTCGGGCAGGACCTCGACGTGCTCGCCGATGCCGTCGAGGCGGTCGGCGATTCCCCGGTCGTGCTCCGCCACGTCGAACCGCAGCTCGAGCACCTCTCGCGTCGCGTGCTCGTCGATGAGCGATCGCGGGGACCCCTGGGCGACGATGCGCCCCTTGTCCATGACGACGAGCCGGTCGCACAGCTGCTCGGCCTCATCCATGTAGTGCGTCGTCACGATGAGCGTGACCCCTTGGCGCTTCAGCCGGAACAGCCGGTCCCAGAGGACGTGCCGCGCCTGCGGGTCGAGGCCGGTGGTCGGCTCGTCGAGCAGGAGGATCCGGGGCTCGTTGATGAGTGACCGCGCGATCGTCAGCCGCCGCTTCATCCCGCCGGAGAGCGGCTCGACCTTGTCGGTGGCGCGGTCGGACAGCTGGGCGAACTCGAGCAGCTCGACCGCCCGCCGCTTGACCTCGGCGCGGGACAGGCCGAAGTAGCGCCCGTAGACCCAGAGGTTCTCCTGGACCGTGAGCTCCTCGTCGAGGGTGTCCTTCTGCGGGACGACCCCGAGAAGCGCCCGGATCCGCGGCCCGTCGCGGCCGGGGTCAAGGCCGAAGATCGTCAGGTCGCCCGACGTGACCGGCGAGACGCAGCCGATCATCCGCATCGTCGACGACTTGCCGGCGCCGTTGGGCCCGAGGAATCCGAACGCCTCGCCCTTGTGGACCTCGACGTCGATGCCGTCGACCGCGACGAAGTCGCCGAAGGTCTTGGTGAGACCCCTCGCCCGCATGAGGACGCCGTCCTCGGGGTCGGTATGCGCCTCGGGCTGGGTGCCGGGTCGGTCCAGCCTGGTCGCGTCGGTCACGCCTCTCACGCTAACCGCGCGGACCGACGAGGACTCAACCGGTTTTGCGGGGCGGCCGGTCCTTGCCGTGCCGACGCTCCTCGGGGACGTCTTGCGCGTCGCACAGGGCCAGCCACACCTCGCGGGGCGGGACACCGGCCGCCAGGGCCTCCTGGCCGGTCCGCCCACCGAGGGAGGTGAGCGCGAGGTCGCTGGCCAGGGACGCGGCATACGTCGGACCGAACTCGTCCCCCATCAACGTCCAGAACTGGCTCAGCCGCACGGCCGTCGAGTGTGGCACAGCGGTTCGGTACGCCTGCGGGCCGCACCTCGCGCCGCCGACAGGTCCGCACGTGGTGAGAAACATTTCGACATTTCGGACATCAGGCGCGAATTTCTCACCACGTGCGGAGTTGTTGGGGCGGGTCGCGGTTCGGCGCCCGACGTTCGGGGGCCGATCGGGGTTCGTCCCGTCCTGGCCGGTATGCGTCGGTGCCGGTTAGGGTGTCGGGTTGCGTGTCGGTGGCCGATGGCAGGCTGGGGCCTCTCATGACGGACGACGTGCTCCAGCGCTTCTCCCCCGCGACCGCGGCATGGTTCCGAGGGTCGTTCAGTGCGCCCACTCCTGCCCAGGAGGGCGCCTGGCAGGCGATCAGCTCCGGACACCACGCGCTGGTCGTGGCGCCCACCGGTTCGGGCAAGACCCTGTCGGCCTTCCTCTGGGCGCTGGACCGGTTGGCCACCGGAGCGCCGCCCGCCTCGCCGCAGCAGCGCTGTCGCGTGCTCTACGTCTCGCCGCTCAAGGCGCTCGCCGTCGACGTCGAGCGCAACCTGAGGTCGCCGCTGGTCGGCATCGGCCACGCCGCGGCCCGGCTGGGCCAGGAGCTTCCGGACATCCGGGTGGCGGTTCGCTCGGGAGACACCCCCGCGGCCGACCGACGGGCGTTCACCAGGGCCCCCTCGGACATCCTCATCACCACGCCCGAGTCACTCTTCCTCATGCTCACCTCGAGCGCGCGCGAGGCGCTCACCGGCGTCGAGACGGTCATCGTGGACGAGGTCCACGCGGTCGCCGGCACCAAGCGAGGCGCGCACCTGGCGCTGTCGCTGGAGCGGCTCGACCAGCTGCTGCCCAAGCCGGCCCAGCGAGTCGGGCTGTCGGCGACCGTGCGACCGGTAGACGAGGTGGCGCGCTACCTCGCGGGCGGCCGTCCCGTCGACGTCGTGCAGCCACCGTCCACCAAGGAGTGGGACCTCGAGGTCGTCGTCCCGCTGGCCGACATGTCAGCGCTCGGCGAGGTGACCGAGGATCTCAGTGGTCCCGCCGCCGGCGAGCAGCGCCGAGCCTCGATCTGGCCGCACGTCGAGGAGCGCATCGTCGACCTCGTGGCCGCCCACCGCTCGACGCTGGTGTTCGCCAACTCGCGGCGGCTGGCGGAGCGGCTGACCGCGCGCCTCAACGAGATCTGGGAGGAGCGGCTGTCGGCGGCGGCGGAGGCGGCGGCCGCCGACGAGGACGGGTCACGGGGCGACCCGACGACGGGGGCGGGGTCCACCGCGGGCCCGGCCGGCCGCGCGGGTGGCGCGGACCGGCATACCCGCACGCCGGCCGAGCTGATGGCCCAGTCCGGCGCCTCGACGGGAGCGCCGGCGATGCTGGCCCGCGCCCACCACGGCTCGGTCAGCAAGGAGCAGCGAGCCGAGATCGAGAACGCGCTCAAGGGCGGCCTGCTACCCGCGGTCGTGGCGACGAGCAGCCTCGAGCTCGGCATCGACATGGGAGCGATCGACCTCGTCGTCCAGGTGGAGTCGCCGCCGAGCGTGGGCAGCGGTCTGCAGCGGGTCGGCCGCGCCGGCCATCAGGTGGGTGCCGTGTCGCGCGGGGTGCTGTTCCCGAAGTTCCGCGGCGACCTGGTCCAGACCGCCGTCGTCGTGGAGCGGATGCGCGCCGGCGCGATCGAGGCGATGCGGGTCCCCGCGAACCCTCTCGACGTGCTGGCCCAGCAGGTCGTCGCCATGTGCGCGATGGACGACTGGGCGGTCGACGACCTCGAGGCCCTGGTCCGGCGGTCGGCGCCGTTCGCGGGGCTGCCGCGGTCGGTGTTGGAGTCGGTGCTCGACATGCTGGCCGGCCGCTACCCCAGCGACGAGTTCGCCGAGCTGCGCCCGAGGGTCGTGTGGGATCGCGTCACCGGGGTCCTCACCGGTCGCCGGGGCGCGCAGCGGCTCGCCGTGACCTCAGGCGGGACGATCCCCGACCGCGGGCTCTACGGCGTGTTCCTCGCCGGCAGCGACGGTGCCGGCCGACGCGTCGGCGAGCTCGACGAGGAGATGGTCTACGAGTCGCGGGTGGGCGACGTCTTCACGCTGGGAACGTCGAGCTGGCGCATCGAGGACATCACGCACGACCAGGTGTTGGTCACGCCGGCGCCCGGCCTTCCCGGCCGGCTCCCGTTCTGGAAGGGCGACACCCTGGGCCGGCCGTCCGAGCTCGGCCAGGCCGTAGGGAAGTTCGTCCGGGAGGTGGGCGCCCTTCCCGCGGCCAAGGCCCGAGAACGGGTGGCCCTGGCCGGCCTCGACGAGTGGGCCACCGACAACCTGCTGGCCTATCTCGACGAGCAGAAGCAGGCGACCCGGCACCTGCCGAGCGACCGGACCATCGTCGTCGAACGGTTCCGCGACGAGCTGGGCGACTGGCGCGTGGCGGTCCTGTCGCCGTTCGGGGCGCCGGTCCACGCGCCGTGGGCCCTGTGCGTCTCGGCACGGATGCGGGAGCGGTTCGGAGTCGACGTGCAGGCCATGCACGGCGACGACGGGATCGTGTTCCGACTGCCCGACCTCGAGTTCGACGGGCTGGGTGACGCGCAGGACGACGGCACGGGCGACGGCGTGAGCCCCAGGGGCGGCGGGCGAAGCAGGGGCGGCGCCGAGGGGATGGCCGAGCTGATGTCCCTGGTCCTCCTGGAACCCGACGAGGTCCACGACCTGGTGACCGAGCAGATCGGCGGGTCGGCCCTGTTCGCGGCGCGGTTCCGCGAGTGCGCAGCCCGGGCGCTGCTGCTGCCGAGACGGCGACCCGACCGCCGACAGGCCCTGTGGCAGCAGCGGCAGCGGTCGGCCCAGCTGCTCGAGGTCGCCAGCCAGTACCCCTCGTTCCCCATCGTCCTCGAGGCGGTCCGCGAGTGCGTCCAGGACGTCTTCGACGTGCCCGGGCTGGTCGACCTGATGACCCGGATCCGGTCGCGGGAGGTCACGACGGTCGATGTCGAGACCGCCCAGCCCTCGCCGTTCGCCCGGTCGCTGACGTTCGGCTACGTCGCGCAGTACATCTACGAGGGCGACTCGCCGCTGGCCGAGCGCCGGGCGGCGGCGCTCTCGCTGGACCCGACACTGCTGGCCGAGCTGCTCGGCCGCGGCGACGGTCTGAGCCTGCGCGACCTGCTCGATCCCGAGGCGGTCGCCCGCACCGAGGCCGAGCTGCAGCGGCTCGACGACTCGCGACGCTGCCGCGACGCCGAGGACGCCGTCGACCTGCTCCGCGCGCTCGGCCCCCTCCCGCTGAACGCCCTGGTGGCCCGGTCGGAGGAGGGTTCTGACGCCCGGGTGGTCGGCCACTGGCTGGTCGACCTCGAGGGCTCCCGGCAGGTGATCCGCGTCCGGGTCGCGGGTGAGGAGCGGTGGGCCGCCGTCGAGGACGCCTCACGCCTGCGCGACGCCTTGGGAGTGTCGCTGCCCGTCGGCGTCCCGGACGCCTTCCTCGAGCCGGTGCGCGACCCGCTCGGTGACCTCGTCGCCCGGTATGCGCGCACGCACGGCCCGTTCCGCGCCGCCGAGGTGGCGACCTGGTACGGACTGGGCCAGGCCGTGGTCACCGACGCGCTGCGGCGGCTGGTCGGCGCCGGCCGGTTGGTCGAGGGCGAGATTCGCCCCGACCCGAGCGGATCGGCCGCGGGCGGCCTGGACTTCTGCGACGCCGGCGTGCTGCGCACCCTGCGACGCCGGTCGCTCGCCGCCCTGCGTGCAGAGGTGGAGCCGGTCACTGCCACCGACTTCGCGCGGTTCCTGCCGAGCTGGCAGGGCGTCGGCGGCACCCTGCGCGGCACGGAAGGTCTGGTCCGCGCCGTCGAGCAGCTGGCCGGCGCCGTCGTGCCCGCCAGCGCGCTCGAGGCCCTGGTCCTGCCCGCGCGCGTCGCCGCATACTCCCCCGCGATGCTCGACGAGCTCATGTCGAGTGGCGAGGTGCTGTGGCGTGGTCACGGCTCGCTGCCCGGCGACGACGGCTGGGTGTCGCTGCACATGGCCGACCTCGCGCCGCTCACGTCGCCGCCGCCCGACGCGACGCTCGACCTGAGTGAGACCCACCAGGCGGTGCTCGACGCGCTGGCCGGCGGCGGAGCGTACTTCTTCCGGACCCTCGCCGACACGATCCACCGGCAGGTCGGCGCCACCGACGACGACACCCTGCTCGGAGCCCTCTGGGACCTCACCTGGGCCGGGTACCTCACCAACGACACCCTCGCCCCACTCCGCGCCCTGCTCGGCGGTGGGCGTACCGCCCATCGACGCACGCCACAGGGTCCACGGCGCGGTCGGTATGCGTCGCGCCCCGGCGCGCTCGGCGGGCTCGGGAGTTCCGGTGGACGCACGGCCGGCGCCCGGCCGGGACGGCCGGCGCTGCCCGCCCGGTCCGGGCCGCCGTCGGCCGCGGGACGCTGGTCGCTGCTGCCGCCGGTCGAGTCCGACTCGACCGTCGTCGCCTACGCGACGGCGGAGATCCTGCTGGAACGGTACGGCGTGGTGACGCGGGGCAGCGCGATGTCCGAGTCGGTGGTGGGCGGCTTCGCCGCGGCTTATCGGGTGCTGGCCGCCGCCGAGGAGTCCGGTCGCGTCCGTCGCGGGTACTTCGTCGAGGGGCTCGGCGCGGCCCAGTTCGCTAGCAGTGGCGCGGTCGACCGGCTCCGCGCCCAGAGCCGTCCGCTCGACGCCGTCCGGCGGTCCGACAACCCTCCGCGGGCCGTCGTCCTCGCCGCCTGCGACCCGGCGAACCCCTTCGGCGCGGCCCTCGCCTGGCCGGACCGACCTCTGAGCGCCGATGACCCAGCGAGCGGCGGTGACGAGGTCGGCGACGGCGGGAGGGCGAGCGGCGGCAAGCAAGGCGGCGGGAAGGCCGGGCGCGGTCACCAACCCGGCCGCAAGGCCGGGGCTCTGGTCGTCCTCGTCGACGGCGAGCTGGTCCTCTACGTCGAGCGTGGCGGCAAGTCGCTGCTGACCTGGACGGAGTCGACCGACGCCCTCCAACGGGCGGCCGACGCCCTCGCCCTGGCGGTGCGAGAGGGCGCGCTGGGCCGGTTGACGGTCGAACGCACCGACGGCAGCCAGGTGCTCGGCAGTGGGCATCCCGTGGCGGACGCCCTGTCGCGGGCGGGGTTCCGCACGACGCCGCGCGGGCTGCGGCTACGGCGATGAGGGACGCGCCAGCGACTCCAGTCGCGACTGCCGTCAGACCACCGGGCGGCCCCGGTGCCTGAGGGCGACACCGTCTTCCGGACCGCGGCGCGGCTGAACCAGGCACTGGCCGGGGAGCCGCTGACGACCACCGACTTCCGCTGGCCCGAGCTCTCCACCCTGGACTTCCGCGGCGTCACGACGCGAGAGGTCGTCAGCCGCGGCAAGAACATCCTGCAGCGACTGGCCAACGGTGTCACCGTCCACTCGCACCTGCGGATGGAGGGGCAATGGCGGGTCGACGCCACCGACCGGCTGACCGCCCGCGCCCTGGCCAACCCGCAGATCCGCGCCGTCATCGGCACCTCCGCCTGGACCGCGGTGGGCCTGCGCCTCGGCGACCTGCACGTCGTCGAGACGTCCGACGAGGCCCGCCTGGTGGGCCATCTCGGCCCGGACGTCCTCGGCGCCGACTGGGACCCCGGTGAGGCGGCCCGCCGGCTGCACGCCAGCCCGGTGACGATCGGCGCCGCCCTGCTCGACCAGCGCAACCTGGCCGGCGTCGGAACCCTGTACGCCGCCGAGGCGCTCTTCCTCGAACGCGTGAACCCATGGACGGCGGCCGCGGAGCTCGACGAGCCGGCCGTGGCGGCGCTGGTCGAACGCGCGCATACCCTCCTGGACGCGGGCCGGCGGCATGCGATCCAGACCACCACGGGCAGCCAGCGGCGCGGCGAGACGGCGTGGGTCCACGCCCGCTCTGGCCGCCCATGCCGACGCTGCGGCGAGACCCTGCGAGTGGCGATGGTGGGCGAGGCGCCGCGCGAGCGCACGATGTTCTACTGTCCCCGCTGCCAGGGCGGCGTGGCGCCCACCGACGACGGGCGGCCGCAACGACCCCTCGGGAGCGACAAGCGCAGCGGGCCGGCCCTCGGCGACCGGGTCCGACGCCGCTGAGCCGTTCCTCCGAGTCGCCCGGGAACCGCGGTGTCCGGGCCCGAGCCGAACGGCGGCGGCGCTACGCTCCCCACGGAGCGACGGAGGCCTGGGACCGCGACGACGGAGGGGGATGCGATGTGGGTCTCGATTGCGATCATCGTCGTCGGCACCGAGATCTGCGCACTCGCCCTGATCCTCATCCGGCGGTGGCGTCAGGAGCGACCGAACCGGTACCACAAGTCCCCGATCGCGGGTGACATCTTCGGGGTCATCGGTACCGGCTTCGCCGTGATCCTCGCGTTCGTCATCTTCACCGCGTTCGAGAGCTACCAGAACGCGAGGGACCAGGCCGGGGTCGAGTCGGTGGCGACGCGCCAGATGTACTCGCTGACCAAGTTCTTCCAGTCCCCTTCGCGCGATGCGCTCGAGGGCGACCTCATCTGCTACAGCCGCTCGGTCATCCACGCCGAATGGCCCGAGATGGCCACCGGCGACAGCAGCCCCCTCGTGGACGAGTGGGTGGAACGGCTCGACTCCGACATGCTTCGGCTGCCGGTAGCGACGAACAAGGAGATCGAGGTCTTCAACACCTGGTTCGCCCGGGCGGCCGAGCGCCAGGAGGGGCGGCGCGGCCGACTGGCGGAGGCCGCACCCTACGTGCCGCCCTTCGTGTGGGCGATGCTCGTGCTCCTCTTCGTCGTGGTCGTCGGGTACCAGATCCTCTTCGCCAGCCCCAGAAGGCCGCTCATCCCGCAGGTGCTCGGGGTCAGTGCGGTCGCGGCGACCATGCTGGCCGGGATCGTCGTCGTCTACGTCCTCGACGCGCCCTTCGCCGACCGCGGCGCCAAGCTCCCACCCAGCCGGTTGCAGTCGACGCTGACGACCATGGAGACCGACTACAAGCTCAACGCCTTGCCTCTTCCCTGCGACGAGCTGGGCAACCCCACCCGATAGCCGCCGGGTCAGTCGCCGGGCGCGGTCCGGTCCTCGTAGAGGGTCAGGTGCAGCTCGCCGGGCGCGTCGAGCCGCGAGTTCCGTGATCCCCACGGCGTGTCGACCGGTGACGCGACGAGCGACGCGCCGCCTCCCGTCGCGGCCGAGGTGGCGTCGTCGACCGCGTCGACCTGGAGGGCTACCCGTACCGCACCAGCCACTCGACGGCCGACCTCCAGCTCGTCGATGTACCGCGCGTGAGCGTCGTCGCCGATCTCGAGGGTGGCGCGCCCGGCCTCGAGGATGATGACCCGGCCGCCGTCCTCCGAGACGTACTCGGCGGACTCCGGCATACCGAGCACGTCGCGGTAGAAGGCAACCGCAGCCGAGTAGTCCGGCACCGTCACGACGAGCCGCAGCTCGCGGATCCCCGGCGCGCTCACAACGCGCCGGTCCGTCGCGACGGCGCGTGCACCATGCCCATGTAGACGCCACCCTCGCGCAGCTCGTCGACCATCTGGGCGACCCGCTTCGACCGGGTCTCGTCCTGCTGCGCCCGGCCGATCCAGGCGAGGTAGTCGTTGCGCTGGTACGCCGGTCGCTCCCGGTATGCGTCGAGCACGCCTGCCGTCCGCAGCGCCGCGTCGACGTCACTGGGCATCGGCTGCCTGGGGCGCTTGAGGCGGCTCATCGGACCGGCACCTGGGCGAGGGCCTCGATCTCGACGACAGCGCCCTCCGGCCCCACGTCGGACACGAACAACACCGTCACGGCGCAGGGGTGCGGCCCCCAGACCTGCTGGGCGGCGGCGTACGCCGCGGTGACGTCGACCCCCTGGGCGAGGTAGATGCTCAGCTTGACGACGTCGGCCTGGGTGCAGCCGACACTCTCGAGGACCGTGATGACGTTCCGCAGGGCCTGGACGCTCTGCTCGCCCGCGTCGTCGCTGACGACCCGCCCGGTGTCGTCGACACCGTTCTGACCGCCGACAACGAGCAGCGATCCGGGTCCCTCGACGAGGACGCCCTGCGAGAAGGCGGGGCTGTGGTGCATCGACTCGGGGTTGAGATGGGTCAGGGTCATACCGGTTCTCCTGTCGGGTCGGTTCGAACGCTGTCCGGTCGTACGTGGTCTGGCTCGGTCGCCGCGAGGGCGGCCTGGCGGGCGCGTCTCTCGCGGACCTTGTGGCGGTTGCCGCACCGGCTCATCGAGCACCACCGCCGGTTCGCCGACCGCGAGGTGTCGAGGTAGACGATGGCGCAGCGGTCGCCGCCGCACTCGCGGATCTGGTCGGCGTGGTCGCGCAGCACGTGGACCGCTTCGCGGGCCAGGCTGGCCAGCACCTGGTCGAGGGTCGGCGGCGCGACCGGGGCGCCGAGCTGCGGCGCGACGTCGGGACGGGCGGCATACCGGTTCAGGACCCGCTGCTGGTCCGGCCGTTGTGGCCGGCCCTGGGAGACGTCGGTAACCAGTCCGGCGATCGCGTCACGCAGCCGCTTGGCCCGACGGAGGTCCGCGTCGCTCGACTCGAGCCGGACGCCGAACCGCTCCTCGACCCACCGGTCGAGGTCGGCCGGGGCGTTCCAGAGCTCCCACTCCGGGCGACCGTCACCCATGGACCCGGTGTAGGCGAAGTCGAGGGCGATGTCGCCCGAGTCGAACCACCACCGCACACCGTCGACGGACACGAACCACTGCCCCACCGGGGGCTCGGTCCACAGGGTCATGTAACCATCTTAGACGGTTACAGCAACCTCCGCGACCCCTGAGCCGGGCGACGAGGACAGGACCAGCCGGTCACCGTCGTACGCGACTCCCCCGACGACCGGCGACGCGGCCGCCCACCACGCCGCGTCGAGGTCGTCCACCACGCTCGTCGGGTGCGCCGCGGCCACCGCCGCGACCGCTCCGACGCCAATGGCCGTCTCCATCATCGAGCCGACCATGGTCCCCAGCCCGGCCTCGGTCGCCCGGCGGAGCTGCTCCAGGGCCACGCCGAGCGAACCGCACTTGGCCAGCTTCACGTTGACGAGGTCGGCGGCCTTCAGCCGGATGATCCGGTCCAGGTCGACCAGGCTGTAGAGCGCCTCGTCGGCCATCACCGGCAGCCCGACCCTCGACCGCACCGCGGCCAGCCCCTCCACGTCCTCGCCGCGGACCGGCTGCTCGACCAGCTCCACGCCGAGACCGGCGTGCTCGAGCGCCCGAATCACCGTCACGGCCTCGTCCGGCGTCCAGCCCTGGTTCGCGTCGAGCCGGATGGCCACGTCCGGGCCGACCGCCTCGCGCACGGCCCGGACGCGTGCGACGTCGGTGGCGGCGTCGGTACCGACCTTCATCTTCAGGGTCGAGAACCCGTCGGCCACCCGCTGCACCGCCGCGGCGGCCAGGTCGTCCGCCGAGCCCGCGGAGAGCGTCACGTCCGTTCGGAGGACCGCGCGGTACGCGTCGTCATCCGTTCCGTTCGCGGCTAGGGCCCCGCCGGTCCGCAGGAACGCCGGCAGCGTCAGGCCGGCCCGGCGGGCGACCACGTCGCGCACCGCCGTGTCGAGGGCCGCCTTGGCGCCGAAGTTCCGGGCCACCGCGCGCTGGACGCCGGCCAGCGCGTCGGACCAGTCGTCGACGTCACGGTCGACGATGACCGGTGCGAGCATCTGCTCCAGGCAGGCGGTCGCGCCGGCCAGGGACTCACCCGTGACCTGCCAGACCTGCGGCGCCTCACCCCAGCCGGTCGTGCCGTCCGAGTCCGTGACGCGGACGACGACGGTGTCCGTCGTCGTGGTGCGCCGCAACGCGGTGACGAAGGGGGTGTGCAGCGGGACCGAGAGGCGGGCGCAGATGACCGACGCGAACCGCGTGGTGCCCATCCGGCGCGCCGTCAGGCGGCAGAGGCGACGACCGAGCCCATTCCCGCGGGCGCCGCGGCGCCGACCGGCAGGGTGACCGGAGCGGACATCGCCTCGGTACGGGCGACGCGGGTCGAGACCTCGCGCAGCACCTCCGA
The DNA here is from genome assembly GCA_963828725.1 of uncultured Actinomycetota bacterium. GTDB lineage: Bacteria > Actinomycetota > Actinomycetes > Actinomycetales > Dermatophilaceae > Lapillicoccus. The sequence continues at coordinate 1,030,485 of CAWHFV010000004.1, read as the reverse complement.
GAGCGGCAGGCCGAGCGCCCCGCAGATCGAGCCGAGCAGCTCGGACGAGGCCTCCTTCTCGCCGCGCTCGACCTCGCTCAGATAGCCCAGCGAGACCGACGCCGACGACGAGACCTCGCGCAGAGTCCGGCCCTGGTGCTGTCGCTCGTCGCGGAGGACGTCACCCAGCTCACGTCGCAACAGGACCATGGAACCCCTCCTCCGCAGCGTCCGGTCGGTCAGTCGAATCGTGTCCACCATAGCCCGTCACCGCCAGCCGCCACGGGTTGGTTCCGCCGAAGGCGAACGGCGGGCCGGGCGGCGTCGACGGGGTGACGAGGTCTGGTCGGGCATCTCAGTACGGACAACGTCCGAGCCCGCGACATCCTTCCGCGCCCCCCGACCCCCTCCCCCTCCGCCGAGAGGCCAACTTCGGTCGCTATTCCGACTCCTTTAGCGACCGAAGTTGGCCTCTCGGCGGCTCTCGTCGGGGGGCGGGGACGAGCCGAGGCGCCGAGCCAGCAGGGTCAGGGCCGCATCGACCGCCCCCGCGCGGATCTCCGGTCGACCACCGCTCAGGTCGTGCCGTTCGACGGTGACCGACCCGTCCGGCGCGGCCACCGCCACGAAGACGCAGCCGACCGGCATACCGTCCTGCGGGTCCGGTCCGGCGACACCGGTGGTCGCCACGCCCCAGTCGACACCGAGCACGCGCCGCGCACCTACGGCCAGCTGCCGCGCCACCTCGCCGTCGACCGCACCGCGCTCGGCCAGCAGCTCCGCGTCGACGCCCAGCACCGAGGACTTGAGCGGCGTCGCATACGCCACCACTCCGCCGCGGACGACGGCGGAGGCACCCGGCGGGTCGACGAGCGTGGCCACGACCAGCCCACCGGTGAGCGACTCGGCGGAGCCGACCGTCTGGGCCAGCTCGACCAGCCGGATGACGATGTCGGCCGAGGAGGCCGTCACTCCTTCCCGTCCCGAGCCGCCCGGCGAGCCGCCTTTCGCGCCGCCGTCCGCGCGCTGGTGGCGCGCAGCCGGCGCGCCTTGATCAGGTAGTCGACCCCGGTCGCCACGGTCACGACCAGGGCCGCCGCGAGGACGATGTACGCCGCCGTGAGCCAGATCGGGCCGCCGGGCAGCGACTCGAGCGGGAAGATCAGCGCCCCGACGGCCACGGTCTGCAGCGCCGTCTTGAGCTTGCCGCCGCGGCCCGCGGGCATCACCCCGTGCCGGATCACGACGAACCGCATCACGGTGACCCCGACCTCCCGGACGAGGATCACGACGGTCACCCACCACGGCACGATCCCGATGACCGACAGCCCGATCAGCGCCATCCCGAGCATCGCCTTGTCGGCGATCGGGTCGGCCACCTTCCCGAAGTCGGTCACCTGCTTGCGACGGCGGGCCAGGTCGCCGTCGATGCTGTCGGTGACCATGGCCACGCCGAACACGGCGAGCGCCGCGAGCCGGTACCCCCAGACGTGGCCGCCATCGGCGAGGAGCAGCCACCCGAACACCGGCACGAGGGCGAAGCGGAACACCGTGAGGTAGTTGGGCAGGTTCCAGGCACTCGGTGCCCGCGGCCCGGCGGCCCGCTGGTCGCTGGTCATCGCGGACTCGCGAGCAGGTCAACGCCCTCGCTGGCGACGACGGTGGCGGCCACGAGGTCACCGACGGACGGCACTGGATCGGCCGGAGACAGAACGAGTGTGGTGCTCCCGTCCACGTCGGGGCCCTGGTATGCGGTCCGGCCGACGACCCCGTCGCCGTCCTCGGACAGGTCGACGGACTCCACGAGCACCTCGACCGCCTCGCCGACGCGCTCCTCCGCACGCCGGGCGGTCAGCTCCTCGACCAGCGAGGTCAGTCGCTCCACCCGCTCCGCGACCACCTGCTCCGGCAGGTGGCCGTCGAGACCCTCGGCCTCGGTGCCGTCCTCGTCGGAGTACCCGAACACGCCGACGACATCGAGCCGGGCGGCCTCGAGGAAGGCGGTCAGCTCGGCCACGTCGGCCTCGGTCTCGCCGGGGAACCCGACGATCACGTTGGTCCGGACGCCGGCGGTCGGGTCGGTCGAGCGAACCCGCTCGAGCAGGTCGAGGAACGCCTCCCGACCCCCGAACCGGCGCATCCGCCGCAGCAGCGGCTCGGACGCGTGCTGGAACGAGATGTCGTAGTACGGCACCACCCCGGGCGTGGACGCCATGGCGGTCAGCAGGCTGGGCCGGATCTCGGCCGGCTGCAGGTACGACACCCGAACGCGCTCGATGCCGTCGACCGCGGCGAGCTCCGGCAGCAGCGACTCGAGGAGGGTCAGGTCGCCGAGGTCCTTCCCGTAGGACGTGGAGTTCTCGCTGACGAGGAACACCTCGCGCACGCCCTCACCGGCCAGCCAGCGGGCCTCGGTCAGCACGTCGGCGGGGCGCCGCGACAGGTAGGCCCCACGGAACATCGGGATCGCGCAGAACGAGCACCGCCGGTCGCAGCCGCTGGCGATCTTCAGCGGCGCCCACGGGCGGTCGTCGAGGCGGGCGCGCACGACCGGCGGCCCGTACGCGTGGGCCGGGCTCCCCGGCCGCGACGCTCCGTGCCCCGGCGTCGAGACGGTGAGCGCAGCACCGGGCCGCGCGGCCGGCGAGAGCGGCAGCAAGTTCCGGCGGTCGGCGGGGGTGTGCGAGGCGACGTGCCCGCCTCCGAGGATCGTCGTGAGGTGGTCGGACATCGACGCGTACGAGTCGAACCCCAGCACGGCGTCGGCCTCCGGCAGCTGGGAGGCGAGCTTCTCGCCGTACCGCTCCGCCATGCACCCGACCGCGACGACGGCCCGGGTGCGCGCCCCGGACCCGGGATCCTTGAGGTCGGCCGCCTCGAGCAGCGCGTCGATCGAGTCCTTCTTGGCCTGCTCGACGAACCCGCACGTGTTGACGACCGCGACGTCGGCGTCGGCTGCGTCGTCGACGAGGTCCCAGCCCTCGGCGGTGAGCCGGCCGGCGAGCTCCTCGGAGTCGACGTCGTTGCGCGTGCATCCCAGCGTCACCAGGGCGACACGCCGACCGGCGGCCCGCCGCGACCTCGCTGTGACCGTCACGCTGGGAGTCTACGGGGGTGCAGACGCTGCCCCTGCTCATGCCGCCGGTCATCGACGGGCACAACGACCTGCCCTGGGAGCTGCGGCTCCAGGCGGGCGGCGACCTCGACCGCCTCGACATCGCCGCGCGGCAGCCGACGACGGCGACGGACCTCCCCCGCCTGCGCGAGGGCCGCGTCGGCGGCCAGTTCTGGTCGGTGTACGCGCCGGGCAACCTGCCCGGCGACCTCGCCGTCACCCAGACCCTCGAGCAGGTCGACCTCGTCCACCGGCTCGTGAGCCGGTATGCCGACGACCTCGCCCTCGCGACGACGGCCGACGAGGTCGAGGCGGCCATGGCCGGTGGCCGCATCGCGTCCCTCATGGGCGCGGAGGGCGGACAGTCGATCGGTTGCTCGCTCGGGACGCTCCGGACCCTGCACCGGCTCGGCGTCCGGTACCTGACCCTCACGCACAACGACAACGTCCCGTGGGCGGACTCCGCGACGGACGCGCCCGTCGCCGGCGGGCTGACCCGGTTCGGCGTGGAGGTGGTCCGCGAGATGAACCGGCTCGGCATGCTCGTCGACCTGTCGCATGTCTCGGCCGACACCATGCGGCACGCGCTCGACGTCGCTGAGGCGCCGGTCCTGTTCAGCCACTCGTGCGCCCGCGCTGTCACCGACTCGCCGCGCAACGTTCCGGACGACGTGCTCGTGACCATGGCGGCCGGCGGCGGGGTCTGCATGGTCACCTTCGTGCCGGAGTTCCTCACCGACGCGGCCGCGGCGTGGCGCGTCGAGGCGTTCGAGGCGGCCGCTCGCGAGGGCATCGAGGGCACCGACTACCCCGCGTTCATGGCGTGGGCGGACGGCTACACCCGCGCCCACCCGAAGCCACCGGCGTCCGTCGACGACGTCGTCCGGCACCTCGGGCACGTGCGGGAGGTGGCCGGGGTCGACCACGTCGGGCTGGGCGGCGACTACGACGGCACCGACGTCATGCCGGTCGGGCTCGAGGACGTCACCGGCTATCCGAGGGTGCTCACCGCCCTCGCCGACCGCGGGTGGAGCGAGGACGACCTCGCCAAGGTGGCCCACCGCAACGTCCTCCGAGTGCTGCGAGACGCAGAAGCCGTCGCGCGCGATCTCCAGGGGCGGCGCGGTCCGTCGACGGCCACCATCGACGAGCTGGACGGCCTCGCCGTCAGGACGAGCGGCGCTTGATCGAGCGGATCTGCAGCCCCACCAGCCGGGCGACGATGAACGCGACGTACATCAGGCCCAGCACCTGCTCGACCATCACGGCGGCCCGGGCGTGCGACGCGACGGGCAGGACGTCGGAGAGGCCGGTGGACGTCAGCGTCGTGAACGACAGGAAGAGCAGCTCGAACCAGGATCGGGGCGCGTCGGGGTCCGTGTAGGCGGTGAACGACATCGGCCAGACGATCTGGACCGCGCTGTAGAGGTAGGCGAAGCCCCACGCGAGCACCGTGAACGCCGCCCCGGTGGCATACAGCTCGTCGGTCGTCACCTCGTCGTCGTTGAACATGTACCGGACCAGCCCGTACGCCGTGTAGAAGTAGAACACCGCGTGGACCAGCCCCGACCAGAGCGTGATCGTCTCGTTGTCCGGCTGGAAGCCCTCGGCGATGGTCAGGACGATGAGCGGCAGGCCGAGCACCGCGGAGATCCACGTCAGGGCCGGCGTCCGCCGGACCGCCTGCACCGCGAGGAACAGCACGAGCACCCCGAAGACGCTGAGCACCGACCGGCCCAGGCCACCCGCCCGGCCGGTCTGGTCCTCGAGCGTCGGGTAGAGCAGCACGCCGAGCAGCTGGACGGCGAGCAGCGTCGCGCACGGGGTGGAGCGGAAGAAGTCGAACATCCGGAGCACCCGCGCGAACGGCCCCGAGCGCCGCTGCGTGCCACCCTGCTGGAGCCCGACCCCCTCCTCCACGCTCGGGACGATACCCCGCTGGCCCCGGTGTCAAGAAGGCGTCAGGGAGCGTCAGCGCGTCGTCAACGCCGGGCTCGGCTGCCGCGCAACGGCATTGACTGACCAGGTGATCGAGAACATCGCCGCCGGCCTGGTCGCCGTCGCCCTGGTCGCCTACCTCGTGTACGCGCTCGTCAAGCCGGACCGGTTCTGATGGGCGACACCGTCGCCGGGCTCCTCACCATCGGGGTCCTCGTCCTGCTGTTGGCCGCAACCCACGCGTCGCTGGGGGCGTACCTCGCGAATGTCTTCACGACCGACCGGCACTGGCGGGTCGAGCGTCTCGCCTACCGGATCTGCGGCGTGAACCCCGACACCGAGCAGCCGTGGAAGGTCTACGCCGCGTCCGTCGGGGCCTTCTCGGTGGTGAGCTTCCTGCTGCTGTTCCTGGTAGTCCTCGCCCAGGGCTGGCTCCCGCTGAACCACGGCGAGTCGATGCACCTCGACACCGCGCTCAACACTGCCGTCTCGTTCGTCACCAACACGAACTGGCAGTCGTATGCGGGTGAGGCCGGCACGTCGACGTTCGTCCAGGCCGTCGGTCTCACCGTCCAGAACTTCGCCTCCGCGGCGGTCGGGATCGCGGTGGTGGCCGCGCTGGTCAGGGCGATAGCGCGGCACGAGAGCCGGTACATCGGTAACTTCTGGGTCGACCTGACGCGGATCGTCGTCCGGGTGCTGCTGCCGTTGGCGGCGGTTGCGGCCGTCGCCCTCGTCGTCGGCGGGGTCGTCCAGAACCTCGCCGCGCCGACGGACATCACTGGCGTCACCGGCGCAACCCAGTCGATCCCGGGTGGTCTCGTCGCCTCCCAGCAGGCGATCAAGGATCTCGGCACCAACGGCGGGGGATTCTTCAACGCGAACTCCGCACACCCCTTCGAGAACCCGAACGGCCTGACCAACCTGTTCGAGATCGTCCTGCTGCTCGTCATCCCCTTCGCCCTCCCGCGGGCGTACGGGATCATGGTCGGCGACCGCCGCCAGGGCCACGCGATCCTCGCCTTCATGACCGTCCTCTGGGGCGCGTCGGTCGCGTTGACCACCTGGGCGGAGGTCGCCTCCGGAACCCTGGAGGGCAAGGAGACCCGGTTCGGGATCTGGTCGTCGACCCTCTTCGCGGCGTCGACGACCGCCACCTCGACCGGTGCCGTCAACTCGCTGCACGAGAGCTACAGCCCGCTCGGTGGCGGCGTCCTGCTCCTCAACATGATGCTCGGCGAGGTATCACCCGGTGGCACCGGGTCCGGGCTCTACGGCGCACTCGTCGTCGCCGTCATCGCCGTCTTCATCGCCGGGCTCATGGTGGGCCGGACCCCGGAGCTGCTCGGCAAGGCCATCGGGCGGCACGAGATCACCCTCAGCGCGCTGTACACGCTCGTGACGCCGGCGCTGGTGCTCGTGCTGGCCGGGGTGGCCGTCGTCCTGCCCGTGAGCCAGGGTGCCCTCCTCGCGAGCGGACCGCACGGTCTCACCGAGATGGTCTACGCGTTCACCTCCGCCGCCAACAACAACGGCAGCGCGTTCGCCGGGCTCAGCGCCGACCAGCCGTTCCTCAACCTGACGCTCGCCCTGGCGATGGCCCTGGGCCGGTTCGTCCCGATGGTTCTCGTGCTGGCCCTGGCCGGCCGGCTGGTCGCCCAGAAGCGACGACCCGCCACCGCGGGGACCATGCCCACGCATACCCCGCTCTTCGTCACCCTCCTGGTCAGCGTGGCGCTCGTCGTCACCGGCCTGACCTACTTCCCGACCCTCGCTCTCGGTCCCCTGGCGGAGGCACTGTCATGAACCCGCGGGCCCTGTTTGCCGCGGTCCCGCAGGCCCTCGTCAAGCTCGACCCCCGGCACGTGGTGCGTTCCCCGGTGGTCTTCGTCGTCTGGGTCGGCTCGCTGCTGACCACCGTCCTCGCGGTCGTCAGCCCGTCGGTCTTCGCCGTCGGCGTGGCGGTCTGGCTCTGGGTGACCGTGGTCTTCGCCAACATGGCCGAGGCCGTGGCGGAGGGACGCGGCAAGGCGCAGGCCGCCACCCTGCGCGCGGCCCGTACCCAGGCGACCGCCCGGCGGTTGGTGGGCGACGACCCTGCCGGTGCGCAGGAGGAGCAGGTCCCCGGCGCAAACCTGCGGATCGGAGACCTGGTCGTCGTCGAGGCGGGTCAGGTCATCCCGGGCGACGGCGACGTCGTCGACGGCCTGGCCACCGTGGACGAGTCGGCCATCACCGGGGAGTCGGCGCCCGTCATCCGGGAGTCGGGGGGCGACCGGTGCGCCGTCACCGGCGGGACCACCGTGCTCTCCGACCGCATCGTCGTCCGCATCACGACGCGGCCCGGCGAGACGTTCATCGACCGGATGATCGCCCTGGTCGAGGGCGCCGCCCGCCAGAAGACGCCGAACGAGATCGCGCTCAACATCCTCCTGGCGACGCTGACCATCATCTTCCTGCTCGTCGTCATGGCGCTGCAGCCGATGGCGGCGTACTCCGGCGGGCTCCAGCGAGTCGTCGTCCTCGTCGCGCTGCTGGTCTGCCTCATCCCGACGACGATCGGCGCGCTGCTCTCGGCGATCGGGATCGCCGGGATGGACCGGCTGGTGCAGCGCAACGTCCTGGCCATGTCCGGCCGGGCGGTCGAGGCCGCCGGCGACGTGTCGACGCTCCTGCTCGACAAGACCGGCACCATCACGCTGGGCAACCGGCGCGCCGTCGAGCTCATCCCCGTCGGGGGCGCCGACCCCGCGGAGCTCGCCCGGGCCGCCTACCTCGGCAGCCTCGCCGACGGGACGCCGGAGGGGCGTTCGGTCGTCGAGCTGACGGCCGGCGGTCTCGGCGCCGAGGAGCGGCGGACCCCGCTGCAACTGACGCAGGAGGGCGCGACCTTCGTGGAGTTCACCGCTCAGACGCGGATGTCCGGCGTCGACCTCGACGGGACGATGGTGCGCAAGGGCGCCGGAAGCCAGGTGGTCGCGTGGGCGGCCGCGCAGGGCGGGTCCGCGCCCGACGACCTCGGCGAGATCGTCGACGGGATCGCGCGCTCCGGCGGAACTCCGCTCGTCGTGGCCCGCCGCGCGAACGGCGACGCTGCCCTGCTGCTCGGCGTGATCCACCTCAAGGACGTCGTCAAGGCCGGCATGACCGAACGCTTCGACCGCTTGCGGGCCATGGGGATTCGCACGGTCATGATCACCGGCGACAACCCCCTGACTGCGGCGGCGATCGCCCGCGAGGCCGGCGTCGACGACTATCTCGCCGAGGCCACGCCCGAGGACAAGATGGCGCTCATCCGCAAGGAGCAAGAGGGCGGCCGCCTCGTCGCCATGACCGGCGACGGCACCAACGACGCGCCCGCGCTGGCCCAGGCCGACGTCGGCGTCGCGATGAACACCGGCACGTCGGCGGCCAAGGAGGCCGGCAACATGGTCGACCTCGACTCCGACCCGACGAAGCTCATCGAGATCGTCGAGATCGGCAAGCAGCTGCTCATCACCCGGGGCGCCCTGACGACGTTCTCGATCGCCAACGATGTCGCGAAGTACTTCGCGATCATCCCCGCCATGTTCACGGGGATCTTCCCGGGGTTGGCCGCGCTCAACGTCATGCGTCTGTCGACGCCGTCCTCGGCGATGCTCTCCGCGGTCATCTTCAACGCGCTGGTCATCGTCGCACTGATCCCGTTGGCGCTCAGGGGCGTTCGCTACCGGCCGTCGGGTGCCGCCGCGATGCTGCGCCGCAACCTGCTGGTCTACGGGCTCGGCGGCGTCGTCACCCCGTTCCTCGGCATCAAGCTCATCGACCTCGTTGTCTCACTCCTTCCCGGAATGACGTGATCCGCGTGTCCACCCTCACCCGTCAGTCGTCCGCCGCCCTGCGGATGCTGCTGCTGCTCACCGTCGCCTGTGGGGTCGTCTACCCGCTGGCGGTCCTGGGGGTCGGCCAGGCGGTCGCCCACGACCGGGCCAACGGGTCCCTCCTCGAGCACGACGGCACCGTCGTCGCGTCGTCGAGCCTCGGCCAGCAGGTCACGGATCCCCAGTGGTTCCAGGGCCGGCGGTCGACCAGCGAGTACGCCGGGAACACCAGCGGTGGCTCCAACCTCGGCCCCGAGGACCCGAGACAGGCCCAGGCCCTCGCCGAGGCGAGGGAGGCCGTCGTCGCCGCGAACCCCCAGGCCTCCGGGCCGCCGCCGGAGGACGCGCTGACCGCCTCGGCCAGTGGGCTGGACCCCGACGTCTCCCCCGCGTATGCGACCTGGCAGGTCGCGCGCGTCGCCGCGGCCCGCGGCATCAGCGTCCAGCAGGTCCAGGCGCTGGTCGACGCCCACACCAAGGGCCGGCTGCTCGGGTTCCTCGGCCAGCCGCGCGTCAACGTGACCGAGCTCAACCTCGCCCTCGCCGGCGGGGCGGGCTGACGGCCGCCCGGATCGACAGGGGAGACAATCGGACCGTGGCCCGCGGACGACTACGCATCTACCTCGGCGCCGCCCCCGGCGTCGGGAAGACCGTGGCCATGCTGGCCGAGGGCCGCCGCCGACACGAGCGCGGCACCGACGTCGTCATCGGCATCCTCGAGACCCACGGTCGCCCGTTCACCGCAGCCCAGGCGGAAGGTCTCGAGGCGGTCGCCCGCCGCACCGTCGAGCACCGCGGCACCGCGCTGACCGAGCTGGACGTCGACGCCGTGCTGGCCCGGGGACCCGCGGTCGCCCTCGTCGACGAGCTGGCGCATACGAACGCACCGGGGTCACCCCGCACCAAGCGCTGGGAGGACATCGACGTCCTCCTGGATGCCGGCATTGACGTCATCTCGACCGTCAACATCCAGCACCTCGAGTCCCTCAACGACGTCGTGGAGGCCATCACCGGCGTGGTGCAACGGGAGACCGTCCCCGACGACATCGTCCGCTCGGCCGACCAGATCGAGCTGGTCGACATGTCGCCGGAGTCGCTCCGGCGCCGCATGTCGCACGGCAACATCTACCCGGCCGACCGGATCGACGCCGCCCTCGCCAACTACTTCCGGCCGGGCAACCTGTCGGCACTGCGCGAGCTCGCCCTGCTCTGGCTGGCCGACCGCGTCGAGGAGGCGCTCGAGCGCTACCGCGCCTCGCACGGCATCGCGGCGAGCTGGCCCACGCGGGAGCGCATCGTCGTCGCGCTGACCGGCGGACCGGAGAGCGAGACCGTGCTGCGCCGGGCTGGGCAGATCGCCAGCCGCGGCGCCGGCGGCGAGCTGCTCGCCTGCCATGTCTCGCGCCCCGACGGGCTCGTGGACGCCGACCCGGGGACCCTGGCCGCACACCGAAAGCTGGTCAAGGAGCTGGGCGGCGTCATGCACGAGGTCGCCGGCAGCGACGTCGCCGAGTCGATCCTCGACTTCGCCCGCGGCGTCAACGCGTCACAGATCGTCCTGGGCACCAGCCGCCGGAGCGCGTTCTCGCGCCTGACGCGGCGCGGTGTCGGCGAGCAGGTCGCTGCGGCGTCGGGCGACATCGACGTCCACCTCGTCAGCCACACCGGCGGACGCGTCGACGGCCTGCGCATCGGCGACGACGGGCTCGGCCCGCTACGCCGCCTGGGTGGCTGGCTGTTGGCAACGGTCGGCGTCGCCCTGGTCACGCTCGGGCTCGTCGCCACCCCGGGACGGCACGAGCTGCCGCTCGAGGTCCTGCTGTTCCTCGCGCTCACCGTGGCGACCGCGCTCGTCGGCGGGCTCCTGCCGGCGATCTCGTGCGCCATCGTGTCGTCACTCGCCATCAACTGGTTCTTCACCGACCCGAAGGGGACGCTGACGATCCAGAACCCGCAGAACGCCCTCGCGTTGGTCGTGTTCGTTGTCGTCGCGGCGGCAGTGGCCTCGGTGGTCCACCGCGCGGCCCACCGCCGCGACGTCGCGCTCCGGGCGCAGCGCGAGTCGCGCGTCCTCGCCGCCCTCGCCCAGTCGCTGCTCGCCGAGGCGGACCCGCTACCGGCGCTCCTCGACCGAGCCAGGACGACGTTCGGTATGCGTGCGGCCGCCCTGGTCTCGCGGCCGACGGTTCGCGACCCCTGGACGCTGGTCGCCGCCGCCGGCGACTTCGGGATGGCCGACATCCCCGACGCCAGCGTGCGACAGACCGTCGACGACGAGACCGAGCTGGTCCTCGTCGGTCCCGTCCTGCCCGCCGACGACCAGCGTCTCGTCGGCGCGTTCACCTCGCACGCCGCTGCCCTGCTGACGCGGGACCGCCTCGTCGTCGAGGCGGCCCGGGCCCGTGGCCTGGCTCGCGACAACCGGGCTCGCACCGCCCTCCTCGCCGCGGTCTCCCACGACCTGCGGACCCCGCTGGCGGGAATCAAGGCCGCCGTATCCAGCCTGCGCCAGTCGGACGTGACGTTCTCGCCCGAGGACGAGGCCCTGCTGCTCGAGTCGGTCGAGGAGTCGGCCGACCGGCTCGGCGTCCTCATCGGCAACCTGCTCGACATGTCGCGGATCCAGACCGGGAGCATCTCGCCGCACCCGGACGACCTGGCGCTCGCGGAGGTCGTCGAGGCGGCGCGGACCCCTCTCGTCGGGGCCGAACGGGTCCGGATGCGGTTCGACGATGGCCTTCCCCTCGTCCGCGCTGACGCGGGCCTTCTGGACCGGGTGCTCGCCAACGTCCTGGAGAACGCGCTGCGCCACTCGCCCGGCCGCCGGGAGGTGGTCGTCCAGGCCGGACGCCTGAACGACCGCATCCAGATTCGGGTGGTCGACCGCGGACCGGGCGTCTCCGACGAGGCCAAGGACCAGATCTTCGCGCCGTTCCAGCGGGGCGGCGACGCGCCGCGCGGGGACGGCGTCGGGCTGGGGCTGGCCGTCGCCCGCGGTCTCACCGAGGCGATGGACGGCACCCTGTTGGCCGAGGACACTCCGGGCGGCGGGCTGACCATGGTCGTGGACCTCCCGATGGTCCCGGCCGCGCTGACCCCCACGGTGACCGGATCCACGCCGTGACCTTCGTCCTCGTCGTCGACGACGAGCCGCACATCCGGCGGACCCTCTCCATCAACCTGCGAGCCCGCGACTACGAGGTCGCGACCGCCGCGGACGGCCGCTCCGCGATGCAGATCCTCGCCGAACGCACCCCCGACGTCATCGTCCTCGACCTCGGCCTGCCGGACCTCGACGGAGTCGAGGTGCTCCGGCGGCTCCGTGACGTCTCCCAGGTTCCCGTCGTCGTCCTCTCCGCCCGGCACGACTCCGACGACAAGGTCGAGGCCCTCGATGCCGGTGCCGACGACTACGTCACCAAGCCGTTCGGCATGGACGAGTTCCTGGCTCGGATCCGGGCCGCCGTCCGACGCGGGTCCCCCGAGCACCCCGAACCACTGGTGGTCACCACCGACGACTTCACCCTCGACGTCGGCGAGCGACGGGCGACCACGTCGGACGGCACCGAGATCAAGCTCACGCCGACCGAGTGGCGACTGCTGGACGCACTCGCGCGACGTGCGGGTCACCTCGTCACGCATACCGAGCTGCTCCGCGCCGCCTGGGGACCCGCTTATGGACGCGAGCTGAACTACCTACGGGTATATGCGAACCAGCTGCGCCGCAAGCTCGAGCCCGACCCCGCGGCGCCCCGCTACCTGCTCAACGAGCCGGGGATCGGATACCGGTTCGTCGTCTGAGGGTCCGGGAGTCGGACCTGAGCGGTTGTCGACCCGCTGGGTTCGGTAGACGTCCACGATCTCCGGCTCTGCGGCACGGCGGTGCGGTCGAAGTCCCCGACCGCTCGCCTTCCGACGCGCGCCGCCTACCGCAACCAAGTTACATTGAGACGGCGATCTCGGTACTTTTGTGCCAACGACACTGCCCCGAGGAGCGCCCCCCATGTCGCCTCGCCCGTCCCTGCCCGCTCACCCCCTCACACGACCGACCCCCCGCCTGGCCGTCGGACTGACCGCCGGCGTCGCCGCCCTCGCCCTCGTGGCGGGCTGCTCGGGAACGCCCACGCCGTCCGAGACCACCGGCGGCGCCGGCGCGCCGGGCGGCAACCTCGTGATCGGGATGACGTCCGACCCGAACACCCTGCTGCCCTGGAAGGCCACCCAGTTCCAGGCGGTCAACATCCTCCAGAACGTCTACGGCACGCTCACCGAGTTCGACAAGGACCTCAATGTCGTTCCGGGTCTCGCCCAGTCCTGGGAGCCGTCGGCCGACGGCAAGACGGTCACCCTCAAGCTGCGCACCGGAGTGACCTTCGCCGACGGCAGCGCCTTCGACTCCGCCGACGTCAAGTCCTCATTGGACAAGATCATGGACGAGAAGACCGCGGCGGTCGCCCGTACCTCGCTGGCGTCGGTCGCGTCCGTCGCGGCTCCCGACCCGAGCACCGTCGTGCTCACGATGAAGAGCGCCGACGCGTCACTTCCCGCCAACCTCGCCTCGGTCAACATGGCGATGCTCTCGTCGACCGACACCGACGAGAAGCTGGGGACCACCCCCAACGGCACCGGCCCGTATGCGTTCAAGGCCCGCACGCCGAGCCAGTCGCTCACACTGCAGAAGAACGCATCCTACTGGGGCACCAAGGCGACCCTCGACAGCGTCGAGTTCCGGGTCATCCCCGACGAGACGTCGATCGTGTCGGCACTGCAGTCCGGCAGCGTGCAGATGGCCGTGATCGACGACCCACTCGTCGCGAAGACGGCCGAAGGCGGCACGCTCAAGGTCGCCAAGACGCCGCAGCTGAGCTACCACGCGCTGCAGCTCAACGCCCGCAAGGGCGACCTCACCGACGTGAACGTTCGGCTGGCCATCCAGTGCGCGATCGACCGCAAGCAGGTCCTGGAGACCGCGGCGCTCGGCGAGGGCGAGGTCACCGGCCCGGTGACGTCACCCGCATACAAGTCCGACCCGAGCTCGCGGCCCTGCCCGAACCGTGACCTGGCCAAGGCCGCCGACTACCTCGCCAAGAGCGGAAAGTCCTCGGTCACCATCAAGACCATCGTCTCCCAGGGCGAGTACGCCACCTCGGTCAACGAGGCGCAGAACCTTAAGGCGCAGCTGGCCGAGGCGAAGATCACCCTCGACCTGCAGGTCCTCGAGTCCGGCGCCTACGTCGACCGGTGGGTCGCCGCCGACTTCGACGCCGCTGTCGCCCTCAATGGCGGTCGGCCGGACCCGGACGGGATGTACGGGCGGTACTTCACCAGCACCGGCAACCTCAACAAGGTGGCCGGCTACAGCTCCCCCGAGCTCGACGCACTCTTCGCGCAGGGCAAGACGACGAGCGACACCGCCGCGCGCAAGCAGATCTACAAGCAGATGTCCGACCTGCTCGAGAACAACGCGGCCTGGGTATGGATGTTCACCAGCTACACGTACACCGTCACCACCGCCGGTGTGCAGGGCTTCGTTCCGATGGTGAACGGTTCGCTGCAGTACTTGCGCACGACGACTGTCTCGACCTCGTGATCCGCGCCATCCTCGGCAACGGGGTGGTGCGGAAGATCGGCGGGGCACTGCTGACCCTGCTCGGGGTCGCCGTGGTCGTGTTCGTCATGTTGCGAGCCATCCCCGGCAACCAGATCACCGCCAACCTCGGCACCGAGGCGGCCGCGCTGACACCGGCCCAGCAGGAGGCGCTGCGCTCGTACTACGGGCTGGACCAGCCGTTGGTCGTCCAGTTCTTCTCGTGGCTGGGCAACCTGTTCACGGGCAACCTCGGGTTCTCGGCGCGCAACCAGGCCAGCGTGCTCGAGCTGACGGCACGCTCCTTGCCGGTGACCATGGAGCTCGCCGTCCTGTCGATTGTGCTGGCGCTAGTGATCGGCGTGCCGCTGGGGATGCTGTCGGCCTCGAAGCCGAACTCGGTCCGGGACGGGGCCGGCCAGGTGGTCGGGCTCGCGGGGCTCTCGATCCCCGCGTTCCTCCTCGGGTCGCTCCTGCTGTCGATCTTCGCCTCGCGGTTCGGCTACAACCCCAACGGCCGCGCATACGCGACGTTCCTGTCGAACCCGGCGCTGAACCTCCAGCAGATGCTGATGCCGTCGTTCGTGCTGGCGTTCGGGATCGCCGCGCCGATCATGCGGACCACCCGGACGGCGGTCCTGGAGGTGCGCTCCGAGGACTTCATCCGCACCGCCCGCGCCAAGGGCGTCTCGCCGCGACGGCTGCAGGTGCGACACGTCCTGCGCAACGCGCTCGTCCCGATCGTCACGATGACCGGCCTCCAGTTCGGCTACCTGCTGGGCGGCGCGGTCGTCGTCGAGCAGATCTTCTCGATCCCCGGCATCGGCCGGCAGGTCCTTCTCGGCATCCAGCAGAAGGAGTACGCGCTGGTCCAGAGCACCGTGCTCGTCATCGCGCTGGCGTTCGTCATCGTCAACCTGCTCACCGACCTGCTCTACCGGGCCATCGACCCGCGGGTGCGTGCCTCGTGAGCGACCTGGCGCAGGCCCCGTCGCTCGTCGCGGTCAGCGGCCGTCCGCCGAACCGATGGCGTGCACTACTGCGCAGCCCCAGCGGGATGACCGGGCTGGTCATCGTCGTGCTCCTGCTCATCCTCTCGGTCGTGTCGCTGCTCGGGCTGCTCCCCTACGACCCCGTTGCCCAGGACCCGCCGGCGCGGCTGCAGCCGCCGAGCGGCGAACACTGGTTCGGGACGGACCAGTTCGGGCGCGACGTGTTCTCTCGGGTCGCCGCCGGGGTCGCCAACTCGGCGCTCGTGGCGATCGTGGCGGTGACCTTCGCGACGGTGGTCGGGACGCTGGGCGGCCTGGTCGCGGGGTTCATCCGCGGTGTCCCCGACGTCGCCATCGGCGCGGTGACCAACGTGCTGTTCGCGTTCCCGCCGCTGCTGCTCGCGCTGACGCTCGCGTCGGTCTTCAGCCGGAACTGGTTCACCGTGGCCGTGGCGATCGCCGTCGTCTACGTGCCGATCTTCGTGCGCGTCACGCGTGGTCCCGTCCTCACGCTGCGTGAGGTCGAGTTCGTCAAGGCGGCGACGACGACCGGCCAGTCCCGGAGGGCCACGATGTTCCGGCACGTGCTGCCCAACATCGGCGCGATCATCATCGTGCAGGTCACGCTGTCGCTGTCGTGGGCCGTTCTGACCGAGGCGTCGCTGAGCTTCCTCGGTCTCGGGACGCCGCCACCGGCCCCGTCGCTCGGCTCGATGGTCTACGACGCGCGGACCCTGGTTCAGGTGGCGCCGTGGACGATGCTGGCGCCCGGCGCCGTGATCGTCCTGTTGGTGGTCGGGCTCAACCTGCTCGGCGACGGGCTCCGCGACGTTCTCGACCCACGCGGGCGGGGTGTGTGATGACGGCCCCCACGTTGCGGGACGCCGGGCCGGCCGACCTCGACGCGGTCGTCCGGGTCTTCCTCGGGTGCTTCCGGGTGACGTACGCGGCGCGTCTGCCGTCTCGCCTCGTCGAGTCCGTGTCCGACGAGGATGCCCGCTCCCTGTGGTCCCGCGCGCTGACGACGCCGGGTCGACAGGCGGTCGTGGCCCAGGTCGACGACGAGGTATGCGGCGTGGTGGGGTTCGCGGCGGACGGCGAGGACGGCTGGGTGCACTCGCTCTACGTCGCTCCCCACGCGCAGGGGCACGGCCTCGGGTCGACGTTGTTGGGCCACGCGGCGGACCGGCTCCGAGAGGCCGGCTGTCGCCGCGCATACCTCTGGGTGTTCGCCGGGAACGAGCCGTCCGTACGGTTCTACGCGCGGCACGGCTGGACTCCCGACGGGGCCACGCGCGTCGAGGAGCGGTTCGGGGAGAACGAGATCCGGCTGTGCCGATCGCTGGAGGTGGCGGCGTGACGGCGGAGTCGATCCTGGAGGTCCGCGACCTCACCGTGGTGTTCGGCACCACGCACGGTGACCGGACCGCGGTGCAGGACGTCTCCCTGTCCGTCCCCGCCGGAGCGACCGTGGCGCTGGTCGGCGAGTCGGGATCCGGGAAGTCGACGATCGCGGCCGCTGTCAACCGGTTGCTGCCTCCCAACGGGCGGGTCACCACTGGCAGCATCGAGCTGGACGGGCGCAACCTCCTCGCTCTCGGCGAGCGCGACATGCGACGCATCCGCGGCGCCGGGATCGGGCTGGTGCCGCAGGACCCGATGTCGAACCTCGACCCGCTGATGCGGATCGGCGACCAGGTCGCGGAGGCGCTGGAGGTCCACGACGTGGCGACCGGCAAGGCCGCCTGGGCTCGCGCCGTCGAGCTTCTGGACCTCGTGGGCATCCCCGACCCGCCCGCCAGAGCGGCGCAGTACCCGCACGAGTTCTCCGGCGGGATGCGGCAGCGCGCCCTCATCGCCATGGGCCTGGCCTGCCGGCCGCGGCTGCTCGTCGCCGACGAGCCGACCTCCGCGCTCGACGTGACGGTGCAGCGCCGCATCCTCGACACCATCGACACCATCACCGACGAGCTGGGGACGAGCGTGCTGCTCATCACCCATGACCTCGGTCTCGCGGCGGAACGCGCCGACACGGTCACCGTGATGTACCGGGGCGAGATCGTCGAGACGGGGCCGGCCGCACGCATCCTCGCGGACCCCGAACACGCATACACGAGAAGGCTGCTCGATGCGGCACCAAGCCTCAACTCGGTTCGGGACGTGCGGAGCGCCCGACACGGCTCCGTCGCCGCCGAGCCGCTGGTGCGGTTCGAGAGCGTCAGCAAGAGGTTCGTTCTGCGCCGGCGCGGCGGCGGAGCGGGAGAGGACATCCTGGCCGTCGACGACGTGTCGTTCGACATCCCGCGCGGGCAGACCGTCGCGATCGTCGGCGAGTCGGGTTCGGGGAAGTCGACCACGGCGAACCTGCTGCTGGGCCTGGAGATCCCGACGAGCGGGCGCATCCTCGTCGGCGACCAGGACCTCGCGACGATGTCGCGACGGGAGACGTTCGCGCTGCGGCGACGGATCCAGCCGGTCTTCCAGAACCCGTATGCGTCGCTGGACCCGCGCTACACCGTCGAGCGCTCGGTGGCCGAGCCGCTGAAGGTCCACGGCGTAGGAACGACCGACGAGCGCCGCGATCGCGCGCGCACGCTGCTCGCCCAGGTCTCCCTGGACGTCGACCTCGCGGCCCGTCTGCCCCACGAGCTCTCCGGCGGCCAGCGCCAGCGCGTGGCCATTGCCCGCGCCCTGGCCCTCGAACCGGACATCGTCGTCCTCGACGAGGCCGTGTCGGCGCTGGACGTCATCGTGCAGGCGCAGATCCTCGAGCTGCTGGCCGACCTGCAGGACCGGCTCGGCCTGACCTACCTGTTCATCAGCCACGACCTGGCGGTGGTGCGGATGGTGTCCGACCAGGTGCACGTCATGCGCGCGGGACGTCTGGTGGAGTCCGGCCCTCCGGACCAGATCTTCGCCGCGCCGCAGGACGCGTACACCCGCGAGCTGCTCGCCGCGATACCCGGACCCGCCCGCTAGTCGTGGGGTGACTAGGAACCGGTCAGCTCCCGCGGCCGGAGGATCACGTCGACCAGGGCGCCGCCCCGCCAGACGGTGATCTCGATGCGCCGGTCGATGGCGTCCTCGACCATGAGCTTCTGGACTGCCGTCGCCGTGACGATCGAGGTGCCGTCGAGCTCGACCATGATGTCTCCGGCGTGGATGCCGGCCCGCTCCGCCGGGCTGCCCTCGACGACGGAGGCCACCTGCATACCGGTCGGCGACCCGACCTTCACGGCGACCTTCGGTGGCAAGGCGATCGTCTTCCCGGCGATCCCGAGCCAGGCCCGCCGGACTCGGCCCTTGGTCATCAGGGTCGAGACGATCTCCCGCGTGGTCGCGTTGATCGGGACCGCGAGCCCGAGGCCGACTCCCGCCACCGCCGTGTTGACGCCGACCATCCGACCCTGGTGGTCGGCCAGGACCCCGCCGCTGTTGCCCGGGTTGAGGGCGGCGTCGGTCTGGATGACCTCGTCGACGACCCGACCCGACGCCGTCGGCAGCGAGCGCCCGAGCGCCGACACGATGCCCGCCGTCACGCTGCCGGCGAGGCCGAGGGGGTTACCCAGCGCCACGACGAGCTGGCCGACCCGCAGGGTGGAGGCGTCACCGTGCTCGACCGACGGCGGCGTGTCCCCCCGGGCGAGAAGGACTGCCAGGTCAGACAGCGTGTCCCGGCCGACGACGTCCGCCGTCACGGTCGTCCCGTCGGTGAACGTGGCCTCGGCCGTCGTCGCTCCCGCGACGACGTGCGCGCTGGTCAGCAGGTACCCGTCGGAGGTGATGACGCTTGCACTGCCGGCCCCGGCGCGACCTCGCGCGGTGCGGACCTCGAGGCTGGCCACCGACGGCAGCACCGTCTCCGCGACACGCACGATCGTTCGCGAGTAGGCGTCGAGCGCCTCGTCGTCGTCGGGCATGACCGGACAACGTCCGACGACCCACAAGGCTTCCGACCGCGGTGGGTGTTCGCCCACGGCGTGATCGACGTTAGTCGCGGCGGCCGGTCAGCTCCCAGGCGTCCTCGGAGTCCTCGGGCTCGGCGGTGTCGACCCAGACGTCGGAGTCGCTGTCCTCCTCGTCCGGGTCGGCCGACGGTCCCTCCAGCGGGATGTCGTCGCCGCGGAGCAGGGCCAGGGTCGTCGGCAGGTCGTCGGCCTTGACGAGGACGTCGCGCGCCTTGGACCCCTCGGACGGCCCCACGATCCCACGAGACTCGAGCAGGTCCATCAGGCGGCCGGCCTTGGCGAACCCGACGCGCAGCTTGCGCTGCAGCATCGACGTCGACCCGAACTGCGTCGTGACGACCAGCTCGGTCGCCTGCAGGAGCAGGTCGAGGTCGTCGCCGATGTCGTCGTCCACCTGCTTCTTGGGCGCGACGAGGATGACGTCCTCGCGGTAGTTCGGCTGGAGCTGCTTCGTGACGCTCTTGACGACGGCGTTGACCTCGGACTCCGTGACCCAGGCGCCCTGGACCCGGATCGGCTTGCTCGTGCCCATCGGCAGGAAGAGGGCGTCACCCTGCCCGACCAGCTTCTCCGCACCGGGCTGGTCGAGCACGACCCGGGAGTCGGCCAGCGACGACGTGGCGAAGGCCATCCGCGACGGCACGTTGGCCTTGATGAGACCGGTCACGACGTCGACGGACGGGCGTTGCGTCGCGAGGACCAGGTGGATCCCGGCCGCCCGGGCGAGCTGGGTGATCCGGACGATGGACTCCTCCACGTCGCGGGGCGCGACCATCATCAGGTCGGCCAGCTCGTCGACGATGACCAGGAGGTACGGGTAGGGCTGGATCACCCGCTCCGAGCCGGGAAGAGGCTTGACCTTGCCCGAGCGCACCGCCTTGTTGAAGTCGTCGACGTGTTTGAACCCGAACGCCGCCAGGTCGTCGTAGCGGGTGTCCATCTCGCGGACGACCCAGGCCAGGGCCTCGGCGGCCTTCTTGGGGTTCGTGATGATCGGGGTGATGAGGTGCGGGATCCCCTCGTATGCGGTGAGCTCCACCCGCTTCGGGTCGACGAGGACCATGCGCACCTCGTCCGGCGTCGAGCGCATGAGGATCGAGGTGATCATCGAGTTGACGAACGAGGACTTTCCGGCGCCGGTCGCCCCGGCGACGAGCAGGTGCGGCATCCGGGCGAGGTTCGCCACGACGTAGCCGCCCTCGACGTCCTTGCCCACCCCCATGACCATCGGGTGCTGGTTGGACCGCGCGGCCTGGCTGCGCAGCACGTCGCCGAGCGAGACCGTCTCGCGGTCCGTGTTGGGGATCTCGATGCCGATCGCGGACTTGCCGGGGATCGGGCTGAGGATGCGGACGTCGGCGGAGGCGACCGCATACGCGATGTTCTTGGAGAGCGCGGTGACGCGCTCGACCTTGGTGGCCGGCCCGAGCTCGACCTCGTACCGCGTGACCGTCGGCCCGCGGGTGAACCCCGTGACCTGGGCGTCGATCTCGAACTGCTCGAAGACGATCGACAGCGCCTCGACGACCCGGTCGTTCGCCACGCTTCGGGTGCGGTGCGGAGCGCCCGGCAGGAGCAGAGCCTGGTCGGGCAGGGTGTACGCCACGTCGCCGGTCAGTGACAGCTGCTCGACTCGGGAGGGCAGGGTCGAGGTCGGCGGCGGGACGAGCGCCTCCTTGGGTCCCAGGCCGGGTCCCAGACCCGGCTGGGGGGCGGTCTTGTCCGTCGAGCTCGTGCCGTCGGGGGGAACCTCGTCGGGGCCCGGCCGCTTCTCGCCGGGCCGCAGCCGACGTCCGCGGCCGGTCGGGACGACCACGGCCGCCTGCTCGAAGGCTTCGTCGCCGTCGCGCTTCTCCAGCAGGTCGACCGCGCGCCGGCGAGGCCGCGGCGTAGCAGTGCCGGCGGAGGCCCCGTCCTCCGCGTCGTCGTCGCCGGCGCCGTGGAGGACCCGGTTGCGCAGGTCGCGGAAGCGCTGGGGGATCTGCCGGACGGGTGTTCCGGTGACGACCAGGGCGCCGAACAGCGCGAGGAGCACGAGCAGCGCGATGGCGCCCGGACGCGACACCGCGGACGCGAGGGGGCTCGACGCGAGAAAGCCGATGATGCCGCCCGCGGCGCGCATCGGGTCGGCGCCGTCCGGCGGGTTCGGGATCCCGTCGGCGATGTGGGCGAGCCCGCAGGCGGCGAAGGTCAGGGCCACGGTGCCGACGACGAGGCGGTTCGTGACGCCGTCGTCCTTCGGAGCCCGCAGGAAGTAGATGCCGAAGGCGAGCAGGACCAGCGGCACCGCATACCCGATCCGGCCGAGGGTCCCGGCGACGACGGCGTGGATGACGTCGCCGCCGACGCCCGTCACGCCCCACCACTCACGGGCCGCGACGACGACGGCCAGCCCGATGAGCGCGAAACCGATCCCGTCGCGGCGGTGCTCCGGCTCGAGGTCGCGCGCGGAGCTGCCGACCCGGCGGACGGCGCCGCCGGCCAGGTGGGAGACGCCCATCCAGGTTCCGCGGATCGCGCGCAGCGGCAGCGGGAGGCCACCGGACCGGGCCGTGGACGTGCGGCGGGCGGCGGGCTTGCGCGGCGCGGGCCGACCGCCGCGACCGGTGGCCTGGCGCGACGTCGGTACGCGTCCGGTGGACGGGCGCGATGACGTCGAGGATGCACGCGGGGCCATGGTCGGAACGGTACGCGAAAGTCACCTCAGACTCACGTGTCACACGCGCCCCAGCGACGTCCGCGTGGGCGCCGAGTTCCGCGGCGAGTCTCAGATCGCGGAAGCGCCGTTCTCGTGGTGGACCGGCCTCGGTACCCTTCTCAGCACGGTCATGAGTGCCAGCGCACAGCTCCGGCTTGCTGGCCAGCAACCCTCCTCCGCGGTGGGGTGCTCCGGATGACGACCCGGCCGCTGGCATACGCCGTCGGCAAGCGCGGACCTTGCTACCCGGCAGGTCCCCGGACCTACGGAGCCGATCATGTCCATCGCTCGCAGCGAGTACACGTACTGCGCGCCCACCATTCCGACCAAGCTGCGCATCGTCCGGGACGGCGACCTCGTCCGGACCGCCGCTCCCGGTGAGCTGCCGGCCGTCGTCGGCAGCGGGCTGCGCGTCCCGACGCTGACCGGCGAGGTCGAGTACGCCAACCTCGACCACGCCGCCTCCACCCCATCGCTGGTCAGCGTCAAGGCGGCCGTCGACACAGCCCTGCAGACGTACTCGTCCGTCCACCGCGGCAACGGGTATGCGAGCCGGGTCACCTCCGCCTGGTACGAGCAGGCGCGCGTCGAGGTCGCCCGATTCGTCGGCGCCCGGGAGGACGACCTCGTCGTCTTCACCCGCAACACGACCGACTCGACGAACCTCCTCGCCCGGAGTCTGCCCCGCGGCACCGAGGTGTTCGTCTTCGAGACCGAGCACCACTCGACGCTCCTGCCCTGGCAGCAGGCGCGGGGCGTACAGGTGACAACCCTGCCGGTCCCGTCGACCGTCGAGTTCGCGCTCGAGGACCTCGAGACCGCATTGGCGGCGTCGACGGCGGCCCACCGCCTGGTCGTCGTCGCGGGCGCCTCGAACGTGACCGGCGAGCTGTGGCCGCTCGACGAGGTCGTGGCCGTCGCGCGGCGGCGGGGGGCACGGGTCCTCGTCGACGCCGCGCAGCTCGCGCCGCACCGGGCCATCGACATCGCCGCCAGCGGCATCGACTACGTCGCCTTCTCCGGGCACAAGCTGTACGCGCCATTCGGCGCCGGGGTGCTCGCCGGACGACGCGACTGGCTCGACGCCGGAGCGCCGTACTTGCGCGGAGGTGGCGCCACCTCGAAGGTCACGACCGACGGCGCGGCCTGGGCCACCGGCGCCGCCCGCCACGAAGGCGGCAGTCCCAACGTCATCGGCGCCATCGCCGTCGCCGCGGCGTGTGCGGCAATCGGGGCGCACCGTGAGGCGATCGAGGCGCACGAGGCCGAGCTGGCCGAGCGCCTCCGGTCCGGACTGGACGTCATCCCGGGTGTCGACACGTGGTCGATCTTCGGCGACGACCACGACCGGGTCGCCGTGCTGGCGTTCACGATCGAGCGGTTCGACTCCTCACTCGTGTCGGCGATCCTGTCGGCGGAGTACGGGATCGGCGTGCGCGACGGGAAGTTCTGCGCGCACATCCTCGTCGACGAGCTGCTCGAGGACCCGTGGGGCGACACCCCGGCGACCGCCGTCCGCGTCAGCCTGGGCCTGGCCAACACGGTGGAGCACGTCGACCGGCTGGTGGCCGCGGTGGCCGAGCTCGCGGCGAACGGTCCGGCCCGGCGCTACACGCGGACCGACGAGGGCTGGGTCGCCGACGGCGACGAGCGCGACCTGGCGCTCCCCCTCCCCTGGTAGCGGGAAAGCCTGACGTCGGGCTGACGTTGCTCGAACACAGGGACCCCATCGTGGTGCTCACCGGTTCCACCGGTCATCTCAGCCCCACGACCCCAGGAGTACCCCATGTGGAGAAAGGCCACCATCGGCGGGCTGGCTGCCCTCGCGATCGTCGCCGGCGGCGCTGGCGTCACCATCGCGCAGGCCGCGCAGACCAGCGACGTTCCAAACGTCACGACCGCCGACCCAACCCCCACGCCGTCACCGTCGACGACGGCGCCCCCCGGTAAGGCCGGCAGGGCCGGCCGCGACGTCGCGAAGCACATCCTCGGCAGGGCCAAGGACTTCCAGCACGCCGAGTGGGTCACCAAGGGCGACGGCAACACCTACGTCACCCACGAGGCGATCCTCGGCGAGGTCACCGCCGTGTCGTCGACGTCGATCACCGTGAAGTCGACCGACGGCACCTCGATGACCTTCGTCGTCACCGCCGACACGAAGGTGCGCCAGCGGCCGAAGGGCGCCACGACGACGCCGACCATCGCGGACATCAAAGCCGGTCAGACCGTCCTCGTCGGCGGCGAGAAGTCACCTGACCTCACCGCGAAGAACATCATCGCCCGCGCCACCTGACCCCCCGACTTCCCGCTTCCAACCCGAGGTAGTACCGAGTTTCGGACGGCCTTCCACCCCCGAAACTGAGCATTACCTCAGGTTGGAAGCGGGCAAGGTGTCCACCTGATCCGTGGCCGCCCAGCTGGCCAGCAGCGCGAGGGCGTCCTCGGTCGGAGTGTCCGGCTCGGCCGTGTATGCGGTGAGCGTCAGTCCCGGTTCGCCCGGCAGCTCCAGCGCGTCGAAGGCCAGCTCCACGTCGCCGACCACGGGATGGTGGAAGCGCTTGGTACCGGTCCGGTGCAGCCGGACGTTGTGGGCCGCCCATCGGCTGCGGAACTCCTCGCTGCGTGTCGCCAGCTCACCCACCAGGTCGGTCAGCTCGCGGTTGTACGGGTCGCGCCCGGCCTCGGTGCGCAGCAGAGCCACTGACGTGTTGGCCGCCTCGTTCCACTCGGGGTAGAAGTCCCGCGACCGCGGGTCGAGGAAGTTGAACCGGGCCAGGTTCACGGGTCGAGCGGGGTTCTCGAAGGCCGGCGAGTAGAGCGCCCGACCGAGGGCGTTGATGGCCATGATGTCCAGGCGACCGTTCCGGACCAGCGCCGGAGCCGTGCCCATCGCGTCGAGGATCCGCTGGACGCTCGGACGCACGGCGGGCGGGGTCCGCCGACGCGAGCGGCTCGCCGGCCGCGCGGCCCGCGCCAGGTCGTAGAGGTGGTCGCGCTCGGCCTCGTCCAGGCGCAGCGCCTGGGCCACCGCGTCGAGCACGGAGTCGGACACGCCGCCGATGTGGCCCTTCTCCAGCCGCGCGTACCACTCGGGGCTCACCCCGGCGAGCACGGCGACCTCCTCGCGGCGCAACCCGAGCACCCGGCGACGGCCGCCACCGGCCGGCAGCCCGACCTGCTCGGGCGTGATCTTCGCCCGCCGCGTCGCGAGGAACTCGCGAATGTCGCTCCGGTTGTCCACGCCTCCACGCTACGGCTCGACACCGGAGGGAGGGGGGTCGAGCCAGTACCCCCATAACCCCGACCTCCCGCGCATCCGCGAAAGGGAGTTGGGTGGGACCCATGACGGACGACACCGCACCCACCGCCGCGCAGCAGATGCTCGGCGACTTCGCTCCCGCGCTCGTCCACTTCACCGACGACGTGCTGTTCGGCGAGGTGTGGCCGCGCACCGAGCTCACGCCCAAGGAGCGCAGCCTCGTCACGGTCGCGTCGCTGACCACCAGCGGCAGCACGGCCCAGCTCGGTCACCACCTGGCCCGCGCCCTGGACAACGGCGCGACGGAGGATGAGCTGAAGGAGGTCATCACCCACCTGGCGTTCTACGCCGGGTGGCCCAAGGCGATGTCGGCGATGACCGTCGCCAAAGACGTCTTCCAGACCCGCTGAAACCCCCACTACCGCAAGGAGATCCACATCATGCGAGGAGCCGTCCTCCACGCCCCCGGTGACATCCGCGTCGAGGACCGGGACGACCCCAGGATCGAGAAGCCGACCGACGCCGTCATCCGGATGTCGGCCACCTGCGTCTGCGGGTCGGATCTCTGGTCCTACCGCGGGATCAACGAGTCCGGCGGCCCGGCGCCGATGGGCCACGAGTACGTCGGCGTCGTCGAGGAGGTCGGCAACGACGTCGCGACGATCCGCCCCGGCCAGTTCGTCATCGGCAGCTTCTTCGCCTCCGACGGCACGTGTCGCAACTGCCGCAACGGTTTCCAGACCGCCTGCCTGCACGCGGAGCCCATGGGCGCGCTCGGCGCGCAGGCCGAGATGCTGCGGGTCCCCTGGGCCGACGGCACCCTCGTGGCGACGCCGGAGGTCCCCGACAACGACCTGCTCCCGAGCCTGCTGGCCGCCTCCGACGTACTGGGCACCGGGTGGTTCGCCGCGGTCCAGGCCGGCGTCGGACCCGGCTCGACCGTCGCGGTCGTCGGCGACGGCGCCGTCGGGCTGCTCGGCGTGCTGGCCGCCAGCGAGCTGGGCGCCGAGCGGATCATCGCCATGAGCCGGCACGAGTCGCGCCAGCGGCTGGCCACGGAGTTCGGGGCAACCGACATCGTCGCCGAGCGTGGTGGGGAGGGCGTCGAGCGGGTCAAGGACCTCACCGACGGGATCGGCGCCGACGCCGTGCTCGAGTGCGTCGGCACCGGCGAGTCGATGAGCCAGGCCATGAGCGCCACCCGCCCCGGCGGGCGGGTCGGCATCGTCGGCGTGCCGCACGGCGTCTCGGTCGACGGCACCGAGCTGTTCTACTCCCACGTCCAGATCGGCGGCGGCCCGGCGCCGGTGCGCCGCTTCCTGCCCGACCTCGTCGAGCGGATCGTCGACCGCCGCATCGACCCGGGAAAGGTCTTCGACCTGACCCTTCCCCTCGAGCAGGCGGCCGAGGGGTATGCCGCGATGGACGAGCGCCGCGCCATCAAGTCGCTGCTCCTGCCCTGACCCTCCCCGCGACCGACCTCGCATACCCGAAAGGACCCGACATGAAGACACGAACACTGGGACAGGGGCTGGAGGTCTCCGCGCTCGGCCTGGGCTGCATGGGGATGAGCCAGAGCTACGGCCCCCTGCCGGACCGCTCCGAGGCGGTCGCGCTGATCCGCGACGCCGTCGCTCGCGGCGTGACCTTCTTCGACACGGCGGAGGTCTACGGGCCGTTCGTCAACGAGGAGATCGTCGGTGAGGCCCTAGCGCCGCACCGCGACGAGGTGGTCATCGCGACCAAGTTCGGCTTCGCGTTCGACGACGACGGTCGTTCGAGCGGCGTCTCCAGCCGGCCCGAGAACATCCACCGCGCCGTCGACGGCTCGCTGCGCCGGCTCGGCGTCGACGTCATCGACCTCTACTACCAGCATCGCGTCGACCCGGACGTCCCCATCGAGGACGTCGCCGGCACCGTCAAGGAGCTGGTCGAGGCCGGCAAGGTCCGGCACTTCGGCATGTCCGAGGCGGCGGTCGACACCATCCGGCGCGCGCACGCCGTCCACCCGGTCACCGCGCTCCAGAGCGAGTACTCCCTGTGGTGGCGCACTCCCGAGAAGGAGGTGCTGCCGGTCGTCGAGGATCTCGGGATCGGGTTCGTCCCCTACAGCCCCCTCGGCAAGGGGTTCCTCACCGGGACCATCGACGCGTCGACCACGTTCGCGGACAACGACATTCGCGCCACGATCCCGCGGTTCGCCGAGGAGGCGCGGCAGGCCAACCAGCGGCTGCTCGATCTGCTCAAGGACGTCGCCGAGCGCAACGGAGCCACGACGGCCCAGATCGCGCTCGCCTGGCTGCTGGCCCAGCGGCAGTGGATCGCCCCCATTCCGGGGACGCGCAAGCTGCATCGACTCGAGGAGAACCTCGGCGCCGCCGACCTCGAGCTCAGCGCCGAGACCCTCGCCGAGATCACCACCGCGGCCGACGCGGTCGACATCGAGGGGGCCCGGTACCCCGAGCACCTGGAGCGGCTCACCGGCCGGTAGCCAGCGCGCCCACGCGTCGGTTCAGGGCAGCGCACGGACCTTGTTGTTGCGCTTCTCGTGGGTCAGCTCGGCCTTCCCGAGTGCCTCGAGGAGCGGCGGCAGGTACATGCCGAACCTCCCGCGGTAGCCCTTGCGGAGGCCGTACCAGCCCCCGACCGGGTTGACCTCGGAACGTCCCCAGCCCTCGACGGTGCCGTCGGCGGCGGGCTTCTGCTCGTCGGCGGCGCCCACGTCGACCCAGTCGCCCTGCTCGAGCAGCCAGGCGTGCAGGTCGTCGATGGCGCGCAGCTGGTACTTCAGCTGTGTCGAGCCCACCTGACATACGAGGGTGGGCGGGTCGGCGGCCTCGTCCTTCCACATCGAGTATGCGGACGTGCCCGGTGCCGTCGTCAGCTCCCAGGGGTCATCCTTGGTTCCCTCAGCCATGACCGGCTCCTCTCAGGGTGTGGTTGCCGCCGCGACGAAGTGCGGCACCAGGGTGGTCCAGCCGCCGAGGTTGCGCTCGCGCCACGCGTCGGCAGCGTCGCCCAGGCGCTCCCAACCGGCGTGTTCGATCTCCACGCGGGTGCCCGCGTCGTCGGGCACGAACCGGATCTCGACGTCGGTCGCGGCGTCGCGGTCGGTCCGCAGGTGCCAGAGGTATGCAAGCCGGCGGGGCGGCTCCCAGGCGGTCACCTCGCCCCACTCGTGCTCGGTGCCGTCCGGGGCGACCTCGTAGATCCGTCCCCCGACCCGAGGCTCCAGGACCACCCGAGCGCCGGGCTCTCCCGTCGCCGTGTGGTCTCTCGGCCACCAGACGTCGATCCGGTTCGCCCACACGTCGAACGCGTGGTCCGGTGGACACGCGACGACGACGTCCAGCCGCAGCGGCTCAGCCATCGTCACGCCGCGTCGTGTTCTCGGCCAGCAGCCGAAACCGGACCGCCGCCTCGCCCCAGACGCGCTCCAGGTAGTCGCGTACCGCCAGCGCCCCTTCCGGCTCCAGGTGGTAGATCCGCCGGGTCCCGGCCGCCTCCTCGGCGACCAGGCCGGCGTCCTTGAGCACGCGCAGGTGGCGCGACACCGCGGGCCGGCTGATCGGCAGCTCGGCGGCGATCTCCTGGACCGACCGGTTCCGTGCGGCCAGCAGCGCGAGGATCTCACGGCGCGAACCGTCGCCCAGCGCCTCGAGCGCGGCGTCCGGCGCGCGTTCGGGTCGGGCGGCGGGCATACGCGATGGTAACTCTGAAGTTACGGTAACGCCAGGGTTACCGTCGCCCAGACGGCGGCGTGGTCGGTCCCGCGGACCGGTGTCACCCCGGCGTCGATGGCCGTGATGCCCCGGCCCAGGACGTGGTCGAGCTGAACGAACGGAGGTATGCGTCGGCCCTGCGGCCAGGTGCGCACCCACCCGCCGCCGGTGGCCCGGTGGGCGTCGGTCAACCCGTCGAGCATCGTCCGGAACCCGGGATGGCTCTCGGACGCGTTGAAGTCGCCGGCCAGGAGCAGCGGCTGGTCGGCCGGCTGGGCGAGCTGCCACGCATGGATGCGGTCGAGGTCCCGCGCCCAGCCCCGGGCCGAGACGATCGGCTGACGGGTGTGGATGGCCTTGACCCGGAACGCGCCGCCCGGTCGCTGCACGAGGGCGTAGGGCTCCCAGAACAGCGAGCCGTCGACGCCCTTGCCCGGGTCGATGAGGGTGACCGGCCACCGGCTGCGGATCTGCGCGCCGGTGGTTCCCGCTTCGGGGTGCCCGACCGCGTAGGGCAGCGCCTCGTCCAGGCCGGCGGCCTTGAGCCGCGTCACGGCCTGGGGGGTCAGCTCGACGAGCACGACGACGTCGGCCCGGTGGTCGCGAACCCCCTTGACGACGTCGTCCGCGTTCGCCCCGCCGAACTCGAGGTTCGAGGACAGCAGGGTCACCGTCTCGGCCCCGCCGGCGCTCGGCGTGGCGGTGAGCCCGAACGAGGCGACCGCGAGGACGACGGCGACCGCGCTCGGAACCGCGCCGACCAGTGCGAGCCGGCGCAGCCCGCATACCAGCGCGAGGAGGGTGACCACCACGACCCCGGCACCGGTGATGGGCACGACGGCCTGGACCGCCGCGACCTCACGCGTCGCCACGTCGACCCACCGCAGCGCGAAGGCCGCGGTGAGCGCCACGAGGGCGAGCCCGAGAACGACCGCGAGCCCGCGGCGGAACGTGCCCACTCAGGTGTCGATCAGGCTTCGATCACCACGGTGGAGCCGGTGGTGAATGAAGCGTTCACGCTTCGATCACCACGGGAATGATCATCGGGCGCCGCCGGATCGTCCCGCCGACCCAGCTGCCGATGGTGCGCCGGATGACCTGCTGGAGCTGGTACTCGTCGCGCACCCCGTTGCCGGTCGCCTCGGCGAGCGCCTGCTCGACCTTGGGGATGATCTCGCGGAAGATCTCGTCGTCCTCCACGAACCCGCGGGCGGTGATCTCGGGGCCCGCCGCGATCTTCCCGGTGGCGGCGTCGATGACGACGATGCAGGTGATGAAGCCCTCGTCGCGCAGGATGCGCCGGTCCTTCAGCAGGGTCTCGGTGGTGCCGCCGACCGACTGCCCGTCGACGTAGATGTACCCGCACGAGACCGCCCCGACCAGGCGCGCCTTCCCGTTGACCAGGTCGACGACTCCGCCGTCCGGCGAGACGAGGACGCGCTGGCGCGGCACCCCGGTGGCGACGGCCAGCTCGGCGTTGGCGACCAGGTGCCGCCACTCGCCGTGCACCGGCATGACGTTCTTGGGCTTGACGATGTTGTAGACGTAGAGCAGCTCTCCGGCGCTGGCGTGGCCCGACACATGCACCTTTGCGTTGCCGCGATGGACGACGTCGGCACCGAGCATCATCAGGCCGTTGATGACCCGGTAGACCGCGTTCTCGTTGCCGGGGATCAGCGAGCTCGCCAGCAGCACCGTGTCGCCGACGCCGACCTCGATGCGGTGGTCGCGGTTGGCCATCCGCGACAGCGCGGCCATCGGCTCACCCTGCGAACCCGTGCAGATGAGGACGATCTTGTCGTCCGGGAGGTCGTCCAGCTTCTTGACGTCGACGAGCACGCCGTCCGGGACGTGCAGGTAGCCGAGCTCGGCGGCGATGCCCATGTTGCGGACCATCGACCGGCCGACCATGGCGACCTTGCGGCCGGCCTTCTCGGCGGCGTCGAGGACCTGCTGGACGCGGTGCACGTGCGAGGCGAAGCAGGCGACGATGATCCGCCGCTTGGCGTGCCGGAACACCCGGTCGATGGCGGGGGCGATCTCGCGCTCCGTCGTCGTGAAGCCCGGCACCTCGGCGTTGGTCGAGTCGGTGAGGAACAGGTCGACACCCTCCTCCCCCAGCCGCGCGAACGCCCGCAGGTCGGTCAGCCGCCCGTCCAGGGGCAGCTGGTCCATCTTGAAATCGCCGGTGTGCAGCAGCGTGCCGGCCGCCGTACGGACCATGACGGCGAGCGCGTCGGGGATCGAGTGGTTGACCGCGACGAACTCGAGGTCGAAGACGCCGAGCTTCTCGCGCGTGCCCTCCTTGACCGTCAGGGCATACGGCGTGATGCGGTGCTCCTTGAGCTTGGCCTCGAGCAGGGCGAGGGTCAGCTGCGAGCCGATGAGCGGGATGTCGGGCTTGCGCTTGAGCAGGAACGGCACGGCACCGATGTGGTCCTCGTGGCCGTGGGTGAGGACGATCGCCTCGACCTGGTCCAGCCGGCCGTCGAGGTACTCGAAGTCGGGAAGGATCAGGTCGATCCCCGGGTGGTGGTCCTCGGGGAAGAGCACGCCGCAGTCGATGATCAGCAGACGGCCCTGGGTCTCGAGGACGGTCATGTTGCGACCGACCTCCCCCAGGCCGCCGAGGGCGACGATGCGCAGAGCGTTCCCGGCGAGGGGCGGTGGGTCGGCGAGGTCGGGCAGGGCGATGGTCACGGGGTGGTTGGGGTCCTCTGCTTCGGGGGACGACTGCTCGGGTTCGACTCAGGTCGTCGGGACGGCGCTCAGTGACGCCAGTGCGGCTCGCAGCTTCTCCAGGTGCTCCGGGGGCGACTCGACGAGCGGCAGCCGGACGGCCGCCGAGCCGATGACGCCGAGCTCCTTGAGCGAAGCCTTGGCCATGATCGCACCCTGGCTGGTGTTCATGATCGCGTCGACGACCGGGATGAGCCGCCGGTGGATCCCGACGGCGGTGGGCAGGTCGCCGGCGTCGACCGCGGCGAGCATCGCGGCGTACTCCGCTCCGGCGACGTGCGTGGTGACTCCGACGTAGCCCGTCGCCCCCTGGGTGAGGTGGGCGAGGGTGGCGATGTCGTCGCCGGAGAACCAGATCAGGTCGGTCTGGTCGAGCACCCTCGTCGCGGACCACAGGTCGCCCTTGGCGTCCTTGACGGCGGCGATGCGCGGGTGCTCGGCGAGGCGCAGCAGCGTCTCGGTGGCGATGGCCGTGCCGGTGCGGGCCGGGATGTCGTAGAGCATCACCGGCAGCGGCGTGGCATCCGCGACCGCGGTGAAGTGGGCGACGAGGCCGGGCTGCGTGGGCCGGTTGTAGTACGGGGTGACGACGAGGAGAGCATGGGCGCCGGTCGCCGCGGCCTGCTTCGCGAGGTGCACGGTATGCGCGGTGTCGTTCGTGCCGACGCCGGCCACCACGCGTCCCCGCTCGCCGACCACCTCGAGGGCGGCCCGGAGGATCTGGTCCTGCTCCTCGTCGGAGGTCGTGGCGGACTCGCCGGTGGTCCCGTTGACGACGACGCCGTCGTGCCCGGTGTCGAGAAGGTGGGAGACCACCTTCTGCAGGCCGGCGAGGTCGAGACTGCCGTCGTCGTGCATCGGGGTGACCACCGCGGTCAGCGCACGGCCGAACGGCGACGACGTGCGCGCGGTCCAAGCGGTCATGGCGGCCAATCTATCGCCCGTGGCGAGTCCGGCCGGTCCGGGCGACGCGTGCCACCTCTGAGGTATGCCCCGGAGACAGAAATGTCGAAGCGCTACCCGCTCGGGGGTCCGGGTAGCGCTTCGACACCACCTACATCGGGGGAGCGGAGGATCCGTTACAGCCGATTCGGCTGGCCGAGTGTGACGTGGGTCACATCCCGAAGCCGGCCGCTCGGCCGGTGTAGCGTGCGGCCCGTGCGGCAGTACCTCGACCTCCTCGACCGGGTGCTCACGACGGGCGTGGAGAAGTCCGACCGCACCGGCACGGGCACGCTCAGCGTGTTCGGGCACCAGATGCGGTTCGACCTCGACGAGGGCTTCCCCGCGCTGACGACCAAGAAGCTGCACCTGCGCTCGATCACCGGCGAGCTGATCTGGTTCCTCCGCGGCGACACCAACGTGCGCTGGCTCCAGGAGCGGGGCATCTCGATCTGGGACGAGTGGGCCGACGCGGAGGGCGACCTCGGACCGGTCTACGGGTACCAGTGGCGCTCGTGGCCGACGCCGAGTGGCGAGCACATCGACCAGATCGCCCGCGTAGTGTCGTCGATCCGCGCGAACCCGGACTCGCGGCGGCACATCGTGTCGGCGTGGAACGTCGCCGACGTCGACTCGATGGCCCTGCCGCCGTGCCACGCGCTGTTCCAGTTCTACGTCGCCCCGCCGAAGCGCTCCGGCGACCCGGCCCGGCTCTCGTGCCAGCTCTACCAGCGGTCGGCCGACGTCTTCCTCGGGGTGCCGTTCAACATCGCCTCCTACGCGCTACTGACGATGATGGTGGCGCAGGTATGCGACCTGGCTCCCGGCGAGTTCGTCCACACGCTCGGTGACGCGCACCTCTACCTCAACCACCTCGACCAGGCCCGGCTCCAGCTGACCCGGGACCCTCGGCCACTCCCCCAGATGCGGATCGCGCCGCGGGCCGCTCTGGACGAGTTCGAGCTGGAGGACTTCGAGCTGGTGGGGTACGACGCATACCCGTCCATCAAGGCCCCGATCGCGGTCTGAGGTCGCCTTGACCCAGGTCACGCTGATCGCCGCCGTCGCCCGGAACGGCGTCATCGGCAACGGGCCGGACATCCCCTGGCACCTGCCGGAGGACTTCGCCTACTTCAAGCGGACCACGATGGGCCACGTCCTGGTCATGGGCCGGCTGACCTTCGAGTCGATCGGGCGCTCCCTGCCGGGCCGACGGACGATCGTCGTCACCAGGAACCGCTACTGGCAGCACGCGGACGTCGAGGTGGCGCACTCGTTCGCGGAGGCGCTCGCGCTGGCCGGCCCGGCGGACGAGGTGTTCGTCTGCGGTGGGGGCGAGATCTACGCCGAGGCGATGCCGTGGGCGCACCGGCTGCTCATCACCGAGGTGTTCCTCGAGCCGGATGGCGACGTGGTGTTTCCCGCCATCCCGGCCGACGAGTTCCTCGAGACCGCGCGGGAGACGCGGGACCGGCTCGCGTGGGTGACCCACGAGCGTCGGCGCCCCGCCTGACAACCGGTCCGGAGGGTTGTGGCCCCGATGAGGGCCAGAACCCTCCGTTCCAGCTCTACCGGGAGCCGCCCAGCAGGGCCGCGATCGTGTCGACGACCAGCCGGTGGTCGTCGAGCTGGGGCAGACCGGAGACGGCCACGGTGCCGATGCACCCGGTGCCCCGCAACAGGATCGGGAACGCACCGCCGTGGGCCGCGAAGCTCGCCGGGTCGAGGCGGGAGTCGACGTCGAAGGACTTGCCGTCCACCCGGAACTGCTCGCCGACCCTGAGGGACGAGTGACCGTAGCGGTCCACGACCGCGCACTTCCGCGCCAGCCACGCCTCGTTGTCCGCGGACGAGCCAGGCAGCGCGGCGAAGAACAGCATCCGGCCGTTGCGGCGGACCGAGATGGCGATCGGCAGCCCGCCCCCGCTGGCGGCCTCCCGCAGCGCAGCGCCGAGCTCCCACGCCGTGTCGTCGTCGAAGCGCTCGAAGACCAGCCGAGACTCCTGATCCTCCAGCTCGTCCAGCAGGTCACGTCCGGTCATGTCTCGGCCCTCGCGGTCGTCATCGGTTCGTCAGGCTGCATCCACAGGATTCTCCACGACGGCGACGTGTTCCGGGTTTG
The DNA here is from genome assembly GCA_963828725.1 of uncultured Actinomycetota bacterium. Taxonomy (GTDB): domain Bacteria; phylum Actinomycetota; class Actinomycetes; order Actinomycetales; family Dermatophilaceae; genus Lapillicoccus. The sequence goes on along the minus strand of CAWHFV010000004.1, from coordinate 995,564 downwards.
CCGACCGGAGGAGCCGGGCACGAGGACGGGATGCTGCTGCTGTTCGGACTCCACACCTCCGCCCGCGTGCTGGCAACCGCGCAACGTCACTGCCGCCGGTGCGGGAACCGGGCACCACACGAGATCGTCGAGGCGACTCGTCGGTTCACGTTCTTCTTCATCCCGGTCTTCCGAGTCGGCAGCGCGCTCTACGTCGACGCGTGCACCGTCTGCGGACTGGAGACCGAGCTGACCAAGGCCGAAGCCCTCTCGCCTTCCAGCGATGCGCCGCCGGCGGGACCGCAGGACGCGCCGGTGTGGAGCACGCCACAGGACCGATGAGCGGCGACTGCCGGGGAGCGGGCTAGGCGTCGTAGTCGAGGGTGACCGTCTCGGTGACCGGGTGCGACTGGCAGGCCAAGACCGTGCCGGCCTCGATCTCGTCGGGCTCCAGCGCGTAGTTGCGGTCCATCCGCACCTCACCGGACACGAGATGCGCGCGGCAGGTGCCGCATACCCCGTTCGTGCAGGAGAACGGGGCGTCGGGGCGGACCCGCAGGGTCGCGTCGAGGATCGACTCGTCGAGGGACGGCATGGGCACCTCGGTCGTGCGGCCGTCCAGGGTCACCGTCACCACCGCGGCCGGAGGCGCGGAGGCGTCGACCATCGGCCGGGGACGTCGCACCGCGTCGCCCGGCTCGTCGACGTGGAAGATCTCGTGGTGGATGTGGTGCGGGTCGACCGCTCGCTCCTTGAGGAGGGCCTCCGCCCCGGTCACCATCCCGAACGGGCCGCACAGGTACCACTCGTCGACGCTGCCCACGGGCACCAGCACGTCGAAGAGGCGGGCCAGCCGCTCCGGGTCGAGCCGGCCGTGGAACAGCTCGACGTCCTGGGGCTCGCGTGACAGCACGTGGACGAGATGGAACCGGCCCGGGTAGCGGTTCTTCAGGTCCTCCAGCTCCTCGAGGAACATCACCGTGCTGGTCCGCCGGTTCCCGAACAACAACGTGACCCGTGACGAGGGCTCCTCCTCCAGCGCCGTCGAGACGAGCGACAGCACCGGCGTGATCCCGGAGCCGGCGGCGATCGCGACGTGGTGCCGGGCCGCCGTCGGCTGGGTCGGGCAGGTGAACGACCCCATCGGGGTCATCACCTCGATCTCGTCCCCCGCCGCGACCGTCGTGTTCAGCCACGTCGACATCCGGCCGCCCTCGACCACCGCCGACGCCACCCGCAGCCGGCCCGGCCCGCCGCGCCCGGAGCGTGGCTGGCAGATCGAGTACGACTGCCGGACGTCCTCGCCGTCGATCGTCGCGCGCAGGGTCAGGTGCTGTCCGGGCCGGTATGCGTACTCGTCCCACAGCTCCCGGGGCACCTCGAACGTCACCGCCACGGCCTCGTCGGTGAGCCGCTCCACCCCGGCGACGGTCAACGGGTGGAACCGCGGCCTCCTCACCTGAGGAGCAGGAGCCAACAGGGCACACATCAGAGCGTCTTGAACTCGTCGAACGTCTCTCGGCACTCCTCGCACCGGCGCAGCGCCTTGCACGCCGTCGAGCCGAACCGCGCCAGCTCCACCGTGTCCTCCGACCCGCAACGCGGGCAGGCCACGGTCCGACGTCCCAGCGAGACCGGGACCGGACCGTCGGTTGGGGTATGCGTCGGAGGGGCGATGCCGAAGCGGCGCAGCTTCTCCTTGCCCTCCTCCGACATCCAGTCCGTCGTCCACGCCGGGCTGAGTCGCGTCGTGACACGGGGTTCCCAGCCGGCGGCGCGGCATACGTAGGAGACGTGGGCGGTGATGGCCTCCATCGCCGGACACCCGGAGTACGTCGGCGTGATCACGACGTCGATGGTGCCGGTCGCCTCGTCGGTCGCCACCGAGCGCAGGATGCCGAGGTCCGCGATCGTCACGACCGGCACCTCAGGGTCGGGGATGCTCCCGACCGCCTGCTCGACCTCGGCCGGAGCCGTGCGCGTCGTCGTCACCACGTCGCCCCCGGATGCGAGCGCGCGAGGTGCTGCATCTCGGCAAGGAGGTACCCCATCGGCGCCGAGTGGACGCCCTCGCGGCCGCCGCGGGAGCGCCAGCGCGAGTCGTTCGGGAGGGTGAGCGTGGCCTCCTCGACGACCGCGGCCACCCGCGCGACGACGGAGTCGTGCAGCGACGACGGCAACACGCCGACGCCCGCCTCGGCCGCCGCGGCCGACACCGGGTCGTCGTCGAACAGCTCTGCCAGATAAGGGAGTACGGCATCGAGGGCGTCCTGCATCCGACGGTGCGACTCCTCGGTCCCGTCGCCGAGCCGCAGCACCCACTGGCGCGCGTGGTCGTGGTGGTAAGCCACCTCCTTGGTCGCCTTTTCGGCGACCGCGCGGAAGGTCTCGTCCGAAGAGCCGGCAGCTGCCGCATACAGCTCGACCTGGTACGCCGAGAACCAGAGCAGCCGGGCCATCTCGACACCGAAGTCAGCGCGCTCCTGTTCGACGAGCTGGACGTTGCGCCACTGCCGCTCGTCGCGGAGCATCGCGAAGTCGTCCTCCGACCGGCCGGTGCCGTCGAGCGCGCCGACGTGCGGGTAGAGTCCGCGTGCCTGACCGAGCAGGTCCAGGCTGACGTTGGCGAGGGCCATGTCCTCCTCGATCTGGGGGGCGTTGGTCAGCCACTCCCCCAGACGCTGTGCGTAGACCATCGCGTCGTCCGCGATTCCGAGCAGATAGGCGGCGGCCAGCCGGTCTCCCGTCGGTACGGCGTCATCGACCGCCCGGCCCGGAGACGGCACCGGTCCCTCGCTCATCGTCGGCCCTCCCTCACTGACCGACCATACGGCTGCGGCCCGTCCCGGCGAAAACCGGTGCAACCGGGGACATCCGGTCTGCGAGGTCCGACGGGTTCCCGGTGCCCGACGCGTACCGGGAGTTCGACCTCGCCCCGCCGCCGACGTCAGAGGTACTCGACGTCCTCGGGCACGTCGTAGAACGTCGGGTGCCGGTAGACCTTGTCGGCCGCCGGGTCGAAGAAGGAGTCCTTCTCGTCCGGGCTGCTCGCCGTGATCGACGACGCCTCGACCACCCAGATCGACACGCCCTCCTGCCGACGGGTGTAGACGTCGCGCGCGTTCCGCAGCGCCATGGTCGCGTCCGGCGCGTGCAGCGAGCCGACGTGGGTGTGCGAGAGACCACGCTTCGCCCGGACGAACACCTCCCACAGGGGCCAGGAGCGTTCGGTATGCGTCTCGCTCACGCGGCCGCCTGCCCGGAGTGTTTCCGGGCATAGGCGTTCGCCGCCTCGCGCACCCAGGCGCCGTCCTCGTGCGCGCCGCGCCGGTGCTCGATGCGCTCGGCGTTGCACGCCCCGTCGCCGCGCAGCACCCGCCAGAACTCGTCCCAGTCGATCGGGCCGTAGTCCCAGTGCCCGCGGGCCTCGTTCCACGTCAGGTCGGGGTCGGGCAGCGTGAGCCCGAGCCGGTCGGCCTGGAGCACCATCATGTCGACGAACTTCTGGCGGAGGTCGTCGTTGCTGAACCGCTTGATGCCCCAGGCCATCGACTGCTCGGTATGCCCTCCGCTGGCCGCCGCCTCACCGGTGTCGGGTGGCCCGAACATCATCAGTGCCGGCCACCACCAACGGTTCGCCGCGTCCTGGGCCATCGCCTTCTGGGCCTCGGTGCCGCGGACGAGGTTCCAGAGAATCTCGAACCCCTGCCGCTGGTGGAACGACTCCTCCTTGCAGACCCGGATCATCGCGCGGGCGTACGGGCCGTAGGAGCACCGACAGAGCGGCACCTGGTTCATGATCGCGGCCCCGTCGACCAGCCAGCCGATCGCGCCGCAGTCGGCCCAGGTCAGGGTCGGGTAGTTGAAGATCGAGGAGTACTTCTGCTTGCCGCTGTGGAGCATGTCCAGCAGCTCGGCCCGGTCGATGCCGAGGGTCTCGGCCGCCGAGTAGAGGTACATCCCGTGACCCGCCTCGTCCTGGACCTTCGCGATGAGGATCGCCTTACGCCGCAACGACGGGGCTCGGGTGATCCAGTTGCCCTCCGGCTGCATCCCGATGATCTCGGAGTGCGCGTGCTGCGCGATCTGCCGGATCAGGGTCTTGCGGTACGCGTCGGGCATCTCGTCGCGTGGTTCGACCCGCAGGTCCGCAGCGATCAGCGCGTCGAAGCTAGAGACGCCGTCGCGCGCCTCAGCCGCCTCTCCCGCCGCGACGGCCTCGTCGAACTCGGGCGTCTCGGAGGCGTTGAGCGCTTCGGTGGGGTCCACGACGTCGTTGCCGTACATGCCCCCAGTATCCCTCAGCCGCAGCGACGGCTTCGAGTCACTGCTTGGAGTCGATGTACCAGCGCCCGTTGAGCTTCACGAGGTCGATGTCGTTCTGGTAGCCGTCGGGCACGTTGGTGATCTGCGCCTTCGACACCGTCGCCTTGTCGCCGGTGACCGTCGCGCCCGTGACCGTCGCGGACTTGAGCTGGGCGATCTCGCCGGGGTCGTCGAGGTCGGCGAGGACCTTCTCCAGCCCCTCCTTGCACTGGTCGAAACCCGCGTTCGTCAGCGGCTGACCGCCGGTCGAGACCTGTGAGCAGGCGGCATCGGAGTTCTTCTCGCCCAGGGCGTGCATGAAGGCGGCGACCGCCTCGGTCGGACTGGCGCTCCCCGGAGCCACGTCGGTCGAGCTGCACCCGGCCGTCGCCGCCAGCAGGACCGTCGCGGCCGCGGCGGCGCGCAGGAGTGCGGGCGACCTCATCCGCCCATCCCATCACGGTCCGCTGTGTGGCTCAGCGCTCCGTGGTCCCGGCGAAGCGGGGGACGACGACTAGCGAGCCGAGGCGTGCGGTCTCCTGCAGGTCGAGATGTGTGACCGGCAGTCCTTCGAGCAGGCGACCACCGTCGCCGGCGATGACCGGGAACACCCAGATGTGCAGCTCGTCCACCAGCCCCGCGGGAAGCAGGGTGAGGTCGGTCTCCCCCGTCCCGAACTTGAGGATGTCGCCGCCCTCCTGGGCCTTGAGCGCCCGGACCGAGTCGACCAGGTCGTCGCCCTCGAGCAGCTGCGCGTTCCAGGTGAGCTCCGGCCGCCCCGCGAGATCACCCGTTTCGGCAGCGAGTTCATCCGGTCGGCGTCCAGTCTCCGGAGCGCTGCGACCAGGACGCCGAGAAGCCGTCGTAGGTCGCCCGGCCCAGGAGCAGGCCGTCGACCGGCTCCATCCCCGGCGCTCGTACGCGGTGTACTCGTCGTCCCAGTAGGGCGGCGCCCAGTCCTGCGGGTTGGACATCACGCCGTCGAGGCTGACGAAGGTTGTCTCCACGAGCTTGCGCATGGTGGTGAAGACCCGCCGACCGGTCGAGACTCATCGGCCGGAACGGTGTTCGGGACGCCCGCGCGCGCCGGCCCGCCCTCGGTTGACAGGATGGCCGCGTGAGCCACTCCCATGACCACCCGGTCGCCGACGCCAGCGTCCGGGTCGCGACGCCCTGGGACGTCGACACGGTCGGCGCCGTCCAGTCGGCCCTGTGGCATGAGGCGTATGCGTCGCTGCTGCCGGCCGAGGCTCTCGCCGCGGCCACGCCGGAGGAGTTCGCCCAGGTCTGGCGGGAGTCCCTCGCCAGGCCGCCCTCGGGCGCATACCGGCTGCTGGTCGCCTGCGCGGGCGAGGAGGTGATCGGGTTCGCCGCGGTCGGTCCGAGCGCGGACCCCGACGCCACCGACGTCGACGCCGAGCTGCTGGTCGGCGGAGTCAGTCCCGTCGCGCGGCGGGCGGGGCACGGCTCGCGGCTGCTCAACGCGACCGTCGACACGGCGGGCCTCACCGGGTTCGCCCGGGTTCGGACCTGGCTGCTGGCGACCGACGAGGCGACGCGCGCGTTCCTCGAGGCGGCCGGGTTCGCCCCCGACGGAGCCCGTCGTGAGCGCGTGACGGGTCCCGCCGAGGGCGAGGTCGCCGGAGAGATCCGGCTCACCGTGGACGTGCCGCAGTGAGGTCGCAGGTGCTGGTCAGTCGTCGAACAGCTCGCTGAGGAACGACTTCTTCTTCTTGTAGGGCTGCTGGTGGTCACCACGGTTGTCGTACCGCTGGTCGTACCGGTTGTCGTAGCGGTTGTCGTAGCGCTGGTCGTGCCCCTGCTGGTAGCCGCGGTCCTGCGGGCCGGCGTACGAGCGGCGGTCCTGCGGCGGCGGCGCGGGAGCGGCGACACCCGGAGAGGAGTGCCACTCGTTCTCGGCGGCCACGAGCTTCTCCAGCTCACCGCGGTCGAGGAACAGGCCACCACATCCGGTGCACTGGTCGACGAGCACGCGGTTGCGCTCGTAGCTGCGCATCTCGCTGGCGCACTTCGGGCAGGTCAGAGTGGTCGTCATACCGCGCCCAACGACCCTTCCTCCGGGAGGGTTCCGGCCCGGTTTTGGGGCTAGCGAGACCCGACGACGCACGCCTCGCACACGGACTCGGGGATCATCCCGGCGCGCTGCAGCAGGCCGAAGATCGAGCAACCGAGGCAGAACGCGACCACCGACTCGAGCAGGGCCGCGGCGATGAGCAGGACGACGAGGGCCCACCCGAGGGTCGTCGCCCCGAGGGCGACGCTGGTCGCGGCGACCAGGGAGAATGCGAGGCCGAGGCCCTGTGCGAACCGCTTCGGAGGTCCGGGGACCAGCTTCGGGGCGCCGAGCCGCGGCGCGACGACCTTGGTCGCGAGCAGCCCGAACGGGCTGAACCGCGGCCCGGACAGCACCCGGAGGAGGAAGCCGGCGGCGAGCAGCCAGAGGAGCCACCCGGCCTGGCTGACCAACGCCGTGAGCGCCGTGACGACGACGAGCCCGGCGACGACCCTGGCCGCCTTCTCATTGACCGGGTTGGGAAACCCGACGAGGCGGCTGGTTATGGCTGGCATAACCGAAGGTTATCTCAGCGAGTCCGGATCGCTGCGGGAATGCTCCACCCGTGGACACCCGCCGGAGCCGGAGCCCGCAGCTGTGTGACGATGCGGGGATGGACGGGGAGGCCGAGGTCGAACGCGACCCGGTCGCCCGGACGGGGCCGCCGGACCGGTCAGCCATGCGCGCGGTCACTCGCCAGGCCCTCTCGGTCGGCATCGCGACCGGCGCCTACGCCATCAGCTTCGGGGCGGTCTCGGTCGCGGCCGGGCTCACGGTCTGGCAGACCGTGGCGATGTCGGCGCTGCTGTTCACGGGCGGGTCCCAGTTCGCCCTGGTGGGCGTTCTCGGCGCCGGCGGCAGCGGGGTCGCAGCGGTCGCCACGTCGACGCTGCTCGGGGTCCGCAACGGCCTGTATGCGCTGCAGGTGTCGCGCATCTTGCAGGTCCGGGGCTTCCGCCGTCTACTCGCCGCGCAGCTGACGATCGACGAGTCGACGGCCGTGGCCATCGGACAGAGCGAGCCCCGGGCGATGCGGCGCGGCTTCTGGCTGACGGGCGTGATCGTCTACGCGGGCTGGAACCTCTCGACGCTGGCCGGCGCCCTGCTCGGGAACGCCATCGGCGACCCGAAGGTCTACGGCTTCGACGCCGCCGCGGCGGCCGCGTTCTGCGCGCTGCTCTGGCCGCGTCTGAGATCGCTCGAGGCCGGTGCGACGGCAGCCCTCGCGGCCCTGCTGACCGTGGTGCTCGTCCCGCTGGCGCCAGCGGGAGTGCCGGTGCTCGTGGCGGCTCTCGCCGCAGTCGTCGTGGGGCTGCTCGATCGGCGCCGCCGCGACGAACCCGATTCCGCAGACCGCGAGGTCGGCGCCGCCGAAGGCGGGGAGCCGGCATGAACGCCTGGGTTACCGTCCTCGTCGCCTGCGCACTCGCGTACGTGCTCAAGCTCGCGGGCTACCTCGTCCCGGCGCACTGGCTGTCCCGGCCGCGGATCTCACGGGTGACCGCGCTGCTTCCGGTCGCCCTGCTGACCGGGCTGGTCGTCGTGCAGACCTTCGCGACCCCGGACCACGGGCTGACGCTGGACGCGCGGGCTGCGGGCCTGGGCGTCGCGGTAGCTGCACTGCTCTTGCGTGCTCCGTTCATCGTCGTCGTGGTGCTCGCCGCGGGCACGGCGGCGTTGCTGCGCCACTTCGGCTGGGGCTGACCCTCTACGGTCGGAGGATGGATCAGCGAGTGAGCCTGGTAACGCTGGGAGTCGCGAACCTCGATGCCGCGCGAGAGTTCTACGAGCGTCTGGGCTGGCGTCCGACCGGACCGACGGAGGACGTCGTGTTCTTCCAGGCCGGCGGGATGGTCGTCGCCCTGTGGGGACGTGCGGAGCTCGCCGCCGACACCGTGGTGGAGGACTTCGGTGGTTGGGGCGGAGTCACCCTCGCGCAGAACCTGCGGTCGCCCGAGGCCGTGGACGCGCTGCTCGAGGAGGCGGTGGCTGCCGGCGGGACGATCCGCCGCCCGGGAGCGCCGGCCGACTGGGGCGGGTACGGCGGGGTCTTCTCCGATCCGGATGGCCACTGCTGGGAGGTCGCCCACAACCCGTTCTGGACAGTCACCGACGACGGCCGCACGCTCGTCGAGGCTCCCTAGACGCACGTGATGGTGCCCGGCCGAAGCCGGGCACCACCACTGGTTGAGAAAACGCTAGTCAGTCGCTGGTCACGGGCTGCTGACGGTGCCTCCGTTCGTGATGGTCAGCGCCGACGTCTCGTGGCAGGTGTTCGGGATGTCCCGCTGCGCCGGGTTGGTGCTGTCGTAGTTGACTCGCCAGAAGAACGAGCCGGTAGCCGTCACCGCAGTCGTGTTCGACGAGCTCACCGTCTGCGGCGATGCGCCGGAGACATTAACCGTGACCGGGCCGTAGACGATGGTTCCGGGTGCATCACACGTGCCACTGCTGTAGAGCGTGAAGGTCACCGTGCCCGCCAGGTTGCCACTGCCAGCCGGTGCGGAGACGGTCACCGAGTCGTTCGGCACCCATCTCTGGGCGCTGGTCAGCGACGACGGAACGCTAGTGACGACCACGTCCTCATTCGCGTCGGCGCAGTCGGCGTTGTGGGTCGTGCCGTTGGTGTTCGGCAGGTTGCCGCTGTAGGAGGCGACCCAGTAGTAGGTACCAGCCGCAGTCGGGACGAACTGGGGAGCGGGAGTGTTGTAAGTCCCGTTCCCGCTGACCGCAACGGTGGGTGACGTGTAGGCCACAGTCGTGCAGTTGTTCGGGCCGTACAGAGTGAAGGTGATCGTGCCGCCCGCCGCCGCTCCGCCCGTGCCGGTCAGGTTGATGACCGGGTTGGCCGGCTGCGTCGCCGTACCACTGAGGGCCGCCGAGTCGGTCACCGCCGTGCCGAGCGTCACATCGACACCCGCAGTGGTCGCCAACGTTGGCGTCACCGGGTTGGCGGTGAAGCACTCGGTCGCGGAGGAGTCAGAGGACCCTGGGATGCCGTTGGCCGAATCGCCCGAGAAGGTCGCCCGCCAGCAGTACCGGCCCGCTGACGTAACGTACGCCGTCGGTGACAGGACCGTGACCGGGTAGGCCGCCCCGCTGAGGTTCGTCGATCCGATTGACGTTCCGTTCGGCGACGTGCACAGCCCAGGAGCGTCCACCTTGCAGAGGGAGAACGCGACCGAGCCGGCCGGGGTGGCGGTACCACCGACGACGCTGACTACGGCCGAGTCCTTCACCGCGACGACACCGGTCCCGATCGAGAGGCCACCGGCCGGGATGTCCGCACCGGCACCCGTCTTGGGGGTGGTCACCGTCGTCGAGGTGCAGTTGGTGATCGGCGGCGCATTCTTGAGGATGGTGTCCTTGTAGTCCGCGGTGTCGGAGTTACCGGTCACCGTGCTAGGGATGGTGTTGGCGAAGGTCCGGCAGGCGGTGGATCCGCCGAAGATGGTTGCCGTCAGGTCGACTGCCGCCTCACCGCGGAAGCCGTCCGCGCTGTAGGCCGCCTGCGACACCGTGGCGTTGAGCTGCACAGGCGCGCCAAGTGTCAGGTTCGGGGCAATGCCGGACCACGTCCGCAGGAACAGGTCCTTGCTTCCGCCCTGCTGGTCCCAAAGGATCATGAAGTCGCCGGCCTTGCGGTTGGCCCAGGGGTTGCAGTTCGCGATGAGCTGGGCGTCGGTGGCGGTGTCATACGCGCATCCCGCAGGGGCAGCATTCTGCATGAACTCGTAGCCGATGAACCCGCTGCCGTTGTTGGAGTCGCGCTCCCATGCGAAGTAGAGCCAGTCGTGGTTGGGGGCGGCCGTGTCCCGCTCGGTGTCGAGCCAGGCGCGGCGCAGGTCGACCTGGGCGTTCGGGTTCGTCGTGTCCAGCGTCGGCAGCGCGTCGTTGTGAATGACGCCGATCTTGGTCGTGTTCGAGTTCTGTGGGCCCAGCTCCTTGACGTTCCCGAACGCGTCGGCGAGCTCAGTGGTGTTGGGGTCAGGAACGTTGCCGTCAATGCTGTACGGACCGTCAGCCGCTCGGGCCATCGGGGCGACGAGCAGCGCGATCGGCAGCATCAGGATTGCGACGATGGCGAGCCACTTGGCGCGCCGGCGAGTTGTGCCCTTTGTAGGCCCGTCGTCGGAACTGCTCCGACGCATGGAGGGACGGTTCATGAGCGCTCCGTTGATCTCAGTGGTCCCCGAGCGAATTGTGGGTGCTTGCCATGACGGCAGATGCCACCGGCGCAGTTTCGTTCCCCGTCCAGCGTCCGCGAGAGGGAGCGCAGGTGACGAAACCGAGGGGTGCTTAATGTGGTGCGACTGGACCCCGAGATCGACGGTACTCGGGAAGGGCACCGCAGGAACCGGAATACGGAACCTGGGGCGAATTGCCGGAAATGTCGGAGTAACTAATCTCCAAAACGTTGCCAGCATTAGGAATTCGCACACCTGGTTCGATGCCCTCCAGACCCCCGTGGCGTGCCGCGGTTCGTGAGAAACGGGGTGGCGCGGCGCGTCGGTTTCGCCAAAGCGGAGAACGGGCAGAGTCACCCTTGGGGTTGTCATCAGTGGCGCGTCGGAGCTCAAGGAGGAGCCATGACCGATCAGACGGGTGCAGAGCAGCAGAGTGCCGCAGGGAGCGGGACCGGCGACGTGGACGTGGCCGACCAGAACCGTCCCGACATGACCACGGACGTGCAGACCGGCGGAGCGACCGACCTTGGTCCGGGTGGGCCGGACGCGGGCACCGACGAGGACGACGCCGCGATCCGCGGTGGACGGGATGCCGAGGCGCCCCGAGGTGAGGGCGACGGCACCGACCAGGAGCGCAGCGTCACGGACCGGTCCGGAGACGACACGAGAGACGAACGGGAAGACAGCTCCCACACCGAGGCTCGACGCGAGGACGACGGCGGTCAGGACTCCGAGGAGGATCGTCGGGCGACGGACGAGGAGCGCCAGAAGACGGCCGAGGAGTTCGACCGGGAGCACGACCCGGAGCAGCACGACGTCGCGGCCGGTGAGGAGTTCCGGCAGGACGGCGACTGGACCGCGGACGATGCCGGCGGTCCCCAGGTGTGGGACAACGAGGGCAACCTCGTCGAGGGCTCCGCGCCGGGTCAGTCAGATTCGGGCTCCAGCGCCACCGAGTCGGATTCGCGCGCGACCGAATCGGATTCGGCTGGGTCCGAGTCGAGCTCGACCGGCTCGCCGGCGGATCGGTCGAGCGCCTCGACCGACGACGGCCCGCGCACCTCGTCGCTCGACGAGATCCGTGACGGTGGCTACGGCGTCGGCTCGGCCGCGACGATCGACGACGGGGCCGTCCCGCTCGGACACCCCGTGAAGGCGTGGGAGGACACCAAGACCTACGTCACGCCGGAGCAGGCCACGTACGGCGAGGCCGAGCCGCACCTCTGGTTCGCCGATGAGCACGCGGCCCAGCGCGCCGGCTTCCGGCCGGTCGACTGACCCCTCGCTCACCTCCGGTGTCGGCCGCTCAGGTCGGCACCGGCAGCGAGAGTTCCGACGCACCCGACGCGAGATCCAGCGCCTGGTGCGTCGGAGCCATGGCCGTGCCCTCGGCACGGCTGCCGGGCATACCGAGGTTGCGCGCGTAGCGCGGGAACGACCCGCCGCCCACCAGGAGGCCGATCCGCGAGCCCGCGGCGAACCGGTGGGCGACCGGGTCGAGGTCGAGAACCGTCCGGCCGTCGGCGCCGGCCGCGGCCACCCCGCGGAAGGTCTCGGCGACGTTGTGCGACCGGCCGTCCGGGGCCACCTCGCTCACGCGGACCCAGAGGTCGGCGCTTGGGTTGTCGCTGCGGTGGGTCAGGGTCACCCGCGGCACGCCCGCGACATCGAGCGGCTCAGTGAGCGCGACGCTGGCGAAGGCCAGCGTGTCGGGCCGCCGGGCGAGGTCCGAGTCCTCGCGGTATCCGGCATCCGGAGCCAGCAGCCTCCCACCCCGCGTCGGTGTCGGTCGGGCCGGGTCGTAGGTGAAGCCGACCGCACCGGCCGTGGCGGACGGAGGGCGGTCGGTGAGCACTCCGCCCGGAGCGAGGTAGAGGGTCCGCCGCTCGGCGGGAGGGGGCCAGTCCGACGCGGTACGCCACTCATCGGCCCCGGTGAGGTAGTAGCCGACCCGGTCGGTCGCGGCCGCACCACCGGTCCCGGCCAGGTGGCGGTCCACCCACGAGAGCATCTCGCCCAGGACCCGCGCCCCACCCTTCGTGAGCAGGTTGGCGTGGGTCCACGGTCCGACGGTGAGAGACACGTCGACACCGCGGTCGCGCAGGTACCGATACTGCTCGAGCGTCTGACCGACGAAGAGGTCCTGCCACCCGGTGAGGAACCGAACGGGAACCGACACCCGGTCGAGCGCCGCGGACAGGTCGCGAGCCCGCCAGTAGGGGTCGGCCGGGTCGGTCCGCGTGGCCCACTCGCGGTACCACGCCGATCCCGCGCCGATGAAGCGCTCCTCGCCCTCGGCGACCGGGAGACCGGCGTAGGCCGTTTCGTGGCGGCGGTTCGTCCGCGGCCCCTCGAGCAGCTGGCGAAGCAGCGTCGTGCTCTCCTGGCGCGCGAGGCTGTCGCACCAGTCGAGGGTGTCCCTGAGGCTGAAGGCGCCCGTGCCGTGGACCACGCGGAAGAAGTCGTGGAAGCTGACGAAGGAGACCGCGGCGACCATCTCGGGCGGCGGGTCCATCAGCATCGACCACAACGTGTAGCTGAGGTAGGACCCGCCGACACCGACGAACCGGCCGTCGAACCACGGTTGTTCGCGCAACCAGGCGACGGTGTCAGCACCGTCTCGGATCTCGTCCTCGCCGGGCACGAACCGACCCTCGGACCCGAACGTGCCGCGACAGCTCTGCATGACGACGTGGTAGCCGCGCGACGCGAAGAGCCCCACGAGGACATGGGGCACTGCTCCCGACCGCTGGTACGGGCCGCGCATGACCACCGTCCCGAGCGCCTCGCCGTCCGGCGCGTAGTGGTCGGTCAGCAGGTGGACGCCGTCGCGCATCGGGACCCGGATCGACGCGGTCACCGAGTAGTCGCTGCGCGGAGGAGGCAGCCGGAACAGCCGGGTCGTGGTCGCGTCGACGACGCGCTCGGTGCGGCTGCGGCTGCGCGTTGCCATGCCGGTACGCGTGGTTGTGTCGGTTCTGCTCACGGTGTCGACCCCTCTCGCCGAGCCGAGTCTGTCATGCGCGGGGACGCGGTTCCGCCGGGACTCTGGGCCGGGAGCCGCGACGCTCCTATCCTGGTCCGAGGAGGTGGTGGCCATGAGGGCTCAGGTCGGCGAGCGGCTTCTCTTCCACGGCAAGAAGGTGGGTTCGGCGGACCACGCGGGAGCCGTGCTCGAGGTCCGAGGTGAGGACGGCGGACCGCCGTACCTCGTCCGGTTCGACGACGGGCACGAGGGCCTTGTGTTCCCCGGCACCGACTGCCAGGTGCTGCACACCACCGATCCGGGTACGGACGGCGGCGCGAGCTAGTCGGAGACGCCGGCGTCGTCGGGGACCAGGTGGACGCGGAGGTCGACGGAGATGTCGCCGGCGTGGATGGTGGCGACGCCGCGGGCCGGGACGAAGCCGTCGGCGTACACCACCACGACGTAGCGTCCCGGTCCGACGGTGCCCAGCGTGAACATTCCGTCCTCGCTGGTGAGCCCCGCGAGGTCGGGCATGGGCGCCGGCGCCTTCTCGACCATGACGCGGGCGAACGCGACCGGCCCGTCCGGGCCGGTCGCGACCCCCGAGATGACCGGTCGCATACCGGCGTCCACGCGTCCCCGCTCTCGTCGTGAGTGGCGTGGACCAGCTCGGCCCAGCCCCGCTCAGGCCTTCCAGGCCACCATGTTGTTGTACACCGGTGTGACGATCCGGGTGCCGGAGTTCGTCGTCGCGCCGCCGTACGCGTGGATGCCGAACGCGTACCGCTTGCCGTCGACGATCCGGTAGACCGCACTGCCGCTCTGGCCACCGAAGGTGTCGATGTCGTAGAAGACCTTGCGCGGGCCGACCGACGCGATCCGGCGGGCCGCATACCACTGGGTGCCGTCCGGCTTGTCCCCCGGATACCCGGAGATGTTGCCGACCGACGCGGTGAGCGTGGCGTCGTTGTAGACGCCGAACCCGAACCAGCCGGTGGTCGCTCCGAGGTCGGTGTCGAGGATGATCGCGCCGTAGTCGTGCGCCTCGTCGCCGTTGGTGGCCCAGCCCTGCACGGTCCGGAGGTTGCTGCTGGTGACCGAGCCGTAGGGCAGCGTGGTCCCGTTTCGGCCGGGCATGACCTTGATGGAGCGGACGAACCCGTCGCGCCCCGCGACGCCGCTGTTGGTGATGTAGACGACGTGTCCGGCGGTCATCAGCGTGTGCGGCCCGATGAACCAGCCGGTCCCGATCCACATCGAGCCGTCGCGAGCGGTGATGAGCAGCGACGCGTGGGCCCGCCAGGGATACACGCTGGTGCTGGTGATCTTGACGCGGTCGTCGGGGCCGTGGACGGTCTCGAGCACCGACCGGGGCACCTGCCGGGCCGCCGACCCGAAGGACGCTTCGGCGATGTCGGGAAGGTCGAGGGGACCAGAGAGAACCTCCTTGGCCGACCGGGCGGCGGCGACCTTCGGCAGGCTGAAGCCCTGGACCTTCTCGATTCCCGAGGCCAGGCCGGCCGCGGCCTTGCCCTTCCCGGGTGCGGCGTCCTGCTGCGCGACCCGGGCGGCCACTTCGGCGGCACCCTCGGTCCGGTTCGAGATGGGGGCGTCCAGGCCGGTGCCGACCTTGAGACTGGGCATGGATGTCTCCTGACATGCAGTGCCGTGCCGGGGGTGGCACGGCTGGTACTGCTGGGAGGTCCCAGGATCGTGCGGTGATACGCGCCCTCGCCGGCCTCGATTGCGGTGGAGCCCGTGCGGTGGGAAGGATGCGACCATGCCGCCACGGATCCGCCTGACCGTCGTCGACGCCGGTCCGCTGTCTGTGGACCGGAGCGATCTCATGCATGGCGCATCCGGCACCCTCACGGTGCCGTCGACGGTCGTCGTCATCGAGCACGCCCAGCACGGGCTCGTGCTGTTCGACACCGGGATCAACCACCGGGTCGCCGATCCCGAGCTGGCCGAGGCGCATTGGGGGCCAGGACTTCGAGAGCGTTACGGCGCAACGGTGTTCACCCGTGACGCGGCGATCGACGTGCGCCTCGAGAGCCTGGGGTACCGGTGCGCCGACGTGACCCACGTCGTGTACTCGCACCTCCATCTGGACCACGCCGGCGGCATGGAGCACTTCCCGACGGCGGTGCACGTGGCCCAGCACGACGAGCTGCGGCACGCCTGGTGGCCGGACCGCTGGACGGCGCGGGGGTATGCGCTGGCCGACTACCTGCCGGCGCGCGGGTTCGAGTACCGCGAGCTCGACGGCGACGCCGATCTGTTCGAGGACGGTTCGCTGCGCGTCGTCCGGCTGCCGGGGCACACGCCCGGCAGCCAGGGAATCGTCGTCGACCTGCCGCAGCGTGGGCGGGTGGCCTTCGTCGGGGACGCCGCGCATCTCCGCGAGCAGGTCACGGCCGACGTACCTCAGGTGAGCGACTGGAACGCCGAGGCGAAGCTCCTGTCGTACCAACGGCTCCGGGCGCTGCGGCGGTCGGGCATCGACACGTTCCTCTCGCACGACGTCGAGGACTTCGCGGCCCTCCCGTCGGCCGGCGACTACTGGGACTGAGCCGCCGGGATACCTACGTCAGACCGAGGTAGTGCTCGAGCCCGACCGTCAGACCGGGGTGGTCGCCGACCCGGCGCACGCCCTCGAGGACGCCGGGCATGAAGGAGTCGCGGTCGAAGGAGTCGTGCCGGATGGTGAGCTGCTCCCCCGCGTTGCCGAAGAGCACCTCCTGGTGGGCGACCAGCCCGCGCAGCCGGACCGAGTGGACCGGGATGCCGTCGACCCGGCCACCCCGCGACCCGAGCTCGTCGGACCGGGTGGCGTCGGGAACGGCCCCGACGCCGGCCGAGGAACGGGCTGCCGCGAGGAGGCGGGCCGTGCGCGCGGCCGTTCCGGAGGGGGCGTCCACCTTGTCCGGGTGGTGCAGCTCGATGATCTCGACGGACTCGTAGAACCGGGCCGCCTGCGCGGCGAACCCCATCATGAGAATGGCGCCGATCGCGAAGTTCGGCGCCACCAGCACCCCGACCCCGGTGCCCGATCGCGACGGTGGAGCGGCGGCGATCTGCTCCTCCACGACGGCGAGTCGAGCGTCGTCCCACCCGGTCGTCCCCACGACGACGTGCACCCCCTGCGCCAGGCAGCGGGCCACGTTGTCGGGAGACGCGTCGGGCACGGAGAACTCCACGACGACGTCGGCTCCCCCGAGATCCCCGAGGTCGTCGTCGAGGTCGTAGGTACCGACCAGGCGGAGGTCGGCAGCGGCCCCGACCGCTGCGCAGACCCGGGAGCCCATCCGGCCCGACGCGCCGATGACCGACACCCCGAGAGTGCGTGGCGTGTCGGTCACAGGCGGAGCCTAACCAACGTCGATGCGGTTCGGATCCTCAACACCGTACGTTGGCCGCGCGTTTCACCGACGGCGCAGGAGGACGACGGCGCGCCAGGCGGCGAGCAAGCCCACCGCGGCGGTCACGGCGAGCAGGAACGCCTGGTATGCGACGAGAGCGGCGGTCAGCTCGCGGTTGCCGAGGCCCCCGTCGAAGTAGCCCGACGCCACGCTCACGAGGCAGGCCAGCGCCAGCAGGACGGCCGCCACGGCCGCCCAGCGAGGCGACACCCGCCGGAAGGCTCCCGCGGCGACGAGGGTGAGCAGTACCTGACCGAGGACCATCGGTGCGGGCGCCGCCAAGAGGGCGGCCGGTCCCCACGCCTCCGACCACGAGTTGACTCCGGAGAGCACGGCGAGGACTCCGCCGACGAGGTCCGTGGCGACGAGCCCGCCCATGGCGAGGGCGAGCCGACGAGCGGACGGATGAGGTGCGGCCGACGGGGCGGCGGCGACCACCGGCGGCAACGAGGCGGGACGGGACGACATGACGGACCTCTCGACGACGAAGCGGGATGCGACCACGGTCGAGCACGGTCCTTGCGCGGCCCTAGGGACCCGCTTGGGCCGCGACGCTCGCGTGGCGTGGTGAGGAGCGCGGCGCACCGCGGTCGAGAGGCCAACTTCGGTCGCTCTGGAGCCACCCATAGCGACCGAAGTTGGCCTCTCGGCGGGAAGGGGTTCGGCGGGAAGCGCCGCAGCGGGCCCCCGTGCCGCCGTTACCGTGTGCCGGTGCGCGTGTTCGTCTTCGGGGCTGCCCGCGTGGAAGGACGCCCCCACGGCTCCGGCGCGGACGACGCCACGCCCGTCGACATCGGCGCCCGCAAGCCGCGCTCGATCGTCGCCGCCCTCTCCATGACGCCCGGCCGTCCCGTCTCGCCCGGACTGCTCGCGGACCTGGTCTGGGCCGGCGAGCCCCCGCCGGCCGCGCACGGCGCGCTGCACGCGTACATCTCCGGCCTCCGCAAGGCGCTGGAACCGGACCGCCAGTCGCGGGCCGCGGCGTCGGTACTCGAGACCACCGACCACGGCTACCGACTCGACATCGACCGTCAGGCGGTCGACGTCCACCGGTTCGCGGCCGACGTGCGCGCCGCCGAGCGCGGTCTCGCACCGCTGGCCGGCCTGCTCGGCCATGGCGACGCGTCCGGCTGGCCCGACCGCGAGACGACCGCGGCCCTGGTCGAGCAGCTGGACGAGGCCCTCGCCGCGTGGGACGGCGAGCCCTACGCCGACCTGCCGGACCACCCCGACGTCCTGGCCGAGCGGGCCGCCCTCGAGCGGCTCCGGGTCGCGGCGGAGGAGGCCCGGCTGGTCGGACTGCTCGGCCTGGGCGAGCACGCCAGCGTCCTCTCGACCGCGGAGTCGGCCATCGCGCGCGAGCCGATGCGTGAGCGTCTCCGCGCCGTCCATGCCGTCGCGCTGCTGCGGTCCGGACGCCAGGTCGAGGCACTCGACGCGCTCCGGGCCTTCCGCGAGCTCCTCGCCGACGACACCGGCCTCGACCCCGGGCCGGAGCTGGCCGGGCTCGAGCAGGCGATCCTCCGCCAGGACCCCGCCCTGACGGTGCGGCTGCCCGACCCGGTCGCCACTCCGGCGCCCCGAACCGCTCCCGGGCCGCCGCCAACCCGCCCGCCCACCGCGCCGGACATCGGCCGCGACGGCCCGCGCGCGGAGCTGCGCGTCATCCTCGACCGGCTCGGCCAGGGCTCCAGCGCCCTCGCGACGGTGATCGGGGAGCCCGGGATCGGCAAGTCGTGGCTGGTTCGTCACCTCTCGGACGAGGCCCGGGCTCACGGGGTATGCGTGGCCGCCGGCGCCTGCTCGCAGGACGACGGCGCGCCGCCGCTGTGGCCCTGGCTGGACGTCCTGCGCGCCCTCGAGGCCGACGCGGACGAGACGTCCGAGGTGTCGCTCGCCGACGTCATCTCGGCGGAGGCCGGACCGCTGGGGCCGGGCCAGCTGGCGTTCCAGATGTGGGACCGGATCGCGCAGACCGTCCTCGTCGCCGCCCGGCGCCGCCCGGTCCTGGTGGTCCTCGACGACCTGCACTGGGCGGACGAGGCGACCCTGCGAGCGCTTCGGCACCTCGCCGCCGTCACGCCGGACGACCTGCCCCTCGCCGTCGTGGCGACCCGCCGACGCCACCCGGAGCCGACCGGCGCGCTCGCAGACGTCGGCGAGGCGTTCGCCCGGCGGCACGCCCTCCGCGTCGAGCTGGACGGGCTCGACCGCGCGGAGTCGGTCGCCCTCGTCGAGGCGGTGTCGGGGGTAGGCGTCGACCCGGCGGTCGCGCGCTCCTGGCACGACCGCTCCGGCGGCAACCCGTTCTTCCTCGTCGAACTCGCGCGACTCGGCCCCGAGGTACCCGCCGTCCCCGCAACCGTGCGCGACGTCGTGGCGCGGCGTCTCGACGCGCTCCCGACCGACGCGCTGGAGTCGCTGCGGGCGGCCGCGATCGTCGGCCGCTCCTTCTCCGCCGAGGCCGTCGCCGCCACCGTGCAGCGCGAGGTCGACGAGGTCGAGACCGACCTCGAGCCGGCGCGGGCGGCCGGCCTGGTGCTCGACCAGGGCCCGGACGGGTACGCATTCACTCACGCTCTGACCCAGGAGGCAGTGGTCCTCACGGTGCCGCCGCGCTCGCGGGCCCGGCTGCACGCGCAGGTCGCCCACGCCCTCGAGACCGACACGCGGCTGCGCGCCCTGCTCACCGACGACGAGCTGACGGCCGAGCTGGCCCGTCACTGGCTGGCCAGCGGCCCCACCCACGCGGACCAGGCCTGGCGAGCAGCGGCGGCGGCCGCCGACCAGGCCCGGCGCGCCACGGCATACCGTGAGGCGCTGACGCTGCGGCGAGAGGCGATCGCGAGCCACGAACGGGTGCCGGGTGCGAGGCTCGAGGAGCGGTACCGACTCCTGCTCGAGCTGGCCCGCGACTCCGCGTACGCCGCGTGGTGGCCGACGGTGAGCGAGGCCTCGTACGCGGCGATGGCCCTGGCGCGCACCCTTGACCGGGCGGACCTCGTCGGGCCGGCCGCCGCCGGGATCAGCCGGTACTGCGTGTGGACGATCCACGACTGGATGGAGATGTCCGAGGACGGCGTGGACGACCTGCGCTGGGCACTGCGGGCGTTGCCGGAGGACGACTCGGCGGAACGCTGCATGCTGCTGCTCTCGCTGGCCGTCGAGCTCTACTACGACCCGGGAGCCGTCGCCGAGCGAGCCGCCCTGGTGGACGCCGGGCTCGACCTCGCCCGGCGGTTGGCCGACCCGGCGCTGCAGTCGTGGGCGAGCCGCGCGGCGTGGCTCGCGACCTGGAGCCCCTCACACACCCAGGACCGCCTCGAGCTGGACGAGGAGGCACTGGCCGCCGCCCGAGCATCCGGTGACCTCGCGGGGCAGGCGGTCGCCCTCCTCGCCCTGGCCACCGACGCGCTCGAGCTCTCCGGACCGAGCGCCTGGGAGGAGCCGGCCCGGGCCGCCGAGGCCATCGCCGAGCGAGAGCGCCTGCCCTACGTGCTCTGGACGGTGAGCTGGGTCGAGATGAGCCTGGCCGCGCTACGCGGCGACCTCCTCGAGGCCGACCGTCGACAGGGCCAGGTGCTCGCCTTCGCCCAAGAGGTCGCCCTGCCGATCGGCGACATCCCGCCGGTCATCGTCGACACCATCCGGCACGTGTGGGAGCCCCGACCGGCGGACGCCGAGGTGGCGGAGCTGATCGTCGCCCAGGACCTGGTGCACCCCGGTCCCGGTGCCGGCCTCGGCCACGGGCTGCTCGCCCGAGTCGGGGATCCCGCGGTCCTTCGCCGCAGCATGACCGAGCACCCACCGACGGAGACCCTGGAGACCTGGGCCACTCCCATGCTCGCCTGCTTCGAGGTCGAGGCGGCCAGCGTGGTCCGGGACGCCGCGGTCGCCCGTCGCTGGGCGCGGGTCCTCGAACCGCTGGCGGGCCGGATGGCCCTCGCCGGCGTCTCGCTCGTCTTCGGACCTGTGGACGGCTACCTCGCTCTGGCGTCGGCCACGACCGGCGACCGCGAGGCCGCCGGCCGGCTGGCCGACCTGGCGCTGACGCAGGCCCAGGAGTGGCGCCTGCCCGCATACCGGGACTGGCTGTTGGCGCAACGCGCCCGGCTGGAGTTCTGACGCCCGACGTCACGCATACCGGAACGCCGCCCGCTCGCCGCGACGGAACCGGCCCCGGCAGAGGCGCAGCATCAGGACGAACAGCGGTCCGCCCTCGCGGAGGATCGGCGCGACGAGCTCGTCCGGGACCTCCTCGGCGACCCACGGCACCACGAACGGGGTGATCGAGAACGGGTACCCACGCTCGGCGCCCTGAGCCATCGCCTTCTCCTCCTCGGGCGTGGCGGCCCGCTGGAGGTACGGCAGCGCGTCGGTCTCCTCGTGGCGCAGGTGCTCGAGCAGGGCCGCCCTGACCGCCGTGACCCGGACGTCGAGCGCGTTGCGGTGGTCGGCGCAGGGGTGGTCGGCCATCGCGCGGAACGCCGCCTCGACGCCGGCCAGCGCGGGGTCGATCTGGCCGTGCTCCTCCTCCATGGCGTGCAGCATCTGCGTGGCGGCGGTCTCGCCGTCGTCGGCGGCGTGCCGCTCCAGGACCGGCCAGATGTACTCGTCCTCGACCTGGTGGTGGTGGTGCAGGACCTCGGCGAACCGGTCCCATCGGCGCGCCAGCGCTTTCCAGGTGGCGACCTCGCCGAGCGGGGTGGCGCGGACCGCCGCCTCGAAGCGGCGCAGGTCGCGCCGGAAGGCGTGGTGCATGAGGTACATCGGGGTCTGGTCGTACGGTCCCTCGGCCACGTGGGTCTGGCCCGGGAGGCTGATCTGCTCGCGGAACTGGGTGGATGACGACATGGCGCGTCCTCTCGTCTCGGTGTGTCTCGGTGTGCTGCCGGCCTGCGTCCCACAGTGGGGCACGACGCTTGCGGACCACTTGCGCCCGTCTTGCGGGCCGCAATGCCGGTCAGGCCGGTGCGGCCGGCTGGTGGCAGGCTGGACCCGTGGGCAAGGCCTCGGTCCGGAACGTCAACGTCGTGCACGAGCTGCGCGACGGGTACTTCCACCGGACGGCGATCGACAAGCGGCCGGTCGACCGGGCGGTCCGCGTCGGACCGCTCGGGCTGGTCGGCGACGCGCAGGTCGACCGCAGCCACGGCGGACCCGACCGGGCGGTCTACGTGTATGCGGACGAGGACGCCGCGTGGTGGTCGGCGCGGCTGGACCGCGAGATCCCGCCGGGGCTGTTCGGCGAGAACCTCCGCACGACCGGCCTGTCCGTCACCGGTGCCCGGGTCGGCGAGCAGTGGCGGGTCGGCGACGACGTCGTGCTCGAGGTCCGCCGGTTCCGGACGCCTTGCGAGAACCTCGCCTTGCGGATGGGGATCGACGGCTTCCACCTGGAGTTCCTGAGGTCCGGACGGGTCGGCGCCATGTGCCGCGTCCTGTCCGAGGGCGAGGTGCGAGCCGGCGACCCGGTCCGCCGGCTGGTCCGGCCGTCCCACCCGGTGACCATCGGCCGGCTGGCGCGCGGGTCGGCGACACCGGCCCAGATGCGGGCGCTGCTCGACAGCGGCGTGCCGCTCGCGCCGAGCGTGCGCACCAAGGCGACGCGGGTCGCGTCCGCCGGCTGACGCCGGTCACGCCGGCTGACGCCGGTCACGCCGGCTGACGCCCGACCGGCATACGGTGGCGTCGTGGACCTGGACGGATTGGACCTCGACAGCGCGGTCGGCGAGCTGTACGGGCTGCACCCCGACGAGTTCCTGTCGGCGCGGCGGGGTCTCGCGGCCAAGGCCAAGGCCGACAAGGAGACGGGGCTGGCCAAGGCCATCGAGTCGATCCGTAAGCCGACCGCGGCGGCGTGGGCGATCAACCAGCTCGTCCGCGCTCGCCCGGACGACATGGAGCGGCTCGTCGAGCTCGCGGCCGGTCTCCACGAGGCGCAGGAGAAGATGGACGGCGCCGCCATGAAGGCGCTCGGCCGGGAGCGGACCACCCTCATCGACGAGCTGGTGCGCGCGACCGCCGAGGTGGCCAAGGAGGGCGGCGGCTCCCTGTCGATGCCGGTGGCGAACCAGGTCCGTGAGACGTTCGTCGCGGCGCTGGCGACGACGGCGGCGGCGGAGACGGTGGGTTCGGGGCAGCTGACCCGGGCGCTGTCCTACGCGGGGTTCGGCGACGTCGACCTGTCGGAGGCGACGGCGGCCCCGTCCCCGGCCCGGCGGCCCGCGCTGCGGGTGATCAAGGGCGAGGGGCAGGGATCCGGCCGCGGCAAGGGACGGGCCAGCGAACCCGAGCCGGAGCCGGAGGAGCCGGCCGAACCGGACCCCGCCCTGCTCAAGCGGCTGGCCGAGGCCGAGAAACGGTCGCGCGAGACGATGTCGGCGGCGGCCAAGGCCGGGGACGCCCTGAGCGAGGCGACCGACGCGCTGGAGACGCTGGACGCCCGGATCGCCGAGCTGGACGCCGAGCTCAAGGCCGCCCGCGGCGAACGCGACGGCCTGGTCAAGGCCCAGCGGGAGGCGGCCGCCGCGAACAAGGTCGCCGACCGCACCCTCCGCGCCGCGCTGGCCGAGGTCGACCAGATCCGCGCGAAGCTGCCCGACACCGACGACGACTGAGTCTCGCCCCAGCCGTTCGAGACGACAGAGGCCGGATCGGAGGTTTGTTGCCCTGATCGGGGCCAAGACCCTCCGATCCGAGGCCACTGAGCGGCCCAACAGCAGCGGAACGGCCCGGCATACCTCCCCTGAGGGGGTATGCCGGGCCGTCACCGGTCTTCCGTGGCGAACCTCAGGCGTTGGCCGGCTCGGTCGCCGGAGCGTCCGAGCTGTCCGAACCCTCCGAGCCGTTGGTGTCGGCCATCACCGCGGCGAGCGAGAGCTTGCCGCGCGGGTCGATCTCCTTGAGCTCGACCTGGACCTTCTGGCCGACCTTGAGGACGTCGTCGACACTGTCGATCCGCTTGCCGCCGACGAGCTTGCGCACCTCGGAGATGTGCAGCAGGCCGTCCTTGCCGGGGGTGAGGGAGATGAACGCGCCGAAGGTCGTCGTCTTGACGACGGTCCCGATGAAGCGCTCACCGACCTCGGGCATCTGCGGGTTCGCGATCGCGTTGATCGCGGCCCGAGCCGCCTCGGCCGACGGGCCGTCGACCGCGCCGATGAACACGGTGCCGTCGTCCTCGATCGAGATGTCGGCGCCCGTGTCGTCCTGGATCTGGTTGATCATCTTGCCCTTCGGGCCGATGACCTCGCCGATCTTGTCGACCGGGACCTTCACCGTGATGATCCGCGGGGCGAACGGCGACATCTCGTCCGGGACGTCGATGGCCTCGGCCATGACGTCGAGGATGTGCAGCCGGGCCTCGCGGGCCTGGGTGAGCGCACCGGCGAGGACCGAGGCGGGGATCCCGTCGAGCTTCGTGTCCAGCTGGATCGCCGTGACGAAGTTCTTGGTGCCCGCGACCTTGAAGTCCATGTCGCCGAAGGCGTCCTCGGCGCCGAGGATGTCGGTGAGCGCCGCGTAGCGGGTCTCACCGTCGACCTCGTCGGAGACCAGACCCATGGCGATGCCGGCGACCGGCGCGCGCAGCGGCACACCGGCGTTGAGCAGCGACAGAGTCGAGGCGCAGACGGAGCCCATCGAGGTGGAACCGTTGGAGCCCAACGCCTCCGAGACCTGACGGATCGCATACGGGAAATCTTCCCGCGTCGGCAGCACCGGCAGGAGGGCCCGCTCGGCGAGCGCCCCGTGGCCGATCTCGCGGCGCTTGGGGGACCCGACGCGGCCGGTCTCACCGGTGCTGTAGGGCGGGAAGTTGTAGTTGTGCATGTAGCGCTTGCGCGTCACCGGCGAGAGGGTGTCGATCTGCTGCTCCATCTTGAGCATGTTCAGCGTCGTCACCCCCATGATCTGGGTCTCGCCGCGCTCGAAGATCGCCGAGCCGTGCACCCGCGGGAGCACCTCGACCTCGGCCGACAGCGCGCGGATGTCCCGCAGGCCACGGCCGTCGATGCGCACACCGTCGGTGAGGATCCGCTTGCGGATGAGCTTCTTCTGCACCGCACGGTATGCGGCCGACAGCTCCTTCTCGCGGCCCTCGAACTGCTGCTCGAGCGCGCCCTTCATCTGCGCCTTGATCTCGTCCAGCCGGTCCTCGCGCTCCTGCTTGCCGGCGATCTGCAGCGCCGCCTCCAGGTCGCCCGACACAGCGTGCTCGACGGCCTCGTAGGCGTCGTCGTTGTAGTCGAGGAAGTACGGGAACTCCTCGACCGGCTTGGCGGCGTTGGTCGCCACCTCGATCTGCGCCTTGCACAGCTGGGCGATGAACTTCTTGCTCGCCTCCAGGCCCTCGGCGACGACATCCTCGGTGGGCGCGCCGACGCCCTGGTTCGTGACCAGGTCCCAGGTGGAGTCGGTGGCCTCGGCCTCGACCATCATGATCGCGACGTCCTCGGCACCGTCCTTGTTCGTCACCACGCGACCCGCGACGACCATGTCGAAGACGGACCGCTCGATGTCGGAGAAGTTCGGGAAGGCGACCCACTGACCCTCGATGAGGGAGACGCGGACCCCGCCGACCGGGCCGGAGAACGGCAGGCCGGAGATCTGCGTCGACAGGCTCGCGGCGTTGATCGCGAGCACGTCGTACTGGTGGTCGGGGTTCAGCGCGAAGACGCTGATGATGACCTGGACCTCGTTGCGCAGGCCCTTCTTGAAGGTCGGGCGCAGCGGCCGGTCGATGAGCCGGCAGGTGAGCACGGCCTCGGTCGAGGGGCGACCCTCGCGGCGGAAGAACGAACCGGGGATCTTGCCGATCGCATACATGCGCTCTTCGACGTCCACGGTCAGCGGGAAGAAGTCGAACTGGTCCTTGGGCTGCTTGCCCGCGGCAGTGGTGCTCAGCAGCATCGTGTCGTCATCGAGGTATGCGGTGACGGAACCGGCTGCCTGCTTGGCGAGCCGCCCGGTCTCGAACCGGACGGTGCGGGTGCCGAAGCGGCCGTTGTCGATGACGGCTTCGGCGAAGGTGATCTCTGGACCCTCCATGGGTCCTCCATTTCTCTCAGTCATCCGGAGCATCGTCGTTGTGCCCGGGTCTTACTCATGCGACAGGGCGACCACCGCGTCATGTAGCGGTGGCCGCCCTGGTCACAGGCTTATCGGCGCAGGCCGAGGCGCTTGATCAACGAGCGGTAACGCTCGATGTCGGTGGCCTCCAGGTAGCGCAGCAGCCGGCGGCGGCGGCCGACCATGAGGAGCAGGCCGCGTCGGCTGTGGTGGTCGTGCTTGTGCTGGCGCGAGTGCTCGGTGAGGTCCTTGATCCGCTGCGTGAGCATCGCGATCTGCACCTCGGGAGAACCGGTGTCGCCCTCGGTGGTGGCGTACTCGGTCATGATCTGCTTCTTGACGTCCAGGTCCAACGGCATGGGTTACCGATCCTCTTTCTGTGTCTCGCTGCGCGGTGCACCAGGGCATATCCACCTGGGCGCTCTCGATCCGCGGCCGTATCACGGCAACGTCCAGGATATCAGCGGTGTGTTTGCCGCCCTAATCGCGCTGCGGGAAGTACCGCCGCCACTCGTCGCTGCGAAGCCGCAACGACACGCCCTGCGCCCGCGCGGCGGACGCGACGCGCTCGAGAGTACGGGCTGGGCTGCGGTAGACGTCGCCGCTGAGGACCACGACCAGCCGCCAGCCGTCCGCGTCCAGGTCCTCACGGCGCTGGACGTCCCAACGCCACTGCGCCGTGTTCTCGGCGTGCTGGCGGCCGTCGTACTCGACCGCGATCCGCCACTGCGGATAGCTCAGGTCGAGCCGGTAGCGAACGCGGCCCGTCGTCTTGTCGCGGAGCGCGTGGTTGACGAGCGGTTCGGGCAGGCCGGCCAGGACGAGGAGCATCCGGAGGCGAGATTCCATGGGTGAGTCGACACCGCCCCGCACGTATGCGGCGGCTCGCCGAGCACGCCGGGCCTGCCTTCCCGTGTGGGCGGCGGCGGTGGCCGCCACCTCCTCAGGCGTCAGAACACCTGCCCGGACGAGGGAGTCGCCGAGGACGACCAGGTCCACGAGATCGAGGTCGCCGGCCAGGTCGACGAACGTCTGCGTCGGTGAGGTCATCGGAAGTCCGTCGTGCCACACCCTTCCTGGGCGACGACGCACTCTCGCGTCGACTCCGGAGACTCGGAGCCTCGAACCGGGCGGGATAACCAACTGGATATCCGGGCTCGTCGGAACCACGCCTCCCCAGAGCGTCGCCGCCGTGTGGCGAGCCAGCAGCGCACCGTCGGGCGCCAGGAGAAGAGCCGCGCGGGCCCGAACCGTCGTGGTCGGTGTGACCCCGACCGGTGCATAGACGCCATGGAGAAGACGCTGGTAGGCCGGTCCGCGAAGGACGCGCTCAGTCAGTCCCGCGTCGAGACCGCGCTGGAGTGTGAACGGGCCGGTGAGACCGGGCATACGCCGACGATGCCGGTCCGGGACCACCCGGCTCAGCCGTCATCCACAGGTTCCGAGTCGGTTCATGGTCGAGACGCCGAAACACCACCCGAGAATGTCGTGCCGGCGTGAGTTCGTGGCCAAGCTGTCACATTCCGGCAGCACCACAGACCGGTCAGAGCCCGTAGGCCACCCGGTGCTTCGGCTGGTACAGCATGATCGGGTCCGCGCCGGGGACGTCGACCATCACGCACCGCCCGAACGGCCGGTCCGCCGGCTCGCCCTCGATCACCGCGCCGCGGCCGCGCAGCTCGGCGACCGTCGCCTCGAGGTCGTCGCACAACAGTGAGATGGCATGTTGACGCGAGGTCGACCAGTCGCCACCCGAGGTCGGGTGTACGCCCACCTCGCTGCGCCCGGAACGGAAGATCAGCCAGTCGGAGGCCTCGGACCCCTCGCCGTCCGACACGAACGGCCACCGCAGCACGTCGCGGAAGAACGCCCGCGTCGCCGTCGCGTCGTCGGAGTAGACCAGCGCATGCATCGCCGTGATCATGACGGCACCCTGCCACGCGCCGCCCACGCCGTCGCCTGCAGCTCGAACGACCCCGCCGGCACCCGCGTCCGGCACGCCGCGACCACCCGGTCGCGGGCGGCATCGTCGAGCGAGCGCACGTAGTCGCCGGCCGGACCGACGCCCAGCGTGTACGGCTCCCACCAGTCCTCGAACGAGGTGTAGGCCCGCGTCGCGGTCACCTCGCCGCCCTCCACGCCGGCCAGGCCGACGGAACCCAGGAGCGCCTCCAGCTGGCCCTCGGTCGACCCGGTCAGCAGGCTCTCGTCCCGTGCGCCCGGGTCGACCTCCGCCACCGCCGCCCAGAAGATCGACAGCGGACCACGACCGCCGGCGTGGTCCCAGACGCACACGGCGACCACGCCTCCCGGCCGGGTCACCCGGGCCATCTCCCCCACTCCGGCGACGGGGTCCGTCATGAAGTGGACGACGAGCTGCGCCAGCGCCGCGTCGAAGGCGTCATCGTCGAAGGGCAGCGACTCGGCCGGCGCCTGCCGGATGTCGACCTCCGGCAGCCGCTCGCGGACCGCCGGCACGAACGTCCCCGAGGGGTCGGCGCCGACGACCTCGGAGGGTCCGAGCCGGTTCACCAGCTCGGCGGTCAGCGCCCCCGGCCCGCATCCCACGTCGACGACCCGCATACCCGACCCGGCGGTCACCCCGGCGAAGTCGGCGAACGGCGCCGAGAGCTGCTCCGAGAACCGCCCCATGAACCGTTGATAGGCGTTACCCGCAACGTCGAAGGCCATGGGCCCAGTCTGGCCTGTCAGAGGTTGATCATGTGCCCTGCGATGCCCTCGACCGCTTCCTTCATCGCCTCGCTGAGAGTCGGGTGGGCGAACACGTTGCGCGCCACCTCGTCGGCGGTGAGGTCCCACTGCTGCGCCAGCGTCAGCGCCGGGAGCAGCTCGGTGACCTCGGGACCGATCATGTGGGCGCCGAGGATCTCGTTGTGCTCGGAGTCGGCGACGATCTTGACGAAGCCCACCCCCTCGGCCATCCCCCGCGCCTTCCCGTTGGCGGAGAACGGGAACTGGGCGGTCTTCACGTCGTAGCCGCGCTCTCGCGCCTGCTCCTCGGTGTAGCCGAACGACGCGATCTGCGGCTGGCAGAACGTGGCTCGCGGGATCATGTCGAAGTTGATCTCCACAGTCTCGGCGCCGGCGATCGTCTCGGCCGCCACGACGCCCATGGCCTCGGCGGTGTGCGCGAGCATCAGCTTCCCGGTGACGTCGCCGATGGCGTAGACCCCGTCGAGGTTGGTCCGGCCGCGCTCGTCGACGGCGATCGCGCCGCGCTCGGTGAGCTGCACGCCGACCGACTCCAGACCGTAGCCCTCGATCCGCGGCGCGAAGCCGATGGCCTGGAGCACCTTGTCGGCCTCCAGCACCTGCTGGTCGCCGCCCTTCGCGGGGCTGACCGTGACCTTGACCTTCTCCCCGGAGTCGTCGATCGACTCCACCTTCGTGGAGAGCAGGACCTTGACGCCGAGCTTCTTGTACTGCTTGAGCAGCTCCTTGGAGACGTCCGGGTCCTCGGTGGGGACCATCCGGTCCAGGAACTCGACGATGGTGACGTCGACGCCGAAGTTCGTCATGACGTACGCGAACTCGACGCCGATGGCGCCCGACCCGGCGATGATGATCGAACCGGGAAGCTGGTCGGTGAGGATCTGCTCCTCGTAGGTCACCACGCGTTCCGACAGCGACGTCCCGGGGACCAGCCGGGTGACCGCGCCGGTCGCGATGATGAGGTTGTCGAAGGTCACCGTCCGCCGGGTCGTGTCGGCCAGCGTGACGTCGAGCGAGGTCGGCGAGGTGATGACCCCCCAGCCGTCGATCTCGTCGATCTTGTTCTTCTTCATCAGGTAGTGGACGCCCTTGGCGCTCGCGTCGGCGACCACCCGGCTGCGGGCGTGGGTCGGCCCGAACGCCATCGTCGCGTCGCCCTCGATGCCGAAGACCTTCTTCTCGGCGGTGATGATGTGGGCGATCTCCGCGTTGCGCAGAAGGGCCTTCGACGGGATGCAGCCGACGTTGAGGCATACCCCGCCCCAGTACTTCAGCTCCACGACGGCGACCTTCTTGCCGAGCTGTGCCGCTCGGATCGCCGCGACGTACCCACCCGGACCGGCACCAAGGACCACGACGTCGTAATCAGCCATGGCGTCAGCCTATGGGGCCGCCGCGGCGGCGCCCACGCCGACCGTTCACATCACAAGAAGGCCTCCTCGGCGCTCTGGGCGCGCCGGATGGCGAGCACCGGAGTACCTTCCCGAGCGGAGGTCGCACGGGAGCGGCCCGAAACCGCGGAGGTGCTTCATGGCCAACGACGCCCCACCCGACACCCGACGCCACTTCCCAGCGCCACCAGCCAACAAGGGCCTGCTGGTGCTGGCCGGGGTGCTGCTGGCGATCCCGATCGTCGCCCTCATGCTCGTCAACACCTACGCGAAGAAGGAGCCGGTGATCGGGGGCTTCCCCTTCTTCTTCTGGTACCAGTTCCTCTGGGTCTTCCTCTGCTCGGGCTTCACGTATGCGGCCTACGTCGTCGTGCGCAAGGCTCGCCCGCACCGGCCGATGAACGCCGAGGGTGACGAGTACCTGGTGGACCCGACCGAGGACGGCACCCGATGACCGGGGTCAACTGGGTCGCGCTGACCGTCCTCGTCGTCCTGTTCGTCATGGTCGCGGTGATGGGGTTCTGGGCCTCGCGCTGGCGCCGTCCGCAGAGCATGGAGAGCCTGGACGAGTGGGGTCTCGGCGGGCGCAGCTTCGGCACCTGGATCACCTGGTTCCTGCTCGGCGGCGACCTCTACACCGCCTACACCTTCGTCGCGGTCCCCGCCGCAATGTTCGGTGCCGGCGCCGTCAGCGGCTTCTTCGCGGTGCCCTACACGATCATCCTCTACCCGATCATCTTCATCTTCATGTCACGGCTGTGGTCGGTGAGTCACCGGCACGGCTACGTCACCCCGGCCGACTTCGTCTCCGGGCGGCACGGCTCACGCGGGCTGTCGCTCGCCGTGTCGATCACCGGGTTCGTCGCGACGATGCCCTACATCGCTCTCCAGCTGGTCGGCATCCAGGCGGTGCTCGAGGTCTCCGGCGTCGGTGGGTCCGGCAACGTCTTCGCCGCGGACCTGCCCCTCTTCATCGCGTTCCTCGTGCTCGCGCTCTACACCTACACCTCGGGCCTGCGCGCGCCGGCGCTCATCGCCTTCGTCAAGGACATCCTCATCTACATCGTCATCATCGTGGCGATCATCTACCTGCCGTCGAGGTTCGGCGGCTGGGAGGCGATCTTCGGTGCGGCCGAGAAGAAGATGGCGACGCCCAACCCCACCACGGGTGCGCCGACCGGGGTGTTCATCCCCTCGTCGGCGCAGTACTGGGCCTACGCCTCGCTGGCCCTCGGCTCGGCGATGGCCCTGTTCATGTACCCGCACTCGATCACCGGCGCGCTGGCGTCCAGGAGCCGCAACACGATCCGCCGCAACGCTGCGATCCTGCCGGCGTACAGCCTCGTGCTCGGCCTCCTCGCCCTGCTCGGGTGGGTCGCGATCGCCGCCGGCACCAAGCCGATCGGTCTCGACGGGAAGCCCAACGCCCAGCTGGTCGTCCCGCAGCTGTTCGAGGACTCGTTCCCGGCGTGGTTCGCGGGGGTCGCCTTCGCGGCCATCGCGATCGGCGCGCTCGTGCCGGCCGCCATCATGTCGATCGCGGCGGCCAACACGTTCACACGGAACATCTACAAGGAGTGGATCAACAAGGACGCGACCGTCCAGCAGGAGGCCAAGGTCTCCAAGATCGCGTCCCTGGTGGTCAAGGCGTTCGCGCTGATCTTCGTCCTCACCATGGACAAGCAGAACGCCATCAACCTCCAGCTGCTCGGCGGGATCTGGATCCTGCAGACGCTGCCCTCCATCGTGTTCAGCCTCTACACGCGGTGGTTCCACCGGTGGGCGCTGCTCGCCGGTTGGGCCGTCGGCATGACCTACGGGACGGTCGCGGCGTGGAACGTCGCCAGCCCCGCGACGCCGCACTTCGGTGGCTCGCTCGCCGCCGTCCCGGTGTGGGGCCAGATGGGCTACATCGCGGTGACGGCGTTCGTCCTCAACGTCGCGGTCGCGGCGATCCTCACCCTGATCCTGCGGGCGGCCAAGGCACCCGCGGGTGTGGACGCGACGCAGCCGGCGGACTACTTCGCCGACGAGGGCGATCCCCGCGTCTCGCCGATGCCGCCGAGCATCGAGGAGGTCGCTGCGCGGGAGGGCCGCCACTGAGCGGCTCGACGGCCGGCCTCGGAGGTCCGGACGTGGCGCTTTGGCGTCGCGTCCGGACCTCCTCCGCGTCGACCGCCGGTTCGTGCTCTGGACCGCACGGAATTCCGGCGGGATCCACCACGAACCACACCGCTTCGGCCTGAGTCAGCCCACCGCGCCGACGCCGAGAGGCACGTCGCGCTGCTTCCCGCAGTCGAGGCACTCCTGATAGCGGGACTCGCTCTGCGGGTAGCGATGGGTACGCCACCGGTGCCAGACGTGCAGTCGGCACCACCATCGCCCGCGTCGTCGCTCTTCCTGACCCGGCTCACGGCTCTGCTGCTCGGCCATGGCTCAGTGTGGCACCGGCGCTTCCGAGGAGGTGGCCGAACGGCGGGAGCGGACCCGGTCGACCCAGGTGTAGAGACCCGCCACGCCCGCGATCAGCATGAGGATCAGCGCGGCGGTCCGCAGCGCGGCGGGGTACCCCAGCGTCGAGGCGTCGATGATCGCGTACGGGTACCAGCCCGACAGCGCGCCGTGGAGGAGGGTCCACGCCGCCCACACGGCGACCAGGAGGAGCGTGAGCCACAGCGAGCGGCCGTCCGCGCGGGGGAACGGCCCGAACACGAGCCACCCCGCGACGGCGAGGATCGGCACGGCGACGTGGTAGCCGGCGTTCGTCCAGATGTGGATGCCGTCGAGCACCTGGTCGGGGCGCAACGCGACCATGTAGACCAGGAAGGTCACGGTGATCCCGACCAGCCCCGCGAGGCGTACCGGCCGGAACCAGCGCCCGTCCCGCTGCGGGTCGCGGGCCAGCATCGACAGGCCGACGATGCAGAGGATGTTGCTCACGTTGGTGAAGTAGCTGAACCAGTTGACCACCCTCGTCAGCGCGTCTGGCTCGGATCCCGGGTACCACCCGAACACCGCGTAGACGAGCTCGGTCCCCAGCGTCACCAGGCTGATCGCAGCCGTGACCCCGAACACGAGGCGTGCCCCCGAGCTGCGGGTCATCGCGGGTGCCGTTCCGGCCCCGCATCCCCCCACTGGCTCGTCACTGCGCCAACCTAGCGCCTGGCTGGCGACGCGAAGCAGACATCCTGTACCTTACAAGTCAATGACAAGTTCACGGTTCGCCAGCATCGCCTCCGACCTCCGCGAGCGCATCGCGCTCGGCGAGTTCGGCGACATGGGCGCCCTCGACTCCGAGTCGCAGCTCGGCCACCGGTACGCCGTGTCCCGTCCGACCGTGCGACGGGCGCTCGAGGTGCTGCGCGAAGAGGGGCTGGTGGACTCGCGGCACGGCGCCGGGTGGTTCGTCACCGGTGCCGCCTTCCACCAGCGCCTCGCGATCGGGTCGTTCCGGCACGCGGCCTCCGCGGTGGCCGAGGCCGGCAAGACCATCGACCGTCGCGTCGTCGAGTTCGGCTACCGCGCCGCTCCGCGTTCCCTGGCCGCCTCCCTCGGGGTCGACGAGGGCGCGGAGGTGCTGTACGCGCGCTCGCTCCGGACCGTCGACGGGGAGGGCCTCGACGTGGTCCGCGAGTGGGTTCCGGGAGACCTGGCCGGGCCGGTCAGCCGCGACGCCGCGACCCGGCCCGGCATCTGGGAGACGCTCACCCGGCACGGGCATCGGGTCGCCACGGTTCGCCAGGTCGTGACCGCCGGCCTGGCCAGCGCGGAGGACGCCCACCTGCTCGGGGTGGCAACCGC
Organism: uncultured Actinomycetota bacterium; assembly: GCA_963828725.1. Classification (GTDB taxonomy): domain Bacteria; phylum Actinomycetota; class Actinomycetes; order Actinomycetales; family Dermatophilaceae; genus Lapillicoccus. The sequence goes on along the minus strand of CAWHFV010000004.1, from coordinate 961,632 downwards.
TGACGCGCTGCTGCTGGTCCGCCGGGTGGCGACGGACCCGTCCGGCCGGGTGCTCGCCCTCTCCGACCACCGGTACCTCGCGCAGCGGTTCGCGCTCGAGGTCGAGTTCAGCTCCGGCCCGAGCGGCAGCGCCGCCGCGACGGCCGAGCCCACGGGCATACGCCCCGTTCCCTCCCTGGACCCATCCCTCGACGCGCAGGAGCACATCGCATGAAGGTCCTCGTCACCGGCGGTGCCGGCTTCATCGGCTCGAACTTCGTCCTCCGGGTGCGGGAGACGCGGCCGCAGTGGCAGCTCACCGTGCTCGACGCCCTGACGTATGCGGGCAACCGCGCCTCGCTCGCGGCGGTCGAGGACGAGATCGAGTTCGTGAAGGGGTCGGTCGCCGACGCGGCGCTGGTGGACCGGCTGGTGGCGGACACCGACGTCGTCGTCCACTTCGCGGCGGAGTCGCACAACGACAACAGCCTCGACGACCCATGGCCGTTCGTCGAGGCGAACATCGTCGGGACGTACCAGCTGCTCGAGGCGGTTCGGCGGCACGACAAGCGGATCCACCACATCTCGACCGACGAGGTCTACGGCGACCTCGAGCTGGACGACCCCGCCCGGTTCAGCGAGTCGACCCCGGTCAACCCCTCGTCGCCGTACTCCGCCTCCAAGGCGAGCGCCGACCTGCTGGTGCGGGCCTGGATCCGGTCGTTCGGAATGCGCGCGACCCTGTCGAACTGCTCCAACAACTACGGTCCCCGGCAGCACGTCGAGAAGCTCATCCCGCGCCAGATCACGGGGATCCTCCAGGGCGTCAAGCCCAAGCTCTACGGCGCCGGCGCCAACGTCCGCGACTGGATCCACGTCGACGACCACAACGACGCCGTGGTCGCCATTCTCGAGGAGGGCCGGCTCGGCGAGACCTACCTCATCGGCGCGGACGGCGAGAAGAGCAACCGCGAGATGATCGCGCTGATCCTCGAGCTGATGGACAAGCCGGCCGACTGGTTCGAGCACGTCAACGACCGGCCGGGCCACGACCTGCGCTACGCGATCGACTCGAGCAAGCTGCGGCGCGAGACGTCGTGGCGGCCGCGGTACCAGGACATCCGGACCGGGCTGGCCCAGACCATCGACTGGTACCGCGACAACGAGGACTGGTGGACCGGTGCTCGCGAGGCGTCCGAGCGGGTCTACGAGCGCCTCGGCCGCTGACCTTCCCGCTTCCAACCCGAGGTTTTGCTCAGTTTCGGTCGTCGGGCGACGACCGAAACTAGGCAAAACCTCGGGTTGGAAGCGGGAATCAGGCGTCGGGGAGCTGTTCGGGGATCCGCGGCATGACCGCGACCGCCTCCTCGTAGTCCATCCCGGTGACCTGGAGCAGGTCGACGATGAGCGACCGGATCTGGACCAGCAGCACGTCGACCGACAGCGAGCCCCGCTCGAGCCGCGCGGTGGCCCGCCCGACCTTGACGATCCCGCCCTGCGCCTGCGCCGCAGCGGAGTTCTCCCCCAGCACCCGGGCCACGATGTCGGTGGCGTCGGCGAGGTCGTCGAGCAGCGTCGCGTACGAGGGTGGGACGTCGATCTGGCGGTCCGCGTTGACGGCGACCCGGCGACAGAGCACCCGGGTGCTCCGCATCGCCCGGTCCAGTGGCTCGACGAGCTCGGCGACGCTGCGGACCTTCTCCCGGTGCTTGCGCTGGAGAGGCGACGACGCGATCACCGCCAGCCCCTCGTCGGCGGCGGCCTTGAGCTCGCGCAACGGCGCCTCGGTGGCCCGGGCCTGCGCCAGCACCCGGGCGGCCCGGTTCACGTCGCCGTCACGGGTGCACTGCGCCGCGTCACGCAACAACGTCGAGATGGTCCGCACGACGATCGCTGCCTGTGTTCGCGGACGCCGCAGCGGTGCCGCCGGGACGACCGCCGCCGCGACCAGCGCGACCGCGCCGCCGATGACCGCGTCGAACCACCGGGTCAACGCGTCCCCCGGCGTCGCCACGAAGGCCACCACGAAGATCGACTGCACGGCCGCCTGGGTCACCAGCAGCCCGCCCGCGTCGAGGAACAGCGCCGCCGACATCGCGAAGAGCACGATGACGCCGATCTGCCACGCCCCGGTTCCGACGACCACGAGGAACAGGTCGGCGATGAGCAGGCCGACCGCCACGCCGACGGTGATCTCCGCGACGCGGCGCAGCCGTTGCGCGTAGGTCGTGCCGAGGCAGACCACGGCCACGATCGGCGCGAAGACCGGGACCTGGTGGTGGAAGACCGCGGTCGCGAGGAACCAGGCCAGCGCCGCCGCCACGGCGCACTGGCCGATGTGCCACGCCTTGCCCCGGACCCGGTCGAGGCGGGTCCGTACCGACACGCGGCCGCGGCGCCACGCCCGGTCCATGAGGGCGTCGATGCGATGGTCGGCCCAGACCGTGCTCATGGCGCCGATCCTCGCATCGGTGCATCCGTCGGTCGCGTCAGCCGAGGGTCCGCAACGCGTCCCAGATCTGCCGTGACGCCGGCGCCGCGGTGCTGGCGCCCGTTCCGGCCTGCGCGACCATGACCACGACCGCATACCGCGGGTTCGTGACCGGGCCGAACGACGCGAACCAGCTCGTCGCCTGCTTGCCGTAGACCTCGGCCGACCCCGTCTTGCCGGCCAGCGGGTACTCCGCCTGCGGCCAGCCCGCGAAGACGCCACTGGCGGTCCCCGACGTCACCACACCCTGCAGCGCCCCGACGAGGAAGCCGCGAACGTCGGGCGTCAGCGGGACCGTCCCGCCCGCGACTGGCGCGATCGGGGTGCGCCCCGACCCGTCCTGGCTCTGGGTCGCCGCTGCCACCTGCGGAACCCACAGCGTCCCGCCGTTGGCTACTGCGGCGTACACGCGAGCCAGCTGTAGCGGCGTGACCGCGACGTCGCCCTGGCCGATCGAGAAGTTGGCGGCGTCCCCGGCGCGGTACTGCCACCCGGAGGCGCAGTTCTCGACGGCCAGCGCCTTGAGGTAGTCGGCGCGCGCGGGGTCCGTGGCCCAGACCTCGGGGTACCCCGAGGTCGCCCGGGCGCAGGTCTGGGCCCGCGTCGCCTCCCAGGTCGTCCGCTTCCACACGCGATCCGGTATGCGGCCCGCCACCTCTCCGGGCAGGTCGACGCCGGTCGGCGTCCCGAGCCCGAACGCCTTGGCCACCGTGACGAACGGGTCGCCGGCGTCGTCCTTCGCGGCCAGCCCTCCCTGCGCGAGCCAGGACTGGTAGGCGAAGCGGTACCAGATCGTGTCGCACGAGACCTCGAGGTTGCGCTGCAGCGTGAGCTCGCCGTAGTCGCGCGACTCGTAGTTCGCGAAGGCGCGGTCGCCCACCTGGAACGTCGACGTGCAGTCGTACCGGCCGCCGAGATCCACGCCCATGGCCGCGGCGGCCGCCGTCGAGACGACCTTGAAGGTCGACGCCGGCGGCATCGTCGCGCTGGTGACCCGCGAGACCAGCGGCGTCCCGGCGGCCGGGTTGCGCAGCGCGTCGAGGTTCGCCTGGCTGATGCCGCCGGACCACACCGTGGGGTCGTACGCCGGGTAGCTCGCCGCCGCGACGACGGCGCCGTTCGTGACGTCGAGGACCACCGCCGCGCCGGAGTCGGCTGCGAAGCCGCCACCGCGGGCCTGGCCGACGGCCTGGGCCAGCGCGTGCTCGGCGGCCGCCTGGACCGGGGCCGAGACGTGCGTGACGACATCGCGCCCGGCGACCGGTGCCGTCGTGCCCAGCTGGTCGACGACCACGCCCCGTGGGTCGACGGCGACCGTCGTCGTGCCGTGCGTACCACGCAGAACTCCGTCGTACTGCGCCTCCAACCCGTCCCGCCCGACGGTCTCCTCCGGCGTGACCGCTCCGTCGCCCGTGGCGACGTCGGACGCGCTGGCCCGGTCGACGTAGCCCAGGAGGTGGGCCGCGTTGACGCCGCGCGGGCCGGGGTACGACCGGCCGGGCTGGGCCACGACGCCCACACCGGGGTAGTTCTCCGGCTGCTCGACCAGGCTCAGCGCCCGCGCCGGGTCGACGTTCTCGGCGACCGTGACCGGCTGGTAGGCGGAGCCGTCGAAGCAGGCCGGCGGCGGGGTCGCGCCCGGGGACCCGCACAGGAAGGTCCGCTCCCAGAGCGGCTGGGCCGGCCGGTCCAGAGCGGCCGCGATGCGGTCGACGAGGGCGCGGCCGCCGTCCTCCGCCTCGACGAGGACCTGGCGTTCGACGGTCACGGCGACCGAGGAGGAGTTGTCGGTCAGCGGCTCGCCCTGGGCGTCGAGGATGCGTCCCCGGACCGCCGGCTGCACGGTGGTGCGGGTCTCGAGCGTGGCCGCGGCCGCTCCCGCATACGCCGTCCGTTGCACCACCTGCACCTGGCCGAGCCGCCCCAGCAGCAGCCCGAAGACCGACACGACCAGTACCGCGACGACGAGCAGCCGGGGCAGCGAGGTCAGGCGACGGCCGGTATGCGTCCTCACGCCAGCCGTCGCCGGGTCAGGCTGCGGTCCACGCCGAGCAGGAGCGGCAGGGCGAGTAAGCCGACGGCAAGGGTCGCCAGCGTGCGGGTCGCCGCGGCGGCGAGGTCGAAGGCACCGTCGCCGAGGATCGCCACACAGACCCCGCCGATCTCGACGACCACGGTGGCGGCGGCGAGGCCGAGCAGTGCCCCGGGGAGGCCGCGCGACGCGGCGCGGTGGGCCAGCCCCGCGCTGGCGCCGGCCGCCGCATACAGGAGGGCCGTGAGGCCGAGGGGCGAGCCGCCGGGGGGCACGAGGTCGACGACCCATCCGGCCGCCAGCCCGAGCAGGGCGCCGTGCGCCGGACCCCGGACGACGGCCGACGAGGCGACCACGATGACGACGAGGTCGGGCTGGAAGCGGGTCGGCACGCCGAAGCGCGGGAGCACGGTCGCCACCGCGAGGGCGGCGACCAGGACGGCGCCCGTGCGGAGGAGGCCGAGGAGGCTCAGCCGCGGGATCACGACGGGGCCTTCGCGGCGGAGCTTCCGGCGATCGTCGCGGGGGCGGCGGGGAGGACGACCGCCACGATGTCGAGGCGGCTGGCGTCGACGACCGGACGCACCACCGCGGTGGCGGTGAGCTCGCCCTGCGCGGGGTCGACGGCGACCACGGTGCCGACGACGATGCCCGGGACGTAAGGGCGCCCGCCGACACTGCCGAGGGTCGTGACCTGGTCGCCGGCGGCCACGGTCGAGCGGTCGACCAGGCGCAGGGTGAGGTCGCCGGGAGCGCGGACGGCGTCGCCCGGGGCGGACGCGCTGACGCTGCCGAGGACCCCGTCGCCCACCCGGACCGCGACGGCTGCCTCGGCGCCGTCGAGGAGCCGGACGTCGCTCGACCACGGTCCGACGGTGACCACGCGGCCGACCAGCCCATCGGCGGCCACGACGGTGAGGTTGGGTTCGACGCCGTCGCGGTCGCCGACGTCCAGCGTCACCTGACGGCCCCCGGTCACTGTCATGTTGGTGCCGACGACTCGGGCCGCCAGCAGGCGGCCGGCTGCGGCCGACGGAGAGGCGAGCAGCCGGCCGGCGGCGTCGTCCTGAGCGACGCGCGCCTCGGCCTGGGCCAACCGGGCGCGGAGGACCGCGTTCTCCTCCTCGAGAGCGGCGCGGTCACCGTGGTCGACGGCGGCCACCGACCGCTGGACGGGTCCGATCGCGGCGGCCGCGACGGAGCGGGCGCGATCGGGCAGTACCGAGCCCGACAGGTCGAGCACGACGGCCACGACGGTGACGAGCAACAGGACGACGAGGAGGCGTCGGCGTCCGACGGAGGTCACCGCCGCGTCACCGGTACTCGCTGGTGACCAGCACCCGCTGCAGCGCGCCGAACTCCTCGACGCACCGGCCGGCCCCGAGGGCGACACTCCGCAGCGGGTCGTCGGCCACGCGGACCGGGACGCCGAGCTCGTGACGCATCCGCTCGTCGAGTCCCCGCAGCAGCGCTCCGCCGCCGGTGAGGGTGATCCCGCGGTCGACGATGTCGCCGGCCAGCTCGGGCGGGCAGACGTCGAGCGTCGTGCGTACCAGCTCGACGATCTGGACGACCGGGGTCTCGATCGCCCGCCGCACTTCGGGCGACGAGATGGAGACCACCTTGGGCAGACCGGTCACCAGGTCGCGGCCGCGGATGCGCGTCGAGAGCTCCTCGGCGAGGGGAAAGGCGGAGCCGACGCTGGTCTTGATGTCCTCGGCGCTCCGCTCGCCGAGGAGGAGCGAGTACTCGCTCTTGACATGGGCGACGACGGCCTCGTCGATCTCGTCGCCGCCGATCCGCATCGACCGGGACGACACGATCCCGCCGAGGCTGATGACCGCGACGTCGGTGGTGCCACCGCCGATGTCGACGACCATCGAGGCGGCCGTGTCGTTCACCGGCAGTCCGGCGCCGATCGCGGCGGCCATCGGCTCCTCGATGATGTAGACCCGGCGGGCGCCGCAGCGGGTGGCGGCGTCCTCGAGCGCGCGGCGCTCCACCCCGGTCACCTCGCTCGGGACGCAGACCACCATCCGCGGCCGGACCAGCCGGCTCGGGCGGACCTGGTCGACGAACCAGCGCAGCATCCGCTCGGTGAGGTCCGCGTCGGAGATCACGCCGTCGCGCAACGGCCGGACGGCGCGGACCGAGGCGGGAGTACGCCCGACCATCTCCTTGGCCCGCGCGCCGGCCGCGACGAGGCGGTTGGTGCCGGTCTCGACGGCCACCACGGAGGGCTCGTCGAGGACGACCCCGCGCCCGCGGACGTAGACCAGGGTGTTGGCCGTCCCGAGATCCACGGCGAGGTCGCGCCCCAGCACGGGGAGACGCGACACCGAGGTCATGCCGGCGATTCTCGGCTGGCCCTGGTGGGGTTCGGCGGCCATCGGCCGCGTGTTGCCGAACGTGTGACCAGTGAGGCTGGTGTGACTGCTGATCGGCCTCGCCGGGGGCCGCCCCTCGACCGTGGACGATTCTCGACCCTTTGGGGTCGACAACCCACACGGTCAGGACGTCACGCGCTCCGGGCGCGCGGCGTCACAGGTCGGGGAACCAGATCCCGATCTCGCGGGCCGAGGACTCGGGGCCGTCGGACCCGTGGACGATGTTCTGCTGGACCTTCAGGCCCCAGTCGCGCCCGAGATCGCCGCGGATCGTGCCGGGCAGCGCTGCGGTGGGGTCAGTGGCCCCGGCCAGCGCCCGGAACCCCTCGATGCAGCGGTGGCCCTCGATGACCACCGCGGTGACCGGGCCGGACGACATGAACTCGACCAGCGGCTCGTAGAACGGCTTGCCCTCGTGCTCGGCGTAGTGGCGGGCCAGCCGCTCGCGGTCGGGCGTGGTGATGGCCAGGGCGACGAGGTCATACCCCTTCGCCTCGATCCGGCGGAGCACCTCCCCCGTGAGCCCGCGCGAGAAGCCGTCGGGCTTGACCAGGACCAGCGAACGCTCCGTCGTCACGCGGCCAACACTAGTGGCCCGCTTCCGCCGCCCCGCCGGCCTGGATCGCGTCGATCCGCTGGCCCTGCCACAGGCAGACCACCCAGAGCGCCGTGAAGATGACGCCGACGGCGAGCATCATCGGCACCACGAACGCGCAGAGGAACGTGGCCACCTGGATCAGCCAGCCGAGTGTCACCCCGAACGGCCGGCGCATCAGCCCCGCCACGAGGATGCAGGCCACTGCCAAACCGGACCCCACGAGCAGATAGGCGCTCGACGAGGAGTCGCCGGTCGCGACGCCGAGGCCCCGCGCCACCAGCGCGCCGAGGAACACGACCACCGACTGGGCGGCGAGCACCACCGCGCCCATCCGCCACGTGAACTTCCCGGTCGCGCCGTAGAACGGGACAGCGGCCATGCGACGAGGGTATGCGGCGAACCGGCTCCCGGCCGAACCCGCGGGTCACACCCCGGGGTGCGCCGCGAAGAACTGCTCGAGAATGGGCAGCAGGATGGTGTCCCGACGGGTGACCTGCATGTGCGTCGTCGCCGGGACCACCGCCAGCGCGGAGCCCGGGATCTTGGCCAGCATCACGCCGGCGTGCGCGATGAGGGTGAAGTCGGTGTCGCCCTGCACGATGAGGACCGGGCACGAGATGGCGGCGAGCTGCTCGTCGGTCCAGCCGGCGAAGTCGCTGTCCATCCCGCTCAGCGTCATGAGGAACGCGTCGAACTGCTCCGGGTGCGGAGACAGGCGCTCGTACGCGGCCTTGAAGTCGGCGAAGTCCTGCGCCGTCGGCATGATCGGCGACGTCTCGAACGTCGACGGGTCGAGGAGGTCCGGGTGCATCCCGTCCTTGCTGACGCTGGCCGAGATCGGCACGATCGCGCTGACCCGGTCCGGATGGCTGACCGCCAGCTCCAGCGCGACACCGCCGCCCATGCTGTGCCCGAGGACGGCGGCCCGCTCGATGCCGAGGTGGTCGAGGAGAGCCACGATGTCGGTCGCGAGGTTCGGGTAGGTGATCTCCCGGTCGATGTTCGCAGTGCGTCCGTGTCCCTGCATCTCGACGCCGATGACGGTATGCGTCTGCGCGAGGGTCGGGATGAGCGACGCGAAGTTGAGGTCGATGGTCAGCATCCCGCCGTGCAGCAGCACGAGCGGCGCGCCGGACCCGTACGTCTCGTAGTAGAGGTGGAGCCCGTTGACGTCGGCGTAGCCGGTGGCGGTCGGGGTGATGCTCATGGCGAGCTCCTTTGGGGTCGGAGGTGCTGACGTCTACTCCACGAACGGGAGCCGGGCGGACGGACACTTCCGGCTCGGACGAGCTTTCAGGTGTCGTCAGCGCCGAGCAGCAGCCGGGCGTCGGCGGCGGTGACGACCGAGCCGGTGACCAGCACTCCCCCGCCCATGCCGTCCTCCTCGGCCAAGGTCACCGCGGCGTCGATCGCGTCGGGCATCGACGGCTCGACGGTCACGCGGTCCTCGCCGAAGATCTCGGTCGCGATGCGCCCCAGCTCACGAGGCGGGATGGAGCGGGGCGACGTGTTCCGGGTGATGACGACGTGGTCGAGCGCCGGTTCGAGGATCTCGAGCATCTCGGCGGGCTCCTTGTCGGCGAAGATCGCGACCAGCCCGACGAGTCTGGTGAACGTGAAGGCGTCGCTGAGCGCGGCCCGGAGCGCCCGCATACCGGCGGGGTTGTGCGCGGCGTCGACCAGCACGGTCGGCGAACGGCGGACGATCTCCAGCCGCCCGGGCGACGTCACGTCGGCGAACCCCTGCCGCACGATGTCGATGTCGAGCCGCTGCTCGCCGCCGCCGAGGAACGCCTCCACGGCGACGAGGGCGGTCGCGGCGTTGCTGGCCTGGTGCTCCCCGTGCAGCGGCAGGTAGATGTCGGGGTACTCGCCGGCGATCCCGCGCAGCGACAGCTGCTGGCCACCGAGGGCCACCTCACGCGCGTTGACCCCGAAGTCGTTGCCTTCGAACACGATTCGAGACCCGACCTCGTTCGCGCGTTCCAGGAGGATCTCCGCGACATCGCGCTCCTGGATCGAGGAGACGGTGATCGCGCCCGGCTTGATGATGCCCGCCTTCTCGGTAGCGATCTCCTCGACCGTCGACCCGAGCAGCCGGGTGTGGTCGATGGCCACCGGCGTGACCACCGCGACCTGGCCGTCGGCCACGTTGGTCGCGTCCCAGGTGCCACCCAGCCCGACCTCGACGACGGCGACGTCGACCGGGGCGTCCGCGAACGCGGCGTAGGCGAGGGCGACCGACATCATGAAGAAGTTGAGCCGGTGCCCACCCGAGGCGACCGCCCGGTCGTCGACGAGCTGCACCATCGGCAGCACCTCGTCGTAGACCTCGACCAGGCGCTCGGGGTCGATCGGCTCGCCGCCGATGGTGATCCGCTCGCGGAACGAGTGCAGGTGCGGCGAGGTGAACCGTCCCGTGGTGAGGCCCAGCGCCGTGAGCAGCGAGTCGATCATCCGGCTGGTCGACGTCTTGCCGTTGGTCCCCGTGAGGTGGATGACCGGGTAGGTGCGCTGCGGGTCGCCGAGGAGGTCCATGACCTCGCGGACCGTGTCGAGGGTGGGGTCGATGTCGGTTTCGGGGGTACGCGCGAGGATCGCCTGCTCGACGTCGAGCAGCCGGCTGAGCGTGTCGGGGTCCGGCGTGGTGAGCCCGCTCGGGCGCTTCGGGCGGTCGCTCATCCGGCCACCGGCCTCGTCATCCAGATGTTGTCCGGCAGCCCGCCGGAGCCCGCCTCACGCTCCACCTCGACGAAGCCCTTGTGCTCGTAGAAACCCCGCGCGCTGATGTGGCCGTCGAGGTAGGCGGCACGAATCTCGGGGTAGAGCCCGCGAGCGCCCTCGACGACCCGCTCAAGCAGCCGCGCCCCGATGCCGCGCCCTTGGTACTCGGGAAGGACGTAGAGCTTCCAGACGATCAGCCGGCCGTCATGCGGTCCCGCAGCGGCGACGCCCACCACCACCCCGTCGACCTCGGCAACGGTGACACGGCCGCTGGTGATGAGCGGTCGGATCGCCTCGACGCTCCACCACTTGGCCAGCCCCATGGCGACGAAGTCGGCCCCGGCGATCGGTTCGTAGGTCGTCGGCCAGGTCCGATGGCCGACGTTCTGCACGGCCTCGAGGTCCGCGTCCGTCGCGCGACGGACCGAGACGTTGACGACGGCGGGCATCAGACCTTCCTCACCAGGAGGCGCGCGGGATGCCCGTCGCCGATGGTCACGTCCGTGGCGCCGTCTCCGGCCGGCAGGTCGTCGAGGTTCGGCGACGAGCCGAACTGGGTCGCCAGCGTCTCACCGACGAGGTGGTCGCGGTGGGCGACGGTCGCGTCGAACACGTCGTCGTCACCGGTCACCGTCAGCGAGATCCGGTCGCTCACGTGCAGGCCGGCGTCGCGGCGGGCCTGCTGGACGGCGCGGACGAGGTCGTTCGCCAGCCCCTCCCGCGCCAGCTCGTCGGTCACCGCCGTGTCGAGGACGACGACGCCCCAACCATGGAGGGCGGCCAGCTGTTGATCCCCTTCGGTGTGGTGGTACTCCTGCTCGAGCACGAACTCGCCAGGCTCCAGGCGAGTGCCTGCGGCGTAGACCGCGCCGTCGTCGTCGACGGTCCAGTCCCCCGACTTGCTGGCCTTGATCACCGTCTGGACCTCCCGGCCGAGCCGGGGGCCGGCCGCCCGCGCGTTGACGACCAGCCGCTGGGTCAGCCCGAACCCAGCCTCGTCGGCCGCGTCGAGGTCGACCAGGCGGACCTCCTTGACGTTGACCTCGTCGCGGATCACGTCGGTGAACGGTTCCAGGGCAATGGGATTCGCGGTCACCACGGTGAGAGTGGCCAGCGGCAGCCGGGCCCGCAGCTGGTTGGCCTTGCGCAGGGCGGAGACCGTCGAGCAGACCTCGCGAGCCCGGTCCATCGACGCGACCAGAGTGTGGTCCTCCGGTAGGTCCTCGTACGACGGCCAGTCGGTGAGGTGCACCGACCGTCCGCCGGTGAGCCCGCGCCAGACGTCCTCCGTCGTGAGCGGCAGGAGCGGGCCGACCACGCGGCATACCGTCTCGAGCGTCGTGTAGAGCGTGTCGAAGGCGGCCCGCGCGGACTCGTCCTCGCCGCCCCAGAACCGGTCACGTGAGCGCCGGATGTACCAGTTCGTGAGGACGTCGAGGAACGAGCGCATCGTGTCGCAGGCGTTCGCGATCTCGTACGCGTCCATCTGCGACTGCATCGTCGCCACGAACTCGCGGAGCTTGGCCAGCAGGTAGCGGTCGAGGACGTCGGTCGACGACGTCGACCACTGCGCGTGGTACCCGGACCCGCTGTCGGCCGCGTTCGCGTACAGCGAGAAGAACGACCAGGCGTTCCACAGCGGGATCAGGACTTGGCGCACGCCGTCGCGGATGCCCTGCTCGGTGACGATGAGGTTGCCACCGCGCAGGATCGGCGAGGACATGAGGAACCAGCGCATCGCGTCGGCGCCGTCGCGGTCGAACACCTCGGTGACGTCCGGGTAGTTGCGCAGCGACTTGCTCATCTTCTGGCCGTCGGAGCCGAGCACGATCCCGTGCGAGACGCACGAGGAGAACGCGGGCCGGTCGAACAGCGCGGTCGCGAGGATGTGCAGGGTGTAGAACCAACCGCGGGTCTGGCCGATGTACTCGACGATGAAGTCGCCCGGGAAGTGGTGCTCGAACCAGTCGTGGTTCGCGAACGGGTAGTGGACCTGGGCGAACGACATCGACCCGGAGTCGAACCAGACGTCCATGACGTCCTCGACTCGGCGCATCGTCGAACGCCCCGACGGGTCGTCCGGGTTCGGCCGGGTCAGCCGGTCGACGTACGGCCGGTGCAGGTCGGTGACCGCCACCCCGAAGTCACGCTCCAGCTCCTCGAACGAGCCGTACACGTCGATCCTCGGGTACTCCGGGTTGTCGGACTTCCACACGGGAACAGGACTGCCCCAGAACCGGTTTCGGGTGATCGACCAGTCGCGGGCGTTCTCCAGCCACTTGCCGAACTGGCCGTGCTTGATGTGGTCGGGCGTCCACGAGATCTCCTCGTTCAGCTCGAGCATCCGCTGCTTGATCTTGGTCACCTCGACGAACCAGCTGGACACCGCCATGTAGATCAGCGGCTCGCGGCACCGCCAGCAGTGCGGGTACGCGTGGTCGTAGGTCTCGCGGCGCAGCAGCACGGTGCCCACGGTCACGGCGCCGTGGTCGCCCTCGCCGCGCGTCCGCGCCTTGAGGTGGTCGATGATCGGCAGGTTGGCGTCGAAGACCAGCAGGCCCTCGTAGTCGGTGACCGGGTAGGTGAACCGGCCGTCGGGACCGACCGGGACGACCGGCTCGATGCCTGCCGCGTCCGTGACGATCTTGTCCTCCTCACCGAACGCACCGGCCGTGTGCACCAGCCCGGTGCCGTCCTCGGTGGTGACGAACTCGGCCGGGAAGACGTGGTGCGCCTTGGGGTGCCCGAGGTAGTAGTCGAAGGGCGGCATGAACTTGCGGCCCAGCAGGTCGGTGCCCCTGAGCCGCTCCACGACGTGCTCCTGCGGGTCGTCGCCGTCGGGGAACAGGTCCTTGGCGTAGGCGCCCAGGCGCGCCTCGCCCAGGACGTAGCGCTCCGTCGTCCCGGTGACGTCGGACTCGACGACGACGTAGTCGATGTCGGGGCCGACCATGATCCCGAGGTTGGCCGGGAGGGTCCACGGCGTCGTCGTCCAGACCAGGGCCAGCTCGCCGGTCTCCAGCCGCAGCCCCACCGTCACCGCGGGGTCCTGACGGTTCTGGTAGACGTCGTCGTCCATCCGCAGCTCGTGGTTCGACAGCGGGGTCTGGTCGTTCCAGCAGTACGGGAGTACCCGGAAGCCCTCGTAGACCAGGCCCTTGTCGTAGAGCTGCTTGAACGCCCAGATCACCGACTCCATGTAGTCCGGCTCGAGCGTCTTGTAGTCGTGGTCGAAGTCGACCCAGCGCGCCTGGCGCGTGACGTATGCGCGCCAGTCGTCGGTGTACCGCAGCACCGACTCGCGGCACTTGGCGTTGAAGGTCTCCAGGCCGAGCTCGAGGATCTCCTCCTTGGTCTTGATGCCCAGCTGGCTCATCGCCTCCAGCTCGGCGGGCAGGCCGTGGGTGTCCCAGCCGAACCGGCGCTCGACACGGCGGCCGCGCATGGTCTGGTACCGCGGGACGATGTCCTTGACGTAGCCGGTGAGCAGGTGGCCGTAGTGCGGCAACCCGTTGGCGAACGGCGGCCCGTCGTAGAAGACGAACTCGTTCGAGCCGTTCTCGCCGGCCTCGCGGTTCTCGACCGACGCGACGAAGGTCCCGTCCTCGTCCCAGTACTTCAGGACCCGCTCCTCGATCTCGGGGAAGCGCGGGCTGGACGGAACGTGGGGGTAGGTCGACTGCTCGGTCATCAGCGGGTCGGCTCCTGCGTCGGTATGCGGGTGGTCTGCTCATTCGTGTTGACCGAGGACGACGTCACCGGTTCGGTGTCACCGCGGTACCACCCCGCTTGCCGCACGCCGGTTCGGGACGGACCGAGCTCGCATACGACCGCTCTTGCCGAAGGCTGTGACGGGCCCACCCGTCCGGGTCTACTGGGAGCGCACGCACTCTGTTCTTCCGGAGGCTCACCGCTGATGACGGCTCGAACGCCTGTGTGGCCAGTCTAGCCGGGCCGGGCGTGGGGCCTCGACCGACATAGTGTGCGGGGATGCGTACCGTCACCGACCCGGACGTGGCCGCCGGGTACGCCGTGGACGCCTCCCTGGGCGCGGTCGCACCGGCGTCGTTCGAGGTGGTGCGCGCCCGCGACCGGGCCGATGTGGTCGAGGTGCTGCGCGAGGCGGCCGCGACGCGCCGGCCGGTGGTCCCGCAGGGCGCCCGGACCGGCCTCGCCGGCGGGGCGGTGGCCACCGAGGGCTCGCTCGTCCTCAACGTCGAGGGCCTCGACCAGATCGAGGAGCTCGACGAGCTCGAACGGTTCGCCGTGGTCGGCCCGGGAGTGGTCAACGCGTCGCTCAAGGCTGCCGCAGCGGCGGTCGGGCTCGCCTACCCACCGGACCCCGCGTCATCCGCCAGCAGCACGATCGGTGGCAACGTCGCGACCAACGCAGGCGGGCTCTGCTGCGTCAAGTACGGGGTGACGGCGGACTACGTGCGCGGCCTCGAGGTCGTCCTGCCCGGCGGAGCGGTGATGCGGACGGGACGCCGGACGGCCAAGGGCGTGGCCGGGTTCGACCTCACCGGGCTGTTCGTGGGTTCCGAGGGGCTGCTCGGCGTCGTGACGTCGGTCGGGGTGCGGTTGGTCCCGGCGCCGGACCCGCCGCTCACGGCGCTCGCCACGTTCGGGACCCTGGAGTCGGCCGCCGCCGGGGTCGTCGCGCTGCGCGCCGAGCGGCCTGGACCGTCGCTGATCGAGGTGCTCGACGGCCCGACGATCGACTCCGTGCAGCAGCTCGCGGACTACGGGTTCCCCGCCGGTTGCGCCGGGGCGGTCATCGTGCAGTCCGACCGTCCGGGCGGCGCGGACGAGGACGTGCAGCGGTATGCGTCGGTACTCGCCACCGCGGGGGCGCTGGACGTCGCCGTGGCCGACGACGCGCAGGAGGGGGACGCGCTGATGGCCGGCCGCCGAGCGCTGCACGCGGCCCAGGAGCTCAAGGGCCCGCACTTCACCGAGGACGTGTGCGTACCGGTTCGGCGGCTGGCCGACCTGATCCGGGCCGGCCACCGGCTCGGTGCGGAGCACGGCGTGGACGTCACGCTGTCAGGACACGGCGGCGACGGGAACCTCCATCCGTGCTTCTTCTTCCGCCTGGACGACCCGGACAGCCGTCGGCGGGCGGAGGCGGCATTCGACGGGCTGGTCCGGGAGGCGCTGACCATGGGCGGCACGATCACCGGTGAGCACGGCGTTGGCTCGCTCAAAGCCAAGTGGCTCCCCCTGGAGCTGGGCGAGGCCGAGATGGCCCGGCAGCGGGCGGTCAAGGCGGTCTTCGACCCGCTCGGGATCATGAACCCGGGCAAGGTCCTCTGACCGTTCCGCGGCCTGCTGGTAGAACCGTGCCATGAGCGAGACGGAGACCTCGGCCGGCTGGCTGACCCGTGAGCAGCTGCGGGACGCACGGGAACGGCTGCCGATCGTCTACGTGTCGGTGGTTCCCGTGCGGGTCGACGAGCGCGGTGTCGTCACGACCATCGGGCTGCTGCTGAGGGCGTCGTCCGAGGGGACCATCGACCGGGAGCTCGTGTCCGGGCGGGTGCTGTACCACGAGCGGATCCGGGACGCGCTGGTCCGGCACGTCGAGAAGGACCTCGGTCCGCTGTCGATGCCCCGGATCCCGTTGTCGCCGCAGCCGTTCACGGTGGCGGAGTACTTCCCGACGCCCGGCGTGACGCCGTTCCACGACCCGCGGCAGCACGCGGTGGCGCTGGCCTTCGTGGTGCCGGTGATGGGCGACTGCTCGCCGCAGCAGGACGCGCTCGACCTCGCGTGGGTCACCCCCGACGAGGCCGCCGCCCTCGCTGCTCTCGGCGAGATGGACGGCGGCCACGGTGTGCTGCTGCGTCAGGCCCTGGCTCACGTGGGCCACCCGGTCTGAGCCCGGATCCGCGGCTACTCGCGCTCGCCGGCCGGGCCTCGCCAGTCGTAGGCGACGCCGGCGCCTTCGTAGAACGACCCGAGGATGCTGTTGGCCTGGTAGAAGCGGTAGCCGGGGTTGAACTCGCTACGGGCGTCCGGCTCGACACCGGGTGCGGTCTTGATGAGCCCGACCTTCAGGCCGTTCCGCCAGGCGCGGCCCAGCACGAACCACGGCACGCCCCACCCGTGCCGGTCGGTGCCGTCCCACCGGCTCTCGCCCAGCACGGCCACGTGGGCGGACGGCATGAGCGCGGGGCCGGCCACCCAGTCGCCGGGGATCCCGACCATGCCGCCGATGAGCGTGCTCTGCGCGCGCTCGATCTCGACCTGGGGCGCCGGGAACGTGTACCAGTCGCGCCGGGTGCGCCCGACGGTGGCGAAGTCGAGGCCCCGTAAGCGGTACTGCCGGATCGTGGCCCGGAGCCGGTTCTCGATGAACGCGACCTTGTCGCTCTCGAAGTAGAAGACGTGGGTCCCCCGCTCCGCGGCCGCGCGGAACGCCGACTCCATCTGCCCGCGCAGGTGCCGTCCCGGCTGTTCGACGTCATGGCCCATCGCTCGAAGCCGCTCGAGGAACTCCGCGGACGAGCCGCCGTCACCGACGCAGGCCGAGTAGCCCTGGTCCGCGAGGCTCTGCATGGCCCGCAGCATGGGAGCCGCGTTGTCGCCCCGCTCGAGGGTGATCGTGGCGACCGTCACCTGCATACGAACCTCTTCCGGATCATCGCGCGAACTCCCCGCAGTTGAGGTGGATCACCGTGTTGGTCAGCGTGCCCTCGTCGACGTAGAGGACGTAGTGCAGCAGCCGGCTGACCTCGTCGGACCGCAGGAGCCGGCCCTTCGGGGTCCGGCGCGCCCGCTCGGCCACCGAGTCCAGGTCGTGGCGGCGCTGGGTCATCCCGCTGTCCATGATGATCGTCGGGGAGACGGCCACCAGCTGCTGCCCCGGGGCGCGCAGCCGGCGTCCCTCCACGTAGGCGTCGAGAGCCACCTTGGCGAGGAAGTACGTCGTGTCGTAGGAGCCCCGCGAAGACTCGCTGCTGACGATGGCGATCCGGGCACGGGGGTTGTTGGTCAAGAGGTGCTCGACGATGCGGACGACGCTCGTGAGGTTGACCGCGAGACTGCGGGCGGTCTCCTCGAAATCCTGCTCTGCCAACGTCTTCGGGAAGAGGAGACCCGACGCGAGCACGTACCGTTCGACGTCGACCGGCACGGCGGTGGCGTCGAACTCGGCGGCCAGGTCCAGCCGGATGGTGTCGTCGTCCTGACGACCGATGGTGACGACGTCCTCCTCCGGGACCAGGGCGAGCAGTCCCTGGACGATCGAGGTCCGCCCGCCGGTGACGGCCAGCGTCATGGGGATCCGGTCGGGTTCGACGGCTCGGGCGGCGAGCTGCGCTCGGTCCGCTTCTGCCGGAGGTACTCGGCGGACTCTCGCCGCTGGCGCACCATGAACGGCTCCTGCTCGGCGTGGGCCTCGACCCGCTCCTGCGTCGGGATGCCGGAGGGGACCCGTTTGGTCTCCGTCGGCGTCATGGTCCAGGTGAGGGTCTTGTCCATCGTGTAGATCGGCCGGCTCCGCACCTCTGCGAGGATGCGAGCCGCATACTCGCCGACCACCGCCAGGACGAAGTACAACCCGGCGAACCCCACCGCGAGGATCGCCGTGATGACCAGCTCCCAGGGCGTCTCCTTGTCGCTGACGAACGCGAAGATGCTCGCCACGACCGACAGGGCCGACACCGCCGCGAAGAAGAGGAAGAGCGCCCGCGAGATCCGGACCCCGGCGTCGGTGAACGAGAAGAACACGTCCAGCCCGAACCGCAGGCTCGTCCGCGGATGGTGGCCGGCCGACCGGTCCGCCGGGTAGTCCAGGCGCAGGTACCGGTACCCGGTGTAGCGGTACAGGACCTGCCGGTCGCGGATCCGCTCTCGCTGATGGAGCATCGCGTCGAGCGCCCGGCGTGAGGACACCCGGAGGCGCTCGTAGCTGAGTGGCGGCTGGATGCGCGAGAACCAGTTGCACACCGCGTAGAACGCCCGCAGACCCCACCCGAGGTTGTCCGGGGCGGCGGCGACCACGTCGAACCCGTTGACGGCGGAGTCGTACATGCGGTCCAGGACCTCGAACGGGTAGTCCATGAACGTGTCGTCGAACTCGAAGACGAAGTCGCCCATCGCCCGGTCGAGCCCGGCGACCATGGCCGCCTCGACCCCGTGGAAGTGCGCCAGCTCGACCAGGCTCAGCGCGCAGTGCAGCGACGGGGCGGCGGCCTTGATGGCCTCGGTCGACCGGTCACTGCTCGCATCGACGACGACGACGATCTCGTAGGCGTCGAACCGCTCGTTGAAGTGCTGGTCGACCGCGGCGAGGAAGAGCGGGATCCGCTCCTCGGCGTTGTGGCACCGGATGACGACGGAGATGAACTTGTGCTGCTTCACAGGGCCTCGTCCAGGTCGTAGATCGTCGCAATCTTCCCGGACAGGACCGAGGTCAGCCAGGGTTCCGCGCTGTGCTGGATGATCATCGTCGGCCGGGCGTCGTCCACCTCGGTGGTCTTCAGCACCGTCTTGACCGCGTAGAGCGACTCCCCGAACCGGACGGTGTGCTGGTCGCCGAGGTAGCGCCGGGTCATCTGGGAGACGAAGGGCCACGAGGACGCGGGAGCCTCCGGGCAGAACGAGCAGTTGTCCAACGCGGTGTCGTTGCACACGGGGTTCCGGGCCTGGCAGCTGAAGTGCGGCGTCGCATCGTGGCTGACCCGGTGGGGGGTGAACCCGACGGAGGTCAGCGAGTGGAAACCGGAGAGGCCGTAGGGCATCAGTGAGAAGTACTCGCCGTCCATGACCGTCAGGCCGACGCCGCGGAGCTCGTCGCTCACCGTGGTCAGGATGATCTCGCAGAGCTCGTACTTGAGCGACAGAGGCGCCTCGCCGAGGAGAGTGAGAACCTGGTTGGTGCCGGCGTAGGACGCGTTGAGGATCCCGTCGGCCCGGAGCCGTCGGCCGTCCTCGAGCAGGACGGTGAAGCCGTCGGCGTCGCGGTCGACGTGCGCCATCCGTGCCGGCTGGTACCAGCTCACTCCGGGAGTGTCGGTGACCTGCGCGGTCATGATGCGGCGCAGCCGTTCGGCGTCGAAGCTGTACTCGTCCGTCCGGTAGGCGGACTCGACGGTCCCGGCCCGGAACCACTGGCGGGGCTCGACCGGGTCACACTGGACGCCGGCTCGACGGCAGAACAGCTCGAAGCCGTCGGCGCTCATGAACGACTGTGACCGGGCGATCGCGTAGATCTGGTCGAACCGCGTGTTCACCGCCTCCGCGAAGTCTCGGACGAACTGGCCGTAGTAGTGCACGGAGGACAGCGCCGTCGTCAGGCTGCGGGGGTAGTGGTACCCGTTGTGGACGCGCGCCTGGTTGACCTGGCTGGCGCGCATCATCGGTTGGGTGTCGGCGTCGAGGATCGCGACCCGAAGGCCCTGGCGAGCCAGGACGAGCGCGCCGTGCAGTCCGAAGAAGCCGGCGCCCACCACCAGCCGGTCCACGTGGGGAAGCGCGTCGCGACGCTGTGGCCGCAGCGTCGACACGGGTACCGTGTCCGCTGTGGGCGGGTTCGTCGCGCTACCTTCGATGAACCCCGATTGTATGTCTGCGTTCGCACCCAGGCGCAACAGAGTCCATTACCCATCAGAGCGACGGTGACATGGCCACAACGCCTGTTCGGCTGATGGCACTCTCCGCCGCGACCGGCGGGCTGTTCGGCTACATGATCGCCGTCAGCAACGACGCCATCGCGTCGGTGCGGGCCGACCTGCAGCTCACCCCCTGGACCGCGGCCCTGGTCGTGTCGGCCCTGGTGGCCGGGGCCCTCCTCGGGTGCGTGGTCGCCGGAGCCGCCGCCGATCGCATCGGGCGGCGTCATACGCTCATCGCCGCGGCCGTCGTGGCGCTGGTCGGCGTCGCCCTCACCTCGGCGGCCGGGGAGCCGGTCCTCATGACCACCGGTCGCGTGGTCACCGGCATCTCCGTCGGGATCACCTCGGCGGTCGCCCCGCTCTACCTCGCCGAGCTGGCGCCGTTCGCCCGCCGCGGGACGGTCCTCACGACGTACCAGCTGTTCATCACCGTCGGCATCCTCGTCGCCTTCGCCACAGGGGTGCTCCTCGCTCCGAGTGGGCAGTGGCGGTGGATGTTCGCCCTGGGTGGCGTGACGGCCGTGGCCCAGCTGCTCGCCGCCCTGTTCGTCCCACCGAGCCCGCGGTTCCTCGTTCGCCGGGGACAGGTGGACCAGGCGCGCGCCGCCCTGGCCAGGCTGCGGCCGCCGGACGAGGTGGAGCCCGAGCTGGACGCGATCGTGTCGGCCGCCGCGGAGGAGGAGGCGTCTCCCCCGCTGCGTGAGCTGTTCAGCGCACGCTTCCGCCCGGGTGTCGTCGTCGGACTGGTCATGGCTCTCATGAACGCGCTCGTCGGCGTGGGCGCGGTGATCTACTACTCGACCGACGTCTTCCGAGCGGCCGGCATCGGCGGGACCAACGGGGCCGAGTTCGCCTCGCTCGCGGTGGGCGGCGTCAACTTCCTGGCCGCCATCGTCTCGGTGTTCCTCACCGACCGCTTCGGGCGACGGCCGCTGCTGAGCATCGGACTGGTCGGCATCGCGGTATGCCTGGCGGTGGCCGGCGTCATCCTCGTCGGGCCGGGCGCCGAGCAGGGCGGCCTCCTCGTCGCGGCGATCCTCGGCTATATGGCGTTCTTCGCGATCTCGGCCGGGCCGCTGGCGTGGCTGCTCCTTTCCGAGGTGCTGCCCGGTAGCATCCGCGCCCGCGCCGCCGCGTTCGCCACCGCCGCCAACTGGGGCGCGAACCTGCTGATCACGCTGCTCTTCCCGCTGGTCGTCGGCAGCCCGGGCGTGCCG
This sequence comes from uncultured Actinomycetota bacterium, assembly GCA_963828725.1. Taxonomy (GTDB): domain Bacteria; phylum Actinomycetota; class Actinomycetes; order Actinomycetales; family Dermatophilaceae; genus Lapillicoccus. Next base: position 940,584 of record CAWHFV010000004.1, on the reverse strand, counting down.
GAACGCGTCGGGATGGCGTTCTGGTTCTTCGGCGTCCTGACCCTCGGCTTCCTGGCCTTCGTCCGGCTGCGCGTCCCCGAGACGAGGGGCCGGACGCTCGAACGCATCGAGGCGGACCTCCGCGACCGGGTGCGGACCGACCCGTCGGCCGCACCCCCGCCGGGATAGTCGCCGAGCGCAAGGTCTTCGCACAGGTTGTGCTCAGCGCGCACACCCTGCACGGTCTGCGCTTCGACCACAGGGTCTGCGCACAGGGTGTGACGGTATGCGCGCAGGTTCGGAACCCGGCGCACGTGTTGCCGCCTGCGCGCGAGGTCCGCAACCTGCGCGCAGGGCCTCGGATCAGTGGGTCTCGGCCAGCGCCGCCCGGCCCGCGCCGAGGACGGTCAGCGGCAGGAGGGTCTTTCCCGTCGGCCCGACCTCGATCTCGGTCCCCATCTGGGGGCATACCCCGCAGTCGAAGCACGGCGTCCACCGGCAGTCGTCGACCTCGGTCTCGTCGAGAGCCTCTTGCCAGTCCTCCCAGAGCCACTCCTTGTCGAGCCCCGAGTCGAGGTGGTCCCAGGGCAGCACCTCGGACTGGTCACGCTCGCGCGTGGTGTACCAGGCCACGTCGACCGGGTCCTCCGCCAACGCCTCCGCGGCGCACCGCATCCACCGCTCGTAGGAGAAGTGCTCGCTCCACCCGTCGAACCGGCCACCGTCGCGCCACACGGCCTCGATGACCTTCCCGACGCGGCGGTCGCCGCGCGAGAGCAGGCCCTCGACGATCCCGGGCTGGCCGTCGTGGTACCGGAACCCGATCGCCGAGGCATACCGCCGGTCGCCGCGGATCGCCTCACGCAGCTTCGCCAGCCGCGCGTCGGTCTCCTCGGCACCGAGCTGCCCGACCCACTGGAACGGGGTATGCGGCTTGGGCACGAAGCCGCCGATCGACACCGTGCACCGGATGTCGCGCCGCCCGGAGACTCGCCGCCCGGTCTCGATGACGCGTTTGGCGAGATCGGCGATCTGGAGCACGTCCTCGTCGGTCTCGGTCGGCAGCCCGCACATGAAGTAGAGCTTCACCTGCCGCCAGCCGGCGCCGTAGGCGGCGGAGACCGTGGCGATGAGGTCCTCCTCGGTCACCATCTTGTTGATGACCTTGCGGATCCGCTCGGACCCGCCCTCCGGTGCGAAGGTCAGCCCCGACCGCCGGCCGTTCCGGGTCAGCTCGTTGGCCAAGTCGACGTTGAACGCGTCGACCCGGGTCGACGGGAGCGACAGCCCGGTCTGCGTGCCCTCGTAGCGGTCGGCCAGGCCCTTGGTGATGTCGGCGATCTCGGAGTGGTCGGCCGACGACAGCGACAGCAGGCCGACCTCCTCGAATCCTGTTGCCGCCAAACCGCGTTCGACCATCTCGCCGATGCCGGTGATGGACCGCTCGCGAACCGGTCGGGTGATCATCCCCGCCTGGCAGAACCGGCAGCCGCGGGTGCAGCCGCGGAAGATCTCGACCGACATCCGCTCGTGCACCGACTCGGCCAGGGGGACGAGCGGCTGCTTGGGGTACGGCCAGGCGTCGAGGTCCATCACGGTGTGCTTCGAGACGCGCCACGGCACGCCGTGCAGTCCGCTCCGCGGGGCGACCCGCTGGATCCGGCCGTCGGCGAGGTACGACACGTCGTAGAACGCCGGCACGTAGACGCCACCGGTGCGGGCCAGCCGGAGCAGCAGCTCGTGCCGGCCGCCCGGACGGCCGGCCGCCTTCCAGTCCGTGACGATGTCGGTGATGGTCAGCACGGCCTGCTCCCCGTCGCCGATCACGGCCGCGTCGATGAAGTCGGCGATCGGCTCGGGGTTGAACGCCGCGTGCCCACCGGCGATCACCAGCGGGTGGTCCTCGGACCGGTCCGCCGCGTGCAGCGGCATCCCCGCGAGGTCGAGCGCGGTGAGCAGGTTCGTGTAGCCGAGCTCCGTCGAGAACGAGACCCCCAGCAGGTCGAAGTCGCCGACCGCGCGGTGGCTGTCGACAGTGAACTGGGGCACCCGCGACCCCCGCATCAGGGCCTCGAGGTCAGGCCACACCGCATACGTCCGCTCGGCCAGGGCGTCCGGACGCTCGTTGAGGACCTCGTAGAGGATCATGACGCCCTGGTTGGGCACGCCCACCTCGTACGCGTCGGGGTACATCAGCGCCCACCGGACGGTCTGCTCGTCCCCGGAGAGGGCGAACCCGCCGCAGTTCCAGTCCTTGACAGTCGAGTTCAGCTCGCCGCCGACGTACTGGATCGGCTTCCCGACCCGCTCGAGCAGCGGCTCGAGGGTGGGCCAGATCGGGGCCCCGCGGGTCGTGGTCTGCGGCATCCGCCCAGTTTAGGAGCGGTGCGGCCCCACACCCGAATCGCCGTCAGACGCTGGCGACCGTCTCCACGACGTTGGACCGGATTCCCGGCCGTTCCCAGAGGCGGCCGGTCCACCACAGGCTGAACACCGACGTCCCGCACAGAACCAGGGCGAACACCACGGAGTACCCCCACGGGAACAGCCGCCCGATCACCGAGAACACCAGGCCGGTCAGGGTCGCCGCCACGGCGAGCCGCGCCGAGTACGCCACCATGACCAGGGGCGGCGCCGGGGTGGCGCGGACGCTGCGCAGGTCGACGCTGAACGGCCGGCGGACCGACCAGCGCAGCCCCGACGCGACGGTGCGGAGCGCGATGGTCACGGTCGCGCAGAGGGCGGCACTCAGCTCGCCCGAGGTCGGCGGACCCGCGCGCCAACCGCAGATGAGCAGCGTCGCCACGGAGGCGACGGTCAGGACCTCGACGAGGACCCACGCGCGGGCGACGAGCACGATGCGCGGCTCGACCGGGAGGCTCTCCCGCCAGACCGCACCCCGGGCGTCGAGCGCCCAGGCGTTCACGCCGAAGAGGAGCGCGCCGCCCGACGCGACCAGGCCCGGGAGCACCGGGACCATCAGCCAGTCCAGCCGTCCCGCGAAGGCGACGACGACCGGGAGCAGGCTCAGCAGGACCAGACCCCGGCGCAGCGGCGCGGACCGCCACACGCTGCCCCGGTCGATGCTCACCAGCGCCCGCAGGTCGCTGCTCGGGAAGGGGCGCGGGGCATACCGTCGCGTCTCGACCCGGGCCTGCGTCGTGGCCGGGCGCGTCCACGTCCGTCGCGCCGCACCGGAGCCGAGGATGGCCATGCCCAGAGCCGCGGCCAGGAGGATGAGGCAGCCGAACAGCCAGTTGAGCCAGTCCCCCTGGGCGCCCATATAGGGCAACGTCGACGCCCAGGCCGCGGGCGTCCACAGCGCGGCGTCGAGCAGGTGGCCGGTGCCGACGACGAGGACGATGGCCAGTCCCACGAGGATGGCCGTGGTTCGCACGACGAGCTCGCCCCGCGGGCCGCGCCGGACGTACTCCACCACCCAGGACAGCCACTGGACCGCGACGGTGACCGCCACCAGCCAGAGCAGGACCGGGAGCACGGCCGCCCAGGTATGCGCCCCTCGCGTGAGGACCGCGACGCTGGCCAGCAGGGTCCAGGCCTGCAGCAGCCAGGCCAGGTTCAGGGGGGCGAGGACGAGGCCGGCGAGGTGGTCGGTGGTCGGGCCGAGCGGGTAGGCGACGACCTGCTCGGCGGGCAGCGCCTCGCGGCCGCCGCCGCCGAACAGCACAGCGGTCGCGGTCGTGACGACGAAGGCGAGGAAGCCGACCGGCAGGTACCGACGCATCGCGTCGACCAGCTCCGGGGCGAGCGCCATCTGGGACGGGAGTGTGACGGACACGACCGTGGCGGCGATGAGCAGCGCCACGCCGATGACCACGGCGATGCGGGCGGGGGTGCGCAGCCCACGGGCGCGCAGCCCGAGCAGCAAGGCCAGCGACGACGCCGGTCCGGGATGGGGGGCGAGGTCAGCCGAGGAGCGCCCGGTAGGCACGCGCGCCTCCTTCACCGGCCATCTCGTGCGCGTCGACGCTGGCCACCGCCAGCCCGCCGCGCAGGACGACCGCGTGGTCGCAGGCCTGTACCGCGAGGTCGCGGAGGTGGGTCGAGAGGATCACGGCGGCGCCCCGGGCCCGGGCGTCGGCCACCGCCTCGAGCGTCGCGTCGACGCCGGTCGGGTCGACGCCGTCGAACGGCTCGTCGAGCAGCAGTACCGGAGGCTCGTGGAAGACGGCCAGCGCGACCGACATCCGGCGGCCCATGCCGTGGCTGAAGCCAGCAGTGACCCGGTGCGCCTCGCCGCCGAGGTCGAACTGGTCCAGCAGGTCGCGAGCTCGCGGCTCCCAGTCACGAAGGCCGCGGAGCCGGGCGCTCAGCTGGAGGTGCTCCCACGGAGTCGCCCGCGGGATGAGGCCGCCGACGTCGGGGCAGTAGCCGCTGCGCCGCTTGGCCTCGAGCGGGTCGGCCGCGACGTCGACACCGTCCACCTCCGCCACCCCGCTCGACGCCGGCACGACGCCCGCGAGGACCCGCATCGTCGTGGACTTGCCGGCCCCGTTGCGGCCCAGAAGTGCAGTGGCCCCGCCGGCCCGGACCTCGAACGACACTCCGGCTACGGCGACGACGGAGCCGAAGCTCACCTTGAGGTCCCCGACCCGCACGACCGCCGTCACGGGGAAAGTCTGCAACAGGCATACCGGGTTGCGACCCTCAACCACCGGAGCCCGGCGGAACGGGGGCCGAACGTCGGATCCGGTATGAGGGTCGGCACGTCAGCGGTACAGCGCGTCGATCTCCTGGCTGTAGCGCTCGACGACGATCTTGCGGCGCAGCTTCAGGCTCGGGGTGAGCTCGCCCTCGTCGATGGTGAGGTCGCGGTCGAGCACGACGAACCGCTTGATGGTCTCCCACCGGTTGAGGCCGCCGTTGAGCTCGTCGACGAAGCCCTGGACCATGGCCTGCGCGGGCTCGGAGGTGACGATCTCCGCATACTCCTTGCCCGCCATGCCGTTCGCGGAGGCCCACTGCGTGACGGCGTCGGGGTCCAGGGTGATGAGCGCCGAGGCGTAGTTGCGGCCGTCGCCGACGACGACGAACTGGCTGACGTAGGGGCAGATCCCCTTGAACATCGTCTCGATGATCGACGGGGCGATGTACTTCCCGCCAGAGGTCTTGAAGAGGTCCTTCTTGCGGTCGGTGATCCTCACGAACCCCCGCTCGTCGACCGACCCGATGTCGCCGGTGTGGAACCAGCCGTCCTCCGAGAGCACCTCGGCGGTCGCGTCGGGCCGGTTGTGGTACCCGCGCATCACCCCGGGGCCCTTGACGAGAAGCTCGCCGTCGTCGGCCGAGCGGACCTGGGTCCCGGGCAGCGGCCAGCCCACGCTGCCGAAGCTGTAGCGCCCGAGCCGGGGGCGGTTCACGCTGGTCGCGGCGGACGTCTCGGTGAGGCCGTAGCCCTCGATGATGAGCAGCCCCACCGAGGAGAACCACCGGGCGACCTCGGGGTTCAGCGCGGCGGAGCCGGAGATGAAGAACTTCACCCGACCGCCGAAGCGCTCGCGCACCTTGGCCAGGACCAGCCGGTCCGCGAGAGCGTGCTGGATCGACAGCAGACCCGAGGGTTTGTCACCCTTCTCCTTGGCCGCGGCGACCTGGCCGCCCACGCCGAGGGCCCAGTCGATGAGCGACTTCTTCACGCCCGTCTCGCCCTCGAACATCATGCTGATACGGGCATACGCCTTCTCGAAGATTCGCGGCGCCGCACCCATGAACGTCGGCTTGAAGACGGCGAGGTTGTCGACGATGCGGTCGATCCGCCCGTCAACCGCGGTGGAGAACCCGATCTGCAGGGGCAGGATCAGCAGGATCTTGCCGAAGACGTGCGAGAGCGGCAGCCAGAGGAACTGCAGGTCGTCCTCGTTCAGCAGCGAGACCGAGTCGACGCCGGCGCCCTCGTAGACGAGCGCGTCGTGGGTCAGCAGGACGCCCTTGGGCCGCCCGGTCGTGCCCGAGGTGTAGATGATGACGGCCAGGTGCTCCGGAGTGAGCGCCTCGATGCGCTCGTCGAGCACGCCCGGCTCGTCGGCCAGGCGCTGGCTCCCGAGCTCGGCCAGGCGGTCGGCGCCGATGACCCAGCCGTCGGTCCCGTTCTCGTCCTCGTCCGCGCTGCCGTCGAAGGTGACGACCCGGAGCAGCTCGGGCAGCTCGTCGCGGTGGTCGCGCAGCTTCTGGACCTGCGCCGTGTTCTCGGCGAAGACGACCTTGCTGCCGGAGTCGGCGACAATGAAGGCGACGTCGGCGTCGAGCATGGTCGGGTAGATCGTCGTCGTCGCGGCGCCGGCGGTCATGATGGCGAGGTCCGCGAGGACCCACTCCACGCGGGTGGTCGAGGCGATGGCGACCCGGTCCTCGAGCCCGACGCCGAGGGCCACGAGACCTGCGGCCCACAGGTCGGCCCGTTCGCGCGTCTGGTCCCACGTCAGCCGTTCCAGCCGCTCGCCGCTCTCGGTCCCCGAATCGGGGATGAGGTACTGGAGCGCCTCGCGTGATCCCGACGCCGCGACCCGCTGGCGGAAGAGGTGCGCGATGCTCCGTGCGCGTGTGTCGATGACCTCACGCCGGACGACCTCGTCCGCAACCGCCTGTGCTCCCACCCCGGGCTCCTCGAGCATGCCTGGCGTCGGAACAGCCCGACGCGGTCCGAGGATCCTTTCAGCAGGCTCTCAGCCGGTGAAGGCCTCGCGGGGTTTCGACACCAGACCGTCACGCTCGGATCTGGGCGGCCGGCGGCGCGAGACGGCGGTGACGAGGACGCCCAGGAGGAGCAGCAGACCACCGATGACGGTGCCCAAGGTGGGCTGCTCGCCCCGGAAGACCCAGGCCGTGGCGATGCCGCTGACCGGCACGAGCAAGGTGAACGGGACGACCACGGCTGTCGGGTAGCGCACCAGCAGGCTGTTCCAGACGCCGTAGCCGAACAACGAGCAGAGGTATGCGGTGTAGAGGGTCGAGCCGATGGTGACGGCGTCGATGTGCCGGAGTCCGTTGGCCACCGCCTCGGGGCCGTCCACGAGCAAGGAGAGGGCGAACAACGGTACGGGGACGACCAGCCCGGACCAGACGGTCATGGACAGTCCCGAGGCGGTGCCGACCCGGCGGGTGACGACGTTGCCGGTGGCCCACGCGAGGGCACCGGCGAGACAGAGCATCAGCGCCAGCAACGGCGTGTCCGCAGTCCGTCCGAGTGCCACCACCGTGAGACCGACCAGCCCGATGAGGACGCCGAGCTGCTGGCGCTTGGTGGGCCGCTCGTGCAGGGCGAGAGCCGCGATGACGACGGTGAAGATCACCTGGACCTGGACGACCAGCGAGGCCAGGCCGGGAGGCATCCCGAGGTCCAGCGACAGATAGAGCAGGCCGAACTGCCCGAGGCTGAGGAACAGGCCGATGAGGAGGATGTCCCTCCACCGGGCGTCCGGCCGCTTCACGAAGAAGATCGCCGGAACGAGCACGGCGACGAAGCGCAGGGCCACGAAGGTCAGCGGCGGCATGTCGTGCAGGCCGGCGTCGATGACGACGAAGTTCGCGCCCCAGATGATGGCGACCGCGACGGCAGCGAGGGCGTGGCGCGGCGTCATTGCCCCATGTTGGTGCCTGCAACCGTGAAGCACCAGCGAATAATGATGGATCGCACGTTGTAGCATCGCTGCATGATCGACCTCGTCGCCCTGCAGTCGCTCCGGGCGGTCCAGTCCTACGGTTCCGTCGTGGCCGCGGCCGACGTCCTCGGCTTCACGCCGTCCGCCGTGTCGCAGCAGATCAAGAAGCTGGAACGGCAGACCGGAGCGGCGGTCCTGGAGCGGTACGGGCGGGGCGTGCTCCTCACCGACCACGGCGAGCGACTGGCCGACCAGGGCGCCGACCTGCTCGACCGGATGGAGCAGATCGAGTCCGACCTGCACTCGGCCGGCTCCGTGGTCGGCGGCCGGCTCCGGCTGGCGGCGTTCTCGACGGCGGTGCGGGGGCTGGTGGCGCCCACCCTGTCGCTCGTCGCGGCCGACGGCCACGACCTGCGGCTGAGCCTGGTCGAGCTCGACCCGCCCTTGGGGATGGAGGCGGTCGCGTCGGGCCAGGTCGACGTTGCGCTGGTCCACCAGTGGGGCGACACGCCGCTGGCCCATCCGGAGCACGTCGCGGTCGCCCCGATCGGGGTCGACGTCGCCGACATCATGGTTCCGGTCGGTCACCGGCTGGCCCGCCGTTCCTCCGTCACGCCGGCCGACCTCGTCGGCGAGGTGTTCGCCTCCGCACCGGCCGGGAGCGTGTGCCACGAGTGGCTGACCCGGCTCTTCGGTCCGGTCGGTGGCCTGCCGCCCGTCTCGTTCTGGGCCGCGGAGTGGAGCTCGCACATCGCCCTCGTCGGTCACGGCGCGGCGGTCTCCCTGATCCCGCGGCTGGGACGTGAGCCGCTTCCGGAGACGGTTCGGGTGCTGCCGGTCCGGAACCCGGTACCCACTCGCCAGGTCTCGTTGGCGTGGCGGCGCAGCATGGGCTCGAGCCCGACGATCCAGTACCTGCGCGACGTGCTGGTGGAGCTCGCACCCGAGCTCGGCCTCCAGCGCTGAGCCACCGCATACGGGTCAGCGACGCTGGGCCGTTCCCGCGAGGTGGACGTTGTTGACCAGACCCAGCGCGAGCCACGCGGCGATCATCGACGAGCCGCCGTACGAGAGGAACGGCAGCGGCAGCCCGGTGACCGGCGTGATGCCGAGGTTCATCCCGATGTTCTCGAACGCCTGCACCGCGAACCAGACCGCGACGCCCACACAGACCAGCTGGCCGAACGGGTCACTGCGCGACCCCACCAGCAGCGTCCGCAGGATGAGGAAGACCACGAGCACGATGACCCCCGCGGCGCCGACGAACCCCCACTCCTCCCCCGCGACCGAGAACACGAAGTCGGTCTGCTGGAAGGGGATCGAGCCGCTCTGGGTCTGCGGTCCCTGGAACAGGCCCTGGCCGAACCAGCCGCCCTGGCCGATCGCGATGCGGACCTGGCGGGTCTGGTAGCCGATCCCCTCGGGGTCCGCCGCCGGGTCGAGGAACGCGGTCAGCCGGGCCCGCTGGTACGCGCTGAGCACCCGGGTCGTGAACATCGCCACCACCCCGGCCGCCCCGACGGCGGCTACCGCCAGCAGGAGCCGTTTCGGGGCGCCCGCCACCGCAACCACCCCGAACGCCATCGCCACGAGGACCACTGCCGACCCCAGGTCCGGCTGCAGCATGACGAGCCCGACCGGCACCACCGTCACGACGCCGGCCAGCGCGAGGTCGCGGGCCGACGGCGGCTGGTCGCGGTCCCGCCGCTCGGCGAGGATCATCGCCAACCCCGCGCACAGCGCGACCTTCACGAACTCCGACGGCTGCACCGAGAACCCGCCGGGCAGCTGGATCCACGACCGCGACCCGTTCACCGTCGAGCCGAGCGGCGTCAGCACCAGGACCAGCCCGGCCAGCGATGCGAGGTAAACCCACGGCGCCCACGCCCGCAGCGTGCGGTGGTCGACCCGCGTCACGATGACGAAGCAGACCAGGCCCACGCCGACGTTGACCAGGGTCTTGAGGAGGAACGACGAGCCGGACGTGTGGCGCGTCGCGGACCACACCAGCAAGGCCCCGACCCCCGACAGGCCGAGCCCGGCGATGACGATGCCCCAGTCGGTCCGGGCCCAGACCGCCCGCCGGTCGACTCCCCCGAGGACGGTCACCGGCCGAGGGTGGTCAGGACGGGACGATGGTGCTGAGGATCTCCCGGCACTGCGCGACGTCGAGGTTCATCTGGCGGACCAACGGCTCGATCCCCTCGTACTTGAGGGTCGGCCGCAGCCTCCGGACCAGCTCGTAGGCGATGCGTTCGCCGTAGAGGTCGAGGTCGGTCCGGTCGAGGGCGTAGCCCTCGACCCGGCGCTCGTGGCCGTCGAAGGTGGGGTTCGTCCCGACCGACACCGCGCACGGAAGCACCCGGTCGACCGCGTCGTCCGGAAGCTCGAGGCGGACCAGCCAGCCCGCATACACGCCGTCGGCCGGGACCAGCCCCTCGACGACCGGGCCGAGGTTCGCCGTCGGGAAGCCGAGCTCCCGCCCGCGGTGGTCGCCGTGGACGACCGTCCCGGAGACGCTGTGCGGTCGCCCGAGGACCACCGCCGCCGCCTCGACGTCGCCCTCTGCGAGCTGCGATCGAGCCATGGTCGAGGACCAGCGCTGCCCGTCCCCGAGGTCGGCGAGGACGATGACGTCGAAGTCCCGGGTGCCGCCCAGCTCCCGCAGCGTGTCGACGTTGCCGGAGTTCTTCCAGCCGAACCGGGTGTCCTCCCCGACGATCACCGCGCACGCGTGCAGGGCGTCGACGAAGACCTGCTCGACGAACTGCTCGGGCGTCAGCCGCGCGAAGTCGACGGTGAAGTCCATGACCAGCACCGCGTCCAGCCCGGACCCGGCCAGCAGGCTCAGCCGCTGGTCCATCGAGGTGAGCGGGGTCGGGGCTCGTTCCGGGAAGAGGACGGCCAGCGGGTGCGGGTCGAACGTCACCGCGACCGACGTCGCCTCGCGCGCCGTGGCCTGCTCGACCAGCTGCCCCAGCACCGCGCGGTGCCCGCGGTGTACGCCGTCGAAGTTGCCGAGGGTGACGACGGAACGGCCGAGGTCGGCGGGGACCTCCGAGAGTCCGTTCCAGACGTGCACGGGGACACTCTAGAAGGCGCCCCGTCGCCCCAACTCTAGGGTTGGTGCGTGCCCGAGTACCTCGTTCTGCTCGCGCCGTCGAGCAACCGTGTGTACGCAGGTGACGCACCGGCCATCACGGCGGCCGAGGCGGAGATCGTCGTGTCCGCGGCGGCTCCGGGCGGGTTCGTCGGCGCGGCGCCGACGTCGCTCGCCGGGGTGCCGTACCTCGCAGTCGAGCTCGCCGACGGCGTCGACCCAGGGGTTCTCGGTGGGCTCGCGGCGACTTTCGCCGTCTTCGAGCACGAGGGTGGGCTGCTGCGGCCGGTCGAGGCGCCGGACGGCGAGCGGTTCGACGACGACCTGCTCACCATTCCCAAGTACCCCGGCAAGACCAACGAGCAGCTCACCCGGGTGCTGCTGAACATCACGGTCGCCACGGCCGAGCTCCGGGAGCAACCGCGGCTGACGGTCCTCGACCCGCTCGCCGGTCGCGGCACGACGTTGAGCTGGGCGCTGACGCTGGGGTACGACGCCGTCGGGGTGGAGGTCGACCGCCGAGAGGTGGAGGCGTACTCCGCCTTCCTCACCACCTGGCTCCGCCGCAAGCGGGTCAAGCACCGGATCGCCCTGAACCCGTTGCGCCGTAACGGGGTCCGGGTTGCCGACCTCATGGAGGCGAGGGTCGGCCGCGACGACCTTCAAACCGTCGAGCTCTTCGCCGCCGACACCCTCGCGACCGCCGACCTGCTCCAGCGCCGACGCGTCGACGTCGTCGTCACGGACGCGCCCTACGGCGTCGCGCACGGGAGCCGCGGCGCACAAGGTGGCCGAGACCGCAGCCCCGCCGAGCTGCTCGAAGCGGCCCTCCCGGTCTGGGTGTCGGTGCTGCGACCCGGCGGGGCGGTCGGCATCGCGTGGAACACCCACGGGATCGGCCGCGACGACCTCGCCGGGCTCTGTGCGGGCGTCGGCCTTGAGGTCTGCGACGACGGCCCCTACCGCGGGTTCGCCCACCGCGTCGACGCCGGCATCCACCGCGACCTCCTGGTCGCTCGCCGTCCCCGTTCGGCTTGACGCTGCGTCAGGTGAGTTGACGCACCCTGTAAGGGGCGTCGAGTCGGATGACGCTGCGTCGAGCCGAGTGGGCGGGGTTGACGGTCAGCCGGCGGCGGCGAAGACGACGACCGGGCGGGCTTCGGGGCCGGTCTCGTCGAGCATCGCCACCAGCGAGCCGTCGGGTGCGAGCGCGGCGACGACCGGCTCGCCCTCACGAGCGGCCGGTATGCGGCGGCCGTGGCCGACCGCGGCGGCCTCCTCGGCGGTCAGCTCGTGCAGCACGAACTGCGCCCGCGCCGCGTCACCCATCGCGACCAACGGCACCGGGCCGCCCGGCGCCAGCCCTTCCAGAGGGACCGTGTCGCCGATCCCGAACCGCCCCACCCGCGTCCGCCGCAGCGCCGTCAGGTGGCCGCCAACCCCGAGCGCCGTGCCGAGGTCGCGGGCGAGTGCCCGCACGTACGTGCCCGACGACACCTCGACCTCCACGTCGACGTCGAGGCACGCGCCCGCCGGGCGCACCTCGAGCACCGCGAACCGGCTCACCGTCACCGGCCGCGCCGCCAGCTGGACGTCCTCGCCCGACCGCATCCGCGCGTACGACCGTCGGCCGTCGATCTTGATGGCGCTGACCGAGGACGGGACCTGCCGGATCGCGCCGGTCAGCCCGGCCACGGCCACGTCGAGCGCGGCCCGTGACACCCCGCCGGCGTCGGCGGAGGTCACGACGTCGCCTTCGGCGTCGTCGGTCACCGTCGACTGACCGAGGCGGACCGTCGCCGCATACCTCTTGTCGCAGCCGACGAGGAAGGTGAGCAGCTTGGTGGCCCGGCCGATCCCCAGAACCAGGACGCCGGTGGCCATCGGGTCCAGGGTGCCGGCGTGGCCGACGCGGCGAGTGCCGCAGACGCGGCGGATCCGCGCGACGACGTCGTGGGAGGTCCAGCCGGACGGCTTGTCGACGAGCAGCAGACCGTCAGGCGTCGTCATCCGGCTCCGGGTCGTCCTCGGAGTCGCCGGGCTTCTTGTACGGGTCCGCGTCACCGGCGTAGACGGCGCCCTCGCGGGACCGGGCCAGCTCGGCGTCGGCCGCCCGCGTCGCGACGAGGACGTCTTCGAGATGCGCCGCGCCCTCGGGCAGGGCGTCCGGAATGAACGCCAGCGACGGCGTAAGCCGGATGCCGAGCGCCTTGCCCACGGCCGTGCGCAGCTTGCCCTTGGCCGACTCCAGCGCCGCCGCCGAGGCGGCGCGGTCCTCGTCCGAGCCGTAGGCGGTGTAGAAGATCGTCGCGTTCTGGAGGTCGCCGGTCACCCGGACGTCGGTGATCGTCGTGAAGCCGAGCCGCTCGTCCTTGACGCGGTGCTCGAGGGTCTCGGCGACGACCACCTTGATGCGGTCGGCTACCTTCCGGGCGCGGGCGGGGTCGGCCATGGATCCAGCCTTTCACTGATGTGCTGAGGTGCTGAAGTCGCGTATGCGTGGAGCGGCGGCCCGCCCTCGTGAGGACGGGCCGCCGAAGGACGGAGCCGGGGTCAGGCCCGCGGCTTCTCCCTCATCTCGAACGTCTGGATCGTGTCGCCGATCTGGAGGTCGTTGAACGAGCCCAGGTTGATGCCGCACTCGAAGCCCTCGCGGACCTCGGTGACGTCGTCCTTGAACCGGCGCAGCCCGGCGATCTCGAGGCTCTCCCCGATGACCGTGCCGTCGCGCAGGATCCGGGCCCGGCCGCCGCGGCGGATCTCGCCGGACCGGACGATCGAACCGGCGATGTTGCCGAACTTGCTCGACCGGAAGATCTCGCGGATCTCCGCCTCACCGAGACGAACCTCCTCGAACTCCGGCTTGAGCATGCCCTTGAGCGCGGCCTCGATCTCCTCGATGGCCTGGTAGATCACGGAGTAGTACCGGATCTCCACGCCCTCGCGGTCGGCGACGTCGGCGTTCTGGCCCTCGGCCCGGACGTTGAACCCGATGATGATCGCGTCCGACGCCACGGCGAGGTTGATGTTGTTCAGCGTGATCGCACCGACGCCCCGGTCGATGATGCGCAGGTCGACCTCGTCGCCCACGTCGATCTGGAGCAGGGCGTCCTCGAGCGCCTCGACCGAACCCGACGCGTCACCCTTGAGGATGAGGTTGAGGGTGTCGACCTTGCCCTGGGCGAGGGCCTCGTTGAGGTCCTCCAGCGAGATCCGCTTGCGGGCCTTGGCCAGCGAGGCGGCCCGGGTGGCGGCCTCCTTGCGCTCGGCGATCTGACGCGCGGTGCGGTCGTCGGGCGCCACGAGGAACGTGTCGCCGGCGCCGGGCACCGAGGTCAGTCCGAGCACCAGCACCGGCCGCGACGGGGTGGCCTCCGAGACCGTGTTGCCGTGCTCGTCGAGCATGGCCCGGACCCGGCCGAAGCCGGAGCCCGCGACGATCGCGTCGCCGATGTGGAGCGTGCCGGACTGGACGAGCACCGTCGCCACCGGGCCACGGCCCTTGTCGAGGTGCGTCTCGATCGCCACGCCGCGCGCGTCCTTGTCGGGGTTGGCCCGCAGGTCGAGCGCCGCGTCGGCGGTGAGGAGCACCGCCTCGAGGAGGGCGTCGATGTTCTCGCCGGTCCGGGCGGACACGTTGACGAACATCGTCTCGCCGCCGTACTCCTCGGCGACGAGGTTGTACTCGGTGAGCTGCTGGCGGACCTTGTCGGGGTTCGCCCCCTCCTTGTCGATCTTGTTGACCGCCACGACGATCGGCACGTCGGCCGCCTGGGCGTGGTTGAGCGCCTCGATGGTCTGCGGCATCACGCCATCGTCGGCCGCCACCACGAGGATCGCGATGTCGGTGACCTTGGCACCACGGGCTCGCATGGCGGTGAACGCCTCGTGACCCGGGGTGTCGATGAACGTGATCTGCCGTTCCTGGTCCTCCAGGTGCGTGGCGACCTGGTACGCGCCGATGTGCTGGGTGATGCCACCGGCCTCGCCCTCGGCCACCTTCGCCTGCCGGATGGCGTCGAGGAGCTTGGTCTTGCCGTGGTCGACGTGACCCATGACCGTGACCACGGGGGGCCGGGCCACGAGGTCCTCGTCGCCCTCGGCCTCGCGCTCGGCGTCGAGGTCGATGTTGAACTGCTCGAGCAGCTCGCGCTCCTCGTCCTCCGGGGAGACGACCTCGACCTGGTAGCCGAGCTCGGCGCCGAGGAGGCGGAACGTGTCCTCGTCGAGCGACTGCGTCGCGGTCGCCATCTCACCGAGGTGGAACAGCACCGTGACGAGCGACGCCGGACTGGCGTTGATCTTGTCGGCGAAGTCGGTGAGCGAGGCGCCGCGGCGCATCCGCACGACCTGCGAGCCGTCCCCGCGGGGGACCTGCACGCCACCGATCGTCGGGGCCTGCATCTGCTCGAACTCCTGGCGCTTCGCCCGCTTGGACTTGCGCCCACGGACCGGACGGCCACCACCGCGGCCGAACGCGCCGGGTGCGGAGCCACGGCCACCGCCACCGGGACGGCCACCGCCGCCGGGACGGCCGCCGAAGCCGCCGCCACCGCCGCCGGGACCACCGGGGCGACCGGGCGCACCCGGACGGCCGCCGGGACCGCCCGGACGGGTGCCGGGGCGGCCGATCGCGGCGCGGTCGGGCATCATCCCGGGGTTGGGGTGCGCACCACCGGGACGGGGACCGGCCGCACCGGTGCCGCCGGGACGCGGACCGGCGGCGCCGGGGCCTCCCGGACGGGACTGCGGACGCGGCATCCCCTGGCTCGGGGCGAACGGGTTGTTGCCCGGACGCGGAGAGCCCTCGCGGGCGGCCGCGGGACGGCCCATCCCCTGGCTCGGCGCGAACGGGTTGTTGCCGGGCCGGGGCTGGCCCGGACGGGGAGCCGGACGGGGGGCACCGCCGGGGGCCGCCGGGGCCGCCGTCGTGCCGGGACCCGCGGGCTGGGCACCCTCGCGAGCGGCCACGCCGGGAGCGGCGGGACGCGGGCCGGGAGCCACCGCCGGAGCGGGAGCCGGCGCGGGCGCCGGGCGGACGGGCGCGGGGGGCGCCACGGGAGCCGCGGCGGCGGGCGCCTGGACGGGGGCCGGGGCCGCCGGGGCCGGGGCGGGTGCCGGCGTCTCGGCGCGCGCCGGAGCCGGGGCGGGGGTTGACGGCGCCGCGGCGGCCGCCTTCGCGGGCGCGTGCGCGCCGTTGCCGTTCCCGTTGGCTGCGCCACGCAGCTCGGCCGGGAACGACTCCTTGATGGTGCGGACGACAGGGGGCTCGATGGTCGACGATGCCGACCGGACGAACTCGCCCTTGTCCTTGAGGTACGTCAGAAGCGTCTTGCTCTCGACGCCGAGCTCTTTGGCGAGCTCATAGACACGGACCTTGGCCACGTTTCTCCTTCTCGGGTGGTCCGACCCGGAAGGAACTTCACTGGGTCAGACCTGGTTGTGGGGCTTGCTCATTGCTGAGTGCTCATCGAGTGCTCATCAGCGTCTGACCCGCCTTCGGTTGGTCTGTCGTGATCGATGGGGTGGGGTACTGCGTCCGGCCGGATGGTCTCCAGATGGGCGGCCACCCGGGCGGCGTCCGGCCCGGCCTGCAGTCGCAGGGCCCGGGTGAACGCCTTGCGGCGAACCGCCTGCTCGAGGCACGTCGTGTTCGGGTGCAGCCATGCGCCGCGCCCGGGCAGCCGATGCTGCGGGTCCGGGACCAGCACGACGACACCGTTGATGGTGTTGTCGACCTCACCCTTCACCGCGACCACTCGCAGGAGTGCCGACCAGCTATCCCGGCGACGACAGCCGACGCACAGGCGTACGGGCATCGAGGCAGGGAGTCCAGACCGGTCGGTCACGAGGAAGTCTACCCCGCTCGGCTCCGACCCGACGATCCGGTCGCCGTGGGACTCAACGCCGCAGGCGGCGGCGGTATGCCCGTGGCTCAGGTCGCGCGGGGGTCGTCGGCGGGGGTGTCGGGACGGATGTCGATCCGCCAGCCCGTCAGCTTGGCCGCCAGGCGCACGTTCTGCGCCTCCTTGCCGATCGCCAGCGACAGCTGGTAGTCGGGGACGGTCACGCGGGCGGCCCGCGCCTGCAGGTCGACGATCTCGACCGCCTGGACCCGGGCCGGCGAGAGCGCCGCCGCCACGAAGGTGGCCGCGTCGGGCGAGTAGTCGACGATGTCGATCTTCTCGCCGTGCAGCTCGGTCATCACCGCGCGCACCCGGGCGCCCATCGGCCCGATGCAGGCGCCCTTGGCGTTGACCCCCGGCACCTTCGCGTGGACCGCGATCTTGGTGCGATGACCGGCCTCGCGGGCCAGCGCCGCGATCTCCACGGTGCCGTCGGCGATCTCCGGGACCTCCAGGCGGAACAGGGTGCGAACGAGGTTCGGGTGGGTCCGGGAGAGGCCGATCTGGGGTCCGCGCGGTCCCCGCTTGACGCTGACGACGTAGCAGCGCAGCCGATCGCCGTGCCGGTAGCGCTCCCCCGGGACCTGCTCGGCCAGCGGGAGGACACCCTCGACCGTCCCGAAGTCGACGAGCACGTTGCGGGGGTCGGAGCTCTGCTGGATGACCCCGGAGACGACGTCGCCCTCGCGGCCCTTGAAGTCGCCGAGGATCTGCTCGTCCTCGAGGTCGCGCAGGCGCTGGACGATGACCTGCCGGGCCGTCGCGGCGGCCACCCGGCCGAACCCCGCCGGGGTGTCGTCGAACTCCGGTCCGGGCTCCCCGCGCTCGGGGCGCTCGCCCTCGGCGGTCGGGAGGGGCTCGCCGTCCTCGCGGGCCCACACGATGACGTGACCGGTCTTGCGGTCGAGCTCGACACGGGCGATGCGGTAGGAGCCGTCGGTGCGGTGGTAGGCGACGAGCAGGGCCTGCTCGATGGCCGGAACCAGCACGTCGAGGCTGATGTCCCTCTCCCGTTCGAGAGCCCGGAGGGCGGCGACGTCGATGTCCATCAGCGGCCCTCTCCGCCGAGCTCGTCGAGCTCGTCGAGCTCGCCGGAGCCGCCGGGGCGGCTGAACTCGACCTGCACAGCGCCGGAACGCACGCGGGCCACCGGGATGGTCCGGCGCTGGGCCGGCTCCTTGCGGGCGGCCGGCGTCTCCACGGTGACGTCCTGCGCGGTGACCGACAGGATCCGGCCGGTGACCGGGCTCCCGTCCTCGACCGTGAGGGCGACGAGCCGACCCACGTTGCGGCGCAGCGCCGCATACCCCGTGAGCGGCCTGGCGACCCCCGGTGAGCTGACCTCCAGCGTGTAGGGGCGCTCGCCCATGAGGTCGAGCCGGTCGAGGGTGTCGCCGACCACCCGGGTTGCGTCGGCCACCTCGTCGAGGCTGAGCGGCGCGACCGGCGACGAGGAGTCGGCCGGGTCGAGCCGGCTGACGTCGCGGTCGACGAGGACGCGCAGCACGCGACGGGTGCCCGCCGTCGTGACGGTGGCCTCGAGCGGGACCAGCGAGAGCGCGGTGAGGGGTCCGGCGAGCGCCGCGGCGAAGTCGTCGCTCACGGTTCCACCTCCCTGTTCTCGACTCGGTGGTCATGCTAGCGAGGACGGCGCGACTCGGTTCCTCCCGTCCGGGCGCAGCCCCGGCTCCGTGTCATGATCGGGCCATGGCCGCGGAGGGGACCGGACACGGCCACACGCCGACGCGGCGCGCCGTGCTGCGCACCGCAGCGCTGGCCGGCCTCGTGGCGCCACTGCTGGCGGCGTGCGACGTCCGCCTGGAGGACGACGCGCCGACCATCCCTCTCCTGCAGCGCAAGTCGGTCCCGGACGAGGCCACCCTGGTCGACCTCGTCCGCCGGACCACGGCGCTGGCGCAGACCGCCGGCCGCGTCGCGAAGCCCACCGACGCCGTGGGTCGGCTGGCCGGTTTGCACCAGACCCAGGCCGGCGTGGTTCGCGCGCGGCTGACCGCGGCCGGCGTCCCCAACCACGTCATCGACGACCCCACCACCTCGGCGACCACCTCCACCGCCGCCGTGAGCGCGCCGCCGACCGCCAGCGCGCAGGACCTCGCCGCCGCTGAGTCCGCACTCGTCGCCGCGATTCTCCCGGTCCTGCCGACCGTCACCGCCGCCAACCGAGCCGTAGTCGCGTCGGTCGTGGCCTCCTGCGGCGCGGCGGTCGAGCTGCTCGGCGCCGCCGTCACCTGGCCGACCGCCGACCCCCTGCCGCCGTCCGCCGCCGTCCCGCTGCTCGACGGCACCCGCTCAGCCGCCTACGCCTTCCAGGTCGTCGCCGCCCAGACCGGCGGCAACCTCCGCGCGGTCGCCGTCGGCACGCATACCGACCTGTCCGCCCGCGCCGCCGAGCTGCTGGCCATGGCCGGGTCGTCCGCGCCGCCCGAGCCCCTGGGCTATGCCCTGCCGTTCCCCGTGACCGCACCCGACGTCGCGACGCGCATGGCCAACCAGGTGCTGACGACGCTCGTCGCGGGCGGACTGGCCCCGCTGGCGACGCTGCCGGAGGGGTCGAGCGCGACGACCACCCTGGTCCGGCTCCTCGTCGGCGCCCAGCGGCTCGGGCGGGGCTGGGGGGTCGCACCGGTGCCCTTCCCCGGCCAGGCCTACCCGTGACCGAGCTGGTCCCCGACCCCTTCCGCGCTCGGGTCGCCGGGTACCCGCCCGACGAGGTCGACCCCGCTGCCTGGTACGCGGTCTCCGGGGAGGACTGGCTGCGCCGTCTCCCCGACCTCCTCACCAGCCTCCTGGCTGAATGGTCGCTGGTGCCGGGCGGCGCCGTCGGATGGGGATACGGCGCGGTCGCGGTTCCCGTGACGTCGCCGTCCGGCCCGGCCGTGCTCAAGGTGACCTGGCCGCACCATGAGGCGCTCACCGAGCATCTGGGGCTGCGGCGTTGGGACGGGCACGGTGCGGTACGCCTGCTGCGGGCCGACCCGCGCCGCTTCGCCCTGCTCCTCGAGCGCCTCGACGCCACCCTCGACCTGCGCTCGGTCCCGGTCGACGAGGCCTGTGGCGTCATCGGCGACCTGCTCGCCCGGCTGCGTGTGCCGGCCCTCCCCCAGGTGCCGACGCTGTCGGCGTATGCGGCGCGCCAGCTGGCGAAGCCGCCGCCCGTCGACGTGCTGCCCCGCCGGTTCGTCGACCAGGGCCGCCGCCTCGCCGCCGAGCTCGCGTCGGACCCGGAGGTCGACGCGTGGCTGCTGCACACCGACCTGCACTACGAGAACGTCCTGCGCGGCGAGCGTGAGCCGTGGCTGGCCATCGACCCGAAGCCCACCGCCGGCGACCGGGCGTTCGAGGTCGCGCCCGCTCTGTGGAACCGGGCGGACGAGCTGGGCACCGGCTCGTCGGTGCGCTGGAACCTGCGCCGCCGCCTCGAGATCGTCTGCGAGCACGCGCAGATCGACGAAGACCGGGCCAAGGCCTGGACCATCGTGCGCGAGGTCGACAACGCCGCCGACCCGGCCGAGGGTCCCGGGCGGGTCGGCCTCGCCGTGGCGGTCATCAAGGCGATGAACGACTGACCAACGTCGGAGCGGTGCGGTCCGGCGGACCTCAGGCGCCCACCAGCGCCTCGCGAGCGAGGGCCGCTCCCGGCGTCGCCCTGAGCCCGCGGCTCAGCTCGTCCAGTCCGTGCCGCTCGGTGGCGCCCAGGAGTCGGCCGGCGGCGTCCCGGATGTCGGCCGACGTCGCGGCGTTGGGGTCGAGCGCCTCGCCGTAGCCCGCCTCCTCGACCGCCGCGGCGGCGGCGAACTGGTCGGTCGAGAGCGGCAGCAGGAGCATCGGCACCCCGGCGGTGAACGACTCGGTCGCGCTGTTGTTGCCCCCGTGCGAGACGGAGAGCACCGACCGGTTCAGCAGGGTGACCTGTGGCAGCACGCGACGCACCAACCAGGAACCGGGGATCGGCCCGAGGTCGGAGACGTCCGCGGACCCGCTCGCCATCGCGACGCGGACGTCGAGTCCGCGCAGTGCCGCGGTCACCTTGGCCAGGACGTCGGCGCGGACCGAGAGGAAGCTGCCCAGGCTGACGTACACGACCGGCGCGCTGTCGGAGGCGAGCCACGCCTCGACCTGCGGGTCCGGCGCCTCCGTCCGGACGGCCGAGCCGAGGAAGGAGTGCCGCGGCAACAGTCGGGTGCGCTCGGCCGGGTGCAGGGACTCCGGATAGTTGAGCAGCAGCACGTCCCCGGTCTCGCCGAACGCGTCCAGGCTCGCCGGCGCCGACGGGTCGAGGGTGTGCAGGGTCTCGTTCCAGCGCGTCGTGAACGTGTCCCGCACCCCTACGCAGAGGGCGTGGAGGCGCTCGAGGCCGGCCGGGTCCGGTCGGAAGCGCCGGGGCCAGGCCGGCGGAAAGCCGTAGATCTCGGACCCGACGGACAGGGCCGACGGATGGCCGAGGACGACGTCCGCGTGTCGGACGCCTCCGCTGGTCAGGGCGAGCCGGGCGCTGAAGGCCAGATGGTCGACGAGCACGTGGTCGGGGCGCACCCGGTCCACGACGGCGGCGACCTCCTTCGCGACCTGGAGCGGCTCCCACAGCAGGTCGTCGCCGCGCGCCGTCGCCTGGAAGGCCAGCGTCTCGACGGCGCCGACGCGGGTGGCGGCGAAGAAGCCACGCAGCGCGTCGTCCTCGCCACGGGGCTGCTCCTCGGCGCGGATGACGCCCGGGTTCGACCCCCGTCCGAGCTGGAGGTGCTCCCGCTCGAAGCCGAACTCGCGGACGATCTCGTCCGTGGCGGGGCCCGTGGCGACGACGACGCGCTCGCCGGCCTGTTGCCACGCCGTGGCCAGGGTCGCCAGCGGGTAGAGGTGGGAGGCGTAGTCCGGGCTGATGACGAGCAGCGTCACGTGGCGACGTCCTGGTAGATGGCGGCCAGCGCGGCGGCCATGGTGTGGATGCTGAACCGCTCCCGCACCAGGCGCTGGGCGATGTCGGCCCGGCGTCTGGCTCCAGGAGCGGCGGCCAGGTCGAGCGCGACGGCGACGGCGTCCGCGAGCGCTCCCGGCGACCGGGTGTCGGCGAGGACGCCGGTGACCCCGTCCTCGACGTAGGTCGCCGGCCCGCCCTCCCGGGGCGCCACGACGACCAGCCCTGCCGCCATCGCCTCGAGGATCGCGATGCCGAACTCCTCCTTGAGGCTCGCGGAGACGTAGACGCCGCCCGGGCCGCACAGGTCGGGCCGCCCGGAGCGCACCGCCGCGAGCCAGGTGGCGACCGTGGCGTTCGGGCGATGACCGGCCAGCAGCAGTCCGACGCCAGCCCCGTCGGCCCGGGCCACCGTGGCGTCGATCCGGGACAGCTGCTCCCGCTCGTCCGGGTTCGGGTGCTGAGGTCGCCCCCGACCACGACGAGGTTGCACCGCTCGGCGAGGTCGGGACGGCCGGCCCATGCCTGGACGAGGGTCGCCATGCCCTTGACGGGGTGCAGCCGCCCGACCGTGAGGGCCAGGGGCAGTCCCCGTCGCTCCGGTGGCAGGGTGAGCAGCAGGTCGTCGAGGTCGTCGAGGGCGTCGAGCGTGGCGGCGGACGCATACTCGCCCCGCGCAGCGGCCGGGACCTCGCGGGCCGCGCGGTCGAGCGGCACGGGGTCGATGCCCTCGGGAACCACCGTGACGCGGCCGCGCTCCTGCTCGAGCTCGACCCCGAGCAGGTCCCTGAGGTTCGCCTCGAGAGCGGGGCGAGGGAAGACCACCAGCTGCCCGGCCTGCTGCTGGATCTCGCGAAGCAGCCGGATCCGGAAGACGAGGTGCTCGGCCTCGTCGGCCCGGCCGACGTTCTGGCGGGTCAGGACCCCGTCCGCCTCCCGGGAGGCTACCGAGGCGTGAGGATCGGGAGCCAGCGTCATCACCACGGGCACGCCGAGGTCGCGCGCCGCCTCTGCTGCCGCCCAGGACCCGACGTCGGCCATGCGCAGGTGGAGCACGTCCACCCGAGCGCGCTCCAGGATCCGCCGCACCGCTCGCCGGGTGGCGACCCGCAGCGGCCACGCCTGGGCGGCGGACACCGGCTCCCCCCAGAACGGCACCGGCAGGTAGTGGTGGCCCGGGCGGTCGACCGACCCCAGACCCGGGTCGTCGCCGGCCCCGCCACGCGAGATGGTGACCACCCGCCGAACGTGACCGGGGTCGGCGAGCAGGGCGTCGCCCAGGTGCACGAGGAGGGTGGCGATGCCGCCGGTGTCTCCCTGGCCGGCGCGCCGGAGGTCTCCGTCGATGTCCGCGTGGAGGAAGAGCTGGGCCACCGTGAGCCCCTCGCTGTGAACTCGAGCGACCCGCGGTGACCGACGATGGTCCAGGTCGGAGAGCGCGAGGCGGGCGACTCCGGCGAGCGGGCCGTCGGTCCGGGCGACCGCGTCGAGGACGGCGACGACCTGGGAGTCGAGCGGGTCCGCGTCGTCGCCGAGGGCGGCCAGGGCCGCCGCCCGGGCGGCTGGCAGCTCACGCTCGTCGGCGGCGATCTCGAGCAGTATGCGCGTGGTGACCACTCCGGGAACCAGCCCGAGCGTCTCGACCAGCCGACCACGCGAACCGTCGAGCGTGTCGTACGGAAGGGCGGCGACCAGCGCGTCGCGCACCGGCCCCGGGGCGCGGGCGGCGAACGACTCCAGCGTGGCCTGAGCAAGCGTGCCGGCGAAGCCACCGTCGAGGACCATCTCGACCAGTCCCGGCAGCGCCGTGGCGACCAGTGATCGTGACCCCAACGTCCAGGCCGCGTGCTCCCGGAGGGACGGGTTGTCCTGGTACAGCAGGGCCGCCAGTCGCTCCCCCGAGGCCACCCCCGGGACGGCGGCCAGCGCGTGGACGGCCGCGATGGCGGCCATCTCGTCCGCCCCGTCCTCGGTCGCGAGGTGCAGTCCCCGGTGCAACACCCGCAGGTCACCCGCGGCGTTCGGTGACGACGTCCCCAGGGAGGCGATCGCCTCGAGCAGGGACGCCCGCGGACCGTCGATCCAGGCCCAGTGGGCGTCGACCGCCTCGCTCACGCTCACCAGCTCGCCCCTCCACGCCGACAGCAGGACACGTCGGTGCCCTCACCCGTATTCCGGCGATGGGCCCCTTATGGATGCGGTAGAGCGGCCATTCCGAGTGAGGTTCTCCCCACACCGGCATGACGCTGGCCGCGCGTCGCGGCGGGCGCATAGTGGGGCAGCGGTTGTGTGCGGCGGACGGTTCGCCTCGGGCGGCTGTCCCCATCCACCGTGACTCCAGGAGCGTTCATGTCCCTCGAAACTCGCACCGCCACCACGTCCTTCTCCGACCTCGGGCGCGACATGTGGTCCTACCTGACGGGCCAGGAGGCCACCATCGACTACACCTTCGTCGACATGGCCGTCGAGGTGCCGCGGTCGACCGGTCCGGACAGCGCCCGGGCCACCTGGAAGCTCAACGGCACCCTGCGCATCACCACGGCTGACAAGGACAACCGCGGGGCGTCAAACGGCTCCCGTGGCTGACTCCGCCCGCTCGCCGCTCGTCCTCGTCGCCGACCTCACGATCGAGGTCGGCGACGAGCGGGGCACGACGACCACCCGCCTGACCAGTGCGGCCGACGAAATCGTTCTCGACGTGCCCGATCCGACCGCGGCGCTGCGCGGCGTCCCCTCGCGCCGCTGGCGCCGTGACCTGGTCGTGGCCTCGTCGCTGACTCGGTCGGCGGGGATCCCGGTTCGGGTCACCTCCGGAGGCCGCGACCTCGGTCGCATCCACCTGACGAGCTCGGGCAAGGTCCGGCTGCGCCCCACTCTCGCCGGCGCTCCGACGCTCGTCCGGACCGCCGCCGCCTACGGCTCCGGTCGTGTCGTGGCGACCGTTCGGCGCTATGCGGGCAGGACGTAGAAGTACATGAGGAGGTAGTGGAACAGCGCGGCCACGACCACCAGGAGATGCCACAGCTCATGGAAGCCGAAGACCCCCGGCCACAGGTTGGGCCTCTCGATCACGAAGATCACGAAGCCCACGGTGTAGAAGATCCCGCCGAGCCCCATGAGCAGCAGCGCCCCCACCGGCAGCGAGACGTCCGCGCCCACCAGGAGGACCGACAGCCAGCCCAGGACGATGTAGAGGGTGTTGGTGACGTACTTGGGCAGCTGCGGCCACACGGAGCGCAACACGATGCCCACGACGGCGATCGCCCACACCGCGCCGAACACCGTCCACCCGTAGGTGTTGCGGAAGAGCACGAGCACCAGCGGCGTGGTCGACCCCGCGATGAGGAAGAACACCGAGTCGTAGTCCAGGGTCCGGAGCACCCCGTTGACGCGAGGGCCCCGGTCGAGACCGTGGTGGAGGACGCTGGTCGCGAAGAGCAGGACCAACGACAGTCCGTAGACGCTCAGGCCCACGATCTTCCACGGGTCGCCCTCGGCGCCGGCCTGCGAGATCAGGAGCCCGGCGCCGGCGAGGGCGAAGCAGAGGCCGACGATGTGCGAGATCGTGTTGAACCGCTCGTCGGTCACATGGACGCTGCCGTCCTTGCTCCTCGGAGTCGTGTCCACAGCCGCTCTCCCGCGATGTCGTGCCCGCCCGACCGCGGGGAAGCATACGAAGCGAGGAGCCGTGCCGCGCCACCCTCGAGGTTACCCGGACGCGGCCGCGAGCTTCCGTGGACTTCCGTGGGTTCGGAGCGCCTAGGGCTGTCGCGGGTGGGGATACTCCACCGATCGGGACTGGAAGCGGAGGATGTCCGGGTTGCGGATGCGGCCGTCCTCGATCTCGACCGCGCGGCTGATCGTCGCGTCGGCCGCCCAGGAGGCCGGTCCGTCGAGAACCGTCGAGAGGTGGGGCAGGAGGGCCTCGCTGATCTCCCAGGTCGCAGAGTTCCAGAGGTACGAGGGGCTGTGGTCGACGCCGTAGTACTGCACCTCGTGGCCGACGGTCACGATCGGCGACTCGAACGACGTCGGACGCGCCCAGCTGAAGGCCATGCCCGTGTCGCACGACACGTCGATGACGAGTGTCCCCGGCGCGAGCTCGGGCAGGTCGTCGGCCTCGAGGAACATCATCGGACGGTTCGGGTCCTGCAGGACGCAGTTGACGATGATGTCGTGCGCGCCGAGGAATCCGGCCAGGGGTCGGGGACCGGTGTCGGTATCGACCTCGTACCGGCGGCCGGGGTCGTTCTCGTCGGGGCCGAACTGCACCAGACGGGCCGAGTGGATCGGTGACGCGACGGCCGCCACGGCCCGGTGCGTCAGGACGTCGACGTCGGTGACCCCCAGTGCCGCGAGCGCTGTTACGGCACCTCGCGCCGTCGCCCCGAACCCGATGACGGCCGCGGTCAGCTTGCGGCCGTAGTCGCCGGTCGAGCCCACGAGGGACAGAGCGTGCAGCACCGAGGCGTACCCGGCGAGCTCGTTGTTCTTGTGCAGCACGTGCAGGCTGAACGCCCCGTCCGCCGTCCAGTGGTTCATCGCCTCGAAGGCGATCACCGTCAGTCGCCGGTCGATCGCCTGCTGGGTGATCTCGGCGTCCTGCACGCAGTGCGGCCAGCCCCACAGCACCTGTCCCTCGCGCATCTCGGCCAGGTCCTGGGGCACGGGCTTCGGCAGCAGGATGACGTCGGCGTCGGCGAAGAGACGCTCCCGCGGGTGGAGGCCGCCGACGAGCGGACGCAGCTGCTCGTCCGGCATACCGAAGGGCTCGCCGTAGCCCGTCTCGAGGAGGACCCGGCCGCGCAACCCGGGCTCGATGCGCTCGAGGTGGCGGGGGTGGATTGCCAGCCGGCGCTCGCTCTCCTTGCGTGACCGGGCGATGATCCCGACGCTCAGCTGATCCACGCACGCCCCCTAGGTCGGGACCCTGTCTAGCACAGCGAACCACGATCCCCAGGCCGGTCCGGCCGGACGCGGGATCGCCGTCGGATCGCCCGGCCGGCTGTCACCGCGGACGGTCTGGGGGCCCCGAAGTGACGGCGGCCCGGAGCAGCGCCTGCGCGGACCACCGCATCGACGCGACGGCCTCGGCACGCGTGAGGCCGGCCACGTCGGTCAGCCAGACGAGAGCCTCGATGCCGATCGCGCTACGCACGGCGAGCGCCAGGGCGTGCACGCCATCCGGGGTGAGCTGGTCACGGATGGGGTCGAACGCTTCGGCGATCCAGGCGATGGCGCGCCCCTGTCGCAGCGGTAGCGCCTCCCGGGCCTTGGGGTCGTCGGCCAGAGACAGTCGAAGCATCGCCCGCTGCGCGGTCTCGGTCTCGAGAACCAGGGACGTGAACGCGGTGACCACGGCGTCGAGACGGTCGGCGGGGTCCAGCGCCGGCTCCGGGCCGAGCATCGTGCGAGCGGCGGTCTCCGGATGGGCCGCCACGAGGAGCACGCGCTGGTTGGGGAAGTACCGGTAGGCGGCCGCCCTCGAGACCGACGCCGCGTCGGCCGCCGCCGCGACCGTGGGAGTGACGCCTTCCGCCACGAGATCGCGGGCCGCCTGGACCAGGGCGGCGCGCGTCCGGCGCTTCTGGTCGGCGCGCCCGCCGTCCTCGTAGGGCACGGAGGGTGCGTTGGCCGTTGACACGAGGTACATGGTATGCGACTCTCACCATGAGACGCATGTCTCACGAAGACTACCGAAGGCGGATCCCATGGTCACGGCCACCACTCCCCCGGTCGTTCGCGCCGACGCCGACGGCGAGCGTCGCTGGTTCTACGGTGGAGGTGAACACACCTGGAAGGTGCACGCCTACGAGACCGACGGTGCGTTCTTCCTCTTCGAGGACCGGATGGAGCAGGGGAAGATGACGCCCCTGCACACCCACCCGGAGTCGGACGAGACGATGTACGTGCTTGAGGGCGAGATCCTGATGCACCTGGACGGCCGCGACCACCGGGTCGCGGCCGGAGGAACGGTGGTCGCGCCGCGGGGGCTGCCGCACGCATTCATGGTGCTGTCGCCCGTCGCCAGGATGTTGTGCCTGCACACCCCGGGGTCCTGCGAGGCGTTCTACCGGGACGCCAGCAAGGCGAGTCCGAGCGGAGGCACCGCCTCCGGGACCGTGGACTTCGCGCGGGTGCGCGCGTCGGCCGAGCGCAACGGCGGCATCCGGCTCCTCGGGCCCCCGCCGTTCTCGGTCTCCTGATCTCGGTCTCCTGACGCGAGGCGGGTCCCGGCTGGCTGGCTGACCACGCTGGGGACCTGACGGTCGTGCGAACCGGGAGACGCCCATGACCTCGTCCATCCCGTCCTCGAGCCCGGATCGCGTCGACAGCCCGGACGACGCCCGGCTCGCCGAGCTCGGCGCGCAGCTCGAGGGTCGGGTTCTTCGGCCCGGCACCGAGGACTACACCGCCCTGGCCACCCTGTGGAACGTCGCGGTGGTCAACGACCACCTCGCCGCTGTCCCGCCCGTCGTCGATGCGGTGGCCGCGCACGCCGCCGCTCTGCTCGCAGCGATGGCCCCGTGGAGCACCGGTGGCGGCCTTCCGAATGTGGCGGCCACCGGAGACCTCGCCACGGTGGCGGCGCGGTCCGACGCGGCGACGTTCGCCCGGCTCGGCGCGCTCGTCGCCGCCTACGACCCGCGCGGCGTCCTCGTGGCGGGCGGGCCCTTCCGGCCGGGTTGACCCGCGCCTCCGGCCGGCCTCGGCGAGAATCGGGTATGCCCAACCGTCTGGCCACCGCGACCAGCCCCTATCTGCTCCAGCACCGCGACAACCCGGTCGACTGGTGGGAGTGGCAGCCGGAGGCGTTCGCGGAGGCCGCCCGGCGCGACGTCCCCGTGTTCCTCTCGGTCGGGTACTCCGCGTGCCACTGGTGCCACGTCATGGCCCACGAGTCCTTCGAGGACGCCGAGGTGGCCCAGAGCCTCAACGAGGGATACGTCTCGGTCAAGGTCGACCGGGAGGAGCGTCCCGACGTCGACGCCGTCTACATGGCCGCCACCCAGGCGCTGACCGGCCAGGGCGGGTGGCCGATGACGGTCCTCATGACGCCCGAGCGGGAGCCGTTCTTCTGCGGCACCTACTTCCCCAAGCCCCAGCTGCTGCAGGTCCTCGACGCCGTCTCGGACGCCTGGCGGACGCGCCGTGACGAGGTGCTGACCAGCAGCACGCACATCGTCGGCGCATTGCGCCAGGCGACGCCTCCGCCGCCCCATGCGCTGACGACCGGGCATCTCGACGCCGCCGCCGCCGCGCTGCGACCCCAGTTCGACGCTGCGAGAGGAGGATTCGGCGGCGCCCCGAAGTTCCCGCCCTCCCTGCTCCTGGAGTTCCTGCTCCGACATCACGCCCGCACCGGCGACCCGAGCGCCCTGGAGATGGCGGCCGCGACGTGCACGGCCATGGCCCGCGGGGGCATCTACGACCAGCTGGCCGGCGGGTTCGCGCGGTACGCGGTCGACGTCGCCTGGGTCGTACCGCACTTCGAGAAGATGCTCTACGACAACGCCCTCCTCCTGCGCGTCTACACGCACTGGTGGCGGGCGAC
This sequence comes from uncultured Actinomycetota bacterium, assembly GCA_963828725.1. GTDB lineage: Bacteria > Actinomycetota > Actinomycetes > Actinomycetales > Dermatophilaceae > Lapillicoccus. The sequence goes on along the minus strand of CAWHFV010000004.1, from coordinate 911,492 downwards.
GGGGTCGCCCCTCGCCGAGCGCGTCGCCCGGGAGACCGCCGAGTTCGTGCTGCGGGAGCTCGGGACGGCGGAGGGCGGGTTCGCCAGTGCCCTCGACGCCGACGCCGCCGGTGTGGAGGGACTCACGTATGCGTGGAGTCGCCCCCAGCTCGCCGCGGTCCTCGGGGAGACCGACGCGGAACGGGCCGCCGACCTGCTGCGGGTCACCGAGGACGGCACCTTCGAGGACGGGCTCTCCACCCTCCAGCTCCCCGTGGATCCGGCCGACCAGGCATGGTGGGCCGACGTCCGGGCCCGGCTGCTCACGGCCCGGGCCGGCCGTCCCCAGCCGCACCGCGACGACAAGGTGGTCACCGCCTGGAACGGGCTGGCCGTGGCGGCCCTGGCCGACCTGGGCGGGCAGTCAGGCGACCAGCGCTACGTCGCGGCGGCGACCCGGGCGGCGGAGTTCCTCGTCGAGACGCATCTGGTCGACGGCCGGCTTCGCCGGTCCTCGCGCGGTGGCGTTCCGGGGAACGCGGTGGGCGTAGCCGACGACTACGGAGACCTCGCCGAAGGTCTGCTCGCCCTGCACCAGGCCACCGGCGAGCCTCGCTGGCTCCGCGTCGCGGGGGAGCTCCTCGACGTGGCCCTGGCCCGATTCGTTGCGGCGGACGGCGGGTTCCACGACACCGCCGACGACGCCGAGGCGCTCTTCACCCGTCCGCGGGCACTGGGCGACAATGTCGAGCCGTCGGGAACGACCTCGATCGCCGGCGCCCTGCTGACGTACGGCGCGCTCACCGGGTCCACGCGCCACCTCGACGCCGCGTCCGCCGCGGTCGACTCGGTCGGCGCCGTCGCGGTCCAGAACCCGCGGTTCGCCGGCTGGGCGCTCGCCGTGGCCGAGGCCCGCGCTGCCGGACCGCTCCAGGTGGCCGTCGTCGGGACCGGTCCAGACATCGAGGCCCTGCTGGCCGCCGCCCGCGCCTCGACCTCCCCGGGCTTGGTCGTGGTGGCCGGCGAACCGGACGCGAGGGGCGTACCCCTGCTGGCCGACCGGCCTCTGGTGCAGGGCCGGGCCGCGGCCTATGTATGCCGGGGTTTCGTCTGCGATCGGCCGACCACCGACCCTCACGAGCTGCGGCGGCAGCTTCAGGCCGCGAACGTCTGAGCGCCAGGAGCGTTGCGCGAGAACGCTTCTCGCGCGGATTCGCCGCCGACGAAGAGCGCCGTCGCCCAGACGTCGGCCCACAGCAACGTGTCCGCCACGACGGTCGTCGACCCCACCCGCTCGACCATCTGCCCCGTCCTCGGGTCGAAGAGGTGGGCGCCCCGTGCGGCGGTGCCGGAGGTCGCCACCGCACCGGTCGCGAGCGGGACCACCGCCGTCATCCGCGACCGGTCCCGCGGATCCTCGACGCCGATCCGCCACGGCGCGGCGTCCGCACCCTCCGGTGCGACGTGAGCGTGCCGGCCGACGAGCACATCGCCTCCGGCGTTGACGGCCCACGCGGTGGCCGGCAGGCCGGCCAGCTCGAGGGCTGCGCGGTCGACCGCCCAACCCTTCACCAGGCCGGTCGGGTCGTACTGCACCACACCGTCGGCGTCGGGGAGCCAGGCGGTGAAGGCGCCGCCGGTCCGCTCGCTGGCGACTGCGCACAGCTCCTCGACCTCGGCCATGTGCGGGTCCTCGCCGCCTGGGACGTCCTCGCCCCGTCGCCGCCGGCTGATGTCCGAGTCGGGGCGGTACGTCGAGAAGATCGCGTCGAGCCGGACGAGCTCGGCGTAGACCGAGGCGACGGCCCGCTCCGCCGCCGCCCCCCGGAGGTCCGGGCCGCGCAGGTGGATGCTGACCGGCATCCCCATGACCTGCTCCACCCAGGCCCGCCGGCTCACGCGCCGGCCTTGTCGATCGCCGACTGGAGCGACTGCACGTACCCCTGGGACGTCAGCGTGGCCCCGGACACCAGGTCGACGTCCGAGCCCTGCTCCCGCACCGCCTCCGCGTTGAGGATCGGCACCGCGCGGGCGTTGATGAGCTGGTCGTGGCGGTCGCGGTCGGGCACCTGCACCGCCTCGACGGTGGTGATCCGCCCGTCGGCGACGGTGATGCGCACCTGGACGACACCGAACCGGGTCACCACCGCGTCGCCGTCGAACGTGCCCGACTCGGGCAGGTCGGCCGGGCGCTCGGCCCGCTCGCGGGCGCCCACGGATGCCTGGCTCGCGGCGAACCGGCTCGACGTGGACGTGTGGTAGCTGAACACCAGTACCAGGACGGTCACGGTGCCGAGCGCCCACATCGCGATGCGCCTCACCAGACGAACCTTTCCAGGTGGATCCGTCCCGCATCCACGCCCGCGTCCTTGGCGGCCGCGCGGGCGTGCTCCATCCACTGCGCGTTGCCGCAGAGGTAGACGTCACGCTCGGCGACGTCGGGAACGAGATGGACCAGGGCCTCGACGTCGCCGAGGTGCTCGGCCGACACCGGCAGCCAGCTGTCCCGGCCGTGGATGCGAGCGCCGGGCACCGTAACCACGCGGGCTCCGTTGGCCGCGGCCAGGGAGGCCAGCTCGTCCCGGAACAGCACGTCGGCCGACGAGTGCACCCGGTAGAGCAGGACGACGTCGCCCGGATCCTGCGGCAGGCCCTCCAGCAGCGCTCGCATCGGGGTCACCCCGATCCCCGAGGCCATGAGGAGCACCTTCGGGCCGGAGCGGACCCCCTCGTGGAGGCGTCCGAACGGTCCTTCGACCAGCACCCGAGCCCCCGGGCGCAGCTGGTCCAGCCCCGTGGAACCGTCACCGACGTGGACCGCCGTGATCCGCAGCCGGGACCCGTTCGGGGCGGCGGACAGCGAGAACGGGTGGGCGCGGGTCCAGCCCGGGCGGTCGAGGAACCGCCAGAACAGGTACTGCCCCGCCCTCGCGCCGAGCCGCTCGAGGCCCTCCCCCGACACGACGACCGAGGTCACGCCGAGCGTCTCGCGCCGCACCTCCTCGACCACCAGCCGGTGCCGCCGGGAGCGGACGAGAGGCACGACCAGCCGGAAGGTCACGATCGCCGCGACGGCGACCGCGTAGAGGCTCCACCAGAACACGGTCCCGGCGAGGTTCCCGACGAAGTCCTGTCCCGTCCACAGCTGGTGCGGAAGCGCGAGGCCGACGCCGAGGTAGGCGTAGAGGTGGAGCAGGTGCCACGTCTCGTACCGCAGCCGGGCTCGGGCCTTCCGGATCGAGGTAGCGACCACCATGGTGAGGGCGACGGTGCCGGCGACCGCGAGCAGCATCCCGGGGTAGTTGAGGACGAAGTCGACCAAAGTGCCCCAGACACCGAGCTGGGTCGAGGACGCATACCCCAACGTCGACAGCACGATGTGCGCCCACAGCAGGTTGAACGAGGTGAACCCCACGAGGCGATGGGTTCGTACCATGGCGTCCTGACCGAAGGCCTTCTCCAGGAACGGAACTCGCGCCATGAGGAGGACCTGGATGAGCAGGAGGTTCGAGGCGAGCAGGGCGGTCAGCCGGCCGAACGAGTGCAGCACTCCGGTGACCGACCCCAGCTCGCCGGGTCCCTGACCCTTCACCCAGAGGGCGATGACGACGACGACGGATAGGCCGGCGAGCGCCATGGCGATGTCTCGCGACCAGGCGGCCGTGGTGGACGGGCGGCGTCCCATGGCCCGTGCGGCCCCGTCGACCACCCGGAGGACGAGGTGCCGTGTCGGCGCGTCCGCGGTCACCATGGGAGCGCCCGTGACGACATCCTGGGCGGCCTGCCTGTGGGTTCTCTGTAACCAGCCCATGTTCATGGCCAGACGCCGAGAAGCTGCAGCGAGATCCGCACGATGAACGCGGAGACGACGACGATGAACACCACGCGGACGAAGCCGCTGCCGAGGCGCACCGCCGTCCGGGCGCCGACGTAGCCGCCCAGCAGGTTGCTCGCGGCCATGACCAGGCCGACCTTGACCATGATGTGCCCACCCGGGGCGAAGACCACGAGCGCGCCGAGGTTGGTCGCGACGTTGGCGATCTTGGCCTTGGCGCTGGCCTCGAGGAACGCGTATCCCATCAGCCCGACGAGGGCGAAGACGAGGAACGAGCCGGTGCCGGGTCCCAGTGCGCCGTCGTAGACCCCGATGACGAACCCGATGAGCATCGCCGCCACCCGGTGCTTGTGGCCGCTCCAGCGCAGCGCGGTCTCGCGGCCGAGCTCGGGCTTGAGGAGGGTGTAGGCGCCGACGACGACCAGGCAGACCAGCACGATCGGGTTGAAGGCGGCCTTCGGGATGTGCAGCCCGATGAGGGCGCCGACGACCGCCCCCACGAACGCGACTCCGGCCATCGGCAGGGCGGTGCGCAGGTCCGGGTGGACGCGCCGGTAGTAGGTGACCGCGCTGGTCGTCGTCCCGAAGATCGAGCTGAACTTGTTGGTCGCGAGGATCTGCGCGGGGGACGCGGTCGGGAACCCCAACAGCAGCGCGGGCAGCTGGACGAGGCCGCCACCCCCGACGACGGCGTCCACCCACCCGGCCACCAGCGCGGCCGCCGCGACGAAGGCGACGGTGAGCAGTGTCGGGTCCACCGTGGCGTCGGGCATGTCGCGTCAGCGCCGTCCGGACCATCGCAGCGCGATGTCGAGGACCTCGATGACCTCGTGCACCACGGCGTCGGGCGTCGCGTCGTGCGCGACCTGCTGGCTCGCGGGGATGTCGCTGTGCGGCACGAGGATCGCGCGCATCCCGACCGACTTCGGGCCGTGTACGTCCTCATAGCCACGGTCGCCGACGTACACGCACTGCTCGGGCTCTACGCCCACCCGTCGCGCGGCCTCGAGGAAGATCTCGCGCTGTGGCTTCACCCACGGGGTCTCGCTGGAGTAGACGTCCGCGTCGACGAGGTCGAGGACGCCGTCGCGCTCGAACAGGCTGCGGTGGTAGTCCCGGCTCCAGATCGTGTTCGACAGCACGCCGACGCGGATCCCGTTGTCTCGCAAGCCTTCCCAGAGCGGCCGGATCTGCGGGTCGGTCCAGGTGTGCGGTTCCCAGAAGGCCTGGTACGCGGCGAGACCCGCCACGGTGCGCGGGTCGTCGGCGACGATCCCGGCCTCGGCGAGGATCTCCTCGAGGCGTGACGAGGCGCCCTCGTCACGGCCGCGGGCCCACCCCGCCGCCTCCGCCTCCCAGATCCGGCCGGCGAGCTCGTCGGCGAGGCCCCGGTCGGTCTCGTCGAGGTGGTACTCGCGGGCGAACACCCGCCACTGCTCGGTGACGTCGACCGTGTGCCACGGCGTGATGGTGCCGCCCCAGTCGAAGACGACCGCGCCGACGCCGCCGGCGTCGCTGCTCCCCCCTGTTTCCCCCGCCCCCCGGCGGACGGTCATGTCGGCGGGTGGCCGGAGCCGCGAACCTCCGCGACCACCTCCGCCACCGCCGAGTCGACAGGGACGACGCGACGCTCCCCCGAGCGCCGGTCCTTCACCTCGATGGTGCCGTCGGCCAGCCCGCGGCCGACGACGACGATCGTCGGGACACCGATGAGCTCGGAGTCCTTGAACTTCACGCCCGGGCTGACCTGGCGACGGTCGTCGTAGATCACCTCGAGGCCGGCCGCCTCGAGCCGGCCGGCGATCTCCTGGGCCTTGAGATAGACCTCGTCGTCCTTGCCGGCCGCGACGACGTGCACGTCGGCCGGGGAGATCTCCCGGGGCCAGCACAGCCCCTGGTCGTCGTAGTTGCCCTCGGCGATCGCCGCGACAGCCCGCGAGACGCCGACGCCGTAGGAGCCCATGGTGACGGTCACGAGCTTGCCGGTCTCGTCGAGGACCTTGAGCCCCAGCGCCTCGGCGTACTTCTTGCCCAGCTGGAAGATGTGGCCCATCTCGATGCCGCGCGCCGCCTCCAGCCGGTGCCCACAGCTCGGGCACTCGTCGCCGGCGCGCACCTCGGCGGCCTCGATGGTGCCGTCGGCGGTGAAGTCACGGCCGGCGACCAGGTCGACGACGTGGCGGCCGGGCTGGTCGGCGCCGGTGACCCACCGAGTGCCGTCGACGACGCGCGGGTCGACGAGGAACCGCACGTGCGCCGGCTTGTCGGCGCCGAGCGCCCCCGGACCGATGTACCCCTTGACCAGCCCCGGGTGGTGCTCGAAGTCCTCGAAGACCGTGGCGACGGCCGGGTCGAGCTGGGCACCCAGGCGCTTCTCGTCGACGTCGCGGTCACCGGGGACACCGATGGCGAGGATCTCCTGCGTGCCGTCCGGTGCGGTCACCGTGACGAGGACGTTCTTGAGGGTGTCGCCGGCCGCCCAGGGGCGGTCCTCGCGGGGAAGGTGCGCGTTGAGGTGGTCGACGAGGGTCGCGATGGTCGGGGTCTCCGGCGTGTCCTCGACGTGGGCGGCCGCGACGGCGGTCCAGTCCAGCGCGGGAGGAACGGGTACCCGAACGGCCTCGACGTTCGCCGCATACCCGCAGTTGGGGCAGCGGACGTAGGTGTCCTCGCCGTTCTCGGCGGTCGCGAGGAACTCCTCGCTCTTGCTGCCGCCCATGGCCCCGGCCATGGCCTCGACGATCACGTAGTGGAAGCCGAGGCGGTCGAAGATCCTCGTGTAGGCCTCACGCTGCTGGTCGTAGCTCTTCTGCAGCCCGGCGTCGTCGATGTCGAAGGAGTATGCGTCCTTCATGACGAACTCGCGGCCGCGCAGGATCCCCGCACGCGGACGAGCCTCGTCGCGGTACTTGTTCTGGATCTGGTAGAGGGTGACCGGCAGGTCCTTGTAGGACGAGTACAGATCCTTGACCGTGAGGGCGAACAGCTCCTCGTGGGTCGGTCCGAGCAGGTAGTCGGCGTCCTTGCGGTCCTTGAGCCGGAAGATGTTGTCGCCGTACTCCGTCCAGCGGCCGCTCGCCTCGTAGGGCTCGCGCGGCAGCAGGGCGGGGAACAGCAGCTCCTGGGCGCCGATCGCGTCCATCTCGTCGCGGACGATCTGCTCGACCCGGCGCAGGATCTTCAGTCCGAGGGGCAGCCAGGTGTAGATCCCCGGGGCCACCCGGCGGATGTACCCGGCCCGCACCAGCAGCCGGTGGCTCGGCACCTCGGCGTCCGCCGGGTCCTCGCGAAGGGTTCGCAGGAACAGCGACGACATGCGCATGGCCACGGTGGGGTACTCCGAGAGTGGGCAGGCCGAGGGGAGACCTGGAGCGGAACGGTGCGGTGGGAAGGATATCGGCGCATCGGTATGCGTCTCACCAGGCTTCGGTAAGCGTCTGGCCACTCCGCCGCCCGACCGTACGCCGACCCGACCGCCGAGAGGCCAGCTTCGGCCGCTATGAGGCCGCCCAGAGCGGCCGAAGCTGGCCTCTCGGCGCTACAGATCGCGGCGGGTGGCGCTCAGCGCGACCCGGATGAGGGGCCACTGCACCGGAAGCCGAGCCGCGGTCCCGGCGAGCATGGCGGCTCGCGCACGGTCGTCGGGCCGCCGCCGCCAGCGCTTCCAGGAGGTGAGCGTCATCTGGACGTTCGCTGGGAACACGCCGACGAGAACCGCGGCCGAACCCCATCCCGCCGCGGCGCGCGTGGCCGGGACCAACAGCCCGGCCGCACAGACCAGCTCGGCGACGCCGGACGCGTACACGAGCGTCCGTCGCTCGGGTAGGGCGCGCGGCACGATCGGCTCGAACACCTGCGGTCGAACGAGGTGGGTGGTCCCGGACGCGGCGAACAGCAGTGCGAGCCCGACGATCCGACGGGTCAGCGGAGCGGGGGCGGATCCGGGCATCTCCCCATCAGATCACCCCGGTCGCGACCTGCATGGGACGGCCCGAGCCGCGGACGATCAGCCGGGTGGGCACGATGACCGTGGTCGGCTCGCCGGCGCCGGTGGCCAGCCGCGCGAACACCTGCTGGACCGCCCGCTCCCCCAGAACCATGGGATCCTGGTGCACGACCGTCACCGGAGGGTCGACGACGTCGGCCAGCTCGAAGTCGTCGTACCCGACGAGCGAGAGCGTCACGCCTACCTCGCGCATGGCGTGGAGCACGCTCAGCGTGACGCGGTTGTTGCCGCTGATCACCGCCGTCACCGGATCCGGACCGGACGTCCAGTCCCGCAGGAGGCCGGCCACCTCCCCGGCCGCGTACGGCCCCACCCGCGAGCGGAGCGGGCCCCGGAGGGCCAGCGCGGCCGCGGCGGAGTCGAAGGCCGTCTTGCGCTCCCGCGCGGTCCAGATGGACTGGTCGTCGCCGAGGAACCCGATCCGCTCGTGCCGGTGTGCGGCCAGGTGCTCCACCGCGCTGCGCATCCCGCCCTCGTTGTCGCTGAGGATCGTGTCCACCCCCAGGTCGGGCTGCGGCCGGTCGACACAGACCACCGGCACCGATCGCGCCGCGACCCGGAGCGCCTCCGACGGGGTGGTGCCGATCGGGACCACGACCAGCCCGGCCACCCGTTGGGCGACGAGGGCGTCGACCAGCTCCGCCTCGTTCTCCTCGGACTGCTGCGACGAGGTGCTGATCAGCAGGTGCTGGCGCAGCCGCGCCTCGCGCTCGATCCCGGCCGCGAGCTGCGCGTAGAACGGGTTCGCGAGGTCCGGGGCCACCAGGCCGATCCGGTCGGAACGCCCGGTGCGCAGCATCGTCGCGCCGGCATGGCGCTGGAACCCGAGCTCCTCGATGATCTCCCGCACCCGGACGGCCGTGGCCGGGCTGACCCCCGACTCCCCGTTGACGACCCGCGAGACGGTCTTGATCGACACCTCGGCGCGGCGGGCCACGTCCGCCATGGTCGGGCGGCCCGGCCCGTCTTCCTCGGGCAGGTATGCGCCCCGGTGCGACAACGTTGGCACAGCCCCTCACTATCCGGGGCAGAACGGGCATCGTCAACCATTGGTGGAGTGAATCCCGCCTGGCCCGAACCAGATCAACCGGAACTCCGGTCCACCACCGGGTGGTCCGATGCTTGACGCCAGGCCCGGTGATGGGGTTCAGTGGACCGCGTTGTCTGACAACGATGTCGGTTGGTCGAGCGCCGCGGCACAACCCCGATCCAGGGCGTGGGGATCGTTACGCCCTTGTGACTGGTCTGAAGCGGCCAACTGCTCACGGAACCGACGTCCCGTAGGTCAGAATCATCGAGCGCATTGGGCTCCTGCCCGCCTGCCGCGCTGCCGTGATTCGCAGGCCGCCAGGTCCCTAAGTCCCACCGCAGTCTCGCTCGGTCACGAGGAAGTGATGACGGTCAGATGAGCACCGACTCCAGTCTCCAGGACAACGCCTCCTCCCCCGGTTCGGAAGCCGGTGACACCGCTGCCAGCCACGTCATCCTCGAGATGCGCGACATCAGCAAGGAGTTCCCGGGCGTCAAGGCCCTCTCCAACGTCACGATGACGGTCCGTCGCGGCGAGATCCACGCGATCTGCGGGGAGAACGGCGCGGGCAAGTCCACCCTGATGAAGGTTCTCTCCGGTGTCTGGCCGGCCGGCACCTACGACGGCGAGATCCACTTCAACGGCCGGCTGGTGGAGTTCAACAACATCCGCGACAGCGAGCACGCCGGGATCGTCATCATCCACCAGGAGCTCGCGCTCATCCCCGAGCTGTCGATCGGCGAGAACATCTTCCTCGGCAACGAGGTGGCCAGCGGCGGGGTCATCAACTGGACGACGACGCGCCAGCGGGCGAGCGAGCTGCTCGCCCGTGTCGGCCTCAACGAGAACCCCGACACGAAGATCAAGGACATCGGCGTCGGCAAGCAGCAGCTGGTCGAGATCGCCAAGGCGCTCTCGAAGGACGTCAAGCTGCTCATCCTCGACGAGCCCACGTCCGCACTCAACGAGGGCGACTCCCAGCACCTGCTCGGCCTGATGACCGGCCTGCGCGAGCGTGGCGTGACCTGCATCATGATCAGCCACAAGCTCAACGAGATCGAGCAGATCTCGGACTCGATCACCATCATCCGCGACGGCAAGTCCATCGAGACCCTTCGGGTCAAGGAGGACGGCGTCGACGAGAACCGGATCATCCGCGGCATGGTCGGCCGTGACCTCGAGTCCCGGTTCCCCGACCACGTCCCGGAGATCGGCGAGAAGCTGTTCGAGGTGAAGAACTGGACGGTCCGCCACCCCAACGTCGCGGACCGGCTGGTGTGCAAGAGCGAGAGCTTCTACGTCCGCCGGGGCGAGATCGTCGGCTTCGCCGGCCTCATGGGCGCGGGCCGCACCGAGCTGATGCGCAGCATCTTCGGCCAGTCGTACGGCGTCTTCGTCAGCGGAACGCTGCTCAAGGATGGCCAGGAGCTTCAGCTCAAGTCGGTGCCCGCGGCGATCGACGCAGGCCTGGCCTACGTCACCGAGGACCGTAAGACCCTCGGGCTCAACCTCCTGGACGACATCAAGCGGACCACCGTCTCGGCCAAGCTGAAGCGGATCACCCACGGCCTCGTCGTCGACGAGCGTGACGAGTACAAGTACGCCGAGGAGTACCGCCAGTCGATGCGCACCAAGGCGCCGACCGTGGACGAGGGCGTGTCCAAGCTGTCCGGCGGCAACCAGCAGAAGGTGGTGCTGGCCAAGTGGCTGTTCACCGAGCCGGACGTGCTGATCCTCGACGAGCCCACTCGCGGCATCGACGTCGGCGCCAAGTTCGAGATCTACGGCATCGTCCAGCGGATGGCCGCCGAGGGTAAGGCCGTCATCCTCGTCTCGTCCGAGCTGCCCGAGCTGCTCGGCCTTTCCGACCGGATCTACACGATCTGCGAAGGAGCGATCACCGGTGTTCTCGACAAGGGGCACGCCGACCAGGAGTCACTGATGCGACTCATGACCAAGACCTCGTCGAGGTCGGACGTCCCGACCCAGGCCAGCGCCTGATCTCACGGAAGCCAGGAAACCGATGAACAAGATCAAGCAGATCTTCGGGGGCGACGCCCGTCAGCTCGGGATGATCTTCGCCCTCGCGGCGCTGATCATCCTCTTCCAGATCCTCACGGGCGGTCTGACCCTCCAGCCCGACAACGTCAACAACATCATCCAGGGCAACGCCTACATCCTGGTTCTCGCCATCGGCATGGTCCTCGTCATCATCGCCGGGCACATCGACCTGTCCGTGGGTTCGGTCGCGGCGTTCGTCGGCATCGTCGTCGCCATCGCCATGCGCGACTGGGGCCTGCCCTGGTGGGTCGGCATCCTCCTCGGGCTGGCCCTTGGCGCCCTCGTGGGCATCTGGCAAGGCTTCTGGGTGGCCTACGTCGGCATCCCCGCGTTCATCGTCACGCTCGCCGGCTTCCTCTTCTTCCGTGGCGCGAACCAGTTCGTGGGCAAGTCCAACACCGTTCCAGTGCCGCCGGAGTTCCAGGTGATCGGGGCCGGCACGCTTCCGGAGTGGGGCCCGAACACCGGCTACAACAACCTCACGGTGCTGCTCGGACTGCTCGCCTGCCTGGGAATCATCCTCGGAACGCTGCGCGGCCGCCGCCGGCTCATCAACATCGGGGCGACCGTCGAAGAGGCATGGGTCACCTACACCCGGATGATCCTGATCTGCATCGTCGTCTTCGGCGCGATGCTGCTCATCGCCTCCGGACGCAAGGGCTTCCCCGTTCCTGGGCTCATTCTCATCGCCCTCGTCCTGCTCTACGGCTTCATCGCCAGCAAGACCATCATCGGGCGGCACATCTACGCGGTCGGCGGCAACCGCCACGCCGCCGAGCTGTCGGGCGTGCGCAGCAAGCGGGTCAACTTCCTCGTCATGGCCAACATGTCGTTGCTCGCCGCCTTGGCCGGCATGATGTTCGTGGCGCGCTCCAACGCCTCCGGCCCGTTCGACGGCGTCGGCTGGGAGCTCGACGCCATTGCCGCCGTGTTCATCGGCGGTGCGGCCGTCAGCGGCGGGGTCGGCACGGTCATCGGCTCGATCATCGGCGGTCTGGTGATGGCCGTCCTCAACAACGGTCTCCAGCTGATGGGCGCCGGCGCCGACATGACCCAGATGATCAAGGGTCTGGTCCTGCTCGTAGCCGTGGCCTTCGACATCTACAACAAGTCGCAGGGCCGGCCGTCCATCAGCGGCCTGTTCCAGCGCAACCGCGGATCCAAGGGATCCGGCGGTGACGCGGTGGAGGCGCCAAGTGCGGCCTCGGAGATCGAGAAGCTCGACGAGACTCTCGGCTCGCGAAGCTGACCCCGGCTCCTCACCGCACCCACATACCCGCGTCCCGCCGGGGCGCGAGCAGAAAGGAAACATGCACATGCGTCTCTTCGCCAAGGTGGTGGGAGTCACTGCGGTGGCTGCCCTCGCACTGACCGGTTGCGGTCGCACGTCCGACTCCGGTTCGGGCGGCGGGTCGGGCTCGACCGGCGGCTCCACCGGCTTCCCAGCCAACGCCACCATCGGCGTCGCGCTGCCGCAGAAGACGTCGGAGAACTGGGTCCTCGCCGAGGGCCTCTTCAACGACGGTCTCAAGCAGGCCGGCTTCACCCCGGACGTCCAGTTCGCCAACGGTGGCGTATCGGAGCAGCAGAACCAGATCCAGGCCATGATCACCAAGCAGGCCAAGGTCATCGTCATCGGCGCCATCGACGGTGCGCAGCTCGGCACCCAGGTCAAGGCGGCCAAGGACTCCGGCGCCATCGTCATCGCCTACGACCGGCTCATCAAGAACACCGCCGACGTCGACTACTACATCGCGTACGACAACCGGAAGGTCGGCCAGCTCCAGGGCCAGGCCCTCCTCGACGGGATGAAGGCCAAGAAGCCGAACGGCCCGTACAACATCGAGCTGTTCGCCGGCTCTCCGGACGACGCCAACGCCCAGGTCTTCTTCGACGGAGCCATGGACGTGCTGAAGCCGAAGATCGACGACGGCACCCTGAAGGTCCCCTCGGGCCAGACCTCCTTCAACCAGGTCGTCACCCAGGGCTGGAAGGCCGAGAACGCGCAGAAGCGCATGGACACGCTCCTGTCGGCCAACTACGCCAGCGCCACGCTCGACGGCGTGCTGTCCCCGAACGACACCCTCGCTCGGGCCATCATCACCTCGGTCAAGGCGGCCGGTAAGCCCATCCCGATCGTCACCGGTCAGGACTCCGAGGTCGAGTCGGTCAAGTCGATCATGGCGGGCGAGCAGTACTCCACCATCAACAAGGACACCCGTGCCCTGGTGGCCGACACGATCAAGATGGTGCAGGCGCTCCAGAAGGGCCAGAACCCGCCCCCGGGGATCAACGACACCAAGCAGTACAACAACGGTGTCAAGGTCGTCCCGGCCCAGCTGCTGACCCCGGTGATCGTCACCAAGGCGAACGCCAAGGAGGCCTACGCCAACGACCCGACGCTCCTCGCGATCGTCAACGCGGCGGGCTGACCACCGGCACCGCCGGTCGTCGACCTGACAGTCGCAGCGAAGGGCCCGTTCCCCTGGGGACGGGCCCTTTCGCATACCCGGTATGCGTGGGGCCGCTAAAGCAGGACGGTGGTGAACGACCCGACCTCGCGGTAGCCGATGGCGCGGTAGGTCGCCCGCGCCGGCGCGTTGAAGTCGTTGACGTAGAGCGTCGCGAGCGGCGCGACGTGCTCGAGGATGAGGTCGGTCGCCGCAGCCATCAGCGGCCCCGAGAGGCGGTGCCCGCGCAGCCGCGGAGCCAGCCAGACACCCTGGATCTGGGCGGCGTCCACCGCCGCGGAGCCCACGTCGGCCTTGAACAGGACCTCGTCGTCCTCGACCCACACGACGGTGTGACGGTCCGCGATGAGCCCGGCGATGAGCGCCCGGTAGCCGCGTGACGAGCCGCGGTACGGCGGGTAGCCGATCTCGTCGGTGAACATCGCCGCCGCGGCCGGCATGACGATGTCCACCTCCTCGAGCCGGGCGAAGCGCACCCGTGGGTCCGCTTCCACCCCGGCCTCCGACGAGCGCCGGTCGGTGGCCATGAGAGGCTGGTGCCCCCGGATCGCCCGCGCCCGACCCCACGAGTGCTCGAGGATCTGCCAGAGCGCGAGAACCTGCTCACTGGGGCCGAAGATCGACGCACATCCCTTGTGCCAACGGCGGATTCGCGCGCCGAAGGCCTCCGCCGTCTCCGCGTCGCACTCCACCGGGACGACGTTGGCCGAGACCCAGCAGAGGGACCGGAGCCGCCCCCCGCTCCGGAAGCCGAGGAGGGAGCCCGGCGAGGCGCGCAGAGCTCCCTCCTCGATCCGGGCGGCGACGAAGACGTTGGCCGCCGGGTTCCGGGCGCAGACCTCCAGCGCCTCGTCGCGGTCCGCCGTGGTCAGGGCGCGCACGGGGGACTGGGTCCGCAGCACGGGTACAGCCTGCCGGTCGTCCCGGTGCGTTGTCGACCGCTATGCCGCCACGTCACCCGATCGGTATGCGTCCGGCGGGCCGTTCAGGCCGCCACGGTGACGCCGGTGTGGATCTCGGATGCCACCGACGCCCGGCGCCAGGGACCGAGCGCGACGCTGGTCCCCCATGCCGCGGTCCCTCCGAGGACCAGTCCGCCGGCGGCGAGGACCAGCCGGTACACGTTCTCCGGGTACGGCATGACCCAGCTCTCGACCTCCTGCCAGCTCATCGCCACGAGGATGACCGGTGCGGACAGGATGGCCAGGACGGCGACGAACCGCCCGGCCGGTCCCCGACGCAGTCCCCAGCCGCCGACGACAGCGGCTGGGAACAGAACGATCCCGGGGCTGAGGAACATCACCGGGACGATGAGCGCGAGAACTCGCCACCAGCGACTTCCACCGCGGCGCCGGGCGGCGTGAACGACGCCCAGAGCGAGGCCGATGACCGCCGCCGCAAGGACGATCGACAGCGTGCCCGCCCACGTGAACTCCGGCGACCTGGAGATGAGCCGCATCCAGACTCGCGCCAGGACCCCCCAGCCGGCGCCCAGGGCGAAGCCCGCGGCCGCATACCGAGCGGTTCTCACGACCAGCTCACCGGCAGGCAGGCCAGGCGTGCCCCGGCGGTGCCGTGGTCGTCCGTGGCCTTCTCGTGGAGCACGACGGCGTGGTTCCCCGGGACGGGCACGAACGGCACGTGCGCGACCGCGACAGCCCCCCGGTCGGCTCCGACGGTGACGTCGAGCCAGACCTCGGTCTGGTCGTTGACGACGGGCGGCACGACACCGTTGACGGTCGACTGGTTGTAGTGCGCGCCGGCCATGGCGCCGTCGCCCGCGACGCACGGTCCGGTATGCAGGTGGGCCCCGTAGGTGTGCCCGACGCCCTCGGCGGCGACGCCGGAGACCACCAGGACGAAGGTCGACGAGCCGTGATGCGTGGAGTGGACGACGCGGGCCCGGGCACCGTCGAGCGGGCCGCCGGTTGCCGGCTGCAGGTCGCTGAGCACGCCCTCGAAGACGTGCGCGGCGCCCGAAGCCGCCGTATGCGAGTGAGCCGTACCGCCCGCCGAGGCCGGGACGGCGGCCGCCAGGGCGGCCAGCGAGACGAGGCCGAGCGCTCCGAGTGCCGCGACGACGGTCCCGCGGACGGGCCGTGACGGGCCGGGAGGCGACGGCTGGAGATTGTCGGACGGTGCGGACATGGTGCTGGTCCCCCTTACTGGACAACGGATTCGGTTCTTCACCGCTCCCCCAAGACGCGTGTGAAATCCCGCTGATACCGCACAGACGCACGGGGTCCCGCCAGGGGGTGACCAAGGGCGAGTGACGGAAAGCCGTCGACTTCGCCTGTCACCCGACGGGTTCCGTTCTTCGTCTGTCGGAGTGATGGAGACTCTGGGTGTGGTGTCCTCCGGGACGACCGCGGGGCAGGAGGGCGTCGCGCCCGTCGACGCCCTCGTCGTCACGCTGTTCCGCGACGAGGGCACCCGGTTGGTCTCCCTCGCACGGCTGTTCGTCGACGACCGAACGGCGGCGGAGGACCTCGTGCAGGAGGCCTTCATCCGACTGGCGCGCAACGCCTCCCGGATCCGGGACGAGGAGCGTGCCGCCGCCTACCTGCGCTCGATCGTCATCAACCTGGCTCGCGACCACAACCGTCGAGGGCTGGTCTCCTTCCGACACCGTCCCCCAGCGGCACCGGACGCCCCTTCGGCCGAGGAGCACGCGGCCGAGACCGAGGGACGGCGGGAGGTGGTCGAGGCTCTGCGCGCACTGCCCAGACGGCAGCGTGACTGCGTGGCGCTGCGTTACTACCTCGAGCTCTCTATCCCCGACATCGCGGAAACGCTTGGTGTGTCGGTGAACTCGGTCAAGACACACCTGCAGCGCGGACTGCGGTCGATGGCCCACACCCTGGAGGCGAAGCAATGAGCGCGCCCGAAGACCGTTTCGGCGAGGCCGTGCACGACGCGCTGCACGACCGAGGCGAGATGCAGCCGTCTGCTGACCTGTTCGCCCGCGTCGTCGACAGCATCGACGCGGACCGCAAGCGCCGACGCCGCCGTCGCGGTGTCGTTCTGCTCTGGGCGGCCGCCCTGGGCTTCGCCACGGTCGCCGTCCTCACCCTCATCCCCCGCAACGCCAAAGGAGTGTTGACCATGCCCTGGTGGGTCCTCGAGGTCGTGACCACGGCGGTTCTCATCGCCATCGCCCTGTGGCTCGGTCCGTTCATCAAGCGGTTCGGCCGTGCCTACGCCGCCGACGTCTTCCACGACAACCCGTTGACCGGGAAGAGCTACATCGTCCTGACCGACGTCGTCTACTACCTGATCTTCACGGCGTACATCCTCTTCACCGTCCGGTTCGAGCCGCCCCTTAGCGGGTCGATCTCCGGTCTGGTGACCGCGGAGCTCGCCCAGCAGGAAGTGATTCGCGTCGGCGGCATCCTGCTCATCATCGGGATCCTGCACGGTCTCAACATCGTGCTGATGCCGGTACTCGGCCGGCTGTTCTCCCTGAACCGCCGGCTTCCCCCGGGTTCCATCCCACGACGCCTGCAGTCCGACGACGAGGAGCGCTCGATCTACCGACGGGCCGCGGAGCTGGAGCGGGCCGCCGACGACGACAACCTGGCGTGAGCCGGAGCGCGGGCCGGCTCAGCCGACGGTGACCTGCGGCGAGCCCTGAGCGGCCTCGTCGTCGCGCTCCATCGACTCGGCGATGCGCATCGCCTCCTCGATGAGGGTCTCGACGATGTCCTTCTCCGGCACCGTCTTGATGACCTCGCCGCGGACGAAGATCTGGCCCTTGCCGTTGCCGCTGGCCACGCCGAGGTCGGCCTCGCGGGCCTCCCCCGGTCCGTTGACGACGCAGCCCATGACCGCGACGCGCAGCGGGACCTCGAGGCCCTCGAGGCCCGCCGTCACCTCGTCGGCGAGGGTGTAGACGTCGACCTGCGCGCGACCGCACGAAGGGCAGGAGACGATCTCGAGCTTGCGGGGACGGAGGTTCAGCGACTGGAGGATCTGGTTGCCGACCTTGACCTCCTCGACCGGCGGCGCGCTGAGCGAGACCCGGATCGTGTCACCGATCCCCTTGGACAGCAGCGCCCCGAAGGCGACCGAGGACTTGATCGTGCCCTGGAACGCCGGGCCGGCCTCGGTCACGCCGAGGTGCAGCGGCCAGTCGCCCGCCTCGGCCAGCAGCTCGTACGCGCGGACCATGACGACGGGGTCGTTGTGCTTCACCGAGATCTTGAAGTCGTGGAAGTCGTGCTCCTCGAAGAGGCCGGCCTCCCAGACCGCCGACTCGACGAGCGCCTCGGGGGTCGCCTTGCCGTACTTCTGCAGGATGCGCGGGTCGAGCGAGCCGGCGTTCACGCCGATCCGGATGGAGACGCCGGCGTCCTTCGCCGCCTGGGCGATCTCCTTGACCTGGTCGTCGAACTTGCGGATGTTGCCCGGGTTCACCCGGACCGCCGCACAGCCCGCGTCGATGGCCGCGAAGACGTACTTGGGCTGGAAGTGGATGTCGGCGATCACCGGGATCTGGCTGTGCCGGGCGATCTCCGGCAGCGCGTCGGCGTCGTCCTGGGTCGGGCAGGCCACCCGGACGATGTCGCAGCCGGTGGCGGTCAGCTCGGCGATCTGCTGGAGGGTGGAGTTGACGTCGGTGGTGGGGGTCGTGCACATCGACTGGACGCTGACCGGAGCGTCGCCACCGACCTCGACCTTGCCGACCCGGATCTTCCGCGAGAGCCGCCGAGGGGCGAGCACCGGCGCGGGAAGGGCAGGCATACCAAGCGAGACGGTCATGGTCCCAGTATCCCAGCCCGAACGAAGGCCGCTTCACCCGCCAACCGTTGCCCACGTGGTGAGTTGTTTACCGACATTTCGGACTCAGCCTTCGACGGGCCACCACGTGGGGACTTATCTGCGCGGGCCGGTGACGCCCGGGAAGAACGCTCGCCACTTCTCGTCGAAGCGGGTGGTGGCCGCAGCCCCGCGCTCACGACGGGCGGCCTCGATGCGGCGCAGGGTGTGCAACGGGTCGTGGTCGAGGCTCGTCGGAGATCACTTCGACGACCGCCAGGTCCGGCTGTCGGTGTCCTCCCGACGCACGGATGTCCGACGACCAGACCTCCTCCGACTGACGATGCCAGCGGCCCTGGTACTCGATCGCGAGCAACAGGTCCCGGTATGCCAGCTCGAACCGACGGACCCACTCTCCCGTGACCGGGTCGCGCAGGATGTGGTTCACCGTCGGCTCCGGAAGGCCGGCCAGGACGACGAGCAGCCGGAGGCGTGACTCCGGGGGCGAGTCGACGCCGGCTCGCACCAGATGCATGGCTCGACGCACGAGCCGGGTTCGCGGCCCCGGCCAGCCGGCCGCCGCCGCCTGGAGGAGCCGTTCGGGGCTCGTCACGCCGCGTCGCACGAGGCGGTCGCCGAGTGTCGACGAGCTCGATCAGGTCCAGCTGGTCGAGCCAGGTCGCACACCGTGCGTTCCGGAGAGGTCACCCGCAGACCACCGCGAAGGACCGGACGGTCGACTGTCAGGTACCGATGCGTCCGGATGCCGTCCACTGGCAGTCGTGACCCGCGGGGACCGTCAGGTGGATCACCGACTGGCGCGGGACTGCCCCACCCCAGAGCAGCGCCGCCGTGTGGTGGCTGCCATGGCCGTCGGCGGCGCGACCCGGAGGGCGGCCTCGACGCGTAGCGGCAGGGTCCGCGTCGTCTGCCGGTCGACGTAGACGTCGCGAAACAGCCGAACGAAGCGAGCGACGTCAGGTCGCGGTCACTGAGGCCACGTGCAGAGCCTCGGAGTGGGTGAAGGGTCTCGGTCGTGTCCAGTACCGGACGGCCGCTCGGCAACGCACTCATGACCCGCCACCATGGCCGGTCCTCTCGGCGAGCAGCTCGGTGTTGTCCACAGGCGTGCACCACCGCGCTCGGCGCGCCCCACACCTTCTGCGCGCACGTGGTGGCTTGTTAACCGACATTTCAGACATCGGCCGTGAAGAAGTCACCTCGTGGGCGGCAATCGACGGGCCTCGGCGAGGGCGCGCGGGCGGGGCGGCCGGCCAGTGGTGGTCAGGGGGTGATCAGAAGAGCTGGACCGGTTTGACGATGTCGGCGTAGATCAGGAGGGCGGACATCGTGATGAGGACCAAAGCCATCGTGTACGCCACCGGGAGCGCCTTGGCGACGTCGACGTAGCCGGGGTCGGCCTTGCCGCGGACGCGCGCCCAGGAGCGCTTGAGGCCCTCCCAGAGAGCGCCGGCCACGTGACCGCCGTCCAGGGGCAACAGGGGGATGAGGTTGAAGACGAACAGGGCCATGTTGAGCGCCGCGATGAGCGACAGCAGGGTCATGATCTTCGCCATGGTCCCGTCGGCGCCGAGGTCGGCGCTGGCGATCTCGCCACCGACGCGGCCCACGCCGACCACCGAGATCGGGCCGTTGGGATCGCGCTCGCCTGACCCGAAGGCCGCCTGGACGACGCCGACCATCTTCTGCGGCACGTTGACGACGACACCGGCGGTCTGGGTGAACGCGTTCCAGACGAAGCCGGGAACCTGCAGGACCGTGCCCTTGACCAGCTCACCGGTGGGCGTGGCGCCGAGGTATCCCACCTGCTCGGTCATGACGTTGCCGTTGCCGTCGACCTTGACCTTGTCGTTGTCGACGTACGCGGCCCGCTTCAGGGCGGCGATGGGCGCCTGCAGCGTGACCTGGGAACCGCCCCGGTCCACGACCAGGGTCATCGTCTCGCCGGCGGACTGGCGGATGAGCGGGGTCACCTGGTCCCACGTGGAGACCGGCGTCCCGTTGACGGAGACGATCCGGTCGCCCTTCTGCAGGCCGGCCACGGACGCCGGGGACGCCGGGTCGCCGGCCACACACTCGGGCTGCGGCTTTGCCACCGTCGGGGCGGTCGACGGGACGCAGGTGGCCACCGTCGAGATCAGCGGGGTGGCCGTGGGGACCCCGTAGAGCGTGAGAATGCCGCCCAGGAGGAACACCGCGATGAGGAGGTTCATCGTCGGGCCGCCCATCATGACGATGACCTTCTGGGGCACGCTCAGCCGGTAGAAGACCCGGTTCTCCTCGCCGGGGCTGACTTCGTCCATGGAGTCCTGGCGGGCCTGGTCCATCAGCTGGGTGAACCGGCCTGTGGACGATGCGCGGAGCTGGCCCACGGGGTCGCCGGGCTTCGGCGGGAACATCCCGATCATCCGGATGTAGCCGCCCAGCGGGATCGCCTTGACGCCGTACTCGGTCTCGCCCTTGTGCCCCGACCAGATCGTCGGCCCGAAGCCGACCATGTACTGCGTCACCTTGACGCCGAACTTCTTGGCCGGCACGAGGTGGCCGATCTCGTGCAGGGCGATCGACAGCCCGACGCCGAGAGCGACGACGAGCACGCCGATGATGTATGCGATCACACGCTTTCCGATCTCACAGCGGTTCCTTCCAGGCCAAGCACCTCGCGGGCCCGGTTTCGGGCCCAGGCGTCCGCCCGCAGCACCGTCTCAACGTCCAGGGCGCCGGATGTGATCCCGGCCTCGGGAGTATGCGCGTGGTCCTCGACCACGCGCGCGACGGTGTCGACGATGTCGGTGAACCGGATCCGGCCGTCGAAGAAGGCCTGGACGCACTCCTCGTTGGCGGCGTTGTAGACCGCGGGATAGGTCCCGCCGGCCTCTCCCACGCGCTTGGCGAGGGCCACGGCGGGGAACGCGGCATCATCGAGGGGGAAGAACTCCCAGGTCGACGCCGTGGACCAGTCGACCGGCCGTGCCGCACCCGCCACGCGCTCCGGCCAGGCCAGTCCGAGCGCGATCGGCAGCTTCATGTCGGGCGGCGAGGCCTGGGCCAGCGTCGACCCGTCGACGAACTCGACCATGGAGTGGACCACGGACTGCGGGTGCACCACGACGTGGATGCGCTCGAACGGGACGTCGAACAGCAGGTGCGCCTCGATGACCTCGAGGCCCTTGTTGACCAGGGTGGCGGAGTTGGTCGTGATGACCGGGCCCATGGCCCACGTCGGGTGGGCCAGCGCCTGGTCCGGCGTGACGTCGACGAGCTGGTCTCGGCGCATCCCCCGGAACGGCCCTCCGCTCGCCGTGACCACCAGCCGCTCGACCTCGTCGGCGGTGCCGCCGCGCAGGCACTGCGCGAGCGCCGAGTGCTCGCTGTCGACCGGCACGATCTGGCCCGGTTTGGCCGCGGCCTTCACCAGCGGACCGCCGACGATGAGCGACTCCTTGTTCGCGAGCGCGAGGGTCGTCCCGGCGTCCAGCGCCGCCAGGGTGGGGGCCAGGCCGATAGACCCGGTGATGCCGTTGAGGACGACGTCGGTGGGCCGGCCGGCGAGGTCGGCGGCCGCGTCGGGGCCGGCCAGCAGCTCGGGCTGGTATGCGACGCCGCCGGCGTCGCGCACCGCCTGCGCCACGGCGGCGGCCAGGTCGTCGACCGACCCGCGCGCGCACGCGACCGCCTCGGCCTGCAGCTCGACCGCCTGGCGGGCGACCAGCTCGAGGTTGCCGCCGGCGCTGAGGGCGGTGATCCGGAAACGGTCCGGTGCCGCCTGCGCGACCTCGATCGCCTGGGTGCCGATGGAGCCGGTCGACCCGAGCAGGGTCACGGTCCGCGGCGAGGTGGTCACCCCGCCATTGTGCCTCTCGCCAGCCGCTCGATCGCCCGCCTCGTCATGGCGCGCGTCACCGGGTCGTGCAGGAACCGCACCGGCAGGAAGTAGGTGCGACCGCGGCGGCCGTGGAACCACACGGCGGTGGTCACCCACAGGAGCCGGGCCGTCACGTCGACCCCGACCGATGCCCGGAAGTCGAGGTGGCGGTCAGGGTAGGCGATGAGGGCCTCCCCCTGTCCCGCCTCCGACTCCTGTACCGCGAAGACGTCCCAGGTCCCGCGGGAGGCGCCGACCAGCGGGGCGAGCAGCTGGCGTACGCCCATGAGACCCACGACCGCCGGAGGCAGGCTCCGCGCCGAGAAGATCTCCCGCGCCCACTGCGCCGGGTCGGAGAGGCCGACGAGCTCGAGCCGGAAGACTTTCGACCACGACGTCGGCCCAGTCCGGCGGCGGCTGGTCGCGCAGGGCGACGGACGTGAACGCGGGGGCGGTTTCGACAGTCATCACATCTCCATACGGTGCCGTATGTTCGGACTCCATACGCTACCGTATGGACGTGCCCGCCCGGAAGACCCTGACCCGACAGGACTGGGCCACGGCCGGCCTGGCCGCCCTCGTGGAGGGTGGCCCCGATGCCGTGGCCGTCGAGCCGGTGGCCACCCGGCTGGGCGCCACCAAGGGTTCCGGGTACTGGCACTTCGCCGACCGGGCCGACCTGCTGCGCGCGGTTCTCGACCTGTGGGTAGAGGCGCACACGGTCGCCATCCGCCAGCGGGTCGAGGCCGACGGCGGCACTCCCCGCGCTCGCCTGAGCCACCTCCTCGGGATCGTCAGCAAGGCGGCCGAGCAGTCACCGGCGGAGATGCTCCTCGTCGCCAGCGCCGACCCCGACGTCCGCGCCGCGGTCGTCGAGGCGACGCAGCTGAGGGTCGCCTACGTCGAACGGCTCATCCGGGACGACGGCGTCCCCGGCGTGGAGGCCCGGTCCCGCGCGGTGCTCGCATACTCCGCGTACCTCGGCTACGCCTCACTGACCTCGGCGGTCCCGGGCCTGGCCCCCCATCACCGCGGCGACCGGCGCCGGATCCAGGAGACCCTGCTCGACCTCGCGCTGCCCGCCGACCGGTCCTCGGGCGCCGGGCGCGTCACTCGGTGAAGACCCGCTCCTCGATGAGCTGCTCGACGACGTACTGTCCCGACGCCTCGAAACGTCCCTCGGCGAACTGCTTCCGGAACTCGAGCTCGACCCCGTCGACCCCGTGCCGGTTCTTCTCGATCGTCATGATGACCCACTGCTTGTAGCGCTCGGCGTTGCCCAGGTCGTAGACGAGGTGATGCCGGGCGACGACGTCGTACTTGTCGTTGAGGATGAGGACGACGTCGGCCTCATAGGCCAGCGCGGACGACCCGCGCAGGTCGTGGACACGCATCCGCTTGCCCGAGACCAGGCTGGCCTTGTCGGCGGCGACGATCGCGAGGATCGGCACGCCGAGGTCGAGGGTGAGGTCCTTCAGCCGTTCGACGACCAGCGTCACGCGCTCCTCCTCGATGGCCGGCCCGTTCGGCACCGGCACCTTCTGGAGGTAGTCGACGACCACGAGGGGCGGCGGCGCGTCGTCGGTCTGCAGCATCGACACGGTCCGGCGGATCTCGTCGAGGTCCGTCGTGGCGCCCGTGGACTCGTGGATGTGGAGGCGGCCGGCATACGTCCGCAGGGTCTGCAGCCCCTCGGGCACCCCGCGCAGGTGTGCGATCCGGTCGTCGAGGCTGTGGCCGGCCGGCCCGGTCTTCTCGAACGCGCCGCGGATCGCCGGCAGCCGAGCCGCGTCCGGGCCCGCGACCAGACTCGCCTCGAGGGACAGCAACCGCTCCAGCAGGGTGTGCGCCTCGTGCTCGTACGAGAAGATGACCGCGCTGCCGCCGCCGCGGACGACGTTGCGGATCATCTGCATGACCATGGTCGTCTTGCCGAGACCCTGCGGTCCGCCGAGCAGCACCAGCTCACCGGACCGGAACCCGCCCTCCAGGGCGTCGTCGAGTACCGCGAACCCGGAGGGGACCACCGCGGCGCCGGGACGGGCACCCCGCTGGATGGCGTCGTCGGTTCGGGCCAGGAGGTCGGCGACAGAGCTGAGGCGGCCGTCTGAGCCGGTGATGGCGGTCGTCATGTCCTCAAGTCCACCAGTCCGCCCCCGGTGGTGTGCGCGATTGGGCGGAAAGGACCTGAAGGGACCATCGGTCAGAGCGCGATGCCGACGTACTTGGTCTCGAGGTACTCCTCGATGCCCTCGAAGCCGCCCTCGCGCCCGAACCCGCTGTGCTTGACCCCGCCGAAGGGGGCCGCTGGGTTCGACACGATGCCCTGGTTGACCCCGACCATGCCGTACTCGAGGGCCTCGCTCACCCGCACGGCCCGGCTCAGGTCGGCCGTGAAGAGGTACGCGACGAGACCGAAGTCGGTGTCGTTGGCCATGCGGACCGCGTCGGCCTCGCTGGAGAACGCGGTCACCGGCGCCACCGGGCCGAAAATCTCCTCTTTGTGGATCCGGGCGCTGGTCGGCACGTCGGTGAGGACGGTCGGCTGGAAGAAGTACCCCGCGCCGCGCTGCGGCTCACCGCCGGTGACCACCCGCGCGCCCTTCGCGACGGCGTCATCGAGCAGCTCGGTCACCTTGGCGACGGCCTTGGCGTCGATGAGGGGTCCGACCGTGACGTCCTTGCGCGTCCCCTTCCCCAGGGTCAGTCGGGACATCCGGGCGGCGAACTTCCGGGAGAACTCCTCCACGACCGACTCGTGCACGTAGAACCGGTTCGCGGCGGTGCAGGCCTCCCCGATGTTCCGCATCTTCGCGAGCATCGCGCCCTCGACTGCGCGGTCGACGTCGGCGTCCTCGAACACGAGGAACGGCGCGTTGCCGCCCAGCTCCATCGAGACCCGCAGCAGCTGCTCGGCGGACTGCTCGACCAGGGTCCGGCCGACCTCGGTCGAACCCGTGAAGGTCAGCTTGCGGAGGCGCGGGTCACGGATCAGTGGTTCGCAGACGTCCCCGGTATGCGACGTGGTGACGAGGTTGAGCACCCCGTCGGGCAGCCCGCACTCCTGCAGGACCTGGGCCAGCAGGAGCATGGTCAGCGGCGTCTGCTGCGCCGGCTTGACGACCATCGTGCAGCCGGCAGCGATGGCCGGGCCGATCTTCCGGGTGCCCATGGCGAGCGGGAAGTTCCAGGGGGTGATCATCAGCGCCGGGCCGACCGGCTGCTTCGTCGTCATCAGCCGGGTCTTCCCGTCCGGCGACGTCGCCCACTGCCCGTGGACCCGGACCGCCTCCTCGGAGAACCACCGGAAGAACTCCGCCCCGTAGGTCACCTCGCCGCGCGACTCGGCCACCGGCTTGCCCATCTCGAGGGTCATCAGGAGGGCGAACTCGTCCGCCCGCTCGGTGATCCGCTCGAACGCGGCCCGCAGGATCTCGCCGCGCTCTCGCGGCGCGGTCGAGGCCCAGTCACCCTGGGCCTTCACGGCCGCGTCGAGGGCGGCCTTGCCGTCCGCCACGCTCGCGTCGGCCACGTGGGTCAACGTCCGGCCGGTCGCGGGGTCCTCGACCGCGAGGGTCCTGCCTCCGGTGGCGTCCCGCCAGGAGCCGCCGATGAGCAACTGCTTCGGAACGGTGTCGAGGAGGCTCTTCTGCGTCGGTGCAGGCATACGCGCAGGTTACGACCGGCTCGCCGTCACCGCTGCAGGAGGGGACGGTCCGGGTCGTACGCGTCGCCGCCGGCCGCATCGCGACGGCGCCTCGCGATCGCCGAGAGCGCCTCCAGCACAACGCGGTTCGCGAGGGCGGCGGTGATGTCGGCGTGGTCGTACGGCGGGCTGACCTCGACGACGTCGATCCCGACGACCGGCAGCTCGAGGCAGAGGCGGCGCACCGCGTCGAGCAGCTGTCGCGCGCTGAGACCTCCAGGCTCGGGGGTCCCGGTTCCGGGCGCGTGCCCGGGGTCGCAGACGTCGATGTCGACCGAGAGGAAGACTCCGTCGCAGTCGTCGGTGGCGATCCGCGACGCCTCGGTCAGACAGGTGTCGAGCCCACGACGGCTGATCTCCGTCATCTCGTAGGAGCGAAAGCCCTCGACCGCCATCCAGTCGAGCGTCTCCGGCGGCGGCCAGTACCCGCGCAGCCCGACCTGGAGGAACCGGTCGCCCCGCACCGCCCCCGACTCGAGCAGCCGGCGCATCGGCTGGCCGTGCCCCCAGAGCGAGCCGAACTCGACGTCGCCGGTGTCGGCGTGCGCGTCGAAGTGGATCATCGAGACGCGGCCGTGGCCGAAGACGTTGGCCACTCCTTTGGCGTCGGGGTAGGCGATGGAATGGTCACCGCCCAGAACGACGGGGATGGCTCCGGCGCGGGCGACCTTCTCGACTGCGGCCTCGAGCGCCGGGAGTGCGACCTCGATGTCGCCGGAGTACATCTCGACGTCGCCGGCGTCGACCACCCGAAGGTCGCGCAGGCCGTCGGTCCGCAGGGCCAGCGAGGGCCGGGAACCGTCGTGTGGCAGGTAGTCGGTGGTCCGGATCGCCTGCGGCCCGAACCGGGCGCCAGGGCGGTGGGAGGTGCCGCCGTCGAACGGCGCGCCGAGGACGACCACGTCGGCACGCGCGTACGTGCTCTCGTCGTCGAGGTCGCAGCGGTCGACGCCGAGGAAGGTGACATCGGGGCCGTACTGCGCGCCGTAGCGGGTCATCGTCACACGGTAGTGCACCTCCACGGTCGGCCTGAAAACTGTTGGCGCACAGCAGAATTCATCTTGACAGAGATAGCCTTCTTGCATACAATCGAACACATGTTCTGCATATCCGCTTAAGTGAAGTCGTCCCAGGAGCCTTGGTCCGTGGTCGTGGATCCGGTGTGCAGTGGGTGGGGGTCGGTGTTCACCGCTTGCTGCAGCAGTCGGTACGAACAGCAGACCGCGGCTTCGGTACGGTGCGCCGGTTGAAGCGGAAGGTGTACTCGTCGAGGTAGTAGGGCAGGTGCTGCTGCTCGACCCGGTAGTGCAGGGTTGCCGATCATGCCAGCGTTTGAGCAGCGAGGCGACCAGGTGGACGCCGGGCAGCACCGAGGACAGGTCGTCGGCGCTGTACGCGGCGGTGGCTTGGTGGGTGAAGCCGCGTCTGCGACGCACGGCGCAGCACCGGTGCGCCGTCGGTCCTGACCGTCGAGCCCGGGTTCGATCACCGCGGCGGCCCAGTCCGACCAGGTGCGAGGCTTCCTGGGCGGTTGGCGACGGCGAGCCGGACCCGGCCCAGACGTCGGGCGTCGTTGCGTTCCACCGCGATCATCACCGGGCACCTTGCCGGTCGCGGCCGCCGAACATGCCGGGGCTGACGCCGCCGACCATCGTCTCGTCCGACCTCGACCGTGCCGGACAGCCGGTCCCGGTCCGGGCGCACCATCGCCGGCGCAGCTTGTCAGCCACGCCCACGCCGTCTCGTACGAGCCGAACCCGAGGACCCGCTGCAGCGCCTGGCGCGGACACCCCGTTCTTCTGTGACGTCACGAACCAGATCGCCGCGAACCACGTCGACATCGGCGTGCGGTGCGATGGAAGATCGTCTGCCCGGCGTCCACCGAGGTCGCCTCGCTGCTCAAACGCTCGGCATGATCCGCAACCCTGCACTACCGCGTCGCGCAGCAGCACCGGTCGCCCTGCTACCTCGCAGCGAATACGTCCTTCCGCTTCAACCGGCCCAGGTACTCCCGAAGCCGCGGCCTGCTGTTCGTAACCGACTGCTGCAGCTAGCTGGTAGATACACCGATCGTCCACCCCTGCACACCCTGGATCCGCGACCCGGACCAGGACTCCTGGACGACTTCAGTTAAGCGGATATGCAGAACACATGTTCGAGAACGAGGTGGCGGTGCTCTCGCGGGTCGACCGCGACCTGTCCGACGCCGACCGGGTCGACCGGTTGAGCGCCCTCGAGCAGGTCAAGGCCGCGTGTGCCGCGGCGCAGGCACGGATCACCGCCGACTTCGCCGAGTCCCAGGCCGAGGTGGCGGCGGTGTGGCGGCAGCGTGCCCGTGAGTGCGCCGACGACAACGACTTCGACGGGTGGCGAGCGGCCCGCGAGCAGGCGCGACGCGCAAGCGTGGACGCCGCGGAGGCGGACTCCGGGCCCGCCCGGCCCGGTAGGCGTCGCGACCGGCGCGCGCGCGAGGTCGGGGTGGCCGGGCAGGTGGCGCTGGCGCGCCGGGTGTCTCCGTCGCGCGGCGGTCGTCACCTGGCGGTCGCCCTGGCGCTGGTGCATCGCCTCCCCCGCTCGTTGGCGGCGCTCGAGGTCGGCGCCCTGAGCGAGTGGCGAGCGGAGATCGTCGTCCGGGAGACGGCCGTTCTGGCGCCCGAGCAGCAGTCGGCGGTCGACGCCGAGCTCTTCGACGGTCTGGGCAAGGAGGGAGTGGGTCGGCTCGGAGACCGCGAGCTGGTCCGGCGCGTACGCGCGATCGCCTACCGGTTGGACGCGGAGTCGGTTCTGAACCGCTGCCGGGGCGCGGAGGCGCAGCGGCGAGTGTCGATCCGCCCGGCCCCCGACACGATGAGCTACGTGACCGCCTACCTGCCGGTGGCTCAAGGGGTGGCGGTGCACGCGGTGCTCACGGCGGCGGCAGCGGCGAGCCGGGCGGGTGGTGACGGTCGCTCGAAGGGTCAGCTCATGGCCGACCTGCTCGTCGAGCGCGTCACCGGCCAGGCGACGGCCGACGCGGTGCCCGTGGAGGTGCAGGTCGTCATCACGGACCGCGCGCTGCTCTCCAACGACACGACACCGGCGCAGATACCTGGCCACGGCACGGTTCCCGCCGGCTGGGCACGCGACCTCATCAGCCAGACGCCCGAAGCAGTCTGGTTGCGGCGGCTCTACACGCACCCGGACGACGGCACGCTGGTGTCGATGGACTCCACGCGGCGGTTGTTCGACGGCGGGCTTCGCCGGTTCCTCGTCGCCCGGGACGGCACCTGCCAGACGCCGTGGTGCGACGCACCCGTCCGCCACCTCGACCACGTCGTCGACCACGCTGCGGGCGGCCCGACGAGCGCGCACAACGGTCAGGGCACCTGCGAGCGGTGCAACCACACCAAACAGCAACCGGGCTGGCGCGCCAGACCCGAGCCCGCACCGACTCCACGAGCCTGGCGCGTGCATACGGTCGTGACCGTCACCCCCACCGGCCATCGGTATGCGTCGACCGCGCCGCCGGTGCTGCCCGGCGAGCCACTGGATCGGTTCAGTCCCCTCGAACGACATCTCGAGACCCTGCTCGCCGCCTGACGCGCCTCAGCGGCCGGTCTCTTCGCGCCTCGCCTCGTCCGCGTGCCGGTGGACGACCCGCCACACGTCGTCCTCGCGGCGGTACACCTGCGTCACCCGCAGATGGTGGACCCGTGGCTCACCATCGACACGCATCGCGGCCCGCTCGAGTCCGACCGTGTACGCCAGATCGCCACTGACGCCGTAGGCGATGAGGTCCTCCGCGTACTCCGTGCAGTCGGAGAACCTCTCCGCGAGGCGACCGAGCGCGACCCGCGCCTCGTCCGCGTTCACCGCCTCGAACCAGAACGCACCGAAGAGCGTCATCGGCTCGGCCCTCGACCACAGCGCGAGCTTCGGTGCCGCATCACCGTCGTGCAGGGCGAGGCCCGCTTGTCGGTGCTCGGTGCGCAGCCACTCGAGGAACCCGTCGGTCGTGGTCACGTTCACCTCCAGGCTCAAGACAGTCCCGCTCATTTGTGTGAGAAAGCCGCGATGCCGCTGCGCCAGGCCTGCTCGGTCACGCGGTCGGCGGGGATGCGGTGGTCCAGCTCGAGGGTGATCATCCCGTGGATGAACGCCCAGGCGGCTCGCGCTCTGGGCGGCGAGCCGGTGGCCTTCAGCAACGGCGCGGCGGTGCGGGCCTCCAGTCCGGGAGGCAGCAGGTCACGCGGCAGCGGGCCGGCGGTCATCAACCGGTAGACGTGCGGGTGCGCCGTGGCGAAGCGCCGGTACGCGTCGACCAGCGCCGCCAGCGGGTCGGTCGCCCCGTCGGTCGCGGCTTCGAAGGCCAGGGCCGCCTCCTGGAAACCGTCGGCGATGATCGCCGCCTCGAGCGCCGCCTTGTGGGGCACGTGCTTGTAGAGGGACGGGGCTCGGATGCCCATCTGGTCGGCCAGACGGCGCATGGTCAGGGCATCCGAGCCCTCGGTCTCCAGCAGGTCACGGGCGACCTCGACCACCTGCCGGGCCCGCGGGCTGAGCCCCTCAGCCACGCTGAGACGCCATCGCCTCTTCGGCCCGGAGCTTGAGCGCCTCGTTCATCAGCACGAAGGCCGGCAGCGTGTGCCGGTCGAGGGAGCCGGCCATGAACGGAACCAGCAACCCGCTGAACTCCTCCGTCTGGCTGAGGGTGACGCCGCCGTCGTCGCGCGAGGTAAGAGTGAAGACGTGCTCGGCGTCGAACACTCCGGTCACTCCGAACCGCCCCCGCCAACGCAGTCGACGACCAGGAGAAGCCTCCAGGACCGTCGGGGTGAGGGACACCGCGCGAGCGTCGACCGGCTGCATCCGCATCGACAGGTGGGTTCCGACCTCGGCCGTCCCGACGGCGCTGACGATGAAGGGGTTCCACGCGGGATAGGCGGCGAAGTCGGTCAGGACCTCCCAGACCTGCTCGGCGGTGGCATCGATCTCGATCTGGCTGACCAGCTTCTTACTCATCAGAGCCTCCTCGGCTAACGGTGTTAGCCCCAGGCTAGGCTAACGTCGTTAGCCTGTCAAGGGCATCAGCGCGACTCCGCGTTGCGCAATACCGACTCCAGCTGCCTACCGAGCGTGCGCGCTCCGACGAGAGGGATCAGCGCGCCGATGAGCCGGCCCCGGAAGGACTTCGGGACGCGGGTCAGCGTCACCCGCACGTCGGTTCCTTCGGCGGCCGGAGCCAGCGTGTAGTGCCAGCTGCTCTCGGGCGCCCAGAGGTTCGACTCGAGAGTGTCGACGGTGACAGTGCCGGCGGTGAGGTCCCAGGAGTAGCGCTCGCGCTCCCAGCCCATCGCGTTGCCCTCGGTGACCTCGGCCCAGCCCTCGCCCTGGTCGTGCACCGCGAAGTGAGCCTCGTCGATGTTCGGCCACCGACGAGGGCGGTCGGGGCCGAAGTCGGTCAAGAGCGTCACTACCTCGCTCGGCGACTGGGTGGTGTGGACGGTGAACCGTGTCGTGGGCATGGCCTGGTCTCTCCGGTGGTGGCGAGCTCAGGCCCGCAGGTCGAAGCGCCTGATGACGTCGGTCAGCCACGGCACGTCGGCGAAGCTCAGCCCGAACTCCTCGGCCAGGCGAGCGCCGCGCTCCGGGTCGACGTCCCCCTGTTCGAGCAGGTCGACTACCGCGAGGAAGAAGAGCTCGAAGCCGGCCGGGCTGATCACCTCGATCATCCGAGCCGGCTCCGGTCCCGCGTTCCACATCGCGTGGGCCTCACCGCGCGGCTTGGTGATGTACCCGCCGGCCCCCAGCACCGCTTCCCGGTCGCCGGACCGGAAGCCGATGAGTCCCTCGGTGACGATGGAGTACTCGTCCTCGCGGGTATGCACGTGAGGCGGCACGAGCGCTCCCGGCGGGAAGCCGTGCTCGACGATCGCCAACGCGCCACCGGTGTCCGCGCCGAACACCTTGAAGTCCACCGTGATCGCGCCGAGGTCGCCGCGGCGGCCCTCACCGGGACGCACGACGGTCAACGGTGGCAGATCCGGAGCAGCCATACCCTCAGCCTGGCACCACCATCGATATCGGAGGCACACATGGAGACCACCGCCATCACGACCGACCGCGCCCCAGCAGCGTTGGGCCCGTACAGCCAGGCCATCGTCGCCGGGGACCTCGTGTTCTGTTCCGGCACGGCCGGCATCGACCCCGTCACCGGACTCGTCGCCGACGGCATCGAGGCGCAGACCGAGCAGTCGCTCCGCAACCTCGCCGCGATCCTCGACGAGGCCGGCAGCTCGCTCGCGGAGGTCGTCAAGACGACCATCTTCTACGCCGACGTCGACGACTTCCCGCTGCTCAACGCGGTGTATGCGCGACACATGCCGGACCCGCCGCCCGCGCGATCGGCCCCGGCCAACGTCAGGCTGCCCCGGGGTCTGCTGGTCTCGATCGAGGCCATCGCCGTGGTGCCTCGACGACCCTAGGCGGCCACCGAACCACGAGTCACGGCTCGATATTGGCCATGACGTGCTTGATGCGCGTGTAGTCCTCGAAGCCGTACATCGACAGGTCCTTGCCGTAACCACTGCGCTTGAACCCGCCGTGCGGCATCTCCGCCACGAGCGGGATGTGCGTGTTGATCCACACGCAGCCGAAGTCCAGCGCCTTGGACACCCGCATGGCCCGGCCGAAGTCCTTCGTCCAGACGCTCGACGCCAGCCCGTAGTCGACGCCGTTGGCCCAGCGGATCGCCTCGGCCTCGTCGTCGAACCGCTGCACGGTGATCACCGGACCGAAGATCTCGTCCTGCACGGCCTCGTCGTCCTGCCTCAGCCCGGAGACGACCGTCGGCTCGAGGAAGTACCCGTCTCCCAGGCCCGCGACGCGGTGACCGCCGGCGCCGACCGAGGCGTGGTCGGGCAGTCGGTCGAGGAACCCGGTGACTCGGCCCAGCTGCGCGGCGTTGTTGACCGGCCCGAACAGGGCGTCGTCGTCGTCCGGCATCCCGACCTTGGCCGAGCTGCGCGCATACTCGCTGATGGCCGCGACGAAGTCGTCGTGGATGCGCGGGGCGGCGAGCACACGGGTGGCCGCGGTGCAGTCCTGACCCGCGTTGAAGTACCCCGCGACGGCGATCCCCTCGACCGCCTTCTCGAGGTCGGCATCGTCGAAGACGACCACCGGGGCCTTGCCGCCGAGCTCGAGGTGTACGCGCTTGACCTGGTGCGACGCGCTCTCGGCCACCTGCATACCGGCGCGGACCGACCCGGTGATGGCCACCAGCGCGGGGGTCGGGTGCTCGACCACCGCACGGCCGGTCTCGCGGTCGCCGCAGACGACGTTGAACGTGCCCGGCGGCAGGAACTCCGCCGCCAGCTCGGCGAGCTTCAGCGTCGTCTCGGGAGTGGTGTCGCTGGGCTTGAGCACGACGGTGTTGCCGGCCGCGAGCGCGGGCCCGATCTTCCAGATCGCCATCATCATCGGGTAGTTCCACGGCGTGACCTGGCCGACCACGCCGATCGGCTCGCGGCGGACCCACGAGGTGTGGCCAGCCATGTACTCGCCCGCGGCCTTGCCCTCCAGCACCCGCGCCGCCCCGGCGAAGAACCGGAGCTGGTCGACCATCGGCGGGACCTCCTCGCTGGCCGTGAGGGCGTGCGGCTTGCCGGTGTTCTCCCCCTCGAGCCGGATCAGCTCGTCAGCGTGCGACTCGATCGCGTCGGCGAACTTCAGCAGGGCCTGCTGGCGCTCGCTCGGGGTGGTCTGGCCCCAGGCCTCGAACGCGGTCGAGGCGGCCCGGTATGCGGCGTCGACGTCCGCGGCCGTGGAGACGGGAGCGGTGGCGACCACCGAGGCGGTCGAGGGGTCGATGACGTCGCTCCGGGCGTCGGACTCGGGGTCGGCGTAGTCACCGCCGACGAAGTTGCGCAGCGTTCTCATGGCTCACCACCCAACCACGGATTTCGTCTTCGATCCAGGACTTGACGACGGATTTCGTCGTCCGGGAGGATCGACACCATGCCTAACCGCCGCAACGGCGTCGCGCCGCCGCTCGACGACGTGTCCAAGCGGATCGTCGAGCTGCTCCAGGAGGACGGCCGCCAGCCGTTCGTCACGATCGCGCGAGAGGTCGGCCTCTCCGAGGCCGCGGTGAGGCAGCGGGTCCAGAAGCTCATGGACGGCGACGTCATGCAGATCGTCGCCGTCACCGACCCGCTCCAGGTGGGGTTCACGCGGCAGGCCATGGTGGGCGTGCGCGTCCCGGGCGACGTCCGCGAGGTCGCGGACGCCCTCTGCGAGATGCCCGAGGTCTCGTACGTCGTCACGACCGCCGGCAGCTTCGACCTGCTCGTCGAGGTGGTCTGCGAAGACGACGAGCACCTCCTCGACGTCGTCATGCGGCAGATCCGCGGCCTCCCCGGCGTCGGCGCCACCGAGACGTTCGTCTACCTCAAGCTCAACAAGCAGCAGTACCGATGGGGAACCCGGTAGGAGACCAGCAATGACCACCACGCCCGACACCTTCAGCGAGCCGACCGGCCCGACGCATACGCCGTCGGGCTCGACGTACGCCGACGCCGCCCGCAACCACCTCTGGGGCCACTTCACGCGCCAGTCGGCTTGGGAGACCGAGGGATCCGGGCCGCCGCTCATCGTCCGGGGCGAGGGGCACCGGATCTGGGACGACCGCGGCAAGGAGTACATCGACGGCCTCGCCGGGCTGTTCGTCGTCCAGGTCGGGCACGGCCGCGTCGAGCTCGCCGAGGCGGCGGCGAAGCAGGCGCAGGAGCTCGCCTTCTTCCCACTCTGGTCGTATGCGCACCCGCGCGCCGTCGAGCTCGCCGAGCGTCTCGCGAACGGGGCCCCCGGTGACCTCAACCGGGTGTTCTTCACAACGGGCGGCGGCGAGGCGGTCGAGACCGCGTGGAAGCTGGCCAAGCAGTTCTTCAAGCTGACCGGGAAGCCGACCAAGCACAAGGTCATCAGCCGGTCGGTCGCCTACCACGGCACCCCGCAGGGCGCCCTCTCGATCACCGGCATACCGGCGGCCAAGGAGATGTTCGAGCCGCTGGTGCCCGGGGCGTTCAAGGTGCCCAACACCAACCACTACCGCGCGCCGGAGCACCTGCGGGACGACGCCAAGGCGTTCGGTCTGTGGGCCGCCGACCGGATCGCCGAGGCGATCGAGTTCGAGGGGCCGGACACCGTGGCGGCGGTCTTCCTCGAGCCGGTCCAGAACTCCGGCGGCTGCTTCCCGCCGCCGCCCGGCTACTTCCAGCGGGTGCGGGAGATCTGCGACGAGTACGACGTGCTGCTGGTCTCCGACGAGGTGATCTGCGCGTTCGGGCGGATCGGCTCGATGTTCGCGTGCGACGACTTCACCTACGTGCCCGACATCATCACCTGCGCCAAGGGGATGACCAGCGGGTACTCCCCCATCGGAGCGATGATCGCCAGCGACCGGCTGTTCGAGCCGTTCCGGCACGGGACGACGTCGTTCCCACACGGGTACACGTTCGGAGGACACCCGGTGTCGTCGGCGGTGGCGCTGGCCAACCTCGACATCTTCGAGCGCGAGGCCCTCTACGACCACGTCCGCGAGAACGCCCCGAAGTTCAGGGCGTCGCTGGAGACGCTGCTGGACCTGCCGATCGTCGGCGACGTCCGCGGCGAGGGGTACTTCTACGGGATCGAGCTGGTCAAGGACAAGGTGACGCGGGAGACGTTCGACGACGCCGAGTCCGAGCGGCTGCTGCGCGGGTACCTGTCCAAGGCGCTGTTCGACGCCGGCATCTACTGCCGGGCCGACGACCGGGGCGACCCGGTGGTCCAGCTGGCGCCGCCGCTCATCATCGGGCCGACCGAGTTCGCCGACATCACGTCCCGGCTTCGCTCGGTCCTCGAAGGGGCCCTGGCCCACATCTAGCCCGGTCGGCGGGTCGCCGGTGGCTCGGCATACTGGCCGGATGACTTCTACCCAGTCACGCGCCTTCCCCGACATGTGGGTCGACCCCCAGGACGACCCGCGCGACCGAGACCAGATCGAGGTCGTCGACGAGCGGACGAACCTGCTGGAGTACCTCCGGGCGTACCGCATCACGCTGCGGATGAAGACCGACGGCCTGACCCCGGAGCAGCTGGCCACCCGGTCGGTGCCGCCGTCGACGATGTCGCTGCTCGGGCTGGTGCGGCACCTGGCCAAGGTCGAGCGCGACTGGTTCCGCCTCCGCGCCGCCGGCCAGGACCGGCCGCGGCTCTACTGGTCCGAGGCGGACCGGGACGAGGCGTTCAGCGGCGCGGTCGCCGACGAGTCGGTCGTCGCGGAGGCCTTCGCCGACTGGGAGCGGGAGATCGCCTTCGCCGAGGCGTTCGTCGAGGAGCACCCCGACCTCGGCGAGGTCTACACGTACCGCGACGGCGACACGATCTCCCTGCGCGAGCTGCTCCTGCACATGGTCGAGGAGTACGCCCGGCACTGCGGCCACGCCGACCTGCTCCGCGAGTGCGTGGACGGTCGCACGGGCCAGTAACGAGCCGGATCAGGTGCGGGTGAAGAACAGCGAGATCAGCAGAATCACCGGTACCGACAGGAACGTGCTGACGAAGATCGCGTCCCGGGCGAGCACGGTCGCGCGGCGGTATGTGTTGGCGTAGGTGAAGACGTTCTGCGCGGTCGGCAGCGCCGCCGTGACCGCCGCTGCGAACAGGGCCGTCCCGCGCAGTCCCACCGCCGCATACCCGACGGCGATCGCGACGATCGGCTGGAACACCAGCTTCAGCCCGACCAGCGTCGCGACGTGCGCCCGCGAACCGGCGGCGCCGGGCCTGGGTCCGCGGCGGAGGGAGATCCCGAAGGCGATGAGCATCGCCGGGACGGCCATGTTGCCGACCAGCTGCACCGGCTGCAGCAGCCCGGCGAGCAGGTCGGGATCGATGTGGGGAACCGCCAGAGAGAGCAGGACCCCGGCCGACGCGGCGATGGTGATCGGGTTGCGGGTGACGCTGCGAAGTCCGGTGAGCAGGGAGGGACGGTCACCGCTGCGGTCGGCGTCGAGCAGGGCCAGGGCGGTCGGCGTGATGATGAGCAGCTGGAGCAGCAGGGTCGGCGCCATGAGCGAGATGTCGCCGAGGACGTACAGGGCGATCGGGATGCCGAGGTTGCCCGCGTTCACGTATGCGGCGCAGAGGCTGCCGATCACCGACTCACCCAGCGGTGGCTTCCACCGCACGCGGGCGATGGCGAGGTACACCCCGACCGTCACGACCACCGACACGACGGAAGCGACGAGGTTCGCGGAGAGGATGGCGCTGATCGGGGTACCGGCCATCACCACCAAGAGCAACGCGGGCGACGCGACGTAGAACGCGAGCCGGCTGAGGAACAGCTGGCCGCTGGTCCCGAGGACGCCGAAATGCGCGAGGACCCAGCCGAGCGCGACGACCGCGGCGATCGTCGCGAAGCCTTGCAGGACGCCGAGCACGCCCCCGATGCTGTCAGTGGTGCCGCAGGACCGGCGTCAGGCGTTCCAGAACCGAGACGTCCTCGATGGTCGCCGGAGTCGCCGGACTGTGACCGTCGGCGATCTCCCGCATCGTCTTGCGCAGGATCTTGCCGGACCGCGTCTTCGGCAGGGCCGACACGATGTCGACCTGGTGCAAGGACGCCACGGCGCCGACCTCGTCGCGGACGCGCTGGACGAGCTCCTGCCGGATCCGCTCACCTTCGGTGTCGACGTCCACCCCCGCCTTGAGAACGACCAGCCCGCGCGGGACCTGGCCCTTGAGCTCGTCGGCCACCCCGATGATGGCGCACTCGGCCACGTCGGGATGACCCGCCAGCGCGGCCTCCATCGACCCGGTCGACAGCCGGTGCCCGGCGACGTTGAGGACGTCGTCGGTGCGGCCCATGACGTAGAGGTACCCGTCCTCGTCCAGGTACCCGCCGTCGCCGGTCAGGTAGTAGCCGTCGAACGCCGACAGGTACGACGAGACGTACCGCTCGTCGTCGCCCCAGAGGGTCGGCAGGGTTCCCGGGGGCATCGGCAGCTTGATGCAGATCGCTCCCTCGACTCCCGGCTCGACCGGCGAGCCCTCCTCGTCGAGGACCGTCACCGCGTACCCCGGCATCGGCACGGAGGGAGAGCCGGACTTGATCGGCAGCGTCTCGATCCCGCGCGGGTTTGCGGCGACCGGCCAGCCCGTCTCGGTCTGCCACCAGTTGTCGATGACGGGGATGCCGAGCCGGTGGGAGGCCCACTCCCAGGTGTCGGGATCGAGTCGCTCCCCAGCGAGGAACAGCGTGCGCAGCGACGAGTGGTCGTAGTCACCGACCTTGTTTCCGGCCGCGTCCTCCCGCTTGATGGCCCGGTAGGCGGTGGGTGCGGTGAACATCGCGACCGCGCGGTACTCGGAGATGATCCGGAGGAAGGCGCCGGCATCGGGCGTGCCGACCGGCTTGCCCTCGTAGAGGATGGTCGTGCACCCGGTCAGCAGCGGCGCGTACACGATGTAGGAGTGGCCGACGACCCACCCGACGTCGCTGGCCGTGAACCAGGTCTCGCCCGGCCGGACGCCGTAGACGTTCTCGAGCGACCAGCGCATGGCGACGGCGTGGCCGCCGTTGTCCCGGACGACGCCCTTGGGCTTTCCGGTCGTGCCAGACGTGTAGAGGATGTAGAGCGGGTCGGTGGCGGCCACCTCGACGCAGTCGGCGCCGGCGTCGGCGGCCGGCGACGAGACGAAGTCGGCCCAGTCGACATCGCCCTCCTTGAGCTCGGCCCGGGCCTGCTCCCGCTGGAGGACCACGCACACGTCGGGCCGGTGGGTGGTCCGCGCGCCGGCGGCCTCGATGATCGGCTTGTACTCGACGACGCGGGTCGGTTCGACTCCGCAGGACGCGGTGAGGACCACCTTCGGCCGGGCGTCGTCGATGCGGGCCGCCAGCTCCGCCGGCGCGAAGCCCCCGAAGACGACCGAGTGGATGGCCCCGATCCGTGCGCACGCCAACATGGCCACGACCGCCTCGGGGACCATCGGCATATAGATGACGACGCGGTCGCCCTTCTCGACGCCGGCGCCGGCCAGCGCGCCGGCGAGGCGGCGGACGTCGGCGAGCAGCTCCGCGTAGGTGATCGACCGCTTCGTGCCCGTGACCGGAGAGTCGTAGTGGATGGCCACCTGGTCGGCCCGGCCACCCTCGACGTGGCGGTCGAGCGCGTTGTAGCAGGTGTTCAGGGTCGCGCCGGGGAACCACCGGTAGAACGGTGGCCGCGAGTCGTCGAGGACGCGATCTGGTGGCGTGATCCAGTCGATGTCCTGCGCCGCCTCGCTCCAGAATCCCTGCGGGTCTTCGAGGCTGCGCGCGTACATGGACGCGTAGGCACCGGTGCTCATGTCCACGAGACTAGTGAAACGATCCCGGTGTGGAGATCCAGTCGACCGCCGAGTTGACCGACTGGCTTGCCGCCGGCCGCCCGCTCGAAGGGGTCCGGCTGCAGGACGT
The DNA here is from genome assembly GCA_963828725.1 of uncultured Actinomycetota bacterium. Lineage (GTDB taxonomy): Bacteria > Actinomycetota > Actinomycetes > Actinomycetales > Dermatophilaceae > Lapillicoccus. Next base: position 872,277 of record CAWHFV010000004.1, on the reverse strand, counting down.
CGACCTCCGACCGGTCGAGGACGCCCTGCTGAGCGAGACTCAGCTGCGCGGCCTCGTCGTCCTCGGCGGCGACGTCTCGCCGTCGTTGCTGGTCCACCTGCAGACGCACGGGGCCGTCGTCTTCCCGGACGACCCGGACTCCCCCGTCGACGTCTACCGCGCGCACCTCTACACCGGAGCCGAGCTCTACGCGGGGCTGGACGGACCGGGCGGGTATGCGGCGACCGTGGACTCGCGCGCATACGAGTGGGGCCGCGACATGCGGCTGGCCGGCGACGCGTACGCCACCCTCCTCAAGGCGATCCACGACGACTCGATCAGCGACGCGCTCGACGAGTGGGTCGACGGTCGCCGGATCGTCGGGATCATGGGCGGCCACGCCCTACCCCGGGGTACCGGCGGGTACACGGCCGCCGCCCGCACCGGTCAGGCGCTGGCCGCCGCGGGCCTGCTCGTCGCGACCGGCGGCGGCCCGGGCGCGATGGAGGCGGCCAACCTCGGCGCGGTGGCGCCGTCGCCGGACGCGCTCGAGGAGGCGCTCGAACGCCTGCGCCCGGTGCCCACCTTCGTCCCGGACGTGGGCGCCTGGGCTCGCGTCGCGTTCGAGGTGGTCGAGGTCGTTCGGGCCGCGGGTCTCGCCTCGACCCGGCTCATCGGCGCCCGGTCGCCGAGACGGGCGCTCAGGACGAGCGACCTCGGTCGCTCGGCGTGCCGACCTGGTTCTACGGACACGAGCCGCCGAACGTCTTCGCTGAGGGAATCGCGAAGTACTTCTCCAACGCCGTCCGCGAGGACGGGCTCCTCGCGCGGTCGAATGCCGGCGTCATCGTCATGCCGGGCGCGGCCGGTACCGTCCAGGAGGTGTTCCAGCTGGCGACCCGGCTCTACTACGCGCCGGACGAGGTCACTCCTCCGCCGCTGGTCCTCGTCGGGGTCGACCACTGGGTCGAGACGCTGCCGGTCTGGTCGCTGTTGCGGTCGATGGCCCGGGGCCGCGGGATGGAACGGGTCCTGCACCTCGTCGACGACGCCGAGGAGGCGGTCGCCCTCGTCACCGGCGGCTGACCGCGGCGTCAGCCCGCGGCGGCTCGCGCGGCGACGAAGGCCTCGACACAGCGCCGGACGTCGTCCTCGGTATGCCCGGCCGACAGCTGGACCCGGATGCGCGCCTTTCCGCGCGGGACCACGGGGTAGGAGAAGGCGATCACGTAGACGCCGTCGGCCAGCATGTGGTCGGCCACTCGCGCGGCTCGCGCCGCGCCGTCCTCGCCGGGGAACATCACCGGCGTGATGGGGTGGGTGCCCGGAAGCAGGTCGAAGCCGGCCTCGGTCATGAGGGTCCGGAACGTCGTGGTGTTTCGCTGGAGCCTGTCCCGCAGGTCGTCGGCGCGCTGGGCGACGTCGAGCGCGGCCAGGGAGCCGGCCACGACGACAGGGGCGACCGAGTTGGAGAAGAGGTACGGGCGCGACCGCTGGCGCAGGAGGTCGACCACCTCGCGGTGCGACGCGACGTAGCCGCCCGACGCGCCCCCGAGCGCCTTGCCCAGCGTGCCGGTGACGATGTCGACCCGGTCCTGGACCCCGAACAGCTCCGGCGTGCCGCGGCCACCCGGGCCGACGAAGCCCACGGCGTGGGAGTCGTCGACGAGGACCATCGCGCCGTGCGCCTCGGCGAGGTCGCAGATCCGGTCCAGCGGCGCATACGAGCCGTCCATCGAGAAGACCCCGTCGGTGACGACCACGATCCGGCGGGCGCCGGCGGCCGCCTCGAGCTGGTCGGCGAGGTCGGCCATGTCGGCGTTGCGGTAGCGCAGCCGCCGGGCCCGGCTCAGCCGGATCCCGTCGATGAGCGACGCGTGGTTCAGCTCGTCGGAGACGATCACGTCGTCGGGGCCGAAGAGGGTCTCGAAGATCCCGCCGTTGGCGTCGAAGCACGACGAGTAGAGGATCGCCGCGGGCAGTCCCAGGAAGTCGGCGAGACGGCGCTCGAGCTCGGTATGCGGGACCTGGGTCCCGCAGATGAACCGCACCGAGGCCAGGCCGAAGCCCCACTCCTCCAACGCCGAAGCCGCCGCGGCCACGACCCGCGGGTGGTCGGCGAGCCCGAGGTAGTTGTTCGCGCAGAAGTTGAGCGCCGCGCCGGACCCCGTCGTCACGTGCGCCGACTGGGCGGAGGTCAGCTCGCGCTCGTGCTTCCAGAGGCCGGCGTCCCGGATCTCCTGGAGGGTTCGCTCGAGGTCGTCACGCGTCGCCGTGTCCATGGTGACGACCGTACGGTGGCGGTATGCCGCTGACCCAGCAGGAGTGCACTGCCGCCATTGCCGAGCACAGCAGTGGCTTCGCCGAGGCGGCGGCCGGCAACCTTGACGCCGACGTGGAGTTCTGCCCGGGCTGGACCGTGCGCGACGTGGTGCACCACCTCACCCAGGTGCACTGGTTCTGGGCGACCCTCGTCGAGGACGGGCTGATCGAGCAGCCACAAGCCCTCGACCGGCCGGAGCCGGCGCCCGACGCGACCATCATCGAGACGTTCCGCTCCGGGGCCGAGCGGCTGGTCCGCGTGCTCGGCGCGGCCGACCCGGCGGCTCACGTGTGGACCTGGGCGCCGGCCCAGCAGAACGCCGGGTTCGTCATCCGGCACCAGGTGCAGGAGGCGGTCGGACATCACTGGGACGTCGCTCACGCCGCCGGCCGGTCCGTGCGGATCTCGCCGGCGGTCGGCGCTGACGCGGTGGACGAGTTCCTCCACGTCTCGGTGTCCAACGCGGACGACGCGCAGGGCGACGACCCACGGCCCGCACCGCTCGACGGCCGGTTCGGGCTGGCCTGCACCGACTCCGACGCTGCCTGGGTCGTCTCGGACGGCCAGCCTTCCGGCACCGCCGTCGTCAGGATGGTGACGCGGGAAGGGCTCGCGACCGACCGCATACCGGCTGTCACCGGGACCGGTGGACAGCTCCTGCTCTGGCTCTACGACCGCCACGGCGACCCGAGTGGCGAGGCGGACCTCGGTGACGTCGATCCGGCTCTGCTGCAACGGTTCCGCGGGCTCTGCTTCACCGACTGACCCCGACGGGACCCTGGCCATGGCCGGTCCCCCGGTCATTGACAGGAAACCATCTGGTTTCCTATTCTGTCGTCATGGAGGCCGTGTTCCGGGCGCTCGCCGACCCGACCCGTCGGTCGCTGCTCGACGCGCTCCACGCCGAGGACGGCCAGACCCTGGTCGCCCTCACCGCTGGACACGACATGACCCGCATCGCGGTGGCCAAGCACCTGCGCCTCCTCGAGGACGCCGGCCTCGTCGTCAGCCGCCGTCGGGGCCGGGAGAAGCGGCACTTCCTCAACCCGGTCCCGATCCGGCTCATCCACGACCGGTGGGTGAGCAAGTACACCGAGCCGTGGGCCGCCGGACTCGCCGGCCTCAAGACCGAGCTGGAGCACACCATGGAGAAGGTCTTCGAGATCTACATCCGCACGACGCCGGAGCGACTGTGGGAGGCGATCACCGACCCGGCCATCCGCGCCAAGTACCACTTCGGCGTCAGCGCGCACTCGGACTGGGCCCCGGGCTCGAGCTACACGCTCGAGCATCCGGGCGTCGAGGCTCCCCTGGCCGAGGGCGAGAACCTCGTCGTCGAACCACCCCGCCGGCTGGTCCAGACGATGTCCACACTGTGGAGCGACGAGGCCAAGAGCGCCGGCACGACGCGGGTGAGCTGGGAGATCGAGCCGGTCGGCGACTCCTGCCGGCTGACCGTCACCCATGACCAGCTCACCGACGACGCCCCGCCGGAGCTCTACGGCGGCTGGCCGATGATCCTCTCCGGCCTCAAGACCTGGCTGGAGACCGGCGAGACCCTCACCACCCCCGGCTCCCTGATGTACGGCGAGCCCGACACCACCAGCACCGCACAGGAGGCAGCACGATGACCACCATGACCGACGTCCGCACCGTCGGCGTCACCGTCCGCGACCAGGACGCCGCTCTCGACTTCTACGTCGGGACGCTCGGCTTCGAGAAGCGTCTCGACGCGCCGATCAGCCCGACCCTGCGCTGGGTCGAGGTGGCCCCGCGCGGGGCCACGACCTCGATCGCCCTCACCGCCGGTCAGCCGGACGGTCCGACCGACACCGGCATCCGCTTCACCGTGGCCGACGCCGAGACCGAGCGCACCGACCTCGCCGCGCGCGGTGTCGCCGTCGGGGAACTGTTGCGTTGGGGCGAGGTGCCGCCGATGTTCGAGTTCGACGACCCGGACGGCAACCACTTCTACGTCGTGGAGGACGCTTCCTGACCTGATCGGTGACCGGCGGGGGTCAGGCGGTCGAGGCGGCGAGCTGCCCGCAGGCGCCGTCGATGTCCTGACCGCGGGTGTCGCGAATCGTCGTCGGGATGCCCGCGGCGCGGAGCCGCTCGACGAACTGCTGCTCCACGCCGGGGCGGGACGCGGTCCACTTCGAGCCGGGCGTGGGGTTGAGCGGGATCGGGTTCACGTGCACCCAGCCCCTGCCCCGAGCGGTGAGCTTGCGCCCCAGCAGGTCCGCCCGCCAGGCCTGGTCGTTGATGTCGCGGATCAGGGCGTACTCGATCGACACGCGCCGCTTCGTGGTCTGGAAGTACCGGTATGCGGCGTCGAGCGCCTCGTCGACCGACCACCGCGTGTTGATCGGGACCAGCTCGTTGCGCAGCTCGTCGTCCGGCGCGTGCAGCGAGAGCGCCAGCGTGACGGGGATGCCCTCGGCCGCGAGCCGGTCGACGGCCGGGACGAGACCGACCGTGGACATGGTGATCCCCCGCGCGGACATGCCGAGGCCGTCCGGCGCCGGGTCGACGAGCCGGCGGATGGCGCCGATCGCCGCGTTGTAGTTGGCGAGTGCCTCGCCCATCCCCATGAAGACCACGTTCGAGACCCGCAGCGGCGCGCTGCGTTCCTCCTCGTCGCCCCCACCGGCGAGCTCGCCGCGACGGAGCGAGCGGGCCGCATACACGACCTGTTCGACGATCTCCGCGGTCGAGAGGTTGCGGGTGAGCCCGGCCTGCCCGGTAGCGCAGAACGGGCAGTTCATCCCGCAGCCGGCCTGGCTTGAGATGCACATGGTGACCCGGTTGGGGTAGCGCATGAGGACCGACTCGACGATGGCGCCGTCGTGGAGGCGCCATGCGTACTTGACCGTCTGGCCGTCGTCCGCGGTCCGCTGCACCATCGGGGTGAGCAGGGTGGGCAGCAGGTCGCGGACGAGGTCGTCGCGGACGCCCTTGGGCAGGTCGGTCATCTCGTCCGGGGTGTCGACCAGCCGCTCGAAGTAGTGCGTCGACAGCTGCTTCGCCCGAAACGCCTTGTGGCCCAACGACTCCACGACGTCGCGCCGCTCTTGGGTCGTGAGGTCGGCGAGGTGGCGCGGCGGCTTCATCCGGCGTGGCGCGGTGAAGGTCAGCTGCCCTGGTCGGGGTGGCGCCGCGGTGGGCGTCGGGAGGTCGGTCATCAGGAGAACAGTCTCTCAACCCAGGCCGGCCTGGAGCGCATCGAGCATGACCTCGAGCTGACGGTCCCGCTCCCGCGCCGGGACGTCCTCGAGGGGCCCGTCGATGTGCAGCACCGCGAACCCGTGGACCGCCGACCAGCAGGCCACCTCGGCGCCCTCGCGCCGGTCCGGTGACAGCGTGCCGCACTCGACCATCTCGTCGAGGGCGGCGCTCAGCAGCGCGTAGGGACCGGACTCGTCGCCGGCGCGCTCCACCGTGGCCGCGAAGGCGGTGGCGAAGAGTCCCGGCTCGCGCACCGCGAAGAGGACGTACGCCTTGCCGATCTCGCGGAGGCGCCGTACCGACCGGTCGGCCCGGTCGCCGCGGCGGACCCGCGCGGCACGGCTCGCCATCGCGCGGGAGAGCTCGTCCTGTCCGGCCTCGGCCGTCGCGGACAGCAGCTCGTCACGGTCGGCGAAGTGCCGGTATGCGGCGTTGTGCGAGACGCCCGCCCGGCGGGCCACCTCGCGGAGGACGACTCCCCCGGGACCCTGTTCGCGAGCCAGCTCCACCGCGGTCCGGAGCAGCTCCGCCCGGAGGTTGCCGTGGTGGTACGCCTTCACGGCGATGATCCTACCGACATGTTGACACTGTCCACATCCGTGTGATGGACTTGGTGATGTTGACAGCGTCCACATCCACCCGTTCGTGAGGTTTCCATGAAGCGCAGGGCCGGAATCCTGGTCGCGGTCTACGCTGCGGTCTTCGCGATCAACCTGGACACGACGATTGTCAACGTCGCGCTGCCGAGCATCGCCCGCGAGCTGGGTTCCGACACGCGGACGCTCCAGTGGGTGGTCGACGCCTACAACCTCGCGTTCGCCGCGCTGGTTCTCGCGGCGGGGAGCCTCTCGGACCGGTACGGCCGACGCCCCGCGCTGCTCGTCGGTCTCGTCGGCTTCGCGGTCGCGACCACCGTGGCCGGGCTGGTCAGCTCGGACGGCGCCCTGATCGCCGCGCGGGTCGTCATGGGCGTCTTCGCGGCGCTGATCTTCCCGGCAACCCTGTCGGTGATCTCGAACGCCTTTCCCGACCGTCGGCAGCGGGCCGCCGCGCTGGGCGGCTGGGGAGCCGTCGTCGGGGTGGGCGTCGCTACCGGCCCGGTCGTGGGCGGCCTGCTGCTCACCCACTTCTCGTGGGGCAGCGTGTTCCTCGCCCTCGCGCCTCTCGCCGTCGTGGCCGCCGCCCTCGCGGCGTTCCTCGTCCCCGAGTCGCGCGATCCGGCCGCACCGCCGCTCGACCGACGCGGCCTGGTGCTCTCCAGCGCGATGCTCGGCCTGCTCGTCTGGACGATCATCGAGGCGCCGAGCCGCGGCTGGGGGTCGACGGCGACGATCGTCGGGTTCGCCGTGACCGCAGTGCTCCTCGTCGCATTCGTCGTCGTCGAACGGCGGGCCGCGCACCCGATGCTCGACGTCGGCCTGTTCGCCGACCGGCGGTTCAGCGCTGCCAGCGGCGCCGTCACGGTGACGTTCTTCTCGCTCGCCGGCTTCATCTTCCTGGTCACCCAGTACTTCCAGGTGATTCGCGGGTACGACGCCCTGTCCACCGGTACCCGGATCCTGCCCGTGGCGATCAGCATCGCGGTGGCCTCGATGGCCGGCGGGCTCCTGGCCCCGCGGCTCGGAACCCGCGCCGTGGTCACCACGGGGCTCCTGATGTTCGGGTCGTCCATGGCGTGGATCGCGGCCAGCCCCGTCGACGTGCCGTATGCGACGTCGATCGTTCCGCAGATGGTGCTCCTGGGCCTCGGGATGGGACTCATCTCGACGCCCGCCACCGAGTCGATCCTTCGCGTCCTGCCGCCGGCCAGAGCGGGCGTCGGGTCGGCCGTCAACGACGCCACCCGGGAGCTCGGCGCGACCCTGGGGGTCGCCGTCGTGGGGTCGGTGTTCGCGTCCGTCTACGGCGCGGCGCTCACCGGGGGCGCGTTCGACCGGCTGCCGGCGTCCGCTGCCGACCAGGCCCGCGAGTCGGTCGTCGCCGCGGCGGCGATCGCCGAAGGCAACCCCACGCTGCTCGCCGAGGCCCAGGACGCGTTCATGGCCGGTATGCACGCAGGCAGCCTGCTCGTGGCGGTCCTCTGTCTGGTCGGTGCGGTCGTCGCGGCCGTCGCCCTGCCCGGGCGCCGCTTCACGCGCGACAATGCCCGGGACGGCGAACTCGCCGGGGTGGTGGCCGAACCCGTCTGACCCGAGGAGCGCATCGTGTTCGACGACGCCGGCCTCGCCGGGGTGCTCGACGCCTTCGGACTGGGCGACGGCACGCTGTCGTCGGAACCGGTCGCCTACGGCCGGGTGGGCGAGATCTGGCGGCTCGAGGCGACCAGCGGCCGCTGGGCCGTCAAGACCGAGCGCAACGAGGTGTCGGAGGAGGGACTCGCTCCGTCTGTGCGGTTCCACGAAGGCGCGGTCGCGGCGGGGATCCTCGCGCCCCGCATCCGGCGGACGCGCGACGGGCTGGTCGTCGCTACGGTGGCGAACCGGCAGGTCCGGGTCCTCGAGTGGGTCGACATGGCGGCCGCGGACCCGGGGATCGATCCCGGCGCGGTCGGTCGCCTGCTGGCCGACCTGCATCGGCTGCCGGAGGCCCGGTCGGCGGCGGCGGCCGGCAGGACCGACTCGGCCGACTTGGCCGATGACGTAGACCCGTGGTTCCGGGCGCCGGTCGGCGGTCCGGCGTGGGACGACCTGCTGATCGCGCTGGGTCGGGCCGGGGCACCCTTCGCCCCGCCCTGGCGGCGCACCGGGACGAGATGGTCGCGCTCGAGGGCCTCCTGGCGGCGCCGCGAGAGCTGCGGTGGTGTCATCGCGACCTGTTCAGCGACAACGTCAGAGCGACCCGGGACGGCGAGATCGTCGTCTTCGACTTCGACAACAGCGGGCCGTGCGACCCGGCGTGGGAGGTCGCGTTCGCACTCGTGGAGTACGCCACCACCGAGGGCATCGGCGACGCCAGTGTCGACACGGCCCGGGCGCGGGCGCTGTACGACGCATACCGGGACCGGGGCGGACCGGCCCGCCTGCGGGACGAGGCCGACTTCACGATGATCATCACCGTCCTGGGCCACATCACCCAGGTCGCGAGCCGCCGATGGCTGGCGGCCACCGACCCGACCGAGCGGGACGACCTGGCGGCGTGGGCCGCCGAGCTCACCGACCGCCCCCTGACCCGTCACGTCATCGACCAGCTCCTCGAGGCCTGCACGTCCTAGCGGGAGCGCAACGCAGTCCCCGGTACGCCGTGGCGGACAGCCCCGATCGGATACCCGCTCGGGTCACCGACTCGGTCGTGATCGCGACCATCTCGGTGACCCGACTGGTTACCTGAAGTGGTGGTCCCGGTTGTCCACATGCCGCGTCCAGTTCGTCCCTCCGTCCACCGAGACCCGATAGCTCTGGTCAGTGGGCGAGCTTCGCTCCGATGCTGGCCCGATGGACCTCCCGCCTCGCTGAACGCCATCGCAGCCGAGCAGATGGGAGTGGTCAGCCGCCGACAGCTGACTGAGCACGGGGTGTCGATCGGTCAGGTGCGGTGGCGGCTGGGACGGTCCTGGCGACAGGTGTTACCCGGAGTGGTCCTGTTGGGGACCAGTCTTCCGACGCCATCTCAGCGACATGTCGCCGCTCAGATCTATGGCGGTCCGGACTCCTGGCTCGCCGGCCCGACCGCAGCGGCCCTGTTCGGCTTCCTCCCGGAGGACGCGGATCGACGAGTCCACGTCCTGGTTCCGGCCACCTCGAAGCCTCGGAGGATCAACGGGGTGACCGTCCGGCGTACGCGGCTGGTGCACGAACGACTCGTGCATCGTGGGCCGCTGCGACTGTCATCTCGTCCTCGAGCCGTCGTCGACGCGGCGGCGGTCCTGCCGGAGTCCGCCGCCAGAGCGCTCATCATCGACGTGGTTCGACGTCGGCTGGTGCGCCTGGACGACGTGACGCACTGGGTCGAGGTTCGGCAGACCCACGGACGGGTTCGCCTGCGTCGAGCGGTGCAGGAGGCGGCCGCCGGAGCGTGGTCGGTTCCCGAGGCGGATCTGGCGGCGCTGGTCCTGACCTCGCGGGTCCTGCCGACGGCCTGGTTGAACCCCGGTCTCGAGGATGTAGACGGGGCTCGGTTGACCACGCCTGACGTGTGGTTCGACGACGTCGGCATGGCGGTGATGGTGCACAGTCGCGAGTTCCACGCGGGAGCCTTGCAGTGGGACGCCACCGTCACCGACGACTCAGAGCTGTCCAGCTACCGCATCGTGGTGGTGGGCGTCACGCCGGAGCAGCTGGCGAAGGATCCGCCCTCCGTGCTGCGCGAATCGAGAACCACTACGTGACGGCCCGACGATCCGGGTTCCGGCCGGCGGTGGTGGCGACACCGCGACAGGAGTGGCGGCTGACCGCGTAGGCGTCGACCGGGTGAGGCGCTGTCGTCGACGTGCCGGTGGTTGAGCACGTGGAGTAACCGATATGGAGTAACCGGTCGGGTCACCATCGGTCGTGATCGCGACCGAATCGGTGACCCAACCGGGTATCCCACCCGATCGCGCTCTAGCCGGGCGGCCCGCCTCGGATCCGGGCGGCCCGGTCGCAGCGGTCTCAGGTCGACCATTCGTGGCGTCTCAGGTCGGCCATCCGTGGAGTAACCGGTCGGGTAACCCAGCCGGTTGTGATCGCAACCGGATCGGTGACCCAACCGGGTATCCCACCCGATCGCGACCGATCGGGGCATACGACTGGGTTGACGACCGGCGCGAGGAGGGCGGCGCCGCGGTCACGCCGACAGGGACACCGGGACCAGGACCGCCAGGACGGCCCAGATGATCGGGGCGGCCATGACCAGCGAGTCGAGGCGGTCCATCAGGCCGCCGTGGCCCGGGAGGATGTTGGACATGTCCTTGATCCCGAGGTCGCGCTTGATCGTCGACTCGATGAGGTCACCCCCGGTCGCCCCCACGGCCGCCGCCGCCCCGGCGACCAGGCCGACCCACCACGCGCCGTGCAGCGCGAAGTGGACGCAGGCCACGCCGACCGCCATGCAGAAGACCACCGACCCGGCGAACCCCTCCCACGACTTCTTGGGGCTGATCGTCGGCGCCATCGGATGCCGCCCGGCCAGGACACCCACCGCATACCCACCGATGTCGCTCGCGACCGTGATCGCGATGAAGGTGAACATCCGCCAGACGCCGTCGTCCGGGGCGAGCAGCAACGAGGAGAACGCCGCCAGGAACGAGGGGTAGGCCGCCACCAGCGCCCCACCCTGGACGTCGCGGGCCGCGCCGGTCACCCCGTCGGCCACCCGCCAGACGAGGATCGCCACACAGGTGAGGGCGAAGCAGACCAGCAGGGCCTGGGCGCCGCCGACGTAGGCCGCGCCGAGCATGCTGATGCAGCCGACGATGCTGGGAACCACCGGGACGTTGAACCCACCGGCCTTCAGCGCCCGGCACAGCTCCCAGACCCCGACGCATACCGCGGCCGTCGCGAGGACGACGAACGTCCACTTCGGGATGAAGAACAACGTCACGATCACGGCCGCACCGAGGGTCAGGCCGACGGCGAAGGCGGCGGGAAGGTTGCGACCGGCGCGCGAGACCTTGACCGACTCGGCCTCGGTCGTCACGGGGGCGACGACGGCGCTGCCCTCCGACGCGTCGGGCGGGGTCGCCGGTTCGTCGGTCATGGGGCGCGCGGGCACGGGCATCTCGGTGAGCCGTTCAGACCTCGAGGAGCTCGTTCTCCTTGCCCTTGAGCAGGACGTCGACAGTGTCGACGTACTTCCTGGTCAGTCCCTCGAGCTCCTTCTCGCCGCGCACGCCGTCGTCCTCGCCGACCTCGCCGTCCTTGACCAGCCGGTCGAGGTCGGTCTTGGCCTTGCGCCGGACGTTGCGGATCGACACCCGGGCCTCCTCGGCCTTGTGGTGCGCGAGCTTGATGTACTCCTTGCGCCGGTCCTCGGTGAGGATCGGGAGCACGACCCGGATGATGTTGCCGTCGTTGCTGGGGTTCACGCCGAGATCCGAGTCGCGCAGCGTCTTCTCGATCTCGTGCATCGAGGACTTGTCGAACGGGCTGATGATGATGGTCCGCGCCTCCGGCGTCTGGAACGACGCCAGCTGCTGGAGCGGGGTCGGAGCGCCGTAGTAGCTGACCAAGAGCTTGTTGAACATGCCGGGGTTGGCCCGCCCGGTCCGGATGCCGGCGAAGTCCTCCTTGGCGACCTCGACGGCCTTCTCCATCTTCTCCTCGGCCTCGAAGAGCGTCTCGTCGATCATCGTCTGTTTCTCCGTATGCGTCGGGGCGTCACACCGGGGTGACGAGCGTGCCGATCCTCTCACCTTGCAGCGCGCGGGTGATGTTTCCCTCGCCCTCCATGCCGAAGACGACCATGGGCAGCTTGTTGTCGCGGCAGAGGCTGAACGCCGCCTGGTCGACGACCCGCAGACCCTGCTGGAGGGCCTCGTCGAAGGTCAGCGTGTCGAGCTTCTTCGCCTCGGGGTGGAGCCGCGGATCCATGTCGTAGACGCCGTCGACCCCGTTCTTGCTCATGAGCACGGCGTCGCACTTGATCTCGAGGGCCCGCTGCGCGCTGACCGTGTCGGTGGAGAAGTAGGGCATCCCGGCGCCGCCGCCGAAGATGACGACGCGGCCCTTCTCGAGGTGCCGGATCGCGCGGCGGGGGATGTACGGCTCGGCGACCTGGCCCATGGTGATGGCCGTCTGGACGCGAGTCTCGATGCCGTTCTTCTCGAGGAAGTCCTGGAGGGCGAGGCAGTTCATGACCGTGCCGAGCATCCCCATGTAGTCCGCCCGGGCCCGCTCCATGCCCTTGGCCTGCATCTCCGCGCCGCGGAAGAAGTTGCCGCCACCCATGACGATGGCCACCTGGACGCCGCTGCGGACCGCTTCGGCGACCTGGTCGGCGATGGTGCGCACCACCGCCGGGTCGAGGCCGAGTCGGCCGCCGCCGAACACCTCTCCCGACAGCTTCAGCAGCACCCGGTGGAACCGGGGCCGAGCTCCGTCGGCCGTGCTGGCGAGCGTCACAGGGCGACCTCCCGGGAGTCATGCGCGAGCGATGTCACGTCATCAGCGGCGTCCGCCGATCCTTCCACACCGGGCGACCGCTCCGACACGCCAGGTACCTTCCCTGCAGAAGCGTCCACTGCTGCTGCGCCCGTTGCGGCACGCCGGCTTCACCGGAGGGATCGTCGTCGCGGAGGCGTCGTCGGCGGCGGAGGCCAAGGCGGTCGTCGCCCGGAGCCGCCCCCAGATCGTCCTGTTGGACCTCAAGCTCTCCACGTCGTCCGACACCGAGGGCCTCGACCTCTGCGCCGACCTCACCTCGGCGCATCCCGAGCTCGGGGTCCTCGTGCTCACGACGTTCCTGGACGAGAACCTCGTGCAGCGCGCCGTGCGGGCCGGTGCCCGTGGGTATGTCGTCAAGGACGTCGACACCTCCGCGCTGATCCGGGCGATCCGCGACGTGAGCCGCGGCGAGAGCGCGTTCGACGCTCGCAGCGCCTCGGCCATGGTGCGCGGGCTGAACCAGGCCGAGACCCCCAGCGCCCGGCAGCTGACGTCGCGCGAGACCGAGGTGCTCCGGCTGCTGGCGCGCGGGATGTCCAACCGTGACATCGGCGGCCGGCTCTAGATCTCGGAGACGACGGCGAAGTTCCACGTCGGCAACATCCTGCGCAAGCTCGGCGTGTCCCGTCGGGCCGAAGCGGTCCACGAGGCCAGCAAGATGGGCCTCATCTGAGCTGCGCCAGCCGCCCGACGAGGAAGGCGCGCTCGACCTCGTTGCCGGTCAGCGCCAGCGCCTCCTCGTACGCGGCTCGCGCCTCCGCGCGCCGGTCCAGCCGGCGCAGGAAGTCGGCCGCGGGCGGCGCTGAGATACGGGTAGGTCGCGAGGACCGGCTCGTCGCGCAGCGACCTCCAGCGCGTCGAGCCCGGCCTGGGGGCCGTCCCGGAGCCCGATGGCGGCGGCGCGGTTGAGCGCGACGACCGGGGACGGCCGCAGCCGGAGCAGCACGTCGTAGAGCCGCACGACCTCGTCCCAGTCGGTGTCCGCCCACCGCGGAGCCTCGGCGTGCACCGCCGCCACCGCCGCCTCGACGGCGTAGCGGTCGGGCTCGCTTCGGCTGAGGCTGCGGGTGAGCAGCGCCACGCCCTCCTCGATCTCGGCGCGGTCCCACCGCGAGCGGTCCTGGTCGGCGAGCAGCGCGAGGTTCCCGTCGGCATCCATCCGCGTGTCGCGACGCGCGTCGACGAGCAGCATCAGGGCGAGCAGCCCGGCGACGCCGCGCTCGTCCGGAAGCAGCCGATGGAGGAACCGGCCGAGGTCCAGAGCGCGGTCGACGAGGTCGTCGCGGACCAGGGCGTCGCCGGACGGCGCCGCGTGTCCCGTGGTGAAGACGAGGTAGACCACGTCGAGGACGGGACCGAGCCGTTCCGGGAGCTCCGCGCGGGACGGGACGCGGTAGGGGATCCGAGCCGCGGCGATCTTCTTCTTGGCGCGGGTGATCCGTGCGGCCATGGTGGCCTCCTGCACCAGGAAGGCGCGGGCCACCTCGGCGGTCGAGAGTCCGCAGACCAGCCGCAGGGTGAGCGCCACCTGGGCGTCGCCGACAACGCCGGGTGACAGCACGTGAACACCAGCCGGAGCCGGTCGTCGTCCACGGGCAGCCGGATCGGTGTCCGAGGGCTCCGTCTCCTCCGCGACGAGGAGCGGGAGACGTCGTCGCAGCGCCGCCTCGCGCCGGATCGCGTCGCGGGCGCGGTTGGCCGCGACGGTCGTCAGCCACGCGCCGGGCCGGCGGGGAACCCCGTCGAGCGGCCAGCGCACCAGAGCCTGCGCGAACGCGTCCTGCGTGCACTCCTCCGCGAGGTCGAGGTCGCGCGTCAGCCGCGCCGTACTGGCCAGGACGGACGCCCACTCCTCACGATGGACGTCCGCGACGACCGACCGCGACGTCAGCCGAGGACCCGTTCAGGAGTGCTCCCCGATCGGCCGGATCTCGACGCCACTGTGGTCGTCCGCCACCTCGGGCAGCAGGCTCGACCACCGGATCGCCTCGTCGAGGTCGGCCGCCTCGACGAGGTAGAAGCCGCCGAGCGCCTCCTTGGTCTCGAGGAACGGCCCGTCGGTGATCGTCGGCCCGTCGGCCCTCGGACCCGTCGGACCCGGCCCGGAGGCTGGTGGCCGTCGCACTGTCGGCGAGCTCGTGTCCGCCAACCACGCCGGCGCCGGCCGCGGCCCGGAAGGCCGCATGTCCGTCCTCGAGCGCCTGCACGCTCCAGGGCGGTGCGGTTCGCCCACCGCTGCTCGTCGCCGTAGATCAGGACCAGGTACTTCGCCATGTCTCTGCGCTCCTCTCGGCCGGTCGCTCCGACCTACTGACCCGACGAACGGGCTTGGCGTGGATCGACGTCCAGGGCCCACCAGTTCTCCATGCGGCGGACGGCCGCCGCCTCCGGTCCGGTCTCGAGCACCCGGTCCAGCCGGAAGAGGTATGCGGCGATGCCGGCCGCCCCCTGCATCCACCCCACCCCGGGCGGCAGCAACGGCTGCTCGTTGCGGTGCTCGAGGAAGCGCCAGTATGCGTGTCCGTCGGTGACCACGGCCCGCTCCACGAGGGCATCCCCGAGTCGCGCCGCGAAGGCCAGCTCGGCATCGTCGCCGGTCCGGGCGTACGCGTCGAGGAAGGCGTCGCCCACCGCCGCCGTGCCGCAACAGTGGCCGTCGTTGTCCCAGAACCCGGGCCGCAGGCGGTCCGGCAGGCCGGAGACCCGGACGCTGTGCCGGCCCCGGGCATACCAGCTCGTCGTCGGCCGTCCGCCGACCTCGGCGACCCTGGCGCGGTCGAGGGCGAGGAAGAGCATCGAGGTGCCGGTGGGTCCGTGGCACCAGCCGTACGAGATGGGGTCGGCTCGGGCCGGGTCGGCCGGCGGGATCGAGAGCGGGACGACGAACCCGCCGTCGGACGAGTCGCCGAGGGTGACGAGGTGATCTGCTCCTCGCCGGGCGGCGTCGACGAGGTCCGGGCGGTCGAGCTCGCTCCCCGACAACGCCAACGCTGTGGCGATGCCGGCCAGCCCGTGCGACCAGTTCGGCATCTCGGCCTGAGGCGTCGAGCTCGAACCGGGGGGACACCATGTGCCAGTTCAGCCCCGTCGGCTCCTCCTCGGCCTCGGCCATGAGGATCCCGGCCGCGCGCTCTGCCAGGTCCCGGGACCCATCCACGTCCCGGCGCATCGCCCACACGGCGGCGAGCAGGACCGACGCGGTGCCGAGGGTCGCGTCGTTGACGCGGGCGTCGGGCCGGTACGCCGCGGCGGACAGCTGGTACCCCGGCGCCCACCCGTCGGCCGTCGCGGTGTCGGTCATCCGGCGGACCGCGGCGTCCGCTCCCGATGCGTCGAGAGCGAGGAGCGCGCCCACCGTGCTCGACAGACCGTCGAAGAAGGACACGTCCGTCAGGTCGGGCGTCACCCGTCGGAGTCGCTCGACGACGGCCGCGGCGAGGTCCCCCTCCTCGCTGGTCCACGGCCGGGCGAGCCGGATCTCGGCGAGAACGTGGGCCAGACCGGCGATCCCGTCGTGCAGGCCGTCCCGGTACGGCCCGGGCAGAGGCTCGGGTTCGTCCGCGGCTCCGTCGACGGCCACCGATGTCGGGATCCACGGCCCGTCCGACCAGCGCACCTGGGCGAGGACCCAGCGCCATGCGAGCTCCGCGATCCGCGCGTACCCGCCCGACTCCGAAGCGCTCATCCCGGCATCGTGGCACGACGTGCGCCGACAGAATGGTGAGGTGCCAGAGGCGGAGCCGGTGAGAACGACGAAGTACCGCGTCCTGCGCCTCGTCCTGTGGACCGGCAACCACACGCTCGCCTGGGCGTTGCGGCACCGGCTGGCCCCCGCGGCCTTCGCGCTGCTCGAGACCACGGGCCGACGAACCGGTCGCCCTCGGCACACCGTCGTCGGGAACGGGCTCGACGGCGACACGTTCTGGGTCGTCGCGGCGCACGGGATGCAGTCGGACTACGTGCGCAACCTCGTGCGCCAGCCCCGGGCGCGGGTGCTGGTGCACGGCGCGTGGCGGCGCGGCGTCGCCGTCGTCCTGGCTGACGACGACCCGACGGCCCGGTCGAGAACGCTGCGATACCAGTGGGATGCGGCCCTCGGGCGCGCGATTGCGACGACACCACTGACCGTCCGGGTCGACCTCGACGGACCGGCAGGGGGCGCACGGTGAGGCGGTCGAGGAGGACACGAGGCCGATCGATCAGTTTTCGAGAAGCACTGGCGCCCGCCGCTCTCCTACCGTGAGGGCGTACCGACGCGACTCACGAAGGAGAGGCCCGATGGCCCAGACCGCGAAGAAGACGACCGCCAAGAAGACGACCGCGAAGAAGACGACCGCGAAGAGGACGGCCGCCAAGACCGCCCCGGCGTTCACTGCCGAGGAACGCAACGCCATGAAGGACCGTGCGGAGGAGGTCAAGGCGGCCCGTCGCGGCGGCGGCAAGGCGGACGACGAGCAGGCGATGATGGCCAAGATCGCCGAGCTGACGCCGTCGGACCGCGACATGGCCGAGCGGCTCCACAAGGCCATCACGGCCAGTGCGCCCGGGCTCGCGCCGAAGCTCTGGTACGGCATGCCCGGTTACGCCAAGGACGGCAAGATCCTCTGCTTCTTCCAGCCGGCCGACAAGTTCAAGTCGCGGTACTCGACGTTCGGCTTCAACGACGGCGCGAACCTCGACGACGGCAACGTCTGGCCGACCGCCTTCGCGCTCGCCAAGCTCACCGACGCCGACGTGAAGAGGATCGCGGCACTGGTGAAGCAGGCCGCGAGCTGAGACCGGGACCGGTACTACGGTGCCGAGGGTGACTTCCAGCGACGCTCTGTCCACCCTGTCCGCCGAGTTCTGGGCCGGCCACCTGGCCGCCGAACCGACCGAGGCCCACCTGCTCGGGCACTACCCGACGACCGGCCGCTTCGAGGATGCCTCGCGAGCAGCCGAGGACGCCGAGATCGCTCGCCTGCGCGATGTCGCCGCCCGGGCCGAGGCGATCGACACCGCCGACCTCGTGGACCAGGAGCGGATCACGCGGGCGGTGCTGGTCAGCCACGCCACCAGTGCCGCCGACCTGCTCGAGAGCCGGCTCGCCGACGTGTCGGCGGATCCGATCTTCGGCCTTCAGGAGTCGCTTCCGCTGATCCTCGGGATGCTCACGCTGCCGAACGCCGAGGTCGCCGACGCGATGCCCGACGTGCTCGCCGGCGCCGGGCAGTGGTTCGCCGACCGGGCCGAGCGGCACCGCCAAGGCGTCGCCCGGGGCTGGGCCCCCGCCGAGTTCGCCGTCTCCGGCACCGTCGCGCAGATCGACGCCGCGCTGGCCCGACCCCTCGACACGGACCCGTTCGTGACCGCGCTGCGTCCCCCGGACGGGATCGATGTGGACGCCTGGCGCGGCCGGGTGAGCCACGCGGTCGAGACCGGACTGCGTCCGGGCCTGGCCACCTACCGCGACGTGCTCCGGGACGACGTCCTGCCGCACGCCCGGCCGGACGACCGCTGCGGGCTGATGCACCTCGACGGCGGGGACGACGCATACGCCCGAGCCCTGCGCTACTTCACGACCACCGGCCTCACCGCGCAGGAGATCCACGACATCGGGCTGACGCAGGTCGAGTCGCTCGCCGCGGAGTACCGGGAGCTCGGCGGCGAGGCGCTCGGCACGTCCGACCTCCGGGAGATCTTCGACCGGATGCGCGACGACCCGGCGCTGCACTTCACGACCGGTGACGAGCTGGTGGCCGCCTCCACGACGGCGATGGCGCGCGCCTGGGCGGCGATGCCGGAGTGGTTCGAGGTGCTCCCGCAGGCCCCCTGCGCGGTCGAGGGCACCACCACCGGGGCCAAGGCCTTCTACTTCCCGCCGGCGTCGGACGGCAGTCGCGGCGGCACCTTCTTCGTCAACGTCACCGACCCGTCGGCGTGGGGCACCTTCGAGCTGGAGGCCATGGCGTTTCACGAGGGCATCCCCGGGCACCACCTGCAGATCGCTATCGCCAGCGAGCTGACCTCGATCCCGGAGTTCCGCAAGCACCTGCACAACTCGGCGTTCGCGGAGGGCTGGGGGCTCTACTCGGAGCGGCTCTCCGACGAGATGGGCCTCTACAGCGGCCCGATCGAACGGCTGGGCATGCTGTCCGCGGACTCGATGCGCGCCGGCCGTCTCGTCGTCGACACCGGCCTGCACGCGCTCGGCTGGAGCCGGGAGCAGGCGGTCCAGTTCATGCTCGACAACTCGCCCCTCTCGGCCGGCGTCGTGCGACCGGAGGTCGACCGGTACGTCGTCTCGCCCGGACAGGCCACCTCGTACATGATCGGGCGGCTGGAGATCCAGCGGCTCCGTCGCGAGGCCGAGGCTCGTCAGGGCGACCGCTTCGAGGTGCCGGCGTTCCACACGGCGGTCCTCGACGCCGGGTCGCTGCCGCTCGACGTCCTCGAGCGGGTCGTCGCGGTGCGCCTGCCGTAGCCCAGGACGGTTCCCCGGCGCCGCCAACGGTGGCAGGGTAGGCGTCGACAGCCGGACCCGGTCCACGACGAGGAGTACGCGATGACGACGTTTACGGCGTGGAAGTTCGACACACCTGGGGGTGCCATGGCGGCCCGCGCCCAGCTCGACCAGGCGCGAGCCGAGGGCCTCGTCAAGGTCATCGACCGTGCCGTGCTCGAGTGGCCGGAGGGAGCCGAGAAGCCATCCCTCCGACACAGCCGTGATGACGAGTGGCGGGGCACCGGCTGGGGGGCGTTCTGGGGGCTCCTCGTCGGGACCGTCTTCTTCGTCCCCATGCTCGGAGCGGTGGCGATCGGTGCCGGGGCGGGCGCTCTGTACCAGCATCTCCAGGGCGTCGGCATCACCAAGGAGCAGCTCGAGGCCATCAAGGATCAAACCGTTCCCGGCACGTCCGTCCTGTTCGCGGTCACCGACGAGGGTGACCTCGACCGGCTGGGCGAGCGGTTCCGCGGCTTCAAGGGGCACCTCGTGAGCACCAACCTCACCGGCCCCGAGAGGTCGCTCCTCCTCGAGACCTTCGACTAGCCCTGAGGCAAGGGCCTCCCCCGCGTCTCGGGCAGGAGCCACACGACCGCCAGCCCGACGAGGTAGATGCACCCCACGGTCGTCGCGGTGGCTCCGAACCCGCCGAGCGCGACGATGAGGCTGCCGGCCACCAGCGGGCCGAAGCACGCCAGCAAGCGAGAGGCGTTGAAGACCAACGAGATTCCGGTAGCTCGTACGCTCGTGGGATAGAGCTCCGGCAGCCAGACCGCCATCCACCCGTACTGACCCATCGTGAACACGCCGTTGACGAAGAGCAGGGCCAGCAGCGGCGACACGGTATGCGTCCACAGGAAGACGACGGGCGTGATCACGAACGCGGCCGCGAAGAACAGCGCGGCGGTCGGCCTCCGCCCCCATCGCTCGGCGAGGTACCCGACCAGGAGGTACCCCACGATCCCGCCGGCCGTGTAGACCATCCCCGACACGCTGGCCGCCCGGGACGGCTCCCATCCCGCCGGGACCGCGATGGACGCGAAGTACTGCGGGATGAACGTCGAGACCCCCCACCAGCCGAGAGTCGTGGCGAGGGACATGACGGAGCCCACCAGGGTGATCCGCCGTAGGGCGGGGTCGGCCAGGATCCGTCGGGTCGTCGAACGGCGAGAGGTAGAGGCCGGTCCGGTACGCGCCTGCGCCCGTTGCGCGGTCCACGACGGCGACGCGGGTACCCGGCGTCGGACGGCGATCGCGACGAGCGCCGGCACCACGCCGATGACGAACATCCAGCGCCACGAGCCAGGGCCGAGTGGCCCGATGACGAACCAGACCAGCGCGGCCGCGAAGAAGCCGATACCCAGACCGCTCTGCATGAGGGCCACCGCTCTCGACCGCAGCCGGTCCGGCCAGGTCTCGGCCACGAGCGTCGCTCCGGTGCTCCACTCGGAGCCCAGGGCCACCCCCGTCAACAGCCGCAACGCGGCGAAGGACCACCAGCTCCACGCGAGCGCGGTGAGGCCGGTGAGGAGGGCGTACGCGCAGACGGCGACGAGGAGGGTTCGGCGCCGGCCGAAGCGGTCGGCGAGGATCCCGCCGCCGATCCCGCCGAGGCCGAAGCCGAACAGGGTCAACGCGATCGTCGCCCCCGCGAAGAACGGGATGCGGTCGTGCTCCTCCGCGGGCAGGAGCTGGGGGAGGGACACCCCGAGGGTGAGGACCAGCGCATACGTCTCGTAGCCGTCGAACGTCCACCCGAGCCCCGCGCCGACCAGCGTCCGCCAGCGGTCGCGGGCTGACAGTGTGACCGACTCGGCGTGCCCCGAGGAGTCCGGGCTCGACGTCACGTCCGTCCTCCGCTCGCGTCGGCACCGGTGTCGGTGGTTCACGCCACAGTGGTGACATGACGCATACCCATCACACCATCGACTACGTCGAGCTGGCGGCTCCCGACGTCGCCGCGGCGAAGGCGTTCTACTCCGCGGCGTTCGGCTGGGAGTTCAACGACTACGGGCCGGAGTACGCCGGGATCCGGTCCGCGGACGGCTCCGTTGAGGTCGGCGGCCTCACAGCGGCCGGTGAGCCGTCGGCCCGGGGCGTCCTCGTCATGCTCTGGTCCGACGACCTCGACTCCACCGTGACGTCGGTCCGGGAGGCCGGCGGCACCGTCACGAACGGCCCGTACGAGTTCCCGGGTGGTCGGCGGTTCCACTTCCAGGACCCCGCCGGCAACGAGCTCGGCGTCTACCAGACCAGCTGAGGGTCGGCCGTGCTGGAGTGGGCGGCGATCCTCGAGGCCATCGGGGAGGCGCAGACCGGCGACCGGGTGGCGGGTCGGCAGCGGCTGCTCGCGTGTTGGGATCAGTCCCTGCCGGCGCAGCACGCGTACCGGTGCGTGCTGGCCCACTACCTCGCCGACGTGCAGTCCAGCCTCGATCAGGAGGTCTCGTGGGACACGACCGCCCTGGAGGAGTACGCGTACCTCGGGGGCGACGACCTGGCCTCGGTCGGCATCCCCGACGCCTCCGGGCTGGCGCCGAGCCTGCACCTCAACCTCGGCGACGGCTACCTCCGGCAGGGCCGGCTGGCCGAGGCGAGCGAGCAGGTCCGGGCCGGCCTCGCCTCGGTCGACGTGCTCGCCGACGACGGGTACGGGCGGATGGTGCGCGAGGGTCTGGGCCGGTTGGCGGTCCGCGTCGACGACGCGGAGTCGCCGGCCGACCGATGAGTTCCGACGTCGCACCCGGTCCCAGTTCCTGACGGCCGAGACGACGTCATCCGGCGAGGAGCCCCCGAGGATGGAGACCATGGAGAAGCAGACGCACACGCTCGAGACCCCCGACGTCGACCTCGTGTACGACGTGGCGGGACCGCTGCCCACCGCCGACGGTCAGCCGCCGCTCCTGATGGCCGGCCACCCGATGACGGCCGAGGGCTTCTACACCGTGGCCGAGCACTTCCCCGACCGCACGGTCGTGTTCTACGACCCTCGGGGCGTCGGCCGCAGCCAGCGCAAGGACGGCCGGAGCGAGCGCTCCCCCGACCTCCACTCCGCGGACCTGCACGCGCTCATCACCGAGATCGGTGGCCCCGTCGACATCTTCGCCAGCAGCGGCGGTGCGGTGAACTCGCTCGCCCTCGTGGCGGACCACCCCGAGGACGTCCGCACCCTCGTCGCCCACGAGCCACCGCTGATCGCGCTGCTGCCCGACGCCGAGGGTGCGCTGGCCGCCGAGAAGGGCTACCAGGACGCCTACCACGAGCGCGGGTTCGGCGCGGGTATGGCGCAGTTCATCGCGATGACCGCCTGGGAGGGCGAGTACACCGACGCCTACGCCGCGCAGCCACCGGCCGACCCGGCGATGTTCGGGATGCCGACCGACGACGACGGCGGCCGCGAGGACCCGCTGCTCTCCGGAACGGCGAACGGGATCACCAGCTACCGCCCCGACGTCGACGCCCTCACGGCGGCCCCGACCCGGGTCGTCATCGGCGTCGGGGTCGAGTCGCGCAAGACCGTCACCGGCCGCACCTCGGAGGCCACGGCCGCGCTGCTCGGCCAGGACCCGGTCGAGTTCCCGAGCCACCACGGTGGCTTCCTCGGGGGCGAGTTCGGGTATGCCGGTCAGCCCGACGCGTTCGCCGTGCGGCTGCGCGAGGTGCTCTCGGCGGACGGCTGACCGGGCGGGGCTGCGCGTCAGCCGCCGACGTACGCGGCGAGATGTTCGCCGGTGAGCGTGGACCGAGTGGCCACGAGGTCGGCCGGTGTGCCCTCGAAGACGACGCGGCCGCCGTCGTGGCCGGCGCCCGGGCCGAGGTCGATGATCCAGTCCGCGTGCGCCATGACCGCCTGGTGGTGCTCGATGACGATGACCGACTTGCCGGAGTCGACCAGCCGGTCGAGCAGCCCGAGCAGCTGGTCGACGTCGGCGAGGTGCAGGCCGCTGGTCGGCTCGTCGAGGACGTAGACGGCGCCCTTCTCGGCCATGTTGGTGGCGAGCTTGAGCCGCTGCCGCTCGCCGCCGGACAGCGTGGTCAGCGGCTGGCCGAGGCTGAGGTAGCCGAGCCCGACGTCCGCGAGCCGGTCGAGGATCGCGTGTGCCGCGGGCGTACGCGCCTCCCCGTCCGCGAAGAACTGCTCGGCCTCGGCCACCGGCATGGCCAGCACCTCGCTGATGTCCTTGCCCCCGAAGTGGTACTCGAGCACCGCGGCCTGGAACCGCCGGCCCTCGCACTCCTCGCAGGTGGTCGCGACGCCGGCCATCATCGCCAGGTCGGTGTAGACGACGCCGGCGCCGTTGCAGGTCGGGCAGGCCCCCTCCGAGTTGGCGCTGAACAGTGCGGGCTTCACCCCGTTGGCCTTGGCGAACGCCTTGCGGATCGGCTCGAGCAGCCCGGTGTAGGTCGCGGGGTTGCTGCGCCGCGAGCCGCGGATCGCCGTCTGGTCGACGGTGACGATCCCCTCGCGTCCGGCCACCGAGCCCTGGATCAGCGAGCTCTTGCCCGAGCCGGCGACGCCGGTGAGGACGACGAGGACGCCGAGCGGGATGTCGACGTCGACCTTCTGGAGGTTGTGCGTGTCGGCGCCGCGGACCTCGAGGGCCCCGGTGGACGCGCGCACGGTCTCCTTGAGCGTCGCGCGGTCGTCGAGGTGCCGCCCGGTCACGGTGTCGCTGGCCCGCAGGTCGGCCACGGTGCCCTCGAAGACCACGTGGCCGCCGGCGGTGCCCGCACCCGGGCCGAGGTCGACGACGTGGTCGGCGATCGCCGATCGCCTCCGGCTTGTGCTCGACGACGAGCACGGTGTTGCCCTTGTCGCGCAGCTGCAGCAGCAGCGTGTTCATCCGCTGGATGTCGTGGGGGTGGAGCCCGATCGTGGGCTCGTCGAACACGTACGTGACGTCGGTGAGCGAGGAGCCGAGGTGCCGGATCATCTTGGTCCGCTGCGCCTCGCCGCCGGACAGCGTGCCGGTCGGGCGGTCGAGCGAGAGATAGCCGAGCCCGATCTCGACGAACGAGTCGAGGGTCTCGCCCAGCGCCTCGAGCAGCGGGGCGACCGAGGGCTCCTTGAGCGTGCGGACCCACTCGGCGAGGTCGCTGATCTGCATGGCGCAGGCGTCGGCGATGCTGGTCGACCCGATCGTCGAGGAACGGGCCTCCTTGCTGAGCCGCGTGCCGTCGCACTCGGGACAGACGCCGAAGGTGACGGCGCGCTCGACGAACGCCCGGATGTGCGGCTGGAGCGCGTCGACCTCCTTGGAGAGGAACGACTTCTGGATCCTGGGGATCAGGCCCTCGTAGGTGAGGTTGATCCCCTCGACCTTGATCTTGGTCGGCTCCTTGTAGAGAAGGTCGTGCTGCTCCCGCTTGGTGTACTTGCGGATCGGCTTGTCCGGGTCGAAGAACCCGGCGCCCTTGAAGATCCGGCCGTACCACCCGTCCATGCTGTAGCCGGGGATGGTCAGAGCACCCTCGTTGAGCGACAGGTTGTCGTCGTACAGCGCGGTCAGGTCGATGTCGGTGACCCGACCCATCCCCTCGCAGCGCGGGCACATCCCGCCGGTGATGCTGAAGCTGCGCCGCTCCTTGACGGTCTGCCCCGCGCGCTCGATCTTCACGGCACCGGCCCCGCTGATCGACGCGACGTTGAACGAGAACGCCTGCGCCGAGCCGATATGGGGCTTTCCCAACCGGCTGAAGAGGATCCGCAGCATCGCGTTGGCGTCGGTGGCCGTTCCGACCGTGGAGCGCGGGTTGGCTCCCATCCGCTCCTGGTCGACGATGATCGCCGTGGTCAGCCCGTCGAGGACGTCGACGTCCGGGCGCGCGAGCGTCGGCATGAACCCCTGGACGAACGCGCTGTAGGTCTCGTTGATCATCCGCTGCGACTCGGCGGCGATGGTCGCGAACACCAGCGAGCTCTTGCCCGAGCCGGAGACGCCGGTGAACGCGGTCAGCCGCCGCTTGGGCAGGTCGACGCTGACGTCCTTGAGGTTGTTCTCGCGCGCGCCCTGCACGCGGATCACGCCGTGGCTGTCGGCGACGTGCTGCTCCGCGGGCGGCGTACCGGCCTTCGTGCGTGTCGGGCTCATCGGTCCTGGAGCACCCCGAGGACGTTGCCGTCGGGGTCGGTGAACGACGCCACGAGGCGTCCGCCGCCGACGTCGTGGGGGGCTTCGGTCACCGTCGCCCCCGCCGCGGTCACCGCGGCCAGCTTCGCCTCGATGTCGGCGACGTGCCAGTACGCGACCGGATGCGTCATGCCTTGCGGTCCGCCACCGGGGACGAGGCCGATGTGCTGGCCGGCCACCTCGTAGCCGACGTAGTACGACGCGTCGGCCTCGGGCTCGACGCCGAGCAGGGCGGTGTAGACGGCCTTCGCCTTGGCCACGTCGGAGACGGGGTGGAGCACGGTCTTGATGCCCTCGGTGGACGTGTCGGTCATGGTCACTCCTGATGTCGTGGGTGGATCCGGAGCGACCACGCTAGGGGCGGCTCGCGGGCCCGCGCTTCTCGATTCCTGATCGGTATGCCCGTCCCCCGATCGTGCCAGACCGCGCACAACTCGATGGACGGGCGTCCGGTGCCCGTGCCAAGGTCGGAGCCGCCACCCGAAGGAGGACGTTCACTTGGGTTCGCTGATCCGCCACATCACCATCGACTGCCGGGACCACTTCGCGCTGATGCAGTTCTGGCGCGAGGTCCTGGAGGACTACGACGACCACCCCGATGACCCCAACCGCCCCGGCGACGAACAGTCCGGGCTGGTCGGACCGGCCGGCCACCCGTGGCTGCTGTTCGTGCCCGTGCCCGAGGAGAAGACGGTCAAGAACCGGCTCCACCTCGACATCGCCCCGGCCGACCGCACCCGTGACGAAGAGGTCGAGCGCCTGCTCGGACTCGGCGCGCAGCTGGTCGGCGACCATCGGCGGCCGGACGGAAGCGGGTGGGTGGTCCTCGCCGACCCCGAGGGCAACGAGTTCTGCGTCGAGCGCAGTGACGCCGAGATCGCGGCGAGCCGGGCGGCCGCCGAACCGACCACCGAGCCGACGTAGCGACCTCGCGGTCCAGCCCAGCCGGCCGCCGTGGTGCTCCTGGACGCTCCACCCTCTGACGTCACCGGTGGCTTAGACGCCGGGCCGGGAGGATCCGCGACGACCCGGTGTGGGACATCCTCCCGGGCCGCCGTGAGGTGCCGGCGCTGGCGCTGGGCGGGACCGGGCCAGCCGCCTCGTCAGGACCCGATGCGGAACCGGGCGAACGCCTGGGCCTCGGCCTTGGCGTCCTTGAGGACCTGGCCGACGGTCTTCTTCTGGTCCTTGGCGAACGCCTGCTCGATGAGGACGTTGTCCTTGAAGAACCCGTTGACGCGACCCTCGACGATCCGCGACATGGCCGCCTCGGGCTTGCCCTCCTCGCGAGCGGTCGCCTCGGCGAGGCGACGCTCGTTCTCGACCGTCTCGGCGGGGATGTCGTCGCGGGTCAGTGCGGTCGGCGGCAGCGCCGCGGCGTGCATGGCGATGTCGCGGGCGACCTGGTCGTCGCCGCCGGCGATGGCGACGAGGACGCCGATCTGCGCCGGCAGGTCGGGACTGGTCTTGTGCAGGTAGGCGGCGACACGCTCGCCCTCGATGCGGGCGACGCGCTTGACCTCGATCTTCTCGCCGATGACGGCGTTGGACTCGTCGACCAGCTCCTGGACGGTACGGCCGTCAGCCAGCGTGCTCTTCAGCAGCGCGTCGGCGTCGCCTACGTTCGCCGCGATGGCCTGGTCGAGGATCTGCTCCGCCAGCCCGATGAACCGCTCGCTCTTGGCGACGAAGTCGGTCTCGCAGAGGACCTCGACGAGGGTGCCGACACCGTTCTCGGCCTTGGCCGCGACGAGCCCGTTCGACGTCGTGCGTCCCTCGCGCTTGGTGACACCCTTCTGTCCCTTGACGCGCAGGATCTCGGCGGCCTTGGCGTGGTCGCCGTCGGCCTCGTCCAGGGCCTTCTTGACGTCGAGCATGCCGGCGCCGGTCTGCTCGCGCAGGGTCTTGATGTCCGCGACGGTGAAGTTCGCCATCTCTCTCGCTCTTCTCGTTCCGTTGTGGGGTGAGGGGTCGGGGGCAGGCCGCTCCCCGGTCGGCCGGCGACACTGCTGCCGGCCGACCAGGGGTATGCGGGTCAGGCCTGAGCCGCTTCCTCGGTCTTCTCGACCGCCGTCTCGTCGGCCTTCTCGTCGGCCTTCTCGTCGGCCTTCTCGGCCTTCTCCGCCTCGGCGACGAGGATCTCGGCGCCGGAGTGCTTCGCGGTGTCGTCGGCCTCCGGCTCGGAGCCCGTCGTCGGCAGCGGCTGCGCCTGGTCCGCGACGTCGGCCTCGGTCGGGATGTCGGCGGTGACCTCGGCTGACGGCGTGACCTCGGGGGCGACCTCGGTCGCCTCGGCGGCGGCAGCCTCGGCGTAGAGCTCGCGCTCCCACTCGGCCAGCGGCTCCTCGGCGGCGACCTGCTCGTCACCGGCGGCGCGGCTGCCACCGGCGCGAGCGACGATGCCCTCGGCGACGGCGTCGGCGATGACCCGGGTCAGCAGGGTGACCGAACGGATCGCGTCGTCGTTGCCCGGGATCTTGTAGTCGACCTCGTCGGGGTCGCAGTTGGTGTCGAGGATCGCGATGACCGGCAGGCCGAGCTTGCGGGCCTCGTCGACGGCGAGGTGCTCCTTCTTCGTGTCGACGATCCAGACCGCCGAGGGGACGCGCTGCATCGAGCGGATCCCGCCGAGCGTCTTCTCCAGCTTGATCTTCTCGCGCTGGAGGATGAGGAGCTCCTTCTTCGTGCGGCCCGAACCGGCCACGTCGTCGAAGTCGATCTCCTCGAGCTCCTTCAGGCGGGTGAGCCGCTTGGAGATCGTGTTGAAGTTGGTGAGCATGCCACCCAGCCAGCGGTGGTTGACGTACGGCATCCCGACGCGCGTGGCCTGGTCGGCGATCGGCTCCTGGGCCTGCTTCTTGGTGCCGACGAAGAGGACCGAGCCGCCGTGGGCGACCGTCTCCTTGACGAACTCGTAGGCGTCGTTGATGTACGTCAGCGACTGCTGCAGGTCGATGATGTAGATCCCGTTGCGCTCCGTCATGATGAAGCGCTTCATCTTGGGGTTCCAGCGACGGGTCTGATGCCCGAAGTGGACGCCGCTCTCGAGGAGCTGGCGCATGGTGACAACGGCCATGCCGTGTCCTCCTGGTGTATCGAAGTGGTCGGTTCCGTCGGCGGCGCACGGGTGTGGCCACCTGCCTGGTGCCTGACCCGCACCCACCGGACACCTCCCAGCGGAGACCGCTGCGGGGCATACCGGACCAAACCGGGTGCGCGCCCCGTTTTGCTGGATCACCAGGTCAACGGGAGAAGGCACGCGAATTCGGCCATCGCGGACGACGGCCGTGCCCTCCATGGTATGCCCGCGGGCCGCCCCCGAGAAATCGCCTAGGGTGCAGCGGTGAGCGAGTGGCTGTCGGCGCTGCCGCCCCTCGTCCTCTGTGTCGCGATCGTCCTCGTTCCCGGGGCCGCGCTGGCGTACGCCGCGGGCCTGCGCGGCATCACCGCGTGGGGCGTCGCGCCCAGCCTCGGGACCACCCTCGTGGCGGGCACGGCCGTGCTCGCGCCCTTCATGCACCTGGCCTGGCGTCCGTGGCTGATCGTCGCGGCCACCGCGGTCGGGGGCGTCGTCGCCTACCTCGTGGGCTTCGCCGTGCGGCCCCGGGGCCGGGTGCCGAGCGGGTACGCGGCGCGGGAGCCCGAGCGGACCTCCTGGTTCGCGCTGGCCGGGGTGGGTCTCGGTTCCGTCCTCGTGCTGCTGGCCGTACTGCCGGGGATCCACCGCCCGGACGAGATGGTCCAGAGCACCGACGCCGTGGCGCACCTCAACCGGATCCGGCGGTTCCTCGACACGGACGTCTTCTCGTCCCTCGGGTCGCCGGACCATCCCGCCTACCCGAGCGCCTTCCACGACGTGGCGGCGTCGCTCGCGCAGGTGGTGCCGGTGCTGACCGACGGCCGCGGCATCGTCGTCGCCGCGAACCTCACCGCCGTGGCGGCGGCCGCGGTGTTCTGGCCGCTCGGCGTCGTCGCGCTCGTGCGGGCCACGTTGGGGCGTTCCGCGATCCTGCTCCTGGCCGGTGGACTGGTCTCGGCGGCGTTCACGAGCTTCCCGTACGTCCTCATGGGGTGGGGCGTCCTCTGGCCGAACCTCCTCGGAACCGCCCTGCTGCCAGGGGTGCTCGGTCCAGCGCTCGTCGCCGTCGGCTGTGTGGCGCCGGTCCCGGGTCTGCCGCGCCGGTTGGCCGTGGTGGTCACCGTCGCGGCGGTCCCCGGGCTGGCCCTGGCCCACCCGAACGCGCTCGTGTCGCTGGTGCTCTTCGTGGTCCTCGCCGTCGGAACCCGGTTCGCCCTGGAGTGGCGGCGCCGGGGCGGCGCGGAGGGACGTCGGGCGGCGGTGCGGCTCGGGGTGCTGGCGCTGGTCGTGGTGCTCGGCCTGCTCGTCGTCCCGCAGGTATCCCGGCAGGTGGCCGACACCGCCAGCTACGACTGGGGCGCGCACGACCGCCTGGGGCCGACGCTGCGGGACAGTGCGCTGCTCGGGCTTCAGGTCGGTCCGCTGCCGTGGGGCCTGCTCGTGGTGATGGCGCTCGGTGTCGTGGGATGCGTGAAGCGGGTCCGGCTCCGGTGGGTCGTCGTCACGTGGGCGGTTTCCGTGCTGTTGTTCGCCGTCGCCGCAACGGGCCGGCCCGGGTGGGGATCGCTCGTGACCGGCTACTGGTACAACGACAAGGTCCGGATCGCCGCGCTGGTGGTCGTTCCGGCGACGTTGCTGGCCGTGGTGGGCACGCATACCGTCGCCCGGCTCTTGGCGAGGCTGCTCATGTCCTTCTCGCCCCCTCCCGTGGACCGGACGCGGCGGCCGTGGGCGCTGGCCGCAGCGTCGGGGGCCGGCGCCCTGCTGCTCGTCGCCACCGCCACCGGAGGCGCCTCGCACGACCAGGCCGGCGACGTCGTCGACCGGTACTACCACCCGGGTGAGCCGTACCAGGTGCTCCTGACCGACGCGGACAACGCCGCCCTGAGGACGCTGGCCCGGCTCATCCCACGTGACGTGGTGACCGCCGACGTGCCGGCCAACGGGTCGGCCTTCCTCTACGCGTTCCACGACCGGCCGGTCCTCTTCGAGTCGCTGCTCCTGGACCCCGACCCGGACCACGCGCTGATCGGCGAGCACCTGCGCGACGCGGCGTCGCGACCGGACGTCTGCGACGCGCTCCGCCGCGAGGGTGTCGAGTACGCGGTCACCGGACCGGAGCGGTACTGGCTGAACCTCTACCAGCGGACAGCGGGGATCACGAAGCTCGAGGAGGCGCCGGGGTTCACGCAGGTCGCCACCGCCGGCCGGTACAAGCTCTTCCGGATCCAGGCCTGCGGGTTCGACCCCGGCTGGCTGCCGTCCGCCGCGTAGAAGGCCGAGGCGGCCTACGGCGGCGTGGCGCGGCATACGCTGCTGGTCATGGCTGTTGGTCTTTCCTCGGCGACTCCGCTGGTCGAGCGCATGCAGGGGTTCGGCACGACGATCTTCGCCGAGATGTCGGCGCTCGCGACGCAGAGCGGCGCCATCAACCTCGGTCAGGGGTTCCCGGACACCGACGGTCCCGCGCCGATGCTGGCCGCCGCGGTCGCGGCGATCGAGGGCGGGCGGAACCAGTACCCGCCGGGACCGGGCGTGCCCGAGCTGCTCACCGCCGTGGCGGACCATCAGCGGCGGTTCTACGCGCTGTCGGTGGATCCCTCGTCGGAGGTGCTCGTCACCGCCGGGGCCACCGAGGGGATCGCGTCGGTGGTGCTGGCGCTGTGCGAGCCCGGTGACGAGGTGGTCACCTTCGAGCCGTACTACGACTCGTACGCGGCGACGATCGCCCTCGCGGGGGCGGTGCGGCGGACGTCGGTGTTGCGGTTCCCCTCCTTCGACGTGGACGAGGCGTCGCTGCGGGCGGCGTTCTCGCCGCGTACGCGTCTGGTGCTGCTGAACTCGCCGCACAACCCGACCGGCAAGGTCTTCTCGCGGGCCGAGCTGGAGCTGATCTGTGCGCTGGCGCGGGAGTTCGACGCGTGGGTCGTCACCGACGAGGTGTATGAGCACCTGACCTTCGACGGCGTGGCGCACGTCCCGGTGGCGACGCTCCCGGGGATGTGGGAGCGGACCATCTCGATCTCCTCGTCGGGCAAGACGTTCTCGGCGACCGGGTGGAAGGTCGGCTGGGTGACCGGGCCGGCGGAGGCCGTTGCCGCCGCGCGGACGGTGAAGCAGTTCCTCACGTACGTCGCGTCGGGTCCGTTCCAGCCCGCGGTGGCGCTGGCCCTCGGACTCGACGACTCGGTCTACACCGGTCTCGCCGCGTCGCTGGAACGCAAGCGCGACCTGCTGTGCGAGGGCCTGTCGGCGGCCGGTATGCCGGTGTCGACTCCCGCGGGTACCTACTTCGTCGTGGCCGACGCGGCGGCGCTGGGGGCGTCCGACGGGCTGGCGTTCTGTCGCGAGCTCCCGTCGCTGTGCGGTGTGGTCGGGGTCCCGGTGTCGGTGTTCCACGACGACGTGGAGGCGGCGCGGACCCTGGTCCGGTTCGCGTTCTGCAAGAAGGACGAGGTCCTGGCGGAGGCGGCGGCGCGGCTGGCGACGTTGCAGGGCCGCGAGGTGGCCGCCGGCTGAGCCGGGTGGCGGTGGACCCTCGGTCGCTGGACTGGTCCACAGGGGGTGACCGGTTCGTCCCGTCGTCCACAGCCACACGGCGGGGTCTCGACGGGGTGGAGGGGCTGATTCGACACTGTCGGAATGAGGTGGCCGAGAACGCCCTGGCGACGGGTGGCAGGGGTGCTGTTCCTCGCCGGTGTCAGCGTGGTGGCGACGGGTTCCGACTCGGCGGCGTCGGTCGCCCCGGACTTCACGGCGTCGGTTGCCCAGAGCTCGCCCTCCGCACTCGCCGCGTTGCCGGGAGCGGCACCTGACGGGGTCGACGCGCCGCGCGACCGCTGGATCTGGCCGCTGCTCCCCCGGCCGCCGGTGCTCGCCCGGTTCGACCCGCCCGAGGTGCGATGGGGAGCAGGACACCGTGGCGTCGACCTCGCCGCCGCGGTCGGCCAGGAGGTCGTGGCGCCGACCGCCGCGGTGGTGACGTTCAGCGGCGTGGTGGTCGACCGAGGGGTGCTCGTGCTGCAGACGGCCAGCGGCCTGCGGACGACGTTCGAGCCGGTCGAGCCGCGCGTCACCGTGGGGACCGCCGTCGCGCCGGGCGAGGTCGTCGCCAGGGTCGCGGCGACCCCGGGTCACTGCGCCCCGGCGACCTGCCTGCACTGGGGCGTTCGCGACGGCGAGCGATACCTCGACCCGTTGGCCCTCGTGGGGGCGGTACGGGTGGTGCTGCTGCCGCTACGCCCGCCGTGACGCAGTCAGGGGCTGGTGGGCCACGGCCACGCGGTGCAGCCCTCGAGGTCCTTGGTCTGCTGCACCATCACCGGAGCCGGGCGGCCGGCGCCGGAGCAGTGCACGTGACCGTGGCCGAGCCCGTGGCCGACCTCGTGGCTGACCAGGTAGTCGCGGTACGCGGCGAGGTCGTCGCCGTAGGTGCTTGCGCCGCGGATCCAGCGGGTGAGGTTGAGGACCGCGCGCGAGCCGTTCCAGCACGACACCTGCTGGACCGTCGTGTTGAGAGGCGCGCAGAGCTTGGCGGTGAGGCTGGGGCTGGCCAGGGTGACCCGGATGTCGACGTGCGCGCCGGCCGCCCGCTCCGACGGACTCACCGGGACGAACCGCACGCCGTCCTTGTTCTGCCAGCCGCGGTCGTCGACGAGCACGGCGTGGACGACCCCCGCGAAGTCCGCCGCCGCCACCGGCAGGCCGTCCTCGATGTCGATCCCGTAGGCGACGGTGCGGCCGGTCGCCTTGATCGGGCCGCTCGGGATGTCCACGGCGGTCAGGTTGCCGGACCCGGCCTCGGGTACCGGCTGCTGCGATGCGGCCGCCGGCGTCGGCTCGGACGACGGCGGGTCCTCGGAGTCCGCATGGGCCGTCGCGGACGGATCCGGGGTCGCGGTCTCGCCGGCCGGTGCCGTCGCCGGCGCGTCGGCGGCCTGGGCGTCACCGGCGGCCAGGCGCTGGTCGGCGGACGTCAGAGACGCGTTCAACGTCCTGGCGCCGGAGGCGAGCACGGATCCTGGATCCTCGCGCCAGCGAGCCACGACGGCGCCGGCGATGAGCAGGACGAGGGCGAGGAGGACGGTGCGCCGCAGCCGGCGCTTCTGGCGGCGCTGGCGACGTACCCAGTCCGGGACCTCTCGGACGATGGGGACCTCGCCGGCGGCGTCGTCGGGGGTCTCCGGAACCGCCCCGCGCCGAGCGCGAGAACGTGGCCGCTCCACAGTGGTCATGGTCTCCGGTTGTTCATGGTCCCGTAGGCCCCCCGGGGTCGATTATTGCCCGTTTGCGGGTGTCTTGGGTCTCACGAGAGTTTCCGTGCGTGTCACGCGCGCGGATGAGCCTGCTCGTACGACCGGCGGAGCCGGTCCAGCGAGACGTGGGTGTACAGCTGGGTCGTCGCGAGACTGGCGTGTCCGAGGAGCTCCTGGACGACGCGCAGGTCCGCCCCGCCCTCGAGCAGGTGGGTCGCCGCGCTGTGCCGAAGGCCGTGCGGCCCGAGGTCCGGAGCGTCCGGCACGTGCGCCAGCAGGGCATGGACCACCTCGCGGACCTGGCGCGGGTCCACCCGCCGCCCGCGCCGCCCGAGGAACAGCGCCGGACCGCTCTCGGCCGTCACCAGCCGGTTTCGGGTGGCGAGCCACGCGTCGAGGGCCTGGCGGGCCGGGATCCCGAAGGGCACCACCCGTTCCTTGGCTCCCTTGCCGGTCACTCGGACCACGTTCGTGCCGAGGTCCAGGTCGTCGACGTCGGTCGCGACGAGCTCGCCCACCCGGATCCCGCTGGCGTAGAGGAGCTCGAGCACCGCGCGGTTCCGGATGTGGATCGGGTCCTCGTCGTCGGCGGCCACCGCGGCGACGTCGAGCAGCCGGTCGGCGTCGGCCTGGCGCAGGACGGCGGGAAGCCGACCACCACGTCGCGGCGCCACGAGTCGCAGCGACGGGTCCGCGCTCACCCGGCCGGTGCGGGTTCCCCACCGGTAGAACGTCCGGACCGCGGCCGCCCGCCGCGCCACAGTGGCGCGAGCCACGCCCTCCCCCGACTGCGCGGACAGCCACGAGCGAAGGTCGGCTAGCGTCGCCCTCGCCAACACCGCGTCTGGGCCATCGGCGGCCTCCGCGCCGTCCGATCGCACGTTCTCCAACCCCCCGGGGGCGGGCTTGCCGGACTCCTGGGCGCCGGACGCCCGCCTGCCGGACTCCTGTGTGCCGGACTCCGCCGCGTCCTCTCTCGTCGCAAACGAGCCGTTACGGCCGGCGAGGAGGTGGGCGAGGTGGGCGACGTCCGACGCATACGCGCGGATCGTGTGCTCGGAGCGTCCGCGCTCGGACCGGAGGTACCGGACGAAGTCGCCGATCAGGGCAGAGTCCACGGGCGCATCGAGTCGCTGCGCGGGTACCGTCACCCGGTCACCGTGACAAACCGGCGCCGCGTTGACAACGACCGCGTCCGCGCGCCGCGGGATCGCGTACTCAGGAGGGGTGCGTCAGCGCCGCGGCATCACCGCC
The DNA here is from genome assembly GCA_963828725.1 of uncultured Actinomycetota bacterium. Lineage (GTDB taxonomy): Bacteria > Actinomycetota > Actinomycetes > Actinomycetales > Dermatophilaceae > Lapillicoccus. The sequence continues at coordinate 837,465 of CAWHFV010000004.1, read as the reverse complement.
TTGCGCCACTCGGCGCCGTCGCGGCGGACGAAGCCCTGGAGCTCCAGGCGCCCCAGGGCCGCGGCCGACGCGGCGACCGGGACCCCTGCCGCCACCGCGATGTCCAGCGCGGACAGCGAGCGGCGGACCGGGACGGCGGCGAGCACCAGCGCGTCCGCCGGGTCCAACAGGTCGGTGAGATGGGGCTCGGCGCTCCGCCGGGGGGCGGCGTCGACGCCGAGGTCGCCGACGAGGTCGATCACCTCCTCGACGTCCGTGACGATCTCCGCCAGCCCGTCGCGCCGGGCCTGGTGACACCCGGACGACATCATCGAGGTCACCGGCCCAGGGACGACGCCGACCGGACGGCCGATCTCGGCGGCGGTCCGGGCCGTGTTGAGCGAGCCCGACCGCAGCGCCGCCTCGACGACCACGACGCCCCGCGAGATCGACGCGATGATCCGGTTGCGCAGCAGGAAGCGCGGTCTCGTCGGCGCCATGCCGGGGGCCACCTCGGCCACGACGGCCCCACCCTCGGCGATGCGCTGGAGCAGCGTGGAGTGCGCCAGCGGATAGGGCCGGTCGACCCCTCCGGCCAGGACCGCGACGGTCGCGCCGTCGACGGACAGCGCGCCGCGGTGCGCGGCCGCGTCGATCCCGAACGCCGCCCCCGACACCACCGTCCACCCGCGCTCGGCCAGCCCCGAGCCGAACCCGGTGGCCACGGCGTCGCCGTAGGACGTGCTGCTCCGTGCGCCGACCACCGAGACCGACCGCTCGGCGAGCGCCGAGAGATCCGGGTCGCCGAGCACCCAGAGGCACACGGGCGGCAGCGGATGGTCGTCCACGCGGACGGGCCACTCCGGGTCGCCCGGACACAGCACGGTCGCACCGATGGCGCGAGCGGTCCCCAGCTGCGCGACCGGGTCGGGGTCGACCCGGTACCGGTCCACGCGCAAACGGAACACCTCGGGCACCCCGGGATGACCGGACGTCACGAGGCGGAAGGCGTCGACGGCGCCGTGCTCACCGACCAGCGCGAGCACTCGCTCGTCGGCCGGCTCGGCGATCCGCGACCACGCCGCTCGGGCGCCGCGCTCGGCCCGGCTCACGCCGCCGAGGGGCGTGGCGGCCGCGCTCACGCGGCGACTCGCTCGTCCGGGAGGCGCAACGCCAGGGCGTTGCCGACGTCGTCGGCGGTCGGCCGGTCGGCGTCGCGGAGGTCGCAGAGCGTCCACGCCAGCCGGAGGCAACGGTCGTAGCCGCGCATGGTCAGCAGGCCACGGTCCAAGGCGGCGTCGAGCGACGACGTGACGGCAAAGGGCAGCCGCAGGCGGCCGCCACGCAGAAGGGGGCCGGGGACGTGTCCGTTGAGGCGCCAGGGGGTCCCGGACCATCGCTCCGCCTGTCGCTCTCGAGCCCTCGTCACGCGGGCGGCGACCTCGGCGCTCGACTCGCCCACGGCACCGAGGAGCGCCGCCTTCGACGGTGCCGGCACGAACACCTGGATGTCGACCCGGTCGAGGACCGGCCCCTTGAGCCGCTGCTGGTACTTCGACAGCCGGATCGACGAGCACCGGCAACGCACTCCCTTGCCGTAGCCGAACCCGCAGGGGCACGGGTTGGCAGCCAGCACCAGCTGGAACCGGCACGGGAAGCGGTGCCGCGCCGCCGCCCTGGACACGAACACCTCACCGGACTCGATCGGCTGACGCAGCGCCTGGATGACCGACGACTGGAACTCCGGCGCTTCATCGAGGAACAGCACACCGTGGTGAGCCTGGGTGACCGCGCCGGGCAGCACGCGGGCGGAGCCACCGCCGATCACCGCCACGGCCGAGGCACCATGGTGCGGCGCGACGAACGGCGGTCGGCGTTCCAGGGCCGCCCTGGGCCCGAGCTTGCCGAGCACCGACGCGATGGCCGTGACCTCCATGGCCTGGATGTCGTCGAGCTCCGGCAGGAGGCCCGGCAGACGCTCCGCCAGCATCGTCTTGCCCCCTCCGGGCGGCCCGACGAGATAGAGGTGGTGCCCGCCCGCCGCCGCGACCTCGAGAGCGCGACGGGCCTCGTGTTGCCCGACGACCTCGGCGAGGTCGGGTACGGGTGGTCTGTCGGCCGGCTGGGCCGGCGGCTCGGGAACCGGGGACGGCGTGAGTCCGCGGTGCAGCGACGCATACCGCTCGACGAGCTCGTCGAGGGTCTCGACCGGGTGGACGCGCACGCCGGGGACCAGCCGCGCCTCGGCGGCGTTGGCGAGCGGGACGACGACGTGTCGAACCTTGCGGCGGGCGGCCGCCAACACGAGCGGGAGAACGCCCGGGACCGACCGGACCGTGCCGTCGAGGCCGAGCTCGCCGACGTGGACCACGTCGCGGACCACATCGGGCGGGATGGACTCGGCGGCCACGAGGGCGGCGACGCAGATGGCCAGGTCGAACCCGGAGCCGATCTTGGGGATCGACGCGGGCGACAGGTTCACGGTGACCCGGCGCAACGGGAGGGGGTGACCGGAGTTCGCAGCCGCCGCCTTGACGCGGTCCGGCGACTGCGCGCAGGCGCCGTCGGGACAGCCACCGACGAGGAACGCCGGCAGCCCGGACGCGATGTCGACCTCGACGTCGACGACGAACCCGACGATGCCGCGCAGGCCCACCGCCCGCGTCCGACCGAGGGTCACGAGAGCGCCCCCACCACGTGCTCGATCCGGCAGGGTCCGCGCCGCGGTCGTAACACACCGACGACGTCCACCCGGATCCCGGCGACGCCCGGGACCGGGGAGCCCACGGCGCGCCGCTCCGCCAGCCACGCCGCCGCCAGCCTCCGGAGCCGGGCCAGCTTGCGGTGGTCGACCGCCTCGATCGGCTGCCCGAACGTGGTGCTGCGGCGGGTCTTGACCTCGCAGACGACGAGGCACCCGCCGTCGCGCGCGACGATGTCGATCTCGCCGAGGTCGCAGCGCCAGTTCTGCTCCAGGACGGCCAGGCCCTTGTCGGTGAGGTAGCGCACCGCCATCCGCTCGCCGTAGGTGCCGAGCCCGCGTGCGGTGTGCCACGGCATCCCCGCGGCGACGGCTCCCGAAGTGTCCATGGGCTCACCGTGCCGGTCGGTATGCGCGACCGCACCACCTCGCCGGCGGGCTGTGGACGGTGGTACGGAACGGTCACCCCATGTGGACGACCACACGTCCCCCCTATGACCGGGGGACGCTAGCAGCGAGCGGTGACCGTCGACCGTCGCCGCGACCGAGGCCGTGGGCTACGAGGGCAGCTCCAGGTCGGACTTGGGCAGCTCCTCGATGTTGACGTCCTTGAACGTCACCACCCGGACCGTCTTGACGAACCGGGCCGGACGGTAGATGTCCCACACCCACGCGTCGTGCATCGTCACGTCGAAGAAGACCTCACCGCCGTCGCCGCGGACCTTCATGTCGACCTGGTTGCACAGGTAGAAGCGGCGCTCCGTCTCCACCACGTGGGTGAACAGCGACACGACGTCGCGGTACTCCCGGTAGAGCTGGAGCTCCATCTCGGTCTCGTACTTCTCGAGATCCTCAGAACTCATGTCACCCCACCGATGTGTCGGGCAGTTGGTCTCGGCCGTCCATGGTGATGCCGGCCTCTCGCACGTCCAGGTCGCTCAGTTCTACCACTCCGCCCTCCAGCAGCTCCTCGAGGCTCGGCATGCCCGGCAGCCGCCACGATCGGCGGTGCAGGACGCAGGGTCCGTGAGCCTCGAGCGCGAGCATGTGCTCCGGCGCGGCGTACCCCTTGTTGACCGCCCAGCCGTACTCCGGGTGCTCGACGTCGAGCGACACCATCATCGAGTCCCGCTCCACCTTCGCGATCACCGACGCCGCCGCGACCGACGAGCACTTCATGTCGGCCTTGATCATCGTCGTCACCGGTGGCACCGACGCATTGCCCTCGTGGGCGAAGGCCAAGAGCCCCATCTCGTCGGGTGGCGTCAGCCAGTCGTGGTTCCCGTCGAGGATCACGAGGTCCGGCACCAGGCCCGTCGACTCCACCGCGGCGAGCGCCCGCATACCGGCCAGCCGGAGCCCGCCCATGATGCCGATCTCGTCGATCTCGGCCGGGGAGGCGTGGCCCACGGCGTACGCCCGGGCCCAGCGCTGGATCGGCCGGACCATTCGCTTGCGGGCGAGCGGGGTCAGCAGCTTCGAGTCCTTGACACCGGGTGGCGCGGACCGGCAGCTCTCGTCGATGACGACGACGCCGACCGAGACCGGGCCGGCGAGCGCGCCCCGGCCGACCTCGTCCATCCCGGCGAGGACACGGTGGCCGTCCCGCTGCAGCGCACGTTCGACGCGCAGCGAGGGCTTCTTGGCGCGGGTGACGACCACTCAGCCGGTGGCGCCCGTGGACGCCGGGGTCGGAGCCGGCACACCGGTGGCCGGCGGCACGTCGGAGTACACCCGTTCGGGGACCGACAGCCACTTCACGTGGTCGACCGGCCAGACGATCATCACCGCACGGCCGGTGATGTCGTTGATCGGCACGGAGCCCTGCGCACCGGTGCCGTCGTCGTGGAACCGGGAGTCACTGGAGTCGCTGCGGTGGTCGCCCATGACCCAGACCTTCTCCGCGGGCACCGTGATGTCGAAGCTCGCCTTGCCGCCGCCGGGGGTGTCGCCGGGCTTGATGTACGGCTCGGTGATCGAGACGCCGTTGATGGTCAGCTGGCCGTCCTTGTCGCAGCAGACGACGTGGTCGCCGGGCAGGCCGATCACCCGCTTGATGAGGTGGTCGTCGGAGTCGTCGGGTAGCAGTCCGACGAACTGCAGCACGCGGCGAACCGACTCCCGAGTGCCGGTCTGGGCCGACTCCGGAACGGTGCCGAGCCAGTTGTCGGGGTCCTTGAACACCACGACGTCGCCCCGGTTGAGGTCGAACGGACCCGGCGTCAGCTTGCTGACGATGACCCGGTCGTCGCGGACCAGGGTGTTCTCCATGGACCCCGAGGGAATGTAGAACGCCTGGATCAGCCACGTCTTCACGATGAAGGACAGCACCAGCGCCATCACGGCGATGATGAGGATCTCCTTGACCCCGCCCCAGACGTTCTGGAGGAACGTTCCCGACTCGTCCTGGTCCTCGTCGTCCTCGTCGAAGTCGTCTTCGTCGTCATCGAAGTCCGGCTCAGGGCGGCGTTCGGTGCGGACGTCCTCCGGGCCGGAGGCGCGGTAGCCGGACGACCGGCGAGGGTCGCCGATCTCCCGCGCGTCCGCCGACTCGGCGGCCCGCGAGGTGGCGATCCGGCGGAGCCGCTGCTCCGCGGTCTCGTCGGTCATACCCGCCGGCCGGGGGCGACGGAGCCGCAGGCGAGGCCCACGAGCGTTGTGGAAGACGTCACTGACCAGCTCCGGCAGGCGATGGGACGGTGGACATGGGACCGGGCCCCCCAAGAGATCCAAGGCGACCGGGCGGCCAGTATCGCACCGTCGCCTGACCGATCACTGCGCCCTCAGGCACCATGCCGCCCCCGGGCCGCCCGAGGTAGGCGCGGGAGTCGCCACTCGCGCTGCGGTGGTCGCCCATGACCCACAGGTGCCCCGCGGGGACGACGACGTCGAAGGTCAGGTCGCTCGGCCGGTCACCCGGCATGAGGTACGGCTCGTCCACGCCGACCCCGTTCACCTGGAGCCGCCCGGCGGCGTCGCAGCAGGTGACCCGGTCGCCGGGCAGCCCGACGACGCGCTTCACGTAGTCGGTGCCGGTGTCCAAGGTCAGGGCCGCGGCCACCGCCCGACCCAGCGTGGCCAACGGCCCGGTCGAGGGCCGCTCACCGGTCACCGGGAACGCCTCGGTCCCGTCGAACACGACGATGTCGCCGCGGCGGACGTCGTCACCCCGGACCAGCCGGTTCGCGAGGACCCGGTCGCCCGGCTCGATGGTCGGCTCCATGGAGCCGCTCGTGACGGAGAACGACTGGACCACGACGGCCCGGACCAGGATCACGAGGACCACGGCGAGGACCGCGTACGGCCACCACCGCCGGCGCGGCACGCGTCCCGAACGCGGGCCCCCGCGAGCGGAGCCCGGCACCGGTTCGGTGTCGGGCTCGCTCGTCGTCACGCGACGGTCATTCCGCGGTGGTCGTCTCCGTGCCGGTGCCGCCGTCCTGCGGCGCAGCGGCAGCGTGCGCCCGGGCGGCGCCCTTGCCCTTGCCGGCCGGGATGGAGTCGCGCTTCTCCTTGATCTTGGCCGCCTTGCCGCGCAGGTCGCGCAGGTAGTACAGCTTCGCGCGCCTGACGTCACCTCGGGTGACGACCTCGATCTTGTCGATGATCGGGGTGTGCAGCGGGAAGGTCCGCTCGACGCCGACGCCGAACGACACCTTGCGGACGGTGAACGTCTCGCCGATGCCGCCGCCGTGGCGACGGATCACGACACCCTGGAAGACCTGGATACGGGAGCGGGTCCCCTCGACGACCTTGACGTGCACCTTGACGGTGTCGCCGGCGCGGAACGCCGGGATGTCGGAGCGGAGGGAGGCCTGGTCGAGCGCGTCGAGCTTGTGCATGGCGGTGTCGCTTTCTCGGGTGCCACAGGTCACCACGGGTAGTTCACGTCGTTGGGCAACGAACGAGGGGTATGCGTACCGGCCGGCCTCGTCGCACGCATACCTGCTCGCGGGCGATCTCCCCCTGTGGCAGGGGCGCGTCTGGTGCCGGACGCAACAACCGATTCTGCCAGAGGCCGAGCCCGGTCACGAAATCGGCTTGACGAGGTCCACGGTGCCCGGGAAGCGGCCTTCGCCGGGGACCGGCCGGTAGCCGGCCCGCCGGTACCGCCGGAGGTTGGCCTTGCTCAGGGTTCCGGTGTTGATCCAGAGCCGGCGGGTGCCGCTCGGCGCCGCGGCCTCCGCATACGCGAGCAGGGCGTGTCCCAGCCCGCGGCCCTGGAGGTCCGGGGCGACCATCAGCCGGCCGATCTCCCACTGCCCGTGGACGTCGGCCGAGGTGCGCGCGCGGACCGAGCCGACCAGCCGGCCACCGCTGCGGACCACCCAGGTATGCCACTCGTCGAGCCCGCGGCGGACCTCGGCGGCGTCCTCGGTGAGCGCCGGGAGGTCGAGCGTCGAGTTCGCCACCGCCTCGGAAACCCAGCAGGCGCGCTGGAGGACCGCGAGCTCGGCGGCGTCGGCGGGCTGGGCGGGGCGAACGTCCAGGCCGTCGGCCGTGAGCGCCGCCGACGCGTGCTCGAGGTCGGGGCGGCGGTCGGCGGTGCGAGCGACACGCTGCTCCTGACGCCACGCGGCGATGGCGCCGTGGTCGCCGGAGAGGAGGACCGGAGGGACCTCGCGGCCGCGCCAGACGGGAGGCTTGGTGTAGACGGGGTACTCGAGCAGCCCGTCCTCGTGCGACTCCTCGGCGAGCGACTCCGCGTTGCCGATCACGCCGGGGAGCAGCCGGGCGACGGCCTCGACGATGGCCAGGACGGCGACCTCTCCCCCGTTGAGGACGTAGTCGCCGAGGGAGACGACCGAGACCGGCATCCGGGTGGCGGCGTCTTCGACGACGCGCTCGTCGATGCCCTCGTACCGGCCGCACGCGAAGGCCAGCCACGGCTCGGCGGCCAGCTGCTGGGCCATCCGCTGCGTGAACGGCTCGCCCGCCGGACTCGGGACGACGAGGCGCGGCATGCCTTGACCCGACGCGAGGACGGCGTCGAGCGCCTCGCCCCACGGCTCCGGGCGCATGACCATGCCCGCGCCGCCGCCGTACGGGGAGTCGTCGACGGTGCGGTGGCGGTCGTGGGTGAAGTCGCGCAGGTCGTGGACGCGGACGTCGAGCAGGCCTTCCCGCCGGGCCTTCCCGATGAGGGACAGGTCCAGGGGCGCGAGGTAGTCGGGGAAGATCGACACGACGTCGACGCGCATACCCGCACTCACGCGTTGAGCTCCAGCAGGCCTTCCGGCGGGTCCACGACGACCCGTCCACCGGCGACGTCCACCTCGGGGACGATCGCCTCGACGAACGGCAGGTAGGCGTCGCCGCCGGTGTCGAGGGCCACCACTAGGAGGTCCTGAGCGGCGCCGAGCTCGAGCCGGGTCACCTCGCCGAGGCGGGTGCCGTCGCGGGTGAGGACGGCGAGGCCGAGGAGCTCCTCCTCGTACCAGCCGTCCTCGTCGTCGCCGGACGGGGTCAGGTCGGCGGGGTCGACGACCAGCCGGGTGCCGCGCAGCGACTCGGCGCCGGTGCGGTCCGGGATCTCGTCGAAGCCGAGCAGCCAGACGCCCTGGTGGACCCGCGTCGAGCGGATGGTCAGCGCCCGGGGCACGCCGGTCCCTGCCGTCGCCTGGGTGGCGAGGGTGGCCCCGACGGCGAACCGCGTCTCGGGGTCGTCGGTGTGCAGCTGGACGGTGACCTCGCCCCGCAAGCCGTGCGGCTTCCCGATCCGCGCGACGACGACGGGGTCATCGGGGTCGGCGGCGCTCACGGTCCCGATCCTCTCAGGGCGCGGCATCGTCGGAGGTCTCCGACCCCGAGGCCAGCCGCCGCATCGCGTCGAGCACGCAGCCCGGCGCCTCCACCCACGTGAAGTGGCCGGCCCCCGGGATGGCAGCCCACCACGCGCTGGGGATCCGGCGGGCCGTCGCGATTCCCGCGTTCCGAGGCGGCATGGGGCTCTCGGCGCCCACCAGGACCCCCACGGGTACGGCGATGTCCGGGAGGCTCGACTCCAGCTCCGGGAGCCGCGCGGAGAGGTCGGTCCACAGACCTCTGGACGCGACACGGTTCGTGGCCATCGGCGGCATGGGCGGTGCCACGGCCGGGTTCGCGAAGTAGGCCGGCCAGACCAGCTCGAAAGCCTCGAGGGCCTCGTCCTCCGTGGCCTCGCCGGCGGTGTCCTTCTCGTCCAGCTCCTGCGCTCTGGCCCGTCGGACCGGCGGCGTGCGGGCTAGCAGCTCCGCACTGAACGCCTCGGCGGCCCCGTCTCCGACCCCGCCCAGCGGGTCGACCGCGAGGACGCCGAGCAGGCGCGGTCCGAGGTCGTGCGCCACGTGGAAGGCCAGGTGGCCTCCCCAGGAGTGGCCGAGGAGATAGGCCCGGTCCCAGCCCAGATGGTCCAAGACCGCGGCCACGTCGGCAACCGCCTGGTCGATGGTGAACGGCCCGAAGACGGTCGACGGCGCCAACCCGCGCTGTTGGAAGGTCGCAACGCGGAACTCCGCCGCGACCTCCTCGACGGCGGGGTCTAGGTACGTGAACGACAGCCCGGGTCCCCCATGGAGGGCCAGGACTGACGGGCCGTCGCCGGCCATCCACCCGACGAGGTCGCCGGACGCGGTCGGCGCATGGAAGGGAGCGCGCTCCACGGCTCCGACGCTAGTGACCCTGGCGGCCGCGCGTCCGCATTCCAACCCGGATTGGTACCCAGTTTCCGTGGGTCATCCACCGGCGAGACTGCGTACTACGGCAGGTTGGAAGCGGGAGGTCAGCGGTCGCGGTCGGTGTCGACGATGTCGATCCGGACCTGGCCACCGCCGGCCAGCGCGCTGACGACGGTGCGCAGCGCGCTCGCCGTCCGGCCGGAGCGGCCGATGACGCGCCCGAGGTCATCGGGGTGCACCCGGACCTCGAGCAGCTCACCGCGGCGCAGCTCCTTGCGCCGGACGACGACGTCGTCGGCGTGGTCGACGATGCCCTTGACCAGGTGCTCGAGGGCCTCTTCCAACACGGTCAGGAACCGGCCTTGGCGAAGCCGGCCTTCTCCGCGGCGTCGGCGTCGGCGAACCAGACCTCGGCGACCGTCTGGTCGTACCACTGACCGTCCGGCTCATGGAACTTCATCGAGTCCTTGTTGCCCTTGACCGGGAAGCCCTCGGGAGCCGACCCGTCGGCGTTCGGCGCGGCGGAACCGGCGCCGTAGCCGCCGTCGGCGGCCGCGTCACCAGCGGAGTCGGCGGAGTCGGCGGTGTCGGCGGTGTCGGTGGCGGTGTCGGTGGTGGAGGTGGCACTGCTGTCGGCGTCGACGTCGGTGCCGTCGACGGACGCCGCCCCGGAGTCGGTGTCGGCGGCGACCGGAGCCGGCTCAGCCGTCTTCTCGGGCGCGGTCTCCGTGGGCTTCGACTCCGCAGCCTTCTCGGCGGGCTTGTCGGCGGGCTTCTCGGCCGCCTTCTTCGCGGCGGACTTGCCCGGGGCGGACTTGCGCGTCGGCGTGTCCTTGACGTCGAGGCTGCTGCCACCGGCCGCCGCGATCGCGGCCTCGTACAGCTCCTTCTTGCCCTTCTTCGGCTCGGCGACCTTCAGGGTGCCCTCGGCACCCGGCAGGCCCTTGAACCGCTGCCAGTCGCCGGTGACCTTCAGCAGCGCCGCGACGGCCTCGGTCGGCTGGGCGCCGGTGTTCAGCCAGTGCTGCGCGCGGTCGGAGTCGATCTCGATGACCGACGGCTCGGCGGTGGGGTGGTACTTGCCGATCTCCTCGATCGCCCGGCCATCGCGCTTGGTGCGCGAGTCCATGACGACGACACGGTAGAACGGAGCGCGGATCTTGCCCATGCGCTTCAGACGAATCTTGACGGCCACGTCGGTGGTCTCTTTCTGTCACATGAACGCGGCGAGACCGCACAGGATCGCGCGGGGAGCCGACGCTCGGGGGTAGGCGTCCCGGGCACGGCCTGTCGCAGGACAGGCCCACCCGGACGGGTACAGCCGACCATTCTGCCAGACCCACGGCGTCCCTCGGACCACGCCCGCGGTCAGCGGGGTATGCGGCGCCTCGACGATGACGTCGGCGGCGCGGACCAGAACGTTGCTGTCCGTGCGCACCTGGACGCCGCCGAGCAAGACCCGACCGGCCGCCGGCACCGAGTTCGCGGTCACCGTTCCCGGCACGGTCCAGAACGAGCCCGCTGGGCGAAGGGCATTGGCGTCGGTGACCGACACCGTCGACGAGGACCGTGTACGTGGAGTGCCCGCCGGGTTGGCGATCGTCACCGACTTCTCGCTGTCGCCGTCCGCCGACTGACCGACGAGTACCCCGGCCGCGTTGTGGACGAACACGTCGAGGTCGGCGGCCAGGTCGGACGTGCTCCCGATCGTGGCGCGGAGCGACGTCGTTCCGGGGGTGACCGCGACGGTGTACCGCTCCTGGACCACGCTCGCGATGCTGTCGGTGCTGAGTGCGGCACTACCGAGCGTCGTGCCGACCCTACGAGTGCCTCCGGACGCTAACGGTTGCGCCAGGCGTCGGGGGCGGCCGCAAGTTCTTCGACGTGCTGTGGGAGCGAGCCCTCGAGCACATCAGCCAGCGACGTCTCGTCGAGGACTCGCCGCAGGCTCGCTCGGACGGCGACCCAGACGACCGGCAGATGCTCGGCCGCGCCGGTGTACGTGGTCTCGTGCGGCCGCAGGCCCCGCACCTCCGCCAGCGGGCCGTCGACGGTCCGGAAGACGTCGCCGAGGAAGATCTGGTCGGCCGGCCGGGCCAGCGTGTAGCCGCCGGTCGGCCCGCGCCGGCTGGTCACCAGTCCGCCGCGGCGCAGGTCCGCGACGATCGCCTCGAGGAACTTCCGGGGCAGGCCCTGCTCGCGGACGAGCACGTCCACGGACACGGCGGCGGCATGCGCGTCGTCGCCGGCCCGCTCCCGGTCCCGCTCCGCCGCGGCCAGCGTCAGCAGCGCGCGGACCGCGTAGTCCGTCCGCGCCGAGATGTCCACGGACGCCATTCTGGCCGGTCTCGCGGCCGGCGCTCCCCGGTCAGGCGAAGGTCGCGCGAATCGAGAGCGCCATCCGACCGACGTCACGGGCGGACACCTCCCGGGAGGTGTCCACGGTCAGCACCGGCCCGATGCCCTGCGGTCGTGCCGTGCCCGCGAGCTCGGCCCACATCGCGTCGAGTCCGACCTGCTCGGCGTGCGCCAGGTGGCGCTCGCACCGTTCGCGCGCGAGCGCCACCGGCACCTCGCACCACACCTCGGGAACGCGGGTCGCGTCCACGCCGGCCCGGGCCAGGCCGCGGCGAACGTACTGGGCGTCGTCGGGACGAAACCAGCTCTCGAGGACGCCGCCGACCGCGCTGTGGCCCAGCCGGTCCCACAGCGCCGGCGTGACCGTGTCCTGGCTGAACAGCGGCACGCCCAGCTCCGCCGCCAGCCGGCGAGCCAGCGTCGTCTTGCCGGATCCGGGAATCCCGTTGACCAGCACCGCGATCCGCGGGGTCATGGCCGGCGGCCACGGGTCAGCCGGCCACTCGCCGCGGGTCACCGCATACCGGTCGTGGTCCCGCCACTCGTCGGAACCGCCGCTGGTCGGCATGAGCAGGTACGACGGCGAGAACCCCTCCCGCCGGAACCCGATCCCGCGCAGGACGCCGGCCGAGCGCACGTTGGCCGGCTGCACGTTCGCCTCGAGCCGGTGCAGCCCCATGCCCCGCGGCTCCGGGGTGAAGGCGACGTCGACGACGAGCCGGAGGCCCTCGGCGAACAGCCCTCGGCCCGCGTACGGGTCGAACGCGTCGTACCCGAGCGTCGCGCCGAGTGCTCGGCCACGGACGACGTTGGTGACGTTGACCTTTCCGACGAGGTCGTGGTCGCCCTCCTGCTGCCGGGCATGGATCAGCAGGGTCCGGTGGTACCCGGAGGCGGCCCGCAGCAGCGACGGCAGCCCGTACGGGTCGACGGGGTTCCACTCGCGCAGCCGCCGGGAGGACTGCAGGGTCGCGCGGATGTAGGCGTCGACGTCCGCCTCGGTCGCACTCGCCACCCACACGCGCTCCCCGTCGGCGCGCAGCGGTCGCGGCTCGGTCACACCGTCTGCCCCCGCAGCACGACCGCCTCAGGGGACGTGAGAACGCGGATGTCCACGCGCGGATCGGCCTCGTAAACCACGAGATCCGCGGACGCACCCTCCTCGATGCCCGGCCGCCCGAGCCACTCGCGAGCCGCCCAGGTCCCGGCGGCGAGCGCCTCGACCGGCGACAGTCCGGCGGTCACGAGGTCGGCCGCCTCCTCGGCGACCAGCCCGTGCGGGAGGCTGCTGCCGGCGTCGGTGCCCAGGTAGATCGGGATGCCGGCGTCGTGCGCCGCGGCCACCGTCTCGTACCGCCGGCGGTGCAGGTCGATCATGTGCGCGTAGTAGGCGGGGAACTTGTCTCGACCGGGCGCGGCCATCTCCGGCAGCCTCGCGGTGTTGATGAGGGTGGGGACGATGGCGATCCCCTGCGCCGCGAACTGGGCGATCGACTCCGGCTCGAGGCCGCAGGCGTGCTCGATGCAGTCGGTGCCGGCCGCCGCGAAGTCGTAGAGCGACTCCTCACCGAAGCAGTGCGCCGTGGTGCGGGCGCCCTCCTCGTGGGCGGCGGCCACCGCGGCGACGACCGTCTCGCGCGGGAAGGACGGGGACAGGTCGCCGGTCTCGCGGTCGATCCAGTCGCCGACCAGCTTGACCCAGCCGTCGCCGCGACGGGCCTCCCGCCGGACGTACTCGACGACGTCCTCGGGTTCGACCTCGTGAGCGAAACCCCGAAGGTAGCGCTGGCTCCGCGCGATGTGCTTCCCGGCCCGGATCAGTCGGGGCAGGTCGTCGCGGTCGTCGACCCAGCGCGTGTCCACCGGGCTGCCGGCGTCCCGGATCAGCAGGGTGCCGGTGTGGCGGTCGGCGCGGATCTGGTCCTCGGACTGCGCCTCGTCGACCGGACCCTCGGGGCCGAGCCCGACGTGACAGTGTGCGTCGACCAGGCCCGGGACCACCCAGCCGGCGACGGTCTGCGCGGCGGCCGAGGGTGTGGTGAAGGTGATCCGGCCGTCGACCACCCAGACCTCGCCGCGCACGTCGTCCGGCCCGACGAGGACCGGCCCGGTGAGGTGGAGGACGTCGGCCATGGACGCAACCTACGGGACCGGGTCGAGGCTGGCATACGCTCGCTGATCGCCATGGCCGACGCACGTCCCGAGCTGCCGCTCGACCCCGATCGTCCGCCGCCGCACCTGACTGGAGCGGGCGTGGGGCTCGTCTTCGTCGGAGGTGTGCTGGGGACGGCGGGTCGCTACGGCGCCGGCGAGGCGCTCGGGCCGTGGGGGCCGTGGCCGGCGGCGACGTTCTGCGTCAACGTCGTCGGGGCCTTCCTCCTCGGGGTCCTCCTGGAGGCGCTGGGGCGTCGCGGCCCGGACGTCGGTATGCGGCAACGTCTTCGGCTGCTGCTGGGGACCGGGTTCCTCGGGGCGTTCACGACGTACAGCACGCTCGCGGTCGACACCGACCTGCTCCTCCGGGAGGGGTACGGCTCGGTGGCGGTCGCGTACGCGGTGGGCACGGTCGTGGTCGGGTTCCTGGCGACGTGGTCGGGAATCTGGGCGGCGACGGCGCACGATCGCGGGGTGTCGCGGTGATCGTCCTCTGGGTGGCGCTCGCCGGCGGACTGGGCGCGGTGGCTCGGTTCGGGCTGGACGGGCTGGTTCGGACGCGGGTGTCGGCGTCGTTCCCGCTCGGGACGGTGGTTGTCAACGTGACCGGGTCGTTCGTCCTCGGCCTCGTGACCGGGCTCACGCTGGCCCACGCCGTGCCCGAGGAGCTGCGCCTGGTGGTGGGGACCGGGTTCTGCGGTGGGTACACGACGTTCAGCACCGCGTCGTTCGAGACGGTTCGCCTGGTCGAGCGGCGGCGGACGGGACTGGCCCTGCTCAACGGGTTCGGCACGCTCGTCGCGACGGTATGCGTCGCCGCGCTGGGTCTCTGGCTCGGCCTCCGCGCCTGACCGGCCCCGCGCAGACGGGGTCGTGTCGCGGGTCATGTCGCCGGTCAGGTCGCGGGTCATGTCGCGGTCCTGGTCGTGATCACGACACCTCGCGCGACAGGACCCGCGACGTGATATCCCGGGCAGTGTCAGGACCGGCGTCCAGCGTCCCCCCTAGGCTCCCGGCAGTGCTCGCCTTGAGCAGACGGCCGATCGAGACGACCCGTGGCGTGGCCACCACATCGGCGCGGCGTCCTGAGCGGACCGCCGTGACGTAGGCCCGTTCGATGCGCTCGATCACCCTTCCCGGATCTCGGGCGATGGCGCCAGGTGTGACACCGACCACGACGACCCGACAGGCCGACAGGTCCGTGTCGCGCTCGACCGTCGACTCCCAGTCGATGACCCCACTGTGGTACTCGCGACTGTGCACCATGACCGCCATCGCGACATCGTCGAACCAGAGATCCGGCGTGGTCAGCCGGCAGCCGTCGGCGTCTCGGAGCTCCGGGTTCAGCCACGGCTCCGGCAGCACCGATGACCGCGACATCAGCCGGGCGAGGTCCGCCTCGGGGAGGGACCACGCTCCGGCCGCCGCCTCCGCCAGCGCCCGCCGAAGGACGACCCTACCGTTGGGTCGCCGGGCCTCGATCCAGTGACTGAGGTCGTCGAGGCGGGCCAGCCGTCGCTGGACCACGTCGATGATCAACGCTCGCGCCTCGTCGGGCGGCATCGCGGCCGCACTGTCGACGACCGCTCTCGGTAGGCACGAATAGCGGAGTGCTCCGCTGGTCACGAGCCGTTCGTCCACGATGTGCGTGCGCCGGATCCACAGCCACCCCACGTCCCTCGGGCGGCCAGGGGCGGCTACCAGCACGTGCACCCGAGCCCGCGGCGTCGGCGCCAACACTCGGTGCAGCACCCCGGCGCTGGGTCCGGAGAGCCAGGACTGGGGTCCGGCGTAGAGCAGAGCGGCGATGCAGCGCTGCAGGTCACTGGGCAATGCCCAGTCGAGAAGGACTACGCCGGGCAACACCAGCCGCCACGAGCGACCCAGGCGCCACCGGACCTGCGCAGGGGAGACCCCGAGCTGGGTCAGCTGTCGTCTGGTGAGGACGCCTCGCTGACGCCGGGCGAGGTCGAGAACGGGTGGTGGCAGGTCCATCTCGCCAGCATCCACAGGCTGCAGCAACGGCCGCCAGTGCGACTCAAGACCCTGTGGACGACGTGACGCCGTGGGCAAGCCCTGTGGACGCTCGTCATGTCGCAGGTCATGTCGCACCCATGGCCGCGATCACCACCTCCGGTGCGACATGACCTTGCGACCGGACGGTAGACGACGCAGGCACCGACCAGAGGCACCGGCCGGCTCGCGTCATCCTGGGGTGAGCGGCCGGGGGCCTCAGCGGCCGCCGAGGAACTTCTCGAAGCCCGCCGGCAGGTCCTGCTCCTCGAACTGGGACGCCCCGTCGCCGCCCTTGGCCGACGCCGGGATCCCGAAGGCCGAACCGGCCGCCGCCGACCGCGCCGTGGCGGACCGTTCGGCCGCGGCCCGCTCCTCGGCGGCCCGCTTGGCCGGGTTGCCGCTCTTGGACTTGCGCCGTTGAGGTGGCGGAGCGCCCCGGCCGCCCTTGCGCGTGCCCGGGACCCCGGGCATACCGGGCAGGCCACCACCGCCACCCCGAGCCAGCGACTTCATCATCTTCTGCGCCTCGCGGAACCGCTCCAGCAGCTGGTTCACCTCGGACACCGTGACGCCGGAACCCCGCGCGATCCGAGCCCGCCGGGAGCCGTCGATCTGCTTCGGGTGACTCCGCTCGAACGGGGTCATGGACCGGACCATGGCCTCGACGCGGTCGAACTCCTTCTCGTCGAGCGAGTCGAGCTGGTCGCGCATCCCCTGCATGCCCGGCATCATCTTGAGCATCGCCTTGAGCGAGCCCATCTTCTTGATGGCCGACATCTGCTGCAGGAAGTCGTCGAAGGTGAAGTCCTCCTCGGCGAGGAACTTGCGCGCCATCTCGTCGGCCTGGCTGCGGTCGAACGCCTTCTCGGCCTGCTCGATGAGCGTCAGCACGTCGCCCATGTCGAGGATCCGCCCGGCCATCCGGTCGGGGTGGAACACCTCGAAGTCCTTGACGCCCTCGCCGATCGACGAGTACATCACCGGCCGGCCCGTCACCGAGGCCACCGAGAGCGCGGCGCCACCACGCGCGTCGCCGTCGAGCTTGGAGAGGACGACGCCGGTGAAGTCGACGCCCTCCTGGAACGCCTGCGCCGTCTCGACCGCGGCCTGTCCGATCATCGCGTCGATGACGAAGAGGACCTCGTCCGGGTCGATGGCCGCGCGGATGTCGGCGGCCTCCCGCATCAGGGCCGTGTCGACCGCGAGCCGGCCGGCCGTGTCGACGATGACGACGTCGTACTGGCGGTTCCGCGCCTCCGCGATCCCCGCGCGCGCCACCGAGACCGGGTCGCCGAACGACCGCGTCCCCTCACCCGAGCCGAGGACCGCGTCGTGGCCGCCCACGTTGCCCTGCTCCGGCGCATACACCGGCACGCCGGCCCGCTCGCCGACGACGACGAGCTGGGTGACGGCGTTCGGCCGCTGGAGGTCCGCGGCGACGAGCAGCGGGGTATGTCCCTGCCCCTTCAGCCAGTACCCCAGCTTCCCGGCCAGGGTCGTCTTACCGGAGCCCTGGAGGCCGGCCAGCATGATCACCGTCGGCGGCGTCTTGGCGAACCGCAGCGTGCGCGTCTCGCCGCCGAGGATGCCGACGAGCTCCTCGTTGACGATCTTGACGACCTGCTGCGCGGGGTTCAGCGCCTGGCTGACCTCCTCGCCCAGCGCGCGCTCGCGGACCGACGAGACGAACTGCTTGACGACCGGCAGCGCGACGTCGGCGTCGAGGAGCGCGAGGCGGATGTCGCGCAGCGCCACGTTGACGTCGTGCTCGGTGAGCCGACCCTTCCCGCGCAGTCCCTTGAAGGTCGCGGTCAGCCGGTCGGACAGTGAGTTGAACACCAGGAAAGCCTAACCGCGCGGGTATGCGTGTCGAGCCAGCGCCGCGAGCGGCCGCCTATTCACCGTCACAGGTGTCGATGATCATCGAGACCGCCTGGGCCACCCGGGCGGGCGGCAGCGACCGGCCGCCGAACTCGGTGACGTAGAACGTGTCGAGCGCCTGACCGGCGTACGTGGCGATGTGGGCGCTCCGGACGCTGAGCGAGGCCCGCGACAGTGTGATGCCGATGTCGTGCAGCAGCCCGGGCCGGTCCGCGGCGCGGACCTCGATGACCGTCGCCGAGTCGGAGGCGTGGGAGATCACCATCGCCCGCGTCTGTCCCGGCGAGCCCGACGTGGCCCGCGACGAGTCGAACGCCGTGGCCCGACGCCGGCGCGACAGCATGGCCAGCGGCTCACGGTCGCCCCCGGCGAGCCGGGTCAGCCCACGGACGAGGGCACCCTCGTCCGGCGCGCCACCGCCCGGTGTCTCGACGTGCCACTCGTTCGCGGCGACCCCGTCGAGCGTGCGCACGACCGCAGACCGGACGATGTGGCCCTGGGCCGCCAGCAGGCCCGCCGTGTCGGCGAACAGCCCGAGCCGGTCGCGGTCGTAGACGTCGACCCGGTGCGCCCCGCCGAGGGGGGTGATGACGACGACCGGCTGGCCGACCGCGATCCGCGACAAGATGTCCGCGGAGACCGGCTCCGCCTCGCGGAGCGAGTCCGGCGGCGGCGCGCCCTCGGCGAGGGCCGAGCGGGCCGTCGTGACCAGCTTGTCGAGCAGGGACGCCCGCCAGTCGGTCCAAGCCGCCGGGCCGGCCGCGCTCGCGTCGGCCTCGGTGAGCGCTCGCAGCAGGTCGAGGTTGGCCAGGCTGCCGCCGACGGCCCGAGAGACCATGGCGATGGTCTGCGGGTCGTCGCCGTCGCGCCGGGTGGCGAGGTCGATGAGGGTCAGGTGCTCGCGGACCAGCTGGACCACCAGCGCGCGGTCCTCGTCGCCCAGCCCGAGCCGCTGGAGCGCGCGGTCCGCTAGGGGCGCCCCGGTCTCCGAGTGGTCGCGGTTGCCGGGCACCTTGCCGATGTCGTGGAGCAGTGCCGCGAGGAGCAGCAGGTCGGGACGGCTGACCTCCCGCAGCAGGCCGCTGGCCCGGACGACCGTCTCGATGAGGTGCCGGTCGACGGTGTGCCGGTGGACGGCGTTGCGCTGCGGCCGGCTGCGGACCGCCGCCCACTCCGGGATCCACCGCTCGACGACGCCGGCCAGGTCGAGCCCCTCCCAGACCGCCACCAGACCCGGGCCGGTAGCCAGCAGGTCGCCGAACACGGCCAGCGCCGCCGGCGGCCACGGCGTCGGGATCGGCGGGCACAGCGTCGCGAGGTTCTGCAGCGTGGCCGGCGCGATGCTGACGTTGTTGCGGGCGGCGACCAGAGCGGCCCGCAGGATGAGCAGCGGGTTGCCGGCCGGATCGACGCCGGGGCCGAGGACCGCCTCGCCGTCGGAGAGGAACAGGCCGTACCCCAGCGGCGTCATCCGGGGCCGGCGCGGTCCGACCCGCAGCGTCCGCGCCCGTTGGGCCTGGGCGGCTCGTCGCAGCGTCCCGTCGAGCGAGTACGCGATGAGCCGGGCGGAGGTCGACACGTCGGTGAGCAGCTCATCGGAGTCGTGGTAGCCGAGCAGCGCGGCCGCGGCGTCGTGGTCCTCGCGGGTCAGGCGGTCTCGGCCCCGGCCGGTCACGACGTGCACGGCGTCGCGGACGTCGAGCAGCTTCTCGTATGCGGCGTCGACCGCTCCGTGGGGTCGGTCGGCCAGCCAGGCGGCCGCGAGCGCGCGCAGGACGGTCATGTCGCGCAGACCGCCGCGGGCCTCCTTGAGGTCCGGTTCGAGCAGGTGGGCGAGGTCGCCCTGCCGGGAGTGCCGCTGCGCGATCTGCTCCTGCAGCTGCGGCAGCCGGGTGCGTGCGTTGGCGCGCCAGTCGTGGGCGACGGTGGACTTCGCCGCGTTGACGACATCCGCCTCGCCCGCGACGTAGGTGACGTCGAGGAGGCCGACGGCCGCGGACAGGTCCGCGCCGGCGACGGTCCGGCACTGGTTGACGGTGCGGACGCTGTGGTCGAGCTTCACGCCCTGGTCCCAGATCGGGTACCAGAGGCGGTCGGCGAGGGCCGTGAGGTCGGCGGCGCCGAGGGCGCGGGTCTGGTGGAGCAGGACGAGGTCGAAGTCGCTGAGCGGACCGCCGTCGCGCCGGGCCAGGCTGCCTACGGAGGCCAGGGCGACCCCGGTGAGCCGGCGGCCCGCGGTGGCGTCCTCCCAGAGCTCGCCGAGCCACTCGACCCCGAAGTCGGCGAGAGCGGCGCGCCTCGCCGGTCCGGCACCCGGAGTCGAGAAGCTCCGGGTGCCGGCCAGGTCGAGCCGCCTCGAGGTCACGTCGGTCGGGCTGGTCATGGTGCCGCCCTTCCTCTCGTGCGGTCAGCGGTGGGACGGCGTTACGGACCGGCCGAGGCGGGGGTCGCCCGTCGACCGGTCCGTAGCGCCATCGAGATGGTCAGAGCGCGTCGTGCCCGCGCTCGCCGGTGCGGACCCGCACCACGTCGTCGACGGGGATCGACCAGATCTTCCCGTCGCCGATACGGCCGGTCTGCGCGGCCTTGAGGACGACGTCGATGACACTGCCCGCGTCGAGGTCGTCGATGAGGACCTCCACCCGGACCTTGGGGACGAAGTCCACGGTGTACTCAGCGCCGCGGTAGACCTCGCTGTGTCCGCGCTGCCGGCCGTAGCCACTGGCCTCGCTGATGGTCATGCCCGAGATGCCGTAGGCCTCGAGAGCCTCCTTCACCTCGTCGAGCTGGTGCGGCTTGATGATCGCGGTGATGAGCTTCATGCCGACGCTCCTTCCTTGGTGGAGGCGACCTCAGGCTCCAACGGCGCCGTTCGCGCCGCGACGACGCTGCGGGAGCTGGATGTGCCGAAGTTGGTGAGGTCGTACGCGGTCTCGGCGTGCTCCAGCAGGTCGATGCCGTTGACCTCGTTCTCCTCGGAGATGGTGAAGCCCATGACCTTGTGGAGGACCCAGCCGATGACGAAGGTGACGACGAAGGAGTAGATGAGGACCGCGAACGCGCCCTCGGCCTGGGCGAGCAGCTGGTCGACACCGCCGCCGAGGAACAGCCCGTCGTTCTGGGTGAGGCCGGCGGCCGCGGTGGGGCTGTTGGTCGCGTCGGCGAGGAAGCCGATGAGCAGCGTGCCGATGAGGCCACCGACGAGGTGGACGCCGACGACGTCGAGGCTGTCGTCGAAGCCCAGCTTGTACTTGAGGCCGACCGCGAACGAGCAGCCGACACCGGCGATGAGACCGACGACGAGAGCTCCCCAGGCCGAGACCGTGGCACAGGCCGGAGTGATGGCGACGAGGCCCGCGACGATGCCGGAAGCAGCACCCAGCGTGGTCCCGTGACCGTCACGGAACCGCTCCACGAGAAGCCAGCCGACCATGGCGGTGCAGGTGGCGCCGAGGGTGTTGACCCAGACGCCGGAGGCGAGGGCACCCGCGGACAGAGCCGAGCCGGCGTTGAAGCCGAACCAGCCGAACCACAGGATGCCGGCGCCGATCATGACGAGGGTGAGGTTGTGGGGTCGCATCGGCTCACGGGGCCAGCCGATCCGGTTACGGAGGAGCAGCGCCAGCGCGAGACCCGCGACACCGGCGTTGATGTGGATGGCGGTACCACCGGCGAAGTCGTAGGCGCCGACGCCGCCGAGGAACATGCCCTCGGCCTTGTTGGCGATCCAGCCGCCGGTCTCGGCCGCGAACCCGTTGAAGGCGAAGACCCAGTGGGCCACGGGGAAGTAGACGAGGGTCGCCCAGACGACGGTGAAGACCGTCCAGGTCATGAACTTGGCTCGGTCGGCGATGGAACCGGAGACCAGGGCCACCGCGATGATCGCGAAGACGACCTGGAACGCGACGAAGGCCGCCCCCGGGATGCCGCCGGCCGCGTCGGTTCCCGCCGCTGCGTCCGCCGGCACGTAGCCGTAGATCTCGCCGAAGACCCCGGTCAGACCGAACTTGGCGAACGGGTTCCCCAACAACCCGCCGCCGATATCGGGTCCGAAGGCCTCGCTGTACCCCCACAACACCCAGGCGATGCCTACCGTCCCCATGGCGATGAACGACATCATCATCATGTTGAGGACGCTCTTCGTGCGGACCATGCCGCCGTAGAACAAGGCCAGACCAGGAGTCATGAAGAGCACGAGTGCCGCGGCCGCTAGGACCCACGCTGTGTTCCCGCTGTCGATGAACGGCCCGTCAGCCGTCACGATTGAAAGTGCGCTCATGCCCGGAAATGGTGGGCGAACCGCGTTTCGCAACGTCGCGGTGACTGTTACGAGCGTGTAAGCAATCCGCGCCGTCTGTTATCGCTGTGTTTCGCGTACGCCTCGCGAGGGCGGTTCGAGCCCCGGTTGGTGACGCGAGGGGTCGCGGGTGAGGATGAGGGGGTGAGTCTCCCCTCCACCCGCCGCTGGCTGGCCGACTCGTTGCGCGACAAGGTGGTCGGCGAGGGCGCCGAGGACAAGGCCCGCGCGATCTGGCTGGCCCAGGGTCCGCGGCGGTTCAGCGAGGCCGACCCGATCTGGCGTGTGCACGACGACGCGTCGATGTTCGTGGGCGGGATCCGCGCGCTGCTGCTCCAGTCGCTGCACCCGCTCGCGATGGCCGGCGTGGCCGGACACTCGGGGTACCGGTCGGACCCGTGGGGGCGGCTGCAGCGGACCTCGGCCTACCTCGCGCGGACCACGTTCGGCACCGAGGACGACGCCGCCGCGGCGGTAGCCATGGTGCGCGGGATCCACGAGCGGGTCCGCGGTAGGGCGCCGGACGGGCGGCCGTACGCCGCGTCGGACCCGCACCTGCTCGGGTGGGTCCACGCGGCCGAGGCGGACAGCTTCCTCGCCGCATACCGGCGGTTCGGCTCCTCGCAGCTCACGGCGGCGGAGCAGGACGAGTACGTCGCGCAGTCCGGCTCGATCGCCGAGCGGCTGGGGGTCGTCGACCCCCCGCGCACGGTGGCCGAACTGGCCGCGACCCTCGACGCATACCGTCCGGAGCTGGCCGGGTCGACCGCCGCCCACGACGCCGCCCGGTTCCTGCTGCTGCACCCGCCGCTCAGCTGGGTCGAACGGCCCGGGTATGCGTGTCTGGCGGCCGGTGCGGTCGCGCTGCTTCCGTTGTGGGCCAAGGAGATGCTGCGGCTGCCGGCGCTGCCGGTCACCGAGCGCGCGGTGACGCTGCCGGCCGGCTCGCTCGCTGTCAACGCGGTGCGGTGGGCGTTGACCGACCCGCGGCACCCCCGCGAGGACCTTCGCCAGGAGTGGCGTCGGCTGAACCCGTGTAGCGCAGGTCAGCCGACGATCGCGTCGACGAACGCCTCCGCATCGAACGGGGCGAGGTCGTCCGGACCCTCCCCCAGACCGACCAGCTTCACCGGCACGCCGAGCTGACGCTGCACGGCGACGACGATGCCGCCCTTGGCGGTGCCGTCCAGCTTGGTCAGGACGATGCCGGTGACCTTGACCGCCTCGGAGAACACCTCGGCCTGTCGCAGCCCGTTCTGTCCGGTGGTCGCGTCGAGGACGAGGAGCACCTCGTCGATGGGGCTCTGCTTCTCGATGACGCGCTTGACCTTGCCCAGCTCGTCCATGAGGCCGACCTTGTTGTGGAGGCGGCCGGCTGTGTCGATGATGACGACGTCCGCCTCGATCTCGCCGGCCGCCCGGACCGCGTCGAACGCGACCGCCGCGGGGTCGGCGCCCTCCTTCTCGGACCGGATCGTGGGGACCCCAACCCGCGCGCCCCACGTCTCGAGCTGGTCCGCAGCGGCGGCCCGGAACGTGTCGGCCGCCCCGAGGATCACGTCGCGGTCCTCGGAGACCAGGACTCGGGCGAGCTTGCCGACCGTGGTCGTCTTGCCGGTGCCGTTGACGCCGACGACGAGGATGACCGCCGGGCGGCCGTCGATGCGGGACGAGGCGATCCGGCGGTCCATCTCCGGGTCGACGAGGTCGAGCAGGTCGGCCTTGAGCCACGCCTTGACCTCGGCCTCGCTCGTCGCGCCGGACCCGTCGACCTTGACCTTGGTCCGGAGCTTGTCGACGAGCTCGGTGGTGGCCTCGACGCCGAGGTCGGCGCGGATCAGGGTGTCCTCGACCTCCTCCCACGCCTCCTCGTCGAGGCCGCCCCGCGACAGCAGGGCGAGCAGGGCGTTGCCGATCGCGTTGTTGCTGCGGGCGAGCCGGGCGCGGAGCCGGGCCAGCCGGCCGCGGGCCGAGGCCGGGCGCTCGAGGAGCGGTACCTCCTCCAGCAGGACATCTTCATCGACCTCCGGCTCGGCCGGGACCGGCCGGGGCGGCGCCTCGAGGGTGCCGACTCCGGGGCCGTCCGCATCGCTGTCGAGGTCGGTCGGCGGCGCCGTCGTGGCTGCCGGTTTCGGTGGCGCGACGGGAGGCGTCAGCTCCCGCCGGCGCGACGACCGCCCTCGAAGGAGGCCGACGACGCCCGCCACGAGCACGATCGCGACGACGACGCAGACGGCAACGATCTCCCAGACCTGGTCGAACACGGCGCCCATCCTTGCACGGTCGCCGGACCCGTCCGGCGGCCCGTCAGCGCTTGGCGGTGACCTTGCCGACGACCTCTTCGCCGCGCTGCGTGAGCAGCTCGCGGCCGTCCCGGCGCGCCTGGGCCGCGACGAAGCCCATCACGACCATCCCGCCGACGAGGCAGACGAACATCCCGAGGACCAAGGCGAACATGTGACGAGTGTGACGGATGTGACTCGCGCCCGTGGGCGCGCCACGCATACCCGAGCAGCCGTGACCGAACCGTCACCCGCGGGCGGGTTTGGAATGTCTCAGGTCGGCAACGGTCGCGCGTCCCTGACCTGTGGGGACACCGGCGAGGACTAGCGTCCCGCCTGCGCGGCGTCTGGCCGCGACTCGACCCATCTGGGAGTCTCCATGTCGTTCACCGAGGCCATTCGCAGCGTCCTCAACCAGTACGCCGGGTTCACCGGCCGCGCTCGTCGCTCCGAGTACTGGTTCTGGACACTCTTCTACATCATCCTCAGCATCATCGCGTCGATGCTGGACCGCGCCGTCTTCAACACCACCTACGGCAGCTGGTTCAGCGCCATCGTCGGCCTGGGCCTGTTGATCCCGTCGCTGGCCGTCGCGGTGCGTCGCCTGCACGACACGAGCCGCAGCGGCTGGTGGATCCTCCTCGGCCTCATCCCGGTCGTGGGCGGCATCATCCTCATCGTCTTCTACGTCCAGGACAGCCACAGCGACAACCAGTACGGGCCGTCGCCCAAGGCCGTCGGCTCGGCGCCCGGCGCGGCACCCGGCCCGGCACCCACACCCGCCTGACCTCCGTCCACACCGGCTCTCGACGCCGGGGCTGCCCAGCCGGGCGGTCCCGGCGTCGTGCTGTCCGGCCCCGCCAGGCTTCGTTCGTTCAGGCCGAGCGGGCTCCGGCGACCTCGGACATCCGCTGCGACACCACGGTCGTGACGCCGTCACCGCGCATGGTGACGCCGTAGAGCGCGTCGGCGATCTCCATCGTCCGCTTCTGGTGGGTGATGACGATGAGCTGGCTGGAGTCGCGCAGCTCCTCGAGGAGCAGGATCAGCCGGCCGAGGTTGGCGTCGTCGAGCGCCGCCTCCACCTCGTCGAGGATGTAGAACGGCGACGGCCGCGCAGTGAAGATCGACACCAGCAGGGCCACGGCCACGAGGGACCGCTCGCCGCCGGAGAGCAGCGACAGCCGCTTGATCTTCTTGCCCGGCGGTCGCGCCTCGACGTCGAGCCCGGTGGTGAGCATGTTGTCGGGGTCGGTGAGGATCAGCCGCCCCTCGCCACCGGGGAACAGCCGGCTGAAGACCCGCTCGAACTGGACCGCGACGTCGTGGTACGCCTCGGTGAAGACCCGCTCGATCCGCTCGTCGACCTCGCGGATGATGTCGAGCAGGTCGCGCTTCGACCGCTTGAGGTCCTCCAGCTGGGTGGTGAGGAACGTGTGCCGCTCCTCCAGAGCGGTGAACTCCTCCAGGGCGAGCGGGTTGATCCGCCCGAGCGCCGCGAGCCGCCGTTCGCCGCTCCGCAGCCGCTTCTCCTGGGTCTCGCGCACGTAGGCCTGGGGCTCGCCGGGCTCGTCGCTCCCCTCTGCCGGTGGCTGGGGCACCAGCTGGTGCGGTCCGAACTCCTCGACGAGCGTCGCGGGGTCGACGCCGAGCTCCTCGATGGCCCGGGTCTCCAGCTGCTCGATCCGCAGGCGTTGCTGGGTCCGCGCGACCTCGTCGCGGTGAACCGAGTCGGTCAACTCGCGCAGCTCCTCCTGCAGGACGGCGACATCGCGCCGAAGGACGCCGAGCTCCGCGTCACGCGTGGTGCGGGCCTCCTCGGCCCGGCGGCGCAGACCGTCCGCCTGCTCCGCGGCCCGGGCCACGACCCTCGCGGCGTAGGCGGCGCCGACCCGGACGGCCTCGGCCACCTCCGCCTCGCGGAGCCGACGCTGCCGGCGCGCCTCGTGCCGGGTGCGGGCCTCGATCTCCGCGACCGCTGCGGCTTCCAGTGCGGTCGCGCGGTCGTGCAGGGCGCGGCCACGCTCCTCCCGGGTCCGCAGGGCCAGCCGCAGCTCGGTCTCGTGGGCGCGCGCTCGGGTCGCCTCCGCGTCGAGGCGGTCGCGCTCGTCGGTTGAGGGATCGTCCCCGGCGTCGCCGTGCGTCCCGTCGGTGGCGCCCGGCTGGGCCAGCGCGGCCTCGTAGCGCTCCGCGAGGGCTTCGTGCTCGGCCCGGTCGGCGGCCACCGCGGCCTCGGCAGCGGCGATGCCGCGCTCGGTGCGCTCGGCCTCGGCCCGCGCACTGCGGACCGCGACTCCGAGGGCGCCGAGCTTCTCGGCGACCGCGGACATCTTCGCGTCGGAGTCGTGCAGCTGGTCGAGGGCCGACTCGACCGTGTCGGACGCCTCGGCCACCCGAGTCCGGAGCGCGGCCATGGCGAACCGGGTGCGCTCGGCCCGTCCGGACGCCTCCGCGACCCGCTCGCGGGCATCGTCGACGGCCGCCTGGATCTCGATGAGGCTCGGGGCCGCCGCGCTTCCGCCGCGCACCCAGCCCGGCCCGAAGACGTCGCCGTCGACGGTCACCGCGGTGAACCCCGTCGCGAGCGAGCGACGCGGCCGCGTCGACGCCATCGACGAGGGCCACCCGCTCGAGCAGCCGGTGGACCGCCGGCCGCAGCCGGTCGGAGCAGCTGACGACGTCGAGTGCCCACCGCGCGCCGCCGGGCAGCGACGGCCACCCGGACCGGTCCACCACGCCGGCGGTCTCCGGCACGAGCAGTCCCGCACGACCCGCGTCGTCGGACCGCAGCCGGCCGACGGCCGCGGCGGCGCCGGCCAGCGTGTCGACCGCGAGGGCGTCACCGGCCCAGCCGAGCGCCGCGGCGACCGCGACCTCGTGGCCGGCCTCGACCTGCACCAACGACGCGACGGAGCCCGAGATCGTATGCGTGTCGTCACCGGCCGCGAGCAGCGCGGCCGCGCCGTCCTTGCGGCGCAGGCTCAGCTCCAGGGCCTCCATCCGGGCGGCGGCGGACTGGCGGTCGCGCTCCGCGGCCCGCTCCTGCTCGCGGAGCTCCTCCAGCTCGGCCTCGAGCCGGTCGAGGTGGGCGGCGGCCTGCTCGTAGCCCGCGTCGAGGTCCTCCTCGCCCGCCTCCTCGGCGGCGATCGACGACTCCAGCGCGGCGAACTCGCGCTCGGCCTGCGCGGCGCGGGACCGAGCGGCCTCGACGGTCTCGCGCATCCGGCCGAGCTCGCCCTCGGCGGCCTCGATCCGGGACGCCTTGGCCGCCACCTGGCCGGCCAGCCGGGCCAGACCCTCGCGGCGGTCGGCGACGGCGCGGGCGACGCGCGCGAGGCGCTGCTGCTCCGACGCATACGCCTGCTCGATCTCGGCCCGCGCGGCGACGGCGGCCGCGAGCGCCGCTGTGGCGTCGGCGATCTCGACGACCAGCGCCTCGTGCTGCGCCAGAAGGTCGGCCGCCTGGCGGCGCAGCTCCTCGGGGTCGCGGCTGGACGCACCGGAGCCCTTGTCACGGGCCTCGTCCGCGAGGTCCTCGCGAAGCAGCCGGACGCGCTCCGACGCCAGCGACCCGGTCGCCGTGAGCCGCTCGGTCAGGCGGGCGAGCGCATACCAGCGGTCCTGCGCCCGGGTGAGCTCGGGCCGGGCGGCCTCGGCGGCCGCCTCCAGCTCGCCGACGCGGCTGCCGAGGCGGGTCAGCCCCTCCTCGACCTCGGTGCGGCGGGCGATGAGAGCGGTCTCGTCGGCGACCTCCTGCTCGAGGGTGGAGGTGAGCTGGATGAGGTCGTCGGCCAGCAACCGGAGCCGGGCGTCGCGCACCTCGGCCTGGATCGCCGCCGCCTTGCGCGCGGTCTCGGCCTGCCGGCCGAGCGGTCCGAGCTGGCGCCGGATCTCGCCGGTGAGGTCGGTGATCCGCGTGAGGTTGGCCTCCATCGCCTCGAGCTTGCGGAGCGCGCGCTCCTTGCGCTTGCGGTGCTTGAGGACCCCGGCGGCCTCCTCGATGAACCCGCGTCGCTCCTCGGGCGTCGCGCGCAGCACGGCGTCGAGCTGGCCCTGGCCGACGATGACGTGCATCTCGCGGCCGATCCCGCTGTCGGAGAGCAGCTCCTGGATGTCGAGCAGCCGGCAGGAGGTGCCGTTGATGGCGTACTCCGAGCCGCCGCTGCGGAACATGGTCCGCGAGATCGTCACCTCGGTGTAGTCGATCGGCAGGGCACCGTCGGTGTTGTCGATGGTGAGGGCGACCTCGGCCCGGCCGAGCGGCGGTCGGCCGGAGGTGCCGGCGAAGATGACGTCCTCCATGGAGCCGCCCCGGAGCGACTTCGCGCCCTGCTCGCCCATGACCCAGGCGAGGGCGTCGACGACGTTGGACTTGCCGGACCCGTTGGGGCCGACGATGCACGTGATCCCGGGTTCGAGGCGCAGGTGCGTGGAGGACGCGAAGGACTTGAAGCCCTTCATCGTCAGGCTCTTGACGTACACGGGTGCGCGGTCTCCTCGGGTCATGCTCGGGGTCCCGTCACCCTACAAGCGGGGACGCGGAGGCCCGAGGACATCGCGGGCTCGGTGGTTCGAGGGGCTGCTGGTGCAGATGTGACTGCGCCGGGGTCAGCCCTGACTGGCCTCGGCGATCTGCTCGTGGTGGTGGATGACCTCGGCGATGACGAAGGTGAGGAACTTCTCGGCGAACACGGGGTCCAGCCCGGACTCCTCGGCCAGGGCACGCAGGCGGGCGACCTGGCGCTCCTCGCGGCCGGGGTCGGCCGGCGGCATCCGGAGCCGGGCCTTCAGCTCGCCGACCGTCTGGGTGGCCTTGAACCGCTCGGCCAGCAGGTGGATCAGCGCCGCGTCGATGTTGTCGATGCTGCGACGCAGCTCGACCAGCTCCGGCGGGACCTCGCTCACGCGGGCAGGCTACTCAGGTCAGCCCCGGTGAGTGGCTCCCTTCCACCTGGCGAGCGCCGGCGTTCGACCCGGTCGACGCCACCAGGCCCCGGGGCCCCTACCTCGCGTCGAAGGACGTCACCCCGGGCAGCGCCCGACCCCACTGGGTCACCACGGCGACCACGGTGCCCGGCCGGCCCGTCGTCGTCGGGACCTCCTCCAGCTGGGCGATGAGCCGGTCGACGGCGCCACCGTCTCCCTGCACCACCACCTCGACGCGACCGTCGGGAAGGTTCTTCGCGTGTCCCACCAGGCCGAGTTCGCGCGCCTGCGCGCGGGCCCAGAACCGGAACCCGACACCCTGGACGTCGCCCCGCACGTAGACGGTCGCCCGCTCCGTACCCTGCGCCACCGGCCCACCCTATGAGGCCGGCCCGACCCCGGCCTCGCGGCCGCCGCGTGCCTCCCCGGCATCGCCCGTCGGCCTCCCTATGCTCGCGAGCGGGGGCTGGACGGTGAGGAGGCGGCTTCACGGTGTCGACGCTCGAACGGCCGGCCCCGACGACGACGGCCCCGGCGCGTGCCGGAGCGGCCACGTCTACGGTCGGTCATCTCGATGGCCTCGACGGGCTGCGCGCGCTCGCGATCGGCGCGGTCCTCGTCTACCACCTCGACCCGGCCTGGGTGCCCGGCGGGTTCCTGGGCGTCGACGTCTTCTTCGTCGTGTCCGGGTTCCTCATCACGACGCTGCTGCAGCGGGAGGCGCTCGCCCACGGCCGGATCGCACTCGGCCGCTTCTGGAGCCGGCGTGCTCGCCGGCTCCTGCCCGCGCTGGTCGTCTGCGTCGTCGTGAGCACCGTCGCGGCGCGGGTCGCCCACCATGACCTCGTCGTGGGCATCGGACGGCAGATCATCGGCGCGCTGAGCTTCTCGACCAACTGGGTCGAGATCGCCGCGGGCTCCAGCTACTTCGACCAGACCTCACCGCAGCTGTTCATGAACTTCTGGTCCCTCGCGGTCGAGGAGCAGTTCTACCTCGTCTGGCCGCTGGTGGTGGCCGTCCTGATGGCCACCACCCTGGGGCGGCGCGGCCGGCCGGCCCGCGGCCTCGCCGTCTCTCTCGGGGTGGCCGCCCTGTCCACGGCACTCATGGCGCTGCTCTTCGTCGACGGGCAGGACGCGACGCGGGTCTACTACGGCACGGACACCCACGTGATGGGCCTGATGCTCGGGGCGGCGCTCGCCTTCGCCTGGGCCTCCCCGCTGCGGGCCCGGTATGCGTCGGTCTGGCTCGCGTGTCGCCGACCCGCGCTCGGGGCGGCCCTGGCCGCCCTCGCCGTCCTGCTCTGGGTGCTCCGGGAGGACTCGACCCTGACCTTCCGCGGGGGCCTCGCACTGGCGTGTCTCGCGACCGTCGTCCTCGTCGCCGCGCTGCTGCCGATGGGCCTCGAGACCGGGGACGACGCGCTGTCCGGCTCGCGCTGGCGCAGCCTGCTGTGTGCCGAACCGGTGACCTGGATCGGACGACGCTCCTACGGGATCTACCTCTGGCACTGGCCGGTGATCGTCATCATCGGCCAGGACATGCGAACGGCCCCGGGAACGTTCCAGCACATCGTCAGCGCGATCTGGTGCGTCATCGTCACGATCGCGCTGGCCGACCTGTCATACCGGTTCGTCGAGGCGCCGATCCGCGTGTGGGGATTCCGCGACTGCGGCCGGATGGCGCTGGGCGCGGTCCGGTCCGCCGCGTCCTGGGCCCCCCGCGCGGCGGCGGCCGGCGCGGCGGTCCTCGTCGCCGCGTGCCTCGTCGTCGTCGTGACCGCACCGACGCGCAGCGACACCGAGCTGGCCATCGAGCAGAGCGCGGCCCACAACGACCCCGCCCCCACCCCCGTCGCCCCGGTGCCCACGCCGAGTGCGACCATCTCGGTTCCGGTCGCCGGCAACCCGCCGCAGGACTGGTCGATGCCCGGTGGCGACCAGATCGACGTGTTCGGCGACTCCCTGGTCGCCACGACCCGCGGCGCCATCGACTACTACTTCCCCGGCGTGCGCCAGGACGCGAAGTCGAACCGCCGGTGGAGCGACGGCCTCGCCGCGGTCACCGCCAAGGCGTCCGACACCCGGCGGGCGGTGGTGCTGGCGTTCGGGACCAACGCCGGCGTCACCGAGCAGACCGTCGTGGAGACCCTGGACGTGCTCGGGCCGGACCGGATGGTCGTGCTGGTGAACCTCTACAACCCCAAGTCGACCTGGATCGACGAGTCCAACGCCACCCTCGCCCGCGTCGCGACGACCCGCCCCAACGTCGTCGTCGCCGACTGGAATGCGGCGATCCGCACGAACCTCGGCCTGCTGCAGTCCGACAAGGTCCACCCCGGGATCGCCGGTGCCCACCTGTTCGCCAAGACGGTTCGCGCGGCGATGGCCGAGCTGAGCACCCGGCATACCGGCAAGGCGGTCGAGCTCAAGGAGCTGAAGGCTCCGTGAGACCGGGCTCGGGTGTATCCCGTCGACGACCGATGGCTCCTGACGGTATGGACCTCGACGCCCCTGACGACGGCCCGGCACCCGTCCGGGGCGAGCGCCCCCACGAGTACGCCCAGTGGCTCACCTGCACCGCGTGTGCGGTCGCCTGGGTCGGCAGGTGGTCGCACGAGGCGTGCTGGTGCTGCGAGCGCACCGACCACGTCCGGCTCCGCTGGGCCACGGCGGCCTAGGACCCACCGGCCTCACCGCCTACTCGGCGAGCCAGGCCGCGTAGGCGTCGAAGGTGTAGGGGCGCCCGAGGAAGTCGGCCACGAGGTCCGCGGCGTCCTGCTGTCCGCCCTGGGCGAGGATCCGGTCGCGGTACCGCCCGGCGACGGCCGGGTCGAACATGTTCCCGCGGTCGAATGCGCTGAAGAGGTCCTTGGCGATCACCAGCGACCACATGTAGGTGTAGTAGCCCGACCCGTACCCCTCGAGGTGGCCGAACGACGCCGGCATGTGCGTGCCCTCGATGTACGGGAACAGGCTGTAGCGGGTCTGCAGCTCCCTGGTCCGCTCGGTGAGGTCCTGGGGGATGTCGACGTGGAACCAGTAGGACATCGACGCGTAGAACATCTGGGTCCGCGCGTTGTAGCCCTTGCCGAAGTCGTCGGCGCGGCGCATCTTCGCCACCAGCTCGGCGGGGATCTGCTCCCCGGCGGCGTCGCGCGCGAACGTGCGCAGCACGTCGGCGTCCCAGGCCCACTCCTCGAGCATCTGGCTCGGCGCCTCGACGAAGTCCCATTCGGTGGCCACGCCGGAGAACCGCACCCACTCGCCGCGGCCGGCGAGGACGTGGTGGACCAGGTGGCCGAACTCGTGGAACAGGGTCGTGACGTCGGAGTGCTCCATCAGGCCGCGCGGGAAGTTGCAGACGAGCACGCCCTCGGCCAGCTGACGCCCGGCGATGCCGCGGACCAGGTCGAACTGGGCTGCATGCTTGAACTTGCCGTCGCGCGGGTGCAGGTCGAGGTGGATCCGGCCGAGGTGCTGGTCGGTGTCGGTGAGGTACACGTCGTACGCCACGACCGCCTCGTCCCACCGCACGGCGTCCTCGGCAGGGCGGTAGGTCAGGCCGAACAGCCGCCCGGTGACCTCGAGGAGGCCGCGTCGCACCGCGGTGAAGTCGAAGTACGTGCGGACCTGCTGCGCGTCGACGTCGAGCTGCTCCCGCCGGACCGCCTCCGCGTAGAAGGCCAGGTCGGACGCGTCGATCGTCTCTGCGTCGGGATAGTCCTGGCGCATCCGGTCGAGGACGACCTGCCGGTCGCGCTCCCCGGAGGCCAGCGCGGCGTCGGCGATCCGGTCGATGAACTCCGGGATCGCGGTGCCGTGCTTGATCATCTTGACCTCGGCGTCGTACTCCGCCCAGTCGGCGTAGCCGAGGAGATGAGCGTGCTCCCGCCGGATCTCGAAGAGCTCGGTGAGCAGCGCGTCGTTGGCCGGCCACGCGCGGTTGAGGAACTGCATCCGCAGCGCGCGGCGCGTGTCGCGGTCGTGCCCGTACGTCGAGAACGGCACGACGTCGGGGTAGTCGGTGGTCAGCGTCACGAGGCCGTCCTCGTCGACCACGTGCGCGTCGATCCAGTCCTGGGGCATGCCCTCGAGCTGGTCGGGCCGGACCTTGACGACGCGGACGTCGTCGCGGATGTTCTTGCTGAACTCCTGCCCGACGAGGATGGCCCGCTCCGACAGCTCCTTGACCCGGGCGCGGGTGGCGTCGTCCTTGTCGACGCCGCCGCGGTGGAAGTCGAGCAGCGTCTTGTCCAGCAGCCGCCTCGCGGTGGCGTCGAGACCGGAGCCGTCGACGGCGGCGAAGACCTCGTAGAGGTCGCGGTCGAGGCTCAGGTCGGTGTCGAGCTTCTGGACCTCCTGCATCGCCGCCTCGCCGCGCGAGCGCACCGCCTCCACAGGGTGGACCTCGCTGAACAGCGACGCCACCGAGGCGACGTTGCCGATGGCGATGCTCACGTCGTTCCACCGGTTCAGCAGGTCAGCGGCGTCGGTGGGGCGGTCCGCCTTGATGGCGTCGACGAGCTCGCGCGCCCGGTCGAGGTCGCCCCGGGCCCGGCCGTCGAGCCACTCCTCGGCGTCGGCGGGCGTGGGTAGGGCCAGGGGGCTCGGGGTCTCCGTCACGGCGTCGATGCTAACCGGCGGGTATGCCTCCCGGTCCGGGTCGCTCCTAGGCTGGCGGTAGGCGGACTCTCGTGGTGGTGGAGAACCTCTCGCTGGACGGCGTCATGCAGGCCACCGGCCGGCCCGACTGGGCCCATGGCGCAGCCAGGGAGAACGAGCGTGGGGGGTTCACCTACGGCGGCTGGGCCTCGGCGATGCTGGCCGACGACCCCGAGGTGGTCCAGGCCAGCATGGGCGACACCGGCTCGAACGCGCAGATGCTCTGCGGCCGCCGGACCTACCTCGACCTCGCTGGCTGAGCCAGGGTCCCTGCCGGCCACTGGCTGTCGAGCAGCGACCCGAACCCGTTCACCGACATCCTGCGGTCGATGCCGAAGGACGTCGCGTCGCGGACGCTGTCCGAGCCTCTCCCGCATCCCGCCTCGACACTGCTGGACGGAGACGCCGTCGAGGCAGTCCGAGCGCTCAAGGCGGAGGGCGACGGCGACCTGGTGGTCCTGGGCAGCGGCGACCTCGTGCGCCAGCTGGCCGCCGCCGGGCTGGTGGACCAGAACCAGCTCACCATCCTGCCCGTCGTCCTCGGTGCCGGTACACGGCTGTTCGGCGACACGCATACCGAGCTCGGGCCGGTCGGGACCAGGCCTTCCCCAGCGGCGCCGTCGTGGTCCGCGACCGCTTGGTCGGAGCCGGCGGCTGACCCCGCGCTGCTTCTCCGCACACGATGACCTTTTGGCCGACATTTCGGACAACGGGTGCGACAGGTCACCACGTGCGGACTTGTGGCGGCGGCCGCTCAGCGCCGTGCCGACGGACCCGACCGCGTCGTGAGCGTCGTGAGCGTCGTGAGCGTCGTGGCCCGGGGCCGCGGCTGACACCGCGGGCACGAGTACGACGAGCGGTTCATGAACGCCTCACGCCGGATGGGCGTCCCGCAGCGGCGGCACGGCCGGCCCTCCTGCCCGTATGCGTCCAGCGACCGGTCGAAGTACCCCGACGACCCGTTGACGTTGACGTAGAGCGCGTCGAAGCTGGTCCCGCCCTGCCCGAGCGCCTCGACCATGACCTCGCGGGCGTGGCCCAGCAGCCGGTGCAGTCCGGGTCTCGTGAGCCGGTTCGCCGGTCGCTCGCCGTGGGTCGCGGCGCGCCACAGGGCCTCGTCGGCGTAGATGTTGCCGATCCCGCTGACCAGCGACTGGTCGAGCAGGCACCGCTTGACGCCGCTGGCGCGGGCCTTCATCCGCGCCACGACGGCCTCCTCGTCCCAGGCCGCCTCGAGCGGGTCGGGCGCGATGTGGGCGATCGGCTCCGGGATGCCCTGGTCGTCCAGCTCGGCCAGCGCCACGCCGCCGAAGGTCCGCTGGTCGACGAACCGCAGCTCCGTCTCGCCGTCGGCGAACGAGAACCGGGCGTGCAGGTGCTTCTCCTCCACGGCCTCCGGGGGCTGGACCAGCAGCTGGCCGCTCATTCCGAGGTGCATCAGCAGCGCCTGGTCGTGCCCGTCGGCGCCGTCGGGTGCGCGGAGGACGAGCCAGAGGTACTTGCCGCGCCGGCGTGCCCCCGTCACGACAGACTCCTCGACCCGGGCGCTGAGGTCGGCCGCGCCGGGCACGTGGCGGCGCACCACGCGGGCGCCGCGGAACTCGGCCGCCACGATCCGGCGACCGACGACGTAGGACTCCAGACCGCGGCGGACGGTCTCGACCTCGGGGAGCTCAGGCATGCCGACCGCTGGTGGGAGGGGGCGTACGGGCTGGTCGGGCCGTCACGTGACCTTGGGCTCGAGCGCGGGGCTGGGCCGCCGGCGCGCGTCGAGGGTGGCCCAGGCCTGCTCGGCGGCCCGCTGCTCGGCCTCCTTCTTGCTGCGGCCGGTGCCGTGTCCGAGGACCTCGTCCCCGACGACGGCGCTGGCCACGAACTGCTTCTCGTGGTCCGGTCCGGACTCGTCGACGTGGTACTCGGGGGTACCGAGCGTGGCCGAGGCGGCCAGCTCCTGGAGGCTGGTCTTCCAGTCCAGGCCGGCCCCGAGGGACGCCGACTGGGTCATCAGCGGGTCGAAGAGGTGGTGGACGAAGACGCTCGCGCTCGTGAGGCCGCCGGACAGGTGGATGGTGCCGATGAGCGCCTCCATGGTGTCGGCGAGGATGGAGGCCTTGTCGCGGCCGCCGGTCGCCTCCTCACCGCGACCGAGGAACACGTACTCGCCGAGCCCGATGGTGCGGGCCACGTCGGCCAGCGCGCGCATGTTCACGACCGCCGCGCGCAGCTTGGCCAGCTGGCCCTCGGGCAGGTCGGGATGGGTCCGGTAGAGGGTGTCGGTGACCACGAGCCCGAGCACCGAGTCGCCGAGGAACTCCAGGCGCTCGTTGTTGGGGAGCCCACCGTGCTCGTACGCGTACGAGCGGTGCGTCAGGGCACGCACCAGCAGCGCCTCGTCGACCTGCTCCCCGACCACCTCGGCGAGGTAGTCGACCAGCACGCCGACGGGGCGCGGCAGCACCGCCGATCTGGCAACGGATGCGCTCACCGGGCCACCTCTGGTGACCCGCTCAGCCCTGGTGCTCGGAACGCTCGGCGGTGGCGTAGTGACGGCCCTGGTACGTGCCGCACGACGGGCACGCGACGTGCGGCTTCGTCGGGTTGCCGCACTGCGGGCAGGTCGTCAGGGCGACCGGAGCCGCCTTCCAGTTCGCACGACGCGAACGGGTGTTGGAACGCGAGGTCTTCCGCTTCGGGACGGCCACGTCAGGTCCTCTTCTCTGGGTTCTGGGTTTCGGTGAACACGCCGGTCAGGGCGGCCCACCGAGGGTCGATCGTGTCGTGGTGGTGGTCCGGGTCCTCCGCGAGCAGCGCCCCACATTCGGAGCACAGCCCGGGGCAGTCGGCCCGGCACACCGGTTGGAACGGCAGTGATGGCACCACTGCGTCCCGGATCACGGGCACGAGGTCGATCAGATCTCCCTCGAGCACGCGCACGACGTCCTCGTCGGCCCCGTTCGCGTCGGCGCCCACCTCGTGGTGGTGTGCCGCGCGATCGGCGTAAGCGAACAGCTCCTGGAAAGACGCGTCCACCGGGTAGGTGGCCGGTTCCAGGCACCGCACGCAAGCCCCGGTCGCCGTGGCGCGGACCGAACCGCTCACGAGGATCCCCTCCACCACCGACTCCAGACGGATCTCCAGGTCCAGCGGGTCTCCCGCGGGAATGGCGATGACGTCGGTCCCGATGGTCTCGGGGGCCTCCACTCTCCGGGTGAGCTCCTGCATGGTGCCCGGCCGCCGATTGAGCTCCCGAGTGTCGATGACCATCGGGTTTCGGGGATCCAGGCGCGGCATGAGTTTTCTCGGAGAGGTCGAGGGTCCGGTCCTCGTCCACGTACGGACGAAGACCGACGCACCAGATTACCGGAGCCGCAGGTCAGGGCCCAAATTGGCGGTTCAGAGCCGCCAGGACGGCATCGGGGACCAGGCCGGCGACCGTACCCCCGTACTTCGCGACCTCCTTGACCAGCGAGCTCGACACGTGCTCGAACCGCGGGTCGCCCGGGAGGAACACGGTTTCGATCCCGGTGAGGTGCTTGTTCATCAGGGCCATCGGCAGCTCGTACGCGAAGTCCGTACCGCCCCGCAGCCCCTTGACGATCGCCGTCGCACCGAGGTCGCGGCAGACGTCGACGAGGAGCCGGTCGGCGAACGCCTCCACCCTGAGGTTCGAGACGGCGGCCATCGACTCCTCGATGAGGCGGACCCGCTCCTCCACCGCGAAGGTCCCCTGCTTGGCGGGGTTGTAGAGCACGGCGACGACGACCTCGTCGAACAGCGTGGCCGCGCGCGTCACGACGTCGACGTGCCCGTTGGTGACGGGGTCGTAGGACCCGGGGCAGACCGCCCGGCGCGCGTCGTTGGCCACCCGAGCACGCTACCAACGGCTGCGGGTCGTTCCCGCCGCCCCGCTTCCTCCCGCCCAGAGGCCAGCTTCGGTCGCTATGAGCCCGCCCACAAGAGCCGAAGTTGGCCTCTCGGCGGTATGCGACGGGTCACGCCACGTCGTCGGGGCCGGGGGCGTCGGCGAACCACATCCGGGTCTCGCCGTAGCGCCGCTCCCCTGCCGGGGCCAGGCCCTCGGACCACCGCGGCTCCGGGCTGCGCGAGGAGCGTTCGACGACGACCAGCGCCTCCGGGGCCAGCCACCCGTGGCGGACCAGCAGCGCCAGCGCGTCGCCGAGGGTGTCCTCGGACAGGTCGTACGGCGGGTCGAGGAACACCAGGTCCACCCGCCCGCCGGTACCGGGCCCGGCCACGAGGACCCGCTCGACGGTGTCCTCCCGCACGACGACGCCCGGAAGCCCCACGACGGCGACGTTGCCGCGGGCCGCCCTGGCCGCCACCCGGTCGGCGTCGACCAGGACCGCCGACCGAGCGCCGCGGCTGACCGCCTCGAGGCCCAGCGCCCCGGACCCGGCATACAGGTCGAGCACCCGCGCCCCGGCGATGACGTCGAGGTGCTCCAGCCGCGAGAACAGCGCCTCGCGGACGCGGTCGGAGGTGGGCCGGGTCCGCGGCCCGGCCGGGGTCTGCAGCCGCCGGCCGCCGGCGGCCCCGCTGATGATCCGCGTCATCAGCCCCGCTCCAGGTAGGCCGCCTGCTCCTCGTCCAGCCGCGCCGCCACGCGAGCGGCGAGGTCCGGGTGGTCGGCGAGGGTCGGGTCCACGTCCACCACGGCCGTCGCGTCCTCCCGGGCCTCGGCGATGATCCGCGCATCCTGAGCGTTGCCCATCCGCAGGAACCGGACCGACGACGCCCGCCCGCTCTGCCGAGCGCCGAGGACGTCGCCTTCGCGGCGCAGCTGGAGGTCGCGCTGCGCCAGCTCGAACCCGTCCGTCGTCGACGCGACCGCGTCCAGCCGCTCGCGAGCGGGCGTCCCCTCGGGCGCCTCGGTCATCAGCAGGCAGAGTCCCTGCACGCCGCCCCGCCCCACCCGGCCGCGCAGCTGGTGCAGCTGCGAGATCCCGAACCGGTCCGCGTCCATGACGACCATGACCGAGGCGTTCGCGACGTCGACGCCGACCTCGATCACCGTCGTCGACACGAGCACGTCGATCTCGCCGGCGGCGAACGCCCGCATCGTCCCGTCCTTGACGTCGGGGTCGAGCCGCCCGTGCAGCACCTCGATCCGCAGGTCCGCCAGCGCCGGCATCGCGCGCAGCCGCTCGGCCATGTCGTACACGCCGGTCAGCTCCCGCGGCGCCACCTCCCCGGCTTCGCCGGGGGCCCAGTCCTCCGGCGGCTCCTCCAGCTCGGCATCGTCTCCGGCCGTGGGATCGGCCGGGTCGCCGATCTTGGGGCAGACGACGTAGGCCTGGTGGCCCTTGCCCACCTCCTCCGCGATCCGCTGCCAGGTGCGCTCCACCCACGCGGGCTTCGTCGTCTCGACGACGTGCGTCTGGATCGGGGATCGTCCCGCCGGCAGCTCGCGCAGCGTGGAGGTCTCCATGTCGCCGAACACCGTCATCGCCACCGTGCGGGGGATCGGGGTGGCCGTCATGACCAGCAGATGCGGCGGCGTGCGGCCCTTCTCCCGCAACGCGTCCCGCTGCTCCACCCCGAACCGGTGCTGCTCGTCGACGACCACGAGCGCCAGGTCATGGAACGCCACGTGCTCCTGGATCAGCGCGTGCGTCCCGACCACGATGCCCGCGTCGCCGGTCACGGCGTCGTTGAGCGCCGCCCGCCGCGCCGCCGCCGACTGCGACCCGGTCAGCAGCACCACGCGGGTCGCGATGTCGGCGCCACCGAGCTGGCCGCCCATCGCCAGGTCCCCGAGCATCGCGGAGATCGAGCGCTGGTGCTGCATGGCGAGCACCTCGGTGGGCGCGAGCAGGGCCGCCTGGCCGCCGGCGTCGATGACCCCGAGCATCGCGCGCAGCGCCACGACCGTCTTGCCCGACCCGACCTCTCCCTGCAGGAGCCGGTGCATCGGCCGGCTGCGGGCCAGCTCCTTCGTCAGCGTCTCCCCGACGGCCCGCTGTCCCGCGGTGAGCTCGAAGGGCAGCCGGGCGTCGAACGCCGCGAGCAGGCCGCCGGGGCGAGGCATACGGGCCGTCGCCTCCATCGCCTCGATGCTCTTGCGCCGCTGGGCGAGGATCGCCTGGAGCACGAACGCCTCGTCGTAGCGCAGCCGGTCGACCCCCTCCTCCGTGTCGTCCTCGAGCCGCGGGCGGTGCACGAGCTCAAGGGCCTCGCGCCGCCCGAGCAGCCCGCGTCGCGCGCGCACCTCCACGGGCAGCGGCTCACGGATGGTCTCCACCGAGTCGAAGGCCAGCTCGACCATCGTCCGGATCTTCAGCGAGCTGACGCTGCCGGTCTCCGAGTAGACCGGGATGCGGTGCTCCCGGTATGCGCCGAGCTTGCTGACGGTGTCGAGGCGCCCGTCCGGGCCCACATCCCACCCGTCCAGGTCGGAGCCGAGGACCTCGTACTCGGGATGCGTCAGCTGCCACCGGCCGTTGAACCGCGAGACCGCCCCGACGAAGATGCCGACCGCGCCGGGCACGAGCTTCGACTCGTGGCCCCACGCCTTGAAGAAGGTGAGGTCGATCTGGTTCTGCCCGTCGGTGATGGTGGCGACCAGCATCTTCTGACGAGGGCTGCGGCGCAGCGGCTTGGTCACCGCCTTGGCCACCTGCGCCACGACGAGGACCGTCTGACCCTCGCGCAGCGCCGACATGTCGGTGAGCGTGTTGGTGGCGACGTACGACCGCGGCAGGTACTCGAAGAGGTCGCCCACCGTGCGGACGCCCTTGTTCTTCTCCAACAGGGCGGCGGCCTTCGGGCCCGCGACCTTGACGACCGCGGAGTCCTCGGTGAGCACCGTCATTCCACTCCCAGCAGCAGGGGGTAGACCGGCTGCCCGCCGTAGATCTGGGTGACCTCGAGGTCGCGTCGATGGCGGCGCACCACCCCGGCGACGTCCTCGCCCAGCGCCGGAGTCGCGTCCTCGCCGGACACGACGGTCAGCAGCTCGCCGCCACTGGACAGCAGCCGCTCGACGACCTCGGCGCCGACGCGGGTGAGGTCGTCCCCGACGATGACGATGTCGCCGTCGACGACGCCGAGGACGTCGCCGGGCCGGCAGGGCCCGCCGGAGGTCAGCGCCTCCTTGGTCGCGACGGTCACGGCGCCGTTGCGGGTCGCCGCCGCGGCACCACTCATCTCGAGGACGTTGTCGCCGAACGGCCGGTCGGGGTCGTAGACCGCGAGAGCGGCGATCCCCTGCACGGCGGTGCGAGCGTGCACCACGCGCAGGTCGACCCCCTCCTCCGCCGCCACCTTGGCGGCGGCGTTGGCGGCCAGCAGCGTGTCGCCGTCGTTGGGCAGCAGGATCACCTGCCCGGCGCCGGTCGACCGGACCGCCTCGAGGAACTGCGCCGCGTTGGCCCGGCGCCGTGGTCCACTCGGGACCACCCATGCGCCTGCCGACTTGAAGGTGCCGGCCAGCCCCTCTCCGGCGGCGCAGGTGACGACGGCCTGGGCGTCGTGGTCCGGACGCGTCGCCATCTGGTCGCGGAAGTGAGTCACCTTGATGCGGTGCGGCCGCCCGGCGGCGATGCCCGCCTCGATCGCCGCGCCGACGTCGTCGACGTGCACGTGCACGTTGTGCAGGTCGTCGGTGCCGACCACGAGGAGCGAGTCGCCGAGCCCGTCAAGCCGCTGCTTGAGGACCGCGACCGCCTCGTCGGTCGTCTCGGACAGCAGGTACATGACCTCGTACGCCGGTCCGCCCGGCTCGAGGTCGCCCGCCTGCCGCACGACGGTCACCGGCTGGGTCCATGCGGCCCGCCGGCGCAGCGGGTCATGCCCGGCGAACGACTCGGCGCCGATGTCGCCGGTCACGACCCGCTCGAGCGACTCCAGCAGCAGGACGTAGCCGGCGCCGCCGGCGTCGACGACACCGGCCTGGGCCAGTCTCGGCAGCTGGGACGGGGTCGCGGCCAGGGCGGTTCGGGCGGCCTCGAGCGCGGCCGTCGAGACCGCATACAGGTCGTCGCCGTGCTCCTGCGCCGCCTCCGTCGCGGCGCGGGAGGCCGCCTGCGAGACGCTGAGGATGGTCCCCTCGACCGGGTGGGCGACGCTGGCCCAGGCCAGCTCGTCGGCGCGGGTCATCGCCGCGGCCAGGCCCTGGGCGCCGATGCCGGAGACGCCGGTGGCCGCGGCCTCGTCGGCGAAGCCGCGGAAGATCTGGCTGAGGATGACCCCGGAGTTGCCGCGCGCCGTGAGGAGCAGGGCGCGGGCGAAGACGTCGGCCTCGGTGGCGAGGTCCTCGTCGTCGGGCGGCTGGCCCCGTCGGGCGCGGTCCTCGTACTCCACGCGGGCGGCGTCCAGGCCGGCGTCGAAGGTGAGGTAGAGGTTCGTCCCGGTGTCCCCGTCGGGGACGGGAAAGACGTTGAGGGCATCGATCTCCGCGCGCCGGGCCGCGAACGCCGCCCGCGTCACCACCGCCCAGCGGCGCGCCGCGGCGGTGTCGAGGCGCTGGAGGACGTCGCCCCGCACGTCACTGCCCGTCACCGCAGTCCCCGTCTCCTCGCCACCTGGCCCTCTCGGGCTGGACCGCACGACCCGTGGACGGCAGGTTACTCGTCGGCCACCACGCGGGACCTCGGATACTCCCAGGTGCGAAGACCCCCGCGGGGTCGTTTTGGTTGCCGGCCCGTGGCTCGGCTACTCTTGGCAGGTTGCCCAGCGGCCATGAGTGTCGCGGGCGCCCTTCACTTCACTCATCCGAGTTACCAGGAGATCCACCGTGGCTGCCAACTGCGACGTCTGCGGCAAGGGACCGTCCTTCGGTCACAGCATCTCGCACTCGCACCGTCGCACGAAGCGCCGCTGGAACCCCAACATCCAGCGCGTTCGTACGCTGGTCGACGGCGTGACCCCGAAGCGGCTCAACGTCTGCACCTCGTGCCTCAAGGCGGGCAAGGTCGCGCGCAACGCCTGACCACGCGCATACCGTCGAAAGGCCGGCACCCCTCACGGGTGACCGGCCTTCTCGCTGCTCAGCCCCCGAAGTGGTCCCAGCCCCGGGGCTGCTGCGGTACGCCGTCCAGAGCGACCCCGGTGCCCGCCTGGACGGCGCCGACGACCCGGAACCCCTCGGGCACCGCTGAGCCGGCCGGGAACGTGGCCAGCAGCGAGTGCTCCTCGCCGCCACCGAGCACGCAGTCCAGGGCCAGCTCGGCCCCCAGCACCGGCACGAGCCGCCCGACGTCCCCCGCCAGCGCCGCGGCGGACAAGTCCAGGCGTACCCCACTGGCCGAGGCCACCCGGGAGGCGTCGCGCAGCAGCCCGTCGGAGAGGTCGACCATGGAGGTCGCACCCGCGGCGGCGGCCACCGGTCCCAGCGCCAAGGGCGGCCGGGGGCGCCGGTGCACAGCCACCGCCTCGGGGTATGCCTCGGGCCGGCCGGCCTCGAGCAGGTGCAGCCCGGCCCCGGAGAGCCCGAGGGAACCCGCCACGGTCACGAGGTCACCGATGCGGGCGCCCGACCGGAGCACCGGGGCGCCGCCGTCCAGCGAGCCCAGCGCGGTGACAGAGACTACGAGAACCCCCTCCGGAGCGGAGGACAGGTCGCCGCCGATCACCGGGCAGGTCGCCGTCGCGAGTCCGCGCGCGAGGTCGAGCACCCAGGCGACCTCGGTCGACGTCGACATCACGAGGGTCACCAGCAGCCCGACCGGCCGAGCGCCCATGGCAGCCACGTCGGCGAGGTTCTGGGCGGCGACCTTGGCGCCGACGTCCTCCCCGGTCGACCACTCGTCGCGCCAGTCCCGTCCGCGCACGACGGCGTCGGTGGTCGCGACGAGCCCGCCACCGGCCAGCGCCAGCACCGCGGCGTCGTCTCCGGGTCCGACTGTGAC
This sequence comes from uncultured Actinomycetota bacterium, assembly GCA_963828725.1. GTDB lineage: Bacteria > Actinomycetota > Actinomycetes > Actinomycetales > Dermatophilaceae > Lapillicoccus. The sequence continues at coordinate 793,681 of CAWHFV010000004.1, read as the reverse complement.
GTCGGTGGATTCGCCCGCCGCGGCGAGGATCGGGAAGACCATCGCGAGGAGCTCGTCCTCGCCGACGTCGCCCACGGTTCTGCGTCCCTCGGCCACACGGCGCACGGTAGCGTCCTCCCTGGGCGCACCGCCGCGCCCCCATCGAGCAGCGGAAGAAGGTGTGTCTAGGTGGTCCAGGCATACATCCTGATCCAGACCGAGGTCGGCAAGGCCGCGACCGTCGCCGAGTCGATCGCCGGGATCTCCGGCGTCGCCCTCGCGGAGGACGTCACCGGCCCCTACGACGTCATCGCCCGCGTCGAGGCCAACACCGTCGACGAGCTGGGCAAGCTCGTCATCGCCAAGATCCAGGACGTGCCGGGCATCACCCGCACCCTCACCTGCACGGTGGTCCACGTCTGAGGTTCGCCCTCCTCCTCGTCGTCGCCGCGGGTCTCCTCACCGGGTGCTCCCGCGGCGTCCCGGTCTCGGTGCCCACCCGGGGAACCGAGCCGGTATGCGTGACGGCCGCTGCCGCCTGGCCCGCGTCGGTCTCGGGCCGGGAGTCGGTCGCCACCGACCCCGCCGCCCCGGCGGTGCGCGCCTGGGGTGACCCGGCGATCGTCGCGCGGTGCGGCGTGCCGACGCCCGGGCCGACCACGGACGACTGCCTGACCGTGAACGACGTCGACTGGGTGGCCACCCCGCTGAGCGACGGGACCCGGTTCGTCACGTACGGCCGCGACCCGGCCATCGAGGTGCTGGTCCCCAAGGCGTACGCCCCCGAAGGCTCGCTGCTCCCGGCATTCGCGCCGGCGGCGCTGGCCCTGCCGACGACGGGCCGGAAGTGCAGCTGACCACGGGCCCGCCGCCGAGCAACCGCCTCCGGTTTCAGTCCGTCGAGAGGTCAACTTCTGTCGCTATTCGGGCCGAATAACGACCGAAGTTGGCCTTTCGGAGGCAGGGGGCCAGGTCCGGCGGGGGGTCAGCGAAGGCCGAGGGGGCGCTCCAGCGCCAGCTGAAGGAGCTCGTCGATCAGCTCGGGATAGCTCAACCCGCTGTGCTGCCAGGCATACGGGTACATCGACGACGGTGTGAACCCCGGCATCGTGTTGATCTCGTTGAGGATCACCCGGCCGTCGTCGGCGTAGAAGAAGTCGACCCGGGCCAGGCCCTCGCATCCCGCTACCTCGAACGCCCGCACCGCCAGCGCGGTCATCTCCTCCGCCACCTCGGACGGCACGTCCGCCGGGCAGACCAGCGCCACGTCGTCCGCGAGGTACTTGGCCTCGAAGTCGTAGAACGCGTGGCTCTGGGCCACGACCACCGCCTCCCCCAGCCGGCTGGGCCGGGGCGGGTCACCGTCGCGACCGGCCAGCACCGCGCACTCGATCTCGCGACCCTTCACGGCGGACTCGACCACCACCTTGGGGTCGTGCACCCGCGCGGCCTCGACCGCGGCCGCCAGCTCGTCGGGCGAACCCACCCGCGAGATCCCGATGCTCGAACCGGACCGCGCCGGCTTGACGAACACCGGCCACCCGAGCGCCGCGACGGCCTCGTCGACCGCCGGCCGCTCCTGCCGCCACTGCCGGTCGCTCACCACGACGTGGTCGGCGATGGGCAGCCCGGCCGAGGCGAAGACCAGCTTCATGAACGCCTTGTCCATCATCACCGCCGACGACGTGACACCGGACCCCACGTACCGCACGTCGGCCAGCTCCAGGAGCCCCTGGATCGTCCCGTCCTCGCCGAACGGGCCGTGCAGCAACGGGAAGACAACGTCCACCTCGCCGAGCTCGCGCGGCGGCTGCCCCGGGTCGAGCACGGTCAACGTCCGCTGCGAGGACCCCAGCGGCACGAGGACGTTGCTGGTCCCGGAGACCTCCGGCACGTGGCCCGGCGCGAGCCGCAGCGGCTCGGGGTCGTCCGCGACGAGGACCCACCGCCCGTCCGGCGCGATCCCGACCGGCACGACGTCGTACTTGTCGCGGTCGATCGCCGCCAGCACGCTCGCCGCCGTCGAGCACGACACCGCGTGCTCGGACGACCGGCCGCCGAAGACGATGGCCACGCGGGTCTTCCGCCCGGGCGTCGGAGCCTCCACGGTCTGGTCGCTCACCGGCCAGACCCTATCCCGCCGGTAGCGTGTCGCCGATGACCGGTACCCACGAACCCGACCACGCCGCAGGCCATCTCGACGACCTGGCCCCCGCGAGCCTGGTCGTCGCCGCGGGCCGGCCCCCACGCGTACCCGGAGCGCCGGTCAACCCCCCGATCGAGCTGTCCGCCACGTATGCGGCGCCCCTCGCCGGAACCGGGTACGGCCGCAACGGCAACGCCACGTGGACCGCGCTGGAGGAGGCGGTGGGCGCCCTGGAGCACGGCGACGCGCTCGTCTTCGGCTCCGGAATGGCCGCCATCGCCGCGACGATGGCGTTCGTCCCCGCGGGCGGCACGGTCGTCGCGCCGCGCAACGCCTACAACATCACCACCGCCCTCCTCGCCGACTACGCGAGCGAGGGTCACACCGTGCGTCACGTCGAGATCGCCGACAGCGCCCGAGTGGTCGCGGCCCTGGACGGCGCCGACCTGCTGTGGCTCGAGTCCCCCACCAACCCGACCCTCGAGGTCGCCGACCTGGCGACCCTCCTCGCCGAAGCCCGCGCGCGCGGCATCCTCACCGTCTGCGACAACACCTTCGCCACGCCGCTGCTCCAGCAGCCGCTGGACCTCGGCGCCGACGTCGTCGTCCACTCCGCCACCAAGTACCTGTCCGGCCACTCCGACGTCCTCCTCGGCATCGCCGTCACCCAGCGCCGCGACCTCTACGACGCCCTGCTGCGTCGCCGCGTCGTCCACGGCGGCATCGCCGGTCCGATGGAGGCGTGGCTGGCGCTGCGCGGGCTCCGCACCCTCCACGTCCGGTTCGAGCGGCAGTGCGCCAACGCCGCCGAGCTCGCCCGGCGCGCAGCGGAGCATCCGGCGGTGGAGCGGGTCCGGTACCCGGGTTCCGGCGCGATGATGGCGATCGAGGTCCGCGGGGGGGCAGCGGCCGCCGACGCCGTCGCTGCGGCGTGCCGGCTCTGGCTGGACGCGACCAGCCTCGGCGGGGTCGAGTCGCTCATCGAGCGACGGCGCAAGTATGCGGCGGAGTCGCCGACGGTGCCCGAGGGCCTGTTGCGGATGTCGGTCGGCATCGAGGACGTCGACGACCTGTGGCGGGACCTCACCCAGGCGCTGGCCGCCGGGACGGCGTAGTGCGGCTCACGCGCCCTCGGACTTCAGCGACCGCGTCATCAGCTCCTTGACCATCTGATGCGGCGTCACCTCGCCGCGGACGACGCCGACGACCGCGGCGACGATCGGCATGTCGACGCCGTGGTCGACGGCGAGCTGGTGGATGGACTCGCAGGACTTGACGCCCTCGGCGGTCTGGCTGGTGTGCGCCTGCACCTCGGCGACGCTCATCCCCTGGCCGAGCATCTCGCCGAAGGTCCGGTTGCGTGACAGGTGCGACATGCACGTGGCGATGAGGTCGCCGACCCCGGCCAGGCCCATGAACGTTGCGGGGTCGGCGCCCAGCGCGGACCCGAGACGCGCCGTCTCGGCCAGACCGCGGGTGATGAGTGACGCCTTGGAGTTGTCGCCCATCCCCATCCCGGCGGCCATGCCGACGGCCAGGGCCACGACGTTCTTCACCGCCCCGCCGAGCTCGATCCCGATGACGTCGTCGTTCGTGTACGGCCGGAACCACGGCGTGACGCACGACGTGGCGACCCGCTCCGCCGTCGCCTCGTCGACGCAGGCGACCACGCTCGCCGCCGGCTGGCGCTCGGCGATCTCGCGAGCGAGGTTCGGACCGGAGACGACGACGATCCGGTGGGCGTCCACCTGGCCCACCTCCGCGATGACCTCGCTCATCCGCTTGGTCGTCCCGAGCTCGACGCCCTTCATCAGTGAGACCACGGCCGCGTCGGGGGGGAGCAGCGGCGCCCAGCCCTCGAGGTTGCCGCGGAGGGTCTGTGACGGCACGGCGAGGACGACGACCTCCGCGCCGTCCAGGGCCTCGGCGGCGTCGACGGTGGCCCGCATCCCCTCCGGCAGCTCGACGCCCGGCAGGTACGCCGTGTTGCTGCCGGCGTTGACCTGGTCGACCACCTCCTGCCGACGCCCCCACATGACGACCTTCGACCCCGAGTCGGCCATCGTCGCCGCGAAGGCGGTGCCCCAGCTTCCGGTACCGAGGACCGCGGCTCGCGTGCTCATCGTCTGCCCTTCTTGAAGTTTCCGGTGTCCGGCTCTCCGGACCGCCTGGGGTCGTGACGGATCGCCGGCGCCTGGCCGCCCCGGATGCCCTCCAACAGGTCGGTGATCTGCACCATGATCCGCTCCGTGGCGATCTTGAGGGTGGGCGTGTCGAGCGGCCGGTCGTAGAGGTCGTCGAGGTCGACGGCCGGGCCGGCGGTCACCCGCATCGTCTGGCGGGGTAACACGTGCAGTCCACGGCCGTACGTGGGAATCACCTTCTGCGCACCCCAGTGGGCGATCGGGATGACCGGCTTGTGGGTCTGTAGGGCGATGCGGGCGGCTCCCGTCTTGCCCACCATCGGCCAGAGGCCGGGGTCGCGGGTCAGCGTGCCCTCGGGGAAGACGACGATGCACTTCCCGTTCTCGACGCCCTCCACGGCGGCCCGGTATGCGTCCACGGCGCGGCCGGTCTTCCGGTACACCGGCACCTGGCCGGAGGCGACGAGCAGCGGCCCGAGCACGGGGACGCGGAAGACCTCCTCCTTGCCGAGGAAGTACGGCTCGCAGCCCGCCGAGTACAGGAAGTGGGAGATCGAGAACGGGTCGAAGTACGAGATGTGGTTCGGCGCCGCGACGAACCCGCCCTCCTCGGGCAGGTTCTCCCAGCCGCTCCACTCGTGCTTGGTCACCGCGGTCACGAAGGGGAGCACCATGGCGGCGGCCGTGCGGTACGCCGGGTTTCGCCGGCCGTGGGGTCGCGCTGGTTCCACGGGAGCCTTTCGTCGTGCACGCCCGGGCCGCGTCCGGGTGCGGGTCCGGTCATCCTTGCCGTCCATCCTCCCCCGTGTCGAGCGACCTCGCGGACGGCTGCGAAACTCGGCGGCGATGAGCGACTGGATCAACGACCGCACCTCGCGCGACCATGCCCCGACCTCTGTCGGCGCGTGGCACGTGGTCGTCCCGGTCAAGGGCGGTCCCGACGCCAAGAGCCGGCTGCGGGCCCCGGACGGGGTCGACCGCCTGGTGCTGGCCCGGGCGCTGGCGCTCGACACGGTCACGGCCGCGGCGGAGGCCGTCGGCGGGGGGCACGTCGTCGTGGTGACGAGCGACGAGGACGTCGTCGCGTCGGTGCAGGAGCTCCCGGCGCGCACGTTGCCCGACCCCGGCGAGGGTCTCAACGCGGCGGTGCGCGCGGGACTCGCAGCGGTGCCGCCCGGTCACCCGGCGGCGGTGCTCCTCGGCGACGTGCCCGCGCTACGGGCCGCCGACCTCCGGACGGCGCTGGCGACTGCGGACGGGTACGAGGGCTGGTTCGTCCCCGACGCCGAGGGCACGGGCACCGTGCTGCTCGGCGCTCGTGACGCGACGTCCCTGCGACCGCGGTTCGGGTCCGGTTCGGCCGCTCGACACGAGGCGGACGGAGTCGTCCGTCTCGACCTGGCGCTCGACCGGCTGCGCCGCGACGTCGACGACACGGCCTCGCTCGGGGAGGCACTGCGGCTCGGCGTCGGCCCGAGCACCGCCGCCCTGCTGGCCCACCTCATCGGCCTCTGACGGATGCGCGGACATTCCGCGCGACCTCGGCCACAATCAGGTCTCATGCCCACGGCACCCGACCTGACCGGCAAGATGATGGGCCACGGCGTCTACGGGCGCCACTCCCTCGCCCAGCACTCGGCGGGTGGGTTCGGCCTGCCGGGGCTGACCCGCGCGGCGCAGGCCGCCGCGACGACCGTGGGTGACGCCACGTCGGTCGTCATCGCCGACCTCGGTGCGGCCGGCGGCCGCAACGAGCTGCAGCCGATGACGGTGGCCATCGAGACGCTTCGGGCGGCCGGCGTCTCCGCCCCCATCACGGTGGTGCACACCGACATTCCGGCGAACGACTTCTCCGCGCTGTTCGAGACGATCGAGCACGACCCGGACACGTACCTCACCCTCGACGGGGTGTATGCCCTGGCGGCCGGTCGCTCGTCTATGGCCGGATCTTCCCGCCGGAGTCGCTGACGCTGGCGTGGTCGGCGATCGCCGTGCACTGGATCTCCCGCGTTCCCATGCCGATCCACGGCCATGTCTACAGTCCCTTCGCCACCGGCGCGGTGCGCGACGCGTTCCGCGAGCAGTCGGCCGCCGACTGGCGGCTCTTCCTCGAGTCGCGAGCCGCCGAGATGCGGCCCGGCGCCGAGATGCTCGTCGTCGGCGGCGCCAACCGGGACGACGGCGTCAGCGGCGCCGAACCGTTGATGAACGCCCTCGACGCGGCGATCCGTGAGGAAAGCGTCCTCGGGGGCGCTGACCTCCGAGGAGTACGACCGCATGTCCATCCCGACGTGGAACCGAACCCTCGGCCAGTTCACCGCGCCCTTCGCCGAGCCCGACGGTGGCAGCGCCTTCGGGCTCCGGCTGCTGGAGTCGGATCTCGACTTCGCGCCGTACGCGTACCTCGCGGCGTACCGGGAGGACCGCGACGCCCACACGTTCGGCGCCGCGGTGTCCGGGTTCCTGCGCGCCTTCACCGAGCCCAGCCTCTTCGCCGGCCTCGTCCGCGCGCCCGGCGCGAGGACGGCGCTCGCCGACCGCGTGTACGCCCGTGTGGCCGAGGCCGCGACGGCGGATCCCGAGGCTATGGAGACCCTCTGGCACGTCGCGGTGCTGCGGATCGCCAAGCCCGGGTGACGATCGGGCCCGATGACGTCGTCGGGGTCCCCGCGAAGCATCGGAGCGAAGCGGAGAACTTCGTGGGGTGATCTAGGGTTGCCGCGTGCAGGCCAGCGTCCACGGGTTCGACGAGCAGACCGGGTTCGGCAGCGTGCTGCTGGACGACGGCGTCGAGCGCTGGTTCGACGGCGAGGTGTTCTTCCGCAGCGGACTGCGCCACCTCCGCGTCGGTCAGCGGGTCAGCGTGGAGGTCGAGGGCGAGTCGGTGACTCGGCTCTGGATCGTCGGAATCGGCGAGGGGCAACCCATCCGCTGAGTGAGTCGCCCGGAACCGGAAGAGGGATGCCCGAACGCGCGTGGCGTCAGGACATCCCTCCACCGGAGAGGTGATGCGGGTCAGGCCCTCTTGGCCGCCGCCCTGCGCGTCGTCGTCTTGGCCGGCGTCGCCTTGGTCGCGGTCTTCCGTGCCGTCGTGGTCTTCCGTGCCGTCGTGGTCTTGGCAGCGCTCTTGGTCGCCGCGGCCTTGGTCGCGGTCTTCCGGGTCGGAGCGGCCTTGGCCGTCTTCGTGGCGGCGGCCTTGGTCGCGGTCTTCCGGGCCGGAGCGGCCTTGGCCGTCTTCGTGGCGGCGGCCTTCGTGGTCGCCCTCTTGGCCGGAGCCGCCTTGGCCGTCGACTTCGCCGGAGCGGCCTTGGCCGTCTTCGACGCGGCCGCCTTGGTCGCCGACGTCGCCCGCTTCGCCACGGACTTCGTCGCCCCGGCTGCGGCAGAAGCGGCCTTCGTGGCCGCGCCGGCCGAGGCCCGACCGCCCGCCGCGGCGGCCTTCGGAAGCTGACGCGGGTCGGCGACGACCTTCTTGAACGCCGTGCCCGCGTTGAACTTCGGGACCGTGGTCTTCTTGATCTTCACCGTCTCGCCCGTGCGCGGGTTGCGACCGGTGCGCGCACCACGAGCGACCTTCTGGAAGGTGCCGAACCCGGTGATCCCGACCTTCCCGCCGCGGGCGACCTCACGGATGATGACATCGAGGACGGCCTCGAGTGCGTCGCTGGCGGCCTTCTTGCTGCCGAGCTTGGACTCGAGAGCACCGATGAGCTCTGCCTTGTTCACGTTTCCTCCGAAAGCCTTCGGTCGGGCAGCCGCCCGACGTTGACGCGGCCGGACCGATTCCGGCTCTGTGCAGACGTTAGGCCGTGTCAGCGCGCGAGTCCATCACCGAACGCCCTCATTCCGTTGTCTCGCAACAGATTCGGAGATGAACGACGCAATCCTCAGATCACATCCGTCCCACCAGTCACACGACATGACCATCCATCGCGGCTCACGGGGCAAGCGTGCGCGCTCGCGCGGAACGCGAAAAGGATTACCGCGCAACATCTTTCGGCCTACAGCGTCGGCTGCCAGGCCTCTCGGAGAACTCGAGTTGCGGATTCCGAGGACTGGTGGGCCGATTGGCGGCGCGGCTCAGGAGGACGCGGAGGCGATTTCGGCCTCGACACGCCGATTCGGCGTGTCGGCCGGCTGGGTCGTGGGTTTCCACGACGGCCGGGTCCTCTCGAACGTCGTGATCTGGTCCTCGTGGCGCAGCGTCAACCCGATGTCGTCGAGCCCCTCGAGCAGCCGCCACCGGGTGTAGTCGTCGACCCGGAACGGGGCGACGATCTCGCCGGCGGTGACCGTGCGCGACACCAGGTCGACCGTCACCTCGGCGCCCGGCTCGTTCTCGAGGTACTTCCAGATCAGCTCGACGTCGTCCTGCGCGACGGTCGCCGTGAGCAGGCCCTGCTTGCCGCTGTTGCCGTGGAAGATGTCGGCGAACCGCGACGAGATCACCGCGCGGAAGCCGTAGTTCATCAGCGCCCAGACCGCGTGCTCGCGGCTGGACCCCGTGCCGAAGTCCGGACCCGCGACGAGGACCGAGCCCTTCGCATACCGAGGGTTGTTGAGGACGAACCCGGGGTCGTTCCGCCACGCGCTGAACAGGCCGTCCTCGAAACCGGTGCGGGTGACTCGCTTGAGGTAGACGGCCGGGATGATCGTGTCGGTGTCGACGTTGGTGTGCCGCAGCGGGACGCCGATGCCGGTATGCGTCGTGAACTGCTCCATGTCAGACCTCCACCAGGTCGGCCGGGGACGAGAGAGTGCCGCGGACCGCCGTGGCGGCGGCGACGAGTGGGCTGACGAGGTGGGTGCGACCGCCCTTGCCCTGGCGTCCCTCGAAGTTGCGGTTCGACGTGGATGCGCTGCGTTCGCCGGGGGCGAGCTGGTCGGGGTTCATGCCGAGGCACATCGAGCAGCCGGCCAGCCGCCATTCAGCGCCGGCCGCGGTGAAGACGTGGTCGAGCCCCTCGGCCTCGGCCTGGAGGCGGACCCGGGCCGAGCCGGGAACCACGAGCATCCGGACGCCGTCGGCCACGCGGTGACCCTTGATGACGTCGGCCGCGGCGCGCAGGTCCTCGATGCGACCGTTGGTGCAGGAGCCGAGGAAGACCGTGTCGACGTGGATGTCGCGCAGCTTGGTCCCGGGCTCCAAGCCCATGTACGTGAGGGCCCGCTCGGCGGCGTGCCGGTCGCCCTCGTCGGGGAACATCTCGGGGTCCGGCACGCTCTCCGACAGCGGCAGACCCTGGCCGGGGTTGGTACCCCACGTGACGAAGGGTGTGAGGGCCGACCCGTCCAGGTGGACCACGGTGTCGAACTCGGCGTCGTCGTCGCTGCGCAGCTCGCGCCACGACTCGACGGCGCGGTCCCAGTCCGCTCCCTGCGGCGCGCGCGGCCGGCCCCGGAGGTACTCGAACGTCGTGGCGTCGGGCGCGATCATCCCGGCCCGTGCGCCCGCCTCGATCGACATGTTGCACACCGTCATCCGGGCCTCCATCGACAGCGCCTCGATGGCGCTGCCGCGGTACTCGATGACGTGGCCGGACCCGCCCCCGGTGCCGATCTTGGCGATGACGGCGAGGACGATGTCCTTGGCGGTGACCCCCGGTTGCAGCTCGCCGTCGACAACGACGGCCATGGTGCGGAACGGCTTGAGCGGCAGGGTCTGGGTGGCCAGCACGTGCTCGACCTCCGAGGTGCCGATCCCGAACGCCAGGGCGCCGAACGCGCCGTGGGTCGAGGTGTGGCTGTCACCGCAGACGATGGTGAGACCGGGCTGGGTCAGGCCCAGCTGGGGGCCGACGACGTGGACGATGCCCTGCTCGACGTCACCCATCGGGTGCAGCAGCACGCCGAACTCCGCGCAGTTGCGGCGCAGCGTCTCGACCTGGGTGCGGCTCACCGGGTCGGTGATCGGGCCGGGCGTCGTGGGGACGTTGTGGTCCTCGGTCGCGAGGGTGAGGTCGGTGCGGCGGACGGTGCGTCCGGCCAGGCGGAGACCGTCGAAGGCCTGCGGGCTGGTCACCTCGTGCAGCAGGTGCAGGTCGATGTAGAGGAGGTCCGGCTCACCCTCGGCCCGGCGCACCACGTGCGCGTCCCAGACCTTCTCGGCCAGCGTCCCCGCCATGTGTCGAAACCTCCGCGATGTTCCCGTCCTCCTCAGCGTGGCCCACAAACGGCGTGCCGGAACTTGCGTCTCAGGCAATGAGACGGCAGTATCAGTGCATGGACAACTCCAGCGGCGTCGGCGTCCTCGACAAGGCTGCCACCGTTTTGAGCGCACTCGAGGCCGGGCCGGCCACCCTCGCCCAGCTGGTCGGCGCCACTGGGCTCGCCCGCCCGACCGCCCACCGCCTGGCCGTCGCCTTGGAGCACCACCGGCTCGTCACGCGCGACATGCAGGGCCGCTTCGTCCTCGGACCGCGCCTCGCCGAGCTGGCGTCGGCCGCCGGCGAGGACCGCCTGCTGGCCGCGGCCGGCCCGGTGCTCGGCGCCCTGCGCGACCACACCAACGAGAGCGCCCAGCTGTTCCGGCGCCAGGGCGACCAGCGCATCTGCGTGGCCGCGGCCGAGCGTCCGGTCGGCCTGCGCGACTCGATTCCCGTCGGCTCGAGCCTGACGATGCTCGCCGGTTCCGCCGCGCAGATCCTCCTCGCGTGGGAGGAGCCCGACCGGCTCCACCGTGGCCTGCAGGGGGCCAAGTTCAACGCGACCGCCCTCTCCGCGGTCCGGCGCCGGGGCTGGGCGCAGAGCGTCGGCGAGCGCGAGCCCGGTGTCGCCTCCGTCTCGGCACCGGTGCGCGGGCCGTCGGGGCGGGTGGTCGCGGCCGTGTCGATCTCCGGACCGATCGAGCGGCTCTCCCGTCAGCCCGGCCGGCTGCACGCCGCGACCGTCGTCGCGGGGGCGAACAAGCTGACCGAGGTCCTGCGCCGGGCGCAGAACACGCACCACGCCTGAGCCTGGACGGGGCCGCCGGCAATGGTCACGATTTGTGCAAGGCGCGAGTCGCCGCGTACCGGCGTGGCGGGCCGCAGCGTACGGTGAGGAGCCCTCACGCGCGATGTTTGCCTCTCGGGCACGGTAAACCGAAGCAGTCGACAGCTCGTTCTATCTAGACAACAGGTCATCGGCAAGGGGGCACGGAATGAGGGCTGGCGCAGGCCTGGTCACGGCACTCGCGGCGAGCGCGCTGCTGCTCAGCGCCTGCGCGCCGATCGGTGGCGCGGGGGCGATCGACACGCCCACCACGACGGCGGCCCCGACGAGCGCCGCGGAGACGGCGACCCCCTCGCCGACCCCGACCGAGGCCCCCTCCACCACGACCGCCGCCCCGGCGCCGACGGCGACCCAGGCCCCCGCATACGTCATGACCGGCGGATCGACGGGCGACCAGGTGCGCGAGCTCCAGGCGCGGCTGAAGCAGCTGGAATGGTACGACGGCAAGGTCACCGGCACCTACGACGACCCGACCACCGCCGGTGTCCGCGGCTTCCAGGGCAAGCGCGGCATGCCCGAGACCGGGTCGGTCGACGACGCCACCTGGACCTCGCTCACCGGCATGACCCGGCAGCCGACCAAGGACGAGCTGACCAACACCTTCACGGCCGGCCCCGCCCTGCTCAAGCAGGGGTCGACCGGCGCGAAGGTCCGCGACCTCCAAGCGCGGCTCAAGCAGATCGGCTGGTGGAGCGGAGACGTCGGCGACTCCTACGGGCCGACCACCGCCTCCGCGGTCAAGCAGTTCCAGGACAAGCGGCAGATCCCGGTCACCGGCGAGGTCGACCAGCGGACCCTGGACAAGCTCTACGCCATGACCCGCAAGCCCACCAACGACGAGCTCAACAACGTCAAGCCGACCGCTGCGCCGGTGTCGGCCGCCGGTCTCGACCCGCGGTGCATGACCGGCCGGGTCATGTGCATCAGCAAGAGCAGCCGGTCGCTGACCTGGGTCATCGACGGCCAGCCCCAGATGAAGCTGGCCGTGCGGTTCGGGTCCGAGTACACGCCCACCCGCGAGGGCGTCTTCAGCGTGTTCCAGAAGAACCGCGACTGGACCTCGACGCTCTACGGCTCGAAGATGCCCTACTCGATGTTCTTCAGCGGCGGCCAGGCGGTGCACTACTCGTCGGACTTCGCGGCCCGCGGGTATGCGGGGGCCTCCCACGGGTGCGTCAACGTCCGGGACCTCGGTGGGATCGCCTCGCTGTTCGGCCAGGTCAACCTCGGCGACAAGGTCGTCGTCTACTGAGCGGCTGACGCCGGCGCCTCGGCGGTCACGCTGCGCAGGCGGGCGTACCGCTTCCGGCTGGGCACGGGGACCGACGACGTGGCCTCGGCGATGCCCATGACCGGCGTCCCGACGTAGACGCTCTCGTGCGCGCCGGCCGGCACCGCGTAGGTCTCGTGCCAGATGCCGACCGCGCCGGCGGCCTTGCGGGCCCGGGCGTTGAACGCGGTCCACGCGGGCCGGTGCTCGTGGTCCGGCGCCGACGCATACCGGTAGACGTCCTCGACACTGCGCCAGTACTGGACCACTGTTACGCCCTTGCCGCCCATCAGGGTGCGGGCGCCGAGGAACCCGAGGTCCTCGGCCTCGCCGCGGGCCGCGGCCGCCTGGTTGCGGTACAGCTCGGCCAGCATCCGCGGCATCGCCGTGAAGACCGGCAGCCACTGGTCCGGGCGGTGCAGGCGGTTGAACCGCATCCCGATGAGGAACACCCCGATCGGTCCGTCGTGCTCGTGGGTCATCCGACCGTTCTCGATCTGGGCCATCTCGACTCCTTGGATAGTTCGACTCTCCAATAATGGATAGTGCTACTCTCCAATGTCAAGGAGGATCTCGTATGCGGCTCGCGGAGCTCTGCGCGGCGACCGGCGTGCCGTCGGCGACGGTGAAGTACTACCTGCGCGAGGGACTTCTGCCCCCGGGCGAGCGGCTCTCGGCGACGCGGGCGGAGTACGGCCCGGCGCACGTGGAGCGGCTGCGGCTCATCCGGGCGCTCGTCGAGGGCGCCGACGTGAGCATCGACGGGGTCCGCCGGATCGTCGCGGCGATCGAGGACCCCCCGCCGTCGCAGCACGACTTCTTCGGGGTGGCGCAGCAGGCGATCAACGGCCCGCCGCCGGACGTCGAGGTGACCGACGAGACGCGCGAGGCGTTGCAGCGTCTCGGCTGGGGCGACTGCGAGCCGCTGGCGCTGGCCCATCTCCAGGCGGCGCTCGACACCGCGGCGCGGGCGGGGTTCTCGGTGACCGGCGAGCGGTTGGTCGCCTACGGACGCGCCTTGGGCGAGGTGGCGCGGTACGACGTGGACGCGCTGATGGCCGATCCCGCGGTCCAGACGCCGAGCGGCGCGCTACGACACGTCGCGGTCGGGACGGTGGTCACCGACCCGGTGCTCGTGGCGATGCGGCGGCTGGCCCAGGAGCAGGAGAGTGAGCGCCGCTTCGCCGTGGCGCCCGCCCCCTCCCCTCCAGCGGCCCGGAACAACTGACTGGGGTGTCACGTGGTGCGGGCGAATGGGCCCCCGGACCGCCGCACCGACCGACAGCGTGGTCGATAGTTGCGGCCGCGGGGCCTCGCGGGCGAGACGGTGGTCCCGGACCGCCTCGGCCGCCGCCGTTGCTCGGACATGTCTGAGGAGTAGGACCGCCTTTGGGAGATCGAGCCCTACTTCTCAGACATGCCCGAGTTGTCAAGAAGCGGCCACCGTGTCGGATACCCGGTCGGGCAACCGGATCGGTCGTGGACGCAACGGACTCGGGTATCCGATCCGCGGGAGCAGCTGCGTTGGTCGACGCGGTCCTCAGGCGGCGAGCGCGGCCTTGATCGCGTTGGCCAGGTCGCCGACCTGGTCATCGGTCATGACGAACGGCGGCGAGACCTGGATCCCGCCGGCGCCGACCGCCCGGGTCGCCACCCCGAACGAGCGCAGCCGTTTGGCCAGCGCCATCGCCGTCGGCGGGTCGGCCAGCTGGACCGCCGCCAGGGCGCCCGTGCCGCACCGAACCTCCACGACGCCCTCGATGTCCGCCAGCGGACCGAGCCGGTCGGCGAGTGTCGTCTCCAGGCGGGACGCCTCGTCGAGCAGCCCCTCCCGCTCGATGACGTCGAGGTTGGCCAGCGCGACCGCGGAGGACGCCGCATGTCCCGAGTACGTGTACCCGTGCCGCCACCACACCCCCGGCTCGGGCCCGAAGAACGGCTCCCACACCCGCGGCGCCACGAGCACGGCGCCCATCGGCGCATACCCCGACGTCAGACCCTTCGCGCAGGTGACGAGGTCCGGCTCGAGCCCGAACTTCGACGACGCGAACCACGCCCCGCCGATCCGCCCGAACCCGGTGATCACCTCGTCGGCGACGAACAGCACATCCATCTCGGTGCAGAGCTTCCGCACCCCGGCGAGGTAGTCCGGGGGCGGCGGGTACACGCCACCGGCACCGACGACCGGCTCGCAGAAGAACGCCGCGACCCGCTCGGGACCGATCCGCTCGACGGTCGCCCGCAGGTCGTCGACCGAGTCCCACTCCACGGTGGCGGTGTCGGGCACCAGCACGCCGTACCCGTCGACGTTGCCCGGGATGCCGCCGATCGCGGTGCCCGCGTAGTGCATCCCGTGGTACGCCTTCTGCCGGCCGATGATGACCGTCTTCTCGGGATGCCCCGCTTCGACCCAGTAGCGGCGGGCCAGCTTGGCCGCCGTGTCGATGGAGTCGGAACCGCCGGACGTGAGGAACACCTTGCTCCCGGGTACCGGGGCGATCCCGGCCAGCCGCTCGGCCAGCTCGACGCTCGGCGCCGTGACGTAGTCGCCGAACGTGCTGTAGGCGGCCACCTTCCGCATCTGCGCGGCCGCCGCGTCGGCCAGCTCGGTACGCCCGTGGCCGATATTGGCGAACCACAGGCCGGCCGTCGCGTCGAGGTACCGGTGGCCGTCGGCGTCCCAGACGTAGGCCCCCTGACCGTGGTCGATGACCAGCTCACCGTCCCGCTCGACGACGGCCATGTCCGAGAACGGGTGCCACAGCGATCCCATGGCCGGACGCTATCGCGAGCGCGCGAGGCCCCTGGGAGCAGGTCGTGAGCCTCGGGCATACCCTCCCGACATGGCTCTGAAGATCGGCTACAAGGCCTCGGCGGAACAGTTCGGACCGCGCGAGCTGCTCGACTACTCGGTGCTGGCCGAGGAGGTCGGCCTCGACTCGGTGATGATCAGCGACCACTTCCAGCCGTGGCGCCACCACGGCGGACATGCGCCGTTCTCGCTCTCCTGGCTGGCCGCCGTCGGCGAGCGGACCACCCGCGTCCAGCTGGGCACCTCGGTGATGACGCCGACGTTCCGGTACAACCCGGCCGTCGTCGCGCAGGCGTTCGGGACGCTCGGCTCCCTCTACCCCGGCCGCGTGATGCTCGGCGTCGGCACCGGCGAGGCGCTGAACGAGGTGGTCGTCGGCTCGGTCGGCACGCACGGCGAGGCCAAGGAGTGGCCGGAGTTCAAGGAGCGGTTCGCCCGGCTGCGCGAGTCGGTCACCCTGATGCGCAAGCTGTGGAGCGAGGAACGGGTCACCTTCGAGGGCGAGTACTACGAGACCAAGGACGCCACCGTCTACGACAAGCCCGAGACGCCGATCCCCGTCTACGTCGCCGCCGGCGGACCGCTCGTCGCCCGGTATGCGGGTCGCTCCGGCGACGGGTTCATCTGCACCTCGGGGAAGGGCGAGGAGCTCTACGTCGACAAGCTGCTGCCGGCCGTCGACGAGGGGCTAGGGAAGTCCGGCCGCACCCGCGACGACATCGACCGGATGATCGAGATCAAGCTCTCCTGGGACCCCGACCACGACCAGGCCGTGGCGAACACCCGGTTCTGGGCCGCGCTCGCGCTCACCGCCGAGCAGAAGCACGGCACCAGCGACCCGCTCGAGATGGAGAAGCTCGGTGACGAGCTGTCCGACGAGCAGGTCGCCTCACGCTGGATCGTCTCGGCCGACCCGGACGAGGTCGTCGCCAAGGTCAAGCAGTACGTCGACTGGGGCTTCGACCACCTCGTGTTCCACGGACCGGGTCACGACCAGTCGCGGTTCCTCACGACCTTCGCGGATCGCGTGCTTCCCGGCCTGCGCGCGCTCGGCTGACCACGACGACGCCCTCCGCCACGGGAGGTTCCGGCATGCTCGCAGAGGACGACGTCGTCGTCCGTGACACGCATACTCGGCTCCGCTCAGTGGCCCCGAGGCGCCGGCGCGCTCCCGGCCGTCAGCATCCGTCCGCGGCAAGGGCGGCCCGCAGCCGGTCGGCCGGGTCCAGCGCGTGGTAGACGCGCTCGGTGACCTCGATGTGGTCGAGGAACCGCTGGTACGTCGCGGCCGCCGCGAGCTGGGCCACCGGGCCGAGCAGGTATGCGGCTCGCGGGGGGTCGCTGCCGGGGACCAGCTGCGCCCAGAGCGTCGCCCACAGTCCGGAGATCCGCTCCCGTAGGCCCGGGTCGGCCAGGCGCTCGACGAACGCGCGCTGGTCGACCATCGGGTTCCCGACGCCGACGTCGCCCCAGTCGAGGAGGGTGAGCCGGTCGCCCTCACGGCGCCAGTTGCCGGGGTGCATGTCGCCGTGCAGGACCGTGTCGGGAAGGCCGCACGCGGCGATGTCGGCGAATCGGCGCGGCAGGTCCGCCACCAGGGCCTCGAGGGCCGACAGCTCCTCGACGGTCAGCGCCGCCCGCACCTCGGGGCGGCCGATGACGTCCACCGCGTCCGTCGTCAGGGCGACCGCCCGCTGGTCCCGGCCGCCGAGCGCCAGGACGTGCTCGACGTCGTCGACCAGGGCGGTCTGGACCGCCACCCAGCGCCGCACCATCGCCGCCGCGACGGTCTCGTCGGTGAGCCCGAACTGGTCCTGCCCGGCGACGTGGTCCATGAGGATCGCTCGTCGTCCGGGGTCGTGCGC
This sequence comes from uncultured Actinomycetota bacterium, assembly GCA_963828725.1. GTDB lineage: Bacteria > Actinomycetota > Actinomycetes > Actinomycetales > Dermatophilaceae > Lapillicoccus. The sequence continues at coordinate 776,472 of CAWHFV010000004.1, read as the reverse complement.
GAGGACCACCGGCACGAGGTCGGGGTCCACGCCGGCGACCCGCCGGATGACGCCGCCCTCGTCCGCGAGGAACGGCGGCGTCGCCTTGAACCAGACCTCGCCCGCATCGGTCGGGGCGGTCACCACGACCGAGAGGTTCCACGTCTTGCGCTGGACGAGCGCGCCGGTCCGGGTCCGTCCGTGCGCCCGCAGCGCCGCGTCGACCCAGGCCGGCAGGTGGTCGAGTCCCCCGGGTTCGGCCCACCAGAGCCGGTGCCTGGAGTCGCCGTCGAGAGCGGCGGCGACCGGCCCGCCGGGCGGTGCGGTGCGTGTCGGCGGCCCGGACCGGACCTGAGCCAGGTAGGCGACCTCGCCGCCGGCGTAGTCGGCGTCGGTGGTGAGGAGGCGCAGCACCGTGACGGCGAGCCCGTGGCGCTCCTGCACCGCGGCGACCACGGCCTCGATCTCGGGCCACCAGCGTGGCGCGACGACGAAGGGCGCGGGGAGCTGGCCCAGCACGGTGCCGTCGTCACCGCAGAGCACCACGGTCACCAGTCGCTCGTCGGCGAGCGCGTCAGGCATACGCGGAGGCTAGCCGCACGTTCGCATACCTCTCGCACAGCGCTGCGCCGTAACGTCCGCGCCCTCGACGGCGAAGAGGGGACATGAGCAACAACCCAGGCGGGGCGGCCCTGAGCCGCATCGCCGACAGGCCGGACGCGTTCGAGGCCTTCTACCGCGAGCACCTCGACGCGATCCACCGGTTCGTCGCGCGCCGCGTCGCCGACCCGCACCACGCCGCGGACCTCGTCGCCGACATCTTCCTCGCCGCCATCGACGGAGCCGGGTCCTACGACCCGCATCGCGGACCACCGGTGGCGTGGCTGTTCGGGATCGCCCGCAACGTCGTCGCCGACGACCTCCGGCAGCGAGCCCGGGAACGCCGGGCCCTCGGCCGGGCCGGTGCCCGCCGGCCGGTCGAGGACGACGCCATCGCCGCGGCTCAGGAGCGCATCGACGCAGCCGCCCAGGCCCGCCAGATGTACACCGCGCTGGAGGGGCTCCCTCCCGACCAGCGCGCCGTCGTCGAGCTCGTCGCCCTCGACGGCCTCAGCGTCGTCGACGCCGCCCGAACCCTGGGGGTGCAGCCGGTCACCGCGCGGGTCCGGCTTCACCGTGCCCGCAGGTCGGTCACCGCGACGCTGTCCGCGACACGGAACGACCGGCCCGACCCGCCGGCCCCGATCCAGGAGCCGCAGCTGACCAAGGAGGCCCTGCTATGACCACCACTCCCACTCCCCCGCGACCCCTCGACTCCTACGAGACGGCGCTGCTCCACGAGCTCCGTGGCGAGGTCGAGCGCCGGTCGGCGCTCGCCCCGGACCCTGCCCCGAACCTCGCCCCGACCACCGGTGCCCCCGCCCGACGGACCGTTCGCCGGCGACTGGTCCTGGCCGGCGCCTCGGTCGCGGCGGTCGCCGCCGCCGTCACCGTGCCGCTCGCGCTCGGTGGCTCACCGGCCTACGCCGTCTCACCGAACTCCGACGGGTCGGTGACGGTGAGCATCCAGCGCGCCGGAGGACGCGGAGGGGCTCCAACGCGCCCTCGCCGCGAACGGTGTCGACGCCGAGGTCGACTACGTGCCCGACGGGTATGCCTGCGACCCGGCGCGGTTCACCCCGGCCGACGGACCGAGCACCGGGCCCATCTCGGTGCAGAGCAGCACCGACGGCATGGCCTTCACGGTTCCGCGCTCCATGGGCGACGGGGGCCGGACCCTGGTCATCGTCATGTCGGGCGACGAGCACAGCGGCAGCCTCGACGTCGCCAGCGCCGAGGGCACCGTCGGCGCGTGCGCCGCCCGTCCCGGCACCGGAACCCTCCCGCCAGGTGCGAAGACGCACACCTCGGGGCCCGGCGGCGGCGCGCAGGGCCAGCAGAGCCAGGCTGGATAGACCCCCACCCCACCGAGCTCAGATGTTCGTCGGTTCCGGACGGCTCCGGACGGAAACCGCGCAAACATCTGAGTCCGGTCGACGGAGGCGCGGGCGCCGACGCAGGAGGCCCGGACCACGTGGTCCGGGCCTTCTCGACGTGACGGTGGTAGCCCCGACGGGATTCGAACCCGCGCTACCGCCTTGAGAGGGCGGCGTGCTAGGCCGCTACACAACGGGGCCCCTAGCTGGACGAGACCCTACCCGGAGGTGCTGGCCGCGACCGAATCGGCACCGGCGTCAACAACCGGGAGCCGACCTGCGCTAGCCCGGCCAGGCCGGGCTAGCGGCTCTCGCTGGGGTACCAGGACTCGAACCTAGAACAACTGAACCAGAATCAGCCGTGTTGCCAATTACACCATACCCCATGGGGGTATCGCCGGGGACGCGTCACGGGTGAGCGTCGAGGGCGAGACCGAGGAGCGATGTTACCGGTCCTGGCTACCGCCCCCCAAATCAGAGGGTCGCACGTAGCGCGTGGATCCGGGCCAGCGTCGAGGTCTTGCCGAGGATCTCCATCGACTCGAACAGCGGCGGCGAGACCCGCTGGCCGGACACGGCGGTCCGCAACGGGCCGAACGCGAACCTCGGCTTGATGCCCAGCCCGTCCACGACCGCCTCGCGCAGCGCCCCCTCGATCGCCGGCGCCGACCAGCCGCTCTCCGAGCCGAGCAGCCCGCGCGGATGGTCGTCGATGTCGCCCAGCGCGCGCACGGCCGCGTCGAGCACGGCGGCGGAGTCGTCGTTCAGCTGGGCCCGCGCGTCGTCGGCGATCTCGATCTGGTCGTCGCCGACGAAGAACGGCCGGACCAGCGGGGTGGCCTCCGAGAGCTTCCCGATCCGGGTCTGGATCAGCTCGGCGACGGACATCAGCCGGCCCAGCTCACCCAGCGACGGCGACCCCGAGAGGACGCCGTCGGCCTCGAGGTAGGGCAGCAGCCGCGACGCGAAGTCGCGCACCTCGAGACCCCTGATGTAGACGCCGTTGAGCCAGTCCAGCTTGTCGAGGTTGAAGATCGCGCCGGACCGGTTGACGTCCTCCCAGCGGAACCGCTCGGTGAACTCCGCGAACGTGAAGACCTCGCGCTCGGAGCCGTCGGCCTCGAGGATCGGCGGATACCCCTGCAAGGCCAGGAAGTTCACCAGCGCCTCGGGCAGATAGCCCTGCTCCTTGAACCAGGTCAGCCGCGCCCACGGGTTCTTCCGCTTCGAGATCTTGGCCTTCTTCTCGTCGCGCAGCAGCGGCATGTGCGCGAACCTCGGCGGCTCCACCCCGAACCAGCGGTAGAGCAGCAGGTGCTTCGGCGTCGACGAGATCCACTCCTGACCTCGCACCACGTGCGTGATCGCCATCTCGTGGTCGTCGACGACGACGGCCAGGTGGTAGGTCGGGAAGCCGTCGGCCTTGAGGATCACCTGGTCGTCGGGACGCGGCGCGCGGGTGCGGCCCATGATGAGGTCGTCGAACTCGAGCTCGACGTCGTCGGGAATGAGCATCCGGACCACCGGCTCGGGCGAGAACCCCGGCATACCCGCGCGGTCGTCCCGGCTGAGTCCGAGGCAGAGGCGGTCGTACCCCGTCGGCTGCTTCGCGCGCTGCTGCTCCTCGCGCATCTCCGCGAGCCGCTCGGGCGAGCACCAGCAGTGGTAGGCCTTGCCCTCCGCGAGGAGCCGGTCCGCATACGGACGATAGGTGGCGAGCCGCTCGGACTGGCGGTACGGCGCGTCGGGGCCGCCGACGTCCGGACCCTCGTCCCAGGTGAGCCCCAGCCAGTGCAGCGTGTCGTAGAGCTGCCGCTCGCTGGTCGGCGAGAACCGCGCCCGGTCGGTGTCCTCGATCCGCAGCACGAACCGCCCACCCTGCTGGCGGGCGTACGCGAGGTCGAACATCGCCATGTAGGCGGTCCCGACGTGCGGGTCGCCGGTCGGTGACGGGGCCACCCGCAGCCGGACGGGACGGGACGGGGGGGTATGCGCAGAAGCCGCGCCGGGCATGCTCATGGTTCTGTCAGCCTAGCCAGGGACGGCGGCCTGCTCGGCTACTGTGGTGACGTCGTCCGAGCATCTCGAAGAGCCGGGTCGCCGTTCGAGGAGGTGTGGTGTCCCAGCTGACTACCCGCGGAGGGGACGAGGCCGAGTCGACGTCCTTCTGGCAGTCGTTGCAGCCACTGCTCGACATCGCGAAGCGCGTTCCCTACACGGTGTCCATCGTGCTGGTCATGGTCGTCCTCGGCCTGGTCAGCCAGGCGTTCTGGCGCCCCATCAGCGAGTCCGGCTGGTGGCCCCACGTGGCCTACGGCCTGCCCGCGTTCGAGGAGGGGCGCTGGTGGACGCCGATCTCCGGGGCCTTCTTCGCCCGGGTGCCCACGCAGTACGTCCCGGTACTCGGCGGATATGCCCTCATGTGCGGCTTCGCGGAGTGGCGGCTGGGCACCCGCTGGACGGTGATCTCGACTGTGGCCGGACAGCTGGCCAGCGTCCTCGTCACGGCGGGCGTACTCGTGCTCCTGCGCGGGAGCGACTGGCCGTGGGCGGTCGAGACGAGCCGGGCGCTGGACGTCGGGTTCTCCTCCGGCGCCATCTGCGCTCTCGTCGTCGCGGCCATGACGCTGCGGGCTCCCTGGCGGGCCCGCATCGTCGTCGCCGTCTTCGGCTACTGCATCATCAGCCTGGTCTGGGTGGGCCTGGTGTGGGACGTCGAGCACATCGTCGCCGCGGTCCTCGGCCTGGCCATCGGCTGGTCGCGGTCCCGGAGCCTCTTCGAGGGCGACGGTCACCTGTCCCGGCACGAGGCCCGCGTCATCGCGACCGCGCTGCTGGTGCTCATCGCCTTCGCGCAGATCCTCGCGATGGTGTTCCCCGAAGACGGCCCACTCGGTCCGGAAGAGACGGTCGTCGGAAGGCCGCTGATCGTCCTCTTCGTCGTGGCCGAGCTGCTCGTCGCCGCCGGCCTCCACCGGGGCAGCCGCCTGGCCTGGAGCGCTGCCACGGCACTGTCCATCACGGGAGTGCTGACCGCGACCGCGCTGCGTCCGATCCCGCGGGGAATCGCCGCGGCCGTGGTCTTCCTGCCGCTGCTCATCCTTCTGGTCCGGACCCGATGGGCCTACACGGCGAAGATCATCCCGCCGTCGTCGACGCGGATGATGCGCGACCTCGCCATGCTCGGGGTCGGGTTCATCCTCTACGTCGTCCTCGGTTTCCTCGTCATCGAGGACTTCAACCCGCCGCCGGACCTCGTCATGCAGGCCCGGGAGCTGGTCGCCCGGCTCTTCTTCGCCACCAGCGGGACGTTCCAGGCCACGTCACGCCCCGGGACCGTCTTCCTCGTGTCCCTCTCACTCATCCCGATCATCGTGTTCTTCACCGTGCTGCTCGTTCTGCTCGTGCGGACCCGCAAGCCGGCAGCCACCCTCAACCGCGACCGGGCGCTCCAGCTACTGCACACCTACGGCGGCGGCAACCTCTCCTGGATGGCCACCTGGCCCGACAACGCGCACTTCATCACCGCCGACGGGAAGGCCGCGATCGCCTACCAGGTCAAGAGCGGCACCGCGATCGCGCTCGGCGACCCGATCGGCGCTCCGGAGTCCGTGGCGGGGTCCGTCGGCGAGTTCGCGCGGACCTGTGAGACGCACGGCTGGGTTCCCTGCATGTTCTCCTCGACCGGGGTCGTACTGCCCCAGACCACCGCCCTCGGCTGGCGCCACGTCCAGGTGGCCGAGGACACCGTGATCGACCTGCCGGACCTGCAGTTCAAGGGCAAGGCCTGGCAGGACGTGCGCACCGCGCTGAACCGGGCGGCCAAGTCCAACATCCAGTTCCGCCTCGTCCGGCTGGTCGACGAGTCCTTCCAGATGGTCCAGCAGGCCCGCGGCATCTCCGAGCAGTGGGTCTCGGACAAGGGGCTGCCCGAGATGGGCTTCACCCTCGGCGGCATCGACGAGGCCCTCGACCCCGAGGTCCGGGTCGGACTCGCCATCGACGAGCACGGCGTCCTCCAGGGCATCACCTCGTGGCTGCCGGTCTACGGCTCGGACGGGGTCGTCCACGGCTGGACCCTCGACGTCATGCGCCGGCTGCCCGACGGCTTCCGGCCGGTGATGGAGTTCATGATCGCCTCGGCCTGCCTCGCCTTCAAGGAGCAGGGCGCCCACACGGTGTCGCTCTCCGGGGCGCCGCTGGCCCGGTCCGAGGACGACGAGAGCCTCGGCGCCGTCGACGGCCTGCTCAACCAGCTGGGCGAGATGCTCGAGCCGGTCTACGGCTTCCGCTCGCTGCACCAGTTCAAGACCAAGTTCAAGCCCCGTTACGAGCCGATGTACATGGTCTTCACCGACGAGGCGGCGCTCCCGCGCGTGGGCGTCGCGCTCACCCAGGCGTTCCTCCCGGGCGCGCGGCTGCGCGACTACGCGTCGGTGCTGCGGAGCTGACCCCGTGAGCGCGGGTCGACCCACCGCCGGCCCGGTCCCCACCGTCCGGGACCCGGGCCTCCGGCGCACGATCTGGCGCCGGTGGTCGGAGTTCCTCGAGTACGGCCGCGGCGCCCTCTGGCTGCTGCCGACGCTCTCGGGACTGGTCGCCCTCGCGATCGGATGGGTGCTCTCGTCGGTCGACCTCGGTGACACCGGCCCGTTCGGATGGGTCGTCTTCGACGGCACGCCGGACGACGCCCGCACGCTGCTGACGGTGATCGCCACCGCGATGATCGGCGTGATCGCCACCGTGTTCGGGCTAGCCGTCGTAGCGCTGCAGCTCTCCTCGACGCAGTTCTCGCCCCGCCTGGTGCGCAACTTCCTTCGCGACGGGGTCACGCAGTGGGTTCTCGCGGTGTTCGTCGGCACGTTCGCGTATGCGGCGGCCGGCCTCTACACCGTGGGGGTCGGCGCCGGGGGGCGCGTCGACCGGTTCCCGCGGCTCGCGGTCAGCGGCGCCATTCTGCTGCTCTTCGTCAGCGTCGCGGCGATCATCGCCTTCGCCGACCACCTGGCGCACTCCCTCCAGATCGACTCCATCCTGGCGGTGTCGACGCGCGCGACGCTGCGAGCCATCACAGCGCGGCGTGAGGGCACCGACGAACGGCCACCGGTGCCACCCGACGACGCCGTCTCCGTGCCCGCGGCGCGGTCCGGGTACCTCCAGACCCTCACACCGGGTCATCTGCTGCGCTACGTGGCGGAGCGGGGCATCACAGTGGCCCTCGTCCCCCGCTTCGGCGACTACGTCGTGGCGGGAACGCCGGTGGCCTACTTCTGGTCGGGCGACGGAACGGCCGCGCTGCCGGCGTCGGCCGAGGTTGCACCCGTCGTCGCAACCGCCCTCGATCTCGGGTTCGAGCGGACGCTCCAGCAGGACGTCGCCTTCGGGATCCGCCAGCTGGTCGACACCGCCTGCAAGGCCCTGTCCCCCGCGGTCAACGACCCCTATACGGCAGTGCAGTCGGTCCACCACCTCTCCGACATCCTGGTCGCTCTCTCGCGGCGGACGCTCGGCCCTCAGGTGGTCCACCGTTCGACCGGGACTCTCATCGTCCCCAGCCGGGCGTTCGCCGACCACCTGGCCGCGACCGTCGGGCCGATCCGGCGCTACGGCGCCGCCGAACCGACCGTCGTCGTCGCGCTGCTCCAGCTGATGACCCTGTGTGCCCATGGGGGCGAGCCCGACCCAGGGCACGCCGACGCGATCCGCGGCGAGGCCGCCCTCCTGCTCGAGGATGCCGAGCGCAGCACCGCGAACCCGGCGGACCTACGCACCGTGCACGCCGCATACGCGCGGCTCGAGCTCGCGCTCGCGTTCTGACCGCCCGCGTCAGCGCCGCACGAACGGGTTGTCGAGCGTCCCGATCCCCTCGATCTCCACGCTGACCCGCTGGCCGGCGGTCACCGGTCCGACGCCGCTCGGCGTCCCGGTGAGGATGACGTCGCCCGGCAGCAGGGTGAACGCCGACGACGCGTGCGCGACGAGGGACGCGACCTGGTGGACCATGTCGGCCGTCGTCCCGTCCTGGACGACCTCGCCGTCGAGCCGGGTGACCAGCCGCAGGTCGCTGACGTCGAGGTCGGTCTCGACCCACGGCCCGAGCGGACAGAACGTGTCGAACCCCTTGGCCCGGGCCCACTGGCCGTCCGACCTCTGCAGGTCGCGCGCGGTCACGTCGTTGGCAACGGTGTAGCCCCAGATGCAGTCGAGGGCGTCCTCGACGCGGACGTCCTTGGCGATCTTGCCGATGACGAGCGCCAGCTCGCCCTCGTAGTGGACCTCGTTGCTCTGCCGCGGCAGGACCACCGGGTCGCCGGGACCGACGACCGCGGTGTTGGGCACGAGGAACATCAACGGCTCCGCGGGCACCTCGTTGCCCAGCTCCCGGGCGTGGTCGGCGTAGTTGCGCCCGATCCCGATGACCTTGCTGCGCGGGATGACCGGCGCCAGCAGCCGGACCTCCTCCAGTGGGATCTCGCTCTCGCCGGGCACCAGCCCGATGTAGAGGGGGTCGCCCTGCAGGGCGATCACGACCTCGCTGCCCGGCGGGCCCTCGACGATCCCGTATGCGGGGTCCTCACCGGTCGTGTACCTCGCGATGCGCACCGCCCCACCCTAGGGCGGCGGTCAGCGGGCGGCGAGAACCGCCTTGGCCATCGCGGCGTACCCGGCGTCGTTGGCGTGGATGTCGTTCTGCGAGCACATCCAGGTCCAGTCGCAAATGCGCTTGACGTTGTTCGGCTGTGGGGATCCGGTGCCGTCGTTCGTGGCGAACGCCCCGGCGACGTCAGCGACCTTCGCGTTGACCACCCTGGCCGCCTTGGTGATCTCGGTGTTCAGCCCGGCGAGCAGCGGCTGCGACTGCTGGGCGACCGCCTTGCCCTGCGGGCCCTCGCGCCACGCGGCGAGGATCGGGTTGTAGTAGGTGAGCAGCACGATCTGCACCTTCGGTGCGGCCGCCCGGATCTGACCGAGGATGCTGGCCAGCTCCTTGGCCACGGTCGTGGTGGAGCTCGTCGCGCAGGCCTGGTCGACCGCCGTGGGCTTGGCGCACCCCAGCACGTTGTTCGCGCCCATGTCGAGGGTGATGAGGCGGGTCGTGGCGGCGTTGGCCTTGAGGAAGGCGACCGCGGCCGCGACCTGGCTGGTCTCCGCGTACTTGCACCGCCCGCCCTTCAGCATCGACGTCGTCGTCTCGCCGGAACAGCCGAGGTTCTTCAGCGCGGTGCCGGGCTCGGTCTTGCGCAGACCCTCGAGGACCGGACCCGCATACCCGCGGTCAGGCTGGTCCCCCGACGGCTGGTTGCCCGCGGCGAGAGAGTCGCCGAGCGCGAGGTACCAGCCCGCCGGCGCGGGCGCGGGCGCGGTCGTCGACGTCGTGCTCGGCGCCGGCCGGGGCCGAGCGGTCGGCGAGGGCGGCGGCGTGGTGATCGTCGCGAGGATGCCTTCGGGGCCGGCCGGCTGCTGTGGCACCCCCGAACAACCGGTCAGACCGAGCGCCACCGCGGCGACCGCCGCCGACGCGGCGGCAGCGAGTCGTCGGCTCACCGGCACAGCCTGCCATGCAGACGCACTCGCGGCCGCATCCCGTCCAGCCGGGCCACGAGCAGGACGCGAGAACCGGAGCCAAACATCGGACACCCGGAGCAAACACCGCCTACGATCGCGCCGGGCCGTGCGTTCGCGAGATCGGGGAACAGTGGCCGGACTCAGCCGCCGGGCGTTCCTCTCCCAGGCCGCCGCCCTCGCCGCGCTGACCGGCGTGGAGACGCATACCCTCGGCGGCCTGCTCGCGGCCCCGTTGGTCCCTACGGCGGACGCCGTCTCCATGCTGGTCGGGACGGTCCGGCAGGGAGCCGTCACGACCGGCAGCAACCGCCGGCTGGTGTCCGGCCCCGGCGAGCCCTACCTCGCCCGCCTCGACGTCCTCGGCCGCCGGCGGACCACGTCCACGCGTGTCCGTCCAGCCGCGCGGTGGGCGCTGGGCCTGCTGGCCGTCCTCGTCACCACCGTCGTCCAGGCGGTCCTCACCGGGTGGCTGCCCGAGACCGGCTGGTCACCGGCGTCCTGGGGGCTGGCGAGCAGCACGCCGACGGCCACCAGCAGCAGGAGCAGGCCCACGGTCCAGAGCAGGCCGCGGCCGGCCGGACCGCCGTCGGCCGGAGCCGGTCGAACCGTCCCGGCAACCGACGTCGCCACGACCCACAGTCCGGTCGCGGCGACGGCGAACGAGACGGCGAGCACACGGCCATGCTGGTCCTGCGGTGGTGGTGCTCGCTGCACCGGCGCGTCGACCCCGATCCCGCCGGCTGACCCCGACCCGTGCCGAGCGCATACCCTCGGATGCCGTGAGGGTCCTCTCCGCTCAGCAGTGGCGGGCGCGCGAGCGCGCCCACGCCGACCGGGTCGACGCCGCCACCGCCGGACACCGCGCTCGCCGCGTCGACGGCACCAAGCACCCCGTCGAGGACTTCCTCTTCACGTACTACGCGAACTCGGTCACCGCGCTGCGCCGTTGGCATGCGGGCGCCGACCTGGGACTCGACGGCGCGGCCGGCACCGAGCGGGCGGTGTGGCGGTACCACCGGGTGAGCGGCGACCTCGTCACCGTGGACCTCGACGCCTACCTCACCGAGCGCGGCGCCCGGGTCACCGCCATCCGACGTCTTCTCGCCGCCACCCTGGACCGCCCGGCGCAGTTCGGCTGCTTCGGCCTGCACGAATGGGCGATGGTCCACCGGCTCGACCAGGACGGCGTGCGCCACCGGCAGTGGCCGTTGCGCCTGGGACCCGCCGGCACCGACGCCGTCGTCGAGTCGCACCAGATGAGCTGCTCGCACGTCGACGCGTTCCGGTTCTTCACGCCGACCGCCCGCCCGCTCAACACGCTGCAGCCGACCCGCGACCAGCAGCTGGCGCTCGAGCAGCCGGGCTGCCTGCACGCCGGGATGGACTGCTACAAGTGGGCGTACCAGCTGGTGCCGCTCGTCCCGAGCGGGCTGGTCATGGACTGCTTCGACCTGGCTCGCGACATCCGGGTCCTCGACATGCGCGCGTCGCCCTACGACCTGAGCGCCCTGGGCTACGAACCCGTCCCGATCGAGACCCGCGAGGGCAAGGCTGTCTACGTCGAGGCCCAGCGAGTCTTCAGCGCCCGGTCGCAAGGGCTGCGCCGGCGCCTGCTCGACGCGACGGAGGCCGCGCTGGCGGTCTCAGCCGCCTGACGCCACGAGGTCGGCCAGCTCGCGACGGTTGGTGATGCCGAGCTTCGTGTAGACGTGCCTCAGGTGGTACTCCACGGTCTTGGGACTGAGGAACAGCGCACCGGCCGCCTCTCGCGTGGTCCGGCCGTCGACGAGCAGCTGGACGATCTGACGCTCCCGCGGCGTGAGCAGGTCCAGCCCGGTCGCGCCGTGTGGAGCGACGGTCACTCCCGTCGCCGCCAGCTCGTCCGCGGTGGCGGTGGCCCACGGCCGCGCCCCGAGCCGCTCGAACGCCTCGTAGGCCTGCTCCAGCGGGACCCGGGCGTCGACCCGACGCCGGACCCGCCGGAGGCGCGACCCGTAGGCGAGGTTGGTGCGGGCGAGCTCGTAGAGGTCCGGCGTCATCGCGTGCAGGCGCAGGGCGGTCCCGAAGGTCGCGTCGAGGTCGTCGTGACCGGACAGCAGACCGGTGGTCCGCCAGGCGCGGGCCAGCGCCCACGGTCGACCCTTGCGCTCGGCCTGCCGGCGGTGGTCGTCGGCCACGCGGGTGGCCTGCTGGACGTCACCGGTACGCAGCAGCACCTCGGCCAGCTCCGGGGCGGGTGAGAGGTCGACGTCCCGGATCCGCGCCTCGTCCATCAGCGCGACGAGGGCCCCGAACTGCAGGAGCGCGTCGTCCATCCGACCGAACCCGAGCGCGAGGTCTCCCAGAGCGAACCCCGCCCAGAGCCGGGCGATCACGACCCGCCGGGGTTCGGCGAGCGCCACGGCGCGGCCCGCGTGCCGACGGGCCGAGTCCTCGTCGCCTCGGCGGGCCTCCAGGCAGGCCAGGCCGGCCAACGAGATCGCCTCCTCGGTGGTCTGCCCGAGCTCCTCGGCCAGGGCCGCCGCCTCGGTGTAGTCGGTCTCGGCGGCCGCCCACCGGTCGGTGGTGGCCTCGTCGCGGGCCAGGTGGAAGAGCAGGTGCGGCAGGGCTCCCACCGCGGTGTCCGCGCGGGCCGCCTCGACGGCGCGGAGCAGCCGCCGGGTGGACCCCTCCTCGCGGAGGTACATCGCGCCGGCCATCAGCCAGGTGGCGCCGACCTCCTCGGTCGGACGCGCGTCCTCGCCACCCAGGAGCTGGAGACCGCGGCGCAGCTGGGCCGAACCGTCCCGGCCGTCGAGGATCTGGGCCATCCCGATGGCCAGCCGGCCGACCCCGGCCGCGCTGTCGCCCACGTCGCGGTCGATGAGCGACTCGGCGAGTCGTTGCGACTCCCGGGCCACGTCGCCGTCTGCGAGGTAGAAGGCCACGTCGACGGCCTCCGCAACGAGATGGAGCGCCCGACGGGGGTCGGTGTCGGCGGCCTTCCGGGCGGCCGTCACGAGGATCCCCCAGGCCTCGTCCAGCGCACCGCTGCGCGACGCGATGGCGCCGCGGAGCGCCTGCGCCCGGCTCTTCGTCGCGGGCGGGACGACGCCCGCGGTCGCGGCGTCGAGCAGCCGCAGCGCCCAGGCCGTGTCGCCGGCGTCGAACGCCGCGGCGCCCGCGGCCACCCCTCGGTCCGCGCGGCCGGACTCGTCCTCGGTCAGCTGGGCGGCCCGTTCCAGGGCCGAGGCCGCGATGGCGTGTGCGCCGCGACGCCGGGCGTCGCCCGCCACCTCCTCCAGCGCCGCCGCCGCCTCGGCGTCCGGCCCGAGCGCCGCCGCCGCCCCGTGCCAGGCGCGCCGCGCGGTGTCCTGGGGCGGCAGGGCAGCAAGGACGGCGGCGTGGACCCCTCGACGCCGGTCGGAGGTGAGGCTCGCGTAGGCCGACGACCCGACCAGTGGATGCGTGAACGCGACGCGGTCCGCGGACGTCCGCACCAGCGCCGCCGCCTCGACCTGAGCCAGGAGGCCGGGGTCGAGCCCGAGCGCCGCGACCCCGCCGAGGACCACGCGCACGTCGCCGGCGGCCGCCTCCACGAGCGCCAGCAGCGTCGTCGCCGCCGGTCCGACCGCCTCCGCCCGCCGGACGAACCCGTCGGCCAGCGCCGCGGGGACGGGTACCGGTTCGAGGGTGGGTGTCCCCAACCTCGTTGCGGCGAAGCCGGATCCGGCCGTCTCGCGGGTCAGCTCGACGATGGCGAGCGGGTTGCCGCCGGTGGCGCGATGGACCCAGGCGGCGCGGTCGGGGGCACCCGGGGCAGCGTCCGCCGACCGCAGCAGGTCGGCGGTGCTCGCCGCGTCCAGGCCGGTGATCCTCAGTTCCGGGAGGTCCGCGCCGCGCAGCGGGCTCGGCTCGCCGTCACGCAGCGCGGCCACGACGAGGATCGGGTCGGCGACCAGCCGGCGGGCGGCGAACACCAGCGCCTCGGCGGAGGGCCGGTCGAGATGGTGCGCGTCATCGAGGAGGATCGCCAGCGGCTGGCGCTCCGCCCGCCGCGTCATCACCCCGAGGGTCGCGGCCCCCACCGCGAACCGGTCCGGCGGTGGCCCCGTGTCGAGGGCGAGGGCGGTCCGCAGCGCCACCGCCTGCGGTGCGGGCAGCTCGTCCAGCTCCGCCGTCGCCGAGCCCATCGCCAGCGCGAGCGCCCCGAACGGTAGGTCCCGCTCGGCCTCGGCGCCGGCGACCCGGACGACGTACATCTCCTCGGCCCGGTCGGCGACGTAGTCCAGCAGCGTCGTCTTGCCGATCCCGGGCTCGCCGACCAGGAGCAGCACACCGCTGCGACCCAGCCGGGCCCCCGCGACCAGCGCGTCGAGGACCCGCCGTTCGGCATCCCGCCCCACGAGCACCTGCCGAGTCTAGGAACCACGGACACCCCCGGGGTCTGCGCCAGGGCAGGACTAGGGAGGCACCCGGATGCGACGCCCGACCCGCGGGCCCGACCGTGGGCATACCGACATCTGCCCCACACCAGCCGGCCGCTCCGCCGGCCCCGATCCGAAGGACCGCACCATGACCGCTGTCACCACGCCTCCCGCCATCGACGGCGACGCCCTCATGGGCTTCGTCTTCAAGGCCATCGACGAGGTCGGCGCCTCGCTGAACTGCGCGCTCGTCGTCATGGGCGACCGGCTGGGGTACTACCGCGCCCTCGCCGAGCAGGGTCCGCTGACCCCGAACAGCCTCGCCCACCTCACCAACACCGCCGAGCCGTACGCCCGTGAGTGGCTGGCCGCCCAGGCCGCCGGCGGGTACCTCGGCTACGACCCCGAGACGCGCACCTTCTCGATCTCGCCCGAGGTCGCCGTGGCGATGACCGACGCCTCGAGCCCCGCGTACCTGCCCGGGTTCTTCCAGATCGCGTACGGCACCATCCGCGACGCGAGTCGGATCTTCGAGGCGGCCGAGACCGGGGACGGCCTCGGCTGGCACGACCACAACAGCGACGTCCACGTCGGCTGCGAGCGGTTCTTCCGCCCGGGCTACCTCGCGAACCTCACCTCGTCGTGGCTGCCCGCGCTCGACGGCGTCGTCGCGAAGCTCGAGTCGGGCGCGAGGGTCGCGGACATGGGCTGCGGACACGGCTCGTCCACCGTCCTGATGGCGCAGGCGTACCCCGCCTCGCGGATCCACGGCTCCGACTACCACGGCGCCTCGATCGACGTGGCCCGCGACCGCGCCCAGGAGGCCGGCGTGGTCGAGCGGACCGAGTTCGAGGTCGCCGGCGCCGACAGCTTCTCCGGCTCGGGGTTCGACCTCGTCACGACGTTCGACGCCCTGCACGACATGGGCGACCCGGTCGGCGCCGCACGCCACGTCTACGACGCCCTCGCCGACGACGGCACCTGGATGGTCGTCGAGCCGGCAGCCGGGGACCACGTCGAGGACAACCTCACGCCGGTCGGGCGGGCCTACTACGGGTTCTCCACGCTGCTCTGCACCCCCGCCTCGCTGTCGCAGGAGGTCGGCCTCGCCCTCGGCACCCAGGCCGGCCCGGCCAAGATCCGCGACGTCGTGACCGCCGCCGGGTTCAGCCGGTTCCGGATCGCCGCGCAGACCCCGCTCAACACCATCTTCGAGATCCGCAAGTAGAGCCACCGCAGAGGCGAGGAGACTGAACCGATGAGCCAGTTCGCGCTCCCGGACGGGATCGCCTCGTCGGCCGGTGTCGTGGACCGGGACGGCGTACGCCTGGCGTACGCCGTCTCCGGCGAGTCGACGGATCACCCGGTCACGATCCTGCTGCTGCCGACCTGGTCGATCATCCCGTCGCGGTTCTGGAAGGCGCAGGTCCCGTACCTGTCCCGCCACTACCGCGTCGTGACGTTCGACGGGCGCGGCAGCGGGGACTCCGGCCGCCCCGAAGGACCCGCCCCGTACACCAACGCGGAGTATGCGGCGGACGCCCTCGCGGTGCTCGACGCCACCGGGACGGAGGAAGCGGTCGTCGTCGGGCTCTCCTGCGCGGCCGCCTGGGGAGTGCATCTTGCTGCGGACCACCCCGAGCGGGTCAGTGGGCTCCTGGCCCTCGGCCCGGCCTGTGGGTTCGACATCCCCTCGCCCCACCGCGACGCGTACTGGTGGGGCGACCGCGTCGACAGCACCCGCGGCTGGGCCAAGTACAACAAGTACTACTGGCTCGAGGGCGACTACGACGACTTCGTCCGGTTCTTCTTCGGCGCGATGTTTCCCGAGCCCCATTCCACCAAGCAGATCGAGGACTGCGTCGGCTGGGCGCACGAGATCGCGCCGGCGACGCTGGCCGACACGACCGCGGGCCGGCTCGGCGTGGACGGCGCCGTCTGCGAGCGGATCGAGCCGTTCTGCGAGCGGGTCCAGTGCCCAGTCCTCGTCATCCACGGCACCGACGACCACATCCGCCCACACGCGTACGGCGAGCGGCTGGCCGAGCTGACCGGGGGCGAGCTGCTTCTCGTCGAGGGCGCCGGCCACGGGATCATGGCGCGCGACCCGGTCCTGTTCAACGAGGAGCTGCGCCGCTTCGTCGACCGGATCCACCCGCCGACCGTCCCGCCGCGCACGCGGTCGCGGGTCCGCGCCCCGTCCCGTCCACGGCGGGCGCTCTACCTCTCCTCCCCCATCGGCCTGGGCCACGCCCGCCGCGACGTGGCGATCGCCGCCGAGCTGCGCCGGCGGCACCCGGACCTCCAGGTCGACTGGCTCGCCCAGCACCCGGTGACGCGGGTGCTCGCGGCGGCCGGCGAGACGTTGCACCCTGCCTCCCGCTGGCTGGTCAACGAGTCCACCCACATCGAGAGCGAGTGCGGCGAGCACGACCTCAACGCGTTCCAGGCGATCCGCCGGATGGACGCGATCCTCGTCAACAACTTCGGCGTGTTCCGCGACGTCCTCGACGAGGAGCCCTACGACCTCGTCGTCGCCGACGAGGCGTGGGACGTCGACTACTTCCTCCACGAGAACCCGCAGGTCAAGCGGGCGCCGCTCGCGTGGATGACGGACTTCGTCGGCTGGCTGCCGATGGCCGAGGGCGGCGACGCCGAGGCGGCGCTCACCGCCGACTACAACGCGGAGATGATCGAGCAGCGGGCCCGGTTCCGGGCGGTGCGCGACCGGTCGGTCTTCGTCGGCAACGAGTCGGACGTCGTCGACGCGTCGTTCGGTCCGGGCCTGCCGCTCATCCGCGACTGGACCTCGGAGAACTTCGACTACGCGGGGTACGTGACCGGGTTCGAGCCGACCCCGCCGGAGGCCCGATCGGCATTGCGGTCGGAGCTCGGGTACCACCCGGACGAGCGGGTATGCGTCGTCACCGTCGGCGGGTCGGGCGTCGGGGGGGCGTTGCTGCGTCGGGTCCTCGACGCGGTGCCGCTGGCCCGTGCCAGGGCCGACGACCTCCGGTTCGTCGTCGTCACGGGTCCGCGGATCGACCCGGAGTCCTTACCCTCGGTGCCCGGCGTCGAGGTCCGAGGGTTCCTGCCCGACCTCGTCGACCACCTCGCGGTGTGCGACGTCGCCGTCGTCCAGGGCGGCCTCTCGACCACCATGGAGCTGACCGCGAACCGCCGCCCGTTCGTCTACGTGCCGTTGCGGCGGCACTTCGAGCAGAACCTCCACGTGCGGCACCGCCTCGAGGGGTACGGCGCGGGGACCTGTCTCGACTACGACGTCGCGAGCGACCCGGACGCCCTGGCCGCCGCGATTCTGACCGAGCTGGACCGGGTCGTCGACTACAAGCCGGTGGAGACCGACGGCGCCTCGAGAGCAGCAGCGCTCATCGCTGCTCTGCTCTAGCAGCGCCCCGCCGACGACCCGGGGTCAGTAGACGCTCCACGCATACGTGCAGTCACTCGTACAGGTCATGTCGACCCGGAGGTGCTGGTGGGTGAGGGACCAGTTCGTGACTGTTCCGTCAGTCGGTGCCGGCGAGACGGGTGACGTTCAGCGTGAGAAGTTTGTCAAAGCCCGCGTCAACCGCGGTGATCCTCCGCCTCCTCAGGCCGTCGACGATGTCTCGAAGGGCGGACTCGACGAGCTCGGTATCGAGCCAGCCGGGTAGCTGCAGGCTGCCGATGAGAATGATGTACACGACCGACTCAATGGCGCGACGCAGCTCCGGATTCACCGAATGCGACGTCAGGTGTTCGAAGAAGCGGAACGCCGCCAGCGCCGTAGCTCGCGACTCGCCGGCGTGACGGCCTTCCGCGAACCGGGCGACATAGGTGTCGAGGAGAGCGAAGTCCTGGTCGTCGAGGTCCTGGACGATCTCCCGCGAGAGAGCACGCCCCAACGCAACCCAGACGACCAGGCAGTTCTGCATCTGCTGAGGCGAGACGTCGACGACCCGTGTGTAGCGTTGCGCCGACGTCTCGATCGCGCCGATGCTCCGTAGCCGCTGCAGCGCCTCGCGAACCGGCGTTCGGGAGTATCCGACGGATTCGGCCAGCTCGAGGTCGTTGATCCGCTGCCCCGGCTGGAGCTCACCCGTTTCGATCAGCTTCAGCAGATGACGGTAGACGAGATCGGCAAGGCTCTGTCGGTCGTCGATGAAGACAGGGGGCGGAGCGGGACGCGAGTCAGCCACTGTACTAGTGTACTACTCCGCGAGTCCGAGACGAGTGCGAAGGGATGATGGTCACCAGTCGCCATAGTTCCCAGCGGGCGGTCCCCGCCGGAGAGCTAGGGCGGGAGGACCTGGAGCTGCAGCAGGGGCAGCACCCGGCCGGGCACCGACCCGCTCGGGACCGTCCCGATCCGCCGGGCTCCGTGCGCGGCGTAGAACCCCTCGGCGCCCGGGTCGGACTGGACGAGCAAGGTCGACCAGCCGAGGCGAGCCGCATACCGGAGGGCGTCGTCGATCAGGACCCGCCCCACCCCGCTGCCGATGGCCGGCGGGTCGACGAAGAGCATGAGCAGCTCGCCCCGGTCGGGGTCACCCGCCGGGTCCGGTGCCAGCAGATGGAACCCACGCGGCGCACCGTCGGGCGCTCGGACCACCCGGGCCGCGGTCGCCTGGTCGGCCGTGAGCGTCAGCTCGTCGCGGCACGCCTCCAGGAACGCGGCGTCGTAGCCCCAGTACCCCTTGCTCCGCAGTGCCAGCTCACTCAGTGCCCTCGCGTCCAGCGCCGACCCGTCGACGACCGGGTATGCGGCTCCGCTCACCGGCCGTCGTCGCGCCGTCGCTTGCGCCGGTCGTCCCCGGAGTAGAGCACCACGCCGGCCGCGGGGATGAGCAGGAACCACACCCACCACTTCGTGGCGAAGAACAGGGCCAGCGCGACGAAGGGAGTAACGCCCATCAGCCCGTCGCGGTGCTCCGCCACCCATGAGCCGGCCGGGAACAGACCGGTGCCGCTCTGCGGTGCGATCTCGCCGGGCTGGGAGGGCGACGGCACGACCTCGCCCTGCAGCGGGGCCGCCGTGGCATCGGTCGACCGGGTGGCCGGGTCGCCGCCGGGCAGGTCGGCGAAGAGGGCGGCGAGGTCTCCCCTCGTCACCGCGGCGTAGGCCGCGGTGGTGCGCCGCTCGTGCTCCGCCGGGTCGAGGCGGCCGGCCTGCCAGTGCTGGTTCAGCGCCGCGATCGCGGCCTCCCGCTCGGCGTTGCCGA
This sequence comes from uncultured Actinomycetota bacterium, assembly GCA_963828725.1. Lineage (GTDB taxonomy): Bacteria > Actinomycetota > Actinomycetes > Actinomycetales > Dermatophilaceae > Lapillicoccus. The sequence goes on along the minus strand of CAWHFV010000004.1, from coordinate 757,323 downwards.
CGCGCTGCCCGGGGTCGCCGCTCATGCTCATGCCGCCATTCTCTCCGAAGCGCGGTCGGCCGGGCGCATGAACCGCACACGGCGCGGGTAGGGGCCACGATGGAGGGTCGGAACCCAACCCCGAAACCGGCCCGACGACCGAAGGAGCGCGCCGTGAGCACCGACGAGACGGACAACCGATCCGGAATGGAGCGACGGGTCAGCGAGGACGACAGGGCTCCCACCCGCAACGACGACGAGCGCAGCCGGGCCGACGACGGCACCCGGCCGATGCGCACCGACCCCACCGGGTCCACCCCCACCGGCGGGTATGCCGCGCACGAGGACCCCGCCCACGACGAGGGGAGCCGGGCGTACGCCGAAGGGTCTCCGGCGTACGTCGAGGAGCGGCGGGTCGTCCCCGGCACCGCCCGCGGACGCCTGCACGTCGGCATCAACTGGGGCGCCGCCTTCTTCGGCTGGGTCGCGGCCATGGGCCTGGCCGTCATCCTCACCGCGTTCGTCGCCGCGATCGGCGCGGCGGTCGGTGTCACCCAGGGCACCACGACCCCCGAGCAGGCGGCCACCCAGATCCAGAACCAGGACCCGCAGACCGTGGGCATCGTCGGCATCATCGTGCTGGCGGTCATCGCCTTCGTGTCCTACTACGGCGGCGGCTACGTCGCGGCTCGGATGTCCCGCTTCGACGGTGCTCGCCAGGGGTTCGCCGTGTGGCTGTGGGCGATCCTCGTCGCGGTCGTCGTCGCGGTCGTCGCGGCCGTCGCCGGGGCGCGGTTCGACGTGCTGAGCACGCTGAACACCTTCCCGCGGTGGCCGGTCGACCAGGGCAACGTGACGGGGACCGGCATCGTGGCGCTCCTGCTGCTCCTCGCGATCACCCTGTTGGGCGCGGTGATCGGCGGAGCGGGCGGCATGCGCTACCACCGGAAGCTCGAGACCGCCGAGGCCGAGTACCTCCAGTAGCCGACGCTGTTCGGAGGGTATGCGCGGCCCCCTGCACCGCGCATACCCTCCGATCCCCATGCCGCTCTCAGCGGACCGGCACCTCGTGCCGGCGCAGTCCGAAGGTGATGCCGTCAACCAGCGCCCGCCAGGACGCCTCGACGATGTTCGCCGCGACGCCCAGAGTGTTCCACGACGTCTCGCCGTCGGAGGTCTCGATGAGGACACGAGTCACCGCGTCGGTGCCGTGCGACGCGTCGAGGATCCGCACCCGGAAGTCGATCAGCTCGAGCTTCTCGATCTCCGGGTAGACCTCGGCGAGCGCCTGCCGTAGCGCATGGTCGAGCGCGTTGACCGGCCCGTTGCCCTCACCGGTGGCGACGAACCGCCGACCGCTGGCGACCAGCTTGACGGTGGCCTCCGACACCGCGAGCTCGCCGCCGCGGGCGTCGGTGATGACGCGCCACGACTCGACCTCGAAGTAGGTGAGCGTCGACCCGGACAGGGCGTTGCGCAGCAGCAGCTCGAACGAGGCGTCGGCCGCGTCGAAGGTGTATCCGCGCAGCTCGAGGTCCTTGACCTGGGCCAGCACCGTCGCGACGAGCTCGTCGGGATTGGGCACATCGGTGAGGTCGACGCCGATCTCCGCGGCCTTGAGCTGGATGCTCGCCCGGCCGGCCATGTCCGAGACGAGGGTGCGCATCCCGTTGCCGACCGCCGACGGGTCGGTGTGCTGGTAGAGGTTCGGGTCGACCTTGAGGGCACTGGCGTGCAGTCCGGCCTTGTGCGCGAAGGCGCTGGAGCCGACGTACGGCTGCCGGCTGTACGGCGGCACGTTGGTCACCTCGCTGATGGCGTGGGCCAGCCGGGTGGCGTCCCGAAGACGCTCGGGGGCGACGACCTCGTGGCCGGCCTTGAGCTGGAGGTTCGAGACGACGGTGAGGATGTCGGCGTTCCCGGTGCGCTCGCCGTAGCCGTTCACGGTGCCCTGCACGTGGCTGGCCCCGGCCTCGACGGCGGCGAGCGAGTTCGCGACGGCGCAGCCGGTGTCGTTGTGGCAGTGGATGCCGATCCGGGCGCTCGTCGACGCGAGCACGTCGGCCACGACGTCCTGCACCTGGGGCGGCAGCATCCCGCCGTTGGTGTCGCACAGGGCGACGACCTCGGCGCCCGCCTCGGCCGCGACGCGGACCGCCTCGAGCGCGTAGGCGCGGTCCGCCGAGTACCCGTCGAAGAAGTGCTCGGCGTCGAGGAAGACCCGCCGCCCCTCGCCGTGGAGGAAGCTCACCGTGTCGCGGATCATCGCGAGGTTCTCCTCGCGCGTGGTGCGGAGCGCCTCCTCGACGTGCCGCACGTGGGACTTGGCGACCAGGGTGACCACCGGCGCACCGGAGGCCAGCAGGGCGCGGACCAGCGGGTCGTCGGCGGCCCGCGACCCGGCCCGCCGGGTGGCGCCGAACGCGGCCAGCGTCGCGTTCTGCAGCTCCAGCTCGTGCTGTGCGCGCTGGAAGAACTCGGTGTCCTTGGGGTTCGCCCCGGGCCAGCCCCCCTCGATGAACCCCACACCGAGCTCGTCGAGGTGCCTCGCGATGGCGAGCTTGTCGGCGACCGAGAGGTTCAGCCCCTCCTGCTGGGCGCCGTCGCGCAACGTCGTGTCGTAGACGTGGAGGTCACTCGCCGGTCTGGTGGTGGTGTCGGTCATCGCCGCTTCCCTGAGGCTGGTGGGTGTCGTGCCGCTCGTCTGCCGGCCGCCCCTCGACGCTCGTGTCCGGACGGGGTGTGCCCGGGACACAAAAAGACCCCCCGGGTTACGGGAGGTCTGCGCGACGAGGGGTACTCGTCGCGCTAACTGATAATGAGCGAGGCGTGTGGTTCGGCCGGCTTCACGTACGTCACGCGGTCCAGAGTGCCCGGCCTGGAGTCGGGGTCCAACGAGTGTCTCGGTATGTGGTCAGCGTTCTCACGTTTCGGCGAGGCCGACGACGCGCTCCAGGACCTGAGCCACGCCGTCCTCGTCGTTCGACGGGCACACGTGGTCGGCCGCCGCGATGACGTCGGGATGGGCGTTGGCCACGGCGAACGAGGTCCCGGCCCACACGATCATCGGCAGGTCGTTCGGCATGTCGCCGAACGCCCAGACCTCCGCCGCGTCGATGCCGAGGTCGGTGCACCACGACTCGAGGCCGGCCGCCTTGGTGACGCCGGGCGCGGAGATCTCCGCCAGGCCACCCGCTCCGGAGAAGGCCACGATGCCGCGGTCTCCGACGACTTCGGCGACCCGGGCCAGGAACTCGTCCTCGGCGAGCTCCGGGTGCCGACCCAGCAGCTTGCCGACCACCTCAGCCTCCGGGCCGACGATGGGTCCGTAGATCGCGTCGTCGGGTACCGGGTGCTGGCTGCGGTAGGCGTGCTCCAGCGCGAACCCGGTCGCGCGCTCGGCCGCGAAAGTGACCCCTGGTAGCTCGCGTCGCAGATCCGCGATGATCGCTGCGACCGACGCAGGCTCGATGCCCTTGTGTGACAAGACCTTTCGATGCGGCACGTCGTAGACGAAGGCGCCGTTGCCGCAGATCGCGACCCCACCGTCGCCGACGAGGTGGGCCAGGTCGTCGAGCCAGCGCGGCGGCCGCGCCGTCACGAGCACGGTGCGGATGCCGGCGCCCTGCACCGCCCGCAGGGCCGCCGCGGTCCGCTCCGAGCCGGTCCCGTCCGACCGCAGCAGCGTGCCGTCGAGGTCGGTGGCAACGAGCCGGGGACGGCGCATACGACGCGGACGACGACCGGTCGACCGCCGTCAGGCGAGGCGGGTCAGCCAGCCGCGGGTGTCCGGGGTCCGCCCGTACTGGATGTCGAGGAGCCGCTGCCGCAGCCCGAGCGCGGCGGTGTCCTCGTGGCCGGCGCGGCGGTGGTCGACGCTGCCGCCGTCCCACTTCAGCTCGCCGACCGGCGTGATGACCGCGGCGGTCCCGCACGCGAAGACCTCGGCCAGCTCGCCGGATGCGGCGGCGTCCTTCCACTCCTGGATGGGGATCTTGCGCTCCTCCGGCTCCAGGCCCATCTCCTTGGCCAGCTCGAGGATCGACGAGCGGGTGACGCCCTCGAGGATCGAGCCGGTCAGCTCGGGCGTGACGATCCGGCCGTCGCGGTAGACGAGGAACAGGTTCATCCCGCCGAGCTCCTCGATGTACGTGTGGGTCGAGGAGTCGAGGAACACCGCCTGGTCGCAGCCGTGCTCCGCGCCCTCCATCTGTCCCGCGAGGCTGGACGCGTAGTTGCCACCGCACTTGGCCGCGCCGGTGCCGCCGGCGCCGGCCCGCGCGAAGTCGGTCGAGATCCAGAGCGACACCGGCTTCACGCCGCCCGGGAAGTAGGCGGCGGCCGGGGAGGCGATCACGCAGTAGGTCACCTCGGCGGACGGACGCACTCCGAGGAACACCTCGGACGCATACATGAACGGGCGCAGGTAGAGGCTCTTCTCCCCCGACGGGCCCGGCTCGGGGACCCAGTCGATGTCGGTCGAGACCAGCGCCTTGAGCGACTCGATGAAGTCGTGCTCCGGCAGCTCCGGCAGGGCCAACCGGCGCGCGCTGCGGTTGAACCGGGCGGCGTTGGCCTCGGGCCGGAACGTCCAGACCGAGCCGTCCTCATGCCGGTAGGCCTTCATGCCCTCGAAGATCTCCTGCGCGTAGTGCAGGACGGCGGTGGCGGGGTCGATGAGCAGCGGTCCGTACGCGGTGACCTCCGCGTCGTGCCAGCCCTCCCCCAGCGTCCAGATCGCCTTGACCATGTGGTCGGTGAACGTCTTGCCGAACCCCGGGTCGCGCAGAACCTTCTCGCGCTCGATCTCCGCGAGCCGGTCGTCGCGCTCGGCGACGCTGAAGTCGAGCCGCACGTGCTCCTGCGGGTCGTGCGCGAGGTCCGCCGCGCTCGGGCGTGGCGTGGGGTGGGTCGCCTGCGTGGTCATTCCGGGGCCTTTCGACTGCGTGTCCGTATGCTGAGACTACCGGGCGGCGCGAGGGTGCCGGTCGCCGGTCACGAGAGGGTTCGCCCGCCGTGACGGCGGTTCGACCCCGGGTGTGGAGGTCCGGCTCAGGCCAGCCGGGCGGCGATCGCGTCGCCCACGGCCGTGGTCGACCGGGGTTCGGCGCCGCGCTCGGCGAGGTCCGCGGCGACCGCGGCCTCGACGGCCCGAGCCTGCTCTACTCGGCCCAGGTGCTCGAGCAGGAGCGCGACCGACAGCACGGTGGCGGTGGGGTCGGCCTTGCCCTGTCCGGCGATGTCGGGAGCGGAGCCGTGCACCGGCTCGAACATGCTCGGGTACGCCCGTTCGGGGTTGATGTTCCCGCTGGCCGCGAGCCCGATGCCGCCGACGATGGCGCCGGCGATGTCGGTGATGATGTCGCCGAAGAGGTTGTCGGTGACGATGACGTCGAACCGCCCGGGATCCGTGGCGAGGAAGATGGTCGCCGCGTCGACGTGCTGGTACGCGGTCTCGACGTCGGGGAACTCGGCCCCGACCTCCTCGACGGTACGACGCCAGAGGTGACCGGCATACGTGAGCACGTTGTGCTTGTGGACGAGGGTGAGGTGCTGGCGCGGGCGCGCCTGGGCGCGGCCGAAGGCGTCGCGGACGACGCGCTCGACGCCGAACCGGGTGTTGACGCTGACCTCGGTGGCGATCTCGTTCGGGGTCCCGGTCCGCAGGGAGCCGCCGTTGCCGACGTACGGGCCCTCGGTGCCCTCGCGGACGACGACGAAGTCGATGCCGTCGGGGGCGATGCGGTCGACGTCGAGCGGGCTCCGCACGCCGGGGAACAGCTTGGACGGGCGCAGGTTCACGTAGTGCTCGAGGGCGAACCGGATCGGCAGGAGCACGCCGCGCTCGAGGACGCCGCTCGGGACACTCGGGTCGCCGATGGCGCCGAGCAGGATCGCGTCGTGGCCCTTCAGCTCCTCCAGGACGCTGGCCGGCAGGGTCTCACCGGTCGCGTGCCACCGGCGCGCGCCGAGGTCGTACTCGGTCGTCGAGACCTTGAGCCCTCCGGAGGCCGTGGCCGCCTCGAGGGACTTCAGGCCCTCGGCGACGACCTCGGGGCCGATCCCGTCGCCGCCGATGACGGCGAGGTTGAGGGTGTCGGTCACCGGGTCCTCCTGGGGTAGGTGGGCGTGCGGGAAAGCCTAGGCGCAGCCCGATGGGGCTGCGCCTAGGCGTCCGCGACGGGTCACTCGTCGGAGTGGCCCTGGTCGCGCAGGTCCATCGACTCCTGCAGCGCCTGGCGGGCCTTCTCAGCCTCTTCGCTCATGGTGTTCACGTCCTCAGAAAGAATTTGTGTACGTCGAAACGATTGGTATGTGGCGGGTTTCGCGCTCAAACCCGGTTCGGTGAGCGCTGTCAGCAGTGCACGCGGGATCTCCGCGGCGAGGGGCTGACTAGAGAAACTCGCCGCGGCTGGCAATGAGTACGAGCCGCCGCGCCATGTCTCGAGATTACGTGGACGTCCAACTAGTTGCACCCGGGTTTCACCATCCGGACCGGAGCCGTCAGGAAAATGCGGAGACGCCGTCGAGCAGCCGTTCGACGGCCCAGGTGAACTGTTCGGTGCTGATCCACTGCGCGGTCACGTCGCGGGTGGCCGTCGTCATCGGCCAGTCGTCGGCGTCGAGGAACTCGATCGCCGCGCGGCGCTCGGCGACCCGCTGCCGCTCGTCGGGCAACGGCGGCCGGGCCTCGGTCTCGGCCACCTCGAGGGCGAGGAACCCCAGCACCTGCACCATGAGGGCGTAGCTCGCGCGCGATGCGTCGGCCGGCTCGAGCCCGCCCTCGGTGAACGCCTCGATGAGCCGCTCCCCCACGAGCAGGGCCGTCGGCCCGTCCATCGGCGCGGTCATGATGAGCAGCGCGACCGCGGGATGCCGCAACATCGTCGTCCGCAGCGCGAGGGCGTAGTCGAGGATGCGAACGCGCCACGGCCGGTTCGGGGCGGCGAGCAGCGCGATCTCGGACTCGGCCAGGACCCGTTCGACCAGCTCCCGCTCCAGGGCGGCGCGGCTCTCGACGTAGGTGTAGAGCGCGTTCGGGTTGACGCCGAGCCTGGTGGCCACCGACCGGACCGAGAGGGCGTCCGGGCCGCCCTCGTCGACGACGTCGAGTGCGGCGTCGACGACCTGGTCGAGGGTGAGGCTGCGCTTCGGGCCCCGGCGGCGCGGGGTCGAGGGTTCGGTCACGGGCTCGGTCATCGGCCGAGGGCTTGACGGGGATCGCTCACGGCTTTACTGTACGGTGTAGAAATTATGTACATCGTACAAATAAGGAGCTTCCCGTGTCGCACCCCTCGTCCTCTCCTCGCCTCGCTCCCGACGCCGGCCTCGACGCATACCCCGTCACCTCCCGCCGCCCGGCGCGTCATGGTCTCACCGCCGCGCTCCTCGTCGCGGGAGCCGTGCTGGTCAACGCCGCGTTCGTCGGTCTCGGCAGCGTCTTCGACTACCCGGACGTGCTGAACCACCCCGCTGCCGAGGTCCTCGTCACGTTCCAGGAGAAGCAGGTGCCGGTCAGCGCGCTGTTCCTCCTGCTCGCGCTCGGCGCCGGCCTCATGGCGCCCATCGCGGTGTTCGTCGGCCGGCTCGGGTCGTCGCGGCTGCTGCCCGCGTCGGTCGTCGTGGGCGTGGCCGCCGCGGTGGTCCAGGTCGTCGGCCTGCTCCGCTGGCCGCTGCTGGTGCCCGGCCTCGCGGCCACACCGCAGGACCCCGCGGCGATCTCGACGTTCCACACGCTCAACGTCGTCCTCGGCACGGTGGTCGGAGAGACGCTCGGGTATGCGCTGACGGCGGCCTGGACCGTGCTGGTCGCGATCGCGCTGCGCGACCGCGTGCTCGGCCGGGTCCTCTCGGTCGTCGGCCTGGTCGCGGCGGCGCTCATCGCGGTCGGCACGGTGGAGCCGCTCGACGTCCCGATGGCCGGTCTCCTCAACTACGTCGGCTACGTCGTGTGGAGCATCTGGCTCGTCGCCTTCGCCGTCCGCGTACTGATCCTCGCCCGCCGCAAACCAGCCGCCTGAAGTCCTGCCCGCCCCGGCCCCGGCCCCCGCCCTCCGCCCTCCGCCCTCTATCTGCCGAAAGGCCAACTTCGGCCGCTTTGGACCGGTCCAGAGCGGCCGAAGTTGGCCTTTCGGCGCGGCAGGAGGAACTGGCTGTGGATGGGCGCGGGAGACGGGCGCGCTCAGCGGACAGCCTGGCTCGTATGCGTCCGCCCACACCGCTGCCTACGGTCCTCGTCGATCGGCCCTTTCGAGTGGCCGAGGCGAGCCTGGTGCCCATCTCGCGGGGCCGGACGCGTCGTCGCGATCTCATTTCGCCCCTGTGGGGAGTGCGCAGCCCGCCGACGACCTCGTTCTGGCAAGCCCTCCAAGCCGCCGGCTGTGTCATCGCGCCGGACGAGGCCTTCTCGCATCTGACTGCCGCTCGCATGTTGGGACTGCCGCTACCTCAGCCCTGGAGACCCGAAGAGTCTTGGCACATCACCGGTGAGAACGAGCTGCCGAGACTGCGGCGGCGACACGTGGTCTCGCACCGAAGCGTGGACGAGCGAGGCGTCGTCGTCGTGAACGGGCTGCGATGCACCGATCCGCTCACCACCTGGGCCGACCTGGCCGGCAGCCTGGGCCTCGACGACCTCGTGGTCATGGGCGACGCGATCGTCGAGCTCTGTGACACCATCTCGATCGGCGATCTGCGGATGACGGTTCGCGCACGGGCTCGGCACCGCGGCGTGGTCCGTATGCGTCAGGCCAGTGACCTCGTCCGGCTGGGAAGCCGCTCGCCGATGGAGTCGAAGACCCGGCTGTTGTTCGTGCGCGGCGGCCTGCCCGAACCTGAGCTCAATGCGGCCGTATGCGACGCGGCCGGCGAGTGGCTCGCCTTCGGCGACTTCGTCTGGCGCAAGCAACACGTCGTCGCCGAGTTCGACGGAGACTTCCACCGGACCGACCGACGCCAATGGCAGAGGGACGTCGGCCGCCGAGAATCCGTGCAGGAGGCGGGCTGGACCTACGTGCAGCTCACCGCTCGATCGGTGACCGTCCCGGCATACAGCGATCGCCTCATCCGTCGACTCCGGCAGCTCCTCCTCTGACTCGAAGCACCCGACGTACCGGTCGAGAGGCCAACTTCGGCCGCTCTGGGACCCTCCAGAGCGGCCGAAGTTGGCCTCTCGGCGAAGGTCAGAGGTTGATGACGGCGAAGCTGTCGGCGCCGACGGCCTCGGCGATCCGTGCCGCCACGGCCTGCGGGAGCGCGCGGTCGACGTTGAGCAGGACCAGCGCGGACCCGTGCTTCTCGCTGCGGGCCACCTGCATACCGCCGATGTTGATGTCCTCGTCGCCGAGGATCTGGCCCACCCGGCCCACGACGCCCGGGCGGTCGGCGTAGGTGAACACCGCGAGGTGGTCGGTGAGCGGGACCTCGAGGTCGAAGCCGTTCACGCCGACGATCTTCTCGATCATCCGCGGGCCGGTGAGGGTACCGGCCACCGATACCTCGGAACCGTCGCCCAGCGTCCCCCGCAGAGTGGTGACGTTGCGGAAGTCGCCACTCGCCGGGTCGGTCAGCAGCCGCGTCTCGACGCCACGCTGCTCGGCGATCACCGGAGCGTTGACGTAGGAGACCTGCTCCTCGACGACGTCCTGGAACAGACCCTTCAGCGCCGACAGCCGCCACACCGACACGTCGAACTCGGTGATCTCTCCGCGCACGTCGATGTCCAGCTGGACCGGGACCTGTCCAGCGACCGCGGTGAAGATGCGGCCGAGCTTCTCGACCAGCGCGATCCCCGGACGGACCTCCTCGGCGATCGCCCCGCCCGACACGTTCACCGCGTCCGGGACCAGGTCGCCGCCCAGCGCCAGCCGGACCGACCGCGCCACGGACACGCCGGCCTTCTCCTGCGCCTCGTCGGTGGAAGCGCCGAGGTGCGGTGTCACGACGACCGAGTCGAACTCGAAGAGCGGCGACTCGGTGGTCGGCTCCTTGGCGAAGACGTCGAGGCCGGCTCCGGCCACGCGGCCGTCGCGGATCGCGTCGGCCAGGGCCTGTTCGTCGACGATGCCGCCGCGCGCCGCGTTGACGATCCGCACGCTCGGCTTGACCTTCTTGAGCGCCTCCTCGCCGATGAGGCCGACGGTCTCCGGCGTCTTGGGCAGGTGCACCGTGATGAAGTCCGACTCGGCCAGCAGCTCGTCCAGGCCCACGAGCCGGGCGCCGAGCTGGCCGGCCTTGGCCGCGGAGGTGTACGGGTCGTAGGCCAGCAGCGTCACGCCGAACCCCTTGAGCCGCTCGGCCACCAGCGCGCCGATCCGGCCGAGGCCGACGATGCCGACGGTCTTGTCGAGCAGCTCGACGCCGCCGTACTGGCTCCGCTTCCACGCGCCGCCCTTGAGCGAGGAGCTGGCCGGCGCGATGTTCCGAGCGCTGGCCAACAGCAGGCCGATGGCCAGCTCGGCGGCCGACGTGATGTTCGACGTCGGCGCGTTGACGACCATGACGCCCGCCTGGGTGGCGGCCGGGACGTCGACGTTGTCGAGGCCAACCCCGGCGCGGGCGATGACCTTGAGCTGCTTGCCCGCCGCGAGCGCCTCGGCGTCCATCTGCGTGGCCGAGCGGATCAGCACCGCGTCGACGTCGGCCAGCGCCGGCAGCAGCTGGGCGCGGTCCGCTCCGTCGACGTGCCGGATCTCGAAGTCGGGGCCGAGGGCATCGATCGTCGCGGGCGAGAGCTCCTCGGCGATCAGGACGACGGGCTTGGTCACGTCTGGGTCCTATCAGGCGGTACGTCGTTCGGGTGTGCGGCAGTCACGGACACGGCGTCGTGCCGCGGAGAGTCTAGGTCCGCTCCCGCCACCTACCGGACGCCGACCATCACCTGGGACGGCATCAGCGGCGGGACCGGCCGAATGCCTCGATCGCCATCCGCGACACGATGAGCAGGGCGATGACCACGATCACCACCCCGACGATCGCCACCGGCCGGATCCGCGACGCCACGAGCAGACACCCGACCACGACGACGCCGATGATGATCGCCCAGGACTGCCACGGCGGCATACGTCGGCGCGTCATTTCGCCAATCCTAGACGGCGACGGTTGCGAGGTTGGAAGATGCCTCCCACAGGGACCATCAAGCAGGAGGGCAAACCATGAGTGAAGCACCCGCGCAGCGGCCGGGTCTCGTGACGTTCATCGGGGTACTCGTCGTCATCTCCGGAATTCTCTACATCATCTCCGGGGTGATCGCGCTCTTCATTGGCGCATCGGGCTCGGGGACGACGACGAACCAGAACTACACCGCGCTGGCCATCGGCATCGCCATCATCATCTTCGGCATCATCGAGCTCGCCGTCGCCCGTGGACTCTTCCGCGGCAACAACGTCTCGCGCATCATCGTGGCCATCGTCAACGTCCTGACGATCATCGGTGGTCTCATCGCCGCGTTCCAGGCGGGCAACCAGCGTGGCGTCAACTTCGGCCAGGTCGTCATCGCGATCATCGTGCTGGCGGTGCTCTACTCGCCCCGGGCCAACGCCTTCTTCGGGCAGAACCGCACCACCACGACCCTCTAGGGCTCGGCCGGCTCGGCGCCGAGCCCTGCGGACTCCGGCGCCGACGCACGACCCACGTCACGGCGGCAACGACGACGACTGCCGTCACGGCACCGATGACCCACGGCCACGGGTACTCACCGAACCACGTCTCCAGCACGGCGAACCCGACGGTCGTGTAGATGGTGGCCCAGAACAGCGCCCCGACCACGACCCCCGGGACGTAGCGCCACCACGGCATCCGCAGCGCGCCGGCCGCCGCGTTGACCGCCGTCTGGAAGCCGATGGTGAGGAACGAGACGGCCACGGCCGGCGCCCCGAACCGGCGGACGACCGCCTCCGCGCGCTGGACCGCGGGCCGGTCGAGGTGCTCCGCCAGGCGGGTCCGCTGGCCGCCGAAGCGCAGCGCCCGCCCCGCCCAGTACGTCGCACTCCCCCGCGCCAGCGCCAGGGCGAAGAACGCGCCGAACGTCAGCGCATACGGCCAGTCGCTCACGCCGCCAGTCTAGGAAGACGGGCGGCCGACCGACGGCGGCCGGTCACCGGGCGGCCGAACCTTCGACGTAGTCGCTGTCGCTGTCCTTGATCCAGCTCATCAGGCCGCGCAGCTCCTTGCCGGTGGCCTCGATGGGGTGCTGGGCGCCCTTCTCGCGCAACGCCTTGAACTCCGGCGCCCCTGCGTCCTGGTCGTCGATGAACCGCTGGGCGAAGGCGCCGCTCTTGATGTCGGCGAGCACCGCCTGCATGTTCTCCTTGACGTGCGGGTCGATGACCCGCGGCCCGGAGACGTAGTCGCCGTACTCCGCCGTGTCGGAGACCGACCAGCGCTGCTTGGCGATGCCGCCCTCGATCATGAGGTCGACGATGAGCTTCAGCTCGTGCAGGCACTCGAAGTACGCGACCTCCGGCTGGTACCCCGCCTCGACCAGCGTCTCGAAGCCGTACATCACCAGCTGCGACGCGCCGCCGCAGAGCACCGACTGCTCGCCGAACAGGTCGGTCTCGGTCTCCTCGGTGAACGTCGTCCTGATGCCGCCGGCCCGCAGGCCGCCGATGGCCTTGGCGTACGACTGCGCGAGGTCCCAGGCCTCGCCCGGACGGGTCCTGCTCGACGGCCAGCAGCACGGGGACGCCGCGGCCGTCGGCGAACTCGCGACGGACCAGGTGGCCGGGACCCTTGGGGGCGACCATGAGGACGTCGGAGCCGGCCTCGGGCTTGATGTACCCGAACCGGATGTTGAAGCCGTGCCCGAAGAGCAGCGCGGCGCCCTCCTTGAGGTTCGGCTGGATCTCGTTCGCGTAGACGTGCCGCTGGACCTGGTCCGGGGTGAGGATGACGACGAGGTCGGCCTCCTTGACCGCGTCCGCGACCGACTTCACGGTCAGGCCCTCGGCCTCCGCCTTGGCCTTGGACCGGCTGCCCTCGGCCAGGCCGACGCGCACGTCGACACCCGAGTCGCGCAGGTTGAGCGCGTGCGCGTGGCCCTGGCTCCCGTAGCCGATGACGGCGACCTTCTTGCCCTGGATGACCGACAGGTCAGCATCGTCGTCGTAGAACATCTCGGCCATCGTGGCCAGCTCCTTCGCGTTGGGGGACAAGCGTTTTCGGTATGCAGGCGTGCGGGTCGGCTCGACGCCGGCCGGTTCAGGCCGTGCGCAGGCTGCGGTCGGTGATCGACCGCGGGCCGCGCCCGACGCCGACGATCCCCGACTGGACGAGCTCGCGCACACCATAGGGCTCGAGGACGTGAAGGAGGGCCTGGACCTTCTCGGCCTTGCCGGTGCACTCGATGGTCAGGCTGTCGTGGGCGACGTCGATGACCTTGGCTCGGAACAGCTCCACGGTCTCGAGGATGCTCGACCGCGTCGTCGAGTCGGCCCGCACCTTGATGAGGACCACCTGACGCTGGACCGACGCGTTCGGGTCGAGCTCGACGACCTTCAGGACCTCGACCAGCTTGTTGAGCTGCTTGGTCACCTGCTCGAGGGGGAACTCCTCGACGTCGACGACGACGGTCATCCGCGAGATGTCGGAGTGCTCGGTCGGACCGACCGCCAGCGAGTCGATGTTGAAGCCGCGCCGAGAGAACAGGCCGGCGATGCGGGCCAGGACACCGGGCTTGTCCTCGACCAGGACGGACAGGGTGTGCTTGCTCATCGTCGCGCTCCTCTCAGTCTTCCCGGTCCCACACAGGGGCCTCGCCGCGGGCGTTGAGGATCTTGTCGTTGCTGACCCCCGCAGGAACCATCGGCCAGACCATCGCGTCGGGATGGACGATGAAGTCGATCACCACGGGCCGGTCGTTGACCTCCAGCGCCTGCTGGATCACCGCGTCGACGTCCTCCTGCTTCTCCGCGCGCAGCCCGAGGCAGCCGTACGCCTCGGCGAGCTTGACGAAGTCCGGGATCCGCTGGTGGCTGCTGGTGTGCAGGTCGGTATTGGAGTACCGCTCGTTGTAGAAGAGCGTCTGCCACTGCCGGACCATGCCGAGGCTGGAGTTGTTGATGATCGCGACCTTGATGGGGATCTGGTTGATGACGCAGGTCGCCAGCTCCTGGTTGGTCATCTGGAAGCAGCCGTCGCCGTCGATCGCCCAGACCACCCGGTCCGGCTCCCCCACCTTGGCACCCATGGCCGCGGGCACGGAGTAGCCCATCGTGCCGAGCCCGCCGGAGTTGAGCCAGGCGTTCGGTCGCTCGTACTGCACGTACTGGGCGGCCCACATCTGGTGCTGACCGACGCCGGCGACGTAGACGCCCTCGGGGCCGGTGAGCTGCCCGATCCGCTCGATGACGTACTGCGGCTCGAGACGGTCGGGGTAGTCGGTGTAGCCGAGGGGGAAGGTGGCCTTCCACTCCTGGGTGGTCGTCCGCCACTCTTCGTAGTCGGCGTCGCCCAGGCCCTCCTCGGTGAGCAGCGCGACGAGGTCGCGGATGACCTCTTTGGCGTCGCCGACGATCGGGACGTCGGCGATCCGGTTCTTCGAGATCTCCGCCGGGTCGATGTCGGCGTGGATGATCTTGGCCCCCGTCGCGAACGTCGACAGCTGTCCGGTCACCCGGTCGTCGAACCGTGCACCGATGGTGATGAGCAGGTCGGACTTCTGCAGCGCGGTCACCGCGGCCACCGTCCCGTGCATTCCGGGCATACCGAGGTTCAGCGGGTGCGAGTCCGGCACGGCCCCGCGGGCCATCAACGTCGTCACCACCGGGATCTGGGCGAGGTCGACGAGGCGGCGCATCTCCTCGCTCGCGCCGCTGCGGATCACGCCGCCCCCGACGTACAGGACCGGACGCTTGGCGGCGGTGATGAGCCGGGCCGCCTCGCGGATCTGCTTGCTGTGCGGGCGGATCACCGGGCGGTAGCCCGGCAGGTCGATCTGCGGCGGCCAGGAGAAGGACGTGCTGCCCTGGAGGGCGTCCTTGCTGATGTCGACGAGGACCGGACCGGGCCGGCCGGTCGCGGCCACGTGGAACGCCTCGGCCAGTGCGCGAGGGATCTCGGACGCGTCGGTCACGAGGTAGTTGTGCTTGGTGATGGGCATGGTGATGCCCCGGATGTCGGCCTCCTGGAAGGCGTCGGTCCCGATGGCCTTGCTCGACACCTGGCCGGTGATGGCGACGATGGGCATGGAGTCCATGTAGGCGTCGGCCAGCGGCGTGACGAGGTTGGTCGCCCCCGGGCCCGACGTCGCCATGCACACGCCGACGCGACCGGTCGCCGCCGCATACCCCTCGGCCGCGTGTCCGGCGCCCTGTTCGTGACGGACGAGGATGTGACGCACCGTGGTGGAGTCCATGAGGGGGTCGTACGCGGGCAGGATCGCGCCGCCGGGGATGCCGAAGACGGTGTCGACGCCGAGGTGCTCCAGCGACTTGACCAGGGCTTGAGCGCCGGTGACCTGCTCGGGCGCCGGCGTGGGCGGCTGCGACGCGGGCCGCGGGTGCGCGCCGGGTGCCGCGGGCGGGCCGCTGGGCGCGTGGGGAACCGGGCGAGAGGCGCCGGTGGCCGGGGCGACCACCGGGGCGACGGGGGCCGCCGGGGCCGCCGGGGCCGCCCCTGCTGTCGCGGGGGCCGGACCGGGACGCGCGCGAGGGTGGGCGTGCTGGGCCACATCTGCGGGGGTGGGTCGCACCGGTGTCGCGCCGTTGCTCACTGGTCCACTGCTTTCGCTTGGTGTTTCGTCAGGTGTCGCCCGCTCATGAAAAAACCCTCCGGTCCACAGGGGACAGAAGGGCAGCGCGCTGAGGGAGTCGGCTGGTTCGCCTGCTCAGACGCGCTGATGGAGTACGAGGACTCGGGCCACGCCACAACCGTGCTCCCGGGCAGCGCGTCGTGTCAACCGGCGGACACGCTCGTCTCAGCATCCGGCTGTCCGTCCCGCGAGCCGGACGGCTCAGCTGATGTTCATGCGGGACTTGAGGGTGTCCCGCTTGTCCTCGAACCGGGCCGCCTGCTTGTCGAGTCCGTCCATGAAGTTGGACAGCTCGGTCCGCGCCGCCTCGCCCTCCTGAGAGAGCCCCTCGAGCTCGAAGATCTTCCAGTAGCGCAGCACCGGCATGACCACCTCGTCGCGGTGTGATCGCAGGTCGTAGATGCCGGCGACGGCCATCTCGACCGCCTTACGCTGGAACCCGGGGATGTCGGAGCCGGGCATCTTGAACCCGGTGACCACGTCGAGGATCGCCTGCACCGCCTGGTCGGGTGCCAGCTCGATCGCCGCCTGCATGAGGTTCCGGTAGAAGACCATGTGGAGGTTCTCGTCGGCGGCGATCCGGGCGAGCAGCTTCTCGGCCATCGGGTCGTCGGTGTACTTGCCGGTGTTGCGATGGCTGACCCGGGTCGCGAGCTCCTGGAACGAGACGTAGGCCAGCGAGTGCATCATCGAGTCGCCGTGGTCCGCCGAGTAGCCCTGCGACATGTGGGTCATCCGGAACCGCTCGAGCTCCACCGGGTCGACCGAGCGCTTGACCACCAGGTAGTCCCGCATGGCGATCCCGTGGCGGCCCTCCTCCGCGGTCCAGCGGTGCACCCAGGAGCCCCACGCGTCGTCGCGACCGAAGATCGTCGCGATCTCGTGGTGGTAGCTGGGCAGGTTGTCCTCGGTGAGGAGGTTGACGAGGAGGGCGTTGCGCGCGACCTCGTTCATCGGCGAGTCCTCAGGGGTCCAGGCGTCGCCGCCCATGATCCCGTCGAAGTTCCGCCCCTCGCTCCACGGGATGTACTCGTGGGGGAACCACTCCTTGGCGACCTGCAGGTGCCGGTTCAGCTCTGTCTCGACCACCTGGTTCAGCTCGCGCAGCAGGTCGGTCTCGGACCAGGTCGTCGTCATGGTCCCGAGGTTACGCCACCGTAGGTCGGGCAAATGCGGATGCGCGGCCGCCGGTTCGCCGGGACCCTTGGGGCCCATGGACCTGCCCCACGGGCTCACGACCCGTTCGCTGCGCCCCGACGACGCGCCCGCGGTGTTCGCGCTCATGGTCGACTCGCAGACCCTCGACGCCGGCGAGCCCTCGGTCGACCTCGAGGACATCGTGGGCGACTGGCAGCGGCCGAGCTTCGACCTGGCCACCCACGCCATCGGTGTCGAGGACGCCCGCCGCCTCGTCGGCTACGCCCACGTGGCGAACAGCCGGTATGCGGACGCCGCGGTCGCGTCGACCCACCGGGGCCGAGGGATCGGGACGTGGCTGGCCGGCTGGACCCAGGCCGAGGCGCGGCGGCAGGGCGGGTCCATGGTCGGTATGCCGGTGCCGGTGGGCAGCGACGGCGACCACCTGCTGGAGCGGCTGGGCTACCACGTCGCCTGGACGTCCTGGGTGCTCCAGCTGGGCGAGGGCGAGCAGATCGAGCGCCAGCCACTGCCGGAGGGGTACGCGGTCCGGCCCTTCCGCCCGGGAGAGGAGCACACCGCATACCGGATCGTCGAGGACGCCTTCAACGAGTGGCCGGACCGGCAGCCCGTGGCGTACGACGACTGGGCGTTCCGGGTCGTCAAGCGGCCGGGGTTCGAGCCGTGGCACCTGCGGATGGCGACCACGCCCGCTGGCGAGGTGGTCGGCGTGGGGTACGTCTTCGTCAGCGGGGAGTTCGGGTACGTCCCGGCCCTCGCCGTGCGCCGCGACCAGCGGGGCCGCGGTCTGGCCCGGGCCCTGCTCGCCGACTGCTTCGGGGTGGCGCGGGAGCACGGCGCGTCGCGGTCGGAGCTGGCTACGGACTCCCGAACCGGGGCCCTCGGCCTCTACGAGCGGGTCGGCATGGCCGTCACGTCGACCTGGGTCCACCGCGCCGTCGCCGTCTGAGCAACCGGGTCGACCGCACCGGACTCAGATGTTGCCCTGGTTCGGGCGGTCCGCCGGCGAAACCGCGCAAACATCTGAGTTCGGTCGCGGAAAGTGTGATCAATCGCAGACGGCGCCCTTGCTGGCGCTGCCGACGAGCTTGCGGTACTTGGCGAGGACCCCGCGCGGGTACTTCGGCTCGGGAGGCGTGAACCCCTCGGCCCGCCGGGCCAGCTCGTCGGCGGACACGTCCACGTCCAGCGTCGCGGCCGCCACGTCGAGGGTGATCGTGTCGCCGTCGCGTACGAACGCGATGGGTCCGCCGTCGACCGCCTCGGGCGCCACGTGGCCGACGCACAGCCCCGTGGTCCCGCCCGAGAACCGGCCGTCGGTCAGCAGCAGCACGTCCTTGCCGAGCCCAGCGCCCTTGATCGCCCCGGTCACCGCGAGCATCTCGCGCATACCGGGGCCGCCCTTGGGGCCCTCGTAGCGGATGACGACCACGTCGCCGGCCTTGAGCGAGCCGTCCTCGACCGCGTCCATGGCGGCGCGCTCGCCGTCGAACACCCTCGCCGTGCCGGTGAACACGTCGGAGTCGAACCCGGCCGACTTCACCACGGCGCCCTCGGGCGCCAGTGTGCCGGTGAGGATGGTGATGCCGCCGGTCTTGTGGATCGGCTGCTGCAGCGCGCGGATCACCTTCCCGTCGGGGTCGGGCGGGTTGACGCCCTCGAGGTTCTCGGCGACGGTCTTGCCGGTCACCGTGAGGCAGTCGCCGTTGAGCAGGCCGGCGTCGAGCAGGGTCTTCATCACCACGGGCACGCCGCCGACGCGGTCGATGTCGGTCATGACGTATGCGCCGAAGGGCTTGACGTCGGCGAGGTGGGGCACCCGGCCGCCGATCCGGCGGAAGTCGTCGATGGTGAGGTCGACGTCGGCCTCGTGCGCCATGGCCAGCAGGTGCAGCACCGCGTTGGTCGAGCCGCCGAAGGCCATGACGACGGCGATCGCGTTCTCGAACGCCTCCTTGGTCATGATCTGCCGGGCGGTGATGCCGCGCCGGAGCAGCTCGACGACCGCCTCGCCCGACTTCCGGGCGAACCCGTCCCGCCGGCGGTCGGTCGCGGGCGGGGCCGCGGAGCCCGGGATCGACATCCCGATCGCCTCGGCCACCGAGGCCATCGTGTTGGCGGTGTACATCCCTCCGCAGGCGCCCTCGCCCGGGCAGATCGCCCGCTCGATCGCGTCGACGTCGGCGCGCGACATCTTCCCCGCCGCGCAGGCGCCGACGGCCTCGAACGCGTCGATGATCGTGACCGTCCGCTCCGAGCCGTCGGAGAGCTTGGCGATCCCCGGGAGGATCGAACCCGCATACAGGAAGACCGAGGCGAGGTCGAGGCGCGCGGCGGCCATGAGCATCCCCGGCAGGGACTTGTCGCAGCCGGCCAGCAGGACCGAGCCGTCCAGCCGCTCGGCCATCATCACCGTCTCGACCGAGTCGGCGATGACCTCGCGCGAGACGAGCGAGAAGTGCATCCCCTCGTGCCCCATGGCGATGCCGTCGGACACGGAGATGGTGCCGAACTCCAAGGGGTACCCGCCCGCCGAGAACACGCCATCCTTGACGGCGCCGGCCAGCCGGTCGAGGGACAGGTTGCACGGTGTGATCTCGTTCCACGAGCTGGCGACGCCGATCTGCGGCTTGGCGAAGTCGTCGTCGCCCATCCCGACGGCCCGGAGCATCCCGCGCGCGGCGGTCTTCTCGAGGCCGTCCGTGACGTCGCGGCTCCGGGGCTTCAGGTCGGGTGTTGCTGGTGTCGAGACCGTCATGAGGCCGAGCGTACGCGCGCGTCCACCGGCCGAGACGGGTGTCTCAGACGTGCTGGCGCGGCCTACGTCTCCGGCACCGTGGCGCCGGTCGGGTCGATGTCGCTCTCGGGAACCGCGGTCTCGAAGAGCGGCGCGACCAGCGCGGCGATCGCTCCGCCCACCAGCGGGAAGACGATGAACACCCAGAGCTGGGACAAGGGGGTGCCGCCGTTGAACAGCGCCGGGCCGATGGAGCGCGCGGGGTTGACCGAGGTGCCGTCGAGCGGGATGCCGACGAGGTGGATCGCCGTCAGCACCAAGCCGATCGCGAGGCCGGCGAAGCCCGGAGCCGCCGCGCGACTGGTGACGAGCAGGACCACGAACACCAGCAGGAAGGTCATGACGACCTCGACGACCATCGCGCCACCGAGGCTGACGGTCTTGCCGTACTCGTTGGTGCCGAGGGCGCCGGTTTCGTCTGTCGCACCGCCGAACCCGGACACCATGAGCTTCAGCAGAGCGGCCGCGACGATGCCGCCGACGACCTGGGCGATCCAGTAGGTCACCGCCTCTCGCATCGTGATTCCCTTGCGCATCAACACCCCGAGCGTCACCGCCGGGTTGACGTGACACCCGGAGACCGGCCCGATCGCGTAGGCGAGGGCCAGCAGGACGAAGCCGAACGCGACGGCCACGCCGAGCTTGCCGATGGTCTGGATGCCGAAGACCGCGGCGCCGACGGCGAAGAAGACGAGGACGAAGGTCCCGACCGCTTCGCCGATCGCCTTGCGGGTGGTGTCCGGGGCAGGGGCGGTCGAACGAGTGGAAGCCGGAGTGGTGTCGGCCATGGCGGTTCCCCGATTCTTGAGGGCGTCACGAGAGTTCCTCTCGTCGCGAGTCTAGGCCCAGGGACCACATCCGTCACAGAGGTAACAGTCGTGTTCGAGGCTTTCGAGGCGTTCTAGCCCCGAGAGACGTGGAACCGCTCGAGCTGGCAGTCGGCGGAGTCGAGCTCCAGCCACTCCCCCGCATACCGGAGCACCGCGAGCCCGCTCGTCGGGAAGCCCTCGCCCATGGCGGCATGCGCGTCCTGCGAGCCCTGCCCGTCGGTCAGGCCACTGGCGAGGTCGGGGATCGTCGGCGCGTGCCCGACGACGACGAGCGTCCGCACCTGGCCGGCGTCCTCACGGATCGTCGCGAGGATGCCGGAGGCGCCGCTCTGGTAGACCGAGCGCCGGTACTCGACGAACTCGGTATGCGCGCCGCCCCGCGCCGCGTGCTCCCAGGTCTGCCGGGTCCGCCGCGAGGTCGAGCAGATGACGAGCTCGGCGACGATTCCCTGCTGGTGCAACCACTTCCCAGCGGCTGCGGCGTCTCGGCGACCGCGCTCGGTCAGCTCGCGGTCGTGGTCCGGCTTTCCGGGGACCTGCTCGGCCTTGGCGTGGCGCAGCAGGACCAGCGTTCGGTCGTCGCTGACGGGGCTCATGGGGAGAGCATGCTCCGATCCGGCCGGTGGGCACCACCGAAAGACCGCGGGTCCTGGCCGAACCCGCGCCGGACGGTCCTAGGCTCACGGCGTGGACGTTGCGAGCACCCGCTTCCGGCCGGTCGTCGACGTCGCGGCCAGCCGTCCGGTCGACCGGGCGTGGGTCGACGAGGCCGTCCGCCGGATCAGCGCCGACCAGAACCGGAGCGCCGACACGCACCTCGTGCACGTCGAGCTCCCCGACGGGTGGGAGGTCGACCTCTACCTCAAGGACGAGTCGACCCATCCGACGGGGAGCCTCAAGCACCGGCTCGCGCGGTCCCTCTTCCTCTACGCGATCTGCAACGGCGAGATCGGGCCGGGTACGACGGTGACCGAGGCGTCGAGCGGGTCGACTGCGGTGTCGGAGGCCTACTTCGCGCGGATGCTCGGGCTGCCGTTCGTCGCCGTGATGGCCAGGACGACCAGCCCGCAGAAGGTCGCCCTCATCGAGCGCGAGGGCGGCACCTGTCACCTCGTCGACGACCCGGCCGCGGTCTACGACACGGCGCGAGCCATCGCCAACGCGACCTCCGGCCACTACCTGGACCAGTTCACCCACGCCGAGCGAGCCACCGACTGGCGCGGCAACAACAACATCGCCGAGTCGATCTTCGAGCAGATGGCCCACGAGCGGCACCCGGTGCCGGCCTGGGTGGTCGTCGGCGCGGGGACCGGTGGCACGAGCGCGACGATCGGCCGGTTCGTGCGGTACCGGGGGCTGGCCACCAGGATCGCGGTCGTCGACCCCGAGAACTCGGCGTTCCTGATGGCGTTCCAGGAGCGCTCGACCGAGAGTGCGCGCGGGTCCCGGATCGAGGGCATCGGCCGGCCCCGGGTCGAGCCGAGCTTCCTGGCCACCGTGGTCGACCGGATGATCGGCATCCCTGACGCCGCGTCGATCGCGGCGATGCGCTACCTGCAGGACCGCACCGGGATCCGGGCCGGGGGGTCGACAGGGACGAACCTCTACGGGTCCCTGCGGATCGCCTGCGAGATGCGCGCGGCCGGGGTGGCCGGCAGCATCGTCACGCTCATGTGCGACCCCCGCGAGCGGTACGTGCGGACGTACGCGGACGACGAGTGGCTCGCGGCCCAGGGCATGGAGCTGGACCCGTACCTCGAGGTTCTCGAGCGGGCGTGGACGACCGGCGAGTGGACCGGCTGAGGTCTGGACCGTCGACCGGGCTCAGCCGCCCGACACCGCGTTGATGACGTGGACGACCGACCCGGGCCGAACCGTCGTGGCGAGGCCGTCGCCGCGTCGCGCGTCCTCGCCGTCGACGAAGACGTTGACGTGGCGCCGGATCTCACCGCGTTCGTCGCGGACCCGGGCCTGCACCCGCGGCCAGCGCTCCAGGGCGCGGTCGAGGACGGTCGCCAGGTCGGTGCCGTCCGCATCGACCGGTGTCGCGACGTCGCCGACGCCGTCGGTGAGGTCGCGGAGCATGCCCGGGAGCACGACCCGGACCGTCCCCGCGGTGTCGGTCGTCACGAGAGCTGCGCCGCCCGGACGACGAGCACGTCCGGGAGCTGCTCGGCGATCCGCTCGAACGTCGCGCCCTCGTCGGTCGAGGCGAACACGTCGCCGTTGCGGGTGCCGAAGTAGAGCCCCGGCTGCTCGGCGCCGTCGGTACCGGCTGCGTCGCGCATGACGGCGGTGTAGCTCGGGCTGGGTAGCCCGGCGGTCTGGGTGGTCCAGGACGCGCCGGCGTCGGTCGAGTGCTGCACCTGGAGGACTCCGTCGGGCGGGATCCGCTCACCGTCGCTGACCACCGGGACGAGCCAGAGGTCGTCGCCGCGGTGCGGGTGGGTGACGACGGTGAACCCGAAGTCGGTCGGCAGCCCGTCGGCGATAGACGTCCAGGTCTCGCCGTGGTCGTCCGACCGGTAGACGCCGCGGTGGTTCTGCGCATACAGGCGGGCCGGGTTCTGCGCGTCGCGAGCGACCTTGTGCACGCACTGGCCGAACTCGGGGTTCGGGTCGGGCATGAAGTAGGCGGAGATGCCGCGGTTCGTGGCGTGCCAGGACGCGCCGCCGTCGGTGCTGCGGTAGGCGCCGCCGGTGCTCATGGCGACGAGCAGCTCCTGCGGGTCGGACGGGTCGGGGACGACGGTGTGGATGGCGCCGCCACCGAAGCCCTCGCCCCACTCCTTGTGGTGCGGGTGGTCCCAGAGCGCCCGGTTGAGGCTGAAGCTCTCGCCGCCGTCGTCGCTGCGCCAGAGCGAGTGGGGCTCGCCGCCGGCCCAGACCACCTGGTCGTCGTGGGGGTCGGGGACCAGCTGCCACACCCGCTTCAGGGCGGTGTCGTCGTCCTTGTCGAACGCGATGGCCCGCTGCTCCTCCTCGGTCCAGGTGCGGCCGCCGTCGTCGCTGACCTGGACGGTCGGCCCCCAGTGCCATGACATCACCCCGGCGAGGATGCGCGGTCGCTCGCGCCGGACGTCGAACGTCACGGCGGCGACCTCGCTCATGAGGAAGTGCGGACCCTCCACCGCCCAGGCGTCGCGGTCCGTGCTGCGCGCCAGCCAGAGGCCCTTGCGGGTCCCGATCGCCACCACCGTCTCGACCATGCGCGGCAGTCTTCACCGCTGCGCCGACACGTTCAACGGGAGCGGCGCAATGGTTCTCCTCTCGTCACCCGGACACGACGTGGTCGAGCGGGCGACCCTCCGCATACGCGGCGAGCTGGCGTCTCACGAGAGCCAGGGCCCGCGGACGGAAAGCGGTGCTCGCCCCGCCGACGTGCGGCGAAACGAGGACGTTCGGGGTGGTCCACAGGGGGTGGTCCGCCGGCAGCGGCTCGGGATCGGTGACGTCAAGGGCGACGCGCAGCCGGCCGCTCGACGCCTCCGCGACCAGCGCGTCGGTGTCGGCCACCTTGCCGCGGGCCACGTTGACGAGGAGGGCGCCGTCCCTCATCGCCGCGAGGAACCGTGCGTCGACCAGGCCGGCCGTGGCGTCGGTGAGCGGGGTGATGACGACGACGACGTCCTGATCCGGGAGCAGGGCCGGTAGCTCGTCGATCCCGTGGACCGTCTCGACCAGGTCGTCGCCGGGGCGGGAGCGGCTGGCCACGGCGGTCACGGTCGTCTCGAAGGCCAGGAGGCGCGTGGCGATCGCCCGGCCGACCTTGCCGTACCCGACGACGAGCACCCGCCGGTCGGCCAGTGCCGGCCAGATCCGGGTGGGGATCCAGTGGTGCTGGTCCTGCGCGCGGACGAAGTCGGGGACGCCGCGCAGCGAGGCGAGGATGAGCGTGAGGGCGAGCTCCGCGGTCGAGGCGTCGTGGATGCCACCGCCGCTGCACAACGTCACCCCCGGGGGCACGTGCGGCGACACGTTGTCGTAGCCGGCGGTGAGCAGCTGCACGAGGTCGAGCCGCGGGAGCGTCGCGAGGAGGTCCAGCCGCTGGTCCGGGTCGAGGTACGGCGGGACGACGACGACGATCTCGTCGCCGCGGGACGGGACTTCGCGCAGGTCCCAGGTGACCGGCTCGAGACCGGGCACCGTACCGATGTCGGTGACCCAGGATTGATCGGGTAGCGAGACGAGGGGCACTCCGCGAACCTACCGGGACGTTGTCGCGTTGAGCGGGTATGCCTGGCGCCCCCCGACCGCCCCAGACCACCCGCCTGCCCCGCGGCTCCCTGCTCGGCGCCGGGGCGCTCGTCGCGTTCGCGTTGGCCGGCTGCAGCACGCCGGCTCCGACCACGGCGGGTCCGAGCTCGACCTCTTCCTCGAGCTCGTCGAGTGCTCCCGCGTCATCGTCCGGCTCCTCGTCCGGCTCCTCGTCCGGGTCCTCGACCAGTGCCGCCCGGACCGCCCTGTCGGTACCGACCGACGCGGCCACCGGGCTGAGGGTGCCCTGGGGCACCGCCGTCCTACCCGACGGCGCCGTTCTCGTCAGCGAGCGCGACACCGGGCTCGTCAAGCGGATCCCCGCCGGTGGAGGCGCGCTGGAGACGGTGGGCACCGTGGAGGGCGTCGACCCGGGCGGTGAGGGCGGCCTCCTCGGGATCGCCGTCGACCCGGCGACCTTCGCCACGAAGCCGGTGCTCTACGCATACTTCACGGCCGGCTCGGACAACCGGGTGGTGACGATCGCCATGGACGGTGGCCGGTTCGGGGCGCAGACCCCGATCATCACCGGGATTCCCAAGGGCGGCATCCACAACGGGGGCCGGCTGAAGTTCGGCCCGGACGGGTTCCTCTACGTCACGACCGGCGAGACCGGCCAGACCGGCCTGTCGCAGAACCGGGAGAGCCTCGGCGGCAAGATCCTGCGCGTGACGACGTCGGGCGAGCCGGCGCCCGGGAACCCGTTCCCCGGCTCGCGGGTCTGGTCGCTCGGACACCGCAACGTCCAGGGCGTCGCCTGGGGCGCAAGCGGTCAGATGTGGGCCAGCGAGTTCGGGCAGAACACGTGGGACGAGCTGAACGTCATCACTGCGGGCCAGAACTACGGCTGGCCAACGGTCGAGGGGATCGAGGGGCAGAGCGGGTTCATCGACCCGGTACGCCAGTGGTCGACGGGCGACGCCTCCCCCAGTGGCATCTGCATCGGGCCGGACGGGTCGGTACTGATGGCCGCCCTGCGCGGTGAGTCGCTGTGGAAGATCCCGGTGAACGCGGACGGTGGCACGGGCGAGCCGCAGCGGCTGCTGGAGGGCGAGTACGGCCGGCTGCGGGACGTGTTCGTGGGGCCGGACGGCAACGTCTGGATCGTCACGAACAACACCTCCCGCGGCGACGGCCGCGACGGCGACGACCGGGTGGTCCGGCTGCCTCAGTCCCTGACCGGCTGAGCACGTCCTACGCTGGCGGGGCGAGCCGACGCCGGCCCGCGTTCGGCGACGAAGGGTTGGCCAGATGTCGGAGATCGACGAGATCCTCAGCCAGGTACCGATGGACCAGGTGGCCGCCGTCCTCGGCGTCGACCAGGGGGAGGCCGAGGAGGTCACGCGCACCGCGATCCCGGCGCTGCTCGGCGGGATGCAGGCCAACGCGGCGGACCCGGACGGCGCCGCGTCGCTGATGAGCGCGGTGCAGCAGCACGACACGAGCGCGCTCGGTGCCGACCTCGACCAGATCGACACCCAGGACGGTGAGCGGATCGTCCACAACGTCTTCGGGGAGCAGACTCCCGACGTCATGGCCCGGCTCGGCGGCGCGACACCGGGCGAGGGGTCCAGCCTGATCCAGAAGCTGCTGCCGATCATCGCGCCGATCGTTATGGCGTACCTCGCGAAGAAGCTCCAGGGCGCCACCGGCGGCGGCGGGACCGCGGCCGCGACCGACGACCCGACGGGTGGGCTGGGCGGGATGCTCGGTGGTGCCGGGGGTGCGGGCGCCGGCGGGCTGGGTGACGTGCTGGGCGGGATGCTCGGCGGTTCGGGCGGTTCGGGCGGTTCGGGCGGTTCGGGCGGTTCGGGCGGCGGCGGGATCGGCGACATTCTCGGCCAGGTCCTCGGCGGTGCGGGCGGGGCGCAGACCCAGCCGGGGACGCCGACGGGCCAGGGCGGGATGGGCGACCTCCTGGGCGGTGTCCTCGGCGGACTGTTGGGCGGCGGCAAGCGCTAGCCGGCCGCAGCCTCGCCCAGGTGCGCGAAGGTTCCTGACGCTGCGCGCAGGGTGGACCATGCGCGCAGCGTCACGAACCTGCGCGCATTCAGGCTGGAGCCGATGCGCGCCCCGGCGCATCCATCCATCGCATCCATCCGTGGCGTCACCCCGTCGCGTCACCCCGTCGCGTCAACTTCTGCGCACGTGCGGAGAAAATCGCGCCCGATGTCGGAAATGTCCGTCGACAAGTCACCACGTGCGGAGTTGTTGGCGGCGGAGTCGCCGACGAGGGCTGGGCGGCGATATGCGCTGACCGACCGACGCGCTGGTTGATGATCGACCGACGCGAAGGGTGCGGACGCTGAGCGCGGGCTCCGGGGCTGCGCGCATGTTCCGGACGCTGCGCGCAGGGTGGACCGTGCGCGCAGCGTCACGAACCTGCGCGCACTCGGGCGCGAGCCGGTCACGGTGCGTTTCCCTCGCGCGAGAGACGAGATCCTCACGCTGCATCGCGACCATGCAGTCCTGCACCCGAGGACAACCCCGCACGCCACCTCCGCGTCCAGCGCGTGCCCGGGGTCGGGGTCGACCGGGGATCGGCACCAAGGCGTCAACTTCTCCCCACGTGCGGAGAAATCGCGCCCGATGTCGGAAATGTCCACCAACAAGTCACCACGTGCGGAGTTGTCGACGCCCGGGAAGGGTCAGGACGTCAGCTTGGCCAGGAGGATCTCGCGGACCTTGGCGGCGTCGGCCTGGCCCTTCATCTGCTTCATGACCTGACCGATGAGGGCGCCGGCCGCCTGGACCTTGCCGCCGCGGACCTTCTCCGCGACGTCCGGGTTCGCCGCGATCGCCTCGTCGACGGCCGCCTCCAGCGCCGAGTCGTCCGACACCATCTCCAGCCCGAGCGCGTCGGCGACCGCCGTCGGTGCGCCCTCGCCGGCCAGTACGCCCTCCAGCACCTGACGCGCCATCGAGTCGTTCAGGCGCCCGGAGGTCACCAACCCGTCCAGCTCGGCGACGTACGCGGGGGTGAGGCCGGTCCGCGTCGCATACTCGCCGACGTCCACGCCGGCGGCGCTCGCCCGCCGAGCGACCTCGCCGCTCCACCACTTCCGCGCCCCGGCGGGCGTCGCCCCGGCCGCCACCGTGGCCTCGATGATCTCGACCGCGCCGGCGTTGACGACGTCGCGCATCTCGAGGTCGGTGTAGCCCCACGCCGTCTGGAACCGCTTGCGCCGCTCGCCGGGCGGCTCGGGCAGCGTCTGCCGGAGCAGCGCCACCATCTCGGTCGACGGCGCGACCGGCACCAGGTCGGGCTCCGGGAAGTACCGGTAGTCCATCGCGTCGCTCTTCTCGCGCCCGGACGTCGTGACGCCGGTGTCCTCGTGCCAGTGCCGCGTCTCCTGGACGATCCGGCCACCGTCGTGCAGGATCGCGGCCTGCCGGGTGATCTCGTACCGCACCGCCCGCTCGACCGAGCGCAGCGAGTTGACGTTCTTGGTCTCCGTCCGTGTCCCGAGCGGCACCGACTCCTGGTCGTCGTCCAGCCGAGGCCGCAGCGAGACGTTGGCGTCGCAGCGCAGTGACCCCTGCTCCATCCGCACGTCGGAGACCTCGAGCGCCCGCAGCAGGTCGCGCAGAGCCGTGACGTACGCCCGGGCGATCTCCGGCGCGCGGTCGCCTACCCCGGTCATCGGCTTGGTGACGATCTCGATCAGCGGGATGCCGGCCCGGTTGTAGTCCACCAGCGAATGGTCCGCCCCGTGGATCCGGCCGGTGGCGCCGCCCACGTGCAGCGACTTGCCGGTGTCCTCCTCCATGTGGGCGCGCTCGATGGGCACCCGGTAGACCGACCCGTCCTCCAGCTCCACGTCGAGCCAGCCGTCGAAGGCGATCGGCTCGTCGTACTGCGACGTCTGGAAGTTCTTCGGCATGTCCGGGTAGAAGTAGTTCTTCCTAGCGAACCGGCACCAGTCGGCGATCTGGCAGTTGAGGGCCAGCCCGATCCGGATCGCCGACTCGACCGCGACCTCGTTGACCACCGGCAGCGCGCCGGGCAGCCCGAGGCACACCGGGCATACCTGCGTGTTGGGCTCGGCGCCGAACGCCGTGGCGCACCCGCAGAACATCTTCGTCGCGGTGTCGAGCTCGACGTGCACCTCGAGCCCGAGAACCGGGTCGTATGCGGAGACGGCGTCCTCATAGGGACGCACCGCCTCACGGGTATCGGTCGTCATCTCAGGCTCCCTTCGGAAGCTCGGGGGCGCGGTCCAGCAGCGGGCCGCCCCACCGCTCGAGCAGGGCCGCCTCCAGTGCCGCCCCCACCGCGTACAGCCGCTCGTCCTGCGTCGCCGGCGCCAGCATCTGTATGCCCGTGGGCAGGCCGTCCTCGGCGGCCAGTCCCGAGGGGATCGACATCCCGGGCACGCCGGCGAGGTTGGCGGGGATGGTGGCGACGTCGTTGAGGTACATCGCCAGCGGGTCGTCGAGCTTCTCGCCGATCGGGAACGCCGTGGTCGGCGCGGTCGGCGAGACGAGCACGTCGGCGACTTCGAACGCCCGGGTGAAGTCGTCGGCGATCAGCCGCCGGACCTTCTGCGCCTGGCCGTAGTAGGCGTCGTAGTAGCCGGAGGAGAGGGCGTACGTCCCGAGGATGATCCGCCGCTTGACCTCGGGGCCGAACCCGGCGTCGCGCGTGGCGGCCATGACCTCCTCGGCGCTCGGGTCGCCGTCGGGAACCACCCGCAGCCCGTACCGCATCGCGTCGAACTTCGCGAGGTTGCTGGACGCCTCGCTCGGGAGGATGAGGTAGTACGTCGCGAGCGCGTAGTCGAAGCTCGGGCAGTCGACCTCCACGACCTTCGCGCCGAGGTCGACGAGCAGCTGGACCGACTCGTCGAACCGCTCGCGCACCCCCGCCTGGTACCCCTCGCCGCCGAGCTGGCGGACGACGCCGACGGTCATGCCCTCGACCGACGCCCGCTGCGCCGCGTCGACGACCGGCGGCACCGGCGCGTCGATCGAGGTGGAGTCCATCGGGTCGTGGCCGCCGATGAGAGCGTGGAGCAGGGCCGCATCCAGCACCGAACGGGTGCACGGGCCGGCCTGGTCGAGGCTCGACGCCAGCGCTACCAGGCCGTACCGCGAGACGCCGCCGTAGGTCGGCTTGACCCCGACCGTCCCGGTGACGGCGGCCGGCTGGCGGATCGAGCCGCCGGTGTCGGTCCCGATGGCGAGCGGCGCCTGGAACGACGCCACGACGCTCGAGGAGCCGCCGCCGGAGCCGCCGGGGATCCGCGTCAGGTCCCACGGGTTGTGGCTGGGGCCCCACGCCGAGTGCTCGGTCGACGAGCCCATGGCGAACTCGTCCATGTTGGTCTTGCCGAGGATCGGCATGGCCGCCGTGCGCAGGCGGCTCACCAGCGTCGCGTCGTACGGCGGCACCCAGCCCTCGAGGATCCTGCTGCCACAGGTCGTCGGCAGCCCACGCGTCGCCATGACGTCCTTGACCGCGATCGGCACGCCGGCCAGCAGGTGCAGGCTCTCCCCCGCCACCCGCCGCTGGTCGACGTCCTCGGCGGTGCGCAGCGCCCCCTCGACGTCGACGTGCAGGTACGAGTGGACGGCGGCGTCGACGTCGGCCGTGCGGTCCAGGTGCGCCCGGGTCAGCTCGACGGAGCTGACCTCCTTGGCGGCGAGCAGGCGCGCCATCTCGGCGGCGCTGAGCCGGGTGAGGTCGGTGGTCACGTGTGTTCTCAACCCTCGTGAGGTTCGGAGGTATGCCGACGGCGGCGGCCGTCGTGACGCATACCGAGGTGGTCGGTCAGTCTTCCGTGATCCCCGGCGACACGTCGCCGCGCATCACGGCTCCAGGTCCAGGATGCGCGGCACCGAGAACCGGTGCTGCTCCTCGGCGGGCGCCCCGGACAGGGCCTCCTCCGCCGTCAGGCTCGGCCGGACCACGTCGGGACGGGTCACGTTGGTGAGGGGCAACGGGTGCGACATCGGCTCGACGCCCTCGGTCGGGGCCTGCTGCACGACGGCGACCGAGTCGAGGATCACGGTCAGCTCGCCGAGCATGCGGTCCAGCTCCGACTCGCTGAGGTCGATCCGGGCCATCGACGCGAGGTGCACGACGTCGTCGCGGGTGAGGGACATGGTGGGTCAGTCTAGGAGGACCGCCAGATCACCATCGCCGGTCCCTCGTCGACCAGCCGGGGCCCCTCGGGCCGCGAGAGCAGGTCACGGGCGCTCGGGTCGGCGACCAGCCGGTCCAGGGCGGCGGCCAGCTCGTCGGGGTGGCTCAGCTCGGTCCTCTCGGCGAGCACGACGAGCCGGCGCCGGGTGAGATTGGCCAGGCCCGCCTCGCATCGGCGTCAACCCGCTCACGCCGACGAAGTCGCGCACCTCCAGGGCGATGAAGTTGCGGGTCCGCCGCGGGGCCGACGGAGCACCGAGATGGAACCGCACCACGCGCTCGACCTGGTACCAAGGCACGACGAGGTCGCCGACGCCGACGCCCTGACCACTGATGAGGAGGTCGGCCCGCCGACCCGGCGCGGGCCACCGACGGAGCCGGACCAGCCGGTAGGCAACCACCGCGGCGACCACTATGACGACCCCGCCGGCGACGACCACCGGCCAGACCGTGCCGAATCGTTCGGCTGCGGCGCGCATCGACCAGACGATGGCGAACGCGAGGAAGAAGGCCGCGCGGGCCAGAAGGACCAGCCAATATGCCGCGTGACGTCGCGCCGCCCGAACCCAGTTCTGGACGACCACGGGCACCCGGACGACCGGCGCTCCGTCGATGTCCTCGAGTACCGCCGGGCGGCGGGAGTAACCCTCCCTGAGGTGGCTCCAGCCCTTATCGCCACGGGAGCGGGGCATCCACTCGATCACAGGCGACCTCCTGGGAAGGTCCCACTGTAAGTCGCCTTCCTGTCGGCCGAAATCCGACCGTCGCGGCCTGTCGAAATCCCCCGCGCCCGTTCGAGGTAGGGACGAGACCGCACCCCTACCGCGGTCCCCGACCCGAAGGAGCTACCCATGTCCACCACCTACGCTGACCCCCGTTCCTGCGCCGACCCGGCCGCCCGCGTCACCCGGTCCCTCGCCGGCTACGGCGTGCTCGCCGGCCCCGTCTACGTCGGCGTCTCGCTGGCCCAGGCCGTCACTCGCGACGGCTTCGACCTCGGTCGGCACGCCTGGAGCCAGCTGGCCATCGGCGACTGGGGCTGGATCCAGACCGCGAACCTCGTCGCGACCGGCGCGATGGCGCTCGCCTTCTCCGTGGCTCTGCGCCGCACCCTGGCCGGTGGACGCGGCGGCCGAGCGGTGCCGGTTCTCGTCGCCATCTTCGGCCTCGGCGTCCTGCTCGCCGGCGTGTTCCCGGCCGACGCGGCCGGCGGCTTCCCCGTCGGGATGGCCACGCCCGCGACGCCCAGCCCGCACGGCATGCTGCACCTGATGACGTCCGGCATCGGCTTCCTCGGCCTCGCGGCGGCCATGGTCGTCATGGCGGTCCGGTACGCGTCGGAGCGCCGCCGCGCTCGCGCCGCCTTCTCGGTCGTCGCGGCGGTCGCCCTGGTCGGCGGCTTCGGGACGATCGCGTCCGGCTCGGCCGCCGGCGTCGCGGCGTTCACGGCCGGCATCGTCACTGCGCTGACCTGGCTGACCCTGCTCGGCCTCGACACGTACTCCCGCGCCACCTACTCCCGCGGCTGAGCCGCATACCCCCTTCCCGGCATACTCCATCGACACCCCAAGGAGCCCAGCGATGCGCTACGTCAGCACTCTCAAGGTCACCCACCAGCCCGAGACCCCGCCGCCGGCCGCCCTCATGGAGGCGATCGCCGCCCTCGGCACCGAAGCCACCCGGTCCGGCGCCCTCGTCGACTTCGCCGGGCTCATGCCGGTCGCGGCCGGTGGCGGCCGCATCAGCCTCGCCGGCGGCGCCCTCACCGTCACCGACGGCCCGTTCGCGGAGTCCAAGGAGCTCATCAGCTACGCGGTCTACGACGTGCGCTCCCGCGAGGAGGCGATCGAGTGGGCCACCCGGTTCGTCCGGCTGCACCAGGAGCACTGGGCCGGCTGGGAGGGCGAGGCCGACGTCCAGCAGGTCTTCGAGGCGCCGCCCGCCCCGTGACCGGACCCGACGCGCGGCTGACCGCGGAGACGGTGTGGCGGATGGAGTCCGCCAGCGTCGTCGCCGTGGCCAGCCGCGTCCTCGGCGATGTGGGACTCGGCGAGGAGGTCGCCCAGGACGCCTTCGTCGCCGCCCTGGAGCAGTGGCCGTCCCGCGGGGTGCCGCCGAACCCCGCCGGCTGGCTCGTCTCCACCGCGCGCCACCAGGCCATCGACCTGGTCCGGCGACGGAGCACGTATGCGCGCAAGCTCGCCGAGGTCGGCCGGACAGTGTCCGACGCCCGGCTCGACGGTTCCCGGGAGGAGGTGGGTGACGTGGACGACGTCCTGGTGTCGCTCGACGACCACATCGGCGACGACCTGCTCCGGCTGGTCTTCACCACCTGCCACCCGGTGCTCACGGCGGAGTCACGAGTCGCCCTGACCCTGCGCCTGCTCGGTGGCCTGACGACGGCCGAGGTAGCGCGTGGACTGCTGATCCCGGAAGCCACTGCGGGACAACGGATCTCGCGGGCCAAACGTACGCTGGCCACCGAGGGTGTCTCGTTCGAGCTGCCACCGCGCGTCGGAGATGCCGGAGCGGCTCCGGTCGGTCCTCGAGGTCGTCTACCTGATGTTCAACGAGGGGTACGTCGCGACGTCCGGTCCCGACTGGGCCCGGCCCGAGCTGTGCCACGAGGCGACCCGGCTGGCCCGCCTGCTGGCGTCGCTGCTCCCGGCGGAGCGTGAGGTCCTGGCCCTCGACGCGCTGCTCGAGCTCCAGGCCTCGCGGCTGTCCGCCCGCGTCGACGCCTCGGGCGCGCCGATCCCGCTGCTCGACCAGGACCGGCGCCGCTGGGACCCGCTGCTGGTCCGACGGGGCTCGGCGGCACTGTCGCGAGCCCTGGCGCTGCCCGGGCCGCCCACGCCGTACCTGCTCCAGGCGTCGATCGCGGCATGCCACGCCCTCGCGCCGTCGGCCGAGGAGACCGACTGGCCGCAGATCGTGCAGCTGTACGCGGTCCTCGGCGCCGTCTCGCCGTCACCGGTCGTCGAGCTGAACCGGGCCGTCGCGGTCGGCATGGCCGGCGACCCGCAGGCCGGGTTGGCGCTCGTCGACGACGTGGCCGACGCGCCCTCGCTGCGCGGCTACGCCCAGGTGCCGGCGGTCCGGGCCCATCTGCTCGGCCTCCTGGACCGAACCGAGGAGGCGAGCGAGGCATACCGGCTCGCCGCCGACCTCAGCCGGAACGCCGCCGAGGCGGCTCTGCTGCGACGGCGAGCGGACGAGAGCCGGAGCTGACCGGGAGCCGGCCGGTGTCGGTCGCGCTCAGTGCGCGCTGACCCGCCAGGACGGTCCGGTGGTCAGCATGCGCTCGCCCTCGGCCCCGCTCAGCAGCTCACGAGCGACCGGGTTGGCGACGAGCTCGTCGAGCGCGTCCGCGAACGCGGTCGGGTTGTGGACCTCCCGTGCCTCGCAGAGCACGAGGAGGTGGCGACGCGTGAGGTTGGCCAGTCCGGCCCGGACCGGCGACATTCCCCGTACCGCCACGAAGTCGGTCACCCGCACGGCCACGAAGCTCCGGTGCCCCGGACCGCCTCGCCCCGGCCCGAACGCGAACCCGAACCGGACCACGCCCTCGACCTCCGACCACGGCACCACCAGGCCGCCGGTGTGGATCCCCGCGGACGACAGCACGACCTCGAGGTGGTTGCGGGCGGTGAAGCGGCGGAGGCGCAGCGCGCGGTAGACGAGGACCAGCACGATCAGCAGCGCGGCCACGGAGACTCCGACGGAGACGAGCGGTGGAGGACCGCCCCACAGGATGAGGTGGCAGCCCCTGACGAAGACGACCACGACCATCCACCAGTGGAAGGGCCAGACGTGGACGCGTCGCGGCACCACCGGGACGCACACGGCGCCGAACCCGCCGCTGGCCTCGGTGTGGAGGGGCGCCGGCACGTACGCCGTCCCGGACGCGGTCCGCCAGGACGACCCGCCCGTCGGACCGCGGCGCGGCACGTACTCGATGGTCATGCGCCGGCCCTGCTTCCCTCGGTCCAACGGTGGAGCGGGGCCGCGCGATGCGGCCCTGTTCACATCCTGCGTCGCGTTCGGGCTGACGTCCATCCCGGAGGACCTGTGAAAACCGGCCGAGGGCTACTCGACCGAGCCGGTCTCCAACAGGGCACGGAACCCCGCCTCGTCGAGGATCCGCACGCCCAGCTCCTCCGCCTTGGCGGCCTTGGAGCCGGCGTTCTCCCCCACGACGACGTAGTCGGTGCTCTTGGACACCGACCCCGCCGCCTTGCCGCCGCGCGCCAGGATCGCCTCCCGGGCCTGGTCGCGGGAGAAGCCCTCGAGCGAACCCGTGACGACCACGGTGAGGCCCTCGAGGGTCCGGGCGACCGACGCGTCGCGCTCGTCGGCCATCCGGACGCCGGCGGCGGCCCACTTGTCGACGATCTGCGCGTGCCAGTCGACCGCGAACCACTCGATCACCGCGTCGGCGATGACCCCGCCCACGCCCTCGGCCTGGGCCAGCTCCTCACGAGACGCGGCCCGGATGGCGTCCATCGAACCGAACTGCGAGGCCAGCGCCCGGGCGGCGGTCGGACCGACGTGCCGGATCGACAGTGCCACGAGCACCCGCCAGAGCGGCTGCTGCTGGGCCTTGGCGAAGTTGTCGAAGAGGCGCACGCCGTTGACCGAGAGCACCTTTCCGTCGACCGCGGTGTCGGCCTCGCTCTTCTTGGCCGCCCGGGTGAACAGCGGCACGGTGAGGAGCTGCTCCGGGGTCAGCGCGAAGAGGTCGCCCTCGTCGGTCACGACGCCGGCGTTCAGCAGGGCGACCGCGCCCTCCCAACCGAGCACCTCGATATCGAACGCTCCGCGCCCGGCCAGCCCCGAGATCCGTTCGCGGAGCTGGGCCGGGCAGGTGCGCGCGTTGGGGCAGCGGATGTCCTTGTCGCCCTCCTTCTCGGGGGCGAGCGGGGTGCCGCACGCCGGGCATACCGTCGGCATCTCGAACTCGCGCTCGGTGCCGTCGCGCAGCTCGACGACCGGGCCGACGATCTCGGGGATCACGTCACCGGCCTTGCGCAGCACCACGGTGTCGCCGATGAGGACGCCCTTGCGCCGCACCTCGTCGGCGTTGTGCAGCGTGGCCCGCTCGACCGTCGACCCGGCGACGACGACGGGCGTCATCACGCCGAACGGCGTGACCCGTCCGGTGCGCCCGACGTTGACCTGGATGTCGAGGAGCCTGGTGTTGACCTCCTCCGGCGGGTACTTGTAGGCGATCGCCCACCGCGGCGCCCGCGACGTCGCCCCGAGCTGGCGCTGGACGACGATCTCGTCGATCTTGACGACCACGCCGTCCAGCTCGTGCTCGACGCTGTGGCGCTCCTCCCCGAACCGGGCGACGTAGGCCTCGACGTCGTCGACCGTGTCGAGCACCTCGTAGTGCGTCGACACCGGCAGGCCCCACTCGCGGAACAGGTCGTACGCCTGCGACTGCCGGGTCAGCTCGAGCCCCTCGCGGTAGCCGATGCCGTGGACGAGCATGTGCAGCGGTCGCGACGCCGAGACGCGCGGGTCCTTCTGGCGCAGCGACCCGGCGGCGCTGTTGCGCGGGTTGGCGAACGGCGCCTTCCCGGCCGCGACGAGCGAGGCGTTGAGCTCCTCGAACCCCTCGACGGGGAAGAAGACCTCACCGCGGATCTCCACCTTGGCCGGGTGGCCGGAGCCGCTCAGGCGATGCGGGACGCCCTTGATGGTCTTGACGTTGTTGGTGACGTCCTCGCCGGTACGCCCGTCACCGCGGGTCAGCGCCCGGGTCAGCCGGCCGTTCTCGTAGAGCAGGTTGACGGCGAGGCCGTCGATCTTCAGCTCGCAGAGGTAGTGGTACGTGCTGGTGTTGGCGTCGCGGGCGGCCCGCGCGGCCCAGGCGGCCAGCTCCTCGGGCGAGAAGCAGTTGTCGAGGCTGAGCATCCGCTCGAGGTGGTCGACCGCCTGGAACTCGGTCGAGAACGTCGCCCCGCCGACCAGCTGCGTCGGGCTCTCCGGGGTGCGCAGCGTGGGGTACTGCTCCTCCAGCTCGTTGAGGCGCCGGATCATCCGGTCGTAGTCGGCGTCGCTGATCGTGGGCGCGTCGCGCACGTGGTAGTTGAACTGCGCCGCCAGCGCGTCCTGCGCGACCTCGGACCACTCGTGCAACACCTCGGTCGGTATGCCCGTGGCCTCGGCCGTCGAGGGCGCCTCCGGACCCTTCGCCGTGCCGGTGCTGGTTCTCGCCGTTCCCGTCGCCACCGTTCAATCCTGCCCTACGGCGCCGACAACGCCGCAGGTCAGCCGCCCCTCCCACGCATACCTGAGACCACTTCTCCGACATGTCCGACCAGTCGGGCCGATCGGGCCGTTTCCCGCGACACTTCTCAGGCATGTCGGAATTTGGTGAGTGGGGTCGTGTCGGCGACACTGTTCCCTGGGGCGTGCTGTGCCCTGTCACGCGCACAGGGGAGAGTCACGGATGGTGCAGGTCGTTCGACAACAGGGGGGTCTGATGCGCACGCGCCTCGGCCTGATCACCGGTGTGCTCACGGTCGGACTCGTTCTGGGTGCCTGCACCGTGCCCGGCGGCGGCGCCGCCAACGGCGGAGCCACCGACGCCCCCTCGTCCGCGGCCGGCCCGGAGACCTCGACGACGACCACCCAGGCGGTTCCGCCGGTCACGCTGACGCCCAGCGTCGCGGCCGACGCCAAGGTCCCCGTCGACACCCTGGTGTCCGTCGCCGCCAAGGACGGCACGGTCACCGACGTCATCCTGACCTACAAGGACCCCAAGAAGGGTGAGGTCAACGTCGAGGGCAACCTCGACCCCAACGGGGCCACCTGGACCGCGAACAGCCTCCTGGAGCCGGGGACCACCTACACCCTCGCGATGGTCGGCAAGAACGCCGCCGGCGCCGAGTCGACCGCGCACTCGACGTTCTCGACGCAGGCGCTGTCCAAGAAGCAGCAGATCTACCCCAGCATCGTGGCCGACGGCGCCACCGTCGGCGTGGCCATGCCGGTCATCGTCCGGTTCGACGTGCCGGTCAAGGACAAGGCCGCCTTCGAGAAGAAGATGACGGTCAAGTCCGAACCGCCGCAGGACGGCTCGTGGGGCTGGGTCTCCAGCAGCGAGGCGCACTGGCGGCCGGCGAGCTACTGGAAGTCGGGCACCAAGGTGAGCGTCAACGTCGACATCAACAGCGTGCCGGGCGGCAACGGCACGTACGGCCAGATGTCCATCTCCGGCAAGTTCACCGTCGGTGACGCGACGATCATCAAGGCGGACCTGCAGACCCACCAGCTGACCGTCAACGTCAACGGCGCCGACGTGAAGACCGTCCCGATCACCGGCGGCAAGGCCGGCTTCGAGACCCGCAGCGGCACCAAGGTGGTCATGGAGAAGCTCTCCAAGGTGCGCATGGACGCCAACACCGTCGGCATCGAGCCGGGCGACCCGAACTACTACGACATCCCCGACGTGCAGTTCGCGATGCGCGAGACGAACTCCGGCGAGTTCCTCCACGCCGCGCCGTGGTCGGTGGGGTCGCAGGGCAAGGCCAACGTGAGCCACGGCTGCATCGGGATGAGCACGGCCAACGCGCAGTGGCTGTTCAACCTCGCCAAGGTCGGCGACCCGGTCGTCGTGACCGGCACCAACCGCGGCCTCGAGGCGGGCAACGGCTGGACCGACTGGAACGTCAGCTACGACAAGTGGAAGTCCGGCTCGGCCCTCACCGCCTGAGCCGTGGCCATCGGCGACCCGCTCCAGGGTCACCGTGCGCGTCAGAGTGCAGCCGGTGCTGTCCAGACGACACCAACCGCACTCTGACCCGCACTGTGACTCGCCAACTGTCCGGTGGCCCAACATGAACCGGCATCGTCAGCGGGGCGACGTCCCGTTCAGCGTGGACGGCGTGAGCTCCTCCAGGACCTCTCCCTCCGGAACCGCCACCGGCCGACGCCGGGCCCGACCGACCATCACCGCCGACCCCAGCACGACCGCCGCGCCGAGCACCTGCGGCCACTGCAGCCGCTCGTGGAGGAACACCATCCCGAGGACGACGGCGACGACCGGGATCACGTAGGTCACCGTCGCGCCGACGGTCGGCCCCACCTCCCGGACGACGTCGTACTGGAGGACGAAGGCCAGCCCGGTCCCGACCACGCCGAGGACGAGGATCGCCACCAGCGGCCAGACCGCCGACCCGGACCCGGGGACGAGGGACCACGGGGCCGGGAGGCCGGTCGGCTCGCTGCCCCGGTGCCACCACCACCACGCCAGCGTGACGACGAGCATCTGGGCTGCGCCCATGAGCAGCTGCGCGGCCGGCATGCCCAGGCCGCCGATGTCGTCCTTCGCGAGGAACCGCTTCACGTAGGTCCAGCCCAGACCGTAGGACGCGCCGGCCAGCAGGGTCATGGCGAAACCCACGGCGTCCGGCCGGCCGGCCGACTCCCACGGCTGCAGGATGACGACGACGCCGAGGAACCCGGCGACCACGGCCAACACCGTCCGACGGTCGACCCGGTCCGCGGGCAGCAGGAGCATCGTGAAGAGCACCGCGGACAGCGGCGTCGTCGCGTTCCCGATGCCGGCCAGCGCCGATGACACGCGCTCCTCGCCGAGCGGGAAGAGTGTGAACGGCAGTGAGCAGAGGACGAACCCGGCCACGAACAGGTGGCCCCAGACCCGTCCCCACGGCGGCAGCCGCACGCCCATGACCAGCGCGGTGAGCAGGACGGTGACCGCCCCCGACACGATCCGCAGCGTCGCGATCTGCACCGGCGCGAGCGACTGGAGGCCGACCTTCATGAGCAGGAACGAGCCGCCCCAGATCAGGGCGAGCGCCGCGAACTTCACCTGCCAGGGAACCCTCACGTCGCGGCCCGTTCGGCGAGCTCCCGTGCGCTGTCGATGCATACCCGTTGAACGTCGCGAGCCTGCTCCGGTGTGAGTCCCGCGAGCCCGCAGGCCGGCGTCACGACGATGTCGGCGAGGCGGGCCACCGGCATCCCGAGGTCGTGCCACGGTTCGGCCAGCCGGTCGACCACGGCCTGCGGCCGGGGCGCAGTACTGGACGTCGGCACGCACCCCGCGTACAGGGTCATCCCGTCCTCGACCCCGACCGCGACGCCCTCCCAGCCGCGCGAGCCGAGCAGCGACGTGTCGACGGCGATGTCGGCGCCGGTGCGCCGCAGCAGGACGATCGGCGCGTCCGGGGCGCAGCAGTGGACGACCGACCGGCTCCCCTCGGGCGCGGCCGCGAGCACGGTCTCCAGCGCCGTGAGGGCGACCTGGGGGTCGACGGCGCGAACCATGCCGAAGCCGGACGCCGTCGGCAGCCGGCCCTCGACCACCGCCGGGAGGGACGGCTCGTCCAGCTGGAGCACCAGCTGGGCGCCCGGAACCAGCCGCTGCACCGTCGCCAGGTGCAGTCGGACGCCCTCGGCCAGCGAGTCGACGAGGTCGCGGGTCGCCCCAGGGTCGGACGCGACTCGCTCACCGCGCGGCAGCCAGGTGCTCGCCGCGAGGGTCCACGGGCCGGCGACCTGGAGCTTGAGCCGCCCGGTCCAGCCGTCGAACGCCTCCGCCAGCTCGTCGAGGTCCTCCCTCAGGAACGCGCCGGTGCGGTTCTGGTCGCGCCCCGGCCGGTCGGCCAGCCGCCAGCCGGACGGCTGCAGGTCCACGGGGAGGTCGACGAGCATCCCGAGGCCGCGCCCGACGAGGTCGGCGCCGGGCCCGCGGTCCGGCAGCTCCGGCAGGTACGGCAGGCCGTCGACGCCGTCGCCGGGGTCGGCCAGCAGGTCGCGGACCACGCGCAGGGTCTCGCGGACGTCGGTGCCCGGCCAGGAGCCCATGCCGGTCGCGGTCGTCACGCCGCGAGGTTAGCGTCGCGGGTATGCCCGGTCGCGCCGCCCCCGCCTCCGGAACGACCCGTTGGCTGTTCGGCGACCAGCTCGGCCCACACTTCGTCGAGGACCACGACGGGCCGGTGCTCCTCGTCGAGTCGCGGCGGGTGTTCGCGCGCAAGGCGTTCCACCGGCAGAAGGCCCACCTGGTCGTCAGCGCGATGCGGCACCGGGCGGCCGAGCTCGGCGAGCGCTGCCGGTATGCGCGGGTCGACCGCTACCGCGACGCCCTCGGCGAGGTCGACGGGCCCCTCCAGGTGCTCCAGCCGACGTCGCGCGCCGCCGTCGCCCTGGTGCGAGCCGTCGCGGCGAAGCGGCAGGTTGAGCGCCTCCCGGCGCGCGGCTACGCGACGACCCGCGATGACTTCACCGCGTGGGCCGACTCCCGCGGCCGGCGCCGCCTGCTCCTGGAGGACTTCTACCGCGACGCGCGGCGCCGCCACGGCGTGCTGATGGACGGCGACGAGCCGGTCGGCGGGCGCTGGAACCTCGACGCCGAGAACCGCGAGCCTCCTCCGCACGGTCAGGAGACCCTCGGCGTCCCGGAGCCCTCGTGGCCGGTCGAGGACGACATCGACGTGGAGGTCCGCGACGACCTGGACCGCTGGGCCCGCGACGGCGACGTCACGTTCCTCGGCGCCGACGGGCCGCGGCGGTTCGCCGCCACCCGGGCCGAGGCGCTGGCCGCCCTCGACGACTTCGTGGCGAACCGGCTGCCGCGGTTCGGGCCCCACGAGGACGCCGTCATGACCGGCGACCCGTGGATGGCGCACTCCCTGCTCTCGGCACCGATGAACCTCGGCCTCCTCGACCCGCTGGAGGTGGTCGAGGCGGCCGAACAGGCATACCGGCGTGGAGAGGTGCCCCTCCAGTCCGCCGAGGGGTTCGTCCGGCAGGTCATGGGCTGGCGCGACTACGTCTGGCACCTCTACTGGCATCTCGACGAGGACTACCGGCACGCGAACCGCCTGGGCGCGCGCCGGCACCTGCCGGACTGGTGGCGAGACCTCGACGGCGACGCGACCGACGCCGCCTGCCTCGCGCACACCCTGAACGAGGTCCGCGACCGCGGCTGGGTCCACCACATCCCGCGGCTCATGGTCCTCGGCAACTACGCCGCGCAGCGCGGCTGGCGCCCGGACGAGCTGACCGACTGGTTCCACCGGGCGTTCGTCGACGGCTACGACTGGGTGATGGTGCCCAACGTCGTGGGCATGTCGCAGCACGCCGATGCCGGTGTCATGGCCACGAAGCCCTACGTCTCGGGTGGCGCCTACCTCAACCGGATGACCGACCACTGCGGCGGCTGCCGCTTCGATCCGGGTACGCGGGTCGGCGAGAACGCGTGTCCGTTCACGGCCGGCTACTGGTGGTACCTCGACCGCAACCGCGAGCGCCTGGAAGGCAACCCGCGCATGACCCGGGCCCTCGGCGGGCTGGACCGGCTCCGCGACCTCGACGCGCTCGTGGCCCAGGAGGAGCGCCGCGGGTCGGCGCCGCCCTGACCGGCCGGCCCAACCGGCTCAGCGGCGCGAGGCCCACTCCTTGATCAACCGTGGGCCGGCGATGCACCGCCAGGCCTCCTCGACGAGCAGTTCCACGCGGTCCCAGTCGGGGTTCGCGTCCAGCCACATGCCGACCCAGCCGCGGACCCCCACGTAGGGCGGGGTGAAGAACTGGTTCGGCTCGTCCTCGACGAGGTGCCGCTGCACGCCGTCCTGGGCAGCGGCCCAGAAGGCCACGCGATCGTCGTGGTGGTGGTCGGCGAACATGACGAACATCCGCTTGCCGCCGACGAACCAGCACGCCTCGCCGTGGCTCATCCGCTCCTGCGTCCGCGGAAAGGCCATGCACAGTCCGCGCACGCGGTCGACGAGATGGTCTGAGCCCGTCCCCACTGCCACCATGGCCAAACCCCACGCCCCTCGCCCTGCTGAGTCCCCACTCCAAAGGGCACACTAGCCCCCGCGCGGCCTCCGCGGACCGCTCCGACCGAAGGTCGGAAGTCAGCCCGACGACGTCGCGACGCGCGCCTCCCGGATGGTCGCGGAGCCGACCACCCGCGACCCCGCGTAGAGCACCACCGACTGTCCGGGAGCCACGCCGCGGACCCGCTGACCAAGCCGGACGTGCACCTCGCCCGATCCGTCCGCCGAGTCGGCCCAGGCGGTCGCCGGGTACTCCTCGCCGTGCGCCCGCAGCTGCGCGCCGACGGCCACGACCCCATCGGGTGCCGGACCGCACCAGCGTGCGTGGTCGCCGACGATGGCGTCCACGCCGAGCAGGTCGCGGGCACCGATGACGACGGTGTTGGTCCGCGCCTCGACCCCGACGACGTACCGGGCCTCACCGTCGAGGCCGCTGCGGTCCAGGCCAAGGCCGCGGCGCTGGCCGACGGTGAATCCGTATGCGCCGGAATGAGTTCCGACGACCTGGCCTTGGGTGTCGACCAGCTCACCGGGCTGCTCGCCGAGCGCGCGGGTGAGGAAGCCGCGGGTGTCGCCGTCGGGGATGAAGCAGATGTCGTGGCTGTCCGGCTTGCTCGCGACGAAGAAGCCGCGGGCCCTGGCCTCCTCGCGGATCTGCGGCTTCGTCGTGTCGCCGAGTGGGAAGAACGACCGAGCCAGCTGGTCCTCGTCGAGGACGCCGAGGACGTAGGACTGGTCCTTGAGCGGGTCGGCGGCGCGGTGCAGCTCGCGGCGGCCGTCGGGCCGCTCGACGACCTGGGCGTAGTGGCCGGTCGCCACTGCGTCGAAGCCCAGGGCGACCGCCTTGTCGAGCAGCGCGGTGAACTTGATCCGCTCGTTGCAGCGGACGCACGGGTTGGGCGTGCGCCCGGCGGCGTACTCCGCGAGGAAGTCCTCAACGACGTCAGATCGGAACCGAGCGGCGAGATCCCAGACGTAGAAAGGGATTCCGAGGACATCGGCGACTCGCCGAGCATCGCCGGCGTCCTCGATGGTGCAACAGCCGCGGGCGCTCTCCCTCAGGGTGGCGGCGTTCTGGCTCAGCGCGAGGTGCACGCCGACGACCTCGTGTCCCGCGTCGACCATGCGGGCAGCGGCGACGGCGGAGTCGACCCCGCCGCTCATCGCGGCGACGACCTTCATCGGGTCCTCACCAGCTCCGACCCGAGGCGCGGCGCGCGCGCTCGACGGCGGCGGGCAGGGCCGCGAGCACGGCCTCGACGTCGTCCGGGGTCGAGGTGTAACCGAGGGTGAGCCGCAGCGCACCGCGAGCCTGCTCCTCGGGAACACCCATGGCCAGCAGCACGTGGCTGGGCTGCGGGACGCCGGCCTGGCATGCGGAACCGGTCGAGCACTCGATGCCCGCCGCGTCGAGGAGGTAGAGCAGCGAGTCACCGTCACAGCCCGGCACCAGGAGGTGCGCGTTGCCGGGCAGCCGCTGGGTCGCGTCGCCGGGCGACCAGGCGCCACTCACGGTGATGTCGAGGTCGAGCGCGAGGGCCCCTTCGACGAGCCGGTCGCGCAGCCCGGTCAGGCGCCGGCTCTCCTCGTCGAGCTCGCGGACCGACTCCTCGACGGCGACGGCGAAGGCGCGGATCGCGGGGACGTCGAGGGTGCCGCTGCGCACCTGCCGCTCCTGACCGCCCCCGTGGGACAGCGGGACCAGCTGGTGGTCGCGCTTCACCACGAGAGCGCCGACGCCGATCGGGCCACCGAGCTTGTGGGCGCTGAGGGACGCGAGGTCGACGCCGGACGCGGCGAAGTCGACCGGCACGTGGCCGACCGCCTGCACCGCGTCGGTGTGGACCGGCACCCCGAACTCCGTTGCCACCGAGGCGATCCCGGCGACGTCCTGGATGGTGCCGACCTCGTTGTTGGCCCACATCACGGAGACCAGCGCTGCGGCGTCGGGGTCGACCGCGAGGGTCGAGCGCACCGCCTCGGGAGCGATCCGGCCGTGGCCGTCGGACTCGAGCAGCGTCACCTTCGCGCCCTCGTGCGCGGCGAGGAAGTCGACGCAGTCCAGCACGGCATGGTGCTCGACCGACCCGACCAGCACGCGGACCCGGCGCGGGTCGGCGTCGCGGCGGGCGGCGTACGTTCCCTGGACGGCCAGGTTGTCGG
Source organism: uncultured Actinomycetota bacterium (assembly GCA_963828725.1). Lineage (GTDB taxonomy): Bacteria > Actinomycetota > Actinomycetes > Actinomycetales > Dermatophilaceae > Lapillicoccus. The sequence continues at coordinate 712,418 of CAWHFV010000004.1, read as the reverse complement.
ACTCGGTGCCACCGGACGTGAACACGACCTCGGACGGCCGGCATCCGATGGCGCCCGCGATGGTCTCGCGCGACTCCTCGACGACGCGGCGCGCCAACCGCCCCGACGTGTGCAGGGACGAGGCGTTGCCGGTCCGGGCCAGCTGGTCGGTCATCGCCTCGATGGCCGCGGGACGCATCGGCGTCGTCGCGGCGTGGTCGAGGTACTGGCGCACCCGCCGAGTTTACGTCCGCAACCGCCTCATGCTCGCGTCGGCGTCATCCCTCGGGCGATCGGCGCCGTCGTCAGGGTCGCGGGTCGCTCGCGAGGATCGCCATGTCGTGCACGTCGTGCCAGGCGCCCTCGTGGCGGACCGCCTCCCGGCGCACGCCCTCGAGCACGAAGCCGACCTTCCGGTACACGGCGATCGCCGGGCCGTTGAACGAGTTCACCTCCAGGGCGAGGCGATGCAGCCCGAGTGGCCCGAACGCGAAGTCACGGACCAGCCTGGTCGTCTCGGTGCCGTAGCCGAGGCCGAACACCTCAGGGCCGACCAGGGCGATGCGGTAGCTCATCGAGGACGCCTCCTCATGCAGGCCCATGAGGACGGCCTCGCCGACCACGAGGTCGTCCTCGCGGCGGACGATCGCCCAGTCGGCGCGGTCCTCGCGCTCGCGCGCCCGCGCCAGACCCGCACGGGCCTGCTCCCGGGTCAGGGCCACGAACGGGTCGTCCTCACCCCCCGAGTAGAGCGGCCAGAGACCCTCCAGGTGCTCGGGGCCGGCGGGTTCGAGCCGGACCAGCCGCCCCTCGAGGACCGGCTGGCGGCCCAGGGCAGCGACGTCGACCACGCCTCACCCAACCAACAACGGCTACCGTCGGCAAGCAACCGCCAGGCCGGACGGCATAGCGTGTCCCCTGTGGTGCCGGAAGCCGTCGACGAGCCCGACTATCTACGCGCCAACCGGGCCAACTGGGACGACCGCGCGGTGGTCCACGCCGCCTCGCCGGACTACGACTTTCCCGCCTTCCTCGACGACCCGAAACACCTCTCCGGAGTCGTGCGCTTCGATCTCCCGCGGATCGGCGACGTCGCCGGACTGGACGGCGTCCACCTCCAGTGCCACATCGGCACCGACACCCTGTCCCTGGCCCGGCTCGGCGCCCGGATGACCGGGCTGGACCTGTCTCCGCAGTCGGTCGAGGAGGCGCGCCGGCTGGCCACCGCCACCGGTGCCGAGGTCGACTACGTCGTCTCGGACGTGTACGACGCGCCGAACGCTCTCGCTGGACGCACCTTCGACCTCGTCTACGTGAGTCTCGGGGCGATCTCGTGGCTCCCCTCCGTCGACCGGTGGGCCGAGGTCGTCGCGGCGGTGCTGCGGCCGGGAGGACGGCTGTTCATCCGCGACACGCACCCGATGCTCGACACCCTCGAGCCGGACCCCGCGACCGGCAAGCCCGTCCCGGCGTGGCCCTACTTCGAGCACGCCGAGCCGGTGGTCTGGAACGAGGACGCCACCTACGTGGCGTCGGGCGAGGGCTCCGACGGCGTCATCGCGCACACCGAGACGCACACCTGGAGCCACGGCATCGGCGAGACGGTCACCGCGGTGATGCGGCACGGGATGGTCCTGACCATGCTCGAGGAGCACGACAGCGTGCCGTTCTGTCCCTTCCCGGGCCTCATGACGCGCAGTGAGCCGGGCGAGTGGCGGATGACCGACCACCCCGAGCGGATCGCCATGAGCTTCACGCTCGGCGCGCGAAAACCGTTGTGAGCGGGCCTGGTACGCCCGACTGGGCCGGCTTCTACGACAGCCGGGACGGGCGATCGGTGCGCGACCTGTTCGTCCGAGCGATGGACCGGTTCGGGAACGCATGGCCGGGCGCGGTGGCCGTGGACCTGGGCTGCGGCGACGGCGCCGAGACGACCGCGCTGCTGGGCGCGGGCTTCGTCGTCGCCGCCATGGACTCGTCGCCCGAGGCGATCCGCCGAACCACGGCCCGGGCCGGGTCCAACGGCGGGCGGCTCACGGCGACCCAGGCGGAGCTCCAGACGTATGCGGTCCCGCGCGCCGACCTCGTCTACGCGGGATACAGCCTGCCGTTCTGCCCGCCCGCCGACTTCCCCGCGCTCTGGACCCGGATCCGGGCGGCCCTCCGGCCGGGCGCCGTCCTGGCGGTCACGCTGTTCGGGGAACGCGACTCATGGGCGGGCGACGCGGGAATGACCTTCGTCACGGCGCAGCAGGTGGACGAGCTGACCGCCGGGCTGGTCGAGGTCGACACGCTTGAGGAGGAGAACGACCGAGAGGCCTTCTCCGGCCCGAAGCACTGGCATCTCTTCCACGTCGTGGGCCGCCAGCCGCGCTGACCAGCCCCGAGCGCCGAGACGGTCAGCCCTTGGTGGCCTCCACGGCGGCCGTCGCCTGTGGCAGGACGGTGAACAGGTCGCCGACGACGCCGAAGTCGACGAGCTCGAAGATCGGCGCCTCCTCGTCCTTGTTGACGGCGATGATCGTCTTCGAGGTCTGCATGCCGGCCCGGTGCTGGATCGCGCCGGAGATGCCGCACGCGACGTAGAGCTGCGGCGACACCTGCTTGCCGGTCTGGCCGACCTGTGACGCGTGCGGGTACCAGCCCGCGTCCACGGCCGCCCGGGAGGCGCCCACGGCGGCTCCGAGCGCGTCGGCGAAGTCCTCGACCTTGGAGAAGTCGCCCGCCGTGCCGCGGCCACCCGAGACGACGATGGCCGCCTCGGTCAGCTCCGGCCGGCCGGTCTTCTCGCGCGGCGCCGTCGCGGTGATCCGAGCCGTCTTGGCCGCGTCGGAGGCCGCGAACTCCACGGTCTCCTCGGCCGGCTGGGACTCGGCCGCCTCGGGCGTGGCCGAGTTCGGCTTCACCGTGACGATCGGCGTGCCCTCGGTCACGGTCGCGGTCACCGTGTAGGACCCGGCGAACACCGACTGGGTCGTCTCGACGCCACCGCCGGCGCCGGCCTGCACGTCCACGGCGTCGGTGATGAGGCCTGAACCGGTCTTGACGGCGAGCCGTGCGGCCACCTCCTTGCCCTCGGCCGACGACGCGATGAGGACGGCCGCGGGCGACGTCCGCTCGACCAGCTGGGCGAGCAGCTCGGCCTGCGGGACGACGAGGTAGTCGACGAGGTCGGCCGACTCCGCGCGGTAGACCTTCTGGGCGCCGTATGCGCTCAGGGTCGCCTTCGCCTCGTCGTAGCCGTCGCCGACGAACACGGCAGAGGGCTCGCCGAGGCGGCGGGCGATGGTCAGCAGCTCGGACGTGGTCTTGCGGACCTGACCGCCGGCGTGGTCGACGAGAACGAGTACTTCAGCCATGGTGTGCGAATCTCCTTGCCAGCAAGCGAAAAGGGGCCAGTCAGACGGTTCAGACGAACTTGCGCTCGGCCAGGAACGCAGCGAGCTTCGCGCCGCCGTCGCCCTCATCGGCCACGATCTGGCCCTTCTGACGCGGCGGGCGCGCCGCATACGACTCGACCTTGGTCCACGCGGCGTCCAGCCCGACCTCGCTGGGCTCGATGCCCAGGTCGGCGAGCGACCACGTGTCGACCGGCTTCTTCTTCGCGGCCATGATCCCCTTGAACGAGGGGTATCGCGGCGTGTTGATCTGGTCCGTGACCGACACCAGGGCCGGCAGGGTCGCCTCGACGGTCTGCGAGGCGGCGTCGTTGTCGCGGCGCACGGTCACGGTGCCGTCGCCGACGGTCAGCTCGGAGGCGAACGTCACCGCCGGCAGTCCCAGCCGCTCGGCCAGCATCGTCGGCACGACGCCCATGACGCCGTCGGTGGAGGCCATCCCGGTCATCACGAGGTCCGGCTTCGGGTCCAGCTTGCTCGATGGCCTTCGCCAGGATCGTCGAGGTGCCGAGCGCGTCGGTGCCGTGGATCTGGTCGTCGACGACGTGGACCGCCTTGTCGGCGCCCATCTGCAGGGCCTTCTTCAGCGCGTCGGACGCCTGCTCGGGGCCGACCGTCAGCACGGTCACCTCACCATCGCCGGCCTCGGTCAGGAGGAGCGCCTCCTCGATGGCGTACTCGTCGAGCTCGGAGAGCAGCCCGTCGACACCCACCCGGTCGGTGGTCTTGTCGCTCTCCACGAAGGTCCGGTCCGCCTGGGCGTCCGGGACGTACTTGACACAGACGACGATGTTCATGCGTCCTCTTCTTTGACGGGGTTGATGCTCATAGTTCGTGACCGCCGTCCATCCTCGCAGCCGCGCCCGCGTGGCCCAAGCCCGCGCCGCGTGATGCCCGACACGCCCCAGAGAGCGACGCCGTACGAAGGCTCAGATGCCGTGCATCTGCCCGCGGAGGCGGCCGTATGCGCCGCGCACCTCCGCGGCCCAGTCGCCGCCCCTGTCGGGCACCTCCTGGGCCCCCACCGTCCAGCCCGGAGCCTCCTCGGCGCCGTCGTCCCGGCTCCGCGCGAGCACCCAGGCGGCCTGGCGGGCTGCGCCGAGCGCCACGTATTCGCCGGGTGACGGCACCGAGACGGGGACGCCGAAGATCCCGCTCGCCACCGCCTGAACCGCCGTGGACCGGGCCGCGCCCCCGATGAGCAGTACCCGTTGGACCGGAACGTCGTTGTCGCGCAACGCGTCGAGCCCGTCCGCCAGGCCGCAGAGCATCCCCTCGACGGCCGCGCGGGCGACGTTGGCCGGCGTGAGGTTCCCCCGCCTGATGCCGCCGAGAGTCCCGGTCGCCTCAGGCAGGTCCGGGGTGCGCTCCCCGTCCAGGTAGGGCAGCAACGTCAACCCACCGGCACCCGGTCGCGCGGACAGGGCGAGCTCGTCGAGGCCGGCGTGGTCGGTCCCGAGCACCGTCGCCGCGGAGGTGAGCACGCGGGCCGCGTTGAGGGTGCAGACCAGCGGGAGGAAGCGGCCGGTCGCGTCGGCGAACCCCGCCACGAACCCGGTGGGGTCGGCCGTCGGCGCCTCGGCGACGCCGAAGACCGTCCCGCTGGTCCCCAGCGAGACGACGATGTCGCCTGGGCCGAGACCGAGCCCGAGCGCCGCGCCCATGTTGTCGCCGGTGCCGGGACCGACGACCATCCCGCTCGCGGTGGTGCCGGCCGGCTCGCGCGGGCCGAGCACCTCCGGCCGGCCGACGTCGCGACCGAAGGCCCGGGTCAACAGGTCGGTCCGGTACTCGCCGGTCGACGGCGCCCAGTAGCCGGTGCCGGAGGCGTCGCCGCGATCCGTGACGAGCCGGACCCCCGTTGCAGAACCGGACCCGACGATCTGCGCCGTGAGCCAGTCGTGCGGCAGCACCACGTCGTGGGTCCGCTCGGCAAGGTCCGGCTCGTGCTCGGCGAACCACCGCAGCTTCGCCACCGTGATGCTGGCCAACGGGACGGTACCGACCGCGTCGGCCCAGGCCCGCGGGCCACCGAGCTCGCGGACCAGGTCGGCGGCGGCTCCGGCCGAGCGGGTATCGTTCCACAGCAAGGCTTTTCGGACGACCTTGCCGTCCTCGTCGAGGGCCACCATCCCGTGCTGCTGGCCGGCGACGGCGATGGCGCGCACGTCGTCGAGCAGCCCGGCCGAGGTGGCCTCCTCGTAGGCGGCCCACCACGCGGCCGGGTCGACCTCCGTGCCGTCCGGATGCGACGCCCGGCCCTCGCGCACGATCTCGCCGGTCCGCGCGTCACAGACGACGACCTTCGTGGACTGCGTCGAGGAGTCGACCCCGGCGACCAGCACGGCTTCGGCGGCTCCGCTCATGGTGCGAGTCTGCCGTGGTCGGTCCCGGCTCTCACGCGGAGGCGGCCAGTCGTTCCAGCGTGGCCCGGGCGCCGACGGCGTGGAGCGAGTCCAGCCAGCGCGTGTACGCCTCGGCGAACCGGTCGTCCGACGCGAGGTCGCCGAACAGCTGCTCGTCCTGGACGAAGGCCAGCGGCTCGTCCTTCTGTCGTGCCGCCGCGGCCATGACCCGGTCCTTCAGCTGGTCGACGACCTGGATCGGCTCGCCCTGCTCGTCGACGCCTTCGGCGTACCTGGCCCACGACGCGACGACCAGCGCGGACCGCTCGATCTCGCCGCCCTTCTCCAGGTTCGTCCGGATCACCGGGACCAGCCACTTGGGGATGCGGTCGGAGCTCTCGGCGCACAACCGCGCCAGCGTGTCGCGCACCTCGGGGTTGGCGAACCGTTCGATGAGCTGGTGCTTGTAGGCGGAGAGGTCCACCCCGGGGACGTCGTGCAGCGTCGGCGTCGCCTCCCGGTCCATGTACGCAAGGAGGAAGTCGACGAAGAGCGGGTCCTGGCATACCTCGTGGGCGTAGCGGTAGCCGCTGAGGTACCCGACGTAGCAGAGCGCCTGGTGGCTCGCGTTGAGCAGCCGCAGCTTCATCAGCTCGTACGGCTCGACGTCCGGGACCAGCTGCACGCCGACGTCCTCGAACGCCGGGCGGCCGGCGGCGCCGCCCTCGAAGGAGTCCTCCAGGGCCCACTGGGTGAACGGCTCGCAGACGACCGGCCACGCGTCCTCGACGCCGAACTCGTCGGTCAACGCCGTGATGTCCTCCGGCGTCGTCACCGGCGTGATCCGGTCGACCATCGAGTTGGGGAACCGCACCGACGACTCCACCCAGGCCGCGAGGTCTGGATCCTTGAGCCGGGTGAAGGCGACGATCATCCTCTTGGCGACGTCACCGTTTCCCGGGATGTTGTCGCAGGACATCACGGTGAACGGCGGCGTGCCGTCCTCGCGCCGCAGCCGCAGGGCCTCGACGATGAACCCGAACGGGCGTGGTCGGGGTCGCGCCGTCGGCGAGGTCCGGCTGGATCAGCGGGTGCTCCGCGTCGAACTCGCCGGTCGAGCGGTGGAAGAGATAGCCACCCTCGGTGATGGTCAGCGAGACGATGCGTGTGCTCGCCGCCCTCATCGCGGCGAGCACCGCACCTGGGTCGTCTGCGGCATGGAGGAACCGCGTCATCGACCCGATCACCCGCGGCTCACGTCGGCCGTCGGGAGACTTGACCACCAGGGTGTAGAGCCCGTCCTGCCCGTTCAGCGCGTCGCGCATCCGGGTGTCCTGCGGCATCGTCCCCACGCCGACGATGCCGAAGTCGAGCGCCTTGCCCTCGTTCATCAGCGCGTCGACGTACATCGCCTGGTGGGCACGGTGGAACCCGCCGACCCCGAAGTGGACGATCCCCTCGGTGACCTGCGACCGGTCGTAGGCCGGCCGGGCCACCGCCTCGGGAAGCGAGTCCAGCGTGCGCTGGCTGAGCACGGGCATACGAGACTCCTCCTGCCGTGACGGCTCCTGACGGGACTGTCTTACCGGACGGCGCCGAGCGAGAGCCCCTGCACGAGCTTGTCCTGGGCCGCGAACCCGGCGATGAGCACCGGCAGTGACACGACCAGCGACGCGGCACAGACCTTGGCGAGGAACAGGCCCTGGCTGGTCACGAAGCCGGTGAGGAACACCGGCGCGGTCTGGGCCGCGGTACCGGTGAGCACCCGCGCGAAGAGCAGCTCGTTCCAGCTGAAGATGAACGAGATCAACGCTGCCGCGGCGATCCCGGGCAGGACCACCGGCGCGATGATCGAGCGCAGCGTCCGGACCAGGCCGGCCCCGTCCAGCTGGGCGGCCTCGAGCATCTCCACCGGCACCTCCGCCAGGAAGGACCGGAGCATCCACACGACGATCGGCAGGTTCATCGAGGTGTAGAGGATGAGCAGGTACCAGATGTTGTCGAGCACGTTGACGGCCTGCGCGAACAGATAGAGCGGCAGCAGGCCGGCGACCACCGGGAGCATCTTGGTCGACAGGAAGAAGAAGAGCACGTCGGTCCACTTCTTCACCGGCTTGATCGACAGGGCGTATGCGGCGGGGAAGGCCAGCAGGAGGACGAGGACCGTCGACAGCACGCTCGCCGTCAGCGAGTTCAACAGCGGCGGCCACGGGCCCGAGTCGAAGAAGGTCTTGTACCCCTCCAGCGACAGTGGGGCGAACAGTGCCGGCGGGTTCTTCGCCGCATCCGGCTCCGAGTGGAAGGACGTCAGCACCATCCACAGAACCGGCAGGATGAAGAGGATCCCGACGATCCACGCCACCGCGCTGAGGATGATGGAACTGCGCGGCTTCTTGCGGTGCTGGATGGCCTGGGCCCGTTGCGTCCCTGGTGTGGTGGCGGTGGCGACGGCGCTCATCGGGTCTCCTCCCGGAACAGCGTGGACACGGTCCGCAGCGCGAACGTCGCGATGATGATCGTCGCGATGACGACGATGACCCCGGCGGCGGATGCGCGACCGTATTCGTGGGCGGTGTAGAACAGCTGGTAGATGATGTACGGCAGGTTCGCGGTGCCGAGACCGCCGGCGGTGATGACGAAGACGGCGTCGAAGTTCTGGACGACGTAGACCGACCCGAGCAGCGCGCTCAGCTCGACGTACTGACGCAGGTGCGGGAACGTCATGTTCCAGAAGATCTGCCAGCTGGTGGCGCCGTCGATCTTGGCCGCCTCGACGACGTCGAGCGGGCGGCTCTGGAGGCCGGCCAGCAGGATCAGCATCATGAACGGCGTCCACTGCCAGACCAGCGCCGCGATGATCGCCCAGAGCGGCGCCTGGCTGATCCAGTCAGGCTGTGGCCAGTTCTGACCGAACAGGTTGCCGACCCACCGCAGCACGCCGTTGAAGAGGCCGTACTCCGGGTTGAACAGCGCGTGCTTCCAGAGCAGCGCGGCGGCCACCGGGACGATGAGGAACGGGGTGATCATCATCGTGCGGACGACGCCGCGGCCCCGGAACTGGCGGTCGAGGAGCAGGGCGATGAGCAGTCCGAGGACCAGGCTGATGAGGACCACGGACACCGTGAGGATGACCGTGACGACGATCGCGGACCGGGTGTTCGCGTCGGTGAGGACCCGACGGTAGTTGTCCAACCCGTTGAAGCCGATCTCGTCCGGGTAGTAGGCGTTCCAGTTCATGAACGAGATGCCGAGGGTCACGATGAACGGCAGCTGCGTGATGATGATCATGAAGATCAGCGCGGGCAGGAGCGGTGCACGACGGGCCCAGGCGCCGGCGCGAGCCAGGGCGGAGTCGTCCGGCGGCGAGGCCGGCGGGGTGCCGGTGCGGGTGGACTCGGCGACGGCGCTCATGAGCCTTCCTTCCTGGTTTCGGTGCGTAGGCGGCTGGTTAGCCCGCGGTCGTGAGCGGCCGGTAACCGCTCGGCGGTTCACTGCCCACCCTTGGACTGGTACCGGTCGGCGACGTCCTCGGCGAGGTCCTGTCCGGTGTCCAGCGCCTCCTGGACGCTCATCCGGCCGGCGATCGCCGAGCTGACGTCCTGCGAGACCTGGGTGCCGAGGTCGGGGAACTCGGGGATGTCGATGAACTGGATGCCCGGTGCCGGCCGTGGCTGCACGCCCGGGTTGTTCGGGTCGGCGGACTCGATGGCGGCCTTGGTCGGCGTCGCGAACGCCGAGGCGACCTTGAGGTAGTCGGGGTTGTCGTAGGTCGAGGACGCGCTTGCCGGCCGGGACCTTGGACCAGCCGAGCTTCTGGCCGACCAGCTCCTCGTACTCCTTGCTCGACGCCCAGGACACGAACTTCCAGGCGTTGTCCTTCTTGGTGCTGGCCATCTGGATGCCCCACGCCCACGAGTACAGCCAGCCGGAGCTCTTCGTGAGCTTCACCGGCGCCGCGACGTAGCCGATCTTGCCCTTGACCGGTGAGTCCGCCGCCTCGAGTGAGCCCGCCGCCGACGTCGCGTCGTACCACATGGCGACGTTGCCCTGGACGAGGTTGTTCAGGCACTCGGTGAACCCGGCCTGGGGCGCACCCTTCTCGCCGTGCGCCTGGACGAGCTTGACGTAGAAGTTCGTCGCGTCGACGAACGGCTGGGCGTTCACCCCCGGCGTCCAGTCCTTCTCGAACCAGGTGCCACCGAAGGTATTCACCACCGTCGTGAGCGGGGCGAAGATCTGGCCCCAACCGGGCTGCCCGCGCAGGCAGATGCCCTTCATGTTCGGCTGGGCCCCGTCGACCTTGGCCGCGATGTCGGCGACCTCGTCCCACGTCGGGTTCGGGGGCATGGTGATGCCCTTCGAGTCCAGGACGTCCTTGCGGTACATGAGGAACGACGACTCGCCGTAGAACGGCTCGCCGTAGACGACGCCGTCCTTGGACAGCGACTCGGTCATCGGCTTGAGGATGTCGTCCTGGTCGAACGCCGTGTCCTTGGCGATGTAGTCGCTGAGCGGGGCGATCCACTTGCTGCGCGCATAGATCGGGATCTCGAAGTTGCTGACCGTGGCGACGTCGTACTGGCCCGCCTGGCTGGAGAACTCCTGGCTGATCTTGTCGCGGACGTCGTTCTCCGGCAGCACCGTGAAGTTCACCCGGATGCCGGTCTTGGCGGTGAAGTTGTCCGTGGTCAGCTTCTGCAGGTCGACCATCTGCGAGTTGTTGACCATGAGCACGTTGATCGTGTCGGCGCCGCCCCCGCCTCCGGCGCTGCCCCAGCCGGCCGAGCCACAGCCGGCGAGCACCACCGAGACCACCAGTCCCCCGCCGACGAGCACGCCGGCTCGGGTCCTTCGCATACCGCCTCTGCGTCCTGTCCGACCCGCCACGCCGACTCCCTCGTCCCGGGACCACCGTCGACGTGGTCCGTGCGTAACGCTCATATGAGCGCTTCCATGCTCGTATGCTGCATTCGGAGTCAACCGCTGCCGGGTCCGCCTGTCAAGAGTTGGCCGGGAAACGCCATCGCGTCGGCCGGTCCGCGTCGTAGATTTCGGCGGGGGCCTTGGTCGAGCACGCACCGAAGGGAGCCGGCATGGAAGGGACCGACCTGACCGCCGGTCCGGCGCAGCTCGTCCTCACCGCGACGGTGGCCCGTCGGTACTACGTCGACGGACGGTCGAAGGTCGAGATCGCCGACGAGCTCGACATCAGCCGGTTCAAGGTGGCCCGGCTCCTCGACCAGGCGCTGGCCACCGGCCTCGTCCGGATCGAGATCGGCCACCCGGGCAGCATCGACACCGACCTGTCCAGCCGGCTGCGCGAGCAGCTCGGGCTGCGCACCGCGATCGTCGTGAGCACCGAGGAGTCCGACCCGGCGGCGCTGCGCACCCTGCTCGGCCGCGCGGCCGGCGACCTCCTCACGGAGACGGTAGCCCGGCACGACGTCCTCGGCTTCGCCTGGGCCCGGGCGGTGGCCAGCACCGTCCCGACCCTCGGCGGGATGGCCCCTGCTCCCCTGGTCCAGCTGACCGGCTCGCTGCTGCGCGAGGACCTGTCGGTGACGTCGACGGAGATCGTCCGCGACATCGGGCGGCTGACCGGTGGCCGGGTCACCGTCTTCTACGCGCCGTTCCTCCTGCCCGACGAGGAGACCGCGCGGACGCTGCGCCGGCAGCCGGAGATCGCCCGGGCGATCAGCCAGTTCCGTGCCGTGACCCGGGCCGTCGTCGGCCTCGGCGCCTGGGGCCCAGGACAGAGCACCATCTACGACGCCATGAGCACTGCCGACCGGCGCGCGCTGACCAAGGCCGGCGCCGTCGCCGACGTGTCCGGCGTCTTCCTCGACGCATCCGGACGGGTGGTCGGCCACGAGCAGACCGCGCGGATGATCTGCATGAGCGCCGAGCAGCTGGCCGACGTCGAGGACGTCCTGGCCATCCCCTACGGGGTCACCAAGGCGCCCGGCGGTGCTCGCCGCCGTGCGGAGCGGGCTGGTCACCAGCCTGGTCACGCACGACGCCATGGCCAGAGCCCTGCTCGACGGCTCGGCGGCCATCGGGTCCCGGCGCAACGCGGGGTAGCCGTGTCCGCTGCCGGCGCCCCACGCAGACCGAAATTCTCGACGTTCCCGTAACGCAGTGGAAACACTGGGTCACGACGATGGACCCATGACCCCGCCCGAGACGCGCCGGCTCCGAATCGGGTGCGAGTTCGTCTATCAGGCCGAGATCCCGACCCCGACCGTCTTCCAGGTCCAGCCGGTGACGGCGCCCGACGTGTCGGTGGCCGACGAAAAGTGGTCCTTCGAGCCGGAGCTCGACGTCCGGCACTACACGGACCTCTACGGCAACCCGTGCCTGCGCACGGTGCTCCCCGCCGGGCGGGTCGATCCTGCGGTATGCGGCGCTCGCGACCGTCCCCGACGCCGTCGACGACGGCGACCCGGACGCCGCCGAGGTCCCGCCCGGCGGACCTCCCGGACGACGTCCTGCTGTTCACCCTGCCGAGCCGGTACTGCCTGCCCGACATGCTGGGCAACGAGGCCTGGAAGCAGTTCGCCGACATCCCGCCCGGCTACTCCCGGGTGCAGGCGATCTGCGACCACGTCCACGAGCACCTGACCTTCCAGTACGGCTCGAGCACGGCGCGTCGACGGCGCTCGACGTGTTCACGAGCGGGTACGGGGTCTGCCGCGACTTCACGCACCTGGCCATCTCGTTCTGCCGGGCGCTGAACATCCCGGCCCGGTACGTGTTCGGCTACCTCCCGGACATGGACGTGCCGCCGGACCCCGCGCCGATGGACTTCGCGGCCTGGATGGAGGTCTGGCTGGGCGACCGCTGGTGGACGTTCGACCCGCGCAACAACCAGCGGCGCAAGGGCCGGGTCGTCATCGGACGGGGACGCGACGCGTCCGACGTCGCCATGGCCACGACCTTCGGTGGCCCGATGCTCGAGTCGATGACCGTCGTCGCGGAGGAGGACCTGGGATGAGCCCGCTGAGCAGCCGCCTGGACGCGCTCGACCAGGTGACCTACCGGCTGGACCAGACCTTCGCCTACCGGTACGACGCGCCCGATCCAGCGGCTGCGCCACCGGCTGCGCGTCATGCCGCCGCCGCGGCACGGCCCCACGACGCTCGACACGTCACGACTGACGATCACCGGCGCGCCGGTGCGTCGGCGGCGCTGGCGCGACAACGCCGGCAACACCGTCGTCCGGCTGGTCGCGGACCACGTCGAGGAGTACCTCGAGTTCGCATACTCCGCCACGCTGACCCGTCGTCGGGACGGCGCCTCGGTCCTGCTCGACCCCCACATGCTCGGCAGCGCCTCGTGGCTGCGGGCGACGACGCTGACCGCGGCGTCGGACCCGCTGCGGGCGCTGGCCGCGGTCTCGCCGCCGTCGGGCCACGGCCCGTTCGACCGGCTGACCGGGCTGGCCCTGGCCGACGCGCTCTGCCAGGTCACCTACGACGCGCTCACGTACGAGTACGGCGTGACCGGCGTCCGCACGACCGCCGACCAGGCGGTCGCGCTCGGCCGCGGCGTCTGCCAGGACTCCGCCCACATCATGCTGGCGCTGTGCCGGATCCGTGGCCTGCCCGCCCGGTACGTCTCGGGCCACCTCGTCGGCCAGGGCGGCACCCACGCGTGGGTCGAGGTGCTCGTGCCGTCGGCCGACGGGCGCGCGGCCGAGGCGGTGGGCTACGACCCGTGCAACGGCCGGCGCACCGGTGCCGGTCACGTCACCGTGGCGACCGGTCGCGACTACCGCGACGTGCCTCCGACGTCCGGCACCTACGTGGGCACCGCCACCGGCAGCCTGACGACGACGCGCGACCTGGTCGTCCTCGACGCCGCCTGAGCGCGGCGCGAAGCGGCGGTCACGGTCACGGTCGGATACCCGGTCGGGTACCCGAGTCGGTCGTGGTCACAGCACGCTCGGGTATCCGACCGGGTATCCCACCCGTCGGGACCACGCGGGCGATCGCGGCGCACTCGGCAGGCAACGGCCCCGGTGACGAATCCGGACATGTCTGAGCAGTTGTGGCCGCGTCGGCCGATCCGCCGCTAAATGTCGGACATGTCTGAGTAGTCGCGGAGAGCGACTACTCCACCTCGGCCGTCGCGATGATGTGGAAGGCCGGCTCCTCGTACGGGTGGGCCCGTCGCAGCGCCGCCACGACCTCGGCCCGCAGCCGCCGCGGCAGGACCACCTCCACGCGGTCCTCGTCGACGTGCTCCAGCTCCCCCACCGCGCCGACGGTCGGGTTCGCCGAGCGAACCGGCCGGAACTGGCCGCGGCCGGGCGCGACGAACGCGCACTCGTCGTAGTCCCCGATCGAGCCGGCGCCCGCCGCGAAGAGGGCGGCCAGCACCACGTCCGTCGACGCGCGCGGCACGTAGACGACCAGCACGTCGAACGGGTCGGCCACGACGTCAGGCTCCCTCGAACGTCGCCTTCCCCGGCCCCTGCTCCACGAAGGAGGTCATCCCGATCTCGCGGTCCTTGGTCGCGAAGAGGGCGGCGAAGAGCATCCGCTCGATCTCGAGCCCGGTGTCGAGGTCGGCCTCGATGCCGCGGTCGACGGCCTCCTTGGCGGCCCGCAACGCGTACGCCGGTCCCCCGACGAACGTCCGCATCCAGGCGAGCGCCGTCGCATACACCTCGTCGGCCGGCACCACCTTGTCGACGAGCCCGATCCGCAGCGCCTCGTCGGCCGCCACGAACCGGCCCGAGAAGATGATCTCCTTCGCCCTGGCCGGGCCGACCAGCCGGGCGAGACGCTGGGTCCCACCGGCTCCGGGGATGACGCCGAGGAGGATCTCCGGCTGCCCGAGCTTGGCGTTCTCCCCGACCACGCGGAAGTCGCAGGCGAGGGCGAGCTCGCAGCCGCCACCCAACGCGTACCCGGTCACCGCGGCGACCGTCGGCTTCTGGATACGCGCGACCGACGTGATGGCGCTCTGCAGCGCCGCCGAGCGGTCGACCATGTCGACGTACGACATGGCCTGCATCTCCTTGATGTCCGCGCCGGCGGCGAACACCTTCTCGCCGCCGTAGACGACGACCGCGGCGACGTCGCGTGACGCGCCGGCGGCCGACGCCGCGGCGCGGATCTCCTCCTGGACCTGGACCGAGAGCGGGTTCATCGGCGGCCGGTCCAGCCGGATCGTGCCGATGCCCTCCTCGACCTCGAGGCGGACGAACTCGCCGGTGTACGCGATGTCGGTCACGCGTCGTCCTGGGGACGGTGGCGGGGACGGTACTGCTCCTCCGTCGCCTCGCCGTTCTCGCTGGGCGGTGCCTGGAACGAGGCGTGCCACATCTGCACGACCTCCATGATGAGGTTCACGCTGATCTGGAACAGCGCGGAGATGTCGGTCTCCATCGTCACCACGTGCTCGACGCTGACGACGAGGTTGTCGCTGGCGATGCCGACCTTGGCGAGGTTCAGCTGGAGCGTGAAGTCGTTGCAGCGCTGCAGCCGCACGTAGAGGTCGTCGGGAACCTGCTCGCCGATGAGCCACTGGCCGAAGATCCGCATCACCGGCCAGTCGCCGTCCTGGCAGCGCACGAACAGCTGCTGCGGCGGCTCGCCGATGCTGAACGCCACGTCGCCGTCGGCGTCGATGTTGGGGTTGAGGCCGAGGTCCTTCAGGACGTCGAGGACCCGACCCCGCAGTGGGTGCTCGTCCGCCGGCGGCGGAAAGTTCGGCAGGCTGGTGGGGTCGCTCATGCTCCATCCTCCATGGGGACACCGTAACGGCCCCCTACGCTGACGGCATGTCCCCCCCGGCGCCGCCCCGCCCGCTGCGGGACCTCCCGCCGCCGCCGGGAATCACCCGGGTCGAGGGCGGCGTCGAGCTGTGCGTGTATGCCGGCCACGCCGACAGCGTCCACGTGTGCCTCTTCGACGCCGGCGACCGCGACGGTGCGTCCGAACGGCGCATCCCGCTCACCGAGCGCGCGCACGGGTTCTGGTTCGGCCACCTGCGTGGGGTCACGCCGGGGCAGCGTTACGGGCTCCGCGCCTCGGGGCCGTGGCAGCCCGAGAACGGCTTGCGTTACAACGAGTCCAAGCTGCTGCTCGACCCGTACGCGCGCGCCATCGAGGGCGACGTGCGGCTCGCGCCGCAGGCCTTCGGACACCAGGTCGGGGTGGAGCTCGCCGGCGACCCCGGCCTGCGGGACGACCGCGACTCCAAGGCCTTCGTGCCACGCTGCGTCGTCGTCGAGGAGTCGTTCGACTGGGAGGGCGACGCCCCGCTGCACCGGTCGCTGGCCGAGACGGTCGTCTACGAGGTCCACGTCAAGAACCTCACGCAGCAGCTGCCCGGCATCCCCGACCACCTCCGCGGCACCGTCCGCGGGCCTCGCGCACCCCGTCACGATCGAGCACCTGACCCGGCTCGGCGTCACCGCGGTCGAGCTGCTGCCGGTCCAGGCGTTCACGCACGAGCCCGAGGTGCTGCGTCGCGGCCTGACGAACCACTGGGGGTACAACAGCCTGGGGTTCTTCGCACCCCACGCGGCGTATGCGTCGGCGCGCGACCCGCAGGGCGTCCTCGACGAGTTCAAGGGCATGGTCAAGCTGCTCCACCGGGCCGGCATCGAGGTCATCCTCGACGTCGTCTACAACCACACCAGCGAGCAGAGCGTCATCGGGATGACCCTGAGCTGGCGGGGCCTGGACAACCGGGCCTACTACCGGCTCGACGACCGCGGCCACGACATCGACGTCACCGGGTGCGGCAACACGCTCGACCTGCGGCACCCGGTGGTCTGCCGGATGGTCCTCGACTCGCTGCGCTACTGGGCCAGGACTGCCACGTCGACGGCTTCCGGTTCGACCTCGGCGTGGCGCTCGCGCGGGGACGGTACGACGACTACGACCCGAACCACCCGTTCCTCGTCGCGCTGCGGGCCGACCCCGTCCTGTCCCGGGTGAAGAACATCGCCGAGCCCTGGGACCTCGGCATCCACGGCTGGCGGCACGGGTCAGTTCCCGCCACCGTTCAGCGAGTGGAACGACCCGGTTCCGCGACGGGGTCCGTCGTTCTGGCTGGCCGGCCTCGGCCGCGCCCGGAGGAACGCCAGGGTCACGGCGTCCAGGACCTCGCCACCCGCCTGGCGGGCTCCTGGGACCTGTTCGGGACCCGCGACCGCGGGCCGATCGCCTCGTCAACTTCGTCGCCGCGCACGACGGGTTCACCGCCCGCGACCTGACCGCCTACGACGTCAAGCACAACGAGGCCAACCTCGAGGGCAACCGCGACGGCAGCGACAACAACCTGTCCTGGAACCACGGCGTCGAGGGCCCGAGCGACGACCCTCGAGGTCGACGAGGCCCGGCGGCGGTCGATCCGCAACCTCCTCGGCACGCTCCTGACGTCCACCGGCGTGCCGATGATCAACGCCGGGGACGACGTCCGGCCGTACCCAGGGTGGCAACAACAACGCGTTCTGCCAGGACAACGCGACGTCCTGGTTCGACTGGGACCTCGCCCCGTGGCAGCAGGACCTGCTCGAGACGACCCGGTTCCTCGTCCGGCTGCGGGCTACCTTGCCGGTGCTGCGCCAGCGGACCTTCCCCACCGGTCGCCCGGTCGGCGAGGACGGCTCCACCGACATCGCGTGGTACGACGCGTCGGGTACGCCCGATGACCGACGCCGTGTGGACCGACCCCTCGGTCCGCACGCTGGCGATGTACCTCGACGGCGCCGACCTCGGCGAGCGCTCGGTGCTCGTGCTCGTCCACGGAGGCGCCGCGCCGGCCGCGGTGACCCTCCCCGGAGCCGCCCGGCGGGACCGCATACGAGCGGCTCTGGGACAGCGCCTGGGAGCGGCCGCAGCGCACGGAGGTCGTCGACCCGGCGGCCGGCCCGGTGGACGTCACGGCGGCGTCGATGCAGGTCTACCGCGCGGTCCAGCTCTCCTGAGCCGTTCGGTCAGCGGCGCGGGCGGTCGGTCTCGTCGTCGAACTCGCCGAGCACGCGCTCGAGCAGGTCCTCGAGGGCCGTGATCCCGATGACCTCGCCGTCCGGGTCGACGACCAGGGCCAGCTGGGAGCGGTCCGCGCGCATCCGCCCGATCGCCTCGACCACGGTCTCGTGCGGGTCGAGGCGGGTCGTCGGGTAGGCCAGGTCGGCGACCGGGGTGTCGGGACCGGCGAGGACGGCGTCGCGCACGTGGACCAGACCGGTGGGGCGCCCGGCGGCGTCGAGGACGACCAGCCGCGAGCGCCCGCTCTCGCGCGACCGCCGTTCGACGTCAGACCCGAGAGCGTCAGCGGGCAGCGCCACGACGTCGGCCAGGGGCAGCGTCGCCGCATACACCGGCGTGCCGGCCAGGTCGAGGACGCTGGTGAGCAGCTGCTCGTCCGCCGCCGCGAGGAGGCCGTGCTCGCGCGAGCTGTCGAGGAGCAGCCGCAGCTCGGCCGGGCCCTGGACCACGCTGGCTCCCTCCACCGGCTCGACCTTCCAGATCCGCAGGAGCGCGTTGGCGACGGAGTTGAGGATCTCCAGCAGCCAGCGGGTGCCCGTCGTGAAGGCCCGGAACGGCAGACCGAGGAGGATGGCCGAGCGCTCGGGATGGCTGATCGCCCACGACTTCGGCGCCATCTCGCCGACCACCATGTGGAGGAACACGACGACCGCGACGGCCAGCACCGTGGCGATCACCGTGGCCATGGCCTCCGGCAGGGGCGTCAGCTGCAGAAGCGGGTCGAGCAGGTCGGCCACGGCCGGCTTGGCCAGTGCGCCGAGCCCGAGGGTGGCCAGGGTGATCCCGAGCTGGGCGCCGGCCAGGCCCAGGGAGAGCTCCCGGCTGTTGCGGACCGCGGCCCGGGCCGAGCGGCCGCCGAAGGCCGCCGCCACCTCCAGCCGGTGCCGCTTGGCCGAGACGACGGCGAACTCGGCCGCCACGAAGAACGCGTTGGCGAGGAGCAGCAGCACGGAGAGCCCGATGGAGACGACGACGTTCACGACGCCTGCTCCTCGGTGTCGGGCTCGGACCGGTGGCGCAGCAACGTCACGACCGCGGGCACGTGTCGCTCGACCTCGTCGACGCGGATCTCGATCCGGTCCGGCGGCGCGGGGTCGTCGAGGTCCGCGGGGTCGGGGACCTCCTCGATCACCACGGTGTCGCCGGTCCGGGCGACCCGGCCCAGCTGTCCGAGGACCAGTCCGCTGACCGTGGCGTAGTCGGCTCCCAGCGGGAGGCGGATGCCGGTCGACGACTCGACCTCGTCGAGGCGCAGCCGGGCCGAGAGCGTATGCGTGTCCGCCGGGCCGGTGGGCGGTTCGGGTTCGGGCTCGTCGCCCTCGTCGAAGATGTCGCCGACGACCTCCTCGGCGATGTCCTCGAGGGAGAGCACCCCGTCGAAGCCGCCGAACTCGTCGACGACGACGGCCAGCTGGCGGCGGCTGGACCGCAGCTGCTCGAGCACCGCCGGCAGCGGCAACGAGCCGGGCACGACCACCGCCGCGGAGCACACCTCGGCCACGGACGTGCCGGCCCAGCGGTCCCGTGGGACCTCCAGCAGCTCGGCCAGGCCGACCACGCCCACCACGTCGTCGACGTCCTGCGCCACCACCGGGAACTTCGAGTGCGGGCTGGTGCGGAGCAGCTCGACCACGTCCACCAGGGTCGCGGTGGCCGGCGCCGTGTCGACGGTGACGCGCGGGGTCATCGCCTGCTCGGCGGTGAGCGCCCGGAAGGCGAGCCCGCGCTCGAGCAGCAGCGACAGCTCCTCGTCGAGGGCGCCTCCCTTGCGGGACTCGTCGATGACGTGCTCGAGGTCCTCCGATGTCGCACCCGGCGCCAGCTCCTCGACCGGCTCGATGCCGACGGCCCGCAGCAGGCGGTTGGAGGCCGCGTCGAAGAGCCGGATGACCGGCCCGGCCACGGTCAGGTACATCACCGTCGACCGGCTCAGGGCCCGGGCGAGCGGGATCGGACGGGCGATGGCGAGGTTCTTCGGCGCGAGCTCGCCGACGACCATCTGGAGGACCGTCGAGAAGACGAGCACCAGGGCCACCGCGATGGTGAGGCGCATCGCATACGGGAGGTCGGTGGCCCCGAGCAGCTCCGCGAGCGCTACCCCGATGAGCGGCTCGCCCGCATACCCGACCAGCAGGGCGGTCACCGTGATGCCGAACTGCGCCCCGGAGAGGGTGAACGACAGCCGCGCCGTGATGTCGAGGGCCCGGCGCGCCGCGGCGTCGCCCTCGTCGGCCAGCTGGCGCAGCCGGGTCCGGTCGACCGAGACGTAGGCGAACTCCTGGGCGACGAAGTAGCCGGTCGCGACCGTGAGGAGCACGACGAGAACGAGGCCGACGGCGATGAGCATCGCGGCGTCCACTCCTCGCGGGCGTTCACTCGGTACAGCGGGTTTGTCGAGAGGTCCAATCTACGCGATCCGGGAGTACGGTCGTCCGGGCGCTCCCGGGGTCACGCTCGGGGCGGGGGCGCCCGTCCATCGACCCCAACCAGGAGAAGCCCACTGATGGCCACGAGCCAGCGATTTCGTATGACCCGAACCACCTCCGCCCTCGCCGGTACCGCCGTGCTCGCCGCGGCCCTCGTCACCGTGGCGAGCGCGCTACCCGCCTCGGCCGCCAAGTCCGGCAACGGATCCAGCACGGGCACCGGTCTGGTCTTCAAGGTCAACCCCGTCCAGTCCAGCGGCAACCAAGACCTGACCGACATGAAGGACTCCGACGGGGCAGTGCCGCTGGGCGAGTACGCATCGGTGCCGCTGAAGAACCTCGACGGGTCCGGCTACCTGCGGGGAAAGTGGGTCTCGTCAAGTCCTCGACCGGGGCACCGGCCTACAGCCCGACCAACACGTTCAGCTACCTGCGCCACGCCGACCAGTTCGAGCAGGTCATGGCCTACTTCTGGGTCGACCGCGCGCAGGAGTACCTGCAGTCGCTCGGGCTTCGGGTCGACGCTGCCGCCGGCCAACATGCAGCAGCAGACGGTCCGGATCGACCAGTACGGCGCGGACAACAGCTTCGTCAGCGACAGCCCGACACTTCGACATCCGGTTCGGCAAGGGCGGGGTCGACGACGCCGAGGACGCCGAGGTGATCGTCCACGAGTACGGCCACGCGGTGCACGACGCACAGGTGCCCGGGTTCGGCTCGACCCTCGACTCCGGGCTCGATCGGCGAGTCGTTCGGCGACTACCTCGCCGTGACGGTCGGTCTGGACGCCGCCGACGAGTTCCACTGGCCGGTGAACGCCGAGCCGGCGTGCCCGATGGACTGGGACGCGACGTCGTACACGAAGGCGCCCCACTGCATCCGCCGCTTCGACACCAACCTCACGGTCGCGACACGTGAGGGCGAGGTCCACGTCGACGGTCAGATCTGGAGCCAGGCGCTCTGGGAGATCCGCCTCGACTACGTCGGGCTCGGGCTCACGACGCGGGCCTGGGACACGACGCTGATCGACAGCCAGTTCCGGTATGCGCCGGACACGTCCTTCTCGGCGGCCGCGCGGGAGACGTACGCGACGGCCCTGAAGCGGGACGGGGACGCGGCAGCCAGCAAGGTCAAGGATCGCTTCGACGCACGAGGCATCACCTTCTGATCGTTCGCTCATCTCCCTATTAGGTATGCGGCGTCCGGAATTCCGGACGCCGCATACCTGATGTTGAGAGAACGTGTCTCGTTGAGAACTGTTGAAACCACGTGGCCCGGTGAGACCGCGCAGCGTCAGGAGGCGCGCCGACCGGAGGCCACGGTGTAGGCGTCGCAGACCTGGTCGAGCACCTCGTTCGGGTGGAGTCGCAGCGCGAAGAGGTCGTACCGGAGAACCAGGTTCTCGCCGATCGTGACCCGGTTCTGGCGCAGGTGATCGTCCATGACCGACAACGCTTCGCGGTGTCCGGCACCGTCGATCTCCACCACCAGACCGATCGCCGTCCACCGCACGTCGAGGTAGATGCGGCCCTTGGACGTCCGGACCACCGCCTGGCGGTCGGGCTGCGGCAGTCCACGGCGACGACAGAGCCGGGCGAAGTCCAGCTCGCCCAACGACTGAGCGCCGTCGGCGATGTCGGCAACAAGCTGTCGGACCAGCTCGCGGCGGCCGCGAACGCGGTCACACCTGCTCGCCTCGAGCAGGTCAACGGGCCGGACCAGCCGCTGCTGCACCGGGAGGACCAGCAGCAGCGCGGCCTGGCGGTCCGAGCTGGCCCAGTGGGCAGCTCGGACGGTGGCGAGGGGCGTCGGGAGCCGGGGCGGACCCGCATACACGACGTCATCCGGCTCGCGGCATACCCGGTGGATGCGTACCCCCGAGATCGGTCCTCGTCGCACGTCCCACGGGACCGACACGTCGACGGCCGAGACATCGAACCCCTTCAGTCCCGCCAGCCGCAAGGCGCCGACGCCGTCGACCGCCGCCTGCGAGGACGCCGTCTCCCAAGCGCACGCCAGGCTAAGCGCGGTGAAGCTCAGCGGTCCGGTATGCGTCGCGACGGTCTCGCGACCGACGAGGCGCCAGCGTTCGTCGGAAACCTGACGCGAGACGACGCGGTGGTCGGCACCGTTCTCGCGAAGGAGGGTTCGCGAGAGCACCCCGTCGTACGGCTCGGCGACGGCGGACATCTGACGGGTTCGGGCGGCACTCGACGACATGGCGTGCATCGTCGATGCTCGCCACGCGGTTCCGCGACGCCCCCCGGCCGGACTGTGGACGCCGTGACGAGACGGCCAACCCCTGTGGACAACGGCCACGGCTCGAACAATGGGCGCCGAGCGTCCGGAATTCCGAACGCCGGGCACCTAATAGGGCGGTTGGGGAGGTGGAGCCCGACCGCCTCAGTCGTCGAGGACCGGCTGGGTGTGCCAGATGCGGTCGATGTACTCGCGCATCGCGCGGTCGCTGGAGAAGAAGCCGCAGCGGGCGACGTTGAGGATGGCCGAGCGTGACCACGCGTCCTGGTCGGCGTACGCCTTGTCCACCTGGGCCTGCGCGTCGATGTACGACCGGTAGTCGGCCAGCGCGAGGAACCGGTCGTCGCCGAGCAGGTTCGACACGACCGGCTCGAACACCATCCGGTCGCCGCCGGAGAACGCGCCCGACGCGATGAGGTCGATGGCCGCCCGCAGCTGCGGGTCGCTCTCGTAGAAGCTGGCCGGCGAGTAGCCGGACGCGTACAGCGCCTCGACCTCCGGCTCGAGCAGCCCGAACAGGAAGAAGTTGTCGTCCCCGACGAGCTTGCGGATCTCGACGTTGGCGCCGTCGTCGGTGCCGATGGTCAGCGCGCCGTTGAGCGCGAGCTTCATGTTGCCGGTGCCCGACGCCTCCTTGCCGGCCAGCGAGATCTGCTCGGACAGGTCGGCCGCCGGGATGAGCTTCTCGGCCAGCGTCACGTTGTAGTTGGGCGGGAACACCACGGTCAGCCGGCCCTTGACCAGCGGGTCGGTGTTGACGGTCTCGCCGACCGCGTTGATGAGGCCGATGATCTGCTTGGCCATCCGGTACCCCGGAGCCGCCTTGGCGCCGAACACGAACGCCCGCGGGGAGACGTCCTCGGCCTTGACCTCGCCGCTGCGGATCTGCTGGTACATCGTGACGATGTGCAGCACCTTGAGGGTCTGCCGCTTGTACTCGTGCAGCCGCTTGACCATCACGTCGAGCATGGCGTCGGCGGGGAGCACGATCTGGTTGCGGGCGAGCAGGTGCTTGGCCAGGCTGGTCTTGCAGGTCTTCTTGACCGACCGGAACCGCTCGCGGAACGCCGGGTCGTCGGCGAACGGCTCGAGCTCGGAGAGCCGGTCGAGGTCGGTGACCCAGCCGGGGCCGATCGCCTCGGTGATGAGCGCCGAGAGGTTCTTGTTGGCCAGCCGGACGAACCGGCGCGGCGTCACGCCGTTGGTGACGTTCGTGAACTTGTCCGGCCAGTACTCGGAGAAGTCGGGCAGCACCCGGTCGCGCAACAGCTGCGAGTGGAGCTCGGCCACGCCGTTGACCTTCGAGCCCGCGACGGTGGCGAGGTAGGCCATCTTGCACCGCGCCCTCCGAGACGATCGACATCCGGCGCAGCCGGGCCTCGTCGCCGGGGTAGGCCTCGCGCACGTCGTCGAGGAAGTCGTCGTTGATCCGGTAGATGATCTCGAGGTGCCGCGGCAGCAGCCGCCCGAGCACCTCGACCGGCCACACCTCGAGCGCCTCGGGCAGCAGCGTGTGACACGTGTAGGCGAAGCACTTCTGCGTCACGGCCCAGGCATCGGCCCAGTCGAAGCCCTTCTCGTCGACGAGGATCCGCATGAGCTCCGGGACCGCGATGACGGGGTGGGTGTCGTTGAGCTGGAAGATGACCCGGTCGGGGAGCTGGTGCAGGTCGAAGTCCTTCGGCAGCACCTGGTCGATGAAGTCGTGCAGCGAGCAGGCCACGAAGAAGTACTGCTGCTGGAGCCGCAGCTCCTTGCCCTGTGGCGTCGAGTCCTCCGGGTAGAGGACCATCGAGATCTTCTCGGCGAAGGTCTGGTTGCGGACCGCCTCGACGTAGTCGCCGGCGTTGAAGACCTCGAGGTTGAACGCCCGGGTCGCCTTGGCGCTCCACAGCCGCAGCGTGTTGACGCGGCCGTTGCGGTAGCCCGGGACCATGTAGTTGTAGGGCACGCCGAGGACGTCCCAGTCGCCGACCCAGCGGGTGCGCTCGGTGCCGTCCTCGTCCTTGGCCGTCTCCGTGAAGCCGCCGAACTGGACGGTGACGGCGTTCTCCGGGTGCGGGAACTCCCACGGGTTGCCGAGCTGCAGCCACGGGTCGGACTCCTCGACCTGCCAGCCGTCCTCGAAGGTCTGCCGGAAGATGCCGTACTCGTAGCGGATGCCGTAGCCCACGCACGGGACCGACATCGTCGCGAGCGAGTCGATGAAGCACGCCGCGAGCCGGCCGAGACCGCCGTTGCCGAGGCCCGGCTCGATCTCCTGCGCGCGCAGCGTGGACAGCGAGATGCCGAGCTGCCCGAGACCCTCCTCGACGATGGTGTCGAGGTCGGAGGCGAGGATCGAGTTGTCCAGCTGCCGGCCGAGGAGGTACTCCGCCGACAGGTAGCAGACGGTCTTGGCCTGCTGGTCCCACTGCTTGGCCAGCGTCGCCATCCACCGCGACTGCAGGTGGTGGCGCACCGTGCGGGCGAGCGCGAGGTACTGGTCGTTGACCGAGCTGCGGGCCAGGCTGACGCCCTGCCCGTAGTTCAGCTCGCGCATGAAGTCGCTGATGAAGGCCTCGACGGTATGCCGCGGAGCGGTGAGGTCTCTGCTGTCCAGCCCGCCGCGGGGTGAGGCCGCCGGGCGGTCGGTCTGCGTGTCGGTCACGCGACTCTCCTAGTGCTCGAAGGGTGCGCAGGTTCGGGGGTGGGCGCGGGCGTGAGGCCAGCGACTCTATCGGGTGCGTTGCTCGGTTCTTGCAGGCGTTTCAGCGGCTTGCACGCTCCGCGAGACACCAGGCTCCGAGGGTGGTCCCCCCAACATGCCACCGAGTAGCGTCGGGCGTGTGACTGCATCCGACGCCGCTGCAACCACGACCTCGCTACCCAGCTCCGCCGGGGGCCCGGACACCGCCTCCAACGGCGCGGACCCGCCCCAGACACGACCGACCCGGACCTCGCCGGTCCCGAGAGCGTCGGGACGGCACCCAGTCCCGGAGGCGACGACCACCCCGATGCATCTTCTCGAGGAGACCCTGCCGCCGGGCGTCCTTCCCTTCGGCCGGATCCCCGTCCAGAGCGTGCGCCCCCTCGTCGACGGCGGCACCCGCCCGGCCAAGTCGGTCGAGCACGAGGAGTTCACCGTCGCCGCCCAGGTGTTCCGCGAGGGGCACGACGCGGTCAACGCGACCGCGGTGCTCACCGACCCCGACGGCGTCGACCACCACTACCCCATGCACGTCGACAACCCGGGGCTCAGCTGGTGGAGCGCGACCGTCGCCGCCGACCGTCCGGGGTGGTGGACCTACCGTGTCGAGGGCTGGTCCGACCCGTGGGGCACCTGGGTCCACGACGCGACGATCAAGGTCGAGGCCGACGTCGACGCCGAGCTGATGCTCGAGGAGGGCGCCCGGATGCTCGTGCGCTGCGCCGCCGAGCAGGGCGAACCAGAAGGCAGCCCGCTGGTGGAGGCGATCGCCGTCCTCCGTGACACGGACCGGCCGGCCGTCGACCGCCTGCACACGGTGACCTCGGCGCCGATGCGGCGCTGGTTCGCGCGGCACCCGTTCCGCGAGATGGTGAGCCCCAGCCCCGCATACCGGCTGCTCGTCGAGCGCGAGCTCGCCCTGTTCGGCGCGTGGTACGAGATCTTCCCCCGCTCCGAGGGTGCGTACCTCGACCATGAGACGGGCCAGTGGCGGTCCGGCACGCTGCGCACGGCGGCGGAGCGGCTGCGCGCGATCGCCGGGATGGGCTTCGACGTCGTCTACCTCACGCCCATCCACCCCATCGGCACGACCGCGCGCAAGGGCCAGAACAACTCGCTCGACGCGAAGGACGGCGACCCCGGCAGCCCGTACGCCATCGGCTCGCCGGACGGCGGGCACGACTCGATCCACCCTGACCTCGGGACGTTCGAGGACTTCGACCTATTCGTCCGCGCCGCCCGCCGCAACGGCCTCGAGGTGGCCATCGACATCGCGCTGCAGGCCTCGCCGGACCACCCCTACGTCGAGACCCATCCCGAGTGGTTCACAACCCGCGCCGACGGCACGATCGCCTACGCGGAGAACCCGCCGAAGAAGTACCAGGACATCTACCCGCTCAACTTCGACAACGACCCGGCCGGCGCCTACGCGGAGATGCGTCGCGTCATCCAGGTGTGGATCGACCACGGCGTCACGCTGTTCCGCGTCGACAACCCGCATACCAAGCCGGTGCAGTTCTGGCAGTGGCTGATCGCGGACGTGGCGAAGGACCACCCCGAGATCATCTGGCTGTCCGAGGCGTTCACGAAGCCGGCGATGATGCACAGCCTCGCGAAGGCCGGGTTCCAGCAGTCGTACACGTACTACGCGTGGCGCAACATGCGCTGGGAGCTCGAGGAGTACCTGCGCGAGCTGTCGGGAGAGGCGGCCGCGTTCATGCGTCCGTCGTTCTGGCCCACGACGCACGACATCCTCACGCCGTACATGCAGTACGGCGGGCCGACCGCCTGGACCCTCCGCGCCGCGCTGGCCGCGACCCTCGTCCCGACCTACGGCATCTACGCCGGCTACGAGCTGATGGAGAACGTCGCCCGGCAGGGCGCCGAGGAGCAGGTCGACAACGAGAAGTACGAGTACAAGGACCGGCGCTGGGAGGACTACCAGCCCGGCGGCGCCAAGGAAGGGCAGAGCCTCGCGGGCTACCTCACCAAGCTCAACGCGATCCGCAAGGCGCACCCGTCACTGCGCTGGCTGCGCAACATCCGGTTCCACGCCTCCGACGACGAGAACATCATCGTCTTCTCGAAGTCCCGCGTCGTCGAGGGCCGTCGCGACACGATCCTCGTCGTCGCGAACCTCGACCCGCACTCGACCCGCGGGGCGTGGCTCGACCTGGACATGCCGGCCCTCGGCCTCGGCTGGGACGAGCAGTTCCGCGCCCGCGACCTCGTCACCGAGCAGACCTGGATCTGGCGGCAGCACTCGTGGGTCCGCCTCGGCCCCGAGACCCACCCCGTGCACATCATCGAGGTCAGGAGCATCTGAGCCGTGCAGGGCCTCAACCTGTCGCAACCCGGGTTGCGACACGACCCTCAGTGGTACCGCACTGCCGTCTTCTACGAGGTTCTCGTCCGGGCGTTCTCGGACGCCAAGGGGTCCGGGTCCGGCGACTTCCGCGGTCTCATCGAACGGCTCGACTACCTCCAGTGGCTCGGGATCGACTGTCTCTGGCTGCCGCCGTTCTACGCGTCGCCGCTGCGCGACGGCGGGTACGACATCTCCGACTACAAGGCGGTGCTGCCGGAGTTCGGGACGCTGCCCGAGTTCATCGAGCTGGTCTCGCAGGCGCACGCCCGCGGCATCCGCATCGTCACCGACCTGGTGATGAACCACACCAGCGACCAGCATCCCTGGTTCCAGTTCAGCCGGACCGAGCCGAGCGGCCCGTTCGGCGACTACTACGTGTGGTCCGACACGGACGCGCCGTACAGCGAGGCGCGGATCATCTTCATCGACACCGAGGTGTCGAACTGGACCTTCGACCCGATCCGCCGCCAGTTCTTCTGGCACCGGTTCTTCTCCCACCAGCCGGACCTCAACTTCGAGAACCCTCGCGTCCGGGCGGAGATGTTCGACGTCGTCCGGTTCTGGATGGACCTCGGCATCGACGGGTTCCGGCTCGACGCGATCCCCTACCTCTTCGAGGAGGAGGGGACCAACTGCGAGAACCTCAGCCGGACGCACGGGTTCCTCGCCGACCTGCGAGCCATGGTCGACGCCGAGTACCCCGGCCGGGTGCTGCTGGCCGAGGCGAACCAGCCCCCGGCCGAGGTGGTCGACTACTTCGGCACTGCCGAGGCGCCCGAATGCCAGATGTGCTTCCACTTCCCGGTCATGCCGCGGCTCTACTACTCCCTGCGCGAGGAGCGGGCCACGCCGATCGTCGACGTCTTCGCCGACACCCCGGCCATCCCGAACGGAGCGCAGTGGGGCACCTTCCTGCGCAACCACGACGAGCTGACCCTCGAGATGGTGACGCCCGAGGAGCGCTCGGCGATGTACGGCTGGTACGCCCCGGACCCCCGCATGCGCGCGAACGTCGGCATCCGCCGCCGGCTCGCTCCCCTGCTCGACAACTCGCGGCCGGAGATCGAGCTGATCCACGCGCTCATCCTGTCGCTGCCGGGAACCCCCTGCCTTTACTACGGCGACGAGATCGGGATGGGCGACAACATCTGGCTCAACGACCGCGACGCCGTGCGGACGCCGATGCAGTGGACCCCCGACCGCAACTCGGGGTTCTCGGCCGTAGACCCCGGAAAGCTCTATCTCCCAGTCATTTCGAGCCTCGTCTACCACTACAACACGGTCAACGTCGAGGCGCAGATGGCGACCTCGTCGTCGCTGCTGCACTGGCTGCGCGGGATGCTCCAGGTCCGCAGCCGGCATCCGGTATTCGGCCTCGGCGACTTCGACGTGTGCCCGACCGAGAACGAGGCCATCCTGTCCTTCGTGCGACACCACGAGGGTGACCGGCCGATCGGCACGGACGCCCCCGCGAGCGAGACGGCTCTGTGCGTGTTCAACCTCTCCTCACGTCCCCAGGCCACGACGGTCCAGCTCCCCGTGGAGTACGCGGGGGCGCAGCTCGTCGACCTGTTCGGCGGGCAGGGGTTCCCCAAGATCGGCGACGACGGAAAGGTGCTCGTGACGCTGGGTTCCCGCGACTTCTTCTGGTTCCAGGTCAGGGGCGACTGGGCCCACAGCGGCGCGGGCGCCGTGAGCGTCGGGGCGGGCGAGCGGCGTGGCTGAGATCCACCACACGACGCTCTCGCCGTCGAAGCTCGAGCTCCTCTCGTCCTGGCTGCCCCGGCAACGTTGGTATGCGGCCAAGGGCCGGACCCCGGTGCTGCGCAAGCTGGGCGGGTTCCGTCTCGACGACCCGGCCGGCCAGGTGGGCATCGAGGTCATGGTGGTCGCCGACGACTCCGGCCCTCAGCCGGTGGTCTACCAGGTGCCCCTCACCTATCGCGGCGCGCCGCTGGCCGGGTCGGAGCACGCACTCGTCGGCACCACCGAGCATGGCGTCCTCGGCACCCGCTGGGTCTACGACGCGCCCCACGACGAGGTGTTCGTCGCCCAGCTGCTGGCGCTCATCCAGGGTCAGGCCGAGCCGCAGGCCCAGTCGGAAAGCCACACACCCGACCCCGCCGTCACGGGACAGGCGGTCGACTCCGCCGTCGTCAGCCTGGCGTCGTCGGCGGTCCTGCGCGGAGAGCAGTCCAACACCTCGGTCGTGTGCCAGGTCGTCGACGCCACCGGCGAGCCGGCCGAACCGGTGATCGCCAAGGTGTTCCGCTCCCTCCACCCCGGCGAGAACCCCGACGTCGTCGTCCAGTCGGCGCTCACCGAGGCCGGCTCGACGCAGGTCCCCCACACGGTCGGCTCGGTCGCCGGCGAGTGGGCCGACCCGACGTCCGGCGAGCGGGTCCGTGGTCACCTCGTCTTCGCGCAGCGGTTCCTCCCGGGCGTCGAGGACGCGTGGCGCGTGGCGCTGCGCGCCGCGACCGCCGGGGAGGACTTCACCGAGTCGGCCCGCGAGCTCGGCGAGGCGACGGCGCACATCCACGTCAGCCTCGCCGCGACGCTCGGGACCGTCGCGGCCGGCGACGCCGCGAAGGCCGACCTCGTGCGGATCATCCGCTCGCGCTACGACGCCGCGGTGGCGGAGGTGGCGGCGCTGGCCGCCCACGAGCAGGTGGTCGCCGCGTCGCTCGACGACCTCCTCGCTCGCCCGTGGCCCGACCTGCAGCGCGTCCACGGCGACTACCACCTGGGCCAGGTGCTGCGTACGCCCGACGGCTGGGTCGCCGTCGACTTCGAGGGCGAGCCGCTCCGCCCGTTGCACGAGCGGGTCGGGCCCGATCTCGCGCTGCGTGACGTGGCCGGCATGCTCCGTTCGTTCGACTACGTCGGCGGCTCGGTCGAGCTCAGCGATCCCGACCGCTCCGCCCGCGACTGGGTGGCCGCCTGTCGCGCCGCCTTCCTCGAGGGATACGCCGGCGTGACCCACCTCGACCCCGTCCTGACGGGTCCGGTGCTGCGGGCCCTCGAGCTCGACAAGGCCCTCTACGAGGTCATCTACGAGGTCCGCAACCGGCCGAGCTGGCTGGGGATCCCGATGGCCGCCATCGACCGGCTCGTCGCCGAGTCGTCCCCCACGACGTCCGACACCTCCGTCCATCAGGGCGTCGTTGCCCGGAAGGGTCCCTCATGAAGACCGTCCGCACCACCGCAGAGCTCGGCGACCTCGGGCCGCTCCAAGCCTTCATCGAGGGGAAGAACGGGCAGCCGCACGACTTCCTGGGACACCACCTCGGTCCGGGAGGCCTGACCATCACCGCTTACCGGCCGTTGGCGAAGTCGGTACGAGCCCGGCTGGCCGACGGCGTCGTCATGGACCTCGGGCACGTTCGCGACGGCGTGTGGTCCGGGACCGCACCGGACGTCACGACGACCACGGACTACCGGCTGCTCGTCGCCTGGGACGACGGCGTGGAGCATGAGCAGGACGACCCCTACCGGTTCGCGCCCACGCTCGGTGAGCTGGACCTGCATCTGTTCAACGAGGGTCGCCACGAGCGGCTCTGGACGATCCTCGGCTCCCACGTCCGCCGCTATGACGGCCCGCTCGGTGAGGTGGCGGGAGTCTCCTTCGCCGTCTGGGCGCCTCGGGCCAAGGCGGTCCACGTCATCGGCGACTTCAACGGCTGGGACCACATCTCGCACCCGATGCGCAGCCTCGGCCAGAGCGGCGTCTGGGAGCTGTTCATCCCCGGGGCGGCGCCCGGGATGAACTACCAGTTCGCGATCCGCGGCAAGAAGGGCCAGGTCGTGGTCCACACCGACCCGATGGCGCAGCGCACCGAGGTCGCGCCGAAGCAGGCGGCCATCGTCTACGAGTCGGGCTACCAGTGGGACGACGGCGACTGGCGGACCGACCGGGCGTCCAACAACCCGCACAACGGGCCGATGAGCGTCTACGAGGTCCACCTCGGCTCCTGGCGGCAGGGTCTGAGCTACGTCGACCTCGCCGAGCACCTGGTCAACTACGTCAAGGACCTCGGCTTCACGCACGTCGAGCTGCTCCCCGTGATGGAGCACCCCTTCGTCCCCTCGTGGGGCTACCACGTCACCAACTACTACGCGCCGACGTCCCGGTTCGGCACGCCGGACGACTTCCGGTACCTCGTGGACCGCCTGCACCAGAACGGGATCGGCGTGATCCTCGACTGGGTTCCGGGCCACTTCGCCACCGACGAGTGGGCCCTCGCGCGCTTCGACGGCCGGCCGCTCTACGAGCACCCGGACCCCCGGAAGGGATGGCACCCGGAGTGGGGCTCGTTCATCTTCGACCTCGGCCGTCCGGAGGTGCGCAACTTCCTCGTCGCCAACGCGCTGTACTGGTTCGAGGAGTTCCATGCCGACGGGATCCGCGTCGACGGCGTCGCGTCGATGCTGTACCTCGACTACTCGAGGCAGCCGGGCGAGTGGATCCCGAACTCCTACGGCGGACGGGAGAACCTCGAGGCGGTGCAGCTGCTCCAGGAGGTGAACGGCACCGCATACCGCGAGTACCCCGGCATCGTCAGCGTCGCCGAGGAGTCGACGTCCTGGTCGGGCGTGACCGCGTCGACCGACAAGGGCGGTCTCGGGTTCGGGTTCAAGTGGAACATGGGCTGGATGAACGACGCCCTGCGCTACCTCGGCCAGGACCCGATCTTCCGGCAGTACCACCACAGCTCGATGACCTTCGCGCTCATGTATGCGTTCAGCGAGAACTTCGTCCTGCCGATCAGCCACGACGAGGTCGTGCACGGCAAGGGCTCGCTGCTGCGCAAGTCGCGCGGCACGCGTGACGAGCAGCTCGCGACCCTGCGCGCCTTCCTGGCCTACATGTGGTCGCACCCCGGGAAGCAGCTGATCTTCATGGGATGCGAGTTCGCCCAGGAGTCGGAGTGGGCGGAGGGCCGCAGCCTCGACTGGTGGCTGCTCGACCAGCCGGCGCACTACCGGGTGCACGCCCAGGTCAAGGACATGAACCGGATCTACCACGACCATCGCGAGATGTGGGAGTACGACAACGACCCGGCCGGGTTCCGCTGGCTGAACGCCGACGACGCGAGCCACAACACCTTCGCGTTCCTGCGCTACGGCTCGGGCGACCGTGCGTCCGACGCCCCGGTCATGGCCGTCGTCACCAACTTCAGCGGCATGACGCACGAGCCCTACCGCGTCGGCGTCCCGCGGCCGGGCGGGTGGCGGGTCATCCTCGACACCGCCGGGTACCGCCCCGACTCGCCCAGCTCGGCCGGGGTCGTCATCCCCGCGGAGTCGCAGTCATGGGACAACCAGCCGTACGCCATCAACGTCACCGTGCCGGCCCTCTCGACGGTCTGGCTCGTCCCCGAAGGAGCGTGACCGTCGTGAACCACCCGCGCGCTGGGCAGCTGGCGCAGCCCGAGGACCTCGTCGACGTGACCGCCCTCGTCGAGGCGTACTACGACCGAATGCCCGACGCCACGAATCCCGACGAGATGGTCGTGTTCGGCACGTCGGGGCACCGCGGGTCCAGCCTCAGGACCGCGTTCAACGAGGCGCACATCCTCGCGACGACCCAGGCGATCTGCGAGTACCGCGCCTCCGTCGGGGTGGACGGCCCGCTGCTCATGGGCCGCGACACGCACGCGTTGTCGGAGCCGGCGCGGAAGTCGGCGCTCGAGGTCCTGGTCGCCAACGGCGTGACGCGTCCTCGTGGACTCGCTCGACGGCTACACCCCGACACCCGCCGTGTCGCACGCGATCCTCACCCTCAACCGCGGCAAGGCCGGCACTGGCTCGGGCGCCGGTCTCGCCGACGGGATCGTCGTCACGCCGTCGCACAACCCGCCCGGGGACGGCGGGTTCAAGTACAACCCGACCCACGGCGGCCCGGCCGACACCGACGCGACGTCGGTCATCGCGGCGCGGGCCAACGAGCTGATCCGCGACGGGATGGGCGGGGTCCGACGGGTGCCGCTCGACCAGGCGCTCGGGGAGATCGGCACGTACGACTTCATGGGTCGCTACGTCGACGACCTGCCCGGGGTGGTCGACCTCGAGGCGATCCGCGAGGCCGGCGTGCGGATCGGGGCCGACCCGCTGGGCGGCGCCTCCGTCGCATACTGGGGCGAGATCGGCCGGCGGCACGGCCTGGACCTCACCGTGGTCAACCCCGAGGTCGACCCGACGTGGCGGTTCATGACCCTCGACTGGGACGGCAAGATCCGGATGGACTGCTCGTCGCCGTCGGCCATGGCGTCGCTGATCGGCCGCAAGGACGAGTACGACATCGCCACCGGGAACGACGCCGACGCCGACCGGCACGGCGTCGTCACCCCCGACGCCGGGCTGATGAACCCGAACCACTACCTGGCCGTGGCGATCCAGTACCTCTACGGCGGAGCGCGTCCCGGCTGGCCGTCCACGACGGCGATCGGCAAGACGCTGGTCTCGTCGTCGATGATCGACCGCGTCGCCGCCGACCTCGGCCGGACGCTGTTGGAGGTCCCCGTGGGCTTCAAGTGGTTCGTCCCCGGGCTGCTCGACGGGTCGGTCGGGTTCGGCGGCGAGGAGTCGGCCGGCGCGTCCTTCCTCCGGTTCGACGGCACGGTGTGGACCACCGACAAGGACGGGATCATCCTGGCCCTGCTCGCCTCCGAGATCCTCGCCAAGACCGGCAAGACGCCGAGCCAGCACTACGCCGAGCTGGTCGAGCGGCACGGCGACCCGGCCTACGCGCGCATCGACGCGGCGGCGAACCGCGAGGAGAAGGCCGCCCTCGCGGCCCTCTCCCCCGATGCGGTCACGGCGGAGACGCTGGCCGGTGAGCCGATCACCGAGAAGCTGACGACGGCACCCGGTAACGGCGCGAAGATCGGCGGCCTCAAGGTGGTCACCGAGAACGCGTGGTTCGCGGCGCGGCCGTCCGGGACCGAGGACGTCTACAAGATCTACGCCGAGTCGTTCCGCGGGCGGGAGCACCTCGCCGAGGTGCAGGCCGAGGCCAAGGACGTCGTCGGAGCCGCGCTCCGGGCCTGAGATGTCCGGGCCGGGTCATGCGGAGCTGCGGGTCGAGGTCCGCTCGCTTCTCGAGGCACATTGGGACCCAGCGCGCGGGTACTGCGTCCCCAACCCGACCACGTACCCGCACCTCTGGCTCTGGGACTCGTGTTTCCACGCGATCGTCTGGGCTTACCTGGAGGACCAGCGCGCCGTCACGGAGCTGGAGTCGACGCTCGCGGGGCAGCTGCCCGGAGGTCTGGTGCCGCACATGCGGTACGGCGGCGAGCCGCCGGACACGTTCCTCGGCCCGCTGGAGTCGACCTCGTCGCTGGTGCAGCCGCCGATGTTCGGCCATGCGATCCGGGTCCTGCAGCAGTGCGACATGCAGGTGTCCGACCGGACGCTGGCGCAGGCCCGTCGAGGACTCGAGTGGCTGTGGCACAACCGTCGCACGGAGGAGGGACTGCTGTTCGTCATCCATCCGTGGGAGGCGGGCAACGACCACTCACCACGATGGGACGACTGGGGTGCGCCCGGACGAACGCCGGCCGACTACGACCGGTCGGCGCGCACCGCGTGGAACAAGCAGCTGATGAAGGACGTCACGTTCGCCGACGACGGTGCAGCCGTCTGGTCGTCGCGGTTCGTCGCCTGCCCGGCCGGCTTCAACGCGTACACCGCGTTCAACCTGGCCGAGCTGGGCGACGCGCTCGACGACGACGAGCTGCGCGGCTGGAGCCGCGAGCTGGCCGACGCCGTCGACGCTCGACTGTGGGCGCCGGACGAAGGGCTGTGGCTCGACGGCGCCGTGGTCGGGGGCGGCCGGTCGGTGCGGACGCCGATCAGCGACGGGATCATGGCCGCCCTGGTCACCACCGACCCCGACAAGGCTCGACGGGCCCTGGATCAGCTCGACGAACCCGGCCGCTTCGCGGCACCGTTCGGCCCGGCCAACGTGGCTCGCAGCCACCCGGCGTACGACCCCGGGATGTACTGGCGCGGAGCCGCCTGGCCGAATCTCAACTACCTCCTGTGGCTGGCCCTCCGCCGCTGGAACCGCGCTGAAGCCGCGGAGGCGTTGGCGGAGATGACGTTGGCCGGCGCCCGGACGAGCGGCTGGGCCGAGTACTGGAACGCGGAGACGGGTGCCGGCTGCGGTGCCCGGCCTCAGTCCTGGACCGGGCTCGTGCTGCCCATGCTCACGGACCGACGGTAGGCCCGGACCGCCGCGGCGGCGATGGTGGCATGACCGAGGTCGTTGGGGTGGACGGTGTCGTCGTCGAGCATGGTCGTCGCGTCCCAGCGGCCCACGTGGACCTGGACGGCCTGCCGGTGCCGGTCGGCCGCGCGGGCCATCCGCCGGTTGTACGCGTCGACCGCCGACGGCGACCCCTTGTCGTGCGGTGGGTACCCGCCGTAGTCGAGCAACGGCGGCTGTTCGACGAGCAGGACCACCACGTCGGGCGCGGCCGCCTCGCACGCGGTCACGACGGTCTCCAGCGCCGACGAGTAGTCGTCCAGGGCGGCCGGGTCCGTCCCGTGGAGCCGAGCGTCGTTGAGCCCGCTGAGGACGAGGTACGCCTCCGCGGGGACGACGCCGTGCCGACTGACGAGTGCGGCCGTCTCGACGGTCGACGACCCACCGACGCCGAGATTGACCGGTGTCATCCCGAGACCGACCGCGACCAGGTCGCTGAGACGGTGCTGCGGGCGGCTGGCCGCTTCGCCGGCGACCCACGAGTGGCCGTAGAGGGCGAGTCGCGGCATCGCGGCCACGGCTCTCATTCCGTCTCGCCCATCGGGCGTGGGTCGAACGGCGACGGCGGCGGTGCGGTCGACAGCAGTCGGCGGGTGGTCCGAACACCCCAGTCGTCGAGGTCCCGGATGCGGTCGGACGCCGACCGAAGACCGCCGAACGCCTCGATGAGGTCGGCCCACCGACGGCGCAGCTCGAACCCGGGCCGCGCGACCAGGCAGTCCGGGTCGTTCACCCAGAACCGGCCGTGCTGCCACGCCCGCGCCAGGATCGCCTGCTCGCCGCGCAACCGGGCCGAGCCCGGCTCGTCGTCCGCGGGGTTGAGGACGTCCGCCGAGACCCGCATCGCGTCGACGAGGCCGACACTGGGCAACAGCGGCGCGCCACAGCCGAGGAGGTAGGTCTCCGGACCGAGAGCCTCGCGCACCAACGCGAGTCCTCGCCGGTAGGCCGCCACCGGGGTGACGTCCTCGTGGCGTCGACCCGGGAGAGCCCCGGTGTACAGGAAGTCGAGCTTGACGTAGTCGATCCCAAGGTCGCGGAGGGCGCGCAGGCCGGCCGTCAGGTGCTCGGCCGCGGCGGGGTTCGTGACGTCCAGTCCGCACAGCGACTGGCCCCAGTTGCGTCCGCCCTCCCCGACGAGCCAGTCGGGGTGCTCCCGGGCCACCCGGCTGTGCGCGCCGACGGTCAGTGGCGCGACCCAGATTCCCGCGCGCCGCCCGCGGTCGCGGATCCGGGCGACGAGGTCGGCCAGGGCGCGGAACGGCTCGGAGTATGCGTCCCAGTCGCCGATGCCGGACTGCCAGCCGTCATCGACCTGGACGACGTCGACGGGCAGGTCGAGGCGGTCCATCGCGGCGAGGTTCTCCTCGATGTCGGCCGGCGTCACATCGTGGAAGTAGTGGTACCACGAGCACCACACGCTGGGTGGTGCGGCGATCGCGCGGACTCCACAGCGCCGGGCCCACTCGTCCCCGAACGCCGCGAGGGCGTTGCCGATCCCTCCCTCGACGTCCCTCCCCTGCACCGGACCGTCCGCCGAGACGACCACACGCCCGGCGGCGTGCCGGACGCGGAGGGTCGGCACCTCGTCGACTCCCCTCCCCGTGTCGACGGGTGTGTAGAGCCGGGTACGGGCTCCGGCGTCTCCGGCGGCGGACAGGACGAGGACGCCTTCCGACTGGAACCCCGTCTCCAGAGCCGGAGATCCGGGCCGGAACCGCATCAGCTGCTGCCGGTCGTGCCGAGGACTCGGCGGCCGCTCGTCGAGCAGGTAGGTCCCCGAGGGGCTCCAGCTCTGCCAACCGGCCTCGTGGACGCGGGCGTGGCCGGGGGTGACGGCGATGTCGTCCACGACCTCGAACACCTGCACCAGCCGCACAGTATCCGTCCGGAAGGTGAGGGGTCGGCGGCGAAGCCGTGCTTCCATCGGTGCCATGGCCGGCCCTCACATCGTCCGCTTCTCGGCTCCGCGACAGGTTGACGTCGTCGCGGGGGCGGTGGAGGACTGCCCGCCCGGAGCCGTACGGGTTCGGACGCTCTACTCCGGCATCTCCGCCGGTACCGAGCTGACGGCCTATCGCGGGTCCAACGTCTATCTCAACAAGGGCTGGGACCCAGACCTACGCCTCTTCGTCCCCGGGCACCCGTCAGTCACCTATCCGCTGTCCGGCTGGGGGTACAGCGAGGTCGGCACGGTCGTCGAGATCGGCGGCGGCGGGCAGGCCGACCCCGCCATCGGCAGCGTCACGGTGGGCGACGTGGTCTACGGCGTTTGGGGTCATCGCAGCGAGGCGGTCGTGCCGGCCGCCGGTCTCGTGGGGCATGCGCTGCCGCCCGACCTCGACCCGGTCTCGGGCGTCTTCGTCCGGGTCGGCGCCATCGCCCTGAATGCCCTCCTGGCCGCCGACCTGCACCTCACCGAAACCGTTGTGGTGATCGGTCAGGGCGTCATCGGCCTGCTGGCCACGCGACTCGCGGTGCTCAGTGGCGCGACGGTCCTCGCGGTCGACCGCATCGAGCGTCGACGCATCGCGGCCCGCGACTTCGGGGCGGCATACACCGTGGACCCGTTGTCGGGTCGGGATGTCGCGGCAGAGGTCCGGGCGCTCACCGGCGCCGGGGCCGACGCGGCCATCGAGCTCAGCGGGGCGTACCCCGCCCTGCACGAGGCGATCCGGTCGGTCCAGCCAGGCGGCCGGGTCGTGGCCGCGGGCTTCTACCAGGGCCCCGCGACCGGCCTGGACCTCGGCGAGGAGTTCCACCACAACCGGGTCAGCGTGGTCGCGTCCCAGATCGGCGGCCTGCCCACCGGTGTGACCCACCGCTGGGACGTGCTCCGGCTGCACCGAGCGTTCCTCGGCCTCGTCGCCGCCGGCCGGGTGGACGTCACCTCGCTGGTCAGCCACGTCGTGCCCGTCGGCAATGCCGCCACGGCGTATCGCCTCCTGGACGAGGACCCGTCCGGAACGCTGCAGGTGGTGCTGGACTTCCGCGACATCCACGGCGACGCCCCGCCTGGGTGACGCCGGGGTCAGCGGCTGTCCAGCCACAGCAGCGCGACCGCTGCGGTCCACGACTGTTGTGTGCTGCCCAGCGGCTCCCCGGTCGTCGGCTCGTAGTACTCGCCGAACGTGAGGTCGGCCAGCTGAGCGAGGGACTGCTGACCGAGCGCGTCGTACGCCTGCTGCTCGCCGTGACCCCGGCAGGCCCAGCCGAAGAACCAGTTCAGCACCGGCCAGACAGGCCCCCTCCAGTAGGTGCGCGGCCGGTAGGCCTCGGACGCCGGTGAGGTCGAGGGGATGAGCGCGAACCGGAGGGTCGGATGGGCCAGCCAGCGCTCACCGCGCAGGATCGTCCACTGGCGGCCCCGCACCTCGTCGTCGTCGAGGCACAGCAGCGGTGCGAACCCGGCGATCGTCTCGGTCGCGACCCACTCTCCCGACCGCACGTCGTAGTCCCGGGCCAAGCCGGTCTCCGGGTCGATCGTGGACGCCACCCCGGCGGCGAAGCGCACCGCCAGCTCACGTTGTTCGGCCGCGTCGTCGCCCCGGCCCAGCTCGTCGGCGATGTCCGCCAGCACCGCGCACGCCGTCGACATCACGCCGGACATGAACACGTCACGGACGCGGAAGTCGACGACCTCGAGAACCCGGTCGTCGTCGAACGCGACGTCGGCCATCTGCTGGACCAGCCAGAGATAGCGGTCGTACTCCTGCGCGCTCGGTCGCTCGGAGGCGTCCGCGTGCTGGAGGTCGGTGCGCTCGTAGGGGGCCAGCTCGCCGGGCTGCACGCGCGAGTAGGGTCCGTCGAACCGCGGCGAGTTGTCCATCCCGGACTCCCAGCCGTGGTGAATCTCGAGCAGTCCCACTCCGTCTGGGTCTCGCGCGGTGGCGAGCCAGCGGTGCCACCGAAGCCAGTCGTCGAACGTGTCGCCCAGGAAGCGTTCGGCGTCGTCCTGCACCGGTCCTCCGGCCTCACGGGCCGCGTCGAGGATGAACCGCAGGGCGATGGCGTGCACCGGGGGCTGGCAGATCCCACTGCTTCGGACGTCGGGGGGCGAGGCGCCGATCGTGCCCCAGCGGTGCACGTCGGGAAAGTACCCGGGAGCGTCCGAGAAGACGATGTGCGGGATCATCCCGGAAGCCCATTGCGCACCGACCAGCGTGCGCATCTCCTGGATCGCCCGCGGGACCGAGATCTGCGCCAGCCCCATGGCGACGAAGGCGGCATCCCAGCTCCACATGTGCGGGTAGAGCCGGGGTGCGGCGGTGATCATCGTGCCGAGGTCGTTGTCGCGCAGCACCTCGGCCGCGCGCTCGCGCAGCACCTGAGGGTCCACGGACGCCGATGCCTCGTCGGCCGGCCTCCTCGTCACCGGCCGACCCCTACGAGCGACTCTCGACGGTATGCCCGGAGGGGGAGCCGGGCGTGTCCGCCGACGCCCGCTGTGGAGCGTCCGGCGACGCGACGGGCCGGCCGCCGTCGGCACTCGTACCGCGGTCGGACACCAGCGTCAGGCCGGTCTCCTTGTCGTAGAGGCGCATGGTCTCGGGCGGCACGCGCAACCACACCTCCTGATGAGGCTCCGAGCGGACGCTGGGCGGCGTCTGGGCCTTGAGCACCTGGCCGTCCACGTCCACTGTCAGCAGCGTCGCCGCGCCGAGCGGCTCGACGACCTGGACCGTGGCCCGCAACGCCTCGCCCGGTCGGGCGTCGCGGAGGACCTCGATGCTCTCGGCTCGCACACCGAGACTCACGGGGCCGGGCGCGGCGACGCCACTGGCCTGACGGAGATGCTCGGGACCGGGTATCTCCTGGTCCCCGATGCGCAGGTGGCCCTCGGCAGTCGCCTCGGCGTCGAGGAAGTTCATCGGTGGCGAGCCGAGGAAGCCGCCGACGAAGGTGTCGACGGGTTCGTCGTAGACGTCGATCGGGTCACCCAGCTGCACGATCTGGCCCTTACGCATGACCGCCACCCGGTCCGACAGAGACAGTGCCTCGACCTGGTCGTGAGTCACGTACACCGTGGTGGTGCCGATGTCCTGCACGATCTTCTTCAGCTCGGCGCGGAAGTCGAGGCGCAACAAGGCGTCGAGGTTCGACAGCGGCTCGTCCATCAGAAGGACATCGGAGTTCATGACGATCGCACGCGCCACGGCGACTCGTTGGCGCTGACCACCCGACAGCTGGGCGGGGTAGCGGTCGAGGTAGGGCTCGAGACGCAGGATGTCGGCGGCTCGGTTGACCTTCTCCGTGATCTCCGACCTAGGCACCTTGTTCATGACGAGACCGAAGGCGATGTTGTCGCGGACCTTGCGATGAGGAAACACGGCATACGACTGGAACACCATCGAAAGGTTCCGGCTCTGTGGAGGCAGATACGTGATGTCCTTCCCCCCGATGGCGACCGAGCCGGAGTCGGGCAGCTCCAAGCCGGCGACCATGCGCAGCAGAGTGGTCTTTCCGCATCCGGACGGACCCAGCAGCACCATGAACTCGCCGTCGTGGATGTCGAGTGAGACGTCGTCGGTGGCCGCCTCGGTCGTACCCGGGTAGACCTTGACGAGATTCTGGATGTGTATGTCAGCCACGGTGCGAACCTGTCTCGATGGTCATCGGATCGTCGACCCCCACATGTTGGTGAGGTACTTGCGCATGAAGAAGATGAAGACGAGGGCGGGGAGGACGAGGACGAAGCCCCCCGCGAACCGGTAGGCGAGCGGCGAGTCGGAGAGGGACGAGAGCACCTGCGCCGGCAGGGTGCGGTGGTTCAGGGTGAGGATGGCCGCGCCCAGGACCTCGTTCCACGACATCACGAAGGTGAAGATGGAGGCGGCCGCAATGCCCGGAAGGGCCATAGGCAGGACGACCTTCCGGAAGGCCTGCAAGGGCGTGCATCCGAAGATCCGGGCGGCCTCCTCGACGTCTGCCGGCACGCCGACGAAGACGGCGGCCGTGATGAGGATCGCGGTCGGCAGCGCCAGGGCCGAGTGCAGCAGCACGACCCCGAGGACCGAGTCGTAGAGTCCCACGCCGAGGAACAGCTGAGCGAGCGGCACGGACAGCACGACGATAGGTAGCGCCCGCGTGAAGAGCATGAACAGCTGGTAGGGGTCCCGGCCGCGGAACGCGAACCGAGCCACGGCGTAACCCGCTGGGATGCCGATGAGGAAGGAGAGGACCAGCGTCGCCAGCCCGACCTGGATCGAGTTGATGACCCCGGCGATGATGCCGGTCGACTGCATGAAGATCCCGATCGTCTCCGTCGAGAAGTTCACGGGGAGCAGATCGAGGGGGAACTGGTTGAGGGACTCCCGCGTGCTGAACGCCGCCAGCGCGATGAGGTAGATCGGGACGCCCATGAACAGCGTCACCGCAATACAGCCGATCTGCAGCAGCACGCGCCCGCGTCGACGTTTCCGCAGTGGGGCGTGGTCCGGCTCCGGCGTGGTCAGCGCCGCTCGGGGCTCCGTGCCCTGCTGGCCTCGGGTCGTCGCCGTCGTCATGTCCTGACCTCCGACTGGTCGCGCAACACCCGCAGATAGAAGAACGCTGTGATCATCGACGCCAGCATCACGACCAGCGCGATGGCAGCGGCCACGTTGGGGTTCTGGAGGGAGGTGCTCCAGCGGTACGTCTCACCGACGACGAGCGGGAAGTTCTGGCCGGTCAGCGCTTGAGCCACCGCGAAGGTCTGGAAGGCGAGGATGGTCCGGAGGATGAGCGCCACCTGGAGGCTGGGCCGCAGCAGGGGGAGGGTGACGTACCGCAGCCGCGCCCAAGCCCCGGCACCGAAGACGGCGGCGGCCTCCTCGTAGTCCTTGGGGATGCTCTGGACTCCGGCCACGAGGATCACGAAGACGAGAGCGGTCGCGCGCCACAGCTCCGCGATGAGCACGGTGAGGAACATCGTCCCGTAGTTCTGGTAGTTCAGCCACGAGACGCTGGGCAGGTTCAGGTGGTAGAGCACCGTGTTGAGATACCCCTGGTCGGTGAACACGGCCAGCCAGACCAGGCCGGCGGCCAGGTCGCTCAACGCCAGGGGCACGGCCCACAGATAGAAGTACAGCCCCGAGAGCCGTGGTCTGGCCCTCAACATCAGCGCCATCGCGAGCGCCAGGGCGAACTGAAGCGGGATGAGTACGACAATGAGCAGCACGGTGTTGCGGACGGCCGGCCAGAAGTACGGGTCGGCCACCATTCGCTGGATGTGTTCGAGGGTGAAGCCCTCGGGGCCGGTGAACGCCTCACCGATCCCGACCAGCATCGGCCACGCGAACATCAACGTCATGAAGACGATCGACGGGGCGATCAGGAGGAGGGCGGGGTTGCGTCGCCGGTGAGCCGCCGGTACCGCGCGCCCTGGTCCGGCGGTGGTCGCCGGGGCGGTCATCAGGCCGCCTTGCAGACCTGACCGGCCTGGACCGGGTCAGGCGCCCAGCACGGCACCTTCAGCTCGGCCAGGATCGCGTTCAGCTGCTTGCCCTGGGCCTGCAGCGTCGCCTTGGCGTCGGCGCCGTTGAGGACGATCTCCTGGAAGCAGTTCTTGAACAGCTGGCCGACTTCGCCGTCCTTCGGGCCCAACCCAACGGGCGGCAGGGCCAGGATCGCATTCTCGGCGCTCTGCTGCGTCGCGACCGCCTTGGCCTCCATCTGGATGGCCGGGGGCAGGTCAGCCGGCGGATCGGCCTTGACGGTGGGGAAGAAGGCGTTGGACTTGAGCGTCGCGTTCTGGGCCTCTGGGGTCGACAGGTTCTTGATCGCCGCGATCGTCTTCTCGCGGTCGGGAGCGCCCTTCGGGATGGCCATGCCGCCCACGACCAGCAGATACCCCAGACCCTTGGGTCCCGAAGGTGCGGCCACCATGGTCCACTCGTCCGGCTTGTCCCCGACGGCGCCGACCAGACGGGCGACGTGGTCCCAGGCGACGAGAACCTCCCCGCGGGCCAGCGGCTCCTGCATGAAGTCGTAGTTCGTCGACGCCGGGTTCATGTTCTGCCACAGGTTCCGCATGTAGGTCCACGCGGTCACGGCATCGTCACTCATGAAGGTCGTCATCTGGCCGCCGGTGAAGCTCGGCAGCAGGAAGCCCTGGTAGAAGCGGTGAGCCAGCCCCTTCGGGCCGGCCGGCATACCGAAGACCGCCTTGCCCCCATTTCCGTCCTTGGCGGCCTTGGCCCAGGCCAGGTACTGGTCGTAGGTGAGGTTGTTGACGTCCGCCCCAGAAGGCAGCCACTGCAGCGCCTTCTTGTTGACCGCTACGACGTAGGAGGCCTGGATCCAGGGGATGTACTTCGTCTGAGTACCACCGAGCTTGCCCAGCTCGAGGAGGTCCGCGGCGTACCCCTTGCTCTGCAGCTCCGAGGCGAGCGAGGAGAGATCCTCCAGCTGCTCGGTGAAGGGCGCCAGGTCGCCGTGCAGTCCCCCGACCATGTTGACCTGCACCTTGCCGGCGGCGACCTGAGACTTGATCGTCGTGGCGAAGACGCCCTGCTCCACGGGGTTGAAGTTCACGCCCGGTGCATACTGCTTCAGCACCGCCTCATACTTCTGGCGTTCCTCCACGGGGTTGAACTGGGTGGCCATGAAGGTGAGCGCACCCTCGCCACCGCCACCAC
This sequence comes from uncultured Actinomycetota bacterium, assembly GCA_963828725.1. GTDB lineage: Bacteria > Actinomycetota > Actinomycetes > Actinomycetales > Dermatophilaceae > Lapillicoccus. The sequence continues at coordinate 668,050 of CAWHFV010000004.1, read as the reverse complement.
TCCCACCACTGGTGCTGGCGCTGCACGCAGACGCCAACGTGGCCAGACCCGCCGCGCCGAGCGAGTACTGAAGGAGTGTCCTTCGGGAAACGACGATCCTCGGCTGCTGCAGGGCGTCCATCGGCTCTTCTCCTTTGGCGATCCGAAGGGCCAGCGAACCCGCCGGCCCGGCTGGCGCCTGACCCGCGCTAGCAACCCAGACGTCTCGAGCCCGTAATGCGAATGCTATTTCCAGATGTGGCTGTCCGCATGTTGTTCTCGGAGGGGTAGCCGTGGGGCAGTGCGCCTGGCATGACCAAGCCGGTGCCGCACCGTTACCTTGGCCCTGCGGCGTACAACCCGCCGTGGGAGCGGGTCAGGTGCTGATGTGAACGAAGGACAGAGGGGCTACGAGCCGCTGCCCTGCTACCCGCCGGTTGGCGGGCCGGTGGTCCGAGGGTGGGACGCCGCCATCCGTAGCCTGCCGAGCGGACCCACGGTGCTCGCCGTGGACGGACCGCACGTCCTGGACTGGGCGGCCCTGGTCGCCGGCCTCCGTATCGCGGTGAGGGACAGTCTTGGGACTGCCGTCGAGGCGCGGGACGTCCGCGACGACTTCGCGCCCTGGCCGGACATCCTCGCCCGCACGTCCTCGGCGGTGCTCGACGGCGACCCGGACTTCGAGACGATCCCGGAGGGCGACCTGACCGTCTGCTTCGACGCGATGCCGAACGTGCCCCGTCCGAAGCGGGGGGTGTTCGTCGTCTACGGGCCGGGCGCGGCGCTGCTCGACCATGACGTCCTGTGGTACGCCGACCTGCCGAAGCGGTTCGCCGAGGCCGCCACCATCGCGGGCGAGGTGACCAATCTCGGACAGCGCGACGGTGAGGGGCCGGCCAGCACCAGGCGGCTGTTCTACGTCGACTGGCCCCTCCTCGACAAGCACCGCGACGGCATAGCCGCCGACGTGGATCGCTGGCTCGACACCCAGGGCGACGCGGCGATCCCGGCGTCGCTCGACGGCGAAGGCCTGCGCCGGACGCTGAGCGCCCTTGCTGCGCAACCGTTCCGGACCATGCCGAACTTCAACACTACGTCGTGGGGCGGGCACTGGGCGCAGCGCGAGCTCGAGATGAACCTGGACGCACGCAACACCGCGCTCGGCTACGAGCTCATCGCCCCCGAGAGCGGCATCCTCGTGGGAGCGCTGGAGAACTTCGTGGAGATCCCGCTCCAGCTCCTCGTCGCGCTTCACCCCCGGCAGGTCATGGGTGAGCAGGTGCAGCAGGCGTTCGGCACGTCGTTCCCGATCCGCTTCGACTACCTCGACACGGTCGACGGCGGGAACCTGTCGGTGCACTGCCACCCTCAGGAGCGATACATGCGGGAGGTGTTCGGATGGCCCTACACCCAGCACGAGACCTACTACCTCATGGTGGGCGGCGAAAACCGCAAGGTGTTCCTCGGGCTGCGCGGTGACGTCGACGTGGAGCTCTTCGAGAAGGAGGCGCAGGAGGCCCATCGGCACGCCACCCCGTTCGATATCGAACGGCACGTCCAGGTTTTCCCCGCCGAGCCGCACCAGCTCTTCCTCGTCCCCGCCGGGACGCCGCATGGCAGTGGCGAGGGCAACGTCGTTCTCGAGGTGAGCGCCACGCCGTACCTGTACTCCCTCCGCTTCTACGACTGGCTCCGCCGCGACGCCGACGACCGGCAGCGGCCGGTGCACGTCGAACGCGCCTTCGACAATCTCGACCGCAACCGGACAGGAGACGCGGTTCGTGACGAGCTGGTGCCGACACCGCGCACGGTGCGGGCCGGGCACGGCTGGCGCGAGGAGCTGCTGGGCGCGCGGCCCGAGATGTTCTTCGAGGTCCGGCGGCTCGTGCTCGAGGCCGGGAGCCAGGCGTCCGACGACACCGCCGGGCGCTTCCATGTGCTCAACGTCGTCGAGGGGTCCGGCGTGACGATCGAGAGCACCGCCGGTCACCAGCATCCGTTGGCCTACGCCGAGACCCTGCTCGTCCCGGCGGCGGTCGGACCGTATCGACTGCATCAGCACGGACCGGAGCGGGTCCGCGTGGTCAAGGCCCTGGTGAGATGACCGCGACGGCCGACGGCCTCACGCCGGTCCTCGACGTCGGTGGCACCCACGTCACCGCGGCCCTGGTCGACCTCTCGGCCGGACGGGTCGTCCCCGGGGCCACGACCCGGCGGAGCCTCGACGGAGCGGCCCCGGCACGAGTTCTGCTCGACATCATCGTGAGCTGTGCGAACGACGTGAAGCCGCAGGAAGGGGCGCCCTGGGGTGTGGCGGTGCCGGGACCGTTCGACTACGAGACGGGAGTCGCTCGGTTCGAAGGCGTTGGCAAGTTCGACGCGCTCAACGGCGTCGATGTCGGCGCTGTCCTGCGGCACGAGCTGCGGGGCCGACCTCGGAAGGTGGCGTTCGTCAACGACGCGATCGCTTTCGCCATCGGCGAGTGGGCCTTCGGTGCGGGCCGGGGCCACGACCGGATGGTCGGGATCACTCTGGGAACGGGCGTGGGGTCCGGCTTCCTCGACCGCGGGTCGTCGGTGGCCTCGGGCCCGCGCGTTCCGGTGCGGGGTGAGGTGTACCGGCTGCTCATCGACGACCGCCCGCTGGAGGACACCGTCTCGCGGCGAGCGCTGCTGCGGGACTACGCCGAGCGCCGACCGGAGACGCCCTGTCGTGATGTCCGGGACATGGCCACCCGGGCCCACGACGGCGACGCGGTGGCGAACCAGGTGCTCCGTGACGCCTTCACCCGGCTCGGTCTCGCCCTGGCGCCGTGGCTGAGCCGGTTCGGGGCCACGGCGCTGGTGGTCGGGGGGTCGATCAGCCGATCCTGGGACCTGGTCCACCCCGCTCTGATCGCGGGGATCAACGCGAGCCCACATGCCTGCCCGGACCTCGGCGTCTTCCCCGCCCGTGACTCCGAAGTCTCCGCACTACTGGGGGCCGGCTGCCAGGCGGTGCGGGCGACTGGCCCGACGACGGGGAATGGATAGGCGTCCCGGCGCGTTGTGCCGATCGGATCGCCTGCGTGACGTCCCTCGGGTGTCGCCGTTCCGCGGTCCGAATCCCTGTGCGCCTCAGCGCTCCCCGCTGCGCGACGCTGCCCTCGTACCGGTCGGCGCCGGCCTACCTCAAGGAGCCCACCATGACCGACCAGCTCACCACTGGGAGCCCCGCGCACACCGAGGCGTTCGAGCCGGCGCTGCTCGCCGTTCCCACGGTGCCGTCGGTCCGTCCCGCGGAGGCGCCGCACTGGACGCAGCACTCGGCCCACGAGTTTCCGCACCGCAACGGCGACCACGCGCCCAACCTCGCGACTCTCGCGCAGCTGCGCTCCGGCGGCCGCAACCCGTTGCTGCTGTCGGCCAAGCGGCGTCGTCAGGTCGCCCCGAAGGGCTGCACCCAGCGCTGAGCCGCGCCTGACCCGCATACCCGGGGGATGTCCGGCATTCCGGGGGCGACAGCCCTCGGTGCCGGACGTCCCGGTTCCTCCTACGGGACTCAGGCGGTCACGAGCCCGGGGTGTCCCGGCAACGTGACCAGGGTCGCGCTCGTCGACGCGCGGTAGTCGAGCGTGGAGATCCGGTCGACGGCGCGTATCTCCGTCCGCCACTCGTCGTGGCTGATCCGACAGCGCAGGTAGCCGCGCCAGAGGTCCGCGTACACCAGGTGCGGGTTCTCCGCCTTGCGCAGTTCCAGCCCCGCGTCGGTCTGACTGCCGTCGCGGCCACTCGAGATGGACGTGCCCGCGAACTCGACTCCGACGACGGCCGACTGCGGGTCGTCGAAGTCGGACAGGACGTTGAGGTGGTAGTTCCGGTGGATGTCCCCGTTGAGGACCACGAAGCCACCGAGGTTCTTGGCGCGAACCGCATCCACGACCCGCTGTTGGGCCGCCTGGTACCCGTCCCACTGCCCGGTCGAGAACCGCTCCGCCGACCCCGCGGCGCTGTCGAGCCGACTGAAGAGGACGGTGTTGCCGAGCGCGTCCCACGTCGTGCCACCGGCGCCCAGACCGTCGAGCAGCCACGCCTCCTGAGTCGGGCCGAGCATCTGACGGCTCGGATCGCGACGCTCCGGGGTGTCGCCCACCGTGTCCCCCGGCAGCTGTGTCGTGCGGTACTGGCGGGTGTCGAGGACGTGGAAGCGCACGAGGTCGCCGTACGTCAGGTGCCGGTACATCGTCGCCGACGTCCCCGTCGGGAACTGTGGCCGGCGCAGTGGCTGGTGCTCCCAGAACGCGCGGTATCCGTTGGCGCGCAACGCAAAGATCGCGGGGTCGAAGGCGTCGTAGTCGTTCCAGACCTCGTGGTCGTCCCACGTGAGCAACCAGGGCGACACCTCGTGGGCCCGTTGCAGGTCCGGATCGGTTTTGTACAGCGCGTACTGCTGACGGAACCGGTCGAGGGTGTCCACCGGCCTCGCGTAGTCGCTCGGCAGCGGTGGCGTATACGGCCAGCGAACGGAGGTCGCGTCGGTGGAGTACTCGTAGATGTAGTCGCCCGCGAAGAACACCAGGTCCGCGGGTTCGGCCGAGGCGTCCTTCCACGCGTGGTACCAGCCGGCACCCAGCGACTGACATGACGCGACGACCAGGTTCAGATTATCCAGGGGGGATCCGGCCGCGGGCGCGGTCCTGGTCCGTCCGACGGGGCTGAGGTGTGGCCCGACGCGGAAGCGGTACCAGTAGTCCCGATTCGGCTGCAGGCCCATGACGTCGACGTGGACCGCATGCGCGTACTCCGGGTGCGCCGTGGCCGCGCCGGCGCGCACAACGTCACCGAACGCCGGGTCGGTCGCGACCTGCCAGAGGACCGTCTGCGCCCGAGTGCCGGCACCTCCCCCGATCTCGAAGGGGCTGGGCGCCAGCCGCGTCCAGATCACGACGGCATACGGCAGCGGGTCACCGGACGCGATCCCCAGCGTGAACGGATAGCCCGCCGGGCGGCCCTCCGTCACGGCGGCGTGGGCCCGGCTCGGCAGGCCGGTCAACAGCCCGGCCACCGCGGCCGATCCCGCGCCCAGGAGAACGGTGCGACGGGACGGCCGAAGGCCGGTTTCGGCAAGCTGGAGGTTTTTGTCCATTTCGTCACGATACCGAGACTTTTTGCCGTAGTACCTCGAGAGCCAACCCGAAAGACGCAAGTCGTGCGGGACGTAGGGTTGAATCGCCGGGGTGACCGAGCCCAGCCCCTGGTCGACCGAGCAGCTCGACCTGGACGCGTACCTCACCCGGATCGGCGAGTCGCCCGCCCCGCCGTCGCGCGCGGCGCTCGACGCCCTTCACGAGGCGCACGTCCGCTCGTTCACGTTCGACAACATCGACGTCCTGCTCGACCAGCACCCCGGTGTGCGCCTCGGTGCCGTGCAGGAGAAGTTCGTGGGCCGCGGGCGGGGCGGCTACTGCTTCGAGCACATGGTGCTGTTCTCGGCCGCTCTGGAACGGCTCGGCTACGACGTCGAGCGACGGCTCGGGCGCGTCGGCGACCCGTCGGCCGCGCCCCGGACGCACTGCGTCGTGCTCGTGACGGTCGACGGCGAGCGGGTGCTCGCCGATCCGGGGTTCGGGATGAGCGTGCTGCGGCCGATCCCGCTCGCCGACGGTTCCCAGGACGACTACGGCGGCTGGCGGTACCGGCTGCGGTCGGTGCCGGTCGGCCCTGGCCGCGGCTGGGCCCTGGAACGCCGGCGGGACGAGCACTGGGAGCTGATGCACACGCACGACGAGCTCCCGGTGCAGCCGGTCGACCTCGCGGTCGGACACCACTTCACCAGCACCTACCCGACCATCCACTTCCGCCAGATGCTCATGGTCACGCGACACCTCGACGACCGTCACGTGGCGCTGACCCACGAGACCGTCACGGTGCGCCGCCCGGGCGCCCCGACCGAGCACCGTGCGCTGCGCGACGGCGAGCTGGCCGACCGGTTGGACGAGCTGGCGGTCCCACTCACCGTCGACGAGCGGGTCGCCCTCGACGGTGTGGTCCGCCGCCTGCGCAGCTGACGGAACCGGTCAGAAGAGGGCGCTCATGAGGGCCCGGCGACCCGCCGCGACCCGCTCGTCCCCGGAGCCGACGACCTCGAAGAGCTCCAGCAGGTGCTCACGAGCCTCGTTGCGCTCGTCGCCCGAGGTCACCCGCACCGTGTCGACCAAGCGGGCGAAGGCGTCCTCGACGTGACCGCCGAGCAGGTCGAGATCCGCGACGAGGATCTGGGCCGGGACGTCGGTCGGGTTCGCGGCCGCGGCGGCTCGGGCCGCGACGACGTCCACCCCCTCGGTACGCCGCATCAGGCCGACCTGAGCCAGCCCCGCCTTCGCCTCGGCGTCAGCGGGGTCGGCCGCGAGCGCGTCCTGGTACGCCTGGGCCGCACCGGCGAGGTCTCCGGCCTCGATCGCGTCGTACGCGGCGGCGATATGGGGTGGCAGCTCCGGCTCGGCCTCCTCGTCGGGGACCTCCTCGGTCGCGTCGTCGCCGTCGGGACCGGGCGTGACCCGGCCGGTGACCCCGTTCTGCACGGCCACCTGGAGCAGCTCGTCGATGACCGGCTGGACCTCCTGCGGCAGCAGCGGGCCCACGAACAGCGGCAGCGGCCGGCCCTGCAGCAGCGCGATGGTCATCGGAACCTGCTGCACCTGCAGGGCGCGCAACAGCCCCGGGTTCTCGTCGACGTCCACCGAGACGACCTGGAAGCGTCCCTGGTTCGATGCCGCGAGTCCGCCCATGACCTTGACGAAGTCACCCGACTCCGGCAGCCGGGACGACCACAGCACCACGACGACGGGGTGGCGCAGGCTGGCGTTGACGAAGTCCTGGAACGTCGCGTCGGTCCCGGTGACCACCAGTCCGGAGGCGCCGGCCGACGCCTCGCTCCCGGCGCCCGAGGCGTCCGAGGGGTCGGCCGGTCCGGTGCCGCGAGCCGGAGCGGCCGGACGCTTCAGGGCGGACAGGTCGACCGCGCCGCGCAGCGCGGAGGGCGGGAAGGGTTGCTGGCTCATGTCGCCATTCTTGCCGATCGGTATGCGACGCCGGACGGCCCGGGTCGCGCTCAGCTCGTCGGGGGGTCCGTCAGGTGCCGGTGGCGCCGACGAGGTTCTCCTGGGCGGCGACGACCTGGGCCTGTCCGCTGTTGGGGATGACGAACACGACGAACTCCAGGGTGTCGAGGGTCGCCTCGGCCTTGACCGAGGAGAGCCCGGTCAGCGCCTTGAACTGCTCGGAGACGTTGATCGTGCCGGTGGTCTTGTTGAGCACGGTGTCCTTGCGCTCCAGGACCGTGAAGGCCAGTGCCCCGCGCTCGCCGGCCAGGCGCAGCCCACCCGTGACGTCCTTGGCCAGGTGCTGCTCGGTGAAGGTCCCGACGCTGGCCACCTTCTCGGCCTGGTCCTTCGCCGCCGCCCTGATCTTGGTGGCGAACGCGTCGTCGGTGAACGGCCGGTCGCCCGACGCGGCCGGCGCCGGGTAGGCCAGCGAGGCGGCGTAGTCGCCGGTGAGCTTCTCGGGGTCGATGGCCAGCCCGGCGGCGTCGTCGCCGAGCGACGGCGCGCCCTGCGTGACCTGGTCGAACGCCGGCACCTCGGTCGCCGGCAGCATCGGCGCGCTCGCCGCGATCTTGAACGGCGTCCGGACGTCGGGCGTCACCAGGAGCGAGAGCACCGGGAGGCCCGACTTGGCGCGCGTGGTCTGGACGACCATCGACCGCGGGTAGCTCAGCCCGTTGGAGACCGCGAGCACCACCGGCGCGGCGGACGTGAGCGCGAGCGCGTCCTTCTGGTCCTGGCTCAACGTTCCGGCGAGCTTGGCGTCGGCCTTGGCGGCGGTGAGGGCGTCGCCGGTGTAGGCGGCGTCCCGCAGCGTGTCGCCCTCGGCGCCGGGAGCGTCGGTCGCCTTCTGGGCGGTGTCCATCACCTGGGCGGCGATCGTCTGCGCGCGGGAGCTCGACACGGCGCCGCCGACGGTGGCCGTCGGGGCGTCGGAGATGCCGGCGATCGCGGCGCAGCTCGAGAGCGACACGGCGAGCAGCCCGGCGCCGGCGACGGCGGCGAGACGACGGGAGCGCAGCGGCGCTCATCGCGTCTCCTCCGCCCGCTCGGTCGGTTCGGTCGCGTTCTCGGCCGGCTTCTCGGTCGGTGCCGGTTCCGGCGTCGTGTCCAGCGACCTCGGTCGGCTGGCGCCGTCAGCCCGCCTCGGCCGGAGGGTCGGACCGGCGCCTCGGTCGGCTCGCCGCCCTCGGGCGCGGCCCGCCAGCTCTGCCAGAGCCAGCCGCCCGCGAAGGCGACGACGATGAGGCCGACGACGAGGGCGACGAGGGACTGGAGGAACCAGGTGTTCCGCGCGACCGTGACGGCCACGTCGAACGAACCGCCCTTGGTCGGGTAGACGCAGGACCGCCTGAGGCGCCTGCTCCTGGCTGACCGTGATGGACGCCTCCCCCGTCGAGCGCCACACGTGCGACTCCGACGGGTCCTGCGAGGTCACCCGTGCCGAGCTGCTCGACGGTCAGCGTGCGGGCGGGGAACGACGCATACGCCACGAAGTTGTGCTTCGACTTGCCGACCAGCTCGTCGACGTCCTGCGGGACCGCCGCGCCGACGAACACCGGGCCAGAGGCCGACTCGGCCGTCACCGTCACGGGCGCGTTCACCCGGTTGAGGACGTTCGGACCGAGGACCAGGGGGGCGTTGGAGGAGGCGTGGAAGGCGGCGGTGCCCTTCGGGCCCAGGACGAAGGCGAACCAGGCGCCGAACACCGCCAGGGCGAGGCCGAGGAGGGCCGCGACGGCGACCGCGAGACGGCGTGCGAGCACCACGGGTGAAGGTCCTGTCGAGGTCGTGGACGGCGCGCGTCAGCACGCAGCATCCGGGGGTGAGGAAGCGGGACTGGCGTCCACCATGACATACGAGCCTGGGCCGAGACCAATCCGTGACCTCTGGTCGCGCGCCTCCGCGGGCGGGTCAGAACCGCGCGGGCTCCCGGTAGACCCCCCACTCGTCGCGCAGCGCGTCGCAGATCTCGCCGAGCGTGGCCTCCGCGCGCACCGCGTCGAGCATCGCCGGGACCATGTTCTCCGCGGTCCGCGACACCTCGACCATCCGGGCCACGGCCGCCTCGACCGCGGCGCGGTCGCGGCCGGCCTTGCGGTCGGCCAGCAGCCGGACCTGCTCGGTCTCCACCTCGTGGCTGACCCGCATGATCTCCAGCTCGTGGCTGACCGAGCCGGTATGCGTGTTGACCCCGACGACCTTCTTGTCGCCCTTCTCGAGCGCCAGCTGGTACTGGAACGCCGCGTCGGCGATCTCGCCCATGAACCAGCCCTCCTCGATCCCGCGCAGGATGCCGGAGGTCATCGGGCCGATCTCGTGCTGGAACGTGCCGTCGGCACCCGGCGTGCGCCCGAGCTCGCCCATCAGCCGGATCCTCTCGAAGATCGCCTCCGCCTGCGCCTCGATCTGGTCGGTGAGCGCCTCGACGTACCAGGACCCGCCCAGTGGGTCGGCGACGTTGGTGACGCCGGTCTCGTCCATGAGCACCTGCTGGGTGCGCAGCGCGATCTCGGCGGCCTGCTCGGTCGGCAGCGCCAGGGTCTCGTCCAGGGCGTTGGTGTGCAGCGAGTTGGTCCCGCCGAGCACCGCGGCCAGCGCCTCGACCGCCGTGCGGACGACGTTGTTGTACGGCTGCTGGGCCGTCAGCGAGACGCCCGCCGTCTGGGTGTGGAACCGCAGCCACTGCGCCTTGTCGGTCTGCGCGCCGTAGACGTCGCGCAGCCACCGCGCCCAGATCCGCCGGGCCGCCCGGAACTTGGCGATCTCCTCGAAGAAGTCCACGTGCGCGTCGAAGAAGAACGACAGCCCCGGCGCGAAGACGTCGACGTCCATGCCGCGCGAGAGGCCCAGCTCGACGTAGCCGAACCCGTCGGCCAGCGTGAAGGCCAGCTCCTGCGCGGCCGTCGAGCCGGCCTCGCGGATGTGGTACCCCGAGACCGAGAGCGGCTTGTAGTCGGGGATGTTCTCGGCGCAGTACTCCATGAGGTCGCCGATGAGGCGCAGGTGCGGCTCCGGCCCGAACAGCCACTCCTTCTGCGCGATGTACTCCTTGAAGATGTCGGTCTGCAGCGTGCCGTTGAGGACGCCGAGGTCGATGCCCTGCCGCTCGGCGGCCACGAGGTACATGCAGAACACCGGTACCGCCGGTCCGGAGATGGTCATCGAGGTGGTGACGTCGCCGAGCGGGATGTCGGCGAACAGGGTCTCCATGTCGGCGGCGCTGTCGATGGCCACGCCGCAGTGGCCGACCTCGCCGAGGCTGTGGCCGTCGTCGGAGTCCCGGCCCATCAGGGTCGGCATGTCGAAGGCGACCGAGAGCCCGCCGCCGCCGCGGGCGAGGATCATCTTGTAGCGCTCGTTGGTCTGCACCGCGTTGCCGAACCCGGCGAACTGACGGATGGTCCAGGTCCGCCCGCGGTAGCCGGTCGCATACAGGCCTCGCGTGAAGGGGTACTCCCCCGGCCACCCGATCCGCTCGAGGCGGGCGCGCTCCTCGTCGGACGACGGCTCCGGTATGCCGTTCAGCCCGGGTCCGTAGACCGGCTGGACGGTGTCGCCGGAGAGGGTCGTGAAGTCGGCCTCGCGCACGCGACCGGCGGCCAGGGCGGCGTCGTAGCGCTGCTGCCAGCGGGCCGCGCCGCTGTCGGCCGTGGGAGTGTCGGAGCTCATGCGGCCGAGTTTACTAGGACGTCCTAGTAAATGACAGCCGAGCGGCTACTCGGCGAAGTCCCCGCGGGCGACCCGGACCTTGCGCAGCAGGGCGAAGAGCTGGTCGTGCTCGTCGGTCGTCAGCATCGACCAACCCGAACCCGCCCTGCACGAGGTCGGCCGTGGCCGCCTCCATGACCTCACGGCCGCTGTCGGTGATCGCGGCCAGCGTGCCGCGGCCGTCGCGCGGGTTGGGGCTGCGCGAGACGAGCCCCTGGGCCTCCAGGCGCTGCACGATGTTGGTCGCCGAGGTCGGGTGGACCATGAGCCGCTCGCCGATCTTGCTCATCGGCAGCTCGCCGGCAGACGAGAACGTGAGCAGGACCAGCGCCTCGTACCGCGCGAAGGTCAGCCCGTGCCGTCCGACCACGGCGTCGAAGTCGGCCAGGAGGAGCTGCTGGACCCGCATGATCGACGTCGCGGAGGCCATCGCCTGGGGCTGCGAGCGCGGACCCCATCGACGCCGCCAGAGCTCGGCCGCGCGGCGGATCGGGTCGAAGCGCAGTCGAAGGACGTCGGCCACGACGGGCAACGCTAGTGGTTGGCTGGCGCCCATGGACGGGATCGTCGAATGGGTGGACGCGCAGCGCCGGGTCATCGACCTGCTCGAGGGTCTCGACGCGCAGCAGGCCGAACGCCGGGTGCCGGCCTGCCCGGACTGGACGGTACGCGACCTCGTCTCGCACATGGTCGGTCTCGGCGTCGACGTGCTCGCCGGCGACGAGCCGAACGACCACAACGCCGCCTGGACCCAGCGCCAGGTCGACGAGCGCCGCGGGCACGACCTCCCGACCCTGGTCGCGGAGTGGCGAGGGGTGACCGAGCCGATGCGGGCGTACATGAAGGAGCGCGGCACCCGGCCGCTCGGCGACCTCGTGATCCACGAGCAGGACCTGCGGGGGGCGCTCGGCCGGCCGGGTGCCCAGGACACGCCGGGCCTGGCCGTCATGCGCGACCGGATGCTGCGCGCGTTCGCTCCGAGGCTCGACGGGCTGCCGCCGATCGCGCTGGTGGGTGACGACTGGCGCTGGGCCTCGGCCGACGGCGACCCGGCCGTGGTCGTCCGGGCGTCGGACTTCGACCTGGCCCGCGCCCTCATGGCCCGCCGCTCCGCGACACAGCTGCGGTCGTGGACGGTGACCGGCGACGTGGAGCCCTACCTGCCGGCCTTCGCCACCCTGGGAACGCTGCCGGACCGCGATCTCACGGAGTAGGGCTCAGCCGTCGGCGAGCAGGTCCTCGATCCGGGCCACCTTGGCCTCGAGCTCGCCGGTGAAGCCCGGACGGATGTCGGCCTTGAGCACGAGGCTGACCCGCGGGCTGGCCGCCGCGACCGCGTCGACCGCGCCCTTGACGACGGCCATGACCTCGTCCCACTCGCCCTCGAGCGTCGTGAACATCGAGTCGGTGCGGTTGGGCAGCCCGCTCTCGCGGACGACGCGGATCGCGGCCGCCACCGCCTCGCTCACCGAACCGGTGTCATCGGCGGCGACGGCGGGGGCGACGGAGAAGGCGACGAGCATGGCCCCACCGTAACGACCGGCGCTCAGAGGTCGATGAGCACCTTGCGGCACATCCGGGCGACCTCGGCCACGTGGAACCCGAGCTCGACGTTGATGCCGACCATGTACGAGTTCGTCGCGTCGTTGCCGGTGCTCACGGTGGTCCGCTCGGGATGGGCCTGCTGCAGCGCCCGCAGGTTCGCCACCTTGACGGCCATGCCGAGCCGGTGCCCCCGGTGCGCCCGGTCCACGAGCGTCCCCCACTGCCAGGCCTTGGTCGGCGCTCCCGACGGCAGGACGAGGTCGGTGTAGGCGACGACCTCGCCGGTCGCCTCCTCGATGGCGACGGTGGTCAGCCGTCGCCGCCCCTGGCGTCGCTCGAGGTCGAGGTACCCGCGGTAGCGCTCCGGGGTGAGCGTCTCGGCCTCGAAGTCGACCGCGCCGGTCGGGGCGTCGACGTTGAGAAGGTTCGAGACGCGGCAGTACCCCGCGACCAGCTCGGCCGGAAGACCGTCCGTGTACGTCTCGAGCCGGTACGCCTCGCCCCACCGCTCGCGCGCGCTCGCCTCGAGCCGGTCGAGGAGCGTCGTCCGGCACCGGGCAGGTCGAGGATGCGGACGTTGTCGGTGCTCTCCGCCGTGTAGCCCTGGGCGGCCGCGAAGCGCTCGTACGGGTGCTCGCCGGTGGCGTCCGGCGGGAGGTAGACCTCGACGAGGACCTCCGGGCGGCCCAGCTCGCGGGCGCGGCGCTCGAGGACCTCGGCCAGCGCCGTTCCTGCGCCGCGACCACGGTGGTCGGGGTGGACGTCGACCTCGGCCCAGATCTTGTCGGTGTTGTCGTCCATGCTGAGGAACAGGGTCGCGACGCCGACGACCTGGCCGTCGTCCTCGACGGCCCACTTCTCCGTGCGCTCCGACGGGTCCTCGTACCGCCACTCGTCGACCGTCGGCTCGTACCCGTCGCTGTCGTCCCAGGGCCGGAGGTAGGTCCGGCTGGCCATGACGACGGCGTACACGGCCGCGCACTGGGCGTCGTCGTGGACGTCGACGAGGTACGCCGTGGCCGTGGCCATGGGCGGTACGGAAGTGGTAGCGGCCATGCCCTCGACGGTAGAAGGCCGGACGGCCCGGACGCCAACGGTTTTCGGCGTATGCCCCGGGTCAGCGAACGCGGGTCAGCCGTCCGACGTCGAGCCGGACCTCACCGTCGCATACCGCGGCGGCCTCGGGGTCGTGGGTCGCCATGACGACGACCGCCCCGACGTCGGCCTCGGCGCGCAGCAGCTCGAGGACGCGGCCCCGGTTCGTGTGGTCGAGCTCGGAGGTCGGTTCGTCGGCCAGGAGCACCGGGGCCCGCACCGCCAGGCCGCGGGCCACGGCGACCCGTTGCTGCTGTCCGCCGGACAGCTCCTCGACCAGGTGGTCGCCGGACTCGGCCAGCCCGACGTCGGCGAGGACCGCCTCGGTGCGCGCGGCCACGTCGGCGGGTGCGGTACCAGTGGCGAGCAGCGGGTAAGCGATGTTCTCGGCGGCGGTGAGCACGCCGGCCAGGCCGTTGCCCTGGGGGATGAGCGCGATCCCGGCCCGGACGGCCGACCCGCGGTCGGTGATACGCACGTCCCCGCGGTGACCTCGCCCGCCACCGGCGCGACGGCCCCGGCGATCGCCCAGAGCAGCGACGACTTGCCCGCACCGGACGGACCGGTGAGAGCGAGGAGCGTGCCGGGCGCGACGACGAGGTCGACCGCGTCGACCGCGACCAGCTCCCCGTAGCGCACCGTCACCCCGTGGACCACCACCGAACCCGGCTCCACTTCCTCGGTGGAGGTATATCCGAGCGCTCTAGCGCTCGGAGAGCTCTCCACCGGCGGCGGCGGGGACGGACGCGTCGACCGACGGCGCGGGGCGGGCGTACGGGTTGTCGTCACTCACGCTCGGGACCTCCTCCCGTGATGAGGGTCCACCGGTCGCCGTCGCGGTGGACGCGGACCAGCGTGCCCGGAGGCAGGTCGTCGAGGACGTCGTCCGGCAGGGGCAGCGACCCGTCGGCGGACACGACCGCGTACTCCTCGCCGCGCCGGCCCTCGCCGCCGACCCGGCCGTCGCGGATCGTGACCGTCCGAGGCAGCCGGGCCGCCACCTCGGCGTCGTGGGTGACGAGGACGACGGTCGTGCCGACCTGCCGGTTGACCTCGTGGAGACGGTCGAGAACCAGGTCGCGCGCCTCGTGGTCGAGCTGGCTGGTCGGCTCGTCGGCCAGCAGCAGCCCCGGCAGTGTCGAGATGGCGACGGCCAGCGCGGTCAGCTGCAGCCGACCCGGCGTCATCGTCTCGAGGGGAGCGCGGGCCGCGTCGTCGAGCCCGACCAGCTCGAGCACCTCGCCGGGGGTGGGCACCGTCCGTCCGGCGGTGCGCGCGGCGGTCTGGGCGAAGGCGACGTTGTCGCGCGCGGTGAGGTACGGCAACAGGTTGCGCCCCGCCCCCTGGAGCACCAGCCCGACGTCGGCCGCGCGGTACTCGTCGAGGGCCGCCGAGTCCATCCGGCCGAGGTCGTGGCCGCCGATCCGGATCCGGCCGGCGCTCGGCCGCATCAGACCGCCGAAGAGCGTGAGCAGCGTCGACTTGCCGGCGCCCGACGGGCCGAGGAGCCCGACCATCTCGCCGGCGCGCACGTCGAGGTCGACTCCGGCGAGGGCGGCGACGTCGTGGCCCTCGGACCGGTAGATATGAACAAGTCCGTGCGTGGAGACGGCGAGGCCGCGGCTCTGCAGGCCGCGCTCCAGCCCCATCGCCGCGGTCACAGCTGCTCCCGGACGCGGGACAGCGACGCGCGGCCGACGAGCCGGATGCCCACGACCGTGCCGACCACGAGCAGCACCACCAGCGCGGCGAGGACGGCGACGACCACGGGGACGACCGCGGGGGCGGTGTCGACCGGGAAGACCGTCGACGGCGACGTGAAGAAGGGGATGATCGGCATGGCCAGCTGGCCGCCGAGAACGCCGGAGAACGCGCCGACGGCCACGCTGACGAGGACGACCGTCCACTGCTCGGCCAGGCTCACCCGGCGCAGCGTCGGCGTCCCCACCCCGGCCATCCGCAGGGCGGCGTAGTCCCGCGAACGGGTACGCCACGACGTGACGGCCACGAGCACCAGGACCAGTGCGGCGATCGCCAGGGCCAGGAGACCCACGACGAGCGCGAGCCGCAGCCCCCAGGCCGACGCCGAGCTGGCGAACAGCTGCTCCCGCTCGGTCCGGAGCGCGACCGAGCGCACGCCGACGCCGGCCTTGACGAGCGCGGCGCTGATCTCCGGCACCGCGGTCGCGTCGGCCACCCACACCTGCGCCTGCGCGAACAGCGGGAGCTCCGTCGCGCGGGTGGCGAGCACGTCGAGGTTGACGATGGCCTGGTCCGGGGCGCCACCGGGCGCGTAGGGGATGGCTGCCGCCCGCGTGAAGTCGAGGGTGATGCCGTCCAGCCCCGCCGCCTGGAAGCCGGGACCCGGCGCCTCGTTGGGCAACGGGCCGGCGACGAGGGCCGGGATCTCGACGGTGCTCCCGCGGGCGGTCACCCGAACGAGGTCCAGCCGGGTCTGGACGTCCAACCCGATGCGGGTGGGATCGCCGACGTCGACGGCCTTGGCGTATGCCCGCCCCTCGCTCGCCGGCGCGGTCGGGTCGCCGGAGGGGACCCACTGGGCGGCGTCGCCGACCGGGGCGGCCGGCGAGCCGTCCATCGTCACGGCACCGAGGGTGAAGGTCCCCCGGAGCAGCCCGCTGAAGTCGCTCGGCGGCGCCACGGCGAAGCCGCTGATCCGGCAGCCGTCGGCACAGGACACGTCCCGGCTCAGAGTCACCGGAGCGGAGGACCCGACCGGCAGGTCGCCGAGGTTGACGGTGAACGGGGCCGCGCCGGTCTGGGCGAGGAAGACGAGGAGGGACGGCCGCGACGCCGACAGGTTCCGGTCGGGCGGCGTTCCGGGAGGCGCTGTGGCCGACGGGCCACGGTCGGAGATCGCCAGGGTCGAGTCGCTCACGGTGACCGAGAGCGCACGCCCCGTCACGATGGTCTGCGGAGCCGGACCGCCGGCGATCCGGTCCCACGGGAACGCCCCGGGGTCGCGGGGTAGCTCGGCGATGCGGGCGAACTGGTCCGGGACGACCGCCAGCGTCGTCATCGCGGTCGAGCTGCCCTGGCGCACCTCGACCACCGGCGTGGCGACCGTGCCGGACGGGTCGGCGGCGCGGACGCCCTGCCGGAGCGTGTTGACGTCCGTCGTCGACGTGGTGATGACCGCCTCGGCCCCGGCCTCGACGCGCGCGCGGTCCTCCCGGTTGCGGGCGCCGACCACGATCGCGTCCGTGGCGAACACTGTGAGCGCCGTCGCGACGGTGATGATCGCCATGATCCGCCGAACAGCGGGGCGCCGAGCCACCTGGACGGCGGTGAGGCCGCCGACCACGCGACCGCGGGCGGTCAGCCGTCGGGCCACGGCGTCCGCGACGGGGATCAGGACGTGCGCGAGCACCAGCCCCAGGGCGAGCGCGATCAACGTCGGGGTGACCAGCGCCAGCGGGCCGGAGAGGTTCCCGCTGGCCAGCGTGACGAGCCCCGCTGCGGCCACGGCGACGACGACCGCGTCCACGACGCCGACCGCCCAGCCGGCCCGGCGAGGTGGCACCCGGCGCAGCAGCGTCGAGATCGGCTCACGCAGGGTCGGCCGGGCGACGACGGCGACCGCGAGGACCGCGACGACCAGTGACACGAGCGCGGCGGCCACCGTCGCGGCGGGCACCTCGAAGGGGACCCCGTCGGCCAGCCAGAACCGGCGGGCCACCTCCCCCATGCCCAGTGCCAGGAGGTAGCCGACCGGCACACCGGCGGCCACGACGGTCCCGAGCTCGACCAGGACGATGCGGGCCGCACCCGACGGGCCGCGACCGCGGAGCCGCCCCAGCGCCAGCTCCGGTCGGCGCTGCTCCACCGCCGCGGAGGCGACCAGGCCGAGGACCACGACGGCGAGGACCGCCAGCTGCCCGACCAGCAGGGGAACGATAATCCGCGCCTGGCGCTGTCCCTCGATGACACCGCCGACCAGGTCCGCGACCGACGTGCTCACGACGATCGGCGGGGCCTTGGTCAACCCGGTCTGCCGCATCTCCTCGACCCCGGGGGCGATGCTCTCCAACCCGTCGAGCGTCACCCGGTTGCGGTCGAGGAGCCAGACGACGTCGACCCGCTTGGCCTTCCAGCCGGCCGCGAAGGTCGACGCCGGGGTCACCCACCCGTCCATGAGTGGCGTGTCGGCCGGCGCCGGCGTGTACTGGCCGGCGCGGCCCTCGAGCGCCAGCCCCTGCCAGTGAGCCGGGTCGTCGAGCTGGCGGAAGAAGGCCGTGATGGTGAACGGCTTCGGGAACGGTTCCGGCGAGGCGAGTCCAGGCACCTCCTCCACCGGCTGGAGCGTCGTTCCGACGGTCCAGCCCTGGACCTTGGCCTCCGCCGCGCTCACCGCGATCTCGTAGGCGTTGGCCGGGCAGGAGCCCTGGACGACCTGCAGTCCCCGGCAGGTGTCCTGCGGCCCGACGACGGTGATGCTCGACGGCTCGCCGTCGACGCCGGCGTACCGAACCCGCCCGGTCCACAGGTCGCTGCCCGCGTCGAAGGCCGGGACGAGCGACACGGGGAACGCCGTCCGCACGACGGCGGGGTCGGCCGCCGCCTGGGCCGTCTGCACCACCCGGCCGACGATCGACGTGGCGATCTCGCTCTGCCGCGTCAGCCCGTCACGGAGCAGCGACTGCTCCAGGGCGCGCTCGTAGAGCGGGGCGAACACCGCGCACGCCGTGATGAGGGCGGAGAGCAGCACGAGAGCCAAGGCCTGGGCGCGCCGGTACCGGATCGCCGCCCACACCGCACACCTCCGAGGGTCCCGCGCCGCAGCGGCACCCACCCGCCGCCGAGCCGCTCGACCCTACAACGGGCTCCTGGGGTTCCGGCGGGGGTCGGCGGGTAGTCAGTCGAGCCGGACGATCGCCACGGAGTGACCCGGCAGGTGAAGGACGCCACCGGCGTACGAGGTGCCGGTCTCGTCCCACGCCAACACCACCTCGCTCTCGGGTCGCAGCCCGGCCACGGGGATGTCCGCGGGGTCGGCGACGAGGTTGGCCACGACCCGGAGCCGTCCCCGGGACAGGACGAGCCAGGCGTCGCCGTCCCCCGTCTCCACGGCCAGCGACGTCGAACCGGTCGTCGGCGAGATCGGGGTGCCGGTGCCGCTCGGCCACGAGCGACTCGTACCAGCGCAGCATCCGCGCGTGCTCCGGCTCGGCCACCTCGGACCAGTCGAGGACGCTGCGGTCCCGGGTCGCCGGGTCCTGCGGGTCCGGCACGTCGCGCTCGGCCCAGCCGTGAGCGGCGAACTCGGCCCGCCGGCCCGTCCGGACCGCCTCGGCGAGGTCCGGGTCCTCGAACGAGGAGAAGAACGCCCACGGCGAGGAGGCGCCCCACTCCTCGCCCATGAAGACCATCGGCGTGAACCCCGCGGTGAGGTAGACGGCCGCGCCGATGGCCTGCTGCCCCGGCGTGATCGTGGCGTTGATCCGGTCGCCGCACGCGCGGTTGCCCACCTGGTCGTGCGTCTGGAGGTACCCCACGAACTGCGACGGGCGGTGGGCGGACCGGTCGACCGTGGCGCCCCACGTCCGTCCGCGGAACGAGGACCAGCGGCCGTCGTGGAGGAACACCTCGCGCAGCGTCTTGGCGAGGACCCCGGGCTCGGCGAAGTCGCCGTAGTACCCCTGGGACTCGCCGGTGAGGGTGACGTGGAGGGCGTGGTGCACGTCGTCGTCCCACTGCCCGCTCATGCCCCACCCGCCTCGGCTCGTCGGCGTCACGACGACCGGGTCGTTGAGGTCGCTCTCGGCGACGAGGGTGAGCGGACGGCCGAGCCGGCCGGCGAGCACCGCGACCTCGTCGGACAGCTGGGCCAGCAGATGCCGGCTGGAGTCGTCGCGCAGCTCGTGGATCGCGTCCAGCCGCAGCGCGTCGAGGTGGTAGTCGCGGAACCAGCGCAACGCGTTGTCGACCACGAACCGGCGCACCTCGTCGGAGCCCGGCCCGTCGAGGTTCACCGCCGGGCCCCAGGGCGTCATGTGCCGGGGGGTGAAGTACGGCCCGAACCGGGACAGGTAGTTACCGCTCGGGCCGAGATGGTTGTAGACGACGTCGAGGCAGACGCCGATGCCGCGCTGGTGGCAGGCGTCGACGAACCGCTGCAGCGCCGCCGGACCGCCGTACGGGTCGTGCACCGCATACAGGTCGACCCCGTCGTACCCCCATCCCCACCGTCCGGGGAACGCGGCGAGGGGCATCAGCTCGACGACGTCGACACCGAGGGCCACGAGGTGGTCGAGCCGGCTGGTCGCGGCGTCGAGGGTGCCGCCGGAGGTGAAGGTGCCCACGTGCAGCTCGTAGAAGACGCCGCCGAGCGCTCCCGCCCCGGCGCGCGGACCGGGCCAGCCGCCGTCGCCCCACGCGTACGCCGACGCGTCGAAGGTCCGGCTCGGACCGTGGACGCCGCGCGGTTGCCAGGGGCTGCGGGGGTCCGGAAGTGGAGGGCCGCCGTCGACCCGGAAGGCATAGTCGAACGGGGTCGTCCGGTCGGTCGTCACCCCCCACCACCCGCGGGGCTGCCGCGTCATCGGCGTCGTCGTGACCACCCCGCCCAACGGCTCGATGTCGACGTCGACGCGCTTGGCGTCCGGCGCCCACACGCGGATCTCGCTGTCAGTCATGCGTTCTCGTCAGAAGCGCGACCGGCAGCCGGTCGAGTATGCCCGCCAGCGCGACCGACCCGTCGCTCTCGACCATGCGCCCCGTCAGCCGGTCGGTCCACGCACCCGTCGGCACGGCCAGGCCGGCGGTACCCCAGCCGTTCAGCGAGGCGGACAGCCGCGTCACGACGGCGACGACCTGGTCACCGCTCGAGTCGCCGCGCGCGACGGCGAAGGCGTGGTCGTCATCGGTGCGCACCCGGCCGACGGTCGCGGCGCCGCCGGTGAACCACTCCGGATGGTCGCGGCGCAGCCGCAGAGCCCGGCTGGTGACGAGGAGCTTCTCGTCGTCGAGGTCGGCGGGCACCGCGCCCGCGTCGAGCTGGGCCAGCCGTTCGGCGCGGGCGGCGAAGTCGACCGGACGCCGGTTGTCCGGGTCGACGAGGGACAGATCGACGGTCTCCGCGCCCTGGTAGACGTCGGGGACGCCCGGGAGGACCAGCTGGAGCAGCTTCTGGCCGAGCGTGGTCGCCCGCGTGGGCTCAGCAGTCGCGATGACCCAGGACTCCACGTGCGCACGCAGGGTGTCGTCGGCCAGGACGCCGCTCACGAAGTCGGCGACCGCCGCCTCGTACTCCTCGTCCGGGTCGGACCACCCGGTGTGGAGCTTGGCCTCCCGCACGGCCTTGGTCGCATACGTCCGGAGCCGCTCCTCATCGAGCGGCCAGGCGCCGACCATGGTCTGCCAGAGCAGGTACTCGGTGGCGCCGTCGAGGCGCTCGGACCGGTAGGGGCGAGCGGTCTCCTGCGCCTCGCGGAGCCACTCGTGCCACTCGGCCGGTCGCTCGGAGAGCACCGCCAGCCGCGCCCGGACGTCCTCGGAGCGCTTCGTGTCGTGGGTCGAGAGCGTGGTCATCGTGAGCGGCCACTCCGCGGCCAGCCGCTCGACGACGTCATTCAGCTCATCGGGGCGTCACGGCGAAGTGACCCGGGTCGCCGCCCACCTCGTTGAGTCCGACCAGGCGGTGCCACCGGTAGAACGCGGTGTCCTCGATCCCCTTGGCCATCACGGGTCCACACGTCTGCTGGAACCGGACGACGAGGTCGTCGACCGCGCGACCGGCCTCCGCCCGCGCCGCAGCGCTGACCCGCCCGAGCACCAGGTCGCGCACCACGTCGAGCGTCGGCGTGGTCGTCGACGGCGAGGTGCTCGCGCGCGCGGTCGGTCGCGTCGTCCACGACTCGCTGCGCGTCCGGATGAATGCTCTCGCCCGGGACCACGTACGCGCGGTACCGGTCCATCCCCACGAGAAGGGCGACCAGGGCACGTTCCACCGAGTCGGCGGCCGGACGTACCGGCGAGGAGGGCGCGGCGAGGATCTCCTCGGCGCGGCGGGCCAGCCGCAACACCTCGGGGACCAGCGCCGACGACACGACGAACTGCTTCGACGCGGTGACGACCTCGTCGAGGGTGAGCCGGGCGCCGCTCACCAGGGCCAGTAGGTCGGTCAGCGGATCCTCCCCGGCCGGGTCGACGAACAGGGCGCCGACCCGCCAGAGCAGGTCGTACCCGGTGGTGCCGGCGCACGGCCAGTCGGCGGGCAGCCGCTCGTCGCCCTCGAGGATCTTCTCCACGACGACCCAGGCGCCGTCGGTCGCCCCGGCGAGCCGGCGCAGGTAGCCGCGGGGGTCGGCCAGCCCGTCGGGGTGGTCGATGCGCAGGCCGTCCACGGACCCGGCCCGGATGAGGTCGGTGAGCACGTGGTGGGTGGCGTCGAACACCGCAGGGTCCTCGACCCGGACCGCCGCGAGCGACCCGACGTCGAAGAAGCGGCGGTAGTTCAG
Organism: uncultured Actinomycetota bacterium; assembly: GCA_963828725.1. Taxonomy (GTDB): domain Bacteria; phylum Actinomycetota; class Actinomycetes; order Actinomycetales; family Dermatophilaceae; genus Lapillicoccus. Next base: position 646,158 of record CAWHFV010000004.1, on the reverse strand, counting down.
GGTGCTGGCGGCGGCTCGCCACGACTCCAGCCGCCACCACTGCCGGTCGACCAGCTCGGTCAGCGGCAGGTCCTCGGTGCCGGGCCGGACCGGCAGCTCGTGGTCGTAGTACCGCACCACGGTCTCGTCGCGGCCAGCCCCGCCGTCGGCCGCCAGGGTGATCTCGCCGCCCGCCAGGCCCTCCTCGAGGGTGCCGCCGAGGACCGGCACGACCACCCGGTCGCCGGCGGCGTCCCAGTCGACGTCGAACCAGGACGCATACGGGGAGCTGGTCCCGTCCCGTAGCAGTGACCACAGCGGCGCGTTGAGGTGCTCCGGCTCGGGGACGGTCATGTGGTTCGGGACGACGTCCACGACGATCCCGAGCCCGCGCTCGTGCAGCGCCCGGACCATCGTGTCGAACCCCTCACGCCCGCCGGCCTCGTCGCTCAGCCGCGTGTGGTCCAGCACGTCGTACCCGTGCGTCGAACCGGGCGCCGCCTGCAGCACCGGCGACAGGTATGCGTGGCTGACCCCCAGGTCCGCGAGGTACCCCGCGAGCGCGGCGACGTCGTCGAACCCGAACGCCGCGTGGACCTGCAGCCGGTAGGTCGACGTGGGGACCCGACGGTCCGCACGTGGAGGTCCTTCGCCCGGCGCGGTCACTCCTCCGGCCCGCACGGGCTGCGCAGCACGACGATGCTGCGGGCCGCGACGGAGAACTCGGTCTCCGGTTCGAGGATGGTGGACGCCTCCACGACGGTGGACGCCGCGGTCGCGGGGTCAGGCGCAATCGATCCCGCGTGGGTGGCCGCCTCAGGCCCCCTCGCCGTGTCCACCTCGATGTACCACTCGGGGCCGTACTCCTCCTCCGGCAGAGTGAAGGTGATCGGCTCGTCGCTGGCGTTGAAGACGACGAGGAAGCAGTCGTCGCGGATCTTCTGGCCGCGCCGGTCGGGCGCCGGGATGGCGTCGCCGTTGAGGAACACCATCAGGGAGCGGGCCATGCCGTCCCGCCAGGCGGCCTCGTCCATGTGCTTCCCGTTGGGCATGAACCACGCGATGTCACCGAGGTCGCTCTCGCCGCCGTGGTTCGCCGTGCCCGCGAAGAACCGGCGGCGCCGGAAGACCGGGTGGTCCTTGCGCAGCTGGACCAGCCGTCGGGTGAACCGCAGCAGGTCGGCTTCCTGGTCGTCGAGGTCCCAGTCGACCCAGGTGAGGTCGCTGTCCTGGCAGTACCCGTTGTTGTTGCCCAGCTGCGTCCGACCCATCTCGTCACCGTGGGCGAGCATCGGAACGCCTTGCGAGAGAAGGAGGGTCGTGAGGAAGTTGCGTTGCTGCTGGAGGCGTAGCGCGTTGACCTTGGGGTCGTCGGTGGGGCCCTCGACCCCGCAGTTCCACGACCGGTTGTGGCTCTCGCCGTCGTTGTTGTTCTCGCCGTTGGCCTCGTTGTGCTTCTGGTTGTAGGAGACCAGGTCGCGCAGGGTGAACCCGTCGTGGGCGACGACGAAGTTGATCGACGCGATCGGCTTGCGCCCGGAGTGCTCGTAGAGGTCGGACGAGCCGGTGAACCGCGACGCGAACTCCCCGAGCGTCGCGGGCTCGCCGCGCCAGAAGTCCCGCACGGTGTCGCGGAACTGGCCGTTCCACTCGGTCCACAGGGGCGGGAAGTTGCCGACCTGGTAGCCGCCGTCGCCGAGGTCCCAGGGCTCCGCGATGAGCTTGACCTGCGAGATCACCGGGTCCTGCTGGATGATGTCGAAGAACGCGGACAGCCGGTCCACGTCGTGGAACTGGCGGGCCAGCGTCGCGGCCAGGTCGAACCGGAACCCGTCCACGTGCATGTCGAGGACCCAGTACCGCAGCGAGTCCATGATCAGCTGCAGGACGTGCGGGTGTCGCATCAGCAGCGAGTTCCCGGTGCCGGTCGTGTCGTAGTAGTGCGCCGGCGCGGCGTCGACGAGCCGGTAGTAGGACCCGTTGTCGATGCCCCGGAACGCCAGGGTCGGGCCCTTGTGGTTGCCCTCAGCCGTGTGGTTGTAGACGACGTCGAGGATGACCTCGATGTCGGCCTCGTGGAGGGCCTTGACCATGCTCTTGAACTCGGGGACCTGCTCCCCCCGGGTGCCGTAGGCCGCGTACTCGTTGTGCGGGGCGAAGAAGCCGATCGTGTTGTAGCCCCAGTAGTTCCGCAGTCTGTTGTCGAGCAGCGTGAAGTCCTGCACGAACTGGTGGACCGGCATCAGCTCGATGGCAGTCACCCCGAGCCGCGTGAGGTGCTCGATGGTCGCGGGGTGGCCGATGCCGGCATACGTGCCGCGGATCTCCTCGGGGACGTCCTCGAGCAGCCGGGTCAGGCCTTTGACGTGGGCCTCGTAGATCACGGTGTCGTGGTACTCGTGCCGCGGCGAGCGGTCCTGGCCCCAGTCGAAGAACGGGTTGATGACGACCGAGGTCAGCGTCTTGCCGAGGCTGTCCTCGGTGTTCGGGATGTCGTCGAGACCGCCGTCGGGGTCGTCGAGGTTGTACCCGAAGAGTGCCGGGTCGCCGACCATCTCACCGTCGACCGCCTTGGCGTAGGGGTCCAGCAGCAGCTTCGCCGGGTTGCACCGGGCACCGCGGGACGGCTCGTACGGGCCGTGCACGCGGTATCCGTAGCGCTGCCCCGGCTGCACGCCGGGGAGGAAGCCGTGCCACACGAAGCCGTCGACCTCGGGCAGCGTGAGCCGGGTCTCCTTGCCGCGCTCACCGATGAGGCACAGCTCGATCTTCTCGGCCACCTCGGAGAAGATCGCGAAGTTGACGCCCGTCCCGTCGTAGGTCGCCCCGAGCGGGTAGGGGTTGCCGGGCCAGATCTCCATGGATGCCTTTCGGTCGGTCCGCGGCCAGCCGCGCCGCAGTTCAGGCCGACATCACTGGCGGGCCGGCCCCATCCTAGGCAGCCCCAGGGGTCGCCGCCGGGGGCACAGCGAGCAGGTCGGTCGGCCAGGATGGCGTCATGCCCACTGCTCCGCGCGCGAAACCTCCGAGGCGAGCGAGGCTCGAGCCGGTCGCCGCCCTGCTCATCGGCCTGTTCGTGGTCCACAGGGCCGCGCTCGGACCGCTGGTCGTGGGCGTCGCGGTCGGGGTGCTCGTCCTGAGGTTCCTTCCGACCGAGGCCTCCGAGCACGGCGGCGCCGCTGGAACGGGGGCGCCACCGACCGCGTTGTGGCCGATGTGAGCGACCCGCTTCAGATCGACGAGGCCAGCGGCCCGAGGGCCGAGGGGCTCCTCGACGTGGGCGACGGCCAGCTGGTCTGGTGGGCGGAGTACGGGAACCCCGATGGGGTGCCGCTCGTCGTCGTGCACGGCGGCCCGGGTGGCGGCAGCCTGCCAGCGATGCGCGCACCGTACGAGGACGCCCGGTTCCGGATCGTCATGGTCGACCAGCGAGGGTGCGGACGGAGCACCCCGCACGCCAGCGACCCGGCCGTCGGGCTCGATACCAACACGACTTCCCACCTGGTGGCGGACCTGGAGAGGCTGCGCGCCGCCCTGGGCATCGACCGCTGGGTCCTCGCCGGCAGCTCCTGGGGGGTCACCCTGTCGCTGGCGTACGCGCAGACCCACCCGACCCGGGTGCTCGGGATGATCCTGCGCAGCGTGACGACCTACAGCGCGAGCGAGCTCGCGTGGGTCTACCGCGATGGCGCCAGCCACCTGCTGCCGGAGCGCTGGGAGGAGTTCACCGCGGGCGTACCGGCGGGCGAACGCGGCGACCTCGTGGCGGCATACCACCGTCGCGTCGAGTCACCCGAGGAGAGCGTGAGGGTCGGGGCGGCGCTGGCGTGGTGCCGCTGGGAGACGGCCGGCATGCTGTCGGCGCCGGACCCGGCCGTCGAGGGGATCTTCGCCGGGCCGCGCTTCGCGGTGGCCTTCGCCCGGATCAGCACGCACTACGCGCTGCACCACGGCTTCGTCGAGGACGGGTCCCTCGTCGCCGGCGCCGCCGCCCTCGTCGGCATCCCGGCGGTCATCATCCAGGGTCGTCACGACCTCTGTACCCCGCCGGTGACCGCGTGGCGGCTGCACCGGGCCTGGCCCGGTTCGCGGCTGCACCTGCTCGAGGACGAGGGGCATCGGCTGACCGGGGCGGCCGCCACCCTCCGGGCTGCCGCAGCCGAGATGGCTGCGCTGGCGTAGCGAAAGCGCCGGGCCGTGCGAGACCCGGCGCTGTCGTGGGTCAGCAGTGGGGCATGCCGACGCCCGGCGCGATGGCGTCGCGGTGCACGAACCCGAGGTTGCCGGCCTGACCGATCCGGAACCAGTAGGAGTTCCCGTTCAGGCTCTGGCCCTCGGTGAAGCAGACGATGTTGACCTTCTGTCCGGCCTGCAGGCCGAAGTGAACGGGCGTCGTCTGGTTGGACGGGCCAGCGTACGAGGTGGCCGCAGTCTTGATGTAACCGATGTGCTCGGGAGCGGAGGTGGCGTTGGCCGGGGTGGCGGCGACCACCGCGGTGACCGCGGCGACCGGAGCGCCCACGGCGAAGACGGCGACGGTGGCGATGATGATGGCCTTCTTGCGCATGACGGTGTCCCTTCGTGCGACCGGCCGGTGTCTCCGGCTCGGTCCCGAGGTCTCCCTCGGTGCTGTCTCCAGGGTCCCGGGACACCGTCGTGGCCGGGATCCGACGATGGTGGGACCGGGCGGATGACGCCCGGTCCACCGATCGGCGGAACCGTGTCTACCGTCGGCTCAGCAGTGGTCGACGTAGCCGTCCGGAACGATGACCTCCCGCGGGACGAAGCCGGTCGTGGCCCCCTGGCCGATCCGGAACCAGTAGTCGTTGTTGTCGACCGTCTCGCCCTCGGTGTAGCAGAGGATCGTGGTCTTCTGCCCGGGCTGGAGCCCGAAGATGGTGGCCGGCGACTCACTGTGCGGGGCGGAGTAGGCGTTGGTCGACAGCCGGATGGTTCCGGTCGACGGGGCGGACTGGGCGTTGGCCACGCCCGCGAAGGCGACGACGCCGATCCCGGCGGCGACGGACAGGGCGGCGGCTGCGGCGAGCTTGCGCATGAACATGGTTCCTCTCGGGCGTCCGAGCCGGCGTGTCCGGCCCGGATCCGGGGATGTCCCGGTGTGCTTCCAGCGTGCTGGAGCGGGGTCGCCAGGACCGTCCGCCGAGAGGACGACGGCCCGGCTGACGCGGTCGCCCGGATCAGGGGATCGCCGTGTGGGGCGTGCCCCACCACCGTGCTCAGGTCAGCGCGTCCAGGACCTGGTCGGCCGCGGCGTAGGGATCGGTCCGGCCCTCGACGACGTCGGCGGCCAGCCGGTCGACGCTGTCGTGGTGCCGCAGGTTGCCCATCCGCCGGCGCAGCGCGGCCAGGACGATCGCCTCGATCTCGTCCCCGGCGCGGGCCACACGGCGCTCGCGAAGCCGGCCGGTACGCGTCAGCCAGTCGGTGTGCTTGTCGATCGCCTCGAGCACCTCGTCGACGCCCTCGTCGCGGGCGGCCACGGTCTTGACGACCGGCGGTCGCCAGAGGCCCGGCTCCTTGCGGTCGCCGAGGGAGATCATGTGCCGCAGGTCGCGGACCGTCGCGTCCGCGCCCTCGCGGTCGGCCTTGTTGACGACGAACACGTCGCCGATCTCGAGGATCCCGGCCTTGGCCGCCTGGATCCCGTCGCCCATCCCGGGGGCCAGCAGGACGACGGTCGTGTCGGCCAGGCCGGCGACCTCGACCTCCGACTGGCCGACGCCGACCGTCTCGACGATGACGATGTCGCAGCCGGCCGCGTCGAGCACCCGCAGCGCCTGCGGAGTGGTCCACGACAGCCCGCCGAGATGCCCGCGCGAGGCCATCGACCGGATGTAGACCTCGGGGTCGAGCGCGTGGTCCTGCATCCGGACCCGGTCGCCGAGGAGGGCGCCACCGGAGAACGGCGACGACGGGTCCACCGCGAGGATGCCGACCCGCTTCCCGCGCTTCCGGTATGCGGCGACCAGCGCGTTCGTCGACGTGGACTTCCCCACGCCGGGGCTACCGGTGATGCCGACCACGTGCGCGTTGCCGGCGTGCGGAGCCAGGGCGGCCATCACCTCGCGGAGGGCGGGGTGCTCGTCCTCGACCAGCGAGATCAGCCGCGCCACCGCACGCGGGGACCCGTCCCGGGCGGACTGCACCAGCGCCGGGACATCGACCGGTCGCGACGCCACCGGAGGGACGTTAGCGAACGCGGTACGCCCCGCGGGCGCCGGTTGCTCACCCGGCCCCTCTGGTGGGGCTCAGGCCCGGGCCAGACCAGGAGTCGGATACCCGGTCGGGTCACCGATCGTGTCGCGATCACGACCGATCGCGTTACCCGACCGGTTACTCCACCGGAGACACCGCCAAGCGATCCTGGGGCGCCCAACTGGTCCGAGCCCCGCTCGCTCCGACGTCGCCCGGGAGCCGGCTCGCTCCGACGCGGGGGGGACCTCGGGTTCGTCCAACGCGCAGGCGCTTCACGGGCGGGGAGCCACACCGGTCAGGACGACATGGGATACCCGGTCGGGTAACCGATCACGTTGCGATCACAACGGATCCGGGGACCCGACCGGTTACTCCAACACCGCCGGACAACGGGCTTTCAGCGTCACGACCGATCGGGTTACCCAACCGGTTACTCCATCGCGGCTCGGCGCGACCCACCGGTGAGCGTATTGCGTTACGAGGAGGTCGGGACGCGGACGACGAGGGCGTCGCCCTGGCCGCCACCACCACACAACGCAGCCGCGCCGACCCCGCCGCCGCGCCGCTTGAGCTCGAGCGCGAGGTGGAGGACGAGGCGGGCGCCGGACATCCCGATCGGGTGGCCGGTGGCGATGGCGCCCCCGTTGACGTTGACCTTGTCGAGGTCGATCCCGAGGTCCTTGGTGGACGCCAGCGCGACGGAGGCGAACGCCTCGTTGATCTCGACGAGGTCGAGGTCGGCCGGGTCGATGCCCTCCTTGGCACAGGCCTTGCGGATCGCGTTGGCCGGCTGCGCCTGCAGCGTCGAGTCCGGGCCGGCCACGATGCCGTGCGCGCCGATCTCGGCCAGCCAGGTCAGGCCGAGCGACTCGGCCTTGGACCGCTTCATCACGACCACGGCGGCCGCGCCGTCGGAGATCGGCGAGGCGGAGCCCGGCGGTGATGGTGCCCTCCGTGGAGAAGGCCGGCCGCAGCCGCGCCAGCACCTCGACCGAGGTGTCGGCGCGGACGCCCTCGTCGGCCTTGTACTCGAGCGGGTCGCCCTTGCGCTGCGGGATGGAGACCGACACGACCTCGTCGTCGAAGACGCCGTCCTTCCACGCCTTGGCCGCGAGCTCGTGCGAGCGGGCGGCGAAGGTGTCCTGCTCCTCCCGGCTGAACGCATACTCACCGCTGTTGGCCTGGTCGGTGAGGGCGCCCATGGCCTGGTCGGTGAAGACGTCCCAGAGGCCGTCGTAGGCCATGTGGTCGCGCATCGTCACGTCGCCGTACTTGTAGCCCTCCCGGGTCTTCAGCAGCAGGTGCGGCGCGTTGGTCATCGACTCCTGGCCGCCGGCGACGACGATCTCGACCTCTCCGGCGCGGATCAGCTGGTCGGCGAGCGCGATGGCGTCGAGGCCGGACAAGCAGACCTTGTTGATGGTGATCGACGGCACGTCCATCGGGATTCCCGCGTTGACCGCGGACTGGCGGGCGGGCATCTGGCCGGCTCCGGCCTGGAGCACCTGACCCATGATCACGTAGTCGACCTGGTCCGGGGCGACGCCGGACTTCTCCAGCGCGCCCGTGATGGCGAACCCGCCGAGGTCGGTCGCGGAGAAGTCCTTGAGCGACCCGAGCAGCCGGCCCATCCCGGTGCGGGCACCCTCCGACGATGACGGTGGGATCTGCGCTCATGAGAGCCTCCTGCGGATGTCGACGACGTCGGTGGACGAACGTCAATCCTAGTCTCGCGCCACACCGGCCGCCCCGCGCTGAGGGTGGCGCTCCCCACACCGACCCACGCCCGGAGCCGCGCTGTCCGGGCTCTGTTCAGGGGTGGGTATCAGGGGGCACGCTGGACTCCTCCCTTGAGGCACGTCCACAGCGTGTGATCTGTCCCGGAGGTTGCCATGCCGTACGTCAGCGGGTTCCTGCCCAGCCGGTCGGCCCCGCTGTTCCACAACGGCCCCTGGCCCGCCGGCCTCGACCTGCGGATCTCCCTGGCCGGGCTGCCCGCCGCCTCGATCGACGTGACCCAGATGGGCCTCTGCGGCGGGATGTCGTTCCTGGCCCGCGACATCTTCGAGAGCGGGACCCAGCAGCTGCGCTCCACCAGCTCGCGCAGCATCCCGCTGCCGCTGGGCCGGCACATCCTCGCGCGGCTGCTCGACAGCTTCCTCGGCCCCGGCGTCATCCCCTACTGGATCCACGCCACCCAGGAGCTGGACCACGGCACGTGGTTCTGGGGCAAGGGCCTGTATGCGGAGACGGTCGACGCCGCCCGTCAGGTGATGCGCTACGTCGACGCGGGCGGGCTGGTCCCGATCGGCGTCGTCCTCGCCCAGAGCGCGTGGCCGTGGGACGTCTTCCAGAACCACGTGGAGCTGGTCTACGGGTACGACCTCGTCGGCTCCCAGCTGACCCTGCACGTCTACGACAGCAACTATGAGGGCAGCGACAACGTGACGATCAGTCTCGACATCGGTTCGTCCGCACCGGCCCGCCCGATCCTCACCAACGGCACCTCGATGGCCGGGCAGTCCGGCCACGTCCGCGGCTTCTTCGTGCTGCCGTACCAGCGCAAGGACCCGAGCCCGGCCTACGTCGACGACGGCCAGGTCACCTTCGCCGGGACGGTCCCGACCTCCGTGACGCCGGGCGAGACCCTGAACCTCTCGGTGACCATCGAGAACACCGGGTCGACGACGTTCGAGTCCGGTCGGGGGTACCGCCTCGGCACGCAGTCGCCGGCCGACAACACCGACTGGGGCACGCCCCGGTTCGAGCTGTCCGAGAGCGTCGACCCCGGCCGCGTGTCGACGCAGCCGGTCTCCTTCCGCGCGCCGCTCAGCGGGTCGCCCACCCTGCAGCTGCAGCTGCTGCGCGAGTCCGTGCACTGGTTCGGCCAGCCGACCGCCGCCGTGCCGGTGACCGTCAGCACACCCGCTCCCGTGGGCTGACCGCCGGCCTCGCGGCGGGCATACCCTCGCGGCATGAGCGAGTTCCCGCACCTGTTCACGGCGATCGACCACGTCGGCGTCGCCGTCGCGGACCTCGACGAGGCCAAGCGGTTCTACGAGCGGACCTTCGGTATGCGGCTCGTCCACGAGGAGGTCAACGAGGAGCAGGGCGTCCGCGAGGCGATGATGTCGGTCGGCGACTCGGGCTCCTGCGTGCAGCTGCTGGCCCCGCTCACCCCGGAGTCGACGATCGCGAAGTTCCTCGACCGCAGCGGGCCGGGCGTCCAGCAGGTCGCCTACCGCGTGGAGGACGTCGACGAGGCCAGCACGATGCTTCGCGAGCGCGGGCTGCGGCTGCTCTACGACGCGCCCCGCCGAGGCACCGCGGGGAGCCGGGTCAACTTCGTGCACCCGAAGGACGCCGGTGGGGTCCTCGTCGAGCTGGTCGCAGCCGGCCGGCCACCACTGACCGGCTTTACCGGCCCCGTTCGCCTCGTCTGAGGTACCCAGGAACGGCGGTTCTCTGAGGTAGCCACGCCCGCGGAAGATAGGGCGTCCTCCCCATGTCCCGGGGTACCTCAGCAGCGCACTCTCAATGGCGTCGGACAAACAGGTCCGGCGAAACCACACAAGGAGTGCTGCGATGTTCCCCATCACCACCGTCGACACCGTCTCCGCGGACCGCAGCCGTCGTCTCGAGGGCTACCGCGGCTGGTCGCACCGCCGTCACCAGCCCGCCGGTCCGGACGCCGACGACACGACCCGCCCCATCGAGGGGCACCGTCCCGTGCTTCGGCCCGCCTTCGGCCGCTGAGCCCCGGTGGCCCGCACGGGCGCCTCACCGACAGACCGACACGGCCGTCGGTGAGGCCGACCAGCAGGAGCAGACCGCGAACCCCGCGACCTCCGTCCAGGAGATGTCGCGGGGTTCGTCGTCTGCCGCGCCGATGCCGGGACTGTCCGTGCCAGGCCCGATGATGGACCCCATGACGACGGTGGACCGACGCGCGCCCCTGGTCGGTCGCGACGAGCTCCTCGCCGACCTCGTGACCTTCTCCGCCGTCGACGACCCCGAGGGGAGCGCCTCGGTGCTCATCGGCGGCGACGCCGGCGTGGGCAAGACGCGCCTGCTCCTGGCGCTGCGCGACCGTGCCGTCGCCGCCGGACGCCTCGTCGTCGTCGGGCACAGCCTCGACTTCGGTGACAGCGCGCTGCCCTACCTGCCGTTCTCCGAGATCCTCGGACGACTCCAGGACGAGCTCCCCGCCGTCGTCGACACCGTCGCCCAGACCTACCCGGCGATCGTCCGGTTGCTGCCCCGCCAGCGCGTGAGGGTCGCCGAGGCCGACGGCGGCGACTCCGCCGAGCGGGCGTCCGGCGGCGACGACCGGTCAAGTCGCTCCGACCTCTTCGCGGGCATCCACGCCCTGCTCGAGGAGGCCGGCCGCAAGCAGCCCCTGCTGGTCGTGGTCGAGGACGCCCACTGGGCCGACCAGTCCTCCCGCGAGCTGCTCAGCTACCTCTTCGCCCGGCAGCTCGAGGCCCCCGTCTCGCTGGTCGTGTCCTACCGCAGCGACGACGTCCACCGCCGTCACCCGCTGCGTCCGACCCTCGCCGAGTGGTCTCGGCTGCCGACCCTCCACCGGCTCCAGGTCGGTCCGCTGTCCGAGGCGTCCGTCCGCGCGCTGGTCCACGCCCTGCATCCCGACCCGCTCACCGACGAGCAGGTTCGGGCGATCATCTCCCGGGCCGACGGCAACGCGTTCTTCGTCGAGGAGCTGAGCGGGATGGAGGGGCTCTCCAGCGCCACCACCCTCCCGGTCGACCTCGCCGACCTGCTCCTGGTCCGGCTGGACCGGCTCGACGAGCCGTCCCGGCGCGTGGTCGGCGCGGCGTCGGTGGCCGGCCGCCGGGTCTCCCACGAGCTGCTGGCCCGGGTGCTCGCGGCCTCGGGGTCCGACGCCCGGGACCTCGACCTCGGCCTGCGCCAGGCGGTGGACGCCCTCATCCTCGAGCCCCGCCAGGCGGGCAACCAGCCGGGGTATGCGTTCCGCCACGCCCTGCTCTCCGAGGCGGTCTACGACGACCTCCTCCCGGGCGAGCGCGCGCCGCCTGCACACCGCCTACGTCACCGCCCTGCAGGACGGCAGCATTCCCGGCACCTCGGCGGAGCTGGCCCTGCACGCGCGAGCCGCGAACGACATCGAGACCGCCATCGCCGCCAGCACCGAGGCCGGTGACGAGGCGATGCGGGTCGGGGCGCCCGAGGAGGCCGCCCAGCACTACCAGTCCGCGCTCGAGATGCTCGGCCCGCGCGCCGCCGTCGAGGTCGGCCTCGTGGCGAGCGCCGCCGACGCGCTCGTCGACGCCGGCGACGCATACCGGGCCGTCAAGCTCGTCTCCGCCCACCTGGAGATGCTGCCCGACACCGCGCCCGTGGAGTCGCGCGCCCGGCTGCTGCTGGCCAAGGCCGAGTCGGCCTCCACCACCGAGGTCGACTTCGACCCGCTCGACCTGACGACCGAGGCGTTGGCGCTCATCCCGGAGGAGCCGCCGTCCAAGCTGCGGGCCCGGGCGCTGATGATCCACTCCCAGGCGCAGCGCTGGCACCACAACACCGAGGCGGCGGCCGCGGCGGCCTCCGAGGCGGTCCAGATGGCCACCGAGCTGGGGTTCCCCGGTCTGGCCCGGGCCGCCTCGCTGGTCCTGGCCAAGGTGGCCGACCTCACCGGCCAGCCGGACGACGCCATCGCCCGGCTCCAGAAGGTGCTCGGCGAGGCGGGCGCCGACGTCGACGTCGAGATCCGGGCCCTGCACCAGCTGGCCACGGTGCACTTCGGCATCGGACGGTTCGCCGATGCCCGGCGTCTCTACCTCGAGGCGCTGGCGCGGTCCAAGGCCACTGGGCGGCCCTGGTCGCCGTGGGGCCTCGACGCCCGGGCCGTCGCCGCCCTCGCCGCCTACATCCTCGGCGACTGGGACGACGTGCTCTCGCTCACCGACACGATCGGTCGAGGCGCCGCCGCCCCTGGCCGAGGCCTACCTGCGTTCGGTGTCCCTCGACGTGCGAGGCGGGGCGCGGGCTCGGCGGAGGTGCTCGACCACATCGCCGCCATCCGCCCGTTCTGGGAGCGGGACGGCGCGATGGTGCTCTACTGCACGACCGCGGCGATCGACCTCTACGGCGACCGCGGCGAGCTCGAGGCGGCCCGCGACTTCCACGACGACGCCATCGCCACGCTGCACCGGCTGTGGCCGGGCAGCATCATGTGGCTCCGGCTGCGGCTGAGCGCCGTCCTCGTCGGCCAGATCGCGTCCCACGTCTCCACGCTCTCGCGGTCGGAGCGGGCGCGAGTGGGCGGCCCTGGGCGAACGCCACGCCGAGGGCAGCCGCGACTTCGTGGCCACCCGCAGCCTGGAGGGTGCGTCCCGTGTCGAGGCGCGGGCCTGGTTCGTCCGCGGCGAGGCCGAGATCCTGCGGCTGCGGTGGCTGGCCGACGTCGACCCGCCGTCCTCCGAGCAGCTGGTCGAGGCCTGGCGGGCGAGTGTCGCGGCCTTCGAGGAGATGGGGCACGCCTTCGAGATCGCGCGCTCCCAGGCGCGGCTCGCCGCCGCCCTGCACGCGGCCGGCACGCCGACCGAGGCGCGCACGCTCGTGACCGCGGCCCGCGAGACCGCCCGCCGGCTCAAGGCCGAGCCGCTGCTCACCGAGCTGCGGGCGGTGGCCGGCCCCGGTCGGGGGCGCGAGGAGCACGCCCCGACCTCGGTCGCCCTGACCGCCCGCGAGCAGGAGATCCTCGGGCTCGTCGCCCAGGGCCGGAGCAACGGCGAGATCGGCCGCCAGCTGTTCATCAGCACCAAGACCGTGAGCGTCCACGTCTCCAACATCCTGGCCAAGCTCGGCGCCGCCGGGCGCACCGAGGCCGCGGCGATCGCCCGCCGACAGGGCGTGCTCCAGGACTGAGCTCTCCAGAGGGTTCACCGGGGACCCACGTGAGCCAGGTCACCCGTGACGGGCGTCTCACCGTCCGAGCCGCCGTGGCTACTCGCCAGTACGGTCGGGGCCACCTTCCGCCGACGGAACAGGAGCCGGGGTCCCATGGACGAGATCCGCGACGCGATCATGGCCGGTGAGCGCTCCGCCGCCGCCTGGCAGGCCCTGTCGGTACCGGAGTCCTACCGCGCCGTCACCGTCCACCGCGACGAGGAGGGCCTCTTCGAGGGGCTGGCCAGCCGCGACAAGGACCCGCGCAAGTCGCTGCACGTCGACGACGTCCCGGTCCCGGAGCTCGCGCCGGGTGAGGCCCTGGTGGCGGTCATGGCCAGCGCGATCAACTACAACACCGTCTGGACCTCGATCTTCGAGCCGCTCTCGACGTTCCGGTTCCTCGAGCGCTACGGCCGGCTCTCCCCCGAGACCAAGCGGCACGACCTGCCGTACCACGTGGTCGGCTCCGACCTGGCCGGCGTCGTCCTGCGCACCGGCCCCGGCGTCCACCTCTGGCAGCCCGGCCAGGAGGTCGTGGCCCACTGCCTGTCCGTCGAGCTGGAGTCCGCCGACGGCCACAACGACACGATGCTCGACCCGGAGCAGCGGATCTGGGGCTTCGAGACCAACTTCGGCGGTCTGGCCGAGCTGGCCATCGTCAAGACCAACCAGCTGATGCCCAAGCCCGCCCACCTCACCTGGGAGGAGGCGGCCTGCCCCGGGCTGGTGAACAGCACCGCATACCGGCAGCTGGTCTCACGCAACGGTGCGGGCATGAAGCTCGGCGACGTCGTCCTCATCTGGGGGGCCAGCGGCGGGCTCGGCTCGTATGCGACGCAGATGGCCCTCGCCGGCGGCGCCACACCCGTGTGCGTGGTGTCCAGCCCCGACAAGGCCGAGATCTGCCGCCGGATGGGCGCCGAGCTGGTCATCGACCGGTCCTCGGCCACCGGCGAGGGGTACGCGTTCTGGACCGGCGACGGCCCCGACGCGACCCAGGACCAGTCGGAGTGGCGACGGTTCGGCGCGAGGATCCGCTCGCTCACCGGCGGTCGGGACCCCGACATCGTCGTGGAGCACCCGGGCCGGGAGACGTTCGGCGCGAGCGTGTTCGTGGCTCGCAAGGGCGGCACGATCGTCACGTGCGCCTCGACGTCGGGCTACCTCCACGAGTACGACAACCGGTACCTCTGGATGAACCTCAAGCGCATCATCGGCTCGCACTTCGCGAACTACCGGGAGGCGTGGGAGGCCAACGCCCTGATCGACCGCGGCCTCATCCACCCGACCCTGAGCCGGGCGTACCCGATGGAGGACGTGGGCCAGGCGGCCTACGACGTCCACCGCAACCTGCACCAGGGCAAGGTCGGCGTCCTCACCCTCGCGCCGCGCGAGGGCCTCGGCGTCACCGACCCGGACAAGCGGGAGCGCTACGCGACCGAGCTCGGCTGGTTCCGCAACGTGTGACGGCCCTGCCTCCCCGGAGGCGGCTCGGCGCGCCGTTAGCGTCGAAGCATGCTCGACGTCCTCGGCCGGCTGCGCGGCCTCCGGGACCGGGAGCGGGCGTTCCGCGAGCGCCAGCGCGCTCGCGTGGAGGAGAGCCGGCGCCGGCCCCTCGACCTCGGTGACGACCGCACCGGCGACGACGAGCAGCTGACCCACTCGCTGCTCGGCGACACCCTGCCGCGTCAGGACGCCGAGCCGATGGCGGCGGAGCCCGAGGTCCGTGGGGCGCGGCGCGCGTTCGGGCAGGCCGGCCGACCGCTCAACCGGCAGTCGCCGTTCTACGTCGGGTTCGTCGGCGCCATCGGAGTGCTCGCCGCCTACGCGCTCTGGCAGGCCGTCTCGTCGCTGGGGACCGTGCTGACCCTGCTGACCGTCGCCTTCTTCCTCACCCTCTCCCTCAACCCCGTCGTGGAGCTCCTCGTACGCCGCGGGCTGCGGCGCGGCGGGGCGGTGGCGGCGGTGTTCGCCCTGGCCGTCGGCGCGTTCGTGCTGCTGGGGTTCGTCGTGGTGCCGCCGGTGACGCAGCAGGCCGGCGAGCTGGCCCAGAGTGCGCCGCGCTACGTCAACGACGTGCTCAGCAACCCCCGCGTCCAGGACATCGACCAGCACTACCACGTGGTCGAGAAGATCCAGGAGGAGGTCAACAAGCGGCTGACCGACAGCGACTTCATGTCGCAGGTCGCCGGCGGCGTCCTCGGCGCCGGACGGATCGTCGCCGAGGGGATCTTCTCGACGCTGACCGTCCTGGTCCTGACCCTCTACTTCCTCTCGTCCCTGCCGACGCTCAAGCAGGCGGCGTACGCGGTCGTGCCGGCCAGCCGCCGCCCCCGGGTGATCTCGCTCTCGGAGGAGATCATGCGGCGGGTCGGCTCGTACGCCATCGGGCAGGTCGTCGTCGCGGCGGTCAACGCGTTCTGCGCGTGGATCATGATGTCGATCGTCGGGATCCCGTATGCGGCGGTGCTCGCCGTGGCGGTCGGGTTCCTCGGGCTGGTTCCCATGGTCGGCGCGACGCTTGGGGGCGGTCCTCGTCGCGGTGGTCGCCCTCTTCGACGACCCGACCAAGGCGGTCATCGCGCTCGTCTACTTCATCGTCTACCAGCAGACCGAGAACTACCTCGTCGCGCCGCGGATCATGCAGCGGACCGTGTCGGTGCCGGGCGCCGTGACCATCGTGGCGGCGCTCATCGGCGGGACCCTGCTGGGGATGCTCGGCGCCCTGCTCGCCATCCCCGCGGCGGCCGGCCTGCTGCTGCTCTACGACGAGGTGCTGGTCCCGCGACAACGCCGGGTCTGAACGCCGCCCGCCCGCCCGCCGCGCCCGCTCTCCCGCCGACCGCAACTCCAGAGTCGCTTGGCCGGTATCAGGCCGGCCATGCGGCCGAGTGGCCGGCGAGCATGTGGAGGTTCGGCTCGGCGCGAATCGGCCACCGGTAACCTCGTGCGGTGCGGTTCCTCAACGGCCTCGAGCCGACGTTCGACCTGACCTACGACGACGTCTTCATGGTCCCGGCGCGGTCCTCGGTCACGTCGCGCATGGACGTCGACCTGTCCTGCTCCGACGGGTCCGGCAACACGATCCCCCTCGTCGTGGCCAACATGACCGCGGTCTCGGGGCGGCGGATGGCGGAGACCGTCTCGCGCCGCGGCGGCCTCAGCGTGATCCCCCAGGACATCCCGACCGACGTCGTCGCCGACGTCGTGTCCTTCGTCAAGTCGCGGCACCTCGTCCACGACACCGCCATCACCGTCGACCCCACGGAGACGGTGGCCGGCACGCTGACCCTCCTGCAGAAGCGGGCCCACGGTGCCGCCGTCGTCGTCGACGAGCGGCACCACCCGATCGGCCTGGTCACCGAGTCCGACCTCACCGGCGTCGACCGGTTCACGCAGGTCCGCGACGTGATGAGCCGCGGCGTCGTCACCATCGGCGCCGACGAGTCGGCGGAGGACGCCTTCGGGCGGCTCGGCGACGCCCGTCACCGGCTCGCTCCCGCCGTCGACGCCGAGGGCCGGCTGGTCGGGATCCTCACCCGCCAGGGCGCACTACGCGCCACGGTCTACCGGCCCAACGTCGACGCCCACGACCACCTCCGGGTGGCGGCGGCCGTCGGCATCAACGGCGACGTCGTCGGCCGCGCGAAGGAGCTCGCGGCCGCCGGCATCGACCTCCTCGTCGTCGACACCGCGCACGGTCACCAGGAGAAGATGCTGGAGACCCTGCGAGCCGTGCGCGAGCTCGGCCTCCAGATCCCGATCTGTGCCGGCAATGTCGTTGCGGCGCAAGGGGTTCAGGACCTCGTGGAAGCCGGCGCCGACATCGTCAAGGTCGGCGTCGGGCCCGGGCGCGATGTGCACGACCCGGATGATGACCGGCGTCGGGCGGCCCCAGTTCTCCGCCGTTCTCGAGTGCGCGTCGGCCGCCCGCGACCTCGGCGCCCACGTGTGGGCCGACGGCGGGGTCCGCCACCCGCGGGACGTCGCCCTGGCCCTCGCGGCCGGGGCGTCGAACGTCATGATCGGCTCGTGGTTCGCCGGAACCCTGGAGTCCCCCGGCGACCTGCAGACGACCGCCGACGGCCGCGCATACAAGGAGTCCTTCGGCATGGCGTCCTCCCGCGCGGTCCGTACCCGCACCGCCACGGAGTCCTCGTACGACCGCGCCCGCAAGGGCCTCTTCGAGGAGGGCATCTCCAGCGCGCGGATGTTCGTCGACCCGGCGCGGCCCAGCGTCGAGGACCTGCTCGACGCGATCACCGCCGGGGTTCGGTCGGCCTTCACGTATGCCGGCGCCCGGACCGTCGCGGAGTTCCACGACCGCGCGGTGGTCGGGCTGCAGAGCACGGCCGGGTTCGCCGAGGGCGCGCCGCTGCACACCTCCTGGTGAGGCGCGTCAGCCGAGGCGGGTCGCCGGCGACGCCTCGTGTCGCTGTTCGTCCGCCGGCCACGTCGTCGGCAACGGCCGCGCGGCGGGATTGACGCGTCGCACGATCTCCTCGTGGACGCGCCGCACGTACGGCTCGCCCACCCAGAGGTGCTTGGCCCCCTCGACGCCGACCACCTCGGCGTTCGGGACGACCGCAAACCGCTCGCGCGCCTCCTCCGGCCTCAGGTAGTCGTCGAGCTCGGGCACCAGGGCGACCAGCGGTTTGCCCGAGTGGCCCACGCCGCAAGGTGTTCCGGCGTCGAGTACCGCAGCGGCGGACTGATCAGGATGGCTCCCTCGACGGACGGGTCAAGGCCGTACATCAGGGTCAGGTCGGTCCCGAACGACCAGCCGACCAGCCACCGGTGCGGCAGCTCGGGCGCCTCGTGGAACTCGGCGTACTCGATCGCCGCCGCGACGTCGTAGCGCTCGCTCTCCCCGTTGCCGAAGGTGCCCTCGGACGTCCCACGCGGAGAGGTGACGCCGCGCAGGTTGAAGCGGAGCACCGCGAGGTCGGCCAGCGCCGGCAGGCGGTAGGCGGCCTTCTTGAACACGTGGCTGTCCATGAACCCGCCGTGGGTCGGTAGCGGGTGGAGGGTGACGAGGGTGGCCACCGGATCACGGTCCACCGGCAGCGACAGCTCGCCGACCAGCCGGAGGTCGTCGGCGGTGTGGAGGTCGACGTCGCTACGCCGCGCGGGAAGGATCGAGCTGGCCCGGATCTCGTCTGGGTCGCGGCTCATGGTGGGCAGGCTACCGAGCCGCGGTCAGCGGTACGCGTTACCGGCCGGCCGCGCATCCCGACGGGACCAGCAGCCGGTATGCCAGTGCCGCCGGTCCCCGAGCCCACCCACTCCGTCGGCCGGCCAGGCGACGACGTGCGGGGTCCCCACGGCGATCTCCTGCTGGCATCCCGGGCAGAGGTAGGTGCGGGTGGCGCGAGCCCCGCTCACACGGCGGACGGTCCACAGCGAGCCCGCATACCGCTCCGTGGTCGTCTCGCCGAGCCCGCCGGCCGCGAGGGGCCGGCGGTCGTCGCGGCGGCGGTTGGCTCGCGGCATGACGGCATTCTGCCCTTGACCGGACCCGACCGACGCGTGGCCGGTCCGCGGACCTCAGCTGGCGGACAGGAGTCCGGTCACCCCGACCGTGAACACCTCGATGAGGGCGGGGAAGGTCGCGTCGATGCTGTTGTCGGGAACTTCCGGGTCGACGTAGTCGGGCGTCGCCCCCAGCGAGGAGGGGAACTCGTAGATCGTCACGCGGTCGCCCGCGTCGCGTTGCCGGCCGACCAGCGCGCGGACGGTCTGCGGGTCGACCGAGCCGTCGGCGGCGTTGAGGACGTAGACGATGTATGCGCTGGTCCGGGTGGTGCCGAGGATCGACCCGATGCTCATCAGACCGGCCATGGTGCGGGTGGCGTACTTCGGGTAGCGGTAGGGCGGGACCTGGTCGGCGTCCTTGAGGGAGAAGTCCCACCAGACGTCGGCGTTGGGAAGGAACCGCATCAGGTTGCCGGCCGCGTGGGACACCGGGGTGGGCACGGCGACGGGACCGAGGAACGGGGTGAGGGCGACCACCCGCTGGACGCCGGCGTTGTGCTCGGCGACCCACATCGCCAGCGTGGCCCCGCCGGCCAGGCCGCCGACGATCGTGCGCTTGTCGAGCCCCAGAGCGATGGCGGTGGTCCCCATCCCGAAGTCCGCCAGCTGCTGAGGGTCGACCGGCCGGGGCTCCGCGAGCATGTTGGCGACGCCGTGCTCGGGCCACCGCGGCACGAGGACCCGGTAGCCCGCGGCCGCCAACCGGTCGGCCAGAGCCGAGAACTGGTGGGGACAGCTCGTGTAGCCGTGGAACAGCAGGACGACGCCGAGCTGCGGCACGGTGGGATGCCGGTCGAGGGTGGCGCACTCGGAGAGCACGCTCGGGTCGGCGTGGTCCTTGGCGACGAGATCGGCGATGCCCGCCTCGGCCTGTTCCTGGGTGAGCGCTCCAGGGCTCGTGGCGCTCGGCGGGTCGTAGGGCAGCAGGCTCAGTCCGACGACGACGGCGGCCACGACGACGACGATGGTGACCAGGGTGGTGACGGTCCGGCGGAGCCAGCGGGGCACACCGCGGCCGGTCCGTTCCGTCACCTAGCGATCGTATGCGGGGATGCCGACTGCCGCGCGGAGTCGTCTCAGCGGGGCGACCGCTCCGGTCAGGCGTAGGTGCGGAAGCCGCGACCGGTCTTGCGGCCCAGGTAACCGGCGGTGACGAGGTGCTCGAGCAGGGGCGCCGGCGCATACCCGCGCTCGCGGAACTCGAGGTACAGCTCGCGCTGGATGGCCAGCGACACGTCGAGCCCGACGACGTCGAGCAGCTCGAACGGGCCCATCGGGTACCCGCAGCCGGTCTTCATCGCCGTGTCGATGTCGTCCGCGGTCGCGTAGTGCGCCTCGAGCATCCGCACGGCGTCGTTGAGGTAGGGGAAGAGCAGCGCGTTGACGATGAACCCCGACCGGTCGGCGCACGACACCGGATGCTTGCCCAGCGCCGCGCAGAGCGCCACCACCGTCGCCGACACGTCCGGCGCGGTGGACACCGTCGACACGACCTCGACCAGCCTCATCAGGGCGGCCGGGTTGAAGAAGTGCATCCCGACGACGTCCTCGGGTCGCGTCGTCACCGCGGCGAGGTCGATCACCGGCAGCGACGACGTGGTCGTCGCGAGCACCGCACCGGGCCGGCAGACCTTGTCGAGCGTGCGGAACAGGTCTTGCTTGACGATCAGGTCCTCGACGACCGCCTCGACGACGAGGTCGACCTCGGCGAGGTCGTCGGTCGAGGTCGACGCCGTCACCCGCGCGACCGCCGCGTGCGCGTCGGCCTGCGTCATCCGGCCCTTCTGGACCGCTCGCGCCATCGACCGCGACACCGCCGCGACGACGGCGGACGCCTTCTCGGGCGACCGCGCCACGGCGGTCACCGCGTAGCCGGACCGCGCGAACACCTCGACGATCCCGGTCGCCATCGTCCCCGACCCGACGACGCCGACGTTCGCGACCGGCCGCAGCGCGGGGCCGCCGTACGGACCGTCGCCGCGCGGCGTCAGCGCGTCCGGCACCACCTGGGAGGAGCCCGGTTCCGCGTACGAGTAGAAGCCGCGGCCCGACTTCCGGCCCTTCCAGCCGGCCGACACCATCTGCTTGATGACCGGGCTCGGGGCGTGCAGCCGCTCCCGGCCCTGGCGGTACATCGTGTCGAGGATCTCGTAGGCGGTGTCGAGCCCGATGAGGTCCATCAGGGCCAGCGGCCCCATCGGCAGCCCGCAGCCCAGCCGCATCGCCGCGTCGATGTCCTCGCGCGACGCGTACCGGGTCTCGTACATCGACACGGCGTGGTTGAGGTACCCGAAGAGGAGCGCGTTGGCGATGAACCCCGCCTTGTCGCCGACCACCACCGGCTGCTTGCCGAGGCGACGCACGAGGTCGACGACCTCGGACACCACGCCCTCGTCGGTGACGACCGTTCGGATGACCTCGACGAACGACAGCACCGGCGCCGGGTTGAAGAAGTGCAGCCCGACGACCCGGCGGGGGTTCGCCGTGGCGACCGCGATCTCGGTCACCGGCAGCGAGGACGTGTTCGTCGCGAGGACCGCGTCCGGCCCGACGACGCGGTCCAGCGCAGCGAAGATCTCCTTCTTGAGGTCCAGGTGCTCGGGAACCGCCTCGACCACCAGTCCGCAGCCGGCCACGGCGTCGAGCGACGTCGCATACCGGACCCGCGTGTGCAGCCGCGCCGCCTCGGCCGCGGTCAGCTTCCCGCGCGCGACGGCCCGCGCGGTCGACTGCTCGAGCGACTCCCGGCCGTGCGCGACGGCGGCGTCGTCCAGCTCGACGGCGACGACGTCCAGACCGGTCCGGGCGACGACCTCGACGATGCCGGCGCCCATCGTCCCGAGTCCGATCACGCCGACGCTGGCGACGGTCCGAGCCGTTGTCTCGAGCATGTCGGCAAGGGTGACAGCCTGGGCTACCGGTGGGTAGGCATACCGGGACGCGACGGTCGTCACACTCGGGGCTGGACCTGGCTGGCCCCGGTTCAGCGAGCATGGAGACGTGCCCAGAGCCGGTCTGCGCCCACCGAGAGTCTTCCGCCAGCGACGCCGGGTGACGGTCCCCACCCCGGTGGCCCGGGGACCGCGAGCCGCCGTCCACCCCGCCCGGCTCCGCCCAGCTCCACGGCCGCCCTCCCGCTCCCCGACGACGTGAGGGTCCGCTGAGCGTCGCTAGTCTTCCCCGGTGCGTCTCGTCATCGCCCGGTGCAGCGTCGACTACGACGGGCGGCTGACGGCTCACCTGCCGCTGGCGACGCGCCTGCTCGTGGTCAAGGCCGACGGGTCGGTGCTCGTGCACAGCGACGGCGGCTCGTACAAGCCGCTGAACTGGATGTCGCCGCCGTGCGCGATGGCGGAGGTCGCGCCGACGCCCGAGGAGGCGGCCGACGGGGTCACGCTGGTGTGGGTCGTGCAGCACGCCAAGTCCGAGGACCGGCTTCGGGTATGCCTGCACGAGGTTCTCCACGACTCCCAGCACGACCTCGGGGTCGACCCCGGGCTGGTCAAGGACGGGGTCGAGGCCCACCTCCAGAAGCTCCTCGCCGAGCACATCCACACCCTCGGCGACGGGTGGAGCCTGGTCCGGCGCGAGCACATGACGGCGATCGGCCCGGTCGACATCCTGGCTCGCGACCACGCCCGCCAGCACGTGGCGATCGAGATCAAGCGGCGCGGCGAGATCGACGGCGTCGAGCAGCTGACCCGGTACCTCGACCTGATGAACCGCGACCCGCACCTCGCGCCGGTCGTCGGCGTCTTCGCCGCGCAGGAGATCAAGCCGCAGGCGCGGGTCCTGGCCGAGGACCGGGGAATCCGGTGCGTCGTGCTCGACTACGACGCGCTGCGCGGCATCGACGACGTCGGCGCCCGGCTGTTCTGACCCGGCCGAGCTGCTCTAGTCGGCCGCTCCGGGCGAGCCGACCTCCGGCTCCGGCTCCTCCCAACGCTTCCCGGGCCACGGGCCGACCAGGCGCCAGCCGTCGGCGTCGACCTCGACCTCGGCGACGGCGCAGTTCGGGATCATGGCGTCGAGCGCGAGCTCGGGGCGGACGTTGATCGGCGGTGTTGGGGATGGCCAGCGTCATGACCCCGCCGTGGCTGACGACGAGGACCGTCTCGCCGCGGTGCCGGTCGGCCAGGGCCTCGACCGCCTCCACGAACCGGGCGACGACCTCGGTCCCGGTCTCGGCGCCAGGCCAGCGCCGGTCGAGGTCGCCGGTCACCCACGCCACGAAGATCTCGCGCGCCTGGGGGCCCATGGCCGGCGTCCCGGCCAGGACGCCGACCGAGAACTCCTGCACGCCCTCCACCGTGGCCGGCGCCAGCTCGAGGAGGTCCCCCACCACAACCCCCGTCTCCTGCGCCCGGGCCAGCCGGCTCGTGTACACCGCCGCCACGCGCTCGCCCCGCAGCCGCTCGCCGAGCTCGGCGGCCTGCTCCTTGCCCTGAGCGGTCAGCCAGCCGCCCTCGTCGCTGAGCAGCTCAGGGTCGGCGTACGTCGCCTCGCCGTGCCGCGCGACGAGGATCCGGGCCGGGCACTGCAGGTCGCTCACCACGCCACCGTATGCCTGCGCCGGGTCGGGCTGAGCTGGGCTGGGCTCAGGAGAGCGGCCGGGCCTCCTCGGGCACGCCGCGCTTCGCGAGGACCTCGGTGCGGTTCGCGGCGTACCCGACCATCCACGTCGGGTCGAGCCGGAAGATGACGACGTCGCCCCACGAGTACGGGGACGAGCCGTAGTGAGCGGTCCAGTGCGCGTCGACCTCCTCGCGCTCGTCGCCCTCCACCTCGACCACCCGGCCGTGGGTGAACACCCCCACCTCCTCGCCCTCGATGCACGCGGCGCTGACCGCTGGATGAGCGAGGGCCTGGCGCCCCTTCGGTGAGGTGCGCAGGGTGCTCAGCGTCCAGTGCCCGTGCAGGAAGTGCCCGTCCAGGGCGCTGACCCGTGGCTCACCGCGGGAGGTCACCGTCGCGAAGCTCACCACGCGCATACCGGTCATCAGCCCGGCGATCTCCCGGGCCGACAGGGTTCTCTCGTCGTCGATGATGCTCACCAGGTGCTCGCTGGCTCCGGCGTGCGACCGGTCGAGCAGGACCTGCAGGGCGTCGAGCTCTGCCTCCGTCTCCTTCATCGCCCCAGTCAACCGCTGACGTCCGACACGCGGCAGAATCGGCGCGTGACCGCTGCCGTCGCTGCGCCGAACGCCATCGCCGTCCGTGCGGGTCTCGACGTCGTCGAGGCCGGTGGAACCGCTGTCGACGCCGCCGTCGCGGCCATGCTCGTCGCGATGTGCACCGAGCCGGGGGTGGTTTCGCCGCTCGGCGGCGGCTTCGTGGCGATCTGGCCGCACGACGGTGATCCGGAGGTGATCGACGCCAACGTCGAGATGCCCGGCCGCGGGCTGCCGCGGGAACGCTTCAGCGAGGGGCTGGTGGAGTTCTCCATGTCCTACGGTGGCGGGATCACCGTGTATGCGGGTCCGGGCAGCGTCGCGACGCCCGGCGCCCTGAGTGGGCTGGGGCTCGCGCACGAACGGCATGGCCGGGTGCCGTGGCGCGACGTCGTCGCGCCGGCGGCCACAGCCGCTCGCGAGGGCTTCACCCTGGGTGCGGCCGCGGCCAGCTACCTCGCGATCACCGGCGACTCGCTCTTCGCGTGGGACCCTGAGACGGCGGCCCTGCTGCTCCACGCCGCCGGGGAGCCGCGGATGGCCGGCGAGATGATCGTCGACCCCAACCTCGCCGGCGCCCTCGACCGGATCGCCGAGGCCGGGGCCGGTCGACCTCTACAGCGGCGAGCTGGCCCACGCGCTCGCCGCCGACCAGCAGGCGCGTGGCGGTCTCATCACCCAGGCCGACCTCGCCGCATACCGGCCGGTCCTCCGCGACCCGCTCCGGTTGCGCGCCGGCGCCTGGGACCTCGCCACGAACGCGCCACCGTCCATCGGCGGCCCGGTCCTGGCCGTCATGCTCGGCGAGCTGGTCCGCCGCGGCCGCGTCGAGCTCGCCGACATCCTCGAGATCCAGCAGCGGGTTCTCGGCCACCGGCTGGGCGTCCACGACTTCTCGCGGGACCTGGAGAAGGACGGGTACGACCTGCTCGCGCTCGTCGAGCGGCACGGTCTTGTCGGGCTACCGACCTCCGGCTCGACCGCTCATGTGTCCGTCGTGGACGCGGCGGGGACGGCGTGCGCGATCACGGCCTCCGCTGGGTACGGTTCGGGCGCAACGGTGCCCGGCACCGGTCTCATGCTGAACAACTGCCTCGGCGAGCCGGAGCTCAACCGTCTCGGGCTGCACGCCCTGACTCCGGGCACTCGCCTCGCGTCGAACATGTCGCCGACCGTGGGCCGGGCGACCGGCGCACCGTCCGGGATCGGCCCGGTGCTGGCGATCGGGTCCCCCGGCGCCGACCGGATCACGACGGCGTTGATGCAGGTGCTCGGCCGGTTCTGCCTCGAGGACCTGGATCTCGCCGAGGCGATCGACCGGGCGCGGATCCACGTGACGTTCCGCGGCGAGTTCACCGACCCCAGCGCGGCAGCCGCCGACGCCGGCGACCTGACCGCACTCCCCGTCGACGAGCCGGTTGCCGTCGTCCAGGTCGAGGACGACGACGAGCTCGTCACGGCCGTCCAGGACGCCGGCCTCGAGGCCGTGGTGCACCCGCGGCGATCGATGTTCTTCGGCGGGGTCGCCGCCGCATACCGCAACGACGACGGGAGCCTGGGCGCGGCCGCGGACGCCCGCCGCGAGTCCGCGACCGGCATCTCCTGACCCTTTCCCGCTTCCAACCCGAGGTAGTACCCAGTTTTCCGACGTCGAGCCGGGCGAAAACTAGGTACTACCTCGGGTTGGAAGCGGAGAAGGCGGGGGCGTCGAGGTCGTGGGCCGCGCGGATCAGGCGGACGAACTCGCCCATGATGTCGGTGATGGCGAAGTCCTTCGGCGTGAACACGGCGGCGACCCCGAGGCCGCGCAGGACCGCGGCGTCCGCGTCGGGGATGATCCCACCGACCACGACCGGCACGTCCGCGACCCCCGCCGCGCGTAGGCCGGCGAGCACGTCCGGAACCAGCGCCAGGTGCGACCCGGACAGGATCGACAGCCCGACGAGGTGGACGTCCTCGGCGACCGCCGCGGCCACGATCTCCGCCGGGGTGAGCCGAATCCCCTGGTACACCACCTCGAACCCGGCGTCCCGCGCTCGGACGGCGATCTGCTCGGCGCCGTTGCTGTGACCGTCCAGGCCGGGCTTCCCGACGAGGACCCGCAGCCGCCGGCCGAGCTCGTCGCCGGTCCGCGCCACCGACTCCCGGACGGTCGCGAGGTCGGCCGACGCCTCGCCGGAGACCACGGTCGACGACACACCGGTGGGGGCGCGGAACTCACCGAACACCTCGCGCAGCGCCCCGGCCCACTCTCCGGTCGTGAGACCGGCGCGGGCGCACTCCAGCGTGGCCGGCACGAGGTTCGCTCCGGTCTGCGCCTCCGCCCGCAACCGGGCCAGGGCCTGCTCCCCCCGTATGCACCGGGCCGGGTCGGCGTCGCGTTCTGCCCGCCAGCGGCGTACGGACTCCACCGCGGCCTCCTCGACGCCGGCCTCGACGGTCAGGATCGCCGCGCCCAGGTCCGCAGTGAGCGGGCTCGGCTCCGTCGTCGTGAACCGGTTGAGACCGACGACGACCTCGTCGCCCGACTCGATCCGGCCACGGCGGGCGGCGTGCGAGGCGACCAGCGAGGACTTCATGTACCCGGACTCGACGGCGGCGACCGCCCCACCCAACGCGGCCACCTGGTCCATCTCCGCCCGGGCCCCCTCGACCAGCTCGGCGACCTTGGTCTCGACGACGACCGATCCGGTGAAGAGGTCGTCGTACTCGAGCAGGTCGGACTCGAACGCCAGCACCTGCTGGAGCCGAAGCGACCACTGCTGGTCCCACGGCCGCGGCAGCCCGAGGGCCTCGTTCCACGCCGGCAGCTGCACCGCCCGGGCCCGCGCGTCCCGAGACAGGGTGACCGCGAGCATCTCCAGGACGATCCGCTGGACGTTGTTCTCCGGCTGCGCCTCGGTCAGCCCGAGCGAGTTCACCTGCACGCCGTACCGGAACCGCCGCTGCTTCGGGTCGGTCACGCCGTACCGGGTCCGCGTCAGCTCGTCCCAGAGCTGTGCGAAGGCGCGCATCTTGCACAGCTCCTCGACGAACCGCACCCCGGCGTTGACGAAGAACGAGATCCGGCCGACCACCTCGTCGAAGTCCGCGGGGTCCACCTGTCCCGAGCCACGAACCGCGTCGAGCACCGCCACTGCGGTCGACAGCGCGTAGGCGATCTCCTGCACCGGTGTCGCGCCCGCCTCCTGGAGGTGGTAGCTGCACACGTTGATGGGGTTCCAGCGCGGCATCTCGCGCACGGTGTACGCCACCATGTCGGTGATGAGTCGCAGCGACGGCCCGGGCGGGAACACGTAGGTCCCGCGCGACAGGTACTCCTTGATGATGTCGTTCTGCGTGGTGCCGGCGAGTGACGCCACCGACGCGCCCTGCTCCTCCGCGACGACCTCGTACAGGGCGAGCAGCCACATGGCCGTCGCGTTGATCGTCATCGAGGTGTTCATGTCGGCCAGCGGGATGCCGTCGAACAGCGCCCGCATGTCGCCGACGTGGCTCACGGGGACGCCGACCTTGCCCACCTCGCCCCGAGCGAGCACGTGGTCGGGGTCGTAGCCGGTCTGCGTCGGCAGGTCGAAGGCCACCGACAAGCCGGTCTGCCCCTTGGCCAGGTTGGTCCGGTAGAGCGCGTTGCTGGCGGCGGCGCTGGAGTGACCGGCGTACGTGCGCATGACCCATGGCCGGTCGCGCTCTCGCCGCGGCTCGGGCTCACGCCGTAGCGCGGGCGTCGCCGAGCCCGCGGTGGCGACGTCGTCCGGCATACCCAAGGACGGTACCGGCGGGTAACCGCTTCAGGCAGTTCCTCAGGCGGTGAGAGGCGCCACAGTGGCGGGCGCCGCCGCCAGGTGGAAGACCCGGTGCAGCCGGGCCGCGCGCAGCAGCCGGGCGGTGCGGGGGGTGATACTCGCCAGCACGAGGCGCCGGCCTTCGCGGCGGGCGCGACGGTGGCTCTCGAGGAGCACCCCGAGCCCGGTGGCGTCGCCGATCTCGACTTCTCCGAGATGGAGGTAGAGGTCGCCGACGCCGTCGGCGATCGCCGCGTGCAGAGCGAGGCGCAGGTCGGCGGCCGAGCGGACGTCGACACGCCCCTCGATCACGACCTCCTGGCCGCGGGCGGAGTCGACGAGGCGCACCGGAACGGTCGCTGTCGGCTGCGGTGCCATTGGTCCCCCTTGTGGGCCCCCCGGCCCGTGTGGGTCTTATTGACTCATGCGCAGAACCGCGCGCGCACGGGTCCGGCGGTAACGATCCGGACTAGTTCACAGGAGCCCGGTCGTGGTCGCGTGATACATCCTTCGGCCGTTCTCACCGAGCGATGTCGGCGATGTGGTGGACGGTACGACACTCCAGCCCCACCAAACGCCCCCAAAACCCCAAATTTCGATGACGAGTTCGTGACGACCGGTGGGGGTTCAGCCGTACAGCTCGTCGTCGGGCTCGCGCACCACGTCTGCGCCGAGCCCCTGGAGCTGCGCCTCGAACCGGGCGTAGCCCCGGTCGACGTGCTGCGCGCCGCTCACCGTCGTGACCCCGTCGGCCACCAAGCCGGCGACGACGAGGGCGGCGCCCGCCCGGATGTCGCTCGCCTCGACCGGAGCCCCGGACAGCAGCGGCACGCCGTGCACCATGACGTGGTGGCCGTCGACGCGGGCGTCGGCCCCGAGCCGGGCGAGCTCCTGCACGGTTCGGAACCGGGCCTCGAACAGGTTCTCGGTGATCATCGCGCTGCCGTCGGCCACCGCGTTGTAGGTGAGGGCGAACGGTTGGAGGTCGGTCGGGAAGCCCGGGTAGGGCAGCGTGGCGACGTCGACCGACCGGGGCCGGTGCGGCGGTCCGACCACGCGGAACCCGTCGCTCGTCGTCGACACGTCCGAGCCGGCGTTGGCCAGCAGGTCGAGCGATATCTCCAGGTGCTCGGCGCGACCGCCGACGACCTCCACATCGCCGTGCGTGGTGGCGGCGGCGAACGCCCAGCTGCCGGCGGCGATCCGGTCGGGGACGACGTGGTGCTCGGTGGGATGCAGCACGTCGACGCCGTCGATGTCGATCGTGGAGGTTCCGCCCCCGGTGACCTGCGCACCCATGGACACGAGGAAGTCCGCGATGTCGGCGATCTCGGGCTCGCGAGCGGCGTTCTCGATCCGGGTATGCCCGGTGGCCAGCACCGAGGCCATGAGGACGTTCTCGGTCGCCCCGACGCTGGGGAACTCCAACCGAACGCTCGCGCCGTGCAGCCCCTGCGGCGCCGCCGCGATGAGGTACCCGTGCGCGACGTGGACCTTGGCGCCGAGCGCCTCCAGCCCCTCGGCGTGCAGGTCCAGCCCGCGCGAGCCGATCGCGTCGCCACCGGGAACGGCCACGTCGGCCTCGCCGACCCGGGCGATGAGTGGGCCGAGGACGCAGATCGAGGCGCGGAGCGCCCGGACCAGCTCGTAGTCCGCGCGGTGGCCGATCCGCTCCGGGACGTCGATCTCGACCACGCCGTCGTCCGGCCGCCAGTCGACCTCGCAGCCGAGGCGACGGAGCAGCTCGGCCATGATCGTCACGTCGACGATGTTCGGGACGTTGGTGAGGCGGGTGCGGCCGACCGCGAGCAGGGCGCCGGCCATCAGCTTGAGGGCGCTGTTCTTGGCGCCCACCACGGTCACCCGTCCGCGCAGGCTCGCGCCACCCACCACCCGGAACCGTTCCCGCACCCGCCCACCGTAGCGACCCGGATGCGCCCGCGGCCGCGCGCGTCCCGGGTGGCACGCTAGGGCCATGGTCAACCTCACGCGGATCTACACGCGCACCGGCGACGACGGAACGACGAGCCTCGGTGACTTCAGCCGGACCTCGAAGAACGACCCACGCCTGGCCGCCTACGCCGACACCAACGAGGCCAACGCGCAGATCGGGGTGGCCATCGCGGTCGGCGGGCTCGACGACGAGGTGACCGCGACCCTGACACGGATCCAGAACGAGCTGTTCGACGTCGGCGCGGACCTCTGCAACCCGTTGCAGCAGGACTACGGGAGCCACGCTGGAACCGCGCGGAGCGCGGGACAAGCGAAGGAGTATCCGCCGCTGCGCGTCATGGAGCCGTGGGTCGACGACCTCGAGGCCGACTGCGACCGCTACCTCGAGCGGGTCGAGCCGCTGCGGTCGTTCATCCTCCCCGGGGGCACGGCCGGCGCCGCGTACCTCCACGTGGCGACCACCGTGGTCCGGCGGGCCGAGCGCAGCGCCTGGGCGGCGATCGCCGCTCACGGCGACCAGCCCGGCACCGAGAAGGGGACCGGTGGGGTCAACCGACTGACCGCGACGTACCTCAACCGGCTGTCCGACCTGCTGTTCATCCTCGCCCGGGTCGCCAACGTCGAGCGGGGCGGAGACGTGCTGTGGCAGCCGGGTGGCGGTCGGATGGAGCAGCCGCAGCGGACGCGCCGCACCTGACCGGGTGCTCAGTCGGTGAGTCAGGCGACGTTGGCCGTGGAGCCGGGTGGGGCCGCCTCGGCCCAGGACCGCAGGGCCGTATAGGCGCCGGGGGTCAGCCCCAGCTCGAACCGCTGGCCGTGGTAGCTGCACGGCACCGGCACCGCGTCCGGCATGAAGTCGATGAGGTCGGAACGCCGGACCGGCCGTGGAGCGTCGAGATCGACGGAGTTGCGGTCCCATCCGCGCTGCGGACGGGGCGAGAAGCCGAGCAGGCTGAACCACTCGAGCCGGTCGTTGCCGAGCCGGAGGTGGCCCAGTCGCCATCGGTTGCGGCGGTTCGCCCGCCAGCCGCAGGGCACCAGCAGGGTGGCGCCCCGGGAGATGACCCGGCGGCGCGCATACGTCGCGGTGAGGAAGCCCGCCACGAGCAGGAGCAGCACTCCGACCGCGATCTCAACGGAGAGGAGTGCGGTCGGCATGAGGACAGGGCCGGGGAGACTCGAGCCGGTCAGCTCTGACCGGCTCCGCCGACCGACTCGGCGATGATCGTCACGCGGTCGTGCTCGACGGAGATGAACCCGCTGTCGATGGTCGTGGTCTGGTCGCCGTTCTCACCGTGGATGACCACGTCGCCGGAGACGAGCACGCCGAGCAGCGGGGTGTGGCCGGGCAGGATGCCCAGCTCGCCGTCGACCGAGCGGGCGCGCACCATGCGGGCCTCCCCGCTCCAGACTCGGCGGTCGGCCGCGACCAGTTCGACCTGCAGTGAGCTCACGGTGTCCTCCGGTTCATGAACGCGTCCCGTCGCCTTGGCCGCAGTCTAACCGTCCGAGCTCGCCGAACCCGCCAGCGTGTCCACCGGCATGCCGCCGAGACGGCAACGCGGCGGTTCGCACTCTCAGAGGGGTGCGTACCACCGCGTTGACCAGACCTGGCGCCGGTCAGAGGTTCTTCTGGATCTCCGCCCACTGACGCTCGACGTCGTCGAGGCCACCGCACATGAAGAACGCCTGCTCCGCCACGTGGTCGTAGTCGCCGTCGGCGATCTTGGTGAACGCCTCGATGCACTCGTCCATCGGAACAGTGGATCCCTCGAGGCCGGTGAACTGCTTGGCCACGTAGGTGTTCTGCGAGAGGAACCGCTGGATGCGGCGCGCGCGGTTGACGAGGATCTTGTCCTCCTCCGACAGCTCGTCGATCCCGAGGATCGCGATGATGTCCTGCAGCTCCTTGTTCTTCTGGAGGATCTGCTTGATCCGGACCGCGGTGTTGTAGTGGGCCTCGGAGATGTACCGCGGGTCGAGGATTCGGGACGTCGACGCCAGCGGGTCCACCGCCGGGTAGATGCCGAGCGACGCGATCTCGCGGGAGAGCTCGGTGGTCGCGTCGAGGTGGGCGAACGTCGTGGCCGGCGCCGGGTCGGTGTAGTCGTCGGCCGGCACGTAGATCGCCTGCATCGAGGTGATCGAGTGACCACGGGTCGAGGTGATCCGCTCCTGGAGCACACCCATCTCGTCGGCGAGCGTCGGCTGGTACCCCACCGCGGACGGCATGCGGCCGAGCAGAGTCGACACCTCGGAACCCGCCTGGGTGAACCGGAAGATGTTGTCGATGAAGAGGAGCACGTCCTGGCCCTGCACGTCGCGGAAGTACTCCGCCATCGTCAGCGCCGAGAGGGCCACGCGAAGGCGCGTGCCCGGCGGCTCGTCCATCTGGCCGAAGACGAGCGCCGTCTGCCCGAGGACCCCGGCCTCCTCCATCTCGGCGATGAGGTCGTTGCCCTCACGGGTCCGCTCCCCCACGCCGGCGAACACCGACACACCGCCGTGGTCGCGCGCGACGCGGGCGATCATCTCCTGGATCAGCACCGTCTTGCCCACGCCGGCGCCGCCGAACAGGCCGATCTTGCCGCCCTGCACGTACGGGGTCAGCAGGTCGATGACCTTGATGCCGGTCTCGAACATCTGCGTCTTGGACTCGAGCTGGTCGAAGGCCGGCGCCGAGCGGTGGATCCCCCACCGCTCCTTGACGTCGAGGGTCTCGCCCTCCTCGAGGTTGAGGCAGACCCCGGTGGTGTTGAACACCCGGCCGAGGGTGACGTCACCCACCGGCACGGTGATGGGGCCGCCGGTGTCGAGCACCGCAGCGCCGCGGACCAGGCCGTCGGTCGGCTGCAGCGAGATGGCGCGAACCATGTTGTCGCCGATGTGCTGGGCGACCTCGAGGTTGACGTTGCTCGTCTCACCGCCGAGCTCGACCTGCGTGGTGAGCAGGTTGTACTGGTCGGGAATCCCGTCGGCCGGGAACTCGATGTCGACGACGGGGCCCGTGATGCGGGCGACCCGGCCGGTGGCACCGGAGTGGGTCTCCTGGCGCTCTTCGGTGACGGTGGCGGTCATGGTGCGTTCCTTCTCTCCGGCGGAGGGTGCTGAAGCTACTTCTTGACGGCCAGCGCGTCGGCGCCGCCGACGATCTCGCTGATCTCTTGGGTGATCTCGGCCTGGCGGGCCTGGTTCGCCAGCCGGGTGTAGGTCTTGATGAGGGCGTCCGCGTTGTCGGTCGCCGACTTCATGGCGCGCTGCTGGGCGGCCAGCTGCGACGCGGCCGCGCCGAGCAGGCAGGTCCAGATGCGAGCGGTGACGTACTTGGGCAGCACCGCGTCGAGGACCTGCCCGATGCTCGGCTCGAACTCGTAGAGCGGGAGCACCTCGTTGGTGCCCGAGTCCTGCTCCTCGTCGTCGTCGACGATCTCGATGGGCAGCAGGCGCAGCGCCCGCGGCTCCTGGGTGACCATCGAGCTGAACCGCGTGTAGACGACGTGGACCTCCTCGGTGCCGCCCTCGTCGTAGTCGGTGAGGAAGTCCTTGACGATCCGCTCGCCGATCTCCTTGGCCGCCTCGTGCGTGGGCTGGTCGGAGAACCCGCCCCACGAGGCCGCATACTCGCGCCGGCGGAACTTGTAGAAGTTCATGGCGCGGTTGCCCACGAGGTAGATGACGAGGTCCTTGTCGTCCTCGCGGAGCTTGCGGACGAGCTGCTCGCTCTCCTTGAGCACCGACGCGTTGTAGGCGCCCGAGAGGCCACGGTCACCGGCGATGATGACGACGCCGGCCCGGCGCACCTTCTCGCGCTCGGTGGTGAGCGGGTGGTCCTCGTTGGAGTAGGTCGCCAGCGCCGACAGCGCCCGGGTCAGGGAATGGGTGTACGGCGCCGACGCGAGCACCCGCTGGCGGGCCTTGACCACTCGCGAGGCGGCGATGAGCTCCATCGCCCGGGTGATCTTCTTGGTCGCCTGGACGGTCCGGACGCGCTGGCGGTAGACCCGCATCTGCGCTCCCATGTCGCCGCCTCTCTCTCGTATCTCGTCTGGTGTCGGTCAGAACCGCTGGTATGCCAACCCTCGGGGCTCCGCCCCGAGTTCCTACGTGGTCAGCGCCGCTGCCGCTTGATCTGCTCCTGGTCTACCGAGTCGGCGTCGAGGTCCTCGGCCTCCGCCTCGGTGCCGACGTCGGTGCGCCGGTCGTCGACGGGCTCCTCGGAGGCGAACTCCTTGCCGAACTCGGTGATCGCCTTGTCCAGCGTGTCCCTCGCGTCCTCGTCCAGCTTGCCGGTCTCCCGGATCCCGTCGAGCACGCCCTGGTACTTGTGGTGGAGGAAGCCGAGGAAGTCGACCTCGAAGGTCTTGACGTCCTCGACCTTGATCTTGTCGAGCTTGCCGGTCGTGCCGGCCCAGACGCTGACGACCTGCTCCTCGACGGGGAACGGGCTGCTCTGCTTCTGCTTGAGCAGCTCGACGAGCCGGGCGCCACGGGCCAGCTGTGCCCGCGACGCGGGGTCCAGGTCGGAGGCGAACATCGCGAACGCCTCCATGGCCCGGAACTGCGCGAGGTCGAGCTTGAGCCGGCCGGCGACGTCCTTCATCGCCTTGATCTGGGCGTTGCCGCCGACCCGGGAGACCGACACACCCACGTCGATGGCGGGGCGGACGTTGGCGTTGAACAGGTCCGACTGCAGGTAGATCTGGCCGTCGGTGATGGAGATGACGTTGGTCGGGATGTAGGCCGAGACGTCGCCCGCCTTGGTCTCGATGATCGGCAGGCCGGTCATCGAGCCCGCGCCGAGCTCGTCGGACAGCTTCGCGCAGCGCTCGAGCAGCCGGCTGTGCAGGTAGAACACGTCGCCGGGGTACGCCTCGCGGCCCGGCGGGCGGCGCAGCAGGAGGGACACGGCGCGGTAGGCCTCGGCCTGCTTGCTCAGGTCGTCGAAGACGATGAGCACGTGCATGCCCTGGTACATCCAGTGCTGGCCGATGGCCGACCCGGTGTAGGGCGCGAGGTACTTGAACCCGGCCGCGTCGGACGCCGGAGCCGCGACGATGGTCGTGTACTCCATCGCGCCGGCCTCTTCGAGGGTGCCCTTGACGCCGGCGATGGTCGAGCCCTTCTGCCCGATCGCGACGTAGATGCAGCGCACCTGCTGCTTGGGGTCGCCGGACTCCCAGTTGCGCTTCTGGTTGATGATCGTGTCGACGGCGATCTGGGACTTGCCGGTCTGCCGGTCGCCGATGATGAGCTGGCGCTGGCCACGACCGATCGGCGTCATGGCGTCAACGGCCTTGAGGCCGGTCTGCAGCGGCTCGTGCACCGACTGGCGCTGCACCACGGTGGGCGCCTGCAGCTCGAGCGCGCGGCGGGTCTCCGCCTCGATCGGGCCGAGGCCGTCGATCGGCTCACCGAGCGGGTCGATGACCCGGCCGAGGAAGTTGTCGCCGACGGGAACGGAGAGGACCTCGCCGGTCCGCTTGACCTCCTGGCCCTCGTCGATCCCGCTGAAGTCGCCGAGGACGACGACGCCGATGTCGGCGACGTCGAGGTTGAGGGCGATGCCCAGGGTCCCGTCCGAGAACTGGAGCAGCTCGTTCGTCATTGCCGAGGGCAGGCCCTCGACGTGGGCGATGCCGTCACCGGCGTCGATGACGCGGCCGACCTCTTCGCGGGAGGCCGCACCCGGCTCGTAGGACTGGACGAAGGTGTCCAGCGCGTCCCGGATCTCCTCCGGACGGATCGAAAGCTCCGTCATGGTGTCTCTTCTCCTGTCGTCGGCTGCTGCCGAGCTGCTGTGCGTTCGGGTCTGCGTCGGGCCTGGGTGCGGTGGTGCGATCGAGTATGCGTCCGAGGATGCGTCCGAGTCTGCGTCACCCGGCGAGGTGGCGCCTGGCCGCCTCGAGGCGGCGCACGATGGTGCCGTCGACGACGTCGTCGCCGATCTGCACCCGGATCCCGCCGATGACGGCGGGGTCGACGACGATGCTGAGGTGGACGGCCTTGCCGTCGTAGAAGGATGACAGCGCCGCCGCGAGCCGCCGCTGCTGCTCGTCGTCGAGCGGCACGGCCGTGGTGACCGTGGCCGCGAGCTGGTCGCGGCGGGTCGCCGCAATGCCGAGGTAGTCGTCGAGCACCCGGTCGAAGCGCCGGCCGCGCGGGGCACGGACCGCCTGCCGCACCAGCCGCACCGCCTCCGGGTTGGCCTTGCCGTCGAGCAGGGAGGCGACGAGCTGTTCCTTGCGCTCGGCGTCGGCCCGCCGGTCGGTGAGGGCGTCGCGCAGTCCGGGGTTGCCCGCGACGATCCGCTCGAACCGGAAGAGGTCGTCCTCCATCTGGTCGGCCCGGCCGTCCGCCTCCGCGGCCGCCACCACCGACGCCACCGCGAGCGACTCCAGGGTGTCGGAGAGGTCCCGCTCCCCCGACCACCGCTGCCCGGCCGCCTGCTTGGCGATGACGACCGCCTCGGGGCTCACCTTGCCGGTGAAGAGACGCTCGACGAGCGCCGCCTTGGGCTCGCCCTCACGGGAGGGGTCGCCCACGGCCCGCCGCAGGGGGATGTTGCCGTCGAGGGCGGCGGTGATGCCGAACAGGTCCTCCGCGAGACGGGTCCGGTCGACCTGCCCGTCCAGGACGCTCTGGAACGTCTCCTGGACGGCGCGGGCCGACCCGCGCGAGGAACCGCGCATCAGGTGTCCTGCGGGCCGGAGCCCGGCGTGCCCGGCGCGCCGGTCGCGCTCGGCGAAGCCGACGCCGAGCCGGCGTCGCCGACGGACTCGGCGGTGCTCGCCTTCTCCGGCGCGATGTTTCCCGCCTCGAGCTCGGAGAGGAACCGCTCGACGATGCCGCGCTGACGGGTCTCGTCTTCCAGGGACTCGCCCACGATCCGGCTGGCCAGGTCGGTCGAGAGCCGGCCCACCTCGCCCCGCAGCTGGACGATGGCCTGCTGGCGCTCGGCCTCGATCTGCTTGTGCGCGCTCTCGGTGATCCGGCCGGCCTCCTGGTTGGCCCTCTCGCGCAGCTCGGCGATGATCTGCGCCCCCTGGGCCTTGGCGTCCTCGCGGATACGGGTGGCCTCCTCGCGGGCCTCCAGCAGCTGGGCGTTGTACTGCTCCAGGGCCGCCTGCGCGGCCGCCTGGGCCTCCTCCGCCTTGTTGATGCCGCCCTCGATCGCCGCGGTGCGCTCGGCGTAGATCTGCTCGAGGCGTGGCACGACCCGGGTCTTGACCACCCAGTAGAGGATCCCGAACGTCACGAGCCCGAAGACCAGCTCGATCGGGTGCGGGAGGATCGGGTAGGCCGACGCCCAGAAGTCGCCGCTCTCCCCGCCCTCGGCGGCCGGCAGCGCGAGTGGCCCGGAAAGCGGAAGGGTCACGGCATACATGGGGTTCTCCTCACCAGCGGTGGGTGGGCGGTCTCAGCGGTCTCGGGAACCGGGTCAGGCGCGGAAGACGAAGGCGAGCGCGATACCGAAGATGGCGAGCGCCTCGGTGATCGCCATGCCGAGGAACGCGATGGGCTGGAGCATGCCGCGAGCCTCCGGCTGGCGGGCGACGCCGTTGATGTAGGCGGCGAAGATCAAGCCGACACCGATACCGGGGCCGATGGCGGACAGGCCGTAACCGAGGATGGCGATGTTGCCGGTCATGACTTTTTCCGTTCTATTGGTTGGTGTCTCGCGGGGTGTCCGGAGGCGGGTGCGCCCGGGGCCGTTCGGTACTGCGGGACTAGTGCTCGTCGGCGACGGCGCCGGCGATGTAGAGCGCGGTGAGCAGGGTGAAGACGTAGGCCTGCAGGAACTCGACCAGGAGCTCGAAGAGGGTCATCACGAAGCCGAAGACCCACGTCACCGCGCCGGCGGCCGGCAGCAGGATGCCGCCGCTCGTCAGCATGTACCAGCCGCCGGTGATGAACAGGACGATGAGGATGTGCCCGGCGAACATGTTGCCGAAGAGCCGCAGGGCGAGGGTGACCGGCCGGGTGAAGAGGTCGGTGATCAGCTCGAGGAAGAAGATCGGGACGACCATGCCTCCGGGCAGGCCCGAGGGGACGAGCGACTTCCAGTAGCCGACGAAGCCGTGCTTGCGGAACCCCACGACGTGGAACGTGATCCACGAGATGAGCGCCAGCCCGATGGGGAACCCGATCCGGCTCATCGTCGGGAACTGGATCGGCGGGATCACGCCGAACAGGTTGTTCACGAGGATGAACATGAACAACGTGAAGAGCAGCGGGACGAAGCGGAGGAACTCCTTGCTGCCGATCAGGTCGCGCGCGACTCCGTTGCGCACCAGGCCGTAGACGGTCTCGGTGGCCATCTGGCCCTTGCTCGGGATGAGGGCCTTCTTCTTCGTCGTCGCGAGCAGGAACCACAAGATGACGACCACTGAGATGGCAGCGACGAAGCAGGCGCGAGTGATGGCCGTCGAGCCCGAGCCGATCAGCGGCTGCCAGAAGTCACCGACACCAGGAGCCTCGTACTCCGCTGGAACGGCGGCAGCGAGGATGCTCACGGGTGACTCCTTCGTACGCGCGGGACACAGCAGTCGTGATGGGTCGGGCGCCGGTCCTCGGACGCGCGCATGCCCCCCGAACCTGCTGGGGCCACGCCGCCGTCCTTCGGTACCGCCGAGTTCAGTGAGAACCGTACCTGAACCAGATCAGGTAGAGCGACAGCACCATTCCGCCAACAATTCCCACGCCGACGATCCATGTCGTGCCCAACCATCGGTCCAGCAGATAGCCGATACCGCCGTAGACAAGCGGCCCGCTGATGAGATAAGCGACCGCCCTCCAGGCCGAGTCCTGCTCGCGGGAGTTGAAGGCGCGCAGCTCCTCCGCCTTCTCCTCGGACGTCATCTCGCGCGGCGGTTCGGGACTTGGCTCGGCCGGTTCGGACGGGGGTACAGAGGGCGGTTCGGACGGTGCGATGACGGCCTCGATTCTCGGTCACGTGCGGTCCTCCTGACCCGGCAGCGCCGCGGCCCCGTTGGGGTCGTAGGCGAAGATCCGCAACCGCTTGTACGCGCGCAGCTCGAAGAAGAGCCACACCAGTGCACAGACGGTGATCGTCACGCCGACGGCATACCCGGAAAGCCACGACACGTCACGGACCGCGAACATCACCAGCCCGAGGACGAGCACCTTGACGGTGTAGGTGACCATGACGACGAGCATCACCGTCGTCGGCGGCAGGTCGGCGGTGCGCTTCATGACGAGCAGGGTCACGCTGAAGAACCCGACGACGAGCGCCGCGCCGAGGGCGGCCGACCAGGCGGCCATCGGGCTGGAGAAGAGGCCTACCGCGATGCAGACGGCGGCGGCCACGAGTGTCGGCCAGAGCGACCCACGCAGCATCTCGGCGAACGCGTCGCTCTCGCCGCCGGGCTTCGCGTCGTTGCTCATGTCGAACCTGCTCTGTCGTTGTGGCAGAACCCGTTTCAGCGTCCGCTGGGCCCGCTCAGGCTTCTCTCAGGTGCTTGTGAAAACTATCACAAGCGCCTGGGGCGGGTCCACCGGGGCAGCCACACCGTAAGGGCAACGGCCGCGGCGAGACAGACCCCGATCACGATTGCCGCCCGCCACCCCTCGACGAAGGCGAACGAGACGGTGCCGAGGGCGAGCAGCGCGGCCCACATGTAGAGGATCAGGACGGCGTTGCGGTGGCCGTGACCGAGCTCGAGCATCCGGTGATGGAGATGCTTTCGGTCCGCGTCCCACGGGTTCTTCCCGGCGACGGTGCGGCGAATCACCGCGAGGACCATATCGAGGAACGGCAGGCTCAGCACCGCCAGCGGGACGGCCAGCGGCAGCAGTGCCGCGGTGACCGACCCACCGTTGGCCGCACCCGGGTCAACGCTGCCGCTGAGCGAGATCGTCGCGGCGGACAGCAGGAGGCCGAGCAGGAGCGCGCCGGAGTCGCCCATGAACAGGCGGGCGGGGTGGAAGTTGTGGGGCAGGAACCCGATGCAGCAGCCGAGCACCGCGGCACAGATGAACGTCGCGTTGGAGAACACGTTCGGCGGGTTGTAGCTCGCCGAGACGTAGTACGAGTAGATGAAGAAGGCGAAGGCGGCGATGGCCACGACGCCGACGGCGAGCCCGTCCAGCCCGTCGATGAAGTTGACCGCGTTGGCCGTCGCGAGGACGACGATGACAGTGACCGCGACGAGAACCGCCGACGGAAGGACGGTGCTCGTCCCGAAGAGGGGGATGGCGAGGAGCACCACGCCCTTGTAGGCCATCACCCCGGCCGCGAGGATCTGACCGGCCAGCTTGGTCAGCCAGTCGAGCTCGCGGATGTCGTCGATGGCTCCGACGAGACAGACGATCGCCGCCCCCATGAGCACGCCGGAGATCTGGCCGCCGCTGTACACGCCCTTGAGGTAGGGCAGCTCCCGCGCCACGAGGCTGGCGGCGGCGAACCCGAGGAAGATCGCCACCCCACCGAGTCGGGGCGTCGGCGTCGAGTGGACGTCGCGCTCGCGCACCGGGGTGAAGGCGTTCGTCGCCACGGCGAGCGCGCGGACGAGCGGCGTCGTGAAGTACGTGATCGCTCCGGCGACGACGAAGATGAGGAAGTACTCGCGCACGGTCTCGTCTCAGGTCGCCTCGGGTCGCCCTCGGGGTCGGGCGACGTCAGGGACGCGGGTATGCGGGGAAGCGGGTCACCAGGTCGGTCACCTCGGCGCGCACCTGCTGCGACACGGGGTGGTCGGGGTCGCGGTCGCCCTTGGTCACCGCCGTGGCGATCAGCTCGGCGATGACCTTCATCTCCTCCGTGCCCATCCCCTGCGTGGTCGTGCAGGGCGTGCCGACGCGGATGCCCGACGCGATGTTGGGCTTCTCCGGGTCGAAGGGGATGGCGTTCTTGTTGAGGACGATGCCCGCGGCGTCGGCCCGCGCCTCCGCCTCGACACCGGTGACCCCGACCCCCTGGAGGTCGTGCAGCGACAGGTGGGTGTCGGTGCCGCCGGTGGTCGGCCGGATGCCGTACTCCCCCAGCGAGGTCGCCAGCTGCTGCGCGTTGGCGATGACCCGCCGCGCGTAGTCGGCGTACTCGGGGGTCGCGCACTCCTTGAAGTTGACCGCCTTCGCCGCGATGGTGTGCATCTGCGGACCGCCCTGCATCATCGGGAAGACCGCCCGGTCGAGCGCCGTCGCGTGCTCCTCCTTGCAGACCAGGGCACCCGAGCGCGGGCCGCGCAGCACCTTGTGCGTCGTGAAGGTGACGACGTCCGCATACGGCACCGGGCTGGGGATGGCCTTGCCGGCCACCAGCCCGATGAAGTGGGCGGCGTCGACCCAGAAGATCGCGCCGACCTCGTCGGCGAGGTTGCGGAAGAACGCGAAGTCGATCAGCCGGGGGATCGCACTGCCGCCGGCGAGGATGATCTTGGGCCGGTGCTCGCGGGCCAGCGCCGCGACCTGGTCGTAGTCGATGTCCTCGGTCTGCTGGTCCACGCCGTAGTGGACGGCGTTGAACCACTTGCCGGAGAAGGACATCTTCGTGCCGTGCGTCAGGTGGCCGCCGTGCGGCAGCGACATGGCGAGCAGGGTCTCGCCCGGCTTCATGAAGGCGCCGTAGACCGCCTGGTTCGCGCTGGCGCCGCTGTGCGGCTGCACGTTGGCGTGGTCGGCCTCGAACAGCGCCTCGCACCGCTCGATGGCGATGGTCTCGGCCTTGTCGACCTCGGAGCAACCGCCGTAGTAGCGACGCCCCGGGTACCCCTCGGCGTACTTGTTCGACAGCGTCGACCCCAGCGCGGTGAGCACCTCGGGCGACGACATGTTCTCGCTGGCGATGAGCTGGAGCCCGCCGCGGATCCGGCCGAGCTCCGACAGCAGGACCCCCGCGATGTCGGGGTCGAAGGCCTGGAGGGCTCCGAAGTCGGAGCCGTAGAAGGTGTCGTCGGTTTCGTGGTGCGTCAAGGCGGTCTCCGGGTAGGTCGGGAAGTGCGACACCAACTGTAGGCCCGGCCGGACCCGGGGCCCGGAGGACCGGCGGGAAACTCCTCCCGTTCGACCGGCCGCTCTGTGAGACTTCTCGGCGTTATGGCCAAGCCGACGATCCTCGCCGTTGACGACGACCCGGGCGCGTCGCGCGCCATCGCGCGGGACCTCAGCACCCGCTACGGCGCCGACTACACCGTCGTGCGGGCGACCTCCGGGAGCGAGGCGCTGACGCAGCTCAACCGGCTGACCCTCCAGGACCGCCGGGTCGCCCTGGTGGTGACCGACCAGCGGATGCCGGGAATGACCGGCATCGAGATGCTCGAGGACGTTCGCCGGCTGTCTCCGGACTCCAAGCTTCTCCTGCTCACCGCCTACGCGGACACCGACGTGGCCATCAAGGCGATCAACGACATCGGGCTCGACTACTACCTGTTCAAGCCGTGGGACCCGCC
Source organism: uncultured Actinomycetota bacterium (assembly GCA_963828725.1). GTDB lineage: Bacteria > Actinomycetota > Actinomycetes > Actinomycetales > Dermatophilaceae > Lapillicoccus. Next base: position 604,182 of record CAWHFV010000004.1, on the reverse strand, counting down.
CTCCGAGCACCTGTACCCGGTCGTCGACGAGCTCCTCCACGACTGGAGCAGCAACCACCCGCCGGAGACGCAGGAGGTCCGCGTCGTCGGGCACCCGTGGGCCGACCACACCTACGAGGTGAAGACCTTCCTCACGCGCAACCACGTGCCCTACCGCTGGCTCGACGTCGAGCACGACCCGGAGGCCCACCGCTTGCTCGACCTGGCGGGCTTCGGAGACCTGGACCCCACGCGCCTCCCGGTCGTCCTCATGCCCTCCGGACACGCTCTGGCGTCCCCGTCGAACCTCGACCTCGCGAACGCCCTCGGCCTGCGGACGCGGGCCGAGCAGCCGCTCTACGACCTCTGCATCGTCGGGTCCGGGCCGGCCGGCCTGGCCGCTGCCGTCTACGCGGCGTCGGAAGGCCTCTCCACGGTGGTGGTCGAGCGCGACGCCCCGGGTGGGCAGGCCGGTCAGAGCGCCTCCATCGAGAACTATCTCGGCTTCCCGCGGGGGCTCTCCGGCGCCGATCTGACCCACCGGGCGGTGGCCCAGGCGGCCCGCTTCGGCGCGGAGACCGTGCTGGCGCGCGACGTCGTCAGGTTCGAGACCCGCGGACCGGTCCGGGCGGTGATCCTCAGCGGTGGTGGCGAGATCGAGGCCCGGGCGCTCATCGTCGCGACGGGCGTGTCCTACCGGCGGCTCGAGGCGCCCGGCGTCGAGGGCCTCGTCGGCCGGGGCGTCTACTACGGCGCGTCGGCGGCCGAGGCACTGCAGTGCGCGGGTCAGGACGTCTACGTCATCGGCGCGGCGAACTCGGCCGGGCAGGCGGTGCTGAACTTCGCCAAGCACGCCAAGCGGGTGGTCATGCTCGTCCGCGGCGCCGGCCTGGAGGCGACCATGTCGGAGTACCTCGTCCGCCGGATCGAACAGGCCGAGAACGTCGAGGTGCGGTTCCGGACCGAGGTCGTGGCCGCCCAGGGGGCCGGACACCTGGAGCGGCTGACCCTGGCCGACCACGCCGCCGGGACGCAGGAGGAGGTCGAGACCGGCTGGCTGTACGCGTTCATCGGCGCCTCGCCGCATACCGACTGGCTGGGCGAGTCCGTCGAGCGCGACGAGAAGGGGTTCATCGTCACCGGCCGCGACCTGCACTCGCCGGAGGGCAGCACCCCCGACCGCCCGCCGTTCGCCCTGGAGACGAGCGTCCCGGGGGTGTTCGCCGCCGGTGACGTGCGGCTGGACTCGATGAAGCGGGTCGCGTCGGCCGTGGGCGAAGGCGCCATGGCCGTGTACCTCGTCCACCGCTACCTGGCGACGACATGACCGGCGTCGACCCCCAGGACCTGCGGCCCATCGCGCTCTTCGACGCGCTGGCCGACGACCAGCTGGCCGCCCTCGCCGCCGCGGGCACGATGCGAGCGTTCGCCCCCGGCGAGGAGCTCTTCCACGAGGGCGACCGGGCCGACGTGTGGTGGGTCCTCGTCGACGGGTCGATCACGCTGCGCCGTCACGTGGGCGCGGAGGACACCCTGATGGGGATGCTCACGACGCCCGGACAGTGGGCGGGCGGCTTCACCGCGTGGGACGACGCCGGCTCGTACCTCGCGACCGGGTTCGGGGCGACCGATGGGCGCATGTTCACGCTCACGGCGGAGCGGCTCCGGCTCCTCGCCGACGAGTGGTTCGCGTTCGGCGTCCACTTCATCCGGGGGTACGTGGGGACGGTCCGCCGCGTCGAGGCGACGGTCCGCGAGCGGGAGGCCCTCGTGGCCCTGGGCACGCTCGCCGCCGGACTGGCGCACGAGCTGAACAACCCTGCCTCCGCGGCGACCCGCGCGGTGGACGCGCTCGGCACGACGTCGGTGTCGATGTACGAGGCGCTCAGCCGGCTCGCGGCGAGCCAGATGAGCTCGGACCAGTTCGCCGCGCTGGACGGCTTGCGTCGCGAGGCCCAAGCCACCTCCCCACCGGCCGACTCGCTCGACGAGGCCGAGCTCGAGGAGGCCATCGCCGGATGGCTGTCCGACCACGACGTCGGCGAGGACTGGCTGCTGGCTCCTCCGCTGGCCGCCGCCGGGGCCGACCTCGCCTGGTGCGAGCGCCTCGCCGACGCGCTGCCCGGACCGCTGCTCGCGCCAGGAGTGGAGTGGGTCGCCAGCTGCCTGTCGTTGAACGGGCTGCTCGGCGAGGTCAAGGACTCGACCCGCCGCGTCTCCGAGCTCGTGGGGCGGGTCCGCTCCTACACCCAGCTCGACCGAGCCTCGCTCCATCCCACCGACCTCCACGAAGGCCTCGACAGCACCGTGGTCATGCTCACTCACAAGCTCGGGAGCGGCATCGTCGTCGAACGCGACTACGGCGACGTGCCGAGGATCGAGGCGATGGCCGCCGAGCTCAACCAGGTGTGGACCAACCTCATCGACAACGCGGCCGATGCGATGGACGGACAGGGCACGATCCGGCTGCGGACGCGCGTCGACGACGACGGGTGGGTGGTCGTCGAGATCGAGGACTCCGGGCCGGGGATGAGCGAGGAGACCGCGAAACGGCTCTTCGACCCCTTCTACACGACCAAGCCGGTCGGTCAGGGAACCGGCCTCGGGCTCGACATCTCCCGCCGCATCGTCGTCGACCACCACCACGGCCAGATCGCCGCGGACTCGGTGCCCGGGCGGACCGTCATGCGGGTGCGGCTGCCGGCCCGCTGACCGCGGCCCTCCCGCGGACGGCCTACCGGCGGCGGCGCGAGCCGGCGATCCGCGGGCCGGTGTCGGCTCCGTGGGGGCGCTGCCGCCGCGGCGGCGACGGCGGCCGCGCGGGCGGCTTCCTCCGCCTCCCGGCGGGCGCCCTCCTCGATGACCTGGTCCACGTCGGCGCGGGTGAGGGGGCCCTCGCGGAGGGTCAGCGGGACGTCGCCCGTGCAGTCGAGGATCGTCGAGCCCGGCCCCCCGGACGCCGGTCCGCCGTCGAGGTAGACCGCCACGGAAGCGCCGAGCTGCTCCTGCGCCTCGGCCACGGTCTGCGCCGGCGGGCGACCCGTGAGGTTCGCGCTCGTGACGGCCATCGGGCCGGCCTGCCCGAGCAGCGCCAGCGCGATCTCGTGGTCCGGCATCCGCAGGGCGACGGTCCCGTTGGTCTCGCCGAGGTCCCACGTGAGCGACGGCTGCGACTCGAGTACCAGCGTGAGCGCCCCGGGCCAGAACCGCTGGATGAGGTGCTGGACGTATGAGGGGACCGACCGGGCCAGCCCGTCGACGGTCCTCGGGTTGGGGACGAGCACCGGCGGCGGCATCTCGCGGCCCCGGCCCTTGGCGGCGAGGACCGCGGTGACCGCGGCGGCGTCGAAGGCGTCGCACCCGATCCCGTAGACGGTGTCCGTCGGCAGCACGACGACCTGGCCCGACTGGACGGCCCGGGCGGCGGCCTCGATCCCAGCCGCCAGGCCCTCGGGCGTGGTGCAGTCGTAGACCTCACTCATGCGCGCCGCTCAGACTCGTCACGACCTCGCACCCTATGACGCGTGGCCACGACACAGCGTGGCCGGCCCAGCAGGTCGACGTGGTCGACGACCTTGTCCCAGTCCCCCGTGGCGGCGAGCGCCCGCGGCAGTGCGTCACCCTGGGTGTCCGCATGCTCCATGACGAGGGTGCCCTCGTCGCGCAACAGGTCTCCGGCGCGGGCGGCCATGGCGAGGGGCAGCGCCAGGCCGTTGCCGGCACCGCCGTAGAGCGCCTCGCGCGGGTCGTGGTCCCGGACCTCGGGATCGACCGGCACCTGGTCGTCGGGGATGTACGGCGGGTTGCAGGTGACGACGTCGACGGAACCCAGAAGCTCGGGGTATGCGTGTCGCGCGTCGCCGCGCTCGACCGTGACGTCCAGCCCGAGCCGGTCGCGGTTCCGGACGGCCCACGCGTGGGCGAGGTCGGTGAGCTCGACCGCATACACGGTGGCGGCCGGCCATTCCTGCTTGACCGCGAGGGCGATGGCGCCCGACCCCGGTGGCGAGGTCGACGACGACCGGGGCCTCGCGCCCGGCGAGCGAGCGGATCGCGAGGTCGACGAGCAGCTCTGTCTCGGGGCGCGGCACGAAGACGCCGGGCCCGACCTCGAGCTCCAGCCCGCGGAAGTAGGCGCGGCCGGTGAGGTGCTGCAGCGGTACCCGGCTGGCGCGCTCGGCGACGAGGTCCGCATACCCCTCCGGCGCCTCGATGCCGCCGAGGACCATGAGCCTTCGGGTCTCGCTGACGTCCTCACCCCGCAGGTGGGCGGCGAGGTGCAGGGCGTCGACGGGAGCGGACTCGACGCCGGCCTCCGCCAGGGTCATCGTCGCGCGCCGGACCGCGTCCCGGAGCTCAGCCACGGTGTCTCACTCGCCGGCCACCGCCGCGAGCCGGGCCTGCTCGTCGGCGTCGACGCAGGAGCCGATCACCGCGTCGAGGTCGCCGTCGAGCACCTGGTCGAGGTTGTACGCCTTGAAGCCGGTGCGGTGGTCGCTCAGCCGGTTCTCAGGGAAGTTGTAGGTGCGGATCCGTTCGCTGCGGTCGACGGTCCGGACCTGGCTGCGGCGGGCTGCGGAGGCCTCGGCGTCCGCCTGCTCCTTGGCCGCCTGGTGCAGCCGCGCGCGGAGGACGCGCATCGCCGCCTCCTTGTTCTGCAGCTGCGACTTCTCGTTCTGGCAGGACACGACGATGCCGGTGGGCAGGTGGGTGATCCGCACCGCGGAGTCGGTGGTGTTGACGCTCTGCCCGCCGGGACCTGACGAGCGGTAGACGTCGACCCGGATGTCGTTGGGATGGATCTCGACCTCGTCGGTCTCGCTCGACGTCGGGCATGACGAGGACGCCGGCCGCGCTGGTGTGGATCCGTCCCTGGCTCTCGGTGACCGGCACGCGCTGCACGCGGTGCACGCCACCCTCGAACTTCAGCATCGCCCACGGCGCCTCGCCCGGCTGGGGCGTGCCCTTGGCCTTGACCGTCAGCCGGGCCTCCTTGTAGCCGCCGAGGTCGGACTCGGTGGCGTCGGTGACCTCGGCGCGCCAGCCGCGCTTCTCGGCGTAGCGCAGGTACATCCGCAGCAGGTCGCCCGCGAAGAGCGCGGACTCCTCGCCGCCTTCCCCCGCCTTGACCTCGAGGATGACGTCGCGGTCGTCGTCGGGGTCGCGCGGGACGAGGAGGCGGCGCAGGTGCTCGCGGGCCGCGTCGGCGGTCTCCTCCAGCGCCGGGACCTCGGCGGCGAACGACTCGTCCTCGGTCGCCAGCTCGCGCGCCGCGGCCAGGTCGCCCTCGGCGGTCTCGACGGCGCGGTATGCGGCGACGGTCGGCGCGAGCGCGGCGTACCGCTTGTTGAGGGTCCGGACCAGGGTCTGGTCGCCGAACACCTCGGGGTCGGCGAGGCGCTGCTCGAGGTCGGTGTACTCCTCGAGGACGGCCCGCCCGCTGTCGGCGACCGACCCTGGAGACGTCTCGCTCATCGGCGCTCACCTCCTTCCGCGAACCGTCGGCACTGCGAACCCGACCGCATACAACGAGATCGCCGGCCCCGAACCTGGGCGAACCCAGGCCGGGACCGGCGATCCGGAGAGCTACTTGGAGGCGTCGGCCTTCTTGCCGTAGCGCTGGTTGAACCGGGCCACACGGCCACCGGTGTCGAGGATCTTCTGCTTGCCCGTGTAGAACGGGTGGCACTGGGAGCAGACGTCGGCGTGGATCTGGCCGGACGCTGACGTGCTGCGGGTGGTGAACGTGTTGCCACAGGTACAGGTGACCGTGGTCTCCACGTAGTCGGGGTGCAGGTCCTTCTTCACAAACGGCTCCTCAGTCTCAGGTGGGGCCGGGTCGGCGGGCTCTTCGCCCTGCTGCCGTGAACCGGTCCAACGGGAAAGTGTGCCAGAGGAGGGCACACATCCCCTAAACACGCCGGCGGGGGCAGGCATTCCTCCCGCCGAGAGGCCAGCTTCGGTCGCTAAGAAGACCGTCAGAACGACCAAAGTCGGCCTCTCGCGGGCTCGCGCCACCCGGCTCAGTCGTCGGCGTCGAGCTTGCTCGAGGAGCTCATCTGGACCTGGCGCAGGAACTCGATGTTCGTGCGCGTCCGGCGGATCCGGTCGAGGAGCAGCTCGAGCGCCTGCTGCGGCTCGAGGGCGCCGAGGACGCGGCGGAGCTTGTACATGATCTTCAGCTCCTCCGGACCGAGCAGCAGCTCCTCACGACGGGTACCCGACGCGTTGACGTCGACCGCCGGGAAGATCCGCCGGTTCGCGAGGTCGCGGCCGAGCTTCAGCTCCATGTTGCCGGTGCCCTTGAACTCCTCGAAGATCACCTCGTCCATCTTCGAGCCGGTCTCGACCAGCGCGGTGGCGATGATGGTCAGCGAGCCGCCGTTCTCGATGTTCCGCGCGGCGCCGAAGAAGCGCTTGGGCGGGTAGAGCGCGGCCGAGTCGACGCCGCCGGAGAGGATCCGGCCGCTCGCCGGCGCGGAGAGGTTGTACGCCCGCCCCAGCTTGGTGATCGAGTCGAGCAGGACGACGACGTCGTGACCGAGCTCGACGAGCCGCTTGGCCCGCTCGATGGACAGCTCGGCGACGCTGGTGTGGTCCTCGGCGGGCCGGTCGAAGGTCGAGGCGATGACCTCGCCCTTCACGGCGCGCTGCATCTCGGTGACCTCCTCGGGGCGCTCGTCGACGAGGACGACCATGAGGTGGCACTCCGGGTTGTTCTGCGTGATCGCGTTGGCGATCGACTGCAGGACCATCGTCTTGCCGGCCTTGGCGGGCGCGACGATGAGACCGCGCTGGCCCTTGCCGATCGGCGCGACGAGGTCGATGACCCGGGTGGTGAGCAGGCTGGTCTCGGTCTCGAGCCGCAGCCGCTCCTGCGGGTACAGCGGGGTCAGCTTGCCGAACTCGACGCGGGTCTTGGTCTGGTCCGGCTGGAGGCCGTTGATGGTGTCGAGGCGGACCAGGGCGTTGAACTTCTGGCGGCCGCCGGTGCCGTTCTGCGGCTGCTCGCCCTCGCGGGGCGCCTTGATCGAGCCGGTGACGGCGTCGCCCTTGCGCAGCGAGTACCGCTTGACCAGGCCGAGCGGGACGTACACGTCGTTCGGCCCGGGCAGGTACCCGGAGGTGCGGACGAACGCATAGTTGTCGAGCACGTCGAGGATGCCGGCCACCGGGACGAGGACGTCGTCGTCGGTGATCTGAAGCTCGGGCTCGTACTCCTGCGTCGTCCCGGTCGTGCCGCGACTGCGCTTCCGGTCGCGGCTGCGCTGCCGGCTGCGGCGACGGCCGCCGCGGGCCTCGTCGTCGTCGGCGTTCTGAGCGTTGGCAGCGCCCTGGGCGCTCTGGCCGGACTGGCTCGGCGGAGGTCTGGGTGCCCTGCCGGTTCGCCTGGCGGTCCTGCGGCTCCGCCCTCTCCGGCGGTCCTGCCGGTCCTGCCGGTCCTGCCGGTCCTGCCGGTCCTGCCGGTCCTGCGTACGGTCCGGCTGGGTCTGGTCCGGCTGGCGGTCGCGCTGCGGCCGGTCCTGCCGGTCCGAGCGGTCGGCCCGGTCCTGCCGGGGCTGACGGGCGGCGGGCGCGGCCTGGGTGTCCGGTCGCTCCTGCTGGGGCTGCCGGTCCGGGCGTTCGGCCTGGTCCTGGCGCGGCTCGTCGCCGGTGGTGGCGGGGCCGGCGTCGCGCTCGGCGCGAGTCCCGGCGTCGTCGAAGGTCGTGGTGCCGCGCTCGCGGGGGGCCGACGCCGTCCGACGCCTCGACGCGCCTCGGACGGGTCCTGACGCTGCGGCTGGGCCGCGGGTGCGGTGCGCGGGGCGCTGCCGACCTGGCGCGCGGTGATCGCGGCGACCAGGTCGTCCTTGCGCATCTTCGTCGTCCCCGTGATGCCGAGGCCCGAGGCGAGACGCTTGAGCTCGACGACGTTCATCGTCGCCAAGCCGGAGCGGCCGGTGGTGGCCGCCCGTTCGGTGGTTTCTGTCACGAAGGTCCTTCCCCTCGTCGTCGGTGCGGCCCTTCGCGGGCGGCACCGGTCTCGGTCGGAGATCCCGACCGTCTGGTGTGATTGAGGATCACGCTGCTGGGCGCGCACTGGCGCTGCCGGGGCTCTGAGCTCCGGACGCTGTCGCTCACCGTCGCGTGGAATGTCGCCGCTGCCGGGCCGCCAGAGGGCGGCCTTCCGTGCGTCGCGGCATCACAGTAACACCGCCGGGAGGCCCCGTCTTCCCGATCCCGGATGGTCGGTGCGCCTCAGGCGCGCACCACCTCCACGCCGGAGACCGGGATCCCGGGCTCCAGCCGGACCCATCCGGGCCGGTTCGGCGGGACGAGGACGCTGCCCGCTCGCTCGCGGGTCGTCAGCACGACCACGCTCGGCCCCGCCCCCGAGATGACCGCGGCGTGGCCCTCGCCACGGAGCGCGTCGACGAGGTCCATCGAGGGCGCGAACGCGGCTCGACGGAACCCCTGGTGCAGCCAGTCGCGGGTGGCCGGCAGGAGCAGGTCCGGACGCCGGCTCATGGCCTCCACGAGCAGCGCGGCGCGGCCCGAGTTGTGCGCCGCGTCCACGTGGTCGACGTGCGGGGGCAGGACGGCTCGAGCGGTATGCGTGGCCAGCTGCTCCCGGGGGACGAGGACGACGGCGGTGACGTCGGGGTGGGTCGCGACCGAGGCCGTGCCGGTCGCCGACGGCGACGGATCGCCCGGGTCGCGCGTCCACGAGACGGTCATCCCGCCGCGCACGCTCGCCGAAGCGTTGTCGGGGTGCCCCTCGAGCTCGGTCGACAGGTCCGTGGCCACGTCGAGGTCGACCTCCAGAGCGGCGCCCGCGTCCTGGTCGCGCCAGGCGTCGACGTTCGAGAGCACCTGGGCCGCAACGACTCCCGCGACGATCGCCGACGCTGACGACCCCAGCCCCCGGCTGTGCGGAATCCCGTTGCGGGCGACCAGGCACAGGCCGGCCGGCATGTGCGTCTCGAGGCGGGCGAAGCCGTGGGCCATGGCGCGCACGACGAGGTGGGTGGCGTCGCGGGGAACCTCGTCCGCGCCCTCCCCGGACACCGCGACGCTGAGGCGGTCGCCCTCGTCGACGGTCACCTCGTACTCGTCCCACAGCCCGAGCGCGAGCCCGACCGAGTCGAACCCCGGACCGAGGTTGGCCGTGCTCCCCGGGACGCGGATCCGGATCGCGGGCGACCCTGCGCGCATACCGGCGGTCACCCGTCGAGGCCGAGCGCGACGGCCGCCGACACCGCGTCGGCCGACACCCGCACCGGGACGACCTCGGACCCGTCGGCCTGCCGCAGCGCCCACTGCGGGTCCTTGAGCCCGTGCCCCGTCACGGTGCAGACGATCCGCGCGCCCGGGGGAACGAGACCGGCCTCGTGCGAGGCGAGCAGGCCGGCGACCGATGCCGCGGATCCGGGCTCGACGAAGACGCCCTCCTCGGACGAGACCAGCCGGTGGGCGGCGAGGATCTGCTCGTCGCTGACCGCGTGGATGAGACCACCGGACTCGTCGCGCGCCGCCTCGGCCTGGGTCCACGAGGCGGGGTTCCCGATCCGGATCGCCGTCGCGACCGTCTCGGGCTGGTCGACCGGGTGCCCCAGCACGATCGGCGCAGCGCCGGCGGCCTGGAAGCCCCACATCCTCGGAGTATGCGTGGCGGGACCGGGTTGCGCCGAGTCCTGTTGGTACTGCTGATAACCGAGCCAGTATGCGGTGATGTTGCCGGCGTTGCCGACCGGCAGGCAGTGGATGTCCGGAGCGTCGCCCAGCGCGTCGACCACCTCGAAGGCCGCGGTCTTCTGCCCCTCGATCCGGGCCGGGTTCACCGAGTTCACCAGGTCGATGGGGTACGCCTCGGCCAGCTTGCGCGCGAGGGTGAGGCAGTCGTCGAAGTTGCCCTCGACCTGGAGCAGGGTGGCCCCGTGGGCGATCGCCTGGCTGAGCTTGCCCATCGCGATCTTGCCCTCGGGGACGAGCACCCCGCAGGTCAGGCCGGCCTTGGTCGCATACGCGGCCGCCGACGCGCTGGTGTTGCCGGTCGACGCGCAGATCACCGCCTTGGCGCCGTGACCCAGCGCGACGGAGATCGCCGTCGTCATGCCGCGGTCCTTGAACGAGCCGGTCGGGTTCAGGCCCTCGAACTTGAGCCAGACCTCGGCGCCGACCAGCGAGGAGAGGTGCTCGGCCGGGATGAGCGGGGTACCGCCCTCGAGCAGGGTGACCACGGGCATACCGTCCAGCGACGGCAGCCGGTCGGCGTACTCGCGGATGACGCCGCGCCACTGGTACGCCACGTCAGGAGCCTTCTACCCGCATCACCGAGTCGACGGCGCGGACGATCGGCATGGCGGCCAGTGCCTCGACGGTGGCCGACAGGGCCGCGTCGGGAGCGGTATGCGTGACGACGACGAGGCTGGCCCGGCCGTCGTTCGTGTCGTCGCCGGACGCGGGGACGATCTGCTGACGCACCGTCTCGATGGAGACGCCGTGGTCGGCGAACGCCGACGCCACCGCGGCGAGGACGCCCGGGCGGTCGGCCACGTCGAGGCTGATGTGGTACCTCGTCTGGGCCTTGCCCATCGGCAGGATCGGCAGGTCGGCGTAGGAGCTCTCTCCCGGACCGCGACCGCCGCCGACCCGGTGCCGAGCCACCGCGACGACGTCCCCGAGGATCGCCGAGGCCGTCGGGTCGCCTCCCGCGCCCCGGCCGTAGAACATCAGCTGGCCGGCCGCGTCGGCCTCGACGAAGACCGCGTTGAACGCCTCCCGGACCCCGGCCAGCGGGTGCGACCTCGGGATCATCGCCGGGTGGACGCGGACGGAGACGCCGTCGTCGGTGCGCTCGCAGATGGCCAACAGCTTGACGACGGAGTCCATCTCCTTGGCGGCCGCGACGTCCGCGGCGGTGACCTCGGTGATGCCCTCGCGGTGGACGTCGGCGCCGGAGACCCGGGTGTGGAAGGCCAGCGACGCGAGGATGGCCGCCTTGGCGGCCGCGTCGAACCCCTCGACGTCGGCGGTCGGGTCGGCCTCGGCGTAGCCCAGCGCCTGGGCCTGCTCGACGGCGTCGTGGAAGCTGGCGCCGGTCGTGTCCATCTTGTCGAGGACGTAGTTGGTGGTGCCGTTGACGATGCCGAGCACGCGGCGCACGTCGTCGCCGGCCAGCGACTCACGCAGCGGCCGGAGCAGCGGGATGGCGCCGGCGACGGCCGCCTCGTAGTAGAGGTCGACCCCGGCGTCCTGCGCCGCCGCATACAGCGTGGGGCCGTCCTGGGCGAGCAGCGCCTTGTTGGCGGTGACGACGGACGCGCCGTGCTTCATCGCGCGCAGGATGAGGGCGCGAGCCGGTTCGATGCCCCCGATCACCTCGACGACGATGTCGGCGCGGGTGACCAGGTCCTCGGAGTCCGTCGTGAACAGGGCCGGGTCCAGCCCGAGGTCGCTCCGGTCGCGGCCGGGGCGGCGCACCGCGATGCCGACGATGTCGAAGGGACGGCCGACGCGGGCGGCCAAGTCGTCGCGGTGCTGGGTCAGCAGCCGGGCGACGGCGGACCCCACGACGCCGCAGCCGAGCAGCGCGACGCGCAGCGGTTCGTCCGCTCTGGGCTCGGTCACGGCGTCGATCCTGCCGTCCGTCCACGCATCGGGACGGACATGTTTCGGAATCTGGTCACCCGACGTCCAGCGCCAGCAGGTCGTCGACGGTCTCGCGGCGCACCAGGACCCGGGCCTGCCCGTCCCGGACCGCGACCACCGGGGGCCGCGGCGTGTGGTTGTACTGGCTGGAGAGCGAGCGGCAGTAGGCCCCCGTCCCGGGCACCGCGAGCAGGTCCCCGGGAGCGACGTCGGCCGGCAGGAACTCGTCCATGACCACGATGTCGCCGCTCTCGCAGTGCTTCCCGACGATGCGCGACAGGCGAGGCGGGGCGGTGCTGGTCCGGCCGGCCAGGGTGCAGGAGAAGTTCGCCTCGTAGAGCGCGGTACGGATGTTGTCGCTCATCCCACCGTCCACCGAGAGGTACGCCCGGGAGGCCCCACCGTCGAGGTCGACGACCTTGACGGTGCCCACCTCGTAGAGCGTGAACGTGCTCGGACCGGCGATCGCGCGACCGGGCTCGACCGAGATCCGGGGCACGGCGACGCCGCTGGCCCGGCACTCGCGGTCGACGATCTCGGCCATCCCGGCGGCCAGGTTCTTGGGCGGCAGCGGGTCGTGTTCCGTGGTGTAGGCGATGCCGAACCCGCCGCCGAGGTCCAGCTCGGGCAGCTCGACACCATGCTCCTTGGCGACATCGGCGTGCAGGGCGAGCACTCGCCGAGCGGACACCTCGAAGCCCGACGTGTCGAAGATCTGCGAGCCGATGTGGCTGTGCAGCCCGATCAGCTCGAGGTGCGGCGCCGCGGCGAGGATGCGACCGACCGCCTCGGCCGCGTCGCCGCCGCTGAGCGAGAAGCCGAACTTCTGGTCCTCGTGCGCCGTGGCGATGAACTCGTGCGTGTGCGCCTCCACACCGACGGTCACGCGGACCATGACCCGCGCCACCGTCCCGAGCCGGCGCGCCACGTCGGTCAGCCGCTCGATCTCGTCGTAGGAGTCGACGATGATCCGGCCCACGCCGTAGCGCAGCGCCTGCTCGAGCTCGGCGACCGACTTGTTGTTGCCGTGCAGACCGAGCCGGCTCCCTGGCATACCGGCCCGGATGGCGACCGCGAGCTCCCCGCCGGTGCACACGTCGAGGCGCAGGTCGTCGTCGCGGATCCAGCGGGCCACCTCGGTGCAGAGGAAGGCCTTGCCCGCGTAGTAGACGTCGGCGCCGCCACCGAGGTCGGCGAACACCTCGCCGTAGGTGTCGCGGAAGTCGCGCGCCCGGGCGCGGAAGTCCGCCTCGTCCAGGATGTAGGCCGGTGTGCCGAACTCGCGAGCGAGGTCGTGGACCGACACACCGCCGACGGTGAGTGCGCCGTCCGCACCCCGCCCGACCGAGGAGGCCCAGAGCGACGGGATGAGCGCGTTGACGTCCGCCGGCACCCGCAGCCACGCCGGGCTTCCGTAGCCCTCGGCGTGCAGCGCCCCGGCCTCGTGTGCCCGCATGACGTCCAGCCTAGGGCTGGGCCGCCGACCGTCCTGACGCGGCGAGCTCGGTGACCAGGTCGACGAGGTCCTCGGGCTCGAACGGCTTGGCCACGAACGCATCCACGCCGGCCGTGATCGACCGCTCCTTCTCCTGCTGCTGGAGACTGGCGGTCACCATGACGATGGGCAGGTGTTCGAGGGTGGGATCCCCGCGGATCGCGGCCACCGCCCCCCACCCGTCCAGGGGCGTCATCTGGGCGTCCAGGAGGACGACCGACGGCAGCCGGTCCGGGTTGCGCCTCAGCAGCTCGAGCGCCGACTGGCCGTCCCGGGCCTCGAGCACCTCGAACCCGGCCAGCTCCAGGTTGATCCGCATCAGCAGGCGGATCGAGGCGGTGTCGTCACAGACGAGGATCCAGCCGGTTCCGGACGCCGCGGCGACCGGCGGCGGACGGCCTCCCGGTTCCATGGGGGGAACCCTAGGCTGCTACCCTCGCCGGGCACCAAAAGGCCGGTATGCGACGGGTTCGCCCGCGTACGACCACTCGCCGGCCCCCGTAGCTCAGGGGATAGAGCGCCGCCCTCCGGAGGCGGAAGCGCAGGTTCGAATCCTGCCGGGGGCACCGATCTCTCGTGCCCGGTGACCGTGTGCCGGATCGCCTCCTCGGACGGCCCGGCTGGTCGGCAACCGGTTCAGCAGCGGTCCGTGGCTCCGCCTCCGGTGGCCTCCGCGATGCAGTTCGGCGTGACGGCGATGTTGTGTTGCCCCCGTTGGCGTTGGCGAAGCTCAGGTTGCCCGAGGCGGTGGCCTTGCTGTTGCTTCCGAAACCGGCGACAACGCTGCCGGCGTCGCCGCTGGCGATGGGCCGTCTGGTTGGTGCCCTCGGCGGTGGCCCCGCTGTCCGTGCCGGTGGTGGCGGTGTTGCCGTCGCCGAGGCCGGAGCCGGCGACGCTGCCGTCACCTGTGACGGTGGCGGTGTTACCCCTACCGGCGCCGGTGAAGGCGACGCTGTTGGCCCCGGTTACCCGGGCCTGGTCGTGCGTGTCACCGGCGACGAAGCCCGCGGTGGCCGAGCTGTTCGCGCCGCGGGCGATGGCCACGTTGCCGGCCCGGCCACCGACGAGCAGGTGGCGGTGCCCATCTGCACCCGGACCTTGCCGTTGACGGAGATGCACAGGTCGGTCGCGGCGGAGGACGGCCGGCGGTCATGGCGATGAGCGGGCCGGTGCCGGTGCGAACGACGGCGGCGCGACGGCTGGCCCAGTCACGAGCCCTCATCGACACTCACCCGTCGCGGGTTTAGGTTGAGGATTCGGGCTGAGCAGGTTCAGGCCACGATCGGAGGAGGTGCCGACCATGGCGAAGAGGCCTCGAGATGTGGAACGCATGTACTCGACGGCCGAAGTGGTGGCCAAGCTTCGTCGCCTTGCTGATGCATTGGAGCAGGACAAACCGTTCCGCATCCAGATTGCCGGTGAGCGCTTCTGGGTTCCGGAACGGGCCGAGTTCTCCATCGAGCACGAGCGCGACGAGGACGAGGAGGAGGTCGAGTTCCAGCTCAAGTGGACCGTCGAGCCAGCCCTCGACGGCAAAGACGGGTCCGAAGCGGCGCCGCTCGTCTAACCGCCCGCTCTCATCCCGTTGAGGTGAGGCGATGCCCACGAGTGGCGACGTACAGTCCGCTTGCGTCGGCCCTGAGGCCGGTTGAGACTCGCTCGGCTGCTCGGTCCGGGCGTTCGTCCACACCCTGGAGAGAGCCATGTCGGCAGCGGAGACAGAGGCGACCCACCCGGGGATGAGTGTTGGCCCGACGAGTGAGTTCAGCCTCTTCTTCAGGGTCAAGCCCGGCGAGGGCGCGGCCCTTCGCAGCGCGCTGAAGGACCTGCAGGACACCCCCGGCTACCGGCCGGGCGACTACGGCATGGCGATCACGTCGATCCACGAGGCCCGGTTTGTGCTGTTCGACGACGACACGCGACTCGCCTTCATCACCAGTTTCGACGGGCCGTGGGACGCGTACATGGAGGACTTCTTCACCTCGGGGCCGACGCTGGGTCTCTTCGACGTGATCTTCCGGCACGTCGAGGGTTACGACGGCCTCCCGGACCTGGCGGCGGTGAGGGACTTCGTCCTGGGGGCCGAGGTGAGTGCGGCCGCGTACGCCCGCAACTACGGCGGCACGGTCAAGGAGATCCGGAAGGCCCAGCGCGTGAACGACGCGTTCCAGCGGACCCTCGACCATCCGCAGGCCGCGGAGGCGCTGCAGCATCCGGCGCTGAAGCCGTTGCTCGAGGAGGCGGCGGACTAGCACGCAGGACTGGCCGTCGGGGCAGCGGGTCGAGCCGAGGAGTAGCGATGTCAGATCACATCTCCGGGCCGCGCGCTCTCGCGGACCCGATCGCGGACATCACCGATGTCTACGCCTTTCCGAGCCCTCAGCACCCCCGTCATCTCGTGCTCGTGATGAACACCTTGCCGTTCGCGCCGCCCTCCGCGGCGTTCTCGGACGGGCTGGTGTACCGCTTCCGAGTGCGGCACGTCACGGCCGCACCGCTGCGCAGCTCGGCCCCGTTCGCCGCCGGGCATGACGAGCTCGTCTTCGACTGCGTCTTCTCGGCCCCGAGCGGTTCCGATGACGGTCTGCAGGAGGGCGTCTGCACCACCCCCTCCGGTGACACGGTCACGTTCCGGGTGAACGACACCGACGGTGGTGTCGGTCACGGCATCCGGGTCTTCGCCGGCGTCCGCTGGGACCCCTTCATCATGGATGCCCCCGCCGCCCTGAAGACCATCGCCACCGGGCAGCTGTCCTTCACCGACCCCGGCTCCATCTATCTCGACGGCAAGAACGTCCTGGGTCTGGTCCTCGAGATCGACCTGGCCCACCTGCCGCAGGCGGAGCTGGTGGGCGTCGTCGCCGAAACGCTGACGCGCGGGAAGTTCCAGGTCCGGATCGAGCGCGTCGGGCGGCCCGAGGTCAAGAACATGATGCTGGCGCCGAAGCAGTTCGACCTCGTCAACCGGGACCTGGAGATCCGTGACCTGTACAACATGGAGGACGCGTTCCACCTGGCCGACGCCTACCTTGGCGCGTACCGCGCGCGGCTGGACGCCAACCTGCGCTTCTGGGACGGGCTCGACGGAACCATCGACTGGCCGACGAACGGAGATGGCGGCCGTCACCCATTGACCGAGCTGATGCTCGCGGACTTCCTCGTCGTCGACGTCACCAAGCCGTACCACGAGCACGGGTCGTTCTTCGAGATCGAGACCGCCACCCGTCGTGGCGAGGCGCACCGGACCTGCGGCGGACGGGCCATCAACGACGACGTGATGGACACGATCTTCACCCAGCTCGTCAACGGTGGGAACGGTCCGGTCATCCGCGACGGCGTCGACCATTCCTCCCGGCCGGCCTCGCTCACGTTCCCCTACCTGGCGCCGCCCAACCCGGACCCACCGGCCCTGCCGGAGCATCACTAGCGCCCAGGTAGGACGTCCGCGACCCATCGAGAGGAGGAACAGTGTGACCGAGACGGAGAGCACCGTTCTCGAGCTCGACGACATCCAGAGCGGCGCGCTGTACGAGCGTCCGTCGCCCTACGTCGGCACGTACCTGCTGTTGCGGATCGACGACCGCGCGGCGGGACGCGAGCTGGTTCGGCGGCTGCATGCGGTCGCCGAGTCCCGGCGAGCCTCCGCCGACCCACCCCACGACACCTCCATCACCGTGGCCTTCACCTACCGCGGGCTGGAGGCGCTCGGAGTGCCGCAGACCTCACTGGACACCTTCGCCCCCGAGTTCCGGGCGGGGATGGCGGCCCGCGCGGCGGAGCTGGGGGACGTGGGCGACAGCAGCCCCGAGAACTGGGAGCTGCCGCTCGGGACGGCCGACGTGCACATAGCGGTGGCGGTCCTGTCCCCGGACGCAGCGCGACATGACCTGGCTGTCCAACAGGCGCGTCGCGCCCAGCAGGAGCTTCCCGGCGTCGAGCTGGTCTGGCGGCAGGACTGCTACCAGCTGCCCACCGGGCGCACGTCGTTCGGGTTCAAGGACGGAATCGGTCAGCCCGCGGTGGAGGGCAGTGGCCGGCCCTCGTCGAACCCCCGGGAGCGTCCCCTGAAGGCCGGCGAGATCATCCTCGGCTACCCGGACGAGTCCGGTGAGCTGCCGCCGATGCCGTCTCCGGAGGTGCTCGGCCGCAACGGCACCTACGTCGTCTTCCGGAAGCTGCATACGCGGGTGGCGGCGTATCGGCAGTACCTCGCCGCCCGCGCAACGAGCCGGGCCGACGAGGCCCTCCTCGGCGCCAAGATGGTCGGGCGCTGGCAGAGCGGCGCTCCGCTAGCCCTCGCGCCGGCCGACGATGACGCCGCCCTCGGCAGCGACCCGCACCGGAACAACGACTTCGGCTACGGCGAGGATCCGCGCGGCTTCAAATGCCCCGTCGGCGCGCACGCCCGTCGGGCCAACCCTCGCGATGCCTTCGACCACGACGCCAGTGTCGACGTGCGTCTCCATCGGATGATCCGGCGCGGCACGAGCTACGGACCGATGCTGCCGGAGGGCGTGCTGGAGGACGACGGCGTGGACCGGGGCATCATGTTCGTCTTCGCCGGGGCGCACCTGAAGCGTCAGTTCGAGTTCGTGAAGACCCAGTGGCTCAACGACGGCATCTTCATCGGCGCCCCGCACGACAAGGACCCGCTCGTCGGCCCGAACGACGGCTCGGGTGTGTTCACGGTTCCTGAGCGCCCGATCCGGCGCCGGCTGACCGAGCTGCCTCCCTTCGTCGTCACCCGGGGCGGCGAGTACTGCTTCGCTCCGGGCCTGCGGGCCATGCGGTGGCTCGCGGACCTCGAGTCATGACCAAGGTCGATCCAGGAGAAGGGGCAGTCGTGGCCAACAGCTCGACAGGCACGAGTCGGTGGGACGCACTGGACTTCGGGCCGCCGGCGTCCGACCAGGAAGAGCCCGAGTCGCCAGTCCTCCTCGACTACGCGTCCGACGGCCGCATCGCTCTGGTGACCCTGAACCGGCCACACGCCGACAACGCGATCACCACCGAGATGGGAGCGCGCCTGACCGAGGTCATCGAGACGATCGCGGTGCGGACCGCGGTTCGGGTCGTCATCCTCACCGGGGCCGGCGACCGGGCGTTCTCGGTGGGCAGCGACCTTCGCCAACGCAAGAACATGACCAAGGAGGACTGGCTGCGCCAGCGTCAGGACTTCGACCGCACCCTCTACACGGTGCGCGAGCTGCGCAAACCCATCCTCGCGGCCGTCAACGGGACCGCATACGGCGGCGGCTCCGAGCTCGCGCAGAGCACCGACTTCATCCTCGCCGCGGAGAGTGCCACATTCGGACAGCCGGAGGCGATGCTGGGCCTCGCCGCGGGAGGTGGCTCACCCGCCCTGCTGCCGCGCCTCCTGCCCCGCGGGAAGGCGCTCCAGATGCTGATGACCGGTGACCCCATCACCGCTGCCGAGGCATACCGGCTGGGCATGGTCACCGAGGTGCACCCACCAGGCGAGCTCATGGACGCGGCGATGCGGGTTGCGGGGAAGATCGCGAGCAACTCCCCCACCGCGGTGCAGGCGGTCAAGCGGGCCGCTCGGCTGGGCGAGGGCCAACCGATCGAGCAGGCCATCTCGATCATGATGGACGCGCATTGGCGCTCGGCGGTCCACCCCGACCGCGTCGAGGGGATCGGCGCCTTCAACGAAGGCCGCGAGCCCTCCTTCAAGGACGCCGACTTCTGAACGACTTCGTCCACACGTCGACCCGTCGCCCGACAAGGAGCCACACGATGACACCGACCCAGAACCTCGATGCCGCGCGCGCCGGCCTGGTGATGATCAACCCTGCCCCGTACAACGCGGAAGCTCCGCCCGGAGCCCTCGATGCCGACATCACCCCCACCGAGCTTCACTACGTTCGCAGCAACTTCCCGGTGCCCGCACACGACGGCAGGCTCGAGATCGGCGGCGCGGTCGACAACTCGACGACCCTGACCCTCGACGACCTGCGTTCCATGCCGTCACATGACGCGGTCGTGACTCTGGAGTGTGCGGGGAACGGGCGTCTCGAGATGCGCCCTTTGCCCACCGGCGAGCCGTGGGGTGACTACGCGGCGTCCACCGCCCGTTGGACCGGCGTCGCCCTTCACGAGGTTCTGAAGCAGGTGAGGCCACATGCGGATGGCGTCGACGTCCGGTTCGAGGGCGCCGACCACGGGGCGTACCACCTGAAGCCGGTCCTCCCTGACACCGACAGAGGCGACCTCAGCTTCGTGCGCGCGCTGCCGCTCGCGACCGCGATGGACCCCGCATCCGGAATCCTCATCGCCTATGCGATGAATGGCCAGCCCCTCGGTCCCGACCACGGCGCCCCCTTCCGCATGATCGTGCCGCACTGGTACGCCGTCGCCTCCGTGAAGTGGCTCAAGCGCATCGACGTCATCACCGAGCCCTACGCCGGAGAGTTCCAGACCGGCCACTACATCTACCAATGGGCGGACATGGCCCACGAGCCCGTTCGCCACATGCGCGTCCGTGCCCGCATCACCGATCCGGCGCCCGGCGCCGTCCTGGAGACCGGCACCTACACGGTGCGCGGCAAGGCCTGGTCCGGAAGCGGACCCGTCACCCGCGTCGACGTCAGCCTCACCGGAGAAGGCGACTGGCTTCCCGCTCAGCTGGAAACGCCCCAGGGGCCTTACCAGTGGCAGAACTGGTCCTTCGAATGGAACGCCGTCGACGTAGGGAGACACACCCTTCGAGCGAGAGCCACGGACGCCGCCGGCAACGTCCAACCGGACGTCCCGCCATGGAACCGCCTCGGCTACGGGAACAATGCCATCGAGGTGCAGTACGTCGACGTGCACTGAACGCAAACGTCGAAGCCGGTCGCCGGGCCGCGGGTTGACGGCCACGAGCGAGGGCCTGACGCTACGAGTGCAGCGCGCCGGCACTCGACCCGGCGCGAGAACCGCCGCGAGGCAGGTAACTGGTGAGCCATGATCGATCCACAGTCAGGCCAAGGTGGCCGACAGCTTTCGCCCGATGAAACGGTGCAGGGTCGAGCGGAGGGCGGAGTCGCGGACCTCGCCGCAGGCCACCACCCCACGATGCCGTCCGGGCCGGCGAGGAAGTGGGTTCGGGGACTGACCTGGGCGCGGTCACGGAACGCGCTCGTCGTCGCCGGGCTGCTCATGAGCGTCATCCTGCTGGCGGTCATCGCGTTGGTGCAGTTCGTCCTCGCGCCGGCCACCGCCGTCACGATCGGCATCGTCCTCGTGGTGACCTTGGGGGCCGGCGGCCTGGCCGCCCGCGGCGTCGGTGAGCTACGCGGCAGTCGCCAGTGGAAGTCGGCAGGATGCTTCATGTGTGCCGGCGCCTACCTCGGCACCGCCACCGTGGCCTTGGTCAACGGCGTTCCCCTCGTCTTCGGACAGTGACACGGTTCGCGCCTGGGACACGTCCGTACGACGGCTCGCGCCACAGGTCTGCGCCGGCTAACCGGCCGAGGTGGAGGTCGTCACTGTGGTGGTGGCAGGCGAGGGTGGACTGCTGGCCGGCGCGGTGCTGGAGGACGACGCGGATCTCGCCTCGGCGATGGCCTCCTGCAATGCCGCGACGGTGGCCGCATCGACCGTCCCGGTCGCCGGGACCTCCAACTTGGTCTGGAACGCCTTCAACGCGTCGGTCAACGCCGGTGTCCAGGTGCCGTCCACCGGTCCGTCCCAGAACCCAGCGAGCTTGAGCGTCTGCTGCACCGCGGCGGTCGATGCGACCGCGGTCTGGGCGGCGGCTCCGCCCTTGGCCTGCAGGTCCGCCTGCAACGCCGCCGCCGTCGCCTTGTCCACGGTGCCCGTGACCGGCAGGCCGTGCGCCTTCTGCAGGGCCTCGACGGCTTCGACCGTTGCCGGGCCGTAGACGCCGTCGACCTCACCCTTGTAGTACCCGGCCTCGCCGAGCGATCCCTGGAGGGCTGCGGTGTAGTCGTGGACGGCGGCCTGGGCCTGCTCATTCTGAGGGTCGGTGAGGCAGCCGGCGTCGGCGAACAGGGCCAGCCACGACATCTCCAGGGCCACCGCCGCCGCGTTGAACCGCTGCGCCGCCTGGACGAGCGGGGTCTCGGGAGTGATACCGGCCATCGCCGTCTGGAAGTCAGTGTCAGCCTGCTTGACCCGGTTGGTCGTGGCGGCGGGCACGAGGGGAGCCGGCGTCGTCGTGCTCGATGCCTTCGGAGAGGCCGCCGTCGTCGGCGTGCTCCCTTGGGCCTGGGCCTGCGCGACCTCGAGGGCCGTCTTCGCCGTCGCGAGCTCCAACTCGGCCACCGCAACCTGCTGATGCGCCTTCATCGCGGTGTCGGCGCCGTCGAAGGCCGTCTGCCGAGGCGCAGCCAGCTCCTGGCCGGCGCTCCTCACGTCGCCCACCGTCGGCGCCGTGGCGTTCAGGACGTCGCCGTAGCGATCCACCGCGGTGATGTACGTCTGGCTGGCGGTGCAGAACGCGGCCGACGCCGCGGTTGCTTCCGCCTTCGCGGCCGACAGCGCCGCCTCCTTCTGCGTGACCCGCGCCTGGGCAACGGCCACGGCGCCCTCGCCGGAGCCGCTGCTGCACGCCGTGACGCCGAGGATCACGGCAGCGACGGCTGCCAACGCCCGCGCGACCCCGTGGTGACGCCTCATCGGGTCACGACCACGCGGTCCGCCCTGAGCGCCGTCTGCGCCATGGTGCCCCGAAACCGGGTGTGGGTCATGCATGAGTCACCAGCCGTTCCACTCGGGCGTGCGCGCGGCACCCATTCCTGCCGAGCCGGCAGGGATGCTGCACCGACTGTGGCGTGTTCGGCGGTCGAGCGTCTTCATCCAGAGAAGATGAGGCGCCTCAAGTCGACGTGGCCGACGCTGGGCGTGGACGCGCCTTCTCACAGGCATCGATGAAACCGGAGGTCCTTTCATGGCATTCGACACGTTCATGGTGATCGCGGGGGTCTACCCAGACCTCGAGTCGGCAGAGGCCGACTACGAGCTCGTGCAGGAGCTGCACCGGACCGAACGGCTCATGGACGCCTACGACGCGGCGGTCATCCATCGCCGTGCGGACGGCAAGGTGAAGATCACGAAGAAGCACGAGACCCCTACCCGCGTCGGTGGCGTCCTCGGTGGCGGAGCGGGCCTGGCTACCGGGCTTGTCGTCGCGCTCTTCCCGTTCGCAGCGATCGGCGGTGGACTCCTGCTGGCTACCACGGCTGGCGGCGCGACCCTCGGTGCGCTGGCCGGCCATGCCGCCGCCGGCATGAGCCGTGCGGATCTCAAGGAGCTCGGTGAGTCGCTGGACGCCGGCGAAGCCGGGCTGGTTGTCGTTGGCGCCACGGACATGGGGGCCCGGATCGAGCAGGCGATGCGCCGTGCGGAGAAGCTGGAGCGGAAGGAGCTGAAGGCCGACACGGAGGCTCTCGAGCGCGACGCGAAGGAAGCCGCCAGCCAGTAGCTGGCCGCCGGACATGGGCGAAGGTGTGTTCGTGCTGCACACTGGTGGCACGATCGGAATGGTCGAGACCCCAGGGGGTCACGCTCCCGTGGCCGGCGCGCTTGGTCCGTACCTCGACTGGATCGTCGCCAACTCGGGGGGCGAGCTGGCGGCCATCTCGTTCATGGAGCTCGACCCGCCGATCGACTCGGCCAACGCGACCCCCGACGACTGGTGCACGATCGCGCGGACGCTCTTCGAGCGCCGTGAGGACCATGACGGCTTCGTGGTGCTGCACGGGACCGACACGATGGCGTACACCTCCTCGGCGCTCTCGTTCCTGCTGCCGGGCTTCGGCCGGCCCGTCGTCGTCACGGGTTCCCAGATCCCCGTAGCCCGCATTCGCAGCGACGGACGCCAGAACTTCATCGGGGCCCTCCAGGTCGCGGCAGAGGCGAACGTCGACGAGGTCACGCTGCTGTTCGGCGAAGTCCTGCTGAGAGGCAACCGCGCCACGAAAATGGACGCCTCGGGCCTCGATGCGTTCGACTCACCACGGTTTCCCCCACTCGCGGACATCGGCATCGACATCGTGGTACATCGCGACCTCGTCCGTGCGCCCGAGGAGAGTCCGAGACTCACCGCCGGGAGGCTCGGCCACGTAGCCGCGGTGCGACTGTTCCCAGGGTTCTCGCCATCCATCCTGGCGAACCTCTGTAGACCGCCGCTGCAGGGACTGGTCATCGAGGCGTACGGAGCCGGCAACGGACCAGCCGACGACCGGGACTTCCTGACCGCGATCGAGACCGCCACCGGGCGGGGAGTCGTCGTGGTCGTCGTCACCCAGTGCGTGCGGGGATCGGTGCAGCCTGGGGCGTATGCGACGGGCTCGGCGCTGCTGGACGCGGGCGCGGTACCCGGCTACGACATGACGCCAGAAGCCGCGCTGACCAAGCTCGCCGTCCTGCTCGGACAGGACCTCGACCCGGCCACCGTCGCGCAGTTGATGCAGCGGGACGTTGCCGGCGAGCTGACGCGGTGACCGACGTGGGCTCCGACGAGCGCTCGGACCAGCCACGAGCCGAGAGACCCCCGACCTCGAATGACTCCAGAGGGCATGTTCCGGATGGTGTCCCCGCGACCGTCGTTCGTAGTCCGCGGCGCCGGCCGGTACGAGGTTCTGCTCGTCCTGCTGGCGACGGTCCTCGTCCTGTCGCCCTTCGTGAGCACCGTTCTCGAACCGGTGATCGTCGCGCTGCTCGGCGGCGTCCTCGTCTACGCGCTGTGGACCTCTCGGGCGGCGATCGGCGTCGTGTGGGTCGCCGCCGGCCTGGCGACGGCCTGCGTCCTGACCTCGGCGGTCGCTCCGGTTTGGCTCGGATCGTCCCGGGTGGCCTACGCCCTGGTCAGCATCACCCTCAGCATCGGTGCCATCGGATCCATCGTGACGCACCTGACTCGGCGACGATCGGCCACCTCGGCGACCTTGGCCGGCGCCGTTGCCATCTATCTGCTGCTGGGTCTGATCTTCGCGGACATGTACATGTGCCTGGCCCAGCTCTCCGGCAACGCCTTCTTCGCCCAGACGGCGTCGCCGAGCTCCGTCGCCTACCTCTATTTCAGCTACACCACCCTGACCACCGTCGGTTTCGGGGACCTGACCGCGGGCACGGACGCCGGCCGCATGCTCGCCGTGGTCGAGGCTCTGATGGGCCAGCTCTACCTCGTCACCGTCGTCGCCTTCATCGTCGCCACCCGCCGACCCCGCACATCGTCATGACGAACGGACCCGCTCGGGGCGGTCCCCCGAGACTGCGCCAGAGGAGCGAAGAAATGAGTACGGACGCACCCACACTGTTCCGCCCCTTCTGGCGAAGCCGGCGGGCAGCGGCCATCGCCGGGATCCTCTTCGGCGTGCTGTTGTTGACCGCCATGGTGATGACGCGCATCGCGCTCGCCGAGGGCAGCCTCGTCGTTCTCCAGTCGGATCCGCAGCGCCGCACGCTGATCCGGTTCAGTCTCGGGCTGGTCCCCTTCGCCGGAATCGCCTTCCTCTGGTTCATCGGTGTGATCCGCGAACAGCTCGGCGCCGTCGAGGACCGGCTGTTCTCCACGGTGTTCTTCGGGAGTGGGCTGCTCTTCCTGGCCATGCTGTTCGTCGGCGCCATCATGTCGACGAGCCTGTTGGACATGCTCGACCGGCCGGGCGTCGATGCGGGCCTCTGGGACTTCGGCCGGGACAACGCGCAGGGGCTCTTCGCCATCTACGCCATGCGGATGGCCGCGGTCTTCACGCTCTCGGTCAGCACGGTCGGTATGCGGGCCGCCGCCATGCCCCGGTGGATCTCCTTCCTCGGGTACGTCGTCGCCCTAGGCCTCCTGGTCGCGTCCAACGGGCAGCCCTGGCTCCAGCTGGCCTTCCCCACCTGGGTCCTGCTGGTCAGCATCGTGATCCTCGTCCGGTCATCGCGGTCGCCGACCACCACGTCCTGATGAGGACTGTGACTGCGGCCAGGACACCCCTGACGGGTGATCCACAACGACGCTGCCCTGTGGCACCGTCGAACGACGGCCAAGGAGGAGGACCGACCATGCGACGTCCCGTTCGGCGACCGCGATGAGCACCGCTGCTCCGGGGGAGGCGCCTGGACGGCTGGTCCGACTGCTGCCCATCGTCGGCTGGCTGAGGACCTACGACCGGGGCTGGCTTCGCGGTGACGTGATCGCCGGGGTGACGGTCGCTGCGCTCATCGTTCCGAAGAACCTGGGGTATGCCGGCATCGCGGGGATCCCCCTGCAGAACGGTCTCTACGCCGCCGCAGCCGCCGCCATCCTCTACGCGATCTTCGGCACGTGTCGGCAGATCTCGATGGGCCCGAGCTCTGGCCTGGCCGCGGTGGCCGCGAGCGCCGTGGCGACCGCCGGGCTCACCGATCCCGGGGACATTGCGACGTTCGTGGCGGGGATTACGCTCATCTCCGGGTTGCTGTTCCTGCTTCTCGCGGTGCTGCGGATGGGGTGGATCGCCCAGTTCCTCTCCCGTGCCGTCGTCACGGGCTTCCTGTTCGGGGCCGCGATCGATGTGGTGATCGGTGAGCTGCCCAAGATCACCGGCACCGACACCTCCGGATCCAACTCCTTCCAGGAGCTGGTCTCGTGGTTCGGGTCGCTCGGCGAGATACACCCCGCGACGCTCGTCGTCGGCGTCGTGTCGCTCGTCGTGGTGTTCGGAATCAAGACGGTCGCGCCTCGGGTCCCAGGAGCGCTCGTCCTCGTCGTGGGGGGGCTCCTCGCGTCATACCTGTTCGACTTCGGCGCTCGTGGCGTCGCCCTCGTCGGCGACGTCCCGAGCGGGCTCCCCACATTCGCTATCCCGAGCCCGTCCCTGATGCTGGAGCACGCCGACACCGCCGCCGTCGCAGCGGTGGCGCTGATGCTGATCGGCTTCTCCCAGACCGCCGGCGATGCCCGGGCCTTCGCGGCCAAGCACCGCTACCAGATCGACGTCAACCAGGAGTCCGTCGCCCAGTCAGCCGCCAACATCGGCTCGGGCGTCCTGCACGGCATGCCCGTCTCGACCAGCCTTTCGGCCAGCTCGCTCAACGACCACTCTGGGGCGAAGACCGGACTGGCGTCGATCACCTCCGGAGTAACCGTCCTGCTGACCCTGCTCTTCCTCGCGCCACTGTTCTCGCAGCTGCCGAAGCCGGTTCTCGGTGCGCTGATCATCGAGGCCGTCGTGATGGGCATGATGAACCTCCCGGAGATGCGGCGGATCTACCGCGTCCAGAAGTTCGACTTCTGGGTGGCCATCGCCGCCATCATCGGCACGTTGGCGTTCGGTGTGCTCGCGGGCGTCATCATCGGAATCGGTCTGTCGCTGCTGTGGCTCGTAGCCGTCGCCACCCATCCGCGGATGGCGGTCCTGGGACGAGAGGCCGGCACCCAGGTCTTCCGCGACGTCGTCGAGTACCCGGAGGACGAGCAGATCCCCGGCGTTGTGGTCCTCCGGCTCGACGGTGGCCTGTTCTTCGCCACGGCGGACGCGCTCGGGGACAAGGTCCGCGCGGTGATCCAGGCCCCCGACGTGAGATGCGTGGTGCTCGACTGCGAGGGAATCAACTTCCTGGACTCTCAAGGGTCGGCATCGATCGACGATCTCCTTGTGCTGTGCCGTCAGGCGGACGTGACCCTGAGACTGGCTCGGGTCAAGCCGGCGGTGCGCGCCACCCTCGAGCGGGAGGGGACCATCGAGCGCCTGGGCTCCGAGAACGTCCACGGCAACGTGCATCGTGCGGTGGAGGCCCAGCTCAGCGCGTGAGACGGCGTCGGTCGGCCCGTGCGCGGGCTAGCTGACGATCTGCATCTCGTGCGGAGTCTGGTTGAGTCGGCGTCCACTGCCGTCCGGCATGACGGTGACGATGTCCTCGATACGGACGCCGAACCGGCCCGTCAGATAGATGCCCGGCTCGACCGAGAAGCACATCCCAGGCCGCACGGGTTGGGTCTCACCCTCCACCATGTAGGGCGGTTCATGGGTGGTGATCCCGATGCCGTGGCCGGTCCGGTGGATGAAGTACTCACCGGAGCCGGCCTCCGTGATGACCGCCCGCGCCGCCCGGTCGACATCCTGGCACTCGATCCCCGGCTGCACGGCGTCACACCCGGCCTGCTGCGCCCGACAGACGATCTCGTGCACCGCGCGTTCCTCGTCGGTGGCCCCGCCCACGTGCACGGTCCCGCGTCGTGTCCGACCCGTACCCGTACTTCAACCCGCCGAAGTCGAGCACGACCATGTCGCCGTGCTCGATGACCCGCTCGCCGATCTCGTGGTGGGGGTTCGTCCCGTTGGGGCCGGATCCTACGACCGTGAAGTCCACCTGCGAGTGCCCGAACCGGTGCAGCAGGCCGGCCAGGTCCGCGGCGGCCTCGGTCTCCCGACGGCCGGCGAACCGCACCTGGAGAATCTCCTCGTATGCCCGGTCGGCCGCCGCGGCGGCCGCCGCCAGCCGCTGGACCTCGGCGGCGTCCTTGATGGCGCGCAACATCGGCAACCCGCTGGTCAGTGACACGTAGGACGACTCGGGCAGCTGGACCTGGAGTCCCGGCACGTGCATCGCCCAAGCCGAGTCCGAGATCGCGTACCGTCCGGTTCCCGCCAGCAGCCGACCCGTCGCCTCATAAGGGTCGCTTCCGTCGGCCCAGTCCACCAGACGCAGACCGGCGACGCCGACGGCGTTCTCCGCGTCCGGTCGCTCCAGCTGGGACGATCATCGTCGAGTCGCCAGTGACGGGGATCACCAACATGGTGATCCGCTCGGCGATCGCGACCGGTGCCTATCCGGTCAGGTACATCAGGTCCGGGCGCGGGGTCATCAACAAACCTGCGAGGCCCGCTTCGCCGCCCACCTCCGCCGCTCGTGCCGCCGCGCGGCGAAGTCGTCGGCGGCGAAGGGCACCGGACCCGTCTCCCTGGCGTCCTCAGTCACGGCGCCTGCCTCCGACCCGGCGGTTCGCGACCCGGTGTCGAGGTGTCCTGCGTCGACGTCGCCGACGTCGGCATCGTGTGCGCGACCGCGGCGGCCGAGGCGGCAGCGTCGGCGAGCGTGCCCTGTGGCGGGCGGTGGCGCCCCATGAGCACGGCCATGAGGACACCGGCTGCGCTGAACACCGCCATCACCCAGGAAGCCGTTCCGAGTCCGGCCGACAACGCCTCCGAGGGCGACCCTCCGGCCGCGGTCTTCGAGACCGTGACGGAGCTGTAGATCGACGCGGCGAGCGCCGTCGCCACCGCTGCGCCGACGTACCTCGCCATGTTGGAGACGCCCGATGCCTCGCCGACCTGGTTGGACGAAACGGACGCGGTGGCCGCCGAGGACGCCGGTCCGTTCGATAGGCCCATCCCTACCGCGACGGCGATCAGTGGAAGCACGAATGCCCCGTACCTCCAATCACTCTGGCTGACCCCGATCACGACGAAACCCACTGCGGTGATCGCGAAACCGGCGGCGACCACCTGCCGACCACCGAACTTCTTCGCCAGCCGCGGAACGAGAGGAGCGACGAGGACGAGTCCCACGGTGGCCGGGAGGGTGGCCAGTCCCGCCTGCAGCGGCGAGAAGCCCAGAGCTACCGGGTCCTGGAAGTAGAGGCTCAGGAGGTACATGAGGGCGTTGATGGTGCCCGCGCCGATGAGGATCGCCATGGTGGACCCGACCAGAACCCGGTTGCGCAGCAGCGCCAGGTCGAGCAACGGAACCTTGACCCGTCGCTCGACGGCGACGAAGGCCACGCCGGCCACCACGGATCCCGCGAGACAGCCCAGGGTGGCCACCGACGTCCAGCCCCAGGCGCTGCCCTGGCTCAACGCGAGGATGAGCGGGGCGAGCGTGAGCGCGACCAGGACGGTTCCGGCGTAGTCGATGGACCGAGGACGGTTGGGGTCGCGCGACTCGGTCACGGTTCGGGCGGTGATGGCGATGCACACCACAGCCACCACGGCATCGATCCAGAACAGTCCCTGCCAGCCGGTCAGACCAACGAGGAGGCCGCCCACGAGGGGTCCAGCGGCGGCGCCGACCGCCGCAGCGGCACCCCACAGCGAGACGGCGCGCAACTGGGCCTCTCCCTTGTTCGCGACGGAGAGCAGACTCAGGCCGCAGGCCAGGATGGTCGAACCGGCGGCGCCCTGGATCATGCGACCGGCGATCACCATTCCTCCGGTGGTCGACAACGCGATCAGCACGCAGGACGCGACGAACAGCAGCAGTCCCAGCTGGAAGATGCGCTTGCGACCGAAGACGTCGCCCAACGACCCGGCGGTGATGATCACGGCCGCGCCGACCAGCGAGTAGCCGGTGACCGCCCACTGCAGCGTCGTCACCGACATACCGGTGTCCTCGCTGATCGCCGGCAGCAGGATGCTGACCGCCGAGGTGTTCGCGTTGACGACCAGCGTGGAGAGGCACGTGGCCGCAAGGACGCCACCGGCTCGTGTGGTCGGCGTTGCGGTCACGAGTTCGCCGCCGCATACCGTTGCAGGAACAGGGCTTCGACCAAGGCCATGTTGGCGATCTCCGTCGGATCGACACTCTCGTTGGGGGCGTGGATCAGGCAAAGCGGTTCCTCTACGCCCAACAGCATGATCTCGGCCTCGGGGAACGTCTCGGCAAAGACGTTGCACAAGGGGAGGGAGCCGCCCTGCCCCTGGACCACCGGGTCCACGCCGTAGGCGTCGCGCATGGCACTCGTCATCGTCTCGTAGGCCGGCCCGGACAGCGCGCCGACGAACGGCTCACCGTCGGCCTCCCGGTCGAACTCGACCTTCACGTGCCAGGGTGCGACCGAGCGGAGATGCTCGATCAGGGCGTCCTGTGCGTGCTTGGCGTTCATCCCGGGCGGGACGCGCAGGTTGATCCGCGCTCTGGCCTCCGGCTGGATGGCGGCCGACGACCCCACGACCGGCGGGCAGTCGATCCCGAGCACCGTGGCGGTCGGCCGGGCCCACACCATGTCACCGACCGAGCTCCCGAGCAGGTCCACGCCATCGAGGACGTTCGCGTCCTTGCGGAACTGCTCGGGCGGGTATGCGGCCCCGCGCCAGGTCTGCCGGGCCTCGAGTCCCTGGACCGTGGTGTTCCCTTGCTCGTCACGAAGCGTGGCCAGCATGGCGATCAGCGCAGCCAGGGCGTCCGGGGTGGCACCGCCGAACATCCCCGAGTGAACCGCGCTGGACAACGCTCGGACGGTCACCCAGACGTTGGCCAGCCCGCGAAGACTGCTGGTGAGGCTCGGTTCGCCGACCGCGAAGTTGCCCGCGTCCCAGACGAGGATCGCGTCGGCGGCCAACAGCTCGGGGTGCAGGGGAACGAACGCCTCGAGGCCACCGGTGCCCTGCTCCTCGGAACCCTCGCCGACGATCTTCACGGTCACGGGCAGGTCGTCCCCGAGCGCCCGCAACGCGGTCAGGTGCACGGCGATGTTGCCCTTGCAGTCCGCAGCGCCACGCCCATACCACCGACCGTTCTTATCGGTCAGGTCCCAGATGGGTGTCTCCCATGCTGACTCGTCCAGTGGAGGCTGCACGTCGTGGTGAAAGTACAGCAGTACCGTCGGTGCGCCGGGCGGCCCCGGCTTGTGCCCGCAGACGGCCTGGCTGCCGTCAGCAGTCTCGTAGCCCTGGACGTCCTGGAAGCCGACCTCGGAGAACGCGCCGACCAGGAAGTCCACCATCCGCTGGCACTCAGCCGGCGGGAACTGGTTGGCATCGTGCACCGACTTGATCGAGACCATCTCCCGCAGGTCGGACTTCGCCTGCGGCATCAGGTCCGCAACCTTGGCGCGCAGCGCGCCGGTACGCCTGCCGGGCCTGGGCACGCTCGCGCGGCTCGTCCGTCGTCGCGGTGCAGGGGCCATCAGCCACGCACGACCGTGTCGAACCGCTGGTCGAGGAACTGTTGCAGGGTAGGCACCTTGTCGGGGCAGTGGGCCTTGACGACCGCCAGGATTCCGGCCGCGACGCGGCGGTCGGCGATGACCGCGCGACGGTAGAACTCGCCGCCGACGGAGAGGTTGAACCGGAACACGCCGCCGGACCATCCCGAGGCGAGCTCGGCCGATACCAGAGCCGTCGGGACGAGGAAGATGATCGCGGGCAGCACGTAGAGGAACACGCCGCCGAGCCCGTAGAGCGCCATGGTCGGCGCCGGTCGCAAGCTGGCCACGGACGACACGGTCATCAGCGCCAACGCCGTCCACGTGACGGACGTGCGGACGTCGACTGCTCGCGGCGTGACGACCGGCACCACGTCGTCGGCTGTGGGGTCTACGGCTGACATCTCGGCTCCTTCGAAGGTTCCGAACACACCGCTGGCCGAAATGGTCCATGTCGGCTGGAGCACGGTGGGCTGTCCCGGCCCGCAGGCGTGCCGACGTTTCACCGTGACATCGGCGCAACGGACGGGCACTCACCCGTTGCGGATGAGATGTGTGGTGCCGGCGGAAGCCTGTGAAGCAGGCTCACCGGAGGCGCCGCCATGCGCCGAACGTGGCCTGCGCCGGTCGCGGCGCGGGTACCCCTTAAGCATGGCTGACACCGGGGTCCACGAGAGTCGCGCCGCGAAGGCGAAACGAGGTCGGGCGGCGAGACACACGGTCCCGTTGGCCGCGTTGGGCGAGCTCGACGCCACCGCGGACACCGACGCCGTCGCTCTGTTGGAACAGCAGACCGTCGGGCGGGTTCCCGACCTGGTTCCTGTTCGGTACGGACGAATGCTGGTCTCGGCGTTCACGTTCTACCGGGGCGCCGCGCTGCTCATGGCCGCGGATCTCGCCCAGGGAGCACGCACCGGGTTGACCGTCCAGCTGTGCGGAGACGCGCACCTCAGCAACTTCGGTCTGTTCGCCTCACCCGAGCGGCGCCTGGTCTTCGACGTCAACGACTTCGACGAGACCAACCCCGGACCCTTCGAATGGGACGTCAAGAGGCTCTCCACCAGCGTGGAGATCGCGGGCCGGGACAACGGCCACTCGACAAGCAACGACGGACCGCGGTGACCGCGACCGTGCGCGCCTACCGGCTCGCCATCCGTGATTACGGCGACCAGACCAACACGTCTGTCTGGTACTCCCACCAGGCCATCGACCCAGCCACCCCGGCGCTGCGCGCACTGCGATCGAAGAAGAGTCGACAGTCAATGCGCAGCAGCGTCGGCCGCGCGTACGCCCGGAACAGCATGGCAGCGCAGCGGAAGCTGACAGAAAGGGTCGACGGCCGTCTCAGGATCATCAACAGCCCGCCGGTGGTCGTCCCGGTACGCGAGCTGGACTTCTCGGAGCTCGGCGTGGACCTCGACGAGTGGATGGAAGGCCTGCTCGGCGACTACGTCCGTACCCTGCAGCCGGACCGTCGTCACCTGGTCGAGCAGTACCGGGTGGTGGACGTGGCCCACAAGGTCGTCGGGGTCGGTAGCGTTGGCGCCCGAGCCTGGATCGTCCTGCTCGTCGGTGCGGACGACCAGGACCCCCTGTTCCTTCAAGCCAAGGAAGCCCAGGCGTCGGTTCTCGAGGCGTACACCGCGGCCAGCCGCTACCGCAACCATGGGCGTCGGGTCGTCGAGGGCCAGCGGCTGATCCAGGCCTACGGAGACATCCTCCTCGGCTGGCACTCGACGAAGTTCGCGAAGGTGCCGGCGGACTACTACGTCCGCCAACTGCGGGACTGGAAGGGTGCGGCGGAGGTCGCCGACCTCGACCCCTCCGGCCTCGCCTTCTACGGCGAGCTCTGCGCGAGGACGCTCGCTCGGGCCCACGCCCGCTCGGGCGACAGAGTGGCCATCGCGGCCTATCTGGGCCGACGCGACGGCTTCGAGCAGGCTCTTGCGGACTTCGCGACCCTTTATGCCGACGAGAACCAACGCGACTTCGAGGCCCTGAAGCAGGCTGGGGCGGCCGGACGCATCACGGTGACGGCGGGCGTCTGAGCGAGCGCCCAACGAGGGTGGAACCCTCCTGGCAGCCCGCTCAAACCCGACGAATGTCGACGATCTCCAGGCCCAACGCCTGAATTCGCTCGAGAAGTCCGTGCAGGGCGGCTTGGTCCATCTCGCCGGACAGCACCGTCGCGGGGGGTTCCACCTCGACGGCGACGTCCGCGAAGGCCTCGCGGGCCGCGGGGCCGACCTGCCCGAGTACCCGCACCTCGTACTCGACCTTCGCCACGTTCGCCTCCGACCCTGGTCCTCACAAGTAACCTTGAGCAGTAGCCTTGACGAAAAGGCTGCTGGGCGCGTCACCCAGCCAAGGTGAGGCGTCGCATGTTCAATAGGTTTCTGCGGTCGGTCCGCGACTGTTCTCATCCCCCGGACCCTGGGATCTGTCTTCTTGACCACCCTCCGCACAATCGGGCCAGCGACGGGCGGCGCTGATGTACTCCGCACTCAGAACGACCAAGGTCTCTCCCCCTCAGCAGCAGCAGAAGGAAGTCCTGCGACCCCGGCTGCTCGCGATGCTCGACCAGGCGATCGAGCGCCCGGTCACCTTGATCTGCGCCGGGCCGGGATCCGGGAAGACCGTACTGGTCAACCAATGGGCGCGCGCGCGGTCGCATGGCGTGGTCTGGGTGTCACTGGACCCAGAGGACGACCGCGAGGCGAGGTTCTGGACGCTCGTGCAGTACGCCCTCCAACACAACGGTCTCCTGGAGAACGGCTCCGCTGCCGACCCCGGTCGCTCGCTGGTCGAAGGTGCGATCGAGGAGCTGGCTGAGGCGTCGAGCCGGGCGGACGACCTGCTGATCCTCGTTCTGGATGACGTGCATCAGGTCAGCGACCCTGATGTCATCGCGACGCTGGACGCGGTGTTGAGGCATCCACCGCCGAAACTGCGGGTGATCATGACCGCTCTCAGTGATCCCAACATCCCCCTGCACCGATATCGCATTCAGGGCTACCTGTCGGAGGTTCGAGCGGCCGAGCTGGCGATGTCGACACCGGAGATCGAGCAGCTCCTGGCGCTTCACGGCCTCAGCCTGACTCCGTCGGAGCTCGACATCCTGGCCGAGAGAACCGAGGGATGGGTCGCGGGCGTGCGCCTCTCGGCGATGCGCATGGAGGGAAACCCAGAACCAGGGCGGTACGTCACCGACTTCGCCATGGACCGGGGCAGCATCGGTGAGTACCTCATGGAGGAGGTCCTGGCCAACCAACCACCTGAGGTCCAGAGACTCCTCATCCGCTCCAGCATCTGCGACCCCATCTCCGGTCCGCTCGCGGACGCCATCAATGAGAGCGAGTCGGGGAGCTCCATTCTCAATGACCTCGCGGCCAAGAACGCCTTGGTGATGGCGCTGGATCACGAGGGCATCCGCTTCCGCTATCACCCACTCCTGAGGGAGGTGCTCCGACATCTCCTCAACCGTGAACCGGCGGCCGTACAACGCCGCGGCCAAGAGAACGCCGCGCGATGGCTTGCTGCCGAGGGAAACCTCGTCGAGGCGCTTCAGCACTCGGTGGCCGCGCAGGACTGGGAGTTCTGCACTGATCTGCTGACCCGCGGCGCTTTCGAGGAGCTCTTCCTGCGAGCGACCGGCCGCCCGATCAGCGGCATCGGGCGGTTCGCCGACGCCACGCCCGATCCTGGCCGGGACATCGGCTGGGGAGCCGGGGTGATCGCTGCACAAGCCGCCGTGTCGGTGGGGCTCGGACGGTACGACCGAGCCGCAGCGCTGCTCGACGGTCTGGAGCCCTCAGGACTCGAGGAGGGATCAGCGGTTCTGTTCGCCTTTGCGGAGCTCTTGGTGGCTCGCCAGGACGCGGATGCGAAGCGCCTGGAAGAGGCGGCCACCATCTTGGTCGATAACGACGGACAAGGCGCCTTCGGGACGTTCGCCCTCTACGAGAGGGGTTCTCTCCATCTGTGGCAGGGCTCGGACACGGTTGCTGAGACGCTGCTCCAACAGGCGCTGAAGCAGGCCACAGCAAAGTCCCTCCATGCGATCGCGCTGAGGTGCGTGGGACGCCTCGCGATCGCGCACTGCACGGCCGGGAGAGTGTCTTTGGCCGAACAGTTCCTGAGTCAGGGAGCCGCGCTGCTGCAGGCGCATGCCTGGATTCCGGAGGAGTTCCGCGTCGCCTACCACCTGGGTGGGGCCGAGGTCGCCCTGATGCACGGCGATCTGGACCTCTACTCCCGGTTCCTCCGGCTCGTCGACGCCGCCTTGGCGCCGAAGACGGATCCGGCCCTATCCTCCTTGCTGGCACTGATCCGGGCGAAGGCGTACCAAAGCGCAGGTCGTTTTGTCGAGGCGCGAGACATCCTCCTGACGAACACCGGCCGCGAGCTACCTAGCGCATGGGTGCTCCGGATCCGCGCCGACATCCTCCTCCTCGAGCTTGAGGCGCAGATGGGTAAACCTCAGAAGGTCATCGAGCGACTCGAGTCGCTGACCCGCGCGCATGAGTCGATGAGCGCCAGGGCACTGTTGGGTGTCGCCAGGGCACAGTACGCGGCGCGTGACGTCGAAGCGGCCAGCCAGGTGGTGCGGAGAGTCGTCACGTCACATCGCGCACCACCGGTGCCGGTTCTCGTCGACTCCTTGCTGCTCATTGCCGAGATCGCGGACGCCCAAGGGCAAGAGACGGCCGCCGTAGAGGCGGCAACCAGGGCCGTCCAGCTCGCCGCAGCCGAGCGGATGGTCCTCCCGTTCCTCCCCGCCGGGCCCCGGCTCCAAGGCCTCCTCCACCGTCATCCAGCGCTGATGAGCCTCTGGCCGGCACCCGTCGAGGACGCTCCCGGACTGTGGGCTCGTGAGTTGCCAGTGGACCGTGAGCACACACAGCTGGCAGAGCCGCTCACCGAGCGCGAGATCTCCATCCTGAACTGGCTGACCACCACGATGACGATGGCCGAGATCGCGACGGAGTTCTACGTCTCGACCAACACGGTCAAGACGCACGTGGCGGCCATCTACCGCAAGCTCGAGGCGACAAACCGCCGGGAGGCCATCGCCCAGGGCCGCCGGCTGCACCTCATCTGACGGGTACGAGGCCGTCGAAGGCCTTCCCGAGCAGGTGCCGAGGGCCCGTCATGCCATCTCACCCCCGAGGTATGACGTGGCCGACGCGCAGGCGCACGACTCTGACAACAACGTGCGGTCCGCACTGGGCAGTGACCCCGAGTCCTTGGGCCCGGCTTGCACCGAACGCATGGAGGTGCGGTGGACAGGACGGAGCCAGTCTTGAGGACAGTCGGCGGAGGCGCTGGACGTCTCTTGGTGGGGGCCGCGGCGATGACGGCCATGGTTCTCGGCATCGCGTCGTGCGGCGGGCAACAGGAACAACGCTCCGCGCAGAACCTCTGCGGCCGTTACCAGAAGCTGCTCGCCAGCGTCGACGAGGTCAAGGCGGCCTCGACCAGCACGCCGACCGCGGACGCCATCCGCCGGAGGGCTGAGATCGCGCTGACCAGGCTGGATGAGCTGCAGGCCGTGTCGGAGGGGCGGTACGACACGCTGATCTCGACCCTGCGAACCGCGATCTACGACGTCAAGCAGTCGGCGGCCAACGCCGGCGCGACAGCCGCCCAGGCGCGTTCGGAAACTCTTCAGCAGGTCGCCGAGAGCGTGGCCCCCCTGAAGCAGCGGCTTGACGTCCAGTGCAGTACCACCGGTTGAGTGCCTGAGTCTGAGGAAGGGACACGGATATGAGCGTGAGCTTCGTGCTCGAGGCACTGGTGGTCCTGGCGGCCATCGTCATGGGAACCCGGGCCGGCGGCGTCGGCGTCGGGTTGTGGGGTGGCCTGGGCACCTTCGTGCTGGTCTTTGTCTTCGGCGAGGCGCCCGGGGAGCCGCCCGCTGCGGCGGTGGCGATCATCCTGGGCGTGGTCACGGCCGCCTCGATGATGCAGGCGGCCGGGGGGATCGACTGGATGGTGGCCATGGCCGCGCGGGTGATCGAGGCACACCCCAGGCAGATCACCGTGATCGCACCCCTGACCGCCTTCGCCTTCTGTGTCGGCTCAGGGACCGGAAACATCATCTACCCGTTGCTTCCGGTCATCTACGACGTCTCGTACAAGAACCACATCCGGCCGGCGCGGCCGCTGACATTGACCGTGGTGCAGTCGGGCATGGCTCTCGCCGCATCCCCGGTGTCCGCCGCGATGGCCGCCATGCTGACCCTGACCGAGGTGGCGCCCTACAACCTCGGTCTCACCCAGATCCTGGCGATCACCCTGCCGGCCTGCATCATCGGCATCGTCGTGACCGCGCTCGTGGTCAACCGCATGTGGAAGGACCTCGACGACGACCCGGAGGTCCAGGCCCGCATCGCATCTGGAGTGCTCGCCGCTCCAGAAGCCCGGCAGGATGCGGTTCCCGTCGGGGCCTCCTCAGGCGGCGCAGGGGCGTCCGACACTCCGGCCGTGTCGTCCGACGTGCGGACGCCGGCCGCGCCCGAGTCGGGGACTGACATGGCCCGCATGGACACCGACGAGCCGCCCGAGCCCGCGTCCGCTCCCCCCGCCGAGCCGGCGTCCAGCGCCTCCTCGCTCACGTACACCAAGGAAGGGCGCAACTCGGCGCTGGTCTTCCTCTTCGGCGTGATCGCGATCGTCATCCTCGGCCTGTTCCCCAACCTGCGTCCGTCCTTCGAGGTCGAAGGCGAGGTCGTATCGATCGACATGACCACCACCATCGTCCTGGTCATGTTCGTCGTCGGAACGATCATCCTGTTCGTCGGCCGCCCTGATGTGAAGACCGTTCCGGACCAGTCGGTGTTCAAGGCCGGCATGATCTCCGCCATCGCGCTGTTCGGGATCGCCTGGCTGACGGCCACGTTCATCTCCGCCCACGAGGACTACATCATCGAGACGGTCGGTGCCTGGGTGACGGACTGGCGGTTCCTCTTCGCGCTCGCGGTCTTCATCGTGGCGGCGCTCACCACCAGCCAGTCGACGGCCACCCGGACGATCGTCCCCATCGGCTTGGCCGCCGGTCTGCCCGCCGGGATCGTGACCGGTATGTGGGCCGGAGCACTCGGCGGCGTCTACACGCTGCCGGCAAACGGCACTCAGATCGCTGCCGCCAACTTCGACCTCTCGGGCACCACGAAGCTGGGAACCAAGCTGGTCGACCACAGCTTCTTCATCCCGATGCTGATCATGTCGGTCGTCACGATCGCCGTCGGAGCGCTCATCGGAGGCGTGTTCTTCTGACGCGCCTCACCGAACCCCGTGCACGCCGAAACGACGAAGGGACGGAATCTGCGATGGATGTCGACGAGATCGTCAGGAAAGCCTCCGACGCGATGCCCGAGCTGGTTCGCGACCTCGAACACCTGGTCGCCATCCCGTCCATCGCGTTCCCCGGCTACCCCGCGGAGCCGGTCGAGCGGATGGGACAGGTGACCCTGGACCTGTTCCAGAAAGCGGGTTTCCGCGACGCCCGACTCATGGAGGTCCCGAGCGGCTATCCCCCGATCTACGCCGAGCTGCCGGGACCGGAGGGCTCGCCCGTCGTGGTCCTCTACGCCCACTATGACGTGCAGCCGGCGCCGCCCGAGCAGGGGTGGACCTCGGAACCCTGGACACCCACCCGCAAGGCCGACGGACGCATCTACGGGCGCGGGGCCGCCGACGACATCAGCGGCCTCATCGCTCACCTCGGGACGATGCGCGTCTTCGACGGGAAGCCGCCCTGCACCGTCAAGCTGATCCTCGAGGGAATGGAGGAGACGGAGAGCAACCTGGAGGCGTTCGTCGAGGCCCATCCGGAGCTGTTCGCTTGCGACCTGTTCATCGTCTGCGACATGGGCAACCTCCGAGTGGGCGACCCCGTCTTCACGACCGCACTCCGAGGCGACGTCGCCTGCATCGTCAAGGTGAGCACTCTTCAGCATCCCTTGCACTCGGGCATCTTCGGAGGCCCCACGCCCGACGCGATGATGGCCCTCGCGCGACTGCTGGCGACGCTCCACGACGAGACGGGGGACGTGGCCGTCGACGGTGTCACGACCGGCTCCTGGCCCGGCGAGCAGTTCAGTGAGGAGAACCTGCGCGCCAGTGCCGACGTCCTGGACGGGGTCACGCTCACGGGAAGCGGTGAGGTGGGAGACCGCCTGTGGGCCCATCCCTCGATCAACGCCATCGGCGTCGACATGATGAACATTGCCGGGTCGTCGAACGTCCTCATCCCGGAGGCCAGCGCCAAGATCTCGATGCGGATCGTCCCGGGCGCCGACCCCGTGAAAGAGCTGGACGCGCTCGTCACCCACCTGGAGACCCACGCGCCGTGGGGAGCCAGGGTGGAGGTCACGCGCACCAAGGAGGCGCCCCCGTTCCGGTGCGAGACTGACGGTCCGGGCTACGCCGCGGCTCGCTGGGCCATGGAGCAGGCCTTCGGCAAGCCGGTGGGAGAGGCGGGGTCGGGCGGCTCGATACCTCTCCTGCGCACCCTGCAGCAGGCGGCGCCGAACGCCGAGTTCATCCTCTGGGGCGCGGAGGACACCGCGCTGTCCCGGATCCACGCGTCCGACGAGAGCGTGGACCCAGGCGAGATCGAGCGGCTGGTCGTGGCTCAGTCACTGCTGCTGCAGCGGCTGACCGAGAAGTCGTCAGCCTGAGCACTGGGCGGTGAACCCCGGTACGCGCTCGGGCTAGGGACCTTCCGGCGGAACCGCCGGCTTCGGTCGCTCGAAGAGCCGTTCGCGGGCTTCCTCACGATGGGCGATGGCGCGCTCGACGCGGGAGAGCTGGTCCTCCGTGGCGCCGAGCCCGTAGACCTCGTTGACGAAGCGGGTCAGGTCGGGGCGGTAGTCATGCCGTGACGCCTGGTAGACGCCTGGGGTCTGCGCGTTCTTCATGTCGACCAACAGCTGGAAGAAGGTCGTGATCGGTCGCCACCGCATGCCCGGTGGGAGTCCGCGCGGGCTGTACGGCGGCACCTCGGCGATCGGAGGTCTCGGCCCCCGGAGCCAACGGGGCTCCCGCAGCAGGAGATCCGTCCCGAACTTCGTGACGCCGTCGTTGTCATGACTCAGCAGCACGTACCTCAGCCGCTCGCGCTGCGGCTCCGGCATCGCCTCGATCTGGCCGATGTCGTTCACGACGGCGACGAGCTCGTCATCCGTGTCGGCGCGCCCCCCGCGGACGACCTCCTGCATCCAGCCGCTCGAGTAGGGAGTGCCCACCCAGAGGGCCCGCTCGATCCCGAGTGCCCGGAGCCCGAGCGTTCCCCAGTGGAGGAAGACGTCCTGGCTGGTGTGGGCGCCTAGGCTCTCCCCGAACAGCACCACCTTCGGGCGTCGCTCGCTCGGCAGGTCCCGCAACCGCTCGGCGATCATGGACCAGAGCAGCCGGTTCTGCTCACGGGCGTCATCGATCATGCCCAGCGACAACGGCGAGGGGCGCTTGGAGTACTGGAGCGTCACCGTGGCCACGTCGCCGCGGGTCAGGTACTGGGCCGCGGCCACGGCGCAGTAGTTCACGTAACCGGTCCCGGTCGGGGACGTGAGCATGATGAGCGAGTGGTCCCACGCCGATGTCCGGTCCATCTCGGCCAGCGCCAGCTCGGCGCGAGCCCTCGGGGTCGGCGCGTTGTCCAGCCCGACGTACACCTCCACCGGGTCGGCGACCGCCGACATACCCGTGACGGTGGGAATGGACAGGTCCGGCACCCCGGCTAGGGGCTGTGCCAACGGCCGCGGGCGCACGGCCGTGAGCGCGTGTCTGCGGCCCTCACGCCCCATGCCCTCCCAGCGGACGAGACTGGCGTCGCTCCCGCTACAGGTCGTCATGACCAACGAGCTGTCATCACCTCCCTCGAAAACGGCAACGTCGCTGGTCGTGGCCCTCTCGATCCGCTGCATCGCCCGCCCCCACACGACGGACGTGACGCCACCGACCACGGACAGAACCACCACGTGGCCCGACAGTCGCCAGGTGAGCGGCGAGCCCGGCAGCCGCGCCGCCAAAGCTCCGCCCAGGGTCGAGGCCAGTCGCTCCTCGCCGATTGCGAGTGCGGCGACGGCGCCGGTGACCCCCAGGCCGGCGCCCAGCGACCCCAGGGCCACCATCGCTCCCGGCGTCGGCGAGACCGGTCCGTCGTCCTCGACACCACGTCGCCGCTGCCACTCGATGACCGCTGCAGCGAGCGCACCGAGCGGAATGGCGAGCGGAAGGCGCGACAGCCGGCCGTGAAGGCCGAGTCGCCGGTCGATGCTTGCCGCGGCCCAGTCGCCGCCGATAACCAGAACCCCAGCCAGGCCGGTGACGGCGCTGCGCCACGCGCTCTGGCGCAGGAGGCTTCGCACCACGCGTTCGTCCTGGCGGACCGGGAGGACACGGGACAGGCCGAGCCCGACCGGGACTGCGGCCGCGTTGACGAGCAGAATGAGTAGGTCGCACCTCGGTGCGCCCACTCCTCGACGACCACGCCGAGACCACGGAGGTGAGCGCGTCCTGCGTGGCGACCGTGGCGGCGTACGAGAGAGCCGTCACCACGCCGGTCACCACCGCCTGGTCGGCCAACGACCGCGGGCCCAGGGAGCGCACGAACGTCTGCGGCGCTGCGGCGGACGCCACGAGCAGGGCGGTCTGCTCGGCATGCCGGTTCAGCACCGCACTGGCGGTCCCACCGATGGTCGCTGCCTCCTGGCCGGCCCAGCTCGATGCGAGCGGCGGAGGCCCCGACCGCACCCGGAACGGGCTCCAACCGGTCATCCTCGCCCCTCCCGGCTACCAACCCGCAGTGTCCGCGTGCGCCACCACCGTCCCTGGCCAGTGTCGAGCCGGGATGGTGCCGTCGCCTCATTCTCGGGGGGTGACCCGTCCGACCCGACAGGGAGAAGACGGCGGGATCGGCACCGACATCCTGATACCGGGTGAGGTGGCTCCCCCTCCCCTGTGGACGATGCGCACGACGGCCGCCGGCGTCATCGTTGACGGTATGGGTCCGACCAGCAGGGTCCCGCGTCTGCGCGTCTCCTCCCACCGGCGGCATCTGGGCACCCGGCGCCGGGTCGGCCGGCCGTCAGGCCCGCTCGCCGAGCGCTGGACCACGGTGGACGGCGTCGAGGTGTTCTACCGCGAGTCGATCCCGTCACCCGACGCGCCGGTGATGATGCACCTGCACGGCTTCGGCCTTTCCGGACGGTACCTGGTGCCGACGGCCGAGCGCCTCGCCGGTGAGTTCCACACCCTGGTCCCCGACCTTCCTGGCTTCGGTCGCAGCGGCCGCGCCCTCCAGCCCCTGGACGTCCCCGACCTCGCGGCCGCCGCAGCGGCCTTCATGGACGACCGGGAGCTCGAGTCGGCCACACTGGTCGGCAACTCGATGGGCTGCCCGGTCATCTGCGAGTTCGCCCGCCAGCACCCGGACCGGATCGACCGCGCCATCCTCGTCTCGCCGGCCGGAGGTCTGCACAACCAGCCGCTGCAGCGCGCGATCACCCAGCTGGCCCGCGATGGGGTCCGCGAGCCGACCACGCTGATGCCGGTCGCCGTGCCCGACTACCTCCGCTTCGGCGTGCCGAGCACCCTGCGCCTCTTCCGCGCACTGACCCAGTTCCCGGCACTGGAGCGGCTGCTGCAGCTGGAGGTCCCGACCTTGGTGGTCGTCGGTGACCGTGACCCGCTCATGCCCACCCCAGCGCGGATCCGAGAGATCGCCAACCAGTACGACGCCTTGGCGGCGTTGGTCGTCATCGAGGGCGCCGCCCACGCGATCAACTTCAGCCATCCCGGCGAGCTCGCCAATGTCATCCGGCTCTTCATGGCCGACGAACCGATCACGGACGACGAGAGCTCTCCTGGCCGAGCCCGGGCCTACGAGTTCCACCGCGGCGCTCGCCTACCCCACCGCTACGCCGACAGCAGCGCCGTTCCCTCAGTGGAGAAGGGTCTTGAGCAACAGCATGAAGGCGCCAGCGGACCCGGCGAGCAGGGCCTCCAGGCCGAGGCGCCACCCGCGCAGCCCGATGCGGTACCCGGCGACGAAGCCGACCCCGGTGAGGAACAGAATCGTGGCCCAGAGTCCAGCTGAGACGGCGTTGCCGAAGTCGGCCCCGAACGCCAGGGCGACGGCGAAGACGAGCAGGGAAGGGAGGCCGCCGAAGAGAAGGGTGCTGTCGTGGCGGATGGCCCTGAAGAGCAGGCCGAAGAGTCGCTTGCGCTGGCTCAGGGTGTCGCTGAGCGCGTGCGCGTAGGCGTGGGTGAGCCAGTAGATCGCCAGAACCCCTAGTGCGGTGGGCACGACCCGGGTATCGCTGGACCCATGGCTCGCCACGACGAGCAGCGCGCCGACAACGACGGCCCCCTCGATGAGCTCAGACGTGTTGCGCAGGAATGCCGGCACCCGGGCGGAAGGCAGCGGCTCCTCAGCCCGGACCCGCGCGTCGCGCGCCTCCTCGTCGACCACGCCTCAGTATCCCGCTGCCCGGGTACACGCGGTCAGCGGAGGGGCAGCCTCATCCCTCGAGGATGAGGTTGCCCCGATTCGGAGAGTGACAAGGTCGCTCGTGGGGCGCCGACCCTCCGAGGGCTGTTCCACGGCTGCTCCAAGGGCCTGGAGAGGACGGGATCGATGCTGATCGAGGACTACGGGTTGGTCGGGGACCTCCGGGCGGCAGCCCTCGTCGGCCGCAACGGATCGGTGGACTGGCTGTGCCTTCCCCGCTTCGACTCCGCATCGTGCTTCTCAGCCCTGCTGGGCGACGAGCGTCACGGTCGTTGGCTGGTTGCGCCCGCCGACGAGGTGCTGGCGACTGCGCGTCGATACCGGCCCGACACACTCGTCCTCGACACCGACTTCGAGACGGCCGACGGTGCCGTCCGGGTGACCGACTTCATGCCGCCACGGGGCGACGGTCCTCCCCGCTTCATGCGCATCGTCGAAGGGCTCCGGGGCCGAGTCCGGATGCGGCTGGAGCTCGTCCTGCGACCCGACTACGGGTCGATTACTCCGTGGACCGAGCTGGTCCCCGATGGCGTGATGGCCACCGCCGGCGCTGACGCCTTCCG
Source organism: uncultured Actinomycetota bacterium (assembly GCA_963828725.1). Classification (GTDB taxonomy): domain Bacteria; phylum Actinomycetota; class Actinomycetes; order Actinomycetales; family Dermatophilaceae; genus Lapillicoccus. The sequence continues at coordinate 560,137 of CAWHFV010000004.1, read as the reverse complement.
GCTCAGTACGCCTCTCTCCCTCTCACTGGACGATGGCACGACCACCGCGGAGTTCGACGCGATCGAGGGAGCTCGCGAGCGCTTCGTCTTGACCTGGCATCCCGCTCATCGAGAGACGCCGCCGGTCGAGGACGCCGACTCGGCGCTGGCCCGCACGGAGACCTGGTGGCAGGACTGGACCAGCCGAGGCCGATACGAGGGTGCCTACCGCGACGAGGTGATGAGGTCGCTCATCGTGCTCAAGGCGATGACGTACGAGACGACCGGCGCACTCATCGCGGCACCGACGACATCGCTACCGGAGGACATCGGCGGCGTGCGCAACTGGGACTACCGCTACTGCTGGCTGCGCGACTCGGTCCTCGCCCTTCAGGCGCTGATCGCGGCAGGCTACGTCGACGAAGCCATGGCCTTCCGCGATTTCATGCTGCACACCGCGACCGGCGACCCGTCGAAGCTGCAGATCATGTATGCGATCGCCGGAGAGCGCAGGCTGACGGAGTTCGAGCTGCCGGAGCTGCCCGGATACGAAGGGTCCCGCCCCGTGCGGATCGGGAACGCCGCCTCCGAGCAGTTCCAGCTGGACGTCTACGGCGAGGTCCTCAACGTGGCCCACCTCGGCGTCCAGCTGCGCGGCCGCATGGAGCCCAGGCTGTGGCCGCGATGGCGAAAGGCCATCGAGTACGTCGAAACGATCTGGCGCGAGCCGGACGACGGCATCTGGGAGAGCCGAGGGCCGCGGCGTCACTACACGTACTCCAAGGTCATGGCTTGGGTGGTGTTCGACCGCGCCGTGCGGCTGGCCGAGCAGTTCGACCTCGACGCGCCGGTGGATCGATGGAAACTAACCCGCGACGAGATCCACCAGGAAATCTGTGACCGGGGCTACGACGCGGAGCGCCGGACCTTCACCCAGTACTACGGCTCCAGCGAGCTGGATGCCAGTGTCCTCAACATCCCGCTGGTGGGCTTCCTGCCCGGCAGCGACGAGCGTGTCACCGGCACGATCGACGCCATTGCCCGCGAGCTGGGCCGTGATGGCTTCGTCTCCCGCTACTCCACCGCCGCCACCGACGACGGCCTCACGGGAGACGAGGGTCAGTTCCTGGCCTGCTCGTTCTGGCTGGTGAGCGCCTTAGCGGCGAATGGCCGGACCAACGAAGCCCGGGCCCTGTTCGAGCGGCTCCTCACCCTGGCCAACGACCTCGGTCTCTTGGCGGAGGAGTACGACGTCGGTCGCCAACGACAGGTGGGGAACTTTCCTCAGGCCTTCAGCCACCTCACGCTTGTGCTGGCGGCGCACGCGATCACGACCGCCGAGGCTCGCGCGGCGGCGTGAGGCCGAGGGTAACCCGAGGGCAACGGTATGCGCATACCGGCAACTGACGTCGAGCAGCCTTCACCGCCCGGTACGGATCACCGTCCGGGAGAGCACCCCGGTCAGCAGGGTGCCGATAGCAATCCCCACCACCATGTTGATGACCGCGGTGCTGACCTTCGAGGCCGTGGTGGCCTCGGCCGCGAACGGCACCACCATCGCGGCCACGGTTGCCAGCCCGATGATCCAGCCGAAGAACAACCGTGGACGCGGCGTGGTGGCCGAGAGCAGATGGGCCACGCCAGTCGCCGCGAGGGCGGCCACGAACGCGGTCACCGCGTAGTTGACGGCGAGGGAGCCAGTGAACGTCAGCAGCAAAGGGTGCTGCACCAGCCTGACGTCAAGAACCGAGTTGAAGAGCAGGACGCCGATGAGGGCCACCAGTGCCGCGACGCAGGCGGTGGCGGCGCCCCCAGCCCACAAGCGACGGGCATCGATGACCGTCCCGTAGCCTCCTGCGGGACGCGGAGCTCCTGAGGTCGACATGGTGGACCCTCCCCCTCTTCACGACGACTGCGGCCAACGAACGGGACAACCGGTCGTCTCGGCCATGACGAGCGGTCGGGTGACGGACGGGACCGGCCGCGGGAGCCGGAAGGTCGTCGGGATCCTCCGCCATCCTAGGCGCCGGGGCGGTTCCTCGGGGGTGCATCTGTCGCGCGTCGCGGCGGTGCTGTGGACCGGAGCCGTGTTGTCGATGGTGGTGCTGGGGCCGGCCCTTGCCGCGGGGGCGACCATGACACCCCTCGCGGCGGTTGCTCCTGGTCCGACGGCGACGCCGGCAAACACGACGCCAAGCTCGTTGGAAACGACATCGGTCACCTCCGCCCCGACGTCGGTAGCCTCCACACCCACATCGGTTACCACGACGGTCTCCCCGACCAGCCGAGCCCCGAGCTCCACATTGCCCACCAGCAGCGCTCCTGCGACGCGACCACCCACGCCACCAGCCAGCACAACCAGCGCGATCCCCCTCAGCTCCGTGTTGGTCGCCCTGGCCGTCCTGGCGGCCGCGAGCATCGTCGTCGTGCGCATGGCGCGGCCGAAAACCGACACCGCTCTACCTGCGGAGGGAGCCGCTGAGACCCCCGTCGGACCGGACGCCGATGTCCTCGTGGCGATGGCGGTGACGGGCGAGGCGCTTATCGACTCCGGGTTCGATGTGACCGAGGTACAGGCCGACTTGGACAAGTTGGGACGCGCCTACGGGGTACCGAACGCCGAGATCGTCGTTCTCCCCACAGCGGTCCTCGTCTCGGCCCGCGCCGGCGGTCAGCTGAGGACCGGCGTGGTCTCGAGCGGGCGCATCCGGTTCCGCCTCCATCAGACCGAAGAGCTGGTCGATGTCGTCCGCCTTGCTCAGGCCGGCGCCGTGGATCCGCGACGCGTGTACGACCGGATTCTGGCGATCCGGGCGCAGGCGCCCCCCTTCGGGCCCAGCCTGCAGCTGGTCGGTCATGTCCTGACGACGGTCGGGCTCGCCGTCATCCTCGGCGCATCGTGGCTCGGGTTGGCGGTCTCCGCGTGCCTTGGCGCTCTCGCGGGCGCTCTCCTGCTCCTTGGCAAACGGATGCCCTCGCGGTTCGAGGCACTCATGAACGTGGCGACGTCGTTCGCGGTGGCGCTCGTGGTGCTCGTGCTGGTCCGCGTCGGCGTTCAGCTCGACGTCCTCCCCTGCCTCATCGCTCCTCTGGTGATCTTGCTACCCGGTGCGTTGCTGACGACTTCGGTGATCGAGCTGGTGACCGGACAGATGATCTCGGGAGCGGGACGGCTGGCCGCCGGAGCCGCGCAGCTGGTGCTCCTGGGCCTGGGCATCCTCGCCGCCGCCGCCCTCGTCGGGGTTCCGGCCATCGACGTGACCGATGCGCCCAGTCCGCTGGGTCCCGCAGGCCCGTGGGTCGCGGTGGCCGTGTTCGGGATCGGCATCGTCCTGAACCAGTGCGCCCGACCGACGTCTCTCGGCTGGATCCTGCTCGTGCTGTACGTCGCCTATGGCGCCCAGGTCCTCGGGGGTCTGGTGTTCGGAGGGGTGCTCTCGGCGTTCGTCGGGGCTGCGGCCATGACACCGTTAGCGGCCTTCGTCGCTCGACAGAGGACCGGACCACCGATGATCGTCAGCTTCACACCGGCCTTCTGGCTACTGGTTCCGGGCGCCCTCGGACTGGTGGGTGTCGCGGCGTTGCTGCACGGGGACACGTCCGGCATGTCCCTCGTGACGACCACGGTCGAGACCATGGTCGCCATCGCGGTGGGCGTCATGGTCGGACGCGCCCTCTCGCTGTTCATCTCCGACCGACCGGCATCCCCCGATGCCGCTGACCCATCCACCTGAGCCGGCACTCAGAAGGAGTGCGCCTCAGGTGGATGGGTCACCTGTTCCCTGGCAGACAGGCCTGGGTCAGGCCAGCGCCTTGGCCTTCAGCTGGTCGAACTCGGTCTGGGTGATCGTGCCCGAGTCGAGCAACGACTTGGCCGATGCGATCTGGTCCGCCGCACCAGCCCCGGCAGCGGGTTCTTTGCTGGCGACCGATCGGATGTAGTCCGCCTGCGCCGCCTGCATCTTCCGTTGGGCCTCGAGCGATCTCTCCGTCATGCCGCTGCCGCGGGCGATCAGATAGATGAGCGAGCCGAGGAACGGCAGGATGATGATGAACAGGAACCAGAACGTCTTCGCGACCCCGCCGAGGTCAGCGCTGCGGAACAGGTCGCCGAAGATCCACCACAGCGCCATGAAGTACGCGAGGAAGATGAAGAACTCGAACATTGCCAGCAAGAACGAACCGTTGGTGTCGAACACTCCGGGGCTCCTTTTATCAGAGGCGGCGTGGGCCGCCGATTGGGCGCACGACAACAGCGCGCCGAAGTTCTCGGTCGCTGACACTGTCGACGACAGGAGTTGGCGACGGCATCACCCGATGGGGGTGGGACGGGGAGGGTGATCCCGCTCAACCGAGGTCCATCCCCTCGAGTGGGGCGGCCGGTTTCACGTCCGGCAGGCGCACCATGCGGAACGAGTTGGCCAACCCACCCAGGCCGGCCAAGAGTGGCACCAGTAGTGCCACCTGAAGGGACCGGTTCCGTGCGTCATTGTTGATGGACAGGATCTCTTGCTCGACCTCCGGTGGCTGGCCGGTGATCCGCCTATCGAGCTCGGAGTCGCTCATGACCTCGGCGTCGGTCTCGAGCGCGGCGGCGATCTGTTGTTGTTGGGCCGCAGGGATCACGTCGCTGCTCTCGGTCATCCGCGTGAAGCTCAGTGACAAGGAGGCCAGCAGGACCCCGCCAGCCATGGCCAGGCCGAAGGAGAGGCCGAAGGAGCCCGCAGCCGAGTTCACCCCGGCCGCCTCGCTGATCCGCTCCTCCTCCACCGGGGCGAGGGTGTAGTTGTTCAGCTGGGACACCAGCAGGCCCAGACCCGCGCCCGTGATGATGAGCGGGATCACGAGAAGCCAACCGCTCTCGATACGCGGAACGAGGGGGATGATCGACGCCGTCCCGAGGCTGGCGAGCACAAAGCCGGCGCGAATGATCGCCGCCGGACGACGGTCGCCGGCCCGCCGGCCCGCCACCAGCGCCGCCGCGAACATCGTGAGCGAGAGTGGTGCCAGCGACAGGCCGGCCTGCATGGCGTTGTACTCCAGGCTCATCTGGAGGAACAGCGGTAACGCGATCATGGCGCCGCCCAGCGTGATCTGCTGGAGCATCTGACCGAGGACGCCGGCCGTGAAGTTGGGGTGGTGGAACAGGCGTGGGTCGAGCAGCGTCACCTTCTGCGCGCGCTGCTGCCGGTTGAGCCACCACGCCAGAGAACCCAGGGCGACGGCACCCACCGCCATGAGCAGGAGAACGAACTCGCCCCCCTCCTGCCAGACCAGGATCCCGAGGACCACGCCACCCATACCCACCACCGACAGCAGGGCGCCGACGACGTCGATCTTGCGGGAGCCGGTGTACGCCACATCACGGACCAGCCGGATCTGGCTCAGCACGACCGCGATGATGACGACCTCGAGTCCGAAGCCGACCCGCCAGGACAGGTACGTGGTGACGAACCCCCCGAGGAGCGGCCCGATGGCCGCCGCGATCGCCGCGGACGCGCCGACCAACGCATACGCCTGCCGTTGGGACGCGCCGGTGAAGTTCCCGTGGATCAACGACTGCATCGCCGGGAGAAGCAAGGAGGCGCCCAAGCCGCCGATGATCGCCCAGAAGATCACGATGGCGGTCAGGCTTTGCGCCAAGGTCATGGCCAGCGCGCCGATCGCGTAGGCCAGAAGTCCGAGCACGTAGGCCCGCTTGCGACCGATGAGGTCACCGACCTTGCTGTTGATCAGGATGAACGCGGCGGAGACCAGAGCTTCGAGCGCGATGGCGGACTGGACTCCGCTGGCCGTCGTGTCCAGGTCCCTGATGACGGCCGAGATCGACACGTTCATGAGTGACGTGTCGACGACCAGGACGAACATCGCCATGGCGAGGAGGATCATCAGGCGGCGGTCGCCGGGCCTAGATGGTTCGGCACCTGCCGCTGGTTGGGCATCGTGGTCGGTCAAGACAGAGCTCCCGATGGCTGCGGATGCGACTAGTGCCAACCGCGAGACTCCCGCGTTCCCGTCACGGACGCCTCATGCCCACGGGGTGATCTCGTGCCGGACGAGGGACGGCGGTGGCCCGGGCCGCACTGTCGTCCTCCCTTCTCACCCCGGGTGGGTGATTCCGACAGGCTTCGACGGCTGACAGCGTGGAGTCTTCTCACGTCGGCACCCGAGGCGACAGCGCGCAAGGTCGGAGGAGCAAGAATGACCGAGCAGGACATTGGCCCGATCGACTATCTGACTCTGGAGTTCCCGAAGGCCAAGCTGACCGGGGAGGGCCTGGCGGCCCTGATCGACCTCGTGGACCGGGGGATCATCCGGATCCTTGATCTGAGGTTCATCAAGCGGGAGGACGACGGGTCGTTCTCGGCGGTCGCAGTATCCGACTTCGACGGGGACGGCACGCTGGACCTTGCGATCTTCGAGGGCGTGGAGTCCGGCCTCCTCGACGATGACGACCTGGGCCACGCGGCCTCCGTGATCGCGCCCGGGAGCGCCGCCGGGCTGCTGGTGTACGAGAACACCTGGGCCGGTCCGTTCGTGTCGGCGATGCGGCGAGCGGGGGCGGACGTCGTCGCCAGCGGACGGATCCCGGCGGACGACGTACTGGCGATGCTCGACGTGCTCGAGGCCGCTGACCGCTAGGCCGGACCAGATCGAACAGACACCGACGAACGGCAAGGAAACGGGTTATGGGACTGATTGGTGGAATGGCTCGGACAGCCGTCGTTGCCGGCACGGCGACCGCGGTGTCCAACCGCGTGTCGCGGCGACAGGCGAACCGGTGGTCAGCGCAGCAGGAGCCGGCGCCGCCGCCGCAGCAGCAGTATCAGGAGCCGCCGCCTCCGGCGTACGCGCCACCGCCGCCGCCGCCGCCCCCGGCCGATGACGCTCCGGACATGTTGGACCAGCTGCAGAAGCTCGGTGAGCTGCGGGCCGCAGGGGTCCTCACGGAGGCCGAGTTCGCGGCGCAGAAGGCCAAGATTCTCGCTGGCTAGTCGTCGGCGCTGACGTTCGCTGTGTGCTCTCGCGGGAGGCGTCGATGCTGCTGGTGCCGCGACAGCTGAAGCGGACGGGCATGACGGGCAACGTGCCCTACTACGGGGGGCGGTTCACGCCGGCTCAGGCGTACGCGGCCGCACACCCCCGAGCCGAGCGACCACCGCAACCGGCGCCCGCGGATGCGAGCGTGAAGGCCGCGGGAGGTGGGTCGCGCCCCAGCCGAGCAGAGCAGCTCGAGGCGCTGACCCATCTGCTGGACTCGGGGGTGCTCACCGAGGCCGAGTACGGCGAGCTGCGAGCACGGGTCGTGCGCTGATGGGTCCCGTCCAGGTCCTCGTGATCGGCCTCGACCAGCCGGCGTTCACCGGCGAGGTTCTGGCCGAGCTCAACCGGCTTCGCTCGGCCGGCATCGTCCGGCTCGTCGACGTGCTCGTCGTCGCGCGCCGTGGCGACGGTGCCTTCGAGACCCTGGCCGAGCCCACCGCCATGACGCCCAGCCGTGGCGAGCTGGCGGCGGCGGTGCTTGGTTCCGGCGACGAGGGTTCCTCGATGGCGGAGGACGACCTGGGCCGGTCGCGACTCCCGACCTGGTCGCTGGCCGACTCGGTCCCCGTCGGAACCACCGCTGCGGTGGCGCTCATCGAGCACACCTGGGCCGGCCCCCTCCGGGAAGCCGTGAAACGCGTCGGCGGTGTTCCGCTGGACGAGACCTGGCTGGCGACCGATGACGTGCTGCTTCTCGAGCAGATGATGCGTCCCGACGGACGGTGACCGGCGTCGAGACAAGGCCGGATGCGCCGGTGATCGGCGCGTGGGACCCGACAACGTCTCAACGTGGAGAGTCGACCCAACCCCTCAACGAAGATCGCCATGGCGCTTCAGTAGCGAAGCGTGCCGGCTCACTGCCCTCGGCCGCACGAGGAACCAGCATGCGCTCCTCATCCGCCGTGGATGAGTCGCTGATGCCGGTTCCTGCCTAACGTGGCAGCACGTCCGTCATCCCGAGCGTGAGGACCTGCCATGGCCGAGCAGACCACCAAGCCGTACCAGCCCGAGAGCGAGACGTGGGCGTCGGGTATCGCCCAGTTCGGCGCCGTGATCATGATCGTGGTCGGCGCCTACCAGGCGCTCACCGGTGTCGTCGCGCTCGTCAGAGGCGAGTTCTTCGTGGCCACCCCCAACTATGTCTTCCAGCTCAACACGACGACATGGGGATGGATCCACATCGTCCTCGGAGCCGTCGTGATTCTCACCGGCTGCGGTGTACTCGCCAGACAGACCTGGGCGGTTGTGGTGGGAGTCGGGCTCTGCGCGATCAGCGCCGTCGCCAACTTCGCGTTCGTCCCGTACTACCCGTTCTGGTCCCTGCTGATCATCGCCCTCAACGTCCTGGTGATCTGGGCCCTGCTCCGGTACCGGGCGGACGCGGCTAGGGCGTAGCCCGTAGGCGCTTCATCGAGGGTTGCCGTCCGGGTCGCAGGGCGGGGACACTGTGATCCCGAGTGCGGGCATTTCCGACTCGACCAGGTGGAGAACCCGTTCCATCGCGGTCGGCTTGAGTGTCCCCACACCCGTTCCGAACGGGTGGTTGAAGAAGTTGAGCAGGAGCAACGAGCTGACCACGACCACCGTCACGCTGGCCATGAGTAGGACCTGCGTGACTGCTCGCTCCGTGGAGTCGGCGAAGAAGAGCATGTAGGTGAACAGGATGGCGGCCAACACGTAGAGGACTACCCACATGGGTAAGGGGATGAGGCCGGGGGCCCCGTGGATGCGATCGTTACGAGCCAGCTCACGTTCCTGCGTCTGGCTCATCCACGTGTCGTAGGCGGACTGCTCCGCCCCGGTCTGCGGATTCACCTGTTTCAACGTCTGGAACAGCCGACCGGCCCACGGGTTGATCTGGGCGTCCAGTGCTCCGGTCTCGAGGGCCTGCCATTCGGGACCGACCACGGTCCGCCCGTAGCACACCAGCTGACCGCCGAGCTGCGAGCGCGCCGGTTCCGCGAAGAACTGAGCGGTCTCGACCTGCTGAGCAACGAGGATCGCCTCGGCCTCCGCCCCGGACCGGGCGTCGTCGAAGGCCTGATAGCCGAGGACGATGATGAACGCCAGCAGTACCGAGAAGCCCGTCGCGAGAACGCCGAACACTCCCGCGGCGCGGTCTCCGTCGCTGAAGAAGCTGCCCGCCGGTGCCCGCCGGCGGACGAGGAGCATCACGGCCGACGTCGTGCCGACGACGACCAGGACGATCAACAGTCCAAAAGCGATGTTCACGTCAGCTCGTCTCCTCCGCACCGGTGGCGCCCGCCCTCTCAGCACGATGCCGCTGCGCCCTGACCTTGGTGTTCTCGGTCATTTTCGGGTGGTCCTTGGACTGGCCGGCGAACCACGACGCATACGCGTGGGCCAGCGGGTACGCGGACAGCCCGTGGGCGAAGACGGACAGCCCGACCGTGACACTGACGACGGTCTGCAGGAGAACCGACTCCGCGAGGGAGCTTTCGTCGACGACCAGCAAGACGAACACGATCGAGGCCAGGCCCCGGGGGCCGAACCAGCCGAGGAAGGCCACAGTGGTCCGACGCATCCTCATCCCGATCATGCCCAGTGCGACCGGGACCATGCGGACCACAGTCAGGCTGAGCACGGCGTAGGCGACGACCGTCCAGTCGAGCCGACCCAGCGCGGGGCCGAGGAGCACAGCGCCGAACATCAGGAAGGTCAGCGCGTTGAGCAGCTGGCCGGACTGCTCGGCGAAACCGGTGGACGACTCCGCGTCCCCCTTGCCGACGACGCCGAAGGCGATCCCGGCGACGAACGCGGCGATGAAGCCGCTGCCGCCGAGCGCGGTCGCCACCGTGTAGGCAAGGATCGCGGTCGCGACCGGGACGATCTGCTGCCAGCTCGGTGTGGCCCAGCCCCGGGCGACGGCATGGCGGAGGACCCAGGCTCCGAGGACGCCCGCGAGGACTCCGCCAACGGCGCCGAAGCCGATCTCCTCGAGGAGTATGCGTAACGGCCCCGTGTGCGCGGCGTCCTCCTCGGCCACCGCGAGGGTGAGGAAGATGATGAGCAGCGGCACGCATACCCCGTCGTTGAGGCCGCTCTCGACGTTGAGACCCTGCCGGATCCGCGACGGCAGCTTTCGGTTGCTGATGACCGGAAGTCCGAGCGCCGCGTCCGTGGGAGCCAGGATCGTCGCAAGGGCCGCGGCGGTCCACACGTTGAGGTCGGGGAAGACCAGCAGGCCGACGAGCGTTCCGGCCACGATCGTCAACGGCAACCCGATGCCCAACAGCCGCAGGGGTACCGCTGCCTCGTGCCGAAGCCGGGGAAGCCTCACCCGGACCGCGTCGGTGAACAGGACGACGGCGAGGGTCACCTCGGCCAGGAGGAGCACCACCGTGTTGGCCGGGCCGAGGTCGATCATGTCGAGCGCCCAGCTGCCGAGGAGCAAACCCGCGACGACGAACACCATAGCCTCGGTGACCACCGAGGTCTGCAGGCGTGCCGACACCGCGCCGTACCCGATCAGGAGCACGGCCACGATGGGCAGCAACCAGCCGCTCACGCTCACTCCTTCGCGGGTCGATGAACTGGCGGGTCAACCGTCGCCGACAATACGACCGGCGGCGTCATGCGGCGCGGACTAGGTCTCCGGGTCAGGGCGGTCGAACCGAACCTCGATCCGCTCAACGGGTATCCGCTCCTGCACGGTCGCCAGCCGGGTGAGTGCCGCGATGTCCGCCGGTGTCGGCCTCGACGTGACCATCGCGCGAGGCCACAGGCCCCGGTGCCGAACGACGGCGACCTCCGCGGCGTACAGGAGCGCCTGGCTGACGAGGTACATCAACGCGAAGATCCCCGCGACGGTCGCGAAGCTCCCGTAGACCGGGCCCGACCTCGCCACGAGCGGACCGAGCAATCGCGCGCCCAGGCCGAGAACCAGGGTGACGACGACGGCGCCCGTTGCCGCGGGCACCACGCTGGCCCGCAGGGGAACCGGTCTGGCCACCAACAGTGCGGCAGCGGCCAAGAGGACGAGGAACACCACCAGCGCGGTGGCGAGGCTGGCCGCGAGGCGCTGCAGCTCGTCGGGGAGGACTCCGGAGGCCACGGTCAGCGCCGCGATGCCCAGCCCGCCGGCCAGCACGACGACCACCATCAGCAGCACCCTCGTGTAACGGGCGACCACGGGGAAACGGGAGCGTCGTGGCACCCCCGCCACGTGGTTGAGCGTCTCGTACGCGGAGAACACCACGCCCGTCCCGGACAACAGGAGACCCACGATGCCGATGACGAGCGGCAGTCCCGAGACGGGCATCGCCGCCAGTGCCGTGTTCACCGTGTCCTGGAGGGCCGGAGGTAGCAGCGCCGCCACCATGTCCTGTCGCAACGTCGGCTGGTTCACCAGCACGATGGACAACACCGACGCCGCGACCAACAGGATCGGAAAGATGCTCAGGAAGCCGTAGTAGGTGATCAGGGCGGCGTGGCGCCAACCACCGTCGTCGCCGTACTTCCTGACCACGGCGAAGGGGAAGCCGAGCACACCATGGCGTCGCTGCAGGGCATCCACCCAGGCCAGCGGGCCTTCCCACGGCGCATTCGGCAGGCTGGGCATGTCGGCGCCTCCTCGTCCGGCCGGATTCCGCCTACGGTAGCGGCGCCCATGGTGAGGCAATCATCCCGCAGAGGTGACGCCGGCCCTCGACGCACTGGCGATGATGAGGACCTCGCCGAGCCAGAACCGGGGTGCCCCATGTCCGACGGTCCGATCGTCGACCCAGCCGAGACTCCCGCGCTCGAGGGTCTGATCGACTCGTTCCGCACCAGTCGAGATACCCTCGAGCGAAGCATCCGGCCGTACGCCACGTCGGTCGACGGCCGCACGTTCGAGTTCCAGTCCTCACTGCACGGGTTGGCGCTGCAGACCGGCGGCTATGTCGTCCTCGACGACGGCCGACAGTCCCGGTTCGGACAGGTGCTCGAGCTGGCGGCGACGACCGAACGCGCCTCCTTCGCCAACGTGCCGGGACTGTCGTCCGAGGTGTTGATCCGGCTGGCCCACGGCCACGGCATCCTGTTGTCCGCCGACCTCGGGCCGTTCCACCAGGCACACGTGCGGCCGGCGACGAGCGGAGAGACCGCCACGTGGTTCGCCGAGCAGCGCCCACCACGCGCAGCCCTCGACATCGGCACGTTGCTGCTGGCGCCGGAGGTACCGGCGACGCTGGACGCCGGCGGCTTCAACCGGCATACCTTCATGTGCGGTCAGTCGGGCTCCGGCAAGACCTACTCGCTCGGCCTGGTGCTGGAGCAGCTGCTGCTCCGCACCGACCTACGACTGGTCATCCTCGACCCCAACTCCGACTACGTCCGCCTCGGTGACGCCAAGGGGGGACCGACGGGTCAGCCGGACGACGTCTACACGGCGGCCGCGTCGGGTGTCCAGGTCTGGGGCCGGGACACATCGCATCCGCTCCGCTTGATGCTTCCCGACCTCGACCCGGCGGCGCAGGCGGCAGTGCTCGGCCTGGACCCCCTCGCGGACCGCGAGGAGTATGCGGCGCTGTCCGCGATCGTGGCCGGCCGCCGGGAGGGCACGCCGGTCATCGGAGGTCTCGATGACCTGCTCAAGGCGGAGCAACCCGGGGCGCGCGACCTGGGCCTGCGCGCGAACAACCTGGGCGTGCTCGACTGGTCCGTATGGAGCCGGGGACAAGGGCGTTCGGTGACGGACGCCGTGCTGGACGACGACATCCGCTGCCTCGTGGTCGATCTGGGCTCCTTGGACACCCCGCAGGAGCAGCGCGTCATCGCCCAGGCCACGCTGTCCACACTTTGGCGCCATCGGCACCGCCGTCAGCCGGTGCTCGTCGTGATCGACGAGGCGCACAACGTCTGCCCTCGCGAACCGGGCGACCCGGTGACCCGGCTCGCCGCGGACACCGCGGCGCTCATCGCTGCCGAGGGCCGGAAGTTCGGGCTCTACCTCCTCGTCTCCACCCAGCGGCCGCAGAAGGTCAACGAGGAGGTCCTCACCCAGTGCGACAACCTGCTCCTGATGCGGATGAACTCGGAGGCGGACCTGGCCTACCTGCGTGAGGTCTTCTCCTTCGTACCGGGGGGCATGGTCTATCGCGCGACCTCGTTCCGACAGGGCGAGAGCCTCGCGGGCGGTAAGGTCTTCCCCCACGCCGGCTTCGTCCGGTTCGGAGCGCGGCTCTCGCACGAGGGGGGCGCCGACATCCCCACGGACTGGGCGGGAGCGCGGTGATGTCATCAGACCGGGTCTTGTGCAGGCAGGTCGCTCGATGACTCTCGGTGAGGCAGTGCGTCCACCGGTCGACGACCGCGACGGGACGCCGACCGCACCCGAGACGGCGCCAGGCAGAGTTCGGCGGCAGCTGCACGCGACTCTTCCGGGGTGCTGGGGTGCCCTGCTGTTCGCCTGCCTCTCGTTCACGCCGTCGCTCCTCCCCCGTGACGGACTGCTGCAAGGCGTCGTCTGCGGGGTCACGGCGGCCATCGGGTACGGCCTCGGAGTCGTGGTCGCGTCCATCTGGCGCGCTTTCGCCGACCGAGGTCCACGGCCGCCGCGTCCCGGCGCTTGGCGGATCTTCCTCATCAGCGCCCTGGTCCTCTTCGCTGTTTCGTTCACGTTCGGGCAGTACTGGCAGAGCCAGATCCGCTCGTTGATGCAGGTCACCGACTACAACGTGCCGCTCGCCATCGCCTCGCCGCTGATCGCCGCGGTCTTCTTCGCCCTCCTGATCCTCGTCGGGAGGGGGCTTCGTGGGCTGTACCGCTGGACAGTGAAGAAGCTCGACCGTTGGATCGGCAGGCGCGCCGCCACAGCCGTGGGCTGGATCCTCGTCGTCGTCCTCACCTTCCTGGTCATCACCGGGGTGCTCCTCGACGGCCTGGTCAGCGCCGCCGACGCGGCGTTCTCAGTGCGCGACACCCAGACCGAGGAGGGGGTGGACCCACCCACCAGCTCGCTGCGGTCGGGCGGACCCGGCTCCGTCGTCCCGTGGGACTCGTTGGGCCGTCAGGGCCGCAAGTTCACCGGCAAGGGGCCGACTGGGTCAGACATCGAGAGCGTCATGCACATCGCGGCGATGGAACCCATTCGGGCGTATGCCGGCCTGGGGACGGCCGAGAACACGGAGGAGCGCGCCACCAAGGCCGTCGACGACCTCGAGCGCGCCGGCGGCTTCCGGCGGGCCAACCTGGTCGTGTTCACCACCACCGGAAGCGGCTGGGTCGATCCCGCCATGATCGACAGCTTCGAGTACCTCAGCGGTGGCAACTCCGCGGCCGTCGCCATGCAGTACTCGTACCTGCCCTCGTGGATCTCCTACCTGGTCGACCAGTCGAAGGCCCGCGAGGCGGGGCGGACGCTGTTCGACGTGGTGTACGACCGGTGGTCGCGGCTGCCCCAGGACCAGCGCCCGAAGCTGTACGTCGCCGGTGAGAGTCTGGGATCGTTCGGTGGCGAGACCGCATTCAGCGGCGAGGCCGACCTGCGCAACCGCACGGCCGGGACCCTGTTCGCGGGACCACCGAACTTCAACGCCCTGTTCCGCGAGTTCAGCGACGACCGCGACGCGGGAAGCCCGGAGATCCAGCCGATCTACAAGGACGGCCGTACGGTGCGCTTCGCGAGCGATCCCGCCTCGGCCATCCCGCCTCAGGGTCGACCGTGGGACGGCTCCAGGGTGCTCTACCTCATGCACCCGTCGGACCCCATCGTGTGGTGGAGCCCGCACCTGATCCTCAGCGAGCCGGACTGGATCGGCGAGGCCCCCGGCACCGACGTCCTCGAGGGGATGGTGTGGATGCCGTTCGTGACGTTCTGGCAGGTCTCCGCAGACCTGCCCTTCTCCACCGGGGTTCCGGGGGGACACGGACACAAGTACACGACCGAGCAGGTCGACGGATGGTATGCCGTCATGCAGCCTCCCGGACTCACCCCCGCAACGCTGGACGCCCTCAAACAGGTCATCGCGAAGGGGGAGGACTGACCGCCTCAGCCGGCGGGGTCACCTCTGGACCCTCCGTCAGGGAGCGCCGCAGCGAGGCAGCACTACGTGCGTCGAGCCTCAGACGCTGTCGTCGTGCTCGTCGAAGTGCCCCTCGTGCTCAGCGTGCCGGTGCCCGTCGTGGAGGTAGTCGACGTGGTCGCCGTGCGTCACGGCCTCGTGCCCGCAGCCCTCGCCGTGGACGTGCTCGTGGTCGGACTGGTCGTGATGTTGGTGATCGGCAGACGTCGTCATCTCGCGGTTGTCCTCTCCTCGACCCGGCTAGACGAATCACCTTCGCCGTCTGCGAGCCGTTGAGCGGCAGACCCGCGGACGCCGTGGAGATAAGCCCTAGCCCTACCAGGCTAGTGGTGTCGAGAGCCGTGGGACAGTGTGCCGACCGAGTGGTCACGCCCCCCACCCGTCGGGGGAAGCACACAGAACTCATGACCGTCCGGATCGGCCATGACCACCCAGGGCACGTCGCCCTGCCCGATGTCGACACGAGTCGCGCCGAGGGAGAGTAGGCGGTCGACCTCCGCGAGCTGGCCACCGTCGAGGGGCGGGGCGACGTCGAAGTGCAACCGGCCCTTGCCCGTCTTCGGGGTGAGCGGCGGTCCGCCCCACGTGATCTTCGGACCGCCGAGCGGCGATCGGATCGCCGTCTCCTCGTCCTGGTCCCAGACCAACGGCCAACCCAGTGCCTCGCTCCAGAAGCACCCGACCTGCTGCGAGCCGTCGCACGAGATCGCCCCGAGGAAGCCGCATTCGGCGAGGAACCGGTTGCCCGGCTCGATGACGCATAGCTCGTTGCCCTCGGGGTCCGCCAGCACGACGTGACCTTCCTCGGGGAGCTGGCCGACGTCGATGTGCCTCGCGCCGAGGGCCAGCGCCTTCGCCACCGTCTGCTGCTGGACCTCGAGCGAGGTGCTGGTCAGCTCGGGGTGCATGAGGTTCTGCTGGGTCTTCGGCGCCGTCGTCGGAAGGAACCGGAGCCGGAACCCGGTGTCGTCGGTCGGGACCAGCGCGACGTCGTCGTCGGCCAGGGGCCAGCCCAGAAGCTCGGCCCAGAACCGTGCGAGACGTAAAGGGTCGTGGGCGTCGACGCACAGCGCGAGGAGCTGGGCGGTCACTCGACTCGCCTCGACGGTCGGCTGGTGCAGCGGCCCTGAGCGACCGCGACCTCGGTGCGCATAAGCCTGCGACGGTAGGCGATCGGGGCGGGTGAGGCAACGCGTTATCGCTCTCCCGGAGTCGCCCGTCGTCCAGGGTCCCCCGACTGGCGGACAGGGCGTTCGTCCGCCCGGTCCGCCACTCGACCGACGTGGTGCTGGGCGGCGTCGAGTCATTCTCGATGTGCTCGCCTCACACCTCCCCCAGAGACAGGAACACCACGCACCATGACAATCCTCGACCGTGCCCCCGCCGCAACCCGCACCGCAACGCGTCCGGGAACCCCGGTGGCCGTGGACGACCTCGCGACCGCTCAGGCACACGCGACGACTGCCCCGGCCGTCCGGCCGTCCGGCTCGACACCGCAGCTCTCGTGCCCGGACTGTGCCCAACCGGCGTGGGTCGAGTGGCGCGATGAGGTCAACAGCACCAGCGGGCCCGTCGTGCACGTGAAGGTGCGGTGCCTCGACCGGCACTGGTTCCTCATGCCCGAGGGCTGGCTCACCACGACCCCCGCCTGACCTCCACCTGACCTCAACGCCAGCCCGAGTCCGCCAGCGCGAGCTCGGGCTGGTTCCGCGTCGCGGTCGAGATCGCATCCCCGCCTACTGCCGGCCCGCCACCTCGACGGTCATGGCGTCGACCCGGGCCACCAGCGCGTGGTGGTCGTCGAGGTGGTCGTCGAGGCCGTCGTGGTCGTCGCGGCGGTGGTGGCCGCGTCGGTGACGCCCGCATCGGCGCTCCCGCCGGCACAGCCGGTCAACGCGGTCACCGTCAGCCCCGCCACAACCACCGGAACACAGAGACTTCTGAACGCGCGAGTCGTCCTCATCGTCACCCCTCCCTGCTCCGTCGAGGAACCTGCGGCGCTACGACGGGGCCGGTGGACGTCGGTTCCCGGCGTCTCCCTGTCCACGGAGCCACGCGGTCACCGCTGTGTCGCGTCAGACACCTCGCCGACCAGCTCCTCGAGCACGTCCTCCAGGAAGACCACGCCGCCCACGGTCCCAGCCTCGTCGACGACGCGCGCCAGGTGCGCGCCGGTCCGCTGCATCGTCCCGAGGACGTCGTCGACGTCGTCGTTGGGGCTTACCGTGGCGAGCCGCCGAACCCGTTTCAGCGGCACCGGCTCCCGCTGCCGCTCGTCGTCGGCGTAGAGGATGTCCTTGAGGTGCAGGTAGCCGGTCACCTCGCCCTCGGACGTGCGTACCGGGAAGCGCGAGAACCCGTGCCGGGCCACGAGCTTCTCGATGTCCGCCGGCGTCGCGCCGATCGTGACGGTGACCAGCTGGTCCACCGGCACCGCGACCTGCGACGCGACCTTGTCGCTGAAGTCGAGCGCCGACCGGACCAGCCCCTCGCGCTCCTCCTCGAGCAGCCCCTCCGCGTGGCTCTCGGCCACGATGTGCGCCACCTCGTCGGCCGTGAACGCGCTGGTGATCTCGTTCTTGGGCTCGATGCGGAACACCACGCGGACGAGGCCCTTGGCGATCCACTCCATGATCCGGACCAGCGCGCGCAGCGCGCGGGAGACGAAGAGGAGCGGCGGCACGAGGAGCAGCGCCGCCCGGTCGGGACCGGCGATCGCGAGGTTCTTGGGGATCATCTCGCCGATGACGACGTGGAAGTAGACGACGATGTTGAGCGCGACGAACAGCGAGATCGGACCCAGCCAGGCGTCGCTGATCCACTGGTCGAGGTGCCAGGCGTGGAAGACGTCCTCGAGCATCTCGTGCAGGGCGGCCTCGGCCAGCGCGCCGAGGCCGACCGAGCAGACCGTGATCCCGAGCTGCGCCGTGGCGAGCATCGAGCCGAGATGCTCCAGCGCGTCGAGGGCCATCCGTGCCCGGGTGCTGCCGGCCGCGGCCATCGGCTCGAGGGTCGATCGCCGGGCGGCCATCGCGGCGAACTCCGCCCCGACGAAGAAGGCGTTACCCAGCAGCAGGAGGACCGAGATCCACAGGGCCAGAGCGTGGTTCACGCGCGAGCCTCCCCAGCGGTCTCGTCGGCGTCGATCTCGGCCGACGACGACTCGGGCACCGGGATGAACCGCAGCCGGTCGACCCGGCGGCCGTCCATCCGCGCCACCCGCACCACCCATCCCGGCAGGTTCAGCTCGTCCCCGACGACGGGGATGCGTCCGAGCACCGCCATGACGAACCCGCCGACGGTCTCGTAGGTCGGCCCGTCGGGCACGACGGCACCGAGCTGGTCGCGGACCTGGTCCGGTCGCCAGAGCCCCGGCAGCAGCCAGGAACCGTCGGCCATCTGGTTCCAGTCGGACTGCGAGCGGTCGTGCTCGTCGCTGACCTCGCCGACGATCTCCTCGACGACGTCCTCGAGGGTGACCACGCCGGAGGTTCCGCCGTACTCGTCGACGACGACCACCATCTGCAGGCCCGCGGCCCGCAGCTGCAGGAGCAACGGGTCCAGCCGGATGGTCTCGGGAACCATCACCGGCGGCACCATGAGGGCGCTGACCGGCACGTCCGGTCGCCGGTCGTGCGGGACGGCGATGGCCTTCTTGACGTGGACCAGCCCGTCGATGTCGTCCCAGTCGTCGCCGATCACGGGGAACCGGGAATGACCGGTATGCCGGGCCAGCCGGATCACGTCGTCGGCCCGGGCCGTGCGCTCGATGCCGGAGCAGCGGACGCGTGGGGTCATCACGTCGGCGGCGGTCCGGTCGCCGAAGTCCAGCGACCGGGTCAGCAGCCGGGCGGTGCCCGCCTCGAGGGTGCCCTGCTCGGCGGACCGGCGGACCAGGCTGGCCAGCTCCTGGGGGGTGCGAGCCCCGGACAGCTCCTCCACCGGCGTGACGCCCATGGCCCGGAGCGCGGCGTTCGCCGAGCCGTTGAGGATCGCGACGAGCGGCCTCGCGAGCATGGCGAACGCGCGGACCGGCCCGGCGACCACCTTGGCGGCGGCGAGCGGCGCGCTGATCCCGAGGAACTGCGACATCAGCTCGCCGAAGACCATCGAGAACAGCGTCACGAGGACCAGCGCGAGCGTGGTGGCCACTGAGCTCGCGGCGCTGTCCGAGAGCCCGAGCGAGACCAGCGGGCCCTGGAGGAGGCTGCCGATCGACGGCTCCGCGAGGTACCCGACGATGAGGGTCGTGAGGGTGATCCCGACCTGGGCAGCCGACAGCTGGGTGGACAGCTGCCGCAGCGACCGCAGCACGGTGGCCGCGCGCTCGTCCCCGTTGTCGACGGCCTGCTGCACGGTGGGCCGGTCGAGTGCGACGAGCGAGAACTCCGCCGTGACGAACAGCGCGGTGCCCGCGGTGAGGGCCACGGCCGCGAGCACGAGTAGCCACTCGGTCATAGTCGGTCCATCCTAGGGAGGAGCGGCGCACCCGCTCGGCGGCCCGCATACCCCTGGGCACCGCGCATACGCTGCCTCCGCCTGGGGTATGACCCTGAGCGCACCCTTAGTCGGCCCGGAATCCGCCCCCCGTTGGATCCCACCCCCCACCGGCGCTGGTTTGATCGACCCATGACATCTCTGGGGGCACCCTCATGACACCGGCGCCGGCGTCGGGCGCGCGCATCGAGGTACGCGGCCTGACCAAGCGGTTCGGTGACTTCACCGCCGTTCAGGACCTCGACTTCGCGGTCGAGCCCGGCCGCATCACCGGCTTCCTCGGCCCCAACGGGGCCGGCAAGACCACCACGCTGCGGATGCTGCTCGGCCTGATCCGGCCGACTGCCGGCACCGCCACCATCGGCGGCGTCGCCTACCACGACATCCCGACCCCCCTGCTCGAGGTCGGCTCCGCCCTCGAGTCGACGAACTTCCACCCCGGCCGCAGTGGCCGCGACCACCTGCGCGTGCTGGCGGCGACCTCGGGGATCCCGGATCGCCGGGTCGACGAGATGCTCGAGCTGGTCGGCATCCCGGCGGCGGCCCGCAAGCGGGCCGGCGGCTACTCGATGGGTATGCGTCAGCGGCTCGGCCTCGCGGCCGCGCTGCTCGGCGACCCCAAGGCGGTCATCCTCGACGAGCCGTCGAACGGCCTCGACCCCGAGGGCATCCGCTGGCTGCGAGGCTTCCTGCGGTACCTGTCCGGTGAGGGCAAGACGGTCCTCATCTCGAGCCACCTGCTGGCGGAGGTCTCGCAGACCGTCGACGACGTCGTGATCATCGCCAACGGCCGCAGCGTGGCGCAGGGCCCGATCAGCGACCTGCAGGGCGAGCCGACCGTGCTGGTGCGGACCCCCGACCGGAGCGAGCTGTCCAGCGCACTGCTGGCCGCCGGCGTCGTGTCGGAGGAGGACGGCGACACCGGGCTGCGCGTCCGCACCCAGGACATGGCCAGGATCGGCGACGTGGCCCTGCGGGCCGGCGTGGCCGTCCACGAGCTGCGAACCCTTTCCACGGACCTCGAGGGCCTCTACTTCGAGCTGACGACGTCGCCCGAGAACCGCAACCGCAACCTCGACGGCTCGGTTTCCGCACAGGATGCCGAACCGGCCGTCCGGGACGGGGGTCGCGTCATGATCCGGTCGATCAGGTCGGAGCTGCTCAAGTTCTTCACCACCCGGATGTGGTGGGGCATGGCCATCGCCATCGTCCTCGCCGGCGCGGGGTTCGCCCTGCTGTTCGGGTTCATCTTCACCAGCGACGCGGCGACCGGCCAGAACGGCGGTCCCCCGGCGATCACCAACGACCTCGACCTGGCCCGCCAGGTGTTCACGGGCGGCATCGGTGTGGGCTACCTGCTCACCCTGGCCATCGGCGTCATGACCATCGGCTCGGAGTACCGCCACAAGACGGTCACCTCGACGTTCCTCGCCAACCCCAAGCGGGTGCAGGTCATGGGCGCGAAGGTCATCGCCCTGCTGGTCATCGGGGCCATGTATGCGGTCTTGTCGCTGGTCGGGTCGGTCGTGACCGGCTGGATTCTCCTGACCGCGAAGGGCCACGCGCCGTTCGCGGACCCGGAGATCTGGCGGACCCTCGCGCTGGCGCTGCTCGTGCTCGGTCTGTGGGCGCTGATCGGCCTCGGGGTCGGGATCCTCATCCCGAACCAGGTGGCCGCGCTGCTCATCGCGATCGGCGTCGCGTGGATCGTCGAGCCGATCCTCGGTGCGGTCCTCGGCATCACCGACTGGGGCAAGGACATCACTCCGTACCTGCCCAGCCAGGCGACGTCGGCCATGCTCAGCACGTCGGCCGGTGGCTTCAACGGGCAGACCGTGCAGACCCTCAGCTGGTGGGCCGGTGCCCTCGTGCTTGACCGCCTACGCCGCCGTGATGGCGGGCGTCGGGTCGTGGCTGACGGTGCGTCGCGACATCAGCTGACCCGCGTCCCGACGACCGGACTCAGATGTGTGTCGGTTTCCGGGCCTGATCGCCCGAAACCGGGGAAACCTCTGAGTTCGGTCACGGGGGGCCGGCGGCCGGGAGGCCGCCCGGCGGCTGGTACGCGGCGGGGCTAGACTGGAACCTCGCGTTACGCGGGAATGAGGGTGATGGGCTGCGGTATCTGAGCCCTCCCAGCGGTTCCGCGTGGCCGTCATCGATGACGTGACGAAAGAGGCGTTTCCCCCGTGGCTGACCCCCGGACCACCCGGCCCGACGACCCGCTCACCGCCTTCGGCCCGAACGAGTGGCTGGTGGACGAGCTCTACCAGCAGTACCTCGAGGACAAGAACTCGGTCGACAAGGCCTGGTGGGAGTTCTTCGCGGACTACACCCCCGACGGTATGCCCGGTGCGAACGGCGCCAACGGCTCGGCGCCGGCCGCTCCCGCCCAGCCGGCGGCCGGCCAGCCCGCCGCTGCGAGGCCGGCCGAGACCAAGGCCGCGCCGGCCGCGAAGCCGGCCACGAAGCCGGCCACGCCGAAGGCCGCACCCGCCGCGAAGCCCGCCGGGACCACAGCGGCGCCCGCCAAGCCGGCGGCGACGACGCGTACGGAAGCTCCCGCCCCCGCGGCCAAGGGCGCCCAGCAGGCTCCCGCGGCCAAGGTCGACCAGCCCCCCGCGACCGAGAAGAAGCCCCGCGACGTGGCCGTCGCCCCCAAGGACGGCGACGCCGAGATCACCGAGAAGGTCGCGCCGCTGCGTGGCCCGGCCGCCCGCGTCGTCACCAACATGGAGTCCTCGCTGGCCGTCCCGACCGCCACCAGCGTCCGCGCGGTGCCGGCCAAGCTGCTCATCGACAACCGGGTCGTCGTCAACAACCACCTGGCCCGCTCCCGCGGCGGCAAGGTCAGCTTCACCCACATCATCGGGTTCGCCCTGGTCAAGGCGCTCCGGGCGATGCCGGAGATGAACAACGGCTTCTCGGTCCGCGACGGCAAGCCGGTCCTCGTCACCCCCGCGCACGTCAACCTCGGCCTGGCCATCGACATGTCCAAGCCCGACGGCAGCCGGACCCTGCTGGTCCCGAGCATCAAGGCGACCGAGTCGATGGACTTCGTCCACTTCTGGACCGCCTACGAGGACGTCGTCCGCAAGGCCCGCGCCAACAAGCTGACGGTCGAGGACTTCCAGGGCACCACGATCAGCCTGACCAACCCGGGCACCATCGGCACGAACCACTCCGTGCCGCGGCTCATGGAGGGCCAGGGCGCGATCATCGGCGTCGGCGCGCTCGAGTACCCCGCCGAGTGGCAGGGCGCGAGCGCCGAGACGATCAACCGCAACGCCGTCAGCAAGATCCTCACGCTGACCAGCACCTACGACCACCGGATCATCCAGGGCGCTCAGAGCGGCGACTTCCTGCGGATCGTCCACCAGCTGCTGCTCGGCGAGCAGGGGTTCTACGACGAGATCTTCGAGTCGCTGCGGATCCCCTACGAGCCCATCCGGTGGGTCCAGGACATCTCGGCGACCCACGACGACGACATCAACAAGGTCGCCCGGGTCCAGGAGCTCATCCACGCATACCGGGTCCGGGGCCACCTCATGGCCGACACCGACCCGCTCGAGTACCGGCAGCGCAAGCACGCCGACCTCGACGTCACCACTCACGGGCTGAGCCTCTGGGACCTCGACCGCTCGTTCGCGACCGGCGGCTTCGGCGGCGAGCCGTTCCTCAAGCTGCGCCGCATCCTCGGCATCCTGCGCGACTCCTACTGCCGCACGGTCGGCATCGAGTACATGCACATCCAGGACCCCGACCAGCGCGCCTGGATCCAGGCCAAGGTCGAGGTCCCGTATGCGCGTCCGTCCCGGGACGAGCAGATGCGGGTCCTGCGCAAGCTCAACGCCGCCGAGGCGTTCGAGACGTTCCTGCAGACCAAGTTCGTCGGGCAGAAGCGGTTCTCCCTCGAGGGCGGCGAGTCGGTCATCGCGCTGCTCGACCGGATCATGTGCCGCGCGGCGGACGACCGGATGGACGAGATCTGCATCGGCATGCCGCACCGCGGCCGGCTCAACGTGCTGGCCAACATCGCCGGCAAGTCCTACGGCCAGATCTTCCGCGAGTTCGAGGGCCAGCAGGACCCCGAAGTCGGTCCAGGGGTCCGGTGACGTCAAGTACCACCTCGGCACGGAGGGCGAGTTCACCTCCGAGGAGGGCTCGACCACCAAGGTCTACCTCGCGGCGAACCCGTCCCACCTCGAGGCCGTCGACCCGGTGCTCGAGGGCATCGTCCGGGCGAAGCAGGACCGGCTCGACCTCGCCGGCGAGGCGTACACCGTCCTGCCCCTGCTCCTGCACGGCGACGCGGCCTTCGCCGGCCAGGGGGTGGTCGCCGAGACGCTGCACCTGTCGCAGCTGCGCGGCTACCGCACCGGCGGCACCATCCACGTCGTCATCAACAACCAGGTCGGCTTCACGACCTCGCCGTCCGCGTCGCGCTCGTCGGTCTACTCGACCGACGTCGCGCGGATGATCCAGGCGCCGATCTTCCACGTCAACGGCGACGACCCGGAGGCGTGCGTCCGGGTGGCCGAGCTGGCGTACGAGTTCCGCCAGGCGTTCAACAAGGACGTCGTCATCGACATGGTCTGCTACCGGCGTCGCGGCCACAACGAGGGCGACGACCCGTCGATGACGCAGCCGCTGATGTACAACCTCATCGAGGCCAAGCGCTCGGTCCGCAAGCTCTACACCGAGGCGCTCATCGGTCGCGGCGACATCTCGCAGGAGGACGCCGAGGCGGCGCTGCGCGACTACCAGCAGCAGCTGGAGCGGGTGTTCGTCGAGACCAAGGAGGCCATCAAGGCTCGGCCGACCGCCGCGAGCTCGTCGTCCGACAACCGCAGCCGTGGGCTGGAGAAGCCCGCCTCGCAGGCGGCCGACTACGCCGCCGCACCCCGGTGGAAGAACAACACCGCCATCACGCCCGAGGTGCTCAAGCAGATCGGCGACGCCTTCACCAACATCCCCGACGGCTTCACCGTCCACCCGAAGCTGCGGCAGCTGCTGGAGCGGCGCTCGGCGATGACCAGCGTGGGCGGCATCGACTGGGCGATGGGCGAGCTGATCGCCTTCGGTTCGCTGCTCATCGAGGGCACCCCGATCCGGCTGGCCGGCCAGGACAGCCGGCGGGGCACGTTCGTGCAGCGGCACGCGGTCCTCATCGACAAGAGCACCGCGGCCGAGTGGACCCCGCTGCTCTACCTCGGCGAGAACCAGGGCCGGTTCTGGGTCGTCGACTCGCTGCTCAGCGAGTTCGCGGCCATGGGCTTCGAGTACGGCTACTCCGTGGAGCGGCCGGACGCCCTCGTGCTGTGGGAGGCCCAGTTCGGCGACTTCGCCAACGGCGCGCAGACGATCATGGACGAGTTCATCTCGTCGTCCGAGCAGAAGTGGGGCCAGCGCTCGTCGGTCACCCTCCTCCTGCCGCACGGGTACGAGGGCCAGGGCCCGGACCACTCGTCCGCCCGCATCGAGCGGTACCTCCAGCTCTGCGCCGAGGACAA
Organism: uncultured Actinomycetota bacterium; assembly: GCA_963828725.1. Lineage (GTDB taxonomy): Bacteria > Actinomycetota > Actinomycetes > Actinomycetales > Dermatophilaceae > Lapillicoccus. The sequence goes on along the minus strand of CAWHFV010000004.1, from coordinate 535,077 downwards.
CATGACCGTGGCCTACCCGTCGACGCCGGCGTCGTACTTCCACCTGCTGCGTCGTCAGGCGTATGCCCGGCCCCGCCGTCCGCTCATCGTCTTCACCCCGAAGTCGATGCTGCGGCTCAAGGCGGCCGCGAGCAGCGTCGAGGACTTCACCCAGGGCGGGTTCCGTCCGGTGCTGCCCGACCCGGCGGCGCTCGACCCGGCCGGCGTGACCCGGGTGCTCCTGGCCTCGGGCAAGGTCGTGTACGACCTCGAGGCCGAGCGGACCAAGCGGGAGGACACGATCGACCGCGATCCTGCGCGTCGAGCGGCTCGCCCCGGTCCCGGGTGCCGAGATCGCCGAGGCGCTCGCCGTCTACCCCGGGGCCGAGGTGCTGTGGGTCCAGGACGAGCCACGCAACCAGGGCGCGTGGCCGTACATGGCGCTCAACCTTCCCGAGGCGATGGAGGAGTACGGCGAGACCCGGCCGCTCCGGCTCGTGTCCCGGATGGCCTCCGCCTCCCCCGCCACCGGCTCGCACAAGAAGCACGAGGTCGAGCAGGAGAACCTCGTCGCCGCCGCCCTCGACCGCTGACCACCGCTGCGCGCTGACGACGGCACCGAGGACACCGCCGTGTACTTCACCGACCGCGGGATCGAGGAGCTCGCCGCGCGTCGCGGCGAGGAGGAGGTCTCGTTCGACTGGCTGGCCGAGCAGCTGCGCACGTTCGTCGACCTCAACCCGGAGTTCGAGACCCCCGTCGAGCGACTGGCCACCTGGCTGGCCCGCCTGGACGACGACGACTGACCACACCCGGGCGTCCGCCCCCGAACTGCCCGCCCAGTCCGCGACCGCTGTCCGCGCGCCAACATCTCCGCACGTGGTGAGAAGTTTTCCGACATTCCGGACATGAGCCGCCGATTTCCCACCACGTGCGGAGTTGTCAGCGGGCAGGGGGCGCCGCTCGGAGCTGCTCGGCTTCGCGCTCTGAGGCGACACTGAGGCGACACGCATCCGTCACGGGAGCACACGAACGGACGACACCCGACCGCGTGGAACGATGACCCGGTGACCGACGAGACGCCCGCCGCCCCGGCCGAGCCCGAGTTCATCCCGAGCGCCGAGTTCAGCGTGGCGGAGGGGCGCCGTGACGTCGGCGTCTGCTTCGTCGGCTCGTCGATGACCGCCGGCTACGGCGACCCCAAGGGCCTGGGCTGGGTCGGCCGGGTCGTGAGCCGAACCCAGCACCCCGACCTGGACCTCACCGCATACAACCTCGGCGTCCGCGGCGACACGTCGGCGGGCGTCATGGCGCGGTGGCGCAGCGAGACCGCCCCGCGCTGGGTCAACCGGACCGAGCGCCGGCTGGTCGTGTCGGTGGGCGCGAACGACATCGCGACGGGCGTGAGCCTGGCCCGGTCGCGGCTCAACCTCGCCAACATCCTCGACGAGGCCACGACCAGCGGGATCGCGGTCTTCTGCGTGGGACTGACCCCGAGCCTGGAGAGCGAGTGGAACCCCCGCATCGAGGCCCTGGCCGAGGCCCAGGCCGACGTCTGCGCCCGGCGTGGCGTGACTTACGTCGACTGCTTCCGCCCGCTGGTCGGCCACGAGCAGTGGCTCTCCGACGTCAACGCCTCGCCCGACCGGGTGCACCCCGGGCAGGCGGGGTACGGCCTCATCGCCTGGCTGGTGCTCCACAACGGATGGAACGACTGGATGCGCATCTCGGCCTAGGGCTTGCGTGGTCCGCATACGCGATATAACGTGTCTCTTCGAACGCGATATAGCGTGTATGCCGGACAGCCGGCTGAGCGGGTGGAGGGAGAGGCGCATGACGCAGGAATGGCGGATCGAGGGGCCACGAGTCCTCGACATCGGCGACGAGAACGAGCGGGTCGGCAAGCTCGAGGTCGGGATCGTCGGCGGGCGGGTGGACGTCGTCACGCACGACGACTCCCCCACGGCCCGGGTCGAGATCACCCAGGTCGAGGGACTGCCGGTCAAGGTCACGTGGGACGGCGTGACCCTCCGGGTGCTCCACGGCAAGGAGTGGGACAACAACAACATCATGGAGATGCTCAAGCGCACCTTCGAGCACTTCGGGCGCAACCGCGTGACGGTGAGCATCTCTGTCCCGAGCGATGCCGCGGTCACCGTGGCGACGGTCAGCGGCGAGGCGGTGGTCTCGGGGCTGAACAACGTCGTCAAGGTCAACAGCGTCTCGGGGTCGCTCATCGTCAGCGACGTCGAGGGCGAGGTCGACATGCACACGGTGAGCGGCACGGTCGACGGCGACAGCCTCATCGGCTCGGCCAGCGTCAACTCGGTGTCGGGCTCGGTCACGCTGCAGCGCAGCACCCTTCCCGAGATCAAGATCAACACGGTCAGCGGCGACATCGCCGTCGACCTGCTGTCCGGGTCGTCGCGGATCCGGTCCAACTCGGTTTCCGGAGACGTCACGGTCCGGGCTCCGCTGAGCGGGTTCGACGTCGAGGCCAACACGGCGAGCGGACAGATCGTCGTCGACGGCCGCCAGCTCTCCAAGGGCTTCGGCGGCGGTTCGCACGGTCACGAGCGGACAGGGCGGCTGCGCGAGGGTGACGGCGCGCTCGAGATCAAGGCCAACGCCGTCTCGGGCAGCATCGTCGTGCTGCGCTCGAGAACCGGCGGCCCGAACGGGTTCGGCACGCCGCAGGACCGGCCGGCCCCCGCACCCACCGGCGACCCGACCACCCAGATCCGCACCGAGGGGACCAGCCCGATGCCGGCGCCGGACCCCCAGGACGCCCCGCCTGGGAACCACCCGTCCGACCAGCCGGGCATCGCGTCCGACGGGGGCCCGGCTTCGGAGGGGGACCCGCGATGAGCCCCGTCTTCGCCCACGGGCAGCTGCGCCTGTACCTGCTCGCGCTGCTCGCCGAGGGCCCGCGACACGGCTACGAGGTCATCCAGGACCTCGAGAACCGGTTCAACGGCCTCTACTCGCCCAGCGCCGGGACGGTCTACCCGCGGCTGGCCAAGCTCGAGGAGGAGGGTCTCGTGGAACGCACGGACGACGGCCGCAAGGCCACGTACTCGATCACCGAGGCCGGCCGGGCCGAGGTCCGGGCCCGGCAGGCCGACCTGCAGGACCTGCGGGACGACCTCGACCAGTCGGTCCGCCAGCTCGCCGAGGGTGTCCGCGCCCGAGTTCAGCACCAGGCGGCCGACCTGCGGACCGAGCTGAAGAACGCGGCCCGCGAGGCGCGGGCCACGGCCAAGCCGGTCGGGGGCCACGAGCCGTGGACCCGCGGCGAGGCGGCCGCCTACGCCGACCTCGAGCTCGCGGTCAACACCTTCCGCAGCGACGTCCGCCGCGCGTGGCGCCGAGGGGGGCTCACCGCCGACCAGACCCGTGAGGTCGTCGACATCCTCACCGACGCGGCAGCGCGCATCCGGGCGGTCGTCGGGAGCCGCTGACGCCGGTCGTCACCGCAGGGCCGGTTCGCCGCAGGCGGACCGGCCCTGCGGCATCGGCGGGACGGGATGCGATGACGTGATGCAGAACAGGTACGCCGCGAGCCGGATCAGGCGTCGGGGCGGCGGCTGGCGACGGCGCCAGCGGCCGTGACGACGCCGAGGACGACGATGACGAGCACCGCCGTCGCGATGAGGGTCTGCTCGGCACCGTAGAGCGCGATCACGACCGGGATGAGCAGCCCGTTCCAGACGAACGTGGGAACGGCCGCCCTGGCCGACCCCACGAACCACGCCCGCGCCAGCAGCGCGAGGAGCGCGGCGAAGGCGAGGATGAGCACGCCGGACATCACCACGGTGACCGTGCTGCTGCCCTCGCCGCGAGTCAGCTCGACACCGTAGAAGACCGCCACGGCCACGAGCACGAAGACGTGCACCATGCATACGGCACCCGCGGCGGCCGTCCACGGCCCTCGGGCCGGCGGCCGGGACGGGAACCCGTCAGGCCCGGGTCCTGGTGTGGTCTGCGTCACGCTGGGAGCCTAGCGAGCGCCCCTACGGAAGCGGTTCGCGGTATAGGCCATCATCTCGACGTCGAAATGGTTGCCCTCACGGACCGTAGCCGTCAGACTGTACGGCGGCCCTGGAACATCGGAGCTTCCGCGGGCGTTGCCCGGGGTGCCGAAGCCGTGTGGTCGCGACATGACCCGAAACGGCACCGACGAGGAAGCAGAGCCGCTACCCCGCCAGCCGCGCCAGCGAGCGTGCAACCGCCCCAGAACACCGGCGGGCACACGGCCGTGAAGTGCGACGCGGAGCCAGGACCGCCTTCCCCCGAACCCGACTTTGACGAGACATACAACTGATGACGACGAGCACCACCCGCCCCCACCGGGTCACCCGACCCTCCCCCGCCCCCGGCTCCGCACCTCGGAGCCATCCCCGCCCCGCGACTGGCCCCGTGCCGGTCCGGACAGCGCCCACCGCCTCATCAAGGAGCACGATCAGCATGGACTGGCGCGACCGCGCTGCCTGCCTCGACGAGGACCCGGAGCTGTTCTTTCCCATCGGGAACACCGGCCCGGCCATCCTGCAGATCGAGGAGGCCAAGGCCGTGTGCCGTCGCTGCGAGGTCATCGAGACCTGCCTGAAGTGGGCCCTCGAGTCCGGCCAGGACGCCGGCGTCTGGGGTGGCCTGTCCGAGGACGAGCGCCGCGCGCTCAAGCGTCGCAACGCGCGCGCCCGCCGCGCCGGCTGATCGGCCTCGCCGACCCACCTCTCCCTGCTCCATCTGACCGCCGTGGCGATTTCGCTGCGGCGGTCAGCCCTTGAGCGGCCGAAGGGCCGCGGTGAACGTGACCTGGGTGCCGTGCGGCTCCGCCGGCGTCCACTTGATGGTCCCGCGCAGGTCCTGAACGAGTGACTGGACGATCTGGGTGCCGAGCCCGGAACCGGGCCGCCGCTCCGCGCCGATGCCCACGCCGTCGTCGGAGATCTTGACGGTCAGCACGTCGGGAGCGCCCGGTACGCCCGGAACCCGCTTGACGTCGACGGTCACGGTGCCGCCGTGGTCGTCGGGGAAGCCGTGCTCGATGGCGTTCTGGACCAGCTCGCTGAGGATCATCGCCAGCGAGGTGGCGTCCTCGGCCCGCAGCCGCCCGAACGAGTCGCCGGTGCGCTCGCGCTCGATCCGCTTGTCGTAGGCGGCCACCTCGGCGACCGCTCGGAACCCCTGGTCGGCGACGTCGTCGAAGTCGACGGTCTCGTCGAAGCCCTTGCTGAGGGTGTCGTGCACGAGGGCGATCGTGCCCACCCGCCGCTCCGCCTCGTTGAGCGCTGCGCGGGCCTGGACGTCGTCGGTTCGCCGGGCCTGCAGGCGCAGCAGGGCGGCGACCGACTGGAGGTTGTTCTTCACCCGGTGGTGGATCTCGCGGATCGTGGCGTCCTTGGTGAGCAGCTCCTGCTCGCGCCGGCGCAGCTCGCTGACGTCGCGCAGCAGCAGCAGCGCCCCGAACCGCTGCCCCGCCTCGGTGAGCGGGATCGCCCGCATCGTGATGATCGCGCCGCTCGACCCGACCTCGGTCCGCCACGGTTGGCGGCCGGTCAGGACCAGCGGCAGCCCCTCGTCCACCGGCGACGCGTCGCGCAGGACCGAGGTGACGATCTCCGACATCGACCCGCCCATCACCTCCCCGGGCCACCCAAGCCGGTGGATGGCCGAGACCGCGTTGGGGCTTGCGTACGTGATGACCCCGTCGTAGTCGAGGCGGACGACCCCGTCGCCGGCGCGCGGGGCGCCTCGCCGGAGGCCGGTCGGCGCCGACGAGTTCGGGAACTCCCCCGCGGCGACCATGCGCGAGAGGGCGTCCGCGGTAGCGAGGTAGGTCAGCTCCAGCCGGCTCGGGGTCCGCATCATCGACAGGTTTGTATGCCGGGTGATCACGGCGATCGCGCGGGCCTGACGGACGACCGGGATGGACTCCTCCCGCACCGGGAGGTCGTCGCGCCACTCGGTGTCCCGCTCGCGGACGATGCGGCGCTCGGCGAAGGCCTGCTCGAGGATCTCGGCGCGGGCCCGCGTCGCCTTGATCCCGACCTGGTCCTCGAAGAAGACCATCTGCCCGGTCGTCGGCCGGATGTGGGCGACCGCCTCCCACTGGACCGGCGAGAGCCGCACCCAGAGGACGAGGTCGGCGAACGACAGGTCTGACAGCAGCTGCCAGTCGCCGACGAGAAGGTGCAGCCACTCGACGTCGGCGCCCTGGAGTCCGGAGCGCTCGTGGAGCAGCTCGGCGAGCGTCGGCACCCGTCGACCCTACCGACGGGACGCCGACGAGCTCAGGCCGGTTGGCCGGAGCGGATCACCGACCGAAGCGTCCGGAGCGCGACCGACAGCGCCGCCAGGCCGGCGTTGTCGAGGCGCTCGACCCCGGTCAGGGCGGTCTTGGCCCGCTTCAACGCGTCGCGGTTGGCGTCCGCCCAGTACTCGTACCGCTTCGCCGGGGCGTCGCCGCCGTCGCTGGCCACGAGCACCGACCGGGCCAGCGACTCGATGACCGCGTAGAGGTCGTCGCGCATCGCGCCACGGGCCAGGGCATCCCACCGGTCGTCGCGCGGCAGCTTGCTGACCCGGGTGAGCATCTCGTCGATGCCGAACTTCTCCGACGCGTAGTAGTACACGCCGGCCACCTCCTCGACCGGCAGCTGCAGCTCCTCCGCGAGGTCGACGACGTCGAGTAGCGAGAACAGGTCCAGGAGGGACGCCGCCCTGGCGGCCGTCGCCGACGGCACGCCGAGCTTCTCCAGCTCCTTGGTCCGCCGGTCCACCCGCCGCCGTTCCGAGCCCTGCAGCACCTCGTGGATGCGCGGAGCGAACTGGGCGACCGGACCTTGGAACCGAGCCACCTCGGCGACGACGTCGATGTTGGACGGCCGCGCCGAGAGGAACCACCGCGAGGCCCGGTCCAGCAGCCGCCGGAACTCGAGGTAGAGCACCGTCTGCGTGTCCGTCGACACCACGTTGTCGAGCGCCTCGACCTCCGCCACGAACGACGACATGCCGAACACCTCGCGGCAGACGACGAACGCGCGGGCGATCTGCTCCGGCTCGGCGCCCGTCTCCTCACCGGCCCGGAACGCGAAGGTGATCCCGCCGCGGTTGACCATCGAGTTGACGACCGCGTTGATGATGATCTCCCGGCGCAGCGGGTGCGCGGCGAGCTGCGTCGCATACTCCTCGCGCATCCGCTCCGGGAAGTAGTCCGCGAGGGTCTGCTGGAACCACGGGTCGTCGGCGAGGGCCGTCGGCATGAGGTCCTGCTTGAGCGCGAGCTTGGCGTAGGAGACGAGGACCGAGAACTCCGGCGACTTGAGGCCCAGCTTGTCGGCGCGGCGCCGGGCGATCTCGGCGTCGGACGGCAGGTACTCCAGGGCCCGGTTGAGGTCGCCGCGCTCCTCGAGCCAGTGGATGAGCCGCTGGTGCACGGGAAGCATCGACAACTGCTGGGCCCGAGCGTTTCCGAGCAGCACGTTCTGCTCGTAGTTGTCGCGCAGGACCTCGGCGGCGACGTCGTCGGTCATCGACTGCAGCACATGGTTGCGCTGCTTGAGCGTGAGGTCGCCGTCGCGCACGAGCGCGGTCAGGGGGATCTTGATGTTGACCTCGTGGTCGGAGGTGTCGACGCCGGCCGAGTTGTCGATCGCGTCGGTGTTGACCCGGACCTCGTGGAGCGCCGCCTCGACCCGGCCCAGCTGCGAGCAGCCGAGGTTGCCGCCCTCACCGATCACCCTGACCCGCAACGCCTTCCCGTCCACCCGGATCGCGTCGTTGGCGCGGTCGCCGATGTCGGCGTTGGTCTCGGTGGAGGCCTTGACGTAAGTGCCGATCCCGCCGTTCCAGAGCAGGTCGGCGGGCGCCAGGAGGATCGCGTGGATCAGCTCGGCCGGGGTGAGGTTCGTGGAGTCCTTGGGCAGGCCGAGCGCGGCGGCCATCTCGGCGGAGATGGGAACCGACTTCGCGGCCCGGTCGAACACGCCGCCGCCGGCCGAGATCAGCGACCGGTCGTACTCCGCCCACGACGAGCGCGGCAGCTCGAAGAGCCGGCGACGCTCGGCGTAGGAGCTCGCGGCGTCGGGGTTCGGGTCGACGAACACGTGGCGGTGGTCGAACGCGGCGAGGAGCCGGATGTGCTCGGAGAGGAGCATCCCGTTGCCGAACACGTCGCCGGACATGTCGCCTACGCCGACCACCGTGAAGTCCTGCGTCTGGGTGTCGACGCCCATCTCGCGGAAGTGCCGCTTGACCGACTCCCACGCGCCGCGGGCCGTGATGCCCATGGCCTTGTGGTCGTACCCCGCCGAGCCACCGGACGCGAAGGCGTCGTCGAGCCAGTACCCGTACTCCTGCGCCTTGGCGTTGGCGATGTCGGAGAAGGTGGCGGTCCCCTTGTCGGCCGCGACGACGAGGTAGGTGTCGTCGCCGTCGTGGCGCACGACGTCCGGCGGCGGGATCGCCTCGCCCTGGATCCGGTTGTCGGTCAGGTCGAGCAGCCCGGAGATGAACAGCTCGTATGCGGCGACGCCCTCGGCGAGCCAGGCGTCCCGGTCCGCGGTGGGGTCGGGGAGCTGCTTGGCGAAGAAGCCGCCCTTGCTCCCGGTCGGGACGATGACGGCGTTCTTGACCATCTGCGCCTTCACCAGACCGAGGATCTCGGTGCGGAAGTCCTCGCGCCGGTCGGACCAGCGCAGCCCGCCGCGGGCGACCTTGCCGAACCTCAGGTGGACGCCCTCCACCCGTGGCCCGTAGACCCAGATCTCGAACTTCGGCCGCGGTGCCGGCAGGTCGGGGACCTTGGTCGGGTCCAGCTTGAGGCTCACATAGGCCTTCGGTCCGCCGGAGTCGGACTGGTAGAAGTTCGTCCGCAGCGCGGCCTGGACCACGCCGAGCAGCGCCCGGATGATGCGGTCCTGGTCGAGGCTGCTGACCTCGTCGAGGGCGGCGAGGACCGCGTCGGCGATGTCGTCCTCCGCCTGCGCCCGCTCCGGGTTCGCCTCACCCGCATACCGAGCCAGGTCGAACCGGGTCTCGAAGAGCTCGACGAGCATCCGCGAGATGGCCGGGTTCGCGACCAGCGCGGCCTCGACGTAGTCCTGGGAGAACGTCGAGCGCGTCTGACGCAGGTACTTCGCGACCATCCGCAGGATGACGACCTGGCGCCAGGTCAGCCCGGCGCCCAGGACCAGCGCGTTGAACCCGTCGGACTCGGCGGCGCCGGTCCACACCGCGCGGACCGCGTTCTGCAGCAACAGCCGACGCGCGTCGCGGTCACTGCTGCTCCCCCAGTCCTCGGGGTGCGGTGTGCGCAGCCCGAAGTCGTAGACGTAGACCCGCACGCCGTCGCTGCGGGTGATCTCGTAGGGGCGCTCGTCGGTGATCTCCACGCCGAGATGCGTGAACATCGGCAGCACCCGGGTCAGCGTCAGCGGGCCGCGGCGGTAGAGCTTGAAGCGGCGCTCGTCCGGCGGGCACCCGGGTTCCTGGTGGAGCCCGACCTCGACCGCGTCGTCGGAGTCGAGCATCTCGATGCGGCGGATGTCCGTGACGGCGATCCGCGGGTGGACCTCCTCCTTGTACGCCTCGGGGAACGCCCTGCCGTACAAGCCGATCAGCCGACCGCCGGCCTCGTCGCCCACGTCGGCGCGCAGGGCCTCGACGAGGTCCTCGTCCCAGGTCCGGGTGGCCTCGACGATCTCGCGCTCGAGGGCGGACTCGTCGACCTCGGGGATCGGCGCCCCCTTGGGCACCCGCACCACGAAGTGCAGCCGGGCCAGCGCCGACTCCGAGACGCGAGTCGTGTAGTCGACGCTCTCGGCGTTGAACGTCCGCCGGAGGATGTCCTCCATCTTCAGCCGGACCGTCGTGTTGTACCGGTCGCGCGGCAGATAGATCAGCGCCGAGACGAAGCGCTCGTAGATGTCGTAGCGCAGGAACAGCTTGGTCTTGCGACGTTCCTGCAGGTGCAGGACCGAGGTGGCGATCTCGAGCAGCTCGTCGGGGTCGGTCTGGAGCAGCTCGTCGCGCGGGTAGTTCTCCATCACCTGCACGAGGTCCTTGCCCGAGTGGCTGTCCGGGGTGAACCCCGCCCGCTCGAGCAGGTGCGCCACGCGCTCGGCAAGGATCGGGATGTGGAGGATCGACTCCGCATACGCGCTCGAGGCGAAGATCCCGAGGAACCGGCGCTCCCCCGTCACGCGGCCCCGGTCGTCGAAGACCTTGACGCCGATGTAGTCGAGGTACGTCGAGCGGTGGACCGTCGCCCGGGAGTTGGCCTTGGTGATGATGAGCAGCTCCGGCTCGCGCGCCTTCTTGCGCGCCGAGGGGTTCAGGCGGGCGACCGGCTCGGTGGACGCGCGGTCGTAGCGCAGGATCCCGAGCCCCGTGCCGCTGACCGGCGACAGCATGTCCTCGCCCTGCTCGTCGGCCACCAGGGTGTACTCGCGGTAGCCGAGGAACGTGAAGTGGTCGTTCGCCAGCCATTCGAGGAACCGGGCGGTCGAGCCGACCTCCTCGTCGTCGATGCCCTTCGGCGGGTCCTCGTGGAGGGTCGCGGCGATGCTGCTGGCGCGCTCGCGCATCTTGCTCCAGTCCTCGACGGCGTCGCGGACGTTGCCGAGGACCGCGAGCAGCCGAGCCGAGATCTCCTCGCGCTCCGCGTCGGAGGCCACCCGGTCGATCTCGAGGTGCATCCACGACTCGGTGACGACCCCGAACTCGTCCGAGGCCGGCGTCTCGTCGTCGTAGATGTGCTCCAGAGTCCCGATGGCGTCGCGTCGGACGACGAGCTGCGGGTGGACGACGAGGTGGACGGCGCGGCCGAGGGTGCCGAGCGCGGCCGTAACCGAGTCGACGAGGAACGGCATGTCGTCGGTGACGACCTGGACGATGGTGTGCCCGCTGGCCCACCCCTGCGACTCCATGCTCGGGTTCGTCACGGCGACGTTCACCGTGCCGACGGCCCGCTGCCGGGCCAGGTCGCGCTCGGCGAGAGCCGCGCCGAGCAGGTCCTCGGGCTCCCGGGCCAGCAGGTCCTCGGTCGCGGTGTGCCGGTAGAACACGTGCAGCAGCCGGGTGACCTCGGGCCGAGTCTCCTCGGGGGCGTACTCGGCGGCGGCGCGCAGCTGTTGGGTCCGGGACTGGTCGAGCGACGCCGACATGGGTGGGTTCGTGTTCCTTCGCTGATGGGTCGCGGCACGCTTCCTCGGGTGCCGTCTCGAGGGTATCGCCCCAGTTCACATGCTGGACAACGGGCCGGGGCCGCCTCCGATTCGCTGCCGGCCGCGGTGGAGAACGCCGAGGAGGTGTGCGCCGGAGCACCTACGGTGGGACGGTGACGATGCCGAGTGGGCCGCGTCCGTGACGGCGTCCGGTCCGCGCCGAGAGGGGCTGGTCCGCGTCCTGGGCGACGTCCGCGAGATCGCCCGCGCCCAGGCCGACGACATTCTCAGCCACGTTCCCGACACCGGTGACCGCGCGACCGGTCGGGCGGTCGACGACTTCGTCGACCAGGCCGCCGACGCCCTCCGGGCGCTCGAGGAGGCCGTCGCCGAGACGCTGCGCCGGCTGGAGGCGGAGCAGCCGTGATCGACGGGGTGACCGGCGACCCGGGTTCGTGCTCGCAGCTCGGCGGTGCGCTGCGGTCGCACGCCGCTCGGCTCCTCGTCACTGCGGACGGAGCTGGCGGAGCGGGCCGAACGGCTGCGCCGAGAGGCTGGTGCCGCGGAGGTCGCGGCCGATCTGGACGGTGACCTGCGGCTGCTCGACGCCGTGATCGAGCGGCTCGACGCGGGTGGGTCGGCGCTGCAGCGGTTCGCCCAGGAGCTGGCCGCCGTCGCGGAGTCGGTCCGGCGACTCGAGGGTGCGGTGCGCGCGGCCAACCTCGAGATCGAGGGGCTGCGCGTGGTGGAGCCCTGGGGCGTCCTGACGACCGAGCTGGCCCAGCAGCGGCACCGGGCTCAGCCGGACCTGCAGCGCCAGGCCGACCGGCTGGCCAGCCAGCTGGGGCGCGCCCGGACCGTCACGACGAGGGCCATGGTCGAGGGCACGGAGTCCCTTGCGGCGGCTGCCGTTGCGGCGCGGACCCGTTCGCTACGGTGAGCGCATGAGGATCAAGACGTCGCTCGACTACGCCGCGACGCCCGAAGACGTGTTCACGATGCTCGCCGACCCCGCGTTCCAGGCGGCCAAGGTCGAGGCGACCCATCCGCTGTCGCATACCGAGTCGGTGACCGCCAAGGGCGAGCAGACCGAGATCGTCACGAGCCGCGTCATCTCCACGGACGGGTTCCCCGACTTCGCGAAGTCGATGATCGGCCCGAAGCTGCGGGTGACCGAGACGATCATCTGGAGCCGCGCCTCGGCCGACGGGTCGCGGACCGGGACGATCAACATCACGATCGGCGACGCCCCGGTGGCGATGAACGGCACCGTGCGGATGGGGCCCGGCGGGGCGGGCACCCTGATCGACGTCGACGGTGACCTCAAGGCCAAGATCCCGCTGCTCGGTGGCAAGGTCGAGAAGGCGGCCGAAGGTCCGATCCTCGGCGCCATCGAGAAGGAGCAGGAGGTCGGCTCGGCCTGGCTGGCCGGCTGAGCTTCCCGCCCTTCCCGGGTGGAGGTATATCCGAGCGCTCTAGCGCTCGCTGGGCTCTCCACCCGAGCGGGGCGACGCCTCAGGCCATGTGCGGGTAGACGTGCGAGGTCGCCGGGACGAAGGTCTCCTTGATCGAGCGGGCGCTCGTCCAGCGCAGCAGGTTCTGGGCAGCGCCGGCCTTGTCGTTGGTCCCGGAGGCGCGACCGCCGCCGAACGGCTGCTGTCCCACCACGGCCCCCGTCGGCTTGTCGTTGATGTAGAAGTTCCCGGCGGCGAAGCGCAGCCGCTCGGCCGCGTCGGCGATCGCCACCCGGTCCTGGGCGATGATCGACCCGGTCAGGCCGTAGGGCGCGAAGGACTCCATCTGGTCCAACGCCGCGTCGTACCGGGCGTCGGGGAAGACGTGGACCGAGAGGATCGGCCCGAAGTACTCCGTGCGGAACGACTCGTCCGTGGCGTCGGCGGACTCGAGCACGGTCGGCCGGACGAACCAGCCCACCTCGTCGTCGTACGTCCCGCCGGCGATGACCTTGACCTTGGCCGTCGCCTTGGCGCGGTCGATGGCGGCGGCGTTCTTGGCGAACGAGCGCTCGTCGATGACCGCGCCCATGAAGTTCGAGAAGTCGGTGACGTCGCCCTGCTGAAGGCCGTTGGTGATGTCGACGAGGTCGTCGCGGATGACCTTCCACAGCGACGCCGGGACGTAGGCCCGGGAGGCCGCCGAGCACTTCTGGCCCTGGTACTCGAACGCCCCACGGATCAACGCGGTTCGCAGCACGTCGGGATCGGCGGAGGGGTGGGCCAGGACGAAGTCCTTGCCCCCGGTCTCGCCGACGAGCCTCGGGTAGCTGCGGTAGCCGGTGAGGTTGTTGCCGACCTCGCGCCACAGGTGCTGGAACGTCGGCGTCGACCCGGTGAAGTGGATGCCCGCCAGGTCCGGGTCGGCCAGGGCGACCTTGGAGACGTTGAGGCCGTCACCGGTGACCAGGTTGACGACCCCGGGCGGCAGTCCGGCCGCCTCGAGCAGCTCCATGGTCACCTGCGCGGCGAGGTTCTGCGTCGGGGACGGCTTCCACACGACCGTGTTGCCCATGAGCGCCGGCGCGGTCGGGAGGTTGCCGGCGATCGCGGTGAAGTTGAACGGGGTGATGGCGTAGACGAAGCCCTCGAGCGGCCGGTGGTCGGTCCGGTTCCAGATGCCCGTGGAGTTCAGCGGCGGCTGCTCGGCGAGGATCTGCCGCGCGAAGTGGACGTTGATCCGCCAGAAGTCGATCAGCTCGCACGCGGAGTCGATCTCGGCCTGGTAGCACGTCTTGCTCTGGCCGAGCATCGTCGCGGCGTTGAGCCGGGCGCGCCACGGCCCGGACAGCAGCTCGGCCGCCTTGAGGAGGATCGCCGCCCGGTCGTCGAACGACATGGCCCGCCAGCCGGGTCCGGCCGCCTTCGCCGCGTCGACCGCCGCCTGGGCGTCGGCGACCGTCGCGTTCTTCAGCGTGCCGAGGATCTTGCGTCGGGCGTGCGGCTGGCGGACGTCGAAGCGCTTGCCGCCGCCCATGACCCGGCGACCGGCGATGGTATGCGGCAGCTCGCGGCGGTCGGCTCCGAGCGTCGCCAGCGCGACCTCGAGGTCGGCCCGTTCCCGGCTTCCCGGGGCGTAGTCCAGAACCGTTTCGTTCACCGGGGTGGGGACCTGGGTCACAGCGTCCATCTCGGGCAGCGCCTCCTCGGGGTCGGGCGGATCGGCGGCCCTATGGTTTCACGTATGCCGTCCCCCCACCGCAGCGAGGACCTGCTGGTCCACCGGTTCGGGCGAACCGACGCGGAGGCTCCCACGCTCCTGCTCCTGCACGGCTTGACCGACTCCGGCCGGTGCTGGCCCGACGCCGTGGCCCGGTGGGCCGCGGACTATCGGGTGCTCGCCTGGGACGCTCGCGGCCACGGCGACTCCGAGCGGTTCACCGCCGAGGAGCTCGACGAAGGTGTGGGCGAGACCCATCTCGCGGATGCGGTGGACCTCCTCGAGTCCCTCGCGGCGGACGGCGTCGCCCGACCCGTCCTCGTCGGGCTCTCGATGGGCGGCGGCACGGCGGCCGCGGTGGCGGGGACCCGGCCGGACCTCGTGCGGGCCGTCGTCCTCGAGGACCCCGTCCTGGGCGGCGGTCGCTTCACCGACGAGCTGGCGGCGGAGCAGGCGGAGCACCGGGTCCAGGAGAAGCAGGCGGCGCTGGACGACCCCGAGGAGACGATGGAGGAGGGTCGGCGCCGGCATCCGTCGTGGCCGGAGTCCGAGTACGCGCCGTGGCGGGACGCCAAGCTCCAGACCGACGTCGACGTGCTCCGCGACTGGACGACGACGGTCCTGACACCGTGGCCCGATGTGGTCGCCTCCGTCGCCGTGCCCGCTCTGGTCGTCCTCGGTTCGGACGGCATCTGGTCGGCCGAGGATCGCGCCCGGCTGCGGGACGTCGGGCAACCCGAACCTCGAGATCGAGGTCGTCGACGGTGCCGAGCACTGTGTCCGGCGTGACCGACCCGACGCGTTCCACGCCGTCGTCGACCCGTGGATCGCCAAGCAGCTCGCATGACCGGCACCGGGCACACCCTCGTCGCCGGACTGGTGGTCCACGACCTAGGCGGTGATGAGCAGGCGCCGACGCTCGTCCTGTTCCATGCCAACGGTGACTCGGGCGGATGCTGGCCGGACGCCGCTCGCCGGTGGTCCCCCGAGTACCACGTGCTCGCGGTCGACATGCGTGGCCACGGCTCGTCGCCGAGGTTCCATCCGGACCAGCTCGTCGAGCCGGGTGACGTCTTCGTCGCCGACACCATTGCGCTGCTGACCGCCTTGCGGCGCAACGGATCTCGGCTCGGCGCGGTCGGGCACAGCCTGGGCGCGGCGGCCCTCACCGGCGCCTGCGCGCTCGCGCCGGACCTCGTCGACGCGGTGGTCCTCGTGGACCCGCCGTGGGACACCCCCGTGGTCTCCGGAAGCCGCCCGTGGCTCGGCGAGGAACGAAGGGCGGAGGTCCTCGGGTACCAGCATGACCCGGCCGCCGCGCTCGAGTCGCTGCGCCAACGGGAGCCCGACTGGCCGGACGAGGAGCGGCGCGGCTGGGTCGCCGCGAAGATCGACCTCGACCTCGACTACGTGGCCACCGGCGGCGGCCGCCCCAGCACTCCGTGGACCGAGTTCGTGCCCCGGCTGCGGGCTCCGACGCTGCTGGTGACCGGCGACCGCGACGTCCTCGTCGGCCCGGACTCCCGCGCGGTGGTCGAGGCGATCGGCAACCCGGCGGTCGAGGTCGCGGTCGTTCCCGGCGCCGGCCACTACGTCCGGCACGAGCAGACCGAGACCTTCCACGCGCTCGTCGACCCCTGGCTGGCGGTGCGGCTGCGAGGCTGAAACGACGGTCTCCGATTGACGCGGACGCCGTTTAGCGGTTCAGTTTCTCCCAGTTTGCGGCGTTTCTCGGAGGAGCAAACCATGCGCAGTGCCGCTCGACGCCTGTCCCCTGCCGGCTACGCCGCGCTCGGAGCGATCCTGGCGATAGTGCTGGTCACCGTCGGACTCACCGGCGCCGCGCCGGCCCAGGCGGTGACCGGCACACCCGTCGTCGGGGTCGCCTCGGGTCGATGCCTCGACGTCACCGGGAACGTCAAGACGACGCGTACGCGGGTGATCATCTGGGACTGCAACGGCCAGGCCAACCAGGCCTGGACGCTCACCGCCGCCGGCGAGCTGCGCGTCTACGACGGCGCCCGCTGCCTCGACGTGCGCGGCGGCAACCTCAGCCCGGGTGGGATCGTCCAGACCTACACCTGCACGGGCGGCCCCAACCAGAAGTGGCGGGTCAACGCGGACCAGACCATCGTCGGCGTCCAGTCCGGGCTCTGTCTCGACGTCACCGGTGGAAGCACGGCCCGCGGCACCAACGTCCAGACCTGGACGTGCACCGGCGGCGGCAACCAGAAGTGGCGGACCTCGTTCGGCGGCAACGACACGACCCCACCCACCGTTCCGGCCAGTCCGCGGGTCAGCAACCTCACCTGCAGCTCGGTCTCGTTCGCGTGGAACGCCTCGACCGACAACGTCGGGGTCATCGCGTACGACGTCTACCACGACGGCCAGCAGATGACCTCGGTCGGCGGCACGACGCTCTCGACCACGCTCACCGTGGTGCCCGGCGCGACCTGGGGGCTCTACGTCAACGCCCGTGACGCGGCCGGCAACGTCTCCCAGGCCAGCACGACCGTGACCATCACCCCGCCGCCCTGCCAGACCGACACCCAGCCGCCGACCACGCCGACCGGGCTCGCCGCGACCGCGTCGGGAACCACCGTGACGCTGAGCTGGACCGCGGCCACCGACAACGTGGGGGTGCGGGCGTACGACGTCTACCGGGGCGGGACCAAGGTCGGGTCGGTCACCGGGACCGATGCGGTACCGCCCGCGACCTCGTTCGTCGACAGCGGCCTCACGGCCAGCACGACCTACACGTATGCCGTGACGGCGCGCGACGCGGCCGGCAACGTCTCACCGCAGAGCGCGCCGGTGACGGTGACGACCGGGTCCGGCTGCGGCCAGTCGGTATGCGGCGTCACCCAGGTCGCCACGGACACCGACATCCCCTGGGGCCTGCTCACCCTGCCCGACGGGTCGGTCCTCTACAGCCGCCGCGACGCCCGCGACATCATCCGGCTCGACCCGGCCACCGGGGCCAAGACGACCGTCGGGACCGTCCCCAACGTCGCCGGCACCGACGGCGAGGGCGGGCTGATGGGCCTGGCGATCGCTCCGACCTTCGGGAGCGACCGCTGGCTCTACATCATGCACACGTCGCCCACGGACAACCGGATCGTCCGGATCAAGCTGAACGGGCTGGCCCTGGACACGGCGACCGAGCAGGTGCTGGTGTCCGGCATCCTGCGAAACAAGTACCACAACGGCGGCCGGCTCCGGTTCGGGCCGGACGGAAAGCTGTACGCGTCGACCGGCGACGCCCAGAACGGCGACAACGCCCAGAACCTCAACAACCTCAGCGGCAAGATCCTGCGGATCAACCCGGACGGGACGGTCCCGTCGGACAACCCGTTCGGGAACCACGTCTGGAGCTACGGCCACCGGAACCCGCAGGGCCTGGCCTTCGACTCGCAGGGCCGCCTGTGGGAGCAGGAGTTCGGCAACTCCGTCATGGACGAGACCAACCTCATCACCAAGGGTGGCAACTACGGCTGGCCGGCGTGCGAGGGAACGTCGGGCACGTGCGGCACGGCCGGATACATCGCGCCGAAGTACACGTACCCGACGTCCGAGGGCTCCTGCTCGGGGATCGCCATCGTCCGCGACGTCCTCTACGTGGCCTGCCAGCGAGGCACCCGGCTCTACCGTGAGGTGATCAGCGGCAGCAGCCTGACCAACGTGACGGCGTACTTCAACGGCACCTACGGCCGGCTGCGAACCGTCGAGCCGGCTCCCGACGGCGGCCTCTGGCTGACCACCACGAACACCGGTGACAAGGACAGCATCGCCAACAACAGCAACGAGAGGATCCTCCGGGTCGCCCTCGGCTGACGTTCAGCCGAGAAGGTCGAGGACCGCCTCGAGCTCGGTGGCGTCGTACCACGAGTAGTCCGGCCGTCCGCCGGCGGGGACCGGTTCGAGTTCGGCGACGTGGAACGACGCGACCTGCCGTCGCGGCAGCGCGGTCGCGACGCGGACCGCGCTGACCGCCGCCGCCGGGGCGAGCAGGTCGGTCACCATGTCGGCGTCCACGTCGGCGGCGGCGACCACCGGTGCGGGGCCACCCCCGGCCCCTCCGGTCGAGGACGTGGCGGCGTCGGTGAACGCGAGGAACTCGAGCTCCTCCTCGTCCGCGGTCGGGTGCTCGCGGCGCAGGTCGGTCGTCACCGCATACGCCGTCAAGGGCGCCGGCTCGAGCCGGCCGCCGGTCCCGAGCCGTCGCAGCCCGTCGACGGTGAGCGGCACGTAGACGCGGGTCTGCACCGTCATGCCGGTCCCTCCTGGGCGCTCAGCTCGGCCACGGCGGCGGCCTCGTCCTCCGCGGCCATCGCCGCGCGCAGCTCGGTGTCGTCGGTCAGCGGGTGGAAGTCCGAGGGCAGCGGCGCCGGTCCCGGGTCGGCGAGGGCCAGCAGCGACGTCCGCAGTGACGTCTCCATGACCCGCGGCCGCCGACCGACGTCCATGAGGTTGCCGCCGATCGCCTCGAGGTCCTCGCGCCCGGGACCGATGATCGTCACGTCGGTGCCCTCGGCGTGCACCACGGCGAGCTCGCGCAGCGCCTTGGCGGTGACCCGCGACCGCCACTGCCGCTCCAGGCGGGTGACCAGCTCCCGCGGGGCGTCGAGGTCGAAGGACGCCTGCGGGGCGAGGACGTGGACCTCGTGGAGGCCGAGGCCGCCCATGAGGTCGATGTTGGTGGACGACCAGGTCCCGCCGTCGATGTACCGGCGCTCGTTGATCGTCACCGGCTGGTACCAGCCGGGGATCGCGCACGACGCCATGACCGCCTCGGGTGCACCGGCCGCGGGCGCGCCATTCCGCCCGAACGGGACCCGCACGCCGAGGTCGTAGTCGAGGGCGACCACGGTGAGCCCGTCACGCTCCACCCAGGCGTCGCCGACGACGTGGCGCACGAGGGCGCCGACGCTGTCGAGACGGCCTCGCCCCTCGGGCAGCAGCGCCGCCAGAACCGCCATCGGGGGCAGTTGGCGCAGCTCGCGAATCCCCTTGCGTAGCAACACGCTCGACCCGAACCCGGCGCGAGGAGTCGGCGGGCGGTCGCCGCCCGTGCTCTCCTCGTAGTTCCACTCGAAGCCCGCCAGCCGGCCGTACGTGAGGGTTCCCTCCATCTGGTGCGTCCGCAGCTCGGCGACGCTGACGCCGGAGGCCAGCAGGGAGCAGAGCACCGACCCCGCCGACGTCCCGACCATCTGGTCGAACGAGCGCACGTCGACGCCGAGGTGGTCCTCCAGCGCGGTGAGGGCGCCGACCATCCACGCGGCGCCGAGCACGCCGCCTCCGCCGAGGACCAGCCCTCTCCTGGTCATGACGGGGTCATCCCGCGGTCACGCGCCCTCCCGGCCTTCGGTCAGCTCGGCGAGCGCGTCGACGATGCACTGACCGAGCACCTCGAGGTCCGGCATGGCGTTGCGGTCGGCGTTGAGGCCGAAGTAGACCCCGCCGTCGTACGACGTGAGCCCGATGGCGAGCGCCTGGCCCTTGGCCAGCGGGATGACCGGGTAGGTGGAGAGCATCGGCGCGTCACCCGCATACAGCGTCGTCTGGGGGCCGGGGACGTTGGTGATGATGACGTTGAACAGCCGGCGGGACATCGCACTCCCGAGCCGGGCGCCCAGCGAGTGCAGGGTGGGTGGGGCGAACCCGGCCAGGCCGACCAGCCGCTGGGCGCTCATCGCCTGGCCGCCCTCCATCTGCTGGCGCATCGAGAACGCGATCTGGTGCAGCCGCATCGAGGCCCCGGGCTCCCCGACCGGCAGGTCGACGAAACACGCCGTCAGCCGGTGGGCCGAGGCGCCGGTCCCCGACTCCGACTCGACGCTGACCGGCACCATCGAGCGCACGACCGAGCTCGGGTGGACCGGTTCGCCGCGCGTCAGCAGCCACGCGCGGAAGGCGCCGGCGACCGTCGCGAGGATGACGTCGTTGATCGTGACGTCGTCGGCGTAGGCACCCCGCGCGAGGCTGGAGCGGACCTTGCGGTAGTCGTCGAGGTCGGTTCCGACCATGACGAACCGTCGGGCCGCCCCGATCTCCACGTTGAGCGGTGAGGTGGGCGCCGGCCGGGCCGCGCCGCGGACCACAGTCGAGACCAGCGACCCCAGGCCGTGGACCACGCGGCCGGCGATCTCCCGCGCCCCGTCGACGTTGTCACGCACCGAGTCGATGACCTGGCCGGGCATGAAGACCGCGTCGGTCAGGGCGCCGGCGACCAGCTGCAGATCACTGGGCTCGTGCCGCGGCCGCCAGGTGTCGACGACGTCGTCGTCGGCGCCGGGCTGGTCGCGGACCACGAGCTGGGCGATGTCGAGCGCCACCGCGCCGTCGACCAGCGCGTGGTGGGTCTTGGTGACCACGGCGAAGCGGTCGTGCTCGAGGCCCTCGACGAGGTAGACCTCCCAGAGCGGGTGGCTGCGGTCGAGGGGTCGCTGCTGGATCCGGGCGACGAACTCCTCGAGCTGCTCGTCGGTCCCCGGTCGGGGCAGGGCGGCCTGCCGCACGTGGTACGTGATGTCGAACGACTCGTCGTCGACCCAGACGGGGTTGGCCAGCCGGCCCGGGATCTCGCGGATCTTCTGCCGGTACCGCGGCAGGTGGGCGATCCGCGCCGAGACCAGGCCGACGAGCTCGTCGTAGTCGAACGGGACGTCGGAACTTCCGGCCCGCTCCGGTTCGTCGAACACCATGACGTTGCCGACGTGCATGACCGTGGTCGGCTCCTCGAGGTACAGCAGCGAGGCGTCGAGGGAGCTGAGCCGGTCGGACACCCGCACATCGTTGCAGACCGCGCCGTCCTTACGATGGCGACGTCAGTCACGGTGGCCGAACGATGAACGGAGCAGACGGTATGCGTCGCCTCACGCTGGCTGCGGTCGCCGCGGCGGCGGCCCTCACGCTCACCGCGTGCTCCGGTGGGACGCCGACCCCCACCACGCCGTCGACCTCGTCGAGCTCGGCCACCACCTCGACGCCGTCGACCTCGTCGACGTCACCGACGTCGTCCGGTCGGACCATCGCCATCACCGTCAGCGGGCGCACCGTCACGCCGGCGCCGGCGCAGGTCGACCTGCCGGTGGGCCAGACGCTCACCCTGGTCGTCACCAGCGACCACGACGACGAGCTCCATGCGCACGGCTTCGACGTCGAGGTGCCCCTCAAGGGCGGCGTGCCGTCGTCGGTCACGCTGACCGGCAAGGAGGCCGGGGTCTTCGAGGTGGAGACGCACGAGCCCGCCCTGACGCTGCTCACCGTCGCCGTCCGCTGAGGTGAGCGTCCCCGCGGCCGGGATCGCGGCATACCTCCCGGCCGTCCCCTGGGTCGTCGTCCCCGCGCACGGCGTGGGGAACCGCGCCGACCTGCCCCTGCCGTTCGAGGCGCTGGTCATCGGGGCGGCGCTCGCCCTGTTCGCGTCGTTCGTCGGCCTGGCCTTCCTCTGGCGGGAGCCGCGGCTGCGGCCCGACGACGGCTGGCCGGTGCCACCCGGGGTGCAGTCGCTCGTCGACGCTCGGTGGTTCCGGGGCCTGCTGGCGGGGCTGTCGCTGCTGCTCACCGGCTGGGTGCTGATGGCGCTGGTGTTCGGGCGGGACGACGCGAACAACCCGGTCGCGTACGTGGTGTACGTGTGGCTGTGGGTCGGGATGCCCTTCCTGTCGCTGGTGTTCGGCGCGGTGTGGGCGTTGCTCAACCCGGTCCGCTGGCTGCACCGCGGGCTCACCGCGCTCGCGCGCATCCCTCGGACGTTCACCCTGACCGACGTCGACCTCGGGTTCTGGCCGGCCGCCGCGGGACTCCTGGCGTTCACCTGGCTCGAGCTCGTCGCGCCCGGGGCGGACGACCCTGCTGGTGCTGCGGATCGCGGTCGCGCTGTTCGTCCTCGTCAGCGTCGTCGGGTCCTTGACGTTCGGGGAGCGCTGGTTCCGCGAGGGCGACCCCTTCGAGGTGCTCTCCCGCCTGTACGGGCGGCTGTCTCCTCTCGGACGGCGACCCGACGGACGAATGGTGCTCCGCACCCCGGTCCACGGACCCAGCCTGCTCGCGGCGCGCCGGGGGCTCCTCGCCACGGCGGCGGTGATGCTCGGAGGGACGGCGTTCGACAGCCTGTCGGCGGACATCCGGTATGCGGGCTGGGTCCAGTCGACGGCCGCGCCCGACCTGGTCCGGACGGTGACGCTGCTCGGCGTGGTGCTGCTCGTGGCCGGCGCCCTCCACCTCGCGGCGGCGGCCTCGGCCTGGCTGTCGGGGATCCCCGTCCGCGGCGTGGCCGCCGACCTCGCTCCGTCGCTGCTGCCGATCGCCGCGGGGTACCTCGTCGCGCACTACTACTCGTTGCTCGCCTTCCAGGGGCCGAGGACCTTGGCCCTGCTCAGCGACCCTCTGGGCCTCGGGGCGAACTGGCTCGGCACCGGAGGGGTCACGGCGTGGGCGTGGCCGATCCACCCGACACTGGTGGCCGTGGTCCAGGCCGGGGCCATCGTGGTCGGCCACGTTCTCGGCGTCGTCGTCGCCCACGAGCGGGCGGTCCGGATCCTGCCGCACCGAGCGGCGGTCGTCGGGCAGATCCCCCTGATGGTGCTGATGATCGGCTACACCGTCGGCGGGCTGTCGCTGCTGTTCAGCGGCTGACCCGCAGCCCTCGGCGGCGGCGCCGGCTACGGCCGGACGGAGCGCCGGCCACCTTCTCGGCGAGCGAGCGCACTGCCGGACGCACCGGCGATCCGGGCGCGCACTCGACCAGGGCGCGTCCCTCGAGGAGCGCCGAGTCGAGCGCGGCCGGGTCGTCGGGAACGAAGAGGACGTCGGTGACCCCGGCGAACCGCGCCAGCGCCTCGGACACCCGCTGCTCGGGATTGGAGCCCACCGCTCCGGACCGGACCCGGTTCACGCAGACCGTCGGCGGCGGCGCCTGGACCGTCCCCAGCTCCTGCAGCCCGCGGACCAGCCGCTGCAGCCCCACCGGGTCGCACCCGCCCACCACGACGACCTCGTCGGCCAGGGCGAGGGTGGTGAGCGTCGCGCCGTTGCGACGGGGCGCCATCGTGTCGTAGCTGAGCTCCTCGTCGTCCTCGAGGCTGAAGCCGCAGTCGACGACGACGACCTGGCCGAGCGACCGGCTCATGGTCAGGACGCGTTCCAGCGCGGCGGGCCGGACCTCCGGCCACCGCTCCGCCTTGGGTATGCCCGTGAGCACCCGCAGCCCCGCGGTCGCCACCGGCGCCAGCCGGGCCAGGGTCGGCAGGTCGAGCGTGCCCTGGTCCGCGGCCCGGGTGGCGGCCGCGATGCCGGGGGCCTCGTCGAGGAACGACAGCGCCTGGGCGACCGAGCCGCCGTAGGTGTCGGCGTCGACGAGGACCGTGGGGATGCCGAGCGCGGCGAGCTCGGTGGCCAGGGTCACCGCGATGGTGGTGCGACCCGGAGCGCCGGTCGGGCCCCAGACCGCGACCACCCGACCGGACCCGGCCTCGACGCCGCCGGGCGGGTGGTCCGCCTCCGCCGGGTCGGTCACGGCGTCGCGGACGCTCGAGAAGGACCCGGCGTCCTGCATACCGGCGTGGTCACCGGCGTGCGCCGGGTCCCACCCGGCGTCCAGCTCGCGGTCGAGAGCGTCCAGGGTGGCGTCGGCGGTCACCGGCTGCTCGGTGAGGGCCGCCTCGAACTCGGCGAGCTCTGCGTTCCCGGGGACCACCCGGGCGATGCCGAGCTGGTGCAGCCGCCGTTCGGACTCCTCGTCGCCGTGGGGGGCGATTCCGACCACGTGCACGCCCGCGGCCCGCAGCTGGGCGACCGACGTGAGGTCGAGGCCGCGCAGGTCGCCCGACACGAGCGCGACCGTGCCGAGGCCCGCCGCCGCCGTCGCGACGAGGTCGGGCAGGTCCGCGCAGCGGCGGACGATACTCACCTCGCGCGAGGCCTCCAGGAGCGTCGCGACCCGGCTGTCCCAGCGGTTGCCGAGCGCCGTGAGGACATGCGTCACGAGGTGCCCTGGCCCGGGACCGGCACCAGGGTGAACCGCGACTGCTTGTCGACCGCGGCGATGATCTCGGCGACCTTGTCGCGCGGGACCCGCAGCTGGACCGCCATCGTCGACGAGGCCGCGCCGAACCGTCCGGCGTCCTGGGTGACCGGGGAGACGCTGACCCGCTCCAGGGCGAGCGTCGCGTCGAGGTAGCGCTCCTGGGTCGACTGGGTGTCGCGTGGACTGACCCAGACGTCGACCACGGCACCGGCCGGCAGTCCGCGCGCCGAGCTGGCGTCGACCTCGACGGTGACCGGCTGGACGGTCACGGTCGACCGCGACCCCACGGCCGAGGCGGGGACCAGCTCGCCCTCGGGGATGTCGCGCAGCGCATAGGTGTCGTCGGGCACGACGACCCGTGCGGAGAGGTAGCGAGACGCCTGGTCGCCCAGCTGGACGTCGACCCGCCGCAGGTTGTCGGTGGTCAGCCGGTCCCCGGGGCGGATGCCCGTCGACGCGGCGTACATGGGCACGGTGTCGTCGGCGCTGGCGATGATGCGAGCGCCGACCGCGGTGCCGAGCAGGACGAGGACGACGCCGACGAGAAGGCGGGCGTCCCGCCACGACGGGCGCTGCAGTCGCTTTGCGCTCGGTTCGGGCAGCTGGGTCACGACGTCTCCTTGTCGCCCTGGCTTACGTGCGTCGTTCCGCTCTGGGGCGGTGCGCGTCCAATCATGGCCGACGGCCTACGGCGGCGTCACATCCATGTCCTCGCTGTGGAGAACCGACGAGTTGGGACATTCGTTGTGGAAGAGTAGACGGGCGAGGGGACTCATCGCCTACAGTAAAGAGCCGGTAAAGAAAGTCGACATGTGTCCGATCGACACGGTCGAAACCGCCCCGGTTCCAGCACCGCTCATCCGAAGCGAGGACAAACCCCAGCATGCCCACGCAACGCTTCCTTCAGCTCACCGAGGTCTCCGAGATCCTCAACATCTCGGCGGCTCAGGCCTACGCCCTGGTCCGGTCCGGAGAGCTTCCGGCCATCAAGGTCGGCGGCCGCGGTCAATGGCGGGTGGAGACCACCGAGCTGGAGAACTACATCCAGCGCATGTACTCCGAGACCCGCCAGTTCGTCGCCGCACACCCGTTCGGGACGGGTACCGACGACGTCGTCGTCTGACGCTCACCCTCGACCCTCACTCACGTCCCCGCTGACGCGGACGGACTCCGCGCTCGCGCGGAGACCCACCTCGATCCCATCGCGTCAGCGGCGACGCACCATCGCGATCCCGGCGAAGGTGACGGCC
This sequence comes from uncultured Actinomycetota bacterium, assembly GCA_963828725.1. Taxonomy (GTDB): domain Bacteria; phylum Actinomycetota; class Actinomycetes; order Actinomycetales; family Dermatophilaceae; genus Lapillicoccus. Next base: position 509,470 of record CAWHFV010000004.1, on the reverse strand, counting down.
CGGACCGCGATGACGTTCTCCGTGCGGCGGGGCAGGTCGGCCGAGTGCTCGGCCACCTCGAGGTAGTCCTGGCCGACGGTGTCGATGGTCCCCGTCAGGGCGATGCCGTCGACGTCGACGAGGTCGACGACGGCGCGGTCGCGGCTCACGGCGCGGAGCGCCGATCCCAGACCGAAGCCCTTGGCGACCGCCCCGGTCTGCTCGGCCCCGCCGAGCCCGGTCACCGCGCGGATCGCCGCAGTGGCGACGAGGACCGGCCGGTCCACCCGCCGCTCGTCTCCCGGCCCGGGGACGACAGTCAGCGGATGCTCGGCGCGGTGGTCCAGCAGGACCCAGTCCGGACCACTCCCCGTGACCAAGCCGCGCAGGAGGCCCACGCCGGCCACCCGCAGCTCGACGACCGTCCGGTCCGTCGCCGCCGCGAACCGCTCGTGCAGGCCGAGCAGCGCGCGTTCGCGCCGGGTGCGGTCGGCGACCTCCGCGGCCAGCTCCCGGGCGTCGTCGCTGCGCAGCTGCGCCTCGAGGTCCTCGAACAGGCGCTCCCATCGCACGTCGTGGAGTGTAGCCAGGGACCATTGACATGGCCCCAAAGACGCGTGAATATACGTAAACACACGTAAACGACGTCTATGACCATCAAGGAGCCCGATGACCGGCTCGGCGCGCGTCGCCCTACGGTCGGCTACCGCCGCCGCGTTCACCGGGCTGCTCACCATGGGCGGCGTGGGGCTGTTCTGGCTGGCCGGAAGCGGCGCCCTCGACGCCGTCCGGACCAGCGGCCCGGACGCGCCCGCCGACCTGCTCGTTCTCGGCGCCGCCGGCGTAGGCGCCGTCCTCCTGCTCTGGTTCGGCCTCGGCGTCACGCTCGCCGCCCTGGCCACCCTGCCCGGGGCGATCGGTCGGGTCAGCGCCGCTTCGGCAGAGCGCGTCACGCCGGCCGCGGTTCGACGCATGACGGCGGTCGTGCTCGGCGCGACCCTGGCCACCGCGGCCACCCCGGTGGCACACGCGGGGGGTTCGCTATCCGGGGCGGCCCCGTCGGCGACGACCAGCCAAACGGTGATGCCGCCCGCTCCCGACCCGGCCTTCGGTGTCACCGCGCGACCCCAGGTCACCGTCACCGATCGACCCCCGGTCGCCGACGCCGCCCCCGACCCGGGCCGACCGACGCCCGCGACGGCCCCGGATCCCGCGTTCGGCGCCGCGTCGACGACCACCGCGCTCACGGACCCGGCAGCCCGCACGGACCAGGCGGACCCGGCAGCCGCAGCCCACACGGACCAGGCGGCCCCGAACCCACCGGCACTGGGACCCCTCGGCCCGGCGCCGCAAACCCCGTCCACCGGCGGCGGCCCCCGAACGGTGACCGTCATCCGCGGCGACAGCCTCTGGTCCATCGCCCACCGCCACCTCGGAGCGCACGCGACCGCGCAGCAGATCGCTGGCGAATGGCCACGCTGGTACGCCGCGAACCGAGGCGTCATCGGCTCGAACCCGAACCTCATCCGTGCGGGTCAGGTCCTGACCGTGCCGACGTCCGGACCGTCATGACCACGCTGCAGCCGCTGCGGGTCCTCCCGCTACCGCGTACCGAGCCGCCGGTCATCTCGTACGACGAGGCGCGGGCCACGATGACGACCACCGAGTCGCCGTACGTCCAGGACGCCTTGGCGATCGACTACACCCCGGACGACGAGCGCTACTTCGACCGGCAGCGCTCGCGCTCCAGCGACCTGCCGGACCCTGAGCGGTTCGCCCCGCAGCTGGCCCAGGCCCTGGTCGAGGTGATGGCCGGGGCCCGCCCCGCGCCGCAGGTCATCCGCTGGACCAGCCCCGAGGTCTACGCCGTGCTGGCCCGCCGGTCGCTCGTCGCCGCCCGCCGCGGGCTGCAGCACACGCGCCGGCCGGTGGTGCGCCGGACGCGCGTATGCGACGTGGCCGACGGTGTCGTCGAGGTCAGCGTCGTCGTCGTGCACCCGGACCGGCTGCGCGCGATGGCGCTGCGGATGGCCGGCGTCGACCACCGCTGGGTCGTGACCGACCTCGTGATCGGCTGACCCCGCCGGGCGCCAGCCGTCCGGCTTGACGCAGCGTCAAGCGACTCGACGCACCGTGCACCCTGAGTCGAGACGGTTGACGCAGCGTCAAGCCCAGCGGACTCGGGGCTCGACGGTCACTTGCCCCGGCGGCGGGCCTTCTTGGAGGACCGCTTCGGCGGCCGGTTGCCAGAGCGCGTCTGCGGGGCGCCGTTCGAACCGGCTCCGCCGGCGCCGTCCTCCGACACGTTGCGCTCCTCGACCGACCCGTCGTCGCTCGGCGCGGTGTAGCGCAGCTGCCGCGCCGCCGGCCCGCCGAGGCCCTTCGCCGAGAACGCGGGAGGCACCCGGGCACCGGTGGGCACCGGTTCACGCGCGGCCGCACCCGCCCCGTTCGAGCCGTTGCTCGCCCCGACCGGCTGACGGTCCTGGACGCCGGAGGCCGGTGGCGCGTCCTGCGGCGTCTCGGCCGCGAGCCCGCCGAGCATCTCGCTCACCGACACCGGCTCGAGCGCCTGCCCGGCGATGGCATCCGTAGGCGGCTCGACCTGGACCTCCACGTTGAAGATGTACCCGACGGACTCTTCCTTGATCCCGTCCATCATCGCCTCGAAGAGCAGGAAGCCCTCGCGCTGGTACTCGACGAGCGGGTCGCGCTGGGCCATGGCCCGCAGGCCGATGCCCTCCTGGAGGTAGTCCATCTCGTACAGGTGCTCACGCCACTTCCGGTCGAGCACCGACATGACGACGCGCCGCTCGATCTCACGCATCACCTCGGCCCCGAGAGCCTCTTCGCGCGCGTCGTATGCGTGGTGCGCGTCGGAGGTGAGGGCCTCCTTCAGCTGCTCCGGGGTGATCGAGTTGCGGCCCCCGGCCTCCTCGGCCAGCTCGTCGATGGTGATCGACACGGGGTAGAGGGTGCGCATCGCGGTCCAGAGCTGCTCGAGGTCCCAGTCCCCCGCATACCCCTCCGACGTGGCGGAGTCGACGTAGCCCTCGATGACGTCGTTGACGAAGAGCCGGATCTGCTCCTCCATGTCCTCGCCCTCGAGGACGCGGCGCCGCTCGTCGTAGATGACCTGGCGCTGGCGGTTGAGCACGTCGTCGTACTTGAGGACGTTCTTGCGGATCTCGTAGTTCTGGCCCTCGACCTGGCTCTGCGCGCTCTGGATCGACCGGGAGACCATCTTCGACTCGATGGGGACCTCGTCCTCCATGCCCGCCGTGGTCATGAACCGGTCCACCATCGCGGCGTTGAACAGCCGCATGAGGTGGTCCTCCAGCGAGAGGTAGAACCGGGACTCGCCGGGGTCGCCCTGACGGCCGGAGCGGCCGCGCAGCTGGTTGTCGATGCGCCGCGACTCGTGTCGCTCGGTGCCGAGAACGTAGAGACCGCCGAGCTCGACGACCTCGTCGTGCTCGGCCGCGACCTGCTCCTCCGCGGTGGCCAGCGCCTCGTCCCAGGCCGCTTCGTAGGCCTCGGGGGTCTCCTCGGGGTCGAGCCCCTGGGCCTTGAGCGCCGCGACGGCGCGGAACTCCGGGTTGCCGCCGAGCATGATGTCGGTACCGCGGCCGGCCATGTTCGTCGCGACGGTGACCGCGCCCTTGCGGCCGGCGTCGGCCACGATCGAGGCCTCTCGTGCGTGCTGCTTGGCGTTGAGGACCTCGTGCCGGACGCCGTTCCGGCGCAGCTGGTGGGAGAGGTACTCGCTCTTCTCGACCGAGATGGTGCCGACGAGCACCGGCTGGCCCGCGTTGTGCCGCTCGACGATGTCGGCGACGACCGCGTCGTACTTGGCGGCCTCGGTGCGGTAGACGAGGTCGGCCTGGTCGGCGCGGATCATCGGCATGTTGGTCGGGATGGTGTGGACGCCGAGCTTGTAGATGGCGTTGAGCTCCGCCGCCTCGGTCTGCGCCGTGCCGGTCATGCCCGACAACGTGTCGTACATACGGAAGTAGTTCTGGAGCGTGATCGTGGCGAGGGTCTGGTTCTCGTTCTGGATCTCCACGCCCTCTTTGGCCTCGATGGCCTGGTGCATGCCCTCGTTGTAGCGGCGGCCGGGGAGCATACGGCCGGTGTGCTCGTCGACGATGAGGATCTCGCCGTTCATCGCGACGTAGTCCTTGTCGCGCTTGAACAGCTCCTTGGCCTTGAGCGCGTTGTTGAGGTAGCCGATGAGCGGGGTGTTGACCGACTCGTAGAGGTTCTCGATGCCGAGCAGGTCCTCGACCTTCTCGATGCCGGCCTCGAGGACGCCGACGGTCCGCTTCTTCTCGTCGACCTCGTAGTCGCCCTCGCCGGACTCCAGCTCGCCGCGATGGAGCCGCTGGACGATCTTGGCGAACTCGACGTACCACTTCGTGGCCTGGTCGGCCGGGCCGCTGATGATCAGCGGGGTCCGGGCCTCGTCGATGAGGATCGAGTCGACCTCGTCGACGATGGCGAAGTTGTGGCCGCGCTGGACCAGCTCCTCCGGGCTCCACGCCATGTTGTCGCGCAGGTAGTCGAAGCCGAACTCGTTGTTCGTGCCGTAGGTGATGTCCTTGGCGTACTCGACCCGGCGCTGCGCCGGGGTCATCGCCGCGAGGATGCAGCCGGTCTCGAGCCCGAGGGCGCGGTGGATGCGGCCCATCAGCTCGGACTGGTACTCCGCCAGGTAGTCGTTGACCGTGACGACGTGGACGCCCTTGCCGGTGAGGGCGTTGAGGTACGACGGCAGCGTCGCGACGAGGGTCTTGCCCTCACCGGTCTTCATCTCGGCGACGTTCCCCTGGTGCAGGGCCGCCCCGCCCATCATCTGCACGTCGAAGTGGCGCTTGCCGAGGGTCCGCTTGGACGCCTCGCGGACCGCCGCGAACGCCTCCGGGAGCAGGTCGTCGAGGCTCTCGCCGTCGGCCAGCCGCTGCCGGAAGACGTCGGTCTCGTTGCGGAGCTCCTCGTCGGTGAGCTTCTCGAAGTCGTCCTCGAGGGCGTTGACCTGGGCGGCGATGCCCTCCAGCCGCTTGAGGACCCGGCCCTCGCCGGCACGCAGCAGCTTCTCGAAGACCTTGGGCACGCTGAACTCCTGCTGACGGACGAACTGACGACGTGGTCGCGGGACGCGCGACATCCCCGCGCGAGCACGCGGAACACCGACCTAGGCTAGTCGGTCCCCTGGCACCCGGCCCAACGCACCAGGTGGGAGACCGGTTCCGCGAGGGCGGCTCTCAGGGCGCCTGGACCGCGGCGTCGAGCGCCCGCCCCACGGCCTCGAACACCTCGAGGACGTGTCCCTCGTCGACGCCCTCCTCCGCGAGCGCCTTGCGGAACAGCACGATGGCATCGCCGAAGGCCGGGAAGCAGGCCTCCGTGTCGCGCCGGCCCTTGGCGGTGAGCTGCAGCAGCGCCGCGCGCCCGTCGCGGGGGTCGGGCCGCCGCCGCACCAGGCCGCGCTCCCCTAAGCGCCGCAGGTGGTTGGACAGCGTGGTCGGCCGCATCCCGAGGATGCGGGCCAGCTCGGTGGGCCGGCACGGCTGGGCGAGCCGCAGCGCACTGGTCACGGCGAAGTCCGGTGGAGTCAGCGGCGAGTCGGCCATCCGCTGGACCAGGAGCTGGCTCAGCTGCTGGTCCAGCGCGTAGACGAGCAGGAACGCACCGCGGGCGAACGGTGCGGGCTTGGGCATTTCCCAAGGTTACGGAACACCACCAGTCGCGACGAGGTTGACAGACTACTTCACGTTGGTAGTACTTTCCCAGTATGCGTTGGACGCCAGTGGGATTCGTGGTCGGTCTTCTCGCCGCGAGCCTCAGCGCCTGTGGGTCCGGTTCGGGCGTGGCGGCCTCCGACTCGACGGGCACCGCCGCCAGCACCGGCGCGGACACCCCCGCATACCTCGTGGCGCGGGTCCGGACCGGCACCAAGCCCTGCGGCGTGCTGGGCGCCGCGGGCAAGATCTGGGTGAGCAACTACGGCGACGGCACGCTGGTCACCGTCGACCCGACGACGCACGTCGTGGGCGCACCCGTGAAGGTCGGGGCCTCCCCCTGCGGGTTGGCGTTCGGCGCCGGCTCCGTCTGGGTCGAGAACTACGGCGACAACAGCCTCACCCGCGTCGACGCCGCGACCGGCCAGGTGCAGGCGACCGTGCGCGTCGGCGCCTCTCCCTACGACGTGACCTTCGCCGACGGAGCCGCCTGGGTGACGGACTACACCGACGGCACCGTGTCACGCGTCGATGCGGCGACCAACACCCGGACCGTCGTGAAGGTCGGCGACACCCCGGTCGGCATCGCGCACACGCCTGGGGCGGTGTGGGTTCCGCTGCCGACCAGCGGCAACCTCGCCCGGATCGACACGACGACCCTCGCCGTCTCGACGGTCAAGCTCGCTCCGGGAATCGGCTGGACCGCCTACGACGACACCAGCGTCTGGGTCGCCAACACGACGACCGGCACGGTCACCCGGGTCGACCCGGCCACCCGCGCCGTCCTGGCCACCGTCAAGGTCGGCCCGAAGCCGCTCGACGGCGACATCCTCGACGGTGTCGTCTGGGTCCCCGACAAGGGCGGCGACCTCTACCCCGTCGACGCCTCCACCAACACGGTGGGGCCGCCGCTGCGGTCCACGACCGGGAACCCCTTCGTCGTCGCCGGGTGGGACCACCGCCTCTGGGCGGTCGACTTCTTCGGGACCGACGTCGTCGCCATCGACCCGCGCCTGGCTCGCGGCTGAGCCAACTCGCTTGCCGCCCGAGGACGGCGGTTGGTTGGCTGGCCGGTATGCCGCCCGCCCCGCCCGCCGCACCCACGCTGTCCGACGGCACGGTCACCCTCCGTGCGCTGTCCGCCGACGACATCCCCGCCATCGTCGAGCAGTCCACCGATGTGGAGACCGTCCGCTGGACCACGCTGTGGGAGGGCTACACCCACGACGATGGCCGTGAGTTCGTCGAGCGCACCGAGCGCGAGTGGGCCACCGGCGAGCGGCACACCTGGGCGGTCGAGCACGACGACCGCTTCGCCGGGCTGGTGGGCTACCGGCCGCGAGGCGAGCACGCCGTCGAGGTCTCCTTCGCCGCCCACCCCGGCCACCGCGGTCGGGGCGTCATCACGCGCGCGCTGCGGCTGGCGCTCGGGCACGCCTTCGACTCGGGGGCCGAGGTCGCCTTCTGGCACGCGCTGGCCGGCAACTACGGCTCTCGGAAGGTGGCCTGGCGGCTGGGATTCCGCATCTCGGGGCCGGTGACCAACGTGGTCGAGGGGACGGTTCGGGACTTCTGGGCCGGCCGGCTCCTCGCCGGTGAGCCGATGGAGCCGTCAACCCGCTGGCTGACCGCCCCCACCATCGAGGGAGACGGGTTCCGGCTCCGTCCGTTCCGCGACGACGACGCGTCGTCGATGCCGGCCGAGCCCGACGCCGAGGCGGCCGCATACTCGGCGGGACTCCCGACGCCGGAGTCCTTCGCCGCGTGGCTGCTGACCCAGAGGGAACGCAGCGCCGGCGGCAGCGCGCTGTCGATCGCCGTCGCGGACGCCGCGACCGACACCCTGCTCGGCGGGGTCGACGTCACCCGGCTGGACGTGCCGCTGTTCGCGGGCACCGGGATCCTCGGCTACTGGCTCCTGCCCGCTGCGCGCGGCCGGGGCGTCGTCGGTCGGGCGCTCGAGCTGGTCATCCCGTACGCGTGGCGCTCGGTCGAGGAGGGCGGTCTCGGGCTGCACCAGCTGACCGCGGGCTGCGCCGCCGGAAACCGTGCCTCGGCCCGAGTGCTGCGTCGGGCCGGCTTCCGGCTCGCGGGGACGGAGCGCCAGGCGATCCAGGTGAACGGCCGCCCGGACGACGCCCTGGTGTTCGACCTCCTGGCCGCCGACGACCGCGACGCTCAGCGCGTCGAGCCCGGCGCCCTCCCCGTCATCGAGACCAGCCGGTTCCGCCTGCGTCCCTGGACCGCGGACGACGTCCCCGGGCCGGACGAGGCGCCGGACGCCGCGAGCCTGCGGTTCATGCCACCGGGAGCCCACCCCGACGCGGCGAGCTTCCCGAGCTGGCTGCGCCGTCGCGAGCTCGGGCAGGACGCCGACGAGCACCTGAACTGGGCCATCGCCGACCGCGAGACGGGGCGCGCCCTCGGCGACCTCACGGTGTTCAGGCTGGACCCGGTCGCGGACCGGTTCCAGGCCGAGATCGGCTACTGGCTGCACCCGACGGCCCGCGGGAAGGGCGTCGTGCCCGAGGTCATGCCGGCGATGATCGACCACGCCTTCGCGCCGGTGTCGGACGGCGGGATGGGCCTCGCGCGGCTCTACGCGGCGACCGACCTCGACAACGGTCCGTCCCAGGCGGTCCTGCTGCGGGCCGGGTTCCGCCGCTGGGGCCAGGACCGGCACGCCTTCCGGAACGCCGAGGGCGACGTCACCGACGGCGCCCACTTCGAGCTGCTCGCGACGGACGAGCGGGTGGACCGGCGGCCGCAGCGGGTCGACGAGGTGACCCTCACGGGCGACCGCGTCCGGCTCCGGCCGTGGCGTGACGACGACGCGGCGCGCGTCGTCGAGGGATGCACCGACGAGCGCGCCCGGCAGTGGCTCCGCGCGCTGCCGGACCCCTACACGCTCGACCAGGCCGCCGCATACATCCGCCGGTGCCGCGGGGAGGCGGCCGTCGGGACCGGTCTGTTCCTCGCGATGGCCAACCCGGACGACGACGTATGCGTGGGGTCGATCGCGCTGATGGGGCTCGGGGGGCCCGACCCGACCAGCGGCGAGGTGGGGTACTGGACGCATCCCGCGGCCCGCGGCGCCGGGGTCACCACCGAGGCGGTCGGACTCCTCGTCGGGCACGCGTTCCGACCCGTCACCGAGGGCGGCCTCGGGCTGCGGCGTCTGGTGCTCAAGGCGGCGGCCGGCAACGGCGCCTCCCAGCACGTCGCCGAGGCGAACGGGTTCCGCCGGACCGGAGTGGAGCGCCAGGCCGAGCGGCTCGGCGACGGCTCCTACGACGATCTTGTCGACTACGACCTGCTCCTGACGGACGTCGATCCGGCGGAGGCGTACTGACGGCCGCCATTCGAGGAAACGCGGCGCACCCCGCCCGATGTGGGTGCGCGGCGAGGCCATCCCGTCGATCCTGTGCACATGACATCGGTAGCCGGGTCGCCCCGCCGGTCCCCGTCGGCCGCTCCGGCCGCGCCGGGGACCAGCCTGCGAGACGCGCTCCTCGCCATCGGAGTGCTGCTGACGCTGCTCGTCCTCGTGGAGGTGGCCGTGCCCGGCACCTCGCACACGAGCGTCCCCGAGATCGTGGACGGCGGGGCGGTGGCCGCGTTCACGATCACCGGGCTCCTCGCGTGGCACCGGCGGCCGCACAACGCGACGGGTCGGTTGATGGTCGCCACGGCGGTGGCCCTGTGGGCCGCGGGTATGCAGGACGACGAGATCGAGGTCATGCGTCACGTCGGAGAGCTGCTGGACGCGCTTCCCCTGGCCCTGCTGATGCACCTCCTCCTGGCCTTCCCGTCGGGTCGGCTGGTCGGGCGCGCGGCCCGCGTCACCGTGGCCGTCGCGTACACGGTGTCGCTCGTGCCGCCGGCCGTCCTGGAGCTCGTGGGCACGGGTGACGCCGCGACCGCGATCGAGTGGACCCAGACCGTCGTCGGGCTGACGACCATGGTGGTCACCTTCGTGCTGGCCAGCCGCCGCCTCGCGACCACGCCGGCCGTCGTCCGGCGCCAGCTGCTCCCGTTCCTCGGGTACGGCTGCTTCGCGGTCGCCGTCATCATCATCTGCATCGCGATCACGCACACCAACCCGAGCGTCGCGGTCCTCGATGCGGTGTTGATCGTCCAGCTCGCGATGCTCTGCGGAATCCCGGTCGCCTTCGTGGTCGCGCTGACCGTGGGCGCGTTCGGTCGCGCCGGTGAGGTGGAGGAGGTGGCGCTCGGCATCTCGGAGGCCTCCGCCGAGCCCGGCCTGCTCGACGACCTGATGGTTCGCGCGCTGGGCGACCGCAGCGCCCGCGTGCTGTGGTCGACCGGGTCGGACGGAGCCGGCTTCGTCGACAGTGACGGCTCGGCCTACGAGGTGCCGGCCGACGACGGGTGGTGGCCCGTCGGCACCGGACCGTATCCCGTCGGCGGTCTCCGCTACGACCGGACCCTCATCGCCGACACCGGCGTGGTGTCGACCGTCGCCGCGCCGTTGGCACTGGCGATCGACAACCGCAGGCTCGTCGTCGACCTCCGGGCGGCGGTCCAGCGGCTCGACGAGGCGGCCGCCGAGATCCGGACTTCGCGGCGACGCATCGTCGTCGCCGCGGACGCGGAACGCCGGCGCATCGCCCGCGACCTCCACGACGGCGCGCAGCAACGCATCGTCCTCGCTGGACTGGAGGTGCAGCGGATCGCGCGGCGTGCCGAGGATGCTGACTTCGTGAGGTCGGTGGGGACGCGGCTGGCGGAGCAGATGCGGACACTGCTCGACGACCTGCGCGGACTCGTGCAGGGCATCATGCCGACCACACTGCAGGAGCGCGGCCTGCACGCGGGGGTCGTGGCCCTGGCGGACCAGATGCCCATGCCGGTACGCGTGGACGTCGTCGGGCCCATGGACCGGATGGACGCCGAGGTCGAGTCGACCGGCTACTTCGTCGTCGCGGAAGCCCTGACCAACGCGGTCAAACACGCTGCGGCGCACGAGGTCACGGTCACCCTGGCCGCCGTGGACGGACGACTCGAGGTCACCGTCACCGACGACGGTAGGGGTATCTCCGACGCGAGCCCGGGCTTCGGGTTGCGCAGCCTGCAGGACCGGGTCGCGGCCCTGGACGGGACCGTCTCTCTGCAGAAGGGGGCCAGCGGAGGGACGACACTGCGGGCGGAGTTCGTATGCGCCTGATCATCGCCGAGGACGACGTCCTCCTGCGGGAGGGGATCGCCCGCATCCTCGGGGACGAGGGGTTCGAGGTCGTCGCTCAGGCGGGCGACCGCGACGACCTTCTCGACCAGGTCCGGTCGCTCCATCCCGACGTCGTCGTGACCGACATCCGGATGCCGCCCACCTTCACCCGCGACGGCATCGCGGCCGCACTGCAGATACGGCGTGAGCTGCCCGACGTCGCGGTCATCGTGCTCTCGCAGCACATCGACACCCCCGGTGCGCTGGAGCTCCTGTCCCTCGGCGCCGAGCGAATCGGGTACCTCCTGAAGAGCCGGGTCATGGACCTCGACGAGTTCCTGGACTCGGTCCAGCGGGTCGTGGCCGGCGGGTCGAGCATCGACCCGGAGGTGATCTCCACCCTGGTTCGTCGGGGGGTGCGGGACCACCAGGACCACGGCATCGGCCTGCTCACTCCTCGCCGGCTCGAGGTCCTCCAGCTGATGGCCCAGGGGTTCAGCAACGCGCGGATCGCCCGTGAGCTCGGCGTGACCGAGAAGGCCGTCGACCGGAACATCGCCCTGATCTTCCAGACCCTCGAGCTCCCACCGTCCGCGGACGAGCATCGCCGCGTCCTCGCCGTGATGCGCTACCTCAACCGCTGACCCTCGACGTGGGGCTGACCCCACGGCATCGTCGACCGACCGGAGCAACGGCGTCATCCGCCATGTCGTCAGGTCGGCCGACAACGCGCGCGGCTGGTCGCCCGAATACTTCTTGGTAACGGAAGTTGTTCCACACCAAGGAGATTCACATGTCAGACCGTCGACTCAACTGGACCGCTCGAGTCGGGCTCGTCGCCGCCACAGCGCTCGCGATCACCGCGATCGGTGGCGCGGTTGCCACGGCCGACTCGGCCTCGGAGCCCACGGTCACCACCTATGAGGTGTTCCGGGAGACCGTCAAGCCCTGGGACTCCATCACGATCCCCTCTCTGACGTGCCCGACCGGCTACCTGCACAACCAGGACTACTCGCCAGGGCGCATGGTGCCGCGGGGCGTCGAGGTGGTCGAGCCCGGTGGGGTCGGAGTCACCATCACCCACGGCGACGGCCCGGTGTGGGTCGAGAACGGCCGGCTGGTCCAGGCGATCTCGGGCACGGACGCCGACCACAGCTACTCCGGGGCGACCAACTGGGACCCGTTCACCAGCCGCGAGGTCGTCATCAAGCTCCACTGCACCTGGGACACCGACCACGCCGTCGTCAACGACCTCGGCGAGTCCCCCTTCTAACCCCCACACCAGAACTGCTGACAACTAAGGAGATTGCATCATGAAGCGCAAGAACGGCATGAACAGCACCAAGGGCCGAGGATCTCGACACCGGCAAATCATCGGCGGCCTCGTCGCCACGGCCGCCACCGCCGGGATCATCGCCGCCAGTGCGGGCTCGGCCTCAGCTACCGACGGCACACCGCAGCCGGCACCCACTGACCAGACGGTGGAGGTGTTCAGGGCGACCATCAAGCCCCTGGACTCCATCACCATCCCGTCGACCTCGTGCGGCACCAACTACCTGTTGGAGAACACCGACGTGTCGCCCGGGCGCATCGTGCCGCGCGGTGTCGAGATCACCGGTGACTCAGCGTGGATCGGCACCACGATCACCCACTCGGCCTACCGGTCGCACAACCCGAAGGGCACTGAGGTCTGGCTGCACAACGGCACCGACGCGTCCAAGGGCGCGTCGACCGCGACCAACTGGGATCCGTTCACCAGCCACGAGCTCGTGGTGAACCTGCACTGCACCCTCGACTGGAGCAAGGCGAACATCACCCTCCCCTACTCCGACCCCCTGCCCATCCCCTGATCCGGCGCTCGTCACGCCACCCACACCCAAGGAGCCCATCATGAACCGCACCACCCGCCGGAAGTCCGGCCCGGGTCTAGGACTGACCGCCAAGATCGCCCTCGCCACGGCCGCGGCCGCGGCGGTCGTCACCGGAGTCGGCGTCGGCGCCGCCACCGCCTCGAGCACCAGTACCGACACCTACTCGTTCGAGGCGTTCCGGGAGACGATCAAGCCCTGGGACTCCATCTCGATCCCGGCACTCTCGTGCCCGACCGGGTACTTCAAGAACGTCGAGCTCTCTCCCGGCCGCATCGTCCCCAAGGGCGTCGAGGTCCTGGAACCCAACGCCATCGGCGTCACCATCGCGGCGGTGAAGAACACCCCCGTACAGGACTGGTGGAACAAACAGCACTACCCGGTGACGAGCACCGACCCCGACAGCGGGTTCTCGAGCGCCACCAACTGGGACCCGTTCAGCAGCCACGAGCTGATCATCCGGCTGCACTGCACCACGGACCTGACCAAGGCGTACATGGACCCGTCGCCCTACAGCTGATCCGCCTGGCGCATGACGCACGTCCCCCGGCCGACCGCCGGGGGACGTCTCGCTGCGGGACCGGCCTACTTGCCGCCCTCCTTGAGAGTCACCTCGGGCGCCCTTGTACGACGTTCCGGTCACGTCCATGCCGCTGGCCTTGAGCGCGTCGACCGCCTTCTGCACGTAGGTATTCGAGTAGGCATCCGCGTCCGGCGCGGCGGTGACGACCTTCTGGCTGGTGGCGACGGACACCGTCTGGTCCCAGAGAGCCTTGTCGACGACGCCGATCCCGGCGGGCGGCGGCCAACCAGCTCGTTGACCCGGGCCGGCTGCCACGCCTGGTGCGACGCCCCGAGGGTGGGGCCGTTCTTCAGGACGATGTCGACGCCCGTCGGACCAGTGCGCCACCGAGGTGCGGCGGCGCATACACGGTCGTGGTGGTCACCTGGTGGCCACCGTCACGTCTTCGCCCTCACCCGTTCCGCGACCGCCGGCACCACGTGCTGCCCGTAGGCCCGCAGCGTCTCGTCCTGAGCGTCGTGCTGCAGGTAGACGGCGAACTGGCTGACACCGAGCGCTCGCAACGCGTCGAGCTTGGCGAGGTGCTCGTCGAGCGTGCCGATGACGCAGAACCGGTCGACGATCTCGTCGGGGACGAACGAGGTATGCGTGTTGCCGGCCCGGCCGTGCTCGTTGTAGTCGTAGCCCTCGCGGCCCTTGATGTAGTCGGTGAGCGCGGTGGGCACGTTCGCGCCGTCGGCGCCGTAGCGGGCGACGATGTCGGCCACGTGGTTGCCGACCATTCCGCCGAACCAGCGGCACTGGTCGTACGCGTGGGCTCGGCTCGCGTCGCTGCCGTCGGTGATGTACGCGGGGGCGGCGACGCAGATGGTGACGTCGTCGGGGTCGCGGCCGGCGTCGGCGGCGGCCTTCCGGACCGCGGCGATGCTCCACTCGGCGATCGACAGGTCGGCCAGCTGCAGGATGAAGCCGTCCGCGACCTCGCCGGTGAGCTGGAGGACGCGCGGCCCGTAGGCGGCGACCCAGACGTCGAGGGTCGAGTGATGGCTCCACGGGAACCGGAGGTGGCTGCCCTTGTACTCGACCTCCTCACCGTTCGCGAGACCGCGGATCACCGCGATGGATTCGCGCAGCTCGGCGACCGTGCTCGGCCGGCCGTTGGTGACGCGTACCGCGGAGTCGCCCCGGCCGATCCCGCAGATGGTGCGGTTGCCGTACATCTCGTTCAGCGTCGCGTAGGTCGAGGCGGTGACGGTCCAGTCGCGGGTGGCCGGGTTGGTGACCATCGGCCCGACGACGATCTTGCGGGTGGCCGCGAGGATGGCGCTGTAGATGACGTAGGGCTCCTCCCACAGGAGGTGGGAGTCGAAGGTCCAGGCGTGCGAGAAGCCGTAGTTCTCGGCCTGACGGCAGAGCTCGACGACGCGCGATGCGGGCGGGTTGCACTGCAGGACGACGCCGAGGTCCATGGTGGTGTTCTCGCCCGCGCCTAGACGAGGTACTGCGAGAGGCCGCGCTTGAGGTACTGCCCGTGGCCCTTCGAGCCCCGGAACTCCCCTTCGCTGACGACGACCGATCCGCGCGAGAGCACGACGTCGACGTGCCCGTCGATCTCGAAGCCCTCCCACGCGGAATGGTCCATGTTCATGTGGTGCGTCTTGTCCAGCCCGATGCTGGTGTGACCGTCGGGGTCGTAGACCACGATGTCGGCGTCGGCGCCCGGCTCGATGACGCCCTTGCGCCCGTAGAGCCCGAACATCCGCGCCGGCGTCGTGGAGCACAGCTCGACCCACCGCTCGAGGGTGATCTCGCCAGTGACGACGCCCTGGTAGAGCAGGTCGAGACGGTGCTCGACCGAGCCGATCCCGTTGGGGATCTTCGAGAAGTCGCCGATCCCGAGCTCCTTCTGCTCCTTCATGCAGAACGGGCAGTGGTCCGTGCTGACGACGCTGAGGTCGCCGGTGCGCAGGTAGCGCCAGAGCTCGTCCTGGTGCCCCTCCTCGCGCGACCGCAGCGGGGTGCTGCATACCCACTTGGCGCCTTCGAAGCCCGGAGCGCCCAGCTGCTCCTCGAGGGAGAGGTAGAGGTACTGCGGGCACGTCTCGCCGAAGACGTTCAGGCCCTCGCCGCGAGCGGCCGCCAGGGTGGCGACCGCCTGCTTGGCGCTCATGTGGACGACGTAGAGCGGCGCGCCGGTGATCCGCGCCAGCATGATCGCCCGGTGGGTGGCTTCCTCCTCCGTCTCCCAGGGCCGGGTGAGCCCGTGGTTGATCGGGGCGGTCTCACCACGGGCCAGGGCCTGGGCGACGAGGACGTCGATGGCCATGCCGTTCTCGGCGTGCATCATGATCAGCGAGCCGTTCTCGCGAGCCTGCTGCATCGCCCGGAGGATCTGGCCGTCGTCGGAGTAGAAGACGCCGGGATAGGCCATGAACAGCTTGAAGCTGGTGATCCCGTCGGCGACCAGCTCGTCCATCGCCTTGAGTGCGTCGTCGTCCACGCCGCCGAGGATCTGGTGGAACCCGTAGTCGATCGCGCAGTTGCCGGCGGCCTTGTCGTGCCAGGCGGCGAGCCCGTCCTGGACCCGCTCGCCGGTGCGCTGCACCGCGAAGTCGATGATCGTCGTCGTCCCGCCCCAGGCCGCGGCGGTGGTGCCGCTCTCGAAGGTGTCGGAGGCGTGGGTCCCGCCGAACGGCAGCTCCATGTGGGTGTGGCAGTCGACGCCGCCGGGGATGACGTACTTGCCGGTCGCGTCGACGACGGTGTCAGCGGTGCTCGCGAGGTCGCTGCCCAGGGCAGTGCTGCCGGGCGCGACGACCGCCGCGATCGTCTCGCCGTCGACGAGGACGTCAGCCTTGACCCGGCCGGTCGGCGAGACGACGGTGCCGCCGGCGATCAGCGTGGTCATGCCGGGGTCCTCGCGAAGTATCGGAGCGAAGCGGAGAACTTCGTGGGGTGGCTCATGGTCGAACCAGGTCGTCGTAGGCCTCGGGCCGGCGGTCGCGGTAGAACGCCCAGCGCTCGCGAACGGTCTGGATGAGGTCGAGGTCGAGGTCACGGACGATGAGCTCCGGCTTGTGCGCGTCGCCCTTGTCGCCGACGTAGTTGCCTTCGGGGTCGACGAAGTAGGACTGGCCGTAGAAGTCGTCGTCGCCGAGGTCCTCGATGCCGACCCGGTTGATGGCGCCGACGTAGTACTCGTTGGCCACAGCGGCCGCCGGCTGCTCGATCGACCAGAGGTACTCGCTCAGGCCGCGGCTCGTGGCGCTGGGGTTGAAGACGATCTGGGCGCCGTTGAGACCGAGGGCCCGCCAGCCCTCGGGGAAGTGGCGGTCGTAGCAGATGTAGACGCCGACCTTGCCGACGGCGGTGTCGAAGACGGGGTACCCGCCGTTGCCCGGCCGGAAGTAGAACTTCTCCCAGAAGCCGCCGACGTGCGGGATGTGCTGCTTGCGGTACTTGCCGAGGTAGCTGCCGTCGGCGTCGATCACGGCCGCCGTGTTGTAGAGGAACGGCTCCTCCCGCTCGTAGACCGGCAGGACGATGACGAGCTTGAGCTCCTTGGCGAGGGCCTGGAACCGCTCGGTCGTCGGGCCTGGAACGGCCTCGGCGTACTCGTAGAACTTCGAGTCCTGGACCTGGCAGAAGTACGGGCCGTAGAACAGCTCCTGGAAGCAGATGACCTGCGCGTCCTGTGCGGCGGCCTCGCGGGCGTACTCCTCGTGCTTGTCGATCATGGAGTCCTTGTCGCCGGTCCAGGTGGTCTGCACCAGCGCGGCGCGCACGACGGTCATGAACTGCTCCTCCGGTCGGGAAACCGCCAGCCTAGAGCGGCACGGTGCGTGGGGAAACGGCTTGGCGAAAAAGGGTCAGCCTGCTCGGTCGGGCGCCGGCGGCTCCGCGCACACCGTCCCGGACCCCGCGCCACGCCTCGCGAGCCCGAGAGCCCCGTTCGGGGTCGAGGGCGAGCACCAGACCGAGGTGGCCGGCAACCCCGACGACCTGCCCGACCGCCCAGCCCGGGTGCTTCCGCGCGTGGCGTCCGACGAGGCGGATCCGGTTGCGGGTCAGGTAGTAGTAGCGGAACGGGGCCGACCTGGTCAGGGTCACGGTGCGGCCGGCCACGCGGACCTCGTGGGTGTCGCCAAGGCGGTGACCGAGCGTGACGTCGTGCGCGACGACCAGCGCGAGGCCGGCGTCGAGGCAGCGCAGCGCGTAGTCGTCGTCGACCCCGTCGATGAAGAGTGCATTCGTCGAAGTCGCCCACCCGTCGGAACGTGGCCACGGGGACGAGCAGGCCGGACTGGACGGGCGGACGACCGGATCTCTGGTCCGGGAGGCCGGAGACGTGCTCGGGGGCAACCAGCCCGACTCGCACGCCGTCCGTTCTCGGCCCGCTCCCAGCCGTCGACCAGTGCGCCGACGAAGCCGGTGGGGACCTGCGAGTCCTGGTCGACGGTCAGGACCGCAAGAGTGTCGTCGTCGCTGACGGCCGCCTGGATGCCCGATGTTGAGGGCAGCGGCGATGCCCCGGTTCGTGTCGTGCCGAAGGACGCGGGCCCCTCGCTCGGCGGCCGCGTCGATGGTCTCCCTGCCGTTGGGACTTCCGTCGTCGACGACGATGATCGCGGTCACCTGAGGGGCGAGGGCGTCCACCAGCTCGAGCAGATTCGGGCCTGGCTCGTATGCGGGAATGACCGCGACGACCGGCACCGGGTCCCTCGTCGGTCGGCTGTCGGTCACGCGGGCACCGCCTCGACGACGCCGTCGTCGAGGCCGAGCCAGTCCGCCATCGAGGCGAGGTTGCGCAGCAGTGCCGGACGGGCCTCGGCCGGGGCGTCCCGCTGCCAGGTGACCTGGTTGAGGCGGAGCACGCCGGCCGCGCGGTCGGCCTTGAGGTCGACCCGAGCCACGAGGTTGTCGCCGTACAGGAAGGGGAGCACGTAGTAACCGTGGACCCGTTGGTGCTGCGGCGTGTAGATCTCGATGCGGTAGCGCAGGTCGTATAGCGCCTCAGTGCGTTCGCGCTGCCAGACCAGGGAGTCGAAGGGGCTGAGCAGCGCCTCGGCGTGGACCCGCCGCGGGATCCGGGCCTCGGCGTGCAGCCAGGCCGGCTTGTCCCAGCCGGTGATGGTGACCGGTTCCAGCTCTCCGGTCTCGACCAGGTGCGCGATCGCTGGGCGGGCCTGGACCGACTTGAGCCGGAAGTAGTCCCGCAGGCAGAGCTCGGTGCCCACGCCATGGGCTCGCGCGGCGAGGCGCACCAGCTCGACGATCGCCTCCTCCTCCCCAGGACGACGCTCGGGATCGACCCAGAGGTCGCGAAGCGCGGGCGGCGCGACCGAGGCCAGCGACGCATACCGGCGTTCGAACTGGCTGGTCCGGCCGGCCGAGCTGATCAGCCCGGCTCGGAACAGCAGCTCCAGAGAGGTCTTGACCGCCGACCAGTTCCAGCCCCAGTGGTCGCGGTTGCGCGGGGCGTCGTGGGCCAGTGCGGCTTCGGCCTCGCGCGACGTCAGGGGACCCTGGCGCTCGACCTCGTCGAGGACCGCGTCGACCAGGCCGGGAAACTCGCTACGCACGGTCTTGGCGCCGCCCCACGCCTCGTCCTCGGCGCGGCGCATGCGGAAGTCGAGCAGCGGCCAGGTCGTCGGCGGGATGAGGCTGGCCATGTGCGCCCAGGACTCCACGAGCCGGCGGGGGGCACGGCCGGCGGCGCGGTCCACCAGATCGCGGTCGTAGGGTCCGAGCCGAGCGAAGAACGGCAGGTAATGGCTGCGCGACACGACGTTGACGCTGTCGATCTGGACGACCTGGACCCGGTCGATGACGCGCTGGACGTGCCGCATCGAGGCGGTCCACGGCTCCGGCCTCGGGTCGGCGAAACCCTGCGCGGCCAGGGCGACGCGGCGCGCCTGCGCGATCGGTCAGCGAGCGCCTCGGCATACCGCCGAGCCTAGAAGGAAGGTCTGACGGTCAGTTCTGCCGCGGGTCGATGATGTTCTGCCGGACCGCGTACATCGCGGCCTCCATGCGTGTATGCAGCTGGAGCTTCTCGAGGATGTTGCGGACGTGGTTCTTGACGGTGTTCTCGGAGATGAACAGCTGCTGGCCGATGTCGCGGTTCCCCATGCCCCGGGCGACGAGACGCAGCACCTCGACCTCGCGGGCGGTGAGCTTGGGGGCGTGCGGGTTCGGCGCCTCCTCCTCGCGCCGGCTGATCTGGGCGAACTCGGCGAGGAGCTTGGAGGCCATCGACGGCGAGATGAGTGAGTGCCCGGTGTGGACGGCCCGGATCCCGGCGGCGATCTCGTCGCCGGGGATGTCCTTGAGCAGATAGCCGTTGGCGCCCGCCCGGATCGCCTCGAAAAGGTCGGTCTCCTCGTCGCTGATCGTCAGCATGACGATCCGACTCGAGGGCACGGTCTCCTTGATGGCCAGGCAGGCCTCGATGCCGGTCTGCTTGGGCATCCGCACGTCCATCAGGACGACGTCGGGCAGCAGCTCCTCCGCGCGACGGAGCGCCTCGATGCCGTCTCCGGCCTCGCCGACGACGGTGATGTCGCCCTCGGCCTGCAGGACCATCTCGAGGCCACGGCGGAAGAGCACGTGGTCGTCGGCGACCAGCACCCGGATCGGCTCCTGGACGTCCTGCCCCTCGACGCTCGTGGCGGTGGCCATCCGGCCTCCCGACACCTGGCGACTTGCCCCCGTCATCCCCGCTGCCCATGTCCGGCATCATTCCACGCAACAGCGGCGGCGCCGCCACGCCGGCCGCCCGCTGCGGCGACCCGCCCCACCGATCCGTTCGCTTCGCACCCGGGGATCCGCGCTCGATCAGCCGGCGGTCGCGCCCAGCGAGGGCTCGGACTGACCGTCAGCGGCGTCGACCTTGAGGTGGATGACGCCGTAGGACCAGCCGCGGCGTCGGTAGACCACGCTCGGCTGGCCCGTGTCGGAGTCGTGGAAGAGGAAGAAGTCGTGGCCGACCATCTCCATCTGGTTCAGCGCGTCCTCGAGGGTCATCGGTGCGCTGGCGTGGACCTTCTCGCGGACCTCGATGGGCGAGTCGCCGACGGCACCGAACGCGCCGTTCGACGCCGGGGTCGCAGGTCGTGGCGCTGGTTTCGGCTTCCAGAACCCCGCCTTCGGGGCCCCCCTCAGCCAGGCGGCCGGTCGCCTGGGCCACCGACTCCGGCACCCGTCGCCCCGTCCGGGAGACCCGGCGACGGTCGGAGGCGCGGCGGAGGCGCTCGAAGAGCTTGTCCAGGGCGATGTCCAGTGCGGCGTAGGGATCGTCGGTGCAGGCTTCGGCCCGGATGACCGGCCCCTTCGCGTGGCACGTGATCTCGACGGCGTCGCAGTTGCGGACGGCCTTCTCGTGGGTGACGACCACGTCGATCCGAGACACTCGCGGCAGGAGCTGAGGCACCTTGGAGAGCTTCTCCTCGAGGTGCTGGCGGAACCGGTCGGTGATCTGGGTGTGTCGCCCGGTCACGACGATGTCCACGTCGTTGTCCACGTCGTTCTCCTCGCTGTTGGGGATGGTTCGCCTCGGGCCTGGCAGGCCCTCGATACCGATGGCCCACCTCCCATCCGCGACAACGCCGGACTCCTGGTCACGACCGTAACCCTTTGAGCCGCCCGGCGGAACCGGGCACCAGGCCTCAGGAGTGCCGCCCCGAGGCTCGGCGCTGCGTCGCCGCGAGCGTGGCCGCGCCCACCACCAGTCCACCCCTGGATCGCACGACGCGGGCCGCCTCCGCCAGCGTGGCGCCGGTCGTGACCACGTCGTCGACCAGGACCACGGCCCGGCCCCGGAGCTCAACCGCTGCGCCGCTGCGGAGGCCGTAGGCGCCGGACAGGTTCAGCGCCCGCTCGCGCCGGTCCAGCGTCGACTGGTCCTCCAGTCTCCGCAACGGCCGCAAGGCCCTCCGCACCGTCGGCCTGCCCGGAACCTGGGCGGCCGCAGCGGTCACGAGATCGGCCACCGGGTCGTCTCCCCGTCGCCGGACTGCCGCGCGGGACGACGGCATCGGCACGACCACGACCGAACGTCCCGCGCTGGCGACGGCCAACGACTCGGCGAGCAGCTGGGCGAGAAGGGGCCGGAGGTCACGCCGTCCGTCGTCCTTGTAGGCGGACACGAGCTGTCGCAGCACCCCGGCATACGGGCCGCGGCTGCTGACCGGTGGCAGGTGGATGGGCACCGGGTCAGGCATCGAGCGCCGTGGCCGGTCGAACAGACCGGCCCGCAGGTCCCTCTCGCACGGTGCGCAGAGCGGTCCCCCGGGCTCGTCGCAGGCCGCGCAGGTGCTCGGGAGGCCGAGGTCGAGCAGCGCGTCGGCCATCGCTCTACCGCCCTCGACGAGGGTTCTCGCGATGGTGCTGGTCCGTGTCGTGGTCGCCATGAAGCCACCTTCGTGGCTCTCGTCGGCGTCGTGCCGAGTGCGTCGCGGGCCTGTGGGGGACGGGACGAACCGGTCGCAGGATGTGGACATGGCCCGTTCGGACCATTTCTGAGGGCATACTCCGGCAATCCGCCACGCCCTCGGCACCGATGCCGAAGCATATGCGCGGAGGTCCGGACGCGGGTCTCACATGAGGAAGGGACGACGGTCAATGGGCTCTGGCCGGGTGCTCTCCACGGGCACGCGCCTGCGGGTCGCGGTCGTCGTCATCGTCCTGCTCGTCAACGCCGTCCACGGCAGCTCGCTGAGCGTGCTTCCGTGGGCGCTGCTCGTTCTCGGCGCCGACATCGGGACCGGCGCTGCCCTGGCCATCGCGCCGATGCGCCCCCAGGACCGCCGCGCGCTGGGCATGACCCTGACCCTGGCCGGCGCGGCCATCGCCGGCCTCGTCATTGACCGCCGGCGCCGGCGGCCTGCTCCTCATCATCGTCCCGCTCTTCCGCGCCGGTGAGGAGTGGGGTCGGCGGGCCGTGGCCGCCTGCATCCCCGTGTTCCTCGCTCCTGCCGTGGTCGCGTGGATCGTCGCCGCGCCGACGACGATGGACCTGGAACCGGCGTCACTCGTCCTCTGGGGAGCCCTCACCGTCTGCCTGGGTGCCTTGGCCGCGTGGTCGGCCCATCTCGCGCCACGCCTGACCAAGGACGACGCGCTGGCGGCCGAGGCCAGCTGGCTGCTGACGCGGCTCGAGGGCTTGGCCACCGAGATGCGGGCGGGGTTCGACCCGGCGACGTCCGCCGAGCACGTCCTCGACGCCCTGCCCAGCGCCGGCTCGCGGTCGCGGTCGGGGGTGCTGATCGGCTCGCCGACCGACCGCGCCGTTCCGCTGGCCCTGCGCGGCTCGCTCCGCGTTCCGTGGCCCGACCCTCGGGACGACCACGGGGTCATCGGCGATGCGTGGCACCACGGTCGGGCCGGCGTGGCCGTCCTCGACGACGGCCGGGTGCAGCTCGCGATCCCGCTGCGCGACGCCCGCGAGCGTCAGTACGGCATCGTCATCAGCGACGGAATGGGTGCCGCGGTCCCGCCGACCGAGCTGCTCACGGCCACGTCTGCCGTCGCCCGCCAGCACCAGGGGCTCGTCGCCGTGGCGCTCGCCTTCGGCGGACTGCGGGAGCGGGCCGGGATCGAGGAGCGCGAGCGTCTCGCTCGCCAGATCCACGACGGCATCGCGCAGGAGCTGGTCGCCCTCGGCTTCCGCGTCGACCGGCTCAAGCGGCTGCCGGATGCGGAGCTGCGCCCCGAGATCGCCCAGGTCCGAACCGAGGTCAGTCGCATCCTCGCCGACGTCCGCTCGCACATCGGCGACCTGCGCCTCACCGTCCGCCCCGAAGGTGGGCTGGGTGCCGCGATCACCTCGCAGCTGCAGGTGTTCGGCGCGGCGACCGGGGCCGGTGT
The DNA here is from genome assembly GCA_963828725.1 of uncultured Actinomycetota bacterium. Classification (GTDB taxonomy): domain Bacteria; phylum Actinomycetota; class Actinomycetes; order Actinomycetales; family Dermatophilaceae; genus Lapillicoccus. The sequence goes on along the minus strand of CAWHFV010000004.1, from coordinate 486,304 downwards.
GACGCTCCGGCTCTCGGAGTCCTCGTTCCGGCTGCCGGCCCACGTCGAGACCGGCCTCTACCGGATCTTCCTCGACTTCCTCGCCGACGCCCGCCGGGCGGCGCAGACCGAAGACCTCGAGGTCGAGGTCTCGCTGCGGACGCAGGCGCCGGACGCCCGGATGGTGCTGCGCCAATCCGGGACCACCCGCCTCACCGAATCAGAGCTGTCCCCTCACCTTCCGGCGTCGCTCGGGGCCGTGGTCGCGGTCACGGACTCGTCGTCGGGCACCGAGATCTCCGTCTACCTCACCGCCGTGCCCGAGGCGTCGGCGGTTCTCGATGAAAGGCTCCCCCAACCGTCATGATCGGCCTCAAGGACGCTCCGATGACCTCTTCCGCCGGCTCCCCCGCCCGCCACGCCGCAGTAACGGTCCTCCTGATCGACGACCACCCGCTCGTGCGCGATGGCGTCGCCCACCTCCTCACCGACGGCGGTCTCACCGTCGTCGGTCAGGCGTCAAGCCTCGCCGAGGGTATGCGGCTGGCCGACGCCGTCCGCGCCGACGTCATGGTCGTCGACGTGTCGCTGGGCGACGGGTCGGGTCTGGACCTGGTCACCGCGGTTCGAGCCAAGCGTCCGACGATGGGCATCGTCGTCCTGACGATGCACAACGACGACGAGACGCTGCTGGCGGCGCTGGACGCCGGTGCGTCGTCCCTCGTGCTCAAGACCTCGTCCTCCGAAGAGGTTCTGGCCATGGTCCGCCGAGCGGCCGCGGCCCCGGACTCGTTCACCGCGGTGGGCCTGGCCGACGCGCTGCGCCGTCGGTCGACCCAGGTCAAGCCGAACCTGACCGCCCGCGAGATGGAGGTCCTCGAGCGGCTGGCCGTGGGTGACTCGGTGGCGGGGATGGCGAAGCGGCTCTACATGAGCGAGTCGACGGTCAAGACCCACATCGCCAAGCTCTACTCCAAGCTGGGTGCCCACAACCGCGCCAGCGCCGTCATGGCCGCCATCAAGCTGGGGTTCGTCAAGTCCCAGCCCTAGGCGGCAGGTAGAGGCCTTCTCCACAACGGAAGAGGGCCGGTATGCGGTGGGGCTCCCGCATACCGGCCCTCTCGTCGTACTGATCGGTGGGTCGGATGCCGGTCAGAAGCCGGCGAACATCCCCATGATGCGGATGATGCCGGGGCCGATGACGACGACGAGCAAGGCCGGGAAGATGCAGAACAGCATGGGAAAGAGGATCTTCACCGGCACCTTCTGCGCCTTCTCCTCCGCCCGCTGACGGCGGACAAGACGCATCTCCTTGGCCTGCTCGCGCAGCACGTTGGCGATAGGGAGGCCGAGGCGGTCAGCTTGGACGATGGCACTGACGAACGTCTTGACCTCCGGCGGCGTGGTGCGCTCGCCCATGCCCTGGAACGCCTGACCGCGAGTGTTACCGATCTGGATCTCGGAGAGCACCCGGGCGAACTCGCCGGCTATCGGACCCTCCACCGACCGGGCCACCTGGAGTAGCGCGCCGTCGAAGCTCTGGCCGGCCTCCATGCACACCGTGAGCATGTCGAGGGCGTCGGCAAGGCCGGTGCGCAGCTGGTCCTGACGCTTGAGCCCGGCGTTGTAGACGAGCAGGTCCGGAAGGAAGAGACCGGCAGTACCCGCAACCGCGGCGATGATGACCCCCGTGAGCGAGAAGCCGCCGAGGAGCAGACCGATGACCGCGAAGAGAATCATCAGGATGCCCTTGGCCCCGAGGACGCGCTCGACCGGCCAGTCGGGCGGGTTCCCGGCGACGTCGAGCATCCGCCCGAGGCGGTCTGACGCCCCGCGCGATGAGAAGGCGAGGCCGAGCCGACGGGAGCGGTCGAGAGCCGGAGTGAGCAACCGGTCCCGGGCCGGTAGCTCGTTCTTGCCGACCTCGCTGTGCGTGATCTGCCGCTCGATGATCGCCAGGCTGCGAGCGACGCCCTGCGGCTCGCTCGCGCCGATCACGAGGCTGCCCACGATGACCACGATGGCGACGAAGATCAGCACGACCCCGGCGATGAGCAGGTTCTGAGCGGTCATCAGACCTCCACCTCGACGACCTTGCGCATCCAGATCACGCCGATGATCATCAGGACGATGGCGAAGAAGATCATGGCGATCCCGACGATGTTCTGCCACAACAGCGAGATGTACTCGTTGTTGACGTACAGCATCCACAGGAAGATGACGATCGGGCAGGGCGATGAGGATGACCGCAGAGAGCCGACCCTCAGCCGACAACGCGCGCACGTGACGGAAGAGCGCCTCTCGCTCCCGAAGCGTCGTTGCGGTCGTTCGGAGCGTCTCGCCAAGGTTTCCTCCGACTCGGCGCTGGATCTCGATGGCCATGGCGGTCCAGCGCATGTTCTTGCTGTCCATTCGGTCAGCCATTCGCTCGAGCGCTTCCTCGATGTCCGAGCCGATGCGCGTCTCCGCCATGGCCCTGGAGAACTCCTTGGCGGCCGGCTGTGCCACGTCGTGAGCCACCGCGTCGAGAGCCTGCGGCAGGGAGAATCCGGTCGAGAGGCTGCTCGCGACGAGGGTGAGCACGTCAGGCAGCTGCCGTTCGAACTTGCGGGCCCGGCGCCCGGCGAGGTACTTCAGCACCACCGGCGGCACGATGAGTCCGACGACGATGCCCAGGACGGCTCCGAGGAAGGTCAGCAGACCGTCGCCGTGGATGAGCAGGATCCCCAGGAGCATCCCGACGACGACCGCGATGACCCGGAGGACGGCCCATTCCCCTGCTCGCCATGGCAGGTCGGCGCGCTGCAGAAGCTGCACGATTTTCGGTGTCGACTCGCGGCCCTCGACGGCGCGATCACCCAGCTGGATGAGCTGATCGGCGATTCCGCTCACGTTCGTCGTGCGTACGGTCTCCACGGCCCGACGACCGGTCTGGTTGACGTACTGCTCGATGGACTCGACCCGCTCGCGCCGCTTGGACTTGAACGCCGGCGAGAGCAGGGTAGTGACGAGCAGGAGCAACGCAACGAACAACAGCAGCGCGGCGATGGCCACCAGGCAGGGGTAGACCGAACACGGTCTGCGCGGACAGCCGACCCATCAGCGAGGTGTCCGACTGATGCAGCGGCCTCCGCCGGTGGAACATTGGCCGACGAACCGTTGCCCGGGCACCGGAGCCGCCGTAGCCGAGCCGGTCGGCGTCGTCGATGTCGGCGCGTCACCGAAGTCGAATGTCGAGGTGGCGGTGAAGGGCTTGCCGTTCGCGGTGCCACGCAGGGTGACGTCCAGCTGCCCGTGCAGGCCTTGCGTGGGTGCGGTCCAGGACACCTGGCTGTCCAACGCCTTCGCCGCAGAGGTGAACGCGTCCGCCACACCCTTGGAGTTCTCGACGGGAGTGACCGAGCCCTGACCCGCGGCGGCGAGGTATCCGAGCGCGAGGTTGTCGGTGTAACTGGTCTTGAAGGCGATCACCTGGACCTGGACGCCGCTCGCCTTGAGCTTCTGCTCGGCTGGCTGCGCCTTCAGCGTGCTGATGGTGTCCTTGCCATCGCTGAGCAGGACGATGCTGCGGTCGCCAGCAGCGCCGAGGGTGTCGATGGCCAGGCCGAGGCCGTCATAGAGAGCGGTGTCGCCAGACGACTTGAGCCCATCGACGGCCGCCTGGATGGCGGCGTGGTCCTGCGTCGGGGCAACATCCAAGGTTGGTGTGTCGGCGAAGGAGACAACACCGACCTCGATGTCCTTGGGGACGATCTGGAGGAACTGCTGGACCGATGACCGGACGGTCGCCATGCCGGTCTCCCTCATCGACCCGCTTCGGTCGATGAGAAGGATGGCCGAGCGCTCGACGGAGGAAGCCGACTGCGCCTGCGCGCGGAAATCCTGGGCGTCCGCCGTCAGCACGAGCGAGCCCGCGTCGACGACCGCCGGCGTATTTCCGAACGGCTGGACGGTGAGGACGCCATTGACGGATGCCGTCGGCGATTCCGCGTCAGCGAGCTGAGCGAGGCATCACCGTCGGCGGCCTTAGCGACCGCAGCTCCGAGCAACCCGAGGGCCATGGCAAGGAGCCCGGCCAAGCAGAGGCGGATCCGGTGGTTCGTCATCCAAGCCCTCTGACGAACATGCTTGAGGGCAGGTCGATCCCTTGGTCGTGTAGGGCTTCGGTGAACTTGGGACGCAGGCCGGTGCTGATCAGGCCGCCGCGGAAGCGGCCGTTCTCGTCCCGACCCGCGGAGTAGTCGAAGGTGAACAGGTCCTGAAGAGTGATGACGTCACCCTCCATCCCCTCGACCTCGCTGATGGCGACGATCCGGCGGCTGCCGTCACGCATTCGAGCCTGTTGGACCACCAGGTCGATCGCACTGGCCACCTGGTCACGAATCGCACGAATCGGTAGATCCACGCCGGCCATCAGCACCATGGTCTCCAGTCGGGACAGGCTGTCCCGCGGGCTGTTCGCGTGCACCGTGGTGATTGATCCGTCGTGACCGGTGTTCATCGCTTGGAGCATGTCGAGTGCAGCCCCGTCGCGAACCTCGCCGACGACGATCCGGTCCGGACGCATACGGAGGGCGTTCTTGACCAGGTCACGGATCGCCACCTGGCCGCGGCCCTCGATGTTGGACGGGCGCGCCTCGAGGCGCAGCACATGCCGCTGGTTGAGCTGGAGCTCTGCCGCGTCCTCGATGGTGATGATCCGCTCGTCGGACGGGATGTAGCTCGACAACACGTTCAGTGTCGTCGTCTTCCCGGAGCCAGTACCTCCGGAGATGATGATGTTGCGACGCCCGCGGACGCAGGCGTCGAGCAGCTCGCGCACCTGCGGTGAGAAGGTGCCGAAGGCCAGGAGGTCTCGGTCGGTGAAGGGGTCCGGCGAGAACTTCCGGATCGTCAGCACCGAGCCGTCCATCGCAATTGGCGGGATTACCGCGTTGACGCGGGATCCGTCAGGGAGCCGGGCGTCGACCAGCGGGCTGGCCTCGTCGATGCGGCGACCGACCCGGCCGACGATCTTGTCGATGGTTCGCCGCAGGTGGGCGTCGGACGCGAACGTGGCCTGGACCGGGAAGATCTTGCCGGCGCGCTCGACGAAGATGCTGGACGGTCCGTTGACCATGATCTCCGTGATCTCCGGATCACGGAGCAGCGGCTCGATCGGCCCATGGCCGAGGATCTCGTCCGAGACCTCCTGAGAGATCCGCGTACGGTCGGCCATCGACAGAGGGGTCTGTTCCGAGTCGATGATCGACTGCAGGGTCTGCCGCACCCGGCTCTCGAGATCCGCGGCCGGCAGGTTCGGGTCGTAGAGCTTCGGCCCGAGCTGGTCGATCATCGCCTGGTGGACCCGGGCCTTGACCTCGGCGAACGGGTCCACGAGGGCGGGCAGGACACGAAGCTGACCGTTGTTCTGGACGGGCGCGATCGGCTGCTGGGCGCGACGGACGCTGTCGAGTCGGTCGGAAAGGCTCATCGTCGGTTCCCCCTACTGAGCGCTCGGAAGCCGGCGCGCGTCTCCCGCCGCGCGGCCTGCTCCTGTGACGGACGGATGTACTGGTCCACGAGCTGGCGCAGAGCCACGCTCACGGGGTGCTTGGGTTCGTCGAGGAGGATCGCGACGCCACGGTTGACCGACGCGGGCACGTCGACACTGCTCGGCACCATGACGGCGATGTCCTGCTTGATCGAGGTGACGACGTCGTCGGGCCGGAGGCCGACCTTGGCATCGGACCGGTTCAGCACCACAACGCGCGACTCCGGCGGGCTTCCCAGGAGGTCGAGCGTGTCGAGCGTGAGCCGCAGGTTCTTCAACGCCGGAATGTCCAATGTCGCCAGGAGGACGATCTGGTCGCTGACGTCGAACGCCGCGAGCACGTGCTCGGTGAAGGCCGGCGGCGTGTCGACGATGACGAAGTCGTACGACCGCTTGGCGACTCTGAGCACCTCGCCGACCGTTGGGCCGAGGATTCGGTCCGCCTCACCCGGCTCGGCAGGGGCGCAGATGGCGTCCAGCCCACTGGCGGGGTGCTTTGTCACGACCGAGGCCAGGCCCTGGTCGTCGAGATGGCCTGACATCGCCACCACGTCGATCATCGTGCGCTCGGGCAGGAGCTGGAGACTGATCGCCACGTCGCCGAAGGCAAGGTCCAGGTCGACGAGCAGGGTGCGACTACCGCTCGCGGCGAGGTAGGCGCCGAGGTTGGTCGAGAACGTGGTCTTGCCCACACCACCCTTAGCGGAGAACACGGTGACGATCCGGCCTTCGTGCCCACCGGCGTGTCCGCTGCCGCCGACCAGCTTCTGCGTCAGGTCGCGGCTGTGACGGCAGGCCTCAGCGATGGCGGTGAGGTCGTCAGCGGGGACCACCGCACGGATCCCGGCACGAAGCGCCTGGGACATCATCGTCACGTCGATCCGGCGGCGAAGCAGGATGACGCCTACCTCGGGCCGCTCGACTCGGGTGATCTCGGCCAGGTCACAGGCGTGGTCGAGGTCGACGTCGGGCCCGATGATGACCTGGCGCTCGGAGTGGTCGGCCGTGAGGACCCGGGAGGCCATCGAGGCGCTCTCCACCTGGTGGAGGGACTCACCCACGGCCATGGAGTACCGCTCCACGCCGCGCGGGTCGTTGTGCCAGAGAATCGCCATGTCAGTCCTTCGTCGTCCTCGGCTCAGCGGTTGAAAACGTTGGCTTCAGTGACAACGAGGGCAGTGTCGATCTTGACGTCCGAGCCGCGGAGACCGGCGTACAGGTGACCGCTCTGGAGAGCGTGAACGAGCCGGGGAGCCTGCTCCGGCGTGAGGGCAAGGGTGACAAGCGTGCCGCCCTGGTTCTGAGCGGCGGTTGCCTCACCCTGGGCTGGGCCGGGGTGAGAGCCGTGGCTCCGATCGCGATGACCAGGACATCCTCGAAGAGCACGTGCGTGCCCGACCTGGACCGGCGCCGCCCCGCCGGTCGCCGTGGCGCCGGCAACCGTGTCGTAGAGGACGATGTGCGAGCCTGGCGCGACGAATGTTCCGACGCGCGCCGGGATCACTCAACGTGAGCGACATGGCGATCTGGCCATTCGGGACGCGGATCGCTTGGCTGCCCTGCGGCGTTGTGCCGAAGCGGGCGCTCTGGATGTACTCGCCCGGAGCGATCTCACTGAGAGCCAGGAGGTTCTTGTTCTCCTCCGTGACCGCAGTGAGGCTGCCGGCCGGCACGGACTTCGCCGGCAAGGTGGTCTCGACGATGAGCCCCCCAGCGATGGAGTCATTGAGGGTCGTTCCGGCCGGCACCGCCTGAGCGGAGACGAACACGGTTCGCGGCTGCGCGGACGCGACGGCCCGCTGGTCCGCACCGTTGGCGTAGAGGATCACGGCGACGACGCCGACGATGGCGAGCAGTACTGCAGCAGCAATGGCGATAATGCGACGACCCATCAATTAACTCTTCTCGAAAGTGCTGCGACCTCAGCCCGCAGGCAGGATGGTGTAGGTGCCGTAATAGCCGCCCCCGACGGCGGACCCTGAATATACGAGGCCTGAAGCTGTCCCGTGACGAACCAACCGGAGATGCAGCGGTCACCGCCGTTGCACGGGAAGTTGTTGCTAACCAGGCTCTTGTGCTTGTTCGGCAGCCCACTGGTGACGTTGACGCTGTAGCCACTGAGGTAGAACGCCGCGTAACCGGCTCGGTGGTAGTAGGCGTTGTTGCCGTTGCCCATCGTGCAGTCCTCACCCGGCACCGGCGGAGCGCCGGCAAACAAATACGAGGCGGTGCAGTCGAACACCGGGACGTATATGACCTTGCCGACCAGCGTTGTCGAGGTTGCACCCGACATTGTTTCCCGTCGACGTGTGCAACCAATCGAACGGGTACTGCGCGCGCGACGCACGGATCTGATGTGGTCTCGAGAATGCCGAAGCCGCCTGGCAGTGCGTGACCCTGCCAGGTGGGGCAAGCGGTTGGCTGTGTCGCGCCGGCCGGTGGGTTCTGCACGAGCATGATCACCTCACCGCCCGCGTTTTGGGCGGGCGGGGTGGCGGCGGCGGCGGGCCACGGCGGCTGACCAGGATCCCCGTATCCATAGACGGTGCCGCCCGCGGTGCCGTAGACGGGTCCCGGGTAATAGGAGCCGCCGCCGCCGCCGATCGTCCCACCCGTGGCGTGCATCCAATCGCACCCCGAAACGGTAATAGGAATGTTGCCTTCCCCTAGACCTCCAGGTGAACCCCAAGCGACTCGAGCGCACGTGGACATGCCTGACGGAGGCGAACCAGTGACCGCGCGGGCAAAGAACGACGAGACTTCGGCTTCCGTGTACGCCTCGACATATGGAATGGCGGAGTTTGACGCCAGGTATTGTGGCAGCTGCGTGCAATTAGCCAGAGGAGTTGCCGTCTGTTGGGCGCGAGCACGCTGGGAGTAAGCTGATCCGGCGCTTAGCGCCAGTCGTCGGGGTCTGCCAACCACAGGCGCCCCTCGTACCGTCCGCCACCCATAAATGCTCTTCAAGGAGGCATTGATAGCCTGATTCGCATAGGAGGTATTTTTGGCAATCAGCTGATTAAAAGTGGTCGCACCTACCATGGACGCCTGATTGGCACCATTTGAGTTGCATCTCGTGGCGTCCTTCGCACAGACCTGTGCCAAGGACAAGGAAACAGCGTCACTGGCGTTCTGCATCTGACGTCGCACTCCGTACCAGGATCCCAAGGTCCACGGTGAACGCTGCGCACCCAAGGACGGCGCCACCCGCAAAGAGGATGGCGACGATCAGGGCCGCCGCACCTCGATCCCGGCGTCGGCGCCGCATGACGTTGGCTAGCATCGCTGGTTCGCTGACTGCGTGAGGGTCCGGGTTCCGGGAAGATGATCCCCTTGTAGTAATACGTGACCTGCACCTGAGCAGTCTGACCCACCGTTGGTGAAGTGGGGCAGATCTGCATCGCCGGTGCGGTGATGGGAATGACGGGTCCGCCAGTGTCCAAACCAGGCAGCGGGGCAGCTTGGCTGTGCCCTGCTGGCGATGTCGGTGGGCGCCGCTCCCAAGGCTGCCATTCGCACGCCCTCGCGGGCAGCCTGACTAATCTGGATCTCCGCCGTCAACATGCGACCGAAGTCGATGATGCCGAAGACCAGGAGCACCAGCACGGGAAGCACGATGGCCATCTCCACAGCGCTGGCGCCGGCATCCCGCCGGCGCCAGCACTTCTGGCGATATGTCATCTCCTACCGACCCTCAGAAAGACGAGACGGACTGGAAGAGGCCCGACGTCTGCGTCCCGACAACGACGATCACGACCACCGCGATCGCAACGATCAACGCGATAATCATGCCGTACTCCACGGCCGTCGCACCGCGTGAGCGGGCGAGCCAGACACGAAGACGCATGCGAGACCTTTGCGATCGTTGAACGAGACGAGTAGGACATCGGGGTTGCTCCGGGGCGCGAAGATCGCCTCAGATGCTCTCAGAGACCGACTGGAAGGCGTTGCTGACCTGGCGCCCGAGGACGAGCACGATGGCGACGATGACGGCGGCGATGAGGGCGACGAGCAAGCCGTACTCCACAGCGGTTGCGCCACGCTCGCGCGTGTGGAGACGTGTAGTGATGGTGGCAAGAAGCCGGGTCATGTTTGATGGTCCCTTCAGAAGTTCTAAGCACTGCCAGGGCAAGGCAGCGCAAGGCCCCCCGAAGTACGGTCACATCCTCTGTGAGGCAAGCGGAGCAGCGCCATAGCCCGACCGGACCAATCGACGACGCCCCGCCGCCACCCGCTGGGACGGGTTCCCCCCAGTACCCGCCCCAGCGGAAGCGTCAGATGGCGTTCGAGACCGAGTTGAAGGCGTTGCTGACCTGACGGCCCAGGACGAGGACGATCGCGACGATGACCGCGGCGATCAGAGCGACCAGGAGGCCGTACTCGACGGCGGTCGCACCCTTGTCGCGAGTCGCGATGCGAGTCTGGAGCTTGGTGAGTGCCTTGAGCATTTCTGTCCCTTTCAGGGGCTTGATGATTGGAACGGGCACAGGCACTACCGCCTGCTCAGGACACTCTGCCGAGCAGAGGACCCCCAGCACATCGCCCGAGACGTCAACCTCTGTCTGACATTCGGTCACCCGAGGGTCGTCCGTTCGGCCTAGCCAGATGTGGCTACTTGGCTCGGTTTACGTGCCGCCGACGATGATCTCCGACACGCCTTCCTGCTGTGCCCAGGCGTTGCCGGCGCGCAGGTAGGCGGCCTGCGGGGTCATGACGATGAGCCCACGGACCCCGCCCCGCGTGGTGAGACTGGTGGCGTCCGGCAGCTCCTTGATCAGGGACTGGTCGAGCTCCAGCTGGCCCACACGGCGCCGCCCGACGCCTTGGCCGAGGTCCACCTTGAACGGCCTCAGCTGGGCCCCGTCGTTCTCCCGCGCCAGCACCGCCATCGTCATCTGGTCCAGCCAGATGACGTCGACGAACCTCGTCAGCGGCTCACCCTGCCGGTACGGCTCGGCCAAGGACGTGGGGAGCCCGTTGCCGTTGTGGACGACGCCCGCCACGTCGAGACGGAAGTCCGTGTCGTTGGGCAGCCGGGACAGGACAGCGATCCGCGTCGCGTCGGGTGAGACGGCAGAGGTTGACGACCTGTCGTCCGGAGAGCCACGGAGCCTGGACCGAGGTCGGTGCCGAGGCCAGCGTCGCGGAGTCGAACGTCCAGACTCTCGCGATGCCACCCGGGTCGAGCCCGGCGACCCACAGACGCCCGTCGGACGCATACATCGGGTTCGTCAGGGCCGTCCCGAAGGGCGGCACGGTCGTCCCCGCTCCCCCTCGCCACCGGGCCAGCTCCGCGCGGCTCGCCGAGACCCCGGCGATGTCGGCGCCGTCGCTGGAGGTGGCGAGGTTGACGTAGGTGTCGGGGATCTTCGGCACGTCGGGGACGGCCTTGGCGCCCTTCGCCGCGGGGGGAGGACCGGTCTCGTCGAGGATCTGCGGGTTGATCCGCTCCAGCGTGTCCTTGGACCGCACCAGGCCGACCGTGGCCGGCTCGGTCGGCGTCAGGCTGAACCCGAGGTCGGACAACGACGACACGGCGGTCGGCAGCGAGGAGACCTGGATCTTGCCGATCCCCTGCACCTCGATGGACACCGCGGTGACACCGGGCGCCTGGGTCAGCGTCGCGAGGAACTGGGCCCACATGGGTCGCCGGCGCACGGGGTCGAGGGTCTGCGCGCTGTTGGTGAGCGTGATCGTCGCCACCCCGGACGGGTCGACCTGCACCGCGTCGACGGCGAGCCGGTGCCCTGGGGTATCGCCGTGTCGGCGACGCCGCCGAGGTAGGCCGGGACCGCGGTCCAGCTGCGCCCGGGCGAGCGCGGTCGGCAGCCGCGGACTGACCGGGAACCACCGGACGTCCGGGACCAGCTCCTTCTTCGCCGATCAGCACGTAGTTGACCTGGTACGCGGCGAACACCCGGTCGAAGTCGTCGGTGTTGACCCAGAGGCCGAAGCCGTCGTCGGGCAGCTTGATCCGCCACTCTCCGTCGACCTTGGTCATCCCGAAGACCGTCGACGCCTTGGTGTCGGGCGGCAGCTCGCGGTAGTGGCCGGTCTCGTCGATCGTGGCGACCGCGGTGATGGTGAGTCGCACCTGGTCGGACGGCAGCGGCTCGATCTTCAGCGTCGTGCGGGAGTCGTACACCGTCGTCGTGAGCGCCGTCGGCCGCCACAGGTCGACGGAGCCGGGGGCGAGATACGAGCGACCGACGACCTGCTGGTCGTCGCCGGTCTCCTGGAACGCCGCCCCGGACCGGATGAAGTCTCGCGCGATGTCGTCCGGGGAAGCTCCGACGGCGGGCGGGTTCATGACGATCCGGGCACGGGGCGCGACGTTGTCGCCGACGCGCCGGCCGTCCTGGACGTCGCTGGACCGAGGGATGCCGCAGCCGGCCAGGGCGGCTCCGCACAGCAGCGCCACGAGTCCCATGCGGACCCGGTATGCGGCTCGTCCGCCGGTCACGGCGTCCCTCGCACGCCGGCGGCGAGCCGGTCGGTCGTCGGTCGGGGACGCGTCGTGGGCCGCCGTGGACGGGTCCGCCGCAGCCCGTACGCGGCGGAGGATGGCGGTCTCCTGCTCCGCGCCGGACGTGCCCGCGGGCATTCCGGAGTGGGCCGATCGGCTGGTCAGGACGTCACCGATGAGGGGGTTCAGCGGAAGGGGCGACGACTCGAGCGTCGTGCCCGCCTCGCGGGGCAGGGTGAGCCGGAAGCAGGATCCCTCGCCCGGGGCGCCCCACGCCTGGAGCCAGCCGCTGTGGAGCCGGGCGTCCTCCAGGGAGATGGCCAGACCCAGGCCGGTGCCGCCCGTCGTGCGCGCCCGGGCGGGGTCGGCGCGCCAGAACCGGTTGAAGACCATCGAGGCCTCACCGGGCCGGAGCCCGATGCCGTGGTCACGTACGGTCACGGCGACGGCATGCTCGTCCTTGGCCACGCGAACGACGATGGGACGGCTCTCCCCGTGCTCGATCCCGTTGACCAGCAGGTTGCGAAGGATGCGCTCGACTCGTCGGCTGTCGATCTCCGCCTCACAGGCCTCCTCGGGCTCCTCGACGTTGACCTGGACCCCCTTGCGCTCCGCGAGCGTGGTCGTCGACTCCATGACTCGGGCCACGGTGGCGCGGATGTCGGTGGGTTCGACGTCGAGAACGGCGGCGCCGGCGTCGAACCGGCTGATCTCGAGCAGGTCGGACAGGAGGGCCTCGAACCGGTCCAGCTCGTTGTGCAGCAGCTCCGCGGACCGGGCGACCGCAGGGTCGAAGTCCGACCGCGAGTCGTGGATGAGGTCGCCCGCCATCCGGATCGTGGTGAGCGGGGTCCGGAGCTCGTGGGAGACGTCGGAGACGAACCGCTGCTGGAACCGCGAGAGGTTCTCCATCTGGGCGATCTGCTGCTGGATGCTCGCCGCCATCTCGTTGAAGGACGTCGCCAGCGTCGCGAGGTCGTCCTCCCCCTTGGCGGTCATCCGTTCGCCGAACGCGCCGGCGGCGAACCGCTGGGCGACGTCGGCGGCGCGCCGCACCGGGTCGACGACGAGCCGCGTGACGACGTAGGCGATCCCGCCCAGCAGGAGCATGAGGGTGACGCCACCGAGCAGGAGGAAGCGCCCGACGAGGGCGAGCGTGTCGCGTTCTCGGGTCATGGGGTAGACGAAGTAGAGGCCGTAGTCACCCGCTCGCGGAACCGCGACCTGCTGGCCGATGACCCACGCCGGGACGGGGTCGGCCTCGCCGGTCAGTGTGACGGGCACGATCTGCATCTGCTGGACCGTAGGGTTGTCCGCGACCTTGCGGCGCAGCTCCTCGGGGACGGCATCCGCGTCGACCTCTCCGGACCGGATCGGCGGGAGGACGTCGCCCTGCGTCGTGTTGTTCGTGCCGCGGATGAGCACGACATAGCGGCTGCGTTCGGTGCCGGCCGCGTCCTGCACGAGGTTTCGAGCCGACTCGAGCAGCGCGTCGGTCGTCAGAACCTTGTCCGTGCTGTCGAACTGCTGCTGGGTGCGGCTCGCCAGGAGGACGACCTCGGCCGAGGCCGTGACGCGCCGGTCCTCGGCGAGGCCGTTCGCGACGCGCTGGTAGAGGTATGACCCGACGCCGGCCAGCACGATGGTGCCGAGGACCATCGTCACCGCGACTACCCGGAACTGCAGAGATCGCCGCCAGCGGTGACGCAGCCATCCAGCACCGCGGCCGACGCCGCGCCGAGCGTGGTTGAGGCTCCGGCGAACCGCCGCGTCGGCCGTGGCCACCGGCCCGACGGGCGCCTCCGGCGAACGTTCCGCCGGCGCGCTGGCACTCATGGCGGGCTCATCCGCGGGTCAGGACGGGCCGGCCTTGTAGCCGACGCCCCGGACCGTCACGACGATCTCGGGGTGCTCCGGGTCCTTCTCCACCTTGCTGCGCAGCCGCTGGACGTGGACGTTGACGAGGCGGGTGTCGCCGGCGTGGCGGTACCCCCACACCTGCTCGAGCAGGACCTCGCGGGTGAAGACCTGCCAGGGCTTGCGGGCGAGGGCGACGAGGAGGTCGAACTCCAGAGGCGTGAGCGACAGTGCGCTCCCGTCCCGCTTCACCGAGTGCCCGGCGACGTCGATCTGAAGGTCGCCGATCTCGAGCTTCTCCGGCTCCGGCTCGTCGCCCCGCCGCAGCCGGGCGCGGACCCGGGCGATCAGCTCCTGCGGCTTGAACGGCTTGACGACGTAGTCGTCCGCCCCGGACTCGAGCCCGACGACGATGTCGACGGTGTCGGTCCGAGCGGTGAGCATGACGATGGGGACACCCGACTCGGCCCGGATGCGCCGGCATACCTCCATGCCGTCGAGGCCCGGGAGCATGACGTCGAGGAGAAGCAGGTCCGGCCGGTAGTCGCGGAACGCCTGCACGGCGGCGGAGCCGTCAGCGACGTGAGAGACGTCGAGACCCTCCTGGCGCAGGACGATGCTGAGCATCTCCGCGAGCGCCAGGTCGTCGTCGACGACGAGTACGCGTCCCTTCACGCTCGTTGTCCCTTCCCCTTCGTGACCCAATCGTCACATTGGATCATCGCACACGCGTGTACACGGTCCAGCCCGCGACGGACCGTTCGGGGGCGAACCGTGCGTCCTTCGACACCGGGCCGTCCGCCGGTCCCCCCGTGCGGACGACGACCACCTCTGCAGCGTTCAGCAGGGCCTGCGAGTTCCCGGTCGAGGCGCCGGAGACGAAGTCCAGGTATGCGGCCTGGTCGGTTCGGTCGAACGCGTCGATGGGGTTGCTCACCCAGATCCGAACCCCTTCGGCCGCCAGCGACTCCACGACCGGCTCGTCGGCGAGGACCGCGCGGCCCTGAGCGACGTCCTTGACGGACGCGACGAGCTCCGGGTTGCCGGAGGGGTTCAGGGCGTCGAGGCGGGTCCACAGCAGGCCGGCGGAACCCAGGAGCACGACGAGCGCGGCGACGAGGGGGACCGCCCACGCTCGACCCGCCGGCGGCGCTGGCCGGCTCGCCGGGCCGGCGCGTGAGCCGCCTCGCGGCCGGCGCGGCACAGAACATCAGCAGCCAGACACCGTGGCGGGCCGAGGAGACGGTGCCGACGAGGAGTCCGAGGATGGCGACGACCTCCCACAGGGGTGGTCGCGACCAGAGGGCCAGGACGACGAGGACGACGCCCGCGACGATGAGCAGCAGGTCGAAGAGGTTGTTCGGGTTCGGTCGCGCCCACAGCTCGGTGCCTCGGCGGGCGGCCTCGTTGCCGAGCACGCCGGCGTAGTAGTGGACGGTTCCGAGCAGGGTGGGGTTCGCCGCGACGGCGAGGAGAGCTGCCAGCCCCACGGCGACGGTCTCGGCCGGGCGGCGACGGAGCCGGGAGAAGAGCAGGTATGCGCCGGTGACGGCGACGCCGAGCAGCACCGCGCCGTGCAGGTTGCCCCACACGGCGATGACCAGGACGACCCACCAGATCCGGCGCGACGGACGGTCATGGTCGGCGCGAAGCAGCAGCAGGACGAGCGGGAAGAGGGCGAGCGAGAAGAGCTGCATCTTCACCGAGGCGAGCGCCGGCAGAGCGCCGAGCGCGACGAGGGCCGAGCGCGATGGCCGTGGCGCCGTCGCCGGCCCCGGCTCGTCGGGCGCCGACGGCGAGCAGGACGAGCGCGACGAAGTCCAGGACGAGCTGCGCCGCGACGATGCCCACCGGCCCGACGACCGCCAGAGCCGCGAGAGCCAGCTCACCGAGGACCGGCACGTTGGGCCATCCGGCGCTCGACGCCGTGGCGAAGGGGATCCCGTCCGGGATCGAACCGGCTTGGACGATCTCGCGGCCGAGGGCAACCGCCCAGTAGGTGTCCGCCCCGATCGACACGAACCGGGCGCACACGAGGACCGCGGCGATCACCACGAGGGCAGACCACCGTCCGAGCCGAACCCCCCGCGTGGCCGTGACGACGGCGTCGTCCGCCATGCCGGGAATGCTACTGACGGACCTCACGTGATCGACTCCGCTCGTCGAGTCACGCGGCGAATCCACCAGCGGCGATGCGCTGCCCTCCAGATCTCGGCCGGAACGCGAACGCCAGCGCGTACAGCACCAGGACGATCAGCAGCAGGTTTCGGTAGCCGGTCAAGAGCGCCAGGTATTCGAGACATCCGCCGAGGATGGCCCCAAGGAGGTTCACGGCAAACGCGGACGGCGAGTCGGACTCGCTCGCGAAGCGCTTGGAGAAGGCGACGTTGGCCAGGAAGATCGGGGTGAAGGCCAGAGCGACACCAATGACGAGGCGTGGCACGGCCGGAAGGGGCAGGAGCCACTCGGGACGCACGGCATAGGCAAGCGCCAACGATCCGGCGATACCGGCGAAGACGACGGGTAACGGTGGCGTTCGGAACCGCGCCGTGACCTCGACGGCAAGCAGGACGACCACCAGCACGCCCGCGAAGACCAGAGCGTTGACGAACCAGGTTGTGCCGAAGAGCAGCGCGAAGGTCGCGACGTTCTTCGTCTCGAGGAGCAGGAATGCGGCCCCCATGAAGAACAGATCGAGGTAGGGCCGCATCCGCCGCACTGGTCCACCGACAGCACGGACCGCGATCACAGAGACCAGCAGGATGCCGCCGAGGACCCAGAGGTACAGAGGAGGGATCATCCCCCCTTTGAAGTACAGGAAGGGATGGTCGTCCGAGGCGGGCTGCGGTGTGTCAGGTGGGCTCACCGCGGGTTGGGCGCAGGTCTGGTCGGCCTCCGTCATCCCCGCTGCCACGACCGCCTGTCCCGCGCCGACGAGATCAACGCACGGTGCATGGCCGAACGCCTGCTGGACCGTTCCGGCAAGGCGGTGGATGAGCCAGTCCTCGCGGTAGAAGTTGTACATCGCGAACATGCCGTCGGGAGCTGAGGTGGCCTCGTGCGGACGCGATGGCCTCCTGCGTGAACAGGTAGCTCTCCAGCCGGATCTGGGAGGCCCCGTTGACCAGAGCGAGCGAATCCGGCAGTGCGAAGAGGATGAGGTCGTACTTGGCGGTACTCGACGACAGGAACGCGCGACCGTCGTTGACGTAGCGGGTGACACGTTCGTCCTGATAAGGACGGTTGGGGTGGCGCTCCACGCCGATCTCCACGATCCGCGGGTCGATGTCCACGGCGTCCACATGTCGTGCGTCCTTGACCAGGCTGATCGCGACGTCGGTCCCCGAACCGGCCCCGACGATGAGGACGTTGTCGAGCGTCTGTCCCTTCAGATGGGAGTACGGCAGCCCGTATTGAGGCTCGTCGCCCAGCCGCTGCTGCGCGTCCCAGATTGCTTGGTGCGGGACACCGTTGACCGAGATTCCGACTACGTGAATGGCGCCGCGCGACAGCTCTTCGGTTTGGACCTTGTAGTAGGGCGACCAGCTGATGCCCGGCCGGACGCACTCGATGACCAGGACGGCCACGAGGGCCGAACCCGAGATGAGCGCCAGGAAGCGACTACCCCCGCCAAGCAGGACGACGAACAGGACGGCGACGACGACACCCCACGCCACAGATGGTGCACGTAGGAAGGAAAAGAGCGAGAACAGGCCGATTCCCAGTAGCGACCCCACGAGGTCCCACCTGTATGCCTGGAGCGGCCTGAGCTGCCGGAAGCACCGACCCACGATCTCGGCCGGCGCGGCCATGATCACAGCAGAGAACGTGAACACCAACGGCAGAACCAGCCATGCCGGCGGCCCGTTTGGGACCAGACTGGTGAAGTAGATGACGCTCTTGTCGCTCTGGTCGATCGTGACCGGGAAGGTCGCGACGAAAGCGGTCAGGAAGGCCAGAAGTACCGGGCTGACTCGGACGACGCTCCACGACCGCCCAGCGATGAGGAACCCCAGACCGATGCCGAGGAAGGACCCGAGGAGGACGAAGTTCGAGAAGTAGCTCAGGTGTGCGACGTTCGAGCCGAGCCAGCGGATGAGCGCGAGCTCCAGGAAGAGCATCAGGAAACTGCCGAGAACCAACCTCCGGACGACCTGGCGCTCGGTGAGTGTCGTCTCCGCAGACGCGGCCTTTGACAGGTCGGTGCGGATGTGCGACACGCGGTGACGATAGAGGTCGGCTCACCGTTGGTCGGACCTTCGGGCCAGAACGTGGCCGAACGACTGATGGCCCACTCGCAGCGCTGCCGCCCGGCCAGGCGGACGGCAGACCTGCGTACTCAAGCGAGATCAGTAGCGGTAGAGCTCCGGCTTGTAAGGCCCGGCGACGTCGACGCCCAGGTACTCGGCCTGGTCCTTGGTCAGCTCGGTGAGCCGCACGCCCAGCGCGTCGAGGTGCAGCCGCGCGACCTTCTCGTCGAGGTGCTTCGGGCAGCGTGTAGACCGAGGTCTCGTACTCGCCGGGCTTCGTGAACAGCTCGATCTGGGCGATCGTCTGGTTCGAGAACGAGTTGCTCATGACGAAGCTCGGGTGGCCGGTGGCGTTGCCGAGGTTCATCAAGCGGCCCTCGGACAGCACGATGATCGAGTGGCCGTCCGCGAAGGTCCACTCATGGACCTGCGGCTTGATCTCGGTCTTCTTCACCCCCGGGACCTTGGCCAGACCGGCCATGTCGATCTCGTTGTCGAAGTGCCCGATGTTGGCCACGATCGCCTTGTTCTTCATGCGCTGCATCTGCTCGGCGGTGATCACGTCGAAGCAGCCGGTGCAGGTGATGAAGATGTCCGCCGTCTCCACGACGTCGTCGAGGCGAGCGACCTGGAAGCCCTCCATCGCGGCTTGGAGCGCACAGATGGGGTCGACCTCGGTGACGATGACCCGGGCACCCTGGCCCGCGAGCGATTGGGCGCAGCCCTTGCCGACGTCGCCGAAGCCCATGACCACGGCGACCTTGCCGCCGATGAGGACGTCGGTGGCGCGGTTCAGACCATCGATGAGCGAGTGACGGCAGCCGTACTTGTTGTCGAACTTGCTCTTGGTGACCGAGTCGTTGACGTTGATCGCCGGGAAGAGCAGGTCGCCGGTCTCCGCCAGCTGGTAGAGACGGTGTACACCGGTCGTGGTCTCCTCGGTGACGCCCCGGATGCCCTTGGAGACAGTCGTCCACTTCTGCGCGTCGGTCTTGAGCGTCTCGCGGACGAGCTCCTTGAACACCCCGAACTCCTCGGAGTCCTCGTCGGTGGTGGACGGGACTTGACCCGCCGCCTCCCACTCGGTGCCCTTGTGGACGAGCATCGTGGCGTCGCCGCCGTCGTCGAGGATCATGTTCGGGCCCTCGCCGCCCGGCCAGGTGAGGATCTGGTCCGTGCACCACCAGTACTCCGGCAGAGTCTCGCCCTTCCAGGCGAAGACCGGGACGCCCTGGGGGTCGTCCGGCGTGCCGCGGGGGCCGACGACCACCGCGGCCGCGGCCTCGTCCTGGGTGGAGTAGATGTTGCAGGAGGCCCAGCGGACCTCGGCACCGAGCGCGGTGAGCGTCTCGATCAGGACCGCCGTCTGGACGGTCATGTGGAGCGACCCCGCGATGCGGGCGCCCTTGAGCGGCTGCGCGGCGCCGTACTCCTCGCGCAGAGCCATGAGGCCGGGCATCTCGTGCTCGGCAAGCCGGAGCTGGTGGCGGCCGGCCTCGGCGAGGCCCAGGTCGGCAACCTTGTAGTCAAAGGACATGACGGATCGATTCCTTATCCAAGAAGGGTGTGCGGACCCGGCGTAGCCCATCTGGGCGCAGTTTGTGCGGGCATCACCCACGCCGGCAGACGTCGATCTTACCCGCTCGCGAGTAGAAGCTCGCACCTCGCCCAAACTCGGCCAATCGGTTGCTTGCGTCCGGGCACCGAGCAAAACGGCCGCTTGACTGGGTCTTTCCTCGCATAATCGCCACGTGTCTGCGACTGCGACTCGCTGCGAGGGGCTCCTGCATGGCGCAGCAGACCTGAGGGCCGAGTTCGGCTGGGCGGCGGTCGAGGTAGAAGTCCTTCCGGCGCTCACAGCAGGATGTGTCACTCCTCCATGAGTCCTCCACGCGACCGAGAGGTGCTGCGGTTTCTGGAGCTTCCGGCCGCGGTCGGACTGGCGGCGCTGTGCCTGGCGCTGGCCTTCGTGGAGATCGCCCCCGCCGACGGATACGACTTCCGCCCGATGTACCAGGCGGCTCGCGCGTTGCTCGAGGGACAGCCGATCTACGCGACGCCCATGTTCGGATACCCACCCTTCGCCGCTGTCGCCTTCGTCCCCCTGGCCGCTCTCGATTGGCCTGTCGCCAATCAGGTCTACGTCGTCCTCCAGCACGTCGTGGCCATGGCCGGAAGCGCCCTTTTGGGGGCCACGCTGTTCGCGAGACATCGACTCCTGGGCGCTGCAGCCGTCACCCTGGGGTTGTTGGGCTCCCAGTTTTTCTGGAGCTCGATGCACCTGTACAACGTGAGCTTGTTGATGCTGCTACCCCTGGTCGCCGTTGCCCGGGTGTGGTCACGCGAGCGCTGGACGCTCGGCGCCGTGGTCCTCGGCGTCAGCCTGGCGGTCAAGCCGCTGTTGCTGCTGTTGTTCCTGGTCCCGGCGATCCGACGGCGGTGGACGGCCGTGGCGTGGGGCGCCGGAGTCTTCCTGGTCCTCACCGTCGTCGGTGCCCTCCTCAGCAACGACCTCGGCGGCCTCCTTGACCTACCCCGACGGGTTCTCGTCGGCGCAAGCCAGCTCGGAGATGTACAGATCCGCAACGTCAGTCCCAGCAGCATCGGCATCGTCTACCCGGAGCTGTCCGCCGTCATGACGGTGCTTCGGGTCTTTCTAGCCGTAGGGATCGTCGCCACACTGTGGCGAATCCGTCGGTGGCCAAACAGCTTCGAGGCCATGCTGGTCGTCACCGGAATCTTGGCCATGACGATGCCTCTGATCGGCACCCTCAGCGAAGTCCACTACGGGGTGCTCGCGTTCCCCGTGGGCGTCGCAATGCTGACTGGCAGATTGGGTCGGCCCGCGCAGATCGTCGCGTTGCTCGGCGCCTTGCCGCTCGCGATCGTGCTTCACGACCTCAACGACGCTGCCGCCGCGCAGATCCAGCTGTGTTTCGGTCAGGTCGTCATTCTGATTGCGACCTTCCTGACCAGGCAGCCTCGAGTCGTTGGGACGGATCTCGAGCCGGGTGAGCACCCGCGTTGCACACCGGTCCTCGCTGCAGAGCCAGCCGCCGAGCATTGACTCTCGACAATCCCCTGACCAGGCTATTGCCTCTAGGGGACTGCGACCCGGTCCATCTCCGCTGAGCGAGACCCCGACTCACGTCGTACGACGCGCCAGCCCCAGGCTGCGCTGGTCGCGGCGATGGCGAGGTCCCCGACGGTCAGCACTGCTCGAGAAACGGCGGTGAGAGCCAAGGCAGGCCCAGGACCAACCAAAGGTGCCAACCCGGCAAACATGACCAACTCGCGGACACCGAGTCCGGACGGCATGACCAGGACAAGGAGCCCAGCGATCATCGCCGTTGCGATCGTCCCGGTCGACTGAGCCAGGTCGGACAGGCCGGTGCCCGGATTGCTGAGAACGAGCAGCCAAAGGTGGGTTCCGAAGAGCGCATAGGACAGACCGGCCCAAGCAAAGGCGCCTAAGACCGTTGGAACCCTCAGCAGTGGCAAGGGGTTGGGCCTTCGGAGCAGCCTCATTCCGAAGCCCACGATGGCGCGCAACGCCTTCGGGTGGAGGGCAACCGCACAAACCGGCAAGAGCGCGTACGCCCAGAGCAGGACCCGGAGATCTGGCGACTGGCTGATCATCGCGGGCACCACCAGCACGCTCGCCACGAGCGCTGCGACGACGGCGAGCAATGTGGACGCGAGCGTCGCCTTGAGGACGCGAGCGCGCGAGACTCCCACACGACGCCCAAGATCGGCCTGCAGAACGTAGGCCCAGACAGAGCCAGGTACATACTTTCCGAGCTGCCCCACGAGGAAGATGGGGGCAGCGCGACGCAGGCCGAGTGACGGGCCCAGGCCGTCGAACAACACCTGCCAGGACTTGGTCGCGCAGACCATCGCCGCAAGCGCGCTGGCCAACGACGGAACCCAGTAGACCGGTGACAGCTGGCGGAGTGACTCGATCACTCCGGGCCAGTTGCGTGCCAGGACGTAGCATCCGATCGCGACCACTGCCGCAGCCAGTGAGGCTTGAGCTACCTGAAGCACCCTGCGGAGGCTCGGCCTGGGCAGCCCACCGCATAGCACTGGGAGCAACTGTGGCGATCGGCGCCTGCGAGTCCTCAAAGCACGTGGCGTTGAGCTGAAGAGTCACTCTCCGCCTCCAGCGACGGGCAGGGTCCGTCGAGCTGAGATCGACCGCCACCACGTGTAATCGTCCGCGACATCGCTAGGCGGGTCGGACAGATCGGTGGTCCCCCGCGCGTAGGCGGCCGCGATGGTGGCGATTGTGTCGTCGTCGAGCTCAGCACGTCGCATCGCCGTCTCGTTGACACCGCACAGACGGACCGGCACTCCGTACGCCTTCGCCCATGGCGGCACGTCATGGGACACGACGGAACCCATACCGACCATCGCGCCGCGGCCGATCCGCCGCTTCTGGTGGACGGCGGCATTCATGCCGATGGTGACAAGATCCCCGACGGTGCAGTGGCCTCCGAGGCTGGTGCCCGCGGAGACGACGCAATCGCGACCGATGTGGACGTCATGAGCCACGTATGTGCGGTTCAGAAGCCACGTTCTCGCGCCGATCATTGTGACCCGTTGAGTGCCTTGATGGATGACGACCTGTTCGCGGACGACGACGTCTCGCTCCAGCACGACCCCCCGGCCCTCCGGCGAAAGGGAGCGGCTTCCGCCCTGAGCGACGCCGGTGACCTCCCCCGGCCCCCCAAGCGTCGCTCCGGCCGAGATCACCACTCCATCTCCGACGACCATGGGACCAAGCAACGAGACATGGGGACCGACTACGACTCCCTCGCCCACCTTCACGTCGGCGCCGATGACCGCTGTGGGATGAATGACGGTCGGCGGGAGCTCGGTCACAGCCCTCCTCCGCGTTTCCGGCTGTCTGATCGATAGGTCCGCTGTGGTGCGGACTTGTCCACAGCCCAGGGTATGGAGCCGGCATGTCCTCCGCAGCGCAGCCGGAGAGACTGGACCGAACGGATGAGGCTGTCGACCGGAACGGACGACGGTCGCGTCTCCGCAAACGAGGGCAACGGCTCCACTGACTACGCTGGCCGCCATGTGCGGGCGGCCGGCGTGAGGACACCACTCAAGGTGGCCCTGGTCGGAGCCGGTTCGATGGGGCTGAGCCACGCTCGCGTGCTGTCGGCGAACTCCCGTGCCGAGCTAAGTGTCGTCATCGACGCTGACGAGACGCGGGCACGCACCTGTGCCGAGCTCCACGGGGTTCCATGGGCACTCGACCTCGACGGCCTGGGTGACGCGAACGCTGTCGTCGTCGCGGCGTCGACCGAGCACCACGCGGAGATCGCCGGCCACGCCATCGCCGCTGGACTCCCCGTCCTCGTCGAGAAGCCGATGTGCTCCTCCAGCAGGGAGACCAACGCGCTTCTCGACCTGGCTGCGGCCCAGCGAGTGCCGATCATGTGTGGCCTCGTGGAGCGGTTCAACCCCGCGGTGATGGCGGCTATGACCATGGTCGAAGAGCCACGCTTCGTCCGCACCGAACGCCATTC
This sequence comes from uncultured Actinomycetota bacterium, assembly GCA_963828725.1. GTDB lineage: Bacteria > Actinomycetota > Actinomycetes > Actinomycetales > Dermatophilaceae > Lapillicoccus. The sequence continues at coordinate 462,676 of CAWHFV010000004.1, read as the reverse complement.
TCCGTACGCACCGCGGATCAAGACCGGAGTGGCCTGGGATCTGCTGATGCACGACCTCGACATGGCCTTGCGGCTTTTCGGTACGAGGACTCCGGTGTCGTTCGGAGGCGAAGTCGGTCACTTCCATCCGTCCTCGCAGCACGGAGCCGAGGATGTCGTGGAGGCGTCTCTTCGATTTGACGAAGGCGAGATGGTTTCGCTCTCGGCCAGCCGCATCGGTCAGCGAAAACTGCGCACCATGGTGATCCAGGAGCTAGGGCGGATGATCGAGGTCGACCTGCTCCGTCGGGGCGTGACGGCGTACCGTCACACAACGATCGAGGGGGAGACGGCTCACGGGGGTTTCCGCCAGTACACCGAGATCGAGGTTCCCGAGATCATCGGTACGGAACCGCTCGTCGCCCAGCTGGAGCACTTCCTCGGCCTCGTCAACACTGACGTCGACGCTGACGTCGAGCGGGAGTCAGTCCGCCCCGCCCACGACATCATCGACCGGATCCTCGCCGGCACCGAGGGTTAGCACGAACTCAGGCCGTCGATGACCTTGGAGCTCGACCCGACCAATGACCTTGGCCGGAACTCCGGCGACGATCGCGCATGCCGGAACGTCACGCGTCACAACTGCCCCCGCGCCGATGACAGCACGGTCGCCGATGGTCACTCCCATGCTGACCACGGCGTTAGCACCGACGAACACGTGGTCGCCGATGGTCGTTGGCCGCCGCTCCACCTCGGCGAACTCTCCCCCAGTTACACAGCGTCGTGCGGAGGAGTGCGTGTATATCTGCGCCCCGGATGAGATGTCGCACCCCCGACCGATGGTGAGCCCCCCCGACCCGTCGATGACGGTGAAGGCGCCGATCCAGGTTCCCTCGCCGATGCGCGGCGCGCCCACGACCCACGCGTGGTCGTTCCAGGGGTTCTCGGGAAGCGATGCCGCTGGACCCGAGGTCACTGACCACTCCGAATAAGGTCCGCCATCCCCGTCCGGACGTCGACCTCCGCGACGAAGCCCAGTACGTTCTTGGCCCGTTCAACGTCCGCGGCCCGACGACTCGCGATGACCGGGCGAGGGTTGTAGACAGCCTTCGCCGACGATCCCATCGCCTCCAGGAGGATCTCGGCCAGCGTGGCGATCGAGGTGTCGACTCCGGTGCCGATGTTGACGGGAAGGTTGTCCCGTTCCGCGGTCAGGGCGAGGACGACTGAGCGGGCGATGTCGTGAACATGGATGAAGTCCATGGACTGCGCCCCGTCGCCGTCGATCACCGGCGCTTCGCCGTTCCTGATCCGGTTGACGAAATGGTTGATGACCGAGGTGTAGTAGGCCGTCGTTTTCTGACCTGGCCCGTACACGTTGAAGAACCGGAGCGCGATCCACGAAAGTCCCGCGCGGCGCTGGTAGAACCCGAGAAGATCCTCGCCCGCGCGCTTCGAGATGCAGTAGGGAGTCTGCGGATCCAGCGGGTCGTCCTCGCTCATCGGGAGTCGCTTGGGGTCGCCATATACGGAAGCCGACGAGCAGAAGACCAGCCTCTTCACCCCGTGGTCCGCCGCCGCCGCGAAGACGTTGTGCTCACCGACCATGTTGATGTCGATCGACTCGTAGGGGTCCGACTGGCTCTTGTTGATCGACACCGCCGCCGCGTGAATGACGTACTCGCAGCCCTTCATGGCCTGGTGGACGGCCCCTCCAGAGCGAATGTCCTGGTCGATCAGCTCGACATCGCCCGCAGCGGCGAGCCGGTTGACCGCGTCTCGGTCCCCACGAAACATGTTGTCGAAGATGCGCACTCGATAGCCCTGGTCGAGGAGGCGCGGGACCACGTGGAGGCCGATGAATCCTGCGCCGCCCGTGAAGAACACGGTCGAAGGTGTGGCCATGGACTGATTCCGTTCTGGGAGGTAAGGGACTCGGCAGTGTCAGGCGCGTACGGTTGCGAGGCTCAGCACGTCGTGGAGGACGTCGCTCACGTACGCGACGTCGTCCTCATCGAGGTTCGCGTGCATGGGAATGGCGAGATGTCGGGTGAAGACGTCAGCGGATATCGGGCATGAGACCGGTGAGGCATACACCCCTTGCAGGTGCGAGGCATATGTCCCGAAGTTGCAACCCACCCCCCGGTTCCTGAGTTCTACGGCGACCGCGTTGCGATCAACACCCATCCCCATGGTCAGCACGTATGACTGCCACGGGTGAGTGCGGTCTGGGAGCACCTGGGGCACGGCAACCTGCTCCAGATCGTCGAGAAGCTCGGCGTATCCGGCCGCCGCCGCAGACCGCGCTGCGAGCAGTTCGGGAAGACGGTCCAGCTGGACACGCAGGACAGCCGCCTGGATCTCCGACAAGCGGTAGTTGTACCCGATCTCGGCGAACACCGGCGGGCGGACGGCGGTCGTGGACCATCCGAATGCCGGTTCGGTGCCGTAGGTGTGCAGCGACCTGACCCGGTCCAGAAGTGCTTGGTCCCTGGACACGAGGGCACCTCCCTCACCAGCCGTGATGCCCTTTCGACCGTGGAAGCTGAACGCGGCGACATCGGCGAGACCGCCAGCCGGACGACCTCGGTATGTCGCACCGAGTGAGCAGGCTGCGTCCTCCATGAGCCACAGGCCCCGGGTACGCGTCAACTGCGCCAACTCGTCGTAGTCGGCCGGCTGACCGAACACGTCTACCGCGATGACCCCCACGGTCCGAGGGGTCACCAGTGAGCGGGCCGCTTCGACATCGATGGACCAGGTGTCAGGGCGGATGTCCGCGAAGACAGGGGTCGCACCCACCCAGGTCACGGCATGCCCGGTCGCGGGAAAGGTGTAGTCGGCGACGATGACCTCGTCTCCCGGCGAGACGTCGAGGCCGAGAAGCCCCAAGTGGAGGGCCGAGCCGCAGTTGGTCGTGGCAAGCGCCGCCGGAACCTGTACCACCGCACTGAGCTCGTCCTCGAAGGCACGGCACGTCGGCCCGGCACCCGACAGCCAACCCGAGTCCAGCACCGCTTTGACGGCGTCGAGTTCCCGCTGTCCAACGGAGGGAGCGCCGAGGGCGACGACTCTCATTCCCTGCCTCCTGCGTCTCCCCGACTTCGGTGCACCCGACTCACGACGTACGTAGGCCTTCGTCGTGAGTCGTAACCCGAACGCCACACGTACTCGCCTAGAACGCCGATAGCGCCCAGGATTGCCCCGCCGAAGCCGATGACGAGTCCGGAAAGGACCGTGAAACCCACGGGGAACGAGGAACGAGTGAGTGCGGCCACCAGCGCCACCACGAGGAGCACCAAGCCAAGCGCACCCGAGGCGAGCCCAGTGACGGAGATCCAGCGGATCGGCGCAGAGGAGAACTGCACGAACGAGTCGACGACCAGCTTGATCTTCTTTCGCGAGGTCCACTTGCTGGTCCCGTAGGGCCGAGGCAGCTGCTCGAAGTGGATGCGACGCTGATCGAAACCCAACCACGCGACCATGGCCAGCAGGTTGCGGTTGGCCTCGGGCATGTGGTTGAGCACGTTGATCACGCGCCGATCGAGCAGGACCTGCGAGGGACCTTCAGCGGGGTATGTGGGCACGTCGGAATGGGTACTGAAGAAGGCCGAGAACCCCGTGGCAGCGCCTCCTGCCGCCTTGCCGACGGCCCGAGTGGAGCGCAGCCCCCACACGATGTCGGCGCCATCCGACCATTCACCGATAAAGTCGACCACCGCGGAGAGCGGCTCCTGCCGGTCCGCACTCAAGGTGAGAGCAGCGTCGCCGGAGCACTCTTGGAGGCCGGCGGTCAGGGCGGCGTGCGAACCGAAGTTGCGCGACAGAGATACCACCACAGCGTGCTCGTCGTGTGCGGTCAGGTCTACGAAGGCCTCCGAGGTGCCGTCAGTGGAACCGTCGTCGACGACGACGAGCTCGACGTCCAAGTCCGGAAGAGCCTGTGCCACCTCTCTCCAGAAGGAGACCAGATCCGATGCGCCCTCCACCTCGTTGTACGCCGGCACCAGAAGGCTGAGGCGCCGACGCTCCTGCTCGTCCGTCGGCACCGGGGTCACGCCCCCGCTTTGACGACGGCGTTCGTGGCGATCACGACTTTCTCCAAGTCTTCGAACGACAGGCCCGGATGCACCGGGAGAGACAGACACTGGGCGGCGGCTCTGAGCGTCCGCGCCATCTCGGTCCGGGGCGCATACCGCCGCAGGCTAGGCAGCTCATGGAGCGGAGTCGGGTAGTACACCCCGGTGCCGACGCCGTATTCCTCGGCCAGCGCTCGAGCCATCCGATCGCGTTCAGCCGCATCGCCGTCAACGAGGATTGTGTATTGGTGGAAAACGTGCGTCGCGCCGTCCGCGACGGTGGGAACGGTGACGCCTCGCAGATTCTGCGACAGGAATGCGGCATTCGCGCGCCGTATCTCGTTCCAGCGCGGGAGCCTGCCGAGCTGTACGCGTCCGATCGCCGCATGGAGGTCGGTCATGCGGGCGTTGAAGCCGACAAGCTCGTTCTCGTACCGGCGAAGCATCCCTTGGTTTCGCAGCAGCCGCATCGAGCGCAGCACGCCCGGGTCTGAAACGGCCACCATTCCGCCTTCGCCCGACGTCATGTTCTTCGTGGGATAAAGGCTGAACATCGCCATCGCGCCAAAGCAGCCGACCGGCTTCCCATTCCATGCGGCTCCATGCGCTTGCGCGGCATCCTCGAAGAGGGCGATTCCGTGCTGCTCGCATAGCGCGATCAGGCCGTCCACGTCGGCGGGATGCCCGTAGAGATGGACCGGCATAACCCCGACGGTTCGATCGGTCAGCACCTCCTTGACACTGGCGGCATCCAGCCCGAACGAGCCGAGATCGATGTCGGCGAACACCGGCGTAGCCCCGGTGAGGGCGACCGCATTCGCCGTCGCGGCGAACGTGAACGACGGGACGACCACCTCGTCACCCGGGCCGACGCCGCACGCCAGCAGGCCTAGGTGCAGGCCAGCGGTACCCGAGTTGACCGCGACACACGGCCGGCCTTCCACCAGGGCGTTACTGAACTCAGTCTCGAAGTGCTCGACCTCCGGGCCTTGCGCGATCTGACCGCTGCGCATGACGCGATCAACGGCCTCGCGCTCTTCGTTCGCCCAAGAGCGGCTGCCCGACGGAAATCACCAGAGAACCTTAGGTCAGCCTCGTGCGGTGCAATGTCGTCCGCTCTGGCAGACATCCGTTCGGATGAGGGGGTTCAGCCCTGGTACCCCTCGACGATTCGGGCATCCCGCACCTCGGCAGTCTCTGGGTCCTGTCCGAACTCACGCTTGGCCTCTCGCTGGCGCAGCAGGTCCCAGCACTGGTCCAGCTCGGTCTCGACTTGTCGCAGTCGGGCGTGCTCGTCGGCCGGGGAGATCTCGTGAGAGGACAACCTTCTGCGGAGATCGTGTTCCTCATCCACGAGGTTCGAGATGCGCTGCCGAATCGTCGCGTCGCTCATCACCTCAGCGTAGGGACCCGCTCGGCAGGGTGGGGAGAGGGCCGTGTCGCGCGGTCCCGTCCGCCCTCGTCGACCGTGACATGGCGAGAAGCCTGGGCACAGTCGTCATGATCACGATTCCCGACACCCCCAGACCGTCGGTGGGGATGGCCAGCAGGACGGCCAGCGGCAACGCCCAAACCCACCCGCGGCGGGCAGCCATGACGACCACCACAGCGGACATCGCCAGCCGAACCCACATCGCCAGGTCTAGGTCGCGTGGCCTGGTGAGGAAGGCCAGCCACTCCGCCCACAGCGTCGGCGAGACGAGTACGGACACCGTCACAAGGGCAACCGTCCAGGCGGCGAAGGAAGCAAGACGCCGCCACTCACCCCTCACCATCAGCCAGAGCACGACCGGAGCCGCCGGCGCCACCTTCGTCAGCGGAAGGAGGGCCCACCATCCGGGCCGGGCGAAACCGAGGACGAGAGAGAGAGCCAATAATGCGTGCACGTTTCCGAGAACGAACTCGGGAACACACAGCAGCAAGAGAGGGATCCTCCAGGCCAGACCGAGTGGGCGCAACAGCCACCAGACGGCGCTGGCCTGGATCACGGCCCACAGGATGACGAACGCGGGCCAGGGAATGAGGCCTAGGGGCCGGAATACCTGCAAGAAGAGGGGTGAGTACAGAAAGGCGTCTATGGCATGCGGCTCGGCGCCGTACGGATGCTCGACCTGCGAGGCCAGCCAGTATGCGTGGGAATCCAGACCCATCTGTGCGCCACCGAGAAAGAGGTACGCGACCATCGCCAACCCGGTGACCCAGAGCCCGACGAGCAGTCCCGTTCGAGCAGCGCGGACCAGGCCGGGATCCGGCACACGCTGACGCATGGGCACCAGGGTGGCACTCAACCGGTTCCCTGGTCTGCTCCGGCGCCACAACTTCGGCCGAACGACCGATCCGCAGCCGCCTCGGCAGCCTCATGCTGAAGGAGCCGGTCCGCCGGCGCCTGTCATGCAGCCCAGCAGACTTCGGAGGCTTGGAGATCATGGCCGCCTCCGGGCGTACTCGTTCGCTCACCGAAGCGCTGTGGTGGGCTGCCTTGCCGGGCTCAATCCTCTTCTGCTTCCTGCAAGTGACAGAGCACGTAGCCAAGGGCGCTATCGGCTTCGACTCCCATGCATACTGGCTCGCCGCACGCATGCCAGAGTCTTGGTACCTCCTCGCACCGCGACTCAAGGACGCCTACCTCTACTCTCCGGCCTTCGCCGAGCTGCTCTGGCCGCTCGGTCAGCTGCCATGGCCAGTGTTCCAAGGCTTGTGGGCCGCCTTCGGAGCAGTTCTGCTGTTCTGGCTGCTCAAGCCGCTCGGATGGCGAAAGGGGCTCACCCTCGCCCCATTCTTCGTGACCGAGCTGATGCTCGGAAACGTGTACATCCTTTTCGCCGCCGCCCTCGTGGTGGGCCTGACTCGCTTCCCTGGCGCCTTCGCGATATTCGCCATCACGAAGCTGTCTCCCAGCGTTGTGTTTCTGTGGTTCGTTGTACGTCGGGAGTGGACGAAGGCGGCGATCGCGGCCGGCACAACCGTCGCCATCGTTCTCGTCTCCGCGGCGATCAACCCACAGGCCTGGGTCGACTGGGTTCGGTTCCTCCTGACCTCGACGGGCGAGGGCTCGGTCGGAGCCCCGGTTCGGGCGGTGCTCAGCATCGTGGTCGTGGTCTGGGCGGCGCGCACGGACCGAGCCTGGCTGCTGGCGCCCGCCATCTTGTTGGCCTGTCCGGTGTTCGGTGGGTGGGGTCCGCTCGCCGTGCTGGCTGCAGTGCCTCGCCTCCTCATCGCGTTCCCACAGCCATCTCGGCATTCGCGTGATGTGCGCACGGCTGCTGTGAACACCCGAATGCCGACAAGCACTCCCTAAATTCAGGCGATTGAGATCGGGATGCCTGAGGCCTATGCGTTGGCCGCGCCGCGGTCCCAGGAGGGACGCTCGCCATCGCCTCGGTCAAGGTCCGGCTCCAGGTACATCAGCAGGGTCAGCGAAGGGACCGCTTGACGCGCCGCCAGCTCGGCACGGTTGATGGCGTCGGCGATCTCGTCGGCCGTGTCCGTGGTCGTCACTGCCACCTTGGCGGCGACCAGCAGCTCCTCCGGGCCAACGTGGAGCGTGCGCATGTGGATGATGCGGTCGACGCCGTCCGAACTACCTATGGCGTCTTCGATAGCCCCCACGTTCTCGTGGCTGCCGGCCTCGCCGAGCAGCAGTGACTTCATCTCCACCGAGAGGGTGACCGCGACGACGACCAGGAGGATACCGATCAGGGCTGTTCCCACGGCGTCCCAGACGCCATTGTGGGTCAGGAGAGTGAGACCCACCCCGAACAGGGCGAAGAACAGGCCGATTAGAGCCGCTAAATCCTCCAGCAAGACGACCGGCAGCTCCGGCGCCTTCGCGCTGCGGACGAACTGCGCCCACGGACGGTTTCCCCGAATGTGGTTGGACTCGCGGATGGCGGTTCGGAACGAGAAGCTCTCGAGTCCGATTGACACGAGGAGGACCGCGATCGGGACCCACCACCAAGTTCCCTCGATCGGCTCTGGATGCTGGAACTTGTGCCACGCCTCGTAAAGCGCGAAGAGGCCGCCCACGCTGAAGAGAACGATCGAGACCACGAAGGCCCAGAAGTAGCGCTCTCGGCCATATCCGAACGGATGCTGGGGTGTTGCCTGCTTTCGTGCCTGGCGACCTCCCAGGAGGAGCAGGCCCTGGTTCCCCGAGTCGGCAACCGAGTGCACGGACTCCGCCAGCATCGAGCTCGAGCCGGTCAGGAGGTACGCGATGAACTTCGTGATGGCGATGCCGAGGTTCGCGGCCAACGCCGCGACGATCGCCCTGGTTCCGCCCTCAGTCGACACGCGAGCAGCGTAGTCGCTGGCGTGTTCCGGGCGCCGATCGCGCCACCTCCTCCGTTCGGTCACCAGTGGACGATTCGGACGTCCGTACTCCTCGAAGTCCGGCACACTCCTCTGGTGTCCGAGCAGAAGCGCGACCGGGAGCTGGTTATGCCGGTCGATGACTCGCATACGGAGGAGCCCGAGCCCGACCGGACTCCTCGCCTCGTGCTGCTGGTTCCTCTGGTCGTCCTGGGAGCCCTACCGCTGATCCTGCTGAAGTTCGGCACTGGTCCGATCGCGGACCCCGACTCTTTGTGGCATGTCGTCGCGGGACGTGAGCTGTGGGCGACATGGCAGTTCGCCGGGCCCGACCAACTAGCCACGTTCAGCCAACTTCCGTTCGTTTACCACCAGTGGCTACCCGAACTGGCCATGGCTGGGATGGAGGCCGCCGGTGGGCTGCCGGGCGTCGCATTTCTGTTCCATCTGATGCTGCTCGGGTTCTTTGTAGCCACGTATGCCCTCTGCCGCTCGCAAGCCGGCATCCTGGCTGCCGTACTGGCCAGCGTGGCCGCCTGGGTCGGGGCCGGCGGCAGCCTGAGCCCCCGCCCACAGGTGATCGGCTTCATCCTGTTGGCGGTCTCGCTCACCGCCTGGCTGCGAACCGAGAAGGACGGCCGACTGCGCTGGTGGCTCGTGCCGCTCACGTTTCTGTGGGCCTGCGTGCACGGGACTTGGCTCTATTCAGTGGCCTTGGCGGGAGTCTTCGCGGTAGGCCTGCTGCTGGATCGCCGCCTCGCTCGAGGCCAAGTCTCCCGGATCGGCTTGTTCATTGCGGCACTCGTTCTTGTCGCTCTCGTCACCCCCGTCGGTCCTCGACTCCTTCTTGCGCCGTTCGCGGTGTCTCAGGTCAGCCCGTTCATCATGGAGTGGAGGCCTACGCCGATCACCGATCCGTCGGCCGCGGCGACCTTGCTCATGGGACTCGTGGTCATGCTCGTGTGGCTGCGGAGCAAAGAACGCGTGAGCTGGACCCACCTGTTGCTGTGGCTCTTCGCCATGGGGTCAACCTTGATGTACGCCCGAACCATCGCGGTGGGCGCCATCCTCGTGGCTCCGCTCTTCGCCGCGGCCTTACAGCGGGCGGTACCCCGCCGTCCCATTCCACGCCGCGCCGAGCGGCGAACGCTTGCCGTGGCGTCGCTCGCCAGTCTCCTGCTCGCGGCAGTGTTGGTTCCCGGGACCGCGTCGGTGCCGGGGAAGGTGCCCAGCAGCTTCGATGCATACCTCTCGGCCATGCCGCAGGGCACCGTGGTCTGGAACGTTGACGCCCTCGGGGGGTGGCTCCTCTACGAGCATCCCAATGTCCGCCCGACCATGGACACCCGGGCAGAGGTCTACGGCCCCGATTACCTCGGGAGGTACGTCCGGGCGATCAGCGGATACCCCGGCTGGCAGGAGACGGTCATGAGCAGCGGAGCGCGTTACGCCATCGTCGGCGAGGATGGCCCGTTGGAGGACGGCCTCGTTCAGCAGGCACACTGGCGAGTGGTGGATCGCTCGGAGAAGTACACGCTTCTCGCGGCGCCATGAGCTCCGTTCTGGAAGGGCGACGGTCGCAGACGGTGAGCACGCCTACAACCCGGGAGCGACGGCTTACGACAAAGCGCTGGATCGACCGTGCGGCCGGTCCTCTCAGCGCGGCGGTCCTCTCGACGCTCGCCATGGCCCAGGCGCTCCGAGCCTGGGATTGGCGGCCGGGTACGCCGATCGAGCTCGACGGTGATGGCGCTTTTGTGCTCATGCAGGTCAAGGAGATCCTCGATCACGGTTGGTACTGGGCCAACCCCGATGTGGGGGCGCCGTTCGGCCAGCATTCGGGCTGGTTCTCGGACGCCAGCTGGATCCACTTCCTCGCCATCCGGATTTTGGGTCTGGTCTCCTCGTCGCCCTTCACGGTGTCGGCGCTCTATTTCTTCCTGTGCTTCCCGTTGGCGGCGCTCTCGGCGTACTGGCTCTCCCGACAACTCCATATCTCGCGAACCGGTTCCGTCGTGGTGGGAGTGCTCTTCTCGGTGCTCCCCGGTCATCAGCACCGGTTCGGTCATCTTTGGCTGCAGGGGTACTGGGTTCTGCCAATTGCGATCTGGCTAATCCTCCTCGCGGTAGACCGACTACCCTCCCCGCCCGATCTCAGAACCGCGCGCGCGCGGGCCGGTCTGATCACCGCCATTCTCGTCGTCGGGCTTGGCGGCGTGTATTACGTTGCGTTCACCCTGATCCTGTTAGGCGCCCTCGCAGGCCTGAGCCTCGTAGCCGGGGCAAATCGGCCAACGCTCATCCGGAGCGTGATGGTCGGCCTAGGACTGGCAATCACGTGCCTCATCCCCATCACCGCGGCGGCCCTGCAGACACGATCGGACGCCGTGACGGGCGCCGTGCCAGGCCAGAGGGGCTACTGGCAGTCAGAGACCTACTCGGGAAAGATCATTGACCTGGTTCTTCCATGGATGCAGCACCGTGTCCTTGAGCTGGCTCAGTTGACTCGGAACTACGCATCGGTGACCGTGCCGAGCCCAGAGCAGCCGACGCTAGGTCTTGTCGCCGGCATCGGGCTCGCGGGGCTCATCATCGTGGGCACGGCTCTTCTTCTCAGACGGATTCCCGCAGGGGGAAACCCGTTGCTTGGGGTCCTGACTGTGCTGACTCTCGTGGCTGTTGCCTTCTTCACGCGCGGGGGTTTGGGGGCCCTGGCCGCGATCGTCCTGACACCGTCTATCCGAACCTGGTCACGGTTGGTGACGTTCATAGCGCTCTTCGGCCTCCTCGCCGTTGGGCTCGCGCTGACGTGGCTCGCACGTAGACATGCGCGGATCCTGGTCATTGGTGTTGGCGCAGCCCTCCTCGTCCTAGGCGTCCTCGACCAGACCAACCCTGCCTTGGCTCCCCAATACGTTGCACTGAGGGCGCAGGCCTCGGCCCTCACCGCTTACGCAACGCAGTTACAGGGGTCCCTGGCTCCGGGCTGCGCAGTGTTCCAGTACCCAGTCGTCCCGTTTCCCGAGCAGGCGCCCAGCGGCCAGATGAAAGCCTACGAGCAGTTGCAGCCGTACCTCGCCTCGTCGCATGTGGCGTGGAGCTACGGGGCGATGCGCGGCACTGCGGCGGCGGACTGGCAACTGACGCTGCCGGCCCTCCGCGACGACGGAGCGCTGGTCGACGATCTCGCCGCGGCGGGCTTCTGTGCGGTCGAGCTCGACGCTTCGGGTGTCGACTCCCCCGACCAGAACTCGCGGCTGCTGACTGGGGCGCTAGGTCCCCCGCTTGCGACATCCTCGGACGACCGGCTTCAGGCCTTCGACCTGCGGGCGCGGCGTCAGCAGCTGGTCGACTCGCTGGGTGCCGACGCGGTCGCGCAGCGTGGTGACTTCGTTTTGAGCCGGGTGTCGTTGCGGCCATGACTGCCACAGCCACTGGCCGACGCCACCCGCGAGGCCCAGCGACCTCAACGCGCGTCGTCGCATGGGCGCCGCTCCTTCTCGTCGCGCTGCTGCCCGCGTTTCTCCTCCTCGGTCGGAGCTACCAGATCGGCGACCCGGACACGTTCTGGCACATCCGGGCCGGAGACTACCTTCGGCAAAATTGGCGCTTCTCGGGACCCGACCCGTGGTCACCGTTCACCGAACGACCATGGGTCCTGCACGAATGGGTTCCACAGCTCGCCATGTCGGTCGTGAACCAGATCGGTGGACTGGGCGGTGTTGCGTTGCTCTGGTACGCGGGGACGGTGGGGGTGGCGGTCTGCCTGTACGTCGCCAGTCGCCGTGAAGGGCCGCCCGTTATCGCTGCCCTCGGCACCGTGCTCGGGCTGCTGGGAATGTGGGCGAGTCTCTCGCCGCGGCCGCAGCTGGTGACGTTCGCCTTCGCCGCCGTCACGACCACCGCCTGGCTTGCGTCGGCGAGGGATGGCCGACGCCGCTGGTGGCTGGTGCCGCTGACATGGGTGTGGGCCTGCTCTCACGGGATGTGGTTCGTCGGTCCGCTGCTCGGCCTTGTCGTCGTGGCTGGTCTCGCCCTCGATCCGCAGCGTCGGGTGGTCGCCCGCCGACTGCTGCCTGTCCCGCTGCTGTGCCTGGCCACGGCCGGGCTGACCCCGGCCGGTCCGGCACTCCTCACCTCACCGCTCACCGTCGCCGGCTACACGCGGTTCGTCAGCGAATGGGACCCGCCGCGGCTGTCGTCGCCGCCGGTGCTCGCCACGCTACTCATGGTCGCAGTCGTCGCCATCGTCTGGGCGCGGGGAACTCCCCGCCCGGACTTCGTTCACGTCTTCGTCTGGCTGGTGTCCGTCGGGTGGACGCTTGCCTATACGAGGACCGTCGCCGTCGGTGCGGCTATCGCGGTGCCGCTATTCGTTGGGGTCGTGTCGCACGCTCTCCGGGAGCGAATGCCGACGACCACATCCCGAACGTGGTCGAATTCGATCGAGGCGCTCGTCGTGTCAGCGTCCACGCTGGTATGCCTGCTGCTCGCACTCCTGGTGCTGCCGGCGTCGGCGCGAACTCCGGTCGACATGCCGACTGGCTTGGACGCGGAGCTGGATCGGCTGCCGCGGGGCACCGTTGTCCTCAACGAGTACGGCTTTGGAGGTTGGCTCCGTTATGCGCATCCGGACCTCGTGCCGGTCATGGACGAACGAACCGAGCTGTTCACGGTCAGCTACGTGGAGGCCTACCTCGGAGCCCGCGCGACGCGCGTCGGTTGGACGGACTTTGTTGCACAGACGGGCGCCAGGGCGGCAGTGGTTCCGACGAACTCCGCGCTCGCCGACGCTCTCACACACCGGTTGGGGTGGCGGATCGTCTCAACCGCCGATGGGTTCATCCTTCTCGCCGCCTCCGACCGGTGACTACCTGCAACTGTTCCCCGATGTGGGTCGAAGTACCCGGACCGTCAGGAGCCGCCATGGGTCCGGGCCTTGGACTGGGGCGAACCGCCCTACTTCCTCATAGCTACCCGGCAATAACCGCCCCCCGAGGTCAACTTTCGTGCTGACGTCAGATGGGTTGTCCGCCGCCCAGAGCACCCACATCTCGGCTCGGTCCTGGCACGTGTGTTGCGCCAATGCATATGCAGCGGCGTCCGGTGCCCCTGGAAACACTCCCATGAACGACTCCCGTCCCAAGGGGCGACCACCTAGCTGAAACGCGTAGCCCGGCGAGATTCCCGTAAGGTCCACCACTGGCGTGCTGCGTCTTAGACCGGCCGACTGGGCGACTGAATTGAGCTCCCGGGCAACTGCGGCCTCGGCGGCGGGGAGCCACAGCGTGCCTCCGGCCACCCGGACAGGCTCCGATGCTGCGACCAATGACGCGCCTGACCCGCCGTTCGTCAGCACGGTCGCCATGGAGACACTGGTGACGGCTAAGGCGACTAGCAACACCACTACGGCGTTCCACTGGAACTGATCCTCCCCGGGCTTCACCTTTGCGTTTTCACGAGGACCGGCCGCCATTCTCAAGCCGACTAGCGTGGCCAGCATCCAGAAGAGCGCCGCCTGCGACATCGCGCCCGTGAAGGGGCTGTTGCTGCCCACCGCCTCGGCGTACGGCAGGCAGGCGAGGAACAGAGCGAGCACCCCCAAAGTTCGACGATCGGGGGAGGCTGGCGCGCCGCGGTCGACTCGTCGGTTCGAGATCGCACCCCGTCCGACGGCCCACAGCCCGAAAAGGAGCACGAGGAGGCCCAAGGGGGCAATCTGCTGACCCAATCCCCGGTTCACCAGCCCAGGTAGACCCCAAGCAGCGATTCCGACAGCGGCGAGGCAGATCATCCCGGCGGCGATGATGCCGCGGTGGACACCGTTTGATCGCACGATCTCCAGAGCCGCGACGCCGGCCAGGGCGATGGGTGCGCCAAACACGACCAAGCCGGTAATGGGACCCGTTGAGAAGCCCAGTAAAGAGGGCATGTCGACATGGCCACCCAACAGTTGGTCCTGTCGCACACCACCAGCGAGGAAGGCGACGAAGTCGCTTGGGCTCATCCTCACGAGGACCAGCACCAGAGCGAAGATCATCGCGGCCGAGCCCAGCCCAGTCAGCACCAGGCGAACCGACAGCGCCCGAGACGCGGCCAGGGCGGCCATCACCAGGATGGCCAGGGCAGCGGCCGATGTGGGCTTTCCGATGAACACCAGCGACCAGCCGGTGGCCAAGAGTGTCGCTCCGAGCGCGGCGGCCCCGCGGAAGGTCCGGCAGATCCCCACGACTACCACCAGAAGACCCATGAGGACGACGGTGTAATAGCTGGGACTGCGCAGCCCAAATGTGAAGGACGTCAGCGACACCGCGGACGCCGCGATCGCAATCATCCAACGAGACCAAAGCAGGCTCCGCCGGCCCAATAGTTGGTCACTGCACCGGAGACACTCGTATGCGGCCCAGGCGGCGAGAATCGCGACGAGGAGGACAACGACTCGCCGGAACGCCGCGATGTCCTCGCCGACAAGCCCATAGAAGGGGTGGAGCAGAAAGCCGAAGAGGTTGACCTCGCCGGCCGCGCGGGAGGCGTCCGGGTCGGCGATGTAAGCCAGGACGTAGCTCTCATCGACACGGTCGAGCCCCCGGTCAGAAGCCCAAACCCAGGTTCCCAGCAAGGCCGCGGCGAGGAAGGCCAGACCTGCCCCGACCGCGCCGGGCGCACCGTCCGACTCGCGCCGCTGGACGCGGGTGTGTGTCGACGTCACCGGAGTCACCTTTCGCCTGCGGGCCCGCGGCAGGTCATGGTGATCACCTGGTCGCCGTGCTCGACGGCCGGCGTCCAGTGCGCGAGGACCCCATGTCGTAGCCGGCCGTTCGTAGCCGCGGCAGCGCCGCGAGCAGCGTCAGCGTGTTCACTCCGAACGTGGGGCTTGCCAGGATGACGGCCACTGGCAGAACCCACGAGCGCCGCGTCAAGCCTCCGAAGGTCGCCACCGCCACTGCCATGACCATCAGGACGAGTCCGAGCGCGGACGGAGAGGCTCCGCTGCGGGAAGTAAGAAACTCGACCCAAGCCCGCCACTGCTGCGGCATCGCCGCATAGGAGACCCCGGTAAGGGCGGCCGTGGTCACGACGGCCTCCGCGAGGGCCCGCCAGCTGCGCTGGCCGACGAACCACGCGAACCCCACCGCGACCGGCGTGATTTTGGTGAGGGCAATGAAGCTCCACGAGATCCCACGGGACGTACCGAGCACGACGGCGGCCGCCATCAAGGCGTAGATGTTGCCGGTGACCACCTCGGGAAGGACCGCGACGACTGCCGGTGCGAACCATCGGGCGGGCAGCGGCCGTAGTAGCCAGACGAACGAGGCCAGGAGCAGGCACGACCACACAACCCAGAAGGCGGGCCACGGCAGCCGCCCCAGCGGCCAGATCGCCTGGGCAAAGGCCGGCGAGTAGAGATAGGCATCTCGAGACAGCGCCGGCGCTCCGTAGAGGTGGTCCATGTCTTGAACCGCCGACCAATAGGCATGTGAGTCGTAGCCCCACCCGATCTGGGACGCGTACCAGAGGCCGAAGAAGGCAAAGACGACCGACCCGGCCCAGGCGGCATACCAGCCGACCGGCTGCCGCCGGCGCGCAGTCGTCACGAGTGGAGGGTACGAGTTTCCGCCCCTGCGACAGGTCGGTATGTCCGATCTCAGACCGAACGGACCACCCACGCCGGCTCGCTACGCTACGCCGGTGGCGGACGTCGGGACATTGCACTGGAAGCCGGTCCGGGAAGGCGCGGCCCTCGTGGCGGACTCCCTCGTGGATGCCTTGCGCATGGTTCCGTCGGCCCGCGTCGCCGAGATCGATCCGGCGCTGGCGGACACCGCCGCGTTCTGCGATGCATACGACGTGCCGCCCGATCAGTCCGCGAACTGCGTTGTGGTCTCAGGTCGCCGGGGCGGCGAGGAGCGGTACGCGGCGGTAGTGGTCCTCGCGACAATGCGTGCCGATGTCAACGGCATCATCCGCCGAGAGCTCGACGTCCGAAAATGCTCGTTTGCACCGATGGACAAGGCGGTGAGGCTCACGAGCATGGAGTTCGGCGGAATCACCCCCATAGGCCTACCTGACGGCTGGCCGATCCTTATCGACGACGGCGTTCTGGAGGCGGGCGACGTCGTCTTGGGAAGTGGCCTGCGCCGGTCCAAACTCCTGCTACCCGCCGCCGCTCTCCTGGGACTGCCACACGCACGTCGGCTGCGGCTGGCTCTCTAGGGCGCGCGAGCACAGACGGCGGCGGAGGTGGAGATCGTCTGAACGGCCAAATGTTGGGCAACGCGGAGCCTGCGACGCGAATTTTCAGCGAGAGTAGCGCCCGTGAAGACCCGTCGGCCCCGGCTGCTGCTGCTCATCGTGGCCTATAACGCCGAGTCAACGCTCTGCCGAGTCCTTGACCGCATCCCGAGCGAGGTTCTGTCAGGGTACGACTGCGAGGTGCTCGTCATCGACGACGCGTCCACAGACGAAACCTTCGCCCGCGGGCGGTCGTACCGCGAGCAGCGGCCGGACCTTCCTCTCATGGTGCTCCGGAACGACGAGAACCAGGGCTACGGCGGCAACCAGAAGGTCGGCTACCTCTACGCCATCGAGGAGGGCTTCGACATCGTTGCCCTCATTCATGGCGACGGCCAGTACGCCCCGGAGGAGCTGCCTCGGCTGCTCGCGCCCGTCGCCCAGGAGCGAGCCGACGCCGTGTTCGGCAGCCGGATGCTGGCCCGGGGAGCGGCCCGCGCCGGCGGGATGCCGCTCTACAAGTTCATCGGAAACAAGATCCTCAGTCGGGCACAGAATATTCTTTCGGGTGCCCACCTCTCGGAGTGGCACAGCGGTTACCGGATCTACCGCGTGGCCGAGCTGAAACGCCTACGCTTCCTCAACAACAGCAACGGGTTTCCGTTCGACACAGACGTCATCACTCAGCTTCAGAGTGCCGGGTCCCGCATCGTGGAGCTGCCCATCCCGACCTACTACGGAGATGAGATCTGCCGGGTCGAGGGAGTTCGCTACGCGGCTCAGGTCACCCGCTCGTGTCTGCGCTACGCCCTGCACCGGTTCCGCGTGCGGCCGGTGCGCGCCCTGATGCCCAAGTCCTCCGGCAACGTCCACTACGACGCCAAGGTGGAGTTCACTAGCAGCCATTCCGAGGCGCTGCGGCGTATTCGGCCGGAGAGCCGGGTGCTTGATCTCGGAGCCGGCCCGGGCGTGCTCGCCTCCGCCGTCGCAGACCGCGCCGCCGCCGTGGCCACCGCCGACCTGTACCCGCCGGTCGTCCGCGACTCACGGGTAACAGCCTTTACGGCGGATCTCAACCAACCCTTGACTCTGCCGGTCGACGAGTTCGACCAGCTGCTCCTCCTGGACGTGATCGAGCACCTGCGTGACCCCGAGCAGTTCCTGGAAGACCTCCGCCACCAGATCGGCGACCGACCCTCCGAGCTGATCCTCACCACGCCCAATGTGGCCTTCCTGGGCACGCGGCTCATGCTGTTGTTCGGTCAGTTCAACTACGGGGAGACCGGGATCCTCGACCGGACCCATACGCGTCTCTTCACGAAGTCCTCGCTGCGCACGGTCGTCACCGACGCAGGTTTCGACATCGTCGAGGAGATCGGCATCCCCGCTCCATATTTCAAGGTCGTCGGCAACCAGGCGTTGGCTACGGCGATGTCGCGGATCCACGGGCTCTGCGCGAGAGTGGCCCCTCGCCTGTTCGCGTATCAGTTCCTTCTCGTGGCAAGGAACCGACGCACGACGGCGCACATCCTCGCGACGACGCGGGCCAGCGCCCACGTCGAGGCGGCGTGACCGACTCGTCGCAGCCCAGGGCTCGATGGGTTCCGCTGGCGGCGGCGGCGCTGGTCGTCACGACCGTCGCGCAGAACGGTGACGTCTCCGCACTGATGGTGACCATCGGTGTACTTTTGCTGCTTCTGGCAGCCGGAGCGGCGGTCGCCGCCGCGCGCGGCGCGACTCTGCCAGTACCGCAACCAATGGTCCTTGCGGTGATCACCTCGGTGCTGACGATTCCGACCGGGTTGATGCTCGGGCAAGTCATCGCCCCAGGCTCGGCGATCGGCAAGGCTCTCATCATCGTGCTGGTCGTCTTCGGGGCGGCCGCTGCGGTGGGGGCGCCTTCCCCCTCGGTGATGCTCTCGCGCTGGCCGTCATCGGCGACGATCATCTACGTCGCGCTCATGTGCAGCCTGCTGGCCGCTGGGGTCGCCGCCGTGCACCTCACAATCGATGTGCACGTCTTTCTGACCGACGGTGCCCGCGCGTTGTTGCATGGCGAGAACCCTTACAACGTGACGTTTCCCAACGTCTACTCCCCGGAGGACAGCGCGGGGTTCTATGGTCCGGGGGTCGTTGTGGGCGACCATCTCGCATACGGGTATCCGTACCTCCCCGTCACGCTCTTCGGTGCCGTGCCCGGGTATCTCCTCGGTGACGTGAGACTCTCCGGGGTCGTCCTACTGGGTCTGTTGGCCGTTCTTATTGTCCTCACGACGCCCGACCTCCGCGGTCGCTTCGTCGCGGTGACGTTGATCAGCGCCCCAATTGTTGGGTCGGTCATCTTCCGCTCGTGGACCGAGGCGGCACAGGTCGCCCTGGTCGGCTTCGCGGTTGTGGCCCTCAAGCGTCAGCGCCTGCTTCTGGCCGCGGTGCTTGTAGGCCTAGCCCTCAGCACCAAGCAGTATCTCGTTGTCGCTGTACCCGCATTGTGGCTGCTTCGTAGTGTCTTCGGCCGTCGCGAGTGGCTGGCTCTCTTCGGCACCGCCGTCCTCGTTACGGTTCCATTCGTCCTCGCGAACCCGAGAGAGTTCTGGCGGGCGGTGGTCGAATGGCAGTTCATCCAGCCATTCCGGCCCGAATCCTTATCGTTGTTGGCTCTCAGCGTAAACCAACTCAGCTGGCCGCCACCTGCCGTATATGGCGTTCTTCCGGTTGTCGTCGGCCTCATCGTCGCGCTCGTCCTCGCTTGGCGCCTAGCGCCAGGAACTTCGGCGTTTCTTCTCACGGTGGGCCTATCCCTCTTGGCGACGGTGCTCCTGTCCAAGCAGGCCTTCGTCAACTACTACCTGTTCGTGGGTAGCTGCTTCCTCCTTGCCGCGTGGACGGCCGGCGATGCCGATCCGGCTTTCCGGTTCACGTCTCGATCACTTAGCCGTGGAGTAACGGATGTCGGCGACGTGCCGGAGAGTCCGGTGTCCACGCCTGGGCCGGGCGCCAGGTAGACCGCAACAATGGGTCGCGGACCGGCTCACGAACGCGGCTGGCCTTCCGTTCGATGTCCGATGGCCTCCTCCTGCAAATGGTTCGGCCATTCGGACGGTGTCTACAACGGGCCTTGCCTGCGAGGCTGAGGCCCGTGGCTGAGGCGTACCGGCTGGGTCGAAGGCCGGCATTGACGGCGGTCCGAGCCGTCGCGGTACTCCTTGTCGTCGCCAGGCATTGTGACGTTCCGGGTTTCGAAGGTGGGGGCGATGTCGGAGTCGACCTATTCTTCGTCCTTTCCGGCTTCCTCATCACCCGGACGCTGCTGGAGGAACGGCAGCGGACTGGAAGGCTGGACCTCCTCGCGTTCTACGTGCGGCGCATGCGACGGCTCGCCCCGGCGCTTTTGGTGTTCGTCGCGGTCATGGCTTTGCTCGGGACCGAACTCTGGCGGGTTGCGGCGTCCCTCGGGTACGTGTCCAACGTGCTGCTGGCATCGGGAGTTGAGCTTGGGTCGCTTCGACACATGTGGACTCTCGCGATGGAAGAGCAGTTCTACCTGGTGTGGCCCCTGGTGCTGGCGGTGGTTCTCCGGAATCGCGTGGACACTCGGTGGCTCCTGGCTGGTCTCCTGATCGCAGCTCAGGTTTGGCGATTCACGCTGGAGGCTGGGAGCGCGCTCGGCGAGCGGATGGCGTTCGCACCCGACACTCGGGCGGCGGGGCTGCTGGCGGGGTGCCTACTGGCCGTGACGACGGTCCGGAGGGTCCGCGGTCCGGTATTGGCGGCAGCAGTCGTCATCCTGGGGGCGCTGACTGCGTCGGGTGCGGTGGGCATCAGCGCGGGCCGAGGACTCATCTGCGTGATGGGTTGTGTCGTCGTTGTCGCCTGGGCCTCGACCACCACTGCAACGCTCTCCGCCCTCGTTCCACTGGGCACGATTTCCTACTCGGTGTACATATGGCAGACACCCATCTCAGATGCTCTTCGCGCGGCCGGGACGCCAACGTGGCTGGTCCTACTCGGGACGCTCGCCGGCAGTATTGGTCTGGCCACCGCGTCGTGGTGGGTACTCGAACGGCCCTTTATGCGAAGCCGAAAACCGCCTGAGGAACCGCCAGATGAAAGCGACTGCCAAGCGGCCCTGACGAACCGGGAGGATGCCCTTCCCGGGCCGCGCGTGACCCCCGACTCATTCTCCGGTGAAGTCGCGGAGGTCGGCCACGTGCGGGGAGAGTCCGGGGTCCATACCGAGGCCGAGCGCCAGGTAGACGGCAGCGAAATCG
Source organism: uncultured Actinomycetota bacterium (assembly GCA_963828725.1). Lineage (GTDB taxonomy): Bacteria > Actinomycetota > Actinomycetes > Actinomycetales > Dermatophilaceae > Lapillicoccus. The sequence continues at coordinate 441,807 of CAWHFV010000004.1, read as the reverse complement.
GTGAGGGCGACGTGCCCGGCCAGGCGCTCCATGGGGTGCCCCGGGTCCGTTGAGTGCTCGCTCACCCGTACTCCCGCGTCCCGTGCGGTGCGGGCCACGGCGTCGGCCAGGGCACGCGTGGACTCGTTCACGACCTCGGCCCCATCGTCTCTGAGCAGCAACAGTCGCAGCTTCGGTGACGGAGCCCCGTCGAGGAAGGGGTCGGCGAAGATGTCGTTCTCCCGCGGCATACCGGCGGACGCCCCCGCGTCGGTGTAGGGACCGTCGAAGCAGGACACCACCTGGGACGCCGCGTCCGGCAGCTCGCCCCAGGTTGCGGGGATGCGAGCGGTGCGGGCCAGCATGGCGGCCGCCCGGCAGGCGGCCACGCCGGTCAGCGGACCGTCCCCCAGCACGACGGGAACGCCCTCGGCCAGCTCGCAGGCCAGTGACTTGGCCGGGTTGACGAAGGCCTCGGAGCTCGGCCGGAACGCGTTGGCCTGTTCGTCGAGCCGGTCCGCGACCAGACCCATGACCGACGGACCGGCGTCGACCATGCCGAGCGCGTGCGCCCCGAGCAGGACCGGCGTGAGCATCGCCCAGAGTGCGGTCCGGGAGGACATCGACCCGACGGGCACGCTGATGTGGATGCCTCGCGCTCGCGCGGCTACGTCCGCGAGCGGTGAGTCGGCTGCGCCGATCGTCAGCAGCGCCGCACCTCGGCGGGCGGCCTCGGCGGCCAGGGCGACCGGACCCTCGGCGTGCCCCGACTGAGACACCGCCACCACGAGATCCATCGAGCCGACCCAGCCCGGCAGTGGCAGGTTGCGCCTGATGTGTACCGGCACCGGCGAGTGCGGCTCGGCCAGGAGCTCGAGGACGTCGGCGATGACCGCCGACCCGCCGAGCGCCGCCACGAGGACCGAGCGTGGCCGGTCACCCCCGGTCAGCCGCTCGAACCGCGCCTCCGCCGCCAGGTCCACCGCATGCCGGACCTGGGCGCCAGCGGTCGCCAGCGCGCGCAGTGTCCCGCGCGAGTCCAGCGCGGCGAGCGCCTGCTGGTCGTCCAGCGCGCTCTCGTCGATGTAGGGCATGGCTGCCGCTCGGAGGACGGTCAGTCGCGGGTGGACCGGGCCTCGTCGGCCAGCAGGACGGGTACCCCGTCGTCGATCCGGTATGCGCGTCCGCACGACTCGTTCGTGCACTGGAGCTCAGGATGCTCCGGGCCGACGCGCGTCGGCGAGCTCGCCGTGGCATACCGGGCACCGCAGGATCTCGCGCAGCCACGGTTCGATCTTGGGCGTCGTCTCCGTCATCAGTTCTGACCCTCCGTCGTCGCCCGGATGCGCTCGAGCACCGCGTCGCGCACGCGCTCCATCGTTCCACGGTCGGCGGCCTCGACGTTAAGTCGGAGCAGGGGTTCGGTGTTGGACGCCCGCACGTTGAACCACCACATCGGCTGGCCCTGGTAGGTGATCGTGATCCCGTCGAGCTCGTCGACCTCGACCGGCCCGTTGGCCGACGCCCAGTCGCGGACCCGAGCCGTCGCCGCCGGCACGTCGTCGACCCGCGAGTTGATCTCACCGGACGCGACGTAGCGCTCGTAGCCGGCCCCGAGCTCGCTCAGCGGACCGGTGGCCTCGCCGAGCGCGGCGAGCACGTGGAGCGCGGCCAGCATCCCGGTGTCGGCGAACCAGAAGTCGCGGAAGTAGTAGTGCGCCGAGTGCTCGCCACCGAAGACGGCCCCGGCATTGGCCATCTCGGCCTTGATGAAGGAGTGGCCCACCCGGGTGCGGACCGGCTGCGCACCGGCCTCGGCGATCATCTCGGGGACGACGTGCGACGTGATGACGTTGTGGACGATCCGGATGTCGCCGACGGGGGTGCCCGCCGCCGCCTCCTTGGCGATCTCGCGGGTCGCGACCAGCGCCGTAACCGCGCTCGGGCTGACCGGCTCGCCCTTCTCGTCGATGACGAAGCAGCGGTCGGCGTCGCCGTCGAAGGCCAGCCCGATGTCAGCACCGTGCTGGACGACCGCCTTCTGGAGGTCGCGCAGGTTCTCCGGCTCGAGCGGGTTGGCCTCGTGGTTCGGGAACGTGCCGTCGAGCTCGAAGTAGAGCGGGACGACGTCGAGCGGCAGCGGGTCCAGCCCCGCGCCGGTGCCGAGGACGGCTGGGACGGTGAAGCCGCCCATGCCGTTGCCCGCGTCGACGACCACCTTGAGGGGCCGGTTCCCGCTCAGGTCGACGAGCGAGCGCAGGAACCGGGCGTAGTCCGCGAGGGTGTCGCGCTCCACGACGGCTCCCGGCGGCTTCGTCGAAGCGCCGACGCAGCTCTCCGGGTCGTCGAGCGTCGACTGCGCCAGGTCGCGGATGTCGGCCAGACCGCTGTCCTGTCCGACCGGCCGCGCACCCGAGCGGCAGAGCTTGATCCCGTTGTACTGCGCCGGGTTGTGGCTCGCGGTGAACATCGCACCCGGCAGGTCCAGCGCGCCGCTCGCGTAGTAGAGGCCGTCGGTGGAGCACAGCCCGATGAGCGTGACGTCGACCCCGTGCGATGCGACGCCCTCGGCGAAGGCGCGGCTCAGGGACGGCGAGCTCGGCCGCATGTCGTGGCCGACCACCACGCCGGAGGCCCCCTCGGGGATCACGACGACCTGGGCGAAGGCCGAGCCGATGGCCCGGGCGACGTCCTCGTCGAGCTGCTCCGGGACCACCCCACGCACGTCATAGGCCTTGATGAAGTCGGCCAGCCGACGGGTGCCCGCGGGCGCCGCGGAGGCGGATGAGGTCGGGGTGGTCACGACGCAGGAGGGTATCGGAGGTCGGGCGTATGCCCGTGACGCCGGTCCTGCTCGCGCGGAGCCTTACGAGTCGCGCAGCACCCGCAGGTGTCCGCGGCGGCCGACCTCGACGGCGCCGGTCGCGGCTTCGCGGCGCAGCTGGTCGGGACTCTCGGGGGCGGCCGTGGGCCGTGGCCGTCCGGCCTCACGAACGGCGTTGGCCAGCGCGAGGAGGTCGTCCGTGGTCGGGGGCGGCGGCGCATACTCCCCGCTCAACCGGACCACCTCCCATCCGCGCGGAGCGGTGAGTCCTTCGGCGTGCCGGGAGCAGAGGTCGTACGTGTGCGGCTCGGCGTACGTCGCGAGCGGACCGAGGACCGCCGTGGACTCCCGGTAGACGTAGGTGAGCGTTGCGACGGCCGGACCGGAACACCCGGTCTTCGAGCACTGGCGCGACATCCCCACAACCGGACTCTATGGCGGCGGGAGGCGCCGAGGCCGACGGCGCGCCGTCCTGCGCTGCGCCGCCCAGCCGCTGACTAGCATGAACACGTGGTGTGGAGCGAGGTCGAGGGCACCCGGTCCGGCAAACGCCGGAGCCGTCGCCGCGACCGCCGCGGACGCGGCCCGCGAGGGCCCCTGGCGTGGCCGGCCGTGCCGGCGATGGCGACCCGAGCCGAACGGTTCGACGACCTGGTCATCGAGGCCGCGACCCGGCTCGAGGAGACGTGGGGGAAGCCGTTCCCGCCCGTCGAGTTCGGCGTCGAGGACGTGCCCCCGTCCGACCCGGCACCGTGGGAGCACAGCGAGGTGCCACTGGGCCGCCTGTTCGGCGCCGAGGGCCGCGAGCCGGCCCGGATCGTCATCTACCGGCGTCCCGTCGAGACGCGCACGCAGGGCCAGCGCGAGCTCGCCCTGCTCATCTCCGATGTGGTCACCGAGCAGGTCGCCGCGATGCTGGGCGTCTCCCCGGAACAGCTCGACCCGGGGTACGCCGCCGGCGATGACGACGACTGAAGATCCCGAGCGGGCGCCGGCGCCGGGGCTGTTGCGGCACGCCCCGCTCATCGTCTTCGTCCTGTTCCTCCTGGCGGTCGCCGTCGTCTTCGTTCGACCCATCGGCGACCCTGACACGTGGTGGCATCTTCGGCTCGGCGACGAGCTGGCGCGAACGTGGGCGCTGTCCGATCCGCCGGCCTGGACCCGCTTCGCGTCCCAGCCATGGGTCGCCACCCAGTGGCTGCCCGAGATCGTCGCCGCCCGATGGACCCAATGGTTCGGGCTACCCGGCCTGGTCTGGCTCGTGTGTGCGGCCGTCCTGGTCCTCGCTGTTGTTCTCTACGTCGTGTGTCGTCGTGAGGCAGGGCGACTGCCGGCAGCCCTGGCCACCATCTTGGGCTTCGGCGGGATGGCGGCCACCCTGACCCCAAGGCCGCAGCTGGTGTCGTTCGTGCTCCTCCTCGTGACCGTCGGCGCCTGGCTGCAGACCGCACGGGACCTGCGGCCGCGGTGGTGGCTGGTGCCGATGACATGGCTTTGGGCTTGCTGCCACGGTTTGTGGTTCAGCGGCGCGGCGGTGGGCGCAGTCGTCGTCGCCGGTCTGTTCCTGGACGGCCGAGCGCGGGGGCGCCGGTCGTTGACGCTTCTGGCCATACCGGTTCTGTCTGTGGTCGCCGCCGCGCTGACTCCGGTCGGCCCACGCCTGCTGGTCGCGCCCTTCGCCGTCGGCGGGATCACCCAGTACATCACCGAGTGGCAGACTCCGTCCTTCCGTGACCTCGGCCCAGCGTTGACGGCCGCGATGATCGCTGCCGTGGTGGTGCTCGCCGCCGTGCGCGAGCGGCGGGCGTCCTGGGTATCGATCGGAATGATCGTCCTCGCCGCCGCCTGGACATTGCTGTCGGTTCGAACGGTGACCCTGGGTGCCGCCATCGCGGCACCGTTGCTCGCTGGTGCCGTCGACCGGGTCTTGCCCCGGCGAGATCCCCGATCACCGGGCATACCGCGCGGCGAGAAGGTCACGCTCGCAGCGGCGACGGCCGGGTGCCTCCTGGTGGCGGCCATTCTTGCTGCCGCGCTGCCCACCGTTCGCGTCACCGGCCAGTGTGCCGTCCGGGCTGGACGCTGCGCTGGACGCGCTCCCGGCACAGACGGTGATCTGGAACGACTTCTCCTTGGGCGGTTGGCTGGACTACCGACACCCCAACGTCGAGGTCGTTGCCGATGGACGCGCCGAGGCCTTCGGTGCCAACCAGCTCGAGCGGTACGGACGGGTGACGCTGACCGAGCCGGGTTGGGACGAGATCCTCAAGGAGTCCGGCGCCCACGTTGCACTGGTTGGAACCGACTCAGCCCTCGCTGCGGCGCTCCAGGAGCGGCTCGGGTGGCGCTCACTCGGTGAGGACGACGGGTACGTGCTGTTGACCGACGGCACGGTCGCCTAGGGAGGCGATCAACACCGGAACCCGTCTCCGCCGGGATCCGGTATGCGGGTCAGCCCGGGACCTGGCGGACGGGTACCTGGGTCGCCGACACGACGGCCGGCGGGAGCGGGACGAGGGCGAACAGCGGGTCGGCGTCGGCCGGAGCCAGGCTGAGCGACAGGCCCGCGCGGACCGTGCCCGCGGACGGGCGTACCCAGACCTGTCGCGCGCCCGAGACGTCGAGGGTCGCGACGCTGTCGGCGCCGAGCGAGAACGGCCGGACGTCGACGGTGCCGGACTCGGAGACGACGTAGATCGTCGCGGTCGCGGTGTCACCGGTCGCGACGAGCATCACCGACGCCGTCGCGCCGGCGGGCAGTGGCGTGCCGGCCACCGACTCGATCGGAGCGGTCGACGTGGTCCACCCGAAGTCGGACTGGCCGGCGCGCTTGGGTCGGCGTTCGGCCATCACGCCGGCGACGACGGGATGGTCGGCCCGGACCTGGATGGCGTAGGCGCCGGCCGCGACCGAGGAGAGGTCGAGCTCGCGGACGGTGCCGCCGGGAACCCGCAGCACCCCGTCGTCCGGACAGCGCGACCGGTCCGTCCTTGGTCAGGGCGCGGGCCTGGACCACGGTCTCCTCGGTTCCGGGAACGGCGACGCGAAGTCGGGCGGGACCGTCGAGGTATGCGGCGGGGACCACCTGCTCGTTCGAGGGCTCGGCCGCCGGGGCCGCGTCGTCGGCGCCGCGACCGGTGGCGCCGTCGATCCAGCTGTCCTCGACGACGCCGGTGATGACGCCACCGGAGGCGACGCACGTGGACGACCGGGGTGGACTCGGGGCCGACCAGCGCGTCGACGAGCAGGCTCGTGCGGCCGCGGGGCGGGATGGCGACGTTCTGGCCGTTGGCCGACGGCAGGGTTCCGGACGAGCCCAGCACGGTGACGTCGGCCGACACGGTGTTGGCGCCCGGGGTTGGTCAGGACGACCCGCTCCCGGCGGGTGCTGCCGCCACCCCCGGCGACCAGCCACAGCTCGGCGCGCGGGGCCTGACAGGCGGTCGCGACGGCCGCGCGGTCGTCGCCCTCGGTCGCGACGGTGGTCTGCAGCCCGGACAGACCCGCAGCGAGGGCGCCGGCACCGACGACCTGGCCGACGGAGGCGCCGGTCAGCGGACCCTGGACCAGCCGGCCGCGCTCCTCGGTCGAGCCCCGACCGCGGTCTGGGCCGGCGTCGGCCGTCACCGTGAGGGTGCCGCTGGTGCCCGACACGTCGATGCCCTGCATGACCTGAGCGGGCGGGCTGGCGGCGAACACGGTCGTCGTCCCGCCGACCGCCGGAACGCCCTGGAGTCCCTCGCTCTCGGGGCCGGGGCAGATCAGGACGTTCGTGGCGACCGGGGCGACCGTCGGCGTCGCCGCGGCCGCAGCCGCCGAGGTCGCCGGGCTGAGGCTGGTCGTCCACGGGACCTGCACCGCCGCATACGTCAGACCGACGCCGGCGAGCACGGCGGCCCCGGCGCGGACGAGTCCCCACACGGCCGGGCTCATACGAGCCTCCGGGAGCGCCGGGTACCGAAGGGGACGGCGAGGAACACGACCGCCGCCAGCAGGCCGAGCTGGGCCAGGAACCAGCGCTGGTGCGACGGTGGCAGGTCGGCCTCGAGCCGTCCGGCGGTCGAGGGGAGCAGGTAGGTCGGGGTACCCGCGTCGGAGACCGGTGCGAGGGCCTGGCCGTCGAACGTGACGAGGGCGTGCTGCGCCCACTCGGGCGCCTCGGCGAAGACCGCTCGCCGTCCCGACTCACCCACGGAGAGGTCCTGGGACACCGCGCCGTGCGGACCGTCGACCGGGACGACCTGCAGCGGGCGGTTCTCGGCGTCGTCCAGGCGGACCCGCGACGGGGGCACCGGAACGTCGGCGGCGACCGCGGACGGCCGGGCGACCACGCGCCACAGCGTCTGGTCCGCCGTGGACCCGAGCCGGGTCAGCCCCTGTGCGGCGTCGAGCCTGCGCGTGAGCGGGTCGTCGGCCGCCGCCTCGACCGAGACGAACCCGACCCCGAGGTCGGCGAGCGCGTCGCCGGCGCCGCCCGGGACCACGCCCCCGGCGGCGATCGTGCCGAGCAGTGGCCCGAGCCCGGGGTCGGTGACGTCGGTCGGCCGCTCGACGTCGCGCATCAGGTCACCCGGCTCGTTGCCGATGACCGCGAAGTCGAGGCGGTCGGCGGCAGGAGTGAGGACGACGAGCCGGTTGGCGTCCGGGCCGTTCGCCTGCTCGACGGCGACGGCCGGGAGGCTGTCGGAGCCCAGCTGGAGCGCGCCGGCACCGGCCCAGGCGGTGACGACGGCGCCGACCGCCAGCCCACCGGCCAGCACCGCGGCGACCGCGCCGGCGGCGAACCGGCGCCACCCGAACCGGCGCTCGCCCAGGAGATGGGCCAGGCCGTGCCAGCCGACCAGGAGAATGCCGAGGACCGCGACGACGTACAGCTCGAGGCCGACGCCGGCCCACAGCGTCGCGAGCGTGGGCTGCGCCGTCGTCGCCGATGGCCTGACCGACCTCGACGCGCTGGGAGACGAACGCCAGGGCCAGGCCGAGCGAGGGCGGCCACGGCGAGCGCGGTCAGCGTGACGTTGCGCGCCCGCCCGCCGCTGCGCCGGGCCAGGGCGACGACCGCGACGACGAGCACCGGCACGAAGAGCAGCCCGACCAGCGGCTCGCCGCCGTCGGGCTGGGCCAGCGCGAGCTGCCAGGCCGGGGGCGTGTCCGGACCGACGTCGAGCAGTCCCTGACCGGTGAGCAGCAGCCGCGGCTCGCTCACGAACTGCAGCACCCACGGGCCCGAGCAGCGCGACGGGCACGACGGCGAGCACCGCGGCGCGCAGCCGGCGGACCACCCCCGGCGCAAAAACCACCGCGACGAGGGCGCCGACGACGCATACGGCGAGCAGGACGGGGACGAACGCGCCGAGCAGACCGGCCGCCAGCGCGCCCGCGAAGGTGGCCGTCCAGGTGCCGTCGCGCTTCAGGGCGGCGCCGAACCCGGCCACGACGAGGGGCAGCAGGATGTGCGCGACAACCACGGACACGCGTCCCTGGGTCAGCGCGGCGGTGAGGACGCCGCTGGTACCCCAGGCCAGGGCGACCAGCCCACGCGCCCACCGCGCTCGGGTGGCGACGCGCGCGGCGAGGTATGCGGTCCAGGGCCGAGAGCGGCATCGCCGCCAGGATCAGCCAGGACGTCGTGACGCTCGCCGGGCTGCGGCCGCCGGAGACGTACGGCACCCACTCGACCAGCCAGGTCAGCGCGGAGAGCACGCCGACGAACGGCGACACGTCGAGGGAGTTCCCGAACCCCGCCCCGTGCCACGAGTCGCGGAACAGGTGCCAGAGACCGTCGGAGCTCGTCGCCACCGCGTAGAGCTCGCCGCCGGCGAACCCCGGTCCGCGCGCGTCGAGGACTCCTTCGCTCAGCGCGTTCCGGAACGTCACCGCCGAGAGCGCGGCACAGACGAGGACGGCCAGGAAGCCGGGATGCGTGGCGATCCGCTGCGGCAGCGACGGCGGCAGCCCGGTGAGGGCCTCGGCCTCCTCGGCGACCGGTCCGGGCTCGGCCGAGGCCGCGTCGCCGGCCTGGAGCTGGCCGGTCCGGGTGTGCTCCGGGATGACCGCGTCCTGGACCCGGTCCCAGGTGGCGCCCAGCGCCGCGCCGGAGCCCACGAAGAGACCGGTGAGGTGGCGGCGTCGGACGGTCTTCGTCCGCCGGAACCGCCACCGGGCCGCGGCGCTCGAGAACGGGCGCCCCAGCGCGCCGATGTCGGACAGCTCCGCCCACGCGTGCTGTGGCCGCTTGACCAGCAGCAACCCGATCGCCGAGAGGACGCTGCCGATGAGCAGCCAGACGACGAGCAGCGGGACGGCGACCGGCGAGCACCGGGTGAGGGCCACCCGACGGGCGGCGCGCCGCTCGGCGAGACGGGTGGCCAGCGGTCCGGCCTGGCGCTCGGCGGCCGAGCGGGTACGGCGGACGACCGCGCCGGGCACGACGACGACGCGCTGCCCGGCCAGCTGCGCTCGCCAGCCGAGGTCGAGGTCCGCGCCGGCGGCCGCGAAGGCCGGCTCGAAACCGTCCAGCTCCTCGTAGACCTCGCGCCGCACGAGCATGCCCGCCGTGCCCACGGCGAGGACGTCGGTACGCGTGTCGTACTGGCCCTGGTCGGCCTCCCCGAACGTCGGCGCGTCCACGCGCCGGCCGGCTCGGGTGACCTGGCGGCCCAGCTCGACGAGCAGGCGAGGGTTCTCCCAGCGGACCACCTTCGGACCGGCGATCCCGACACTGCGCGACCGGCGCACCGCCTCGACCAGCCGCAGGAGCGCGGTCGGCATCGGGGCCACCGTGTCGTCGAGGACCCAGACCCACTCGGGTCCGGTGGGCGCTGCGGGGGTCGTCGGTCGGATGGTCGCGGCGACGGTTTCGGTATGCGACGGGGCCGGTTCCGGCTTCGGCTCATCCGGGTCGGCGGTCTCGTCGACGACGACCGGCGGGTCGGCCTCGACCTCAGCCTCGGCTTCGGCCTCCGCGTCGGTTTCCGCCTCCGGGTCGGTGGTAGGGGGTTCGTCAGCCTCCGACGCCTCCGACGCCTCCGACGCCTCCGACGTCGGCGCCTCCGGCGGCGCGGTGGCGGCCGGCGTCGCGGCCGGTTCCGGAGCGGCCGGTTCCGGTGCGGGCGGTTCCGGAGCGGGCGGTTCCGCGGGGACCGACTCCCCCGGCGCGTTCCGGCGGTCGACCTCGGCGAGCGCGGCGTCGAGCGCCCGGCCGAGCTCCGCCGGCGCGGGCATACCGATGACGACGACCTCGGGAACCGTGGCCGTCAGCCCGTCGTGCCCCTCGACCAGCTCGGTGACCCGGGCGAGCACCGGCGTCGCGGACGTCGACGACGGCGCCGCGGCCGGGGTCCGGGCGACGAGTCCACGGCGACGACGACCAGCCGTTCCGGCGGCCGGGTCTGCGCGGCGACCGCGTCGAGAACCTCGCCGAGCCGGCCGACCCGGGTCGTCACGGCGGCCCGCATACTGCCGGCCTGCGCGTCGTCGGCCCTTCCCGGACGGCCGAGCGCGTCCTCGCGGACGAGGAGCACGGCCGTCACCCGCGGCACCGCGGTCCCCCGTGCGTGGGGGCGCGGCCGCGTCGGGGTTCGCCGGTTGCACAGCGTGGGGCGGCGCGAGCGTCGTCGTCACGAGGCAGGGTACGTCGGCGTCACGCGCTAGACAGCGCGTTTCTTCAGCTTGCGACGCTCCCGCTCGGACAGGCCACCCCAGATGCCGAACCGCTCGTCATGAGCGAGGGCATACTCCAGGCACTCGGCTCGAACCTCGCAGCCGATGCAGACCTTCTTCGCCTCCCGGGTCGAGCCTCCCTTCTCAGGGAAGAACGCCTCGGGATCTGTCTGGGCGCAGAGCGAGCGCTCCTGCCAGGACAGCTCGGTCTCGTCTTCTTGATCCGGGTTCAGCATGACCAGCTGCACCTCGTGCATGGCACCCTCCTCGACCCTTGCCCGTACACGATGTCGCTCCATGTCCACCCCTTGGGCGGGAGCCGCGGGCCCGTGGTGACAGCAGTGCGCGGGTCGACCGTGAGAAGGACAGTGATGAAATTACACGCGTGTCATTGCCCATAAGTCAAGGCGGATTCTGATATTCACGCGAATTTCGGCCGGATGGCCCGGATTTCGGGGCCGGATCGCCTCCGCGAGGCGGCAGGGCATCGCTCGTCGGCGTTGCGGAGCTCCTGGTCCTAGGAACCGCCGCAATGGTGGTTGCGTACTCCGTCCGTCGTGGCAGGGAGCCTCCGAGCGCCTGAGCGCACCGTGACAGACTCACGGCCATGCACATCACCGCCCTCGCCGGCGGGGTCGGGGGCGCCCGCTTCCTGCGTGGCCTGCTCGCCCACATCGACCGCACCCCGGAGCTCGAGGGCTCCCACGTCACCGTCATCGGCAACACCGGGGACGACATCACCCTCTTCGGGCTGCGCGTCTGTCCCGACCTCGACACCGTCCTGTACACGCTGGGCGGCGGCGTCAACGAGGCCCAGGGCTGGGGGCGCGCGGACGAGACGCACCACGTCCAGGGCGAGCTCGCCGCCTACGGCGTGAGCCCGCAGTGGTTCGGGCTCGGGGACCGCGACGTGGGGACGCACGTGGCCCGGTCGCTGTGGCTCGGCCAGGGGCTCACCCTCTCGCAGGTCACGGCCCGGCTCGCCGACCGGTGGGGGCTGCCGGCGCGGGGCCTGACCCTGCTGCCGATGACCGACACCCCGGTCGAGACCCACGTGGTCCTGGACGACGAGGACGGCGGCGAGCGGGCCGTGCACTTCCAGGAATGGTGGGTCCGGCTGCAGGCGGCGGTGCCCGCTCGCCGGTTCGTCGTGGCCGGCATGGACCAGGCCGTCCCGGCGCCCGGCGTCCTCGACGCGATCCGGACCGCGGACCTCGTCGTGCTGCCGCCGAGCAACCCGGTCGTCTCGATCGGGATCATCCTCGGCGTCCCGGGCATTCGGGACGCGCTGCGCGGCTCCCGCGCTCCGGTCGTCGGAGTGTCGCCGCTGATCTCGGGGCGCCCGGTCCGCGGCCACGCCGACGTCTGCCTCGAGGCGATCGGGGTCGCGTCGACGACGCGGGGCGTGGCGGGGCTCTACGAGGACTTCCTCGACGGCTGGCTGGTGTCGGAGGAGGACGCGGCGTTCCTGTCGACCGGTCGGCTCGCGGTCGAGGCCCGGCCGCTGCTGATGTCGAGCGTCGAGGCGGCGGCCGACATCGCCGGCGCCGCCGTGGACCTGGGAATGAGACTGGCCGGCGTCCGTGCCTGACGGCCTCTGGGTCGTCCCGGTCACCGGGATGCCCGAGGTTCGGGCCGGTGACGACCTCGCGGTGCTGGTGGCGGACGGCGTTCGCGCGCTGGGCCTCACGCTCGGCGAGGGTGACGTGGTCGTGGTGTCGAGCAAGGTCGCCTCCAAGGCGCTCGGCCTCGTCGCGTCGGACCGGGAGTCGACGGTCGCCGCGGCGACGGTTCGGGTGGTCGCGGAGCGGGCCACGCCCGACGGCCGGGTCACCCGGGTGGTCGAGTCGGCGTCGGGTCCGGTGATGGCCGCGGCGGGCGTGGACGCGTCCAACACCGGCGGGTCCGACGGCGTGCTGCTGCTGCCGACCGACCCGGACGGGGTATGCGCGTCGCTGCTCGCCGCGCTCCAGCGCGCCTTCGGGGTGTCCCGGCTCGGCGTCGTGCTGAGCGACACCAGCGGGCGACCCTGGCGGGAGGGTCAGGTGGACTTCGCCCTGGGTGCGGCCGGGCTGATGGTGCTCGACGACCTGCGCGGCGCCGTCGATGCCGACGGGCGGACGCTCGCCGTGACCGCGCGGGCGGTCGCCGACGAGGTCGCGGCCGCGGCGGACCTCGTCAAGGGCAAGGTCGACGGGGTGCCGGTGGCGCTGGTCCGGGGCGTCGGGGGCTTCGTGACGGGCACGGTGGGCGCCGGGGGGCGGTCCCTGGTTCGCACCGGTCCGGGCGACTGGTTCGCGACCGGCACGGCCGAGACGGTGCGCGCCTCGCTGGGGGTGGCTCCGGGTTCGGAGCAGTCCCGGCTGCTCGGGATCGCGGCGATGGGTCCGGAGCCGGCGACGGTTCGGGTCGGGCGGGCGGTCGCGGTGGCGCTGTCGGACGAGACGCTCGACGAGAGCGTCGGGGTCGACGTCGGCCCGGACTCCGTGGTCGTCACGGGCGGCGACCCGGTCGACCGCGGGATCGTGGCGGCCCGGCTCGGCGTGGCGCTCTGGGGCGAGGGGTTCGCCTCCGCGGTGGAGCCGGTCGAGCGTCGTGGCGCGGATGCGGTGACGGTGCGGGTCTGGGAGCGCTGACTCGCCGCGCCACTTCTCAGACATGTCTGCCGAATGGGGGCGTTCCGGCCGATTCGGGCGCTACTTCTCAGACATGTCCGAGCAGGAGCCGCGGGGTCGCGGCCGGTCGCGGCGGCGGTTCGGCCGGTTCGGGCGGTCAGCGGGGCAGATGGGTGCGGGGCGCCATCCGCGGCCCGCGCCGCGGGCGTCGGATCCCGGTCATCTCCAGCAGCCGCTGCACGCGGTACCGGTGCCCGGCGTACGGCTCCAGCAGCTCGGCCAGGACGTCGTCGCCGTGCGCCTCGCCCAGCAGCGCCCAGGTGATGTCCTTCGCGACGTGGTAGTCGCCGAAGCTGACCGCGTCGGCGTCGCCGAGCGCCCGCTGGGCCACCTCGGCGGCGGTCCACACACCGATCCCGGGCAACGCCTGCATCCGCGCGCGTCCCGCGGCCGGGGTCAGGTCGACGGTCTGCTCCAGCCGCCCGGCCGCCCGAACCGCGCCCACCAGCGTCCGCGACCGTGCCGGGTCGACCGACGCCTTGAGGAACTGCCACGACGGGATCGCCGCCCACTGGGCGGGTGACGGCTGCACCCTCAGCCCGACCGACGCATACGGGCCGGGCGCCGGCTCCCCGAACCGTCGGACCAGCTGCCGGAACCCCGCGAACGCCTCCTTGCCGGTCACCTTCTGCTCGATGACCACCGGCGCCAGCGACTCGACGACCAGCCGGGACCGCGGCACCCGCCACCCCGTGAACCGCCGCGCCGCCTCGGCCACGAGGTCGTGGTGCGCCACGAACCCGGACGCGTCGTCGTTGTCGCCCAGCAGGTCCGGTATGCCGTCCAGCGCCCAGTCGGCCCCCGGCCCCCACGCCCGCGCCACGACCTCGGCATCCGCCGGGCGGGACTGCAGCTCCAGGGTGGCCAGTCCGGCCGGAGTGCGCAGGCCACGGACCACCGCTCCCCCGCGGCCGCGCAGGAAGGTCGGGTCGCCGCCGCCGTGACGCAGTGGCGCGAGGATGGCCGACACGGCGACGGGGCGGCCGGACCGCCACACGCGGCCCTGTTGCGGCCAGTCGACGAGGACTGCGACCGTGGCAGGGGCGGCCGCCGGTTCCGTCGTCACCGCGCCAGTGTCACTCACAGCGCCGACGGTCGGACGGCCGGCCAGCGCGGCGGCCGACGGAACGTACACTTTGCTCGGCTCGTTGTCGGCTCGTTGCGGGTGCGTCGAGCCCCGCCGACCGTTCGAGAGCCCCTCACTCCCCGTCCGTACCTCCCTGGCGCCTGCCTCCGTCGCTCGCCAGCGCACCGCCCGAAGGACACCGTGGCCAGGAAACCCCCGACCAGCCCGCCCTCGAAGAACACGTCCGCCAAGACCTCGGCGCGCCCGGCTGCCGGGTCCGGACGTCCGACCTCGGGCCGGCCGACGTCGAGCCGCCCGCAGCGGACCGACCCGAGCGCCCGCAAGGCGCGGGTCGCCGAGGTCAAGAAGGCGCAGCAGAGCCGCGAGCGGCGCACCGTACTGATCATCGTCGCGGCCTGCTCGGTGCTCGTCCTCCTGCTCGGCGCGGTGATCACCTACGGCATCATCGACGCCCGGAAGAACCAGCCGGACAACCTCATCGTCGCCCTCGGCACCCCGGCGGCCTCCGCCTCCTGCGACGCCGTGACCACCGACGCCGCGAGCGGCAACTCCGTCCACGTCGGCCCCGGGACGAACCGCACCGACGTCTCCAAGGTCCAGTACTCCACCGTCCCCCCGACCAGCGGCTCGCACTTCGTCCAGCCGGTCCTCGACGGCCGCCAGTACTACTCGAGCGCCGACACTCCCGCGGTCGAGACGCTGGTCCACAACCTCGAGCACGGCTACACCGTCCTCTGGTACCTCCCCAGCGAGGAGGCGGCGCGCTCCGCTCAGCTCCAGGAGCTGGCCACCCTCGGCAACAAGCTCGCGCCGTCGCAGGCCAAGTTCATCGTGGCCCCGTGGAACGAGGCCTACGGCGCGTTCCCGAGCGGCAAGAAGTACGCGTTGAGCCACTGGTCCGCGACCACCGACGCGTCCGGCAAGGTGACCGCCCAGGCGGGGCACCGCCAGCTGTGCGGCGACCTGTCGGGCGAGGCCGTGAAGAGCTTCGTCACGCAGTTCCCGAGGACCGACTCGCCGGAGCCGAACGGCGCCTGACCCTAGGGCTCCTCGCTGACCGGTTCTTCCGCCGCGTGCTCGCGCTCCGCGCGCGAGGCGACGAGGTGGTGGCGACGCGCATACGCCCAGCCGCCGGCGGCGGCCAGAACGTCGACGAGGGTCACGACGAACCGCGACACGAGCGCCACCGCCGTCCCCGCCGACGCCGGCATCGCCGACGCCAGGACGATCGTCGAGCAGCCCTTCGCGGGCGCCGATTCCGGCCGGCAGGATCATCGGTGACCATGACCAGGGACCCGGACAGCGCGATACCCGGTCAGCGACGCCCCGCAGGTCGCGCCGGACTCACCGCCCACGGCGAGGGCCAGCACCAGGATGTGGACGCCGAAGCAGCAGCCAGGCCAGGCCGCAGAGGACGACGGTCGCGAGGACCGCGCGGGCGGAGAGCTTGCTTCTCCAGCGGTTCGCGGCGCAGGACCCGCAGTCCCCACGCGACGATCCGGTTCGAGCAGCGCGGGCCAGCACAGCAGCGCGAACAGCGGGACGCCAGCAGCACCCAGCCGGACGAGGAGTCCGACCGCTGCAGCAGGAGCGGCATCGCTGGAAGCCCCGACCAGCAGTCCGGTCAGGACCGACAGACCGATGGTCACCAGGCCGGCGACGCCGGTCCGGCGTCGCGGGACGTGCAGGTGTGACGCCATGTCGGCCTGCACGAGGACCGTCCAGACCGAGCCGGGCAGGTACTTGCCGAGCTGGCCCACGAGACCACTCCCCCGGCGGGCGCGACGTGCAACGGCGACCCGAGGTCGGCGAGAACCACCCGCCAGCCGAGCATCGTCAACCACGTGCCGACCGCGGCGGGGACGAACGAGAGCAGCAGGGCGCCGAGGCTGACCCGCTGCAGGTCCTGGCTGATCTCCGTCCAGTTCCGCGCAACGCCCCACACCAGGGCCACGACGACGGCCGCCGCGACGACGATGCGGACGACCGCGATCGTCCGGGAGCGGGTCACCCGCTGATCATCCCCGACTCTCCGGCGGTCAGCGACGGCGCAGGGTGAGCCGCACCAGCCCGTATGCGGCGCCGGGGATCCGCCCGGGGGTCACCGCCGCGGCGGCTCCGGCCGCGCGCATACGGCGTCCGACCTCGCCGTCGAGGTCGCCGACGAGGACGTACCCCTGCTCGGAGGCCCGTGCCACCACCGCCCGCACGTCGGCCGGCCCGAAGGCGTCGTCGACGCCCGGCCGCCCGAGCGGGAGCGTGACGACGAACAGCCCGCCGGGTCGCAGGGCCCACGCCGCCTGGCTGAGCGCCTCGTCGATGTCCGACGTGTCGCAGCCGCCCGGGTGGACCCGGGCCACGACGTCGAGGGAGCCCATGTCGACGTCCAGCAGGTCGTACCCGCCACCGACCACGGTCAGCCCCAGGTCGACGGGAGCGAACCCGCAGGCCCGGGCCCACCGGCCGAGCGGCGACGCGCTGCCCGACTCGTCGACCACGAGCGCCGCGCGGGCCGACTCGCCGCCCTCGTGGGTCCAGTCGGCCATCCGGACGACGGCCGCCAGGGCGCCGAGCGCGGCCCAGGCGGCGATCCCGTCGCGGGCTCGGGGCAGACCGAGGCGCTTCGCCTCCGCGCGCGCCTCGTCGGCCTGCCAGCCGTCCTCGAGGACGTCGGTCGGGCGGACCCAGTCGGGGAAGTCGACGCGGGTGAGCTCGAGCCGCGGGGCACGCGAGGCGGCCAGCCGTCGCGCGGCGGCCACGGTCCGCGCCGCGAGCCGCGCGGCGCGGGTGGTCGGGGCGGTGGCCTCGCCGTCCGGAACCTCGGACGCCGCCACGTCGGCGCCGGCCAGCGCCTCGATCGCGCCCACGTAGGTCGCCCAGGGCGCGCTGAGGTCGGCCGACGTCAGGTCGGCCGGGAGGGGCCCGAAGGCGACCCGGCGGTCGCCGGCGCCCGTCGCCGGGTCCGCACCCGCCAGGA
This sequence comes from uncultured Actinomycetota bacterium, assembly GCA_963828725.1. Classification (GTDB taxonomy): domain Bacteria; phylum Actinomycetota; class Actinomycetes; order Actinomycetales; family Dermatophilaceae; genus Lapillicoccus. The sequence goes on along the minus strand of CAWHFV010000004.1, from coordinate 424,603 downwards.
CCGGTATGCGACGGACGTCGCTCGCGTCGTCGCGCGTGGTGACCGTCGTGGCAACGGCCGACGCGGGTTGGGGCTGCTCGGCCGCATACACGCGCACGGCCCCGAGCCGGGTCGCGAGCGGCGCCTCCTCCCGGTGGTGCAGGAGCACGCCGTGCACGCGGCCGAGGAAGGTCGCGAGAAGGTTGCGGCCGGCCGGTCCCGGGCGCGGGGTGAGCAGGCGGTCGCATAGCACGACACCGCGCGGCCCGCCGTCGACCACGCCCGGCTCGGAGCGACGGACGCCGGCACCCTGGAGCAGGGCCAGGTGGAGGGGAATCATCGCCGCCCCGGTATGGACGATGACGACCGCGTCGTACCCGCGCAGCCGCCGGCCCGTGCGTAGCCACGTGTCGGGCCGGTTCCACGCGAGCGACCGGACGGTGCGGGCGAACGGCTCGCCGGTCGCACTCGGGGTGGTCGCCGGCGACCATGACACGAGGGTGACGTCGTGGCCGGCGCGGGTCAGCTGGTGCGCCAGCGCGACGGTGTGCGGCGCCATCCGCCCCGCGGACGCGTGGGTCGGCCCGACCAGCGCGACCCGGAGGAAGGCCGACTGCGACCCTCGCGAACCTGGTGCTCCCGACGTCCCTGCGACACGGCCCAGCATGTCTCGGAGCGTAGCCCGGCCCTCGCACTCGCTCGCGACGCCACTCGGCGCGCCGCCCGCTAGGGTCGCCGCGTGCCCACCCCAGCCGAGGTCCTCGCCTCGATGCTCGCCTCCGACCCGGGCCGCCCGCGGCTGACCTGCTACGACGACAGCCCCGGTCCCACGCACGGCGAGCGCGTCGAGCTGTCCGCCCGGGTGCTCGCGAACTGGGTCGCCAAGGCGGGGAACATGCTCCAGGACGACCTGGACGGCGCTCCGGCGACCACCGTCGGGCTGGACCTCCCCGCGCACTGGCGGGCGTTCTACTGGGCGCTGGCCGCCTGGTCGGTCGGCGCGACCGTCGTCGTCGGGAACGGCGCCGACACCTGCGACACCGTGGTGACCACCGACCACCGGACCGCCGCCCGGGTCGCCGAGAACGCCGGACTCCCGGTCCTCGTCTCGCTCCCCATGCTGTCGGCCGCCAGCCTCGACGCGCCCCGTGACGTCGTCGACGAGGCGCGTGAGCTGCCGAACTACGGGGACGCGTTCGCCGCCAACGAGGACCCGAACCCCGACGACCCCGCGCTCGTCGACGGGGACGACGCGCGGTCCTTCCGCGGCGTCGTGGTGGCTCAGCCCGACTGGGGCGCCAACCCCCGCGTCCGGGTGCCGGACGACCTGCACCGGGCGCTCCTCGCGGCGCTCTCCGCGTGGGCCGCCGACGGCTCGGTCGTGCTCGTCCGTCGGCCCGACGGTGACCAGTCGAGACGGCTGGCCCCTGAGAACATCACCGTCGACGTCAGCTGAGCTCGACCCGCAGCTCCGGCTCGGTCTTCGAGCGGACCTCGTCCTCGGTGACCCCCGGCGCCAGCTCCCGCAGCACCAGCCCGTCCTCGGTCACGTCGATGACCGCCAGGTCGGTGATGATCCGTTGCACGACGCCGCGTCCTGTGAAGGGCAGCGAGCACTCGTTGACGATCTTGTACGACCCGTCCTTGGCCACGTGCTCCATGAGGACGATGACGTGCTTGGCCCCGTGGACGAGGTCCATCGCGCCGCCCATCCCCTTGACCATCTTTCCGGGGATCATCCAGTTGGCGATGTCGCCGGCCTCCGACACCTGCATGGCGCCGAGGATCGCCGCGTCGACCTTGCCGCCGCGGATCATCCCGAACGAGGTCGCCGAGTCGAAGTACGACGCCCCGCGCCGCACCGTCACGGTCTCCTTGCCGGCGTTGATGAGGTCGGGGTCCTCGCTGCCGTCCACCGGGTAGGCGCCCACGCCGAGGATGCCGTTCTCCGACTGCAGGACGATCTCGACGTCGTCGGGCACGTAGTTCGGCACCAGCGTGGGCAGGCCGATGCCGAGGTTCACGTACGCGCCGTCGCTCAGCTCCTGGGCGGCGCGCGCGGCCATCTCCTCACGGGTCAGCGGCATGTCAGGCCTCCCTCACGGTCCGTCGTTCGATCCGCTTCTCGGTGGCCTGGTCGGCGTCGAGCGGCAGGACCCGCTGGACGTAGATCCCGGGCAGGTGCACCTGGTCGGGGTCGAGCTCGCCGGGTTCGACGAGCTCCTCGACCTCGGCGACCGTCACCCGGCCGGCCATCGCGGCGAGCGGGTTGAAGTTGCGGGCCGACTTGTTGAAGACGAGGTTGCCGTGCCGGTCGCCCTTCCACGCCCGCACCAGCCCGAAGTCCGCGACGATCGCCGGCTCGAGGACGAACTGCTTCGTCCCCTCCGCGGTGGCGAACTCGCGCACCTCCTTGGGCGGCGAGGAGACCTCGACGGAGCCGTCCGACGCATACCGCCAGGGCAGCCCGCCCTCGGCGATCTGGGTGCCGACGCCGGTCGCCGTGAAGAACGCGGGTATGCCCGAGCCACCGGCCCGCAGCCGCTCCGCCAGGGTGCCCTGCGGGGTCAGCTCGACCTCGAGCTCGCCGGAGAGGTACTGCCGCGCGAACTCCTTGTTCTCGCCCACGTAGGACGCCACCATGCGCCGGATCCGCTTGTCGCGCAGCAGGATCCCGAGACCCCAGTCGTCGACGCCGCAGTTGTTCGAGATCGCCTCGAGATCGCTGATGCCCGCGTCGTGGATCGCCCCGATGAGCACGCTCGGAATGCCGCAGAGCCCGAACCCACCGACCGACAGCGTCATCCCGTCGACGATGCCCTCGATCGCGGCGGCCGGGCTGGAGACCACCTTGTCCATGCCGGCGACTCTAGCCGTCGGGTGCGGTCGACCCGGCAGCGCCCGACCCCACGCATACCCGGTATGCCTGTGCTCCGGGCACATCCGACGATTCGGTCTCGCACCGGGCTGCGTGAGACCATGGACCGCTATGCCTTCCGGAGACGACCCCCGCGCGGTCGACGACCGCCCCGGCGGATATGTCGTCGACACGAGGAGCCCGTTCCGCCGCCGCTCCTCGCGTCGCGGCCCCCTGCCGCCGCTGAAGCCCACGGGCCGACCGTCCGCGAGCCAGCCGCCGCGCCGGCCCGAGCCCGCCGCGGTCGCGACGGCGCCGAGACGCCCGCGCCGCACCGGACGCACCGTGCTGATCACCGTGCTCGTCGTCGTCATCCTCTGGGTGCTCTTCCTCGTCTGGGTGCCGTTCAACGCCTGGAACAGCGTGACCCGGGTCGACAACAACCCGTCCGGCCAGCGCCCCGTCGACAACGGCGGGTCGAACTACCTGCTGGTCGGTTCGGACAGCCGCGAGGGGCTGACTGAGGCGCAGAAGCAGGCGCTCAACGGCGGCGGGTCCACTGAGGGCAAGCGGACCGACTCGGTCATCCTCGTCCACGTCCCCGCGAGCGGGGGCAAGGCGGCAATGATCTCGATCCCCCGCGACTCGTACGTCCCGATCCCCGGCCACGGCAGCAACAAGATCAACGCGGCCTACGCCCTCGGCGGCGCCAAGCTGCTCACCCAGACCGTCGAGCAGGTCACCGGGGTCCACGTCGACGGCTACCTCGAGATCGGGTTCGCGGGCTTCGCGGGCGTCGTCGACAGCCTGGGCGGCGTCGACGTGTGCGTGCCGTTCGACATGAAGGACCCGGACGCGGTCATCGACCTCAAGCAGGGCTGCCAGACCCTCGACGGCCCGACGGCGCTGGGCTACGTCCGCGCCCGGAAGTCGGACCCCCGCGGCGACATCGGCCGCGCGGAGCGGCAGCGCCAGTTCCTCGGTGCGCTGCTGAAGAAGGCCGCCACCCCCTCCACGGTGCTGATCCCATGGCGGTACAAGGCGTTCGCCGACTCGGCGGCCACCGGCCTCGAGGTCGGCGAGACGACCTCGTTCAGCGACGCCGTCAAGATGCTCCAGGCGTTGCGGGGCGTCGACGGCGGAGACACCCTCTCGCTGGTCGTGCCGATCGAGACGGCCGCCTTCCAGACTCCCAACGCCGGCGTCGCCGTCAAGTGGAACACCGCTCAGGCCAAGGCCCTGTTCAACGCCCTCCAGCAGGACCAGCCGCTCACGACACCACCTGCGGGGACCGTGCCGGGCTGAGCCGGAGGTCTCACCCCCGGTGGGTGACGCGGGTGCGCCGCGCCACGCGGGAGCGTGGTTCCATGAGTCCGACCTCGGAAACCAAGGAAATAGCGGCCGGCTGGGGAACCACGTTCGCGGGCGCGATGATGATCATCGTCGGCCTCGTCGAGTTCTTCCAGGGGCTGGTCGCCGTGATCAACGGCAACCAGTTCTTCGTCACGACACCGAACTACGTGTTCCAGCTCAATGTCACGACGTGGGGCTGGATCCATCTCATCTTCGGTGCCGTCATCGCCGTCGCGGGCTTGTTCATCTTCACCGGAAACATCCTCGCCCGCAGCCTCGGGATGTTCCTCGCCGGGCTCCAGGCCTTGGCCAACTTCATGTGGCTGCCGTACGCCCCGCTGTGGAGCATCATCATCATCGCCATCGACGTCTTCATCATCTGGTCCCTGGCGACGCTCCGGATGGACCACCCGCTGTAGCTCGCGGCTCTGGGCGGGGGCGGTCGTGCGGGGGTCGTGTTCTCCCGCTGAGCGCTACTTCAGGAGCTGGCGGGCCATGACCAGACGCTGGATCTGGTTGGTGCCCTCATAGATCTGGGTGATCTTCGCGTCGCGCATCATCCGCTCCAGCGGGAAGTCCTTGACGTACCCGGCCCCGCCCAACAGCTGCACGGCGTCGGTCGTGATCTGCATCGCCACGTCGGACGCGTAGCACTTGGCCGCCGCCCCGAAGAACGGCAGGTCCTTGTCGCCGCGCTCGGACTTGGCCGCGGCCACGTAGACCATCTGGCGGGCCGCCTCGAGGGTCATCGCCATGTCGGCGAGCATGAACTGGATGCCCTGGAACTCGGCGATCGCCTTGCCGAACTGGCGGCGCTCCTTGACGTAGTCGACCGCCGCGTCGAGCGCACCCTGAGCGATCCCGACCGCCTGCGCGCCGATCGTGACGCGGGTGTGGTCGAGGGTCCGCAGCGCGATCTTCAGCCCGTCGCCGAGGTCGCCGACGAGCCGGTCGCCGGGGATCCGGCAGTCCTCGAAGTGCAGCTCGCGCGTCGGCGAGCCCTTGATGCCGAGCTTGCGCTCCTTCTCGCCGAACGTGAACCCCGGGTCCGACTTCTCGACGACGAACGCCGAGACGTTGGCGCCGCGGCGGCCGTCCGGGTCGGTCACGGCGAGGACGGTGTAGTACTCCGAGACGCCCGCGTTGGTGATCCAGGACTTCTGGCCGTTGAGGACCCAGTCGTCACCGTCCGGCCGCGCCCGCGTCTTCATCGCTGCGGTGTCGGACCCGGCCTCCCGCTCGGACAGCCCGTAAGAGAATCCGGCTTCGCCCCGCGCGAGCGGAGGCAGGTAGCGCTGCTTGACCTCCGACGACCCCGCCAGGATGACCGGCATCGAGCCCAGCTTGTTCACCGCGGGGATGAGTGAGGACGACGCGCAGACCCGCGCGACCTCCTCGATCACGATGCAGGTCGCGAGCGCGTCGGCGCCCACCCCGTCGTACTCCTCCGGCACGTGCGGCGCGAAGAAGTCGCTGGCGACCAGCGCGTCGTGCGCCTCCTGGGGGTACCGCGCCTGCTCGTCGACCTCCGCGGCGTACGGCGCGATCTTGTCGGCCGCGATCGCGCGGACCGCCTCGCGGACCGCCTCGTGCTCCTCGGACAGCTGGTACAGGTCGAACGATGACGTGCTCACCGGGCCAGGTTACCGCCGGGTATGCGCGTCGCCGACGGCCGCGGTCAGGCCACTGCGACGGCCGGCAGGCCGGGGTCGACGCCGGTCAGCCGGACGGCCAGGTCCCACAGCGCGCGGGCGGTGTCGAGGTCGCGTGACGCCGCCGACGACCCGACGATCCGCGGCGGCCCGGTCTGCTCCATCGGCCCCGAGGGCCCGACGTAGCTGCCGCCCGGCAGGTCCGGAGCGGTGGCGGCGTACAGGGTCGGCTGGGCGCCGCCCGCCGCGTCCTGCACCAGCCCCGCCTTGAGCATCCAGCCCTGCGTGGTGAGCGCAACGGACCCGAGGTTGGACTGGAGGTTCGTCGCCGCATACCCCGGATGCGCCGCGATGGACCGGACCGACGAGCCGGCCAGCAGCAGCCGCCGCTGGAGCTCGTACGCGAACATCAGGTCGGCGAGCTTGCTCTGTCCGTAGGCGGTCCACCGCTGGTACCGACGACGCTCGAAGCTCGGGTCGGCCAGGTCGATCCGGCCCATCCGGTGGACACCGGACGAGAGCGTGACGACGCGGTCGGTCACCTGCGGCAGCAGCAGCCCGGTCAGGGCGAACGGCCCGAGGAAGTTGGTTCCCAGGTGGCTCTCGAACCCGTCCACCGTGCGCGCGAACGGCACCGCCATGACCCCGGCGTTGTTGACGAGGACGTCGATCCGTCCCTCCCACGCGGAGGCGAAGGCCCGGACCGAGGCCAGCGAGCCGAGGTCCAGCTCGCGCACCTCGGTGTCGCCACCGATCTGGACTCGCGCCGCCTCGGCCTTCTCGAGGTTGCGGCAGGCCATGACCACGCGAGCGCCCTTGCGGGCCAACACTTTCGACGCCTCCAGACCGATGCCCGAGTTCGCGCCAGTCACCACGAACACGCGGCCGTTCTGGTCGGGGATGTCGGCGAGACGCCAGACCATCAGCGGGCCGACCTGAGCTCCGGGATCACCTGGGACTCGAACAGCTCCATCCCGGAGGTGTCGTACGCCGCCTCGCGGAAGTTGGTGATGCAGTAGGTCATCCCGGCCTTCTCGAGGCCCTTCAGCGTCTCGACGATCTGCTCGGGCGTGCCGACCGCCGGACCGCTGCGGAAGTTCTGCGCCTGCGCGCGGACCGACGCCTCGGACAGCCCGGCCTTGCGGTAGGAGTCCTCGATCCACGCCAGCCGGTCCTGGACGTCCTTCTCGGTCTCCCCGATCACGACGTTGAAGTTGGCGGACCTCACGATCGAGCCGAAGTCGCGCCCGACCTCCTTGCAGTGCTCCTGGAGGATCGCGCTCTTGGCCACGAACTCCGCCAGCGCCGGCCCGAAGTTGGTGTAGTCGGCGTACTCGGCCGCGATGCGCAGCGTCACCTTCTCGCCGCCCCCGGCGACCCACATCGGGATGCCGTTGGCGGCCGAGCCGGGCAGCGTCGTGCCCTGGAGCGGGCGAGGCTGACCGATCGCGCCGTCGACGGTGTAGTACTTCCCGGCGTGGGTCGCGATGCCCTTGGTCCACATCTGGCGGAAGATCTCGACGCCGTCGCGCAGCCGGCCCAGCCGCTCGCCGGCGGGCGGGAAGCCGTAGCCGTAGGCGCGCCACTCGTGCTCGTACCAGCCGCCACCGATGCCCATCTCGACGCGACCGCCGGAGATGACGTCGATGGTGGCCGCGACCTTCGCGAGGTACGCGGGGTTGCGGTAGGTCATGCAGGTGCACATCTGACCGAGCCGGACGCGGGAGGTGGCGGCCCCGAACGCGGCCATCAGGGACCACGCCTCGTGCGTCGCCTCCTCGGACGGCTCCGGGGTCGTGTGGAAGTGGTCGTAGACCCAGATCGACTCCCAGTCGGGGTTGTCGTCCGCGCGCCTCGCCAGCCGCAGCATGGTCTCCCACTGCCGCTCTGGAGGCAATGCCGACGAGGTCGAACCGCCAACCCTGGGGGACGAAAGTGCCGAATCGCATGTCTCGCATCATGTCATCGCCGCCCGAGCCTCTCTCGTCGGGCGGTTCCCAGGCGACGGTGCTTGGATTCGGCTCGTGACGAAGTACGACAACGACCCGGTCGTCATCCGCGACCTGCTGCACACCCGCGCCACCTGGGCGGTCGTGGGGCTCTCGACCAACCGCGCTCGAACCGCATACTCGATCGCGCAGTTCCTCAAGGTGGAGCTCGGTATGCGGGTCGTCCCCATACACCCGAAGGCCGAGACCGTGTTCGGGTCCACGGGGTACGCGACGCTCGCCGACGTGCCCGACGGCACCAACGTCCACGTCGTCGACTGCTTCGTCAACTCGTCTCTCGTCGGTGCGGTCGTCGACCAGGCCATCGCGGAGAAGGAGCGGCTCGGCATCGCCGCCGTGTGGCTCCAGCTCGGCGTCGTCGACGAGGCGGCCGCCGCCCGGGCGCGCCAGGCGGGACTGGCGGTCGTCATGGACACCTGCCCGCGGACGGAGTACCCGCGGCTGCAGCCGGGTGACGGCGCCGGGGCCGTCGCCGGCTAGCTCTCGGCGTTGCGGTCGCGCAGCGCGCGGCCCTTCTCGAGGGCGGCCTCGCGCAGCTCGACCTGGAACTCCACCATGGCCGCCCGGATCCGCGCAGCCTCCTCGCCCTCCCCGGACCCGAGGATCCGGGCCGCGAGCAGCCCGGCGTTGCGCGCGCCGCCGATCGAGACCGTCGCGACGGGCACACCGGCCGGCATCTGGACGATCGACAGCAGCGAGTCCATCCCGTCGAGATAGGCGAGGGGCACGGGGACCCCGATGACCGGCAACGGGGTGACCGCGGCGAGCATGCCGGGGAGGTGCGCGGCACCGCCGGCGCCGGCGACGATGACGCGCAGCCCGCGGTCCGCCGCCGACCGGCCGTAATCGACCATGTCCTCGGGCATCCGGTGCGCCGAGACGACGTCCGCCTCGTAGGGAATCTCCAGGTCCTGCAACGCGATCGCGGCCTGCTCCATCACCGGCCAGTCGCTGTCGCTGCCCATGACGATGCCGACCAGGGGGCTGTCACTCATCGATCGCTCCTGCGAGGTAGTCCGCGGCGTGGGTGGCGCGCTCGCGGGCGTCGTCCAGGGACCGCGCGGAGACGTTGACGTGCCCGATCTTGCGACCGGGACGGACCGCCTTGCCGTAGAGGTGGACCTTGACCCCCGGGTCGCGCGCCATGACGTGGCGGTAGGCGCTGTAGAGCTCGTCGTGCTCGCCGCCCAGGACGTTGGCCATCACCGTCCACGGCGCCCGGGTGCGCGGATCGCCGAGTGGCAGGTCCAGTACGGCGCGCAGGTGCTGCTCGAACTGCCCCGTGACGGCGCCGTCCATCGACCAGTGGCCGCTGTTGTGCGGACGCATGGCCAGCTCGTTGACGAGGTATGCGGGTGTGTCGCCGCCCGGTTCGGCCGCCGGCACCTCGAACATCTCGACGGCCAGGACCCCGGTGACCCCGAGCTCGCCGGCGATCCGCAGACCGGTCGCCGTGGCGCCGGCGGCGAGAGCCGGGTCGATCCCGGGCGCCGGCGCGAGCACCTCGGTGCAGATCCCGTCGGTCTGGACCGTCTCGACGACGGGCCACGCGGCCGCCTGGCCCGTGGGGCTGCGGGCCACGAGGACCGCGAGCTCGCGGGCGAACGGGACCAGCTCCTCGAGGAGCACGCCACCCGCCAGGGGGCCGGGCGACCCGGCCTCGGCGAGCCAGTCCGCGAGGTCGGCGGCCCGGTCCACGACGCGGACCCCCTTGCCGTCGTACCCGCCGCGCGGCGTCTTGGCGACCAGGGGCCAGCCGACGGCCTCGGCGAAGTCCTCGACCTGCTCCTTCGTGTGCGCCGCCCTCCAGCGCGGACACGGGACGCCCATCGCGGTCAGCCGTTCCCGCATGGCCAGCTTGTCCTGGGCGAACGTCAGCGCGCCGGGAGTGGGGTGCAGCACGACGCCGTCGGCCGCCAGCGCCGCGAGGACGTGCGGCGGAACGTGCTCGTGGTCGAAGGTGACCACGTCGCAGCGGCGGGCGAACGCGCGTACCGTCTCGAGGTCGGTGTGCGAGCCGACCGGCGACGACGGGACGACGAGCGCGGCGGCGGCGTCCTCGGCCTCGGCCAGGACGCTGAGCTGCACGCCGAGCTCGACCGCCGGCCCCTGCATCATCCGGGCCAGCTGGCCGCCGCCGACGACACCGACCACCGGAAATCCGCCGGGCGTGCGCCTCGGCGCCGCCCCCGACGGGTCGGCGGACCCCGACGGGTCGGGCGTGGCGCTCACGGCAGGCGAGCCTAGTCCGGGGTGGGTCGAGCCGTCCGGAGGGCGGCGGCTGGACGGAGCTAACGGCTTCGGTCTGTACCATTCACGCCGTGATGGACTCCCCCAGGCCAGACCTGATGGACCGGCTGCGCGGAGTCGTCAGCATCTTCTGGCGCGAGGCGGCCAAGTTCGGCGTCATCGGCGCCGTGGCCTTCGTCATCGACTTCGTCGGGTTCAACCTGCTGTTCTACGGCCCGCTCGAGGGCCGGCTGGCCACGTCGAAGATCATCTCCGGCGTCGCCGCGACCCTGTTCGCCTGGATCGGCAACCGGATGTGGACCTTCCGGCACCGCCGCAACCGGCCCGCCCACCACGAGGCGATGCTGTTCTTCGCCGGTCAACGGCGTGGGCCTGGTCATCTCGACGCTGTACCTCAACGCCACCCACGACCTGCTGCACATGGACTCGCGGCTGGCAGTCAACGTCAACACGATCATCGGCATCGGCCTGGCCACGATCTTCCGGTTCTGGGCGTACCGCCAGTTCGTCTTCTCCGGCGAGCACCCGGGCGACCCGGAGCCGGAGGAGGCCGAGGTCACCGCTCCGTCGGCGGGCGGCGGCGAGGAGCCGGGGCCACGTCCCTGAGCCCCCAGGTCGCGGCGGCCTCAGTGGCCGTCGGCCTCCGACAGGAACAGGGCGAACCGGGCCGGTTGGGCCGAGACGAGGTCGAGCCGTCCCCCGTTGGACTCCGCCAGGTCGCGCGCCAGCGCCAGGCCCAGCCCGGTGCTCTGACCGCGTCCGCTGCTGACCGAGCGCTCGAAGATGTGCGGCGCGATCGCCGCGGGCACGCCGTCGCCCTGGTCGCTGACCTCGACGACGACCGACGGTCCGCTGCGCCGAGCCTGCATCTCCACCGTGCCGCGTCCGTGCACGAGCGAGTTCTCCAGCAGCGTGCTGAGCACCTGGCTCAGCGCCACCGGCGTCGACTTGACCACGAGGCCGCGCTCCCCGTGGACGCGCACGCTGCGCCGCGCCTGCTCGAAGGCCGGCTGCCACTCCCGCTGCAGCGCCGCGATGACCGAGTCGAGGCTCACCTCGGGGCGGGGGGCGTCGTTGCTGCGCCGGCTGCGCATCAGGAGGTCGTCGACGACGCGGGTCAGCCGCTCGACCTGCTCCATGGCGATCCCGGCCTCCTCGTGGACGACCTCGACGTCGTCCGACACCGAGATCTCCTCGAGCCGCATCAGCAGCGCCGTCAACGGCGTCCGCAGCTGGTGCGAGGCGTCGGAGGCGAACTCGCGTTCGGCGGCCAGCGACCTGGTCACCTGCTGCGCGCTGCGGGTGAGCACGACCGAGACGCGGTCGACCTCGGGGATGTCCGAGCGGATGGGGTCGAGCCGAGTGGTGCCCTGTCCCAGCTTCTCGGCGGCCTCGGCCAGCTCCGTGAGCGGTTCGGTCAGCCGCCGGGAGAGCCGCTGCACCAGGGCGAGGGCGATGGCGACGATGACCAGCGCGACGGCGACCACCCCGCCGAGCAGCTGGAGGCTCCGGTCGATCGGGGTCTGCGCCAGCCAGGTCTCCGCGAGCGCCGGACGTTGGGTGACCACCCACACGCCGAGGACGGACAGCGGGAGCAGCACCACCAGCATGGCGGCGATCACCGCATACGCCGTCGTGCGCACGATCTGGCGGCGCATCCCGGGGTCAGTCCTCGGAACGCTCGAACCGGAAGCCGACCCCGCGCACCGTCGAGATGTACCGCGGCTGTGTCGCGTCGTCGCCCAGCTTCCGGCGGAGCACGCTGATGTGCATGTCGAGCGTCTTGGTCGACCCGAACCAGGCCGTCTCCCAGATCTCCCGCATCAGCTGCTCGCGCGAGACGACCTTGCCCTGCTCGCGCACCAGCACGCGGAGGAGGTCGAACTCCTTGGCGGTCAGCTGCATCTCCTGGTCCTTGAACCACGCGCGGCGGCCGTCGGGGTCGATCCGCAGCTGGTCGCTCGACGGCGACGTCTCGGTGGGGTTGCGTCGCAGCAGCGCGCGAACCCGGGCCAGCAGCTCGGCGAGTCGGAACGGCTTGGTGACGTAGTCGTCGGCGCCGGCGTCGAGACCCACGACGGTGTCGACCTCGTCGGCCCGGGCCGTGAGGATGAGGACCGGCACGGTCTTGCCCATCGCCCGGATGCGCCGGCACACCTCGAGTCCGTCGATGAACGGCAGCCCGAGGTCCAGAACGACCAGGTCGGGGTTCTCCCGCGCGCCCTCGAGTGCGGTCCGCCCGTCCGCCCGGACGTCGACGTCGTACCCCTCCCGCCGCAGCGCTCGCGCGAGCGGCTCGGAGATGGCGGGGTCGTCCTCCGCCAGCAGCACTCGGGTCACGGCCTCGATGCTAGTCGGGGTCCCCGCGAGGTTTCGCAGCGGCGCGTGGGGTCCTCGCGACGGATCGACGCGAAGCGGCGAATGTCGTGGGGAGATCTCGTGAGGTGACTTGGGGATGCGATGGCTCACCGACCTGGCCACGCCGGCGGCCTCCGTTCGGCGAACGCCGCCACCCCCTCGGCGCGGTCGCCGCTGAAGGCCGTCGCGCGCCAACAGGCGTCCTCGACCTCCAAGCCCGTGGCGAGGTCGACGTCGAAGCCGAGCCGCATCGCCCGCTTGGCCTGGCGCAGGCCGACCGGCGAGTTCGCCGCGATCGTCCGGGCCAGCTCGAGGGCCCGGTCGCGGGCGGTCCCGGCCGGGACGACCTCGTCGACGCACCCGAGCGCCAGCGCCTCGGGAGCCGGGAGGCGCCGAGCCGTGAAGACGAGCGAAGCCGCGCGCGACCAGCCCACGCGCCGGGTCAGCAGCTGGGTGCCACCGCCGCCCGGGATGACGCCGACCGACACCTCCGGCAGCCCGACCGTCGCCGTGTCGCCGGCCACGATCACGTCGCAGGACAGGGCGAGCTCGTACCCGCCGCCGAGCGCATACCCCTCCACTGCGGCGATCGCCGGAACCGGCAGGTCGAGCACCCCGCGGTATGCGGCGCGCGACACCGGCCGCTGCTGCACGAGGTCGGCGTCGCTGAAGCTGTTGCGCTCCTTGAGGTCCGCCCCGACGCAGAACGCGCGGTCCTGCGACGACCGAAGCACCACGCAGCGCACCAGCGGGTCGGCGGCCACCCGGGCGGTCGCGTCCGCGATCGCCACGGCCATGGCCGTCGAGACCGCGTTCAGCGCGTCCGGACGGTCGAGGACGATCTCGACGACGTGACCGTCGCCGTCGGCGTCGATGCGGACCAGCGAAGCGGTGTCGGTCACGGTCAGTCCTCTCGGTCGGGGGCGACGACCACGGGCCGCCGGGCCGTCTCCGCGCGGGCCAGGAGGAAGGGTTCCACCTTGCCCACTCCACGCAGGGTCCGGGGTCGCAGTGGAGTCAGCGAGAACCCGGACACGTCGTGCAGCGACTCCGCCACGACGTCGTCGACGAGAACGCTGCCGGGATGGGCGATGGCCGTCAGCCGGGAGGCGCGGTTGACCGCGTTGCCGAAGACGTCGCCCAGCTTGGGCATCACCCGCCCGGCGGCCAGACCCACGCGCACGTCGGGGAGGAGCTCGTCGGTGGCGATGGCCTCGACGAGGTCGATGGCCGTCGCCGCGGCCGGAGCGGCGTTCCGGTTGGAGAAGAGGATCTCGTCGCCGACCGTCTTGACGATCCGGCCGCCGTGCGCCGTCACGACGTCGGCGCTGAGCATCTCGAACCGCTTGACGATCTCGGACAGCTCGCGCTCGGTCGACCTGCGGACCAGGGTGCTGAACGCGACGAGGTCGGCAAATCCGATGTGCCGGTAGATGCCCTCCTCGGTCGTCTCCGGCTCGGCGTCGGTGAGGAGACGGGAGACCGCGTCCGCGAGGTGTCGGCGCCACGCATACACGAGCAGCGGTTCGAGCTCGTCGGCCATGCCGACGAGGTACTCGGCCGTCGCCTGGGCCGTCGCGGTCGCGGAGTGGTCCGCGGACAGGTCACCCGTCGCCTCGCGCTCGGCCTCCAGGGACTCGGCGACGAGCTGAACCTGCCAGGAGGCCAGCCGGTCGGCGGTTCGCGCGAAGGCCCGGGTCAGCTGCAGCGCGGTGGCCTCGTCGAGGTCGCCACGCCGGACCAGGCCCGCCACGATCCCCAGGGCGTCGACGTCCGCCTGGGTGAACAGCAGCTCGTCGTTGTTGACCAGCGGGAAGCCCAGGGACTGCCAGAACCGCCGGGCGCTGTTGAGGCTCACATGCGCGGCCCGGCTGACATCGCGGCGGCTGAGGTCGAGCGGGCGGGCCAGCAGCGCGGCCGTGACGTCCTCGAGGTCCTGCCCGGTCACGGCGGGTTCGGTCCGGCCCGCGTCGGCCGGCGGCGTCTCGCCCATGCGGCCATCATGCCAACGCGGGCAACCCGCATCACCCGACCGAACGAACGTGGGTGACGTCGCCGGCCGCCCACGCGTGCCGCCCGTCCACCGCGTCGATGACCAGCCGGCCCTCGTCGTCGACCGCCTCCGCGGTGCCGAGGACGTCCGGGCCGTCCGGCCGGCTCAGCGTGACAGTCCGGCCGACCGTGCCGCACCGCTCCCGGTATGCGTCGCGCAGCCTGCCCGCCTGGCCGCCGGTCAGCGCCGCGTACCAGCTCGACAGGCGGGAGAGGTATGCGGCGACCAGCCGGTTCCGGTCGACCGCCGGCGCGCCCGCGAGCGTCAGCGACGTGGCGGTGTCGACGGGGAGGCCGGCGCGGTCCTGGTCGACGTTGATGCCCGCGCCCACCACGACGACGCTCTCGCCGGGACCGCTCATCACCTCGCAGAGGACGCCGCAGACCTTGCGGTCGCCGTCGCCCGGGAGCAGGACGTCGTTGGGCCACTTGAGGCTCGGGGCCAGCCCCGTCGTGGCCTCGACGGCCTCGGCGACGGCGAGGCCGGCGAGCAGCGGCAGCCACGCCGATCCCTCGGAAGGCACGGGGACGGTCGCCGAGACGGCCACCGAGGTCCCTGGCGGCGCCTCCCAGGTGCGCGCGAGCCGCCCGCGGCCCTCGCTCTGGTGGTCGGCGACGACCACGCGCCACGGCTGGCCCAGCCAGGCGGCCCGCGCATTGGTCGAGCCGATGGTCGCGTGGTGCTCGACGTCCCGCCAGGGGGAGTCCGGCGTGAGCAACGCCGCACGAAGGACCTCGCCATCGAGTGATCCAGCCACGACCCGCAAGACTATGCGGGGTCCCCGCGAAGTTCCGGAGCGAAGCGGAGAACTTCGTGGGGTGTGGATATTCTCCGCAGCATGCCCGACGCATCCGACCTCGAGGCTGCCTCCCCTCCCGACCTCTCCACGACCGCGGGCAAGCTGGCCGACCTCAAGCGCCGCGTGGCCGAGGTCGCCCACGCCGGGTCGGAGCGCGCGGTCGAGAAACAGCACGCGCGCGGCAAGAAGACCGCCCGCGAGCGGCTGGAGATGCTCCTCGACAAGGGCACCTTCATCGAGATGGACAAGTACGCGCGGCACCGCAGCACCGCGTTCGGCCAGGAGAAGAACCGGCCGTACGGCGACGGCGTGGTCACCGGGTACGGCCAGGTCGACGGCCGCCAGGTCGCCGTGTTCGCCCAGGACTTCACCGTCTTCGGCGGCTCGCTCGGCCAGGTGTTCGGCGAGAAGATCGTCAAGGTCATGGACTTCGCCATGAAGATCGGCTGCCCGGTCGTCGGGCTGAACGACTCCGGCGGCGCGCGCATCCAGGAGGGCGTGGTCAGCCTCGGCCTCTACGGCGAGATCTTCCGGCGCAACGTCCACGCCAGCGGTGTCGTCCCGCAGATCTCGCTCATCATGGGACCGTGCGCCGGCGGCGCCGTCTACTCTCCCGCCATCACCGACTTCACCGTGATGGTCGACCAGACGTCGCACATGTTCATCACCGGCCCGGACGTCATCAAGACCGTCACCGGGGAGGATGTCGCCTTCGAGGACCTCGGTGGGGCGCGCACCCACAACACCAAGTCCGGCGTGGCCCACTACATGGGCACCGACGAGCAGGACGCCATCGACTACGTCAAGGCCCTGCTGTCGTACCTCCCCTCGAACAACCTCGAGGAGCCGCCCGCGTACGAGGGCGGCGGATCGCTCGACGTCACCGACGAGGACCGCTGGCTCGACACGTGCATCCCCGACAGCCCGAACCAGCCGTACGACATGCACGACGTGATCCGGCACGTCGTGGACGACGAGGAGTTCCTCGAGGTCCAGCCGATCTTCGCGCCCAACATCCTCACCGGGTTCGCCCGGGTCGACGGCATGCCGATCGGCGTCGTCGCGAACCAGCCGATGCAGTTCGCCGGCTGCCTCGACATCGACGCGTCCGAGAAGGCGGCGCGGTTCGTCCGCACCTGCGATGCGTTCAACCTGCCGGTCCTCACCTTCGTCGACGTGCCGGGGTTCCTACCCGGCACCGACCAGGAGTGGGACGGCATCATCCGCCGCGGAGCCAAGCTGATCTACGCGTATGCGGAGGCGACGGTCCCGCTGGTCACCGTCATCACCCGGAAGGCGTACGGCGGCGCCTACGACGTCATGGGGTCGAAGCACCTCGGCGCCGACATCAACCTCGCCTGGCCGACCGCACAGATCGCGGTGATGGGAGCCCAGGGTGCGGTGAACATCTTGTACCGCAAGGAGATCGCCGCCGCGCAGACCGAGGGCCGCGACGTCGACGAGGTTCGGGCGGCGTTCGTGCGGGAGTACGAGGAGCACCTGGCCAACCCCTACATCGCGGCGGAGCGCGGCTACGTCGACACCGTCATCTCCCCGTCCAACACCCGGATGAACGTGACACGGGCGCTGCGCGCGCTGAAGACCAAGCGCGAGACGCTGCCGCCCAAGAAGCACGGAAACATTCCACTGTGAGTGACGAGTCGGTCGTGCGCATCGTGCGGGGAAACCCCACCCCCGAGGAGCTGGCTGTTCTCGTTGCGGTGCTGGCGGCGGTCGGCGGGTCGAGCGATTCGGAGGAGCCACGCCCTCCGCGCGGCTGGTCGTCGCCGGCCGCGCGACTCCGGTCCCCCGCATACGGGACGCGGGCCGGCGGCTGGCGCGCCTCGGCCCTGCCGCGCTGAAGCATTCGGCCACGTCCAGCGGGCTCCGTTCGGAGGGTTGTGGCCCCTACCAGGGCCGCAACCCTCCGAGGAACCTCGTGCGGGTCAGGTCCGCGGGGCTGGGCGTGGCCGGCCGCGCGACCCCGGTCACCCGCATAAGGAACGCGGGCCGGCGGCTGGCGCGCCTCGGCCCTGCCGCGCTGAGACATTCGGCCACGTCCAGCCGGCTCCGTTCGGAGGGTTGTGGCCCCTACCAGGGCCGTAAGCCTCCGACCTGAGCCTCAGCGTCAGGTCTGCGGAACCCTCAGCCGGTCGCACGCGCGCGGCTGGGCGTCGCCGCGCTGAGGCCGATTTGTCAGTCGTCAGTTCGGCCACATCACCCCTGACCGAATTGTCGGGAATGCTAGTTTGGCTGGCGGAGGTGTCGCCGACATGATGCGCTTCGGGATCACGGGAGACCATCTGGTCCGGCACGGTCCGGACCCCGCCATCGCCTTTCTCTGGACCGGCTCGGGTCAGGCCACCATCTCGGCTGTGGGTCTGACGCGGGACGGCACGTCGCTGGTCATCCCCTTCGACACGACATTCCTGATGATGGGCTACACGCCCGAGCTCACCGCCGAGCTCACCGCGGTGCAGGGGACCGGGATCACCTCGTTCTTGGCCAAGGCCCCGAGTGGCGTCGACGCGGCGATGGCCAAGTTGGCCGCCCGCCGGACGACGGCGGAGGGTGGGTCCAAGCTGGCCATCGGACACACGGTGACGGTCATCGCCCTGCACGCGGCGGCGACGTCTTTCCATGGGCAATGGCAGGGAATTCTGCAGCAGGGCCTCGGCTCACGGCGCGCCACGATCGCCGACCTTCTCGCCGAACTGCCGCTGATCAAGGACGGCTTCTGACCGCCTCGCGGGTCACGGACACCGGGCCGCGACCGGGTTCGACCCGGCCACCTCGGCATTGCCCGTAGTCGTCGTTGTCGTGGCCGTCACCGGGGTGGGGCAGCCGGTGGGCGTCCAGGGTCGGACCAGCAGCAAGGCCACCACGAGGAGTGCGATGACGACGGTCACGACGAGCAGCACCGGGCTCGGAACACGCCTCTGGGGCGGAAGCGGTGCCGGGGCGTACGGGGCCGGGGCCGGAGCCGGCACCGGCGCAGGAAGCTCGACCCGGCCGAACGACCGGACCGGCTCGCCCGGTGAGGGCTCGACCCGGTAGCCGGCCTCGTCGGCCCAGAACCGGCGGAAGGCAGGCAGCACCGCCCTCTCCGCCCGAGCGAGGTCAGCCGTCGGGTCGACCAAGGGGCCCCCGTCGGTGACGATCCCCACGACCATCCGCAGGGGCCGCCCGAACTCGTCCACCACCGGCGGGCCGTCGGCAGGGTCGCCCGAGCCGGCCCCGAGGTCGGCCGGCGTCAGCAGCCGGGCCGCATACGAGAGGGTCAGCACCCGCCCGGACGGGGTGCGCACGGACCGCGACTCGACCGGAGCGCCCTCGACCGCCGAGCCGGCGATCCCGAGGAGACCCTGCTCGCCGGACGCCACGAGGAAGTCCGGGGCGATGAGGACGGAGTAGTCGCGGACCCGTCCGGCCGCCACGAGGAACGGCCAGCCGACCTCCTGCACGATGCTGTCGGCGCCCACCTCAGACCTCCGCGCCAAGGCGGGAGCTGGGCAGCCGGCCCTCGAGGACATCCACCCGGCTGCGCAGCTCGCGCAGCACGCGGATGCGGGCCATCCGGTTGAACTGGAGCTCCTGCGTCACGCCGTCCCGCGCGCTCCGCTCGGCCATCACCTCGGACACCTGCTCGCCGACGGACGGCCCGCGGTAGAGGCCGGCGGCGAGGTCGATGATCGTCCCGGCGGCCGGCATGACCATCCCGAAGAGCCGACCGGCGGCCTGCGAGAGCATCTCGGTCACCTCGCTCAGCGCCGCAGCGCGACCCTTGGCGGTCGGCCCGTTCAGGCGGTCGAGCATGGCCGCCAGCTCCGACTGGCCCACCTGCTGCTCGATCTGGTCCCACACGTCGGGAACCACCGCGGCGAACGGCAGGTCGGCGTTGGTCGGCCGCAGCTCTCCGTCGGGCCGCTTGACGACCAGGCCGGCCTGGTCGAGCGACGTGAAGTCCGGGCCGACCGAGCTGACCGGCACCAGCCGGACCACCCGGTGCGACGCGTGGGCGTTGACGAGGTCGCGGAAGTTCTGGTTGTACATCAAGTGCTTTCGCACGAAGCTCAGCCGCTCGTCCTCGTCGACGGCGACGTCCTGGAGCAGGTCCCACTTGGTGATGACGAAGGTGACGGGACGGTCGACCCGCAGCATCAGGTGGACCATCGTCGTGACGATCTGCTGCATGCGGGTCTTGGCGACGAGGTCACCGTCGATGAGTCGGCGTATCCAGAACCCGTCGATGATGCCGATCAGCGCGTGGGCGGCGTCGATCCGGGCACAGAGCTCGGCGAGGTCCGGCCCCGCCGCCTCCGGATCGGTCAGCAGCCCGCCGGCGTAGTCCAGGTAGTTGATGTTGAGCACCGGGAGCGGACGCGCATACGCCCCTTCGGTGTGCACGGTGAAGCTGAACAGCCGGGTCTCACCGGTGCTGGTCGCCCGCGGCCAGCCGGCCTGGGGGTCGGCGGCCTCCCCGAACCACTGGTTCAGCCGGACCACCTGGTCGAACGGCGCCGTGACGTAGTACCCGCGTCCGGACCGGGTCTGCAGCTGGCTGTACATGCTGGCGAGCAGCATCGTCTTGCCAGAGCCACGGGTGCCCAGGGCGACCACGTCGAACGTCGGCAGCTCGGTCGGCGCCGGCGCGGGACTCCGGGCCGGTTCGGCGACCCGGTGGGAGCGGTGGGCCCACCAGCGCAGCGCGATGATCACGGCGGTGACGAGCACCGCCACTCCGATCCCGACCTCGGCCACGATCCCTCCCTCTCGCGTTCGCGCTCGCACTGCAGACGCAGAACCGGCGCCGTTGATACCTGCTGGAGGTGCCCAGGCGGCCGGGCTAGGTTGGCGCGCATGCCACGCGTCGCCGTCCTGCACCCCGGCGAGATGGGGGTCGCGGTCGGCGCAACGCTGGTCGAGTCCGGAACGGAGGTCGTCTGGTTGCCGGACGGTCGCAGCGCGGCCACCCGCGGCCGGGCCGACGCCGCCGGGCTGGTCGAGGCCGACGACCTCAGCGGATGCGACGTGGTGCTGTCGGTATGCCCGCCCGGCGCCGCCGTCGAGGTCGCCCGGCTCGCGAGCGGGTTCCCCGGCGTGTACGTCGACGCCAACGCGGTCAGCCCGCGAACGGCCGAGCTCGTCGCCGCGACCGTCGAGGCCGGTGGCGGCCGCTACGTCGACGGCGGGATCATCGGGCCTCCGCCGCGCGAACGGGGCACCACGCGGCTCTACCTCTCCGGCGACCGCGCCGGCGAGGTGGCCCGCCTCTTCCTCGACGCGCGGCTCGAGCCGATCGTCGTCGAGGGCGACCGGTTCGCCGCGTCGGCGACGAAGATGACGTACGCCGCCTGGACCAAGGTGAGTGCCGCTCTGCTGCTGTCCGCGCACGAGGTGGCCGAGCGGCTCGGCGTGGACGACGTCCTGCGCGCCGAGTGGGCGGTGTCGCAGCCCGAGCTGGCCGAGCGCCTCGCGTCGGCGCAACGCTCCGCGACGGCCAAGGGCTGGCGGTGGGAGGCCGAGATGCGGGAGATCGCCACCACCTTCGCGGGGGCCGGGTCGCCGAGCGGCTTCGGAGAGTCCGCCGCGGAGGTCTTCGGCCGCTTCCCCGGTCCGGAGTGACCGAGCGCCCTCGATAGGTTGGCCCTCATGCCTGGAGTCAACGCCGAGTTCCTGGCCCTGCCACTCAGCACGCTCGCCGACGCCGCGCTCTCCCGGGCGCGCGAGCTCGGGGCCGAGTACGCCGCCCTCCGGGTGGTCTCGACGCGCGGCCAGTTCCTCGCCCTTCAGGACCTCGACCTCGAGACCTCGATCACCTCCGACGACGTCGGCCTCGCCGTGCGCGTCGTGCACGACGGCTGCTGGGGGTTCGCCGCCGGGATCGTCCTCGCGCCCGAGGAGGCCGCGCGCCTGGCCGACCGGGCCGTGGAGGTGGCCCGCGCGAGCCGGCCGGTGTCCACCGAGCGTGTCGTGCTCGCCGACGAACCCGCATACCGCGACCGGCAGTGGTCCTCCCCCTACGAGACCGACCCGTTCGACGTCCCGGACTCCGAGAAGGTCGCGACCCTCGTCGACCTCACCGAGCGGCTGCGCGCCGGGGACGGCGTCGCGCATACCCGGACCAGCCTCCAGGCGGTACGCGAGAACGTCTTCTACGCCGACCTCGCCGGCACCTCGACGACCCAGACGCGGGTCCGCATCGAGCCCGAGCTGACCGCGACGGCGGTCGACCGCTCGTCCGGCTCGTTCGAGACGATGCGGACGCTCGCGCCTCCCGCGGCGGCCGGCTGGGAGTACGTCACCAGCGCCGAGGCCGACCTCGCCCGGGAGGTCGCCGAGATCCCCGAGCTGCTCGCCGCCAAGATCAAGGCGCCGTCGGTCCGCGCCGGCGACTACGACCTCGTCATCGACGGGTCCAACCTCTTCCTGACCATCCACGAGTCGATCGGGCACGCCACGGAGCTCGACCGGGTCCTCGGGTACGAGGCGGCTTACGCGGGAACCTCGTTCGCGACCTTCGACAAGCTCGGCACGTTCGAGTACGGCTCACCCGTCATGAACGTCACCGGCGACCGCGACACCGACTGGGGCCTGGCCAGCGTCGGCTGGGACGACGAGGGCGTCGCCGGTCAACACTGGGACATCGTCAAGGACGGGATCCTCGTCGGCTACCAGACCGACCGCGCGATGGCCGCCCTCAAGGAGCTCGGCCGGAGCAACGGCGCGGCGTATGCGGACAGCGCCCGCCACGTGCCCCTCCAGCGGATGGTCAACGTGAGCCTCCAGCCCGACCCGGAGGGCGGGACGCTGGACGACCTCATCGGGCAGGTCGAGAACGGCATCTACATCGTGGGCGACAAGTCGTGGTCGATCGACATGCAGCGCTACAACTTCCAGTTCACGGGGCAGCGGTTCTTCGCGATCGAGAACGGGCGCCTGTCGAGCCAGCTGCGCGACGTGGCCTACCAGGCCACGACCACCGACTTCTGGCGCTCGATGGAGGCGGTCGGCGGGCCGTCGACGTTCTACCGGGGCGGCGCGCTCAACTGCGGCAAGGCTCAACCGGGCCAGGTCTCGCCGGCCAGCCACGGGACGCCGGCCGCGCTCTTCCGCGGGGTCCGGATCCTCAACACGGTGCAGGAGGGAGGACGCTGATGGCTCGCCTCGACTCACCTCAGGACGTCGTGGAGGCCGCCCTCGCCGCCGCTACCACCGACGGCACCGTCGTGATCGTCACCGACCGCTCGGAGGCGAACCTGCGCTGGGCCAACAGCTCGCTGACCACCAACGGCGAGATGTCGTCTCGGTCGGTCACCGTCATCGCGACCAATGGGTCCGCCGGCGGCACGAGCGCCGGTGTGGTCGGGCGGACGGTGACGGACGCCGACGCCGTCCGCGCCCTCGTTGCCGAGGCGGAGTCGGCCGCCCGCGCGGCCGAGCCGGCCCCGGACGCGGCGCCGCTCGTCACGCCGGACCAGGCCGGTCTGGGCAGTGACTTCGCCCTCGAACCGGAGACGACGAGCGTCGGCGCCTTCGCCCGCGTGGCCGCGGACCTCGGCGACGCCTTCGCCTCGGGCGGAGCGGCCCGCCAGCACTTCGGCTTCGCCGAGCAGATGGTCGACTCGGTCTACCTCGGGACGTCGACCGGGCTGCGGCTGCGGCACGTGCAGCCCACCGGCCGGCTCGAGATGAACGCGAAGAACGCCGACTGGTCGGCCTCGAGCTACCTCGCCTTCTCGCTGCGCGACCCCGCCGAGGCGGATGTCGTCGCGGCGGACGCCGAGCTGACCCGCCGGCTCGGCTGGGCGGAGCGCCGGCTCGACCTGCCCGCCGGCCGGTACGAGACGATCCTGCCGCCCACCGCGCTCGCCGACCTGCTCGTGGAGGCGTACTGGGAGTCCGGCGCCCGGGCCGCGGACGAGGGCCGGTCCGCCTACTCCGGCAAGCTCGGCGAGCGGCTGTCGCGGCTGCCCCTCGAGCTGTTCAGCGACCCGACCCGACCCGGGATCGAGTGCGCGCCGTTCGTCATCGCGGCGGCCTCGACCGCGGACACGTCGGTCTTCGACAACGGGCTGCCGCTGCCGCGCCAGGACATGCTCGCCAAGGGCGAGCTGGTGTCGCTCACCGGTTCGCGCGCGTATGCGTCGGCGCACGAGACCCCGGTCCGGCTGGAGTCGGACAACCTCGTGCTCGAGGCTCCCGGCGCCAGCGGCACCCTGGACGACCTGGTGGCCGCGACGTCGCGCGGGCTGCTGCTCTCGACCATGTGGTACATCCGGGTCGTCGACCCGCAGACCCTCCTGCTGACCGGTCTCACCCGAGACGGTGTCTACCTCGTCGAGGACGGCGAGGTCGTGGGCGCGGTCAACAACTTCCGGTGGAACGAGTCGCCGCTGGACGTTCTCGACCGGATCACCGAGGCCGGCGCGACGGAGCGCTGCTACCCGCGCGAGTGGGGCGACTACTTCACCCGGACCGCGATGCCGCCGGTCCGGGTGGCCGACTTCAACATGAGCAGCGTCAGCCTGGCGCAGTAGCCACCCCTCAGGGGACTGCCGTGAGGAACTGCGTGGCGGCCAGCTCCCCGTAGAGGTCATCGGTCCCGACGAGCTCGGCGTGGGTACCCACGGCCCGCACTCTGCCGGCGTCCATGACGACGATCCGGTCCGCCGCCGTCACGGTGGACAGGCGGTGCGCGATCACGAGAACCGTTGTGGTGCGGGCGATCTCGGTGATGGTGGCCCGGAGGGCCGACTCGTTGACGGCGTCGAGCTGGGAGGTCGCCTCGTCGAGGAGGAGAAGGCGTGGGCGTCGCAGCAGGGCCCGGCCGATGGCCACGCGCTGCCGCTCTCCCCCGGATAGCTTCATGCCGCGGTGCCCGACCGTCGTCTCGAGCCCCTCCGGCAGTCCGGCCACCAGGCCGTCCAGCCGGGTCGTGCGGAGGGTCGCCTGGATCTCGTCCTCGGTGGCGTCCGGCGCGCCGAAGACGAGGTTCTCGCGGAGCGTCCCGGACAGCACGGGCGCGTCCTGTTCGACGTAGCCGATGGACGCGCGGAGCTCCGCGACCGGCCACTCCCGAACATCGACCCCGTCGACGAGCACTCGGCCCTCGTCGGCCTCGTAGAACCGCTCGACCAGTGAGAGCACTGAGGTCTTGCCGGCGCCCGACGGGCCGACGAACGCCGTCATCCCGCCCGCCGGGACGACGAAGCCGACGCCGTCGTGGACGAGCGGAAGGTCGGGCGCATACCGGAACGAGACGTCCTCGAAGGTGACGGACACCGGCGGGCTGCCCCGGGGCGGGAGGTGGGCGGGTGGTCCGGCGGCCTCGACCGGCAGCGCCTCGGCCTCGAGGATGCGGGCGACCGCGGCGGCCCCCACGTGGTACTGCGTGACCGCACCGGCGAGCTGGTTGACCGGGCCGATGAGGAAGAACACGTACAGCAGGAACGCCACGAGGGTGCCCACGGTGATGCTTCCCCCGGCGACCCGGGCGCCGCCGACGGCAAGGACGGCGATGAACGCGACCTGGATCGACAGGCCGGCGGTGTTGCCGGCGATGGCGTTCCACATCGCCGCGCGCACGCTGGCGCGCCACGCGTCGGTGGCGGCGGCGTCCAACCGCTGCCCCTCGCGCTCCTCGGCGCCGGAGGCCTTGACGGTTCGGAAGGCGCCGAACATCCGCTCCAGGGCCGCGCCGATCAGGCCGACCGACTCCTGTGCCTGCCGGGACGCCCGGTTGATGCGCGGGACCACCAGGGCGATGACGACGACTGCGAGGCCCAGGGCGACGATCGTCACCGCGAGCATGACGACGTCGAGGAGCCCCATCAGCACTACGGTGGCCGCGAGGGTGAGCACCCCGGTGACCCCGCCGACCAGCGTGGCGATGATGACCTCGCGCAGCAGCGTGGTGTCGGAGGTGACCCGCGACATGAGGTCGCCGGGCTCATGCCGCTCGACCGCCGACAGCCGGAGCCGGAGCAGCCGCGACAGCAGCCCCTGACGCGCGGCCAGGACGACCGACTCCGCGGTCCGGCGAAGGACGTAGCCGCCGAACGCGCCGATGGCCGCGTTGGCCAGTACCAGTGCCGTCATCAGGGCCACGAGACCGGCCACCGACCCGTCCACCGACCCGAGGGTGCTGATCAGCTCGCGCACGACGAGCGGCAGGGCGAGTCCGGTGGCGGCCGTGGCGAGGCTGAGGACCCCGCCGAGCAGCAGCATCCGCCAGTGCGGACGGGCATACCCCAGAAGGACCCGCCAGGTCGACCGCACCGGGGGGCGGCCGGCCGTGTCCGCCTGCGGATCCATCCGGTCAGCCTACGTTTCGCCGCACCGGCCGAGCCGGCCGGCGGTCCCCGGCCGAGGCGGGTCAGCAGATCGTCCTCCGGACGACGGGAGGACGCAACGCGACGAGCTTGGACGGGGTCGTGACGAGGTGGACGGAGGCGACGCGGTCGCCGTCGACCTCGACCGCCAGGGCGCTGACCGGCTCGCCGTTCACCCGAGCCACGAGCCCGGCCGTCCCGTTGAAGGACTCCAGGGAGACGACCGCGCCGCGAGGCATCCGGTGGAGGACCCCGACGAGGAACCGCGCGACGTGGTCCCGTCCGGAGACCGGCTTCGACGAGGCCCTGCCCCCGCCGCTCACGTCACTGACGACCACGACGCCTGGCGCCAGCACGTCCCGGAGCCGACCGAGCTGGGCCGACGCGCACGCGACCCCGAACCGCCGGGCCACGTCGAGCTGCCGCGTGCGGTCAACCGGGTCCCGCGGTCGACCATCCCCCAGGCGCCGGCCCGCGCGGTGAACCAGCTGTCGGGTCGCACACTCGCTGCGGTCCAGCGCGGCGGCGACGTCGGAGTAGCCCAACCCGAAGACGACCCGGAGGACGAAGGCGGCCCGCTCGAGGGGCGACAGGCGCTCCATCAGGGCGAGGCCCGCCACCGAGAGCGATTCGGCTCGCTCGGCCGTGGCGGCCGGGTCCGGCGTCGGCCGCTCGGCGGCGACGAGCTCGGGCAGCCACGGCCCGGCATACCCCTGGCGCCGAACGCGGTCCCGGCGCAGGCGGTCCAGGGACAGCCGGGTGACGATCGAGGTCAGCACGGCTTCGCGGTCGGCCACCGGCGCGAGCGTCACGGCGGACCAGCGCCGCCCGGCCTCCTGGAGAACGTCGTCGGCAGCGGTCAGCGAGCCGAGGATGCGGTAGGCGATGCCGAGCAGCCGGGGTCGCTGCTCGTGGAACGGCGTGAGCCGCCGTGGTTCCACGGTGGCGTCGGTGAGCGACATGCGGTTCCTTCCCGGGACTGGCGTCCGTCACCTGGAAGACACCGCAGCGGGCGCTCCTGTGACATTCACAGGGCGTCACGGAGCAGTGGTGCGTACCGGTGGTCAGCCAGCGCGAGTCCGTCCAGCTCGCCGGCCGCGAACCACCGCAGCTCGTCGTGCTCCTCGGACGCGGCGTTCCGCGGTCGCCCGTCCCAGCGGGACACGACGAAGACCGACAGGTGGAGGTCGTCCTCCCGAACCTCGGCGACGCGGCGTTCGCCGACGACGTCGACATCGAGCTCCTCACGGCACTCCCGGCGCAGTGCCTGTCCAGGAGACTCGCCGGGCTCGACGTGCCCGCCCGGGAGATCCCAGACGTCCGGGTACCACGTCAGGTCAGCGCGCCGGTGGCACAGCAGCACCCGGCCGGCGTCGACGAGGACCGCGGCGACCACGTCGTGCGCCGGAGTGCCTTCAGCCACGCGACCCCCGCCGCGAGACCCGTCGCAGCAGGGCGGCCACGGCCGCCCGATGGACCGGCGTCGCCTTGGCCCACATCGCGCGGGCGAGGGCGGTGCGCTGCTCGACGAAGGTGACCATCGACAGCTCGCTCCCGACCCGGCGGACCAGCACCTCCGCCGGCATCCCGATCCAGGAGTCCGCGTGCAGCAGCACGTGGTCCGGCTGCTCGTCGCGGATGCGCCAGCCCACGATGCGGTCGGCGGACGGGAGTAGGCCCAGCCGCAGCCCCAGCGCTCGCCAGACCACCTGGAACTCGAGCCGTTCGCGGCGGCCGATCCCCTCGAACATCGCCTGCGCCCAGTCGTGCGCGCGCCCCGGGTCGTCGGGGGCGACCTCGGCGACGAAGGCGTCCACGTAGTCGACCCGAGCCAGGGTCGTCAGGTTCCGGACCGACTCCGGCGGGTCGACCTCGTGCGGCGTGGTGACGTGGACGCTCATCCCCAGCTCCATCTATACGGTTGCGTATATTTGAAGGTAGCCCGGTTGTCCCTTCGAGACAAGCCGACCTGTCACACGGTGCCGGCAGCCGGACGAGTCAGCCGGCAGACGGCGACTCGAGGATGCGACTCGCCCGGCGCAGGACGTCGGTCCGCGACCGGCCGTCGTGACCCGCGGCGAGGAAGTGGTGTCCGA
The DNA here is from genome assembly GCA_963828725.1 of uncultured Actinomycetota bacterium. Taxonomy (GTDB): domain Bacteria; phylum Actinomycetota; class Actinomycetes; order Actinomycetales; family Dermatophilaceae; genus Lapillicoccus. The sequence continues at coordinate 396,863 of CAWHFV010000004.1, read as the reverse complement.
TGGCGAGCGAGAACGCCAACAGGGAGCGCGCCTCGACCTCCTCGGGCTGGTCTCCGAGGATCGCCGTGAAGAGCTCGCGCAGATAGGACATCCGCTGCTCGTCGACGCCCTGCAGGCGGTCGGCCACGTCTGGGTCTCGCCTCGCCCACTCGCGGACGGCGAGGTCGATCGGCAGCAGCCGGTCGGTGGAGAACGTCAGAGCACCGGCCTGACGCAGCTTGCGGCGCGCGTCACCACCCTGCGCCTCGACCCGCTGCCGCACGTCCGAGGTGCTCTCGCGCTCCCAGGTGTCGAGCATCGCGTCCAGCAGGGCGGCCCGGTCGGCGAACTGCCCGTAGAACCCGCCCTTCGACACCCCGAGTGCGGCCGCGAGCGCCTCCACCCGGACCGCGTCCGGTCCCCCTGACGCGAGGGCCGCCAGCCCCTGCTCGATCCACTGCTCGCGGGTCGTGCGCATGATCGCGACCATGCTCGCAAGGTAGGCCATCGGGTCGGCTCCGACGTTCCCAGGTTCCTCCCAGGAGACGTTGAGAGTTTCTGGGAGATGATCGCCGAACCTCCCGGGCTCCCGGATCGGCTCGCGGCGCGGTTCGCCTTGGAGCCGCTGTCCGGCGACCATCTCGACGAGGTCTTCGCCCTCGTGACGGCCGAGCGGGTCGCCGTTCTCGGGACCTCGCGGCTGGCCCGGGAGACCGTGCGGGTCCGGCTGACCTCCCCCTTCCCGTCCCTTCACGTCGGGGTCCGCGACGACGGCCGGCTGGTGCAGGCCTGGAGCGCCACCCTCTACCCCGGCGACCCGTCGCCCTTCGCCCAGGTCGACACGCATCCCGAGCTGGTCACGCCGGCGGACCGGGAGACGTTGGAGGTTGCCGGCTGGCGACACGTGGTCCGGTGGGCGACCGACGTCGTCCCCGTTCCGGTCACGGCGACACTGCGGACGGCACGCCCCACCCTCGATGTCGCCGGCCGCGACCGGCTGAGCCGGCTCGGCTTCGTCGAGCACCGGGTGCTGTGGGTCATGGAGGCGGCCGCCGACGCCGAACGCGGCACCGGACGAACACCTCCGACGGGGCTGACGATCCACTGCGGCGCCGATCCGCACGTGGTCCACGAGATCTTCATGACGGCCTTCTCCGGGACCTTCGACTACGTCGAGCTCTCGTACGACGACTTCGTCGCCAGCCGCAGCGGCGTCCCCGGCCACGACCCGTCGCTGTGGTTCCTCGCCACGGTCGACGGCCGACCGGCCGGGGCCATGACGGTCACCCGGGCCGCGCCGGAACGCCGTGCCCTACAGGTCAGCGAGCTGGCGGTGCTCCCCGAGCACCGTGGCCGCGGCGTCGCCACGTCACTCCTCCGCATCGCCTTCGAGACGACGCGTCGAGAAGGGATGCAGTTGCTCTCCCTCTACGCGGACAGCGAGAGCGAGGACGCCGCCCCGACCCTGTACGCGTCTGTCGGCTTCGAGACCGTCCAGGCCACGACCCAGCTGGTCCGTCCACTGCTCGAGCCCTGACGTCGCCGGACGTGAATCCGGATGCCGCTCGTCGGAAGCGAGGTATACGTTCGCGGGCGTGACTTCCCACACCACCGCCACGAGCACCCTTGCGCGCCCCTCCACCGACGCCGACCGCGTCGCCGACGAGTACTTCGACGCCGCAGTCGCGCTGAGCCCGATCATGGCGACCAACGCCGGCATCCCGGGGCACGAGGAGGACCTCGACGACTTCTCCCCGGCCGGCCGGGCCGCCTTCTCGGCGCTGCGACAGCGCACCCTGGCCGCGCTGGACGGGGTCGAGCCGGTGGACGACGTCGACCGCGTGACGATCTCCGCGCTGCGCAACCGGCTGGAGCTGGACGAGGAGATCCACGCCGCCGGCCTGGACGAGATGTCGCTCAACGTCATCGCGTCGCCGCTGCAGGACCTGCGCGACGTCTTCGACCTGATGCCGCAGGCCACCGAGGCGAACTGGGCCACGTTCGCCACCCGGATGAGCAAGCTGCCGGCCGCGCTCGGCCAGTACCGCGAGGCGCTTCTGGCCGCCCGTGACCAGGGCCGCGTGGCGCCTCGCCGGCAGGTCACCGAGGGCATCTCACAGTGCGCCGACCTGACGGCGGACGACGGGTACTTCGCCAGGCTGGTGGCCGACGCGAAGGTCGACGGTGAGCGCCTCACCGGCGGCACCAAGGAAGCCTTGGCCGCCGCAGCGGCTCAGGCGGCCGACGCATACCGGAGCCTGGGCGAGTTCCTCCGCGCCGAGCTGCTGGACGCCGCGCCGGAGGAGGACGCCTGCGGGATCGAGCGGTACCGGATGATGTCGCGCTACTTCATCGGCGCGACCGTCGACCTCGAGGAGACGTACCGCTGGGGTATCGAGGAGTGCGCCCGCCTGGACGCTCAGATGCGCCAGGTCGCGGACCGGATCCGGCCCGGCGCCACCGTCAAGGAGGCCATCGTCGCGCTCGAGGCCGACCCCGCATACCAGCTGGAGGGCAAGCCCGCCCTCAAGGAGTGGATGCAGGCCAAGGCCGACGACGCGATCGCCCGGCTGGCCGACGTGCATTTCGACATCCCGGAGCCGATGCGCACCGTCGAGTGCATGATCGCGCCGACCGAGCAGGGCGGCATCTACTACACCCCGCCCAGCGACGACTTCAGCCGCCCGGGGCGGATGTGGTGGTCGGTCCCCAAGGGCGTCACCACGTTCGGTACCTGGAAGGAGCTCACCACCGTCTACCACGAGGGCGTGCCGGGGCATCACCTCCAGTGCGCGCAGGCGGTCCTCCGGTCCGAGCTGCTCAACAAGTGGCGCCGGCTCGACCTGTGGATCTCGGGTCACGGCGAGGGCTGGGCCCTGTATGCGGAGCGGCTCATGGCCGAGCTCGGCTACATGGAGGACCCCGGCCACCGGATGGGCTGGCTGGACGGTCAGTCGCTGCGGGCGGCGCGCGTGGTCATCGACATCGGCGTGCACTGCGGGTTCGAGGCGCCCGACGAGGTCGGCGGCGGCGCGTGGACCTACGACAAGGCCTGGCAGTTCCTCACCAACCACGCCAACCAGGGGGAGGCGTGGCTGCGGTTCGAGCTCAACCGGTACCTCGGCTGGCCGGGGCAGGCACCGTCCTACAAGATCGGCGAGCGGCTGTGGCTCTCACTGCGCGAAGAGGCCCGCGAACGCGAGGGCGCCGCCTTCGACCTCAAGGTCTTCCACCGCAAGGCGCTCGACCTCGGCGCGGTGCCCCTCGACACCCTCCGCCGCGGTCCTCGACGAGCTGTACCGGGGCCGCACCGCTCGTCGAAGCCCCGATCTCTTCGTTCACGGCTGTTTGCCTGTGGACCGGTTTTCGAGGCAGGCTGTCGGTGGTCTCGTCTGGGGTCGATGGACGGTTGTGGTATGCGCGAGCGCCGGGCGGCGCTCGTCTGCCCGAGCCGCGTTGCCGGGATCGGGTCGGTGTTGTGGCAGGAGTCCGGTCAAGCTGGGCCGTGCTGGAGATCGACGTCTAGGCCGGCTCGTGGAGCCGCGCGGGTCGCGGTGGTGAAGGCGATCTCCGGGATGCGCTCGGGCCTCGGAGCGGACCTCGACGAGGTGGCGAGCTCGGGCTGGTCGGGGTCGAGTCGGCGCGAGTGGGCGCGACCTGAAGGCCGGCGGCGCGGCCGCGATCGTCCGGCTGCCGAACGAGCTCGCGGTCTCCGAGCGCCGCGCTGCGTGGAGGCGGTGCTGGCCGGCCGGGTCGGGGTCCGAAACGCAGCCGTGTGTGCAGGAGATGGACCGCATGACCCCGCGGCTGTTCGCGGACGGTGCCGGCCGTCTGGATGCCCTGATCCAGCTGGAGTCCGCAGTTCGGCCGCGGGAGATCCGCGCGGTTCGGCCCGCTGATGGCCGAGTACGGCGCCGGGGAGCTCAAGACGCGCCGGACGGGGCCGCCGCGACGCTGCGCTGTCCCAGCCGCACGACGCCGGGGACGGGACGTTCGAGCCGGCTGCGCCTGGACGCCGAGGGCAAGACCGCCTCGAAGCAGCGCTCGGCCCGCTGGCGCGCCGAGACCCGCCGACAGGCGTTCCGGACGCACGCGGATCGGACCGCCGCCGCTCCGACGCCCTGATCGAGATCGTCCGCCGAGCGGTCGCCTGCCCCGAGCGGAGTCCGACGACGGCGAAGGCGCAGGTGTTTCGCAGCGTCGGCCTCGACGACCTCATCCGGATGACCCGCTGTGCGACGACGACGGGGTCGACAGCGCGAGCGCCGAGCACGTCGGCGGATGGCCTGCGACGCCGGGGTCCCCGCGCATGGCGGCCGTCGCACCTCGGACCTGCGGGAGACGGCTGCCCCGCCCAGGGCAGTTTCCCTCCGGTCGAGCCGGTTCGGGCCACGGACGAAGTCGGTGCCGGACACCCATTTCCGGTCCTAGTCGCCCTAGGGTCGAAATGCCACGTTCCTCGAGAAGTGGGGTGACGAGGCATACCGGAGTGTCACTCGAAGGGGCGTGACGATGACCACCGAGCAGCAGGCGAACCCCACGGCAGACCCCGACCCGACCCTGACCGCGGCGTCCCGCCGGGCGGCGAGGCGGCTGATCTGGTTCCTCGGGGTGCTCTACTTCATCAACTACCTCGACCGGACCAACATCTCGTTCGCCGGCCCGAACGGGATGAACCAGGACCTCGGCCTGTCGCAGACGATGTTCGGGCTCGCCTCGGGCGTGTTCTTCATCGGGTACCTGCTGCTCGAGGTGCCGAGCAACATGGCGCTCCACCGGTTCGGCGCCCGCCGGTGGATCGCTCGGATCATGGTCAGCTGGGGCATCGTCGCCACGGCGATGACGTGGGTGCCGAACGAGCAGTGGCTCTACACCCTGAGGTTCCTGCTCGGGGTCGCCGAGGCCGGCTTCTTCCCGGGGATCATCCTCTTCCTCACGTACTGGTTCCCGCAGAAGGACCGGACCCGGATCGTCGCGCTGTTCATGCTGGCCATCCCGCTCTCGTCAGCCATCGGGGCGCCGGTGTCGTCGTGGATCATCAGCACCGGGCACGGCCTGTTCGGTCTCGAGGGCTGGCGGACGATGTTCCTCTTCGAGGGCATCCCGGCCGTGATCTTCGGCGTGATCTGCTGGTTCTACCTCACCGACCGGCCGCGCGACGCGCACTGGATGCCCGATGACGAGCGGCACGCCCTCGTGACGGCGATGGACGCCGACGAGGAGGCCAAGGCGGCCCGCTACGAGGTGTCGGTCAAGGACTCGCTGACCCGGCCGCGCGTGTGGGCGCTCGCCTTCGTCTACTTCGGGGGCGTCTACGGCCTGTATGCGTTGGGCTTCTTCCTGCCCACCATCATCAAGGGCTTCGAGACGCAGTACAACGTGTCCTACGGGATCGTCGAGCGCGGCTTCATCAACGCCGTCCCCTATGTCCTGGGCGCCGTCGCGATGTACCTCTGGTCGCGGCACGGCGACCGGACCCGCGAGCGCGTCTGGCACGTGGCGCTGCCGCTCATCGTCGGCGGCGTGGCCATCCCGGTGACGCTCTACCTCGGCAGCCCGCTCGCCGCGATGGTGGCCGTCAGCATCTGCGCGATGGGGATCATGGCCTTCCTGCCGTGCTTCTGGGCGCTGCCGACGACGTTCCTGTCCGGGGTGGCCGCGGCCAGCGGGATCGCCCTCATCAACTCGGTGGGCAACCTGTCGGGCTTCGCGGCGCCCTACATCACCGGGTGGCTGGCCGACTTCACCGGCCAGCAGCGGGCGGGGCTCTGGGTGGTCGGCGGGACCATGGTGGCGGCCGCCATCGTCACGCTCGTCCTTCGCGCCGCCCCTGAGCCCAACGCGCCGCAGTCCGGCTGACAGAATCGGCGGGTGCCGATCGCGCTGACCCTCCTGGCCATCGTGGCCGTCGTCGTCGGCGTGTCGGCGCTCGCCCGCCGCTACAGCGTCTCGGCGCCCCTGGTTCTGACGGCCGTCGGCATCCTCATCTCGTTCCTGCCCATGGCCCCCGACGTCCAGGTCGGGCCGGAGCTGATCCTCCTCGGCATCCTCCCTCCCCTCCTGTATGCGGCGGCGATCCGCACCTCGCTGGTCGACCTCGGGGCCAACAAGAACGTCATCGGGCTGCTGTCGGTCGGGCTGGTCATCTTCACCGCGGCCGGGGTGGGGCTCGTGACCTGGTGGCTGATGGGCATCCCGTTGTCGGCGGCCATCGCCCTCGGCGCCGTGGTGGCTCCCCCGGACGCGGTGGCCGCGACGGCGGTCGCCCGCCGCATCGGGCTCCCCCGCCGCATCGTCACGATCCTCGAGGGCGAGTCGCTGTTCAACGACGCGACGGCGATCACCATCCTCCGCACGGCGATCGTGGCGATCGGCGGCTCGGTGACCGCTCTCGATGTCGGCGTCGAGTTCCTGCGGGAGGCGGTCGGCGGCATCGCGGTGGGCCTCGCGGTGGCGTGGATCCTCGCTCACGTCCGTCGTCGCGTCACCGACACGACGACCGACACGGCGCTCTCGTTCATGGCGCCGTGGCTCGCCTATCTGCCCGCCGAGCTCTTCCACGCCTCTGGCGTCCTGGCCGTGGTCATCGCCGGCGTGCTGCTGGGCCACAAGGCGCCCCTGATCCAAACAGCCCCTTCCCGGCTGGCCGAGCGGATCAACTGGACCACGATCCAGTACCTCCTGGAGAACGCGGTCTTCCTGGTCATCGGCCTCCAGACCCACGTCATCGTCGAGGGCGTCGTCAACTCCTCGCTCGGACTGCCCCGCGCCATCTTCGTCGCGGTGGCGGTCTTCCTCACCGTCGTCCTGTTGCGCCCGATCTGGATCCTCTCGTTCGGCGTGATCCTGCAGCTGACGCCGGGGTTGAGCCGGCCGGATGCGTTCTGGCGCAACGGGATCGTGCTGTCCTGGGCCGGTATGCGTGGCGTGGTCACCCTCGCGGCCGTGCTTCTGCTCCCGACGGAGACCCCGTACCGCGAAGTGCTGATCTTCGTCGCCCTGGCGGTGGTGGTCGGCACCTTGTTGATCCAGGGGCTGACCCTGCCCGCGTTGGCCCGGGCGCTGGACGTCCACGGTCCTGACCCGCGCGAGGACGCCCTGCAGACGGCGTCGGTCCTCGAGCACGCCGTGACCAAGGGCAACGAGGAGCTGGAACGCCTCGCCGACGACAACACGCCGCCGCAGGTCGTCGACCAGCTCCGGGCGGTCGGCCAGCGCCGCACGCATCTGGCGTGGGAGCGGCTGGGCGAGAGCCGCGACGACCAACCAAGCCCGAACGAGGCATACCGACGCCTGCGCCGGAAGATGCTGAAGGCGGAGCGCGAGGAGGTGCTCCGGATCCGCGACACCGGCGCGGTCGACCACGACGTCCTCGACGAGGTCATGCAGACCCTCGACCTCGAGGAGTCGATGCTCACCATCGCCGACGACCGGAGCGCGCGCTACGACAACCGGCTCATCCTCACGCCCGAGTCCCAACGCGGCGACTGCGACCACCTTCAGGACGCCCCACAGAAGACCCGGCCGCAGACCCCGGAGGGGTGCGACGACTGCCTGCGGGAGGGGCTGGTCTGGGTCAACCTGCGGATGTGCCTGGACTGCGGCAAGGTCGGCTGCTGCGACTCCTCGATCGGCAACCACGCGACGAAGCACTTCCAGAAGACCGACCACCCGGTGATGCGCAGCTTCGAGCCCGGCGAGGCGTGGCGCTGGTGCTACGTCGACGAGCTCCTCGGCTGACCCCGGTCCGCCCCCGAGCCCCAGCGCCGCCCGCCGCGGCCCGGTTGCAGCGGCCACTTCTCGGACATGTCTGAGTAGTTGCCGCGATCCGGGCCGATCGTGCGCAACGCGGCGGACATGTCTGAGTACTTGCTCTGGTCGTCGCGCCCACCGGACGGCCTAGGCTCGCCGCCATGTCGACGCCGCGGGTGAACCTCGTCCTGGCGAGCGCCTCGCCGGCGCGACGGACCACCCTGCGCGCCGCTGGGATCGAGCCGACCGTCATGGTGAGCGATGTCGACGAGGACGCCGCTGTCGACGAGGCCCGGAGCCGCTACGGCGCTCTCGAGCCGGCCGACGTGGCCCTGCTCCTCGCGCGGGCCAAGTCCGAGGCCGTTGCGGCCGAGCTCTCGTCGAGTGCGTTGGTTCTCGGCTGCGACTCCGTGCTCGAGCTCGACGGCGAGGCGCACGGCAGGCCGCGCGACTCGGCCGAGGCGACCGACCGCTGGCGCCGGATGCGCGGACGGTCCGGCGTGCTGCATACCGGCCACTGGCTCCGTGACGAGCGAACCGTCGACGACGGCGGGACCCAGGCGACGCTCGGCGCTACCGCGTCGACCACGGTCCACTTTGCGGAGCTCAGCGACGCCGAGATCGACGCGTACGTGGCCACCGGCGAACCGCTGCGGGTGGCCGGGGCGTTCACCGTCGACGGTCTCGGCGGGGCGTTCGTCGAGCGCATCGAGGGCGACCACCACAATGTCGTCGGCCTGTCACTCCCGCTGCTGCGAGAGCTGCTCGCCGCCGTCGAGGTCGGCTGGTTCGACCTCGCGCGCACGCCGGCCCGCTAGTCGCAGTTCGGTACCCCCTGCCAGCACGGGTACTGGTCGACGACCAGGCCGCCGATCCCGGCCAGGACCACGAGCAGCAGGCCGACCGCGAGGGCCACGTGGTACGGCCGCGCGGTCCACCCGCGCCCGGCCCGGTGCGCCCGCAGCACCTCCGCCGCACTGACTGCGATCGCGGCGAGGAACGCGGCGATCGACCCGAGCACCAGGACCAGCACCAACGCGGTGGGCCCGCCGTCCGGGTGGCTCGTCATTGCTCGCAACAACCCGGCGAACGGCTGCCACTCCAGCCACGCCACGAGCACCAGGACGAGCAACGGCAACGCGAGGAGCGCAGGTCCTCGCGGCCACGGGTCGGCCGGACGCGTCGTCATGGGTAGCTAGGGGAAGTAGATCGGCCCGTCGAGATGGCTGACGATGAGGTAGTTCTGGATCCACCACACCTGCTGCCCGAGCCCGAGCAGCGCGACCCCGACCAAACCCCAGACCTCCCAGCGCCGCCACCACTTCAGGCGCAGGAACCACGCGATGAACAGGGCGAACGGAAAGGCGAGCAGCGCGTAGCGCAGCCGCGACGGACCCGGTATTGGTCACGAGCAGCTGGTATGCGGGGTAGGCGCCGGCCCAGCCCCACAGCTCCGGCCCCCAGCGCCAGGACCGCTTGGTGAGCATGAACCACCCGAAGAAGAGGACGATCGCGATCCCGGCCGCGATCCCCCACCAGCCGTAGGCGAAGTCGAGGTAGTTCCACCACGACGACAGCTTGATGTCGGTGCCGATCTTCCAGGCCTGCATCGTGTCGGCGTAGCCGGCGGGGTTCCTGGTGACCGCCCCGATGACGGCCGGCCACAGGAAGGTGAGCCCGGCGGCTTCGACGACCAGCGCGCCGAGGAGGATCTTGTCGCGCAGCCGGAAGTCGTCACGCTCGGTGCGCCAGCGCACGAAGGCGTGCGCCATCAGCACCGGCACCATCGCGATGACGACGTTGCGGGTCAGCGCAAGCAGCACCAGCGCGACGGCCGTCCACCAGTAGCGGCGGGCCCGGATCAGCATGAGGTTGACGATGACCAGCAGCAGCGCGAGCGACTCGGTGTAGGTCGCCTGGAGGATCGGGGCGCTGATGAACGTGCACACCCCGACGACGGCGACGATCGCCTCCCAGCGCCCTACCGCTCGGTCGACGAGCCGGTAGAGCAGCAGCATCGCGGCCGCCCCGATGAGCATCGCGACGATCCCACCGACGACGTAGAAGCTGCCGCCGGTGACCTTGGTCACGGCGCCGACGATCATCGGGTAGAGCGGGAAGAACGCCCACGCGTTCATGTCGACCTGGCCGAGGTCGTCCAGCGGGAGCGGGTTCGGGTACCCGACGTCGGCGATCTGCTGGTACCACTGGCCGTCCCAGTTGCCCATGACGACCCAGTAGCCCGGCGCCTCGTCGGTCGGGTACATGATCCGCAGGATCCCGTTCGGCGCGGGCAGCGCAATCTGCGCGCGCTGGCAGATCATCACCACGACAACGGTGAAGATCCGGGTGCCGAAGAACACGGCCAGGGGGAACCAGACCTCGAACCGGCGCCACCATGGGGTCGGCGGCGCCTGGTCCTGGGTCTCGGCTCCGCTCTCGGGCCGGCGCTCCGGCTCCGGGGTCTGTTCGCGCTCGCGCGTCAGCAGACTGGTCAGGGCGCACCTCGGGAGTCGCAGGGGTTCCGGTCGGCCACGGCAGGGGTATGCCGGGAATGTCGTCCCCCAGCGTAGGTCAGCGGCAGCAGACCGGCCCGACGGCGTTCATCGCAGGGTCATCACGATCCGGCCGGTCGTCGGCCGCACGGGTCGGCCGCCGTCAGCCGCCCTCATCCGCCAGCAGCCGGCGGCAGAGGCGGGTCAGGGTCGCCCGGAGCTCGTCGTCCTCCAGACCGTCCAGTCGCCGCAGCACCGGTCCGAGGTCCTGGGCCAGCCAGTACCCCGCTGCCTGGTCCGGGCTGGGCCGGTCGCCGTGGAGCAGTCGCAGGCCGCGGTGGTCGTCCGCGTCGCCGGCCGGTTCGGCGACGAGGTCCACGACCTCGTGCCCCTGCTCGGGCAGCGCCGCAGCGCAACGAGCGCCAAGGCCCGACGGCTGCTGGGGTGGTCGGCGCGCTCGTGGGAGGAGACGGTGACGGCGTCGGCCGAGAGCCTGCTCAGACCGGCGGGATCGACCGCCGCCGCTCGCTGAACGCGCGGTCGCGGCGCGCGGCGTAGCGCAGCCGGTGGACCAGCTCGGCGCGCAGCTCGTCGGCCTCGACGACGCCGTCGAGGACGAGGTCGGCGGCCAGCCGCTCGAGGTCGACGTCCTCCTCGTACTCGCGCCGCTTCTCGGCCACGAAGGCGTCTCGGGCCGCCTCGCCCTGGGTCCGCTCGACCTCGGTGATCTGGTTGGCGTAGACCGCGTTGACCGCCGCCTCCGGACCCATCACCGCGATCCGCGCGGTCGGGAGGGCCAGCGTCGCGTCCGGCGCGAAGCCGGGCCCGCCCATCGCATACAGGCCGGCGCCGTAGGCCTTGCGGACGACGACGCAGAACTGAGGCACCGTGGCCGACGCCACCGCGGAGACCATCTTGGCGCCGTGGCGGATGATCCCGCCGCGCTCGACCTCGGTACCGATCATGAACCCCGGTACGTCGGCGAGGTAGACCAGCGGGATCGAGAACGCGTCACACAGCCAGATGAACCGGGACGCCTTGTCGGCGCTGTCGGAGAACAGCACGCCGCCCTTGACGGCGGAGTTGTTCGCCACGAACCCGACCGTCTCGCCGGCCATCCGCCCGAACCCGACGACGAGCTCGGCGGCGAAGAGCGGCTTGATCTCGAAGAACGAGCCGTCGTCGACCAGCCCCTCGATGACCTCGTGGACGTCGAACGGCACCGACTCCCGCTCGGGCACGACCTCCCGCGTCAGCGGCGTGGCCGGCTCCTCGGGGTCGTAGACCGGCGGCGTCTCGCGCCAGTTCCCCGGGACGTAGGAGAAGTAGAGCTTGGCCAGCTCGATGGCCTCGACGTCGTCCTGGGCGAGCAGGTCGCCACAGCCGGAGACGGTGCAGTGCATGCGCGCGCCGCCCATCTCTTCCAACGAGACGCGTTCTCCGACAACCATTTCGGCCATGCGAGGGCTGCCGAGGTACATCGAGGCGTTGCCCTCGACCATGATGACGATGTCGGTGAACGACGGGATGTAGGCGCCGCCGGCGGCACTCGGCCCGAAGAGGCAGCAGATCTGCGGCACCCGGCCGGACAGCGCCACCTGGTTGTGGAAGATGTGCCCCGCGCCGCGACGGCCGGGAAACATCTCGACCTGGTCGGTGATCCGCGCCCCGGCGGAGTCGACGAACCAGAAGACCGGGAGCTCCTCGCGCAGTGCCGACTCGGTGGCGCGGACGATCTTCTCGACGGTGCGGGCGCCCCATGACCCGGCCTTGACGGTGGGGTCGTTGGCCACGACGATCGCCGGCCGGCCGTCGACCGTCCCGCGACCAGTCACGACGCCGTCCGCCGGCAGCCCCGCCGCGGTGGCGTTGGCATACCGGCCGTCCTCGACGAACGACCCCTCGTCGAAGAGCAGACCGATGCGGTCGCGGACGTAGATCTTGTTCTGGCTGTCCAGCTTGGCGCGCGCCTTGTCGGTGATCTTGCCGGAGGTCTCGTATGCCTCGTGCAGCCGAGCGCGGACGTCGGCGACTCGCGGGTCGGGCTCGTAGACCGGCGGTGGGGTCATGCGGGCAAGCCCAGCCCTCGGGCGATGACCATGCGCTGCACCTCGGAGGTGCCCTCGCCGATCTCGAGGATCTTGGCGTCACGGTAGAACCGGGCCACGGGGTACTCCTCCATGAACCCGTTGCCGCCGAAGACCTGGGTGGCGGTGCGGGTGGCGCTGACCGCGGCCTCGGTCGAGAACAGCTTGGCCACGGCGGCGGCCTGCTTGACCTCCTTGACCGAGCGCCGGCCGGCGTTGAGCTCGTCCTTGAGCCACGCCGCCTTGTACGTGAGCGTCCGGGCGGCCTCGACAGCCACCGCGAGATCGGCGATCGGGAAGGCGACGCCCTGGTTCGCCCCGATGGGGCGGCCGAACGCCTCGCGGCCCTTCGCGTAGTCGGTGGCCAGCTCGAGGCAGGCCTGAGCGCAGCCGACGGCGAGCGCGCTGATGGCGATGCGGCCGTCGTCGAGGGTCTTGAGGAACTGGCGCAGGCCCTGGCCCTGCTCGCCGAGGAGGTTCTCAGCCGGGACGCGGACGTCGTCGAAGGTGAGGCCGTGGGTGTCGGAGGCGTGCCAGCCGAGCTTGTGGTAGCCGGGGTCGACGGTGAAGCCCGGGGTGCCGGCGGGGACGAGGATGGCGCTGATCTGCGGCGAGCCGTCGGCGTTCGTGCCGGTGCGGGCGGTGACGGTGACGACGGAGGTGAGGTCGCTTCCGGAGTTGGTGATGAACGCCTTGGCGCCGTTGACGACCCACTGGTCACCCTCGCGGGTGGCCCGGGTGCGGGTGGCGCCGGCGTCGGAGCCGCCACCGGGCTCGGTCAGCCCGAACGCCGCCAGCGCCCGCCCGGCGACGAGGTCGGGGAGGAAGCGCTCCTTCTGCTCGTCGCTGCCGAAGCTGAGGATCGGGTTGATGCCGAGGCCGACGCCCGCGCTCAGGGTGATGCCGATGGACTGGTCGACCCGGCCGAGCTCCTCGATCGCGACGACGAGGGACATGAAGTCGGCGTCGGCGCCGCCGTACTCCTCCGGTACGACCAGGCCGAAGAGGCCCAGGTCGCCCATTTTCGGGACGAGGTGGGCCGGGAAGTGGCTGTCGCGGTCCCACTGCGCGATGTGCGGCGCGACCTCGGCTTCGGCGAACTCGCGCACGACCGCGCGGAAGTCCTCGTGCTCCTTGCTCAGCTCGAACATCGTCCTGGGTCCTCGTCTCGTCCTGATGTCGCCAGCCGGTGTGTGCTTGACGTTTACGTAAAGGTAAAGCACAATCGACCATGTGGCAAGTCGGGAGAGCGAGCTGGAGAGCTGGACCATCGCCCAGATCGCCGAGGAGTTCGGCGTCACCCACCGCACCGTCCGCCACTATGAGGACCTAGGACTGATCAGCCCCGAGCGGCGCGGGCTGAACCGCGTCTACCACCGCCGCGACCGCACCCGGCTGAACCTCATCCTGCGCGGCAAGCGCCTCGGTTTCCCGCTGGAGGAGATCCGCACGATCATCGACCTCTACGACGCGCCGCGCGGTCGTGCCTCTCAGCTCGAGTACGTCCTGGGACAGATCGACGAGCGGCGCGCCGACCTCGAGCAGCGCCGCCGCGACCTCGACGACGCCCTCAAGGAGCTCGACGCCTTCGAGGACTCCTGCCGGTCCGACCTGACCCGGCTGCGCTGAGCCGTACCGTCTCGCGTCGCGCAGGCCGGTCGGACGGGAACGAGTCCGGTTCGTCCCCGTTTTCGCCCGTTTCGGCGCGTCGTTTCACCGCACGGGCCCGCTCGCGACCGCTGTGAGACAGGGGAACGCAATGCCTGAGGCGTTCACTTGAGCCACATCTGTCCCAGGTACGGGCCGAAGCCCGGGCGCGATGAGGAGGTTCCCGACACGGGCGTTGACGAGGTTGACGGCGATGTGGGTCCCGAACGGACACGAAGTGCGGCGTCGTCGGTGACCCGCTGGTCGACCTGCGCCCACAACGTCCAGCGACTGGGCAGGATCGGTGCGCCGCAGCGGACCGCGCCTCGTCCGCCAGCGCCTCGATCTCGGGGTTGCAGAAGTCGCGTAGAGCTCGGCGCGCCGCAGCAGACCTGGCTGTCGTAGTACGTCCGCTGGCAGCGGGTAGTCCGGCCAGCCATCCGGTGCTGGGCCTGAAGATCTGGTACTTGCATCGGTCACGGATCGTCGGGAGCGTCCGGTGCTCGCGGGATGCAGCTCAACGGTGACGTCGTGTATCCCGGTCGGCGCAGCACCGCTGCGGTGTACTCCCGACCGCGCCTTCGAGTCGGGCGAGAGGCGGTGTGCAGGACGATGGGGATGCCGACCGTTCCCGACTCGGCCACGAGGGCACGGGCCTTGGCCAGGTCGGGCCCCTGGTACGGACCATCGGCCGCCCCCGTGGACTGGAGCCAGCTGGCCGTCACCGCCGCGGCGGCGTGCGCCATCGGCGTCGCCGCCACGCTCGCGATCCTGCTGGTCGTCCGGCACGGCCGGCACACCTCCGCCGTCCACGCCTGACCGGCAAGGAGGCCACCATGTTGTCAGGGGTCCCGCGGCGCACCGTTCTCGCGGGTGGCGCCGCCGCAGCAGTGACCGGGTTGCACGCACGGAAGTCCGGCCTTCGCCGAGCGACCCTGGTCACGTCGGCACTCACCGCACTCACCCTCGGTCTCGTCGCCGCACCGGCGTCCGCCGACCCACGAGTCGAGCACTCCAGCGCCACTGTTGCGTTGACATGGCAGCAGATCGCCCAGCGCACGGTGTACGCGCCTCCGTCGACTCCCATCCCGTCGAGCGCGCTCTACTTCGGCTTCACGTCACTGGCCATGGACGCCGCCGTCAGCAGGGCTCGCGGACCGGGCGTCTCCGCCTCGGCGGCGGCTGCCGTGGCGGCCCATGACGTCCTCGTCGCGTACTTCCCGGCGTCGACCGCCCTCCTCGACCACGACCTGGCGGCCACGCTGTCGACCATCTCCGGCGATCGGGCCAAGCGCACCGGGATCGCGATCGGTCGGGCCGCCGCGGCCGCCCTGGTGGCCAGTCGCCACGGGGACGGCCGCAACGCCCCCATCGTCTACTCCCGCAATCCGGCCCCAGGCATCTGGCAGCCTCCACCCACGGGGATGGCCGTTCCGTGGCTGGGCTTCGTCAAACCGCTGGTGCTCCGCACCCGGATCACCGTCGACGGCCCCGATCCGATCGGCAGCGCGGCGTACGCGGCCGATTTCGACGAGGTGAAGCGGCTGGGTTCCGCAACGTCGACCGAGCGTACGGCCGCACAGACCGCAACGGCCAAGTTCTTCAACGCCAACTCGGTCCTCCAGCTACGCCAGGCGCTGCTGGATCACCTGGAGCGCAACCCGTTGTCGCTGGCGCGGACCACGCGGTTGTTCGCCGCGCTCGACGCCGCCACCGCGGACGCGCTCATCCAAGGTTGGCGGCTCAAGTACGAGAGCGGCTTCTGGCGGCCGTTCCAGGCCATCCCGGCCGCCGATACCGACGGGAACGAGGCGACGACGGCCGATCCCGCCTGGGCGCCCCTGTTGCCAACTCCCCCGTACCCGGACTACGTGAGCGGCCATGCGCTGGTCGTCTCCTCCTTCACCTCGACCGTGGGCCCGGTACTCGGCGATGACGTCGCACTGCGGATCCCCTCGTTGGTGACCGGCGTCGAACCCCGGACCTACCCGAGCCTGTCGGCCATCGAGGCCGACGCCCTGCCGGCCCGGATCTGGCTCGGGTTTCACTTCCGGGACGCCATGGAGGACGGCTACCGCCTGGGTCACCTCACGGGGAAGGCCGTCAGTTGGCAGCTGCTCCGCTGAGCACACTTCCGGCGATCGCCATCGAGCGCCGGACGGCCGCTCACGCCTGACCCGGCCCGCCGCTCCGCCGGCACCACAGGATCCGGGCGCCCGGGACCGTGCACCCCGGGCGCCCGGTCACTGCGACCAAAGGACGAGCTCATGTTCGACGCCCACCGCCAACAAGCCACCTCCCCGGCCGCCGACCCGTCGGACCTGACCGGACTCGTGTCGAAGGCCGCCGCGGGCGACGCCGACTCGTGGGCTGAGATCACCGACCTCTTCACCACCATGGTGTGGGCGATCGCGCGGTCCCACCGGCTCAGCGCGGACGACTCCGCCGACGTGGTCCAGATCGTCTGGCTTCGCCTCCTCGAGAACCTCCACCGGTTCGAGCACGCGGAAGCACTGCCGGGCTGGCTCGCCGCCACGGCTCGGCGCGCGGCGCTCGATCTGCTCAGGCGCTGACCCTCGTATCAGTCAGGTCGTATAGGGCTTGTCGGGCCAGTAGGCCCACTCCTCGAAGTGCTCCACCCGGCCGTCGTCGGCGAACCGGAGCACCCAGAGGTCGCGGTACTCCTGGGTGACCGGCTCCCCGTAGCGGACCAGCACGCGGACCACCGCGTCGACACCGTCGACCGCGACCGGCTCGGCCGACATCGTGAAGACCGACCCGTCCTCCGAGTCGTCGACCCAGAAGCCCTCGATGGCCGCGTGGCCGAGGAGCGGCGCCGCATACGGGCTGCGCAGGTACGTCGCCTCGTCGGTGAACAGCCTCCCGACCGCCGAGCGGTCCTCGCCGCGCCAGCCCTCCTCGTATGCGCGCACCCAGCGCATCACCTCGTCGCGAGTCACGAGGGCCCGCCGCCACCGAGGTCCGCCGGGTCGCGCACGTAGGTCTTCCGCGCCCGGAGCGCACGGTTCGCGAACCAGGTGATGGCCCAGAGGACGACGCCCAGCGCCAGCAGGTAGCCGGCCAGGACGTACTGCGACCCGGCGCGTCCCGAGAACGGGGTCACGAGGAACGCGCAGGCCAGCGCGCCGATCACGGGAAGCACGGTCGGAGTGCGGAAGTGGTGCGAGCTGATCTCGGGTTCCTCGTCGTTGAGCGGGTTGCCGTCGAGGTCGGTCCGGATGCGGTCGCGGTCGACGTCGCGCCGCCGCAGGACCAGCACGCAGATGTTGACGATCGTGAACACTCCGAGCAGGAGCAGCGCCGTGGTCCCGCCCAGCACCGAGACCGCGTCGCTGCTGGCCTGGCTGACGTAGACGATGACCGCGAGGGACAGCGCCGTGGTGAAGATGATCGCCGCGTAGGGCGTCCGGCGGGTGCGGTGCACCTTGCCGAGGAACGGCGGGAGCACGGCCTGCCGGGCCATGCCGTAGAGCAGCCGGCTGGCCATGAGCATGTTGATGAGCGCGGAGTTGGCGACCGCGAACAGCGAGATGAACGGCAGGATCTGCTCGACCGGTATGCCCGGGGCCGCCGTCTCGACGACGGTCACCAGCGGGGTGTCGCTGTCGGCCAGGACGCCGACCGGGACCAGCGCCACCGAGCAGAGGGCGATGAGCACGTAGATCAGGCCGGTGACCGAGATTCCGGTGATCATCATCTTGGGGAAGATCCGCACCGGGTCCTTGGTCTCCTCGGCCATGTTGACCGAGTCCTCGAAGCCGACCATGGCGAAGAATGCGAGCGAGGTCGCTGCGGTGACCGCGAAGAAGGCGCTCTTGTCGCTGGGCGAGTCGAAGACCACCGTCCGCGAGAAGTCCCCCTGGCCGCCGAAGATCGCCCAGAAGCCGACGAGGATGACGAGGAGCAGCCCGGACAGCTCGACCATGGTCAGCACGATGTTGGCCTTGACGCTCTCGCCGACCCCGCGGAAGTTGACCAGGGCGATGAGGAGCATGAACGCCAGCGCGATACAGACGATGAGCACGGTGTTCTTGTCGTCGAGCTTGAACCCCTTGGCGAGGTTCGAGGCGAACGCCCGGGACGCGGTGGACGCCGACGTGATCCCGGAGCACATCACCGTGAACGCGATGATGAAGGTGAGGAAGTGGATCCCGAACGCCTTGTGCGCATACAGCGCCGCCCCTGCCGCCTGCGGGTACTTCGTGACGAGCTCGAGGTACGAGAACGCGGTGATCATCGCCACGACGAAGGCGACGATGAAGGGCGCCCAGGCGGCGCCACCGACCTCCGCCGCGACGTCCCCGGTGAGGGCATAGACCCCGGTGCCGAGGATGTCTCCGACGATGAAGAGGAGGAGGAGCTTCGGGCCCATCACCCGCTTGAGCTCGGTGCGTCCCTCGCCTTCCTTGGGCGTGGCGGTCGTCGTCTCGGACATGGCCGGCTCCCTCTGCTCGGAAGCCTCGATCGTGCCCGAAGGCGGGCGGCCAGGCAACGCGTGACACGATGGGAACGTGAGCGAGAGCAAGGACTTCGGCCAGTACGCGCACCCGGAGCGGCTGGTCTCTACCGACTGGCTCGCCGACCAGATCGAGCAGGGTCGCGTCGGCCGGCCCGACGGCATCGTCGTCGTCGAGTCCGACGAGGATGTGCTGCTCTACGACTCCGGCCACATCCCCGGCGCGGTCAAGGTCGACTGGCATCTGGACCTCAACGACCCGGTGACGCGCGACTACGTCGACGGTGAGGCCTTTGCGAAGGTCATGAGCCGCAACGGGATCGGCCGTGACACGACGATCGTCATCTACGGCGACAAGAGCAACTGGTGGGCGGCCTACGCACTGTGGGTCTTCACGCTGTTCCGTCACGAGGACATCCGGCTCCTCGACGGCGGCCGCGCGAAGTGGGTGGCCGAGGGCCGCGAGCTGACTCGTGACGTCCCGTCCCCGACCCCGACGGAGTACCCGATCGTCGACCGCGACGACCACCGGATCCGCGCGTTCAAGGACGACGTCCTCGCTCACCTGGGCAAGCCGTTGGTCGACGTCCGGTCGCCCGGCGAGTTCTCCGGTGAGCTGCTGCACATGCCGGACTACCCGCAGGAGGGCGCCCTGCGTGGCGGGCACATCCCCGGCGCGAAGTCGGTGCCGTGGGCGCGCGCCGCCAACGAGGACGGCACCTTCAAGTCCCGCCGGGAGCTCGAGGCCATCTACGTCGGGGAGCAGGGCCTGGACGCCGACGACGACGTCGTCGCCTACTGCCGCATCGGCGAGCGGTCGTCGCATACCTGGTTCGTCCTCACGCATCTGCTCGGCTTCGAGACGGTGCGCAACTACGACGGCTCGTGGACGGAGTGGGGGAACTCGGTTCGGGCCCCCATCGAGCGATGACCGAGACGCAAACCCCCCTGCCGCCGGCGCTCGAGGAGATCGCCGAGGACTTCTCGTCGGCCTCGTCCCAGGAGAAGCTCCAGCTGCTCCTGGAGTTCAGCGACGACCTGCCCCAGCTGCCGGAGCGGTATGCGGGCCACGACGAGCTGCTCGAACGGGTCGACGAGTGCCAGGCCCCGCTGTTCCTCGTGGTCGAGGTGGCCGACGACGCGGACCGGTCCGTGCACCTGTTCTTCCACGCGCCCGCCGAGTCGCCGACGACCCGCGGGTTCGCGGGGATCCTCCACGAGGGCCTCGACGGGCTGTCCGCGGCCGACGTGCTGGCGGTCCCGGACGACGCGCCCTACCGGTTCGGGCTGGGCGAGGCCGTCTCGCCGCTGCGGCTCCGCGGGATGGTCGCGATGCTGAGCCGGATCAAGCGCCAGGTACGGCTGCGGACGGCGGCCTGACCGTCCGGGACTCGGTGGAGGCGACCCTGAGAAGAAAGCGGTCGAGGTCGTAGCCCTGGCTGACCGGGTTCCACCGGACCCGCGGCGGCCCGTCCGCGACGACGTCACGACGGAACAGCGCGCTGAGGAAGATCTCGGCCTCCATGATCGCGATCGGCCCGCCCGGACATTTGTGGTGGCCGTCGCCGAAGCCCATCACCGCAGCGGGAACGCCGCGGGGCAGCTCGCGTCCCGGACACAGCCCCAGCGGTTCCGCCCCGACGACCGCGGCGTCGGCGTTCGCGGCGCGCACGTCGATGTCGAGCAGCTCGCCGGCGGCGATGTCGACGGCCCCCGAGCGGCCCTCGAGCCGGACCGGGCGGACGGCGCGCCGCAACAGCCGGCCGACCACCGGTTCCAGCCGGAGGGTCTCCTGGAGCAGGGCCGACCGCGACTCCTGGTCGGACGTCCGGAACCGCGTCAGCAGCCCGGGGTTCTCGAGGAGGTGCCAGGCGCCGACGCTGATCAGCTCGCGGGTGGTGACCATTCCGGCCGCTCCGTACGTGACCGCCTCGGTGAGGATCTCCAGGTCGCTGAAGCCCTGGTCCAGGGTCGCGGTGATGAGGTCGTCCTGCGGGTGCTTCAGGTGCGCCCGGATCGCGGGCTTCACGTCCTGCCAGTAGAAGCGGAACGTCGCCGAGTGGGTGCGCAGCAGCCGAGGCAGGGCACGGACCGAGAACGCGGTCGAGAGCGGGTCGCCGTCGAAGAAGGTGTTGAGACGTCGGGTCATCCCGGGCAGCGACGAGTGGGTGAGCCCGACGACCCGTCCGACCACCTCGACCGCCATCCGCATGGCCAGGTCGGCGAGGTCGGTCCCGCGGTCCGGCCGGACCTGCGCGGTAAGCCGCTCGGCGAGCTCGTCCATCATCGGCCGGTACGCCTCGATCGCCTTCGGGGTGAAGAACGGCGCCGACGCGCGCCGCTGGGTCCGGTGGTCGGGCCCGTCGAGGTAGAGGATCGGCGGCCGCATCGTCGACTGGGTCCGCACGGAGTCGGCGCCGAACCCGGCCTGGCGGTACCCGTCCTCGTCGCGCAGGACCTGGCGGGCCAGCTCGAAGGAGCGGACGACTACCTTGCCGCCGTGCTCCGTAAGGACGCGCTCCACGTCCGGCCCCGTGGTCGTCTCGCCCGGCGGCGTCAGCTTGCGGACCGGGCAGCCTGCCGAGGCGGCATCCATGGGACCGACGCTATCCCGCGCACGAGCCCTGTCACTCGCCGATCTCGGACCTCACCGCATACAGCTCGGGGAAGAAGGTGAGGTCGAGGGCCCGGCGTAGAAAGTCGACGCCGCTCGACCCGCCGGTCCCCCGCTTGTGGCCGATCGTCCGCTCGACCACCTTGAGGTGTCGGAACCGCCACAGCTGCATGTTGTCCTCCAGGTCGACCAGCTCCTCGCAGGTCTCGTAGACGCCCCAGTGCTCGGCCGGGGCCGCATACACCTCCCCGAAGACGTGGACCAGCTCCGGGTCGAGGGTATGCGGGAGCGTCCAGTCGCGGTCGAGCAGCGCCGGCGGCACCGCATACCCGCGGCGGGCGAGGTACCGGAGGAACTCGTCGTAGAAGCTCGGCTCGCGCAGCAGGGTGTCGAGGAGGTCGTGCGCCGCGGGGTCGTGGTCGAAGACCCGCACCATCTCGACGTTCTTGTTGCCGAGGAGGAACTCGACGGCGCGGTACTGCCACGACTGGAACCCCGAGCTGGTCGCGAGGAAGGGGCGGATCTCCGCATACTCGCTCGGGGTGAGGGTCGCGAGGACGCCCCACTGCTCGATGAGCACCTCCTGGATCCGCTTGACCCGCGCCAGCCGCTTCAGGGCGGGCGCCAGGTCGTCGGTCGTGAGGAGCGCGCGCGCGGAGCGCAGCTCGTGCAGCAACAGCTTCAGCCACAGCTCCGAGGTCTGGTGCTGGACGATGAACAGCAGCTCGTCATGCTGCGGCGGCTCGCTGCGCGGATGCTGCGCGGAGAGCAGCTGGTCCAGCGCGAGGTAGTCGCCGTAGGACATGCTGCGGCTGAAGTCGCGCTGGACCTCCGGCTCGATCGCCCGCTGGTTGCCCGTCACGCCGGTGACGGTAGCCCCTTCCGCGGGACGATCGACAGGAACCACCGGTCCACAGTGGTCGCTAGGAGCCGTTTCGGGCATTCGCTCCTGTCGATCGTCCCGGCCCTCCGCTCACGAGCCGGGGTTGAAGCGGTCCGGGTGCGGCCCGGTGCGCTCGCTGCGGTCGAGGGCGGTGATCCGGTCGACCTCGTCGTCGGTGAGCTCGAAGCCGAACAGGTCGAAGTTCTCGTCGATCCGGCTCGGGGTCACCGACTTGGGGATGACGACGTTGCCGAGCTGGAGATGCCAGCGCAGGATCGCCTGGGCCGGGGTCACGTCGTGGGCCTTCGCGATCTCGGTGACGGCCAGGTCGTTCAGCAGGCCGAGGCCGCCGGACGCCAGGGGACTCCAGGCCTCGGTGACGATGCCGTTCTGCGCGTGGAAGTCGCGCAGCTCCTGTTGGACGAGGTACGGGTGCAGCTCGATCTGGTTGATCGCGGGGTACTCCCCGGTCTGCTCGTACAGCCTCTCCAGGTGCGGGATCTGGAAGTTGCAGACCCCGATCGTCGTGATCCGGCCGTCGTCGCGCAGCGCCTGCATCGCCTTCCACGCCTCGGCGTACTTGTCCTTTCGCGGCAGCGGCCAGTGGATGAGGTACAGGTCGAGGGTCTCGCGCTGCAGCTTGTCCATCGACACGTCGAAGGCCTTCATCGCCGCGTCGAAGCCGTGGGCGTCGTTGTTGAGCTTGGTGGTGACCCACACGTTGTCGCCCAAGCCGCTGTCCTTGATCGCGTGGCCGACCCCGCGCTCGTTGCCATACATCGCCGCGGTGTCGATGTGCCGGTAGCCGACCTCCAGGGCCTTCGCCACCGAGGGCACGACCTCGTCCTCCGACACCTGCCAGACGCCGAAGCCCAGCTGCGGGATCGGCACCGTGCCGGTCGGGGTGTTCAGGGAGACAGTGGGAACTGTGGTCATGTCTTCACCGTATGCCGCGCGTCGCCTCCCTCGCGCACCGGCAGTTCCGCTCGCAGGCCCTCCACCAGAGCGGCGACCAGGCGCTCGAGCGTCGCGTGGACCGAGCCGGTCGGCACGATCTCGGGGTGCGCCGCATACACCTGGAGCACGACGCCGGACGGCCGCGAGGCCGACCACAACCCCGCTCCGATCAGCGAGGTCGCGGTGAGCAGCAGGGTGGACTGGTCGACGTCGAGCCCGACCGGGCGCGCGGCCACCGCCCGGGCCAGCTCGTCGACGATGACCGTCGAGGTCACCTTGAGCCGCTCGGCCGCGGGATAGGAGACGTTGTGCTCGAGGTGGGTGGTGAGCTGGCTGAGCAGCTCACAGAACAGCTCGTGGTCCATCAGCGTGCCCGCCAGGACTCGTGGCAGCGTCTCCTCGGTCACCTCGGCGAGGCGCGGCAGGAGAGCGTCGCGGAGGCGGAAGCCCTCCTCGCTGCACAGCTCGACGAAGATCTCCTCGCGGGTCCCGAAGTACCGGACGACGTTGGACTTGGCCAGGCCGACGGCGTCGGCGAGGTCGCCGAGGGTGATCGCGCGGACTCCACGCTGCAGAGCCAGCTCGCGGGCGGCCTCGAGGATCGCCTCGCGCCGCTGCTGTTTGTGCTCGGGCCGGCGCGCCCTCACGAACTGGGTCGCGAGCTCGTTGGTCACGAACCCACCTCCTCTTGCTAGCGCAACGACGTTGCGTTAGCGTACCGCCCATCGAAACAGAACGCCGTTGCGTTAACCGGGAGTGCCGATGACCGAAACCACCGCCCCGCCGGCGGCCCGCCCTGTCCGGCTCGTCGTCAACGGCGTGCCGACGACGTTGGAGCTCGAGCCGCGGGTGAGCCTCCTCGACGCGCTCAGGGAGGACCTCCACCTCACCGGTACGAAGAAGGGCTGCAACCAGGGCGCGTGCGGCGCGTGCACGATCCTCGTCGACGGACGTCGCATCGTGTCGTGCCTCGCGCTCGCGGTGCAGTACGAGGGTCGCGAGGTGACGACGATCGAAGGTGTCGGACCGCATCCGCTGCAGGACGCCTTCGTCCGCTTCGACGGCCTCCAGTGCGGGTACTGCACGCCCGGCCAGATCTGCTCGGCCATCGGGATGCTCGCCGAGCACGACGGCGGTGCGCCGAGCGCGGTCACGTCGGATGTGGCCTCGCCAACCGCATTGAGCCGCAACGAGATCCGCGAGCGGATGAGCGGCAACCTCTGCCGGTGCGGCGCCTACAACGGCATCGTCGACGCGATCGAGTCCGTGGAGTCGGGGGTCTCGGCATGAAGCCCTTCGAGTACGAGAAGGCCACCGACGTCACCCACGCGCTGACGCTGCTGGCCGAGCGCCCCAACGCCCGGTTCCTCGGCGGGGGCACCAACCTCGTCGACCTGGTCCGGCGCGGGGTCGAGACGCCCGACAGCCTCGTCGACGTGACCGGGCTCCCGCTGAGCGAGGTCGAGGAGACGCCGGGCGGCGGGCTCCGCGTCGGCGCCGTCGTGACGAACGCCGACCTGGCCCACCACCCGCTGGTCCGGTCGCGGTACCCACTGCTCTCGCAGGCCGTCCTGGCCGGGGCGTCCGGCCAGCTCCGCACGATGGCCACCGTCGGCGGCAACCTGCTGCAGCGCACCCGCTGCCCGTACTTCACCGACCTCACGGCGGCCTGCAACAAGCGCGAGCCGGGGTCCGGCTGCGCCGCGCGCGACGGGTTCTCCCGGTATGCGGCGGTGCTGGGGACCAGCGACCACTGCGTCGCGGTGCACCCCAGCGACATGGCGGTGGCCCTCGCGGCCCTCGACGCCCGGGTCGAGCTCACCTCGTCGGCCGGCGTCCGCGAGGTCGCCGTCACCGACCTCTACCGGCTGCCGGGCGAGACGCCGAACCTCGAGACCGTCCTCTCGGCCGGCGAGCTGGTCACCGGCGTCGTCCTCCCGCCGCCACCGGCCGGCACCTCGCGTTACCGCAAGGTACGCGACCGGGCCTCGTACGCGTTCGCGCTGGTCTCGGTCGCGGCGGTACTGGGTGTCGAGGACGGCCGGATCACGAGCGCCCGCCTGGCGCTCGGCGGGGTCGCCCCGAAACCGTGGCGGGCCGCCGCCGCCGAGTCGCTCCTGTTCGGCGCAGAGCCGACCGACGAGATCTTCTCCGCCGCGATCGAGGCCGAGCTGGTCGACGCGAAACCGTTGCCCGGCAACGAGTTCAAGCTCGGCCTCACCAGCCGAACCGTGGTTGCCGTCCTGCGTCGCCTGCGCGACGAGGCGGTGGCGGCATGACCACCGCGCCCGCGTCCCCGGTCACCGCACCCACGCGCATACCCGACCGGACCGAGGCGCCTGCCGACACCGGACCATGGGTCGGTCGACCGCTCGACCGCGCCGACGGCACGGCGAAGGCGACGGGGTCGGCGACGTTCTCGGCGGAGTACCAGGTCCCGGAACTCGCCCACGCGGTCCTCGTGCACGCCACCGTCGCCCGGGGTCGGATCCGCCGCATCGACACCGCGCGAGCCGAGGCGCATCCGGGCGTCGTCGCCGTGCTCACGCACCTCAACGCCCCGAAGCTGGTTCCCGCCTCGAACCGGACCAACCTCATGGACCTCAGCACCATGGTCATCGGCAGCCGGGTGCCGTACCTCAACACGGACGAGGTCTTCTACGACGGTCAGCCGGTGGCGGTCGTCGTCGCCGAGCGCGTCGAGGCGGCCCAGTACGCCGCGTCACTCGTCGAGGTCGACTACGACGAGCTCCCCGCGCACGTCGACTTCGCCGCCGAGCAGGGCCGGGCGAAGGACGGTCAGCCAGTCGCTGGGGATGCCGACGATGAGCGGTCGCAAGGGCGACGCGCAGGCGGCCCTGGCCAGCGCTCCGCACCGCGTGGACCTGCGGTTCACCACGCCGACGCAGAACCACAACGCGATGGAGCCGCACGCCACGACCGCGGTCTGGGACGGCGACTCCCTCACCGTCTGGGACGCCGCCCAGAACATCGACTGGTTCCGCAAGCACCTCGCGCGGCGGTTCGACGTGCCGGTGGAGAAGGTCCGGGTGCTGGCGCCCTTCGTCGGCGGCGGCTTCGGCGGCAAGGGCTTCGTGTGGTCGGGGACGCTGCTGACGGTCATGGCCGCCCGTTCAACCGGGCGACCGGTCCGCATGGCGCTCACCCGCGAAGGGGTGCACCGGACCGTGGGCGGCCGGTCGCCGACCGCCCAGCGGGTCGCGCTCGGCGCCACCGCGGACGGTCGCCTGACGGCGCTCCTCCACGAGGCCGTCATGCGGACCTCGCCGATGGGCGGCAGCGCGGACCAGGTGGTGGGCGCGTCCGGCGATCTCTACGACGCACCGGCCATCGCGCTCCGGACGTCGGTGGTCGAGCTGGACCTCGTCCCCAACACCGCCATGCGGGCGCCCGGCGAGTCGGTGGGCTCGTTCGCCATGGAGTCCGCGATGGACCAGCTCGCCCACGACCTCGGGATCGACCCCGTCGACCTCCGCCTTCGCAACGAGCCGTCCGTCACGCCGATGCACGGACGGGCATACTCGCACCGCCGGATCCGGGAGGTCATGGACCTCGGTGCTCGGGAGTTCGGCTGGTACGAGAGGCGATCAACGCATACGGGCTCGACCTCGGTCGGGTACGGGATGGCCCTGGCGTACCACCCCGCCTGGATCTTCGTCGCGAACCTCACCCTCCGGCTCGACGCGGACGGCACCGCCCTGCTGCGCTGCGGGTTCCACGAGATGGGCATGGGCACCGCCACCGTGCAGGCGCAGGTCGTCGCGGACGAGCTGGGCGTCCCGTACGACTCGGTGCGCGTCGAGTACGGCGACACCGACCTGCCGATCGGCCCCGGAGCGGGCGGTTCGGCCCAGTCGGCCAGCGTCGCGGGCAGCATCGCCGACGCGGCGGCCCAGGTCCGGCGCCAGGTTCGTCGCTGGGGCGGCCGGGACGGCGAGCCGCTCGCCGCCGCCCTGTCGCGCACCGGGCACGACCACGTCGAGGTGTCGGTCGGCGCGGACTCGGGTATGCGGGCCATGGCCGGGCAGGTGCGGTTCCTCGCCCGGACGCTGCGGGACCAGCGGCGGTGGGTCCGGGCGGCGTCCGGCGCCCACTTCTGCGAGGTGCGCGTCGACCGCGACACCGGCGAGGTGCGGGTGACGCGCTGGGTGGGTGCCTTCGACGTGGGCCGGGTGCTCAACGCCAAGACGTTGGCCAGCCAGCTCAAGGGCGGCATCGTCATGGGCCTGGGACTGGCGCTGACCGAGGAGACGCTCATCGACCCGCGGACCGGCCGAATCATGAGCGCGTCGCTGGCCGACTACCACGTCCCCGTCAACGCCGACGTGCCCGAGATCGCGATCCACGTCCTCGACGACGCCGACCCCTCGATGCCGAAGGGCGTGGTGGGGGCCGGCGAGGTCGGGATCACCGGAGTGGGCGCCGCCGTGGCCAACGCGGTGTTCGACGCCACGGGGACCCGCGTGACCGACCTCCCGATCACCCTCGACAAGGTGGTCGGCGACGCCTCGGAGGTGTGAGGCGGCTCGCCCGAGACGCCCGCCGCCCACCCGTTAGGCTCCGGCCATGCCGATCTCGAAGGTGCTGATCGCCAACCGCGGCGAGATCGCCGTCCGCATCGCCCGGGCCTGCCGGGACGCCGGGATCGGCTCGGTCGCCGTCTACGCCGAGCCCGACCGCGACGCCCTGCACGTCAAGGTGGCGGACGAGGCCTACGCACTCGGCGGCTCCACCCCCGGCGACAGCTACCTCGTCGTCGACAAGCTTCTCGACGTCGCGGCGAAGTCCGGCGCGGACGCGGTCCACCCCGGGTACGGGTTCCTCGCCGAGAACGCCGGGTTCGCCCAGGCCGTCATCGACGCCGGGCTGACCTGGATCGGGCCGGGTCCGACGGCGATCGACGCCCTGGGCGACAAGGTCAAGGCGCGCCACATCGCCCTCAGGTCGGGAGCGCCTCTCGTGCCGGGGACCGCCGACCCGGTCGCCGGACCCGACGAGGTGGTGGCGTTCGCGAAGGAGCACGGGCTCCCGGTGGCCATCAAGGCGGCCTACGGCGGGGGCGGCCGCGGCCTCAAAGTCGCCCGCACCATCGAGGAGATCCCCGACCTGTTCGACTCGGCCGTACGCGAGGCCGTCACGGCGTTCGGGCGCGGCGAGTGCTTCGTGGAGCGGTTCCTCGACAGGCCACGTCACGTCGAGACGCAGTGCCTGGCCGACCAGCACGGCACCGTCGTCGTCGTCTCGACGCGCGACTGCTCCTTGCAGCGCCGCAACCAGAAGCTCGTCGAGGAGGCGCCGGCCCCGTTCCTCACCGAGGCGCAGCACACGGAGCTCCTCCGGGCGTCCAAGGCGATCCTGTCGGAGGCCGGCTACGTCGGCGCGGGGACGTGCGAGTTCCTCGTCGGGCCGGACGGCGACATCTCGTTCCTCGAGGTGAACACCCGCCTCCAGGTCGAGCACCCGGTCAGCGAGGAGGTCACGGGCGTCGACCTGGTGCGGGAACAGTTCCGCATCGCCGACGGCGAGCCGCTGGGCTACGACGACCCGGAGCCGCACGCGCACTCGATCGAGTTCCGGATCAACGGCGAGGACCCTGGACGCAACTTCCTGCCGGCCCCCGGCGTCGTGGCACGGTTCCGGCCGCCGTCGGGCCCCGGGCGTCCGCGTCGACTCCGGCGTGGTCGAGGGCGACGTCATCGGCGGCGCGTTCGACTCGATGCTGGCCAAGCTGATCGTGACGGGGCGGACCCGTCGGGAGGCGATCGAGCGGTCACGACGCGCCCTCGACGAGTTCGTCGTCGACGGGATGCCCACGGTGCTGCCGTTCCACCGAGCCGTGGTCCGCGACGAGGCGTTCGCGCCGTCCACCGACGCCCCCTTCACCGTGCATACGCGATGGATCGAGACCGAGTTCGACAACACCGTCGAGGCGTATGCAGGTGGTTCCGCCGACGGCGCCGAACCGGAACTGCGGCGGCCGGTCGTCGTCGAGGTCGGCGGGAAGCGCATCGAGGTCGTGCTCCCGGCCGAGCTGGCGTTGGTGGGTGGTGGAGGCTCCGGAGGACCGGCCCGCAAGAAGGCGCCCCGCCGGTCCGGCGGCGGGTCCGGCGGCGCCGCCGTCTCGGGTGACGCGCTGACCGCCCCCATGCAGGGGACGATCGTCAAGATCGCCGTCGAGGACGGCCAGACCGTCGAGCAGGGGCAGACGGTCGTCGTCCTCGAGGCGATGAAGATGGAGCAGCCGATCACCGCGCACAAGGCCGGGGTCGTCTCTGGCCTCACCGCCGAGATCGGCGCCACGGTGACCAGCGGGACAGTGCTGGCCGAGATCAAGGATGCCGACGCCTGACGCCCCGGCGTTCGGGAACGTCTGGCGTCCACCCGGAAGGCGTCCGGATGACACCAACACCGCGACCTGAGCACGCTCACTCAGATGCTCATCGCCCTCGCCGCAGTGGCCGCCGGCACCGCCGACCGCCGGGAGGATGAACACACCCGTCGTCACGCGCCGTAGGTGGCCGCCAGCGTCCTCGCATGCCACTGTCGGCGCGTTCCCAACCGTTGGCCTCAAACCCAAGGGTCGATCCTCCTACCGAGGAACGTCCGGACTGCCGCGGTGATGGCGGCTACGCTCGCCCGACTTGTCATGTTCAGTCGCTCATGCTCGACCATCGGCGGTATCCGATGGAGGAGAGCAGCCCGTAGAGGTTGTACCGAGGGGGCGCGAAAACCACGGCAATTCGGAGGCCCGTCACGTCAACGACGCGCGGAGGCGGACCGGAGGCACGTGATGCCTTCGTCAGTTTCGTCACGTTCGTCACGTTCGTCGCGCTCATCGTGTCGCGGTTCGCCGTGCGGCCACGCAGATCGGCCGATCAGGTCGATTGCCGGCGCCGGTGCGCGAGACTGGCGCGATGCGAACCCGGCCCGCCCCACAAGCTGAGCCGGACGGCCTCGACGCCCCCGAGTCGGGTCCGCCCGACGAGGGCGGGCCCCCCAAACCGAGCCTGCTGCGACGCGTGTGGGCGCGCATCAAGCTCATTCCGCGGTTTCCCTTGATACTGGCCGTTTTCGGGTACCTCGCAGCAGACACCCCATCGCTGCTGCCGCGCCCGTGGTACTTCCAGGGGCTCATCTCCGGCATCCTCGCACTGATCTTCTACGCCGTCGGGCTCGCCATCTCGTCCGCCGTTCGCGCGATCGGCCGGTGGTCCGACTTCCGGATGAGCATCAACTCCAGGGCGAAGCGGGTCGCGGGCATCCTCCTGATCGTCCTGCTCGCCATCGGGACGCTCATCTACCCGGTGGTGAACCTGGTCTGGCACTACGCCGTGACCGCCTACGTCGGTGAGCCGGCGCCCGGCCCGCTCTACCCGATCGGGAGCACCCTCACGGCCGCGGTCGTGATGGCCCTCTTCATCGGGCTCTTCAAGGCCATCGCGGCCCTCGTCCGCTGGGTCACGGGGCATGTCGGGCACCGCGTCACGAGGGTGAAGACCGCCCGCCTGATCGCCACCGTGCTGACCGTTGTCGTCGTCGGCGGTGTCCTCGACCAGGTGGTTGCCCGCGGCCTACTCGCGGCGGCCAAGGCACAGGCCGACGCGGCGAACGCGAGCGTGCCGGGAGGGCTGAAGGCGCCGACCTCCGCGCTGCGGTCCGGCGGTCCCGGTCGTCTGGGCGGTGCGTCACCTTCATGCTCCGGCCCCGGGACCGCGCAGAAGATCACCGCCGCTGTGAACGACGCCAGCGAAGCCGATCCGGGTGTTCGTCGCCGTCGACACTACAACCGCACCACCGGCGATCTGGCCACCGACTCGACCGCCGGCGTCGACGCGCAGGCCTTCGTCCGACCAGCTTCGTCGTGGCCGTCCCGGCCATCGTGATCCGATCCTGCTCCTCGCTGCCGTCGCGCCTACGCCTTCACGTTCGACTCCCCGGCCGACATGCTCTCGAAGCTCGACGGTGCCCTCTGGACGGGTACCCCGTCGTTCACCGACCTGCACGCGGAGCTCACCGAGAACCGGACCTACGGCTCGACGACGATCGACCCGACCATTGATGACGGCCGTCACATCCGCTTCGCCGGCGACGTGCCCCGGCTCAGCGCGGACGAGTACGGGCATGCCTACTCACCGTGGGAGGCGCCCCGGGTCGCCTACCTGCAGCACGACAACGACCCGGTCGTCTGGTGGTCGCCCAGCCTCCTGCTGAGCACCCCGAGCTGGCTGGAGGAGACCCGCATACCGGACACTCCGATGAGCTATATGTCGTGGCTGCCCTTCGTGACCTTCTGGCAGGTGAGCGGCGACATGGCGATGTCCAACTCCGTACCCGGTGGGTTCGGCCACCGCTACTACGAGACCGAGACGGTCCCGGCCTGGGCCGGGATTCTAGGGCTGCCGATCGACGCCGACTACTCGGGGATCTTGGCGGCGATCCACACCGCCAACCCAGGGTGAGGCGGAGTCCGCAGTAAGTGGGGTTTGGCGGCCAGCCCTGCGGTCTGTCCTACCAGTCCACGGAATCCGTCAGTATCACGAGCGACGCCGCCTGAGAGGCAGTTTTAGCGGCGCCATACAGCATGCTCGTGTTGAGGGCCCGCGGCCTTGAAGGCACTCAAGATCTGGGGCCGCGGCTCGCCGACTTCGGCGCCGCTGTCAGCCTGTGATGAGTCGTCGACCGTCATCGACACGGCCGGTAGCCCAGCACGTCATGTAGCAAGACGCTGTTCCACGAGGTCGTATGCACTCGCGTACGGCTGGGCCTGATGCCAATACATCGAGTGGTGCCTTCTAACCGGAGCGGGTTAAGGGACGTCGCACCGAGGAGGGACCGCGGGTTTGAGCGGGGCCAGAACGGGCATCGTTTGTGCATGGGGAACCGGGTGATCCTCGGGGGCTTATTGGCGTGTCTGGTGTTGTTGTTGTTGGAGATCGGGCTACTGGTCGTGTCGGGGAACTGGGCCGCGCTGGCGCTGACTCTGACGGTGGTAGGCGGTGT
The DNA here is from genome assembly GCA_963828725.1 of uncultured Actinomycetota bacterium. Lineage (GTDB taxonomy): Bacteria > Actinomycetota > Actinomycetes > Actinomycetales > Dermatophilaceae > Lapillicoccus. The sequence goes on along the minus strand of CAWHFV010000004.1, from coordinate 364,951 downwards.
CGTCGCAGCCATGTACGCGATGGTCCGCCCGCGGGGTAGACAGCGTCGAGGCTTTCGTTAGCCCTCCGGGAGGTGCTCGGGCGGAAAGGATGTCTGACGAAACTTACCGGGGTACATGTCGAACCCTGCCTCGCGCCATCATCGAGTCGGCGAAGGTCGACGGCGCGAGCCACTACACGACGTTCTGGCGCCTGGTCGTGCCGATGTCGCTGCCCGCGTTCATGTCGTTCGCGATCTTCCAGTTCCTCTGGGTCTGGAACGACCTGCTGCTCACGCTGCTGTTCCTCGGCCGCGGGGACAACACCACCGCGACGGTGGCGCTGCAGGGCCTCACGGGGCGGCTCGGCGAGGGCGCGGAACTGATCCCCTCGGCCGGGTTCGTCGCCATCAGCGTGCCGCTGGTCGTCTTCCTGGCCCTTCAGCGCTACTTCATCCGCGGGATGACCGCCGGTGCCGTGACCGGCTGACCTGCTGGCCCGGTCAGATTCGCGGCCCGGGCTGCGAGCTCGTCGTGTCCGGCGCGGCTTCGGGCACCGTCTCGGGCGGCGACGTCGGCACCGGGTCGGGGCTGGGAACCGGCGGCGTCGTGGTCGGCTCCGTGGGCGGCGGGACCGTGGGGGGCTCGGGCGTGGTGCCGGGCGTCGGCGTCGGGTCGCCGGGGACGGCGGGCGGGTCTCCGGGAGCCGGGGCCGGCTCGGGGGTCGGGACGCTCGCCGCGTCGTCCGGGATGCCGAACTGCTCGCGCACGAGGTCGTCGCCCTTCGCGATGTGCTCGGAGTACTGACCACCGGTGCGCTCGTCGAGGAACTCTCCGGCCTTGTCCAGACCCTGGTCGGCCTGCTCCGGGTGACCCTTGACGAAGTCCTTGACCTTGTCGAAGAAGCTCTCGTTGCTCATCGCGTCTGTCCCTCCTGGTTCGTCCGCGGCGGGCCGGCGTCGTCGCTACCGCCCCCTCGACCCTAGCGCCGGACGACGGACGGCCTCTCGCGAGACCTCTACCATCGGGGTATGCCCCAGCTACCCGTTGCGGATCAGATGCCGTGGCAAGGGTTCTCGTTCACCAACCTGCTCATCCTCATCGTGGTGCTCGCGATCCTCTGGCCGGTGATGCGTTGGGTGCGACGCAAGGTGTCGGAGAGCCGGCGGCAGCGCTGGGCGCGTGAGGCCGAGGCGGAGGTCCGCTACACCGAGGAGAACGACCCCGACCTGCGCCGGAACCGCCGCCGGAGGACTGACCCCGCTCAGTGCAGCCGGCGGGCGGCCTCGGCGATCGAGCCCGACATCGACGGGTACACCGTGAACGAGCTCGACAGCTGGTCGACGCTGAGGTGGTTCTGCACCGCGACGGTCAGCGGGTAGATCAGCTCCGAGGCCCGCGGTGCCACGACGACGCCACCGAGCACCATGCCGCTCGCCGGCTGGGCGAACACCTTGACGAACCCGTCGGTGAAGCGGTCCATCTTCGCGCGCGCGTTCGTGGCCAGGGGCAGCATGACCGCCTGCGCGGCCACCCGGGCGGAGTCGACGTCGTTCTGGGTGATCCCCACCGTGGCGATCTCGGGTGAGGTGAAGACGTTGGCGCTGACGACGTCCAGGCGCAGCGGCGTGACCGCGTCACCCAGCGCGTGCCACATGGCGATCCGGCCCTGCATCGCCGCGACCGACGCGAGGGGCAGGACGCCCGTGCAGTCCCCCGCCGCATACACGCCGCGGACCGAGGTCCGGGACACGCCGTCCACCTCGATGTGACCCGACTCGGTGAGGGCGATCCCGTTCTCCGCCAAGCCGATTCCCGCGGTCTGCGGCACCGACCCCACGGCCAGGAGCGCGTGCGAGCCGAGCACGGTGCGCCCGTCGGTGAGTGTCACGCATACCCCGTCGTCCGTCCGCTCGACGCTCGCCATCCGCGACCGTCCGAGGACCTGCATGCCGTCGCGCCGGAACACCTCCTCGATGACCGTCGCGGCGTCGGCGTCCTCGCCGGGCAGCACCCGGTCGCGCGACGAGACGAGGGTGACCTGGGCGCCGAGTCCGACGTACGCGTGGGCGAGCTCGGCGCCGGTGACGCCGGACCCGACGACGACCAGGTGCTCGGGCAGCTCGGTCAGCGAGTAGATCTGCTGCCAGGTGAGGATCCGCTCGCCGTCCGGCTGCGCGGTCGGCATGGTCCGCGGCGTCGACCCGGTCGCCAGCAGCACCACCTCCGCCTCGAGGTCCTCCGCGGTCCCGTCGGGGCCGGTCGCCCGGACCGCGCCCGCGCCGAGCAGGGTCCCGGTGCCGCGGACGATCCGCACGCCGTCGCCCGTGAGCCGCGCGGCGATGTCGCGGCTCTGCGCCTCCGCGAGGTCGAGGATGCGGCCGTTCGCGGCGGCGAGGTCCACGGTGGCGTCGGCCAGACCCACGCCGAGGTCGTCGCCGGAGGCGCGGTTCGTCACGAAGCCGGCCGTCGAGATGAGGGTCTTGCTCGGGACGCAGTCGGTGAGGACGCAGGCGCCGCCGAGGCCGTCGCGGTCGACCACGGTGACCGAGGCGCCGAGACGCGCGGCGACCAGCGCGGCCTCGTACCCGCCCGGGCCGCCACCGAGGACGACGACCGACGTGGGGTGCCCCATCACGCCTCCATCCAACCATCGGAGCGAGACGCCGCCCCGGCCACTAAGGGTGCGTGCGTGAGCGTGGATCTCAACGACCCGGGCACCGACCCCTTCGACGTCGCCAAGGCCGCCGCCACCGTCATCGCCGAGCGCACCGGGGCGCCGACCCACGACGTGGCCCTCGTCCTCGGCTCCGGCTGGGGCCAGACCGCCGACCTCATCGGGCCGACCGTCGCGACCGTCGACAACGCCGACGTGCCCGGCTTCCACGCCGCGGCGGTGGCCGGACACAGCGGGAGTATGCGGTCGGTCGCCATCGGTGACACCGGCCGCCGCGCGCTGGTCTACGGGACGCGGACCCACTTCTACGAAGGACGCGGCGTGCGCTCGGTGGTGCACGCGGTCCGCACCGCCAGCGAGGCCGGCTGCTCGACCATCGTCCTGACCAACGGCTGCGGGGGCCTCAACCCCGCCTGGGGGCCGGGGACGCCGGTGCTCATCAGCGACCACATCAACCTCACGGCGGCGTCGCCGCTCGAGGGGCCGACCTTCGTCGACCTGACCGACCTCTACTCCGCCCGGTTGCGGGCTCTCGTTCGTGAGGTCGACCCGACTCTCGACGAGGGGATCTACGTGCAGTTCCGCGGTCCCCACTACGAGACGCCGGCCGAGGTGCAGATGGCCAAGCGCATCGGCGGCGACCTCGTCGGCATGTCGACGGCGCTCGACGCGATCGCGGCCCGGCACGTGGGCATGGAGGTTCTCGGCATCTCCCTGGTGACCAACCTGGCCGCCGGCATCTCCGACGAGCCGCTGTCGCACCAGGAGGTCATCGAGGCCGGCCAGGCCGCCGCCGAACGGTGCGGCCGGCTGCTCGCCGACGTCGTGCAGCGGGTGGTGTCGTGACGGACGACGACTACGCTCGGCTCGCGGGTCCAGGCCTGGGTGGACGACGACCCCGACCCGGTCACCGCACAGGAGCTGTCCAGCCTCCTCGCCGCCGCGGACGAGGGCGATCTCGAGGCGTCCATCGACCTCGCGGACCGGTTCGCCGGGATGCTCGAGTTCGGCACGGCCGGGCTCCGCGGCGCCCTCGGCGGCGGACCGAACCGGATGAACCGCGCCGTCGTCCTGCGCGCCGCCGCCGGCCTCGTCGCCTACCTGCAGACCGAGTGCGGGATCCCCGAGCCGATGGTCGTCGTGGGGTTCGACGCGCGGTACAACTCCGACGTCTTCGCGCGCGACACCGCGGCCGTCGTGGTGGGGGCCGGCGGTCGCGCCGCGATCCTGCCGCGACCGCTGCCGACGCCGGTCCTGGCGTTCGCGATCCGGCACCTCGGCGCCGACGCGGGCGTCATGGTCACGGCGAGCCACAACCCGCCACAGGACAACGGGTACAAGGTCTACCTCGGCGACGGCAGCCAGATCGTGCCGCCGACCGACGCGCAGATCGCGTCCCACATCGCCGCCGTGGCGTCGGTCCGCGACCTGGCCCTCGTCGACGACGGCTGGGAGACCCTCGGCGACGAGGTGCAGGACGCCTACGTCGAGCGGGTGGCCGCGCTGGTCCCGGCGGATGCGCCGCGTGACCTGTCGGTCGTGCACACCTCCCTGCACGGCGTCGGCGACGACACGGTGCGCCGCGTCTTCGCCGCCGCGGGCTTCTCCGAACCCACCACCGTTGCCACGCAAGCGGAACCGGACCCGGACTTCCCCACGGTGAGCTTCCCGAACCCCGAGGAGGCCGGCGCGATCGACGCCGCCCTGGCCGTGGCCCGCGAGGTCCGTCCCGACGTCGTGATCGCGAACGACCCCGACGCCGACCGGTGCGCGGCGGCGGTCCTCGACGCCGACGGCTGGCGGATGCTGCGCGGTGACGAGCTGGGGGCGCTGCTCGGCGCCCACGTGATCGACGCGTGGTGTCGAGCGCGACGCCGTGTTCGCGTGCTCGATCGTGTCGTCCCGGCTCCTCGCCGCGATGGCCGCTGCGAACGGCATCCGGCACGAGGAGACGCTCACCGGGTTCAAGTGGATCAGCCGGGTCCCGGGCTCGCGTTCGGGTACGAGGAGGCGCTGGGCTACTGCGTGGCGCCGCAGATCGCCCGCGACAAGGACGGCGTGAGCGCGGCCCTGCTCCTCGCCGAGCTGGTCGCGTCACTCCGGGCGCGTGGACAGACCGTCCTCGACGTCCTCGACACCATCGCCGTGAACCACGGCGTCTACGCGACCGACGCGTTCTCGGTCCGCGTCGCGGACCTCGCCCAGATCGCCCCCGTGATGGAGCGGCTGCGGTCGACCCCGCCCCGCGAGCTCGGCGGGGTGCTGGTGTCGCGGGTCGACGACCTGGCCCGCGGTGACGGTGGGCTGCCACCGACCGACGGCGTGCGCTGGTTCCTCGCCGACGACTCGCGGGTGATCGTGCGGCCCTCCGGCACCGAGCCGAAGATCAAGGTCTACCTCGAGGCGGTCGAACCGGTGGCCGAGGCGGACCGGCTGGCGGCGGCTCGTCGGGCGGCGGCCGAGCGGCTGGCCGCGATGCGGACGGCGATGGAGTCGCTGACCCGGATCTGAACCCCGGAACACGTCCCGCGCCGCTGCTAGCGTCCCGCCATGGCGGACACTCCCCGCGCCGGGCTCGTCCCGGTCTTCGCCGACGAGTTCGACCGACCGGTCCTCGACACCGACGTCTGGGTGCCGCACTACCTGCCCGCCTGGAGCTTCGCGGGCCGCGAGCGCCGCCGCATACGAGGTCCGCGACTCAGCCCTGCACCTACGGATCCCGGTGGACCACCCCGTCTGGTGCGAGGGCGACCACGAGCCGCCGATCCGCGTCTCCGGGATCCAGTCCGGGTCGTGGTCCGGGCCGGTCGGCAGCACCCAGGGCCAGCAGCCGTTCCGAGACGGCCAGACCGTGCGCGAGGAGCAGCCGACCCAGTGGGGCTGGACGCCGCAGGAGGGCTGGATCGGGATGCGCGCCCGGGCCATCCTGTCGCCGCGGTCGATGGTCTCGCTCTGGATGGTCGGGTTGGAGGAGATTCCAGAGCGGAGCGCGGAGATCTGCGTGATGGAGGCGTTCGGCGACGCCGTCGTCCCGGGCGTCTCGTCCGCGGTCGGGATGGGGCTGCACCCGTTCCGCGACCCGGAGGTCCGCGAGGACTTCGAGGCGGTGCCCCTGCCGCTCGATCTCGCCGACTTCCATACCTACTCGTGCGAGTGGTCGACCGACCGCGTCGACCACCTGGTCGACGGCCGCGTGGTGCGCAGCGCTGAGGGTCCGCCGCGGTACCCGCTCCTGCTGATGCTCGCGGTCTTCGACTTCCCGGACCGCTCCGTCGGCGGGGACGACGATCTCGTCCCGGAGCTCGTCGTCGACTGGGTACGCGGGTTCGCTGACGCGTCAGGTCAGGCGGCGAGGATCAGCTCGTAGTGGCGCTCCAACGGACTCTCGTCGGGACCCGGTGGGCGTTGGCCGGCGACGACCGGCGGCGCCGTGGATCGGTACCGATGTCCGGTGGGGGTCGTCGTGACCACGGTATGCGCGAGGTCCCCGACGACGCGCGGGTCGATGACGTCGGTTCGCCACCCCGGATGCTGCTTGGTGAGGTTGCAGCGGACGCAGTAGCCCTGCCCGTTGTCGGCGCTGGTGGCCCCGCCGGCGGCGTGGTCGGCGACGTGGTCGACGTGCTGGATGGGCGCGTCGCACCACGGGGTGCGACAGATGCCGTCCCGGGTGACGAGGAACCGTCGCAGCCCGCCCTCGAACACTCGACGCGTCGAGTCCATCCCGACCAGCGTGCCGGTCGCGGGATGGGTGTAGAGGCGCCGCAGCCACATCGCCGCCGGTTCGGATCGCTCCTGACCGCCTGCTTCCGGCACACCGGCCGACGAGGTCACGGGCCCAGCCGGCCGGTACCGGGCCGTAGCCCGGGACGTAGGCCGGTGTGGCGTCGCCGGCCAGGAGGGTGCGGTCGGTGACCACCAGCTGGATCTCGACGGGTACCGCAGTGGCGTCGGCCTGCCCAGTCACCCGGGCCACCAGCGTGTCGGCCATGACCTGGCCCTTGGTCCGCCCGTCACCGTCGGCCCGGGCGCTCGCCGCCGCCTTGGCCAGCGCGGCGTGAGCCGCCACCGCCTGCGCGACGGGGAGGAACGCGGTGAGGTAGGCCATCGCATCCGGGGCGGGACGGACGCTCAGGCGCCGGTCCGCCTCGGCGCCACGACACCGGTTCAGCACTGACGCCGGGTCCAGGCGGTACGCGACGGCCCGCACCCGACGGGACAGCTCCTGGTCGCCGAGCCGGCCCAGCTGGTCGCCCAGCGTCTCCGCCAGCTCGGCGTCCACCAGCGTTCGCTGCTCGCCGGTCAGGATCGCGACCTCCCGCGTGACGAGCTCGGCCCGCCACTCGCTCAGCGTCCCGTCCTGCAGCGCCGCCATCGTGTGCGGCATCTCGCGCACCAGGGTCAGCGCGGTCGCCACGAGCCGGGACCCGCGAGAGGGTGACACCCGGCGGGCGAGCGCCACCTGCCCGTCCGCACCCAGGTCGGCACCGGGACGACGGCCACGACGGCCACGACGTCGTCCACATCGGCCCCTCGGGGTGATGCCGTCGTCACTTGCTCCATCCGTCGCCGTCGCGACCGGCCCGCCGCGCCTGTTCGCGCGCGGCCCGCCAGCCCTCGAAGTCGTTGTCGTCGGCGCACTCCTTCGCTCGCCGGCGCCACTCGCGGGCGACCTGCTCCTGGGAATCCACGAAGTCGACGGTGATCCTCATCTGGGCCGCGGCCACCGCCGACTTGACCTGCTCGAGCACCGACAGCTGGTCGACGCGCTCGGCGTCCGACACGTTCGGGTCGACCCGGCCGAGCACCGACAGCAGCCCCGCCAGGGTCGCGGTCGAGGTCGACTCGGCCCGTTCGAACATATGTCCAGCCTAGCGCACGATGCCCTGGTCGATCAAGGGCCGCGCGGCACCAATCGCGTTGTGCTGCAATGTCTTTGGTCGATCCGGCTGACGACATCGACCGTCGCGACGACTCCGTCACGCGCCGGGTGGACAATCGGTCGGGTGAGCCTGCTCGAGCGCCACCTCCAGGTCGAGGCCCTCGTCGCGTACGCGGCGGAGGCCCGCTCCGGTGACGGCCGCCTGGTGCTCGTGGCCGGCGAGTCGGGCGTCGGCAAGTCGACGCTGGTCGAGGCGGCCGAGGCGGCGGTGCTGGAGGCGCATACCGGAGCCCGTTGGGTGTGGGGCCGCTGCGACGGCCAGTTCACACCGCGCCCGCTCGGTCCGGTCGCCGAGATCGCCGAGCAGCTCGGCGGCGCGGCCTGGGCGGCGGTTCGCGGGGACGCCCCGCGGCAGGAGCTCTTCGCGGCCCTCCGGGAGGCGTTGCGCGGACCCGATCTCACGGTCGTCGCCGTCGAGGACCTGCACTGGGCCGACGAGGCGAGCCTCGACGTGCTGAGGTACCTCGGGCGCCGGCTGCGCGGGCTGCCGGTCCTCGTCGTGGCGACGTACCGTGACGACGCCCTGGGACCTGCGGACCCGGTGCGGGTCGCGCTCGGCGACCTCGCCGCTCAGAGCTCCACCCGTCGGGTCGACGTGCCGCCGCTGTCCCGCGAGGCCGTGGCCACCCTCGTCGAGGGGACCGACCTCGAACCGAAGGAGCTGCACCGGCTCACCGGCGGCAACCCGTTCTTCGTCACCGAGGTGCTCCGCTCGGGTTCGGCCGTGGTCCCGCCCTCGGCCCGGGACGCCGTCCTGGCCCGCGCGGCCACCGTCAGCGCGCGCGCCCGTTCGGCGCTGGACGTCGCCGCCCTCGTGGGGTCACGGCTCGAGCCGGACCTGCTCGGTGCCCTGACCGACGTGTCGACCGCGGACCTCGACGAGCTGGTGGCCACCGGGCTGCTCGTCGGCGACGGCCCGGGGCTCCGCTTCCGCCACGACATCGCGCGGCTCGCCGTCGACGAGGCGGTGCCGCCGCACCGCCGGACCGCGACCCACCGCGCCGTCCTCGACGAGCTGCTCCGTCGCAGCACCGCGGACGACGCCCGGCTCGCCTTCCACGCGGAGAACGGCGGCGCCGCCGACCTGGCCCTCCACCACGCTCGACGGGCGGCCGACGCCGCCGCGGCCAAGGGCGCGCACCGGGAGGCCGCCGCGCAGTACGACCGCGCGGTGCGCTGCTCCGGGGGGCTCGAGGCGGACGGGCAGGCCGCGCTGCTCGACGCGCTCGCGCTGGAGCTCAGCTTCGTGGACGCGTGGGAGGAGTCGGCGCAGGCCCGTGAGCGAGCGCTCGTCCTGTGGCGCCGGGTCGGCGACCGCCTCCGCGAGGGCGACGACCTGCGCCGGCTGTGCGCGGTGATGTGGCGGCTCTGTCGCGGTCCCGAGTCGGTGGCCGCCGCCGCGGAGGCCGTCGAGGTTCTCGGGCCTCTGGGTCCGACCGTCGAGCTCGGCTGGGCCTACCTCTACCGCGCGGTCGACGCGGTGGAGACCGCCGACAAGGCCGCGGACCTCGCCCGCGCTGAGTCGGTCGTCGACGAGCTGTCCGGAGTCGCGGAGCGCGACGCGTGGACCCACCTGCGCGGGCAGGTCCTCATGGTGCGCGCCGAGCTGGCCTACGGCCGCCGCGACGCCTGGGAACCCGACCTCCGGGCCGCCCTGGACCTCGGGCTCGACGCGGGTAACGACCACCTGGCCTCCGCCGCATACGCGAACCTGCACCAGTTCCTCGTCACCGACTACCGGTTCGACGACGCCACGGTGCTCTACCGGGACGGACTGGTCTTCACCGACGACCGTGACATCACGACGTACTCGACCTGCCTGCGCGGCCGGCGGGCGCTCGCACTCGTCGCCCTCGGCCGGTGGGACGAGGCCGAGCGCACGGCCCGGGTCGTGCTCCGCTCGAGCGCGTCCCCGGTCAACCTGCTCACCTCGCAGGTCGCGTCCGGGCTGCTGCGAACGCGCCGCGGGGAGCCCGACCGGGGCCTGCTGGACGACGCGCTCACCGCCGCGACGTCCCTCGACGAGGCCGAATGGCTCACGCCCACCTGCTCGGCCTCGGCCGAGGCCGCCTGGCTCCTCGGTGACGAGGCCGCGGCGCGCGACCATCTGGCGACCGCCCGGGCCCGCATCGGGCCGCTCAACGTCGTCGAGGACGCCCAGCTCGCCATCTGGGAGCGCCGCCTCGGGGTCGAGCGCCATGACCCCCACCCGCTCGCCGACGGCCTGCCCGAGCCGCTGCGGCGGCACGTCGGCGCCGACTTCCTCGGTGCCGCGGCGGCCTGGGACGCCGTCGGCTGCGCATACGACGCCGGCCTGGCCCTGCTCGACGAGGGGTCCGAGACGTCGCTCCGGGCGGCGCTGGAGCGGTTCGAGGGCCTCGGGGCGGCGCCCGCCGCGGCGGTGACCCGGCGCCGGCTGCGCGCCCTCGGCGCCCGCTCGGTGCCGGCCGGTATGCGGCGGACCACCCGCGCCCACCCCGCCGGACTCACGTCGCGGGAGCAGCAGGTGCTCGACCTGCTCTGCGAAGGACGGACCAACGAGGAGATCTCGGCCCGGTTGTTCATCTCGGTCAAGACCGTCGACCACCACGTCTCCGCCGTGCTCTCGAAGCTCGCGGCGCCGACCCGCCGTGACGCGGTCGCCGCAGCCAACCGCCTGGGCCTCGTCGCCAGCGACCGCTGACCCCGCCGAAACTGGGGAGTCGCTTCCACAACATGGGGGACGCCTCCCCATGTGCGCCCCGGTGCGCTCGCCGCACGCTTCAGACGAGCCAGGCCGCAGGGAGCGGCCGGCCGGAGATCGGAGCTGCGATGCCACTCTTCATGGACGTCCACCACCTCGGCGACGGGGTTCGGACCGAGGACGTCGCCAAGGCGCACATGGCCGACCTGCAGACGCAGGACCCGTACGACGTGCGCTACCTGCGCTACTGGGTCAACGAGGACCGGGGAACCGTCTTCTGCCTCGTCGAGGCCCCCAGCGAGGACGCCGCGAACTCCGTGCACCGCGAGGCGCACGGCCTGGTCGCGGACGAGCTCTACGTCGTGAAGGAGGGGTCGTGAGGACCGGTATGCGGCTCGCCGCCGCGGCCGCCGCCCTCGGACTCCTGCTCGGGGGATCGCTCGCCGCCGCGCAGGCCGCCCCGTCCGTCGGGCCGACCGCTCCGGCGCTCGGACCGGCCCCCACGCATCTACACGGGCACGGATCCGCGCACCTGACCGTCCGCGAGCAGCTCGGTGTCGCCGTCGTGCGCGCCTCGACCGCGGCGTACCACAACCTCGGCATCGCCCAGGCGCGCGGCTACGCGATCCTCGCCGACACCGCCGGCAAAACCTGCATCGACGAGCCGGGGGTGGGTGGGATGGGTGTCCACTACGTCAACGGCGACCTCGTCGGCGACCCGGCGATCAGGGCCTCGCAGCCGGAGGCGGTCGTGTACGCACCCGCGGCCAACGGTCGGCTCGAGCTCGCGGCCGTCGAGTACGTCGTCATCAAGAGCGCGTGGGACGCCACCCACAGCTCGGCGCCGTCGCTGTTCGGCCACGAGTTCATGGTCACCGACGCCCCGAACCGGTACGGGCTGCCGGCGTTCTACTCGTTGCACGTGTGGGCGTGGGACCACAACCCGATGGGCACGTTCGAGATGTGGAACCCCGACGTCGTCTGCCCCTGACCGCCGCGCTCGCCGTCCTGGGTGGAGGTATACCCGAGCGCTCTAGCGCTCTCCCAACTCTCCAACCGGGACGGTGCCGGTGGTCAGGAGAAGATGCCGACGAGGATGACCAGCAGCGGGAGGGCGAAGCAGGCGAGGTCGAGCCAGTTCCACGTCCGGGTGATCTCGCGCCCGGTGACTGCGGCCGAGTCACCCTCGGCGAGCAGCTGCGCATACTCACCCATCGCCGACTCGATCAGCCGGCTGGCGCTGCCGACCGTGGCGCCCTCCGACGGCTTCGGGGCCTTGGCGGCGGTGTCGCCGAGGTCCAGCTTCCCGTAGCCGGGGATGCCCTGGCGCTTCGGCCGCTCGATGTGCGAGGCGATCGCCCACGCGGGGTACGCCTTCCCCCCGGCCCAGACCTCGAGGTTCCAGCGGGGCGAGACGTCCTCGACGTGCGACCACGGGATCGTCGTGCGGCGGAACGGGTTCTCCAGGTCCACCCCGACGACGGTGAGCACCACGGACGGGCGGATGAACAGCACCCAGCCGACGGCGACCAGCAGCAACATCCCGCCGATCAGCACCAGCGACGGCTCGCCGGAGAAGACCGACAGCACCGCCATCAACCCGCCCAGACACATCGCCACGATGCCCATCGCCACCGACCCGCGCTGACGCAGCGTGCGCAGCGCCTCGGGGGCGGACGTCGAGCGGCTCATCGGGTCTCCAGCGGTCGGCAACGGGACCGTCATTCTCGCACGCAGAACCGGGTGATCCTCGAGCCAACTAGACTCCGTAGGTGACCACCCTCGCCAGTGTCGGAGAGCGGGCCACCGAGAGAGCGCGCGACATCCTCGGCGTCGGCCGGGTGACCGACCGGGCCCTCACGGCGTGGCTCCACGGCCTTCCCGGAGTCGACCAGGTGGGCTGCGAGGCCCGCGCCGCCGGGCTCGGGACGCGGTCCATCAAGACCACCGCCAAGGCGTGGGGCATCGACATGGCGATCTCGATGATCGACCTCACCACGCTGGAGGGCGCCGACACCCCCGGCAAGGTCCGGTCGCTCTGCGCCAAGGCCCGGGTGCCGGACCCCTCCGACCCGACCACCCCACGCCCAGCCGCAGTATGCGTCTACGGCGACATGGTCGGGATCGCCCGAGAAGCGCTGGGCGACACCGGGATCCACGTCGCCGCCGTCGCCACGGCGTTCCCGTCGGGACGCGCGAGCATGCCGGTCAAGCTCGCCGACACCGCGGACGCCGTCGCCGCCGGCGCGGACGAGATCGACATGGTCATCGACCGCGGGGCGTTCCTCGCCGGCGACTACCTCACCGTCTTCGAGGAGATCGTCGCCGTCAAGGAGGCCTGCCGTCGTGACGGCGGCCACGACGCCCACCTCAAGGTGATCATGGAGACCGGCGAGCTGGTCACCTACGACAACGTCCGGCGCGCGTCGTACCTGTCGATGCTGGCCGGTGGCGACTTCATCAAGACGTCGACCGGGAAGGTGCAGCCCGCTGCGACCCTGCCCGTCACGCTGATCATGCTGGAGGCGGTCCGCGACTGGCAGGAGTCCACGGGCGTGCAGGTCGGGGTCAAGCCGGCCGGGGGGATCAAGACGAGCAAGGACGCGCTCAAGTACCTGGTCATGGTCAGCGAGATCGCCGGCGACGACTGGATGGACCCGGACTGGTTCCGGTTCGGTGCGTCCAGTCTGCTCAACGACCTGCTCCTGCAGCGGCAGAAACTGCGCACCGGCGCCTACTCCGGCCCCGACTACGTCACCCTCGACTAGGACGACCTGAGGTCCTGAAGATGCCCCGTTTCGAGTACGCCCCCGCCCCCGAGTCCCGCTCAGTCGTCGACATCCACTCGTCCTACGGCCTGTTCATCGGCGGCGAGTTCGTCGACTCGACCGGAGATACGAGCTTCAAGACGATCAGCCCCGCCACCGAGGAGGTGCTGGCCGACGTCACGGAGGCGACCGCCGACGACGTCGACCGCGCCGTCAGGGCGGCGCGACAGGCATACCGAGGGGTCTGGGGCCGGATGTCCGGCGCCGACCGCGGCAAGTACCTCTTCCGCATCGCTCGGATCATGCAGGAGCGGGCCCGCGAGTTCGCCGTCCTCGAGACGCTCGACAACGGCAAGCCGATCAAGGAGTCGCGCGACGTCGACATCCCGCTCGCCGCGGCGCACTTCTTCTACCACGCAGGGTGGGCCGACAAGCTCGAGTATGCGGGCCTGGCGCCGGCCGGCGGCCGGCCACCACGGCCGATCGGCGTCGTGGGTCAGGTCATCCCCTGGAACTTCCCGCTCCTCATGCTGTCGTGGAAGATCGCGCCCGCGCTCGCCTGCGGCAACACCGTCGTCCTCAAGCCGGCCGAGACCACGCCGCTCACCGCGCTGCTCTTCGCCGAGGTGTGCCAGCAGGCCGATCTGCCGCCCGGCGTGGTCAACATCGTCACCGGCGCCGGCGACACCGGACGCGCGCTCGTCGAGCACCCGGGCGTCGACAAGATCGCCTTCACCGGCTCGACCGAGGTCGGCAAGGCCATCGCCCGCACCATCGCGGGCACCCGCGTTCGGGCCACCCTCGAGCTCGGCGGCAAGGCCGCCAACATCGTCTTCGACGACGCACCGGTCGACCAGGCGGTCGAGGGCATCGTCAACGGCATCTTCTTCAACCAGGGCCACGTCTGCTGTGCCGGGTCGCGGCTGCTGGTGCAGGAGTCCGTGCACGACGAGGTGATCCGCAAGCTCAAGCGGCGGCTCACCACCATCCGCGTCGGCGACCCGCTCGACAAGAACACCGACCTCGGCGCGATCAACTCGGCCGCCCAGCTGGACCGCATCCGCGAGCTGTCCGGGATCGCCGAGGCCGAGGGCGCCGAGCGGTGGAGCCCGCCCTGCGACCTGCCGAGCCGCGGGTTCTGGTTCCCCCCGACGGTGTTCACCGGCGTCGCCCAGACTCACCGGATCGCGCAGGAGGAGGTGTTCGGGCCGGTGCTGTCCGTCCTGACGTTCCGCACCCCGCAGGAGGCAGTGGCCAAGGCCAACAACACGCCCTACGGCCTGTCCGCCGGCGTGTGGACCGACAAGGGGTCGCGCATCCTCTGGATGGCCGACCAGCTGCGCGCGGGCGTGGTGTGGGCCAACACGTTCAACAAGTTCGACCCGACATCGCCGTTCGGCGGCTACAAGGAGTCCGGCTACGGCCGGGAGGGCGGTCGGCACGGCCTCGAGGGCTACGTGTCGACGGGAGACGTCCAGTGAGCCCCACGGCCACCCGCAAGGCCGCCGCGCCCGCGCCGCGGCTCGACATCCGCAAGACCTACAAGCTCTACATCGGCGGCGCGTTCCCGCGCAGCGAGTCGGGCCGGTCCTACGTCGTCAGCGACACCAAGGGACGGTTCCTCGCCAACGCCGCCCAGGCCTCGCGCAAGGACGCCCGCGACGCGGTCACGGCCGCGCGGGCCGCGTTCCCCGGCTGGGCCGGAGCGACCGCCTACAACCGCGGGCAGGTCCTCTACCGCGTCGCCGAGGTGATGGAGGGGCGGTTCGACCAGTTCGTCGACGAGGTGTCGGCGGCCGAGGGCCTCACCGCCGCTCGCGCCCGGACCACCGTCGCGGCCGCGATCGACCGCTGGGTCTGGTACGCCGGCTGGACCGACAAGCTGGCCCAGGTCCTCGGCGGGCTGAACCCCGTCGCCGGCCCGTACTTCGACATCTCCGCCCCCGAGCCGACCGGCGTCGTCGCGGCGCTGGCGCCGCAGTCGTCGTCGCTCCTCGGCCTGGTCAGCGTCGTCGCCCCGATCGTGGTCTCCGGCAACACCTGCGTGGTCGTCACGAGTGCCGCCCGTCCGCTGCCGGCGGTGACCCTCTCGGAGGCGCTGGCGACCAGCGACGTGCCGGGCGGGGTGGTCAACATCCTCACCGGGAGGGCCGCCGAGATCGCGCCCTGGCTCGCCTCGCACCGTGACGTCAACGCGATCGACCTCACCGGCGCCGCCGATGCCGACGGCGTCGCTTGGGGCGACCTCGAAGCCGCCGCGGCCGACACCGTGAAGCGCGTGCTACGTCCCGGCGGCACCGGTGCGGCCGCGGTCGAACCGGACTGGACCATGACTCCGGACCTGCGGCGCGTCCGCGCGTTCCTCGAGACCAAGACCGTCTGGCACCCCAAGGGCCGGTGAGCGACGGAAGTATGCGTGCGGCCGGCTCCCCGCCGGCCCGGCGGCGGGTCGTCGTGCTCGCGGGGCCCTCGGGCGCCGGGAAGTCACGGCTGGCCGCCCGGCTGCACGCCGCGTACGGATGGCCGGTGGTGCGCCTCGACGACTTCTACCGCGACGGCGACGACCCCGAGCTGCCGACCCGGGAGCTGGGCGGGACGACCATCGCCGACTGGGACGACCCGGCCTCGTGGAACGCGGGCGCCGCCGTCCGGGCGTTGGAGCGGCTCGTCGTCACCGGGTCGGTGGAGGTGCCGGTGTACGACATCGCGCGGTCCGCGGCGGCGGGGACCGCCCGGATCGACGCCCCCTCCGGCGCGATGGTGGTGGCCGAGGGGATCTTCGCCGCCGAGATCATCGGGTCCCTCGCCGAGACCGGAGTTCTTCACTCCGCCTGGTGTGTCAGGCATCCGCGCTGGGTGACGTTCGTGCGTCGGTTGGTCCGCGACCTGGCCGAACGCCGCAAACCGCCGCTGGTCCTGTTGCGTCGCGGCCTGGCGTTGACCCGGTCGGAACCGGAGCTCGTCGCGCGGATGGAGCGCCTCGGGGCCACGTGTGCCTCGCCCGGCGAGGTCGAACGGCGGCTCGCCGAGAAGCTCGTCCTGGGGCACCACGAGCGTCGGCCGTAAACCCGGACGACGCCCGCCGCCGGGCCGTTATGCAGTACAGTTCCGCCCGAACGTAACGAGGTTGCCCCCGGGACGGCCTCGCGCCGAGAGTTCCGATGGCCCGGGGCCGGCGCCCGACCGCTGTCGGGGAAGGACCCAGCAGTGTCGTCAGTCTCGCTCCGCCCACGCCGTTCTCGCGGCCTCGTGGCGGCCGCCATCACCGTCTGCCTCGCCCTCCTCGGTGTCGGGGTGGTCACCGACACGTCCCGTGCGGACGACCTCACGGTGTCCTACGAGCCGACGCGCACGGGTTGGGACCGCAACGAGCCCGGGCTCGGCCCCTCCGACGTCTCGGCACCGGACTTCGGCCAGCTGTTCGCCACCCAGCTCGACGGCCAGATCTACGCCCAGCCCGTCGTCGCCAAGGGCACCGTCATGGCCGTGACCGAGAACAACAAGGCGTACGGGTTGGACCCCGTGACGGGCGCCATTCGGTGGACGCGGAACGTCGGGCCGTTCTGGCCGGCGTCCGCGATCGGGTGCGGTGACCTCGCCCCCAACGTCGGGATGACGGCGACGCCGGCGGTCGACGCCGCGACCGGCACCGCCTACTTCACGGCCAAGGTCAACGACGGGCCCGACCTCGACCACCCCAACTGGTACATGCACGCCGTCGACATCGCCACGGGAGTGGAGCGCAGCGGGTTCCCCCGCCGGATCGAGGGCAGCCCGAGCAACGACCCGAGCAACGTCTTCATCCCGAAGACGGCGATGCAGCGGCCGGGACTGCTCCTGCTCGACGGGGTCGTGTACGCGGCCTTCGCGAGCCACTGCGACGTCGGTCCCTTCGTCGGCTACGTCGTCGGCGTCGACGCCGCAACGGGCCGGCAGACGACGATGTGGGCGACCGAGACCGGCTCGTCGACCGCGGGCGCGGGCATCTGGCAGTCCGGCGGCGGCCTCGTCTCGGACGGCCCGCGCCGGATCATCCTCGCCACGGGCAACGGGGTCTCGCCGCCTCCCGGGCCGGGCCTGTCCCCGCCGAGCACGCTGGCCGAGTCCGTGGTCCGGCTCCAGGTCAACTCCGACGGCAGCCTGGTCTCGAAGGACTTCTTCAGCCCCTTCAACAACACGAACCTCGACACCGACGACACCGACCTGGGGTCCGGTGGGCCGATGGCCATCCCCGACGGCTTCGGAACGCCGGCCCACCCGCATCTCCTGGTCCAGGTCGGCAAGGACGGGCGAGTGTTCCTCCTCGACCGCGACAACCTCGGCGGGGTCGCCCAGGGTCCGGGGGGAACCGACGCCGCTGTCCAGACCGTCGGGCCGTACAACGGCGTCTGGGGCCATCCCGCCTTCTGGGGCGGGGACGGCGGGTACGTCTACACCGTCCCCAACCAGGGCTCGCTGTCGGCGTTCAAGATCGGTGCGTCCGCGAACGGCGTGCCGTCACTGACCCGGGCGGGCACCTTCGGCTTCGGCGGCGTGCCCCTCCGAACGACCTCACCGCCGTTCTAGGGTGAGGCGCACTGGCCTTCGGCCTGACCTTCGCCGACGTGACGGGCAGCGCGTCCCAGCTCGTCATCGCGTCGTCCACCGGCAACGTCACGGTCCCCCTGACCGGTGCGGGGGTCCAGGGTGCGCCCCACCTCTCGATCGCCCCGACCGACATCGACTTCGGCACGGTCAGCGTCGGGTCCACGGTGACTCGGACGTTCGATATCGCCAACACCGGCAACCTGCTGCTCACCCTGAACAAGGCGGCTCCGCCGGCCGCTCCGTTCATCGTCGCGAACCCCGTCTCGGAGGGGCAGCAGCTCTCCCCCGGCGACACGATCCGGCAGTCGGTGACGTTCACGCCGACGGCCGCCGGAGCCTTCTCGGGGGTCTACCTGATCACCGGCAACGACGGGGCCGGGGCGAAGGAGGTCACCCTGCACGGCGTGGCCACCGCCCTCATCGGCCCGGTGCTGGGCCCCGCGGCCAAGTGCCTCGACGTGCGCGGCGCCGGGACCGCCGACGGCACGCCGGTGCAGATCTACCAGTGCAACGGAACCAACGCGCAGCAGTGGGGGTACGGAGCCGACACCACCCTGAGGGCCCAGGGCAAGTGCCTCGACATCGCCGGCGGCGGGACGGTCAACGGGAGCCGCGTCCAGCTGTGGACGTGCAACGGCACCCCGGCGCAGGCCTGGACCCTCCGCGGCGACGGGTCGCTCCAGAACCCGCAGTCCGGTCGCTGCCTCGACCTCGGCGACACCGGCTGGACCGGCCCATGCAGATCTGCGACCGCAACGGTACCGAGGCCCGCACTGGCAGCCGGTCCGGCGCCGAAGTGGCCCGGGCGCAGTGCCGTGAGCAGCGGTACCGCGAACCCGTGCATCGGCTCAAGGTCGCTGCTGCAGGACGCGGTCGCCGGGCCGCTCCGAACCCCGACCGGTCGAGGCCGAGCCCGAGCCGCCACGGTCCCCGAGGTCGCTGAGGACCAACCTCGTCCGGGCTGACGTCGCGCTTGGTACCTTCTCGGGACGGACATCGCCACGCCGGCGATGGCAGAGGTGGGGGTTGGCCGGAGTGCTCGACATCGACCCACGGCAGGGGGAGCCGTGAGCGGGTTCGGGCCGCCCCCGGGCGCGCCGGCCGAGGAGACCCGCCGTCGACCACCCGCATACCTCCCGCCCGGCGGGCTCGCGACGGTCTCGACAGCACCCATGGACCCGGCGGTCTCCGGGGGTATGCCCGTGGGAACCGGCGGGCTCGCCGCGCCGGGCAGTGCCGAGGCGGCCGCGGCGGCAACACCGGGCCGGCGCGGTGGGGGCGGCATCGTCCGCGGCCCGGAGCGCGTCCTCCTCGTCACGAGCCACAAGCCCGGCATCATCTCGCTGCGACCGATGTCGCTCGGCGACGTCGTCGACGGCGCGGTCAAGCACATCCGTCGCAACGCGGGCACGGTCTTCTCCGCGACGCTGGTCGTGCTGGCCCTGTCGGCGGTCCCGGCGATCCTCGTGGCGGCCCTGGGGGCGCAGGGATCGTGGTACGCCGACCTCGGGGCCGACGCGGTCGTCGACCAGAGCTCGTTCTTCGGGGTGTTGCTGATGTTCGGGATCGGGTTCGCGTCCCTGGTCCTCGCGGGCGCCCTGTCCTACTCCGTCGGCGAGGCCGCCCTCGGTCGGCGGGTCGGCCTCGCCGAGCTGTGGGGCGCGGTCCGCGGGCGGCTCCTGCCTCTCGTGGGTCTCGCCGCGTTGGTCACCTTCGGGATCGCGCTGCCACTGGTCCTCCTCATCCTGCTCGTGGCCCTCGCGACCCAGGCGAACTCGTTGCTGGCCGCCGTGCTCATCTCGCTGGTGGGCGGGCTCACCGTGGGCGCCTGGACCGCCGTCCTGCTGGCCCGCACCTGCCTCGCCGGTGCCGCCGTGGTCCTCGAGCGCCGCGGGGTGTTCGACGCGCTCAGCCGCAGCTGGGCCCTGACCCGGGGCGTCTTCTGGCGGACCCTGATGCGCCTGGTCGTCGTCGCGCTCCTCTGTGGCGTCGTCTTCTGGGTCGTGCAGCTGCCGCTGCTCCTCGTGTCGTCATTCCTCGCCGCGATCCTCTCGCTCAGCCCCAGCCTCGACGCGATGGTCTCGTCGCTGGGCCTGGCCGTGGCCACCCTGCTGTCGATGACCGTCGTGGTCCCGTTCGCCGCCGGAGCGCTCTCGCTCCTCTACGTCGACCAGCGGATGCGGCTCGAGGGGTTCGACCTCGTCCTGCAACGGGCCGCTCGCGCGACGGGCAACGGCTCGTGAGCCGCGTCCACACCGTCCTCTCGGCGGCCCTGCCGATGGACCTCGACCCGTCGACGGACCAGGCGCGGCAGTGGCTCAGCGACGAGCTGGCCCGCAGCGAGTACCAGGACACCCGCTCGCTGTTCCAGCGGCTGATGGACTGGCTGGGCGACCGGCTGGCCGACCTCCAGAGCACCCAGGGCACCGGCGGCGCGAGCTTCCCGCCGATCGTCATCACCCTCGTCGTCGTCCTGCTCGTCGCTGGAGTGATCTACCTGCTCACGCGCATCCGCGTCGAAAGCCGGACGGTGTCGGAACGCCGGACGCTGCTCGGCGACAGCGTGCTCACCGCCGACCAGCTGCGTCGAGAGGCCGAACGCGCCCTGGCCGAGGGCCGTTTCGGCGACGCCGTGCTCGCCTGGACCCGCGCCATCGCCCGCGACGCGGAGACCCGGACCCTCCTGCCGCACGCCCCGTCGATGACCGCGCACGAGGTCGGCGCCGCGCTGTCGGTCGCCTTTCCCGCACAGGTCGCCGACATCGGCCGCACCATGGACCTTTTCGACGCGGTCGCCTACGGCGACGCCACGGCCGACCGGGAGGACGCGCTCCTCACGCGGTCGACCGACACGACGCTCCACGACGCGCGGCCGGTCCTCCCGCCCCGCCCGGGCCGCGGCGATCGTGGCGACCGGGGTGACCGTGGCCGGACGGCGCCCCCGCCGTCGGGCGGCGGCTCCGGCACCGAGCCGGACTCGGTCTGGCTGACGGGGGTACGCCGGTGACCACCGAGCTCTGGCAGCGGTCCGGCGAGGCGACCGCACCGGACGCGGCCGCCGACTCCGCGGCGCCGGGCGGCCCGACCTCCGCTCCCCCGGCTCGCGGCTGGCGGCGCCGGTGGGTGCTCGTCGCCGTCCTCGTGGCCGCGGTGCTCGCCGTCGCGTTCCTCTTCGTGTCGCGCGGACCCGGGCCTGCGAGCTCCGCGCCTCTCGACCCGCGCAACCCCACGGCGAACGGCGCTCAGGCGCTGGCGCGCGTCCTGGAGGCCCATGGCGTCCAGGTGGTCGTCGCCCGGGGCCAGGCCGAGCTCGAGCGCGCGGGCGCCGATGCCGACACCACCGTCTTCGTGGCCCGGACGGCCGCTCTCGCCGAGTCGACCACGAAGGTCCTCGCCGACGTCGCCAGCACGGCCGAACGGCTGGTGCTCATCGCCCCCGACCGCAGCGTGCTGCGCTACCTCGCCCCCGACGTCGGCCTCACCGACGCCCGGCGGGCCGCCCAGGATCTCGTCGCGACCGACTGTGGCACCACCGACGTCCGCGCGGGCGAGACGCTTTCGCGCAGCCAGGTCGAGTACCGGTCCAGCCTCGCCGACGCCGCCTGCTTCACCCACGACGGGAGCTCCGTCTACCTCGCCCTCGCGCGCCGCGGGTCCAGCCCGCCGACGGTCCTCCTCGGCAGCACGACCGCCCTCACCAACGACCAGATCACCGAGAGCAGCAACGCCGCGATCGCGCTGCGGATGCTCGGCCACTCCGGCCGGGTGGTCTGGTACGTCCCCTCGCGTGAGGACGTGCCGGCGGGCGACGACGCCGGGCTGTCGTCGCTGCTCCCGACGTGGCTCGGCCCGGTCCTGGCGCTCGGCGCGGTGGCCTTCGTCGGTCTGGTGCTCTGGCGCGGCCGCCGGTTCGGCCGCCTCGTTGCCGAACCCCTTCCTGTCGTCGTCCGCGCCGTGGAGACCACGGAGAGCCGGGGCCGCCTCTACCGGCGCGCCCGCGACGCCTCCCGGGCCGGGGCCACCCTCCAGCTCGCCACCCGGACCCGGCTCGCCGACTACCTCGGCCTGCCCCGGCCCACCGCCACGATCGCGTCCCGCGGGGCCGACCAGGCCCTGGTCGCCGCCGTCTCCGCTGCGAGCGGACGACCGGTCGACGAGGTCGGCGCCCTGCTCCTCGGTCCGCCTCCCACGCGGGATGACCATCTCCTCGCGCTCGCCGCCGAGCTCGCCGCCCTCGAGAAGGAAGTACGCCGCTGATGAGCGACACCCCGAACCCCAGCTACCCGTCGCCGCCGGCGCCGGAGCGACCGGCATACCCGCACGACCGCGAGCCGCAGCCGGACCACTGGCGGGTCCCCCCGGAGACCTCCGCGGCGCCGCCCAGCTCCGCGCCCTCACCGGCCCCGAGCCCGGCGGCGCAGCAGGCCTCGGACCGCGCTCGGGAAGCCCTGTTGGCCGTTCGCCGCGAGGTGGGCAAGGCCGTGGTCGGGCAGGAGGCCGCGGTCTCCGGGGTCATCATCTGCCTCCTCGTCCGGGGCCACGTGCTCCTCGAAGGTGTCCCCGGCGTCGCGAAGACACTGCTGGTGCGCGCGCTGGCCAAGGCGCTGGCCATCGACACCAAGCGGGTCCAGTTCACGCCCGACCTCATGCCGGGCGACATCACCGGGTCGCTGGTCTACGACAACACGACCTCCGACTTCGTCTTCCGCGAGGGCCCGGTGTTCACGAACCTCCTCCTCGCCGACGAGATCAACCGGACGCCGCCGAAGACCCAGGCGTCCTTGCTCGAGGCCATGGAGGAGCGACAGGTCTCGGTCGACGGCGTGCCCCGGCCCCTGCCGCAGCCGTTCCTCGTCGCCGCCACCCAGAACCCCGTCGAGTACGAGGGCACCTACCCGCTGCCCGAGGCGCAGCTGGACCGGTTCCTGCTCAAGGTGGTGTTGCCGCTGCCGCCGCGGGACGACGAGCTCGAGGTGGTCCGCCGGCACGCGAGCGGGTTCGACCCCCGCGACCTCGACGCCGCCGGCATCCGGGCCGTGGCCGGTCCCGAGGATCTCGCCGCCGGCGTCGAGGCGGTACGGGCCATCGCCGTCGCGCCCGAGGTGGCCGGCTACATCGTCGACATCGCCCGGGCCACCCGCTCGGCCCCGTCGCTGTCGCTCGGCGTCAGCCCCCGTGGCGCCACCGCGCTGCTGGCGACCGCCCGGGCGTGGGCCTGGATGAACGGCCGCACCTTCGTCACGCCCGACGACGTCAAGGCCCTGGCCCACGCCACGCTGTCCCATCGCCTGTCGCTGCGACCCGAGGCCGAGCTCGAGGGCGTCTCGGTCGGGTCGGTGCTGGCCAGCGCGGTCGGCTCGGTCCCGGTCCCCCGCTGACGGTGCGTATGCGTCGTGCCCGCCTCCCGGCCCGGCACACCCCGCCGGGGGTGTCGCCGTGGCGGTGAGCGGGCGGTTCCCGCTCCTGCTGCTGCTCGGGGTCGTGGCGGTCGTCATCCAACCCACCCGGGAGATGGTGCTGCTGTGGGTCGGGATCTGCGTCGCCGTGACCCTCGTCGACATCCTCGTCGCCGTGAGCCCGCGCCGGCTCGACGTCCAGCGCGACCCGGTCGGCCAGGTCCGGCTCGGCGTGGCGGGGTCGACGTCGCTGCTCGTGACGAACACGTCCGGGCGTCGGGTCCGCGGCTGGCTGCGGGACGCGTGGCAGCCGTCGGCCGGCGCCAGGGCGGAGCGCCACCGGCTGCGGCTGCCGGGTGGTGAGCGCCGCCGGTTCACGACCGAGCTGCTCCCCACCCGCCGCGGTGACCGGCTGGCCGACCGGGTGACGGTCCGCAGCTTCGGCCCGCTCGGAATCGGGGCGCGACAACGGTCCTTGGCGGTCGGGGGCGCCATCCGCGCGCTGCCGCCGTTCGCGAGCCGCAAGCACCTGCCGTCGCGGCTGGCCACGCTGCGCCAGCTGGACGGACGCTCGGCGGTCCGGGTCCGCGGTCAGGGCACCGAGTTCGACTCGCTGCGCGACTACGTCGAGGGTGACGACGTCCGCTCGATCGACTGGCGCGCCACGGCCCGGCGCCAGCACGTCGTCGTCCGCACCTGGCAGCCGGAACGCGACCGCCGGGTGGTTCTCGTCCTCGACACGTCGCGCACCTCGGCGGGGCGCGTCGAGGACATGCCCCGCCTCGACAGCGAGATGGACGCCGCGCTGCTCCTCGCGGCGCTCGCGTCGCGTGCTGGCGACCGGGTCGACTTCATCGCCGGGGACCGGTGGGTCCGCGCCCGGGTGACCGGTTCGGGACGGTCGACCCTGCTGGGCGACCTGGTCAGCGCGATGGCGCCGCTCGAACCGGCGCTGCTCGAGGCGTCCTGGCCGACCCTCGCCACCGCCATCGCCGACACGGCGCCGCGGCGCGCCCTGGTCGTCCTCCTCACCGCACTCGAGCCGGCCGCGATCGAGGAGTCCCTGCTGCCCACGCTGGCTGCGCTCACGACCCACCACCGGGTCGTCCTCGCCTCGGTGAGCGACCCGGCGCTCGCGGAGATGGCCGCCCGTCGCGACACCACTCGCCACGCATACGACGCGGCCGCCGCGGAGCGGACCCTGGCGCTCCGCCAGCGCACCGAGGCTCTCCTCGGTCGCCTGGGTGTCACCGTCATCGACGCCGGCCCGGAGGACCTGCCACCCCGGCTGGCCGACCACTACCTGCTGCTGAAGAGCCAGGGCCTCCTCTGACCCCGCCTCCCCAGGTACCGTGTCCGAATTCGGATGCCTGACGCCATGTTGAGTTGGCGCCGGCTGGATGAACGCCGAGTGCCGGACGCGCCGCGCCTCAACCCCTGACCAGTGGCGGGTGACGCGCCCATCATGGTAGCGGCAGTCGAATCCGGACGCCCGCTACGATAGGGAGCGGGGCCGTCAGCCCACCGACCGGCGGCCATGTCGCCGGCGTCGGTCGCCGAGACGTCCCCGGTGCTGCCCCGGCGGGCGGCCCAGCGGCCCACGGTGAACACGTAGGCCATGAACGCGCCCCAGGCGACGAACCCGATCGCGATACGCGCCCACGTCGGCAGCGGAGACGGCGTCACGAAGGCCTCGACGATCCCGCTGACCAGCAGGACGGCGACCAGTCCCAGGGCGACCGACATGGCGGTCCGCCCGCCTCGGCGACCGCGTCGAGCCGCCGACGCGGCCCGGGTTCGATCCACGCCCAGAAGATCCGCAAGCCCCACGCCGGCGGCCACGAAGACGGCGGTCAGCTCGAGCATCCCGTGCGGCAGGATCAGCCCGAAGAAC
The DNA here is from genome assembly GCA_963828725.1 of uncultured Actinomycetota bacterium. Lineage (GTDB taxonomy): Bacteria > Actinomycetota > Actinomycetes > Actinomycetales > Dermatophilaceae > Lapillicoccus. Next base: position 340,027 of record CAWHFV010000004.1, on the reverse strand, counting down.
AGGCCGGCCCGGTCGTGGTTCCACATCAGGCCACCGATGAGCGCCACGTTGAGGATGTTGTTGAGGAGCAACAGGATCACCGGCAGCCCCAGCACACCGAGCGCGATGCAGAGGGCCGCCACCCAGGCGTTGTTGGTCCACACCTTCAGCGCGAAGCTGCCGGACGCATACTCGCTGTAGTAGCTCTCGAAGTCGCTGTTGACCATCTGGTCGACCTCGGCCGGCGACAGCAGAGCGGACTCGACGCTGGGGTTCGCGACGAACCACGCCGCCGATCACCCACGCGACGACGACGTTGGCCGCCATCGTCCAGAGCCACCAGGCGCGCATCCGGTACAGCGCCGCCGGGAACGTGTCGGTGAAGAAGTACGTGACGTCGTCCAGGCTGAGCGTGCGGGTGCCGGCCGACCGCAGCCGGGCCGACGCCAGCATCGACGACAGGTGCGCCACCAGGGTCGGCTCCGGCGACCGCGTCCGGATCTCCGAGAGGTGGGTGGCCACCCGCTGGTAGAGGTCGAGCAGCTCGTCCGCCTCGGCGCCGGTCAGCTTGCCACGCTTGGACGCCAGCTCGTGCAGCCGCGCCCACTCGTGCTGGTGCGCCAGCACGTAGGCGTCGAGATCCACGCGGTCACTGTATGCGGTGGCCCGCCGGTCCGGGCCGGGTCCGGAAACCGCCGGGATGCGTCCACCGAGCCACCTACGATGACCCGGTGAGCAGCGCGACCGTCGGAGTGGGTGACGACGACTTCGTCACCGGTGAGGCCGTCGCGCTGGACCTGCCCCCGGCGTCGATCGGCTCGCGGATGCTGTCGGGATTCCTCGACTACCTCATCGTCTGGGTGGTCACCTTCACCCTCGTCTCGGCCGGCGCGGCCCTCTCCCGGCAGCTCGACGAGGCCCTCATCGCGGCCACCGTGCTGGTCTGCTTCCTCGTCGCGTGGCTGGTGTACCCCATCACCATCGAGACGCTCACCCGCGGTCGGAGCCTCGGCAAGATGGCCGCCGGGCTGCGCACCGTGCGGGACGACGCGGGACCGATCACGTTCCGGCACGCGTTCACCCGTGGCCTGCTGGGAGTCGTCGAGGTCTACATGCTGTGGGGCATCCCCGCCATCATCGCCTCGATCCTCAGCAAGAAGGGCAAGCGGCTCGGCGACATGCTCGCCGGCACCTACGTGGTCCGCGACCGGGTCACGGCGCAGCTGCCGCCGCCCGTGCCGATGCCGCCGCAGCTGGCGGACTGGGCGTTCAACGCCGACATCACCCAGCTGCCCGACGACCTGGCGATGGCCGTCCGGACCTTCCTCCCGGCCGCCCAGTCCATGACGCCGCAGGCGCGCGACGACATGGGTCGCAAGCTGCTCGCCGAGATGAGCCTCTACGTCTCGCCGCCGCCCCCACCCGGCAACCATCCCGAGTACGTCCTCGCCGCGATCCTCGCCGACCGTCGCCGCCGCGACACCGTCCGGCTGGCGCGCGACACGGCACTGCGGCAGCGGCTCACCGCACCCGACCGGATCGGCTGACCGCCGGGTCAGCCGCCCACGAGGACCTGGACGAGCACCCCGGGATGGTCGGGGTCGGAGCCGACCGGCAGGGTGTGCCCCCACCGGATCAGGAGGTTCGCGATGAAGGTCGGGCTGCCGTCGCCGGCCGCCGCAGCGTCGAAGCAGACGTCGGTCCAGCCTCCCGGGCTGATCGGCGTCCCGAACGCTGGCTCGACGGCGTCGAACACGAGGTCGAACCGGTCGATCGAGCTGATCGTTGCGGAGTAGAGGTAGATCGGCGCCGTGGGGTCCTGGTCGCAGATCCGGACCGGGAAGCCGTAGCCCACCGGACGGTCGAGCCGGGCGGCTCGACCTCGGGCGCGCGCGTCCAGCGCCTGGAACAGGGGCACTGGGCCGGCCTCATGGTGCGCTGACGGTCGAGGGCGCGCCCGCACCAGCTCGCTTCGATGTGCCATAGGGCGATCCTGAACGCTGACCACGTCGACCTCGCTCCAGCGCCGTCAAATCCGCGCAACTGGACGCATCGTAGCCGAATGACGGCTTTAGGGCGATCTGTGGAAAGAACTCACGCACGCAAGCCGTATGCGGCGTATCCGGGCTTGATCACCTCGTCGATGAGGGCGAGCCGGCGGTCGAACGGCAGGAACGCCGACTTCATCGCGTTGATGGTCACCCAGCGCAGGTCGGCGAGGGTCCAGTCCGCCTCCGCCGCGAGCAGAACCGGCCTCGCGCGACAGGGACGTCCCGCTCATCAGCCGGTTGTCGGTGTTGAGCGTCACCCGGAACTTCATCCGGGCGAGCAGCGAGATCGGATGCAGTCCGATGGACTTCGCGGCGCCGGTCTGGAGGTTGCTGCTGGGACACATCTCGAGCGGGATCCGAGCGTCGCGGACGTAGGCCGCCAGCAGGCCGAGGTAGACCGAGCCCAGGTCGACGTCGGCCAACGTCGTGAGGCCCCGTGCGGCGGCGGCGTCGAGCCAGTCAGGGAACCGCAGACCCTCGACCGTGATGTCGTCGACGATCCGCACGCCGTGGCCGAGTCGGTCGGCGCCGCACCACTGGATCGCCTCCCAGATGCTCTTCAGCCCGAACGCCTCGCCGGCGTGGATCGTGAAGTGGGCGTTCTCCCGGCGCAGGAACTCGAACGCGTCGAGGTGCCGGGTCGGCGGGTACCCCGCCTCCGCGCCGGCGATGTCGAACCCCGCCACCCCGTCGTTGCGGTAGCGCACCGCGAGCTCGGCGATCTCCCGGCTCTTCGCGGCGTGCCGCATCGCCGTCAGGAGTGCCGTCACCCGGATGCGGTGACCGGACTCGTGGGCCAGCCGCTCGCCCTCGCGGAACCCGTCGTTGACCGCCTCGACCACCTGCTCGAGGGTGAGCCCGCGCGCGAGGTGCTGCTCCGGCGCATACCGGATCTCGGCGTAGACGACGCCGTCGGCCGCCAGGTCCTGAGCCGCCTCGGAGGCGACCCGGAACAGACCTTCCTCGGTCTGCATGACGGCGAGGGTCTGGTCGAAGGTCTCGAGGTAGCGCTCCAGCGACCCCGAGTCGGCGTTGTCCCGGAACCACTGCCCGAGCCCCGCGGCGTCCGGCGCGGGCAGGCTCGCCTCGACCTGCGGGTCGCCGACGGCGAGCTCGATGATCGTCTGCGGCCGCAGACCGCCGTCGAGGTGGTCGTGGAGCAGCACCTTGGGGACGGCCCGCAGGACGTCCAGGCTCAGCTCACTCGTCGTCACGGTGGGCCGCCTCCGGGCTGAACGCGGGTAGGCAGACCGCGACGTACTCGGCACCGTCGGCGCCCGGTCGAGTACCGCACCCGCTCCCCGGCGAGGGTGACGACCGCCTGCCCCTCGCCGACCTCGAGCCGGCCCTCCTCGTGGTCGACGAGGACCGTGCCGCGCAGCACCACCGTGATCTCGCCGAACTCCGGCGTCTGGAACGGCTCCGACCAGTTCGCCGGGGCGTTCATGTGGGCGACCGACACGGGATGCGACGACGGGCCCGGCAACGACGTCGACGGGGTGTTCACGGCCCCGACGTACTCGTCGATGACCTTCCCGCCCGGAACCGGGATCCGCGTCGGAGCGGCGATCAGCTGAGGCATCCGCCCAGCGTAGGGGTCAGCCGATCCGGTCGATGACGAGTGGGAGAAGGTCGGGCCGCGAGCCCTCCGGCGCGATGAAGTATGCGCCGTCGAGGGCCTCGAGGGCCCGCTCGAACAGCGGCGCGTCGTCGGTGTGCAGCGTCAGCAGCGGGTCGCCGCCGCGGACGGATGCACCGGGCTTGGCGTGCATGACGACGCCCGCTCCCTCCTGGACGGAGTGCTCCTTGCGGGCCCGGCCCGCTCCCAGCCGCCACGCCGCCACCCCGACCTTGTAGGCGTCGAGCTGGGTCAGGACGCCGTCCGCCGGTGCGCGCACCTCGTGGGTCTCCTTGGCCCACGGGAGGTCCGCGTCCGGGTCGCCGCCCTGGGCGCTGATCATCCGTCGCCAGACGTCCATGGCCCGGCCGTCGGTCAGCGCATCGGCGGGGTCGACGTCCCCCCGACCGGCGGCGGCCAGCATCTCCCGCGCCAGCGCCACGGTGAGCTCGACGACGTCCTCCGGACCGCCGCCCTCGAGGACCTCGACCGACTCGCGGACCTCCAGCGCGTTGCCCGCGGTGAGGCCGAGCGGCGTCTGCATGTTCGTCAGGAGGGCCACGGTCGTGACGCCGGCGTCGGTGCCGAGGGCCACCATCGTCTCCGCCAGCTCGCGGGCGCGGTCGACGTCCTTCATGAACGCGCCGGACCCGACCTTGACGTCGAGGACGAGCGCCCCGGTGCCCTCGGCGATCTTCTTGCTCATGATCGAGCTGGCGATGAGCGGGATCGCCTCGACGGTCCCCGTGACGTCGCGCAACGCGTACAGCTTCTTGTCGGCCGGCGTCAGTCCCGGCGCCGGCCGCGCAGATGACCGCTCCGACGTCCTCGAGCTGGCGCATCATCTCGTCGTTGTCGAGCGACGCTCGCCAGCCGGGGATCGACTCGAGCTTGTCGAGCGTGCCGCCGGTGTGCCCGAGACCGCGGCCGGAGAGCTGCGGCACGGCGACCCCGCAGGCCGCGACGAGCGGCGCCAGCGGGAGCGTGATCTTGTCACCCACGCCACCGGTGGAGTGCTTGTCGGCGGTGGGGCGAGAAAGGCCCGAGAAGTCCATCCGCTCGCCCGAGGCGATCATCGCGGCGGTCCACCGCTCGATCTCGCGGCGAGTCATCCCGTTGAGGAGAATGGCCATCGCCAGCGACGACATCTGCTCCTCGGCGACGACGCCGCGCGTGTAGGCGTCGACCACCCAGTCGATCTGCTCGTCCGACAGCTCGCCCTGGTCGCGCTTGGCGATGATGACGTCGACGGCGTGGAAGGGTTCGCTCATACCGCCATCATGGTGGACCGGTCACGACCGGATGAGCCGCTTCACGGAGAGCGCAAGGCCGCCCCCGGTCATGGCCGGCGGCGGCGCTCCCGCCGGCCGCGGGCGACCTCGGTCGCTAGCGCGTCCAGGGGCTGGTCCCACTGGTGGGTCAACGAGTCGAGCCAGGCCTGAGCACCCTGCAGCGCCGGCACCTCGAGCGCGTACAGGCGCCGGGCTCCGTCAGGGCGCGCTGTAGCAAACCCATTGTCTCGCAACACCTTCAGGTGTTGCGAGACCGCCGGCTGGGAGATGCCGTGCTCCGCCGTGACGACGGCCGCGAGCTGGCCAGCGGTCCGCTCGCCGTCGGACAGCAGCTCCAGGAGGCGGCGCCGGACCGGGTCACCCAGGACGTCGAACGCGTGCACCCGGATCCCCTAACGGTCGGCGGCCGACGACTCGACCTCCGCTGGCGCTGTGTAGAACGCGAAGGTCTGCTCCGCTCCGGCGCGGGCCTGCTCCGCATCGGCGCCACCCCGGATGTTCGCCTCGGCCCAGGCGTCGTTGCTCGCGCCGACGAACGCCAGCCCCTCGGGCGACGCCATCCAGGCGGCGAGGTTCTCGTGGCTCAGGCTCTCCTCGCCTGGCAGGTGCCGGGCCAGGCCCAGCAGGGCGAGGTCCCAGCCGATCCCGACGGCGCCTGGACCGTAGAGGGTCCAGAACTCCTCCGGCACGACAGCGGTGTGGACCAGCTCGAGGAGCGTCTGGTCGTGGCCCTGCGGCGTGAGGGAGACGACGACCCACGACGTCTCACCGCCCATGCCCCAGGTGATGGCGAACCGCCGCGGGGGGTCGCATTCCTCCACCTCGCCACCGGCGTTCCCCTCCAGCTGGTAGGTGCCGCCGACCCGCAGGTCGCCGGTCACGGGCAGAAACCAGCGGGGTATGCGCGTGGCTGAGGTCAGCGCGTCCCACAGGTCCTCGGAGTCGGTCGGGTAACTACGGGTCGCGACGATCTGCCGGGCCGGCCGGCCGTCGCGCTCCGCGACCCGCACCTCGCGTCGAGTGGCCCCCACGACATCGGCGACGTCCATGCTCGTTCCTCCTTGAATCAGTAGTGACTTATATAAGTGTGAACTTAGAGCCCGCGATGCGACGGCGCAAGAGGGGGCAGTAGCCAGGAGTAAGGCGCCGAGGGTCGGATCTGAGGCCCGCTGCCGATCCGCGGTGCGGCGCGCGGTTCCTACCGTCGCCACGACAACGTCACCGGGTCGTACCCCGACCCACCCACCAGGAGGAACCCCTCATGCATACCGCTCTTCGCACCGTCGTCCTGTCCGCCGTCGCCGGGTTGGCCGTCCTGTTCGGGACCACGGCCTCGGCCGACGCGGCAACCGGAGCGACCGCCTCGACGGTCAAGGAACCGATCCGCTACTACTCGCTGATGTCATACGACGACGGACGGGCGGTGGCCTCGCACCCGTTCTACCCGAGCCTCTCGACGGCCGTCGCCGAGGCGTACGACAGCTCCACGCGGATGCACTGGGGCCTCGTCCCCCGCACCGGCGCCACGGACGCCCTGCTCGTGAACCGGAAGACCGGGGCGTGCCTGACGGCGAGCGGCGGGTATGCGGTCCAGGCCGCCTGCGGCAGTGCCGCCACCCAGGGCTGGACGTTCGTGATCCCCTCCGGACCGGACCACGTCGAGGCGCCGTACGGCCTGCGCAACACGGCCACCCAGACGGTGCTGACGGTGGGTCCCGACAACTGGGCCGGAACGCCGATGCTGCTCATGACCGACTACGCCGCCGACAGCCAGCGGTTCTGGGTCGACTGGCGCTACACCGGCTGAGCCGACGCAGCCCCCAGGCTCCCGCCGAGAGGCCAGCTTCGGCCGCTTTGGAGGTCCTCATAGCGGCCGAAGCTGGCCTCTCGGCGGGCGGAAGCCCTGACTCGGCCGGGCGGCCGCGGCTGGTCAGTCCAGGTGTGGCAGCGCCCAGCCCTGCCAGACGGCCACCAGCCGGATGACGAGGCAGACGGCGAACCCGATGGTCATGGCGGCGGCCCGGCCCGCCTTGGCGTACCGGACCGCCAGCACCGCGGTCCCGGCGCCGGCGAGCGCCGCCAGCGCGTAGATCTCGCCCCTCAGGACCACTGGGACGATGTTGAGCAGCATGTCGCGCACGACCCCGCCGCCACAGGCGGAGACCGCGCCGAGCAGCGCCGCGGTGAGGCTGCGGATGTTGTAGTCCAGCGCCTTCATCGCGCCGGCCACCGCGAACAGCGAGAGTCCCACCGCGTCGGTCACCTGGAGCAGGACCATCGGGATGTCGGCGACGCCGCGGTCCAGGAACCAGACGAGGGCCGATCCCGCGAACGCCACCACCGGGTAGGTGGGCGAGCGCAGCGACGCCGGTGGGGTGCAGCCGATGAGGAGGTCACGGATGATCCCGCCGACGAGGGCGGTGCTGAACCCCAGGACGAACACGCCGAGGATGTCGACGTCGTAGTAGGTCGCCGCGATGGAGCCCTCCATGGCGAAGACGAAGGTCGCGGTCAGGTCGACGACGGTGAGCAGCGACCGAGGGATTCTCGGGACAACCGCGGTCATCGGGCTCCTGACAACCAGTCGTTCGAGGTCGACGGCTCGACCGTTCCGCAGGGCAGCAGGCTAGCGCGACGCGACCCCTCCGCATGCCACACTGTGCGCCGTGATGCGGCTGCCCGACCATTGGGTGTGGGACTCCTGGGTGGCCGACGACGGCACCGACTACCACCTGTTCTTCCTCATGGCGCCGCGGTCCCTCGACGACCCGAGCGCGCGTCACGTCGCGGCGCGGGTCGGCCACGCGGTGTCCCGCGACCTGGTCGACTGGGACTATCGCGGCGAGTGTTTCGGGCCGTCCGAGGCCGGGTTCGACGACCTCGCGATCTGGACCGGTTCGGTGGTGCGACAAGGCGATTCGTGGCGGATGTTCTACACCGCGCTGTCCACGGCGGGGCACCACATCTTCGACCAGCGGGTCGGGTCCGCGGTATCGGACGACCTGCACCACTGGCGTCGGTCCAGCACCGAACCGGCCCTGCGCGTCGACGGCCGCTGGTACAAGACGCTGGCCAACACCCCGGCGGCGACGCCGACGACCGGGCCGGATCTCGAGGGGTCGAGCGAGACCTGGCGCGACCCCGTGGTGCTGCCCGACCCCGACGGCGACGGGTGGCACCTGTTCGTCACCGCCCGCAGCGTCGCGGCCGGCCGCAACGACGACGGCGTCATCGCCCATGCCGCGAGCCAGGACCTCGCCACGTGGACCCTGGGTCCGCCGCTCTGCGACCCCGGCGCCGGCTTCGGCCAGCTCGAGGTCCTGCAGAACGTCGTCGTCGCGGGGCGCCCCGTCCTTGCGTTCACCTGTCACCCGCAGGAGCAGACGGCCGAGCGTGTCGCCGAGTGGGGCGAGTACTGCACCTGGTCCGTCCCCTCCCCCGGCCTGCTCGGGCCGTGGGACATGCGCACAGCGCGGCCGTTCCGGCCGGAGCCGGACCTGTTCGCCGCGCCGATCGTCCGGTTGAGGGACGGCGGCTCGGCGATCATCGGGTTCCGCAACCTCGAGCCCCAGGGCGGCGACGGGTTCGAGATCATCGACCCGATCCCCGTCACCCTCGACGCTGAGGGCTACCTGGTGGCGCGCTGAGCCGCTACGCGGGATGCCGCGCGGCCGCCGCATCGAGGTCCGCCGCCCCGAACGCCTGGGGCAGCACTTCCGCCATGGCGAGCTCGCCTTCGGGAGTGAGCAGCACGCATACCGGACCGCCGTTCTCCCACAGGAGCTGGCGGCAGCGACCGCACGGCATGAGCAGCTCGCCGTCGCCGCCGACGCAGACGACCGCGACGAGCCGCCCCCCGCCGGTGCGGTGCAGGTCGGAGACCATCCCGCACTCGGCGCAGAGCCCGACGCCGTAGGCGGCGTTCTCGACGTTGCACCCGGACACGACGCGACCGTCGTCGACCAGCCCGGCCGCCCCGACCGGGAACTGCGAGTAGGGGGCGTACGCGTGCTGCATCGCCTCGACCGCCGCGGCCTGCAGCGCAGGCCAGTCCGTCACGTCGCTTCACCCTTTCGGTAGATCTGCCCGTCGGCGGCGGGTGGTCGAAGCCGTTGCGACGCGAAGGCCAGGACGAGCAGCGTCGCGACGTACGGGGTCATGCCGGTGAACTCGTTGGACACGCGGGTGACCCCGAGGAACCAGACCGCCGACAGGATGCCGAGGATGACGGTGACGACGCCGACCACGGGCTTGCCCTGACGCCGGCGGACGAGGATCCAGACGCCCCAGGCGACGAGGAAGATGGCGATCGGCAGCAGGTATGCCCGCACCACGTCGCCGCCACCGCGCAGCTGGATGGCGTCGGCGTAGCCGAACAACGCGGCACCGCCGGCGAGACCGCCGGTCCGCCAGTTGCCGAAGATCATCGCCGCGAGGCCGATGTACCCGCGGCCGGCGACCTGACCCTCGCGGTAGAGGTTCGAGGCGACCAGGACGAGGAACCCGCCCGCGAGACCGGCGAGCCCACCGGAGATGAGGACGGCCATGAACTTGTAGCGGATCACGTTGACACCCAACGTCTCCGCCGCCTGCGGGGCCTCGCCGCAGGACCGCAGCCGCAGCCCGAACGGCGTGTGCCACAGGATCCACCACGACAGGACCAGCAGCAGGACGGCGATGATGCTGAGGACGTTGAGGTTCGTCGTCAACGCTCGCAGCACGGACGGCGATGTCGGAGACCAGCCAGATCCCGGTCTCCTCGATCTGGCCGAGCCAGTCGCTCAGCCCGGGAATGCTGATGAACGGCAGCTGCGGCAGCGGCGGCGACTGGGTCGGACCGCCGCCGGGCAGGCTGCTGAACGTCCGGACGGCGAGATAGGCACCGGCACCGAGACCGAGCAGGTTGATGGCCACACCCGGAGACGATGTGGTCGACGCCGAAGATCACCGTCGCGAGCGCGTGGACCGCGCCACCGACGACGCCGAGGAGGATCGCGCCGAGGATGCCGACCCAGGGGCCGTAGTAGTAGGCGAAGAACGCGCCGCCCCACGTCCCGAGGATCATCATGCCCTCGAGACCGATGTTGACGACGCCCGCGCGCTCGCTCCAGAGGCCGCCGAGACCGGCCAGCCCGATCGGCACGGCCAGCGCGATCGCGGCCGTGAGGGCGCCGGACGAGTCGATGTCCTCGGCGCCGGTGATCACCCGGACGGTCGAGAGCACGACGAGCGCGCCGCCGATGACGGCGAACCAGAACCAGCGGGCGCGATGGATCGGGCGGCGGGGTGGTGGCGGCGCCTCCAGGCCGGTAGTGATGACGAGTCCCTGGTCGCTCATGCCGCCGCCCCTTCCTTCTCGGGCGCGGCGGTTCGGGCGGCGGCGAGCTGCGAGGCGACCCGGCGCTGCTCCATGCGAACCCCGGCCCGCCGCACCAGCTCGTAGGCGATGACGACGGACAGGACGATGACGCCCTGGATGACGAGGACCAGCCGGTCGGAGACGCCGGCGTTGATCTGCAGGCCGTTGCCCTGGGCGTCGAGGTAGGCCCACAGCAGCGCCGCGAAGACGATGCCGACCGCGTTGTTGCGGCCGAGCAGCGCGATGGCGATGCCGGCGAACCCGAGGCCGGACTGGAACGTGTCCCCGTACGGCGTAGTCCTGCCCGAACAGCAGCGGCATCCCGACCAGGCCGGCGACCGCTCCGGAGATGACCATCGAGGTGAGCACCATCCGCTTCACCTTGACGCCGCTCGCGACGGCCGCCGTCTCGGACCGCCCGGTCGTCCGCAGGTCGAACCCGAACCGGGTCTTGCCGAGCACGAACCAGTAGAGCGAATCCGACGACGACGGCCAGGACGATGAGGCCGTAGACCTTGTTCGGCGTCGCGATGATCCCGTCGAGCGAGATGCCCGGCACCCGCGACGACTCGGGGATCGGCTTGGTGTTGACCGCGTTGCTGCCCTCGACGCGCTGCGCCGCGAGGGAGAGCAGGTACGCGACGAGGAAGGTCGCGATGGCGTTGAGCATGATCGTCGAGATGACCTCGCTGACGCCGCGGGTCACCTTGAGCAGCCCGGCGATTCCGGCCCACAGACCGCCGGCGACCATCGCCACGACGAGCGCGGCGATGATGTTCAGCCACCCCGGCAGCCAGCCCTGGCCGGCGAAGACCGCCGCGGCGAACGCCGCGACGCGGTACTGGCCGTCGACGCCGATGTTGAACAGGTTCATCCGGAACCCGATGGCCACGGCGATGGCCGAGATGTAGTAGACCGTCGCCGCGTTGATGATCGCGACGACCTGGCGCGGCAGCGGCACGTCGATCAGCTGCGCCCACACCGCCCCGACCGGGTCGCCGGCGATGAGGAGGATCAGGGACGTGACGACGAACGCGACGAGGATCGCGAGCAACGGCGCGGCCAGCCCCAGGCCGACCCGCCGCAGGTCGAGACGCCTCATCGTGGGTCTCCTTCGTCGGTCTCGGACTTCGTCCGGTCTCGCCGTGGCTCCACCTTCTCGGTGTCGGTATGCGGCGGGGCCGGCTCGCGCTCGCCTTCGGGCTTGGCGTCCGCCTCGGCCGCGGACAGGGCTTTCGGCGCGTTGGCTCCGGTCATCGCCGCGCCGAGCTCCTCGCGGGTCACCGTGTCCGGGTCGAAGGGACCGCTCAGGGAGCCGCGGAGCATCACCCAGATCGTGTCGGACAGCCCCACCAGCTCCTCGAGGTCGGCGGAGATGAGCAGGAGCGCGAGGCCCGCGCGGCGGGCCCGTTTGATGTGCTCCCAGATCGCCGCCTGCGCGCCGACGTCCACGCCGCGGGTCGGGTGGGCGGCGAGGACCACCTTCGGCTCGTGCGACATCTCGCGGCCGATGATGAGCTTCTGCTGGTTGCCGCCGGACAGCGAGCCACCGGTGACGAAGATCGACGGGGTACGGACGTCGTACTCCTTGACGATCCGCTCGGTCTCGGCCTTGGCCGCCTTGGCGTTGATGAGGCCCGCCGGCGCCGACGTTGGGCTTCTGGGTCTGGTGGCCGAGGATGACGTTCTCCCAGAGCGGCGCCTCGAGGAGCATCCCGTGGCGGTGCCGGTCCTCGGGGATGTACCCGACCCCGGCCTCGCGGATCTCCCGGACCTCCCACTCGGTGATGTCCACCCCGTCGAGGGTGATCGTCCCGGTGCTGGGCTCACGCATACCCATCACCACCTCGACGAGCTCGGCCTGGCCGTTGCCCTCGACCCCGGCGATCCCGACGATCTCGCCGGCGTGGATGGTGAGCGAGATGTCGTCGAGAACCCGGCTGCCGCCGGCCGCGCCCGTCGAGGCTGACGTGCTCGATGGTGAGGACCACGCCGGTCGGTCACGGAGTAGACCTGGGTCTGCGGTGACGGCAGCTCGGAGCCGACCATCAGCTCGGCCAGCTGCCGGGCGTTGACCGTCTCGGGTCGATGTTGGCCTTGACGGTGGTACCCCGCCGGATCACGGTGATCTCGTCGGCGACCGAGAGGACCTCGTCGAGCTTGTGGGAGATGAAGATGACGGTCAGGCCCTCGGACTTCAGCTCGCGCAGGTTGTCGAAGAGCTCGGTGACCTCCTGCGGGACCAGGACCGCGGTCGGCTCGTCGAGGATGAGGATCTTGGCGCCGCGGAACAGGACCTTGAGGATCTCGACGCGTTGCCGCTTGCCGACGCCGAGCTCCGCGACGAGGACGTCGGGGTCGACGCGCAGGCCGTAGGCGTCGGAGATCTCGACGATCGCCTTGCGCGCCTCGTCGCCGATGCCGTGCAGCTTCTCCGCGCCGAGGACGACGTTCTCGAGCACGGTGAGGTTGTCGGCCAGCATGAAGTGCTGGAACACCATGCCGATGCCGGCGTTGATCGCGTCGGTGGGGCTGCGCAGGGTCAGCGTCTGGCCGTTGACCGCGATGGTGCCCTCGTCGGGCTGCTGGACCCCGTAGAGGATCTTCATCAGCGTCGACTTCCCCGCGCCGTTCTCGCCGACGATGGCGTGGACGGTGCCGCGGTCGGACCGTCATCTCGATGTCCTTGTTGGCGACGACACCTGGGAAGCGCTTGGTGATGCCGTGCAGCTCGACGGCCGGGGCGGTGCTGCCGCTCGGCGCGCTCGGCCGGTCCTTCACAGTCGAGTCGGTGATGACGTCCTCCTCGGTGCCTGCTCGCCTCGGGTACGGCTCGCGCGGGTCGGGGCCAACCTATGACAGCGGAGGGCCCGGACGGCACGCAATCGTGTCGTCCGGGCCCCTCGCTGCTTCAGCCGGTCGTCAGCGCGTCACGGCGTCGTCGGGACCTTGATGGTCCCGGCGATGATCTGCGCCTTGTAGTCGTCGAGCTTGGACTTGATGTCGTCGATCTTGCCGCCGGTGGTCGAGTAGTCGACACCACCCGCCTTGAGGTCGAAGATCTTGTTGCCGGCCTTGAACGAGTCGTCCGAGACCGACTTGATGAAGTCGTACACGCCGACGTCGACCTTCTTGATCATCGACGTCATGATGACGTCGCGGACGTCCGCGGCCGCCGTCTTGGCCTGGTCGGAGTCGACACCGATCGCGAGCTTGCCCGCCGCCTTGGCCGCGGTGAACACGCCGCCACCCGAGCCGCCGGCCGCCTGGTAGACGATGTCGGCGCCGCCCTGGTACATGCCCTCGGCGGCCGCCTTGCCCTTGTCGACCGAGTTGAAGCCCGAGAAGTCCGGCGGCTCGGTGAGGTACTTGGCGTCGATGACGATGTTCGGGTTGACCGCCTTGGCGCCGGCCTGGTAGCCCGCCTGGAACTTCTTGATGAGGGACGGTGTTGACGCCGCCGACGAAGCCGATGTGGTTCGACCTTCGACTTCAGGGCCGCCGCCGCGCCGACGAGGTAGGAGCCCTGCTCCTCGGCGAAGGTGATCTGGTCGACGTTCGGGCCCTTCGAGTCGTCCGACGCGTCGTCGACGATGGCGAACTTGACGTTCGGGTTGGCCTTGGCCGCCGCACCGACCGACTTCGCGTAGGCGAAGCCGACGGCCACGACGTTGGTGTAGCCGGCGTCGATGAGCTGCTGCAGACGCTCCTGGCGAGCCGACTCGGCCTCGCCGTTGGTCGCCGCGGCCTCCTTGGACTGGACGCCGAGCTCCTTGACGGCCTTGTCGAGGCCCGCCGCCGCGGCGTCGTTGAACGACTGGTCACCACGGCCACCCACGTCGTAGGCCATGCCGACCTTGAGGCCCGCGCCGCCGGAGCCGCCGGAGGTCGCGCCGCCGCCACCGCCCGTGCCGCCGCCACTGTTCGAGCTGCTACCACACGCGGCCAATGCCACGGCAGCGACCGACATGGCCGCCGCGAACTTCATCACCTGACGCACAACGAGAACTCCTTTGGGGCTTCGGGGCGAACGGGCGTACGGTCCGCGCGTTCGATGAAGAAAGATACTGCCGCCGCAACGGCCTCCCGGCCGGAAGTGCTTCAGCGGGTGGGGAACGTTACCGAGTCGGAACGTCGAGAACGGCCTGCGCGTGGCGCCGACCGGCGTCCAGAACCGCCCCGACCAGGACTTTTGCCCCCAAACCGAGCGCCCGCTCGTCGATGGCCAGGTCACCCTGGTGCAGGTCGTACGTGGGGCCGCCGGGACTGCGCGTGCCCAGCCGCCCCATGGCGCCGCGTACCTCGGTGAGGTACCACGCGAAGTCCTCGCCGCCGAGTGACTGGACCGTCGTCCCCGGGACCAGCCCGGCGGCGTGAGCGGCGTCGCGCAGCGAGTCCACCGACGGGGCCGCGTTCACGACCGGCGGCACGCCCTGCGTGTAGCGCGAGCTCGGCGGTCACCGCATACGGGGCGACGACGGCTTCGACGAGCTCCTCGACCAGCCCGCCGATGTCCTGCCACAGCGACGCGTCGAGCAGCCGAAGCGTGCCGCTCGCCGTCCCGACCGAGGGGATGACGTTCGGAGCGCCGCCCGCGTGGACGCTGCCCCAGACCAGAGCGGCCCCGGCGCGCGGGTCGACGCGGCGGCCGAGGGCGGCGGGCACCTCGGTGACGACCTTGGCGAGCGCGAAGGTGAGGTCCTGGGTCAGGTGCGGGCGCGACGTGTGACCGCCGTGGCCCTTGAGGGTGACCTCGACGCTGTCGGAGGCCGCCGTGATGGGGCCGACGAGGAGGCCGACCTCGCCGACGTCGCGGCTCGGGTCGCAGTGCAGGGCGAAGACCTCGTCGACGCCGGTCAGCCACCCGCCGTCGATGATCTCGTGGGCGCCGCCGGGGATGACCTCCTCGGCCGGCTGGAAGATCAGCCGGACGCCCAGCCCGGCCGACGACGAGCACCGCCGCCTGGGTCGCGAGCGCGAGGCCGGCGCCGAGGACGATCGTGGTGTGCAGGTCGTGCCCGCACGCGTGGGCGACGCCCTCGGTGGTGGACGCCCACGGCAGGGCGGTCCGGTCCGCGACCGGGAGGGCGTCCAGGTCGGCGCGAAGGGCGACGCGGTATGCGGGGTCCGGGGCGCCGATGTCCACGACCACCCCGCTCCCCTCCAGCCGGGTCGGGTGCAGGCCGGCGGCGGTGAGCCGGTCGGCGACGACGCGGCTGGTCCGGGTCTCGAGGCGGGCCAGCTCGGGGTGCGCGTGGAGGTCCCGACGCAGACCGACGAGCTCGGGTTCGAGCTCGTCGACGGTGGCGTGCAGGACGGGAAGCAATGGGTCCATGTCGGGGGGCAACGTTACCTGCCGGCTCGGTGCTGGCTCGGTGCCGGTCAGTACGCTCCGGCCATGTCTGCCGCCTCCGGGGCTCCGCCGCTCGTCGTCGACGAGGGCGTCGCCGCCGCGCTCGCCGACGGTCGCGGCGTCGTCGCACTGGAGAGCACGATCCTGGCCCACGGCCTGCCCCGCGGCGACAACCGCCGGGTGGCCGACGAGATCGAGGACGCGGTGCGCTCCGGCGGCGCAGTACCCGCGACGGTGGCCGTCCTCGACGGGGTCGTGCGGGTCGGCCTCTCGGCGGCCGAGCTGGACCGGCTGTGCCTGCAGGACGACGTGCTGAAGCTCAGCACCCGCGACCTCGGGGTCGCGGTCGCGCTCGGTCGGACCGGCGCGACGACGGTCGCCTCGACCGCGGCGCTGGCCCACCGCGCCGGCATCCGGGTCTTCGCGACCGGCGGGCTCGGCGGCGTACACCGCGGGGCCGCGGAGACCTTCGACATCTCGGCCGACCTCGGGATCCTCGCGACGACGCCCGTTCTCGTGGTCTGCGCCGGGGTGAAGTCGATCCTCGACGTGCCGGCCACGCTGGAGCGGCTGGAGACGCTGTCGGTGCCCGTCCTGGGGTACCGCACCGACCGGTTCCCGGGGTTCTACCTCACCGACTCCGGCTCGGCGGTGCCATGGCGGGTGGAGTCGGCGGCGGAGGCCGCGGCCGTGGCGCACGCGCGGGCCCGGCTCGGCACCGACGCAGCCGGGGTGGTCCTCGCGAACCCGCTGCCCGAGGCGCGTCAGGTCGACCCGGCCCTCCACGACCGCCTCGTCGCAGCGGGACTGGCCGAGCTCGCCCGGGAGGGCGTCCGCGGCAAGGACGTCACGCCCCGCCTGTTGGAGTACTTCCACGAGCACTCCGACGGGGAGAGCCTGCGCGCCAACGTCGAGCTGGTCCTCGCCAACGCCGCGCTGGCCGCCGAGGTGGCCGTCGCGCTGGCGGCTCTCGGCGGGGAGTCGTGACGACGCGCCCCGTCGTCGTGGTCGGCGACGTCGGGCTCGACGTCCTGGTGCGGCCCCAGGCCGCCGTGGTGCATGGCGGGGACACCCCGAGTGACGTCCGGATCGTGCCGGGCGGCGCGGGTGGCAACACCGCGGCATGGCTCGCGTCGTCGGGCGTTCCGGTGGCCCTGGTCTCTCGGGTGGGGGACGACGACGCCGGGGCGGCGGCCCGGCGGCGGCTCGAGGCGGACGGTGTCGTATGCCGGTTCGCCACCGACCCGGTGCGGCCCACCTGCACGGTGGTCGTCCTCCTCGAGGACGACGAGCGCACCATGCTGCCCGACCGGGGCGCGAACGCGGCACTCACGCCCGCAGACCTCGACCTGGCCGGCGCCGCGGACGCGTTGGGTGCGACGGGCATACCCCATCTGCACCTCAGCGGCTTCGTGCTCCTCGACCCACGGTCCCGGGCCACCGGGCTGGCCGCGCTGGAGTCGGCGCGCTCGCTGGGGTGGTCGACGTCGGTCGACCCGCAGGCGGCCAACCACCTCGAGCGGGTCGGCGCCGCCGCGTTCCTGGGCTGGGCGGACGGCGTGGATCTGTTGCTGCCCAACGAGATCGAGGCTCAGGCGCTAGGTGGCGACGACACGATGCTCGGGTCCGCACGGGCCGCGGTGGTGTCGATGGGCGCCGGCGGCGCGCGGTGGGCGACGCTTACGCATACCTGGCGGGTGCCGGCTCCCGAGGTGGTCGAGGGCGACCGGACGGGGTGTGGCGACGCGTTCGACGCGGGGGTGCTGACGGCGTGGCTCAGCGGGGCGGGGCCCGAGGAGTCACTGGCGCGGGGGGTCGAGCTGGGCAGCCGGGCCGCGGGACGGACCGGCGCGCGGCCCTAGGCTCGCCCGGTCGGCCGAGGCCACGCTGGGTCAGCCCGGGTCAGAAGGCGTCGCGCGGGACGTAGGTGCCCCAGACCTCGCGCAGCGCGTGGGCGACCTCGCCGCCGGTGGCGCGCAGCCGGAGCGCCTCCTTCATCGGGTAGAGGACGTTGTCCGAGCCCGCCGCTGCTTCTCGGAGCGCGTCCAGCGCCGCGGTGACGGCTGCGTTGTCGCGGTCCGCCCGCAGGGCCGCCAGCCGGGCCACCTGGTCGCGCTCGATCTGAGGGTCGACCCGCAGCGGCTCGTACGGTTCCTCGATGTCGAGCCGGAACCGGTTGAGCCCGACGATGGTCCGCTCCTTGTTGTCGATCTCGAGGGCGATCCGGTAGGCGCTGCGCTCGATCTCGTTCTTCTGGAAGCCTTCCTCGATGGCGGCGACGGCGCCGCCCTTGTCCTCGACCGCCTGCATCAGCTCGAGTGCTGCTTCCTCGATGTCGTCGGTCATCGCCTCGACGGCGTACGAACCGGCGAACGGGTCGACCGTCTTCGTGACGTCGGTCTCGTAGGCGATGACCTGCTGGGTCCGCAGGGCGAGGCGCGCGGCCTTCTGCGTCGGCAGGGCGATGGCCTCGTCGAACGAGTTCGTGTGCAGGCTCTGGGTTCCGCCGAGCACCGCGCCGAGGCCCTGGAGCGCCACCCGGACGAGGTTGACCTCCGGCTGCTGGGCGGTGAGCTGCACGCCCGCCGTCTGGGTGTGGAACCGGAGCATCAGCGACTTGGGGTTCTTCGCGCCGAAGTCGTCGCGCATCACCCGCGCCCAGATCCGCCGGGCGGCCCGGAACTTGGCGACCTCCTCCAGCAGGGTCGTGCGGGCCACGAAGAAGAACGACAGGCGGGGCGCGAAGTCGTCGACGTCGAGGCCGGCCGCCTGGGCCGCCCGGACGTAGGCGATCGCGTTGGAGAGGGTGAACGCAATCTCTTGGACTGGTGTGGCCCCGGCCTCGGCCATGTGGTACCCGGAGATGGAGATCGTGTTCCAGCGCGGGATCTCCTTGTGGCAGTAGGCAAAGACATCCGAGACCAGCCGGAGCGACTCCTTCGGCGGGTAGATGTAGGTGCCGCGAGCGATGTACTCCTTGAGCACGTCGTTCTGGATGGTCCCGGTGAGCTTGTCGCCGGGGATCCCGTGCTCCTCCGCGACCAGCTGGTAGAGCAGCAGGAGGACCGAGCCGGGTGCGTTGATGGTCATCGAGGTGGAGACCTCGTCGAGCGGCAGCCCGTCGAACAGGATGCGCATGTCGTCGAGGGAGTCGATGGCGACCCCGACCTTGCCGACCTCGCCGTGCGCGATCGGCTCGTCGCTGTCGTAGCCCATCTGGGTCGGCAGGTCGAAGGCCACGCTGAGGCCGCCGGTGCCGGCGGCGACCAGCTGGTGGTACCGCTCGTTCGACTCCTTGGCGGTGCCGAACCCGGCGTACTGCCGCATCGTCCAGGGGCGGCCGGTGTACATCGACGCGTACACACCGCGGGTGTACGGATACTCGCCCGGCTCCCCCAGCTGAGCCGCCGGGTCGAACCCGGCGAGGTCGTCCGGTCCGTACGTCTGCCGGATGGGCAGGTCGGACTCGGAGCGGGCTTCCTCGGCCATGGCTCGCAGACTACCGACGCCGGTATGCCACATGCCGGCTTGGTGGCCCGGCTCACGGTGACGTCGGACAGGAACGGCACAGCAGTTCCGGCGACTGAGGGCTTGCTGGGCCGCTCGTTCCTGTCACTCGTCCCGCTGTGGATATCCAGCCGTCGCCTTCTTCGACGACGGCAGGCTGAGGCGGTGGCCGACCCCGTCCTCGTCATGACCCAGCTGGGTGGCGTGGCCACCTGGACGGCGCTGCGACGAGGATCCTCCTGGCGGGCCATCCGGAACTCGCTGGACGAGGGCGCCGTCGTTCGGGTCAGCAGGGGGCGCTACGCGTTGCCCTCGACTGAACCCGCCCGCGCCGCGGCCTCGCGGTTGACCGGAACCTGCTCGCATACCTCGGCGGCTCTGTTCCACGGCTGGCCGGTGGCGTACGTGCCCGAGCAGCCCCACGTCACCGTCTCACCGCGCCGCAACCTTCCGGCCCACCGGCGCGTTGACGTCAGCGTCCACTGGAGGAACCTCGACGCCTCTGACATCCATGACGGTTGGGTCACTACTCCGGTCCGCACGGTCATCGACTGCTGCATCGACCTGCCGTTTGCGGAGGCGTTGGCGGTGTTCGACTCGTCCTGGCGTGCCGGACTCAAGCCGAAGGAGGTCCAGCTCGCGGCCCGAAGTCTCCCTCCGCGTCAGCGTGACCGAGTCTGGCGGGTCGCGGCGGCTGCCGACGCGCGGGCGGCGAACCCCTTCGAGTCGGTCTTGCGCGCCGTCGCGATGGACGTCAGCGGCCTCTCCGTGACCCCGCAGCTGGTTGTCGACGACCCAGGCTTCTACGCCCGTGTAGACCTGGCCGACGACGATCTCGACATCGTCATCGAGGCGGAGAGCTTCGAGTTCCACAGCTCGGCGCAGGCTCTCGACCGGGATCTACGCCGCTACAACGGCCTGACGGTGCGGGGTTGGCTGGTGCTGCGCTTCACCTGGAAGCAGGTCATGTTCGAGCCGGAGCTGGTGAGAACCACGCTCGCCGCCGCCGTTGCCCTGCGGCGCCGCGCGGGACGATCGACAGGAACGAGACGCCGGCTAGCGGCTTCTGGCGGTTGACGGGGTGCTCGCTCCTGTCGGATGTCCCGGGGCGTCCGGGCTCACAGCGACTACAGGGTCTTGCGGTGCTCTTCCCAGCGCTGGGCGATCGCCGTCATCTCGTCGGCGATGAAGTCGAGGAAGTCGGCCGAGACCGACAGCCGCTCCCCCGCCTGCGTCCCAGGGCCACCGACCGCGTCGACCCCGGAGGCGATCGCGGCCTGGATCGGGGCATACGTGCGCCGCATGTTGACGATCGCGTCGTGCCAGGCGTCCTCCCGGACGACGTAGACGTCGCGGCGCGTCCCGGGCTCGCGCTCGCGGTGCAGGAACAGGACCTGCGAGAGGTACCGGACCGCTCCGGACACCGAGGCGGGACTGACCTCCAGTACGTCGGCCAGCTCCGCGGACGTCATCCGGCCGTCCTCGTCGGCCAGCATCGCCGCGAAGGCGCGCGCGGGGAGCCGGGCCATCCCGGCGTCGGTGAGGGCCGACCCGAGCCGCTCCACGAAGGCACGGACCTCGTCCTCGGAGCGGGGTGGCGGGGCAGGCGGGCGGGTCGTCGCGCGGGCCGTCATACGGAGACTTTAGTACATTCACCTTTTTCTGAAAACGGTGTACCGTCGGTCTCATGAGTACTGCCATCTCCGTGTCCGGTCTGCACAAGTCCTTCGGGTCGACCGTCGCCCTCGACGGCCTCGACCTCGAGGTGCAGACGGGGCAGGTGCACGGCTTCCTCGGCCCGAACGGCGCGGGGAAGTCCACCACCATCCGCATCCTTCTCGGCCTCGTCCGCGCCGACGCCGGCTCCGTCACCCTCCTGGGCGGCGACCCGTGGCACGACGTCGAGACCCTCCATCGCCGGCTGGCCTACGTGCCCGGCGACGTCACCCTCTGGCCCAACCTCTCCGGCGGCGAGGTCATCGATCTTCTCGGACGGCTCCGAGGGCAGACCAATGTGGCCCGCCGGAACGACCTCATCGACAAGTTCGAGCTGGACCCGACCAAGAAGGGGCGCACCTACTCCAAGGGCAACCGGCAGAAGGTCGCCCTCGTCGCCGCCCTGGCCTCCGACGTCGAGCTGCTCCTTCTCGACGAGCCGACCTCCGGGCTGGACCCGCTGATGGAGGCGGTCTTCCGCAGCGCCGTCGAGGACGTGCGCCGCGAGGGCCGCACCGTGCTGCTCTCCAGCCACATCCTCAGCGAGGTCGAGGCGCTCGCCGACCACGTCAGCATCATCCGGGCCGGTCGCACCGTCGAGTCCGGCGCGCTCTCCGACATGCGCCACCTCAGCCGGACCAGCGTCGACGCCGTCCTCGCCGACGCGCCGCCGGTCGCGCTGCTCGAGGGCATCGCCGGGATCGAGGACCTCACGACCGACGGGTCGCGCGTCGCGTTCACGGTCGACACCGCCCGGGTCGGCGAGGTGCTGGCCCGGCTCGGACAGCACGGCATCCAGAGCCTCACCTGCCAGCCGCCGACGCTCGAGCAGCTGTTCATGAAGGAGTACCGCAGCACTCCGCAGCCGGAAGCGGTAGGCGCGTGAGCGGGTATGCCGGCACGGGCGCACTCCTGAAGCTCGCCCTGCGCCGCGACCGGATCGTCATCCCCCTCAGCGTCCTCGGCCTCGTCGCGCTCGCCGGCGGCTCGGCCAAGAGCACCGTCGACCTCTACCAGGGCCAGGACGCCGTCGACGCGGCCCGCGCGCTGCTCGGCAGCCCGGCGATCGTCGGCATGTACGGCCCCATCGCCAACCCCGACAACCCCGACTCGTTCGCAATCTTCAAGACCCTCCTGCTCGGCGCGGTATGCGTCGCACTGCTGGCCATCGTCCTGGTCCGCCGCCACACCCGGACCGAGGAGGAGGCCGGCCGCACCGAGCTGGTCGGCGCCGGGGCCGTCGGACGGCGCGCCCCGCTCACCGCGGCGGTCATCCTCGCGGCCGGCACGGTGCTCGTCTCCTCCCTGCTCGCCGCGCTCAGCCTGATCGGGTCCGGCCTCGGGTCGAGCGGCTCGTGGGCCTTCGGCGTCGCCTGGGCGACCGTCGGGCTGACCTTCACCGGCGTCACCGCGGTGGCCGCGCAGCTGACGACGACCACCCGCGGCGCCGGTGCCTGGGCGTTCGGCGCCCTCGGCGTCTCCTACCTCTTGCGCGCGATCGGCGACACCGCCAGCGGCGCCGCGTCGTGGCTCACCTGGCTGTCGCCGCTGGGCTGGGCCGAGAAGATCGAGGTCTTCGGCGCCGACCGGTTCGTCGTGGCCGTCATCCCGGTCGTCGTCACGGTGCTCCTCATCGGCCTGGCCTTCGCCCTGCAGGAGCGCCGCGACTTCGGTGCCGGTCTCCTGCCCTCGCGACCCGGTCCGGCCCAGGCGGGAGCCGGGCTCCGGTCGCCCTGGGCCCTGGCCTGGCGGCTCCAGCGGGCCAACCTGCTCGGCTGGGTGATCGGCTACGCCGTGGTCGGCACCGTCCTCGGCGGCGTGGCCGGCAGCGTGTCGTCGATCGCGTCCAGCGAGCAGATGCAGGAGCTGCTGCGCAAGCTCGGCGGGAACGCCGCGTCCCTGACCGACACCTTCATCTCCACCGAGCTGCAGTTCCTCGCCGTCGGCGCCGCCGCATACGGCATCTCCGCCGCCCTGCGGCTGCGCAGCGAGGAGAACGACCTGCATACCGAGCAGGTCCTCGCCACGAGCACCCGGCGCCTCACCGTCCTGGCCAGCCACTCGGTGATCGCCCTCCTCGGCAGCGCCCTGCTCATGCTCGTCCTGTCGCTGTCCCTGGCGCTCGGCACCCGCACGCAGTACGGCGGGTTCGGCGCGGCCCTCGGTCACCTGCTGCCGAGCGCGCTCGCGACGATCCCGCCCGTGTGGGTATGCGTCGGGCTGGCGCTCGCGATCTTCGGCTCGGCGCCCAAGGTCGTCTACGTCGCCTGGGCCGTGCTCGCGGCCTTCGTGGTCGTCGGCGAGTTCGGTCCGCTGTTCAACCTGCCGCAGCCGGTCATCGACGTCTCACCGTTCGTCCACGCCGTCGTGCTGCCGGGGTCGAGTGTCGTGGCGACTCCGCTGGCCGTGCTGCTGGGCATCGCCGCCGTTCTGGTCGTCCTCGCGCAGACGACATTCCGGAGACGCGACATCGGCTAAGAGGTGGGGCCCCGCCAGTCCACACGGGGCCGTCGTTGGTTGGATAACCGGTCGGGTACCCGAGGCGGTTGTGATCACGACGTGATCGGTGACCCGACCGGGTATCCGACTCGGGTAACCGGTCGGGTACCCGAGGCGGTTGTGTCACGACGCGATCGGTGACCCGACCGGGTACCCAACCGAGTACCCGACGGGTTCGACCCGGTCTTCGAGGTATGCGGGGCTAGGTCGGGTCCCCGCGAAGTATCGGAGCGAAGCGGAGAACTTCGCGGGGTGACTCAGGTCAGATCGTCGCGGCCGGACGCCTTGAGGCGGTCGACGACCAGCTTGACGTCCTGCGCCCGGTCGCGGGCGACGACCAGCAGCGCGTCCGGGGTGTCGATGACGACGACGTCGTCGAGGCCGACGACGGCGACCGTCCGGCCGCTGCGGGCGGCCACCAGCCCCGAGGCGCCGACGCTGATGACGTCCGCGGGATCGCCGATGACGGTGACCCCGTCGGGCGGTGGCGAGCCGGCCCCGACCAAGCCGCCCAGCGACGCGAAGTCGCCGACGTCGTCCCAGGAGAAGGACCCGGGCACGACCGCGACCAGACCGTCGGCCGCCGCAGGCTCGGCGATGGCGTGGTCGATCGCGACCTTCTCCAGCGCCGCCCAGTCCCGCTCCAGCCGGTCCGGGTCGGCCGCGATGGCCCGCAGCCCGGCGGCGAGGTCGTGGTGGTACCGGTCGAGGGTGTCGAGCAGGACCGACGCCTTGGCGACGAACATGCCGGCGTTCCACCAGAACCCGCCTCCCGCGAGGTACTCACGAGCGGTCGTCTCGTCGGGCTTCTCGACGAACTCGGCCACCGCTCGCGCCCGTGGAGCGCCGTGGACCGCGAGCTCGGCCCCCTCGCGGATGTAGCCGAACGCCGTCGACGGATGGGTCGGCGTGATGCCGATCGTGACGATCCGGCCGGTGCGGGCGACCGCCGCCGCCTCCGTGACGGCGTCCCAGAACTCCGGCACGTGACCGATGACGTGGTCGGCGGCGAACGAGCCGATCACGGCGTCCGGGTCACGCCGCTCGACGATCGCGGCGGCCAGGCCGATGGCCGGCATCGAGTCGCGGGGACTGGGCTCGGCGACGACGTCGTCGGGGCCGAGGTCCGGAAGCTGCGCGCGGACCGCGTCGGCGTGCACCTGGCCGGTGACGACGAGGACCCGTCCGTCGGTGAGGGGCAGGAGCCGGTCCCAGGTCCCCTCGAGGAGGGTGCGGCCCGCGCCGGTGAGGTCGTGGAGGAACTTCGGTGACGACCGGCGCGACAGCGGCCAGAGCCGGGTGCCGGCTCCCCCGGCGGGGATGACCGCCCAGAATCCGTCGATCGCTCGGTCAGCCGGCAGCGGTGCCCCGTCGGTCATGATCCGGAAGGGTAGTCGGCTCAGGGGAACCGAACCGCCGCGCCGGGCGCATACCGCTTGGTAACGAGACGAATGGCACAGCCTCCGAGGCCGATCGGAGGTCGGACGCGAGCCGAGCCGGGCGTAGATTCGGCTCGTGGCCACCTCTGTCGCTTCGCCGTCGCCGGTGACGGCCCGCCGCACGACGATCGCGATGAAGCTCGTGATGGCGGTCTCGGGCGCGCTGTTCGTCCTCTACGTGATCGCCCACATGTACGGCAACCTCAAGGTGTTCGGTGGTCAGCAGGCGTTCGACGACTACTCCGAGCACCTCCGCAGCCTCGGCGAGCCGATCCTCCCGTACTCCGGGTTCCTCTGGGTGCTGCGGATCCTCCTCGTCGTCGCCCTCGTCGCGCACGTGTACTCCGCGTTCTACCTCTGGAGCCGGGCCCAGGGTGCCCGGACGACGCGGTATGCGGTGAAGAAGGCCGCCGCCGCAACGCTGTCGGCGCGGTTCATGCGGTGGGGTGGTGTCGCGCTGCTGCTGTTCCTCGTGTTCCACCTGCTGCAGTTCACGACCAACACGATCCGCGCCAACGGCGACTTCCCCAGCCCCTACCTGCGGGTCGTGGCGGGGTTCCAGGTGTGGTGGGTCGCTCTCATCTACGTCCTGGCCATGGTGGCGCTCGGCATGCACCTGCGGCACGGGATCTGGAGCGCCACCCAGACGCTCGGCTGGACGTCGTCGGCCCGCGCGCGTGGGGCCGCCAACACGTTGGCCATCGTCGTCGCGATCGTCGTCGTCGTCGGCTTCCTCCTGCCGCCGCTGTCCATTCTCATCGGCTTCGTGAAGTAGAGCTCCCATGACAGAGACCGACACCCCCGCCTTCGACATCGGCACCGCTACCGGGCTGTACCGCACCGGCCAGCCGATCGCCGACACCAAGGCGCCGGCCGGACCGATCGCGGACCGGTGGAACCGGCGCAAGTTCGAGGCCAAGCTGGTCAACCCGGCGAACCGGCGCAAGCTGAGCGTCATCATCGTCGGGACCGGGCTGGCCGGCGCCTCCGCCGGCGCGACGCTCGCCGAGGCCGGCTACCAGGTGACGTCGTTCTGCTACCAGGACTCACCTCGCCGAGCGCACTCCATCGCGGCCCAGGGCGGCATCAACGCGGCGAAGAACTACAAGGCCGACGGCGACTCGGTCTACCGGCTGTTCTACGACACGGTGAAGGGCGGCGACTTCCGCTCCAGGGAGTCGAACGTCTACCGGCTGGCCGAGGTCAGCGCGAACATCATCGACCAGTGCGTCGCGCAGGGCGTGCCCTTCGCGCGCGAGTACGGCGGACTCCTCGACAACCGCTCGTTCGGCGGCGTGCAGGTGTCGCGGACCTTCTACGCGCGCGGCCAGACCGGCCAGCAGCTGCTCATCGGCGCATACCAGGCCCTCGAGCGGCAGATCGCCGAGGGCCGGCTGCAGATGCATACCCGGCACGAGATGCTCGAGCTGGTCGTCGTCGACGGCCGTGCCCGCGGGGTCGTCGTCCGCGACATGGTCACCGGCGAGATCGAGACCCATCTCGCCGATGCCGTCGTCCTCGCCAGCGGTGGGTACGGCAACGTCTACTACCTGTCCACCAACGCGATGGGCTGCAACGTCACCGCCACGTGGCGGGCGCACCGCAAGGGCGCCTACTTCGGCAACCCGTGCTTCACGCAGATCCACCCGACCTGCATACCCGTCGCCGGCGAGCACCAGTCGAAGCTCACCCTGATGAGCGAGTCGCTGCGCAACGACGGCCGCATCTGGGTACCGAAGCGGCGCGAGGACTGCGACAAGAACCCGCGCGACATCCCCGAGGAGGACCGCGACTACTACCTCGAGCGGATCTACCCCTCCTTCGGCAACCTCGTCCCGCGCGACATCGCATCGCGCCAGGCGAAGAACGTCTGCGACGAGGGCCGCGGTGTCGGCCCGCTGGTCGGCGACTTCCGCCGCGGCGTCTACCTCGACTTCACCGACGCCCTCAAGCGGATGAGCGCCGAGGCGGTCGCCGAGAAGTACGGCAACCTGCTCGACATGTACGCGCAGATCACGGGGGAGAACCCCTACGAGGTCCCGATGCGCATCTACCCCGCCGTCCACTACACGATGGGCGGCCTGTGGGTCGACTACGACCTGCAGTCCAACATCCCCGGTCTCTTCGTCACCGGCGAGGCGAACTTCTCCGACCACGGGGCGAACCGGCTCGGCGCGTCGGCGCTGATGCAGGGTCTCGCCGACGGGTACTTCGTCCTGCCCAACACGATCCGCGAGTACCTCGCAACCGGTCCGTATGCGCCGGTGCCGGCGGACGCGCCGGAGGTCGTCGAGGCGCGCCGCAGCGTAGAGTCGCGCGTCGAGAAGCTGTTGTCCATCAACGGTTCTCGCACGGTCGACTCGTTCCACCGCGAGCTCGGCAACATCATGTGGGAGTACTGCGGGATGGAGCGCTCGGAGGAGGGGCTGCTCAAGGGCATCGACCTGATCCGCGGGCTGCGCGACGAGTTCTGGCGCAACGTGCGGGTGCTCGGCGCCAACGAGGAGCTCAACCAGTCGCTGGAGAAGGCCGGCCGGGTGGCCGACTTCCTCGAGCTCGGCGAGCTGATGTGCATCGACGCGCTGCACCGGCGCGAGTCGTGCGGTGGACACTTCCGGGCGGAGAGCCAGACCGAGGACGGCGAGGCGATGCGCCACGACGACGAGTACGCCTACGTCGCGGCGTGGGAGTTCCAGCAGGACGCCAACGGGGACCGGAACGGCGAGGCTCCGTTGCACCCCGTGCTGCACAAGGAACAGCTGGTCTACGAGTACGTCGAGCTGAAGCAACGGAGCTACAAGTGAGACATCACCCCACCCGAGCCTGCGAGGGACTCGCTTCGCGAGTGTGCGTCATCCTCGTGCGGGGGCCCCGGTAATGCGCGTCACCCTTCGGGTCTGGCGACAGGCGTCCACGGACGCCGAGGGCCGCCTGGTCACCTACGACGTCAATGACGTGTCCCCGGACACGTCGTTCCTCGAGATGCTCGACGTCCTCAACGAGCGGCTCATTCTCGAGGGGCAGGACCCGGTCGCGTTCGACAGCGACTGCCGCGAGGGCATCTGCGGCATGTGCGGCCTGATGATCAACGGCGAGGCGCACGGTCCGCAGGTGACGACGACGTGCCAGCTGCACATGCGCTCCTTCGCGGACGGCGACACCATCACCATCGAACCGTGGCGCGCGACGGCGTTCCCGGTGCTCAAGGACCTCGTGGTGGACCGGTCCGCGTTCGACCGGATCATCCAGGCCGGCGGCTTCGTGTCGGTGAACACCGGTGCGGCACCTGACGCGCACGCGGTGCTCGTCCCCAAGGACGACGTCGACCAGGCGTTCGCGGCGGCCGCCTGCATCGGGTGCGGCGCCTGCGTGGCCGCCTGTCCTAACGCGTCGGGGATGCTGTTCATGGGCGCCAAGGTGACGCATCTCGGGCTGCTCCCCCAGGGTCAGCCGGAGCGGGACTCACGAGTCGTGTCGATGGTGGCGCAGCACGACGCCGAAGGGTTCGGCGGGTGCACCAACATCGGCGAGTGCTCGGCCGCCTGCCCCAAGGAGATCCCCATGGACGTCATCTCCTGGCTGAACAAGGACCTCCGCACCGCGATGGGCCACCACCACTGACGGTCCCGGTTGGGGTGTTGAGCGGTCCGAGTTCCGACCGCTCGGGACCGCACCCGCGGCTCACAGCGTCGCCACGTCGAACGTCTCGAACGTCCGGGCGAGGCGGATCTGCTCGTCGTAGCCACCGACGACCAGCACCACCGAGCCGCTCAGGCCGACCGTCGAGAACGACGACCGGCCGGTGCCGGCGGCGTCCACCCGCCGGCTCCCGGCGGCGAGGTCCAGCACCTCGACGCCCGGACCGCCGCCGGCTACGAGGACGCGATCGTCGGGGAGCAGCACCACTGAGCCGCCCATCTTGTACCGCGCCGCCTGAAGGGGTGGACCGGCTCGGAACGTCCGCGAATCCGGTTCGTAAACCTCGGTACTCGCCAGCAGCTGACGGTCGTCGGGCGTCCCTCCGACCACCACGACGGCGCCCGACCGCAGTGTGACGATGCCGGTCTTGAACCGGGCGGTCGCGAGGCCGCCAACCGTGCGGAGGCTCAGGTCGGGGCACACCGTTGCCGCGTCACCGCTGGCGACGCCGGGGCTGGACTGACCGCCCACGACGAGCACGCAGCCGTCGGCGAGCGTGGTCGCGGCCAGCCCGTCGGCGGCGACGGGTAGCGAAGGCCCAGCAGTGAAGCTCCCGGTATGCGGGTCGAAGACCTCGGTGGTCGCGGTGTAGCGGCGCGGGCCGACCCACCCTCCGGCGACGAGCACCCGCCCATCGCCGAGCCGTGCTGCCGCGTGGCCACCGCGGCCGGTCGCCAGCGACCCGACCGTGCTCCACCGCGATGTCACCGGGTCGAACACCTCCGCGGTAGGCAGCGGCGGCGTCCCCTCCGCGGCGAACCCACCGGTCACGAGGACCCGGCCGTCGCCGAGCGTGGTGGCGGTATGCGCGTCGCGCGCCTGGCCGCGAGGGCCGGGCCTCGGTCGACGCCGTCGGACCGAGACCACGAAGGTGGCGGGCGAGGCGGTGGCGCATCCGTCGACGACGCACCCGCCAGCCACCAGCAGCGACCCGTCGGACAGAGGCGTCATCGTGTGGGCGGCGCGCCCCGCGAGCTCGGCCTCGACTGTCGGCGTCGTCAGCGACGGAGCCGGGACGTCACGACCGCTCGGCGCCGTGCAGCCGGCGGCCACCGCGCATACCCCCAGGACGACGGCCGCCCTCGCGAGGGGCATCACCGAGCCACGCCCCGCGGGCGTCAGTCCTTGCGGCGCGTGATCGTGCGGCCGAGCCAGCGGACCGGGTCGTACTTGCGGTCCGCCACGCGCTCCTTCATGGGGATGATCGCGTTGTCGGTGATCTTGATGTGCTCCGGGCAGACCTCGGAGCAGCACTTGGTGATGTTGCACATCCCGAGGCCCTGGGTGTCGCGGGCGAAGCTCGCCCGGTCGTCGCGCGCGTCCAGCGGGTGCATGTCGAGCTCGGCGGCGCGGATGAAGTACCGCGGGCCGGCGAACGCCTCCTTGTTCTCCTCGTGGTCACGGGAGACGTGGCAGGTGTTCTGGCAGAGGAAGCACTCGATGCACTTGCGGAACTCCTGCGAGCGCTCGACATCGATCTGCTGCATGCGGTACTCACCCGGCGCCAACCCCTCCGGAGGGGCGAACGCCGGGATCTGGCGCGACTTGGCGTAGTTGTACGACACGTCGGTCACGAGGTCCTTGGTGACCGGGAACCCGCGCAGGGGCGTGACCGTGACCGTCTCGTCCTCGGCGTAGGTCGACATCCGGTTCATGCACATGAGCCGCGGCTTGCCGTTGACCTCGGCGCTGCAGGACCCGCACTTGCCGGCCTTGCAGTTCCAGCGCACCGCGAGGTCGCCGGCCTGCGTCGCCTGCAGCCGGTGGATGATGTCGAGGATGACCTCGCCCTCGTTGACCTCCACCGTGTAGTCGACCAGCTCGCCGCTGTCGTCATCGCCGCGCCAGACGCGGAAGTGGGCGTCGTAGCTCATTCGCTGCCTTCCCCGGGAATCGCCTCGAGCTCCTGGGGAGTGAGGTACTTCTTCAGCTCGTCGGTCTGGAACAGCCGGATGAGGTCGCCGCGCATCGTCGACGTCGCCTCCTCCTCGACCTTGACCGGACCGTCTCCGGTCCCGGAGCAGATGAGCAGCTTCTGCCGCCAGGTCGGGTCCATGGCCGGGTAGTCGTCCCGGGTATGCCCGCCGCGGCTCTCCTGCCGCAGCAGCGCCGCCCGCGCGACGCACTCGCTGACGAGGAGCATGTTGCGCAGGTCGAGCGCCAGGTGCCAGCCCGGGTTGAACCGCCGGTCGCCCTCGACACTGAGGTGTTGGGCGCGCTCCTTGAGCTCGTCGATCTTGGTGAGCGCCTCGGCCATCTCCGCCTCCTTGCGGATGATGCCGACGAGGTCGTTCATCGTCTGCTGCAGCTCCTGGTGGAGCGTGTAGGGGTTCTCGCCGCCCTCCAGCTCGAACGGCCGCAGCGCCGTCGCGGCCGCCGCGTCGACGACGTCCTGGTCGACCGCGGGTCGTGACCCGCCCAGGTCCGCGACATAGGCGGCGGCACCGAGACCGGCGCGGTTGCCGAACACCAGCAGGTCGGACAGCGAGTTGCCGCCCAGCCGGTTCGAGCCGTGCATCCCGCCGGACACCTCGCCCGCGGCGAACAGCCCGGGCACGCGCATGGCCGCGCCGGTGTCGGGGTCGACCTCGACGCCACCCATCACGTAGTGACAGGTCGGGCCGACCTCCATCGGCTCCGCGGTGATGTCGACGTCGGCCAGCTCCTTGAACTGGTGGTGCATCGAGGGCAGCCGCTTCATGATCTCGGCGGCCGGACGCCGCGACGCGATGTCGAGGAAGACGCCGCCGTGCGGGGAGCCGCGCCCGGCCTTGACCTCGGAGTTGATCGCGCGGGCGACCTCGTCACGCGGGAGCAGCTCCGGCGGCCGCTTGTTGTTGTCGGGGTCGGTGTACCACCGGTCCCCCTCGTCCTCGGTCTGCGCGTACTGCCCGCGGAACACGTCGGGCACGTAGTCGAACATGAACCGTTTGCCCTCGGAGTTCTTCAGGACGCCGCCGTCGCCGCGGACCGACTCCGTGACGAGGATCCCCTTGACCGACGGCGGCCAGACCATCCCGGTGGGGTGGAACTGGACGAACTCCATGTTGACCAACGTCGAGCCGGCCCGCATGGCAAGGGCATGGCCGTCCCCGGTGTACTCCCAGGAGTTCGACGTCACCTTGAACGACTTGCCGATGCCGCCGGTCGCGAGCACCACGGCCGGCGCGTCGAACCGGATGAACCGGCCGCTGTCGCGCCAGTAGCCGAACGCGCCGGCGACCTCGCCGGTGGGGGTGCTGAGCAGGTCGGTCACGGTGCACTCGGCGAACACGCGCAGGAGGCCCTCGGCGTCGCCGTTCTCCCGCTCGTCGTCCTGCTGCAGCGAGACGATCTTCTGCTGCATCGTGCGGATCAGCTCCAGGCCGGTCCGGTCGCCGACGTGGGCCAGACGGGGGTACTCGTGACCGCCGAAGTTGCGCTGGCTGATCTTGCCGTCCGGGGTGCGGTCGAACAGCGCGCCGTAGGTCTCCAGCTCCCAGACCCGCTCGGGCGCCTCCTTGGCGTGCAGCTCGGCCATCCGCCACGAGTTGAGGAACTTGCCGCCGCGCATCGTGTCGCGGAAGTGGACCTGCCAGTTGTCGTTGCTGTTGACGTTGCCCATGCTGGCCGCGATGCCGCCCTCGGCCATCACGGTGTGCGCCTTGCCGAACAGGGACTTGCAGATCACGGCCACCCGCATACCTGCCTCGCGCGCGGCGATCGCCGCCCGCAGCCCGGCGCCCCCGGCGCCGATGACGAGGACGTCGTAGTCGTAGCGCTCGATCTCGGTCGACTCGGACTCGGCCACGTCAGTTCACCAGCCTCAGGTCGGTCAGGACGCCCGCTGACACCAGCGCGATGTAGGCGTCGGTCACCATGAGCGTCCCGAGGGTCGTCCAGGCCAGCTCCATGTGACGGGTGTTGAGCTTCGACACCTGCGTCCACAGCCAGTAGCGGGTCGGGTGCTTGGAGAAGTGCCGCAGCCGGCCGCCGATGAGGTGGCGGCAGGAGTGGCACGAGGCCGTGTAGGCCCAGAGGAAGACGACGTTGACGAGCATGATGAGGGTCCCGAGCCCGATGCCGAACCCACCGTCCTTGCCGTGGAACGCCCGGATGACGTCGTAGGTGTTGATGAGCGACACGACGATCGCGGCGTAGAAGAAGTACCGGTGCGCGTTCTGGAGGATCAGCGGGAACCGAGTCTCGCCGGTGTACTTGCCGTGCGGCTCCGCGACGGCGCACGCCGGGGGCGAGAGCCAGAAGGCCCGGTAGTAGGCCTTGCGGTAGTAGTAACAGGTCAGCCGGAACCCGAGCAGGAACGGGAGCACCAGCAGCCCGAGCGGGACGAACGGCGGGAACTCGCCGAACCACGTCCCGAAGTCGCGGGCCGCGGGGACGCAGGACGCCGAGAGGCAGGGCGACGAGAACGGCGAGAGGTAGTGGTACTCCTCGACGAAGTAGTAGCGCTGTGAGGCGGTGCGGACCAGCGCGTACAGGAGCCACGCCACGAGCAGGGTGAAGGTGACGGCCGGCTCGACCCACCAGCGGTCGGTCCGCAGGGTTCGCGCCGCGATGCTGGCCCGCCCGGGGGACTGGACCCCGGACGCCGCTGCTCCGGAGGAGTCTCCACCGAGGTGGGTCTGCGTCATCCGTGACTCCTTCGCTCCCGCTGCGTGCCGGCCACCCTGCTGGTCCCTGTGGGCCGTCGGGAGTGTAACCCGACCCTCGGAGGGCTTCGCCCCCGAGTTCCCCCGACTGACCCGGTCCACGCAGGACGATGCCGTAGCCTCCCCCTGACATGTCGACGGCGCGCCCCACCCGGAGGCCGGTTCGCGGCTGGGCGGCGACCCTCGCCACCGCGCTGGTCGTCATGGCTGTCGCCCCGGCCGCCACCGCGTTCGCGGCCGACCCGACGCCGACACCGGTCACCTGCCCGAGCGGCCAGACCCCCGGCACGGTGACCCAGCCGCCGTCCACTCCGACGCCCAGGACCGTATGCGTCATCGCGCCGCCGACGCCCATCCCGGCTCCCAGCGTGGCCCCGGAGCACACCGTCGGCGGACCCCTGCTGGCCGGCACCGGTGTCGTCGTCGACAAGCCCGACTCGGTCCCGGGCCCTCCTGACGGCAGCGAGGTGTCGTACGTCATCGCCGACATGGACACCGGACAGGTCCTCGCCGCCAAGAACCCCCACGCCTGGCTGCTCCCGGCCAGCACGATGAAGACCCTGACGTCGCTGGTCGTCATGCCGGCGGTCCCGGCGACCACGAAGGTCGTCGCGACCGACGACGAGGTCAACGCCGACGGCACGCGCGTAGGCATGGTCTCCGGGGCGACGTACACGGTCGACGACCTCTTCCACGGCCTCGTCCTCATGAGCGGGAACGACACGGCCTACGCGCTCGCCGACGCGTACGGCGGTCGGGACAAGACCATCGCGGACATGAACGTGAAGGCCGGACAGCTGGGCGCCTGGGACACCGTCGCGGTCGACCCGTCCGGGCTGGACGCCCCGGGGCAGCGCTCCAGCGCCTACGACCTCGCGCTGTTCGGCCGTGCGGTGATGCAGCTGCCCGCATACCGGCAGGTGGCCGCGACGAGGACCTATACGTTCCCCGGCGCGACCGACCGCAACGGGAAGGTCTTCCCTCCGTTCGAGATCCAGAACCACAACACGCTGCTGCAGAAGTACCCCGGCACGATCGGGATCAAGAACGGGTACACGACCGGCGCCCGGAACACCTTCGTCGGCGCCGCCACCCGGAACGGCCGGACCCTGCTCATCACCCAGATGGGGAGCACGGTCACGCCGAGCTGGGAGCGACAGGCCGCCCTGCTGGACTGGGCGTTCGCCAACGGGCCGCGGCTGCGGTCGGTCGGCACGCTGGTGGCGCCCGGGGCTGCCCAGCCGCCCGAGCTGGGCGGCACCGCCGCGCCGACCAAGGCGGTGACCCCGATCCCGTCGGCGACGACCAAGGAGCCGGTTCCGGCCGCGACCACGTCGCTGTCCCCCGTGGTGGCGGCCGAGGAGGCCGGCACCGGCGGGAACCCCGGCCCGTGGCTGCTGTCCGCCGCCGCCGCGGCGGCGCGGAGCCCCTTCACCTGGCTGGTGGTCGTCGTGGTCGGGCTGCTGGTGGTCGTCGGCCTGCGTCGATGGGTACGACAGGTCGGTCCCGACCGCTGACCCCGGGTCAGCGCGAGAGCCAGCGTCGCGCCGCGCCGGCCACCGCCGTGGCCACGGCCGCGCCCAGGACCGCGCCGGCCACGACCGCGACCCGGTCCCGCTCGCGCGACACCGTCGGGTCGGCAACGCCGGCCGCGGCGGTCGCCGGTGGGACCAGCCGGACAGTGGTGTGCTGGACGACGCGCTCGCCGTCAGCCGCGAGTGTCCTCCCGTCCGCAGCGTAGGCGTCGGCGATCGCCTCGGGGTCCTCGCGGTCGGTCAGGCTGACCGCGGCCCAGCTGGCGGAGAGCACGACGATGCGGGCGATGAGGTTGAGCCAGAAGAGCAGCCCGATGACGACGACGACCGACCCGAGCAGCGGGCTCTTCGTCGCGTTGGCGACGAGCTGGGCCCCGAACAGCTTGACCACGGTCAGGAGGAGGCCACCGACCAGGGCCGACTGCCAGAGCACGGCCCCCGGCAGGTCGACGCCGGACAGCACGCGCAGGAGCAGGACGAGGATGGAGACGTCGATGAGGTACCCGACGAGATAGCCGGCGATCGGGACGAGGAAGGTCCGCTCCCCCAGCCCGATGCGCTCCGCGATCCACCCGGAGGCGGCCGCGAGGCCGCTGGTGAGAGCGGCCGACACGAGGAACGCCAGGCCTTGCAGGAGGAAGACGCCGAGGTCGCGGAGCTTGTCGGTGAGGACGTTGCCCGGTGAGCCCTCGGCGCCCAGCGCCGCGCGGATCCCGTCGCGGTAGGACCCGATCCAGCCGGCGGCCGAGAGCACCAGGGTGACGACGGCGAGGATCCCGCTGATGGTGAGCAGCGACAGGGTGGGCGCCTCGAGGGTGATCAGCCCGTTCGGGTTGTCCGGTGTCTTCACGAACCCGGGCAGCGCGTTGTTGAGAGCATCCGTCACGCGCACCAGCAGGTCGGGGTTGCCCCGCAGGACGAACCCGAACACCACGGCGGCGATGGCGAAAGCCGGGAACACCGAGAAGAACGCGTAGTAGGCGATCCCCGCTGAGAGAACGTTCCCGCGGACCTCGTTGTACCGCTCGTTCGCGCGGTACGCCCTGAGGCGCTTGACCCTCTCCCAGAGCTGCTTCACCCGTCAGCCTCTCCTGCCGGGTCACCAGCTAGGTGGCCAGCTAGGTCGCCAAGGGGAAACTCCCGGACCGGGACCCACGTCCCGCCCCCCTCCTGAACGTAGAGATAGAAGCTGCGGACCTCGAAGGTCGCGACGAACTGGGCCAGCTCGTCGAAGGCCCGGTCCAGCTCGCCCTCCACGACGTCGTGCGCCACGGTCACGTGCGGGTGGTAGGGGAAGGCCAGCTCGACGCCCCAGCGGCCCTTCCGGATGCCGTGCTCCAGCTGCTCGCAGGCCGAGATGCCGCGGGCCACCTGGACGAACACCACGTCCGAGACCGGGCGGAAGGTGCCGGTTCCCCGGAGTACCACGACGAACGGCTCGACCCAGCGGGCGGCGTCGCCGAGGTGGGTCACCAGCTCGTCGACCTCGGCGAGGACGACCTCTGTGGGGCCGAGGAGGGTGATGTGCGCCGGGGTGGTGTCGGCGAGCGGGTCGCCGTACGACGCCCGCCGCTCCTGGAGCTCATCACCCCAGGGCGCCGGGACCGGGATCGACACTCCCACCATGGTGGCGTCGGGGCGCGTAGCGCTGGCCGGGGCCGCCGAGGACATGCGGTGCATTGTGGCAGGGTGACGTTCGTGGACGACGCCGGTGCCCTCTTCGGGCGGACCTTCGGCGCCGACCCGGCCGGGATCTGGTCGGCCCCCGGACGGGTCAACCTCATCGGCGAGCACACCGACTACAACGGCGGCCTCGCCCTCCCGATCGCCCTGCCGCAGCGCACGTATGCGGCCGTGCGGCTGCAGGACCACGGCCGGTTGCGGGCCGTCAGCACGTCGGCGCCGGGTGGGGTCGTCGACGTCGCGCTGGAGGACGTCGAGCCCGGCCACCCGCAGGGCTGGGTCGCGTACCTCGCAGGGGTCTGCTGGGTCCTGCGCCAGGAGGGGTATGCGTTGCCGGGGCTCGACGTCGCGATCGCCAGCGAGGTCCCGGTCGGAGCCGGGCTGTCGAGCTCGGCGGCCCTCGAGTGCGCGCTGGTCGCCGCTCTCTCCGACCTGCTCGGCCTCGACGTCCTCGGCGACGACGCCGGCCGGGCCCGCGCCGCGGAATGGTGCCAGCGCGCCGAGAACGAGATCGCCGGGGCGCCGACCGGCGGGATGGACCAGGCCGCGTCGATGCGGGCGACGACGGACCACGCGATCCTCCTCGACTGCCGGTCGGGGGGCGTGGAACAGGTCCCGGTGCGGCTCGGGTCGCACGGTCTCGCCCTCCTCGTCGTCGACACCCGCGCGGAGCACGCGCTGGTCGACGGCCAGTACGCCGCGCGCCGCACGGCGTGCGAGGAGGCGGCCGCGGCCCTCCGCGTCGAGACGCTCCGCGAG
The DNA here is from genome assembly GCA_963828725.1 of uncultured Actinomycetota bacterium. Classification (GTDB taxonomy): domain Bacteria; phylum Actinomycetota; class Actinomycetes; order Actinomycetales; family Dermatophilaceae; genus Lapillicoccus. Next base: position 302,889 of record CAWHFV010000004.1, on the reverse strand, counting down.
GTCGACCCGGCCGACCTGGGCGCGGCGCTCGACCGGCTGCCCGACGACGTGGCCCGCGCTCGCGTCCGGCACGTCGTCACCGAGATCCAGCGGGTCCGAGACTGCGTGGACGCGTTGCGGGCCGGCGACTTCGGCGAGGTGGGCCGGCTGTTCGTCGCGTCCCACGCCTCGCTGCGGGACGACTACGAGGTGTCCTGCCGCGAGCTGGACCTCGTCGTCGACACCGCGCTGGAATCCGGTGCGCTGGGCGCCCGGATGACCGGCGGCGGGTTCGGCGGCTCGGCCATCGCGCTCGTGCCCGCGGACCAGGCCGAGAGCATCGGCGGCCGCATCGTGGCCGCGTTCGCGGCCGAGGGGCTCGACGCCCCCCATCCGTTCGCGGTCACCGCCGGCCCGCCGGCCGGCCGCGACCGCTGAGCCACCCCACGACGTTCTCCGCTCCGCTGCGCTCCGATACGGCTGGCTAGGGTGGCCCGGTGCCCGACGACGCCACCACGACCCCGGACGCCGACCCCGGCGCCGTGACCCCGGCCCTGCGGGGTGAGCCCGAGTCGCAGACCACGACGGAGACCGTCACCGAGGTGACCAAACGACCGGCCGAACCGGCCGACGACCTCGTCACCACGACGCATACCCTCCGTGTCGGCCGCCGCGCGCTGCGCTACACCGCCGTCACCGGGCGGCTGGTGCTGCGCGAGGAGGTCTACGAGGACGGCGTCTTCAAGGGCTTCCGGCCCAAGGCCGAGGTGTCGGTCACGACCTACGTCCTCGACGGCGCCCAAGCCCGCCGACCGCCCGGTCACCTTCGCCTTCAACGGCGGTCCCGGGTCGTCGAGCGTCTGGCTGCATCTCGGCCTGTTCGGCCCGCGCCGCGTCCTCATGGGCGACGTCGGCGACCTGCACGCGCCGCCCTACGGTCTCGCGGACAACGCCGAGTCCCTGCTGAACGTCAGCGACCTGGTCTTCGTCGACCCGGTGTCCACCGGGTACTCGCGGGCGGTCGAGGGCGGCAAACCCGAGCCGTACCACGGGTTCCAGGGCGATCTCGAGTCCGTCGCGGAGGTCATCCGCCTCTGGACCACCCGCAACAACCGGTGGATGTCGCCGAAGTTCCTCGCCGGGGAGTCCTACGGCACGCTGCGCGCCGCGGCCCTGGCCGAGCACCTGCAGGGCCGCTACGGCATGTACCTCAACGGGGTCATGCTCATCTCCAGCGTCCTCGACCTCAGCTCGATCGACTTCGAGAAGCAACGCAACGACCGCGCCCATGCGCTCTACCTGCCGACGTACGCGGCGGTGTCGCACGTGCACGGCCGGCAGGGGCGGCGCGGGCTGCGGTCGCTGCTCACCGAGGCCGAGGCGTATGCGTCGCGCGACTACCCCTGGGTGCTGTCACGCGGCGACCGGCTCACCGCCGCCGAGCGGTCCGAGGCGGTGGCCACCATCGCCCGGCTGTCCGGGCTGAGCGAGGACTACGTCGACCGGGCCGACCTGCGGATCGAGCACCTGCGGTACTTCACCGAGCTGCTGCGCGACCGGCGCCTGGTCGTCGGCCGGCTCGACTCCCGGTTCACCGGGCCGGCCGAGAGCGCGCTCGCCGAGATGACCGAGACCGACCCGTCGTACGACGCGATCGTCGGGCCGTACGCCGCCGCGTTCAACGCATACGTCCGCGACGAGCTGGAGTACCGCAACGACCTGCACTACGAGCAGATCTCGTCGCGCGTCCACCCGTGGTCCTTCAAGGAGTTCGAGGGCCGGCCGGTCGACGTGTCACCGAGCCTGGAGCGGGCGATGCGCCAGAACCCGCACCTGAAGGTGCACGTCGCCTACGGCCGGTACGACGGCGCCACGCCGTACTTCGCGGCGGAGGACGTCGTCGCCCACCTGCGCATCCCTGACGCCCTGCGAGCCGAACATCGAGCACGCCTACTACGACGCGGGCCACATGATGTACGTCCACGAGCCGTCGCGGCTGCAGCAGAGCGCCGACCTCGCCGACTTCGTGACGCGAGCCAGCGCCGGGGCCTGAACGTGGCCGTCAGCGCGGGTCGAGGCTGACGGCGCAGTCGTGGCGTCGGCAAGGCGTGACCCGATCCATCCACGCCCGGTCGTTCAGGACGGCACCGACATCGATGGCGGTCGCGCAGGACAAAGTGCCGTAGCCGCTCAGCGTTTGGTCAACTCCTTCCCCACTCCCGACGCCGTCCTTTCGAGGGGACCCAGGTGAAGGGGATGCGTCGCCATGGCGACGAGGACCGTAAGGCCCCAGGGCAGAATTACCGCCCACATCCCGGGGACGGCCCCCAAGAGCGTGCTCAGCAGGACGACGGCACTAAGTCCCGTCAATCCGGTCCACTCCGGTCGCCCCCGCGTCCTCCGAGCACCATCGCCAGCACGACGGGCACGGCCCACACCCAGTGGTGGAACCACGAGACGGGAGAGACGAACGGCACGAGCAGACCGACGGCGAGCGCCGCACTCAAGGGGTTCCCATGACGGAGCTGATACCTGGCCGCGAACACCGTCAGGGCCGTGACCAGCAGCACGGCACACACCAGGAGGACCGGGCGCAACCCGGGGAGCGGAACGCGTTCGACGACACCGGCGAGCGAGACGTTGCTGGCCCCAAGCACACTGACGGACTCTTTGACGTCGAGAACATTTCCCCAGAACAGGCCGCTCGACGCCGGGTCGACGATCCAGGCAACAGCGGTCGCTCCCGCTGCGGTCATCAAGACCGTGATCAGAGCTCGCCAGTCCCGTCTGAGGACGAAGTACAGAGCCAGGCCCAAGGGGGTCAACTTGACCGCGGCCGTGAGCCCGATAAGCAATCCACGCGGCCACCAACGCCACGGAGCGACAATGTCAAATATTCCCAGGGCCATGAGCACGATGTTGATCTGACCCAAGTTGAGGTTGGACCAGACGGGGTACGTAAACGACCCGGTCGCGGTCGCCACGGTGGCGATGAGAACGGCACGAGCGCGAGTTTGGCGCGTGGTCCAAGCGATGCAGTAGGCCGTGACCCAGAGTGCGGCGAGCGACCCGGCCGTCATGACGCCGGATGCCGCGGGATAGGACATCCAGCCCAAGGGTTGAAGCACCAAAGCCGCGAACGGAGGGTAATTGAAGGTCATCGGAGCATTGGCGGGGCCGATCCACCAGGTGACGCCGTAGAGACCATCACCGTTCACCCACGAACTGGTCGCGTGACGGTAGTCGTCCAAATCGAGGTGATACACCCAACCCTCGGCGCCGATGAGGTGGGTGTACAGCGTCGCGGCGAGAAGTAATAGGCACCATGAATAGGCGATGAGGGGGACCGCAATGGCGGGGCGCGCCGTCCGATCCTCCACCACGGGCCAAAATATAGGCGAGACCGCGAACACCGCCTATTCGGGCACACCGTCAAGCAACATCCGCCGCGAAAGTGGAAAGCCGATCAGTAGTCGTATGAGCCCAATTCGGCCGTCGGCCCATCCGCTCGGCCGAGTCGGGGCCACTACGATCCATGCGTGCGTCCGAGATGGGTGGTGGCCCTGGCCGCCCTTGCCACCACCGCTCTGGGTCTGTGGTTCGCACTCCGCGTTCCCCTGGGCCTCCCTTACGACGAACCAGCCCATTGGGGAACGGTGCTCGCGTACGCGTCGGGTCACCGGCTCCCCGTCCTTGGCGACCCCGGTGTCCCCTACGAGGCGCAGATGGGTCCCGTCTACTACACGCTCGCGGCCGCCCTGCTCGGCGTGACCGGGGGCGTGGACCAGCCGGGCGCGCCGACCATCCTGCGCGTGGCGGGCGTCGCCCTCATGCCGGTCCTCGTCCTGTTGACGTACCGGATCGGGCGGCTGATGGGCGCTGCTCCCGCCGTATCTACCGCGGCCGCCGTCGTGATCGCTACGACACCACTGCTGCTGGCGGTCGGCGGATCCATCCAGAACGACTACCTCTGCTTCGTCCTCATCGCGGCGTGCCTCGTGATCGGCATGCGCCTGCTCCTACGGCCGGACTCGTCGTGGGCCGCGCATCTCGCCCTCGGAGTCGTCGTCGGTCTGGCGATCCTGACCAAGGTCGTGGCGCTGGCGCTGATCCCGGCCCTCGTCCTGGGGTACGTCCTCCATCGGGCAGCGTTGCGGACGCGGCTGGGCTGGGCGGTCGCGGCCGGGCTGGGCGTCGCGGCAACGAGTGGATGGTGGTTCGTCCGGAACCTGCTGGTCTACGGGGACCTGACCGGCGCCAATGGGATGGCCCGGATGGGGATCGTCTTCCCGCCGCTGCGCTGGACTGGGCTCGGCGACGTGGCGGCGTGGTTCGGCAACATCGTCTCCTACGTCTACATCCCGGTGGAGTACTACCGGAACGTTCTGAAGAGCCCGACGCCGTTGCGGGTGACCGCCGTCGTCCTCGCCGCGTTCACCGTGCTGGTCCTCGTGGTTCAGGCGGTCCGGGCCGTGCGTGACCGACCAGGGGCGCGGTGGTGGCTCGGCGAGCCGGCCCGGGCGTACGCGCTGGGGACCCTCGTCTTCGCCGTCGTCGGCTGGGTGGTCTTCTCCGTCGCCTTCTTCAACGGCGCGCCGCGGCTGGCCTTCCATGCTGCGCCGGTCGCGGCGGTCGTGTTTGCGGCCGCGACGCAGCGCCGGCCCTACGTGCTACTGGCGGTGGCGACGGTTGCGGCCTTCCTCGTCGCGGATGTCTGGCTGGTCACCCAAGCGGCTCAGGCGACCGGCTTTCCGGTGTTCGGCTGAGGCGCTCCGAGGGCAGCCTCCGAGCAGGCGGATCCCGCTCACCCAGAGCACCGCCCGCATCCAGTCGTCTCCCAGGCCGAACCGGCGAGGGCCTCGAGCTGATGCGCGTAGGGGTACGGAAGTTGGGGAAGTCGCTCCCGGCGACGCCTCGGCGAGGTCGGCGAAGGGGTGGTACTCGCTCATGCCGAAGTGCGCGACGACGTGGACCAGCCCCGGGTGGCGGCGCAGCAGCTCGGCGACGGGCCGAGCCGGTGTACTCACCCGGTTGCGGAGCCGAGCCCGCGTGGATGACCACCGGCATCCCGGCGTCCTCGAACACCCCCCACGCCTCGTCGGGCAGCAGGTCGAGCGGACTGAACCCGCCGACTTGCACGTGGACCTTGAAGAGACGCGTGGATGTCGGCCAGTCCGGCAGCCCCAAGGTCCGCCGGTAGACGGAACCAGCCGGTCCTGCCATGTCTCATCGCGCCCCTTCATGCTCTTACTGCCGCAGCCGTGGGCCCGGCAGGCGGAGTCGGCCTCGCGGACCATACTGTCGGTGGGGGTGCCGTGGCCGCAGCGCGAAGCACCGCCAACCCCGATCAGGTCTGAGGATCAGATCCCGGCGACCGAAGGCGCGGTCGGGTCGTCCCGGGACGGGCGCGTCGACGCATACCCCTCGATGTACTGGATGTCGTCCTTGGCGCGGGTGACGACCTGGAGAAGGTCGTGCATCGCCGCGACCTCCTCGACCTGCTCCTTGATGAACCACTGCATGAACTGCTCGCCGGCGAAGTCGATCTCGTCGCGGGCGGTTCTGGTCAGCTCGTGGATCTGCCGGGTCACCCGACGCTCCTGCTCGAGGGCGAGCGCGACCGGCGCGACGATGTCCTCGAAGCGGCTCTGCGGCTCGTCGCTGCCCGGGATCGTCACCTCGCGGTCGGTGTCGACGAGGAAGCGGACCATCATCATCGCGTGGTCACGCTCCTCCAGAGCCTGCTGGTAGAAGTAGGCGGCCATGGCCGGCATGGTCAGGGCGTCGTAGTGCACGGCGATCGCGACGTACTGCTGGTGGGCGCTGAACTCGTTGCCGATCTGGGCGTTCAGCTGCTCGGCGAAGCGGGACGTCGACATGCCGGGATCCTAGCGAGCGGCGGTGTCCAGGGCCGGCCCGGGTCGAGGTCTCCTGCCGGCGCCCGCAACGCCCTCGGTTCGAGGGGCCCGCCTCAACGGCTGAGCTCGTCGACCAGCTGAGCCACGTCGGCGATCGAGTCGACGACTCGAGTCGGCCGGTACGGGAACGTCTCGATCATCTCCGGCCGGGTCGACCCGGTGAGGACCAACACCGTGCGCAAGCCGGCCTCGAGACCGCTGATGATGTCGGTGTCCATCCGGTCACCGATCATCGCGGTCGTCTCCGAGTGGGCGTCGATCCGGTTGAGGGCGCTGCGCATCATGATCGGGTTGGGCTTGCCGATGAAGTAGGGGTGGCGCCCGGTGGCCTTGGTGATCAACGCGGCGACCGAGCCGGTGCCCAACATCAGTCCCTCGCGCGAGGGCCCGGACGGGTCGGGGTTGGTGGCGATGAACCGGGCTCCCCCAGCGATGAACCGGATCGCCTTGGTGATCGACTCGAGGGACAGGGTGCGGTTCTCACCCAGGACCACGTAGTCCGGGTCGATCTCGGTGAGGGTGTATCCGATGTCGTACAGGGCCGTGGTCAGGCCGGCCTCGCCCACCGCATACGCCGAGCCCCCCGGGCCCTGGTCGGCGAGGAAGGCCGCCGTCGCCATGGCGGAGGTCCAGATGACCTCCTCGGGCACGTCAATACCGCTGCGAGACAGTCGCGCTCGCAGGTCTCGAGGCGTGTAGATCGAGTTGTTGGTAAGCAGGAGGAAGCGCCGCTCAAGGGCGACGAGCCGCTCGATGAAGTCCGCCGCCCCCGGGATCGCCTGCTCCTCGTGGACGAGAACGCCGTCCATATCCGTCAGCCAGCACTCGACAGGCTTGCGCTCGGTCATGGCCCGCATTGTTCCAGCCGGGAACAGTGGGCCGGTGGTTCGAGTCAGGCCTTGGACCAGGTCTTGAGCCCGTCGGTCGAACGCCAGGTGGAGCCGCCGACGACCATCCAGCCGATCTGGGGGCCGGACACCGCGATGGCCACCTTTCCGGGTGCCGAGTCGGGGGTCGTCACACAGCCGAGGTCGGCGACCTTTCCGTCGGCCACCGTGCTGACCTGAACGCCCTGACAGCCCTGCTTGGACCACGCGACGTAGGTGGTGACCGCGCTGCCGACGAGCTTGCTGTCCAGCGCCAGGCCCGAGGTCACCTTGCCGGTCTCCGACCAGGTGGCGCCGTCGTCGGTCGATGAACGGATGCCCCCGTCGGCGCAGAGGACCTGGGCGCCCCGTTCCGAGTTGCGCGCGAGGTCGACCACCGGCACGGTCCCGCAGGGTGCGACGGTCCTGCCTCCGGGCGCACGCACCTTCGTCGGGTCGTTGGCGTCGCGGGCCAGCGTGTCGGCGAGGCTCCCGGTCCCGGGCCAGGTCGCCCCACCGTCGATGGTCGTGCGCACCCCCATCGAGCAGGCGCTGTCCGCTCCGACGACGAACCCCTTCGTCGCGTCGGTGGCCTGGACCCGGGTGATCACCGGGTAGGGACTGGTCCGGTTACGCCAGGTCTTACCGCCGTCGGTGGTGATCTGTACGGCGGCCCCGCCGGAGCAGCTACCGACCGTCGCTCGCCAGGCCAGGCTGCCGTCGACCACGTTCAGCACAACGGTGAGCGGCACCCCTGGGACGTTAGTGGCGGCGCTCGTCCCGGTCGCCGACCCCGAGGGCTCCGGCGCGGCGGACGTGGTGACCGGTTCCGGGCCCGACGTAGCCGTCGCAATCGTTCCGTCCGCCGACGGCGTCTCCGCTGCCGTGGAGCGTCCCGTAATCCTGAGCGCGGCGAACACGAGCGCGATGTCGACGATAACCAGGGCGACAAGACCCAGCGTGGCGGCGAGTCGCCTCCGCCGTTTCATCGTTCACCGTCCGCTTCGTCTCGCCCGAGAAGGTCCTCACCTCCGGGTCCACACGGTACCCGGTCAGCGGCGCCGACCGTCCCGCTCTCCGGCGGGGACGATATCGTGCGCCCGCACGGCCGGGCGGCCAGTTTGATCACAGGAAGCAGGGCACATCGTGGGGCGGAACAGGGTCATGATCACGGGAGGCGCCGGATTCATCGGTTCGCATCTCACCAGGCGGCTCCTCGACGAGGGCCATGACGTCCTCGTCGTCGACAACTTCTACTCCGGCTCGCGCGCCAACCTCAGCGACGTCATGGGCAACCCGCGACTGGAGCTCCTGCGCCACGACGTGACCTTTCCCCTCTACGTCGAGGTGGACGAGATCTACCACCTCGCCTGTCCGGCCTCACCGGTCTTCTACCAACGAGACCCCGTCCAGACGACGAAGACCTCGGTCATGGGGTCCATCAACATGCTGGGCCTCGCCAAGCGGACGAAGGCGCGGATCCTGCTGTCCTCGACCTCGGAGGTCTACGGCGATCCCACGGTCCATCCGCAGCCCGAGACCTACTGGGGCAACGTCAACCCGATCGGGATCCGCTCGTGCTACGACGAGGGCAAGCGGTGCGCCGAGACGCTGTTCTTCGACTACCGGCGGCAGCACGACATGCCAGTGAAGGTCGCCCGGATCTTCAACACGTACGGGCCCGGTATGCGGCCGGACGACGGCCGGGTGGTGTCGAACTTCATCGTCTCGGCACTCAAGGGCGAGCCCCTGACGGTCTTCGGTGACGGGTCGCAGACCCGGTCGTTCTGCTTCGTCGACGACCTGGTGGGCGGTCTGGTCAGGCTGATGGCCACGCCTCACGAGGTCACCGGACCGATCAACATCGGGAACCCGAACGAGTTCACCATGATCCAGCTGGCCACCCTGGTGAATCGAGATCGTCGGCAGCTCCGCCGGCGTCGAGTACCGCCCGCTACCCAGCGACGACCCCACCCAGCGTCAGCCGGACATCTCCCTGGCCCGGGCGACGCTGGGGTGGGAGCCCACCATCGAGCTGCGCGAAGGGCTCAACGCCACGATCGACTACTTCCGGGCCCTGGCCACTGTCGCCGACTGACGGACAACGGCGGGCGCAGGCAGGTACCGTTTCCCGGACGACGGGGTGGGCGTCGTCCGGGCCGGCGGCTCACAGGCCTGATGTCGTCGGGTGTCCTCAGAGGGCCAAGGAGTGTGCATGCGCGTCTCAGTGATCGGTTGCGGCTATTTGGGCGCGGTTCACGCCGCGTCGATGGCGGCCATCGGCCACGAGGTGGTCGGCGTGGACATCGATCCATTCAAAGTGGAGGTGCTGTCGCGGGCCGAGGCGCCGTTCTACGAGCCCGGCCTGCCCGAGCTGATCGAGGAGGCATACGCGACTCGGCGGCTGTCCTTCAGCACCGACATCGCGGCGATCGCTGACGCGGACATCCATTTCATCTGCGTCGCCACCCCGCAGCGACCGGACTCGTATGCCGCCGACGTCCGGTTCGTCGACGCCGCCGTGGCATCCGTGGCGCGGGTCGCCCGACGCGGCAGTCTGGTGGTCGGGAAGTCCACCGTCCCTGTTGGCACTGCGGCGCGGCTCGCGTCGGCGCTGGCCGCGACCGGGCAGCAGCTGGCGTGGAACCCAGAGTTCCTCCGGGAGGGGTTCGCCGTGCGCGACACCCTCGAGCCGGACCGGCTCGTCTACGGGGTCGAGGGCGGCGACCTCGACCATCCCGCGGTCGCCGTGCTCGACGAGGTGTACGCGCCGATCCTCGCCCGCGGGATGCCCCGTCTCGTCATGGACTACCCCACGGCCGAGCTCGTCAAGGTGGCCGCGAACTCCTTCCTCGCCACCAAGATCTCCTTCATCAACGCGATGGCCGAGCTGTGCGAGGTGGCGGGAGGTGACGTGACCCTGCTGGCCGACGCCATCGGGTTCGATCAGCGGATCGGCCGCCGGTCGCTCAACGCCGGTCTCGGCTTCGGAGGCGGCTGCCTACCGAAGGACATCCGAGCCTTCATCGCCCGGGCCGAGGAGCTGCACGCCGAGCCCGCGGTCCGTTTCCTTCGCGAGATCGACACGATCAACCAGCGGCGGCGTGAGCGCATGGTCGACCTCACCATCGAGGTGCTGGACGGGGCGCCGGTCGCCGGGGCGAGGATCGCTATCCTCGGGGCCGCGTTCAAGCCCGACAGCGACGACGTTCGGGACTCGCCGGCGCTCGACGTAGCCGAGAAGCTTGCCGTCCGGGGAGCCGACGTGGTCGTGACCGACCCCGAGGCGCTCGACAACGCCCAGCGTCGGTCCCCGCACCTGACCTTCGCCTCGACCGTGGAGGAGGCGGTCCAGAACTGCGATGCGGTGCTCCTGCTGACCGAATGGCGGCAGTACCGCGAGCTCGACCCGGACAAGCTCGCCGACCTGGTACGTCACCGGCGCATCGTCGACGGGCGCAACGCTCTGGACCCGGTGGTGTGGAGAACCGCCCAGTGGACATATCGCGCCCTGGGCCGCCATTCGACCTAGGGAGAAAGGACGTCCAAGGCGCCCGCGGTCACCGCCGTCGGGCGATAACCGCGACGCCGGACGATCGGCGACCGAGCAGGCGATCGAGCCGCCGAAGGTGCTGGGCAAGCGTCACCTCGCGCCCGGTTCGCTTGGCGATCTGAGGCTCCACCCAGTACACCGCGGCGCTCGACGCCTCGCCGAAGAGCGGCACCACGCGCTCGACATCCCACCCGGCGGCCTTGACCAGCCGCACCACTTCCACCCGGGCGTACCGCCGCTCGTGGTTGGGATCCCAGTCCCGAAGATTGTCCATCGTCGGCGTGGCACCGATGCGTCGGCGATGGTGTAGCCACTCGGCACGTGACAGCGGCCACAGCGGAACCGACAGCAGGAAGGTGCCACCCGTCACGCAGACCCGTCGGACCTCGAGCAGGGTGGCCATCGGGTCCGGGACGTGCTCGAGCACCTCGCTCAGCACGACGGTGTCGAAGGTCTGTGCGGGGAACGGGAGGGAGTCCGCCAGAGCGACGACGGCTCGACCGGAGACCCGGCGCAGTCCCGCGACCGCCAGGTCCACCGACCAGACGTCGCGGTCCGGGAACGTCCGTGCGAGAAGGCCGTCGCCGGCGCCGATGTCGAGCACCCGACCCTGGAGTCGAGGTGCGAAGACCCGGTACCGCAACAAATCCGGGCTGTATGCCCCTCCCGACCGTTCACTCCACTGCCGCTCGTACAGCGCTGCCTGCCGCGCGACAACCGAGGGAGACGAGGTTTCACTCACCTGCGGATGGTTTCATGAGCGGTCGGACCGTCGGTTTTCGAGGGGTCACCTTTCCTGATGTGACCCGTGCCTGCGCTGGCGGCCGAAGCGTGCGGCTCGGCGAACCAACGCCTGGAGGGCCGGCTCGCGACGCCACAGGATCGCGACCAGCGTGACCCAGGCGACGGCGAACACCGCAGCGCACTCCGCCAGTGACCACCAGCCGACGCGACCGAACGCCATGAACAGTCCGATCGATACCAGCCCGGCAGCGGCCAACGCCGGCACGAGCGGCCAGAGGGACTCTTTGAGGTACCTGGAGTACGGCACACCCAAGCTTCGACAGCAGTAGATCGGCAGGGCCAGGAACTCCAGGATCAGCGCTTGCGGCATCGACCCCAACACCGGACCTATCGGGCCGAACCGGGAGGTGAGCGCGATGCTGAGGCCGAGGTTGGCCAGAGCAACCGGGATCGCGATGAGGGCGAGCAGCCTGGTTTTCGCGATCCCGGCCAACAAGATCGCTGCTTGATGACCGGGCAGCTGAAGCAGCATCATCAAGTTGAGCGCGACCATCACCTGCCACGTCTGGTCGGGCGCGGGACCGATCCAGATCTGCAGCAGGTCCGGACCGAACGCGGCGAAGCAGACCACCGCTGGACCCGTGACGGCCATGCTGACCAGCACCGCCCACGAGAAGAGGCGGAACTGCCGCTCCCGGTCGTCCAGCGCGTCGGAGTGTGCGTACGAGGGAATCAGGAGGTTCGTCCCGGCGGTCGAGATCGTCCGAGTGAAGTTGGCGGTGTTCAGCGACAGGGCGTAGGGAGCGACGTCCTTGACAGGAAGCACGGCGCCGATGACGGCGGCGTCGTAGCGGTACGCGATGGCCCCGCCCAGCCCGATCGCCAGATTGCGCCACCCGAGCACCAGCAGCTCCCTCATGACGGGACCGCTCGCTCTCCCTCGGTGCGGCTCCAGCACCCCCAGCCGGCGGGCGAGCACCGTGAGGCCGACGAGGCTCGCGGCGGCGCCGATGCCGACGACGACCAGGACACCGACCACTCCGCCACCGGCCAGCACCACGCCGACCTGCGCCAGGGCGGTGCACAAGCTGATGACAACGAGCAGCGACGTGACCCGGTCACTGCGTCCGGCGGCGTACACGGCGCACGTGGGCACGCTGCACAGGAAGGTCAAGGCGATCGTGACACCGACGACGACGATCGCTACACGGGCGGTGACGACGTCGCCCGGGTCGACGTTGAACATCACGTCCACGAACGGCACGAACGCCAGGGTGCCCAGCACCGCCAACACGCCGGTCACACTGAAGAACCGCCGGCTCGTCGCGAAGATGTCCGCCTGTCGGTCAACATCTCCCTGAGCCGCCGCGCGGGCCGCTTGCTGTACTGCGGCCGTACCCACCCCGGCGTCGAAGACACCGAGGAAGACGCCAACGGAGAACATCACGCTGAGAAGGCCGTAGTGCGTCTCACCCAAGGCCCGCAACGTCACTGGTACGACGACGAGCCCGGACACCACGCTGACCACCACGCTGAGGTAGCCGGTGGCGAAGTTCCTCGCCAGCTGACGGTTGCTCGCGTTGGCATGGGTCTGCGGGGTGCCCTCCCGCATCGGCTCGCCCGAGGACTCTCCTGTCGCCGCTAGCAGCGGCTCGCCGGCTCCGGCCGGCTCGGCCGGAGCCGGATGGGCTACCTGATGATCCTTGTCGGTCCCCGGTGTGTCAGTCAACGCGCTGAAGTCGGCCTGGCGGGCGCACGACGCTGGACGATGAAGACTGGCGTTCGCCACGGGTCGCCACAACCTTCAGCCGCTGGCAACCGAGCACCCGACGATCATACGCGGCCGAAGGCCCGCGACACTGCGGCTGCCTACCATGCTCGGGACGTTCCCCCGACCGAAGGCCTGACGCCCGTGACCCGAGTTGCCTTGCTGCCCAGTGCGTATCCCCCGAGCCTGGGGGGCGTCGAAGAGCTGTCACGACACCTCGCGCTCACGCTGCGCGAGGCCGGCGACGAGGTCGAGGTCTGGACCTCGCACCTCGACAGCTCCGAGCGGACCGAGGCCACGAGTCAGGACGGCATCGTCGTGCGACGGTTCCCCATGCCGTTGCCCGGCGTGCGGCCCGGATCGTGGGCGCCAGTCGCGTCCGACGGACGACAGACGCTCGTCGACCTTCGCGCCGCCGCGGAGGCGTTTCGACCGGACGTCCTGCACGTACAGTGTTTCGGACCCAACGGCGTGTACGCCACGGCGCTGTCCCGGTGGCGACGAATCCCACTGGTCGTGAGCCTCCAGGGGGAGACGGTCATGGACGATGCGGACATCTTCGAACGGTCCCACACGCTTCGAGCCGCCCTGCGAGCCGGCTTGCGGCAGGCGTCCGCGGTCACGGGATGCTCGGGCTTCACCCTGGCCGACGCAGCCCGGTTCGGGCTGCCAGAAGGCGCCGGCGAGGTCGTTTTCAACGGTGTCTCGCTGGACCAGCCGGTACCCGCCTACCCCGCGGCAGACCAGCGGTACGTGCTCGCCATCGGCAGAGTCGTGGAGAAGAAGGGGTTCGACCTTCTGATCCGTGGCTTCGCCCGCATCGCCGACCGATACCCGGATGTGGAACTGCGCATCGGTGGCAGCGGGCCGGCGCTGGGGGATCTCGCCGCGCTCGCTACGGCGACCGGGCTCGGGGCGCGGGTGCGCTTCCTCGGCCGGCAGGACCGCGCCGAGGTCGCCGGGCTGATGGCCGGCGCCGACTGCGTAGCGATGCCCAGTCGGCTCGAGCCGTTCGGGATCGTGGTGCTCGAGGCTTGGCGCGCCGGCGCCCCCGTGCTCTGCACCTCGTTCGGGGGTCCGCCCGAGTTCGTCGATGACGGCGTCACCGGCCTGCTGGTCGATCCGTTCGACACCGATGCCGTGGCCGCCGGACTGGGCCGCCTGCTCGGCGACGCGACCCTGCGAAGGTCTATCGGAGCCGCGGGGGCGGCCGAGGTGCTGCGCTTCGGTTGGCCGGAGATCACCGAGAGGTACCGCAGGATCTACGAGTCGGTCCGTGCGACTGGGGAGCGCGCGTCGGTTCCCCGCGCGGCTGGAGGCCTAGCCAGGGGGTTGGCTGGTCGGGCGCATGGCAGCGAGCGCGAGACCTGAGACGGCCGCCGCGAGGAGGACGGAGGCGACGACGTCGCTGACGCGATGCGCCTGCCCGAGGACGTTGCCCAGCGCCGCGAGCAGGACGACCACACAGGCCGCGTTCACGAGCCACCACGGCCGTCGCTGGGGCCACAGGAGCACCACGGCGACGACGAGAGCGCAGGCGACCGACACATGGGTCGACGGCATGCTGTTCTGGGGGAACGCCTCGTTGCCGAACTGCGGTCGCCGGAGCACGTCGTCCCGCAGCCACGTCGTGGTCAGCGGCGGTGAGGCCGGTGATGAGGATCGACGCCACGACCGCGCGCCAAGCCCGGCGGCCGACCGCGGCGACGGCGAGGAGGGCGACCAGCGCAGCGAGCACCGCGATGACGACGCCGCGTGCGAACCAGGTCAGCACCATGACCGTGCCGGGGGGTGCCATCGAGTACAGCAGCTGGAAGGTCCGCACGTCGAGCCTCTGACCGACGGCCGTCCGTACGGCGAGAAGGTAGACGCCGACGAAGAGAACCCCGCATCCGATCGACGACCAGCAAGTGAAGAGCGGCAGGACGAGCTCGCCACCAGGTCATTCGGGCGATGCGGCAGGGACGTCGCACGGTCAGGACCTGGCGGTCATGGCCAAGCGCATCAGTGGCTCGAGGGCCGTCTGAATCTGAGCGAAGCTGGTCGCGTAGACCGAGTCCGACCGCCCGTAGGGGTCGACGATGTCCTCCGCAGGGTCCACACCCGGCGTCCGATAGCGCTTGGCCAACGTCACCGTGGCCCGCAGCCGCTCGCCGCTGGAGGCCGTGGCGCCGGCGACTGTGCTTACCTCGTCGGGGTCGACGTGACCGAGCATGTGCTCCAGCTCCCCGAGGACGAAGGTGTGCTGGACCGCGGCCGGCACCAACGTCACCGTCTGCCGGCGATGAGCGCTGCTCATGGTGAGCACGAGGTCGGCCGCCCGGACCGCCTCCGGGGTGATCTGGCGCGCGACGAAGTCCGTCAGCGTCGGCGCCGGCCTCGGTGAGGAGCGCCGCCATCGGTGGGCTGATCGGCTCGCCCACGAGCGCACTCGTCCCGACGCTGGCGACGTTGATGCCCGAGAGCCCAGCGATCCCGCCGGCGGCCGTCGAGGTCACGGCGCAGCAGTCGCTCGGCGGCCGGAGAACGGCAGACGTTTCCCGTGCAGACGAAGAGGATGTGGAAGGTCACCAAGAGCCGTTCTCGCGGCGGCGTTGGACGGATGAGTCTCTGGAGTGTCAGGCTAACCCGGTGTCCGCCGTCGGCTACCTCGTGACGAGGCGGAGACTGGCCAGCTCGGCCTCCACGTCCGCCACGAAGGCGCTGATGACGTCGTGGCCGGCGACCGGGCCGCCCGCGAGCATCCCGTCGGCGCCGAGGAGCACCGCGGACGGTGTGCCCCGCAGGTGCAGCGCCTCGTAGACGAAGCGCTTCGGGTCGTACAGAGTCTCTGGTTCGGACGAGCTCGACGAGGCCGGCTCGTCGAGGCGCTCATCGATAGAGAAGGTGGATGTCGACCTCCGGCAGCCGCTCTCGCCAGTGCGGCGCAGCCTCGATGGTGGGCAGGCAGCTCGAGCACGTCCCCGACACGGCGAGGATGAGCTTGGGCCGCGTGACTCGGCGAGCTCCCGAAGGCTCACGACGCTCCCGTCGGCCAGCGTGACGGGACGTGGGGGATCTCGGTCCGCTCGTAGTCCTCGAGGTCCAGATCGTCGACCGGGTCCTCGGTGGCGGCTGGGGGCGCCCGGGTGCACGACGAGTGCGGTCATCGTGGCCGCCGCCACGATCGCGACCAGCCACCACGCGTCCGAACCGAGACCGAGCGCCCAGCTGCAGCGGCGAGTCGTCCGTCCTGGGCGACCCACACGCATACCCCGGAGAGACGCCAGCAGCAGGACGTTTCGAAGGACGGTCCAGCCCGAGACCTGTTCAGAACCGACGACGCCGAAGCACGCGCAGTCCGTCGGCTCTGGGCTGCTGCACGGCCCGGACGACGAGGACCAGGTAGACGAGCGCCAGGGCCGTCGCGACGGCCGCGGTGACGACCGCCGGGATGCCGGAGGTGACGACGAGGCAGAGGGCGATGACCAGCTCAGCCCAGGGATGGGCGGTCCGCATCCACGGCTGGGCGAGCGGCCAGGGGACCTTCAGTGCGTCGAAGGCCAGGGCGGCACGCCGCGGATCGGCGAGCTTGCCGAGAGCGCTGGCGACGAAGACGGCGGCCACGATGAGCGGAGCAGTGAACAGCGCGTCGATCGGCACCCGGAAAGTCTAGGGTTTCGTGACCATTCCTCAGGCCGTCCAGCAGACGAGCCGGGGTTGCCCCACGATGGGCGCAGCGTGGTAGCGTCCGCTCGCCGAGCACCCGTCGGGCGGCCTCGTAGCGATGTCGCCACAGATCGACACCGGCTCAGCCGCCGTGACCGAAATGTAGCCAAACGCACCGCGCAGGTACCGGTAGGGTTCGGGGAGCCCGGGGGGCAGTAGGCGCAAGGCTGCGTCGTCGAACGTTGAGTTGCGTGCGAGAGCGCGCTCCACCATGGGGAGTACAAGTGACCAGTAAGTCTGAGATGACGAAGCCCAAGTCGGGCATCTCGCGTCGCACCGTCGTGAAGGGCACCGCCTGGGCTGTCCCTGCCGTCGTCGTCGCCACCGCTGCGCCCGCGATGGCGGCGGGGCCTCCCAGTGCCTCACGGCGACGTTCGGCGGCGACAGCTGCAAGCAGCCCGGCGAAGGTCAGAACAACTTGGGCTACAACCTCCAGATCTGCTTCACGAACACCTGTGCGCAGCGTCCAGACGATCACTGTCACGAAGATTCAAGGAGAACAGCCGGCAACGCTCCTCGTGCAGGCCGTTAATCAGACGATCACCGGTGCCGGTAAACCAAACTGTTTGCCTTCCCCAGCTGCGTGATCTACTGCAGCGCCAACAGCGCCAACTTCATCAACGTGCTACTTCACGGTCAACGGCGGGCCCCGAGCAGTTCTGTCGCGTTCCGTCTCCCTCCAGGAATGCGCGACGAACCCCATCCTCTGCCCGAAGTACGCGCGAGCGCTGCACCGTCGACGCCACCGTATGCGGCCCGCCCTCCCACGGACGGGCCGCGCCCTCCTTTTCCTGCCGTCAGGTCGGCATCATGTCGTCGATGTCGTCCATGAGGGTCGGATGGGTGCGAGCGTAGGATCCGGAGCCTCGCGGGATGCTGCCTCGTGACCGAGTGCGAGCGCCATCGGGTTGAACGGGTTGCAGCTGGAGGCTCTCGGCTCGACCTTCGTCGTCAGCTGCGCCTCTGCGCGCGACGCATGCGATTCTTCGAGCAGCAATGGTCGCGCCTTCGTGCGACGGACGGGGCGCTGCCCACGGGACATTGCGATCGACCTTCGTTCGCTCCCGGCAGATCGGCCAGGGCCGCGTCGCTGCTCAGTCAGCTGACGATCCAGGCCATCGAGGCCGCAGCCGGCACCCGGCTCATGCTCCATGCGGCCGGCGTTGCTGACGCCGATGGTCAGGTGGTGGCCCTGGTCGGGCCGTCCGGCATGGGCAAGACCACCGCCTCGGTGTACCTCTCTCGTCACGGTTTCGGCTACGTCACCGACGAAACCGTCTCGATCGGGCCCGACGGCGACGTCCTGCCGTTCGCCCGGCCGCTGTCGCTCCGTCAGGCCGACCGCGAGGTGCAACGATCGCCGGACGAGCTCGGTCTCGGCATGCCCCCGGCTGACCTGCGCATCGCCGCGGTCGTCCTGCTCGACCGAGTCCACGGTCAGGTCGCCCCCCCGACCCTGATGCCCGTTCCCTTGGTCGAGGCCGTGCTCGAGCTGATTCCCCAGACGTCGGCCCTGGCCAGGTTGCCCGACCCTCTCCAGTTCATCAGCAGGATCATCGATCGATGTGGTGGCACTCTCCGCCTGACGTATGGCGAGATGGATGAGCCGGTCGTGTCCCTGATATCCGGTTTGCTTCGCTCGCGAGGTCGACGCCGCTGGCCGGTGGCAGACTCCGTCACGTCCGAAGTGGAACGAGCCTGGCGCGACCTCGACGCGGAACGTTCCGCGAGGGTCCACGCTCAGCAGCTGTTCCAAGGGCGGGTGACGGACGGCATCGCGATCGACGGGGAGGCGCTGTTCCTCATCGACCACGTTCCGGTACGGCTCGGCGAGATCGGGCTCGCGATCTGGGAGGCTGCTCGTGAGCGGCGTCACCCAGGAGGAGGTCGTGTCCATCGTGGAGACAGGAACATGGTCCCCATCCCGAGGCGCCGCGGATCGTGCGCGAGGCCGTGGACCAGATGCTGGAGGTCGGCCTTCTGGTCGTGCGGTCGGAGGGGCTCCGACTGGCGCCGCCGGCGACGTGACTGCTCCCACGGACGACGGTCCGGCTGTCGGTGTACCCCTTTGCGGCCCGACTGGCCTTCGCTGCACGCTGCGCTGCAGGTCATCGCCAACGAGGCGCACGTCGACATCCTCCACATCAAGGGCGTCGCAGTCGACGCCTCGATCGGCTCGGGCGTCGGCTCCGGGTTCGGACGCCGACGTGCTCGTGCGACCGAGCCATGTCCCGCTCTTCCTGACAGAGCTGGAGCGCCACGGTTGGGAGCGCTACAGCGACTTCGACGCGGGGTCGCCGTTCGGGCATGCCGCGACGTTCTTCCACGACCGCTGGTCCTACGGCGACGTCCACCGTCACTTTCCGGGCATCGAGATGGCCGCGGACGAGGCCTTCGACCGGCTGTGGTCGGCACGCTCAACGACGGCGCTCGCCGGCGTCCCCTGCACCGTGCCGTCGCTCACCGCTCAGCTGCTGATCATGGTGCTCAACGCCGCTCGTTCCGGTGGAGCGTCGAGCCGGATGGCTCTCGTGCGAACGCTCTGGGACGGGACGCCGCCGGAGCTCCGTGAGCAGGTGACCAGGCTCGTCTCGAGCCTGCGCGCCGAGGTTGCCTTCAGCGCCGGTCTGGGCGAGCTGGAGCGGTATCGGGGACGCCGCGAGTACCTCCTCTGGAAGGTCACGTCGCAGGGAGGGACCCGGCTGGAGGAATGGGTCGCCCGAGTCTGGGCCGCACCCACTCCTGCGAGCCGCGCTCCGGCTCGCGCTGCGCGCGCCCCGGGTCAACACCGAGCACCTCGCCATCCGGATCGGGCATCGACCGACTCGCATCGAGGTGCTCAGCGAGTTCGTGGCGCGTCCGGTCCGCGGCGTGAGCCCAGGAGCTGCGTCGACTCCGCGCTCGGCGCGACGACGGCATACTCGGACGACGTGACCGGGTATGCCCGCCCCGCCGACGTCGCCGTCGTCGTCGAGGACCCAGACGACGTGGAACGGGGCGGTCGTCTACCTGGCTCCCCTCCCAGACGGTCCCATCCGCGTGCTCAACGGAGTCGGCTCACTGATCTGGCTGGAGGCCACGTCGACCGACACGCCGGTCGACGTGGTCGATCGGGTCGCCGCGCTGGTGGACCGTCCGCCGGCCGCGATCCGGACCGAGGTGGACTCGTTCCTCGCCGACCTGGTCGCGGCCGGTCTGCTCGAACGGCTCGACGTCTAGCGAGGATCTCGCCCGCGGCCCAGCGCACTCAGTGGCTTCGAGTGTGCTTCTGGGCCCGCCGGCCACCGGTACGAGTCGTCTTCTTCTGCTCCTCGTCGTAACGGTAGTAGCCATAGCGGTACGGGTCGGCGGTGCCGCCGGCGACCATGTTCAGGGCGAACCCCGCGGCGCGGGCGTCCACCGTCGTCAGCGCCTTCAGGGCGGACTGCAGATCGCGCTTCCGGGTCCGGTCGGCCGCCACGACGAAGAGGAGGCCGCCGACCAGCTTGTTGATGACGATCGCATCGATGACCGGCAGCACCGGCGGGCTGTCGACGAGGACGTAGTCGAACTCCTTGGTCAGGTGGTCGAACAGCGTCTCCATCGGCTCCGAGCCCAGGATCTCGCTCGGGTTCGGTGGGATCTGCCCCGCGGGAAGCACGTAGAGGCTGGAGTCGCGCCACTGCTGGACCACGTCGTCGACGGTCGCGGCACCGAGCAGGATCGTGGTCAGGCCGACGCCGCCCTCGAGACCCATCGTCCTGGCCACGGAGGGGTTGCGCAGGTCGCCGTCGACGAGCAGCACGCGGGCGCCCGTGTCGGCCAACGCCATGGCCAGGTTGATGACCGTCGTCGTCTTGCCCTCCCCGGGCATCGCCGACGTCACGACGAACGAGTGCTTCCCCGTCGTGACGTCCACGAACAGCAGGTTGGTGCGCAGACGGCGAATGGCCTCGGCGTGCATCCCGTGTGGATCCGTCACGAGGCTGAGCGGCTTGCCCTTGGTGTTCTTGTCCATCGGGATGCTCGCGAGCAGCGGCCGGTCGGACAGCGTCTTGACGTCCACCTCGGAGCGCACCTTGGTGTCCAGCGCGTGCCGGCCGAAGGCCACGCCGATGCCGATCGCCAGCCCGGCGAGCAGCCCGAGCGCGAGGTTGCGCCGGACGTCGGGGGTGGTCGGTGAGCTGGGTGGCACTGCGGGGGTGATCGTCGTCGCGTCGACGGTCTGCCCGGTACTGGCCAGCAGCGGGGAGAACTTCTGGGCCACCTTGGCCAGCTCCGGGCCGACCGCGTTGGCGATCCGCGCGGCCCCATCGGGCGTCGTGTCGACGGCGGTGATGTCGAGGACCGACGCCGTGGGAGGGACCGAGGCGCTGACGATTCACGGGAGCACTCGGCGGCAGACCGAGCGTCGTCCGCAGCGGATCGAGGACCGACGGCGACCGGAGCACCTCGACGTAGGTGTTGAGGTCCGGTGCTGGTGATGACGTAGGTCCCGCGCTGCTGCTGCCCCTGCGTCGTCTCGCCGCCGGTGGCGGAGAAGTACACCCGGGCGGTTGCCGTGAAGGTCGGGGTGAGCGTCAACGTGTAGGCGGCGGTGGCGCCGAGGACGAGGAGCGCGCACGCCGCAACCGTCCGCCAGCGGTTGCGGAGGACGATCAGGAAATCCCTGAACTGCACGCTGATGACTCCTGGGATGGAACTCGAGGGGAACTCGACGGGGACGTCGCCGACTCGACGGACGGACGTGACATCCTCCCATAGACCACGGTTGGGCCGGTGTCAATCGTGGTGGGGGTGCTTGCCGTCGTAGGCTCAGGGCACACGACCGGCCGCGACGCGAGACGAGTCGCCCCTTCGTTCTGCACCGATAAGGTCGTTCCCGACCACCGACGAGCCCGTGAAGGAACTCCCCCGTGCGCGTGCTGCGGATCTCCCACAGCGGCGTCGTCGACGCCTGGCGTGAGCGCGAGCGCGCCCTCCGGCGTCGCGGGGTCGAGCTGCGGCTGCTGACCGCTCGGGAATGGGACGAAGCCGGTGCCCTCGTCCGGCTCGAGCCCCGGGCCGACGAGCCGGTCGAGGGCGTGCGGACCTGGGGGACGCACCCAGCTCTCTTCGTCTACGACCCGCGCCCACTGTGGCGCGGCCCTCGGTGAGCCATGGGACCTCATCGACGTCCACGAGGAGCCGTTCGCCCTCGCCACCGCCGAGATCCTCGCCCTCAGAGCCCTGCGGCGGCAGCGAGCCCCGTATGCGCTGTACTCCGCCCAGAACCTCGAGAAGCGCCTACCCGCGCCCTTCCGCGTGCTCCAGCGGCGGGCCCTCCGTGGCGCCCGAGCGGTCAGCGTGTGCAACGCCGCCGCCGGGACGCTGGTCGAACGGCGTGGGTTCCCGGGCCGGGCCGACCTCATCCCGCTCGGCGTCGACATCGCCGCGCTGCGGACGTGCGGACGCCGCGGCCGCCCCGCGGCGTCCTCCCGTCGTGGGCTACGCGGGCCGGCTCGCCGACCACAAGGGTGTTCGACGTCCTGCTCGACGCGGTTGCCGGTATGCCCGAGGCCCGCCTCACCGTCGCCGGTGACGGTCCCGCGGCCGGTGCCCTTCGTCGGCGGGCCACCAGGCCCGACCTGGCCGGTCGGGTGACGTTCCTGGGCCGTCTCGACGACCACGAGCTCGCGGCCTTCTACGGCGGCCTCGACGTGTCTCGCGGTGCCTTCCCTGACGACGCCGACGTGGGTCGAGCAGTTCGGACGGGTCGCGGTCGAGGCCATGGCCGCCGGCGTCCCGGTCGTGGCGAGCGACAGTGGCGCACTGCCCGACGTCGTCGGCGAGGCGGGGCTGCTGGTCCCGCCCGGGAACGCCGAGATCCTGCGAGTGGCCCTGGAGGACGTCCTCGGCGACCCCGAGCTCGCCGGGCGGCTACGCGACCAGGGACTGCGTCGGGCGGCCGACTGCGACTGGGAAGCGGTGGCCGACCGGCACCTCGCGATGTACCGGCGTGCGACGCATACCGAGACGCCGACCGAACCGCGGCTGCCCGGCCGTCGTCGTGGTGGCGTACGGCTCCCCGGAGCTGCTGCGGCGGACGCTCGAACCGCTTTCTCCGACCGCTGGTCGTGGCGACCGCCCGGTGCTCGTCGTGGACAACTCCTCCTCCGCGGCGGTGCGCGACGTCTGTCGCGAGACCGGGGCCGAGTACGTCGACTCCGGGCGCAACGGAGGCTTCGGCTTCGGGGTCAACCTCGCCCTCGCGCACCTCGACGACGAGGACGACGTGCTGCTCCTCAACCCGGACGCGGTGGTCAGCCGTGACGACATCGCCCGCCTCGCCGCCGCGCTCCACGCCGACCCGGACTTGGCCAGTGTCGCGCCGGCTCAGACCGACGAAGAGGGGCGCGCCGTCCGCGTGGCCTGGCCCTTCCCCACGCCGTGGGGCGCCTGGCTCGAGGCCAGTCGGGCTCGGCCGGCTCGGTGCCCGGCACCAGGCATACGTCATCGGTACCGTCCTGCTCCTGCGGGCGGCTGCCCTCCGCCAGGTCGGCGGGTTCGACGAGCGGTTCTTCCTGTATGCGGAGGAGACCGACTGGGCTCGGCGCGCCGCCCGTCTCGGCTGGCGACATGCCGTCGTGCCCACGGTGACCGCGGTGCACGTCGGCGCCGGGACCAGTCCCGACGCCACCCGTCGGGAGACGCATTTCCACGCGTCGCAGGAGCTCTACCTGCGCAAGCACCACGGCAGCTGGGGTTGGCACGTCGCGCGCTCGGCGCAGATCGCGGGATCAGCCCTGCGGGCTGTGGTCCTCCCCCCGGCTCGACGTTCCGCTGCGCGCCTCCGACTCGGGCTCTACCTCCGCGGTCCCGCTCGAGCCGAGACGAGCCTCCGCCCCTCCGCGGCAGCGGTCGGGAGCGCCTCGTGATCACCCGCGTCCGTGACCGCCTGGCCGGCCCGGTGTTCTGGGTTCTCGGTGTCGTGCTCGTCCTCGTCCTTGTGCTCGGCGTCGGGCGGCTGGTCCCCCAGGAACCCAGCATCGCCATCGGTGTCGCCGTCGCCGTGCTCATGCTGGGCCTGACCCTCGCCGACCCCACGATCATCCCGCTGCTGGCGGTGCCCGCCCTGCTGGTGGTCGCCCGGGTCCGGCTCGGCGGCGCGGAGATCTCGGTGTCCGACGTCGTTCTCTTCCTCGCGTTCTGGCCCGCCGTCGCGCTTGGGCCAACGGCCCTACAGTCCGGCGCTGCGCTCCCTGCTCTGGCTGGTGACCCTGTACCAGGCCGCAACGCTGTTCACCGTGGTCAACAACCCCTACTCCGCGAACGTCGTCGAGTGGTTCCACGCCGGGACTCCTGACCGGAGGCGCCCTGGTCGTGGGGTGGGCAGCTGGGCCGGGCCGGGCGGGCTCCCGTGGCGCTGACCCTGCTGATGGCCGGCGTGATCGTCATCGCCTGCTCCACGGTGGCGCAGGGCGTCGCCAACCTGGGGTCGGGCTTCGAAGCGGTCTACCCGAAGTTCCCCTTCGAGATGCACAAGAACTACGCGGGATGCGTCCTCGGCATCGGCGCCCTGATCGCCTACGTCCACCCGCCGTGGATGCGGTGGCCACGGCTGCTGGCGCTCGCGACGTTCGCGCTCTGCTGCCTGGGGCTGCTCTTCACCCAGTCGCGGCAGGCGATCATCGGGCTGGCCGTCGCCCTCGCGGTCGTCGTCCTGCGCAGCGACGAGACCCGCAAGCGCTCCAAGCTCATCATCTTCGGCGGTGTCGGCGCGGTCGCCTTCGTCACCACCCTCATCCGCGACCAGATCGACTCCGGCAACCAGTTCAACTCGCTGTTCCAGCGGATCAACTGGTTCCAGGACTCGACCGACGTCTGGCTCTCCGACCCGCATCTTCGGCGCCGGCCTGCGGTGGTGGTACACCGACCGTTTCGATGTGAAGTTCCAGCCACCGAACGCGGAGATGGAGGTCCTCACGACGGCAGGCCTCCTCGGCCTCCTGGCGTTCCTCGCCCTGATGATCGGAAGCCTCGTCGTCCTCTGGCGGGTCCAGCCGCTCTACGGGACGCTGGCGTTCACCGTGGTGCTCGGCCGGTTCGTCCAGTCGCAGTTCGACCTCTTCTGGGTCACCGCCCAGGTCTCCATCCCGTTCCTCGTGGCCGGCCTGTGCCTCGGTCAGCTGGTGCACGACACCGGCCAGGACTCCGAGGGCGCGGTGTCCCGGGAGCTCGAACGGGTCACGACCCGGGGGATCCGGCGAGATGAAACCCGGCGTCGTCAGGAGCCGGTATCCCGCGACCATGACGCGATGAGGGTTCTGCACGTCGTCTGCTCCGACCGGTTCGCCGGCGTGGAGCGGCACGTCGCGCTGCTGGCGGGTGCTCAGCAGCACGCGGGCGCCACAGTGGCGGTGATCGGCGGCGACGAGAGCTCCATGCGCAGGGACATCGGGCGCGAGGACGTGATCTTCCGAGCCACGAGCGGTCTGGCCCAGACCATCCGCAGCGCCCGCACCTTCGTGCCGCGGGCGGACGTCGTGCACGTACACATGACCGCCTCGGAGGTCGCCGGCGTGATCGCGGCGCTGGGGACCACCGCGGCGGTCGTCACGACGAGGCACTTCGCCGACGCCAGGGGAAGCACCCCCCTCAACCGCTGGGTCGGCCGACGGGCGGCGGCTCGCATCGACGCCCAGATCGCGGTCAGTGCGTATGCCGCGCACTACGTCGAAGGGGTCAGCACGGTCGTCCACGCGGGAGTCCGCGACCGGGATGAGGTGGACGCGGGCTCCCGGAAGCGGGTCGTGCTCGTGGCCCAGCGCCTCGAGACCGAGAAGCGCACCGGCCTGGCCCTGGACGCCTTTCGAGCCTCCCGGCTGGCCGAGCGGGGCTGGACGCTGGTGGTAGCCGGCGGCGGCTCGCTCCGGGACCAGCTCGAACGTCAGGCCGCCCGTCTCGGGATCACCCGCTCGACCCGCTTCCTCGGGCACGCGCGCGATGTCGGCGGGCTAATGGGCACCGCCGGAATCCTGCTCGCCCCGCGGCCGGACGAGGCCTACGGACTCTCGGTCGTCGAGGCCATGGCCACGGGTCTCCCGGTCGTCGCCGCCGCCGGCGGCGGGCACCTCGAGACCGTCGGCCTTGTCCCCGGGGCGGCGCTCTTTCCGCCGAGCGACGTCCAGGTCGCCGGGGCGCTGCTGGCCGAGCTCGCCGACGATGACGACACCCGGGCCGCTTACGGGCAGGACCTGAGAGACGTCCAGCGGACGAGGTTCACCCTGGAGGCGCAGGAGCGCGCCACCGACGCGGTGTACCGGAGCCTGCTGTGACGAGGGGGCCCGGCCGGGACCTCGTCGTCGCTTCCCTCGAGGCCTGGGACGGCGTGTGGCGCCGGAACCAACACCTCGTCTCGCGGCTGCTGCGCGACGATCCCGACCTGCGGGTCCTCTTCGTCGAGCCGCCGGCCGACCCGGTCCACGACGCGCGCCGTCGCACCCGGCCGAGGCGTGGCGCGGGGCTGCGGCGTGGACCCCGGCTCGACGGTGTGACCGACGGCCGACTCTGGCTCCATCAGGGCACCAAGGCGCTTCCCCGTCGGCTCGACCCGCACGCGGACGCGCGGCTGACCGAGCAGGTCGTTCGTAGTGCCGATCGGCTGGGCTTCGCTGACCCGCTGCTCTGGGTGAACGACCCAGCCGCGGCGGCGCTGCTCGACCGCACCGGCTGGCGCGCCCTCTACGACGTCACCGACGACTGGCTTCACGCCACGCATACCGGGAAGGAGCATGCCCGCCTTCTCGACGACGAGGACCGGCTACTCCGGCAGACCGCGCACGTGGTGGTCTGCTCGCCCGCACTGCTGGCGGCCAAGGCACCCGAACGGGCCGGGCGTGCGCTGTCGCTCGTCCCGAACGCCGTCGACCTCGAGGCGTACCGGGACCCAGGCCCGCGTCCCACGGACCTACCGGCCGGGCCGGTGGCGCTCTACCTCGGCACCGTCCACCCCGACCGCGTCGACCTCGACCTCTGCGGCAGGACGGCCCGGCGCCTGGCCGGCCGGGCGACCGTCGTCCTCGTCGGGCCAGCCCCGCTGGACCCGAGCCGAGCGGCACGGGCTCGAGGAGGCCGGGGTCCTCCTCCTGGGACCGCGCGACACCCGCGCCGTTCCCGCATACCTCACGCACGCCGACGTGCTACTGGTGCCACACGTCGTGACGCCGTTCACCGACAGCCTCGACCCGATCAAGCTGTACGAGTACCGCGCCGCCGACCGTCCCGTGGTCAGCACTCGAGTGGCAGGCTTCCGGGACGCGGACCACCCCCGCATCACCCTGGCCGATCCGGACCACTTCGCCGAGGCCGTTGACGAGGCGCTCACCTCCATCGAGGGGCCGGTCGGCGCCGGGGGAAATGTCACCATTGATGTTGCTTCGTGGGACCTTCGAGCCGATACGATGCGGTCCGTGCTGGACGACGTCGCTGTGAGCCGGCCCCCTCGCTCGCGTCCCACCGTAGCCATCGCGCACGACTACCTCACCCAGCGCGGGGGCGCTGAGCGGGTCGTCCTCGCGATGCACCGGGCTTTCCCGGACGCGACGATCTACACGACGCTCTACGAGCCGGACCACACGTATCCCGAGTTCCGGGACGCCCGGATCGTCACGTCCGCCCTCAACGACGTCCCGGTGCTGCGCCGCCATCACCGCACGGCCCTGCCACTCCTGCCGCTGGCGGCGCGGTCCATGCGGATCGGCGAGGACGTGGTTCTGGCCTCCAGCAGCGGCTGGGCGCACGGCTTCTCGGCCAGCGGCCGCCGGCTGGTCTACTGCCACGCACCCGCCCGCTGGCTCTACCAGGCCGAGGCCTACCTGGGGGCCGAGCACACCCAGTCCGTGCGCGGCCTCGTGTTGCTGGGCCTGACCCCGTGGTTGAAGCGCTGGGACAAGCGGCACGCGCTCGCCGCGGACGGCTACCTCGCGAACTCGCGGGTGGTCCGCGACCGGATGCGCCAGGCCTACGGCATCGAGGCCCCGATCCTGCCGGCGCCGCACGGGATGGACCCGGACGCGCCGCAGGAACCGGTCGCCGCGCTGGACGGGTGGCGCAACTACCACCTCGTCGTGTCACGGCTGCTGCCCTACAAGAACGTCGAAGCCGCCGTGGAGGCGTTTCGCGACCTGCCGGAGCAGCTCGTCGTCGTCGGCCACGGTCCGCTCAAGCGGTCCCTCGAGCGACGGCTGCCGCCCAACGTCCGGCTTCTGTCCAACCTCACCGACGCGCAGCTGCGCTGGGTGTATGCGCGGAGCCGGGCTCTCGTGGCGCCTAGCCTGGAGGACTACGGCCTCACCCCACTGGAGGCGGCGGCGTACGGCAAGCCGACGCTCGCCCTGGGGGCCGGCGGGTACCTCGACACCGTGGTCCCCGGCACGACCGGACTCTTCTTCGGCCACCCCACGCCCCGCGAGATCCGGTCAGCGGTGCTGGCCGCCCGGACCCGAGAGTGGTCGGAGTCCGTGATCCGAGACCACGCCGAGCAGTTCGGCGAGCCGGCGTTTCACGCGGCGCTGCACCGGGCGGTCGGGCAACTCGTCGGCGGCGAGGCGGCCGTGGGGGCAAGCACGGCCGGACGCCGCGGCGACCAGCAGCCGCCCTGGCGCCTAGCACGGGCCTGACGCCTAATACGCACCCTGGCGCTTAGCGACCGCCAGCACCGTCCGCCAGAGGATCTTGAGGTCCTCGACGAGGTTCCAGTTCTCGACGTAGTAGAGGTCGAGGCGTACCGCGTCGTCCCACGGAAGGTCGCTGCGGCCGCTGACCTGCCAGAGTCCGGTCATGCCGGGCTTCACCAGGAGCCGGCGGTAGACGTCCTGTTCGTACAGCGCCACCTCCGAGGCCAGCGGCGGACGGGGCCCGACCAGGCTCATCTCCCGGCGCAACACGTTCCAGAGCTGGGGCAGCTCGTCGATGCTGGTGCGCCGCAGGACGCGACCGAGGGGTGTGATTCGTGGGTCGGACTTCAGCTTGTACAGCGGGCCGGCACCGTCGTTCGCCCGCTCGGGGGCGATCTTGTCGGCGTCCGGCACCATCGACCGGAACTTCCACATGATGAACGGCGTGCCGCCCTGGCCGATGCGGGTCTGCTTGTAGAAGACGCCCCCACCGTCGCGGGCCACGAGGACCGCGACCACCAGCAGCAGCGGGCTGAGGATGATCCCGAGGAGCAGCGCGCCGAGGACGTCGAAGGTGCTCTTGACCGCCCGCTTGGGACCCGTGAACGTCGGGGCCTCCACGTGGAGGAGCGGCAGGCCGGCGACCGGCCGGGTGAGGATGCGGGGCCCGGCGACCTGGGTCATCCCCGGCGCGAGGACCAGGCCGATGCCGGTTCCCTCGAGCTCCCACCCGAGGCGGCGGAGCCCCTCCGACCCGAGCCGCCAGGTTCCCGAGCAGGCCACGACGTCGACCCCCAGCCGTTCGGCGACCTGGGCCGCCTGGTGCTCGGTGCCGACGATCGGTACGCCCGCGATCGGGTCGGTGCCGTCGGAGCAGCAGGCGCCGACCACCGTGTAGCCGGCCTCGGGCACGTCGCGCAGGGCGGCGATCAGGCCGGCGAGGTGGCCGCGGTCGCCGACGACGATCATCGCGTCGCAGAGCCGTCCGTCGACGCGCTGGGCGCCGAGCCAGCGGCGCCAGATCCACCGGGAGACGAAGAGGCCGGCCAACCCGAACGGGAGCGCGACGAGGAGGAAGCCACGGGCCAGCTCGAGCTTGAACAGGTAGCTGATGATGGCGAGGGTCGCGAAGAGCCGCACCGTGGCTGTGGCGACGGCGCGGTACTCCTCCGGACCGTGGCCGAAAAGCCGCGGGTCGTACGCGTTGTGGACGCGCAGCGCCAGCAGCCACAGCCCGATGAGGATGACCGACACGACGGCGTAGTCCAGCCCGAAGGCCGAGGTCTGCGGGCCTTCGGCATCTCCGGCCGACGTCCCGAAGCGGACCAGCTGGGCACCGACGACCGCCCAGACGATGACCAGCGCGTCGGTGACCGCGATCCGGAGCGTGTACCGCTCGACCCCACTGCTGGAGCGGGTCGAGGGCCGTCCGATCGCCGTGGTCATCCGGCCAAGGCGTCCGGTTCGCGAGCCTCAGGCGCAGCGGCGTTGGTCGCACGACGCGACGACGGCACCGGGGCGTCGTTCGTCGAGCGGCGCGACCGCTCGACGCCACGCAGCCAGAACAGGCCCACGACGACGCCGAGGACCCCTACCGACAACCAGACGGTCACCAGGACCGTGTTACCCACCATCACGCGACGCCTCCCGCTGCGATCCCTGCCGGGTGATCCCCATCGCTCCGGACCCCCTCGGTGCACGCTCCCCCTCAAGAGCGGTTACCCACCCAACACCCGCCATCGTTGCACATCGCGCGCGGAGTCGCGTCCGCAGTGAGGAAACGAACCGGTTACCCCGGTTGGCCCCTCTACACTGTCCCGGTGACTGACCTCGACGACCTGACGAGGCTGTCGGGTGACGCGTCGGGGGGCGGGTCCGAGAGCGATGCCGGCGACGGTTCCGAAGGTGCGGAAGCCCGGCGCGGCCGCAGCCGCACCAAGCGGGTCCTCCTCGTCGCGCTCGTGCTGCTCCTGGTCCCGATCGCCGCGGTCACCGGCTACGGCGTCTACCTCGGCCACATGGTCACGAGCAACGTCCAGACGGAGAACCTGCTCCCGGCGCTGACCCCGGAGGAGCTGGCCGGCAAGCCGGGTCAGCCGGTCCCCACCGGGCCGGGCGCGACGGCGGTCACCGGCAAGGGGCTGAACTTCCTGTTCATCGGCTCCGACGCCGGCCCCGACCGCGTCGGCGGCCGCTCCGACGTCATCATGCTGGCCCACATCCCCGAGGACCGGCACAACGTCACGCTGATCCACTTCCCGCGTGACCTCTACGTCGACATCCCGGGCCACGGCAAGGACAAGGTCAACGCCTCGTTCGCCTACGGCGGCGCACCCCTGCTGGTCGAGACCCTGCAGAACCTCACCGGCGCGCACGTGGACCACGTCGCCAAGATCGGGTTCGAGGGCTTCAAGAACATGACCGACGCGGTCGGCGGGGTGGACGTCTACGTCGCCGAGTCGAGCAGCCAGGACACCTACAAGTTCACCGGCGGCACGACGATGCACATGACCGGCGACATGGCCCTGGAGTTCGTCCGGGCGCGCTACCAGCTGAGCGAGGGTGACATCTCCCGGGGTCAGCGCCAGCAGGAGTTCCTCAAGGCGCTGATGCTGAAGGTGATCTCCGGCGACACCCTGACCAACCCGGTCAAGCTGGCCAACCTCGTCGACGCCGCGACCAAGAACCTCACCGTCGACCAGAACCTCGACATCGGCGAGACCCAGAAGCTCGCGCTCTCGATGCGCAACATCCGCAGCTACGACGTCCGGTTCATCACGGCGCCGTTCAGCGGGTTCTCCACGACCTCCGGCGGCGCGTCGATCGACGTTGTGGACGTCGGCAAGATGACGGCGATGGGTCAGGCGATCGCCGAGGACCGCCTCGACCTGTGGCAGCCCTGACCCGAGGGTGAGCCGACCTTCCCGGCTGGCGCTCAACGGCAAGTGGCTCGGTCAGGAGCTGACCGGCACGCAGCGGTATGCCCGCGAGATGACCCGCCATCTGCTTCCTCTCCTCCCCGACCGGCCCGCGCTGCACGTGCCGGCCGGCGCGGCGGTCCCCGAGTGGCTCGAGGGCGAGGTCGAGGTGCGACGCTCCCGTCTGCGCGGCACGGCCTTCGAGCAGCTCGCCCTCCCTTGGGCGGCTCGCCGGGACCTCCTGCTCAGCCTCGGAGGAGCCGCGCCGTTGTTCGCCCGGCGCCAGATCGCGACGATGCACGACGCCACTCCGTTCCGGCTTCCGGACACCTACAGCCGGATCTTCGGCACCTGGTACCGGCTCATGTACCGGACCGTTTCCCGGCGCGCCGAGCGCATCCTCACGGTCTCGGAGTTCAGCCGGCGGGAGCTCAGCGACGTCCTCCGGGTGAGTCCCAACCGCTTCGTGGTCGTCCCCAACGGTGTGGAGCACTCGGACGCGACCGGTGCGGACGAGGCGGTCGGCGTCGGCGACAATCCGTTCGCCCTGATGGTCGGTCCCAACGCCCCTCACAAGAACATCGCCTCCGTCGCCCGCGCACTCGCCGACCGCGGGATCCACGTCGTCGTCGTCGGAGGGGCGGGGGCCGACGGGGTCTTCCGAGGGGAGTTGCCCGCCCCGGCGACGAGTGACGAGAACGCCTCCGGCGGGATCCAGCACGTCGGCCGCGTCTCGGACGCCGCCATCGCCTGGCTCTACCGGCACGCCGCCGTGCTGGTCTTCCCCTCCCTCTACGAGGGTTTCGGGCTCCCGGTCGTCGAGGCGCAGCGCCTCGGGTGCCCCGTCGTCGCGTCGGACCGCGCGAGCATTCCGGAGATCGCCGGCGACTCGGCTCTCCTGGTCGACCCGACCGACGCCGACGAGGTCGCCCAGCGCGTCACCGAGCTTCTCGCCGACCGGCCCCGGCTCGCCGAGCTGGCCGACAGGGGCCGGGTCAACGCCGCCCGGTTCCGCTGGGACGCCAGTGCGTCCCGACTGGCGCAGACACTCAACGAGCTGCGGGGACGGGTCCCGGCTTCCGGGCGACCATGATGATCTGCGGCCCCAAGGTGTGCCGGCGCTTCGCCAGCTCATTGAGGCCCCGCTTGACCACCCGCTTGGGAGCCGAGCCACCCTCGAGGTGGAAGTGCCGGCTCGTGCGGACGACGACGTCGAGTCCGGCGAGGCGCATCACCTCGTCGACCTCGCCGAACAGGTACTCGCGAGCGTGCCGCGCGTGGGGCACTCCGCCGATCCAGTCCGGCAGGGGTGTGTAGACGGAGCGTCCCCTGACGAGGTCGAGCCGGTTCCTGACATAGGCGGCGTTGGGCGTGCTGAAGAAGAGGAAGCCGCCGGGCCGCAGGATGCGGGTGATCTCGTGGAGCGACCGGACGGGATAGTCGCGCAGGTGCTCGAAAACCTCGGTGTAGATCACCCCGTCGTAGGCGTCGTCCTCGAGGGGGTAGGGGACCTGCTCGAGGTCCCATTCGACGTACCGGACGCCGTGGTCGGCGAACATCGCGGCCATCCGCCCCTCCGTGCCGTCGGCCCAGGCGTCCGAGGCGATCCCGATGTCCACCGCCGTCGTGTCGTAGCCCCGGTCGGCCAGGGCGGCGATCTGGTCGCCCGGCGCCGCCCCGAGCTCGACGAGCCGGGCCGGGGGGTCGAGCCGCTCTTCGAGGAGCGCGACGAGGAACGCATACCTCGCCTGTGCTTCGACGTCGAGACCCATGGGGCGCCGATCAGCCGTTGCCGGCCGGTGCGCCGACCTTCGCGAGCGCCGCGTTGAACCGCTCCGACGGCCGCATGGCGGCGTCCGCCTTGGCCGGGTCGGGCCGGTAGTAGCCGCCGAGGTCGACCGGGTGGCCCTGCACGTCGAGGAGGTCCTGCTCGATCGCCGCGAGGTCGTCCTCCAGGGTCTGCGCGACCGGCGCGAACGCCGCGGCGATCTCCGGATCGGCCGTCTGCTTCGCCAGCTCCTGCGCCCACGCATACGCGAGGAACACATGGCTGCCGCGGTTGTCGATCTCGCCGACCCGGCGGCTCGGTGACTTGTTCTCCTCCAGCAAGCGCTCGGTGGCGCGGTCGAGCGTCTCGGCGAGAGTGGCGGCCCCGCGGTTGCCGGTCGACTCCGCGAGGTGCCGGAAGCTCTCGGCCAGCGCCATGAACTCGCCCAGGCTGTCCCAGCGCAGGTGGTTCTCCTGCAGCAGCTGCTGGACGTGCTTGGGCGCCGAGCCGCCGGCGCCGGTCTCGAACAGGCCGCCGCCGTTCATCAGCGGCACGACCGAGAGCATCTTGGCGCTGGTGCCGAGCTCGAGGATGGGGAAGAGGTCGGTGAGGTAGTCGCGCAGCACGTTTCCGGTGACGGAGATGGTGTCCTCGCCCTTGCGGATCCGCTCCAGCGACGTGGCGATCGCGTCGACGGGGGCCTGCACCGTGATGTCGAGGCCGTCGGTGTCGTGGTCGTTCAGGTAGGCGTGGACCTTGGCGACGAGGTTCGCGTCGTGAGCCCGCTGCTCATCGAGCCAGAAGATCGCCGGCGCACCGCTGGCGCGGGCCCGGGTGACCGCCAGCTTGACCCAGTCGCGGATCGCCGCGTCCTTGGTCTGGCAGGCCCGCCAGATGTCGCCCGGCTGCACGTCGTGCTCGAGGAGGACGGTGCCGGAGCCGTCGACGACCTGCACCGTCCCGGCCTGTTCGATGACGAAGGTCTTGTCGTGGCTGCCGTACTCCTCCGCCTTCTGCGCCATCAACCCGACGTTCGGCACCGAGCCCATCGTCGTGGGGTCGAACGCGCCGTTGGCGCGGCAGTCGTCGAGGACGACCTGGTAGATCGGCGCGTACGACGAGTCGGGGATGACCGCGAGGGTGTCGGCCTCGGCACCGTCGGGTCCCCACATGTGCCCCGACGTGCGGATCATCGCGGGCATCGAGGCGTCGACGATCACGTCGCTCGGGACGTGGAGGTTGGTGATCCCCTTGTCGGAGTTGACCATCGCCAGCCTCGGCCCCTCGGCGAGGCGCCGCTCGATCGCCGCCCTGATGTCGGCGCCGTGCTCGAGGTCGCCCAGCCCCGAGAGGATCGCCCCCAGCCCGTTGCTGCCGTCCAGCCCGGCCGCGGTGAGCTCGTCGCCGTAGGTGTCGAAGACGTCCGCGAAGTACGTGCGCACCACGTGGCCGAAGACGACGGGGTCCGACACCTTCATCATCGTGGCCTTGAGGTGGACCGAGAGGAGCACGTCGTCGGCGGCCGCCCGCGCCATCTGCGCGGCGAGGAACGCGTCGAGCGCGGCGACCCGCATCACTGTGGCGTCGACGATCTCGTCCTTGGTCACGGGCACGCCGTCGCGCAGGACGACGGGGTCGCCGCCGTCGGCGGGCTGGAGCCGGATGGTCAGCACACCGTCCTGAGCGATGACCACCGACTTCTCGTTGTGGCGGAAGTCGTCGGCGTCCATAGTGGCGACGTTGGTCTTCGAGTCGGCCGACCACGCGCCCATCGAGTGCGGGTGCTTGCGGGCGTAGTTCTTCACGGACGCCGGAGCCCGGCGGTCCGAGTTCCCTTCACGCAGAACGGGATTCACCGCGCTGCCCTTGATCTTGTCGTAGCGGGCGCGGACCTCCTTCTCCTTCGGGGTGGACGGCTCGTCCGGGTAGTCGGGCACGGCGATGCCCTGGGTCTGGAGCTCGGTGACGGCGGCCTTGAGCTGCGGCACCGACGCGGAGACGTTGGGCAGCTTGATGATGTTGGCCTCGGGCGTCGTCGCGAGCTCGCCCAGCTCGGCGAGGGCGTCGCTCTCGACCTGGTCGGCAGGCAGGAGATCGCCGAACGCCGCCACGATGCGCCCGGCGAGCGAGATGTCGCGGGTCTCGACCTCGACGCCGGCTGCGGACGCATACGCCTGGACGACCGGGAGGAACGAGTAGGTCGCGAGGAGCGGAGCCTCGTCGGTGAGGGTGTAGATGATCCTGGCCATGCCGGCATCCTATCGTTATCTTGACGTCAAGATAGTTGCCGGCCGCTGGCGAACGGCCCTGCTCCGCTAGATTTCCGGCATGACGACTCCGTCGCTCCGTAAGCGCCTCGGCGCCGAGCTGCTGGGGACCTTCTGGCTGGTGTTCGGCGGCTGCGGGACGGCGATCTTCGGGTCGTCCTTCTTCACGACACCGAGCATCACCGCGCCCTCGTCGCAGCTGGGCGTCGGCCTGCTGGGCGTCTCGCTCGCCTTCGGCCTCTCCGTCGTCACGATGGCGTACGCGGTGGGGCACGTCTCGGGCGCGCACTTCAACCCCGCGGTGACCATCGGCCTCTGGGCGGCCCGCCGGTTCGACAACGTCCGCGACGCCGGCGCCTACATCGTCGCGCAGATCGTGGGTGGCCTCCTGGCCGGAGCCGTCCTCTGGGGGCTGGCCAAGAGCGTGCGGGGCGCGGCCGGCGTCTCGGGCGGCCTCGCGGCCAACGGCTACGGCGAGCACTCCCCGGGCGGGTTCTCCCTCGTGGCGGTGCTGCTCGTCGAGATCCTGCTGACCGCGTTCTTCGTGTTCGTGATCCTCGGGGTGACCACGGCGCACGCCCCGACCGGGTTCGCTCCGCTTGCGATAGGGCTGACGCTGACCCTCATCCACCTCATCTCGATCCCCATCGACAACACCTCGGTCAACCCGGCCCGCTCGCTCGGGGTGGCCTTCTTCAACGGCAACGGGGCGCCGGGGCAGGTGTGGCTGTTCATCGTCGCGCCGATCACGGGAGCGGTCATCGCCGGGTGGACGTTCGAGGCGATCACCGGCATCGACCGCAGCAACCTCGACATCGGCGGCGCGGTCAACCCCGGTGAGGTCATGACCGAGCCGGCGCCCGCCACCGAGGTCGAGGCGGCCGGGGTGGCGGCAGCGGAGCCGGAGAAGGCGTAGGCCGCCGAGGGCGGCGAGCCGAGACGCATACCGGCTGGTCAGCCCCGGGCTCATCCCGCTGACCGCTCCCGCTCGACTGTCAGTCCAGCGGCTCGGATGGGTGTATGCGGGCAGCCAACCAGCTCGACTGGCCGTCGAGTGGCCGGGGCTTCCTGGAACCGAGGCGTCGCTCCGGCCGCCGAGGGCGGCGAGCCGAGACGCATACCGGCTGGTAGCGTCCTCGGGCGTGAGCACCGACGCCAGCCCCGCCACCCGTACCCCCGTGAAGGTCGCCGTGACCGGCGCCGCGGGACAGATCGGCTACAGCCTGCTCTTCCGGCTCGCCAACGGTGACCTGCTCGGCAAGGACACCCCGATCGAGCTGCGGCTGCTGGAGATCACGCCCGCCCTGAAGACGCTCGAGGGCGTGGTCATGGAGCTCGACGACTGCGCGTTCCCGACGCTGGCCAAGGTCGAGATCGGCGACGACCCGCGGGTGATCTTCGACGGCGTCAGCCACGCGCTGCTGGTGGGGGCGCGTCCGCGCGGCCCGGGCATGGAGCGCGGCGACCTGCTCGAGGCCAACGGGGGGATCTTCTCCCCGCAGGGCAAGGCCCTCAACGACGTGGCCGCCGACGACGTGCAGGTCTCGGTCACCGGAAACCCCGCCAACACCAACGCGCTCATCGCGATGTCCAACGCGCCGGACATCCCGAAGGAGCGGTTCGCCGCCCTGACCCGGCTGGACCACAACCGGGCGATCTCCCAGCTGGCCGCCAAGCTCGGCGTGCCGGTCACCGACGTCCGCCGGATGACGATCTGGGGCAACCACTCCGCGACGCAGTACCCCGACATCTTCCACGCGGAGGTGGACGGCCGGAACGCCGCCGAGCTCGTCAACGACGAGCAGTGGCTGGCCGACACGTTCATCCCGACCGTGGCCAAGCGCGGCGCCGCGATCATCGACGCGCGCGGCTCCTCGTCGGCGGCCAGCGCCGCGTCGGCGACGATCGACAGCGCCCGCACCTGGCGCGACGGGACGCCCGAGGGCGACTGGGTCTCGATGGCGGTGTGCTCCGACGGCTCCTACGGCGTGCCGGAGGGCCTCATGTCGTCCTTCCCGGTGACCATCTCCGGCGGCCGGTGGTCGATCGTCCAGGGGCTGGAGATCAACGAGTTCTCGCGGGCCCGGATCGACAAGACCGTCGCCGAGCTCGAGGAGGAGCGCGAGGCCGTCAAGGGCCTCGGCCTCCTCCCCTGACCGCGTTCCCGCTTCCGGAGGCGGCGGCCGACGTCGGCCTCTCGACGGGCACGGCGTGGCCACAGTGCGGGTCATCGTGCGTTCGGTGCTGTTCTGACGACACCAACCGCACTCTGACGCGCACTGTGACGGGAACCAGTCGTGCGAACCGCCGCCCCCCTCACGGCTTTCCCGCTTCCAACCCGAGGTTGTCCCTAGTTTCCGGGTGCCGTAGCGCCCGGAAACTTGGTAGAACCTCGGGTTGGAAGCGGGGCTAGGGGGTTGCGGGGCAGCTCGCCGCCCGGCCGCCACCGAACTGGGCGTCGGTCGGGCCGCAGGTGCGCACGAGGAAGAACGCCGCGAACACCAAGCCGGCCGCGACCACCAGCGTGATGACGTCCCGGACCCGCGTCCGGACCTCGATGCCGCCGCCGCGGGGCTCCTTGACCAGCAGCCGCAGCGCCGCGGCGATCAGCAGGCCGACGCCGATGACGAAGCCGCCCAGCCGCAGGCGGCTGGCGAACACGATCAGTGCGACCCCGGCGACGACGAACACCGCGATCACCCACCACAGCCCGAGGCGGCGGAGCCCGGCCAACCTCACGGCGTCACCCGAGGCCGGCCTGCCGCTCGGCGGTCGCCACGACGTTGGTGAGCAGCATGGCTCGCGTCATCGGCCCGACGCCGCCGGGGTTGGGGCTGATCCATCCCGCCACTTCCGCCACGTCGGCCGCGACGTCGCCGGCCGGCTTGCCGTCGACCCGGGAGACGCCGACGTCGAGGACCGCGGCTCCCGGCTTGACCATGTCGGCGGTGATGATGCCGGGCACCCCGGCGGCGGCGACCACGATGTCGCCCTCGCGGACCTGGGCAGCCAGGTCCTTGGTCCCGGTGTGGCAGATCGTGACGGTGGCGTTCTCGGACTTCCGGGTGAGGATCAGCCCGAGCGGGCGGCCCACGGTGATCCCGCGGCCGACGATGACCACGTGGGCTCCCGCGATCGGGACGTCGAACCGCCGCAGCAGCTCGACGCAGCCCATCGGCGTGCACGGCAAGGGGGCCGGCTTGCCGAGGACCAGCCAGCCGAGGTTGGTCGGGTGCAGCCCGTCGATGTCCTTGTCCGGGTCGACGCGCGAGAGCAGCGCCATCTCGTCGAGTCCGGTCGGCTGCTGCACGAGGAACCCGGTGCAGTCCGGGTCGGCGTTCAGCTCGTCGATGACCGCCTCGACCTCCTCCTGGGTGGCGGTCGCCGGGAGGTCGCGGCGGATGCTGGTCACGCCGATCTCCGCGCTGTCCTTGTGCTTCGCCCCGACGTACCACCGGCTGCCCGGGTCCTCGCCGACGAGGACGGTCCCGAGCCCGGGCACGACACCCCGTGACCGCGAGCATCGCGACGCGGTCGGTGAGCTCCGCCTTGATCGTCGCCAGCGTGGCCCTGCCGTCGAGGATCCGTGCGGTCACGACCGCCTATCCTGCCACGGGAGCGTCGGACCCCCGTGCTGTCCGGGCTCGCCGGGCGGAGCGGGCTCCGGCCACCCCGGCCAGCGCCGCGGCGCCCAGGGTGACGAGGAGCCCGACCACCACCGACAGCGTGATGTGGCCGCGCGTCTGCGGGTCGAGCGCGTCGAGTCCGACCGCGGCCACGAGCTGGCCGGCCAGCATGAGGAGCATCACGAGCAGCACGCCCAGGGGCCGTACGGCCACGGCCGTGACGCCGATGATCACCGTCCCGACCAGCCCACCGAACCACGCCCACCAGGGCGCCGCGAACGACTCCGGCCGCCCGAACGACCCGAACCGCAGGCCAGGCCCCGCGAGGACGAGCAAGGTCGCCGTTCCGGTCGCGAAGTTCAGCCACGTCGTCGTCATCGGGCTGCGCGCCGCCACCGTCACGCGGCCGTTGATGCCCTGCTGGACCGTGGCGGCGGCGCCGACCATCGCCGCGAGGACGGCGGGGACGACGACGGCGGCCGTGGTCCCGGAGACGCGGCCGCCGACGGCCACGACCACGCCGACGATGGCGAGGAGAGCCGCGACCACTCGCGCGACCGAGACGGGAACCCGCCCCGCGGGACCGATGCCGAGCTTGTCGACGCCGACCGCCGTCAGGGTCTGGGCCCCCACGACGGCGATGGTGAACAGGGCGACGCCGGCGATCGGCACCGCATACGCCTGCGAGAACACGAAGAGGCCGCCGATGACGCCACCGATGCACTGCCACCAGCGGATCTCGCCACGGCGCAGAGACGTTCGCAGGGAGCCGAACCCCTGACGCATCCGCGGCGAGAAGGCCATGACCAGGGTCAGGGCCACCAGCCCCGACCCGAAGCTCCAGATCGCGGCGTCGAGTCCATGGCCCCACCGGGTCGCCAGCTCACCGTTCATCCGGGCCTGCGCCGCCAGCGCGGCCCCGGAGAGGAAGGTGAGGACGACCCAGAACGACACGTCAGTGGGCGAAGTGACGGGTACCGGTGAAGTACATGGTGACTCCGGCCCGCTGGACGGTCTCGACGATGACCTCGTCGCGGATCGAGCCGCCGGGGGCAACGACCGCCCGGACGCCGGCGTCGAGGAGGATCTCGAGCGCGTCCGTGAACGGGAAGAACGCGTCGGAGGCGGCCACGGACCCCGCAGCCCGCCCCGCGCCCGCCCGGGACACGGCGAGGCGGCACGAGTCGACCCGGTTGACCTGGCCCATGCCGACCCCGACGGCGGCGCCGTCCTTCGCCAGCAGGATCGCGTTGGACTTCACCGCGCGGATCGCCCTCCAGGCGAAGGCCAGGTCGGCGAGCGTTGCCTCGTCCGCGGGGTCGCCGGCGACGAGGCGCCAGTATGCCTGGTCGTCGCCGCCGGAGGGCTCGCCGTCCTCGCCGCGCACCACGGCGTCGACGCGGTCCGGGGCCTGGACCAAGATCCCGCCGCTGATCGGACGGACCTCGATCGGGTCCCGGAACCGGTCCATGTCGCCGGGCAGCCGCAGCACGCGAATGTTCTTGCGCTCGCGCAGCAAGGCGAGCGCGTCGTCATCGAAACTCGGCGCCACGACGACCTCGGTGAACACGCCCTTGGTGTGCTCGACCATCTCGGCGGTCACCGTCTGGTTAGTGGCGATGATCCCGCCGTAGGCGGACTGGGGGTCGCAGGCGTGCGCCTTGTCGTACGCGTCGACCAGCGTCTCGCCGACCGCGATGCCGCACGGGTTGGCGTGCTTGATGATCGCGACCGTCGGCCGGTCGCCGTGGTCGTGGGCCGCGCGCACGGCCGCGTCGGCGTCGACATAGTTGTTGTAGGACATCCCCTTGCCGTGCAGCTGCTCGGCGTGCGCGATGCCGGGTCGCCAGTGGCGGTAGAGCGCCGCCGGCTGGTGCGGGTTCTCGCCGTAGCGCAGCGCGGCGGCGCGGTCCCACGTCGCCCCGGTCCACGCCGGGAACCCGGTCCCGTCGGTCGTGTCGGCGACGACGGTGCCCATCCAGCTGGCGACGGCGGTGTCGTAGGTCGCCGTGTGGACGAAGGCCTCGGCCGCCAGGCGTTGCCGCTCCGCGAGGGTGAAGCCGCCGACGTCGAGCGCCTCCACCAGCCGCGGGTACGCGTCGGGGCTGGTGACGATGGCGACGCTCGCGTGGTTCTTGGCGGCCGCGCGGACCATCGACGGGCCCCCGATGTCGATCTGCTCGATGCACTCCTGCGGGGACGCGCCCGAGGCGACCGTGTCGCGGAACGGGTAGAGGTTGGAGACGACGAGGTCGAACGGCTCGACGCCGAGGTCCTCGAGCTGCCGCACGTGGTCGGGGTTGCCCGTGTCGGCGAGGATCCCGGCGTGCACGCGCGGGTGCAAGGTCTTGACGCGACCGTCGAGGCACTCGGGGAACCCGGTGAGGTCCTCGATCGACGTCACCGGAACCCCCTGCGCCGCAATGGTCTTCGCGGTCGAGCCGGTCGACACGATGGCCACCCCGGCGACGTTCAGGGCGTCGGCCAGCTCCGGGAGGCCGGACTTGTCGTACACGGAGACGAGCGCCCGGCGGATCGGGCGGCGCGCGTCGGCGGTGTCGGCAGAACTCACGGGATGGTGACCTTCCGATCGGTGACGGTGAACCCCTCGCGGACCATCCGGCCGACGAGGTCGACGAGCTGGGGGCGTTCGGCCCGCTTGATCCGCTCGGTCAGGACGTCGACGGTGTCGTCGTCCTCGACCGGTACGGCGACCTGGCCGACGATGACGCCGGTGTCGACGCCCTCGTCGACGACGAACAGGGTGGCGCCGGTGACCTTGACCCCGTAGGCCAGTGCGTCGCGGGGGCCGTGGATGCCGGGGAACGACGGGAGCAGGGCGTTGTGGCTGTTGACGTACCGCCCGGCGAACCGTCGCAGGAACACCGGACCGACGAGCTTGAGGAAGCCGGCCGACACCACCAGCGCCGGTTCGTACGCGGCGACGGCCTTCGCGAGTGCCGCGTCCCACGCCGCTCGGTCGGGATGGTCGGACACCCGGCAGACGAACGTGGGTATGCCCGCGCGGTCGGCGCGAGCGAGTCCCTCGATCCCCTCGCGGTCGGCGCCGACGGCAGCGATCCGCACGCCGTAGGCCGGGTCGGCCGCCGCGTCGATGAGCGCCTGGAGCAGCGTCCCCGAGCCGGAGACGAGGACGACGACGGCACCCGCGGGGGGCTCCGGAGAGGCGGCCGTCACGGGGCCCAACCTACCGACGGCCGCCGAGAGGCACACGGCCGCCGTCTCACGGCGAAACCCGCAGGGCCGGCCCGACGTTGTCATCGGGGAGGATGGGCGCGGCCATGGTGGCCGGACCGTAGCCTGGAGGACGAGCGGAGACCGGATGGCGGGGCAGGTCGGCGGACAGCAGGTCAGCCGCGAGGAGCTGCGCGCCCGCGGCCGCTACTCGCTGACCATCGCGTCGCTGTTCGTCCTGATCCTCGTCGGCGCCGGGCTCCCGCTTCCCCGGCGGGCGATCGTCGTCGTGCCGATCGTCGTGGCCATCGTCGTGTCGGTGCGCGAGATGCGCCGGCTGTCCCGGTCGTCGGCCGGAGCGTTCACCCGGTTCGGGCCGGCCGTGGCCCTGGGGCTCTCGGCGGTGCTGCTGCTCGGTGCCGTGACCCAGGCGGTGTTCTACACCCCGCAGAAGCAGTACGAGGACTGCATGACCGGCGCCAACACCAACACGGCGCAGACGGTGTGCAGCCAGCAGCGGCAGCGCTCGATCCTCGGCTCCCTCACCGAGTTCTGACTTTCGCTCAGCGAGTGACCGCGTCGACGTGAGCGACCAGGTGCTCCGCGATCTCCAGCGACGCCGTGGCCGCGGGCGAGGGCGCGTTGAGGACGTGGACCTGCCGCGGCGCGGTCTGGACGAGGAAGTCGTCGACCAGCGACCCGTCCCGCCGCAGTGCCTGCGCCCGTACCCCCGCCGGCGCCGGAACCAGGTCGCGGGCCTCGATCCCCGGAACCAGCCGGGCCACGCTGCGCGCGAAGGCCGACCGCGACAGCGACCGGACCACCTCGCGGGCGCCCGACGCCGCGTGCCTGCCGCCGAGCCGCCAGAGGCCGGGCCAGGACAGGGAGTCGCGCAGCTCGCCGAGGTCGACGTCACGCCACGCATACCCCTCCCGCCGGAGCGCCAGCACGGCGTTGGGCCCCGCGTGGACCCCACCGCGGACCATCCGGGTCAGGTGCACGCCGAGAAAGGGGAACCGCGGGTCGGGGACGGGGTAGATCAACCCCCGCACGAGATGCTCACGGTGCTGGGCGAGCTCGAAGTACTCGCCGCGGAACGGCACGATCCGCGCCTCCGGCACGATCCCGCACTCCCGCGCGACGACGTCCGCCTGGAGCCCCGCACAGACCACGAGGGCGTCGGTCTCGACGGTGTCGTCGTGGGTCGTCCGAACCCTCAGCCCACTCCGAGTGGCCCCCTCGACGCCGGCGAAGCCGGTGCCCAGCCGGACCAGACCCCCACCGGCCACGACGTCGTCGGCGAACGCGAGGCATACCTGCCCGTAGTCGACGATGCCGGTCGTCTCGACGCGCAGGGCCTCGACGCAGGACACGTGGGGCTCGTAGCCGCGGGCCTCCGCCGCCGAGAGCAGTCGCGCCGGCACGCCGTTGGCGGCCGCCCGGTCGGCGAGGGCGCGCAGTCCGGGAACCTCCTCCGACGTCGTGGCCACGACGAGCTTGCCGGTGGTCTCGACGGGGATGCGACGGTCGCGGGCGAACGCGGTCATCGACTCCGCTCCCCGGACCGACATGGTCGCCTTGAGGCTGCCGGGCGGGTAGTAGATGCCGGAGTGGATCACCCCGGAGTTGCGACCGGTCTGGTGCGTCGCGAGCTGCCGTCTCCTTCTCCAGGACCGTGACGTCGTCGCCGCGGCGGGCCAACGCCCGAGCGGTGGCCAGCCCGACGATGCCACCGCCGACGACCACGACCCTCACGGGACCGCCGCCGCGAACGGGTGCGGAGAAGTCAGCGGTGCGGGCGCACCCGGAGCAGCAGCTGCGCGACGAGGACCGAGGCGGCCGCCCCCGCGACGAGCTGCCCCAGCAGCACCGCCCCGAACAGCAGCGGCCTCGTCCCGACGGCGCTCAGCCGCTCCACACCGACGGCGCCGGAGCCCATCGCGGCCAGCACCGTGAGGCAGACGGCCGAGGTCGCGGCGGCCGTGATGGCCGTGGCGAGCTTGGTC
Organism: uncultured Actinomycetota bacterium; assembly: GCA_963828725.1. GTDB lineage: Bacteria > Actinomycetota > Actinomycetes > Actinomycetales > Dermatophilaceae > Lapillicoccus. The sequence continues at coordinate 258,937 of CAWHFV010000004.1, read as the reverse complement.
CGCCAGCTCGACAGTCGGGGCAGGCTGCGGCACGCGAGCCACCCTATGCCGACGCCCGAGAGCACCGGGACGGAGAGCAGCAGGATCAGCCAGCCGGACCAGGTGCCCTCGGACGGGAGCGCCCCGAGGACCGGGATCATCGGCATCAGCCCGGGGTGCGCGCCGGCGAGGGTGATGGTGGCCCCGTCGGCGACCTGGAAGCCGGGCCCGGCCAGCCAGGCCAGCGCCCACACGGCGAGGTTCGGCAGCACGAGCAGCTGCGCGGCGGTGAGCGCGGTCCCGCCGACGACCCCCGCGTTGACCGCGGAGCTCAGCCCGGAGACGGTCGACCACCGGACGACGACCATGACGGCCACGAGCACCGTCCCGACGCCCAGCAGGAGCCAGGCCCCCTGGACGCCGGGGCGCACCGAGCGGGGCAGCCAGCGGGGCAGCCGGTCGAGCCACTCGCCGAGGACGCCGGTCTCCTCACCGGCCACGTAGCGCCGCAGCAGCACCCAGGCCAGCGCGAGCACGGGCACCGCGACCACGATGAGCAGGGCGGCGGCGCCCGGTCGGGCCGGACCGGCGAGGGCCAGCAGCCACACCAGCAGCCCGACCCCCGCATACCCGAGCACGAACCCGGGAGCGGCTCGGCGCGCCAGGACCCGCGGCCACGTGGTGCCCGGCGCGGCGCGCTCGGTGCGGTCCAGCAGCCGCCGGGCACCGCGGACGGCGAGGAGCAGGGCCAGCAGCCAGATCCCCAGCGGCGCCAGCGAGAGCGCGACGTCGCCGACGGTGACGCCGGCCCCGTGCCCGAGGAACCAGGCGGCGCTGGCGACGCCCAGGGTGTCGCCCCAGCCGACGGTCGTATGCGCGGTGGCCACCCAGACGACCAGGGCCGGCAGTGCCAGCAGCAGCCAGGTGCCGGCCGCGGCGAGCGCTCCGGCCACCGGCGCGGCCCACCAGTCGACGCGCGCGCCGAGAGACGTCTCGGTGGAGTCCGGGGCGGAGCCCGGGTCGAGACGGACGCGGTCGCGGAGCGAGTCGAGGAGGGTCATGACCGGACCATCGTCGCCGCTCCTCGCCGCTGGGCGAGGAGGGCGCGCCGAGGGGTCGGTCAGATGACGACGGAGTCCAGGCTCGCCATGATCTCGCGCATCAGGGCGGCGGTCTCGGACGGCGTCTTGCCGACCTTGACCCCGGCCGCCTCGAGGGCCTCCTTCTTGGCGGCGGCCGTCCCCGACGAGCCGGAGACGATCGCGCCGGCGTGGCCCATCGTCTTGCCCTCGGGCGCGGTGAACCCCGCGACGTAGCCGACGACCGGCTTGGAGACGTGGTCCTTGATGTACGCCGCGGCCCGCTCCTCGGCGTCGCCGCCGATCTCGCCGATCATGACGATGGCGTCGGTGTCGGGGTCGTTCTGGAACGCTTCGAGGCAGTCGATGTGGGTCGTCCCGATGACCGGGTCGCCGCCGATGCCGACGGCGGAGGAGAAGCCGTAGTCCCGCAGCTCGTACATCATCTGGTAGGTCAGGGTGCCGGACTTGCTGACCAGGCCGACCCGCCCGGGGCCGGCGATGTCGGCGGGGATGATGCCGGCGTTGGACTGTCCGGGGCTGATGAGGCCGGGGCAGTTCGGCCCGACGATGCGGGTGCCGCCCTTGGCCTGGCTGTAGGCGAAGAACTCCGCCGTGTCCTTGACCGGGATGCCCTCGGTGATGACCACGACGAGGGGTATGCCCGCGTCCACCGCCTCGACGACGGCGGCCTTGGCGAACGGCGGGGGCACGAAGACGACGGAGACGTTCGCGCCGGTCGCGGAGATCGCCTCGGCGACCCCGCCGAACACCGGCACGGTGACGTCGTTCGGGAAGTCGACCGACTGGCCCGCCTTGCGCGGGTTGACGCCGCCGACGATGGCCGTGCCCGAGGCGAGCATCCGGGTGGTGTGCTTCATCCCCTCGGAGCCGGTCATGCCCTGGACGATGACCTTGGAGTCCTGGTTGAGGAAGATCGACATCGCGCTCCGCCGCCCCTTCTACTTCGCCGCTGCCGCGAGCTCGGCGGCCTTGCGGGCCGCGCCGTCCATGGTTCCCTCGATGCTGACGAGGGGGTGGTTCCGTTCGGCGAGGATGCGCCGGCCCTCGTCGACGTTGTTGCCGTCGAGCCGGACGACGAGCGGCTTGGTCGCCTCGTCGCCGAGCTTGTCGAGGGCGCCGACGATGCCGTTGGCGACCGCGTCGCAGGCAGTGATGCCGCCGAAGACGTTGACGAAGACCGCCTTGACCTGCGGGTCGCCGAGGATGATGTGGAGGCCGTTGGCCATCACCTCCGCGGACGCGCCGCCGCCGATGTCGAGGAAGTTCGCCGGCTTGGGCGGCGTCGCGAGTCCGCGGTCGGCCGCCACCTCCTCACCCGCATACGCGACGACGTCGAGGGTCGACATGACCAGGCCGGCGCCGTTGCCGATGATGCCGACATCGCCGTCGAGCTTGACGTAGTTGAGGTTCTTCTCCTTGGCCGCCGCCTCCAGCGGGTCGGCGGTGAGCGCGTCCTCGAGGCCGGCGTGGTCCTCGTGGCGGAAGTCGGCGTTCTCGTCGAGGGTCACCTTGCCGTCGAGGGCCACGATCTGCCCGTCCGAGGTCTTGACCAGCGGGTTCACCTCGACGAGGGTCGCGTCCTCCTCGCGGTAGACGTCCCAGAGCTTCGTGAGTACGGCCGCGATCGCACCCTTGTCGGCCTCGTCGAAGCCGGCCGCGTCGACGATCTCGCGGGCCTTGGCCTCGTCGATGCCGACGTTGGGGTCGACCGGCACGCGGGCGAGGGCGTCGGGGCGCTCCACGGCGAGCTGCTCGATCTCCATGCCGCCCTCCTTGGAGCACATGGCCAGGTACGTGCGGTTCGCGCGGTCGAGGAGGACTGAGAAGTAGTACTCCTCGGCGATCGAGGCGCCCTGGGCGACCATGACGCGGTGGACGGTGTGGCCCTTGATGTCCATGCCGAGGATCTGCTCCCCCGCCGCGGCGGCCTCGTCGGCCGACTTCGCGACCTTCACCCCGCCGGCCTTGCCGCGGCCGCCGGTCTTGACCTGCGCCTTGACCACGACGACCCCGCCGCTCTTCGGGCCGATCTCCTCGGCCGCAGCGCGCACCGCCTCGGGGGTGTCGGCGACGATCCCGGCAAGCACGGGGACCCCGTGCGCCTCGAACATGTCCCGCGCCTGGTACTCGAAGAGATCCACGCCAGCCGTCCCATCGTTGGAATGCCCAATTCGTGCGAGGGGGAGCCTATCGGCCGGACCCGGGGGCGCCCACGGCCCCCGCGGCCGGTGCGACCGATGTCACCCGCATACCCCGGGTATGCGGGTCAGCCGACCCCGACGGCCTGCCCGGCGGGGACCAGCAGCACCCACACCGGGCCGGACGCCATGGTGATCGGCGCTCCGTCCGGGCCGCCGGTCGTGAAGGCGGTCGGCGAGCCGGGGTCCGGCCGCGACCACTGACCCCGCCAGGCGAACCCGTCGCGCAGCACCGTGACCGCCCCGGTGCCGACGACGTCGACGACCGGGGTCTGGGCACCGTTGACGTCGCGGTTCGCGCTGAGGCGGGCCGGGACCTCCTGGACGACCACCGTGGCGGCGCTGAGCTGAGGCCCACCGGCCACGACGTCGGGCCGGCCGTCGGTGGTGAGGAGGTACCGCCCGCTCGGCCCGTCCCAGCTGAACGTCACCCGCGACGCCGGCCACGCGGTGGTCACCGACAGGCCCTGCGTGCCGCCGGGTCCGGCCGGCCCGAACCGGAACCCGGGGTCGCTGGTCGTCGGGCCGGTGCCCGCGCGGGCGATGAGGGCCTGGGTGCTGCCGATGACGTTGTAGGGCGCCCGGCGGTCACCGGCGCGACGGTACCCCTGGGTCGAGGCGTCGTAGGGGATCGCGGCGAGGTTCGCCTGGTCGACGACTCCCCTCGTGGACGCGGAGGCGCCGGAGAAGGCGAGGGCCACGCGCCCCCAGTTGGCCAGCAGGGCGACGTCGGACTCGCGGGCGCTGCGGATGGGCCCGACCTCGGGCGGCAGCTCGCCCGCGCCGGTCGAGAAGGCGGCCAAGAGCCGGGTGAGGCCGCCCTCGACCGGCTCGACGTAGACGACGGCGGCCTTGTCGACCCCGACGCGCGGCCGGGCGCCGGCGGTGTTGTCGATCTTGACCGCGAGGACGGTGCCCGGCGGGAGGCCCGGGAGCGCCGGGGTCGTCGGGGCCGGTGCCGTGGGGCTCGTGGTGCTCGTGGTCGTTGCCGGCCCCGGAGCCGCGGCCGTGGTGGGGCCGGCCACCGACGGCGGAGCCGGCGGTGAGGAGCAGGCGGCGAGGAGCAGGGCCACCGTCGCCACGGCACCTAGCGGCCACCGGACGCGGCGGCGGTTGGCCCATTGCGGACACGGCAACCGGAGGTCAGTTGGCTCGGACACGGTCCGCGAGCCTAGGTGATCTGGTTGGGTGGACCCCGTCGACCATCCGGCGCAGCCGTGGTGGCCGACCTGGTTGTGGGGCCGCAGCCCCTTGGCGGCCCCACAACCTTCCGGTCGTCGACAGCGCGGTCATGCCGGGGCTTTCGCTCCCGGCCCACCACGGGAGACCCGTGGTGTCCGGACCGCGCCCGCTGCGGGAATAGCGGGGATCCGACCCTGTCCGCCATCGACTCGGATCACTGCGGCATGGGGGGTTGTCGCACTGTTCCGTACGTCAATGGTGGAACCTCGACGCCTCCGAGGCCTACCGACTTTGCCAACTCTTTAAGGTCACGAGGGGAATGTCGCACCTAACGGCGGGCAGATCGTCTCACCTGTTGGGATCCACGTGGGTTCGGACCCATTCGACGATCTCCGTGGTGGTCGCGCCGGGCGTGAACACGGTGGCCACGCCCATCCGCTCGAGCTCCGGCAGGTCGTCCTCCGGGATGATTCCGCCACCGAAGACGACGATGTCGGACGCGTCGCGCTCCCGCAGCAGCTGCACGACCTTGGCGAACAGCGTCATGTGCGCCCCGGAGAGGACCGAGAGCCCGACGGCGTCGGCGTCCTCCTGGATGGCGGCCTCGACGATCTGCTCCGGCGTCTGGTGCAGGCCGGTGTAGACGACCTCCATGCCGGCGTCGCGCAGAGCGCGGGCCACGACCTTGGCGCCGCGGTCGTGACCGTCGAGGCCCGGCTTGGCCACCACCACCCGGATGGGCGAGCCCGCCTGTTCGGATGGGTGTTCGGGGCGCTCGGACCGGTCGGACGGGTCGGACATGGCGCGAAGCGTAGCGAAGGGCCCTGGTGGGAGTTAATGTCGCCGAACCATGTCTCCTCGATCGTGGCCGACCGCCGGAGAGCCGTCCCTCCCACGCCGGGGAGGCGGGGTGTCGCGCGTCGGAGTCGTGGCCGACGTCGTATCGGGGGTCGCCGCCCGGGTCCAGGGGGTCGTCGAGGCGGCCACCGACATCGTCGGCGACGCGGCCAAGGCCCTCACGACGCCCACGGGGCTCGCCGGAGCGGCCGTCGAGGCGCTCTGGCTGGGCACCCACCTGGCCATCTACCCGCTCGGCCTGGTCGGCGCCCGCGCCCGCGACGTCTCGCACGGGTACCGGATCGAGCACCTCGCCCCGGTGCAGCGCGGCCTGGTCATCTCCGACATCGAGGCGGCCGGGACCCCGATCCTGCTGCTGCACGGCATGGCCGACAACCGGTCGGTCTTCACCCTGCTGCGGCTCGGGCTGCGGCGCCGCGGGTTCGGCCAGGTCACGACGCTGAACTACTCGATCCTCACCGGCGATATTCGGGTGGCCGCCGCCCAGCTCGCCGAGGAGGTCGAGGCGCTCGTCGCGGAGACGGGGTACGAGCGCGTGCACGTGGTCGGCCACAGCATGGGCGGCCTCATCGCGCGGTACTACGTGACGCGGCTGGGCGGGGACGAGCGGGTCCACACCCTGGTGACCCTGGGCAGCCCGCACCACGGGACCTACACCGCCTACGTCTGGCCCAGCCGGATCATGCAGCAGCTGCGCCCGGGGAGCCCGCTGATGCAGGAGCTGGAACAGCCCATCGCGAGCTGCCGGACCCGCTTCCTCTGCTACTGGTCGGACCTGGACCAGCTGATGTTCCCCCAGCGGACCGCCGCCCTCGACCACCCCGACCTCAACGTCACCAACGTCGAGATGCACGGAGTGGGCCACATGAGCCTGCCGATCATGCACACCGTGGTGCACGGGATCAGTGCGGCGCTGGCCCATCTGGACTCCGACGGCACCACCGTGACGCCCGGTGCGACGCCGTTCGGCCGGCGCCGCCGGACCGGCTGACGACACGCTGGTCGAGATCCGGGCGGACCCTCGCGCGAGGCGTCCTCGGGCCGCTAGGTTGTCTCCCGCGGCGCCGCCCCCAACAGCGCCGCAAAGCCCCCGCCTCTCCGTCGAACGTCCGGCGTCTCCTGGTGCCCGGTCGGCTCGTCATCCGGTCATCGCCGCCCTCAGGGCTGTGGACGGCGATTTGGGATAACGAAATGGTCACGCTAAGGTCTCCCGAGCCCCAAGAAGCCCCCTGACGTTTACCCCGAAGCCCCCCAAGGACTCCCCCTCTTGTCTGCCCCTGAATACCGCGGGCGCCACCGGCCCCCGGCGGGACGGCACCGTGCCCCGCGTACCGCCCGAACCGCGACCACCGGTTCCTCCCTCCCCAAGTTCGCCGGCAACGGGTACCTCCTCCCGACCGCTGCGGCGGCGACGCTGGTCCTGACGGCGACCGGCGCCCACATCGGCAGCGCCGCCGGCGTCCCCAGCGCGGGCGGGACCCCGGCCACCTCCCTCACCGCCTCCAGCGTCGTGACCGAGGACGCCATCGAGCGCGACGTGCTCGAGCGCGCCGGCCGCGACAACTCCCGGACCCCCTCCCTCACCGGCACCGACGTGATCGCCCCCGGTGACGCCGGGCGTCTCGACAGGCAGGAGGCCGCCGACGCGCAGGAGCGCGAGCAGGCCGCCGCCGACCTCGCCGCCGCGGCGGCCGACAAGGCCGCCGCCGACGCCGCGGCCGCACAGGCACAGGCGCAGGCCCAGACCGACGCCGCCGCGCAGCAGAAGGCGCAGGCCGAGGCGGCCGCCGCCGCGGCCCACAACTGGGTGCCGTTCATGGGCGGCGGGTACCAGCTCACCTCCGGCTTCGGTATGCGGTGGGGCTCGATGCACCCGGGCCAGGACTTCGCGGTGCCGGTGGGCACCCCGGTCAAGGCCATGTCGACCGGCACGGTGATCTTCGCCGGCTGGCAGGGCGGCTACGGCAACAAGGTCGAGATCCAGTACTGGGACGGGACCGTCTCCTGGTTCGCCCACAACAGCAAGCTGCTGGTCACCAAGGGCGAGAACGTCGCCCCGGGCGAGGTCGTGTCGCTGTCCGGCAACACCGGCCACTCGACCGGCCCCCACGTGCACGTCGAGATCCACCCCGGCGACGGCTCCCCGGTCCCGCCGATCCCGTGGCTCAAGAAGATCGGCGCGATGCCGTAAGGCTGTGACCTCCGGTCAGAGCTTGGTGACGGGCGCGTAGCGAAGCAGTAGCCGCTTGACGCCCTCGGCACCGAAGTCGACGTAGGCCATCGCCCGGTCGCCCTCTCCCTCGATCCGGAGCACCGTTCCCAGCCCGAACGAGTCGTGGGTGACCCGGTCGCCGGGGTTCAGGTGCAGGGCCGGCCGGGACGACACCCGCGTCATCTCGCGCCGGTTGGCCAGCGACTCCATTGCCGACCCGCCCATCCGCCGACCCTGCCGGGCGGCGTCCACCGCCGACTCGAGGCGCTCCCACGCCACGAGCTCGGGCGGGATCTCGTCGAGGAACCGGGACGCCGGGTGGTACTGCGGCGCCCCCCACGCCGACCGGACCGCCGCCCGCGACAGGTAGAGCCGCTCCCGGGCGCGGGTGATGCCGACGTAGGCGAGTCGGCGCTCCTCCTCGAGCTCCAGCGGCTCGGAGAGCGCCCGCATGTGCGGGAACGTGCCGTCCTCCATCCCCGAGAGGAACACCACGGGAAACTCCAGGCCCTTGGCGGTATGCAGCGTCATCAACGTCACCACGCCGCCGTCGGCCCCCGGTGCGTCGGACGGGATGTCGTCGGCGTCGGCCACCAGCGACACCCGCTCGAGGAAGTCCTCCAGTGAGATGACCTCACCGGTCTCGATCCGCTCCTCGTCGAACTCGCGGGCGACCTCGACCAGCTCGGCGAGGTTCTCGATCCGGGTCTCGTCCTGGGGGTCGGAGCTGGCCCGCAGCTCGCGGAGGTAGCCGCTCTGCTCGACGACGGCCTCGAGCAGCCCGGCGACGCCGGAGCCGTCGGCCCAGACCCGCGACAGCGACTCCAGGAGCCCGGTGAACACCTCGATGGCCGCCACCGACCGGGTCGCGATGCCCGGGGCGTCGGCCGGCCGGCCCAGGGCGGCCACGAACGGGATGCGCTCGCGCTCGGCCAGCTGGGCGATGCAGGCCTCGGCGCGCTCGCCGATGCCGCGCTTCGGCACGTTGATGATCCGCCGCAGGTTGACCGTGTCGGCGGGGTTCGAGATGACCCTCAGGTAGGCGAGTGCGTCCTTGATCTCCTTGCGCTCGTAGAAGCGCGTGCCCCCGACCACCTTGTAGGGCATCCCGACCCGGACCAGGACCTCCTCGAACGCCCGGGACTGCGCGTTGGTGCGGTAGAAGATCGCCACGTCCTTGGGTCGGACGCCCTCGGTGTCCTGCAGGTGGTCGATCTGCTTCGCGACGAACGCCGCCTCGTCGTGCTCGCTGTCGCCGACGTACCCGACGATCTTGACGCCGTCGCCGGAGTCGGTCCAGAGGTTCTTGGCCCGGCGCTTCTCGTTGCGGGCGATGACCGCGTTCGCGGCTCGGAGGATGGTCTGGGTGGAGCGGTAGTTCTGCTCCAGCAGGATGGTGCGCGCCTGGGGGTAGTCCTGCTCGAACTCGACGATGTTGCGGATCGTCGCGCCGCGGAACGCGTAGATGGACTGGTCGGCGTCGCCGACGACGCACAGCTCGCCCGGTGGCACCGCGTGCGCCGGAGCGTCGTCGGGGAGCACCGGCCCCACCAGCTCCTTGACCAGCTGGTACTGCGCGACGTTGGTGTCCTGGTACTCGTCGACGAGGATGTGCCGGAACCGGCGCCGGTAGTGCTCGGCGGCGTCGGGGAACGCCTGGAGCAGGTGGACGGTCGACATGATGAGGTCGTCGAAGTCCATCGCGTTGGCCTGCCGGAGCCGGCGCTGGTAGGCGCTGTAGGCCTCGCTGACCTTGCGCTCGTGATGGCTGGAGCCGCTCTCGTCCGGGAGGACGCGCGACGCGTACGTCTCCTCGTCGACGAGGTCGTTCTTGAGGTTGCTCACCGCGTGCGAGAACGCCCGCGGCTGGTAGCGCTTCGGGTCGAGGTCGAGGTCGCGCAGGACCAGGGTCATCAGGCGCTGGCTGTCGGCGGCGTCGTAGATCGAGAAGGTCGACTTCAGGCCGAGCCGGCTCGCCTCGCGGCGCAGGATGCGCACGCACGCCGAATGGAAGGTCATCACCCACATGGCCTTGGCTCGCGGGCCGATGAGGTCGGCGACCCGCTCCTTCATCTCGCCGGCCGCCTTGTTGGTGAACGTGATGGCGAGGACCTGGCCGGGCTGGACGTGCCGGGCGGCGAGCAGGTAGGCGATCCGGTGGGTGAGGACCCGGGTCTTGCCGGATCCGGCGCCCGCGACGATGAGCAGGGGCGGCCCGTCGTGGACGACGGCCTCGCGCTGCTGGGGGTTCAGGCCCTTGAGCAGCTCCTCGGGGTCGTGCAGCCGGCCGTCGGCGTCGGTCGGCCGACCCGGTCCGCCGGCGGTGTCCGAGCCGCCGTCCGCGGTGGCCCACAACGGGATTCCTCGCTCGTCGACGTCTCCCCCGGGTACGGGACGCGGCAGGTCGAGGTCGTCGAAGAGGGTGCTCGGCTCGGATGTCATCGCGTCGTCCAGCCTACGTCCGTGGCGCGACAGCGCCGGACCGCCACCCGGGTGGGTGTCAGGCTCAGGCGGCCGCGGAGTCCGCGAGCGGGAGGCCGGCCTCGCGCCAGGCGCGCAGCCCGCCGACCACGTCGGTCGCCCGGGTCAGCCCGAGCCGGACCAGCGTCGCGGCGGCGAGCGACGACGCATACCCCTCCTGGCAGAGGACGAGGACGCGCGTCTCGTACGACGCCCAGGGCAGCCGGGCGGTGCTGCGGGGGTCCAGCCGCCACTCGAGGACGTTCCGCTCGATGACGACGGGGCGCAGGGCCGGGTCGACCTCGCCCTCGGCTCGGCGCTGCGCCTCCGGCCGGATGTCGACGAGCACGGCCCGGCCGTGCAGCACGAGCTGGTATGCGGCCCGCGGCGAGATCCGGTGGTAGGCGGCGCGCGCCTCGACGACGAGGTCGTCGACGGTGACCGGTGCGGTGGCGGCCACGGTCGGCGCAGGGGCGGCCGGGCGCGAGAACAGGCGCGTCTCCCAGTGGATGGCCGCCGTGCGCTCGGCGGTCTGGGTCACCATGACGACGCGTCCTGCTGCGTGGCCAGGCGGGCCGGGCCGTCCGCGCCGAGCTCGAACCGGCCCATCGTCACCAGCGCGGGCGCGTACGCATGAACGGTCAGCGCGCGGCCGGGGCCGACGCCGATGACGTTGTGGACGTGGTCGCGGCCGAACGCCCGCGCGTCGCCCTCAGCAAGGGTGCGGTGCTGGACGGCGCCCAGGGCCCAGGTCTGCTCGAGCACGACACCGGAGGCGACGGCGAAGGCGCCGGACGCGTCACCGTGGTCGTGCCAGCCGGTCTCGGTGCCCTCCGGCCACGAGATGAGCCAGACGTCCAGGCGCGCGTCGCCGGCGAGCCGGGCCCAGGTGCGCTCGCTGCTCTCGGGGAGCAGCGCGGACAGGTTCGGGTTGAGGGCGTAGCGGCGGGCGGTCTGCCGCAGCTCCGCCAGCGGCACGGAGGCCGCGCGGGTGTCGAGGCGGGAGGTCGAAGCGGTCATGTCTGGTCCCCAGGGTCGGGGCCGGCGCGTGGTCCCGCCGCTGAGCGGGGGACGGCACCGGCGGGCTGTCGTCGGACGGTCTGAGTGGGCCGAGCAGGCGGTCAGGACCGGCGACAACAGCGCGCGACGACGCGCCACGAGGTCGCCGGGACCGGCTGACCCGTGCGCATTCGCGTCGCGCTGCTGAGGAGCATGGAACAAGGACATCAGCGGCAAGGACGCCGGGGCAAGTGGATTGATACATCATCTCGCGTTATGGACATCCCTATGTGTGGTTATGTCTAGCCGCCGCTCCTAGGCTGGCCGCCATGACCGCCCCCGACCGTCCCGGCCCGCTCACCGTCCCCGCTCTCGTCGTCCCCCGGAACGGCGGCTCCGACGTCCTCACCGTGCAGGACCGCGAGATCGCGGCCCCTGGTCCGGGCCAGGTGCGGGTCACGGTGGCGGCGGCCGGGATCAACTTCATCGACATCTACCAGCGCGAGGGCGTCTACCCGGTCCCGACGCCGTTCGTCGTCGGCGGCGAGGGGGCCGGCACCGTCGAGGCGGTCGGTGACGGCGTCGAGCTGGCGGTCGGGGACCGGGTGGCGTGGGCCGACGGGCCGGGCAGCGCGGCCGGCGCGGTCCTCGTGGACGCCGGGCGGGTGGTCCACGTCCCGGACGGCGTCGACCTCGAGGTCGCCGGGGCCGTGATGCTCCAGGGGATCACCGCGCACTACCTCGTCAACTCGACGTACGCGGTCCAGGCCGGCGACCTCGTCCTCGTCCACGCGGTGGCCGGGGGTGTCGGGCAGCTGCTCGTCCAGCTGGTCAAGGCCAAGGGCGCGACCCTCGTCGGGACGGCCGGGTCGGCGGAGAAGGTGGCCCTCGGCCTCGAGCTCGGCGCCGACCACGTCATCGACTACTCCGAGCTGTCCGACCTGGGCGAGCTCCCGGCTCGGGTCAAGGAGCTGACCGGCGGCCAGGGCATGCACGTCGTCTACGACGGCGTGGGCGAGACGACGTTCGACGCCTCGCTGGCCACGCTGCGCCGCCGAGGCATGATGGTCCTCTTCGGCGGGTCCAGCGGCCAGGTGCCGCCGTTCGACATCCAGCGGCTCAACCGCGGCGGCTCGCTGTTCCTCACCCGGCCGACGATGGGCGACTACATCGCCACCCGCGAGGAGCTGGTGTGGCGCACGTCCGAGATCCTGGGCGCCGTGGCCGACGGGTCGCTGAAGGTCGACGTCGGTGGCCGGTACCCGATCGCCGAGGCGCAGGCCGCCTACGACGCCCTCGCGGGACGCCAGACCACGGGCAAGCTGATCCTCATCCCCTAACGCGGCCCCGGCCCCTCTCCCGGTTCGTGCTCTGGACCGCACCGATCTCCGGCTCGAAAGGCCACCAACCACCGGCCACCACCGCGTTGGTTACCCTCGGTCGATGGAGGGCCCGCTCGACGGACGCCTGGTGACGCGCCGGGCGGTCCTCGGCGGGCTCACGGCCGGCGCGGTCGGCACGGTCGGCGCGTGCACGACTCCAGCCGGTACGCCCGCTCCCACGAACGGCGGCGCCTCGACTGAGACGATCGCCGCGCCGTCCCCGACGGCCACGTCCTCGACCACGGCGACGCCGACCGGGCCGCGGCTGCCGCTCGTCCTAGCCGTCCACCCCACTCGGGCTCTCGGAATGCGGGCCAGCCGAACCGTCCTCGAGAATGCGGCGGCCGGGCGGGCGGTGACGTGGGCCGACCTTGGTTCGACTGGCGGCAGCCTCTACCTGGTCCGCGGCGCGTCGGCGGGTGGCGCGTCGCCCGACGCCGACGCGATCGTCGCCTCGCAAGCCAACCGGGACTCCGTCGCGGTCGTGCGCGCCGACGCGCTCGTGGTCGGCGTCGACGCGCTCCCGGTGGACGGGGTCGACCCGGTCACCCGGCCCGACGCATACCCCCTGTCTGTGGCCGGAGACCCCGCGAACCCCGTCGACCCGACCCGCGTCGTCTCCACGCTCTGGGTCGGCGACGTCATGCTCGGGCGCCGCGTCGGGCAGCAGATCGCCGCCGCGCGCGACCCGAACCTGCCGTTCAGCCAGACCGCCGACCGGCTGCGGGCGGCCGACCTCACCGTGGGGAACCTCGAGTGCGCCCTCTCGCGCAACGGCCGGCCGACCCAGGGCGGGGACTCGTTCGGGGCCGACGCCTCATCGCTGGCCGGTATGCGCGACGCGGGCTTCGACGTCCTCGTGCTGGCCAACAACCACCTCGGCGACTACGGCGACCGGGCGCTGCGCGAGTCCCTCGCGGCCGCGCGCAACGGGTTCGCCGTGACCGGCGCCGGCGAGAACCTTGCGGCCGCCCTGGAACCCGCCGTGGTCGAGCGCAAGGGCGTCCGGATCGGCGTCCTCGCGTTCAACGCGATCGGCGAGACCCCCGCTGCGTCGGCGTCCTCGGCCGGCGCGCTCTCGGTACGGATGCCGCCGCGGACCGGTCCGCTGAACGAGGAGGATCTCGCCCGGGTGACCGACGCGGTCCGCGGGCTGCGCGCCCGGGCCGACGTGGTCGTCGTCTACCCGCACTGGGGCACGCAGTACGTCCACGAGCCGGTTCCCGAGCAGCGCGACGTCGGGCGGCGGCTCATCGAGGCCGGCGCGACGGCGGTCATCGGGTCGCACCCGCACTGGGTCCAGGGGATGGACCTCCACCAGGGCCGGCTCATCGCCCACTCGCTGGGCAACTTCGTCTTCGACATGACGTTCTCGACCCAGGTGCAGCAGGGCATGGCCCTCGAGCTGGTGCTCTGGGGCGACCGCCCGATGGCTGCCCGGCTCTGGCCCTACCGGATCGGCGACCGCCATGTCCCCCGCTGGCTCGACGGCGACCCCGAGGCCGGCCGCATCCTGGCCGACGTGTGGGGCGCCAGCACCGGACCGTTCGCGGCCTGACCGGAGCTCTCGTATGCCTGACCGCCCCCTCTCCTCGGCCGCCCGTCCTCCTGGGGTCGGCCGCCGCGCCGTCCTGCTGGGTGCCGCGACGGTGGGCCTGGCCGGGTGCACCGAGGCCGCGGCGCCCGGCGGTGGCGGCACCGCGCCGGTGACTACCGGCATACCGAGCTCGTCGTCGTCGACGACCACCGTGGCTCCCACCCCGACGACCACGACCGCTCCTCCGCCGCTGCCGGCCGCCCGGGTCTTCCCGATCGCGCCGAACGAGCCCGAGCCGGTGGCCAAGGAGCGCGCGGTCCGGCTGGTGGAGGCGACGTCGTCGTGGGGGACGGGCGGCGCGGACGAGGCGGCGGTGGCCGCGCGGCTGACCGCCCAGGGCATCTCCGGGCCGCGGGCCGCGGCGTTCGCGGCCGTGACGGCGCCGTTCCGCGGGGCGAGCACCGAGGCCACGTCAGGGGTGATCGCGGCCCAGTACGGCGGGCTGACCGCGACGACGGCGTCGTTGCTGGTGACGTTCGAGCAGTGGACTCGGGACGCGGCCGGCGCCGTCGTCCGCGGCGGTGCCGGCGCCGACGTGCGGCTGACCAAGGAGCAGGGCCAGTGGCAGGTGACCGAGGTGTTCGCGGCGACGCCGGCGCCACCGGTCCAGCCGGTCCCGCCGCTGGTCCAGCAGGTGCTGTCGAACCCGCGCCTCCGCCTGCCTCCCGCGGCCGCTGCCGACGTCGCCGCGGGCAACCTCCGGTCGAAGCCGATGCAGGCCCTGCTGGCGCTCGCGCGGGACTACGACATCGACGTGAGCATCGTCTTCAAGCCGCACCCGGACAACGTCTTCGCGACCAACCGGCTCAGCGACCACACCCGCCGCCGTGCCTGGGACATCTGGGCGGTCAACGGGCAGGCGGTGATCGCCGAGTCGACGCCCGACGCCCTCATCGACGGGTTCCTGCGCGCCGCCAAGGACGCCGGCGCCTACAACATCGGCGGCCCGAGGCTGCTCTCGGGCGCCGGGTACTTCTCCGACCGCACCCACCGCGACCACTGCCACATCGCCTTCAACAGCGACACCTGACCCGCCGCGCCGGACCGGGACCGCCGAGAGGCCAGCTTCGGCCGCTCTGACCCCTCTCATAGCGGCCGAAGTTGGCCTTTCGACGGGTGGGGCGGGCGGGGGCGGGCGGGGCCGGGCGGAGCCAGAGAGGCAGCGGTATCCGACGGGTCAGGTCCAGAGGACGGCGACGCAGACGTTGAGGATCGCGAGGAGGGCGGTCGCCTGAACCAGCCCGGTGGCAGGGAGGACCGCCGTGGTCGCCCTGCCACCGGTACCCCCGGCGTCGTCGGCCTCAGCCGCGCTCAGTGCCCGGCGCTGTCGGCTGTTGGCAATCTCGGCGCACGCCGCGACGGCCAGCGCGATGACCAGCTTGACGCCGATCTTGGCGCGGATGAGCTCGTCGGCCGGGTCGCTGCTCATCTCGTGCAGCCCGACCAGGAGGATCCCGGTGACGACCTGCGCGCGAGCGCCCCAGACCATCGCCATCCGGATCCGACCGGCCCGCGGCGCGGCCAGCCAGGGGCCGATGATGGCCGCTGCCCCGAGCAGATGGAGGACGACCAGGATGCCGATGACCACACTCATACTGGCACCCTAACCACCGTCACGCGACGCTCGACGGGTGTCGGCGGGCCGTGCCAGGGTGACCCCATGGCCCCCACGGCAGCGACCATCGACGAGTACATCTCGACCTTCCCCGAGACCACCCAGGACCTGCTCCAGGAGCTGCGCCGGCGCATCCTCGCCGTCCTCCCCGACGCCGAGGAGCGGATCAGCTACCAGATCCCGACGTTCGCCGTCGACGGCCAGTACGTCATCTACATCGCCGGCTGGAAGAACCACGTGAGCCTCTACCCCATCCCCGACGGCGACCCGTCGCTGGACGCCGACCTCGCGCCCTACCTCTCGGGCCAGAGCACCATCAAGCTGCCGTTGAGACAGCCGGTCCCGTGGGACCTCGTCGACCGCGCGATCGTTGCCCAGGTCGCGGCCCGGGTGCCGCAGATCCGGCGCTAGCGCGTCGTCAGGAGTCGCCGAGGGAGCTGAGCAGGCGCTCCCCGGCGCTCTTCATGTGCCGGTCCATCGCGGCCGCAGCGGCGTCGGCGTTCCGGGCTGCGATGGCGTCGGCGATCGAGGTGTGCTCGGCCAGCGTCAGGTTGGTATGCGCTACGTCGTTCACCGCTCGCTCGACCCAGACCCGGATCAGCGAGCGGACCGTCGTGAGCAGGTCGGTGAGAAGGGAGTTGCCGGCCGCCTCGGCGACGACCTGGTGGAACCGCATGTCGGCCTCGACGAAGACCCGGAAGTCGTCGCGATGCTCGCGCATCGTCACGAGCGTGGCGTCGATCGCGGCCCGCTGCTCGTCGGAGGCGAGGTCGGCGGCCAGCCGGGCCACCTGGACCTCGAGCACCTGCCGCACCTGGATCAGCTCGACGGTCTTGGGCTCCCCCAGCCAGAGACCCCAGCTCAGGGTCTGCGGGAGCAGCTCGGAGACGCTGCCCTTGAGGTAGGTCCCCGACCCCGGCCGCACGCTGACGATCCCCAGCAGCTCGAGCGCGGCGAGCGCCTCGCGAACCGCCGACCGGCCCACCCCGAGCTGCGCCGCGAGCTGGCGCTCCGCCGGCAGCCGGTCCCCCGCGGCGATCTCGCCCGAGGTGAAGAAGTCGAGCAGCCGTCGGGTCACCGCCGACACCGCGCTGACCGGCTCGATGGTCTGCAGGGGAGCGAGCCGAGAAGCACTCGTACCGGTCACGCCGGCGGCTGAGGTCACAACGGTCACTCTAACAACGCCGACCCTCGTTGGCTAACCGGTTGACTGGTTGACCAATTTGTGGCACAGTTCTCCACAGCACCCCACGCCGACGTGAGAAGGAGTCCCACCCGTGCCGAGCAGCACCGCCCACAGCTCCATCGGGTTGAGCACGTACAGCTTCTTCTGGCAGTGGCACGAGACCGCGCCGCGTCCGCTGTCGCTGGCCGACATCGTGGCCAAGACCGCCTCCTGGGGTGTGAACCTCCTTCAGCTGTGCGACCACCCCGCGCTGGACCGGTACGACGCGGCGCAGGCTGCCGATCTGGCCGCCGCCGGCCGCGACCTCGGCGTCTCCTACGAGCTGGGCACCCGCGGGCTCGACACCGCACACCTCCTGCACTACCTCGAGCTGGCCGGCCACCTCGACGTCACCCTGGTCCGCTCGATGGTCAAGCGCGAGGAGATCGCCGACGCGCCGGAGCTGCTGGCCAAGGTCGTCCCCGCCTACGCGGATGCCGGCGTGACGCTGGCCCTGGAGACCTACGAGCAGATCCCGACTCGGACCCTCGTCGACCTCGTCGCCGGCGCGGACTCCCCCCACCTCGGGATCGTCCTCGACCCCGGCAACTCGGTCGCGGCCCTCGAGACGCCACGCTCGACCATCGACCTCACCGCACCACTCGTCCGCAACCTGCACGTCAAGGACTTCGCGTTCAGCCGGCAGGCCGGCTGGGTCGGGTTCACGTATGCGGGTGCGCGCCTCGGGGAGGGTCTCCTCGACTACGACTACCTCGTCGAACAGGTCCGCCCCTACGAGCGCGGCATCAACCAGATCGTCGAGCACTGGCTGGTCTGGCAGGGCGACAGCGAGACCACCTGCCGCCTCGAGGACGACTGGACCCTGCACAACCTGGACTACCTGCGCCGCAAGGCCGCCGACCACCGAGTCTCCGCCTGACCCCTCGCGTACCCCTCGCATACCCATCCGCACGTTCCAACAGCACCACAGACCCATCCACGAAGGAGAACCACACTCATGTCCGAGAACCTGTCCATCGCCGTCATCGGCGCCGGCGGCAAGATGGGGATGCGCGTCTCCAACAACCTCGCCAAGAGCGCGCACGACGTCCGCTACGTCGAGAACTCCCCCGCCGGCCAGCAGCGCACCGTCGAGGCCGGCCGCGAGGTGACCGACCTGTCCGACGCCATCAAGGACGCCCACGTGGTCATCCTCGCCGTGCCCGACATCGCGCTGCAGCCGGTCACCGAGCAGATCGTCCCGCAGCTCGCCGCCGGCACCGTCGTGCTCACGCTCGACCCCGCCGCCGCCTACGCGAACCTGCTCTACCCGAGCGACGACGTCCACTACGTGGTGGCCCACCCGTGCCACCCGTCGATCTTCCTGCGTCGCACCACCGAGGAGGAGTACGCCGACACCTTCGGTGGCATCGCGGCTCCCCAGGACGTGCTGGCCGCCTACGAGGGCGACGACGAGACCAAGCGCGCCGAGGCCGAGGCCGTCATCCGGGCGATGTACGCGCCGGTCGTCGACGTCCACTGGATCACCGTGAAGCAGCTCGCGCAGTGCGAGCCGACCCTCGTCGAGACCATCGCCTGCATGGTGGGCGACTTCCTCAAGGAGTCGCTGCACGAGGCGGTCCACACCATGGGCATCCCCGAGCCGGCCGCGCGCTCGATCCTGCTCGGCCACGTCCAGGTGGCGCTGGCCAACGCGCTGCAGGGCGACAACCCGTTCTCGGACGCGTGCCTCATCGCCATGGACTACGGCCGCAGCAAGATCGTCAAGGACGACTGGAAGGTCATCTTCCGGGACGACGAGCTGGACAAGAACCTCCAGGCGATGCTCCACCTCCGCGAGCCCATCAGCCGCTGACCGACGTTCGAAACTCGTTCGCTAACAAGGAAGTCCAGCGATGACCCTCATCCTCAACTCTCCCGAGACCTTCGCCGCCGAGAGCCTGGCCGGGTTCGTCGCGGCCAACGCGGCGCGCGTCCGCCCGGCGCCGGGCGGCGTGGTCCGCTCGACCGTCCGGGCGCCGGGCAAGGTCGCCGTCGTCGTCGGTGGTGGCTCCGGCCACTACCCGGCGTTCGCGGGAGTCGTGGGTGAGGGTCTTGCGGACGGAGCCGTCTGCGGCGACGTGTTCGCGTCCCCCTCGACCCGCCAGGTGATGGACATCTGCCGGGCGGTCGACCAGGGCGCGGGCGTGTGGCTCAGCTTCGGCAACTACGCCGGCGACGTGCTCAACTTCTCGGCCGCCGCCACCCGGCTGCGGGCGCAGGGTATGCGCGTCGCCCTCCTCGCGGTCACCGACGACGTCGCCAGCGCCTCCGCTGCCGAGCGCCACCGGCGGCGGGGTGTAGCCGGTGACCTGGTGGTCTTCAAGGTGGCCGGCGCCGCGGCGGAGGCGGGGTACGACCTCGACGCCGTCGAGGCGGTCGCCGCCCGAGCCAACGACCGGACCCGCTCGTTCGGGGCGGCCTTCGACGGCTGCACCCTCCCCGGTGCGGAGGCTCCGCTCTTCACGCTG
Source organism: uncultured Actinomycetota bacterium (assembly GCA_963828725.1). Taxonomy (GTDB): domain Bacteria; phylum Actinomycetota; class Actinomycetes; order Actinomycetales; family Dermatophilaceae; genus Lapillicoccus. Next base: position 239,656 of record CAWHFV010000004.1, on the reverse strand, counting down.
CCCGAGGGGACCATCGCCTGGGGTCTCGGCGTCCACGGCGAGCCGGGGGTCGGCGAGGGCGACCTGCCCTCCGCCGACGAGCTGGCCGCCGAGCTGGTCCGCCGCGTCCTCGAGGACGCGCCGGCCGACGGCGGGTCCCGGGTAGCGGTGTTGCTCAACGGCCTCGGGTCGGTGAAGTACGAGGAGCTGTTCGTGCTCTGGTCGGCGGTGCTCCCGCTGCTGGAAGCCGCGGGCCTCGACGTCGTCGCGCCCGAGGTCGGCGAGCTGGTGACCAGCCTGGACATGGCCGGCTGCTCACTCACCGTGTCCTGGCTGGATGACGAGCTGGAGCGGCTCTGGCTGGCTCCGGCCGACAGCCCTGCCTTCCGCCGGACTCCTCCGGCTCCGTTGGATGCCACGCCGGTGCCGGTCGGTGCCGCGCTGCCCGCGGTCGAGGCGTCGAGCGAGGTCGGGCAGCAGGCGGGGGTATGCGTGCGACAGGCCGTCGAGGCCGTTGCGGTCCTGCTTCGAGACCTGGAGGACGAGCTCGGCCGGCTGGACGCGGTCGCCGGCGACGGCGACCACGGACGCGGCATGGCCCGCGGCTCCGCGGCTGCGCTGGCCGGGGCGACCGCGGCGTCCGACGCCGGCGGGGACGCCCCGACGGTGCTGCGGAACGCCGGCGAGGAGTGGGCCGACAAGGCCGGCGGCACGTCGGGTGCCCTCTGGGGCGCCGGCCTGCTGGCCGCCGCCGAGCGGCTTCCGTCCGACGCGGTCCCGACCGACGCCGACATCGTGGCCGCGGTGGTCAGCGCCTGGCAGCAGGTCAAGGCCATCGGTGGCGCCGAGGTCGGCGACAAGACGCTCGTCGACGCGCTGGAACCGTTCGCGGTGACGCTGCAGGAGCGGTTCGACACCGGCGACGACCTCGAAACCGCTTGGGGCGAGGCCGTTTCCGCGGCTCGGTCCGCGGCGGCCGCGACCGCCGACATCGCCGCCCGGATGGGCCGCTCGCGCGTGCTCGGCGCCAAGAGCCTCGGCTCCCCCGACCCTGGAGCCACCTCGCTGGCCGCCGTCATGGAGGCGCTCGCGCCGGTCGTGACTCGGCGCCACGCCTCCTCGCTCTCCTGAGCTGCTGAACCCCCTCAACCACTCGCATACGTCGAAGGAACCCGTCATGACCGACCAGCTCCGCATCCTCGTCGGCAGCGACGGCGCCGGCGTCGACTACAAGGACGCCATAGCCGCGGACCTGCGGTCGAACCCGCGCGTCGCCGTCCTCACCGACCTCGGCGTGCACCCGGACGACCCGGGCGCCAAGACCTACCCGAGCGTGGCCATCGAGGCCGCCACGCGCATCGCGAACGGTGCGGCGGATCGGGCGATCCTGTTCTGCGGCACCGGGATCGGCGTCGCGATCTCGGCCAACAAGGTGCCGGGAATCCGGGCCACGGTTGCGCACGACTCGTTCAGCGTGGAGCGCTCGATCCTGTCCAACGACTGTCAGGTCCTCACCATGGGCCAGCGGGTCATCGGTCTCCAGCTCGCGCGCCGGCTGGCGGCCGAGTGGTTGACCTACACGTTCGACCCCGCCTCGCACTCGCAGGCCAACGTCGCCGAGCTGGAGGCGTTCGAATCGGTCCGGAGCTGACGGCACGTCTGATCGGCGGTCCGATGAGCACCGTCGCGATCAGCCTGAAGATGTACTTCGGGGCCGCCCGCGCGCAGGCGTACTGCGCTGCGCTGGCGGCCCTGGCCGCGCGGCATCCCGACGTCGCGTCGGGGGCGACAGAGCTGGTCGTGCTCCCCTCGTTCGTCGCGATCCCGGCCGCCCTCTCGGCGGCCGGGAACACGCGTCTCAAGGTCGGGGCACAGGACCTCGCGACCGAGGACGCCGGCGCCTTCACCGGCGAGGTGTCCGGTGCCGAGCTGACCGAGATGGGCGTGACGCACGTCGAGGTCGGCCACGCAGAACGCCGCCGGCTGTTCGGTGAGGACGACGCGGTCGTGCGGGCCAAGACGGAAGCGGCGCTGCGCAACAACCTCGTCCCGCTGCTCTGTGTCGGGGAGACCTCGCGCCTCGACCCCGTGGCGGCCGCGGCCGTCGTCGTCGACCAGGTCGCCTCGGCGATCCCCGACGGCACCGGCAAGCGCGTCCTCGTGGCGTACGAGCCCGTCTGGGCCATCGGCGCCGCTGAGCCGGCGCCCCACGGGTACACCTCGGCGGTGTGCCAGGCCGCTCGCGCGGCCCTCGGCGAGCGCCTGGGCGACTTCGGCATCGTCTACGGCGGCAGCGCCGGCCCCGGCCTGGTCGCCGCCCTCGGCGACAGCGTCGACGGGCTGTTCCTCGGACGGTTCGCCCATGACCCGTCCGCCGTCGAGACCGTCCTCGACGAGCTCGCCGCCACCCGCTGACGGCACGCAGACCCTTCCCATGCGCTGGGGAGGGCTCTCGGTGTCGCCGGCGCCCAGAACCCCTCCCCCCACTAGATGACGCCGAGAGGGGCAGCGCCATAACGGCGCTGCCCCTCCTGCGTGGTGTGGTCGGTCAGTGCCCGATCGGAACTTCCGTTCCGGGCGCCAGCTCGACCTGCTTCCGGCGGCTCAGCAAGGTCATGAGGATCGCGGAGATGAGCATGAACCCGCCCACCACGAACATCGAGACCTTGTAGTCGCCGGTCAGGTCCTTCATCCAGCCGGTGATGTACGGAGCGGCGAACCCCGCCACGTTGCCCATGGTGTTGATGAGCGCGATACCCGCAGCTGCCGCGGCTCCGGTCAGGAACTGGGTGGGGACCGTCCAGAAGTTCGGCAGTGCCGAGAAGATCGCACACGCCGTCACGGTGATGATCGCGATGGTCAGGGCAGGGCTGCTCGCGTAGAGGGCGAGCGGAATGCTGACCGCCCCGAGGAGCGCCGGGATGATGATGTGCCCCGGCTTGACGCCGTGCTTCGTGGCGTGCCGCGTGACGAAGTAGAGCGCGATCGCGGCCGGCAGGTAGGGGATGGCCGTGATGAAGCCCTTCTGGAGGTAGTCGAACTTCACGCCGAACTGCGCCTCGAACCCGCTGATGATCGTCGGGAGGAAGAAGGCCAGCGTGTAGAGGCCGTAGACGAAGCCGAAGTAGATGAACGACAGGGTCCAGACGCGGCCGTTGCGGAACACGGCGCGGACGCTGTGCTTCTCGTGACCGCTGGTCTTCGAGGCGGCCTCAGCGGTGAGCTCACCGGTCAGCCACTCCTTCTCGTCGTCGTTGAGCCACTTGGTCTTCGCCGGGCTGTCGGAGAGGTAGAACCACGCGACGACGCCGACGACGATGGCCGGCAGACCGACGCCGAGGAACATGAAGCGCCAACCCTCGAGGCCGAAGATCCCGTCCTGGCTGATCAGCCAGCCGGCCAGGGGTGCGCCGATGACCGTGGTGAGCGGCTGGGCCAGGTAGAAGAGGCCGAGGATCCGACTGCGGTACCGGGCCGGGACGAACATGCTGAGGAAGAGGATCGCGCCCGGGAAGAAGCCGGCCTCGGCGACTCCGAGGAGGAAGCGCAGCGTCGTCAGCTGCGTGAACGTCTGCACGAAGGTGAACAGCACCGCGACGATGCCCCAGCTGATCATGATCCGGGCCAGCCAGCGCCGGGCCCCGAACTTGTTGAGGGCGAGGTTGCTCGGGACCTCGAGCACGATGTAGCCGAGGAAGAAGATCCCCGAGGCGAACCCGAACTGCGCGGCGGACAGCCCGAGGTCGGCGTTCATGCCGCTCGGAGCGGCGAAGCCGATGGCCGTCCGGTCCAGGTAGTTGATGAAGAACATCAGTGCCACGAAGGGCACGAGGCGGATCGAGATCTTGCGGATGGTCGAGCGTTCGACGCTGCGCGTCTGCGGCTCGTGGACGGCGCTCATGCCCACCGTGACTCCTTTGGCAGTCGGTACAGAGGCCCGGGCGGACCTGGCGATGAGGAATTCAACCGCATTGTCGGTCAACCTGTCAACCGGTTGACCAATATTAGATGAGTCACACCGAACGAAGCACGCCCGCTTGCGGTTCCGGCCCTCGGCCCCGGACGGGCCGAGGGCGGGCGACGGTCGTTAGTGGGTCCGGTCTCATAGGCTCGCGGCCCATGGGTCAGGAGGGCGTGACGGGAGTGCGCCCGATCGTCGAGGTCGTGGCCGCGCCGATCGTCAACTACGCCATGGCCCACGGCGGGATCGCCTTCCTCCACCGCATCGTCGTCACCGTCCCGCCGACCGCCGGCGACGTCGACGACCTCCTCGTTCACGCCGAGGTCGTGGACGCGCAGGGCGACGTCCTCACCCGCCCGTGGCAGCACCACGTCGACAGCCTGCGCACGGGCATACCCCTCGTCGTCGACCATCCCGCGCTCCGCCTCGACGCCCGCTACCTAGCCGAGCTCGAGGAGGAGACGACCGCCGAGGTCGTCGTCACCGTCACCGCGGCCGGACGGGAGCTCGGCCGCGCCTACACGCCGGTCCGGGTGCTCGCCGCGCGGCAGTGGTCGCTCGACCCGGCCGCGCCGGTGCTCTCGCTCGAGCTGCTGGCGTCGTTCGTCCAGCCCAACCACCCGGCCGTCGGGCCGATCGTCGCCCGGGCGGCCGCGATCCTCGCCGACCGGACGAAGAGCGGCAGCCTCCAGGTCACGTACGTCGACCCCGAGCGCGTCGACGCGATCGTCGACGCGGTGTTCACGGCGGTCCACGAGCTCGACGTCTACTACGCCGAACCGCCGGCCAGCTGGGGCTACGGCCAGAAGGTCCGCACGCCCGGGGACGTGTTCGAGCAGCGGGTCGGCACCTGCCTCGACACGACGGTCGCGCTCGCCTCGTGCCTCGAGCACCTCGGCATCGCCCCGGTGGTCTGGGTGGCCCGCGGGCACGCCTTCCTCGGGTACTGGCGCCGTGGCGAGCAGGGCCTCCCCGACGCCGCCAGCCTCCAGATCGCCCCCGCGGCGAACGCCGTCGACCTCGGCCTCATGGGTGTCGTCGAGACGACCATGGTCACCCGCGAACGCCGACCGCCGAAGGACCTGTTCCGCCGGGCCAGCCAGGCGCCCAAGGACGGGTACTTCCTGGGCGGCGCCTCCGAGCTGGTCGGGGTCGTCGATGTCGGGATGGCCCGGCTGATGCGGGTGCTCCCCGTCCCGGCCCGCCGCGTCCGCGCCGACGGTGTCGTCGAGCTGGTCGAGTACACCCCGGCCGACCCGCTTGCGGGGGCGACCGCCGGCGCGACGACCCGCATACCGGAGCCGTCGTCCGGACCCGACCCGCGACCGCGGCGACCCGAAGCCCCTCCGCGGGTCCAGGCCTGGAAGAACGCCCTGCTCGACCTCACCCTCCGCAACCGGCTGCTCAACCTCTCCGGCCCGATGACGCAGGCGCCGCTGGTCACGCCCAGCGAGCAGCTCGGACTCCTCGCCCGGATCCTCCAGGAGGGCAAGACCGTCTCGGTCCGCGCGGTCGACGACCTGGCCGGCGCCGTGGCGGCCGACCGGAGCCGCGACGCCTACTCGCTGCCCGGCGACGTCCTGCGCGGGATGCTCGCCAGCCGGTCGACCATCTACTCGGGGTATGCGTCCGACGTCCACAAGGCGGCCATGACCCGGCTGCGCTACCGCGCTCGGACTGCGATCCAGGAGACGGGCGCCAACCCGCTCTACGTCACCCTCGGCCGGCTCGACTGGCAGCTGGGCGACCGCGACCTCAGCGCGCCGCTGCTGCTCGCGCCGGTGCAGGTCAAGGGCGTGGTCATGCCCTTCCGGATCGCCTTCGACGACTCGGGCGCGGTCACCCTGAACCACAGCCTCATGGAGAAGCTGCGGCTCGAGTTCGGGTTCACCGTGCCCGGCCTGGCTGAGCAGCTCCCCACGCTGCCGGGGACCGAGCACATCGACGTCGGCGAGGTGGTCCGGCGGGTGCGCGAGGCGATCGCCGCCTCCGGCCTGCCGTTCCGGGTCGAGAGCGAGGCCCGGCTGGCCGTCATCGCGTTCACCGGGTACCTGCTCTGGCGCGACCTCGACGCCCACTGGGAGCGGTTCCTCGAGCGGCCACTGGTGCGCCACCTGGCGTTGTCGCCGACGGACAGCTTCGCCGCGGGTGAGCCGGTGTCCTTCGGCGACACCGACCTCGACGAGGTCGTGGCGACCGCGCCGGTACCCACCGACGGGTCGCAGGCCGAGGCCATCGCCGGTGCGCGGGCGGGGCAGACGTTCGTGCTCGAGGGGCCGCCGGGCACCGGCAAGTCGCAGACCATCACCGCGATCCTCGCCGACCAGATGGCCCAGGGGCGGCGGGTCCTCTTCGTCGCCGAGAAGGGCGCGGCGCTCGACGTCGTCCGCAACCGGCTCGGGGAGGTCGGGCTGCTGCCCTTCGCGCTCGACCTCCACGATGAGGGGGCGCGGCCGACCGAGGTCCGCGCCCGGCTGCGCACCGCCCTGCAGCACCGCGCCCAGCCGGACACCGACGGGTACCGCATGGCCGCCTCCGACGTCTCCACCTCGGGGTCGGTGCTCGAGGCGTACGCGGCGCGCCTCCACCAGCGCAACGGCGCCGGCCTGTCGCTCTACACGGCCCGTGGCCAGCAGCTCGCCCGGGGCGACGGGGCGGTGCTGCCGGTCCCGGAGGCCGCGGTCGTCGACGGGGCGTCGTCCTCGGACGCGCTGCGTCGGGCCGTGGCCGACGCCGTCCCGGCCCTGTCGGCGCTCCCGCGGGTGTGGGGGTCCCCCCGCCGCTCCGCGGTGGGGGAGACGCCGGTATGGGGGTTCGCGCGGTCGAGGCCGGCCGACCTGGCCGGTCTGTGGGCCGCGCTCGATGCGGCGGATGCGGCGGTGGGTGAGGCGCTCGGCGTGGTCGACACGCTGCCGACGACGCCCCGTGAGGTCGTGGAGGGCGCCACGACCAGCGCCGACCTGGGCGTCGCCGTGTGGCTGCTGTCGGCCTCGTCGACCGACCCGGCCGTCGCGGTCGAGGCCCGGTCGGACCGCTGGCGAGCCGCCCGCGAAGAGCTGTGGCAGCGGACCCGCGAGGCCCGGGAGTCCGCGGCGCCGTTGTTGAGCCGGTTCGCTCCGGAGGTCGCATCGGTCGACGTGGAGCCGGTCCGTCAGGAGGTCCGCGAGGCGGCGGCGTCGTTCTTTCTCGGCCGGAAGGGCCGGCTGGTCCGCGCGGCGGCGCCGGTCCTGGCCCACCTCCGACCCGGAGCCGATGTCGACCCGAAGACGCTGCCGGCGGTCGTGGAGGAGGCCGCCCGGGTCCGCCGGCTGGTCGGCGACGTCGCCCTGTCCTGGCGCCGGCTTCCGGGCTGCGGCGCCATCGACCCGGCGGTGAACGTCCTCGCCGAGACCGGCTGGCAGGCGGTGAGCGACGCGGTCTCCGCGGTCGAGCGCGACCGCGACCTGCTGGCCGGGTTGCCGGCGACCCTCTCGGACGGGATCCAGGCCTCACGACGGTTCGGTACGCCCCTGGGCCAGGCCGAGCACCGGGCCCTGGACGCGGCCGGCCGGGCCGTGTCCGCCGCCGTCACGCATACCGGCGGGTCGTCGGACGACGAGGCGCGGTTCGCCCGCGGCCGGGGAGTGCTGCGGACCTGGGCAGCCACCGAGGCCGAGCGGGCTGCTGACCGCCCGCGCGGTGCGGCGCTGGGTCGATGGGTCGAGGCGAGCGAGGCGCTGGCGGCATTGGGCGAGCCGCTGGGCGAGGCGCGCTGGGCGCTGCTGACCGGAGCGGTGTCGCCGGACGACGGACCGGCGGCCCTCGACCGCGGGCTGGCGGCGGCGTCGGTGTCGGAGCGGTGGGACGCGGCCGGGTTCGGCTCGTTCGAGGCGGACCGGCAGGACCGGACGGTCAGCCGGTTCGTCGACGCGTCGGAGCGGCTGCGGTCGTCGTTGTCGACCGCGCTGCCGGCCGCGCTGCTGGACCGGCGGCCGTTCCGGCCCGGCGCCTTCTTCGGCAAGGTCGGCGCGCTGGAGCGCGAGATCGGGCGGACCCGCGGTGGCCTGAGCGTGCGGAGACTGGTCGAGCAGTACGGCGAGGTCATCGCCGCGATCACGCCGTGCGTGCTGGTCAGCCCGGACTCGCTCGCGCGGTTCGTCCCGCCGGGGTCGATGAGCTTCGACCTGGTCGTCTTCGACGAGGCGTCCCAGATCACCGTGGCGGACGCGGTCGGGGCGCTCGGGAGAGCCGACGCGGCGGTCATCGCGGGAGACTCGAAGCAGATGCCACCGTCGGTCTTCGCCGAGCTCTCCATGGACGACCAGGATGCGGTGGAGGCGGAGTTCCAGGTGGTCCCGGACGAGGAGAGCATCCTCACCGAGGCCGTGCACGCGGGCGTCGGCCGGCTCTGGCTGTCGTGGCACTACCGCAGCCAGGACGAGTCGCTCATCGCGTTCTCCAACGCGGCGTACTACGAGAACCGGCTGTCCAGCTTCCCTGCCCACCCCGCGCAGTCCCACGACACCGGCGTCTCGTTCACGCGGGTCCCGGGCACGTTCCTGCGGTCGGGAGGGTCCAGGGTCGACAAGGGGGCGCTGCGGACCAATCCGGTCGAGGCGGCAGCGGTCGTAGCGGAGGTGCTGCGCCGGTGGCAGGCCCGGGAGCGGTCGATCGGCGTCGTGACCTTCAACATCCAGCAACGTGCGCTCATCGAGTCGATGCTCGAGGAGAGCGGCGTCGAGGGTCTGGCCGAGGCGCTCGCGGCCAAGCGGGACGGGCTGTTCGTCAAGAACCTCGAGAACGTCCAGGGCGACGAGCGCGACGTCATCCTCTTCTCGACCGGCTTCTCGGCCAACGCGGACGGGGTGCTGCCGTTGAACTTCGGTCCGCTCAACCGGTCCGGCGGCGAGCGACGGCTCAACGTCGCGGTGACTCGCGCGCGCCGACGGGTGATGGTGTTCTCGTCGTTCGAGCCGGAGGACCTGCGCGTCGAGCAGACCTCGTCGGTGGGGATCAGGGACCTGCGGCGGTACCTCGAGGTCGCCAAGTACGGCGTCGCGACGACGCCCGCGACGGTGTCCGCCGCTCAGGTCGGGGTCGACCGGCACCGGGACGACATCGCCGGAGCGCTGCGATCGGCGGGTCTCGACGTGGCGACCGCGGTGGGGCTGTCGGAGTTCCAGATCGACCTCACCGTCGCGCCCCGCGGCGAGCCGATGTCGCTGGCGGTACTGCTCGACTCCCCCGCGTGGGCCGAGCGGCGGACCACCTCCGACCGCGACGCCCTGCCGACCGTGGTCCTCGAACGGATCATGGGCTGGCCCAAGGTGGTTCGCGTCTGGCTGCCGGACTGGCTCGAGGACCGGGACTCGGTCGTGGCGCGCCTGGTGGTGGCGGCTGGGGAGGCCGCGTCAGCACCTCGTCGGGGCGGGGAGCGCATCGTGACCAGCAGCTCCGGTATGCGCGTCGCCGCCGAGGGTCCACAGGACGTCGCCGCGCCGATGCTCCCCGCCGCCGCGCCGATGCTCCCCGCCGCGCGCCGATGCTCCCCGTCGACTTCTCCGCACGTGATGAGTTGTTGTCGGACATTCAGGACATTCGCCGGGACAGCTCATCACGTGCGGAGTTGTCGTCGGCCGACCCGATCGGTCTGGTGACCGCCACCGAGGGTCTCGAGGAGGCATACGTCCCGTTCATCAGCGACGTGATCGGCCGACGGACCGCGCTCGACTCGCTGCCCGGCGGCCGGTACGCCGGCGAGGTCCAGGCCGTGATCCGCGACGTCGTGGAGACGGAGGGTCCGGTCAGCCCCACCCGGCTCGCGAAGCTGGTCGCGCGCGCCCACGGGCTGAGCCGGGTGCTCGACGACCGCGTGGTGCAGATCAACCGGGCTGTCCCGGGCGACCTGCGGCGCGACCCGGAGGAAGGGTTCGTCTGGCCCGAGCGGCGGGATCCGTTGCGCTGGAGGGGGTTCCGGCGTACGACGGGAGCGGCCAAGGAACGGTCGCTCGACGACGTGGCGCTCCGGGAGATCGGCAACGCGATGGCGTCGATCGCGGAGCACGCCATGGGGATCACTCGCGACGAGCTGGCCAAGGAGGCGTACCGGGTCTTCGGCGGCACCCGCGTCACCGCCACGGCCCGTGAGCGCCTCGACCGTGCGCTGGACGTGCTCGTCCGGGAGGGCCGGGTCCAGGTCGTCGGCGGAGTCGTGGTGCCTGTTGGCAGCGGGGCTGGTGGGACGAAGTGAGCAGGGCTTGTGGATATGTCGGTCGCTGAATTGGTTTGTGGGTGAACGGGATTCGGTGTTGGTGGGCTGTCGGTGGACTGTCAGTGGTGGGCTCTAGGGTGGTGCGACGCCCACCACCTACGACACTGGGCCGACGGCGGACCCACCGACCTGGCTAAAGATTCCCCCAATTCATTAGGCGCTCTGGCTTTGCACGAGCGACAACAGCCCGCCCCGCCGAAGCGGGACGGGCTGTGAGAGCGCCACGATCAGCTCGTCGGTGCTCATGGCCACGGCCTGCCGGCGGGCGGTCGCCCGGGCTCAGGTCGCCCGGCTGGCACATCGCGCCGAGCAGTAAACCCGAGGCCTGCCCGGGCCCGGCCGACGCGCCACCGGGCCGCCGCAGCGGGGGCAGAAGGCCATGTGACCAGCCTCGCGGCCTCCCGATTTCTCGGCAAGGGAAGGCCTGCGCGCCGGCGACGACCGGCACGTGGGCGACTCGGGATATCCGCTCGCCCGAAATCGCCGGAATCGGTGCGCATTCACGCGCGGACAGGGACCGCTCAAGGCGAGGGCGGAATGAAGGGGTCCATCCCCACCCCGCGGGAGCCTTGCCATCGCTAACTCAACCGCCCGTCAGCTCCACGTGGTCCGGGGCGTCCCTTTCCTTACCGCAGCGAACGCACACCAGCCAAGCCGCGCCACCGCTGCGCTTCTTTTGCCACTTGTGGCCAATGACGGAACACCAGACGCGTCGCCAGGTCACGGGACTCACAGTAGCGCCGGTACCGTCCCCGTGGGCCTGCGCGAACCAGGCCCCGCCCGGCCGTTTCAGAGGCGCTCCTGCACGGGGACCGCTCCGGCCCTGGATGCGCTCAGGGGTTGACCCCCACCCCAGCGGGTCGCCGTCATCGGCTTCCAGCCAACGGCATGCTGAGCCCGTGATCCCCGAGCGATTCTTAGCGCCTGACCAACCCTGGAACCTGAAGTGCAGCCATGCCGCTGACCACCTGGGGCGGCTTCAGGTCGCTTGTGACGCATACCGGGGCGCGTCGAGCCCCCGGCTCGTGCCGAGAGCCACCGACGACCCGAACGTCGTGGAGTTCGTCTTCGTGGAAGCCGAACCCGTGCCCGCTGAGATTTCGCCGGTGCCCGGCGACGTACTGCACTCGCTCCGCTCGTCCCTCGACAGTCTCGTGTTCGGCCTGACTGCGGAGGGCTTGAGTGAGCCGTTGACCCCGAAGCAGGAGAAGGCGTGCCAGTTCCCGATCGCCACCACGCCGGACGAGTTCGACGACTTTTTCGACAACCACCAGACCCGGAGGAGCATCACGGTCCCGGCCCTGCGCGACCGGCAACTCTCCCCCTGCGCCGTCGACGCCACTGGACCAGCACCCGGCCGATGACCACGGCGTGGCGATCAGAGGAGACGGCGGCCCATGGCCCAGGCGGTGAGCTCGTGCCGCGAGGAGAGCTGGAGCTTGCGGAGGACCGACGACACGTGGGTCTCGACCGTCTTGATGGAGATGAACAGCTCCTTGGCGACCTCTTTGTACTGGTAACCGCGGGCGATGAGCCGCATGACCTCGCGCTCGCGCGCGGACAGGCGGTCCAGCTCCTCGTCGACCTCGGCGATCTCACCGGCGGCGGCGCCGAACGCGTCGAGAACGAAACCGGCCAGGCGCGGGCTGAACACCGCGTCGCCGTCGGCCACCCGGCGTACCGCCGTCATGAGGTCGTTCCCCGAGATCGTCTTGGTCACGTAGCCGCGCGCCCCCGCCCGGATCACGGCGATGACGTCCTCGGCAGCGTCCGACACCGAGAGCGCGAGGAAGCGCACCGGCTGACCGGTCTCGCTCGAAGCCCCGCGCGTCGCCGACAGGACGTCGACTCCGCCGTTGCCGTTGCCGCCGGGCAGGTGCACGTCGAGCAGCACCACGTCCGGCCGCGCCTCCTTGATCACCTTCACGGCATCGTCGACGTTGGGCGCCTCACCGACGACCTCGGTCACTGCCGGGTCGAGCTCGGCCTTGACCCCGGAGCGGAACATCCGGTGGTCGTCGACGAGCACCAGCCGGATGGTGGCCTTCGCCGGAGCGGTATGCGGAGGAGTGGTCATGCGGTTCGACCTCCGGTCGTCTGCGCCTCACGTGCTGCCTCGGCAGCGCCGGCTTCCTCGGCCGCGCTCGCTTCCGCGGCTGGATCGGCCGCCTCGGCACCGGCCGCCTCGGCACCGGCCGCCTCGGGCGGCGACGACTCCGCACCCTTGTCCAGGGGCGGGAGGGTCAGCTCGATCTCGGTCCCGGACTCGAGGCGCCGGATCTTGGCCGCGCCACCGTGCCGGCGCATCCGGCCGAGGATGCTCTCGCGGACGCCCAGCCGGTCGTCGCCGATCTCGCCCATCTCGAAGCCCGGGCCGTGGTCGCGCACGAACGCCTCGACGCCCGACGGACCGACCTCGACGTAGACCGACACCGGAGCCGCACCGTGGCGTACCGCGTTGAGCAGCGCCTCGCGGGTCGCCTTGACCAGCGCCTGGCCACCGTCGTCCATCGGCCGGTCGCCGGTGACGACGACCTCGATGGGGATGCCGTGCTCGTCCTCGACCTCGTGGGTGACGACGGTGACGGCGGAGGCGAGGCTGTCAGTGGACCGGTTCTGGTCGGCGTAGAGCCATTCCCGGAGCTCGCGCTCCTGTGAGCGCGCCAGCCGGATCACGGTCGCCGGGTCGTCGGCCCGTCGCTGGACCAGGGCCAGCGTCTGCAGCACTGAGTCGTGAAGGTGGGCGGCGATGTCGGCGCGTTCCGTCGCCCGGATCCGCTCCGTCTGCTCGGCCTGGAGTCCCTGCCACATCCGCACGACCCAGGGCAGCGCGATGACGGTGGCGCCCACGAGCACGGCCACCGCGGCCAGGGCACTGGTCAGCACGACGTCGAACCCCTGGCCCTGGGTCGCCAGTGCGACCACGCCGACCGTCGCCAGCACCACGCCGACGACCGGTCGGGCCACCGCGAGCAACCGGCCGCGGCGCGACCGCCCCGCCCAGCGCCCGCGCTCGTTGGCGTCCAGCTGCGACCACGCGAGGAACGCGCCGACCGCCACGGCGACGACGGGCAGAAGGAATCCCAGGTGACGCCCGATCTGACCGGCCGGGCCACCCCAGCCCAGGCCGATGACGAGCGCGCCCAGGCCGATGACCAGGAGGATCTGGTTCTTCGTCAGCGGCTTGCGGGGCCGCGCGACGGGCACGCCCTGGGCGGCCGACGTGTCCGGTCGGGTCATGACCCAGAAGAAGCCGTAGAGGAAGACTCCCGGACCGGCGAGCACGGCCAGGACCATGAGCAGCCGGACCAGCGACGAGCTGATGCCGAGGTGCTCGGCGATCCCCCCGCATACCCCCGCGATCCAGCGGTCGCTCGACGACCGGTAGAGCTTCGGGACGCTCTACCGGCGGCAACGCCGTGGTCTGCGGGTCGGGCACCAGACCATCCTCGCCCATGCGAACGGCCCTGGTAAGGCCGCTCGGGGTGCGTTCAGGGTGTGGTCAGGGTCGACCCTCATGGCTCCGGGTCGCCCGCCGCGGCCAGCATGGGTGCCATGGCCGATCCCACTCCTGCGCCGCCCGCCGCCTCACGGTCCGGGCTCGACGGCGTCTTCGAGACCCTGCGCGGCTTCGGCGTGCGCCGCAACACCGACGACCGCTGGCTGGCCGGCGTGTGCTCCGGCGTCGCGGACCGGCTGGGGATCGACCCGCTCATCGTCCGCGGCGCCCTCATCGTGCTGCTCTTCGTCGGCGGGATCGGCGGGCTCGCCTATCTCGTCGCCTGGGCGCTGCTGCCCGACCAGAAGGGCAAGATCCTCGCCGAGGCGGCGCTGCACGGCGACGGCTGGGGCATCGCCCTGCTCATCGTCATCGGGATCGCGTTCATCAGCAACATCTCGGACCGCTGGTGGCTGTGGACCATCCTCGTCCCGGTGGGACTCCTGGTCTGGTGGGCGATCCGGTCGACCCGGCAGGGCAAGACCCCCGAGCAGATGAGCGAGGAGGCGCGCGAGTTCGGCAACAAGTTCGCCGCGACGTTCTCCCGTGCGCCGGCCGCCGGCGCACACACCCCTAGCGACGCCTCCCCGTCGTCATCCACCGAAGGAACGGAGCCTCCGCCCGTGTCGACCGGCATCTCCACCCCCGCGCCCGCCGCGCCGCCGTACGGGATGGGCCCCGGCCGCACCGGTGCCGTCCTCGCGCCCGAACGCGTGGTCCACCGTCCCCGCCCACGTGGTGGCTTCCTCGGTCTGCTCCTCACCGCCGGACTCGCGGTCGCCGGCTACGGCATCGGCCGGTGGTATGCGGACAGCGTCGGCTTCGAGGGCTCCCCCGAGCTCCTCGCACTCGGCTTCGCCGTGGCCGCCGCGGGACTCGCCCTCCTCGTCATCGGTCTGACCGGCCGGCGCGCCGGCTTCACCGCCTTCCTCGTCTCCGTCGCCGCCGTCGGCGCGGTTGCCGGCACCTCGATGCCGGCGTTGCCGGACGGCGGCTTCGGAGAGCGGACCTGGCTGGCCTCGGCACAGCCCGCCGACGGCTTCAGCCTGACCGCCGGTGAGGCCCGGCTGGCCCTCAACGGCGTCCCGGACGGCGGCACGGTCTCCGTATCGATGGGTGCCGGTCAGCTGAACATCGCCGTCCCGAAGGGCACCACCGCCACCATCGTCCCGACCGTGCGAGCCGGACAGGTCGTGGTCCACCGCCCCGGGTCCAGCAAAGAGGTCCGCAATGGCGTCGAGACCGAGAACGGCCAGCCGATCACCGTCGGAAGCGGCCCCACCACCGCGACCGTGAACATCAGCATGGTCGCGGGCGAGATCGTCATCACCGAGGAGTCCTGATGTCCGACACGTCCGCCCCGAAGCCCGAGACCCCGCAGGACGCCGACACCACGGCGACCCTGTCCACCTCGTCCACCCAGCACCTGCCGGCGCACAGGTCGACCGCCTGGACCACCTGGGTACCGGCGTCCGCGCTTTCGCCCCACGCCACGGTCGACACGCCGACCGCCACCCCGGCTCCGGTGCCGGACCCCACTCCGGCGTCCGCTCCGGCTGCCACTCCCACTTCCCCTCCCGCTCCCGTGGCCCCGCCGGCTCAGCCCGCGTGGCAGCCGCCGGCACGGCAGCAGGTGACCTACCTGCCACCGCCCGGCGGCGCGAACTGGGGCCTCGTCGTCTTCGGCCTCATCGTCGGGCTGGTCGGCGCCGGCGTGGTCGCGAACCAGGTGGCCGGCTTCCAGGTCGCCAGCCTCAGCGAGCTCGGCCCGAGCGTCCTCGTCATCGCCGGCCTGGCCTGTGCGCTCCTCGGGATCGTCGGGATCCTCACCCGCCGCCGTCGCGGCTGAGGTGCGCCAGCACCTCGCGCGTCCAGACCGCGAGGGGCAGGTCGGCCAACGCGTCGACGGGGAACCACGCCGCCGCCGAGGTCGTCCCGTCGGCGTCGTGGACGACCGGGTCGGTCGGGTCCGGACAGCTCGCCCGGTAGACCAGCCGCACCGCGTGGAAGTCCTCGAGGCGCCCGTTCGGTGCTCGGCCCACCCAGTGCCGCGTCGTCACCGAGGACACTCCCGTGACCTCGACGACCTGACCGGTCTCCTCCCACACCTCGCGGTGCAGCGCGGCCTCGGGCAGCTCGCCCGGGTCCAGACCCCCGCCGGCGAGGCCCCAGGTGCCGGCCGCGTTGGTGAGTGCCGAGTTCTCGGCCAGCAGGACCCCACGCGCCGAGCGCACCACGGCGTAGACGGCAATGCGCTGCTGCACCACCGGCTCCTCCCCCGGAGCCAGCGACATCCCGGGGTCGCGGAGAACGTCGCGGACCGCGCCGGCCGCCGAGCCGGCGTTCGGCACGACGGAGTAGACGACCGTGACGGTATGCGGGTCGGCCTCTCCCACAACGGAGCTCGGGCCGCTCGTCGCATACCCCGCCCGAGCCAGCAGGCGAACCGGGTCGTCACCGTGACCGAGGAGCTCGCGGACGCGTTCGACCCCGGACGCGTCGACGCCCACCACCCAGAACGCGGTACCGCTCACGCGCGGACAGTCGCGCCCACCGCGCGCCGGTACTCCGCCTCCGCCAGCTCGGCCACCTGGGGCCAGTCCTGCGCCGGCGCCTGGTCGAGGTTGTGAGCACGCATCCGCGTGCGCAGCGCGTCGTCGGAGGCCAGCCGGGCGAGGGCCTCGGCCATCGACGCGTCGTCCTCGGTGAGGAACCCGTTCACGCCGTCGTCGACGAACTCGCCCACCCCCGAACCCGATCGGGCCACGACCGGCAGTCCGCTGGTCCGTGCCTCCAGCGCCGCGATGCCGAACGACTCGAGCCGGGCCGGCGAGATGTAGACGTCGGCCGAGGCGTACCGCTCCCGCACCGAGGCCCGCGGCACGCGCCCGGGCAGGCTGACCCACGACGTCATCCCGTGCTCCTCGAGGTACCGCTCGACGCTGCCGCGGTCGGGCCCCTCGCCGAGGATCTCCAGCGAGATCGGCACCTCGGCGGGGACGAGCGAGCGCACCTGCCGCATCACCCGCATCAGCGGGACCGGTCGCTTGCGCTTGGCCAGCCGCATCGCCGTGACGAACCGGACGACGCCGTCGTCGGGTCGAGACCCGTGCGGACGCCACAACGAGACGTCGATCCCGTTGGGCAGCACCGAGACCGGGCCGGCCGAGCCGAGCACCCCACGCAACGGCGCCGCCGCGACATCGGACACGGCGCTCATCGCCATCCCGCCGGCGGCCCACCGGCGGACCACCCCGAGGGCCGACACCACCGCGGCGAACCGGTCGAGCATGCAGTGCCAGGTCATCGCGGTCGGCAGGCCCAGCCGCGTCGTGAGGAACGCGGCGTCGACGGCGAACGGGCTCACCACGCCCATGTGCACGTGGGCCACGTCGAAGGCCGCCAGGCGGTCGCGCATCGTCAACGGCGCCAACGGGTTCACCGGCAGGTCCCACGGAAGCCTAAGCGCCATCCGGTGGACGGTGATGCCGTCGACCTCCTCCGTCGCGCCGTGCCGCTCGCCGTGGGTGCCGGGCGTCGCGCTGAACACCTCGACGTGGTGACCGCGGGTCGTGAGCTGCGCCGCGAGGTCGTGGACCTGCACCTCGATGCCACCCAGCCGCGGCAGGTAGCAGTCGGAGAGCAGGGCGACCTTCACGGCTCCGAGGATGTCATGGGCGAGAATGGCGGCCACATGGGACGGACACTGGTGGCGTTTCACGCCCACCCCGACGACGAGGCGCTGCTCACCTCGGGCACCATGGCGCGAGCCGCCGCCGAGGGCCACCGCGTCGTCCTCGTCGTCGCCACCGACGGCGGGCTCGGGCTCGCCGCGTCGGAGTACGTCGGCGCGTCCGACACCACGCTCGGGTCGGTCCGGATGGCCGAGCTCGAGACCAGCGCGCGCGCCCTCGGCACGGCCCGCGTC
Organism: uncultured Actinomycetota bacterium; assembly: GCA_963828725.1. Lineage (GTDB taxonomy): Bacteria > Actinomycetota > Actinomycetes > Actinomycetales > Dermatophilaceae > Lapillicoccus. The sequence continues at coordinate 222,039 of CAWHFV010000004.1, read as the reverse complement.
GAGACGCTCGGGTATGCGGACAGCGGGCTCGGTCCCGAGACGTTCCCCGACCCGCCGGGCCGGGTGCGGTTCGTCCGCGCCGACCCCGAGGAGGCGGCCGAGCGGCTCGCCGCGATCCTGCGGGACGAGCGGGCCGACGTGCTGCTCACCTACGACGCCAACGGGGGCTACGGACACCGCGACCACGTGAAGGTCCACCACGTCGGGGCGCGGGCGGCCGAGCTGGCCGGCACGCCGCGGGTCCTCCAGGCCACGGTGCCGCGCGACCTGCTGGTGCGCGCGATCCGGTTCGCCACGCGGATCTATCGGTTCCCGCCGGAGTTCGACCCGACCTCGTTCGAGCGTGCCTACAGCGCCAGCGGCGCCGTGACCCACCGCATCGCCGTGCGCCGGTACGCGTCGCAGAAGCGGGCCTCCATGCGCGCCCACGCGTCGCAGGCCTCCGCCGACGGCGGAGCCGACCGCACACTGGCCGCCTTCCTGCGCATACCGCGTCCGCTGTTCGACCTCGTCTTCGGGCGCGAGTGGTTCGTCGACGCGGCGCGTCCGGCCGGAGCGGGGGTGTCCCATGACGTCTTCGACTGAGCTCGGCGTGTCCGACTACGGGGCGGAGCCGCCGCTCGGACCCGAGCCGGCCGCCCCGCCGAAGCCGACGTTCACCTGGGTCCGGCTGCTCCAGGTCGTCCTCGGGTTCGGGCTCGCCGTCGGCCTGCTGGGCTGGGCGCTGCCGTACTTCGCGCACACGACCTGGGCCGACGTGTGGGCGGTGCTGCAGGGGATACCCGCGACGACCGCAATCGGACTGTTCTTGCTCATGGTGCTCGGCCTGTGGCTGTACACCTTCACGTTCACCGGCTCCCTGCCGCGACTGCCGCACGTCAAGGCGTTCATCGTCAACGTGTCGGGCTCGGCAGTCGGGAACCTGCTGCCAGCGGGCGGCGCCGCCGGGGCTGCGGCGACCTACAAGCAGCTGCGGTCGTGGGGCTTCGGCCGGCGTGCCATCTCGACGTCGCTCATCGTCACCGGCGTGTGGAACATCATGACCCGGCTACTGCTCCCGGTCGTCGGCATCGGCCTGATGATCTTCTTCGCCGGCGACCTGGACCCCGCCGTGATGCGGGCCGCCACCGTGGGCGCGGTCGGCGGGATCGTCGTGCTGGCCCTGTTCATCACGATGCTGGCGTCGGAACAGGCCTGCCACGCCATCGGTGGGTGGCTGCAGCGGGCTCTGCGCTTCCTGCCGTTCGTGCGTAACGCCCAGCCCAACCTGAGCCAGCACATCCTCGACCAGCGGCACCAGACGATCGCCGTGGTGCGGCACGGATGGCTGTCGATGACGTTCGGCCTGGTCGGGTTCTTCGGGATGAACTACGTGCTGTTCTGGTTCTGCCAGAACACCGTCGGGGTGCAGCTGCCGTTCCCCTACATGTTCTTCGCCTTCGCCCTGAGCCGGCTGCTGACCAGCGTGACGGTGACTCCGGGCGGGGTGGGCGTCTCGGAGACCGGGGTCGCAGCCCTGCTCGTCGGCTGGGGCGCGAACCCCGCGCAGGCGACGGCCGGCGTCGTCCTCTACTCGCTCTACGTGCACTTCCTCGAGGTCCCGCTCGGTGCCCTCGGCTGGCTCGCCTGGTGGTTGGGCCCGAGGGTGAGCCCGGCTCAGCCCCAGGGCGGCTCGTCGTCGACCACCAGTGGGACGAAGACGTAGCTGCCGAGGTCGTCCACTCGGCCCCGCGCGTCCACGCGCAGCAGCTGCCCGCCCACCGGCACGACCATCAGCCCGTCGTCGGCCAGCTGGGCGACGAGGTCTCCGGGTACGTCGTGGCCCTGCGCCGACACGAGGATCCGGTCGAACGGCGCCTCATCCGGGAGGCCGAGCACGGAGCTGCCGGCCCGGCGGACCGAGGCCCAGGGCAGCCCCGCCGCCCGGACCGCCGCCTCGCCGTCGGCGACCAGCTCGGGGATCCGCTCCACGCCGATCACCAGCCCCGCCTCGCCGACCAGCCGAGCGAGGAGAACGGTCGTCCAGCCGGACCCGGAACCCACGTCGAGCACGCGCATACCGGGGCGGACCCGCAGCGCCCGGAGCATCGCGCGCACCGTCGTCGGCTGGCTGTTGGTCTGCCCGTACCCGATCGGCAGCGCGCGGTCGAGGCCGGCGTACTGCTGCTGGCCGCGTGGCAGATGGTTGGCTCGGGGCGTGGCTGCAATGGCGGCCTCGACGGGGTCGAGCTCGGCGGTCTCTGCTGGAGTGGCTCTGCGCCAGCCCATCCAGCGAGTATGCCGCCGTCCTCAGCCCCGCGCAGCCGCACCGTCCACGACCTGGCCGTCCTGCACCACGGCGACGAGCCGGCTCTCGGCGAGGACGCCGATGTCGGCGAGGGGGTCCTCGTCGGTGACGACGAGGTCGCCGGCCGCCTCCACCGCGATGACGCCCAGCTCGCCCGCGCGCTGGACGAGTGCGGCCGCCACCGTGGTCGCGCCGCGGATCACGTCGATCACGGGGATGGTCTGCGCCCGGATCGCCAGCTCCCTGGCCTGGTGGCGGTGCATGCCGCCGAGCAGGTCGGTCCCGTACGCGGGGTTGCGCCCGGCCGCGTGGGCTCGGCCGAGCGCGCCGTGGCCACGTCGCAAGTGCCCCGGCGGCGCCCCGGCCCGGCCCCCCCACGCGGGCCGGAGCGTCGAGAGCATCCGCCGGATCAGGACCAGGACGACGCCCCACCTGGAGGTTAGGGCGACGCGACGCCGGCCTCCATCGGCCGATCAGCCGACCCGGCCACGCCCAGGCCTCCACGTGGTCCCGTTGGGTCATTCCGTGCCCGGTGGCGACGCGTCACGCTTGACGCATGCCCATGTCGGACCGGGGCGGTGAGAGGCGGCTCACTGACGAACGCCTGGCAGCCGAGATCGAGCTGCTCGGCGAGGTGATCGCGGTCGCGGCAGCACAGACCGGCCCGCTCTCCCCGGACCAGGTGGACGAGGTCCTCGGCGTGCGTGAAGCGCATCAGGACGACGAGGAGCAGCCGACGGTGGGTCCGGCGGCCTAACCGACCGTCTCGTGGTCCAGCCAGCAGTGGATGCGGATCGTCGTGCCCCGGCGGCCCGACCGGATCTGGACCAGGTCGCACAGCTGGTTGGCCATCCAGAGACCACGACCGCGTTCGTCCTCCCAGTCGATCTCCCGGCGCCCGACCAGCGGGTCGTCGATCCGGCCCGCGTCGCGGATCTCGCAGAGCAGGGCTCCCTCCGAGCGCCAGACGTCGAGGGACCTTTGACCGAGTCCGTGTTCGAGGCTGTTGGCCGCCACCTCGTGCACGGCCAGCGCGAGGTCCTCGGCCCGGTCGGTCCGAACTCCGATCGACATCGCCAGCGCCACCACGTCGGCGCGCAGCGTCCCGAGGTCGCCGCGCCCGTACTCACGTCGGGTGACCGGGACGTCGGCCCCGGGTGGCGGCAGCTCGGCGTCGAACAGGGCTCCCACGTGGTGTGCGCCGAGGTAGGAGGCGCTCCCCCGCTGGGACTGCGGCTCCACGATCACCGGATGGCTGCGATGAGCCTCATCGATCACGTCGTCCGGCAGGGACGTCACGTCGTAGGGACACAGCAGCCAGAGCGGTGTGTCCGGGTCCACCGCGACGTTCAACAGGGCCTCGTGCAGCTGACACTCGGCGAGCTCGGCCGGACGTCGGGCCGCCCAGATCGGCTCTCCGATCCCGCGGACCGGCCGGCCGCCGACGGCATGCTCGTCGACGAAGGCCCGCCAGGCGGGGATGATCCGGGCCGGGTTGTGGCCCATCCGTGTCATGTCCCGGAACCGCACGGACTCGGCGTCCCGGCCCAGCGCCGCGCGCAGGAGGTCGACCCGGGACGGCGTCACGGCCACGAGCACCGGCTGGTCGGCCCGGAGCCCCTCGACGACGAAGGGCACGGTGCTGGCGAGGAACTCCTCGTCACCGGCGAAGAGGAACGCCTCGTGACGGTAGGACCGATGGCTCGGTCGATCACCCCGGGCGGGCTGCCGGCCGAGGAGGGATGTGGTCCGTTCGGACGTAAGGCCTCCTGGCGGTCTGCCCCCGCGCGTCGTCGGCAGACCGGACGAAGCGCCGGTGCCTCCTCTGCGGCTCCCAGGGTACGCCTCAGGCGGACATTCGGGACCGCGTCGGCTCAGGCCCGGTGCTCAGCCCAGCGACAGCTCCGTCGCCCCCGTCTCGACGGTCACCGCCGGACGTGGCCGGAGGTCCGCCGAGAGACGGAACACGTCCGGCCGGTTGTAGTGGCCCACCGGGTCGAAGAGCCTCCGGGCCGCGCGCACGACGTCGAGGTCGAGGTCCGCGGTGAGGATCGTCTCCTCGTGCCGGGCCGGGCCGGCGAGGATGTCGCCGCTGGGGGCGACGATCACGGCGTTGCCCATCTCGACCCACTGGTCGTCGTCGGAGTCGAAGTGCCAGACCTCGTCCCGGCGCGGGAAGTCGGCCGGGATCTGGTCGCGGTGGAGGCACGGGTTGACGGCGATGACGTAGCACCGGCCCTCCCGGGCGATGTGACGCATACTCGCGACCCACGCGTCCCCCGGCGCCAGCGTCGGAGCCGTCCAGATGTCCACGCCCTGGGAGTAGAGGTAGAACCGCGCCAGCGGCATGTAGTTCTCCCAGCAGGTCAGCCCGCTCAGCCGGCCGTGCGGGGTGTCGACCACCGGCAGGGTCGACCCGTCGCCCATCCCCCAGACCGTGCGCTCCGACCCGGTCGGCATGAGCTTGCGGTGCTTCGCGAGCAGCACCCCGGCGGGACCTAGGTACAGCGTGGTGTTGTAGATCGTCGACCCGTGGGGCTCGCGCTCCTCGACCCCGATCACCACGTAGGTGCCGGTCTCGCGCGCGGCGTCGCCCAGCGCGTCGGTCACGGGCCCGGGGACGACCACGGCCTGGTCGGCGAGCATGGCGAACCACTGCTCGTCGCCGTCCCAGATCGGCCGCGAGTCGATCCAGATCGGGGTGCCCGGGATGAACGCCTCGGGGAACACGACGATCTGGGCGCCCTGCTCGGCCGCCTCGCCGATGAGACGGACCGCCTTGTCCACGCACGCCTGCTGGTCCATGAGGACGTACGCCGCCTGTACCGCAGCGGCCTTCACCGTGGCCATCTCGCGACGGTACAGGGTCAGCCGAACAGGGGGAACCGCTCCGCGTGGGCTCCGAGGGCGGCGCGGTCCGCCCCGTTGAGGGCGGAACGGCCGGTGCCCTTGAGCACGGCCTCCTCCGGGGACCAGGTCGTGGGCAGGTCGGCGCCGAGGAGGCCGGTCAGGACCTCGAGGACCAGCCCGTATGCGTCCGCCGACAGTCCGGGCGACGGCACCTCGAGGGTGAGGTCGAGATGGTGGACGACCCCCTCCACGGCCAGCGTGTGCACGAAGTCGCCGGCCTCGAGCACGTGGCCCTGCGTGGCGACCCGACCCTCGGGCGCCTGTGCCCGCGCCGCCCGCACTGCGGCGCGGCTGGTCTCCGTCCACTGGTCGACGAGGAACGAGACCTGCCCGTATGCGGCGGCGGCCCGCGACGCATACCCCGCGTGGGCGTCCGCCCCCGGTGTGCCCGGCTGCCACGACGACCAGTAGCTCACCGCGGAGGTGTCGGCCGGGGCGTCCGGCGCGGTCGTGAACACGACCAGCGCCCGCTGCGCGTCGCACATCTGGTGGAAGAGCAGCTCCTGGACGGTCCAGAGCGCCGTCCGCGTTCGCCGCCCGAACGACGGGTCGTCGAGCCCGGACACCACGGTGGTCGTCGCCTCGTACACCTCGTCGAGAAGGTCGACCAGCGCCGCATACTCGCGCGTGGTCATCGCGCTAGGCCGCGAGGAGCCGGCGAGCCTGCCTCGACCGCGCCTCGTCGGCCACCGAGTCGTCGAGGGCGCCGGGCTCGAAGGGACGACCCGTGGCCAGCTCGGCGGCCCGGGCGATGAGGTGGTCGGCAAGCCGGGGGTTCGCGGGCAGGATCGGGCCGTGGAGGTAGGAGCCGATGACGTTGCCGGTGACCGCTCCCTCGGTACCGTCCGTCCCGTTGTTGCCGTGGCCCGCCCGAACGCGCCCGAAGGCCGCCTGCCCGGTGCCGAGAACCGTTGCCCCCGAATGGTTCTCGAAACCCACGACCTGACCGAAGTCGGTGTCGAGGACGATCCCGCCGATCATCCGGGTGGGGTTGCCGCGCGTCGTGACGTCGAGGATGCCGAGGCCCGGCAGCTCCTGGCCCTCGACGGTGATGAACGCGTTGCCGACGAGCTGGTACATCCCGCAGATCATGATCATCGGTGTCCCGTCCGCGGCCAGGCCGCGCAGGCGGTCGCCAATGACCGCGAGGTCGTCCTCGACCCGGCTCTGCCCGGAGTCCTGGCCCCCGCCGCCCATGAACAGGTGCGGCGTCTCGGGCAGCGTCGCCCCGGGGTCGTGGTTGTGCACGCGGACGTCGTAGCCGTGGCGCCGGATGCGCTGAGCGAGACAGCGGGTGTTGCCGAGATCGCCGTAGATCGACATCTCGCGCGGGTAGAGATGGACGAGGTCGATGGTCCCCTTGCTGGTCACTGGGTCGGTCATCCGGGCTCCTCCCCGAAGCCGGCCAGCCCGTAGCGGGCCGCGAGCTGCCGACGCAGCCGCATCATCGCCGTGTAGGTGCAGAAGATCCTTCGGGGCTCCGAGGGATACTCGCGGAGCAGCCGGTCCAGAGCACGCTCGAGGTCGGGCTCGACGACGGCGACACCCACCTCGTCGTAGTCCAGCCGGAGGGCCATGTCGTAGGCGCGGACCCCGGACGTCAGAGCGACGCCGTGGTCCCGCAGCGACTCGAACGACACGTCGTAGAGCCACGAGACGTCCTGGCCGTCGGCATAGTCGTCGTTGATCGCGATCATCGTCGTGACGGGTTCGGCGTGGTACGTGCCGAGGGCCACGGTGAACCCCGCGGGGTTCTTGACGAGCACCAGCTCCAGCGGGTGGCCGCCGGCGTCGATGACCTCGCCGCGCCCGAACGGCGGGGTCACGGCCCGGAGCGCCTCGTCGGCCACCGCGGGCCGGAACGCCTCGCCCAGCACCAGGCGAGCCGTGGTCGCCGCGGCGGTGGCGTTGATCATCGCCGCCAGCCCGCGCTGCTTGAGCACCAGGGGTCCGACCGTCTCGGGTCCGAAGTCGATGCGGAACTCGGCCGGGCCCTTCGGGTGCAGCATGCCGTCGTCGGCCGAGGGCTCCGGCGGTGCGAACGCGTCGTCGAACCGCGCGTCCGTCTCGTGCAGCGGCGGCAGGTCGTCGGCCACGGCCGGGTCGATCCCGAACCAGCGGGTCGTGACGCCCGGCCGGAACTGCGACTCGTCGAGCCGAGCCACGAAGGAGTCGTCGCGGTTGCGGACCACTCCGGTCGAGGTCATCGACGCCAGTGTGCCGAGCAGCTTGGCGGTCATGTCGATCTCCGCGAACCGGTCGAGCTGGTCGCGCGCGACGTTGAGCAGCAGCGCGTGCGTCGGCGTGACGACCTTGGCGAACTGGAGAGCGTGCCACTCGTCGAGCTCGAGCACGGCCACATCCGCCTCGAGCCGGCCGTTGAGCGGCAGGTCGCCGAGCATCGCCGAGATCACGCCGCGGGTGAAGTTGCTCCCGGTGGGGTTGCTGAAGACCCGCTTGCCGTGCGCGCGCAGGATCGCGGCGAGCATCTTGGTCGTCGTCGTCTTCCCGTTCGTCCCGGTGACCACGACGATCCCGTCGGGAAGACCGGAGAGCGCGTGCGCGAGGAACTGGGGGTCGATCCGCTCGACCACGAGGCCCGGCATCGCCGAGCCCCCGCCTCGGACCCGGGCCGCCGCGCGGGCGATCTTCCCCGCGACGATCGCGGCGGTCGTCCTCAGCACGCCCCAAACCCTACGGTGTCAGCCAGCGGGCCAGAGTGTCGCCGCGCGACATCTGGGTAAGGATGGCGCGTGACCGCCACCCCTGCCCTGCGAGACCTCGGCGACGAGGACTTCGTCCAGCTGACGACGTTCCGGCGTTCGGGCGAGCCCGTGTCGACGCCGGTGTGGGTGGTGCGCGACGGAGACGCCCTGGTCGTGACGACGCCCTCGCACAGCGGCAAGGTCAAGCGGCTGCGCGCCAACGCCGACGTCGAGCTCCGGCCGTGCTCGCGGCGCGGGACCGTGAAGCCGGGAACCGCGTGGGTCCCCGCGACCGCTCGGCTCGACCCGGACCCCGGCGCCCATGACGGCGCGGGGCACCTGTTCGCCGCGAAGTACGGCTGGGAGTACCGCGTCGCCATGCTGGTCGAGCAGACCATCCGTCGCTTCCGGCCGATCGCGGGTCCGGACCGGCGGATCGTCCGCATCACCCACTCCTAGCCGCCCCCCGCATACCCGAGGCAACCGTCGGGTTGCCTGGCGGCGAAATCCATGCAACTATCTGGTTGCATGGAAGCTGCACCGAACGAGACCATCGGGACCGACCGGATCGAGCGGTCGATCACCATCGACGCCACGCCCGAGCGAGTGTGGCGGATCGTCAGCGAGCCGGGGTGGTGGATCAACAGCGGGGCCATCCGGCCCCACCGCATCGAGGACGCCGGCGACGGGACCTCGGTCGTCCACGACGAGGAGCACGGCGCGTTCCGGATCCGCACCGAGCGGCTGGACCCGCCCCGGTATGCGGCGTTCCGCTGGATCGGGCGGGAGGACGAGAAGGGCGCCGGGACGCTCACCGAGTTCTGGGTCGAGGACACCGAGGACCCGGGGAACGGCGTCACGCTACGAGTCGTCGAGAGCGGCCTGGAGAACGTCCCGGAGAGCGAGCGCGAGGCCTACCTGCGGGAGAACGTCCAGGGCTGGGAGACCGAGCTCGCGGCCGCGCGCACCGCGGCCGAGGGGTGAGCAGGGCAGATGTGAGCCGGGCAGATGTGAGCAGGGCACCGGTCGAGGTGTTCGCCGCCCTGGGGGATCCCACCCGCCAGCGGCTGCTCGAGGCGGTCGCCGAGAGCGAGCCGTCCGCCGCCGACCTGGCGACGCTGCTCGCGATCACCCGGCAGGCCGTCGAGAAGCAGCTGCGGGTTCTGGAACAGGCCGGACTGGTGCAGCGCGAGCACGTCGGCCGGCGGGTGCGGTTCGCGGTCCGCACCGACGCGCTGGCCGAGACGGCGACGTGGCTGTCGGCCTTGGCCGACACCTGGGACCGCCGTCTGGCCGCGGTCAAGGCTCTCGCCGAGTCGCCGGATGGAGAGCTCACCGAGCGCTAGAGCGCTCGGATATACCTCCAACCCGCGACGAAGCAGGTCACTCCCACTCGATCGTGCCCGGCGGCTTGCTCGTCACGTCGAGGACCACCCGGTTGACCTCGCGCACCTCGTTGGTGATCCGGGTCGAGATCCGGGCCAGCACGTCGTAGGGGACGCGCGTCCAGTCGGCGGTCATCGCGTCCTCCGACGAGACCGGCCGCAGCACGATCGGGTGTCCGTACGTGCGGCCGTCGCCCTGGACGCCCACCGACCGGATGTCGGCCAGCAGGACCACCGGACACTGCCAGATCGACCGGTCCAGGCCGGCGGCGGTCAGCTCGGCGCGCGCGATGGCGTCGGCCCGGCGGAGCACATCGAGCCGCTCGGCCGTGACCTCGCCGACGATCCGGATCCCCAGCCCCGGACCCGGGAACGGCTGCCGCCACACGATGACCTCGGGCACGCCGAGCTCCAGCCCGACCGCGCGGACCTCGTCCTTGAACAGCGACCGCAGCGGCTCGACCAGCGTGAACTGCAGGTCTTCCGGCAGCCCGCCGACGTTGTGGTGCGACTTGATGTTGGCGGCGCCCTCGCCACCGCCGGACTCGACGACGTCGGGGTAGAGCGTCCCCTGCACGAGGAACTCGACCGGGTGCCCCTCCGCCCCCGCGGACCCCACGACATCCCGGGCCGCCTGCTCGAAGACCCGGATGAACTGCGCCCCGATGATCTTCCGCTTCTCCTCGGGGTCCGCGACGCCGGCCAGCTCCGAGAGGAACCGCTCGCGGGCGTCCACGACGACGAGGTTGACCCCGGTGGCCGCCACGAAGTCCTTCTCGACCTGCTCGGCCTCGCCCTCCCGCAGCAGTCCGTGGTCGACGAACACGCAGGTCAGCTGGTCGCCGACCGCCCGCTGCACCAGCGCCGCCGCCACCGACGAGTCCACACCGCCGGACAGCGCGCAGAGCACCCGGGCGTCACCGACCTGGGAGCGGACCTGCTCGACCAGGGAGTCCACGACGTTCGCCGGGGTCCAGTCCGCCGCCAGCCCCGCGCCGCGCCACAGGAAGTTCTCCAGCACCCGCTGCCCGAATGCCGAGTGCATGACCTCCGGGTGCCACTGCACCCCGTAGAGCCGCCGCGCGTCGTCCTCGAACGCGGCCACCGGCGCCCCCGACGAGGAGGCGGTCACGCGCATACCGGCCGGCGCCGCCGTCACCGAGTCGCCGTGCGACATCCACACCGACTGCTGCGCGGGCTGCCCGTCGAAGAGCGTCGACCCGGTGTCGGACACCGACGCGGGGGTATGCCCGTACTCGCCGGTTCCCGTGTGGGCCACCGTGCCGCCCATCGCCTGGGCCATCGCCTGGAACCCGTAGCACATCCCGAAGACCGGGATCCCCGCCGAGAGCAGGGCCGGGTCGAGGGCCGGCGCGCCCGGCGCATACACGCTGGACGGTCCGCCCGAGAGGATCACCGCGGCCGGCTTGCGCGCCAGCAGCGCCGACACCGGCACGGTGTGGGGGACGACCTCGCTGTAGACCTTCGCCTCGCGGACGCGGCGCGCGATGAGCTGCGCGTACTGGGCGCCGTAGTCGACGACGAGGACCGGCCGTTCCTGCAACGCCTCGTGCGTGTCGTTCGGCACGGCGCCAGCCTATCGGCCGGTCGACCCGTCTCCCGTGAGGTAGACGCGCGACAGCAGCGCCTCGGTCGACGCGGTCACCCGCCGCTCCGCGACGAACGGGAGGATCGGCACGAACCCGGTCAGCAGGTTGAGCACGATCCGCTTCAGCCCCCAGCCGGACTTGAGCCCCAGGTTGGCGATCGCCCCCGCGTAGACGAGGTAGATCAGCCCGTGGATCGGGCTCCACACCGCGGAGAAGCTCGGGTTCTGCGGCGGACCGTACTTCACGAACATCGCGGCGATGAGGACGAACAGCGCGATGCCCGCGATGACGGCCATGACCCGATAGAGGCGCAGCGCGCTGCGGATCTGGGCCGGCTTGGCCAGCGTCGTGGGGTACGTGCTCACGTGGTCGCTCCCGCGGGGTGGGTCGTCAGGGCCGCCTGGTCGCTGCGGTGGTCGTCCCGCACCATCCTCCACCACATGTAGGCGGCGAACAGACCGAAGACCCACCACTGGAGGGCGTACGCGGCGTTACGCCAGGTCAGGCCGGTGGGCACCGGCGGGGGTGGCACCCGCTGTACGCCGGGGCTCGCGTCCGGGGACTCGGCGGTGGCGAAGGCGAACGCGTTGTACAGCTCCCCCGGCCAGAGGTTGACCAGGCGGGCCAGGTCGACCGACCCGAGCTGGCCGGGCGGCAGCGACGCGGACGCGACCGACGACTCCCCCGGCGCGAGGGTCCCGCTCACGGTCACCGGCCCGGCGGACGACGGCGCCGGTCCGGTCCCGCGGCCGTCGGTCACGAACCCGCGCAGCACCGCGATCCGGGCGCCCGAGCCGTCGACGACGAGGGGCGTGACCACCCACCAGCCGGTCACGCCGTCGAGGCGACGCCCGGCGACGAGCACCTGGCCGCCGGCGTCATAGTTCCCGGTCATCGTCACCGGACGACCCGACGCCTCCGCGGGGAACGGCGCGTGCGGGGCGAGCGCGTCGTCGAGCGGCACCGGCGCCTGCAGCGGTGCCGTCGCGACGGCCTCCCGCTGCGCGTCGTCGCGCGCGACGCTCAGCTGCCAGAGGCCGAGGAACGTGAAGGCCACGAGGAGGACCACGAGCACGCCGAGGAGCCCCAGCCACCGTGGCTTGAGCATGGTCCTCAGCACCGCTCCAGGCTAAGTGACGAGCGGGTATGCCTCGGCCAGTGTCTGCAGGTCAGCGCGCGCTGGGCGGTCGGCGGCGCCCCCGGCTATGGCACCCTTGTCCCCCGTGACGACCCGCCCGCGCCGCCTTCTGCGCGCCCTGGCCGGCGTCGGCGCGCTGGCCCTCGTGCCCCTGGTGGTCGGGGCCTGCGGAGGCGGAGACCCGGTGACCCCGCGCACGACGACGATCACGGTCACCCCACCCGCACCCGGCGGGAGCAGCACGTCGGCCACCCCGTCGACGACCACGACCGCCGCGGCGACGCCGCCGAAGAGCTACGAGCAGGCGATGCAGCACTTCGCCGCCGGCAAGGTCGACGCGGGCGCCAAGGCGCAGTTCACCAGCCCGACCGGCAACATCTACTGCTCCATCAGCCCCTCCGGCGACGTGGCGCCCGGCTGCGAGGTCCGGGACGGCCGGATCGCCCCGCCGGCCGGGACGTGCGACTCCGGCGGCGGCGCCAAGGACATCGGGCGGATCGAGTGGCAGGGCGACACCCCGAAGCCGGTCTGCAACAGCGACACGATGATCAAGCCGGGCGCGACGGTGCTCCAGTACGGCTCGATCGCGACCGTCCAGGGCTCGCCGTTCCGGTGCATCAGCGAGACCATCGGGATGACCTGCCTCAACACGGCGGGCAAGAAGGGGTTCTTCCTCGCCAAGGGGGCATACGCCGTCTTCTGACGCCGCTACCGTTCGTCCGTGGGAGCGGGACGAGACGCATACGAGGAACCACTGGCCCGGGCGCACGAGCTGGCGCTCGACTGGCTCGGGTCGCTGGACGCGCGGCCGGTCCCGCCGGCGGAGTCGGTGGAGGCGGTGCTCGCCGCGGTCGGCGGTCCGCTGCCGGAGGGCCCGACGGCGCCGACGTCGGTGGTGGAGCAGATGGCGCGCGCCACCGAGCCCGGGTTGATGGCGATCCAGTCCGGACGGTTCTTCGGGTGGGTCATGGGCGGCACGCTGCCGTCGGCCCTCGCGGCGGACTGGCTGGTCAGCGCCTGGGACCAGAACGCGGGGATGCGCTCGCCGACGCCGGGCGTGGCCGCCCTGGAGGAGACCGCCGGCGCCTGGTTCCTCGACCTGCTCGGCCTTCCGGCGGACGCGGCCGTCTCGTTCACCACCGGCGCGACGATGGCCAACTTCGTCGGCCTGGCGTCGGCGCGGCACGCCGTGCTGGCCGGCGTCGGGTGGGACGTGGAGCACCGCGGGCTGAACGGCGCACCGCCGGTGCACGTGCTTGCCGGCGCCGAGCGGCACGACAGCGTCGACCTCGCCCTGCGGTACCTCGGTTTCGGTTCGCCCACGCTCGTCGCGGCGGACGAGGAGGGGCGGATGCGGGTCGACGCCCTCGCGGCGGCACTCGACGCGGTGCCGGACGGGGAGGCGGTGATCGTCGTCCTCCAGGCGGGGGACCTCCACTCCGGCGCGTTCGACCCGTTCGCCGAGCTGGTGCCGATGGCCCACGCCCGGGGCGCCTGGGTGCACGTCGACGGGGCCTTCGGGCTGTGGGCGGCGGCCACCCCGCGCCTTGCCGGGCTCGTGGCCGGGATGGCCGACGCGGACTCCTGGGCGACCGACGCGCACAAGACGCTCAACGTGACGTACGACTGCGGGATCGCCGCCGTCCGCGACCGGGCGGCGGTGCGCGACTCGTTCGCGGTGCACACGCACTACCTCGCGGCCGCCGATCCCGAGGGACCGGGGAACCCGTACGAGCGGGTCCCCGAGATGTCGAGGCGGGCGCGCGGGGTGACGGTGTGGGCCGCGCTGCGCGCGCTCGGGCGGTCCGGCGTCCGCGACCTCGTCGAGCGGCTGGTCGACCGGGCCGCCGCGCTGGCCGAGGGCGTGCGGTCGGTTCCCGGGGCGGAGGTGCTCAACGACGTCGTCTACACGCAGGTGTGCTTCGCCGTCGAGGACGACGCCCGCACGGCGGAGGTCGGCGCGCGGCTCATCGCCGACGGCAGCACCTGGATCTCCGGTTCCCGGTGGCGGGACCGCGGCGTGCTGCGGATCTCGGTGAGCAACTGGACGACGGACGAGTCCGACGTCGAGCAGACCGTCGCGGCCCTGCGCCGCGCGGCGTCCGGCTGACCGACGTGCTCCTGCCCCCACTTCTCAGACATGTCCGACAAGTGGGCGGGAGCCGCGGCGTTCGGCCGCTACTTCTCAGACATGTCCGACGTGTGGGCGCGTCTCGGGCGGTTCGGCCCGCACTACTCGGACATGTCTGAGAAGTGGGGAACGTGGTCAGGCGCCGGGGACCAGCTCGACGTGCGGGCGGTCGCCCCAGGCGGCCCAGTCGCCGCTGATCCGGCTCGCCGTCTCGAGCAGCCGCGGCAGGTGCGCGGCCAGCAGGTGCTCTGTCGACGTCTCTGCGGCGTGCACCGTGACGTTCATGGCTGCGCGCACCCGGCCGGACCCGTCCCGCACCGGCGCCGCCACCGAGCGGACGCCCGGGGCCAGCTCCTCGTCGGCCAGCGCCCACCCCTGGGCGCGGACCCGGGTCAGCTCCCGCTGCAGGTCCTTGAGCGGCCGCTCCGGCGCCGGCGGCAGCCCGGACCGCGACGGCTCGGCCACGACCCGCGCGACCTCGGCCTCGGGCAGCGCGGCGAGCAGGACCTTGCCCTGCGACGTCCGCTCGGCGGGGAACCGGGTCCCGATGTCGACCCGCAGCGCGATGATCTTCGGCACCGCGACCCGGGCGACGTAGACGATGTCCGATCCGTCGAGCTGCGCCATCGAGGAGGACTCCCCCGTCTGGTGCACGAGCGCCTCGAGGTGCGGCCGGGCCATCTCCCACAGCCCGAGCGACGCGGTGTACGCGGTGCCCAGCCCGAGGACCCGCGGCGTCAACGCATACGCGCCGTCCTCGACCCGCACGTAGCCCAGCTCGGCGAGGGTGAGCAGCAGCCGCCGCGCCGTCGGTCGCGCCAGGCCGGCCGCGACGGCGACCTCGCTGAGGGTCATGGTCGGCCGGCGGGCGTCGAAGCAGGTGAGGATGTCGAGGCCGCGGGCGAGCGCCTCGACGAAGTCCGGTCCGCTGCCCCGTCCCGCCATGGGTGTCAGTATCGTCAGCTGGCGCTGGCGTCGCCGAACATGGACTCGCGCGCCTCCCGCGTCGAGGACGACTTGTACTCCGTGTAGGTATAGGGGTTGTCCAGCACCGCTCCGTCCTCAGGCAGCGCGGGGTTCATGCCCTGCTGCCAGGTCTCCTCCCCCATCTCGGAGCGCAGGTAGTCGACCGTCGACTCGACCGCGGCCCTGGTTGACGCGAGGTCGGCGCCGACCAGACGGTTGTCCCGCTTCACGACGACGCCGTCGACGAGCACCGTGTGGACGTCGCCGCGCTGGGCCTGGAAGGCCACATGGCCGTACGGGTTCAGCAGCGGGAACGACACGGGTGAGTGGTCGTTCTTGATGAGCACGACGTCGGCCTTGGCGCCGGCGGTGAGCCGGCCGAGGTCGTCCCGGCCGAGGTTCCGGGCCCCGCCGCGGGTCGCCCAGTCGACGACGTGCTCGGCGCGCAGGTGCGAGGCGGTGACGGTCTCGCCGGCGACGTGCGCCTCGAGGTGCTCGCGCGCCCGGTCGGCGCCGAGTGTCGTCCGCATCGCCGTGAAGAGGTCGCCGCTCCACCAGACACTGGTATCCATCGACAGTGAGACCGGGATGTCGTACTTGCGCACCTGCCAGGTGGGCGGATATCCCTGGCCCGCGCTCTGTTCGGACTCCGTCGCCACCGAGACGGAGCCACCGGTCGCCGCGATGCGCAGGTACGAGTCGGTGTCGAGCGTCGCGGCGTGGACGTATGTCGTCCGGGGCGTCATGAACCCGTGCTCGTGCATGAGCCGGATCCCGTCGTCGTTCGTCGCCCCCCAGACGCCCGCGTGCGTCGTCACCGGCAGCCCGAGCTCGCGGGCCACCTCGAAGGCGGCCTTCTCGGGGAAGGCCGGGTCGCCGGTCACGTCGAAGGCCAGCTGCACACCGAGGCGGTCGTCCTTGGCGTCGCGCAGGTTCGTGAGGAACCGCTGCACCTCGGGCTGAGCCGTCCACTCCCAGGGCCCGGCCTGGATGTTGCCGTACGCCAGCACGAACCGGCCGGGCGTGCTGCGCAGGCCGTCCACCGCGGCCTCCGCGTGGTCCACGCTCTGGAGGCCGTGGGACCAGTCGACGACGGTGGTCACGCCGGCGTCGAGGGCCTCCCAGGCGGCGAGCAGGTTGCCGGCGCGCATGTCCTCAGGACGGAACCGGCGGCCGTGCTCGAGGTAGTACCAGACGAAGTACTGCGTGAGCGTCCAGTCGGCGCCGTAGCCGCGCATCGCCGTCTGCCACATGTGCCGGTGCGTGTCGATCATCCCCGGCATGATGATGCCGCCGGATGCATCGACCTCCAGCGCGCCGTCGGGTGCCGTGAGGCCGGAGCCGACCTCCGCGACCCGGTCGCCGACAACCAGGACGTCGGCGTCGGTCAGCACCTGGTGGGTGTCGTCCATGGTCAGGACGGTGCCGTGCCGGAACACGACGGCGGACGGGGCGGACTGGTCCACGGCTCCTCCTCGAGTCGATGACGTCAGGGGCGGGACGTCTGCGGACGATCGTCCGCACTACGAACACTCGTGTCAAGACTCCTCTTGACGTTCCCGGGTCCGGGTTGCGAGTCTGAACGCCGATAACGGACGTCTGTCCGCATACCGACTGCTCATTCGACGCGTGGAGGAGGGAACGACGTGAGCGACGCCGCGGCGGGCCCCCTCGACGGGCTCCTCGTCGCGGACTTCTCGCGCATCCTCGCCGGGCCCTACGCCACGATGCTCCTCGCCGACCTCGGCGCCGATGTGGTCAAGGTCGAGGGGCCGCGCGGTGACGACACCCGCTCGTGGGTCCCCGCCGGTGCACGACGGCGTCTCGACGTACTACCTCGGGATCAACCGCAACAAGCGGTCCGTCGTCCTCGACTTCGCCGACGAGTCCGACGCGACCCTCGCCCGCGAGCTGGCCCGGCGCGCCGACATCGTCATCGAGAACTTCCGCCCGGGCGGCCTGGCGAAGTTCGGCCTCGACTACGACTCCGTCGCCGCGGTGAACCCGCGCGTCCTGTATGCGTCGATCAGCGGGTTCGGCAGCGGCGAGCAGGGCCGCACCCTCCCGGGGTACGACCTCATCGTGCAGGCGATCTCCGGCCTGATGAGCCTCACCGGACCCGCCGACGGCGAGCCGTACCGCGCCGGCATCTCGGTCTTCGACGTCATGGCCGGGCTGCACGCGACGATCGGGCTGCTCGCCGCCCTGCACCGGCGCGAGGAGACCGGTATGGGTCAGCACGTCGAGGTCAACCTCCTGTCGTCGGCGCTGTCGGGAATGGTGAACCACACCAGTGCCTACGTCGCCGCCGGAGTCGTGCCGTACCGGATGGGCAACAGCCACCCGAGCCTGTTCCCCTACGAGCCGCTGCCCTGCTCCGACGGCGAGCTCATCGTCACGGCGGGCAACGACCAGCAGTTCCGCAAGCTGGTCGAGGTGCTGGGAGTGCCGCAGCTGGCCGACGACCCGCGGTTCGCCGGCAACCCCGATCGCACCGCGCGCCGCGACGAGCTGCGACCGCTCCTCGTCGAGCGTCTGTCGACCCGCACCACAATGGAGTGGTTCCGCGACATCACGGCGGCCGGGATCCCGTGCGGACCGATCAACACCGTCGACCAGGGCGTCACATTCGCGGAGGACATCGGACTCGACCCGGTCGTCGACGTGGGCCCGTCCGGAGCGTCGGTCCGGAGCGTGCGCAACCCGATCACGCTGTCCGACACCCCGGCCTCGTACCGGCTCCCACCGCCGACCCTCGACGAGCACGGAGCCGAGATCCGCCGCTGGCTGACCGAGGAGGCCTCCGCATGACCGAACCGCTGCGGGTGCCGACCTCGCTCGGCACCTCCGACGCCGACCAGATCCGGCTGCTCGGCGAGGACCTCACCGCCGACCTCATGGGCCAGGTCGGGTTCGGCGAGCTGGCCTTCTGGCTGGTGGCCCTGCGGCGGCCGACGCCGTCGGAGGTCCGTGTCTTCGAGGCCGTGCTCGTCGCGCTGGCCGACCACGGGTTCACCCCGACGGCGATCGCCGCGCGGCTGACCTACCTCTCGGCGCCCGACTCGCTGCAGGGGGCGCTGGCCGCCGGCCTGCTCGGCGGCGGCTCCCGGTTCCTGGGGGTCACCGAGGACTGCGGCCAGTTCCTCGACGCGGTTCTGGTGGACGTCGATGGCGACCTCCCGACCGACGACGCCGGGTGGGACGCGTTGGCCCTGGCCGCCGTGACCCGGACGCGCGAGGCCCGGCGGTTCGTGCCCGGGCTGGGGCACCCGGTCCACAAGGTCGAGGACCCCCGCACGCCGGTCCTGCTGCGGATCGCCGAGGAGGAGGGGCTGCGCGGGCCGCACCTGCGGCTGTTCGAGGCGGTCGGCCGCGTCCACGAGCAGGTGCTCGGCCGCCGGCTGCCGCTCAACGGCGCCGGGGTATGCGGCGCCGCCCTCGCCGACCTCGGCCTGCCGGTCGAGCTACTGCGCGGGTTCGCCCTCCTGGCCCGGGCGGCCGGGCTGCTGGGGCAGCTGGCCGAGGAGCGCCGGCGCCCGGTCGGCATGGACGTCTACCTCGCTGTCGACCGGGGCGCCTACTACGTGCCACCGGACCAGACCTGACTCGCATACCTCGAAAATCGTTGGAGGAGAATCGAATGGCCACCGTCGCCGCCGTCATCGCCTCGACGCACCACCCGTTCTACTACCGCGCGAGCACGGCGACGGGAGCCGACCGGCCGCCGTTCGCGGACGAGTGGGTCGAGAAGATCGAGCGGTTCCGGGAGACCCTGACGCGGGCGCGGCCGGACGTGCTGCTGATGGTCGGCAGCGACCATTTCCACCAGCTGTGGCTGGACAACATGCCGCAGTTCCTCGTCGGCAAGGCGCCGTTCTACGACGCGAACTTCTACAACGAGGAGCGCGAGTTCGGGCTGCCGCGGATGACGCTGCGCGGCCAGGAGGACCTCTCGGCGCACGTGCTCCGCGACGGTATCGACGCCGGGTTCGACCTGGCGTTCAGCAACGAGCTGCGCATCGACCACAGCATCACCTGCCCGATCATCACGCTGCGGCCGGAGGCGGACCTCCCGATCGTGCCGGTCTACACCAACATCTTCGCTCCGCCGATGCCGCGACCCGAGCGGTTCGTGGAGCTCGGCCGGACCCTGCGTCGGCTGGTCGAGAGCTGGCCGTCGGACCTGCGAGTCGCAATCGTCGGGACCGGCCACCTGTCGCTCGAGCTGGGCGGGCCGCGTCAGTTCGGGCCGCACGGGCCGGACCCCGAGTTCGACCGGAAGGCGGTCGAGTGGATCGCCACCGGCGACGTCGAGGGGTGCCTGAGCGAGGTGTCGCTGGACAGTCTGCATCTGCCGGGCAACGCGACGCACGGGTTCATGGACTTCATGCTGATGATGGGCGCGGCCGGCGATGGGGTGGCAGCCGACCACGTCGACTCGCTCGACCTGTTCCACACCATGGAGGCGTACTTCACCTGGTACCCGAGGGCTTCGGAAGGGGCGCCGGCATGAGCAAGTACCTGCTCGACAAGTTCCTCTTCACGGTCGACCGCGACCCCGACCTCGTGGAGCGGTACCGCGAGGACCCCGTCGGGACGGTCACCTGGTGGGAGGCGAACATGGCCAACCGCCTGCTCGGCTGCCACACCGACGAGGCGAGCACCTGGCTGGCGTTCACCGACGACGAGCGTCGCGCGCTGGTGGAGCAGGACCACGTGACCCTGTTCGGGATGGGCGCCCACCCGTTCCTCACACTCACCCTCTTCATCGCCATGTTCGAGCGCGACCACGGTCCACTGGAGTACCAGCTGGCCTACGGCGCCGCGATGAAGCACCTCACCCTCCCGTACCCCGACATCGCGACCTGACGTGCGCGCGGCCCTGCTCCAGGCGTACGCGTCGGCGCCGGTCGTCGGTTCGCGCGCGGCGGCGGAGGGCTCGACGGTTGTCGCGGTGACCGTGGCGCCGGTCGTGCCGCTGGACCTGCTGTGCGCGAGCGGGACGTCGTACTTCGGCGAGCCGGCGCTGCCGTACGTGCCGGGGGTCCAGGGCGTCGGCCGGGTGGTCCGGTCGCCTTCGCACGAGGCGGGGACACGGGTGTGGTTCGCGACCTCGGCCGGGATGGCGGCAGGGGACGGCAGCCTGGCTGAGACGTGCGCGGTCGTCTCCGACGACGTCGTGCCGTTGGCCGACGCGGTCGCCGACGAGGACGCGGCGGCGATCGGGACGTCGGGCATCGCGGCGTGGATGTGCCTGACGTGGCGGGGCGGGTTGCGGGCGGGTGAGCGGGTCCTCGTTCTCGGCGCCGGCGGAACGGTCGGCCAGGCGGCGGTCGCGGCGGCCCGGTCGCTCGGGGCGGCTCGGGTCGTCGCGGTATGCCGGTCGGCGGCCGCCGAGTCGCGGGCGGCGCGAGCGGGTGCGGACGAGGTGGTGCGCGTCGCGGACACCGACTCGGCGGACGCGGCCGCTCTGGCGCAGCGGTTCACCGCCGCGGCGGGCGGCGCCGTCGACGTCGTGGTCGACCCGGTCTTCGGTGCGCTGGCACCCGTCGCGTGCCTCACCCTGGCTCCGGGAGGCCGGCTGGTCAACCTCGGCGGACTCGGTGGCGACGGCGCCCAGCTGTCGTCGGCGGTGCTGCGGGCCCGCTCGGCGAGCGTGCTCGGGTACACCAACAACGCGATCACTCCGGCCCAGCGGGCGGTGGCGCTCGGCGAGGTGCTCGCCCTGGCGGCATCGGGTGCGCTGGTCGTCGACCGGCAGGTCCACCCGCTCGACGACGTGGCGACGGCGTGGACGGCGGCGGCGCGCAACGACGGCATCCGCCCCCTGGTCCGGATCGGGTGACCCGCGCGCGCCACCACGGGCCGCGCCAGTCGGATACCGGGTCGGATACCCAGTCGGGTCACCAGTCGAACAGCCGATCGGATACCCGGTCGGGTCACCGATCTGGTCGTGATCACGACCGTCTCGGTGACCCGACCGGTTATCCCACCGGCGACGGGCCCACGCGACAGCTCGTTCCTGCCTCCATGTCTCGGACATGTCTGAGTAGTGGGGCGGTTCAGCGCGATTCCGGCGCGACTCCTCAGACATGTCCGGGAAGGGGAGGCGCCGAAGCGGCCAGCGGGGCGGCTGGCGGGGCGGGGCGGCTGGCGGGGCGGGGCGGCTGGCGGGGCAGGTCGGATACCCGGTCGGGTACCCGACACGGTCGTGATCACGACCGCCTCGGTGACTCGACCGGTTATCCGACTGACCGGGCACAGTGGCCGTCTCCGCGGTTAGCCGCCTGTAACCGCCGAACCCGGCCCGACGCGTACCGGGTCGCCGATGATGGGCGTATGCGGGCGGCCCGAGCGACCACAGCGCGCGTCGCGGCGCTCGCCCTCGGTCTCGCGGCCTGCGCCGCATGCGGAACCGGAAGTGGCCCGGCCACCAACCCGCCCGCGCCGACGACCTCCGCCAGCACCGCGAGCGCCGGAACCACTCCCCCACCCAGCGAACCGCCGCCCACCGCAACCGGACCGGCCGCCGCCTCGACGCCAACGGCCTCGGTTCCGGCTGCGCTCGCCTTCCGCGCCATCACGGTGGACGGGACCGCGTTCGCCGGCGCCGAGCTGGCCGGGAAGAAGACGGTGCTCTGGTTCTGGGCGCCGTGGTGCACCGTGTGCGCCCGCGCCGCCGGTGACGTCAAGGCCGCCGCCGCGGCGCTGGCGCCCGACGTCCGGGTCATCGGCGTGGCCGGTCTCAGCACCGACGCCGCGGACATGCGCCGGTTCGTCGAGCGTGGCGGGCTGCAGTCGATGACCAGCATCGCCGACACCAGCGGCGACCTGTACACCCGGTTCGGCGTCACCCAGCAGGACACCTTCGTGCTCGTCGGCCCGGACGGGACCGCGACCCGGCACCCGGCATACAGCCAGGACGTCGACCTCGTCGCCCTCGCCCGGAAGAGCTTCGGCTGAGCGCCTCGTGGACGCCGCCCCGCTCGTGCTCGCTCTCGGCGCCGGCGCGCTCGCCGCGCTGAACCCCTGCGGCTTCGCTCTGCTGCCGGCCTGGCTGGCTCTGCTGGTCGACCGGGACGCCCGGACCCGCGGCAGCGCGGTCCGCCGCTCGCTCCGTCTCAGCGTGGCCATGACCCTGGGGTTCGTCGCGGTGTTCGGCCTCTTCGGGGCGGTCGTCGTGCCGCTGGCGCTCTCGGTCGAGCGGTACCTGCCGTGGGCCACCGTGGTCGTCGGCGTCGTGCTCATCGCTCTCGGCGGTCTGCTCCTCGCCGGTCGCGACCTGGTGGTCCGGGTCCCGCACTGGCGGCGTGTGCCGGCCGGCGGGTTCGCGGCGATGGCCGCGTACGGCGCGGCGTATGCGCTTGCCTCGCTGTCGTGCACGGTCGGGCCGTTCCTCGCGGTGCTCGCCTCGACGACCCGCGCCGACGGCGTCGCGGCCGGGCTGGCCGTCGTCCTCGCGTACGCGATCGGGATGGGCCTGCTGGTCACGGTCCTCGCCCTCGCCGTCGCCCTGGCCCAGGACGCCGTGGTCGGTCGGTTGCGCCGCGTCCTGCCCTGGGTGAACCGGCTGAGCGGCGTGCTCCTCGTCGTCGCCGGCGCGTACGTCGTCTGGTACGGCGTGTACGAGATCCGGGTCGCGGGCGGAGGCGACCCGAACGACCCGGTCATCGAGGCGGCCACGACCGTGCAGGGCCAGCTGGCCCAGCTCGTCGACCGCGTCGGGCCCGCCGGCCTGGCCCTGGCCACCGCCGCCGTCCTCGTGCTGGCCGTGGCGCTCCGGCAGGCCGCCCGTCGCCGGCCGCTCACCCGCTGACGGTGTCGACCGGCTCCCGCTCGATCGCCGGCATCCACCGGGTGATGACCACGAGCACGAAGGACAGCGCGAACGGCAGCAGCATCGCCTTCTGCACGCCGTAAGTGTGCACCAGCCACCCCAGGACCGCCGGCCCGCTCAAGAAGGCGGCGTACCCGAAGGTCACCACCACCGCGAGCATCCGGCCGCCGCCGAGGTAGCCCGACGTCGCATACACCTGGGGCGCGATCATCGCCACGCCGAACCCGACGAAGGCCCACCCGACGAGCAGTACGGGGACCGGCGTCGCGACGACGGTGATGGCATACCCCACCGCCGCCGCGGCCGCCCCGCTCCACACCACCGGCCGGTGCCCGAACCGGGCCACGGCCCAGTCGCCAGCCAGCCGCATGGCCACCATGAAGAGCGTGACCGTCACGACGGCGACCGAGGCGGTGCCCGGGTCGACCTGCGCGACATCGGTCAGGTGGATCGCCGACCAGTCGTAGGCGGTGCCCTCCATCAGCCCGAAGCAGACCGCCATGGCGCCGAGCAGCCAGGCGACCCGCGGGATCCGCTCCTTCTTACCGTCGACGGTATGCGTGACCGGTTCGGTCTCGGGGATCCAGCGCGTCGTGACCAGCAGGGCGACGACGGCGAGCACCGCGACGCTGAGCATGGCCGGCAGGACCACTGACCCGTTCTCGTCCCCGAACACCAGCACGCAGAGGAACACGACGGCGGCGCCGGCGAAGGAGCCGATGCTCCAGAACGCGTGGAAGCGGCTCATCACCGGCATCGGGCGCGCCTTCTCGACGGCGACGCCGAGCGCGTTCATGGCCACGTCGGTCGCGCCGTTGCCGAGACCGATGAGGACTCCGGCGGCGATCGCCACCGGGAACGACGTCGCGAACGCCAGCACGGCCGCGCCGACCATCATCAGCGGCAGGACGGTCAACGACACCCGCCGAGCGCCCACCCGGTCGGCCATCCGGCCACCGACCTGCATCGAGACGACGGCGGCCACGCCGACGACGAAGAGCAGCACGGCGAGCGTCCCGGCGTCGATCCCGAGCCGGCTGCGCAGCGCCGGCAGGACTCCGGCCCAGGCCCCGATGACGAGTCCGTTGATCGCGAAGAGGGCCCCGACGGCGACCACGGCTCCGCGACTGCCGTGGGGCACGCCGCGTACCCGCTCGACGCCCGAGCCGGCCGCGGTTTCGCTCGACATGACGACCAGCCTAGGAGAGCCTCGCGACCACCCGTCCACCGTCCGGCGGCCGGCCCGAAAACCGGTGGGAGCCGTCGGAGCTCACGCGTACCGTGAGTTGTCGTGCGCCTTCCGTACGAGCATCCGGGAACCCCGGACCTGCGCAGCCCCATGAGCTTCCTGGGCTGGCTGGGCCGGGGGCAGTGGCGCACCCTCACCGTGGCGACCTTCTTCGGCGTGCTGTGGATGGTGACGCAGGCGCTCTTCCCCGCCGCGATGAGCCGGGCCATCGACCAGGGGATCGTCGCGGGCCAGGCCCAGGCGCTGCTGCTCTGGTGCGGCGTCCTCGTCGTGCTCGGCGTCGTCAGCGCGCTGGCCGGGATGTGGCGGCACTGGTTCGCCGTGCACAACTGGCTTCGCGCGGCGTTCCGCTCGATCCAGCTGGTCGGCTGGCACAGCGCCGACATCGGCGAGGCGCTGCCCCGCCAGACTCCGACCGGTGACGTCGTCGCGGTCGTCGCCTCCGACGCGATGCGCCTCGGCGGTCTGTACGACGTCTTCGCGCGGATGGTCGGAGCGATCGTCAGCTACGTCGTCGTCGCGTTCATCCTCCTCGGCACGTCGCGCACCCTCGGCCTCGTCGTCCTCGTCGGCGTCCCGGTGCTCGTCGTCCTGCTCGCCTTCATCGTCCGCCCACTGCAGCAGCGCCAGGCCCACCAGCGCGAGGAGTCCGGCCGGCTGATCGGCCTGGGCGCCGACACCGTCGCCGGGCTGCGCGTGCTGCGCGGCATCGGCGGCGAGCACACCTTCCTGCGCCGGTACGCGACCCAGTCCCAGGAGGTGCGTCGGGTCGGCTACCGGGTGGCCGGCGTCCAGGCCGCCCTCGACGCCGCCCAGGTGCTGCTGCCCGGCGTCTTCGTCCTCGTCGTCACCTGGCTCGGCGCCCGCTACGCCCTCCAGGGCGACATCACCGTGGGCGAGCTCGTCGCGTTCTACGGCTACTCCGCCTTCCTCGTGCTGCCGCTGCGGACGGCGACCGAGTTCGTCGACCGGTTCAGCCGGGCCCACATCGGCGCGCGCAAGCTCATCCGGGTCCTCTCGGTGACCCCGGACCACCGCGACCACCCCGACCGGACCCGTCACGCCGCCGAGCCGGCGCCGGGCGTCCCGCTGGTCGACGAGCGCAGCGGCGTGGTCGTCGAGCCGGGCCTGCTCACCGCCGTCGTCACGGCCCGTCCGGAGGACGCGGCGGCGCTGGCCGACCGGTTGGGCCGGTTCGGCCAGGACGCGGCCGGCGTCCGCCTCGGCCGGACCTCCGTGCTCGACCTGCCGCTCGACACGGTCCGCCGCCGGATCGTCGTCAGCGAGACCGACCCGCGGCTGTTCACGGGAACGCTGCGCGACGAGCTGGACCCCTGGGGCCGCTACGACGACGCCACGATCCTGCGCACCCTCTCCGTCGCCAGCGGCGAGGACGTCCTCGAGGCGCTCGCCGACGGCCTGGACAGCGAGGTGGAGGAGCGCGGCCGGTCGTTCTCCGGCGGCCAGCGGCAGCGACTCGCACTGACCCGCGCGCTGCTCACGGGCGCCGAGACGCTGGTCCTGGTCGAGCCCACGAGCGCTGTGGACGCGCATACCGAGGCCCGGATCGCCGGCCGGCTCGCCGACTCGCGCCGCGGGCTCACCACCGCGGTGATGACCGCGAGCCCGTTGCTGCTCGAGCACGCCGACCGGGTGCTGTTCCTCCAGGACGGCATCGTCACCGCGCGGGGCACGCACCACGAGCTGATGCACACCAACCCGGCCTACCGGGCCGTCGTGATCCGAGGGGAGGACTGATGGCGTTCCTCATGACGCCGCCGACGCGCACGACGCTGCCCGTCGCGGAGATGTCCTCGGTCCGCAGGCATACCGCGGGGATGCTGCGCCGGCACCGCGGGCAGCTCGTGCTCGTCATCGGCCTGCACGCCCTCGCGGCGGTCGCCGCCCTCGCGGCGCCACGCATCGTCGGGCTCCTCGTCGACACCGTCACGCAGCAGGGCCTCGTCGAGACCGTCGACCGGCTCGCCATCGCGCTCGCCGCGTCGGTCGTCGTGCAGACGGTGCTCACCTGGTTCGCGCGGCGGGCGTCGTTCCAGATGGGCGAGGACTTCTTCGCCGAGCTGCGCGAGCAGTTCATGGACCGGGTGGTCTCGCTGCCGCTGTCCACGGTCGAGCGGGCCGGCACCGGCGACCTCGTCTCGCGCACGACCAACGACGTCGAGGCGCTCTCCCACGTGGCGCGGTTCGGGATCCCGTCGATCTTCGTGGCGGGGGTCACCGTCGTGATCACGGTGGTCGCGGCGTTCCTCACCGGCTGGATGGTCGCGTTCGCGGTGATCGTCGGGTTCCCGCTGCTGTGGTTCTCGACGCGGTGGTACCTCCGGTATGCGGCGGACGGCTACCTGCGCGAGCGGGCCACCTACGCGGTGATGAACGGCGTGGTCACCGAGTCGGTCGACGGGGCGCGCACGGTGGACGCCCTGCGGCTCGGCCGTCGGCGCCGCGCCCGGATCGACGCGGCCATCGGCGACGCCTACGACGCGGAGATGTACACGCTGCGGCTGCGCATGTGGTGGTTCCCGCAGGTCGAGGTGGCCTACCTGCTGCCGGTCGCCGTCACCCTGCTCTGGGGCGGGTATCTCGTCGCCAACGGCCAGACGACCGTCGGCACCGTCACGGCCGTCGCGCTCTACGTGCAGGCCCTCGCCATGCCGCTCGACGAGCTGCTCATGTGGGTCGACGAGATCCAGGTGGGCGCCACCTCGCTGGCGCGGGTCATCGGCATCGGCGACGTGCCGCCGGACCGCACCGCCTCGGGCGAGTCGCCGCGCGACGCCCGCCTCGAGGTCGAGGACGTCCGGTATGCGTACCGCTCGGGTCGCGACGTGCTCAAGGGTGTCTCCCTGGACCTCGTGCCCGGCGAGCGGCTGGCGATCGTCGGGCCGTCCGGCGCCGGCAAGTCGACGCTCGGCCGGCTGATGGCCGGCATCGACGGCCCACGCACCGGTCGCGTCGACGTCGGCGGCGTCCGGCTGGTCGACCTGGAGCTGGACCGGCTGCGGGGCGAGGTCGCCCTCGTGACCCAGGAGCACCACGTCTTCGTCGGCACGCTCGAGGACAACCTGCTGCTGGCCCGACCCGACGCCTCGGAGGACACCCTGCTGGCGGCGCTCGAGGCCGTCGACGCGCGGGTGTGGGCGCTGGGGCTGCCGCGCGGGCTCGAGACGGTCGTCGGCAGCGGTGGCCACGTGCTGACCACCGCCCAGGCGCAGCAGCTGGCGCTCGCGCGGCTGGTGCTGGCCGACCCGCATACCCTCGTGCTCGACGAGGCCACCTCGCTGCTCGACCCGCGGGCCGCACGGCACCTGGAGCGGTCCCTGGCCGCCGTCGTGTCCGGGCGGACCGTGGTCGCCATCGCCCACCGCCTGCACACGGCCCACGACGCGGACCGGGTCGCCGTCGTCGACGACGGCGCCGTCACCGAGATCGGCACCCACGACGAGCTCATCGCCGCCGACGGCGCCTACGCGGCGCTCTGGCGCTCGTGGCGGGACGAGCCCCGGACCTCGCCCGCGGGGCACTGAGGGGTCTGCCGCCCGTTCACGGGGAGTTCCCAGGCGCGTCGGGCGGCCGGTGCGTCGCGGTGACGGCCCGTTCCTCTACGGTGAAATCGCATCCGCGGCCGACCGCCGTGACGAGGTGCTCGAGGTCAAGACAGCCGGCCGAGAGGGAGTCGCAGTGGCAGGGGTCAGCCGACGTCGCCTGCTCGCGGGCGGTCTGGGTGTGGGGGCCGCGGCGGCCCTGGGCGGCTGTGACGCACTGCGGGTCTCGCCCGACGCCGAGCCGGGTTCGAGTGGACGGAGTGCCGAGCCCACCGGCGACGCCACAGCCGACAACGACGGGTCGTGGCGGGACAGCGGTCCGCAGCCGAGCCAGCCCACGCCGGAGCAGCTCGGCCCCGGCGACACCCCTCCCCAGCTCGTCGTCATCTCCTGGGACGGGGCCGGCGAGAGCCCTCGGCTGCCACTGCTGTCGCACTTCCGTGGCGTGGCGCAGGAGCTCAAGGCATCGATGACGCTCTTCCTCTCGGGCCTGTACATGCTCCCGAAGGACAAGCGCACCCTGTACCTCCCGCCCGGGCGGGCTCCCGGAGCTTCGGCGATCCCCTTCCTCGGCGACGACGCCGTCCACGCGACGATCGACAACATCGGCAAGGCCTGGTCCGAGGGGCACGAGATCGGCACCCACTTCAACGGCCACTTCTGCGGCGCCGGCGGGGTGGGCAGCTGGACGCCGGAGCAGTGGACGGACGAGATCGACCAGGCAGTCGGACTCGTCATGAGGTGGCGGACGAACACCGGGTTCACCGACCTGCCGCCGCTGCCGTTCGACTACCGCAAGGAGCTCATCGGCGGCCGCACCCCCTGCCTGGAGGGCTCGACCAACCTGCGCACGACGGCCGACCAGCTCGGGTGGCGGTACGACACGAGCGCCACCGGAACCCAGGTCTGGCCGAGCAAGGCCGGCCGCCTGTGGGCCGTCGACCTGCAGTCCATCCCGTTCGCCGGGCGCAGCGGCCAGGTGCTCTCGATGGACTACAACCTCATGTACAACCAGTCCAAGACCCCGAACGGCGACGCGTCGAAGCGGGCTCAGTGGCAGCAGGAGGCCACGAACACCTACCTCGCGGGGTTCACCCGGGCCTACGAGGGGAACCGGGCCCCGCTGATCATCGGCAACCACTTCGAGGACTGGAACGGCGGCATCTACATGAAGGCCGTCGAGGCGGCGATGCGGAAGATGGCGACGTACCCGGACACCCGGTTCGTCTCGTTCCGGCAGCTGTGCGACTACCTCGACGCGCAGGACCCCGCGACGCTGGCCAAGCTCCGGAAGCTGCCGATCGGGGCGGCGCCGTCGAAGGGCTGGAAGAGCTACCTGCCCGCGGCGACCGGCTAGCCGCGAAGGTACGGGGCGACGACGACCTCGACCCGCTGGAACTCCTTGACGTCCGAGTAGCCGGTGGTCGCCATGGCCCGGCGCAGCGCCCCCACGAGGTTGGTCGTGCCGTCGGCCACGCGGCCGGGGCCGAAGAGGATCTCCTGCAGCGGCGCCGTGGCGCCGACCTCGACGCGTTCGCCGCGCGGCAGCTCGCCGTGGTGGGCCTCCGGCCCCCAGTGGTAGCCGCTGCCCGGGGCGTCACTGGCCCGGGCCAGCGCCGCGCCGAGCATCACCGCGTCGGCGCCACAGGCGATGGCCTTGACGATGTCGCCCGAGGTGCCGACGCCGCCGTCGGCGATGACGTGCACGTACCGGCCGCCGGACTCGTCGAGGTAGTCGCGCCGGGCCGCCGCCACGTCGGCGATCGCCGAGGCCATCGGGGCGTGGATGCCGAGCGTCAACCGGGTCGTGTGCGCCGCACCGCCGCCGAACCCGACGAGCACGCCCGCGGCGCCGGTCCGCATGAGGTGCAGCGCGGCCGTGTAGGAGCCCGCGCCGCCGACGATGACCGGGATGTCGAGCTCGTAGATGAACCGCTTGAGGTTCAGCGGCTCGGCCCGGCCGCTGACGTGCTCGGCCGAGACCGTCGTGCCGCGGATGACGAACAGGTCGCAGCCGGCGTCGACGACGGTCTTCCAGTGCTGCTGGGTGCGCTGCGGGCTGAGCGCCCCGGCGACCGTGATCCCCGCCTGGCGGACCTCGCGCAGCCGCTCCGCGATGAGCTCGGGCTTGATGTCCTCGGCGTAGATCTCCTGCATCCGCGCGGTCGCCTTGACCGGTTCGAGGCGGACGATCTCCTCGAGGTAGGGCTCCGGGTCCTCGTACCGCGTCCAGAGGCCTTCGAGGTCGAGCACCGGCAGGCCGCCGAGCTTCCCGAGCGCGATGGCCGACTGCGGCGACATCACCGAGTCCATCGGCGCCGCGATGACGGGGATGGCGAAGTGGTAGGCGTCGATCTGCCAGGAGACCGAGACCTCCTCGGGGTCCCGGGTCCGGCGCGAGGGCACCACGGCGATGTCGTCGAAGGAGTACGCGCGGCGGCCCCGCTTGCCCCGCCCGATCTCGATCTCGGTCATCGTGTCGTTACCCCTCGCTGGCGCACCGCGCGAGCCTACCCGGCGGCGGTGGCGCCCCATGCGGCCCTGGTTCGTGGTGTCCTGAGCCGGAATTCCGTGCGGTCCAGAGCACGAACCGGGGTCTGGGAGGGTCGGGGCGGTCAGGCGAAGTCGTCGAAGACCAGCTCGAGGAAGTACTTCGGGCTGTCGCCCCACTCGGCGAGCTCCGCCGTCGTCGCGTCGGCCACCGCGTCCCACCAGGTGAGGGCACGGTTGACCACGTGCGTCACCATCGCGGCGGGCAGCAGGCGGTCGAGCTCCGCCGGGCTCAGGACGTCGGCCCACACCGACGCGTACGCCTCGAGGACCGCCGGCCAGGGCACGGTCGACAGCTGGTCGAGCCAGCGCCACGGCACGGCGAGCGTCCCGAGCGGGTACGCCCACTGCGCGTCGCCGAAGTCGAACAGCCGCAGCCGACCCTCGACGGCGAACACGTTGCCCGGGTGCAGGTCGCCGTGTTGGAACGACGCGACGGGCAGGGGGCCGGCCAGCAGCGTCCCGACCGCGTCGTCGACGAGCCCGCCGGCGGAGCGCAGCCGTTGGGCGGCTGTCTCGTCGAGATGGGACGGATGTTCACCGGGCAGCGCCGCCAGACCGTCGGTCAGCTCGGCGAACCGGGCCGGGACGGTATGCGGCGAGCAGTCCGGCAGCCCGGCCGCGAGGAGGTCCGGTCCGTGGTCGGCCAGCCGGCGCTGAAGACGGGCGGCCAGGGCCACGACCGCGCGCCAGTCGTCGAGGGTCGCCTCGTGCGAGTCGCCGAGCGTCGTCCCGCGGTCACGGGTGAGCATCCAGCCCCGGTCGGTGTCGACGGCGACGGGCTCGTCGACCTCCCCGGGGTCGAGCCGGGCCAGCGTCCGGTGGACCGCCGGCTCGAACGCCAGCGGCGCACAGTTCGCCTTGAACCAGAGCCGTCCGGAGTCGGTCGGGACGATGAGCTGCGTCGACCAGGGTCGGACCCGCGGCTGGGTGATCTCGCCGACGACCCGCCCGCCGCCCTCGGCGACCCACGCTCGGACCCATCCCTCGGCCTCAGCACGCCAGGGCGGGGACGACACGACCTCGCTGAACGCCATCGTGCTCAGCCGACCCGGCCGACGTGGACCCGCCAGTGCCGGCCCGCGGTCCAGTGCGCGACGGCCGCCCGCTCCAGCGACGAGCGCTGCGGCAGGTCGACGGCCGGCTCGGAGGCGTTCCCGAACACGAACTTGCGTACCGACGCGTCGCCGTCGTCATCCTTGGCCGGCCCGATCCGGAACATCCGCTGGAACGCCACGATGTTCGACGACGCCGGCAGGTACTCCAGCAGCTGCGGGTCCAGCAGCCAGGAGATGCAGTACTGCACGCGCAGCCGGTGCTCCGGGAAGCGCTTGCGCAGCACGGTCCGGCCCGCGCGCAGCGACTCCCGCACCGCGGCCGGGTCGAGCGGCCCCGACTCGGGGATGTGCAGGTTCACGCCCAGCTCGCCGGGCGACCAGTCGGCGCCCTCCGCCCGCAGCCAGGCCGACGTCCGCATACCCGGGGTCGACCGCTCGTGCTGCAGCCGCCCGATCTCGAGCAGCGACCCGATGAGGTGACGGGGCAGCCAGCCGGCGAGCTCGTCGCCGAGCCCGGCCCGGCCGAACCAGACGCGGTTCCGCTGGAGCATCCGACCGACGTCGCGCAGCGTGGCCGCCACCAGCGCGGGCGAGATGCCGCGCGACTCCGCCCACCGGAGGGTCGTCGGAAGGGTCTGCGCGAAGGCCAGGACCGGCAGGTATGCGCCGACCGCCGGGTCGCCGTCGGGCCGGGCGGTGAGAGCGGGCGGCGGCGAGGGCATACCCGTGGCGGCCGCGAGGTCCGCCGCCGTGCGGTCGACCCAGTCCGCGAGCTCGGGTTCGGCGCCCGCCGTGGCGGCCGCCCGCTGGACGCCGGCGAGGTCGGCCGGCGGGACTGCGAAGAGCGCGAGGGCCTGGTCGGACAGGGCGCCGCGCACCGTCAGCGGGTCGAGTAGTTCGGCGCCTCGACGATCGACTGGATGTCGTGCGGGTGGCTCTCCTTGAGGCCGGCCGAGGTGATCCGGACGAACCGTCCGCGAGACTTCAGCTCCGGGACCGTGCGCGCCCCGACGTAGAACATCGACTGGTGCAGCCCGCCGATGAGCTGGTGGGCGACGGCCGAGACCGGACCGCGGTACGGCACCTGGCCCTCGATGCCCTCCGGCACGATCTTGTCGTCGCTCGTGACGTCGGCCTGGAAGTAGCGGTCGCGGGAGAAGGACTTCTTGCCGCGGGACGCCATCGCGCCGAGCGAGCCCATCCCGCGGTACGCCTTGAACTGCTTGCCGTTGACGAGCACCAGCTCGCCGGGCGACTCCTCACAGCCGGCCAGCAGCGACCCGATCATCACCGTGTCGGCGCCGGCGACGAGCGCCTTGGCGATGTCGCCGGAGTACTGGAGGCCACCGTCGCCGACGACGGGCACCCCGGCCGGGCGGGCGGCCTGCGCCGCCTCGTGGATCGCCGTCACCTGCGGGACCCCGACGCCCGCGACCACGCGGGTGGTGCAGATCGAGCCGGGCCCGACGCCGACCTTGACCCCGTCCGCCCCCGCGTCGACGAGCGCCTGGGCGCCCTCCCGGGTGGCGATGTTGCCGGCGAGGACCTGCACGTGCCGGGTGGCCGGGTCGGACTTGAGCCGCCGGATCATGTCGAGCATGAGCCGGGCGTGACCGTTGGCGACGTCGGGGACCAACACGTCCACCCCGGCCTCGACCAGCAGCGACGCGCGCTCCCAGGCGTCGCCGAAGTACCCGACCGCGGCGGCGACGAGGAGCCGGCCGTGGTCGTCGTTGCTCGCCTGCGGGAACTGCTCGGACTTGACGAAGTCCTTGACGGTGATGAGCCCCGCGAGGTGCCCGCCGGCGTCGACGATCGGCAGCCGCTCACGCTTGTGCTGGCGCAGCAGCGCCGTGGCGTCCTCGCGGCTGATGCCGACCGGGGCGGTGACCAGGGGCATCGGGGTCATCACCTCGTCGACCTTGGTCGTGGCCCACTCGGCGACGGGGGTGAACCGCAGGTCGCGGTTGGTGATGATGCCGAGCAGCCGGTTGTCGGTGTCGACGACCGGCAGGCCCGAGACGCGGTACTGGCCGCACTTCTCGTCGAGGTCCTCGAGCGTGGCGTCGGCGCTGATGGTGACCGGGTTGGAGATCATCCCCGTCTGGGTCCGCTTGACGAGGTCGACCTGGTACGCCTGGTCCTGGATCGAGAGGTTGCGGTGCAGGACGCCGATCCCGCCCTGCCGGGCCATGGCGATCGCCATCCGGGACTCGGTCACGGTGTCCATCGCGCTCGAGACGAGCGGGACGCGCAGGCTGATCTCGCGGGTCAACCGGGTCGTCGTGTCGACCTCGCTGGGGATGACGTCGGTCTCGCCCGGGAGGAGGAGCACGTCGTCGTAGGTGAGCCCCAGGGGGGCGAGGATGTCGGCGGCCTGCTCGGAGGCGTCGGACGAACCCACACTCATCTCCTCATCCTACGGGCGGCTCCCGGTGCGGCCGGGCTCGGCCACGCCGGTCCACTGCTCGTCGGTATGCGTCGCCGCCGGTGGGGCGACGGGGCAGGCTCACTGAGCGCCGGAGTCGCCCGCCGACGTGCTCGCGGTGGTGGCGGCCGTCGAGGTCGGCGCCGGGGTCGCGGTGCCGGCGGTCGTGCCGGTGGTGGCGCCCGTCGTGCCCGCGACGACGGGGGCTCCGGTCAGGGTCTTGACCTGGGCCTTGCCCTTGGCCGGGGCACCGGTGGTCGGGTCGTCGTCGGCCGTGCCGGTGCCGTCGGCGCCGCTGCTGCTGCTGCCAGTGGTGTCGCCGGTCGTCTCACCGGTGCCGCCCGTCGGGTCGCCGGTGGGAGTGCCGCCCGCGCCCCGGCCGTGGCCCTGACCGTTTCCGGCGCCGTTGGCCTGGCCGTTGGCGGCGCCGTTGGCCTGTCCGGTGGCCCCGTTGGTCGTGCCGTTGGTGGCGCCGGACGTGGGCGTGCTCGTCGGCGTCGGGGTCGGCTTCGGCTTGGGCTCGGGTGCGGCCTCGACCGGCTCCGTGGGCTCGTCGTCGCCCTGGTCGTCAGCAGGGGCCGGCGTCTGGCCCTGGCCGGTGGCCGGGGTGCCCTTGGCCTGGACCTTCTGACGCTGCGCGTCCTGCTGGTCGTCGTGCTCCTGCTTGTCCAGCTGCGCTTCCAGCGTCGCCACCGACAGCGGCTCCATCAGCTGGCCGGCGGACGGGAGGGCGGTGGCCGGGAGTCCCAGGGCCGTCACACTGCCGTCGAGCGGGACGCCGGGCAGGGCGCCGAACGGCAGGACGAGGCGACCCTGGAACGGGCTGCCGGAGAGGAACGGCAGGACGAGGGCCTGCAGCGACGGCGGCAGGAAGGCGCGCGCGTGCGGCACCCCCGAGGCCTGGTCCGGCGGCACCGGACCCAGCTCGACCGCCGCGGCCACGGTGGCACCGGAGACGGCGACGCCGAGGGCGGCGAGCACGGTCAGGCCGCGGTGCGGGCGGACCCGACGGGCCAGCGTGGCCCGCGGGATCGGGGTGTCGGCGCGGTGGGCGACCGCGAGCAGCAGTGAGCCCAGCTCGTCGTCGGCATCGAGGCGGGCACCCACCCGGTCCAGGAGGAGGTCGTCGGCGAGCATCGCGCTCAGCGGGGTCGGCTTCACGACGCCACCCCCTCGGAGTCGGCGAGCATCTCGCGCAGACGTGTGAGGGCCCGGTGCTGGGCGACCCGGATGGCCCCGGGCGTCATGCCGAGGGCGGCGGCCGTCTCCTCGGTCGACATCCCGACGGCGACCCGGAGGGTGAGGATCTCCTGCTGCTGCGTCGGCAGGGTGCGGATCAGGATCATCGCGCGGCTCGCCTCGTCGCGGACCAGGGCCAGCTGCTCCGGCCCGGCGGCGAGCTCGACGCCGTCGGGAACCTCCGCGACCGACTCCGGCCCGCGGATGAGCTGGCGCTGCGCGTCGGCGACCTTGCGGGCCGCGATGGCGTAGACGAAGGCCTCGAACGGAAGCCCGCGGTCGTCATAGGTGCGCAGGCCAGTGTGAACGGCCATACACACCTCCTGCGCCACGTCCTGGGCGACGTCCTCGGCTCCGAAACGTCCGAGTCTCGCCCGCGCGTACCGCAACGCCAGCTGCCGTACGCGTCCCAGAAGAGCCTCGGCCGCATCACCACCCTCGCGTCGGGCGAGAGCGGCGAGGTCGCGCAACGTCGGTGGCGCGTCCATGGGTGCCATCGGCGCAGAGGGCCCGGGCGTTACCGAGCCGTCCCGATCCGTGGACACGGACCGGCGGCGGGCGTCTCCGTCGGGCACAGCGGATGCGGGTCGTCGAGACGACGGCCCTCGCCCAGCCCATGACGCAGCAGCGCTCACCGCACCCCCAAGCCCTTCCCGACGCCTCCGTCCAGCGCTCGAACGATACCGCCTCGGAAGGGGCCGCGCGGGCCGGATGGCCTACCTCGCTTCAGCCGCATCCCGGCCAAACGTAATCGTTCCGTGACGCGTGAAGGCGAAGCAAGGTGGGTAGAGGTCACTCCAGACGACCTCGTCGGCGCGCTTCCAAGAGGTGGAGCCACCGGGACGAGGACCTGACCACGGGTTCGGCGAGTCGGGACGCCAGACCCTCCCTTCATGACCAGGAGGCGAGATGGCGGAGATCTCGAGACTGCCGGGACCGGTGGCCGATCTGTGGGACTGGCAGCTGCGCGGCCTGTGTCGCCGCGAGAACCCGGACGTGTTCTTCCATCCCGAGGGCGAGCGCGGGCCGGCCCGGCGCAACCGCGACTCGGCCGCCAAGCAGGTATGCCAGGTCTGCCCGGTGCTCGCCCAGTGCCGCGCGCACGCGCTGCAGGTCCGCGAGCCCTACGGTGTGTGGGGCGGGATGACCGAGGACGAGCGTGAGGCGGCCTACGCGACGGGATCGCCGAACACCGCCGCCTGACCCGCATACCGCCGCACCGCAGACGCCGCACCGGATACGACAGCGGGCCGCCCCCGAGGGGAGCGGCCCGCTGTCGTCAGGCGGGTGGTCAGTGACCCAGGTCAGTGACCCAGGTCAGTGACCCAGGTCAGTGACCGTGGCCGTGGCCGTGACCCGACGAACCGCTCGCGGTGTCGTCGTCGTCCTTCTTCTCCACGACCAGGGTGTCGGTCGTGAGGATCATCGAGGCGATCGACGCGGCGTTGCGCAGCGCCGACCGGGTCACCTTGACCGGGTCGATGACGCCGGCCTTGACCAGGTCGCCGTACTCGCCGGTGGCGGCGTTGAACCCGTGCCCGCCGGACATCTCCGTCACCTTGGCGGTGACGACGTAGCCCTGCTGGCCCGCGTTCTCGGCGATCCAGCGCAGCGGCTCGTGGAGGGCCTTGCGGACGATGGAGGCACCGGTGGCCTCGTCGCCGGAGAGCGCGAGGTCGTCGATGGCCGACGCGGCGTGGATGAGCGCGGAGCCGCCGCCGGCGACGATGCCCTCCTCGATCGCCGCGCGGGTCGCCGAGATGGCGTCCTCGATGCGGTGCTTCTTCTCCTTGAGCTCGACCTCGGTGTGCGCGCCGACCTTGATGACGCAGACGCCGCCGGCCAGCTTCGCGAGACGCTCCTGGAGCTTCTCCCGGTCCCAGTCGGAGTCGGTGCGGTCGATCTCGGCCTTGATCTGCGCGACCCGGCCGGTGACCTCGTCGGTGGCGCCGCCGCCGTCGATGACCGTGGTGTTGTCCTTCGTCACGACGATCCGGCGGGCAGTGCCCATGAGGTCGATACCGACCTGGTCGAGCTTGAGGCCGACCTCCTCGGCGACGACCTGGCCGCCGGTGAGGATCGCGAGGTCCTGCAGCATCGCCTTGCGGCGGTCGCCGAAGCCGGGCGCCTTGACGGCGACGACGTTGAACGTGCCGCGGATCTTGTTGACGACCAGCGTCGAAAGAGCCTCGCCGTCGACGTCCTCGGCCACGATGAGCAGCGGCTTGCCGGTCTGGACGACCTTCTCCAGCACCGGGAGCAGGTCCTGGATCGAGCTGATCTTGCTCTGGTGGACCAGCACGTAGGCGTCCTCGAGGACGGCCTCCATGCGCTCCGGGTCGGTGACGAAGTACGCCGAGATGTAGCCCTTGTCGAACTGCATACCCTCGGTGAACTCGAGCTCGGTCGCCGCGGTCGAGGACTCCTCGACGGAGATGACCCCGTCCTTGCCGACCTTGTCGAACGCCTCGGCGATGGTGGCGCCGATGGTCTCGTCCTGCGCGGACAGGGTCGCCACGGAGGCGACCTCGTCGTTGCCCTCGACCTCGCGGGCGTTCTCGAGCAGCCGGTCGTTGACCGCCTCGACGGCCTTGTCCATGCCGCGCTTGAGCGCGGCCGGGGCCGCACCGGCGGCGACGTTGCGCAGGCCCTCCTTGACCATCGCCTGGGCGAGGACCGTGGCGGTCGTCGTCCCGTCACCGGCGATGTCGTTGGTCTTGGTCGCGACCTCCTTGGCGAGCTGAGCGCCGAGGTTCTCGTAGGAGTCCTCGAGCTCGATCTCCTTGGCGATCGTCACGCCGTCGTTGGTGATCGTCGGCGCGCCCCACTTCTTGTCGATGACGACGTTGCGGCCCTTCGGGCCGAGCGTCACCTTGACGGCGTTGGCGAGCGCGTCGACGCCGCGCTCCAGTGCCTTGCGTGCGGCGTCGTCGAACTCCAGCGTCTTGGGCATCAGGCGACGACCGCGAGGATGTCGCGGGCGCTGAGGATGAGGTACTCGTCGCCCTTGTGCTTGACCTCGGTGCCGCCGTACTTGCTGTAGATCACGCGGTCGCCGACGCTGATGTCGAGCGGGACGCGGTTGCCCTTGTCGTCGATGCGGCCCGGGCCGACCGCGAGGACCTCGCCCTCCTGGGGCTTCTCCTTCGCCGTGTCCGGGATGACGAGGCCGGATGCCGTGGTCTGCTCGGCCTCGAGCGACTTGACCACGATGCGGTCTTCGAGCGGCTTGATGGAAACCGACACGATGGGTGACCTCCCCTTCGGGATTGTCGAGTCTGTGTTGCTGCAGAGTCTCGAAACGAATGTCTGGGTATGCCCGGAGGTCGCCGTCGCGGGGGTCGACCCACCGAGCGGGTCAGCACTCTCACGGGGAGAGTGCCAATGGCAAATCTAGGTACCTGGTTAGCACTCGGTCAAGTCGAGTGCCAGCGCCCTCGGGGCTCTGCCCCCGAGCACCCCCGACAACCCGCGTGGTTGCCTTGACCTTATGGACCTCGCGGCGCTCGCCCTCCTCGTCGACACCGAGGGGTGGGACCTCCTGGCGTCGCTCCCCACGTACGACGCGGGCAGCGAGCTGAGCCTCCAGACCCGGCTCCGGGAGGCCGGGTATGCCCCTGAGCTGGTCGCCGCTGCCCTGCTCCAGACCCAGCTGCGGGCCCGCGCGAGAGACAAGTTCGGGACGTTCGCGGACGGGATGCTCTTCACGCCGGACGGCCTGGAGCAGGCGACCCGGTTCCCGGTGGCCGCGCGGCACGCGGCGCGATACCTGCGGGCCGAGGTGCGACTGGTCCACGACCTCGGCTGCGGCATCGGCGCGGACGCCATGGCCTTCGCAGGACTGGAGCTGGCGGTCCGGGCCGTCGACGCCGACGCGGTGACCGCGACGGTCGCCGGAGTGAACCTGCGGCACTGGCCGGCCGCGCAGGTGCTCCACGGCCGGGCCGAGGACGTCGCCCTGCCGGCCGGCGAGGACGCCACGCATACCGGCGTCTGGGTCGACCCGGCCCGACGCCTCGATGGGGCGGCCGACGCACGCGGACGCCGCCGGCGGGTCCACTCGCTCGACCGGATCTCGCCGACCTGGGCGCAGGTCCAGGGGTATGCGGCGCAGGTGCCGGCCACGGGGGCCAAGCTGGCGCCGGCGTTCCCGCACGCGGCCGTCCCCGAGGGCGCCGAGGCGCAGTGGGTGTCGTGGCGGGGCGAGGTCGTCGAGTGCGCGGTGTGGTGGGGGCCCCTGGTCGAGACCGTCGGGCGGACCGCGACGGTGCTCCGGCCCGGGTCCGACGGGATCACGCTGACCGAGGCGGACGCGGCCGCCGCCGAGCCGCCGCTGCGGTCGGTGGGCGGGCTCGGCGCCTACCTCTACGAGCCGGACCGGGCGGTGATCCGCGCGGGGTTGACCGGGGCGCTCGCTCGGCTCGTCGGCGGCGCGGAGCTGGACGACGGCGTGGGGTACGTGGCGGCCGACGTCTCCGTGGAGGTGCCGTGGGCGCACCGGTACGCCGTGGTGGAGGCCCTGCCGTGGAACGTCAAGACGGTCCGCAGCTGGCTGCGCTCGCGAGGGATCGGGACGCTGACGATCAAGAAGCGCGGGGTTCCGCTGGATCCCGAGGCGGTTCGCGCCCAGCTGCGGCTGAGCGGTTCGGGTGAGGCGACCGTCGTCCTCACCCGCGTGGCCGGCCAGACCTACGCCCTGGTGGTCGACCTCTTCTAGCGCGGCCGCCTACGAGCCGGGATCCGGCGGCTCGCCGGCGGCGGCGACCGCGGCTCGGAGCGCGCTCGCTCGGTCGGCTCCGGCGGCCAGGGCGGCGGCGAGTGCGCCGCAGAAGGCCTCGGTCCCGCCGGGCGCCATGGCCGGGGAGCCGAGGTCGTCGCTGTCGACCCGCACGTCGTTCCACACCGCGCCGGCGCGTCCGAACGTGACACAGAGCGAGCCCGGGATGAGGCCGACATCGGCCAGCAGTGCGGCGTCCCGCTCCCCCACGACGAACGGGTCGGCCAGGGCCGCCGCCTCGGGGTCGACGCCGGCGTACGGGCTGGCGTTGACGACGACGCGGATCTGCCGGCGGTCGGCCTCGCGCAGGATCTG
This sequence comes from uncultured Actinomycetota bacterium, assembly GCA_963828725.1. Taxonomy (GTDB): domain Bacteria; phylum Actinomycetota; class Actinomycetes; order Actinomycetales; family Dermatophilaceae; genus Lapillicoccus. The sequence continues at coordinate 181,891 of CAWHFV010000004.1, read as the reverse complement.
CGCGACCACGGCCGGCGGCACGTCGAGCTGGATCAGGACGACGTCGTCGGGCTCCGTGCCGGCGAGGGCGGTGCCGCAGTCGAGGACGTCGTTGGCGCCCGGGACGAGCAGGGTGGCCGTCTCCTCGCCGCCGTCGGAGATGACGACGAGGTTCCCGGTCTGCTCGTGCGCGACGACCTGGAGCCGGGCCTCGATCCCGTCCTGCGCGAGGCGGTCCGCACACCAGCGGCCGGCGTCGTCGTCGCCGATCGCCGCGACCAGGCGGACCGACGCCCCCGCTCTCCGGACGGCCAGCGCTTGGGCGACGCCACCTCCGGCGACCGCCCGGCGCGTGCGCAGGGACCTCGCGGTCTCCCCGGCCCGCGGGATCGCCTCGACGTCCGCCGTGACCTTCAGGTAGAGCGACCCGACCACGACGACGCGGCCGGTCATCCCCCACCCACCGTGTCGAGCCACAGCGCCGCGTACCGGGGCCCGTCGACCGTCAGGCCGACGTCGACCTCGACCGGCGAGCGCCCGTGCGGGTCGTGGCTCAGGTCGAGCGCCCAGCTGCGGCGGTCGACGACGGTGCGTCCACGGGACCACGACCCGCCGAGCTCGACGCGGACGGGCAGCCGTTCGGTCCGCAGCGCGCCGGGTTCCAGGACCGCGCAGACCGCCCCGGCGTCGCCGATCGTGGCCGGGTCGCCGAACCGCTCGCACTGGAACCCGATCAGCTCCCCGGCCAACCGGGCGGCCGGGTGCTCGCGCCCCGCGAGGACGCGAGCCTGGGCGGCGGTGACCCTCGGTTCGTAGAAGACGTCGAGGCCGTAGAGGGTCACGGCGACGCCGAGGTCCGCGGCCGCGTCGAGGGTGATGGCCGCGGCCTCCGGGTCGTGGAAGACGTTGAACTCGGCCGAGGCGGTGGCGTTGCCGACGTTGGCGGCGCCGCCCATGAGAACGATGTCGCGCAGGTTCCGGGCCACGTCGGGGTACGTGCGCAGCAGCAGGGCGACGTTGGTGAGCGGGGCGAGGGTGACGAGAGTGACCGGTTCCGCGCTCTCGAGCAGGACGTCGCGGAGCAGCTCGACGGCGTGGCGGGGGTCCGGGCGGCGGGTCGACTTCGGCCAGTCCAGGTCGCCGAGGCCGTCCTCCCCGTGGACGTGCCGGGCGTCGCGGACGTCCTCCAGCAGCGGGCGGGCGCTGCCCGCGGCGACCGGGACGTCGTGGCGGCCGGCCGCGTCGAGCACCGTGAGGGTGTTGGCCACGACGAGGTCCAGCGGGGCGTTGCCGCCGACGCAGCTCACGGCGCGCAGGTCGAGCCCGGGATGGAGAGCGGCGAGCAGCAGGGCGCACGCGTCGTCGACTCCGGTGTCGACGTCGAGCACGACCCCCCTCGGCATGCCGGGGAGCATACGGGCCGCCGGTAGCGTCGAGCCGTGCCCCGCCGCCCCGCCGTCGCCGCGCTGACCCTGGTCGCGCTGGGCATGGTCGGCGTGCTGGCGGCGTGCTCGAGCCCCTCGGGTCCGGCCCCGGCCGGCCCGACCTCCGCGTCGCCCTCGACCTCCTCCTCGGACTCGCGGACGTCCGACGGCCCGACGTCCGCGGCACCGACGACGACGCCGCCCAGCTGCGGGCAGCGGCTGCTGGCCACCCTCAGCCTGGACCAGAAGGTCGGGCAGCTGCTGATGGTCGGGGCGCAGTCCGGAACGGCCGCCGCGGCCCTCGACCCGGTCCTGACCGGCCAGCACGCCGGCGGCGTCGTCCTGCTCGGGACCTGGAACGGCGCGGCCGCGGTGACGGCGGCGACCGGCCACTGGCAGCCCGTCGGCCGGTCGGCGGCGGCCGGGGTCGGCCTGCTCGTCGCGGCGGACCAGGAGGGCGGCCAGGTCCGGCACCTGCGCGGCTCGGGGTTCACGGCGATCCCGTCGGCGCTGAGCCAGGGACGGGCGGGCAGCGCCGGGCCGAACGCCGTGACGGTGGCCCGCGAGCTCACGGCGGTCGGCGTCAACGTCGACCTGGCGCCGGTCGCCGACACCGTGCCGGCCTCGTTCGCCGCCCGGAACGCCCCGATCGGCGCGTTCCAGCGCGAGTACGGCAACGATCCCGGGGTGGTTGCCCGCTCGGTGGTGGCGGCGGTCGGGGGACTCCAAGGCGGTGGAGTCAGTGCCACGCTCAAGCACTTCCCCGGGCTCGGCCGGGTCACCGGCAACACCGACCTCACCGCGAACGGCACGACCGACACCACGACGACGGCCGACGACGCCTACCTGGAGCCGTTCCGCGCCGGCATCAAGGCCGGCGCCGACCTGGTCATGGTGTCCTCGGCCGTCTACGCGAAGCTCGACCCCGCGAACCCGGCCGCCTTCTCCCGGCCGGTCGTGACCGGGCTCCTGCGCGAGACGCTGGGCTACGGCGGCGTCGTCATCTCCGACGACCTCGGTGGCGCGGCGGCCGTCGCCGGCACGCCGGCCGCCGAGCGGGCGACCCGGTTCGTGGCGGCGGGGGGCGACATCGTCCTCACCGGCCTGCCCCAGACGGTGCCGACGATGGCGGGTGCGCTGCGCGACAAGGCGGCGGCCGAGCCGGGGTTCGCCACGCAGGTGGACGCCGCCGCCACGCGGGTCCTCGACCTCAAGGCGAAGCGGGGTCTGGCGACCTGCTAGCCGAGCTGCGTCGCATACCCCTCGTGGGCCCTGCTCCAGTCCTCGGCCCACGTGTCCGGGACCTCGCCGCCGGCGATCTCGTCGACCAGCCGGCCAAGGTAGACGTCCCAGCCGGCGGCGTACCCGGCCGCGCTGCTCGCGGCGAGCCGGGTATGCGTGAGGTGCAGGCGCGCGCCCGCGTCGACGGGTTCGACGGCGACGGTGACGTGCGAGGTATGCGTGGCGTGTGGCCACTCCCAGGTGTAGGCGTTCGGGGCGTCGCAGGAGGTCACCCGGCAGCCCGGGACCGCGTTGTCGTCGAAGTGGATGGTGAACCGACCGCCCTCGCGCAGGTCGCCGTCGACCGGGGCGAACCAGCGGGCCAGGCGCTCCGGGTCGGTCACCGCCGTCCAGAGATCCGCGGCGTCGGTGTCGTAGACGCGGTCGAACGTCGCCTCGGCGTCGTCGCCGGTGCGGCTGAGGGTTCCGAGCAGGGTGTCGGGCTTCATGGTTGCTCCTTGGTGTCGTTGGTGGCGGCGGTGGCGGCGGCGGTGGCGCGTCGGCCGCGGGCGATCTCGGTGTCCAGGGCGTCGAGCCGCTGCGTCCAGAACCGGCGCACGTCGGCGCACCACTGCTCGACCTCGCCGAGGACGCCGGGGTTCAGGGAGTAGATCCGGCGCTGGGCGTCCTGGCGGACGTCGACGACCTCGGCCTCGCGCAACACCCGCAGGTGCCGGCTCACGCCGGGGCGGGCGATGGCGAAGGCCGCCGCGAGCGACCCCGCGGTGGCCTCGCCGACCGCCAGCCGCTGGACGATCTCGCGGCGGGTCGGGTCGGCGAGCGCCTCCCAGATCTCCACGCGCTCCTTGTGTACCCGATCAGTTACGTAACCGTCAAGGTACTTACCCGCTTCCAACCCGAGGTATTACCCAGTTTCTCCGAGGCCCGGACTCGCAAAACTGGGTAATACCTCGGGTTGGAAGCGGGCTAGGCGCGGACGAGGGTCACCGGCATCGAGGAGTCGGCCGGCAGGTCCAGGGCCGACGGGGCCACGCCGCGGGCCACCATCTGCGCGCCGAGGGCGGCGACCATGGCGCCGTTGTCGGTGCAGAGACCGGGCCGGGGTACCCGCAGCCGGATCCCGCCGGCGTCGCACCGCTCCTGTGCGAGCGCGCGCAGCCGCGAGTTGGCCGCCACGCCGCCGCCCACGAGGAGGTCGTCCACGCCCTCGGAACGGCAGGCGGCGACCGCCTTGCGGGTGAGGACGTCGACCACGGCCTCCTGGAAGCTCGCCGCGACGTCCGCGACCGGGACCGCCTCGCCCGCCTGCTCGCGCAGCTGCACCCATCGCGAGACCGCGGTCTTCAGACCGGAGAACGAGAAGTCGAACCGGTGCCGCTCCAGATCGCGGCCCCCGGTCAGGCCCCGGGGGAAGTCGATCGCGACCTTGTCGCCCTCGCGCGCGGCGCGGTCGATGTGCGGACCGCCCGGGAACGGCAGCCCCAGCACCCTCGCCACCTTGTCGAACGCCTCCCCCGCAGCGTCGTCGATGGTCGACCCCAGTGGCCGCACGTCCATCGTGACGTCGGGTACGAGCAGCAGCGACGAGTGGCCGCCGCTGACGAGGAGGGCGAGACACGGTTCGGGGAGCGGGCCGTGCTCCACGACGTCGACCGCCACGTGTGAGGCGAGGTGGTTGACGCCGTAGAGCGGTTTGCCCAGTCCGACCGCCAGCGCCTTGGCCGCCGCCACCCCGACCAGCAACGCCCCGGCCAGGCCCGGCCCGGCGGTCACGGCGACGGCGTCGAGGTCATCGAGCCGGACGCCGGAGTCGCGGCAGGCCCGCTCGATGGTCGGGACCATCGCCTCCAGATGCGCGCGGCTGGCCACCTCGGGGACCACGCCGCCGAACCGGGCGTGCTCGTCCACACTGCTGGCCACCGCGTCGACGAGCAGGGTCTCGCCGCGGACGATGCCCACACCGGTCTCGTCGCAGGACGTCTCGATGCCGAGGACGAGGGGCTGGTCCGCCGTCACGATGCCCCCGCCAGGCGGCGGCGCATGACGAGCGCGTCGACGTCGGGGCCCTCCGGCTGCCGGTAGTAGCGCCGCCGCACCGACACCTCCTCGAAGCCGTGCCGTTCATACAAGCGCCGCGCCGGCACGTTGTCGGCCCGCACCTCCAGCATCACCGACGCGGCCCCGCCGTCGGCGGCCCGACGCAGCAGCTCGCCGAGGAGCTCGTCGCCCCGGCCCCGTCCGCGGTGGGCCGCGACCACGGCGACCGTCATGACGTCGGCGACGTCGCCGCCGTGGTCGAGCCCCGCATACCCCGTGATGCCCTCGTCGCCGTCGAGGAGCACGTAGTCGCGACGCGGCCGCCCGGCGAGCTCGGCCCACCAGGTCTCCGCGGTCCAGGCGTCCCGTCCGAACAGCTCGGTCTCGAGGGCGGCCAGTCGCGAGATGTCGCGCCACGTGACCTCGCGCAGGGCGCTCACCCGAGGGCCGACTTGGTCGAGACCGACGGGGCGGCGTCCGGGCGGCGCAGGTAGTACGGCTCGTGCTCGTCGAGCGGATCGGCCGTGGCCAGCCGGCGGACGACGAGGTCCGCCAGCGCGGCCCCGGAGACGTCGAGCGGGCCGTCCAGAGGCTGCGCGAACGACCCCGGGTACAGCAGCGGGCCGCGACCCACCGCCGGCAGCGCCGCCGCGTCGGCAGGCAGGTCGGCGGGCTTCGCGACGTGCGGACCATCGAGCCGCACCGGTATGCCCGTCGCCGCCAGCGCATACCTCGCCCAGTAGATCTCCTTGCGTCGCGCGTCGGTGGCGACCAGCAGCTCGCCCTCGACGCCTGCGTGGAACGCGAGGACGTCCAGGCTGCACAGGCCATGGAGGCGCGCGCCGGTCACGAGCGCCAGCGTGCGGGCCGTGACGATCCCGACCCGCAGGCCCGTGAACGGGCCGGGGCCGAGGCCGCACACGATGTCGGTCAGGTCTCTCGGGCTCGCCCCGGCCCCGGCGAGGACCCGGGTGATCCCGGGCGCGAGGTGCTCGGCGTGCCCGCGCGCGTCCAGTGTCGTGGCCTCGGCCAGGGCACGCGAGCCGTCGTGCACCGCCACGGTGATCGCCGTCGTCGACGTGTCGATGGCGAGCAGCAGCACCCGGGCAGGCTACCCACCTTCCAGACGCCCGCCCGGAAGCGGGAGGTCAGGACGCGACGACTCCGGACCAGCGGTCCCCGAACCCGGTCAGCGTGACCATGCGGGCCTCGTCGGCCTCGGCGGTCAGCACGACCTCGAGGTAGGCGTCGGCCAGACGTTCGGCGACCCCGTGCCCCCACTCCACGACCGTCACGCTGTCGGCGACGTCGGCGTCGAGGTCGAGATCGTCGAGCTCGACCGCGCTGCCCAGCCGGTAGGCGTCGACGTGCACCAGGGCCGGACCGCCCACCAGCGACGGGTGGACCCGCGCGATGACGAACGTCGGTGACGTGACCGGCCCGCGGACGCCGAGCCCTGCCCCGATCCCCTGCGTCAGTGTCGTCTTGCCGGCCCCGAGGCCGCCCGTGAGCACCACGAGGTCACCGGCCCGGAGCAGCCGGCCCAGCCGCATACCGAAGTCGTGGGTGTCGTCGGCCGAGGCCAGGCCGACCCGTCCGGGAAGGCCGGACCGGCTCACGACGCCTCGCGGCGACCTTCCCGTGCGGTCCTCCTCGCGCCTCTGGCGCTCCTGGCCACTCGTGCCTCGCGCTCGTCGTCGTCCTTGGCCCGGTCGATCCGCTCCAGCCCGCGTTCGATGCGGCGCCGCTTGCCGACGTCGGTGACGACGCGGCGGACCCGCGGCACACGCTCGGCGGGTATGTCCTCCTGGTCGCGCTTGGCCGCCCGCTCGATCATGGCGCCCAGCTGCTGGTTGAGCAGGTCCGGGTGCTCGAGCATGATCACGTGCCCCGCGTCGCGGACGATGACGTGCTGGGCACCGGCCAGTGTCCGGACGATCCGCTCGCTGTGCTCGGGCGGGGTGAGGATGTCCTGCTCGCCGTTGAACACCAGCGTCTCGCAGCCGTCGAACGCCGCCAGGCCGCCGGTCTGGTCGTAGTCGTCGAACGCCGGCGTGAACGACGACATCACCGTGAGGTTCGTCCCGAGCAGCATCTTCGAGGCGAGTCTGACGACGCTGCGCGGCACTGGCGAGGAGAACGAGTACCGCTCCACGAGGAACTCCGCGAGCTCCGAGTTGGCCGAGAGTATGCCTTTGAGCAGCTCGGGCCGGTGTTCGAACACGCTGGCCACCCCAGGTCCGAGGCGCTCCAGCAGCAGCCGGCCGGCCGATGCCGCGAGACCGCCCGAGGCGAGGGGCATACCTCCAGCCGACGTCGAGATCGCCCCGAAGGCGACGACCCGCTCGCGGACGAGCCTGGGGTCCAAGGCGCCGAGCGCCATCGTCGTCATCCCGCCCATCGAGTGGCCGACCAGCACCAGCGGCCCCTCGGGGGCGACCGCCTTGATGACCGAGTCGAGGTCCTGCCCGAGCTGGGCGATCGTGTAGGACGAGGAACCTCCGCGACCCGACCGGCCGTGGCCGCGCTGGTCCCAGACGACCACGCGGTGCCCCGCCCACCGCAGGTAGCGCCGCTGGAACACCCAGCACTCGGACGTGAGGCAGTACCCGTGGGACATGACGACGGTCGGCCGCGGCAGGCCGTGCTCGTCGAGCGCGGCATCGGAGCGCGGCTCGTCGACCTCGACGTGGAGCGCGACGCCGTCGGTCGCCGCGACGACGACTTCGCGGCTCGGCTTCTCGACCAGGCTGACACCGGTCTCCAGGGCCTGCTGGCGTCGCCGGTGCGTCCGGTCGGCGACGATGCCGGCGGCGGTGGCGGCGCCTGCGACACCGAGGCTGATGCCCAGGCCGATCAGGCCGTTCCTGCTCGAGCTCACCCGTCCCCTCCGACGTAGACCCTGGGCACCCGCGGCCCGATCCGCGTCACGATCTCATAGCTGATCGTCCCCGTCGCATCGGCCCACCCCTGAGCACTCGGACCGTCCGGGTCGGCACCGAAGAGGACGACCTCGTCGCCGGCCCGCGCGGTCGAGTCCGGGCCGAGGTCGACGACGAACTGGTCCATGCAGACCCGACCGGCGACGACGTTCGGGACGCCATGGACCGACACCGGGCCGACGTTGGTGGCGTGGCGGGGGATGCCGTCGGCATACCCCAGCGGCACCAGGCCGACGACGGTGTCCCGCGGAGCGGTGTACGCGTGCCCGTAGGACACGCCCTGCCCGGCGGGGAGGCGCTTCACCAGCGCCAACCGTGCGACGAGCGTCATCGCCGGGGTCAGCCCGTATGCCTCGGGGCCGCCCAGCTGCGGGACCGGGGTCAGCCCGTAGACGGCGATGCCGGGGCGGACGAGGTCGTAGTGGACGGACCGGTTGGTCAAGGTGGCGGCCGAGTTGGCCAGGTGGCGTACCTCGAGCGTGCAGCCGGCCGCCTCGGCGGCCCGGACCGCCTCCTCGAACACCTCGCGCTGATGCCGGACCGTCGGATGGTCCGGCTCGTCGGCGTAGGCGAAATGCGACCAGACCCCGACGACCTTGACGCTCTCCTCGGCCTCGTGGAGCCGGGCCGCGGCGACGAGGTCGAGGAAGTCCTGGCCGTAGGCGCCGTTGCGGCCGAGACCGGTGTCGGCCTTGAGGTGGACGCGGGCGGTGCGTCCGGTGGCGCGGGCCGCTTCGACGATCGCGTCGAGCGCCCACGTGGCCGACGCCGCCACGTCGATGTCGCGGGTCAGCGCCGCCGCGAAGTCGTTGCCGGGGACGTGCAGCCAGGTGAAGATCCGGCCCTCGAAGCCGGCGTCGCGCAGCGCCACTGCCTCGGCCTGCTGGGCGGTCCCGAGCCAGGTCGCACCGCCGGCCTGCGCGGCGCGGGCCGCCTCGAGGAGGCCGTGACCGTAGCCGTCGGCCTTGACGACGGCCATGAGCTGGGCCGTGGCCGACCGCTCGTGGAGCGCCCTGACGTTGGCCGTGATCGCGCCCAGATCGACGACCGCGGCGCCGGGCGCACCCACGGGCAGCGTCACGGGGCTCACGCGGTCAGTGTGGCAGGTGGGACCCCCGCTTCCGGTGGAGGTATATCCGAGCGCCCTAGCGCTCGCTCCACTCTCCACCGGACCGGCGCAGCAGTGCGGCGACGGTCTCCGGTATGCGTCGGGCCACGTCGCTGATCCGTACCGGCCCTCCCGGGTTGGTCCGGTCCGCCGCGACCCCGTGGACCAGGGCACCGAGCGCGCCCGCGTCGAGCGGGTCGAGGCCCGCGGCGAGCAGGGTTCCGAGCAGGCCGCCGAGGACGTCGCCGGCGCCCGCGGTCCCCACCCACGCGGGCGCGTCCGCCTGGGAGCGCACCGGACGGGACGGGTCCGGGCTGACGACGAGCGTGTGTGACCCCTTGAGCAGCACCGTGCACCCGGTCCGTTCGGCGGCCTCGCGGGCGTGGGCGAGCGGCGCGCTGGACACCTCGCTCGCGGCTGACCTCCTCGCCGCGGAGCCGGCTCAGCAGCCGGGCCAGCTCCCCCGCGTGCGGCGTGAGCAGGGTGGGCGCCTCGCGACGGTCCAGCAGCTCCAGCGCGCCGGCGTCGACGACCACCGGCAGGTCGGTGGCGAGCGCCGCCTCGACGTGGCGCTTCTGCTCCGAGACGCCCTTGGCGCGACTGCCCGGGTCGAACCCCGACCCGCATACCCACGCCTGCACCCGTCCCTCGGCCGTGACCGCCTCCGGTGCGGCCGCGTGGACCAGGGCCTCGACCTCGGACGGCCCGACGTACCGGACCATTCCCGGCCCGGCGCCGAGCGCGCCGAGCACGCTGAGCACGGCCGCCCCGGGGTAGGTCGGCGAGCCCGCGACGATGCCCACCACGCCCCGCGAGTACTTGTCCGAGCTGGCATCGGGTACCGGCCAGAGCCGCCGGACGTCGTCGAACGTCAGCCGCTCCACGACCGGCCGCACCGCTTGCTCGCCTTCCAACCCGACGTTTTGCCGAGTTTCGACGGCCGGAACCGCCAGAAACTTGGCACTACCTCGGGTTGGAAGCGGGAAAGCGGGGGGAGAGCCGAGGGGGAGGCCGATGTCGACCACGGTCAGCCGTCCGACGGCCGGCTCGGTCGCGGGCAGCAGGTGGACCGGCTTGGCCACGCCGAAGGTGACCGTCTCGTCGGCGAAGACGGCGTCGCCGAGCGCCACCTCGCCGGCCGGGTCGGCGCCGCTGGGCAGGTCCACGGCGACGACCCAGGCGTCCTCGGGGATCGCCTCGACCCACTCGGCCGCCGCTCCCGAAAGTCCGGGCCGGCCACCGATCCCGAGCAGACCGTCCACGACGACGTCGGCCTCCCCGACGAGACCCCGCCAGTTCCCGGCATCACCCGGACACCAGCGCCACGCCGGCCTCCCGCGCGGCCGCCAACCCTCCGGCGTGCGGGCTCGAGGCGTGGACCGCCGCTGCCGCGAACCCCTCCTCGGCGAGGTGGGCCAACGCATACAGCGCATCGCCCCCGTTGTTCCCGGCGCCGACCAGTCCGACGACGCGCACGCCGTCCCGCTCCCGCAGCCGAGCCGCGACCACCGCCGCCAGTCCCCTCGACGCGCGGGCCATCAGCTCGCCCTCCGGCAGGCCGGCCATCGCCGCCTCCTCGGCGGCCCGGACGTCGGCGACGGCGTAGGCCTCGATCACCGGCTCATCCTTCCGCGACGACGACCGCCGACGCGATCCCGGCGTCGTGCGACAGCGACAGGTGGAAGGCACGCCACGCCGAGGTCGTCGGCCCGCGCCTCGACGGTGCCCGTCACCCGCAGCGACGGCCGCCCGTTGGCGTCCTGGACCACGGTGGCGTCGAGCCAGTGCAGGCCGGCCGGCGCCCCGAGCGACTTGGCCAGGGCCTCCTTGGCGGCGAACCGCGCCGCCAGCGACGCCAGCCCGAGTACCCGCTCCGTCGGCGTGAAGATCCGCTCGCGCAGCGCCGGCGTGCGCTCGAGGGTCTGCCCGAACCGCTCGATGTCGACGACGTCGATCCCGACGCCGATGATCACGCGGCGCCCGTCACTCGACCGTGACCGACTTCGCGAGGTTGCGCGGCTGGTCGACGTCGAGGCCCTTGGCCGACGCCAGCTCGCAGGCGAACACCTGGAGCGGGACGACGGTGAGCAGCGGAGCCAGCAGGGTCGAGACCGCGGGGACCCGGATCACCTCGTCGGCGAACGGGACGACGTCCTCGTCACCCTCCTCGGCCACGACGATGGTCCGCGCGCCGCGGGCCCGGATCTCCTGGATGTTGGAGACGACCTTCCCGTGCAGGCCGTGCGCCGTCGACGGCGACGGGACGACGACGAACACCGGTTGCCCGGGCTCGATGAGGGCGATCGGCCCGTGCTTCAGCTCCCCCGCGGCGAACCCCTCCGCGTGGATGTACGCGAGCTCCTTGAGCTTGAGCGCCCCCTCGAGCGCCACGGGGTACCCCACGTGCCGCCCCAGGAAGAGCACGGCGCGCGTGTCGGCCATGAACCGCGCGATCTCGCGCACCCGGTCCATCGAGTCGAGGACGGTCTGGATCTTCGCCGGAACCCCCTGGAGCTCCGCCATGACGCCGGCCGCCTCGGCCGCCCCGACGTCACCGCCGCGCAGCTGGGCGAGATAGAGCCCGAGGAGGTAGGTCGCGGTGATCTGGGCCAGGAACGCCTTGGTCGAGGCGACCGCGATCTCCGGTCCGGCGTGGGTGTAGAGCACCGCGTCGGACTCGCGCGGGATCGTCGCGCCGTGGGTGTTGCAGATCGAGATGGTCAGCGCGCCCAGCTCGCGGGCGTGCTTGACCGCCATCAGCGTGTCCATCGTCTCGCCGGACTGGCTGATCGACACGACCAGCGTGCGGCCGTCGATCACCGGGTCGCGGTAGCGGAACTCGTGGGCCAGCTCGACCTCGCACGGGATCCGGGTCCAGTGCTCGATGGCGTACTTCGCGATCATCCCCGCGTACGACGCGGTGCCGCACGCGACGACGACGATCTTGTCGACGTTGCGCAGGGCGGTCTCGGAGATCCGCAGCTCGTCGAGGACCAGCCGGCCGGACTGGTCGGTGCGGCCGAGGAGCGTGTCAGCGACCGCGTGCGGCTGCTCCTGGATCTCCTTGGTCATGAAGTTCGGGTAGCCGCCCTTCTCGGCGGCGGCCGCGTCCCAGTCGACGTGGAAGGCCTTGCCCGCGACCGGCGCCCCGTCGAACCCGATCACCGTGACCGAGTCGGGCGTGATCGTCGCGATCTGGTCCTGGCCCAGCTCGAGGGCCTCGCGGGTGTGGCCGATGAACGCCGCCACGTCCGACCCGAGGAAGTTCTCGCCGTCGCCGAGCCCGACGACCAGCGGGCTGTTGCGGCGCGCACCGACGACGACCCCTGGCGCGTCGGCGTGGACGGCGAGCAGCGTGAACGCGCCCTCGAGGTCCCCGACGGCGACGCGCATGGCCTCGGTGAGGTCGCGGGTCTCGTCGAACGCGCGAGCCACCAGGTGGGCCGCGACCTCGGTGTCGGTCTCCGACGTGAACGCCACGCCGTCGTCGACGAGCTTGGCCTTGAGGCTGTGGAAGTTCTCGATGATCCCGTTGTGGATGAGCGCGAGCTTGCCGTCGGACCCCCCGCGGTGCGGGTGGGCGTTGTTGTCGGTCGGTCCTCCGTGGGTGGCCCAGCGGGTATGCCCGATGCCGGTGCTCGACGGCGGCAGCGGGTGTGCGGCGATCGCCTCGCGCAGGTTGCCGAGCTTGCCCGCCCGCTTCTCCGTGGCCACGTGGTCGCCGTCCACGAGCGCGACCCCGGCCGAGTCGTAGCCCCGGTACTCGAGCCGGGCGAGGCCCTCCATGACGACGTCGAGAGCCTGACCGTCGACGTTCGGGCCGACGTAGCCCACGATGCCGCACATGGTGGCGAGCCTAACGGGGGGTGACGGGGGCCATTCCCGCCGCGGGCCTCGTCCCGTCCGGCGTAGGCCACAATGAGCGCCGTGACGCAGCACGCGGACGCCGACGGGCTGGAGGCGATGGTCGGCCACCAGGTGCTCGAGCGCGGCGGGGTGCTGTCGCCGTACGTCGAGCTGGACCGCGCGACGTGGGCGCGGCTGCGCGAGAACCACCCGATGAGCCTGACCTCCGACGACGTCACGCGGCTCCGCGGCCTCGGGGACCCCATCGACATGCGGGAGATCGAGGACATCTACCTGCCGATCTCCCGGCTGCTCAACTACTACGTCGGGGCGATCGGTGGCCTCCACGACGTGACCAGCGAGTTCCTCGGGGAGACGCCGCCGCGCACGCCGTTCGTCATCGGCGTTGCCGGCTCGGTCGCCGTCGGCAAGTCCACGACGTCCCGCATCCTGCGCGAGCTGCTCTCCCACTGGCCGGACACGCCGCGCGTCCAGCTCGTCACCACCGACGGGTTCCTCTTCCCGAACGCCGAGCTCGAACGCCGGAACATCATGGCGCGCAAAGGTTTTCCCGAGTCGTACGACCGGCGTGAGCTGATGCGGTTCGTGGCCGCCGTGAAGTCCGGCGTGCCTGAGGTGACGGCCCCGATCTACTCGCACCTGACCTACGACATCGTCCCCGACGAACGGATCGTCGTCCGCAGCCCCGACGTGCTCATCGTCGAGGGCCTCAACGTGCTGCAGCCGCCGGGGTCGCGCTTCGACGGCACGGTCGGCGTCGCCGTCAACGACTACTTCGACTTCACCGTCTACGTCGACGCCGAGACCGAGGACGTCGAGCGCTGGTACGTGGAGCGGTTCCTCAGCCTGAGGGAGACGGCGTTCGCCGACCCGGACTCGTACTTCCACCGGTATGCGGTGCTGTCGGACGATGAGGCCCGCTCCACCGCCGCGCGGATCTGGCGTGAGATCAACGGCCCGAACCTCGTCGAGAACATCCTCCCGACCCGGTCCCGGGCGACGTTGGTGCTGGTCAAGGGCCCGGACCACAGTGTCGAGAAGGTCCGGCTCCGCAAGCTCTGAGCGTCAGTACCAGCCGGTCGACTGCGAGTGCGCCCAGGCGCCGCAGGGGGTTCCGTAGTGATCCTTGATGTAGCCCAGCCCCCACTTGATCTGGGTCACGGGGTTGGTGCGGTAGTCCGGGCCGGCGCTGGCCATCTTCGACGCGGGCAGCGACTGCGGGATCCCGTATGCGCCGGAGGACGGGTTCGTCGCGGTGTACAGCCAGTTGCTCTCGCGGGTCCACAGCGAGTTGAGGCACGAGAACTGGCTGTCGGCGAACCCGAAGTCGGCCAGCATGGCGCGGGCCGCCCCCCGCGGGTCCTTGCGGGCGTTGTCGAGGAGGGACTCGCGCTGGGCGTCGCGGGCGGCCTGCTGGGCGGCGGCCTGCCGCTGAGCCTCGGCGGCGGCAGCAGCAGCGGCGTCGGCGGCCGCCTTCGCAGCGGCCTGGGCGGCCGCGTCGGCGGCGGCCTTGGCGGCGGCGTCCGCGGCGGCCTGGGCCGCGGCTCGGGCGGCGGCCGCGTCGGCCTCGGCGCGGACGTCGCGGACCGCGGCGCGGTGGTCCGACAGATCCGCGGCGTCGGCCCGGAAGGCGACCGCCTGGGGCCCTGCGTCGGGCGGCAGCACCGGCAGGGCGGCGCTGACCGGCCCCTGGACGCCACCGGCTGTTGAGGTCATGAGGTCGACCGTCCCGACCGCCACCAGCGACAGCGCCACGACCGCCCCGGCGGCGCGCGCCGCGCGGGAGTGCCGGCTCCGCGACGCGGAGGACGGGGGCTCGGCGCTCGTGGGCGGTCCGAGCTCGACCGTGGTCGGGATCGGTGAGACGGACGGCGAAATCGGCGCGGCAGCACGGTGACGACCCGCATACCGCGTCATGCGCTGACCTCTCCCGCCCCCCAGCGTTACCCAACCGAGACCTGACCGGCTACACCGTGCCAGACCCGGCGGACGACGCCAAATCGACATCCACGACGCGGGTCGACTTCGGACACCGCGGCCCGGGGTCAGTACTGGCCGGTCTCCCGGACGTGGTCCCAAGCCGCGCACGGGGTGCCGTAGCGGGACTTGACGTACGCCAGACCCGGACGGACCTGCGCCACCGACCCCCACCTGTCGAGCCGGTTCCACATCGCGTTGAGGCAGCCGAACTCGCTGTCGGCGAACCCGAACGACGGGAACAGCGTCTTGGCGACAGACCTCGGGTTCGACTCGGTGGCCGAGGAGGTCGTGCTGCCGGGCGTGGTGCTCGACGAGCCCGTGGGTGTCCGCGGTGCGGTGCGAGTGGTACCCGTCGTGCTGGACGTGGATCCCGAGGCTCCCGAGGGGCTCGCAGCGAGCGCAGCGGGACTCGTCTCGTCGGCCGGAGAGGTCGGCGACGTCGTCGCCGTCGCGGAGTCGGTCGGCTGGCCGTCCGGTGTGGTGGTCGGCGTGAGCGTTCCGACCTCCTGTCGACGTTCGGCCAGGTCGCCGAGGTCGCCTTGTCGGCCGAGCAGCTGCAGACCGGCCTCCGGCGGCACCGTCGGAGCCGCCGGCCCGGGCTCGCCGCCCGTCGGGAGGAGGACCGGGACGGCGAACAGCCCCGCCACCACGACGGCAACGGCGACGGCGGCGAGCAGGAGGATGCGCTGACGCCTCCGGTTGGCTGCGGCCGCAACCGAGGAACCGGTCAGGGCGTCCCGGTGCCGCCCCGCATACTCGGACATTCCCGACTCACCCCGTTCTCGCGTCCGCCGAACCCCCCGTAACCGTCCCAAATCTGGCGCCGGATGCCAACAGGATGCCGGAGGCGGTCGAGACTACGGCTCGAGGCCCTCCAGGAGGTCGGTGACGAGCGCCGCGATCGGGCTGCGCTCGCTCCGGGTGAGCGTGATGTGGGCGAACAGCGGGTGGCCCTTCATCGCCTCGATGACGGCCGCGACGCCGTCGTGCCGCCCCACGCGCAGGTTGTCGCGCTGGGCGACGTCGTGGGTGAGGACGACCTTGGAGTTCTGGCCGATCCGCGACAGCACCGTGAGCAGGACGTTGCGCTCCAGCGACTGCGCCTCGTCGACGACGACGAACGCGTCGTGGAGCGACCGGCCGCGGATGTGGGTGAGCGGCAGGACCTCGAGCATGCCGCGGTCGAGGACCTCCTCGACCACCTCGGTCGAGACGAGCGCGCCGAGGGTGTCGAAGACCGCCTGGCCCCAGGGGCCCATCTTCTCGGCCTCGGTCCCCGGGAGGTACCCGAGATCCTGGCCGCCGACCGCATACAACGGCCGGAAGACGACGACCTTGCGGTGCTGCCGGCGCTCCATGACCGCCTCGAGGCCGGCGCACAGGGCCAGCGCGGACTTGCCGGTGCCGGCGCGGCCGCCGAGGCTGACGATGCCGATGTCGGGGTCGAGGAGCAGGTCGAGGGCGATCCGCTGCTCGGCGGACCGGCCGTGCAGGCCGAACGCGTCGCGGTCACCGCGGACCAGCCGGATCTGCTTGTCGGCGCCGACCCGGCCCAGCCCGCTCCCGCGCGGGGACAGCAGGACCAGACCCGTGTGGCAGGGGAGCTCGGCGGCGGCCGGGTGCTCGACGCGCCCGACCTCGTAGAGCCGGTCCATCTCCTCGACGGTGACGTCCAGCTCGGCCATGCCGGTCCAGCCGGAGTCGACGGCCAGCTCGGCGCGGTACTCCTCGGCGTCGAGACCGACGGCCGACGCCTTGACCCGCATCGGCAGGTCCTTGCTGACCACGGTGACGTCGAACCCCTCGGCGGAGAGGTTCTTGGCCACCGAGAGGATGCGAGTGTCGTTGTCGCCCAGGCGGAACCCGGCCGGCAGGATCATCGCGTCGGTGTGGTTGAGCTCGACGCGCAGCGTGCCGCCGTCCTGACCGACCGGCACCGGCCGGTCCAGCCGACCCTCCTGGATGCGCAGGTCGTCGAGCAGCCGCAGCGCCTGGCGGGCGAAGTACCCCAGCTCCGGATGGTGCCGCTTGCCCTCCAGCTCGGTGACGACGACGACCGGGAGGACGACCTCGTGCTCCTTGAAGCGGAGCATCGCCTTCGGGTCAGAGAGAAGGACCGAGGTGTCGAGGACGAAGGTCTTGCGCACGGTGTCGTTTCCCGCGACGGCGGTGGCGGGACGACGGGCTGCGGCTCGGTTGGAGGGCACGTGGTCTCCTAGCGGCGCGCTGGTGAGCGCGGCCTACTCGCGATCGGACTGCCGGGACCGGACCCGTCGAACGGGAACCGGGACCGGCCCTCCGTTCGGAGCGTGAACTCCATCAACCGGGCCTCCCGCACGCTCGGCGGGTACCGGGCGTCAGGACTGACGGTACGTCCGGATCCTGGGTGCCGCCCCCACTCGGGTGGGCGTGTCGCTCCCGGTGTCCGAAAGTTCACCACCCGGAAACATCCGGTATGCCGGTCAGCGGCCGAAGCGGCGCTCCCGGTTCGCATACGAGCGCAACGCCCGGAGGAAGTCGACGTGCCGGAAGTCCGGCCAGTACGCCTCGCAGAAGTAGAACTCCGACTTCGCGCTCTGCCAGAGGAGGAAGCCGCCGAGCCGCTGCTCCCCCGACGTGCGGATGACGAGGTCGGGGTCGGGCTGGCCCTTGGTGTAGAGGTGCTGCTCGATCTCCTCGACGGAGATCGAGTCGGCGATCTGCGTCGACCGGCGTTCCCTGCGCGGCGTGCTCGAGGATCAGCGACCGCACCGCGTCGGCGATCTCCCGCCGCCCGCCGTACCCCACGGCGACGTTGACGTGCAGGCCGTCGATGCCCCGGGTGGCCTCGGCCGACGCCTTGAGCGACTGCGCGGTCTCCGCGGGCAGCAGGTCCAGGGCTCCGATCGGGTGCAGCCGCCACCGCCCCTCGATGGCCAGGTCGGCGACCGCCGTCTCGATGATCTTCAGCAGCGGGACGATCTCCTGCCGGCTCCGGCTGAGGTTGTCGGTCGAGAGCAGCCACAGCGTGACCACCTCGACGCCGGCCGCCTCGCACCACTCGAGCAGGTGCTTGATCTTGTCGGCGCCGGCCTGGTGCCCGTCGACGGTCTCGAACCCGTTCTCCCGGGCCCACCGCCGGTTCCCGTCGAGCATGACGCCCACGTGCCGGGGGACCGCCTCGGGCGGGATCTGCTTGGCCAGCCGCCGCTCGTACGCCCCGTAGAGCACGTCGGTGAGTGGCACGCCGCCCACCGTACTCCCGGGTCCCGAGCCCGGCCCGCCCCGTGGCCGCGGCGCTGTGGTCGCCTTCACAACCTACGCGTCCGTAACTTACGGTTCCGTAAGTTAGACTTTTCGGTATGCGAGAGCAGCCCGCCTTCTCGGCCGCACCGAACACCCCTGGAGACTCCGTGGGGGACACCGTGGGGGACACTGTCGGCGACGCCGCCCGCGACCTCGTGGCCGCGGTCAAGCCCCGCCTGCGGGGCTGGCTGCACGCCGCGACCTTCCCGCTGGCGCTCGTGGCCGGGATCGTGCTGAGCGTGCTCGCGCCGGAGGGCGCTCCGAAGATCGGGGCGATCGTCTTCACGGTGACCGCGGCCCTGCTGTTCGGGACCTCCGCGATCTACCACCGCGGCCACTGGTCCGCCCGGATGACCGGCGTCCTCAAGCGCCTGGACCACTCCAACATCTTCCTCATCATCGCCGGCACCTACACGGCGTTCGCGCTCTCGCTGCTGCCGCCCGAGCAGGCGCGCCAGCTGCTGCTGATCGTCTGGACCGGGGCCGTCGGCGGGGTGCTCTTCCGGATCTTCTGGGTCAACGCGCCGCGCTGGCTCTACACGCCGATCTACGTCGCTCTCGGGTGGGTCGCGGTCTTCTACTTCGGCCCGCTGCTGCACTTCGGCGGCCCGGCCGTGGTCATCCTCATGACGGTCGGCGGTGTCCTGTACACGCTCGGCGCCGTCGTCTACGGCACCAAGCGGCCGAACCCGTCACCGCGCTGGTTCGGGTTCCACGAGATCTTCCACGCGTTCACGGTGCTGGCGTTCGTCGCGCACTACGTCGCGGCGTCGCTCGCGGTCTACGGCGCGGGGTCGGCCCTGTCCGCCTCCTGAGGCGGTTCCTCCTCCGGGCCGGTCCGCTTGGCCTTCTCGCCGCCCTTCGCCGCCTCGCGGCGAGCCTCCTTGGCCTCCATGTCGGCGACCCGCTGCTGCTCCTTGTACGCCATCCGGCGCATCCGGCCGTTCATGTTGCGCATGAGCAGCCACAGCACGACGGCCAGCACGAAGAACGCGATGAACGCGCCCAGCCCCGGGCCGATCGAGGTCGACGGCGTGTCCATCAGCCGGCCGAGCCCGAGGTGCTCGCCAGCCGGTCCCGCGCGCCCTGCGGGTCCGGCCGGACGTCGCGGACCGGCACGAGTCCGGCCTTGACGGCGAGCGCGTCGGCCTCGCGGACCGACCCGAGCCCCGCGAAGAGGTCGTCCTCGGGGAGCTGCACCGGCGCATACGAGACCACGAGCTCGTAGTCCTCGGTCGGCCAGCCCTCGCGGACGATCTCGCGCGGCGTGTGGAACCAGGCGCCGTCCGGGTCGACCTGGGTGGCGTGGGCGAGCAGCGCCCGGTCGCGGATGTCGAAGTACTCGGCGCACGGGACCCGCGTCGTCATCTCGCGGTCCGGGCGCTTCCAGTCCTTGAGCCAGTCGCCGTAGTCGGTCTCGATCTCGCGCTCGATCATGAGGTCGTAGAGCCGCTGGATGCGCTCCTTGGTCGTCATCTGCAGGTAGTACAGCTTCAGCGGCTGCCAGGGCTCACCCGCGTGGGGGTACGCGTCGGGGTCACCGGCCGCGGCGAACGCGGACATCGAGACGACGTGGCAGTTGACGTGGTCGGGGTGCGGGTAGCCGCCCGTCTCGTCGTAGGTGAGGAGCACGTGCGGGCGGAAGTCGCGGATCACCCGGACCAGCGCCTCGGTCGTGACCGCGATGGGCTCGCCGGCGAAGCAGCCGTCCGGCAGCGGCGGCAACGGGTCGCCCTCCGGCAGCCCGGAGTCGACGAAGCCCAGCCAGATGTGCTCGAACCCGATGATCGCCTGCGCCGCGGCCATCTCGTCACGTCGGACCTGGGCCATGTCGCGCAGGATGTGCGGGTCGTCCTGGAGCCGGGGGTTGAGGATGTCGCCACGCTCCCCGCCCGTGCAGGAGACGACCATCACCTGTTCGCCCTCGCGGACGTACTTGGCCAGCGTCGCCGCACCCTTGCTCGACTCGTCGTCGGGGTGGGCGTGCACCGACATGAGCCGCAGACCTCGAGGCTCCACCACTCCTCCTGCATTGCCGGTCGGCGTCGTGCTCGTTCTACGGTGAGCCATCATGTCACCGCCCGAGTCGCCGCCTGCGGCCACCGTCGACGCCCGGCGCCGACGGGTCTGGACGGTCGTGGCCGTCCTGGTGGTCGCCATGGCCGCGGTCCTGATCGGGTGGTGGACCCTGCGCAACGAGAGCCAGCGGATCACGGCCACGACGATCGGGTACAAGGTCGAGAGCGACACCTCCGTGTCGGTGAGCTTCGACGTCTCCCGGCCGCCCGGGATCGCGGTGACGTGCACGGTCCGAGCGATGGACGGCCACTTCACGGTCGTCGGTACCGCGGACATCGTCGTCCCGCCCGAGGGCGGGCAGGTCGTCCACCTGGAGAAGGCGGTCCGCACCACGACCCGCGCCGTGACCGGAGTGGTCCAGGACTGCGTCCGCACCTGACCCGTGGGCCCCGCGCGGCACCCGACCGACAGGCAGTGGCTGCTGGTACCGCTCGGGACGCGGCGTGTCGGTATGCGACACGCCGGGTTCGCCGGCGTGGTGCCTGTCCGACGGGCGTCGGGACCGCGCGGCAACGGAGGTGCGTCGGCTACCCCGACTTTGTTACCCTGGTGACTTCATCGCCGCAGGGAAACCGGGTCTGGACCGTACGGGTCCAGACCCTTTGCTTAGGCGCCCGCAGCAGGCGGCACACACCAAGGAGCATGACGTGACCGAGACAGCGACCCAGAGCTTCCTCACCCAGGAGGCGTACGACCGCCTGTCGGCGGAGCTGGCGCACCTGTCCGGCGAGGGGCGCAGCGAGATCGCCAA
This sequence comes from uncultured Actinomycetota bacterium, assembly GCA_963828725.1. Taxonomy (GTDB): domain Bacteria; phylum Actinomycetota; class Actinomycetes; order Actinomycetales; family Dermatophilaceae; genus Lapillicoccus. The sequence goes on along the minus strand of CAWHFV010000004.1, from coordinate 161,197 downwards.
GCGGATCGAGGCGGCCCGCGACGAGGGTGACCTCAAGGAGAACGGCGGCTACCACGCCGCCAAGGAGGAGCAGGGCAAGATGGAGGCCCGCATCCGCCAGCTGACCCAGCTCCTCGAGAACGCCAAGGTCGGCGAGACGCCCAAGGACAACGGCGTCGTCGAGCCGGGGATGCTCGTCACCGTCGAGATGTTCGGTGACGAGGAGACGTTCCTGCTCGGCCACCGCGAGATCAAGGACGACTCCGGCCTCGAGGTCTTCTCGGAGCAGTCGCCCCTCGGCCGGGCGATCAACGGCAAGAAGGTCGGCGAGGCGGCGTCCTACGAGACGCCCGCCGGCAAGACCGTCCAGGTCAAGATCCTCAAGGCGGCGCCCTTCACCGGCTGAGCCGACGCCTCAGCGGAGCAACGGCCTGTAGCCGTCCGCGCGCAGGGCCCCGAGCACCTCTTCACGGTGTTCGGGGCCCTTCGTCTCCACGTCGACGGCGATCTCGCACTGGTCGACGGACAGCGCCGACTCGTTGCGGTTGTGGCGGACCTCGATGACGTTGGCGTCCACGTCGGCCAGGTCGGCGAGCAGCCGCGCCAATGAGCCTGGCCGGTCCGGAACCCGCACCGCGAAGGTGAGGTATCGCCCCGCCGCGGCCATGCCGTGCCGGATGATCCGCAGCATCAGCAGCGGGTCGATGTTCCCGCCGGACAGCACCGCGACGACCGGTCCCTCGAGCCGCGGCGCCGTCGGGTCCATCAGGCGCGCGACCGCCGCCGCGCCGGCCGGTTCCACCACGAGCTTGGCCCGCTCCAGGAGGAACAGCAGCGCCCTCGACAGGTAGGCCTCGCTCACGGTCTCGACCGAGTCGACCAGCTTCTCGATGACGGCGAACGGCACGTCACCGGGCCGTCCGACCGCGATGCCGTCGGCCATCGTGGCCATCCGCTCCAGCGGGACGGGCCGGCCCGCCTCCAGCGAGATCGGGTATGCGGCCGCGTCCTCGGCCTGGACGCCCACCACGCGCACGTCCGGGCGCAGCGCCCGCACCGCGGTCGCGATCCCGGCCAGCAGCCCTCCCCCGCCGGCGCTGACCACGACGGTCCGCACGTCGGGGCACTGCTCGAGGATCTCCAGCCCGCAGGTGCCCTGGCCGGCGACGATGTCCGGGTGGTCGAACGGGTGGATCAGCACCGCACCGGTGGTGGCCGCGAACTCGTGGGCCGCGACGAGGCACTCGTCCACCGTGGTCCCGACGAACTCGATCTCCGCCCCGTAGCCCTTGGTCGCGGAGATCTTGGGCATCGGCGCCCCGTGTGGCATGTAGACCTTCGAGTGGATGCCGAGCAGCTGCGCGGCGAGCGCCACACCCTGGGCGTGGTTCCCGGCGCTCGCCGCCACGACCCCGCGGGCCTTCTCGGCGTCCGAGAGGCGGGCCATCCGCGTGTACGCACCGCGGATCTTGAACGACCCGGCGCGCTGGAGGTTCTCGCACTTGAGGAAGACCTCGGCGCCCACCTTGTCCGACAGCGCTCGCGAGTACTCGAGCGGCGTCGGGCGGACCACGCCTTGGAGGAGGCGTTCGGCGGCCCGGATGTCGTCGGCGCTGACGGGAAGTGAGGCGAGGTCGGGCACGCTCGAAGGCTACTCACCGCCGCCCAGCATGTGAGACCAGCCCGTCGGACGCCGTCAGACCTCCTCGCCTACTCGTCGCGCGAGGACCCGGGCGAGATCCGGCCGGTCATCGGCCAGGAGCCCCACGGCGAACAGCAGGTATGCGGCGTCCACGCCGGTCCGCGCGGACCTCGGGACCCGCCAGCCGCCGGCGTGGTCGCCGGTGACGGCGGCGAGCACCCGCATACCCTGCTCCGTGGTCGCGTGGCGCAGCACGCCGCCCGACCCGAGGACCAGGCCGACGTCGCCGAGCGGGCGGGGCGACGCGCCCGGCGACCCGGGCCGACCGTGCCGACGCACCGCCACCAGCGACGCCACGGTGGCCAGCTGGAGGTCCAGCGCGACCTCGCCGTCGTCCACCGGCAGGTGCGCGGGATCGGCGGCCACCGTGGCCGCATACCGGTGCAGCTCCGTCGCGACGGGGATCCGCTCGCGCGCCGCCGCCTCGACGACACCCACCGCGTTCCAGCGGACGCCGAGGTCGCCCTCGACGGTGCGCGCGTTCCACAGGGTGCCGACGACCTCCTTGCGCAGCGTCGCGTCCTCGCCCTCGGGGGTGACGACCGAGTAGACGTCGGTCGTCGCGCCGCCGACGTCGACGACGAGCAGGTCGGCGCCCAGCACCTCCGCGGTCACCTCGACTCCGCGCAGCATCGCGTCCGGGGTCGGCGCCCGGACCATCTCCCGGAACGCCGCGCTCGGTCGACAGGCCCTTGCCGCCGATCACGTGGTCGAGGAAGGTGGCGCGGATCGCCGCCCGCGCACCGCCCGGGCTGATGACGCCGATCTCCGGGACGACGTTGTCGGCCACCCGCACGGCCTGCCCGGCGTCACTCCAGCAGGGCGGCCGCCTCGTCCCGGGCGTCCACGTTGCCCGCGACCACGACCGGCCGGCCCAGGGCGGCGGCGGCGAGCCGAGAGGCGTTGTGCAGCAACACTTCCGAGTTGCCGCCGTCGGTACCACCGACCAGGAGGACGAGGTCGGGCTGGGCCCGCTCGACAGCCGCGGACCTCGGCGTCGTCGAGCTTGCCGGACGCGACGTGGACGACCTTGGCGCCGGCGCTCAGCCCGACGCGGTATCCCGCCTCGGCGGTCACCTGCCGCTCGTACCCCACCACCGCGAGCCGCAGCCCTCCGCCCGCGCTCGAGCAGGCCAGCCGTGTCGCGTCGTCGCGGGCACCGAGCCGGTCGGCGAGCAGGCGGCAGCCGTCGAGGACGTCGGTGTCGCGGGTCGTCGGCGTCTCCGCCGTCCCGCGAACGGTGCCGTCCGCATCGAGCAGGACCGCCTTGGTGTACGTCGAGCCGACGTCGAGGCAGAGCAGGTCGGACGCCGTCATCCCGGCGGACCGGGAGTCGGTATGCGTCGGGCGAACCCCTCGTAGTCGACGACCAGCCCCTCGGCGTCGACGGTGAGCACGAACGCCCCGTGGAGCGGGTCGCTGTACCGCCAGCGGGCGAGACCGTCCTGGTCGCGAGGCGCTCGTACGTCTGGTCGACCCGGGTCACCCCGAGAGCGGGGACGTCGACCCAGGCGACCCCGGACGTGGCCGGCTCACCGACCGCGAGGTGCGCCAGGCGCCGGATCGGGAAGGTGTTGGTCAGCGGGGTCGCGGCGATGTCGACGTCGACGCAGCCGTCGAGATCCGGCCGGTAGGCGCCGTCCACGGTCCAGCGACCGTCGACCGCCTCGAGGACGCGACGGGCTCTCCCCCGCCGCCGAGACGCGCACCGGCCTCGACCCGGCGGGTCACCCAGTCGGCGCCGACGACCACGCTGAACGTGCAGCTGAGCGTGTCCTCGCCGACCAGGACCTCGCTGCCGTGGAACAGCCAGCCGTCGGACCAGACGCTCGCGGCGGGCGATGCTGACACCCCGGGAGTCATCAGCGCGCTCCCACGCCACGATGGTCATGGCGGCCATGATGTCGGACCATGGCCGTGGCCTCGTCCGCACCCGTCTCCTTCGTCATCCACGTTGCCACACCGAGCTGGCCGACCTGGCCGAACGCCTGCGGCATACCCGGTTCAGCCCGTCGGTGACGACACAGCCGTGCCCGCGGAGCTGCGCCGGTTGCCGTCCATCCTCTAGGGATCAGAGGTCGGTGGCCAGCCCCCGGGCGGCGTTGTCGAGGTTGGTCGTGCAGTGCAGCCGGATGACGATGGTGTGGCTGGCCGCCGGGTCCCAGTTGGTTGCCGTCGAGAAGCCCTGGTCGACTCGGGTACCGACAAGGGGCAGCGCGTACGCCCCGGGCCTGACCTCGACGGCGACGGCCCTCGCGTCGCGGATCGTCACGCCGACCGCACCCGCAGGCTCGATCCCGTTGCGCAGCTCGATGACCTCGACACCCTTCGGCACCAGCCGGCCGGGTGAGAGGTGCTCGTTCACGAGGTAGGACCCGTCGGGGCATGACAACGCCGGGATGGTGATGGAGTCCCAGGGCTTGATGGACTCGTGGAACCGCGGCACCACGACGGTGTCGGACGTCGTGTCGGTTGAGGTGCCCGTCGCGGAGGCGGCGGTGACGCCGAACCCGACGACGGCGGCTGCGGCGGTGACCGTCGCGAGGACGACCTTGGTGATGGTGCGCATGATGAGTCTCCTTGATGGTCAGTGGATTTCGCTGCTCCATCCAGGATCACCACGACAGTGGCTGTCGGCTGTCGGCCGACCGGTGGGGTGGGCGGCTGAGATGTGCCCGCCCTTCGGGTGGACGTCCGAGTGGGGCTGGCCCCACGCGAGAGCACCCTGTGCAACCGGTGCGCGTTCACCGTGCGCGGTCACCGCGGTTAGGTCAGTACCTGGTTGAGTACCCGGTTGGGTAACCGATCGGGTCACCGAGCCGGTCGTGATCACGACGGGATCGGGTACCCGACCGGGTACTCCATCTCGCGCGTGCGCCGAGGTAGCCCGGCCGTCGAGCCGTGCGTCAGCCGTGGGCGCTCAGCCGTGGGCGCTCAGCCGTGGGCGCTCAGCCGTGGGCGCTCAGCCGTGGGCGCTCAGCCGTGGGCGCTCAGCGCGGCGTCGAGGTCCTCGATGAGGTCGTCGACGTCCTCGATGCCCACGGACAGCCGGACCAGGTTGCGGTCGATCTCCAGCGGGGTGCCGGAGACCGACGCGTGGGTCATCCGCGCCGGGTGCTCGATGAGCGACTCCACGCCGCCCAGCGACTCGCCGAGGGTCCAGATCTTCGTCGCGCCGCACACCGCCACGGCCGCCCGCTCACCGCCGACGAGCGTCATGGAGACCATGCCGCCGAAGCGGCGCATCTGCTTGGCGGCCAGGGTGTGCCCCGGGTGCTCCGGGAGACCGGGGTAGTAGACCCTCTCGACCGCGGGATGCGTGAGCAGGTGCTCGACCACGCGCTCGGCGTTGTCACAGTGCTGCTCCATACGGATGGCCAGCGTCTTCAGCCCACGCAGCACCAGCCAGGAGTCGAACGGCCCCGCGACGCCGCCGATCGCGTTCTGGTGGAACTCGATCCGCTCCGAAGCCTCCGAGAAGCCTTTGGCGCCGAGCTCCTTGGCGATCACGACGGCGCCGCCGATGACGTCGCTGTGACCACCCGCATACTTCGTCGTGGAGTGCGTCACGATGTCGGCCCCGAGTGCGATCGGGCTCTGGAGGTAGCTCGTCGCAAACGTGTTGTCGACGACGAGCAGCGCGCCCTCGGCGTGGGCGACCTCGGCGATGCCCGCGATGTCGGCGATGCCGAGCAACGGGTTGGTCGGTGTCTCCACCCAGACCAGCTTGGTGACGCCGGGACGAATGGCCGCGCGCACGTCGTCGACCTCGTGGATCGAGGCGATGGTGTGGTCGATCCCGCCGGCCCGGGCGACCCGGTTGAAGTACCGGTAGGTGCCGCCGTATGCGTCGTTCGGCACCACGACGTGGTCGCCGTGGTCGAGCAGTGCCCGGACGACGGTGTCCTGACCGGCGAGGCCGCTGGCGAACACGAAGCCGCGGTCGCCGCCCTCGAGCGCGGCGAAGCACTCCTCGAGCGCGGTCCGGGTCGGGTTGGCGGACCGCGAGTACTCGTACCCGCCGCGCAGGCCACCGACGCCGTCCTGCTTGTAGGTCGACGTCTGGTAGATCGGCACCACGACCGAGCCGGTGGCCGGGTCGGCCTCCTGGCCGGCGTGGATGGCCCGGGTGGCGAAGCCGTTCAGACGGCGCGAAGAGGTCACCGGCCGAGAGTAGTGGGGCCGCTGGAGGGGCCCGATGCGGCACCGTAAGCGGACCGTCAGCGCCCGTGGCCGAGGGCGTCATGCGTGCATGTGACACTTGACGGGTGATCTTCGGATTCGGCAGGAAGTCGACCATGGTGTCCCGCGAGGACGCCCTGTCCGGACGCGCGACGCGCCCGTTCTCGGTGGACCCGACGCACGTCGTCCTCGGCACCCCCATCGAGGGGCCGTGGCCGGACGGCTCGCAGGTCATCTACGTCGCGATGGGCTGCTTCTGGGGCGTCGAGCGCATCTTCTGGCGCCAGCCCGGCGTCGTCAACACGGCCGTCGGGTACATGGGCGGCTACACCCCGAACCCGACCTACGAGGAGACCTGCACCGGCCTGACCGGCCACGCCGAGACCGTGCGCGTCGTCTACGACCCCGAGCAGACCAGCCCCGAGCTGCTGCTCAAGGAGTTCTGGGAGAACCACGACCCGACGACGGCCAACCGGCAGGGCAACGACGTCGGCACGGTGTACCGGTCGGCCATCTACTGGACCACCCCGGACCAGGAGCGGGCCGCGATCGCGACGCGCGACGCCTTCCAGAAGGTCCTCACCGACAACGGGTTCGGTGAGATCACCACGGAGATCCGGTCCGCCGAGGACGCCGGCCCGTTCTACCTCGCCGAGGACTACCACCAGGGCTACCTCGACAAGAACCCCGGTGGCTACTGCAACCACGGGCCGAACGGGCTGACCTGCCCGGTCGGCGTCGTCCGCCAGGACCAGCTGCCCGCCCAGCAGGACATCGCGCCGCCGCAGTCCTGAGGCTGTCGGCGCCGTGCGGGATGCTTCCCCCATGGCGTACGACGAGGAGCTCGCGAACCGGATCCGCGACCAGCTGCAGGACGTCGTCGGGTGTCACCGAGATGCGGATGTTCGGCGGCCTGGCGTTCCTCGTCGGCGGCAACATGGCCGTCGCGGCGAGCAGCCAGGGCGGCCTGCTGCTCCGGGTGGAGCCCGACCAGACCGAGCAGCTCGCCGCCGAGCCCCACGCCGGCCGGTTCGTCATGCGGGGCAAGGAGATGAACGGCTGGCTCCGGGTCGACGCCGCCGGGGTCGAGTCCGACGAGGACCTCGCCCGCTGGGCCGACATCGGAGTCCGGTATGCGTCGTCACTCCCCCCGAAGTGACCTAGCGCGGCTCAGACCCCCTCCGGACCACCGCGGCGATCGCGTCGATCTCCGACAGTTGACCGGTGGCTACCGCAATGACGAAGTCGTAGGCCTCCTCGTTCGAGAGGGTTAACCGGCGCCCGTTCACACCGAGAAGCGCAATCGCGGCCGCGAGGCCGAGCCGCTTGTTGCCGTCGATAAGCGGGTGGTTCCGCACGAGGGACTGCAAGAGTGCGGCGGCCTTCGACTCGAGGTCGGGATAGACATCCTCGCCGATGGCGCTCGCCTGGGGCCGGGCAACCGCTGACGACAGCAGACCATGGTCGCGGACCAGGACCGACGTCGACGACTCGTCCGGCGATGCTGAGCAGGCCTTCCTCATCGAGGAAGATCGCACTGGGCCAGGCGGTCGAGGGCCTCGCGCGTACCGGGGCAGCTCCTCGTCGAGCACCTGGTTCAGCAGGTCCTCCCGACTGTGGCGTTCGACGTACTCGCGAACGGCTGACCGCGCGACGTCCTGCATCGAACGGGACTCCATCTCGGCACGGCGACGCAGCGCGTCGCCTCGTCGTCGGTCAGCCTCAGGGTCATCGCCATCTCGCAATGGTGTCACCTTGATACCAGATTGACGGCGTCAACGTTGACCGTCGGCGGCCACCGACCGACCGTAGACGGCATGAGCACCGTCACCGCCGCCGCACCGTCGACCCCGCCCGAGGCCCTCGTCGCGCCGCCCGGTCTGGCCGGCGTCGTCGTCGCGACGACCGCCCTCTCCGACGTCCGCGGGCAGCAGGGGTTCTACCACTACCGCCAGTACGACGCGGTCGACCTGGCGCGCACCTGCTCCATCGAGGAGGTCTGGCATCTGCTGCTCCGCGGCCACCTGCCGGACGAGGCCGAGCTGGCCGCCTTCCGCGCGACGATCGCCGACGCCCAGCAGCTGCCCGACGAGCGTGACGACCGCGCTCGACGACCTCGCCGCCGCGACCCCGGACGGCGTCAGCCCGATGACGCAGCTCCGCACCGCCCTGTCGATGCTCGGCGGCGCCCTCGACCTCACCCCGGTCTGGGACCTGAGCCCCGAGGAGCGCGAGCGCGACGCCATCCGCGTCGCCGCGCAGGTCCCGGTGGTGACGGCCGCCGCATACCGGCGCAGCCAGGGCCTCGACCCCCTCCCTCCGCGATCCGACCTCGGCTACACGGCGAACCACCTCTGGATGGTCTCCGGCACCGAGCCGACGCCGGAGCACGTCCGGGCGGTCGAGCGCTACCTCTGTCTGACCGTCGACCACGGCTTCAACGCGTCGACCTTCACCGCCCGCGTCGTCGCGTCCACCGGCGCCGACGTCGCCGCCTGCGTCGTCGCGGCGCTGGGCGCCCTCTCCGGACCGCTGCACGGCGGTGCCCCGAGCCGCGCGCTCGACTCGCTCGACGCGATCGGTACTCCGGAGAACGCCCGCCCCTGGGCCGACGCTCAGCTCGCCGCCGGGAACCGGATCATGGGGTTCGGCCACGCGATCTACCGCGGCAAGGACCCGCGCTCCGAGCTGCTCCGCGAGACGGCCGAGGATCTCGGCGGCCCGCTGGCCGAGCTCGCCGTGGCCGCCGAGTCGGCCATCGAGGACGCCCTCGACGCGGCCCGCCCCGACCGGGTCCTGCGGGCCAACGTCGAGTTCTACGCGGGCGTCGTCATGCACGAGTGCGGAATCCCGCGCGCGATGTTCACGCCGACCTTCGCCGTCAGCCGCGCGATGGGCTGGACGGCACACATCCTCGAGCAGGCCCGCGAGCGCAAGATCATCCGGCCCAGTGCCCGGTATGCGGGTCCGCCCCCTCCACAGCCGGTCCCGCCCCTGGCGTCCCGCTGACTTCCGTCCGGGCCGCAACGGTCGGAGTTCCGACCGCTGTCACCCGGACTCGCGCGACTCGCCCGTGTAGACCGCGCGGGGCCGGAACCGCAGGCCCTGGGGGTACTCCTCCATCGCGTGCGCGAGCCACCCGACCATCCGGCTCAGCGCGAAGACGGTCTCGCCGCTGCCCGGCCGGAACTCGCACGCCTGCACCAGCGCGGCCAATCCGAGATCGACGTTCGGGCTCAGCCCGAAGCGGTGGCTGACCGCCAGCAGCAGCGACTCGACCGCCGGCCAGCCGTCGGGGTCCAGCCGCGCCACGTGGTCGAGCAGCACCTCGGCCCGAGGGTCGGCGTCGACGTAGACCTTGTGTCCGAACCCGGGGATCCCACCCTCACCGGTCTCGGTCGCATACCGGTCGAGTGCCTCCACGCCCTCGCGCCGCACGGCCGCCAGGAGCCCCTCGGCGGCGACGCTGCTGCGGCCGTGCCGCGGGCCACCCAGCGCGGCCAGCCCGGTGAGCAGGACCAGCCACGGGTCGGCCCCGGTCCCGGCGGCGACGCGCGCGGCCATGGTGGAGGCGGCCAGCTCGTGGTCCATCAGGAGGACGAGCGCGGCGTTCAGGGCGAGCGAGGCCCTCGTCGTATGGCGCCGGCGCGCCGAGGGCGGTCCACAGCCGGTCGGCGACGCTGCCACCGCTCTCGGCGCCAAGGGCGACGACCCCAGCCGCGACGGCCCGTCGGCCGACGGCCACGACGTGGTCCGGCTTCAGGTCCCCCCGGTCGGGATCGTCGGTGGCCAGCGTCAGGACGGCGGCGCGGATCCGGTCGGTGTCGGTCGCGCCAGGCGCCAGGGCGGCTGACGCGGCGCGGACGAGCGCGACGTCGCGGTCGAGCGGCTCCCACGCGCCGACCGCCGGGACCGCCCAGACGAGCGCCGCGGCCTCCTCGAACGGGCTCGACGCGAGCGCCACGGCGTCGTGCCCGCGGAACGACAGGGTGCCCTTCGGGTCGAGCAGCGTCACGTCGGTCTCGACGAGCACCTCGAGCGAACCGGTCCGCACCCGCGTCCGTTCTGCCGCGAGCCGCAGGACCTCGTCGAGGGCGAGGACCGAGACCCGGTGGCCCGCGTCGTTGGTCCGGTACGCGCGGGTCAGCAGCCCACGACTGACGTAGGCGTAGATGGTCTGGAGCCGGACGCCGAGCAGGTCGGCCGCCTGGTCGGCGGTCACCTCGTTGCGCGCGACGGACGGACCCACGTCGTCATCGTCGCACCGCGCCCGGGTGGGGCTACCGTTTCCGTATGCGCGTACGCGCCGAGTTCACGACGGAGCCCTTCGTGGGCGAGGGCGAGATGCCCGAGCACGTCACGCATTCGGCCGCGCTCCTGACCGAGGCCGGCCTCGACGCCGACCTCGGACCGTTCGGCACCTCGGTCGAGGGCGACGACAAGGTCCTCGTTCCGGCGCTGACCGACGTCCTCGCGGCAGCGCTCGCCTCCGGCGCGACCCGGGTCACCTTGCAGCTGGAGCGGATCGACACCGAGTCCTCGCCGGCCGACGATGCCGTCGACCCAGATGGAGCCACGCCGTGACGCCGCCAGACCTCGACGCCCGATCCCTGGCAGAGGCGCTCGCGCCGCTGCTGCGCCGGGTCGGGGGCGAGGTCGTCCCGTCGGGGACGGCCCGTCCCGACGACGTCGTCGTGGCGCTCGACGGCGGACCCGTCGTGCACGTCCGGCTCCCCGGTGCGGGCGACGACCGCCGTCGAGTCGGCCGACCTGTCCGACGGCCTGGCCCGGCTCATCGCCGACGTAGAGCGCGAGCTCGGCGGCCCGCTCGACCAGCAGCCGCGCGCCGGCAAGCAGCTGGCGGTACGCCTGCTGGAGGAGCGCGGCGCCTTCGAGATGCGGCGCTCGGCCGAGACGGTCGCCGAGGCCCTCGGCGTCACCCGCTTCACGGTCTACAACTACCTCAACCGCCGGTCCACGGCCTGAGTCGTGCGGGTGGCGCTCTCCCGCCGGCCGTTCGGCGACGCATCAGGCTTGAGGAAGATTTCTTCAACAAACCGTTGACGGTGACCTAGGTCACTCTCTACAGTTCCGTCATCCGTAAATCTAATTCCGCATACCGGTAAACCCAGCGCCACCTCGGCCCCCACAGAAATCCAGGTGCGACATGACCGCGTCACCGACTGTCGACAAGCCCCGTCCGGCTCCGCCGAAACACCCCGTGGACGAGGTCCTCCCCATCCCGAAGCTGGCCGTCTACGGCTTCCAGCACGTCCTCGCCTTCTACGCCGGCGCCGTCATCGTGCCGATCCTCCTGGCCAACTCGATCGGCCTGAGCCAGCAGGAGCTCATCCACCTCATCAACGCCGACCTGTTCACCTGTGGCATCGCGTCGATCATCCAGTCGGTGGGCTTCTGGAAGGTCGGCGTCAAGCTGCCGCTCCTCCAGGGCGTGACCTTCACCGCGGTCTCACCCATGATCGCCATCGGCCTGGCCGCCGGCGGCGGCACCGAGGGCCTGCTCGTCATCTACGGCGCTGTCATCGTCGCCGGCCTGTTCACCTTCTTCATCGCCCCGTACTTCAGCCGGCTCATCCGGTTCTTCCCGCCGGTCGTCACGGGCACGGTCATCACCATCATCGGGATCGCCCTGCTGCCCGTCGCGGCCAACGACGCCGCCGGTGGCGCCGGCCCCACGATGGACCCGACCAGCGGCAAGAACCTCGCGTACGCCATGGGGACCCTGGCCCTGATCGTCATCATCCAGCGGGTCTTCCGCGGGTTCATGGCCACCGTCGCCGTGCTGGCCGGCCTGGTCATCGGCACCGGCGTCGCCTGGATCCTCGGCGACGCCCACTTCGACTCGGTGGCCCAGTCCTCGTGGTTCGGCCTGACCACGCCGTTCTTCTTCGGCATCCCGAAGTTCAGCATCGCCGCGATCATCTCGATGATCGTCGTCATGCTCATCACCGCCGTGGAGACCACCGGTGACGTCTTCGCCACCGGCGAGATCGTCGAGAAGCGGATCACCAAGGACGACATCGCCGCCGCCCTGCGCGCCGACGGCCTGGCCACCACCCTCGGCGGCATCTTCAACTCGTTCCCCTACACCTGCTTCGCGGAGAACGTCGGACTCGTCCGGCTGACCCGGGTGCGCAGCCGCTACGTCGTCGCGACCGCGGGCCTCATCATGATCATCATCGGGCTGATCCCCAAGGCCGGCGCCATCGTCGCGAGCATCCCCCACCCGGTTCTCGGCGGCGCGGCACTGGCGATGTTCGCGACCGTGGCCGTCGTCGGTATCCAGACCCTGCAGCGGGTCGACTTCCACGACCACCGCAACGTCGTCATTGTCGGCACCTCTCTGGGCCTGGCGGTGTACGTCACCGTGCTACCCGACCTCGCCCAGGCGGTCCCGGAAGGGGTCCGGATCATCTTCGGCTCCGGTATCACCCTGGGCAGCCTCGTCGCGATCCTGCTCAACTTCGTCTTCCACCATGTGGGCCGCGACCGCGGCCCGGCCGTCGCCGGCCGGCCCGGCGACGAGGTCACCCTCGCCGAGGTCAACCAGATGAGCCGCGAGGAGTTCGCGAGCACGTTCGGCTCGATCTACCAGGGCCCGTCGTGGGCGGTGGAGCGCGCCTGGGATCGCCGGCCGTTCGAGGACACCCGCGACCTGCGTCGCGCCTTCCAGCAGGCCCTTTTCTCCTCGACCGACGAGCAGGAGCGCGAGCTCATCGCGGCGTACCCGGACCTCGGCTCCGCGGCCGTCTCCTCGGGTGAGTCCGGCACGAGCTCGATGGGCGACCAGTCGTCGCTGGGTCTGACCATCCTGCGCGACCAGGAGCACGAGGAGCTCGGCGAGCTGACCTCCGCCTACCGCGAGCGGTTCGGCTTCCCGCTCGTCATGTCGGTCCGCGACCGCGGGTCGTTCGACGAGATCATCGAGGAGGGCCGCGAGCGCCTGCAGAACTCGCCCGAGCAGGAGCACGCGACGGCGCTGGTCGAGATCTCGCGCATCGCCTCGCACCGGTTCGACGACCTGCTGGCGGGGGCCGACCCGATCGCCAGCGCCCGGCGGCGTCCGTGAGCGGTCCGGACGTGTCTGCGTTCAACAGCCTGTCGGCCGACGAGGCCCAGGGGCTGCTGCGGACCTGCCTGGACGTGCCGCGCTGGGTCGGCGACGTGGAGGGGGGCCGCCCGTATGCCGGGTGGCCCGCCCTCCGCGAGGCGGCCGAGCAGTCGGCGGCCCGCCTCACGGACGCCGAGCTCGAGGCCGCGCTGGCCCGCCACCCCCGGATCGGGGAGCGGGCCGGCATGAGCCACGACGCCGAGCACTCGCAGCGCGAGCAGTCCGGCGTCGACCCCACCGATCCCGACACGGCGAGCCGGCTGGCCGCCGGCAACGCCGCATACGAGGAGCGCTTCGACCGGGTGTTCCTCATCCGTGCGGCCGGCCGCTCGGCGGCGGAGATCCTCGCCGAGCTCGACCGCCGCCTCGACAACGACGACCACACCGAGCGTGACGAGACCATCCAGCAGCTCGGCGAGATCGCGGTGCTCCGCCTGGAAAGCACGGTCTGACATGAGCGAGCGCCTGGTGCTGACCGGCGGCACCGTCGTGACGATGGACGGCGACCGCAGCGAGTATGCCGACGGGTACGTCGTCGTCGAGGACGGCCGGGTGTCCTCGGTCGGGTCCGGACCGGCCCCCGACGTCGAGGGCGCGCGCGTCGTCGACGCCCGCGGCTGCGTCGTCACGCCCGGGCTGGTCAACACCCACCACCACCTGTACCAGTGGGTCACCCGCGGCCTCGCGGTCGACGCCACCCTGTTCGAGTGGCTGACGACCCTCTACCCGGTGTGGGGCTGCATCGACGAGGAGTCGGTGTCGGCCGCCTCGACCGCCGGCCTCGGCTGGCTCGCCAAGACCGGCTGCACGACGTCGATGGACCACCACTACGTGTTCCCTGCCGACGGCGGCGACCTGCTCGCCGCCGAGGTCGAGGCTGCGCGGGCGGTCGGCCTGCGGTTCATGCCGACCCGCGGCTCGATGGACCTCGGCCGGTCGCAGGGCGGTCTGCCGCCGGACCACGTGGTCGAGGACCTCGACACGATCCTCGCGGCGACGACCGACGCCGTGGACCGGTTCCACGACCCCTCGCCGGACTCGATGCTGCGCGTCGGCGTGGCCCCGTGCTCGCCGTTCTCGGTCACCGACACGCTGCTCAAGGAGGCCGCGGCGCTCGCCCGCGACAAGGGCGTCCGGCTCCACACCCACCTCGCCGAGACCATGGACGAGGACGCGTTCTGCCGCGAGCGGTTCGGCTGCGGCCCGGTCGACTACATGGACTCGCTCGGCTGGCTCGGATCCGACGTCTGGTACGGCCACGGGATCCACCTCGACGACGCGGCGATCGCGTCCATGGCCGCCACCGGCACCGGCGTCGCGCACTGCCCGTCCTCCAACGCCCGGCTCGGCGCCGGCATCGCCCGCGTCCGCGACCTGCGCGACGCCGGCGTGCCGGTCGGGCTCGGCGTCGACGGCGCCGCGTCGAACGAGGCGAGCTCGTTGCTCGAGGAGGCCCGGCACGCGCTGCTCTTCGCCCGCGCCCGCGGCGGCCCACAGGCCCTGTCGGTGCGTGACGCCCTGGAGGTCGCCACCATCGGCGGCGCCCGGGTGCTCGGCTGGGACGACCAGATCGGCTCGCTGGAGCCCGGCAAGCAGGCCGACGTCGCCGTCTGGCGCGTCGACACCCTCCCGCACGTCGACGTCGTCGACCCCGTAGCGGGACTCGTCCTCGGCGACCGCCCTCCGCTCGAGCTGCTGCTCGTCGGCGGACGTCCGGTCGTCGACCGGGGCGTCCTCGTCAACGTCGACGAGGGCGCTCTCGCGGCCCGGTCCGCCGCCGCCAGCCGGGCCCTCCTCACCCGGGCCGGAGCGACGTCATGACGCCCACTCACGTTGCCGAGAGGCCAACTTCGGCCGGTATGCGAGGGCCCATAGCGGCCGAAGTTGGCCTCTCGCCCGACAGCACGCGAGGTCTTTTCAACGAACTGTTGAATCTGTACCATGGGGAGAACGAGCTCCACGAACCGACGAACCCGGCGTTCCGCATGGACAACCACCGGGTCGGCGTCTCCCCTCAACCATGCAGGCCATGCCGATCCGCCGATGCCCACCGGCCGGGTCGACTGAGGACGCCAACGGCGGCGCGACAGGAGTGGACATGACCATCACCGCACCCGGTACCAGGGCCACCGACTCCCCCGAGGCGCCTCCACAGGCGACCGTCAACGGGCGCCTCTGCTCCCTCGACGGCGTGCCCGCCAACACCACCGCCCTGAACTGGCTGCGCGACATCGGCCTCACCGGCGCCAAGGAGGGTTGCGCCGAGGGCGAGTGCGGCGCCTGCTCCGTGCTCCTCGCCCGGCCGGACTACCAGGACGCCGAGACCCGCACGCAGTGGACGCCGATCAACGCGTGCCTCATCCCGGCGGCCACCCTCGACGGGCAGGAGGTCGTCACGTCCGAGGGGCTCGGCACGCCGGACGCCCTGCACCCGGTACAGCGCGAGATGGCGGTGCGGGGCGGCTCCCAGTGCGGCTACTGCACGCCCGGGTTCGTCTGCAGCATGGCGGCCGAGTACTACCGCGCCGACCGCGTGAACAACCCGGAAGCGTCCTACGACGCCGACGAGACCCTCGACTACGTCGACCACGCGGAGAGTGAGCACGGCCCCAACGGGTTCGACCTGCACGCGATGAGCGGGAACCTCTGCCGCTGCACCGGCTACCGGCCGATCCGCGACGCCGCCTACGCCCTCGGTACGCCCGCGGCGGACGACGCCTTCGCGGCACGCCTCGCGTCGCCCCCGCCGCCGGTCCGGCACACCCGGATCGCCGAGCCGGACGGCGAGTTCGTTCGCCCGACCAGCCTCGCGGAGGCCACCGCCCTCCTCGGCGAGCATCCGGACGCGGTCCTCGTCGCCGGTTCGACCGACTGGGGCGTCGAGGTCAACATCCGCGGTGTCCGCGCCGCCTACGCGATCGCCGTCGACCGGCTGCCGGAGCTGCGCGGTTTCGAGGTCGGCGAGGACTGGGTCGAGCTCGGCGCCGCGCTGACCCTCACCGAGATCGAGCGCCGTCTCGACGGCCGGGTCCCCCTGCTCGACCACGTGTTCCCGCAGTTCGCGTCCCGGTTGATCCGCAACGGCGCGACGCTAGGCGGCAACCTCGGCACCGGTTCGCCGATCGGCGACACGCCGCCGGCCCTGCTCGCGCTGGAGGCGGTCCTCGTCCTGGCGTCGGTCAACGGAGAGCGCGAGGTCCCCCTGGCGGAGTACTTCACCGGGTACCGCACCTCGGTCCGGCAGCCCGGCGAACTGATCAAGTCCGTGCGGATCCCGTTGCCGCTGGCCGAGATCACCGCGTTCCACAAGATCGCCAAGCGCCGCTTCGACGACATCTCCAGCGTCGCCGTCGGCTTCGCGATCGAGGTCGTCGACGGCGAGGTCGTGACGGCACGGATCGGCCTGGGTGGCGTCGCCGCGACCCCGATCCGGGCGCTCGACACCGAGGCGGCGCTCGAGGGCCGGCCCTGGTCGCGCGAGACGGTCCGGGTTGCCGCGGGCGTGCTCCGCCAGGAGGGGACCCCGATCGACGACCAGCGGGCGTCCGCCGACTACCGCGCTGCCATGCTCGGCACCTCGCTCCTCAAGCTGTACGCCCAGCAGTCCCGTTCCGAAAGGGGGGAGCACTCATGAGCGCCCTGTCCGAGCGTCCCGCGAACCCCGTTGTCGGAGAGGCGATCCCACACGAGAGCGCCTCGCTGCACGTCACCGGGCTCGCGCTCTACACCGACGACCTGGTGGGCCGCACGAAGGACTGCCTGCATGCATACCCCGTGCAGGTCTTCCAGGCCCACGCGACGGTGACCCGGCTCGACTATGCCCCGGCACTCGAGGTGCCCGGGGTCGTCCGGGTCCTCACGGCCGAGGACGTGCCGGGTGTCAACGACGCCGGCATCAAGCACGACGAGCCGCTGTTCCCGACCGAGGTCTGCTACTTCGGCCACCCGGTCGCCTGGGTCCTCGGCGAGACCCTGGAGGCGGCTCGGCTCGGGGCCGCGGCGGTCGAGGTGGAGGTGGAGTCTCTTCCGGCCCTCATCTCAGTTCGAGAAGCCATCGCCGCCAAGAGCTTCCAGGGCGGCCAACCGCACATGGAGCGCGGTGACGTCGAGAGCGGGCTGGCCGACGCGGCTCACGTGTTCTGCGGCGAGTTCGAGTTCGCCGGGCAGGAGCACTTCTACCTCGAGACCCATGCCGCGCTGGCGCTGGTCGACGAGAACGGCCAGATCTTTGTGCAGAGCAGCACGCAGCACCCGTCCGAGACCCAGGAGATCGTGGCGCACGTCCTCGGGCGGCACAGCCACGACGTCACCGTCCAGTGCCTCCGGATGGGCGGCGGCTTCGGCGGCAAGGAGATGCAGCCGCACGGGTATGCGGCGATCGCCGCTCTGGGCTCGACGCTCACCGGGCGACCGGTCCGGCTCCGGCTGAACCGGACGATGGACATGACGATGTCCGGGAAGCGCCACGGGTTCCACGCCGAGTGGCGGGTCGGGTTCGACCACGAGGGCCGCCTGCAGGCCCTCGACGCGACGCTGACCTCGGACGGGGGCTGGAGCCTCGACCTGTCCGAACCCGTTCTCGCGCGGGCCCTGTGCCACATCGACAACGCCTACTGGATCCCCAACATCCGGGTGAACGGCCGGATCGCCAAGACCAACAAGACGTCGCAGACGGCGTTCCGCGGGTTCGGCGGCCCGCAGGGGATGATCGTCATCGAGGACATCCTCGGCCGCTGTGCGCCACTGCTCGGGATCGACCCGATGACGTTGCGGCGCCGCAACTTCTACGTCCACGGACAGGCCACCCCCTACGGGCAGCCGGTCCGGCACCCGGAGCGGGCGAGCGCCGCGTGGGACCAGGTGATCGCCACCGCCGACCTCAACCGCCGGCTGACGGAGATTGCCGAGTTCAACGCCGCCAGCGAGGACACCAAACGCGCCATCGGCGTCACGCCGGTCAAGTTCGGGATCTCGTTCAACCTCACCGCGTTCAACCAGGGCGGCGCGCTCGTGCACGTCTACAAGGACGGCTCGGTCCTCATCAACCACGGCGGCACCGAGATGGGCCAGGGCCTGCACACGAAGATGCTGCAGGTGGCCGCGACCACCCTCGGCATCCCACTGTCGAAGGTGCGGCTGGCGCCCACGCGGACCGACAAGGTGCCCAACACCTCGGCCACGGCGGCCAGCTCGGGCGCCGACCTCAACGGCGGGGCGGTGAAGAACGCCTGCGAGCAGATCAAGGAGCGGCTGCTCCAGGTCGCCGCGACCACCCTGGGCATCTCCCCGGCCGACGTGCGGATCGAGAACGGCGAGGCGCACGGCGTCGCCTACACCAGCGAGAAGATCGCCTGGGACGAGCTGGTCAGGACCGCGTACTTCCGCCGGGTGCAGCTCTTCGCCGCCGGCTACTACCGCACCGAGGGGCTGCACTGGGACTCGCAGCGGTTCGAGGGCGAGCCGTTCAAGTACTTCGCCTACGGCGTCGCTGCGACCGAGGTCGAGGTGGACGGGTTCACCGGGGCCTACCGGATCCGGCGCGTCGACATCGTCCACGACGTCGGCGACAGCCTCTCGCCCCTGGTCGACATCGGCCAGATCGAGGGTGGGTTCGTCCAGGGCGCCGGCTGGTTGACCCTCGAGGACCTGCGCTGGGACGAGAGCGACCGGCCGACACGCGGTCGGCTCACGACGCAGGCGGCCAGCACCTACAAGCTGCCGAGCTTCTCGGAGATGCCCGACGTCTTCAACGTCGCCCTGCTCCAGCAGGCCCATGAGGACGGCGCCGTCTACGGCTCCAAGGCGGTGGGCGAGCCCCCGCTGATGCTGGCCTTCTCGGTCCGCGAGGCGCTCCGCCAGGCCGCGGCCGCGTTCGGTCCGGCCGGCACCAGCGTCGACCTCGCCTCGCCGGCGACGCCCGAGGCGGTCTACTGGGCGGTCGAGCAGGCCCGCCGCGCGTCCGAGCACGGCCACGTCGAGGAGGGCTTCCCAGGAGTCGTCCCGGAGCAGCCGGGCCCGGACGCCCACCCCGCGCACCCGACGTCCGAGCACTACGAGAAGCCCGTCCCGGCGCGGGCCTGACCGGCAGGAAGCAGCAACGTCATGAGCTGGGTCACCGCCGTCGAGGCCCTCCGCCGCGAGCGCCGGGCCGGCGTGCTCGTCACCCTGGTGACGGTCCGTGGGCACGCGCCGCGCGAGGCCGGCGCGAAGATGGTCGTCGCCGCCGATGCGACATGGGACAGCATCGGCGGCGGCAACCTCGAGGCCACCGCGGTGGCCCGGGCGCGGGCCATGCTCGCCGCGGGGTCCGGCCGCATACCGGAGCTGATGTCGTTGTCCCTCAACGACAAGGCGCCGGTCGACCACGGCGTGCAGTGCTGCGGCGGCGAGGTCACCATCCTCCTCGAACCGCTCGCCGTGGTGCCGTCGGTCGCCATCTTCGGGCTCGGCCACGTCGGCGTCGAGCTGGCCAGGATCCTCGCCCGGCACGACGTCGAGCTGCACCTCGTCGACTCCCGTGCGGAGCAGGCGTCCGAGACGGCGCTGGCGGGAGCCACCCGCGACGCCCTGGCCCGCGTCCACGTCCACCACGCCCCGGTTCCCGAGCTGGTCCTCGGGCAGGTCCCGCCCGGCACCCACGTCCTCGTCATGACCCACGACCACGCGGAGGACATCGCCCTCTGCGACGTGGCGCTGCGCTGCTCGCACCTGGGGTCGGTCGGCCTGATCGGCTCGTCGGCCAAGTGGTCCCGGTTCCGCGTCAAGCTCGCCGAGGAGGGCCACGGACCGGAGGCCCTGGCCCGGATCACCACCCCCATCGGCCTGCCGGACGTCGCGGGCAAGGACCCCGCCACCATCGCCGTCAGCGTGGCCGCCGACCTCGTCCGCACCTTCGACGGCGACCGGGCGGCGGCGCATACCGAGGTGAACCGATGACGATCTACCGCGCCACGGTGCTCGACACCCCGGAGAGCCCCTTCACCGGAGGCCGGCTCCGGTCGGAGCAGGATGCCGGAGTCCTGGTGCAGGACGGGGTGATCCGGGCCCGAGGGTCGTCCGCCGACGTCACGCGCGACAACCCCGGCGAGGAGGTCGTCGACCTGCGCGGCGGCGTGCTGCTGCCCGGGTTCATCGACACTCACGTCCACTACCCGCAGCTGCGCGTCATCGGCGGGATCGGCATGCCGCTGCTCGACTGGCTCGACCGGTGCGCGCTCCCCGAGGAGGCTCGGCTGGCCGACCAGGCCTACGCCCGGGCGGTGGCCACCGAGTTCGTCCACGGGCTGGTCGCCGCCGGCACCACCAGCGCGCTGGTCTTCGGGTCGCACTTCGCCAGCGCCGTGGACAGCCTGTTCGCCGAGGCCGACCGGGTGGGCCTGCGCGTCACGGCGGGGCTCGTCGTCGGCGACCGGGTACTACGACCCGACCTGCTCACCACCCCCGAGCGCGCGCACGAGGAGGGCCAGGCCCTCGCCACGCGATGGCACCGGCAGGGTCGGCTCCGGTATGCGGTCACGCCGCGGTTCTCGCTCTTCGCCAGTCCGGAGCTGCTCGAGTCCTGCGCCGCGTTGGCCAAGGACGTCGACGGCGCCTGGTTCACCTCGCACATCAACGAGAACGTCGCCGAGATCGAGCAGGTCGCCCGCCAGCACCGGCTGGCCATCGACTACCTCGACACCTACGACCGCTACGGGCTGGTGGGACGTCAGAGCGTCTTCGCCCACAACGTGCACGCCACCGAACGTGAGCTCGCCGTGCTCGGTGCCCAGCAGGCGGCGGTGGCGCACTGCCCGACGAGCAACGCGGCCCTGGCCAGCGGTCTCTTCCCGCTGCGGCGTCACGTCGAGTACGACATCCGGGTGGCGCTGGGCTCGGACGTCGGGGCCGGCACCGGGCTCTCGCTGCTCAAGGAGGGCCTACAGGCCTACTTCATCCAGCAGCTGCAGCAGGAGTCGGGTATGGCGCTCACCGCGGCCCATCTGCTCCACCTGGCGACGAGTGCCGGCGCCGACGCGCTCGGGCTGGACGACGTGGGAGACCTGTCGGTGGGGCGACAGTTCGACGCCGTCTGGGTGCGGCCGCCCGCCGGCAGCACGCTGGAGACGGCCCTGGAGCACGCCCAGGACCCGGACGACGCGCTGGCCAAGGTCTTCGCCCTCGGCGGCGTGGCCGACACCGCCGGCGTCTGGGTCGGTGGGACCCGCCTGCTCGGCTGACCCCGCGCTAATGAACCGGCGGATGAAGCGACGCGGATGAACCGACGCGGATGAACCGACGCGGATTGAACCGGCGCCGCCGTGGACGGCGGCGGCGCCGGTTCAGGTCCGTGTCACTCGGTCAGTCGCGGAAGGTGTCCTTGACCTTCTCGCCGGCCTGCTTCATGTTGCCGGACGCCTGGTCGGTCTCGCCCTCGGCCTGGAGACGCTCGTTGTCGGTGGCGTCACCGACGCCCTCCTTGACCTTGCCCTTGGCGATCTCGGCCTCGTTCTTGGCCTTGTCCGTCAGTCCCATGGTCTGCCCTCTCTCCGTAACCGTCTCGTGAACGGGTGACCCGGGAAGGACTCGCCGAGACGGCGACGTCCCGGAGCCACGTGTACGCGCATACCCGGCGGTGGCCGCCGGCAAACCTGGCCCGTGCCGGCGGTGGCGCCCACCGGACTCCCGCCGGTGACTGGGCTTGCCTTGGAGCGGAATTGGTGGTTACGTGGCGGTACTGGTCCGGAAGTGGCGCCACGGGTTTGAGCAGATTCTCCCCGGGAGCCCCCGATGACGAGATCCACCACGAGTTCCAGCCAGACGTTCCTGGCCCTGACCGACTCGACGTCCCTGCGGGACGGCCGCCCCCGTGACCGAACGGAGTGGCTCCTGCGTGACGCCGAGGAGGGCGTGCCCGTCGACCGGGACACCGCGGACGCGCTGGTCATGCTGAACCTCGGCCTCGCCGACGGCATCGCGTCGCGCTACCTCGGTCGCGGCATCGACCGCGACGACCTGGTCCAGGTCGCGCGCCTCGGGCTGGTCAAGGCGGTGCGTCGGTTCCGCCCGGGGGTCGGGCAGTCGTTCGTGGGCTTCGCGGCCCCGACGATCTCCGGCGAGATCAAGCGGCACTTCCGCGACACCGGCTGGATGGTCCGGCCACCGCGCCGGCTGCAGGAGCTCGGAGCCCGGCTCCGCGACGCCGAGAAGGACCTGGAGCAGGACCTCCACCGCCGGCCCACGCCCGACGAGCTGGCCACGGCCCTCGAGGTCGACGAGAGCCAGGTCCGGGCCGCGCGCGAGGCGGCGTCGAGCTTCCACGCGCTGTCCCTGGACCTGCCCGCGAGCCCCGGACAGACGCCCCCGGAGGTGAGTCTCGAGGAGGCGGACGACCCGTTCGCGGCCGTCGACGACTCGGCCTGGCTCCGGGACGCGCTGGACGACCTCACCGACCGCGAACGGGTCGTGCTGCGGCTGCGCTTCGTCGAGCTGCTCACCCAGTCCGAGATCGCCGAGCGGATCGGCGTCAGCCAGATGCAGGTCTCGCGCATCCTGCGGGCCACGCTGACGCGGTTGCGGCTCCGGCTGCGGGCGTCCCTCGACAGCGCGGCCTGACCGACCCGGCCGGGCGCGGTGATGAACGACCCCTCAGACGGCAGGAGCCGGGCCGCATGGTGCAGCGGCCCGGCTCCTGCAACGCCCGACCGAGACGGTCGGGACGTTCACCTCACTAGTACCAGACCTTGCGACCGCCGACGGCGCGTCCCGTAGCGCCAAGCAGCATGAGGACGAGCCCGACCACGAGGACGATGACGCCGATCGTGACGAGGATCGAGATGTGGGCCAGCCACCCGATGAGCAGCAGGATGATTCCCAGGACGATCATGAATGTCTCCAGGTTCTCGGAGGGTTCGGCTGGAACCGGAAAAGGCCCCAGCAGCCCGGCGCGCCCCCGCCGAGTCGGGCCGGAGCGGACCGTACCCCACAAGCGCGTGGTCGAAACGGCGGCCCGGGAGTGCCAGAATCAGCCTGTTCGGACCCCGACCGACAACTCCCGACACGGTGACCCATGGACACGCCCCTGCCCGACCTCTCCGGGACCGCGCCGACCAGCGACGCGCTCGGCTCCCTGAGCACGATCCTCTACGCCTCCGACAGCTTCGAGGAGGTCTACTCCGCCATCGTCACGACGGCGGTGCGAGTCGTCGACGGCTGCGACCACGCCAGCATCATGCAGCTCGGCCGCGACGGGCACGTCAAGACGGCGGTCTCGACCGATGACATCGCGCGGACCATCGACAAGCTCGAGCAGCTGCACCAGGAGGGGCCGTGCTTCGACGCGATCGTCGAGGACGCGCCCCAGTTCGAGGACGACCTGGCCGACCCGACGACCCAGTGGCCGGCCCTCGCCGAGCAGATCGTCCGCCAGACGCCGGTGCGGTCGGCGGCCGGCTTCCGGATCATCGTCGGCGACGAGAAGATCGGCGCGCTCAACCTGTTCTCGGACCGGGTGGGCGGCATCGACAAGAGGTCGGCCGACCAGGCCATCATCCTGGCCGCCTTCGCCTCCGTCGCGGTGGCCGCCCTGCACGGCAAGCAGGAGGCCCGAACCCTCGCCGCCGGCCTCCAGAGCAACCGCGAGATCGGCAAGGCCGTCGGCCTGCTCATGGCGTTCCACAAGATCTCCGACACCGAGGCCTTCGACCTGCTGCGCAAGGCGTCGCAGGACATGAACATCAAGCTCGCGGAGGTCGCCCGCGAGGTCGTCGCGCACCACAACTCCGGGCATCCCGCCCCCCGGATCGGCTGAGACGCGCCGCGGAGGACCGCCTCAGCGCAAGCGAGAGTCGGGGTCCCCGCGAAGTATCGGCGCGAAGCGGAGAACTTCGTGGGGTGACTCAGCGCAAGCGAGAGTCGGGGTCCCCGCGAAGTATCGCAGCGAAGCGTGGGGTCCTCGCGACGCATCGAGGCAAAGCCGAGATCGTCGTGGGGAGAACTTCGTTGGGGTGACTCAGCGCAGCCCGACGGCGTCGTGGTCCCACCAGACGCGGTGGTAGACCAGGGTGCCGGTCATCCACTCCTCGTACGCCGGCAGCCGGACCACCTGGAACGCCGCCCGCGGGATGCGCCGCGACGGCCGCCGGAACCCGAGGTCGGTGCCCGGCACGAACCCGAAGCGCGCGTAGTACGCCGGCGAGCCCTCGAGGAACACCAGGGGCTCGGACCGCTCCTCGAGCTCGCGCAAGGCATACCGGACCAGCGCCGACCCGATCCCCCGCCCCTGCCGCGCCGGCCGCACCGACAGCGGGCTGAGCACGAGCACCTCGACGAGCCGGTTCGGGGCGTCGAGCAGGCTACGGGTGAACGACACGTGCCCGACCAGCCGGCCCTCGTACTCCGCGACGAACGACAGCCCCACCCACGCGTCGGAGTGGCGCAGGTCGTCGACGATCTGCTCGACGCCCTCCTCCGACCCGAACGCCGCCTCCACCACGTCGCGGATCTCGCCCTCTTCCCCAGGGCGCTCCAGCCGGTATGTGGTCGGCTTCGCCACGAGCCGACGGTAGCCCCCGCGACGCCGCCCGTCACGCTGCCCACGTCGTGAACGCGCGCGCGCCGCGGACCGCTCAACCGCCCTAGGCTGCGACGCATGGCACCCAGGACCCTGCGCCGCGTCGCCCTCCTCACGGCCGGTGGGTACGCGCCCTGCCTCTCCGCCGCGGTGGGCGGGCTCATCGAGCGGTACACCCAGCTGCTGCCGGACGTCGAGATCATCGCCTACCGCCACGGCTACCACGGCGTCCTGACCGGCAGCTCCGTCGTCGTCGACGCGTCCGCGCGGGCCTTCGCGCACGTGCTGCAGGAGTACGGCGGCAGCCCCATCGGCAACAGCCGGGTCAAGCTGACCAACGCGGCGGACCTCGTGAAGCGCGGCCTCATCGAGGAGGGCCAGGACCCGCTCGAGGTGGCCGCCGAGCGGCTGCGCGAGGACGGCGTCGACGTCCTGCACACCATCGGCGGCGACGACACCAACACGACCGCCGCCGACCTCGCGGCCTTCCTCCACGACCGCGACTACGACCTCACCGTCGTAGGGCTGCCGAAGACCATCGACAACGACGTGATCCCGATCAAGCAGTCGCTCGGCGCGTGGACGGCGGCGGAGCAGGCCTCGGTGTTCGCCCAGAACGTGCTGGCCGAGCACGGCTCCAACCCGCGGATGCTCATCATCCACGAGGTGATGGGGCGCGGCTGCGGCTGGCTGACCGCCGCGGCCGCCGCGCAGTACCAGGAGTGGCACGCCGGCCGGCAGTGGGTGCCGTCGATCGGGCTCACCCCGGAGCGCTGGGACATCCACGCCGTCTTCGTCCCGGAAGTCCCGATTGACATGGACGCCGAGGCCGAGCGCCTGCGCGCGACCATGGACGAGATCGGCTGCGTCAACATCTTCCTGTCCGAGGGCGCGGGTGTGCCGGAGATCGTCGCCGCCCTGGAGGCGGCCGGCGAGGAGATCCCCCGCGACCCGTTCGGCCACGTCAAGCTCGACCGGATCAACCCGGGCGAGTGGTTCGCCAAGCAGTTCGCGAAGCGGGTCGGGGCCGAGAAGACGATGGTCCAGAAGAGCGGCTACTTCTCCCGCTCCGCCCCCGCCAACGCGGCCGACCGCACCCTGATCCGCCAGATGGTCGAGGTCGCCGTCGAGGCGGCACAGAGTGGCGTCTCCGGCGTCGTCGGCCAGGACGAGGAGCGCCACGACGAGCTGCGGACCATCGAGTTCGACCGGATCGCCGGCGGCAAGGCCTTCGACACGTCGGTGGACTGGTTCCAGACGGTGCTCAAGCGCGTCGGTCAGGTCTGAGCCGCCGAAGCGAGCAGCCACTCCCGCTTCCGGGCGCCGTCCCACCGGCGGACCGCGTCGGCGCGGACCGGCATACCCACCGGGGTCTCGCGTCGTGCGTCCGCGGTGACGAGCTCGACGGCCCGGTCGACGTCCGGTGCCGCGACCCGGCGGGCCAGCGTCACGTGCGGCGTCCAGCGCCCCGGCGCGGAGAGGCTGTCGTCGGGTACACCGCCGACGTCGGCGACCGCGGCCTGGAGCGCGCGCATACCGTCGCTCGGGTCGAGGAGCCGGACCAGGACCCACGGCCCTCGGCCGAAGAGCGCGACCTCGCCCCACGTGGCATCGACGGGCAGCCGGCCGTCGACCGCCTCGGCCACGGCCGACTCGGCCTCGGGCGTCAGGCCGGGCACGGCGACCAGCGTCGTATGCGGACGGTTGCTCGGCGCGGTGTGCCGAGCCTGTGACGGGAGGCCCGCCTCGAGCAGCGCCACCCAGGCCCGGACGACGGCCCGTTCGGCCTCCGGTTCGAGGAGCAGCTCGACGGACTGGACCACCGCACGAAGCGTAGGTGAACCGAACCGGCGTCCTGGTCGTCTTCCCCTCCGCCGACCCTGGCCATGGCCGGCGCCCTCGCAGGGGGGCGGCGCCGGTCATGGCAGGGCGACAATCGAGCACGACAGTCGAGCCCGACGATCGAGCACATCACATCGAGCACGGTGGAACCGCAGCGGGGAGGGAGGCCGGGCATGCCGTTGGACGAGGCGGTGGTGGCGGAGATCTACCGCGAGCACGGTCCGGTCCTGCGCCGCTTCGTCGGGCGGACCTCGCTCGACCCGGGACGCACCGAGGATGTCGTCCAGGAGGTGATCCTGCGGGTCTGGAAGCAGGCCCCGCACGTGACGAGCATGCGGGCGTACCTGCTCCAGACGGCCCGCAACATGCTCATCGACATGCACCGGACGGCCGGACGCCGCGTTGTCGAGGTGGCCGCCGACCGCGACGACGACTCCCGGGCGCGGCTCGACCCGCGGACCCCGAACCCGGAACGCGAGATCGACCGCGCCCTCGACCAGATCCTCGTCGAGGAGGCCCTGGCCCGGCTGCAGCCGGACCATCGCACCGTCGTCGTCGCCCTCTACTACCAGCGCCTCAGCGTCGCCGAGGCGGCCGAGCATCTCGGCATCCCACCCGGCACGGTGAAGTCCCGTGCCTTCTACGCGGTGCGTTCGCTGCGCACCGTCCTCGATGAGATGGGAGTGACCCAGTGACCGCCGGACCGGCCCCCGAACCCGAGCACGAGGAGCTGCAGCTGCTCCTCGGCGCCTTCGTGCTCGGTGGGCTCGACACCGCCGAGCACCACGCGTTCACGCGCCACCTGCGCACGTGCCAGGTTTGCCAGCGCGAGGCCGCCCAGCTGTCCGGCCTGCCCGCGCTCCTCGACCTCGTCGAGCCGGGTTCGGAGTCCGGGCCGACCGACGCAGCGGTCCCCGACCCCGACGGCCTCGTGGCGGCCGAGACCCTCGCACCGGTCGCGCTCCTGGACCGGGTCCGAGCCGAGCGGCGCCGCCGGCGCTGGCGGCTCGCGGCGGTCGCGGCCGTGCTGGTGCTCGTGGCCGGCGCCGTCGGCGCGTCCATCGGCCCTGTCAGCGACCGGCTCAACGCCCCGCCCACCCGTGGGCTGGTGGCCGCGGCGGCGCCGTTGACGCCGGGGCAGTCGGGGCCGGCCCAGGTGGAGATCGACCTGGTGACGCGCACCTGGGGCACCCAGCTGGACGTGCGCGGGTCCAGCCTGCCGACCGGGGAGGTCCTGTTCCTCGCCGTGACCGACCGGGACGGCCACCAGTACGACGTGGCGAGCTGGACCGGCACCGCGAGTGGCCGCACCACGCTCACCGCGGCGTGCTGGATGAAGCCCGGCGACATCGTCCAGGTGCAGGTCCACACCCGGGAGGGCACCCCGGTCGCCACGGCAACCGCGTGAGGCACCCGACGCCCCTTCTCGGACATGTCTGAGAAGCTGCGGGCGTTCGGCTCACATGCCTGCCACAGGCCGGACATGTCTGAGGAGTAGCGGCCCTGCGGCCCAACCGCCCGCCACAGGCCGGACATGTCTGAGAAGCTGCCGACTCGCCTACGCTCGGGAGGGTGCGGATCGTCTCGCTGCTGCCGTCCACGACGGAGATCCTCTTCGCGGTAGGGGCCGGGGACGACGTCGTCGGGGTGACCTTCGAGTGCGACTATCCCACCGAGGCGCGCACCCGGCGGATCGTGTCGACCTCGGCACTGCCGGAAGGGCTGAGCGCCGCCGAGATCGACCGCGTCGTGAGCCAGCGGATGCGGGCCGGCGAGGACCTGTACCACCTCGACGAGGGCGCCCTAGCCGGGCTGGACGCCGACCTGGTCGTCACCCAGGACCTCTGCGCCGTATGCGCCGTCGACGTCTCGGTCGTGGACGACGCCCTGGCCCATCTCGGCTGCCGCGCGGACGTGCTGACCATCGACCCGCATACCCTCGACGAGGTGCTCGACTCCGTGGTGACCCTCGGCCGGTCGAGCGGGCAGACCGGAGCAGCCGAGTCCCTCGTCGACGGGCTGCGAGTACGGCTGGCCGCCGTCGAGTCCGCTGTCGCCGGCCTGAACCGGCCGCGCGCCCTGGTGCTCGAGTGGACCGACCCGCCGTTCGCCCCCGGGCACTGGGTGCCGGAGATGGTCGAGCGCGCCGGCGCGGTCAGCACCCTCGGCAGCGCGGGCGAGAAGTCCTTCCGGACCACGTGGGACGCGGCTCGGGCGTCCGAACCGGAGGTCGTCGTGGTCGCGCCCTGCGGCTACCACCTGGCCGGGGCCGCGGCGCTGGCCGCGGACCTCGTGGCCCGTGAGGTCCTGCCCCGCGGCATACCGGTGTGGGCCGTCGACGCCAACGCGTCGTTCGCGCGTCCCGGACCCCGGCTGGTCGACGGGATCGAGGCGCTGGCGGCGATCGTCCATCCCGAGGCGGTCGGCGACCCGGACCCCGCGATGGCGCGCCGGATCGCCTGAGTGGCAGGATCGTCGGCCGTGACCGAGGACGAGATGCTCGCGTTCGCGCGGGGACTGGACGGCGTCACGGTGGAGACCGCGAGCGCCGAGTCCGGGGCGCCCGAGGCGGCCTGGGGCGACTCCTTCGTCTACTACGACGCGCCGGGATCCGATCCCGAGTCGCCCGACCGCCGTTGGCCGTTCGCGACCCTCGTGGTCCACGACTACGCCGGCTTCGACGAGGCGTCGCACCTCGACCGGGACGGCGTCTTCCGGGTCAACCTCAACGTCGGCAAGAAGCGGTTCGAGGAGCTCGTGGGGTACCCGCCCTCGCAGCACGCGCAGCGCCGTGGCGACCACGACTACGCGCGGCTCGACACGCTGTTCCCCCACCCCGAGTACGGCCAGCAGGCGTGGGTATGCGTCGTCAGCCCCGGCGAGGACACGGCGGAGCTCGTGCGCACCGTCCTCACCGAGGCCCGCGACCGCGCCGCCGCCCATCGGTCGACGCACGACTGAGCGGCCGCGGTCCAGAGCCAGGTCACGCCGCGTGGGCGACGTGGGTCCGGCGTCCCGCTCGAACGGCGACCACTCCGGCGCCGGTCAGCGCCAGTCCGGCGAGGGCCCCGAGGCCGATCTGCCCCAGGTTCAGGTCCTGAGCCGGAACGGACTGCGTCAGCGTGATCACTCGCACGTCGCCGGTGTGCGGGTCGGGCGCGGTCTGCGCCTGGGCCGGGGTGCCGGCGAACAGCAGGGCGGCACCGGCGACGGCGGCAGCGCCGGCCAGTCGGGTCTGGGTAGGGATCGGGCGGTGGATGGTCGTGGTGGACATGGGGTCCTCCTTGGCTGAGGTGGCTGAGGCCGGTTGATGACCTGTTCAGCGTCGGCCTTTCGCTCCTACCCCGGCATCGGGAGGCGGTGCCTAGATGCCCGGTGATCCTTCCTATTTCGGCGGGCCGACCCCCCCGGCCGCGGCGAGCCGTTGTCCCCAGGCGGCCGCCTCGACCCGGTTCCGGGTCTGCGTCTTCCGGAGGATGTTGGACACGTGCGCGCCCGCGGTCTTCTCGCTGATGAAGAGGGCCGCGGCGATCTCGGCGTTCGTCCGGCCCGCGATGACGAACTCCAGCACCTGCCGTTCGCGCTCGCTGAGCAGTCCCTGGTCGGGCAGGTCGGTCGGCAGGTCCTCGACGAGGTCCAGCCGCACGTGGGCGGCTCGCGCGACGCCCTCGATCTCGGTGACCAGCGGGGTGGCCCCGAGCCGTTCGGCCACCGGGTAGGCGGCGCGGAGCGCGTCGCGGACGTCCTTCCGGGGCGCGTCGAGGCGGATCAGGGCCCGAGCCAGCCGCCACCCGCAGTAGGCCTCCTCCCAGGGGAACCCGACCTCGCGGTACACCTCCTGGGCGTGCCGCCAGGCGTCCGCCTCGTCGTCGGTGGCGTGGCAGCGAGCGGTCTCCGCGGTACACCGCGCGGTCCAGCCGCGGTTCCGTCGCGGGTCGTCGGACGTGGCCGCGAGCTCTCCCTCATGAGAGCGGAAGAGCGCGGTCAGCGCCGCCAGCTCCTGGTACGCGTGGCGCACCGCTTCGGGGTCCCGCCGGTCCCGCGCCTGCTGGGCGAGGTCTGCGGCCGCGGCCGCGACCAGGGCGGCGTGCATGTCTCCGGAGTGGTCCCTCCAGCCCCCCGCGTCATGGCGCGCGCGCAGGTGGTCGAGCGCCGCCGCGGGGTTGCCCACCAGCAGGTGGTACTCGACATGCGACAAGGCGATCGGGCCGCCCATGAACCCTGGGTCCATCACCTGCTCCAGCCGGTCAAGGTAGCGGCGAGCCGAGCCCACCCGGCCTCGTCGCGCCGCGAGGAGGGCCGCGACGTTGCTGGCGCCGCCGCTGGCGATCCCGCGCGGGTTCGCGGTCAGGGCCGTCCGGAGCAAGGGCTCGCTGCGCGACCAGTCGCCGAGGTCGAACAGGCTGGCCGCGGCGTCGGCGGTCATGAACCCCGACATGATCGGGTCGCCCGCCTCGGCCAGCGCCTCCGACAACCACAACGCGAGCTCGATCTGCTCCTCGTACCGACCCTCCCGGATCAGGTGGTGCTGCCAGTACACGGCCGCGAACGCCATGGTGATCGTGTCGCCGGCCGCCTCGGCGAAGCCCCAGGCTCGCTGGAGTCGGTCGACCGGGTCGGTCTCCGGCATGTGGTACTCCGCGATGGCCAGCGCGCAGAGGGACCGCGCCATGGCCTGGGCGTCGCCGGTCCGCTCGGCCAGCTCGACCGCCTGGTGCGCGCGGAACCGGCCCGGAACGACCGGAGCATCCGCTCCGAAGCGGTCCTCCGGCTGCGCCTCGAAGTCCCAGACCTGCCCGATCGCCAGCTCGGCGACGGCCAGCGCGTGCTGTGGGCTCCCGGGCACCCGCTCGGCCAGCTCGACCGCGCGGAGCAGCTCCGGGCACAGGTAGGCGATCCCCGGCGTGGCGTCCCAGCGACGTGCACACCACTTGACGAGGAGGTCGCTGGCCAGCAACGGGTCCTCGTCGGCGTCGACGAGAGCGATCGCCTCCGTCAGGCGAACGACGGCCGCCGACACCTCGCCGGCCAGCCGCGCCGCCTCGGCCGTGCGTCGAAGCAGGTCCACGTGCCGGACCCGGTCCTCCTCGGTGCCGGCCGACTGACAGGACCAGAGCCGGCACGCGCGGTCAAGGGCGCTCCAGCGCTCCGAGCGGGCGGACACGAGGGCGGCCCGGTCCGCCGTCACGAGGGCCCACGTGAACGCCTCGGGCTCCCGACCCGCCTGCTCCTCGTGCAGCGCGATGTCGGCGGCGGTCAGCGTGTCTCCGGCGTCGATCTCCTTGAGCACGTCGGCGTAGGCACCGTGGATCGCCGTGATGTTGACGACTCCCGACTCCTTGGCCAGCACATCCGGTAGCAGGGGGTGGCGAAACCACACGACCTCGTCGACGAAGGTCAGCACGCCGCCGCGCACCCCGTCCCGCACGGCGACGTCGAGAGCACCGACGTCGAGTCCGGCTTCGACGCAGACGCGCTCGACCAGGTCGAGG
Organism: uncultured Actinomycetota bacterium; assembly: GCA_963828725.1. Classification (GTDB taxonomy): domain Bacteria; phylum Actinomycetota; class Actinomycetes; order Actinomycetales; family Dermatophilaceae; genus Lapillicoccus. Next base: position 129,320 of record CAWHFV010000004.1, on the reverse strand, counting down.
GCTCGCGGGCGACCACCGACGGCCAGGACGCGGGCGAGGTCACGAGAGGGCCCGGGGAGGGCGTGCCACCGGGCGGACACGGCGTCCAGCAACCGGTGAGGCGTCCGCGTCGGCGGGCCGCCGACGCCCGGGCTCAGGTCCTTGACGAACAGCTCGGTGAAGTACGGGTTCCCGTCCGTGCGGCGGTGGATGTGGTCGACGAGCTCGAAGCTGGGCGGGGTCGCGCAGAGCGCGGCGACCTGCTCCTCGGTCTCCTCGGCCGAGAGCCGGCCAACGGCCAGGTCGCGGACGGCCGGGTCGCGACGCAGGTCGGCCAGCCACTCGTTCAGCGGGTGGCCCTCGGTCCGGTCCTCGGCGCGGACCATCAGGACCAGCCCGAGACGCTGCGCGTGGAGCCCGGCAATGACGTAGGCCAGGACGTCGCGTGAGGTGACGTCGGACCAGTGGAGGTCGTCGACCACCCAGAGGGTCGGCCCCAGCCGGTTCAGCTCGTCGACGAGGTCGTCGGCGGCCTGGAGCACCCGGCCGATGGTGACCGTGTCGGCCTGGGACGTGGTACCCACCATCAGCTCGAGAAGGGCCTGGCCGGCGGCCGTCGCCCGGTCGTCGGTCCGGACCCGCGACCAGCGGCGGACCGCGCCGGTCAACGCGGCGTACGGCACCTGCGAGGAGCCGAAGTGGACGCAGGTACCCCACAGCACCTCGAACCCCCGGCCCGCCGCGGTCTCGGCGGTCTCCCGGGCCAGCCGGGTCTTGCCGATACCCGCCTCGCCCTCCAGCACGACGACGCCCGGCCGTCCGGCGGCGACGTCGTCGAGCAGCCGGACGAGCACGTCCATCTCGACGTCACGGCCGACGAGCGGCCCGGACGCCGGGGCGCCCTGCTCCATGGCCCCAGTGTGGCGCGACGCCGCTCGCCGCGCGGGCGAAATCGGCGACCCGTTCAGGACCCGAGCTTGGGCACGACCACGTAGCTGAGGATGTCCTGGTACGCCCGTGCTTGGACCTTCTCGTACGGCGTGGTCGACAGCACCTCGGTGACGAACACCGCCACGAGCCGCTTCGACGGCACCACCTCGACGAGCTGGCCGCCGTAGCCGACGGCCGCGTAGGCGGGTTCGTCGCGGGCGCTGGTGACCCACCACTGGTAGCCGTACCCCTCGCCACCGAAACCGCCACCGGTCGCGACCTGCTGTGCCGTCGCGTCCCGCACCCATTGCGCCGGCACGACCTGTGCGCCGTCGTATCGCCCCTCGTCGAGGTAGAGCTGACCGAGCTTGAGCAGGTCGGCCGGGGTGAGTCGCAGCCAGCCGCCCCCGAAGTTGACGCCCTGGTGGTCGACCGGCCAGCTGAAGCCGGACGTGTCGTAGCCGCCCAGCGACTGCTCCTCCAGCACCGGCTGCTCCGCGGGTCGGGTGACGATGCCCAGCCGGTCGAAGAGCTTCTCCCGCGCATACTCGAGCACCGGCCGGCCGGTCGCCTGGGCGAGGATCGCCGCGAGCACGTGGGACGTCGCGCTGGAGTAGGCGAACGTGCCCGACTGGCCCGTCACCCCGGTGCGCAGGATGCCGTCGACGAAGTCCTTCGACCCGCTCCAGCCGCCCACCACCGAGTTCGGCCCGTCGGCGTCGAGACCCGCGGCCATGGTCAGCAGCTGGCGCAGGGTCACCGCCGCGACCGCCGGGCTCATCGCGGCCCGTCGCTGCGGCAGCAGGTCGGCGAGGGTCTGGTCGAGGCTCTTCAGGCTCCCGTCGGCGAGGGCGATGCCGACCAGCGTCGAGATCACGCTCTTGGTCACCGACGCGATCGTGTGGTAGCTCGATGCCGTCGAACCGCCCAGGTACTCCGCGACCACCGGCCGGCCGCACACACTGACCAGGACGGCCCGCACGTCCTGGAACATGTTGGTGTCGCTGGCGGCGAAGGTGTCCTTGATTCCCCTCCAGATGCCGGCGCCCAGGTCGGCGAGCGCGGCGTCGCCGGCGGAGCACGCCGAGGGCGCCGCTGCGGTCGTCGGAGCCGGACCCGGCGTCGGGGTCTGCTCGGTGGGCCCCGACGAGCAGGCCGAGAGTCCCACGACCACGGAAAGCGCGGCAGCCCACATCAGCCGGGTCCCCGTTCCGGACGCCGGACGCCGAGCCGCCATGCCCTTGCCTCCTGCCGCCGTCCGTGGTCGTGGCGTCTCCACGATCGGGGCGGGCCGGGTCGAGCCGCATGAGGTGGTGAGCCTTAGATCCATGGTCGGACCTCCGCATTCCCTGGACGGCGCCGCGAGGAGCCGTCCACCCCTCAGCGTCCTCCCAGGAACGCCTGCGTACCGTGCGAACCATGGAACTCGGAATCCACCTCGCCGACTTCACCTGGTCCGGCGGCCCGGCCACCTTCGTGACCGACCTCGCCCGCACCGCCCGGCTCGCGGAGGACGTGGGCGTGACGAAGCTGTCGGTGATGGACCACGTATGGCAGATCGGGCCCCTCGGGCCGCCGGAGCACGAGATGCTCGAGGCGTACACGACGCTCGGATACCTCGCCGCGGTGACCGAGAAGGTCGAGCTGCTGGCGTGGGTGACCGCCGCGGTCTACCGCGAGCCGGGCCTGCTGGCCAAGGAGGTCACCACCCTCGACGTGCTCTCTCGCGGTCGCGCCTGGCTCGGCATCGGCGCCGCATGGAACGGGGCGGAGTCGCGCGGCCTCGGCCTGCCGTTCCCGCCCACGGCCGAGCGGTTCGAGCGGCTGGAGGAGACGCTGCAGATCTGCCTGCAGATGTGGAGCGACAGCGACGAGCCCTACGTGGGGAAGCACTACCGGCTCGACCGCACCCTCAACTCGCCGCAGTCGGTGCAGCGGCCGCATCCCCCGATCCTCATCGGTGGCGGCGGCGAGAAGAAGACGCTGCGGATGGTGGCGCAGTACGCCGACGCCTGCAACCTCTTCGACACCCCGGAGCTGCCGCGCAAGCTCGACATCCTGCGCGAGCACTGCGAGAGGCTCGGCCGCGACTACGACTCGATCGCCAAGACGGTGATGTCCTCGGTCGACCCCGGACCGGACGGCGAGAACGTCGACGCGATCCTGGCGCACCTCGAGGACCTCGCCACCCTGGGCGTCACCCACGTCCACAGCAGCGGGCTGGACGGCTCGCGGAGCGACTGGCTGGAGGTCCTCGGCGAGCGGGTCATCCCGGAGATCAGCCGGTTCTCGTCACCCCACGGAGCAACGGCAGGGCGTCGGCGCTGAGGCGCTCCATCTGCTCGGCGTCGTCGTAGAGCGGGTGCAGCACGAGCAGGTCGGTCCCCGCGTCGAGAATCCGCTGCAGCACCTCGGCGACGTCGGCGGCCCGGCCGGAGACGCCGACGCGGCCGACCCCCGTCGTCCCGAAGTACCCGTACAGACCCTCGAGCGCCTCGGTCAGCCGCGCCTGCGCCACGGCCGGGTCGTCGTCGACGGCGAGGTAGACCCGCTTGGCCACCCGGAACGTCGCCGGGTCGCGGCCCTGCCGCTCGACCTGCTCGTGGACGATCCGGGCCTGCTGGAGGTAGTCCTCGGTCATCGTCGAGCCGGCCCCGATGAACCCGTCGCCGAGGCGTACGGCCCGCCGAAGGGCGTCCGGGTGGCTGCCGCCCAGCCAGATCGGCGGGCACGGCTTCTGGAGCGGCTTGGGCTCCATCGCCAGCCCCTGGGCCCGCCAGAACCGGCCGTCGACGTCGAACCGCTCCTGCGTCCACGCGGCCTGCATGAGCCGCAGGCCCTCGGTGAACCGCCCGACGAACGCCTCCCGGTCCATCCCGAACGCGCCGAACGCCCGGAACCCGCCGCCGGCCCCCAACCCGACGTCGAGGCGGCCGCCGCTCACCTGGTCGAGGGTGGCGATCGTCTTGGCGAGATGCAGCGGGCTGGCCAGGGTGCTGACGTATACCGCGCACCCCAGGCGCACCCGCGACGTGTACGCGGCGGCGAGGGCGAGCATGACGCTCGGGTCGAGGTTGGGTGCGCTGCCGACGACCTGCTCGGTGACCCAGACACCCACGAACCCCAGCTCCTCGGCCCTCGCGAGGTAGGAGCGCAGCGCGTCGTGGTCGAAGGCGCCGTCGGTCACCAGCTGCGGGACGGAGATCGCGAGCTCGGCCACCCGCATACCCCTTCTCTCGAGGAACTGGCGCTGGAGGAGGACTCAGTTGCTGAGGAACCCGAGCAGGTCGGCCCGGGTGAGGATGCCGACCGGCTTGCCCTCGTCGGTGACGAGGATGGCGTCACCGCCCTCGAGCTCGTGCCGCGCCACGCTCACCTTCTCGCCCGAGCCGACCAGGGGCAGCCCGGCCTCGATGTGCTTCTCCACGGAGTCGGCCAGGTGCGCCTTGCCGGTGAACAGCAGCTCGAGCAGGTGGCGCTCGCTCACCGAGCCCGCGACCTCTCCGGACGTCACGGGCGGCTCGGCCTTGACCACCGGCATCTGGGAGACGCCGTACTCGCGCAGGATGCTGATCGCCGTCCGGATCGTCTCGCCGGGATGCGTGTGCACGAGGGCCGGCAGGACGGCGCCCTTGCTGTGCAGCACGTCACCGACCGTCGTCTCGCCGTCGGCGCCGAGGAACCCGTAGGAGCTCATCCAGTCGTCGTTGAAGATCTTGGACATGTAGCCGCGCCCCGAGTCCGGCAGCAGCACGACGACGACCGCGTCGGCGGGCAGGTCCTGCGCCGCGTGCAACGCCGCGACGACGGCCATGCCGCAGGAGCCGCCCACCAGCAGGCCCTCCTCGCGGGCCAGCCGGCGCGTCATCGCGAACGAGTCGGCGTCGGAGACGGCGATGACCTCGTCGACGACGGACGGGTCGTACGCCTCGGGCCAGAAGTCCTCGCCCACGCCCTCGACGAGGTACGGGCGCCCGGTGCCGCCCGAGTAGACCGAGCCCTCGGGGTCGGCGCCGACGATGCGGACCCGTCCCTCCGAGACCTCCTTGAGGTACCGGCCGGACCCGCTGATGGTCCCGCCGGTGCCGATGCCGGTGACGAAGTGGGTGACCCGGCCCTCGGTGTCGGACCAGATCTCCGGGCCGGTCGTCTCGTAGTGGCTCTGCGGGCCCATCGGGTTGGCGTACTGGTTCGGCTTCCACGCCCCGTCGATCTCGCGCACCAGACGGTCGGACACGGAGTAGTACGAGTCGGGGTGCTCCGGCGGCACGGCGGTCGGGCAGACCACCACCCGGGCGCCGTATGCGCGGAGGACGTCCTGCTTGTCCTGGCTCACCTTGTCGGGGCAGACGAAGACGAGGTCGTAGCCCCGCTTCTGGGCGACCAGCGCGAGCCCGACGCCGGTGTTGCCGGAGGTCGGCTCGACGATGGTGCCGCCCGGCGTGAGCTCGCCGGACTCCTCGGCGGCCTCGATCATCCGGCGGGCGATGCGGTCCTTCACCGACCCGCCCGGGTTGAAGTACTCGATCTTGGCCAGCACGGTGCAGGCGATGCCCTCGCTCACCGAGGTCAGCTTGACGAGTGGGGTGTTCCCGACGAGGTCGGCGATGTGCTCCGCGTACTTCACGGGGACCATCCTGCCTCCTTTCCGCATGGCCACCGCACTGTCCACCTCCCCGGCGAAATCCGCTCGCGCGGACGTCGTACGGTGGACACTGGACACCCGGAACCTGGACATGGCCTCGGCTCCGGGGTCAGTGGGACACCGGGTGGGGGATGCGATGGGACGTGCACGGCGCGCGCGCCGGATCGCCCAGACCGCTGCCTACGGGGGCGGTTTCGGGATCGCGGGCATCGGCGTGCTGGGCGTCGTCGGCTACGGCCTGATCAAGGCCGAGGCGCTGCTGGCCCGCAAGGCGGTCGGGATCATCGAGGAGGCCGCTCCCGAGGACGACGGCGTGTACGGCGCCGCACCGGGTCCGCCGCTCGAGCTGCTCGTCCTCGGCGACAGCAGTGCCGCCGGCCTGGGGGCCGAGGTCGGCCGCCAGACCATCGGGGCGATCCTCGCGACGGGGGTCTCGGCCTTCGCGGGCCGTCGGGTCCGCCTCACCAACGTCGCCGTCGTGGGCGCGGTGTCCGGCGACCTCGGCGTCCAGGTGGCCAACGCGCTCGACGCCGTACCCCAGCCGGACGCTGCGGTGATCCTCATCGGCACCAACGACATCACCCACCGCATCGACAAGTCGATCGCCGTGCGTCACCTCGAGGCGTCGGTCCGCCGGCTGCACGACGCCGGCGCCGAGGTCGTCGTCGGCACCTGCCCCGACCTCGGGGCCATACAGCCGGTGGCCCAGCCGCTGCGGACGCTCGCGCGGCGGTGGAGCCGCGACCTCGCCGCCGCCCAGACCGTCGCGGTCGTCACCGCCGGCGGCCGCACGGTGTCGCTGGGCGACATCCTCGGCCCGGAGTTCGAGCAGCGCCCGCACGAGATGTTCAGCCACGACCGGTTCCACCCGTCGCCGGCGGGGTATGCGCGGGCCGCCGCGGTCCTCCTGCCCACCCTCTGCTCGGCCATGGACCTGTTCGACGAGGACGTCGTGCTCGGCCTCGACCGCAGCCGCGGCGAGCGGGTCACGCCGGTCTCCCGCGCGGCGACGAGCGCGGTGCGCGACCCCGGCACCGAGGTCAGCCCGACCCGCGTCGGTGGCCAGAGCCGCGGCCCCCTGGGACGCTGGGCCGTGGTCCTGCACCGGGTCCGCCGCCCGTTCCCTGTTCGGGCCGGCGACCCGCAGACGCCGTCCGAGGGGCAGAGCGCTGCGTCCGAACACGTCGAGCACTCCGCGGGAAACTGACCCGCCCGGGTCGAGGAGAGTCAGGCCACACCCGAGCCGCATCCCGGGTGCCGGCCGGTCGGCATACCATCGACGCACCGGTAAGCGCGCGCTCACCGAGCGTCAAGGAGGACCATCGTGCCCAGCAGCTCTCGCGACGCCGTCGTCGTCGCCACCGCCCGCACCCCCATCGGGCGGGCGTTCAAGGGGTCGCTCAAGGACATCCGCCCCGACGACCTCTCGGTGCAGGTGCTCCGGGCCGTCCTCGACAAGGTGCCCGGGCTCGACCCCCAGGACATCGACGACCTCTACTGGGGCTGCGCGGAGCCGTCCGGCCGGCAGGGCGCCAACCTCGCCCGGGTCGTGGCGGTGCTGGCGGGGTACGACCAGCTGCCCGGGGCGACGATCAACCGGTTCTGCGCGTCGAGCGTCCAGACGACGCGGATGGCCTACCACGCCATCAGGGCCGGCGAGGGCGACGTGTTCCTCTCCGGCGGCGTGGAGTGCGTCTCGCAGTACCTCAACTGGGCCGGCGCCGGCGGGGCCGACGACGAGGCCCGGAACCCGCTGTTCGGCGAGCCGATGGCCCGCACCGTCGAGACGGCCACGACCAACGCCACCTGGACCGACCCACGGGCGAACGGCCTGCTGCCCGACGTCTACATCGCCATGGGCCAGACCGCCGAGAACGTCGCGACGTCCCTGGGGATCAGCCGCGAGCGCCAGGACGAGTGGGGCGTGACCAGCCAGAACCGCGCCGAGAAGGCCATCGCCAACGGGTTCTTCGAGCGCGAGATCACGCCGGTGACCATGCCCGACGGCCGCGTCGTCTCGACCGACGACGGCCCGCGGCCGGGCGTCACCATCGAGGGCGTCAGCGGCCTCAACCCCGTGTTCCGGCCGAACGGCACCGTGACGGCCGGCAACTGCTGCCCGCTCAACGACGGCGCCGCCGCCGTGGTCGTCATGAGCGACACGAAGGCCGCCGAGCTCGGCCTCACGCCCCTCGCCCGCGTCGTCGCGACGGGCGTTTCCGGTCTGTCCCCGGAGATCATGGGCCTCGGCCCGATCGAGGCCTCGAGACAGGCGCTGTCCCGCGCCGGCATGACGATCGGCGACCTGGACCTCTACGAGATCAACGAGGCGTTCGCCGCGCAGGTGCTCCCCAGCGCCGACGCGCTCGGCATGGACTTCGACAAGCTCAACGTCAACGGCGGGGCGATCGCGCTGGGCCACCCGTTCGGGTCGACCGGCGCCCGGATCACCACGACGCTGCTCAACGGGATGCAGGAGCGGGACGCCCAGTTCGGCCTCGAGACGATGTGCGTCGGGGGCGGCCAGGGCATGGCCATCATCTACGAGCGCCTCAGCTGAGGTCGCGCCGCAGCCGCTCGAGGTTCGGCGCCGGGTCGAGACCTGCGCGCGCCGCGTCGTAGGTCACCACGGTCAGCTGGTCCATGACCGCGGGGGCGCCGAGGTCGGGCACCTCGACGTGCGGGCGCCCCTCGACGTCGGCCACGGCGTCGGCGAGCGCCTGGACCACCGGGCGGACCACGGGCATACGGGAAAGCGCGTGGTCGAGCGGCAGCTGACGCCACCGCTCGACCACGCGCTGGAGCTCACGTTCGGTCGAGGTCACTCAACCGTCAGTCGCCACGCAGGATGGCGAGGAGCCGCAGCATCTCGAGGTACAGCCAGACCAGCGTGACGATGAGGCCGAACGCCAGCTTCCACGAGACCTTCTCGGGCATCCCCGCCCGAACGGCGATCGCGATGTCGTCGAAGTCGACCGCCAGCGAGTACGACGCCAGGCCCACCCCGAGCAGGGAGATGCCGATGCCGAGCAGGCCCGAGCCGCCGAAGCCCCAGCCGCTGGTCCAGCCGAGCATCAGTCCGATGACGTTGACGACGCTGAACAGCAGGTAGCCGATCATCATCATCCCGAAGATCTTTCGGCTGCGGCTGGTCACCTTGATGAGGCCGAACCGGTAGCCGACGAACATCCCCGCAAAGGTGCACAGCGTCGCGACGACCGCCGTCATGACGATGCCGGGCCAGCGCTGCTCCATCACCTGGCTGAACGCCCCGAGGAAGACGCCTTCCAGCACGGCGTAAAGGACGATCAGCGGCACGCTGATGGTCTTCATGAAGATGACCGCCAGAGCGACGACCAAGCCGCCCAGCGCGCCGCCGATCCACATCGGCATGAGCAGGGCCGGGTTGCCGCGAGACAAGAACCACGAGCCTGCCGCCGCCGCGACAAGCAGCACGAACAGGCCCAGGGTCTTCATGATGACGTCGTCGAACGTCAACCGCCCGGTCTGGATCGGGCCCGCCGGCGGCGCGTCGTACATCTGTTCCAGCTGGTCGCTGGTCACTCGGTCCTGCACGCCCTGCATACCAGCGGGGTTGTAGCCCGGCTGCTGACCGGCGCGCTGCTGGTCGAACCCGGCGTACCCCTGTTTGATTTCCCGGTTGACCTGCGAGAACACGGGGTTGCTGCTCGCCATCCTTGCTCCTTGACGTCGGTGCGGCGTTCCCAAGGAACTCCCAGGAACGCATACACAGGATAAGGCGAGCGAGAGGGCCGCTAAGTTCCCGTCCGCCCCTAGGGTCGAATCGTGACCTCTGCCTTCCTCGAGGCCCCCGCGCTCCGCGGCGACCACGTCGTGCTGGAGCTCCTCGCCCCCGAGCACGAGGCCGAGCTGGCCGAGGCGGTGCTGGAGGGCGAGCTGTGGCGGCTCTGGGTCACCCGAATCCCGTCACCCGAGGGCATGGCCGCGGAGATCCGCCGGCGCCTGGCCGAGCGCGAGGCGGGGACGATGGTGCCGTGGACCGTGCGTGACGCCCGGACCGGTCGGGCGGTCGGGATGACGACGTACATGAACGTGCGCCCCGACAACCGCCGGCTCGAGATCGGTTCGACCTGGCTGGCCGTGAGTGCCCAGGGAACCGCGGTCAACCCCGAGGCCAAGCTGCTCCTGCTCAGCCGGGCGTTCGAGGACCTCGACTGCATCGCCGTGGAGTTCCGGACCCACTGGCACAACCGCCGGTCCCGCCGCGCCATCGAGGCGCTCGGCGCCAAGCAGGACGGCGTCCTGCGGAACCAGGACCTCTGGCAGGACGGCACGGTCCGCGACGTGGTCGTCTACTCGGTCATCGACGCGGAGTGGCCGTCGGTACGGCTGGGGCTGCGCGAACGGCTGGCCGGACGCGGCTGACCCGAGCCGACGCGCGGTCGCGAAGGCGGCCGGTCGGGCGCCCTCGCGTGTCACCATGACGCCGGGGCCGCCGTGGGTCCCGCCTCCCGTAAGGACCGGACCATGTCGCATCCGCCCGCCGGCCGCCTCCTGCTCAGGCGCGCGCTGCACCGACCCGACGCCGGTGTCCGTTGAGTCGGCCTCACCGGCTCGACCTCGTGCCCCCGACGAGATTCGAACTCGCACTGAAGCGATTTTAAGTCGCCTGCCTCTGCCGGTTGGGCCACGGGGGCGGACCCAACTGTATGCGGCGGGGCCGGCCGTCAGAGGTACGTGCGCCGCGGGTGGACGCCGTGCGGACCGGCCACCCGGTCGAGGAACAGCAGGCCCTGCGTGTGGTCGACCTCGTGCTGCACGGCGACCGCCTCGAACGCATCGGTCTCGAGGGTGACCCACTCGCCGGTGACCGGGAGCTGACCACGGACCGTGAGCCGGCGGGCGCGGGCGACGTCGCCGGTGAAGTCCGGGACCGACATGCAGCCCTCGCGGCCCCGTTCCCGCCGAGACGCCTCGACCACCTCGGCGTTGCAGAGCACGAACAGCCCGTGCCCGGTCCGCGTCTTCGGATGGCCGGTGACGTCGACGCTGAACACCCGCCGGGCGACGCCGACCTGCTGGGCGGCCAACCCGACGCATCCCGGCGAGATCGCTTGGGTGGCAACGAGGTTCGCGGCGAGCTCGATCACGTCCGTCGCGGTGGGGTCGACCGTCTCGCCCCGCATACCGAGCACCGGGTCGGGAGCGCGGACCACCTCGAGCACGCGACCGGGCGGGAGGTCCGGCATCCGCCACGAGCGGCGGACCGGCGGCGTCGGTCACAGCAGGTCGTCGTCCACGACCGACACGTGGAAGTCGACGCCGATCTCCTGTGCCACCGATCGCGAGGTCCTCCTCCACGGCGTCGATGGCCGTCGAGGACGGCAGCAGGAACTCCGCGACGAGCACGTACATCCCCTCGCCGAGCCGGGTCCCGAGGTCGACGATGTTGCCGCCGTGCCGCGCGACGACGTTGGTCATCGCCGCGACGATGCCCGGTCGGTCGGCGCCGTGGACGTGCAGCGTGAAGGCGGTTCCGGGGACGCCGGCGTCGCCGTGCTCGGGGAGCGGCCGGACGTCGACGGCCAGGTCACCGGTCTCGGTGAGAGACCGCAGCGACGCCGAGACCTCGTCGAGCGACCGCTCGCTGCGGACCAGCACGACCATCGCGAAATGGCCGCGCAGCAAGGTCATCGTGGAGTCCTCGAGGTTGCATCCGAGGCCGGCGAGCGCCGACGTCACGTCGGCGACGATGCCCGGCCGGTCGTCCCCGAGCACGGTCACGGCGACGAGGCTCGCAGGGGTCGGCACCGGCCAACCCTAACGACTCGGGGCCCGGCGGTCCTCCGGGCAGGCTCACCCGCTCACCGTCTCAGAGCCGGCGCAGGACGGCATCGAGCATCGGCTCGGTGAGCTTGCCGGTGAAGGTGTTCTGCTGGCTCACGTGGTAGCTGGCCACCAGCCGGACCTCCCGGCCGGCCTCGGTCACGAGCACCGTCTCGGCTCCGTGGCCGAACCTCGGCTTCGGCCGCGGCACGGTCCAACCGACCCGCCGCGCCGACGCGAGGGTCGCGTCCCACGCGAGGCTCCCGAGGGCCAGCATCGACCGGAGCCGCGGCGCCGCCAGCGCGAGGTCACGGTCGAGCCAGGCCCCGCAGGTGTCGCGCTCGAGGGGGGTGGGTTTGTTCGCCGGCGGCGCGCAGCGCACCGAGGCGACGATCCGCAGCCCGGTGAGGACCAGGCCGTCGCCACTGGCCTCGCTCGTCGGCTGGCTGGCGTACCCCGTGCGGTGGAGGGCCGCGTACAGCCAGTCCCCGCTTCGGTCGCCGGTGAACATGCGCCCGGTTCGGTTGGTGCCGTTGGCGGCCGGGGCGAGCCCGACGACCAGCACGCTCGCCTCGGGGTCGCCGAATCCCGGACCCGGGCGACCCCAGTACGGCTGGTTCGCGAACGACGCGCGCTTCCCGGCCGTCGCGACGGCCTCCCGCCACGCGACGAGCCGAGGGCAGGCCCGGCAGACCGAGATGTCCGCGTCGAGCACGTCGAAGTCCGCGGCCTGCGCGGCCAGCCGGCCGACGTCGGCGGCGTCACGGGCCACCGGGGTGTGCGACGTGGCCGGGTCGCCCGGCCAGCCGGTCCCCGGGGGCACCGGCGACAGGAACGGCTGCCCGGTGACCGGATGAGGCAGGAGGACGTCAGACATGCGCGCATGCTGCCAGCCGGGACCGCATACCTGAGACAGTGGGCGACGTGAACGAGATCGCCGTCGTCGTCGCGGCGCTGATAAACGCGCTCATCCTCGGGTTCATCTCCCGCCGGCTTCTCGGTGTGCCGGTGGGCTGGCCCCGGACGATCGTCGTCAGCCTGCTGGTGTCCTGGCTGTTCAACGGCGTCGTCATCCTGATCGGCCGGATCCCCGGCGTCGACCTGGCGGTCCAGAGCAGCGGCACCGACATCACTGCCGAGATCGGCACCGTCCAGGCGCTGCTCCTCGTCCTGCTGGGTCTCGCCTGGGCGGTGGCGTTCGGCCTGGCGCTCCTCGTCATCCTCGAGGCGATCGTCCCCACCGGGTCCCTTCCGCGGCCGATCCCCTGGTTGCGCGGCCTACCGGCCCGATGGCGACGCAGCCGCCGGTATGCCCAGATCATCACCATTGCGACGAGGCACGGCCTCGGCGGGTACCTCCGCGGCCGCGGCCGGGTGCCTTCCGGTGAGTCGGACTCGGCGGTCGCGCGGTCGCTGCGCGAGGCGTTGGCCGACGGCGGCGTGACGTTCGTCAAGCTCGGCCAGATGCTGGCCAGCCGGCCGGACCTCATCGGGCCAGCCTTCGCGAGGGAGCTGTCCCAGCTGCAGTCCGACGTCCCGGCATCGCCCTGGCCCGTCGTCGAGAGCGCCGTCCGGTCCGAGCTCGGACGACCGCTGCCGGAAGTCTTCGCGACGGTCGACGAGACGCCCCTGGCGGCCGCGTCGGTCGCCCAGGTCCACCCCGGCACACTGCTGGACGGCACGCCGGTGGTCCTCAAGGTTCAGCGTCCCGAGGCCCGGGCCCAGGTGACGGCGGATCTCGACATCGTCATCCGGCTGGCCGGCTGGCTGCAGCGTTCGACGGGGTGGGGTCAGCGGCTGGGCATCGTCAACCTGGCCGAGGGGTTCGCGGCCAGCCTCGACGAGGAGCTGGACTACACCGTCGAGCTCGCCAACCACGCCGCCGTCGCGGCGGACCTCGAGCCCCGCGACGGCGTCGTCGTCCCGCACGCCTACCGCGAGCTCAGCACTCCCCGGCTCATCGTCATGGAACGGATGTCGGGTACGCCGGTCTCCCGCGCCGCTCCTCTGCTGGCCACCATGGACCCGGCCATCCGCCTCTCGATGGCCCACCGGCTGCTGCGCACGGTGCTGCGGCAGGTCATGGTCACCGGCGTGTTCCATGCCGACCTGCACCAGGGCAACGTCCTGGTCGACGGGACCGGCCGCCTCGCGCTGCTCGACCTAGGCGCCGTCGGCCGCCTCGACTCCGGCTCTCGCGACGCGCTCGGCCTGCTCCTGCACGCGATCGAGCGGCGTGACTCCGTGGCCGCCACGGACGCCGTGCTGGACCTGCTCGACCGTCCCGACGACCTCGACGACCGGGTGTTCGAGCGCGAGCTGGGCCAGCTGTTGCAACGGTTCGCCGGGGCGGGCGGTGGCGGGTCCTCGGGGATGTTCCAGGCCTTGTTCTCGCTCGTCATCCGGCACCACTTCGCCGTCCCACCCCAGGTAGCCGCCGCCCTCCGTGCGCTCGGAGCGCTGGAGGGGACGCTCTGGTCGATCAGCCCTGGGGTCGACCTGGTGGCCGCTGCGCGGGAGGAAGGACGCGAGCTCCTGGCCAGTCGGTTCGGCCCGAGCGAGGTGAGGGCGGCGCTGGAGGACCAGCTGGTCACCCTGCTCCCGCTGCTGCACCGCCTGCCGCGTCGGATCAGCTCGATCACCGAGAGCTTCGAGCGCGGGCGCTCCGTGGTCAGCGTCCGGGTCCTCGCCGACGAACGCGACCGCGGCTTCGTCACCGGCATCGTCCAACAGCTGACGACGACCGTGCTCGCCGCGGCGTGCGCGCTCGGCGGCATCATCCTCCTGGTCAGCGACACCGGGCCCTACATGCTGCCCACGGTCCGGCTCTACGCCTTCCTGGGTGCCACCCTCTTCTTCTTCGGGTTCGTCCTCGCGGCTCGGGCTCTCGCCCTCGTCTTCCGCCGCAGCGCCCCGGGCTGACCCGGCGGGGCCGCTCCGACGCGCTCGAGCGCCGACGCGGCCCGGTGGGGTACCCGGTCGGGTAACCCAACCGGTCGTGATCACGACGTCTCCGGTGACCCGACCGGGTACTCGACCGCCTTCGACCGGTGTTCGACCCCGGGTCACCCTTGCGGCGCCGGGCCGGAGGCGACGCATACCGGCGCATTCCGGCCCCCGAGGCGCGGTTGACTCGATAGTAGGAAGCGGGTGTGGAAGATTCTCGGAGTGATGGCCGGTTACCCAGGTGCGAGGAGGCATCGGTGACGTTCAGGCGGATCGCCGTGGTCAACCGTGGCGAGGCGGCGATGCGTCTCATCCATGCCGTCCGCGACCTCAACGCGGAGACGGGATCGACGATCCAGGTCGTCGCCCTCCACACCGACGGCGAGCGGCGGGCGATGTTCGTGCGCGAGGCCGACCTCGCCTACAACCTCGGTCCCGCGTCGGCGCGGCCCTACCTCGACCACCAGCTGCTCGAACGGGCCCTGCGCGAGACCGAGGTCGACGCCGCCTGGGTCGGCTGGGGGTTCGTCGCCGAAGACCCGACGTTCGCCGAGCTCTGCAAGCGGATCGGCGTCACCTTCATCGGTCCGAGCGCCGAGGCGATGCGCCGGCTCGGCGACAAGATCGGGTCGAAGCTTCTCGCCGAGGAGGTCGGCGTCCCCGTCGCCCCGTGGAGCGGAGGCGCCCTCGACACTCTCGAGGTGGCGCTGGCCAAGGCCGACGAGATCGGCTACCCCGTCATGCTCAAGGCGACCGCCGGTGGCGGCGGGCGCGGCATCCGCAAGATCGCGTCGGACACGGAGATGACCGAGGCTTACGAGCGGACCCGCGACGAGGCGGACCGGGCGTTCGGCAGCGGCGTCGTCTTCCTCGAGAGCCTGGTCACCGGCGCGCGCCACATCGAGGTCCAGGTCATCGCCGACGGGCAAGGCACCGCGTGGGCGCTGGGCGTCCGCGACTGTACGATCCAGCGCCGCAACCAGAAGGTCATCGAGGAGTCCGCCTCACCGGTGCTCTCCGACGGAACAGACGCGCGAGGTCAAGGCCAGCGCCGAGCGGCTCGCCCTCGCGGTCGGGTACTGCCGGCGCCGGCACGGTCGAGTTCCTCTACCACCCGGGCGGGAGGTACTTCGCCTTCCTCGAGGTCAACACCCGGCTCCAGGTCGAGCACCCCATCACCGAGGTCACCACCGACACCGACCTCGTCAAGCTCCAGATCCACATCGCCTCCGGCGGGCGGCTCGAGGGTGACCCGCCGGTCGAGCGCGGGCACGCCATCGAGGCGCGCCTCAACGCCGAGGACCCCGACCGCGACTTCGCCCCCGCCCCCGGGCGGATCGCGCTGCTCACGCTGCCGGCCGGCCCGGGCATCCGGGTCGACACCGGCGTCGGCGAGGGCGACACGATCCCGGCCGACTTCGACTCGATGATCGCCAAGATCATCGCCTACGGCCGCAACCGCGACGAGGCGCTCGGCCGGCTCCGGCGGGCCGTCGCCGAGACCACGGTGGTCATCGAGGGCGGCGCCACCAACAAGAGCTTCATCCTCGACCTGCTCGACCAGCCGGAGGTCGTCGACGGGTCGGCCGACACCGGCTGGATCGACCGGGTCCGCGGCGAAGGACGCCTGGTCGCGCGCCATCACTCGGGAATCGCCTTGGTGGCGGCGGGGATCGAGGCCTACGAGGACGAGGAGCAGGTCGAGGTCACCCGCCTGCTCGAGACCGCTCGCGGCGGACGACCGCAGGTCCAGCACAAGGTCGGCCGTGCGGTGGACCTCAAGCTCCGCGGCGTCGTGCACAAGGTCCTCGTCATGCGCACCGGCCCGCACCGGTTCCGGGTCACCGTCGACGACCTCGGTCCGCTCGACGCCTCGCTCGAGCGGATCGACGAGTATGCGAGCCGCCTCACCGTCGAGGGGTCGCGCTACCGCCTCATCACCGCCACGCACGGGCCGGTCCAGCTCGTCGAGGTGGACGGAGCGACGCACCGGGTCAGCCGCGACGAGGGCGGCGTGCTGCGGTCGCCCGCGCCAGCGCTGGTCGTGGCGACGCCGGCCGCGGTCGGCACCCAGGTCGCGGCCGGGGCTCCGGTCCTGGTGCTCGAGAGCATGAAGATGGAGACCGTCCTGCCGGCGCCGTTCGCCGCGACGGTCAAGGAGCTCCTCGTCGCGACCGGGAGCCAGGTCGAGACCGGGGCACCCCTGGTCCGCCTCGAGCCGGTCGCCGAGGGGGAGGAGGAGGCGGCGGAGGAGGACGACGGCCCCGCCCAGGACCTCGAGCTGCCGTCCGGCCGCGCGGTGCGCACCGCGGCCGAGGAGGCCGAGAGCGAGCTGACCGACCTGTCGGGGATGCTGCTCGGCTACGACCTCGACCCCGGCGACGAGGGGCGCACGCTGGCCGCATACCTCACCGCCCGTGAGTCCCTGGCCGCCGACGGCGCGGTACCCACCGAGCGCGAGGTGTCGCTGCTCGCGCTCTTCGCGGACTTCGCCGAGCTGAGCCGCAACCGGCCGGTCGGTGAGGACCAGCACGTCGAGAACCGCGTGCACTCGCCCAAGGAGCGGTTCCACACCTACCTGCAGTCCCTGGACATCGAGCGGGCCGCCCTGCCGGACGACTTCCGGCAGCGGCTGCTGCGGGTCCTGCGGCACTACGGCGTGGACGACGTCGACCGCACCCGCGAGCTCGACAACGCGGTCTTCCGGGTGTTCCTCGCCCAGCAGCGGTCGGCTCCGGACGTCCAGCTGGTCATGGCGCTGCTGCAGCTCTGGATGAACGAGACGGTCCCCTCCGACCCGACGCTCGCCGCGGCCGCCCGCGAGGTGCTCGACCGGCTGGTCCTCGCCACCCAGCTGCGCTTCCCCATCGTCGGCGACCTGGCCCGCAGCGTGCGGTTCCGCTGGTTCGACCAGCCCCTCGTCGACGCCGACCGCGCCGCCGTCCTGGCGTCGGTCCGCGACCAGGTCGAGCTGCTGGCCGACAACCCCGACGCCGAGGACCGCGCCGAGCGGATCGACGCGCTGGCCGCCATCCCCGAGCAGATCGTCCGGTTCCTCCTGGAACGGCTCGAGAACGGTATGCCGTCGACGGAGCCGATGCTCGAGGTGCTGATCCGGCGCCACTACCGCGAGTACGAGCTGGTCCACCTGACGTCGACGTCCGTCGACGGGCGCCCGTTCGCCATCGCCGACTACACGCTGGACCAGCGACCGACGCACCTGGTCTCGACGATCGGCCGGGTCAGCGAGCTGGTCCCGGACAGCGACCTGGTCAAGGCGGTGACCCGCGAGGTCGACGCCGCCGAGCCGGGCCACGAGGCCGTCGTCGACCTGTACCTCTCCTGGCCCGAGGCGCCCGAGAACGTCGAGGAGGCGTCGGCCGCGCTGCGCGAGATGGTGGAGCAGCTCGACGTCATCCGCCGGGTCCGCCGGATCGCCGTCGCCGTGGGTGCGGGCGAGGACCGCGCCCCGGCCTACTTCACCTTCCGGCCCGCGGACGACGGGGTCGTGGAGAGCCGCGACCGGGGCGCGCCAGCGCACCGCGTCGTGGAAGACGACCTGGTCCGTGGCGTGCACCCGATGGTGGGGCGCCGGCTCAACCTGTGGCGGCTGCGGAAGTTCACGCTGACGCGGCTCGAGGCGCCGGAGGACGTGCTGCTCTACTTCGCCGTCGCGACGGAGAACCCCGCCGACCAGCGGCTCATCGCGCTGGCGCAGGTCCGTCAGTTCGGCGTTGTCCGCGACGAGTCCGGGCGGGTCACCTCGCTCCCCCACGTCGAACGGGCCATCGCCAACTGCCTCGAGGCGATCCGGCGGGCCCGCGCCGCGCGCGGCGCCAAGGGCTCCCGCCTCGACATGAACCACGTCTGGCTCCAGGTCTGGCCGGTCATCGAGGCCGAGGTCGAGCAGCTGACCGCGCTGCAGAACAGCATCGCGCCGCTGACCGCCGGCGCCGGCATCGAGGAGATCCGGGCGGACGGCCGGGTGACCGGCCCGAACGGGTCGGTCACGCCCATCTCGGCGCGGTTCTACTACCAGGACGGCTCCGGCGTGACGTCGACCGTCGGGCTGCCCGCGACGGAGATGCTCAAGCCGATCGACGACTACCAGCAGAAGGTGCTGCGCGCGCGGCGTCGCGGGACGGTCTACCCCTACGAGATGCAGCAGCTCGTGGCCGGGGCGGGCGGCTCGTCGGTGGAGTACGACCTCGACGACTCCGGGCGCCTGGCCCCGGTCGACCGGCCGCCGGGGCTCAACAAGGCCGGCATCATCGTCGGCGTCGTCACGACACGCACCGCCCTGCATCCGGAGGGAGTTCGCCGGGTGGTGCTCAGCGGCGACCCGACCCGGGCCCTGGGCGCGGTGTCCGAGGCCGAGTGCGCGCGGATCATCGCGGCGCTCGACCTCGCCGAGGAGCTCGAGGTCCCGGTCGAGTGGTACGCCCTCTCGGCCGGCGCCCGGATCTCGATGGACTCCGGCACCGAGAACATGGACTGGGTGGCCCGCGCCCTGAAGCGGATCATCGAGTTCACCCAGGACGGCCACGAGATCAACATCGTCGTCGCCGGGATCAACGTCGGCGCCCAGCCGTACTGGAACGCCGAGGCCACGATGCTCATGCACACCAAGGGCATCCTCGTCATGACGCCGGACAGCGCCATGGTGCTCACCGGGAAGCAGTCGCTCGACTTCTCCGGCGGCGTCTCGGCGGAGGACAACTTCGGCATCGGCGGCTACGACCGGGTGATGGGCCCGAACGGCCAGGCGCAGTACTGGGCGCCGAACCTCGGTGCCGCCCTGCAGATCCTGCTGGCGCACTACGACCACACGTATGCGGCGCCGGGCGAGAGCGGTCCGCGGCGGGCCGAGACCACCGACCCCACGGACCGCGACGTGTCCGCATACCCGCACGCCCTGGACGGCAGTGACTTCACCACCGTCGGCGACATCTTCTCGACGCAGGCCAACCCGGACCGCAAGAAGGCGTTCGACATCCGCACGCTGATGCGGGCGGTCGCCGACCAGGACCACCCGACGCTCGAGCGCTGGGCGGGCATGGCCGACGCGGAGACCGCGGTGGTCCAGGACGCGCACCTCGGCGGGTATCCGGTGCTGCTGCTGGGGATCGAGAGCAAGTCGGTGCCGCGGCGCGGGTTCCCGCCCACCGACGGCCCGGACGTCTACACCGCCGGGACGCTGTTCCCGAAGTCGTCGAAGAAGGCCGCGCGGGCCATCAACGCGGCCAGCGGCAACCGTCCGCTCGTGGTGCTGGCCAACCTGTCGGGCTTCGACGGCTCGCCCGACTCGATGCGTGGGCTGCAGCTCGAGTACGGCGCCGAGATCGGCCGGGCCATCGTCAACTTCGACGGGCCCATCGTGTTCGCCGTGATCTCGCGGTACCACGGCGGGGCGTTCGTGGTCTTCTCCAAGGCGCTCAACCCCCGGATGACGGTGCTCGCCGTCGAGGGCTCGTACGCGTCGGTGATCGGCGGCGCGCCGGCGGCGGCCGTGGTGTTCGCCGGCGACGTCGACGCGCGCACCGAGGCCGACGAGCGCGTCCGCGCGGCCGAGGAGCGCGCCGACCAGGCGTCACCGGCCGAGCGGGCCGGGCTGGTCGCGGCGGCGGCCGAGGTCCGGTCGGCGGTCCGCGCGGAGAAGCTGGGCCAGGTGGCGTCGGAGTTCGACGCGGTCCACAGCATCCACCGCGCGGTCGAGGTCGGCTCGGTCGACGAGGTGATCAAGGCCGCGGAGCTGCGCCCGAAGATCATCGCGGCCATCGAGGCCGGGCTGAGCTAGCCGCCCGAGCGGCCGACTCCCACGAGACTCAGCTCGGTCCCCCTCAACTGGGTGGGAGCGGGCTGAGTCCGAGGGGAGTCACGCGGCCGAGGTCTGCGACAGGGCCAGGCCGTCGAGGATGTCGTGCTCGCTCGAGACGACGGTCAGCTCCGACCCGCGGCCCGACCGCTCGGCGACCTCGCGGATCACGACGTCCCACACCAGCGCCCCGGCGCCGATGACGTCGACCCGGCCAGGGTGCATGAACGGCAGCGCCGCCCGGCGCGACCGGCTCATCCCGAGCAGGTCGCGCGCCGCCTTCCGCATCCGCTCGACCGGCGTGACCGCCAGGTGGATCCGGCGGGGGTCGTAGGTGGGCAGCGACCAGGCCTGGGCGGTCACCGTGGTCACGCTGCCGGCGAGGCCGACCAGCGTGCGGACCCCGGCGCCCGGAACCGCCTGCAGCGCCACCGCGACGGCGGCCTCGATGTCCGCCGTGGCGGCGGCGATCTCGTCTGCGGTCGGCGGGTCGGAGTGCAGGTGCCGCTCGGTCATCCGGACGCAGCCGATGTCGACCGACCGCGCCGCCTCCACCGAACCGGTCCCCCGCACGAACTCCGTCGAGCCGCCGCCCAGGTCGACGACGAGGTAGGGCCCGTCGATCCCCGCGGCGACGAGGTCGCCGGTCGCGCCGCGGAACGACAGCGCCGCCTCCTCATCGCCCGTGATGACCTCGGGCGAGGTGCCGAACCGCGCGAACGCCTCCCGCACGCCGACCACGAACTCCGCCGCGTTCGAGGCGTCGCGCGAGGCGGACGTGGCGGCGAACCGGACCGACTCCGCCCCCAGGGACGCGCACTGGTCCGCGTACTCGTGCGACATCGCGAGCGTGCGCTGCATGGCGACCGGGTCGATCCGGCCGGTGCGGTCGACGCCGTACCCGAGGCGGACGATCTCCATCCGCCGCAGCACGTCGGTGAGCGCCCCGGTCGCCCGGTCGACATCAGCGACGAGGAGGCGGATCGAGTTGGTGCCACAGTCGACGGCCCCCACCCGGACCATCCGGTCGGACTCAGCCATCCGAGGCCTCGAGGGCCGCCGCCGCGCAGCTGGTCGGCTCCCACCAGTCGTCGAGCTGCGCGAGCGCCTCGTCGCCCAGCGGGTTGACCTCCGGCCCACGGGCCAGGCTGTGCGCGACCAGCACGTGGAGGCACTTCACGCGGTCGGGCATGCCGCCGGCCGAGATCCCGGCGATCTCCGGCACGTCACCGAGCTCGCCACGGTGAGCCAGATAGTCGTCGTGCGCCGCCCGGTACCGCTCGGCGAGAACGGCATCCGCCGCAAGACGGTCCTCCATCGTCCGCATGAGACCCGCCGACTCGAGAGTGCTCACCCGCCCGGTGAGCCGCGGACAGGTGGCGTAGTAGGTCGTCGGGAACGGCGTGCCGTCCGGCAGCCGAGGCTCGGTCCGGACCACGTCCGGCTCCCCGCACGGGCACCGATGGGCGACCGCCACGACGCCGCGCATCTCCCTGCCGCGCTGTCGCGAGGCCGCCGCGAGGTCGGCGGCGCTGATGCTCACCTGTCGGGAACCGGAGCCATGCCCGCGCTGGGCTGGTCGGCGAGCCGCATCGACTGCCACACCTGCCCGTACCAGGGGGCGTTCGCGTCGGCCTGGGGAGCCGCGACGACGGCGGAGTCCGGCGGCTTCGGCGCATCGGTCGCCGGGTCGATGACGCTGTAGGACCGGTCGCCCACCTTGACGAACTTCAGCCGCTCCCGCGCCTGCTGCTCGACGTAGGCCGGGTCGGCCCACCGCGCCTGCTCCCGCTGCAGGTCGGCGACGCTCTGCTGCTGCTGCACCACCTTGTCCTGCAGCGCGGCGATCTCACCGCGCTGCCGCAGGAGGGAGCGCGCGGTCGGCGCGAGGGTGACCGCCAGCACGACCAGGATCGACAGGAGGATGGTCCCGCGGACCCACGCGGAGCTGGTGCGCTCCTCCTCGGGAAGCGGGGTCCGCGCGCGCGACGCCGTGGCCGGTCGGGACGAGGCCGACCGGGTTCCCGACGGTCGCGACGGGCCGGTCCCGCGCGAGCGGGTCGCCGGCCGCCCGGCGGTCTTCGGCGCCTTCGCTCCGCGCGACGCCGGGGGGGCCGCCGTCGGTGAGGGGTCCGCCCGGCGGCGGAGCGGGTTCGGAGTCGCGGTGGGACGGCGGGGTATGCCCCGGTCGTCCGCTCGCTTCCCGCTCATCCTCGCTCCACCTCCCCGACCGCCGGCCCTGCTCCGATGCCTAGCCCTCGGTACCCGCTCCGGTCCCGGCCGGCGTCCACGACGCGAAGCGCGGGAACGCGCCGGCACCCGCGTAGACCGCGGCGTCGTCGAGCTCCTCCTCGATGCGCAGCAGCTGGTTGTACTTGGCCACCCGCTCGGAACGGGCGGGCGCGCCGCTCTTGATCTGTCCGCAGTTGGTGGCGACGGCGAGGTCGGCGATGGTCGTGTCCTCGGTCTCGCCGGAGCGGTGGCTCATCATGCAGGTGTAGCCGTTGCGCTGGGCGAGGGCGACCGCGTCGAGCGTCTCGGTGAGCGAGCCGATCTGGTTGACCTTGACGAGCAGCGAGTTGGCGGTGCCGGACGAGATGCCGCGCTGGAGCCGCTCCGGGTTGGTCACGAAGAGGTCGTCGCCGACGATCTGGACCCGGGCGCCGAGCCGGTCGGTCATCGCCTTCCAGCCGTCCCAGTCCTCCTCGTTGAGGGGGTCCTCGATGGACACCAGGGGGTAGTCCGCGAGGAGCTGCTCGTAGTAGTCGATCATCTCCTCGGACGACTTCGTCGCTCCCTCGAAGGCGTAGCCGTCCTCGCTGTGGAACTCCGAGGCCGCGACGTCGAGGGCGAGGGCGATGTCCGTGCCCGCGGTGTAGCCCGCCTTGTCGATCGCCTCGAGGATGAGGTCGAGCGCCGCCCGGTTGGACTCGAGGTTCGGCGCGAACCCGCCCTCGTCGCCGAGACCGGTCGCCAGCCCGCGCGACTTCAGCACGGACTTCAGGTGGTGGTAGACCTCCGCGCCCCAGCGCAGCGCCTCGCTGAACGACGGCGCGCCGATCGGCGCGATCATGAACTCCTGGATGTCGACGTTGGAGTCGGCGTGCGATCCGCCGTTGATGATGTTCATCATCGGGACCGGGAGGATGTGCGCGTTGGGGCCGCCGACGTAGCGGAACAGCGGCAGCCCGGCCGAGTCCGCCGCCGCCCGGGCGACGGCGAGCGAGACGCCGAGGATCGCGTTGGCGCCGAGGTTCTCCTTGTTCGGCGAGGCGTCGAGCCGGATCATCTCGGCGTCGACCAGCCGCTGCTCGCTCGCGTCGAACCCGACCAGCCGCGGGTGGATGTCGTCGAGCACCGCGTCGACCGCTCCGGCCACACCCTTGCCGAGGTAGCGGGCGTCGTCGCCGTCACGGCGCTCCGACGCCTCGAACGCACCGGTCGAGGCACCCGAGGGGACCGCCGCCCGGGCGATCGTCCCGTCGTCGAGGGCGACCTCGACCTCGACGGTGGGGTTGCCGCGGGAGTCCAGGATCTCCCGGGCTCCGACTGCCTCGATGCTGGCCACGATGGCTCCTGTCTGAGGATGCTCTGACGATGCTCTGAGGATGATCTGGGGATACCGCTCGGTGCGGCGGCCGGGCAGCGAGAACCGTCGCTCCCGGGGCGGACCTTGCTGGTCAGCGTAGTCGTCAGGCCGGTTCGCCCGGCGCAGCGACCCGCTCCGCGAGACCACGCAACGCGCCCCGGAGCGCGGTGTCCGGGTCCACTCCAGCGGCGGTCAGCTCGGCCACCAGCGCGAGCAGCCGGGCGCCCGGATCGTCGCCCGCGGACGCCTCGGCGAGCTGGTCCTCGAGCCCGGCCTTGCGGAGCCGCGAGGCGACCTTGGTGGCGCGGGCGAGCGGGGGCATACCGGCCGGAACGCCGCGCAGTGGGCCCGACCCCTCGAGCGCGTCCTTCTCGGCCGCCTTGATCTCCTCCCAGCTGGTCTCGACCTCGCCCGGCGTCGACGCGGTCCCGTCGGCGAAGACGTGCGGGTGGCGGCGAACCAGCTTGGCCACGATGCCGGCGGCGACGTCGTCGATGTCGAACGGCGCCTCCGGGTCCTCCTCGGCGACCCGGGCGTGGAACGCCACCTGGAGCAGCACGTCGCCGAGCTCCTCGACCATGTGGTCGCGGTCGCCCGACTCGAGCGCCTCCGCCGCCTCGTGCGCCTCCTCGACGAGGTAGGGCACCAGGCTGGTATGCGTCTGCGCCCGGTCCCAGGGGCAGCCGCCGGGCGAGCGGAGCCGGTCCATGACCGCCACGAGGTCGAGCAGGCGGGCGCCCGGGACGTCGTGCGAGCCGAGGAGGACCTCCACCTCCGGCGGCTCGACGGCGAGCGCACCGGTCAGCCGCGACACCTCGGCCGCGACGACGTCGGTGAGGCCGGGGTCGCCGTCCGAGGAACCGACCCAGACCACCTGGGCGCCGGCCGCGGCCCGGCGGACCAGCTCTCGACCGAGGACGACCGCCGCGGCCTCCGCCGGTGCCTCGACGTCGACCCGGGAGTCGCGCAGGGCGTCGACCTGCGGCTCGCCCTCGTGCCCCAGGACGACGTCGGCGGCGTCGAGCGCCTGCCACGCCTCGCGGCTCAGCAGACCGGACGCGACGCGAGGACTGGTGAGGAGCAGGACCAGGCGACCCGTCACTGCCCGGTCGGCGTGTCCGTGGGGGTGGGCGCCGGCTGCTGCGTCGGCTGCTGGGTCGGTGTGACCCCGCCACCCTCGGTCGGCGCGGCGGTGGGCTTGATCCAGTTGTCCTGCGGGGCGAGGAAGCCACCGGTGCTGGGGTCCCAGGTGCCGAACCGCGGGTCGAGGACCACGTCGGCCTTCTTCAGCGCGTCGAGGATGGCGGTGACGTCGCTCTCGGTGAGCGGGCCGCCCTGCTGCAGGATGATCGACGTCGCGAGGAAGTCCTTGGTGGCCTGGCTCGCGCCCGGAACCCGCTGCAGCGCCGTGTTGTAGCGCGCGTCCGGGGTCCAGCTGCCCGACGCCTTGACCTGGCCCAGCACGAACGGCGAGAGAATGAGCACGCCGAGCGTCTGCGACTCCTGGATCCGCTGTTCCGCGGACGAGGCGAGGTTGTTGTTGAACTGGTTCGTCACCTCGGCGACCGTGGCGTCCGAGATCGCCGTGCCGTTGACGAACGCCGCCGTGCTGGCCTTGTCGAACGTCGTGCAGCCGGTCAGCGCCAGGATCGCCGCGAGGACCGCCACCGCGACAACCCCGGACCGGCGACCGCGCATACGTCGCCCCAACGGCTGGCCCACCGGCATACCGACATCCTTCCAGGCAGACTGACCGGCTCCGTACGCATACGGCCGGAATCCCCGAGCGCGCCCATTCTGCACTAGCGCGCACCCGCGGCGGACGCGGTGACGCGAGCGGCGTCGCCGATGCCGTCCAGGAAGACCGCGCGGAGCAGGTCGGAGGCCCAGCGCAGCACCTCCTCGTCGCGCAGCGGCTTCCCTCCGACCCGCGCGGTCATCGGCTGCGGGACGAGGATCGTGCCGAGCGCCTCCTTGACGATCGTCCCCGGGTACAGCCGCTTGAGGCGCAGCTGCTGGCTCTCCCGCAGCGATGCCGGCCCGAACCGCACCGTCCGGCCCTGGACGGCGATGTCGCCGACCCCCGCCAGCCGTGCGACGGTGCGCAGCCGGGCCACCTCGAGCAGGTTCTGGACCGGCTCGGGCGGAGCGCCGTAGCGGTCGCGGAGCTCCGCCTCGATCTCGGTGAGCTCCTTCTCGTCGATGACCGCGGCCAGCTTCTTGTACGCCTCGAGCCGGAGCCGCTCGCCCGGCACGTAGTCGTGGGGCAGGTGTGCGTCGACCGGGAGCTCGATCTTGATCTCCGCGAGCTGGGTCTGGCCCTCGCCCTTGAAGTCCGCTACCGCCTCGCCGACCAGCCGCACGTACAGGTCGAACCCGACCCCCTCGATGTGACCCGACTGCTCGCCGCCGAGAAGGTTGCCGGCGCCGCGGATCTCGAGGTCCTTCATGGCCACCTGGATGCCGGCCCCGAGGTCGGTGTGGCTGGCGATGGTCATCAGCCGGTCGTGGGCGGTCTCGGTCAGCGGCTTCTCCGGCGGGTACATGAAGTACGCGTAGGCGCGCTCGCGCCCGCGGCCCACCCGTCCGCGGAGCTGGTGCAGCTGGCTCAGGCCGAGCACGTCGGCGCGGTCCACCACGAGGGTGTTGGCGTTGGAGATGTCGAGCCCGGTCTCGACGATCGTCGTGCAGACGAGCACGTCGAACCGCTTCTCCCAGAAGTCGAGCACGACCTGCTCCAGGCGGTTCTCGCTCATCTGCCCGTGGGCCACGGCGATGCGAGCCTCGGGGACCAGCTCGCGCAGCCGCGACGCCGCGCGCTCGATCGAGCTGACCTTGTTGTGGACGAAGAAGACCTGGCCCTCGCGCAGCAGCTCACGCCGGAGCGCGGCCGTGACCTGCTTCTCCTCGTACCCGCCCACGTAGGTCAGGACCGGGTGACGTTCCTCGGGAGGCGTGGCCAGAGTGGACATCTCGCGGATCCCGGTGACCGCCATCTCCAGGGTGCGCGGGATCGGCGTCGCGGACATGGCGAGGACGTCGACCGCGGTGCGCAGCGTCTTGAGCTGCTCCTTGTGCTCGACGCCGAAGCGCTGCTCCTCGTCGACGACGACGAGGCCGAGGTCCTTGAACCGCACCTCCGAGCCCAGCAGCCGGTGGGTGCCGATGACGACATCGACCCGGCCGTCGGCGAGCCCCTCGAGGACCTCCCGGGCCTCCTTGTCGGTCTGGAACCGGCTGAGCGCCTTGACCACGACGGGGAACGGCGCATACCGCTCGGAGAAGGTGTTGTAGTGCTGGGTGACCAGCAGCGTCGTCGGCACGAGGATCGCGACCTGCTTGCCCTCCTGGACCGCCTTGAACGCCGCGCGCACCGCGATCTCGGTCTTGCCGTAGCCGACGTCGCCACAGATGAGGCGGTCCATCGGGACCTCCTTCTCCATGTCGGCCTTGACCTCGTCGATCGACGACAGCTGGTCGGGCGTCTCGATGTAGGCGAAGGCGTCCTCCAGCTCGCGCTGCCACGGCGTGTCGGGTCCGAACGCGTGGCCCTTGGTCGCCATCCGCGCGCTGTAGAGCCGGATGAGGTCGGCCGCGATCTGGCGGACGTAGCGCCGGGCCCGGGCCTTGGTCTTGTGCCAGTCGGAGCCGCCGAGCTTGTTGAGCGTGGGCGCCTCGCCGCCGACGTACTTGGTGACCTGGTCCAGCTGGTCGGTCGGCACGTAGAGCCGGTCGGCTGGCTGGCCCCGCTTCGACGACGCGTACTCGATGACGAGGTACTCGCGGGTCGCGTTCTGGACGGTCCGCTGGACCATCTCGACGAACCGGCCCACACCGTGCTGCTCGTGGACGACGTGGTCGCCGGTGCGCAGCTGGAGCGGGTCGACCTGGTTGCGCCGCCGCGACGGCATCCGGCGCATGTCCTTGGTGCCGCTGCTGCCGGGCTGCCCGGTGAGGTCGGCCTCGGTCACGACGGCGAGCCGCTGCTGGGCGTCGACGAAGCCACGGCCGAGCGAGCCGGTCGTCACGTGAACCAGGCCGGTGGCGATCTCCTCGCCCGGAGGGTCGAGCGTCGCGGCGACGTCGTGCTCGCCGAGAACCTCGTGGACGCGGCGGGCCAGGCCGTGGCCGTCGGTGACGACGACGACGCGCCACCCGTCGGCGACCCAGTCCCGCAGCTGGGCGACCGCCGCCTCGGTGTCGCCCCGGAAGGGCTCGACGTCGGTGGTCGCGAGGTCGACCCGCTCGACGAGGTCGTCGTTGTCCGACGGGTCGGCGAACTCGGCGAGCTCGGCGTCGCTGGCGAACGACGTCAGCGTCCACCACGGCAGGTCGACGGCGCGGGCGTGCTCGCGCAGCTCGGCCAGGGTCCAGAACGACGCCGTTCCCAGCACGCCCTGGAGGTCGACCGGGACGGCGCTGCCGGCGGCGGCTCCGACCCAGCTGGCCTCGAGGAACTCGGCGCTCGTCGCGACGAGGTCGTGCGCCCGGGTGCGGACGCGCTCGGGGTCGACGAGCACGACGAGCGAACGGGCCGGCAGCGAGGTCGAGGACCGACTGCATACCGCCGGAGTCCTTGAGCAGGACCGGCATGAGCGACTCCATGCCCTCGACCGCGATGCCCTCGGCCAGCTTGGCCAGCATGTCGCCGATCCCGGGCAGCTCGCCGGCGAGCTCTCGGGCCCGCTGGCGGACGGCGTCGGTGAGCAGCAGCTCGCGGCAGGGTGGCGCCCACAGGCCGTGCTGGGCGATCTCGAGGCTGCGCTGGTCGGCCACCTTGAACCAGCGGATCTCCTCGACCGTGTCGCCCCAGAACTCGACCCGGACCGGGTGCTCCTCGGTCGGCGGGAAGACGTCGAGGATCCCGCCGCGGACGGCGAACTCGCCGCGCCGTTCGACGAGGTCGGTACGCGTGTAGGCGGCCGCGGCGAGCGCGTCGACGACGTCCTCGAGCGGTGCCTCGTCTCCCGGTCGCAGCGCGACCGGCGCCAGCTCGCCCAGCCCGCGGGCCACCGGCTGCAGGACGGCCCGGACCGGCGCGACGACGACGGACAGCGGCCCGTATGCGGGGTCGGTCGGGTCCGGATGGGTGAGCCGGCGGAGCACGGCCAGGCGACGGCCGACGGTGTCGCTGCGGGGGCTGAGCCGCTCGTGCGGAAGGGTCTCCCAGCTCGGGAACGTGGCGACGCGGTCGGCCGGGAGCAGGCAGGCGAGCGCCTCGGCGAGGTCGTCCGCCTCGCGGGTCGTGGCGGTGACCAGCAGGACGCCGGCTGGCGGCATCCGGCTGGCGGACTCCCGGCGAGAGCGGCCACGACGAACGAGCGAGCCCCGCCGCTCACCGCGACGTCGACGAACGGAAGCCGCGTGCGCGCCGCCTCGAGAATGGCGCCCAGCGCCGGTGCGCGGTCAGGAGAGGTGGCGAAAGCCCGCAAGACCGAGGCGAGACCCGAGCCTCTTGAACCCTCCGACCACTCCATGCCGGCGGATTTCGGTTGCCTCTGGTTCGCTGTCTGTGTCGTCACGCTGACTCCGCCCCACCGTTCGTGGTCTGTTGCTGTCGTGCCCGAAAGGCGCTTCGTCGATGCTTCGAGCGAGCGCCGGGACAGCACGAAAACCCCGCCTTCACACGAAGACGGGTTGTCACCCAAGCCTACGACGAACGGTAGCCACTCTCGAGCAGAGGGCCGGCTCCCTCCCAGGCCGGTCCGGCGCGCGGGTCAGGCACCTGACGAGATGCGATCAGGACGAAGCCGACCACGGCCGCGGACCAGCCCGCGGTCCAGAACGCCGCGAGGACGACTGCGGCGGTCTCCATCTGCACGATCGACTCCTGAAACCGGAACAGCACGGCGGACGTTCCCGCCACGACCAAGAGTCCCGACAGGAGTGCGGCCCAGCCGTGCCGGGCGTCGCTGGACCTCTCCGAACGCTGCCGACCACCTGGTCGGGGAACCGTGGGCGACAGGACAGCGGCAGCGACGGTCGTCCAACCGGTCGCGATCAGCAGCGGGCAGAGAACCTGGAACGGTGAGTGCCAGCCGGCCAGGATGACCCCCGACGTGACGGCAACGAGGACTGCGGCGGCTGCGGCAGCCGAACCAACCCGCCACCGCGTCGGCGCCACGACCAGCCAACCGAGGCACACTCCCGCAGCGACCCCGACGTGTCCACTGAGCGGGTCCAACGCCGTCGGACCCTGCTCGATACCGAGCGGCGCCAGCTTGACGAACTGCACCAACACGTTCGACAGCACGGCCACGGCGACAAACACCCACACCGCCCGGGCGCCTCGCTGCCGGTGCGTGACGTACAACAGGACGGCAAGCAGCACGAATAACGTAGGGATCAGCGCATACGCATAGACCCCACGAAGCACTCTCCACACACCGGATAGGTCGCTCATCGCGTCATCGACCACCCGTGACCACGTTCGGCCGAGAGGAGTCGACGTCAGCGAGCGGGCGAGGGGCGCCGCAACCCCGGCGACGACGAGTCCCGCCGCCGCCGTGGCGAGGCGACCTGAGCGGGACATGCCCACCATTCTCCGTCGCCATCCCTAGGGGATTCGCGTTTCCAGCCCACTGACAGTGGCTTCCGAGTCAAGATCCACAGCGCGTGCGCCGACGTCAAAGGCGACTTCACCGACCACTGCAGGTACGCAGATCCGGCCGACCGGTGCCAGCTGACGGCGGCAATGCTGCCCCCTCGTCCCTAGGCTGACCCTTCGCTGGGTTGCCCACAGAACAGCAGATGGCGACGGCGGGCCTTAGGTAGAGTCGAAGCACGGCATTCAACAACCTCGGGAGTACCTCGCAGTGGCCAACCCAAGTCAAGCGCCTCGCGTCGCTGAGCCGCCGGAGGAGTGGCCAGAGAGCGACTCACCCGACAGCGCGTCGGAAGTGCCAGCTCACAAGGTGCCTCGGCGTAGGCCTAAGCCCCCTCGACGACTCAATGACCCTCACGCGCCAAGCACCACTGAGCGCAAGCCCCGGCCGTCGGGGGAGGTCGGCGGCCGTGAAGGAGGGCGTCGGGCCAGTCAGCAGGACCCCGTCGACGTCGGACCACTGCCGACGTTGGGGGTCCTGCTGGCGCGCCCACTACTCCTGTTCGGGGCGGTGATCGTCGGGGCGCTGATCGGGTTGGTGCTGACCGCGAACGGGGCGTACAAGGCGGAGGCCGTGCTCGAGTTCGCCGCGCCGGGATCTGACAGCGGGCTTATCCGCCAGATGGGACAGACCCTTGCTCGGACAGCAGTGGCGTCAGACGTGGAGCATTTGGCGGAGACGGCAAACGACCCGGGCGCCGCCACGCTCGGCGATCGGACCACGGCCAAGTGGTTGACGGATACCCAGCTGGTCGTCGTGGCCGTCACCGCAGCTACCCCAGACGCCGCCGTGCGCGATAGCAACGCGATCGCACAGGCCGTTCTGACCGCTCGAGCCAACTCCACTCGGCGACAGCAGAATGACGCCATCAACGAGTTCAATGCTGCCTTGAAGGACCAGACCCTGGAGAATCCACAGGCAGAGGCGGCTCGCCGAGCCCAGCTCGGAACCTCACTCGCCGTGAGGCAGGATGCCATCGCCGCTCAGTCCGGAAACGTGACGGTGCTGGACGCCGCTACCGTCGCCGGACCAGCCGGGCTGACGCGGCCCATGGGGCTGGTGATCGGGGCGGCTCTGGGGCTACTGCTGGCCGTACTCGTGTCTGCGCTACTCGGTGTCCGTGGCCTGCGTGTGCGCTCCGCGTGGACGCTTCGGTATCTCTTGTCGGAATGGCGGACTGCGTCGCCGGGGCAGGCGGCGGAGATTGCTGGGCGGATTATCGAGTCACGCAAGAATGCGGTGGCCTTCATCGCTACCGAGGGAACCGAGGACGCCACGAGGGGCTTCGCCTCGGAGATCGGGGACTTCCTCGAGGCCCACGGTCGGACCGTGAGAACGGTAGACCTCATCGGTCATCACAACAGTTCGACGCTCTTGAAGCTTCTGCGTCACGATGTCCGAGATGACGTCGACGGGAAGCTGGGCTCCGACCTGGTCCTCTATACCGTCAGCGCTGACAGCAAAGCGGCTGACCTCCTTCAAGGTCAGTCGAACCTGCGCGCGCTGGTGGTGGCCCAGCGCAGGCGGACGCGCGTCGAACCTGTCCTTCGCGTGATGAAGTCCTTCTCTCCCGCACGACCCGTGCTGATCCTGATGAGGTAAGGCGCGTGACCCCCACCATCCGAGAGGTGCGGTCGGCACGTTGGGTTGCGGCGCTCTTTCTGATGATCGTTCTGCTGCAGCGGGTCGGGATCCCTGGAGTGCCGAACATCGGGCTACTCACTCCTTTGGTCCTCGGTTGGGTGGTCGTTGCGTACCTTCAGGGAGTCGTCGTCGTCCATCGGCAGTCCGTCCTGTGGCTCCTTGCGGTGGTTGTGGCCACCGGCGGCGCCATGCTGGTTCAGTCCAGCTCGGTTTTCCAGGCTCAGATCAGCGTGACGTCGTGGTTGTTGATCCTCGCCGTGTGGACGCCCTTTACCGTGCGACTGGTCGAGCCCGGGGTGGCCGGTTACTTCCTGATGCTCCGGTATGCCACCTACCTCACGATCGCGTTGGCTACTGCCTCCATTGCCATGCTGGGCAGCCAGCTAGCGGGGCTCCCGTTCCGAGACTGGTTCGGCGCTGTTGTGCCTCAGGCATTCCAGTTGGATGGCTTCAACACCATCGCCCCCACCGCCTACGGGAGCGACGTCATCAGGTCCATGGCCTGGATCGGTCTCGAGCCGTCTGTCGTCTCGGCACTGCTCGGCCTCGGCATGCTGGCCGCCATTTTCGTACGCGCCCGGTCGTGGGTCATCGTCGTGATCGGCGCCGGCCTGCTGGCCACCGTGTCGGGTTCCGGCGTGGTCATCGTGGCGTTGGGTGTCCTGGTCATGCTTGTCCATCCGTGCCGACGGCTGCTGGTCCGCTACTCGGGAGTCGCCCTGGGCGCTGCGGTCGTGGCGATGCTGTCGCCGATCGGAAGCCTCATGCTTGGGCGCGCCACCGAGTTCCAGTCCGGCAACTCCTCGACCAACCTTCGAGCGCTCGAGCCGTACGCGGAGCTCCTACCGCGATGGACCGACGACCTCTCGGGGCTGTTGGTCGGGTGGGGTCCTGGATCGTCACAGCGTGTCGTCAGCGACACCAATATTGCCGGCCTCTTGGTGCCGAGCCCGGCGAAGGTGTTCTTTGACTACGGACTGATTGCCGGAGTGGTGCTGACCGTTTTCATTCTCAGCTGCTACTGGGGGGGTCCGAGCCGGACGTTTGCCCTGTCGCTGGTCCTGTCCTTGTGGATACTGCAGTCTGGCGTCTCAACCAGTGTGTTCGTAGCCCCCGTGCTCGTCTTTGTGACCTTGTGGTCGCCTCGATCCGGTCCGGCCATAGAGCTGCTGGGCGTCGACATCCTTGACAGGCGCCTATCACCCGGTCTTCGCCCGAGCCTGGTCACGGCCGCCAGTCGATGACGGCCAGGGCCCCCGACCTCGCCGCAGAACGTGGTGGCGATCATTGGCTGGCGATCGCCGAGGAGGGTTTCGTGCCCGCCACCTCAGGTGGTCGCGTCGAGTCCCTCAACATGTTGAAGGCGGCGGCTGCAGCCGGTGTCCGTCTGCATGTGATCATCCCTGACTTGACCGATGAGGCTCGGAGTTCCGCCCACCGGCTGGCATTGCCGGGGCAGCGGCTGGAGGGCATACCGCGGGCGATGTCCTGGCGTTCCCATCTCTCGTTGCAGCCGTACGTCTTCAGGTCGCGGCCGCTTCCGCACGGTCTCCTCAGCCGAGTGGGGCAGCTTCACACCGAAGACCCGTTCGATGTGGTCGTGGCCGTGAGCTTCAGAGTGGCTCATCTGGGGCTGGCGCTCGCCAACGAGATTGGCGTACCCCTGGTCATTCGACCCTTCAACACGGAGTCGA
Organism: uncultured Actinomycetota bacterium; assembly: GCA_963828725.1. Classification (GTDB taxonomy): domain Bacteria; phylum Actinomycetota; class Actinomycetes; order Actinomycetales; family Dermatophilaceae; genus Lapillicoccus. The sequence continues at coordinate 95,665 of CAWHFV010000004.1, read as the reverse complement.
CCTACTTCGAGCAGCTCGCGCGGAGCTCATCGTTCCTCCGCAGCGTTGCTTACCGCGTAGAGGCATACAAGCTTCGCCGGGCCGAGTCGAGGATCCACTCTGCGGTGGGTGTGGCGCTGTTTGCGGACATCAGCCAGTCAGACGCGCAGTGGAGGGCGGGCCGCACCCGTACACCTGTCATCCACGTCCCGCCCTTCGTCGACACGTCCACGAAGGTGGAACCGATTGACCGTCGACAACGGGATGGCGGACCCTCGTGCACCCTTCTCTTTCTTGGCTCCCTCGACCTCCCCAACAACGTCGAGGGGATTCGGTGGTTCATGAAGCGATGCTGGCCCCAGCTTCGTGATGGAGAGGGTGCCATCGCCCTTCATGTCGTCGGCCGTCGCGCTCCAAGCGGGCTCGCCGACGAGCTGGTGGCCGATGGCGCTCGGGTGACCACTGACGCACCGGAGGTCGTATCGCTGCTTCGAGAGGCCGACATCTTCATCAATCCCGTTCAACGGGGGTCAGGAGTGAACATCAAAGTGGTCGAGGCGATGGAAGCGGGGCTTCCCGTCGTCTCTACGACGATCGGCGCGCGCGGCTTGTCGTGGCGTGACGGGAAGCATCTTCTGTTGGCCGACTCCCCCGAGGACTTTACGTCGACTGTTGGCCAGCTTCTCGATGACTGCGAGCTCCGTCAGCGCATCGGTTCCGCTGCCCGGGCGTTCGTGCTGGACGAGCTGGGCGGGCTGCGGCACATCAGCCGGATCAGGGATCTGACGCGATAGAGCGACGAAGCACCTCTCAGAGCAGCCCCGCCCCCCCGCTGGCTCCCACTTCTCCGTGTCTCACCGCCTGGCCAGCACCGTCAAGAGTGGCCGTCCGAGCTGCTGGTCTACGTCGACACCGCCGGCTGCTCACAAGCCGACGGAGGCGACGAACCTGCCGACCACGAGGATCGCCGGTTCCCGACTGCGCGCGCTCGGGGTGCCGAGCGCCCTGGCGAGCGCGTGAATGTCGTCATCCATGAGATCACCCGAGATCACCGCGAGATCACCGCGTACGACCGCCATCGGGCTCCCCTCCTCATCGGCGCCACATTTCCCGATCGAGTTCGAACCCCGCCGGCGACGCATTAGCGTGAGTCTTGTGCCTTTCCACTATCGAGTGACGAGAGCGGACGCCGTGCCTGGCCCGCAATGCCGCCGATGACGTTGCACGTCGTGTATCGCTCCTACGGCGGAGCCAACACGAAGGAGCGGCCGCCCTGGTTCTCCAAGGACCTCGCCCTGCGGTCGATGCTCGCAGCGGTCGAGGAGGCCGGCGCCGAGATCGTTTTCCTCAACGACGGCCCGATCGGCGACGACCTCCTCGCGCTGATGCACTCGTACGGTGAGGTCGTGACGCTCCCGAGGGTGGGCTTGCAGAGGTCCTACCTGGAGGCCCTGCGGCTCCCGATCCGTCGCGGTTGGGCGCCCGAAGACATCGCGTACTTCGCCGAGGACGACTACCTGTACATGCCCGACGCGCTCCGACGGCTCGCCGAAGCCGCCGTTGTGCTCCCCGCCGACTACTTCACCCTTTATGGCCTCGATCCCGCCCTCGGCATCCGGATGGACCCGACCGTGGGCCGCCACGAGAACGTGGTCCCGCGCGGTTGGGCGCCGCCCGCGCCGGTCGAGTGCGACGGGCAACGGTGGATCGGGGTGCCAGGGGCGACGAGCACCTTCGGGGCGCGGGTTCGCGTGCTCGCTGAGGACTGGCGCATCTCGTGGCAAGCCACCCTAGGGAACCGGAAGACGTTGCGCGATCGGGACATATCGCTGACCCTCCAGGGCTACCAGTCGCACCCGTGGCCAGGCCTCGCCCGCGACCTGGTGATGCTGTCGCCCGGCAGTCTGTCGCGGCGGGCACGGAGGGCGTCACTCGCGCCGTTCAAGGCCGCGATGAACCTGCGGGCGCACCGCCGTCCTGCGCGCCGCCGCGTCCTGATGTGCGCCGTGCCCAACCTGGCTACGCACCTCGAACCCGCCTACATGACGCCCGGCCGCGACTGGGACCAGCTCGCGCGGAGGACGGCGGGCTGGACCTCGACGCGGGCCGGCCGAATCGGGATACCTGGTGCCGAGGGCTCCTGACGAAGCCGGCGTTCCCGTGATGGCGGCCCGCCCCCTGCTCGGCCGGGCAGGCTGGAACCTGTTCGACCAGGTGCTCTCCAGCGGGACCAACGCCGTTCTCTCCTTTCTGGTGGCCAGGTCCGTCGACGCAACCGAGTTCGGCAGTTTGGCCGTGGCCCTGTCCGTCTTTGCGATAATGGTCGGTCTTACTCGCGCGCTCGCCACCTCGCCTCTCGGCGTCCGGTTCAGCGACGCGCCGATCGTGGACTTCCGCACCGCTGCCAGCTCGGCTTCCGGCGCGGCCCTGGCGATCAGCCTCGTCGCCGGAGCCGGATGTCTGGCGGCGTCCACGGTCGTAGAGGGCCCAACGGCCTCGACACTCTTGGCTCTCGGTGTGGTCTTCCCCGGGCTGCTGGTGCAAGACGCCTGTCGCCAGGTCTTTTTCGCGGCCGCCCGGCCGCAAGCGGCCGCGGCGAACGACGCGGTGTGGGCGGTCGTGCAGATCGGGCTGGTCGCGGTGCTGCTCAACTCCGGGGTGTCGACCGTCTGGCCGCTCGTCGCCGCATGGGGCGGTTCGGCGGTCCTCGCGGCGCTTGTCGGCCTGCTCCAGGCCCGGATGGTGCCCCGGCCCCAGCTGGCCGGGCGCTGGGTTGCGCGGCATCGTGATCTCACCGGATACCTGGTCGGGCAGTTCTTGGCCCTTCAGGGCAGCCAGCAGGGTGCCTTGCTGGTGATCGCCGGGCTCGCCTCGTTGGACGCCATCGGCGCGCTCCGAGGCGTGCAGGTCCTCCTGGGACCGACCACGATCCTCGCGGTAGCTGCGGTGAGCTTCGCCGTCCCGGAGTTCTCCCGGCGGCGCGCACGGCTCGACGTGCGCGGTTGGCTGACCAGCGCGCTCAGCGTGTCGGCCGTGGTCAGCGTGCTCGGACTGGCGTGGGGTGCGCTCTTCATCGTCTTGCCCGGCGCCGTCGGCGCCTGGCTGCTCGGCCAGACGTGGCCGGGGGTGCAGTCGATTCTGGTGCCCACGATCCTCGGTCAGCTCGGGGCGACCATCGGACTCGGCCCGTCAGTGATGCTCGTGGCGATGGACCGGACGCGCCGGACCTTCTTGCTCAGCATGCTGCAGTCGCCGCTGATTCTCCTCGGTGGCATCGGGGGGGTCCTGCTCGACGGCGCCTTCGGAGCCGCGTGCGGGTTCGCGCTCGTCTTCTGGGTCATGGCGCCCATCAATTGGATCGTGTTGGGGCGGGAAGCACGGCGTCGACCCACAATGCAGTCCGGCGACGGCCCGGAATAGCCCAGCGGCTGGGGCCCTGATGTGGGACAGACCCCGAAGTCCGCTATCGGCTGCGCGTGGTGGCCACGTCCCCCGCACCACAAGGCGTCCTGCAGCTCTCAGGACGGGGACGTACAACCTGGTGAGCCGCTACGGGACGGCCGGTTCGAAGCCACGCAAGACAGCCTGCGAGGGGTTGTCACTGTCCAGGTTTCCGATCACGCATTTGTCCCCGTTGCCTGGCGACCACGCCCAGACAAAGGCGCCGATATACCCGGGGATGGTCGTGTAGGCCTTCAGCTTCGCAGCGACTCGTTCGGCGCGGTCGGCGAAGTCGAGGCGGCACGTGGCTTGATCGGACGCCCTGACTCCGAACTCTCCGACGGTAATCGGCTTGCCCGCCGCGTTGGCGCGGACCGACGGACCGTGATGCGACTCCCCGTCGTCCTCGTCGTACTCGTGCAGGGAGACGATGTCGACGCCCGGCGAAGAGCTCACGTCGAGAAAGTCGCCGTCTGCGCCGAGAGAATAGGGAGCGATGGTTCCGGAGGAGAAGAGGCGCTGCGGATCGATGGCCTTCGCCCGGGCGCCCATCTCGTCGTAGAACTGACGCAGCCTGCCACCGGCATACTGCGGTTCGTTCAAGTACTCGAACCACGCAATGGTCGTGTCGCCACGGTACCGCTCGACCAGGGTGGTCAAGTGTGCCTCGTATTCGGCCCTGGCTTGGGCGTTGCCGAACCAGCCCGCACCCTTCTCCCCGTCGCCGCAGCCGTCGATGCCGTTGGCGAGCGTGACGGTGAGGTAGACGTTGTGCCGTCTGGCCGACACCACTGCCGCGTCGAGCCGGCCGAGACTCCACCCTTCGAAGAAGAACAGGCGGACGGCACCGTGGCCGTCGTGCCGCATGGAGGCAAACCACGCGTCCACGTCTTCGCTCGACATCCGCTCGTAGTCGTGCCCGCAGTCACCGGACCATGCGAACGAGTTGAACCCGGCCAACCACCACGACTGACCACTGCGCACGATGCCGTCACCGGACACCGTGATAGCGGGGGGATCCGCGGCCCGAATCGGACTGACGCATCCCGAAAGAGCGGCCAATCCCGCGATGACCAGCACCACCCATCGCGTTGCCGCCCCGCGATTCTCGGCACATGCGTGGCTGCGGCCGGCGCGGCCGCTGAACGTCATGTGCCGGGACGGGCTTCCGTCACGAGGTGCGACAAGTCAGCCGGCTCCGGGGCAGCCTTTCCGAGGATCAGGTCCGCTGCCTTCTCGGCAATCATCACCACGGTGCTGTATGTGTTCGAGCTCACGATGTCGGGCATGACGGATGCATCCACGACGCGCAGACCGTCCACGCCGTGTACTCGCAGCGACGTCGGGTCGACTACCGCGTCCTCGGCCACTCCCATCCGGCAGGTCGACGTCGGGTGAAAGCCGCTCGACGCCGCCTTGCGCACCCAGTTCAGGAGCGCGTCGTCGTCGGAAAGTGACGGTCCGGGGACCGTTTCGCCCGCGTCTACCGCCGCGAAGGCCGGCTGCGCAAAAATTTCTCGGACTCGGCGGATGGCCCGCGGCCAGAACTGCCGGTCCTCCTCGGTCGCGAGGTAGTTGAAGCGGATCAACGGATGTTGGGCTGGATCGGTCGAGCGGAGCGAGACCGAACCCGAAGAGGTCGGTCGCGTGGCCGCGACGTAGAGCTGGTACCCATGCTCGGACACCACCGACCTCGGATCGACGTTCTCCGCCTTCGGCGCGAACGCAACGAGCATGTCGGGCTGCTCGAGCGATGGGTCGCTTCGCATCAGGCCGCCACTCTCGTCGGTGGTGCTCGCTGCCCGACCACTACCAAAGAGCAGCCAGCTCAACCCCATCCCGGGCCACCGGCTCCGCTTGCGCGTCCAGCTCAATGACAACGGTTGCGAGCAGGCGTGCTGGACGAACAAGCCGAGGTGATCCTGAAGATGCTGGCCGACCCCGGGAAGATGCTGGACCAGCGGGACGCCCCAGCGAGGCGAGCGCGGTCGCGTCACCCACACCCGAGAGCTGAAGCAGCTGCGGCGAGTTGATCGCTCCCCCACAGAGAACGACCTCGCCTGCGTGGACCTCATGCATCGTTCCGTCCGCATCCCGATACTCCACACCGGTCGCACGCTTGCCGTCGAAGAGAACTCGGGTCACGAGTGCCTTGCACTGGACTTTCAGGTTGCGACGACCTCCGGCAGAGTTGAGGTATGCATCCGCTGAGGTTTCGCGGCGGCCCCGCCGAACCGTGCGCTCGAAGACCCCGAACCCGTCCTGCCACTCATTGAGATCGGCCGAGAGCGGGTAGCCGGCCTCGCGGGCGGCGCGCAGGAACAGGTCGCAGAGTGGATTGTCCGCCGGCCCTCGCACGAGATTGTGCGGGCCGGACCGTCCACGAGTCGGACCGGTACCAGCGGCTGTGGCACCCTCGAGTCGCGCAAAGTAGGGGGCACAATGGGCGTAGTCCCATCCACGTTCCCCCGTGACGTCTGCCCAGCGATCGTAGTCCGTGCGAAGGCCCCGCAGGTAGGTCATGCCGTTGATGCTGCTGGACCCACCGAGAACCTTGCCTCGAGGCTGGGGCAGGACGCGGCCGTCTAGCTGGGGCTCGGGCTCGCTGGTAAAGAGCCAGTCGTGGCGGGGGCTACCCACCGCGTAGACAACGGCTACTGGCATGCGGACCAAGAGATCCCACGGCCGATAGCGGTGACCTGCCTCCAGCACCAGCACCGAGACGCCGGGATCTGCGCTCAGTCTGTTGGCGAGGACGTTGCCGGCCGATCCGCCTCCGACGATGACGTAGTCGACCATCTCATTGCTCACGATCTATCCTCCCTGAAGCTCCATCCCCCTCCGAGTCGATGGTTGTACCCCCGAGAAATGGCGATCGCCTGGTGACCAAGCCCTTCATGTAAGCGGCGTGTTGCCGCGCGATCCCGCCGCGGCCGCGGCATCCGGCAACGACGAGCCGTGCCAGCATTCCAGCCGCGAGAGTGGTGCGCATCAACGCGGCGGAGGCCGGGTCGTTGTGGTCGAGCAGGTACTGCGCCATCGAGGCACCCCGCTGCTGCGCCATCATCGCGTACCCGCCCCCGGACATGCCCTTGTGGTGCGGGACCAGCAGGTCAGTTCGGAGTCGCTGACCGATGTGCGCCTCCCGGAGCGCTCGCCCGAAGGCCATGTCCTCGTTGTAGACGAAGTACCTCTCGTCGAAACCGCCGAGGCGGACGAAGACGTCGCGGCGCACGGCCAGACACGCACCGGTGATCCATCCCAGCTCGACATGGTCGCCGATATTGGGGCGGGCCACCATCCCGGCGTGTGGAAAGAGGCGATGTAGTCCAGTTGCGTAAACCAGAACTCGCCGTGGCGTTGGCTCCCAGCCACCGACACCGATCTCAATCTGTCCACTGGAGTCGAGTGTCGCCGCCGCTACGCTGCCCAATGAGGGATCGTCCTGGAGGTCTTTGACCAGCGCGTCCCACATCTCCGGCGACGGTCGGGTGTCGGGGTTGGCAAACACCACGAACTCTGCGGTTGAGCTCAGGGCCCCACGATTGGCGGCACGCGCGTACCCGCTATTTTGACCGTCGATCCACCGCCCTCGGGAACGGCCACCCAACAGGTCTTGGGTCCTGTCGGCTCCAGAAGCATTGTCTACGAGGACGATTCGCTGGTCGTCCCTCACCGTCTCGAAAAGGCCTTCCAGCTGATCGCGGCTGTAGTACGAGACGATCACCACCTCGTAAGTCTCCGTAAGACTTTCGGGCCGCTCGGTCACTGCGTTCGATGAATGAACATCTGCCCCTGGCATTCTCGGCGGGCCAAAGAGCCGCGTACCGGGAATGACGAGCTTGTCGTCGGTCATCGTTGCGTCCTCGGTGGTGCCTTTTGCCGGCCCACTCCCTGGGGGACGACCATCAGGAGTGCGCAGCAACTGGACGCTGTCTCATCGGTTGTGGGGTTCGTCATCCGGTCTCACCCGTCGGTGGCTCCGCGCGGCAGCTGCCGCCGAGCCCGAAAATTTCGTCGTACTGGGCCATGACGCATCCCCGGTCGTAGACGCGATCGAAGAGTGTCCGAGCGCCCTTGGACAGTTGGGCATTCTGAACCGGGTCCGCCATGGCACACAACAGATCCGGCCACCTCGAAATGTCATCCTCCAGGAGGCATCCGTCCGAGCCGTCAAGGGAGACGGGAATGCCGTTGACGCCAGTTGAGGTAGACAGCACCGGCAGGCCACGAGCCAACGTCTCCAGCATTTTTATCTTGACACCCGAACCCAGTCGAAGGGGGACCAAGGAGGCTGTCGCCCCGGCGAAGAGCGGCTCGAGATCATCCACGAACCCCTCGAGCCGCACGTTGTCCTTGAATTGATCGACCATTTGCAGAAGTTCGCGGCTCGGGGCCTTACCGATGATGCGCACGACGACGTGGGGTAGCCGCTGGACGAGGGAGGGCATCGCGATCTTGAGAAATGCACGGATGCCGTCGTCGTTGTGGGGGATGTTAAGCCTGCCGAGAAAGATGAACTCGGGCGGGCTCGCCGGACGACGTACCGGCAATCCAATCGCGGGCATAAGGCCGCTGATCGTGTGGACTCTGGACGACCCCGATCGGGCGCGAAGCACATCGGCTTCTTTGCTGTTGACCAGTAGGTTGACGTCAAAACCCTTAACCACCTCCGCCTCCCGCCGGTACATCCGGTCCCTCTCCATATGGAGCAGCTGCCGATAAACCACCGGCTTGCGGATCACGGGTCGCAGCGCCGCAGGGATATGTACTGCGAACTCCCCGAGAGGATCAATGGCAGCCAAGTCGGTCCGCTTGAAACTGAGCATCCTGTCATAGCGGAGCGAGAACAGGTCCTCAAGGTAAAGAACTCGGCATCGGGGGCGCGGCATCTCAGGTGCATGCTGACCGATCCTCAGGGTGTCGTAAACCTCGATGGTGGGACGCAACCACGCCGTCAAGGCATGAACCTGCTGTTGCAGACTCCGGCTGCCCAGCATCGCCTCTTGCGCGCTGTACGAGCGGTCGAACGGCATCCTGCCCAAGGTCATCAGCTTGGCGCCCATTCCCGGTGGATCCAGACGATGGGCCGTACCAGGGAATGAGGGACGCGCCTCTCCTGGCGTCCCGATGAGCGCATAGTGGACGTTCTCGGCACCCAGCCGATCCACGAAATAGGACAGCATCCCGCTGAGGACCATGCGTTTGCCGTTGTCAACGGGGACCGGGGAAACGGCGCTGAGGATGAGTGCGCTTTCACGCCGGGTCATATCATCGCCTTCGGATTCGTCAGCCTCATCCGCTCACCAGATTGCTCGGACGGTGCGCAACACGAAGTAGATTGCGAGCCCTTGTCAGAATTCTGGGTCCTATCGGATTCCTTGTTCTTGATCGGGTTGTCTTGCTCACTGAACGCTCCGAGGTATGTCGACTCGGCGGGCACGGACCTGCGGCCGATCTGAGCCGCGCGCAATTCTGGACGCTCACCCTGGGGCACCGCCCAGAGGGAGCGTCCGTCGATAACGTCGAAACTTGTCAAATCCCCACTCATATCCCACCTTCCCCCTGGACCATGTCCCGCTGCACCCCCGGCCCACGTACCCACCCGTCAGCCAGGCTAACCCCGCGAGTGACGCGGCCAAGCCTGATTTCGGATTCCTCGCGTAAGCAGCCTCAAACCCTCGTGGCAGCGAGTGGCGGTTCCTTGCGGATAGCCGCTTTTGGGCCCGACTGCGGGCACGGCCGTGGATCGGATGGCCCCTTCGGGCCGCTCCAATATGTCCCAAAATTTCCCATTCTCGCGATTTGACCGATTTTCCCGGGGTGATGAACTCGGCCCCGACGATCAGGGGCCTCAAGCGAGGCGGCGCGGAGCGAATTCACGCAGAGGAGACGGCGCGCGCGACGGGACGCAAGAACCTCAACCGCCTGCCCCGAAGGACCGCACGCGTGACGGATGGTGAGGTCCGGCCCGCGCTCCGAATCCCGGCGCGACACAGAGACTGCGGGTCGACGCTCGGAGTCCGCTCGCACGGCAGAGACTGAAGGACGGGGCCATCGGTGGCGGAGCAGCACCCCCTCCGAACGTCGGCGAAGGGGACCATCAGCGCCGCCGGCTTCGGGGGGCGGCGGGCGTCGGTGCGGGGACGCCGTGCCGACGCCAGAATGCTGAAAGTCGCTGCGGCGAGGGCTTTCGGCTGAGAGCATGAACACGCTTCGCGGGAGGCGGGAGGGGATCATGCGCGTCCTGGTTACGGGCGACGGAGGATACATCGGGGCGGTTCTCGTGCCGATGTTTGTCGATGCTGGGCACGAGGTCGTCGGTCTGGACACGGGCTGGTACGAGGGCTGCGACTTCGGGGCACAGCCCAATGGATACGAGCGTCGGTCAGGTGACATTCGCGGAGTCGGACCGGCCGACCTCGACGGCTTCGACGCCGTAGTGCATCTCGCTGCGGTCTCCAACGACCCCATCGGCCACCTGAACCCTGACGCCACGTACGACGTCAATGCTGCCGGCGCGGTGCATATGGCGCGGGTGGCGAAGTCGGCCGGCGTGTCTCGATTCCTCTTCTCCTCGTCGTGTTCCCTCTACGGCGCTGCGGGTGATAGGCCGGTGACAGAGATCGCCGAGCTCCACCCCGTGACGCCCTACGGCGCGAGCAAGGTGATGGCCGAAGCGGGAATCGCGGCGATGGCCGACGAGAGCTTCAGCCCTACGTACCTGCGGAACGCCACAGCCTACGGGTCCTCCCCGCGGCTGCGGGCCGACGTAGTCGTGAACAACCTGACCGGGACGGCGTACACCAGGGGCGAGGTCAGGCTGCAATCCGACGGCAGCCCCTGGCGGCCACTCGTTCACGTCGAGGACATCTCGAGAGCGTTCCTGGCGGTCCTCGCCGCGCCCCGCGACGTCGTCCACGACGAAGCCTTCAACGTGGGACGGCCAGAGGACGTGGTGCAGGTGCGCGATGTCGCCGAGCGCGTCGCGGACCGACTCGGCGCCCCGCTGACCTTCGCCGAGGGAGCCGGCCCGGATATCCGGAACTACCAGGTCGACTTCACCAAGATCTTCACGGCCCTACCGGCCTTCGCGCCTCAGTGGACGGTGGACCGTGGCATCGAGCAACTGGCTCACGACATGCGCGAACGGGACCTCCAGCTCGAAGACTTCGAGGGTCCGAAGTTCGTGCGACTCGCGCGAATCCGCGAACTGATCCACCGAGGTCTGCTCGACGACACGCTGCACAACGTGGCCCTCCCCAGGCGATCGTCATCATGAGCGTCCTTCTGTGCCGGCTCTGCGCGCAGCCATTGACCACGACCTTCGTCGATCTGGGCATGTCCCCGCCGTGTGAGCGCTTCCTCACTCCCGACGAGGTCGACCGAGGCGAGACCTTCTACCCCTTGAACGTGCGGGTTTGCGACAGCTGCTTGCTCGTGCAGCTGCCGGCCTACGTCGCCGCGGAAGAGATCTTCACGGATTACGCGTACTTCTCCTCGTTCAGCGACTCCTGGGTCGCCCATGCGAAGCGGTTCGTTGATGAGGCGGTCAGCCGACTGGGGCTGGGTCCCGACTCGTTCGTCGTCGAGGTAGCAAGCAACGACGGCTATCTGCTTCAGCATGTCGTGGCGCGCGGCATCCGCGCACTGGGCATCGAGCCGGCCGAAAATGTCGCCAAAGTGGCGGTTTCCCGCGGAGTGCCCACTGAGGTCGCCTTCCTCGGCGTCCGCTCCGCCGCAAGGCTTGCGAGAGAACATGGGCCGGCCAACCTTGTGGTTGCCAACAACGTCTTGGCCCACGTGCCGGACATCCTCGACTTCGCCAAAGGTTTGCGTGGGCTCGTAGCCGACGATGGCTGTGTCACCATCGAGATCCCGCACCTCTTGCGCCTTATCGAAGGGCGCGAGTACGACACGATCTATCACGAGCACTATTCGTACCTGACGCTGCTGACGACGCAACGAGTGCTCGCGACCGCAGGCTTGACTGTCGTGGACGTCGAAGAGCTGTCGACTCACGGGGGATCGCTGCGAACGTGGTCCGCTCCGACGCATCCGAGCCTCAGCGTGTCGTCTGATGTGAGCCGCATCCTGCGCGAGGAGGAGGTGGCCGGGCTGCACACCGTAGCCGGGCATTTCGGGTTCGCCGCCGCGGTATCCGCCGTCCGGAACGACCTCGTGGAGTTTCTCATCGGATGCGCGAGGCGCGGGGAAACGGTTGTCGCGTACGGCGCGCCGGGGAAAGGCAACACCCTGCTGAACCACTGCGGTGTCAGATCCGACCTACTGCGCTTCGCGGTAGACCGCAATCCCTACAAGCATGGGCGATTCCTGCCCGGTAGTCACATCCCGGTGCATCCGGTCGAGGCACTCACGGAGGCACGGCCAGACTTCGTCCTCATCCTGCCGTGGAACTTGCGTGAGGAGATCTCCGGGCAGTTGCAGCACATCCGCGCGTGGGGCGGTCGGTTCGTCGTGCCCCTTCCACACCTCGAGGTCTGGTGAACGTCTGATGAAGGTGGTCCTCTTCTGCGGCGGCCTGGGTATGCGGATGCGGTCCGCGCCTGACTCGCTGCCCAAACCGATGATGCCCATCGGCAGCCGGCCCGTGCTCTGGCATGTGATGCGGTACTACGCCCACTTCGGTCACACCGAGTTCATCCTTTGTCTTGGCTTCGGAGCCAAGTCGGTCAAGGACTACTTCCTGGACTACCGAGAGACCGAGTCCAACGACTTCGTCCTCGCCAAAGGGGGCAGCTCCATCGAGCTCCTGGGAACCGACATCAGTGAATGGCGGATCTCTTTCATCGACACCGGCTTTGACACTCCGATCGGCGAACGGCTGCGGCGCGTCCGGCCGTTCCTGGAGGACGACGACATCTTCCTTGCTAATTATGGCGACGTACTGACGGATGCGCCCATGGATCAGATCGTCGATGAGTTCGTCGCCTCGGACGCTGTTGGGTCCCTGTTGGCCGTGCGACCCCAGGACTCGTTCCACGTCGTCCGCCTGGAGGGTGGGACGAAGATCACGGGTTTCGAGTCCCCAGCTGAGATGAACCTGCGTGTCAACGGTGGCTACTTCGTTCTGCGCCAGGAGATCTTCGACTACCTCCACGAGGGTGACGACCTCGTCATGGACGCGTGTGTGCGCGCAGCCGCGGACGGGCGGATGCGCGCCGTCCTTCACGACGGCTTCTGGGCGCCTATGGATACGCTCAAGGAGCGGGCGGCCCTCGAAGACCTCTATCGTACTGGAGCATCTCCGTGGGCGGTGTGGCGAGCAGCTGAGCGAGGCCGCCGTGTCGCCGCCCTGGAGGTTCCAGACCTCGTGCAACCCTCTCGGCTCGGCCAGTAGCGCAGCCCGTGCTGGAGTTCGCCCTGACGGGTCCTCTTGACGTCATCTGCCTCGGTGCCCATCCGGACGACATCGAGATTGGTTGCGGCGGAACCCTGATGGCTCTCGCCGAGACCGGTCTCTCCCTGACCAACGTCGTCCTGACCGGATCTCAGGAGCGAGCCGCCGAGGCAGCACATGCCGCAGTGGCACTGCATCCAGAGGCCACGATGGTGCAACGGCATCTCCCGGACGGCCGGCTCCCGGCGGCGTGGTCGGAGGTGAAGGAGGTCCTCGAGGAGGTCGCTGGGGTCGCCCGCGCGGATATCGTCCTCGCCCCTCGCCCGGACGACGCCCATCAGGACCATCGAATGCTGGGGGCGATCGCGTCGACTGTGTGGCGCGACCACCTGCTTCTGCACTACGAGATACCCAAGTGGGACGGCGACCTCGGCCCGGTCACGCACTACGTTCCACTCAGACCTGACCTGGCTCAGGCCAAGGTCCGCCTGCTGGACGCGACGTATCCCTCCCAGCGGTCACGTGAGTGGTGGGACGAGGAGACCTTTCTCGGGCTGATGCGGTTGCGTGGCGTTCAGTGCCGCACCAGGTATGCGGAGGGCTTTGTCGCGGCGAAGACCGTCCTACGCACCGCCCGCCGTGGTTAGCCCGCGCCAGAGCCCCGCCGCGTTACGACGCCGTTACGCTGGCGCGATGTCGGACACCGCGGCGGCTCGACCCCGGGTCCTCGTCAGCGGTGCCTCCCGAGGCATCGGCCGCGCCATTGCTCTGCGCATGGCGGCGGACGGTCATGTCGTGGACGCGGTGGGCCGCTCCGCGGAGGCGCTCGCGCGGCTGGCCGACGAGGCGTTGCCCGGTGTAGTGCGCGGGTTCTCCTGTGACCTCACCAACCCCACGGAGACGTCCAGGCTCGTGGACGCCGAGACATCGCAGGGTCCTCTGGGGGCGCTCGTGCACTGCGCAGCGGCAGTAACCCGCGGACGCGTGGAGGACCTGGATTCCGATGCGCTCATGGCCGCGTTCGATGAGAACGTCGCCACCGCATACCGGCTGACTCGCGGTCTGTTGCCGTTATTGGGCCGGGGGAGCACGGTGGTGTTCCTGAACTCCAGCCAGGGGCGCGTGGCTCAAGCTGGCTCCAGCCACTATGCGGCGTCCAAACACGCGCTGGCCGGGCTAGCCGACTCGCTGCGCGGCGAGGTCAACGAGCGCGGCATCCGAGTCACCACTCTCTACGCGGGCCGCGTGGCAACCCCGGCCCAGGCGCAGCTGTACGCCGAGGCGGGCGTCTCCTATCGACCTGAGCTGCTCCTCCAAGCGGAGAGCATCGCGGATGTGGTCGCCAACATCTGTGCCCTGCCGGATACGGCGGAGGTAACCGACCTGTCGATCCGACCGGCCATCAAGTCGTACTGACCTCATTGATCGGCACCCGTCGTGCTGGCGGCATCGCGTCCCAGCGTCGCCATGTTCGTTGATCTGTTTCCCTACAAGGACTCCAGGAGAGGTACCGCTCGCAGCTGGGGTAGCGGGACGTGCATGAGCGGGTTCCAGGCAAGACCACGAGCCTGGCGCGCTAGTTGTTCCCGCACTTCATCCCAGATGTCCCATGTCAGGACGACAACGTGCTCTGGCCTCTCGTCGAAGAGTCTGCTGACAGGGCAGACCTCGATCTGTGTCCCGGGGATCCTCCGATTCGTCTTGGCGGGAGAGAGGTCGACAGTCCACGGCAGGAGATCTGCGTCCACTCCAGCGAGAGCGAGAAGAACAGGCGCCTTCGAGGGTGCCCCGTAGCCAGCGACCGGTTCGCCCATGTCACGAAGTCTGACCAGAGTTTCCCTTAGCGCTGCCGTCGCCGCGGTGCCCCGCTGCGCGAACGAGGACAGCACGCCGGGATTGTGCAGGCCGGCCGAGCGCTCTCGGGCCAGAAGAGCGGCGACGCTGGAGTCGGGGACCGCGTGTTCACCGGCCCGGCGAACGACGACACGCAGGCTGCCGCCGTAGGCGCGAACCTCTGTCGCTCGGACGGCCCGAAGCCCATGCCGTCCGAGCAGGTTTTCGAAGGCGACAAGCGACCAGTACAGGAAGTGACCGTGCCGCACCGTGTCGATGAGACCGTGCTGAACGACCGGCAGCAGGTGGAGGAACTCGCATACAAGCACACCGTTGGGGTCCATCTTCTCGACCAGCCCCGCGACCGCAGCGTCGGCGTCCATCTCGTGCATGAGGTGGTGAATGTCGGCAACAATGAACGCGCGTCCGTCAGCGACGGGGGTGAGCCCAGCCGCCCGGAACGCCGGGAGCCAGGAGCCTCCGTGTCCGCTGTCGAGTTCGCGGACGGATGCCCCGGACGGTATGCGCTCCAGCGCTAAGAATTCGTTCACGGAATGGGCCGCATGCCGCTCGGCCGTTGCGGAGACGACCTGGACAGGCTCTTCAGTCGCTGGCAGTGCGCCCGGGCCGAGCTGCACGAGTAGGCATTTTCGGCAAACCACGAGCACCAGCTGAGGGCTGGCCTCATCGACGAGAGACGTCGCGGGCGGAAACCGGTCAGAGGCTGGGACCGGGCCTAGGTCGGCGACCACCTCGAGCTCGCCGGACCTGCAGGCGCGGCAGCCGCTCACGTCACTGCCGAACGAGGCCGTTGGTGCACGCGAGGTACCCGACCAGCGTCACTGTCCTCGGGCACCTCGACCACCAGGTCACTCCCCCACGATTGGCCTCGATTCGGCCCGTTGGTCACGTTCTCGGCTGTGGTGCAGAGAGCCTCCACAACGGCGCCCAGGGATGCGCCATGGTAGCCCGCTCCCTTCGCCCGGATCGCGCTTTCGATGCCGTCGGGTGGTAGGCCTGGAAGTCGCGAGAGTCGGGCTCGTCGGCGACGCGCGGCGCTCTGGACCAGGTTGGGGCACTGCGCAAGGCGTCAGACGGAGTGAAACCGCTGTTGGCTGGCGAGTAGCCCTTCCTCTAGTAACGACTCCACAGCGTCGGCCGCCGTGTCGAGCGTGAGTGGTAGCTCCGAACGCTCGGAGGCGGAGAAGTCGCGCAGCACGAAGTCCGCCGGGTCCATCCGGCCCGGCGGTCGGCCGATCCCTACGCGCACCCGCAGGTAGTCCTTGCTGCCCAGGGACCGGCTGACCGAGCGCAACCCGTTGTGTCCACCTTCGCCGCCACCCCGCTTGAGCCGGACGGTGCCCGCCGGAATGTCCAGCTCGTCGTGAACGACAACGAGGTGGTCGATGTCGACCGAGAAGAACGACATCAGTCGGGCGACCGAGGCCCCGGACTCGTTCATGAAGACCGTGGGCACGGCCAGCACCACCCGCAGACCCGGACCGCCCTCGAGACCGGTCCCGAGACGGACCTCGTCGATGAGCGCCCGCGCCCGATGCGCCTTGAACGAGCCAGCCGGGTCTCGACGGCGCGCGAGCCGCCCGACCGACATCGCACCGAGGTCATGACGACCTCCGAGCTCGCGAACGACCATCGCCCCGACGTTGTGGCGGTTGCCGGCGTACGCCGGGCCTGGGTTACCGAGGCCGACGACCAGCCAGGGAGCGTCGGGACGATCCACGGACGGCACCGAACCCGGCGCCGACGCGGTCAGGACTCGGCGCCGTCGGCACCGGCCTCGGCCGTCGTGGTCTCGGCACCCTCGCCCTCGGCACCCCCGCCCTCGGCCGCCTCGGCCGCCGCCTCGTCGGACTCTTCGTGCTCGATACCGGCTTCGGCCTCGGCCTCGGCCAACTCGGCCTCCAAAGCCTCCGCGGAGATCTGCTGGGTGATATTGACGACGAGGATGTCGCCCGGGGTGACCAGCTCGGCGCCCTCGGGCAGGTCGAGCTGGGACGCCAGGACCTGGGTGCCAGCCTCCAGGCCCTCGATGGAGACAACGACGTGCTCGGGGATGTTCGTCGCGAGGACCTCGAGCTGCACGGTCTGAGAGTCGACGGTGACGACCGTCTCGGCGGCGGCCTCCCCCTCGGTGGTCACCGGGACGTCGACGGTCACCTTCTCGTCACGGCGAACGACGACGAGGTCGACGTGCTCGATGACCGGCTTGATGGGGTCACGCTGGACGTCCTTGGCCAGGGCCAGCTGGCTGTCGCCGTCGAGCTCGATGCTGAGCAGGGCGTTGGCGGACTTGAGCGCCATCATCGTGTCGTGGCCCGGCAGGGTGATGTGCACGGGGGCCGCGCCGTGCCCGTAGAGCACGGCAGGGATCTTGTGGTCGCGGCGGATCTTGCGAGCCGCCCCCTTCCCGAACCGGGTACGGGTCTCGGCGACGAGTGTGATCTCGGGCATGTGCGGTGTCTCCTGGAAGCGTCGTGGTGGGCCATAGGGCTCGAATGGGCCTCGACGCGGGACGTGGCACGGACCGGGGGCCGCTCGGACACGATCCGGACGACCACCTTGTCGATCACGGACGGCGAGACGACCAGTCGGCCGTGCTCCGTCCCTCGCCGAGGCAACCGGACAAGAGTAGGCGAGGCTGTCCCATACCGGAAATCAGGCCGAACGGTCGAGCCCGGCCCGCTCGCCCAGCCGCACGGCGACCACCCCGGCCACGACGACCACACCGCCGACCAGCTGGACGATCCCGGGCAGCTCGCCGAGCAGGAGCCACGCGAAGAGGATCGCGAAGAGCACCTCGCTCAGCCCCACGAAGGACGCGACGGTCGCGCCGAGCGCTCGCACGGCGTAGGTGCCGAGCAGGTAGGCGAACGCCGCGGCCACCAGGGCCAGCTCGGCGATCGCCGCCCACCAGGGGAGTGACTGGCCGGCGACGACGACGTCCTCGGTCCGGAACTCCAACGGGATGACGCCCACCGCACCGAGGACGGCGAGCGCCAGCGCGCCCACGCCCATCCCGAAGCCGGCCAGGGCGACCGGCGGCAGGCCGCCGTCGCCGTGCGAGGAGGCCACGAAGTACGCGGCCAGGCCCACGGCGGCCAGCAGTCCCCACATCACGCCGACGAGGTCGGGCGGGCTCTGACCGGCGATGTCGAGCACCAGGCCCAGCCCGGCGAGCGCCACGACGGCACCGACGAGGGTCAGCCGGCTCGGAGCCCGGCGCGTCCGCAGCCACACCCAGAGCACGACGAGGACGGTTCCGGAGTACTCGAGCAGCAGTGCCACGCCCACGGAGAGCGTGCCGACCGCGTTGAAGTACGCCACCTGGCAGCCGGCGACGGCGACCAGGCCGAAGACGAGGATGACCGGCAGGTTCGCCCGGACGACGCCCCAGCGTCCGCGGCAGGCGAGGATCGCGGGCACGGCCAGGACGAGCGCCGCGATGCCGACCCGCAGCAGGACGATGGCGCCACTGCTCCAGCCGGTGCTGAGGAGCGCCTTGGCGAAGGGTCCGGACGTCCCGAACGCGGCGGCGGTCACGACCGCGGCGACCAGGCCGAGGTCGGCCCGGCCCAGGCGACGTCGCGGCGCCGTCCGAGTGGTCCTCGTCGTGACCGTCTCGGTCGTCATGTCGCCCTCCTCGGTGCTGTCATGGGTGAAACGGCTTATACTCATGACATTAGAGGTGATCACTGTCAGGAGTCAAGATGCTGTTCACTCATGACACCGAGGTGTCGCTGATGGGCGCGGCGGCCCTGGTCAACACCATGGCCGGCTCGGTGCCCGGCGACGACGACGTCGACCGGCTGACGACTCCCGACGAGCTCGACGCCTTCTACGGCTCGTGGCAGTGGACCGGCAGCCGGGCCACGGGCGAGGCCGCGCGGATCCAGGAGCTGCGCGCGGTCCGCGCGCTGCGGCCGCGGCTGCGTGAGCTGTGGTTCCTCGACGAGGACGGCGCGGTCGAGGCGGTCAACGCCCTGCTGCGCGACGGCCACGCCCTGCCCCAGCTGGTCAAGCACGACGCCTGGGAGTACCACCTCCACGCCACGTCCCGCGAGGCGCCGCTGGCCACGCGGATGGCCGTCGAGGGCGCCATGGCGATGGTGGACGTCATCCGGGCCGGAGAGCTCGACCGGCTCAAGCTGTGCGACGCGCAGGACTGCGACGACGTGCTCGTCGACCTGTCCAAGAACCGGTCCCGCCGGTTCTGCGACGGCGGCTGCGGCAACCGGGCGAACGTCGCCGCCTACCGCGCGCGTAAGGCGGGAGCCGGTACGTCGGGGTGACCAGTCGGGGTCCCCGCGAGGTATCGGAGCGGAGCGGAGAACCTCGTGGGGTGGCTAGGCCCGGCCGTCGAAGAGGCTCGTCACGGAGCCGTCCTCGAAGACCTCCCGGATCGCCTTGCTGATGAGAGGCGCGATCGAGAGCACGGTGAGCTTGTCGAACTCGCGGTCGGCCGGGATCGGCAGGGTGTCGGTGACGATGACCTCCGCGGCGCTGCAGTTCTTCAGCCGGTCGACGGCCGGGCCGGAGAGGATCGCGTGGGTGGCGGCGATGACCACGCCGGCCGCGCCGGCACCGAACAACGCGTCGGCGGCCTTGGTGATCGTGCTGCCCGTGTCGATCATGTCGTCGACGAGGACGCAGATCCGGCCCTCGACGGCGCCGACGACGCGGTTCGCCACCGACTCGTTGGGCCGGTTGATGTCGCGGGTCTTGTGGATGAAGGCCAGCGGCGCTCCTCCGAGGCGCTCGGACCACTGCTCGGCCACCCGGATCCGGCCGGCGTCGGGTGACACCACCGCGAGCTGCTGGTCGCCGTAGTGCTCCGCCACGTAGTCGGCGAGGATCGGCAGCGCCATGAGGTGGTCGACCGGGCCGTCGAAGAACCCCTGGATCTGGGCGGTATGCAGGTCGACGGCCATGAGCCGGTCGGCACCGGCCTGCTTGAAGAGGTCGGCCATCAGCCGGGCCGAGATCGGCTCGCGACCGCGGTGCTTCTTGTCCTGCCGCGCGTACCCGTAGAACGGGAGGACCACGGTGATCCGCTTGGCGGACGCTCGCTTCAGCGCGTCGACCATGATCAGCTGCTCCATGATCCACTGGTTGATCGGCGCCGTGTGGCTCTGGATGACGAAGGCGTCGGACCCGCGGACCGACTCCTCGTAGCGCACGTAGATCTCGCCGTTGGCGAAGTCGTAGGCGCTGGTCGGGACGAGCCCGGTGCCGAGCTCGAGCGCGACCTGGTCGGCCAGCTCGGGATGCGCCCGGCCCGAGAAGACCATGAGGTTCTTCTGGGTCGTCTTGATGATCCCGGTCACGTCGTGGGCTCCGTCGCGTCGTCGGGCTGGTCGCGCCGGCGTTCGACCCAGCCCTCGACGTTGCGCTGGCGCCCTCTCGCGATCGCGAGGTCACCGTCCTTGACGTCGTCGGTGATCGCGGAACCCGCCGCCACGTAAGCATTCCCGGCGATGTCCACTGGCGCGACGATCACCGAGTTGCTACCGACGAAGGTGCCCGCCCCGACCCTGGAGTGGTGCTTCCGGACGCCGTCGTAGTTGGCGAAGATCGTCCCCGCGCCGATGTTGGCCTTCTCCCCGATGGTGACGTCACCCGCATACGTGAGGTGCGGGACCTTGGCCCCGGCGGCGATCTGCGCGTTCTTGGTCTCGACGAAGCCGCCGATCTTGCCCTGGGCGCCCAGCTCGGTGCCTGGTCGCAGGTAGGAGAACGGGCCGACGTTGGCGCCCGGGCCGATCACCGCGAGCAGCGCCTGGGTCCGGACGACGGTGGCGCCGTCGCCGACCTCGACGTCCTCGAGGGTGGTGTCGGGCCCGATGACGCAGTCGGCGCCGATCGTGCTGGCCCCGTGGATCTGGGTATGCGGGTGGATGACCGTGTCGGTGCCGACGGTGACGGTGGCGTCGAGCCACGTCGTCGCGGGGTCGACGACGGTGGCGCCGTCGCGCATGACCCGGTCGAGCGTCCGCCGGTTGAGCTCGGCCCCGAGTCGGGCCAGCTGGACGCGGTCGTTGACGCCCTCGGTCTGCCAGACGTCGTCCACCGGATGGGCCTGCACGGTGAGCCCCTGGGCGTGGGCGATCCCGACCACGTCGGTGAGGTACCGCTCGCCCTGGGCGTTGTGGCTGCCGACCTCGCCCAGCGCCGCGCGGAGGGCGGGCAGGTCGAACGCGTACAGGCCGGAGTTCACCTCGGCGACCGAGAGCTGCTCGGGGGTGGCGTCCTTCTGCTCGACGATGGCCGTCACGCCGCCGTCCGCCCCCCGGAGCACCCGTCCGTACCCGGTCGGGTCGGCCAGGCTGGCCGTGACGAGGGTGACCGCGGCCGACGCCGCGGTGTGGGACTCCAGGAGCGCCAGCAGCGTCTCGGAGGTCAGCAGCGGCACGTCGCCGTAGGTCACGAGGACGGTGCCGTCGAGGTCTTCCGGCAGCCGGTCGAGTGCGCACTCGACGGCCCGCCCGGTGCCGGGGACCTCGTCCTGGTCGGCGACGAGGACGTCCGGGTCGAGGCTGGTGACGTGCTCGGCGACGAGGTCGCGGTGGTGGCGGACGACGACGACGAGGTGGTCGGGGCGCGTTCCGCGCGCGGCGGAGACCGCGTGCTCGACCAGCGACCGGCCGCCGATGGCGTGCAGGACCTTCGGTCGACGGGACCGCATTCGCGTTCCCTCGCCCGCCGCGAGGACGATGACGGCGGCGGGCCGAAGAGTGGTCACAGCAGGTGGCTCCCAGGGTCAGTCAGAGTCGGGGAACGACCTCCGAGGCCTGCGCAACGGGGCCGTCGGCCATGCTACCGGCTCGGGGCGGAGCCACCGATCCGGCCGCTTGGCCATCGAGCGGATGACTGGCGAATCTTGCCGCCGAGCCCTTGCTCAGGACCTACCGTGAGTGCTGTTCAGCGGCCACCGGACAGATCCGAGGACCCGTGAAGTTCACCGAGACGCGCCTGGCCGGCGCCTTCGTCATCGACCTCGACCGCCACGAGGACCAGCGCGGGTACTTCGCGCGCACCTTCTGCCAGCACGAGTTCGCGGAGCATGGTCTCAAGGCGACCATCGCCCAGGCCAACACCGCGTTCAACCGCGACCGGGGGACCCTGCGCGGGATGCACTTCCAGCTCCCGCCGATGGCGGAGACCAAGGTCGTGCGCGCGACCCGGGGAGCCGTCGTCGACATCATCGTCGACCTTCGCCCGGAAAGCCCGACCTACCTCGAGCACGTGAGCGTCGAGCTCACCGAGGACAACGGCCGGTCGATCTATGTGCCCGAGCGGTTCGGTCACGGCTACCAGACCCTCGCCGGCGATACCGAGACCAGCTACCTGATCGGCGAGTTCTACGCGCCGGAGTACGCCGGCGGGCTCCGTCACGACGACCCTCGCCTCGGGCTCACGTGGCCGCTCCCTGTCACGTCCCTCTCCGAGAAGGACCGGACGTGGCCGTCGCTCGACACCTATGAGGGTGAGCTCGCTCGCCGGATGGCGGTGTGACCCCAGCCCTCTCAGGTGGTGGCTCCCCGGGATGGAATCGAACCATCGTCGCTAGTCCTGATTCAAAGTCAGGCGGGCCCTGCCAGCAGACCAACCGGGGATCGACGCGAGAAGGCTAGTCGAACCGGTCAGGGTCAGAGTCGGGCTCGGAACCGCGCGACGTCGGTGGCCTGCCAGTCGGCGTGGTCGTTGCGCCAGCCCAGCCGGTCGTGGAACTGGGGCGCCGCGTTGGCCATCGCGTGCCCGATGACGGACGTCGTCGGGATCCCGAACTGCGCCTGGAGGCTGCGGACCAGCGCGAGCGCCGCGCCGACCTGGGCGGGCCGGTCGAGGATCTGCTGGTCGGCCCAGGTGGCGGACGAGCCGCCCTCCTGGACCATCTCGATGCCGATCGCCTGGTCGTTGAGCCCGATGGTGTGGCGGCACCGCATCGACGTGGGGACCAGCTGGTAGACGGTGCCGTCCTTGTCGACGACGTAGTGCGCGCACGTACCCGGCAGCTCGCCGATGTTGACGGTGTCGGCGGCGAAGACCGCACGCGTGCTGGCCCAGGTGCCGCCCGCGGTGTAATGGAGCACGATCACGTCGGCGTCAGCTGCCAGCTGGCGGTGCCGTAGTGGCGGAGCGAGTACGCCGCCATCTCCTGCTGCCGGCTGGCGGGGTAGGGGATCAACGCCGGCACGATCCGCAGGGACCCTGACGAGGCCGGAGCGGCCGATGGGGCCGCCGTCGCCGTTGGGGCGTTGGTGGCAGGCGGGGCCGACGTGGCTGAGGACGCCCGGCGGTCGATGGTCAACGGCTCCGCGGGCGCCGCCGCCGCCGTCGAACCGGTGAACGACCGGTGGCGGCAGGTCGAGGATCCGGGACCGCCGGGGCGGTGACCCCGCGCGGCCCGTCGACCGGCGACGGTCGGCTGGCCGACGTATGCGGCGGACTCCGCGCCGCACGCCGCCGTGAGGAGGGCGACGGTCAGCGCACCCGCGAGCGCACTCGCATACCGTCTCCTCGCCCCCTGCCCCACACGTCCACGGTAGCCGTGACGGCACAATGCGGACATGAGCCCACGCGACGCCGACGGCGGCCGGATGCGGATGACCGGGCCGCAGCGCCGGGAGCAGCTCCTCGAGGTCGGCCGGAAGCTGTTCGCGGACAAGGGCTTCGAGGGCACCAGCGTGGAGGAGATCGCGGCGAAGGCCGGCGTCTCGAAGCCGGTCGTGTACGAGCACTTCGGCGGCAAGGAAGGGCTGTACGCGGTCGTGGTCGACCGGGAGATCCGCACCCTGCTCGACGGGATCAACGTCGCACTGCGCGCCGAGACGACCTCCCGGGGGCTGCTCGAGGCGGCGGCGCTGGCGCTGCTCGACTACATCGAGGGGTCGACCGACGGGTTCCGGATCCTTGTCCGCGACTCGCCCACCGGTCAGTCGACGGGGTCGTTCGCGAGCCTCATCAGCGATGTGGCGACGCAGGTCGAGCACCTGCTCGGTGCCGAGTTCAAGTCGCGCAGGCTCGACCCCAAGACGGCCCCGCTCTACGCGCAGATGCTGGTCGGCATGGTCGCCCTCACCGGTCAGTGGTGGCTGGACTCGCGCAAGTTCAAGAAGGCCGACGTCGCGGCCCACCTGGTCAACCTCGCGTGGAACGGGCTGAGTGGCCTGGAGGCCAAACCGCGGCTCAGCGGCCGCCGCTGACTGCTCGGCCCGGTTTGCGACCCACCGCGAAGATCCGGCTGAAGCCCAGGACGACGCCGTGCGGCTCGCGTGGGTACGCGGCGTCGAGCGCCGCGGTGTACGCGTCGAGGAACGCCTGCCGCTCCTCCCGCCCGGTCAGCACGTCGAGCACCGGACGCAGCCCGGTGCCGCGCACCCACTCCAGGACCGGCGACCGCTGGGTCCCAGCGGGGTCGAGGACGTGCTCGTAGGTCGTCTCCCAGACGTCCGGCTCGAGCCCCTGCTCGGCGATGGCGCGCAGGTAGGCGTGGGGCGTGGCGATGTTTGTCAGCCGGTCGAGCGCCGGCGCCAGCTCCGCGGCTCGCGGCTGGCGGGCGGCCACCTCCCGCATCAGCGCGTGCGACGGGGCGTCGAAGTTGTTCGGCACCTGCATGGCGAACCAGCCCCCGGGTGCCAGGGCCTCGACCCACCGCGGCAGGAGGTCGAGATGCCCGGGTACCCACTGGAGGGCGGCATTGCTGACGAGGACGTCGACCGGGGCGCCGACGGAGGCGGGGTCCCACGCCTCGGCGGTCGACTCGACCCACTCGACGCGGTCCTGGTCGTCGTGGCCGCGGGCGGCCTCGAGCATCTGCGGCGAGGAGTCGACACCGACGACCCGGGCGCCGGGCCACCGATCGCAGAGGCTGAGCGTCAGCGGTCCGTCGCCACAGCCCAGGTCGACGACGACCGCCGGGTCGGCCGCGGTCACCCGGGCGAGGAGGTCGGCGAAGGGACGGCCCCGGAACGAGCCGAACAGGGCGTACTGCTGTGGGTCCCACGCCATGACGTCTCCTCGACCGCTGTATCTTGACGTCAAGATACTTGACGGCCCGTAGACTTCGCAAGGTGACCGCTCTCCCGGCGTCCTCCGGCGACGAGGTCGACCGGATCGTCGTCGCCTGGGCGCACGAACGTCCGGACCTCGACGTCGCGCCGCTGCAGGTTCTCTCGCGGGTCTCCCGTCTGGCGCGTCACCTCGACCTGGCCCGCGGCGCGGCGTTCGCCGAGCGGGGGCTGGAGCTCTGGGAGTTCGACGTCCTCTCCGCGCTGCGGCGGTCGGGAGCGCCGTACCAGCTCTCCCCCGGACAGCTGGTCAGCCAGACCCTCGTCACCTCCGGGACGATGACCAACCGCGTCGACCGGCTGACCGCCCGGGGGCTCGTCGAGCGCAGCCCGGACCCCGGTGACCGCCGGGGCGTCATCGTCACCCTGACCGAGGCCGGCCGGGAGACGGTGGACGCCGCGCTGGCGGACCTGCTCACCCGCGAACGCGAGCTGCTGTCCCGGCTGTCCGAGCGCGACCGTTCGACGCTGGCGGCCCTGCTGCGCGAGCTGCTGGAGCCGTTCGACGCATGACCGCCACGCGCTGGCTCAGGGAGCCTGGTCCGGCAGCAGCGCCCGGCTCATCGAGCCGCCGAGGTAGTCGGCGTACGCGCGAGCCGACCATCCTCGCTGGTTGACGAGGAGGTCCCACATCTCGTAGCTCGTGTGGGTCCAGACGATGTCGCGCGCGCGCCCGGCGGAGAGGCCGGGTCGCAGCGAGCCGAGCTTGAGCAGGGAGCCCACCACCTCCGTCGCGCCGACGAGGCGCTCCCTCGCCGTGGTCTCCAGCAGGGCGACCAGGTCGGGGTCGCCCGCACCGGCGCCCTCGCGGATGCGGGCGTAGAACGGTCCGAGCCGCTGCATCAGCATGGCGCCGATCCGCGCGTAGTGGTGGAGGAAGGCCGACGGGTCCGTCTCCCGCTCCATGGCGAGGAACTCGGGCCGCCGGCCCATCGGGATCGGCTCGTCGTCGCCGGCCAGCGTGGTGTCGAACACCGCCTTGAGCAGCCCGGACTTGCTCCCGAAGGTGTTGTAGATCGTCTGGACCGAGACCCCCGCGGCCCGGGCGATCGCACTCATCGAGGTCCCCGCATACCCGCCCTCCTCGAAGAAGAGCCCGCGCGCCGCCGAGATCACCACCGCACGCGTCTGGGCGCTCTGCTGCGCGCGCATGGTGCTGACGTAGGTCCGCCGTGAATTCACTTGACTCCAGTTCAAATGTATTTACTCTGATTCTACCCACTCCTCACCCCTCGCGCGGACTCCACCCACGAAAGGCTCCTCGGAATGAGCACGTTCCTCGTCGCCAGCATCCCGGCGCTGGCGCATACGACCAACCCTCTCCCCTTCGCCCGCCGTCTCATGGAGCGCGGACACGAGGTGCTCTGGTATGCCTCGTCGGCCTACCAGGACCAGCTCGCCGCGGCGGGGGTCAGCGTCTTCCCGTACCAGCGGGCCCACGACTTCGGCGGCGTGGACCTCGAGGACGAGTTCCCCTGGCTGCGGGAGTCGTCCACGATCCCCACGATGCGGCGGGTGTTCGCCGAGATCTTCGTGGGCGACGCTCCGGCGCGGCTCGCCGACCTGCAGGACATCACCGCCGAGCGGCGGGTCGACGCGGTCCTCACCGACGGCCTGACCTTCGCACCGGGTCTCCTCGACGAGCTCGGTGGGCCGGTCTGGGCGACGTTCGGCGACGGCCCGCTCCCGCCGTCGGGACCCGAGACGCCTCCGTTCGGACCGGGCCTCCGGCCGATGCGCGGTCCGCTGGGCGTGGTGCGCAACCGCATCGTCGGCGCCGTGGGTCGTCGGATGATCTTCGGTCCGGCCGACCGGCGGTACCGCGAGATCCGGGCCGATCTCGGCCTGCCACCGGCCACCCATCACGTCATGGACGCGATGATCTCGCCCTACCTGCACCTGCAGGGCTGCACGCCGGCGTTCGAGTACCCGCAGCGGCGCGTGCCGCAGCAGGTGCACTGGGTCGGCGCGCTGCGTCCGGACCCGCCGGCCGGCTGGGAGCCGCCGGCCTGGTGGAGCCGGGTCACCGAGGCGTCCCGACCGGTGGTGCTGGTCAGCCAGGGCTCGCTGCGTCCCGACGTCACCGAGCTGCTGGTGCCGGCCATCCGCGGGCTCGCCGGGCTGGACGTCACGGTGGTCGTCGTCACCGGCCAGGCGGATCCGTCCGACGTGTACGACGCGCTCGGTGGAGACCTGCCGGGCAACGTGCTGATGACCCGGTTCGTGCCGTACGACACGCTCCTTCCCCACGTCTCGGCCTTCGTCACCAACGGCGGGTACAGCGGGGTGACGCTGGCGCTGGCCCACGGCGTGCCGCTGGTCCAGGCGGGGATGACCGAGGAGAAGCACGAGATCGCCCGCCGGATCGAGTGGACCGGGGTCGGAGTGCGCCTCGGGACGACGCGGCCCAGCCCGGAGGCGGTCGCGGGCGGCGTCCGGACCGTCCTCGACGAGCCGCGCTACCGCGAGGCGGCGCAACGGGTCCGCGCGGAGATGGCCCAGCACGACGCCGGCGCCGAGGGCGCCGACCTGCTCGAGGAGCTGGCCCGGACCCGGGTCACCGTTTCCCGGCTGGACGGCGGGTCCAATGAGGACCTGGTGGCGGTCAGCCCGCGGTCTCGGCAGCGCTGAGCCAGTCCGCCTCGAGGTCGTCGCGCTCGCGCTGCAGCGCGCGTAGGTCGGCGTCGAGGCGGAGCACGACCTGATGGTCCGCGGCCCCGCGGGCCATCTCGTCGTGCAGCCGGGACTCCTCCTCGCTGATCCGGTCGAGGCGGCGCTCGATCCGCGACATCTCCTTGCGGGCGGCCCGGATCTCGGCGGCGCTGGCCGTCGGCGGCTCGTCGCTTCGTGGTGGATCCAGCCGGAAATCGGTGGGGTCCAGAGCACGAACCGGGGAAGCGGCGGCGGCGGCGGCCGAGACGGCGGCGGCGCGGAGGCGGAGGTACTCGTCGACGCCGCCGGGCAGGTCGCGCAGGCGGCCGTCGCCGAGCAGGGCGACCTGGTGGTCGGCGACGCGCTCGAGGAGGTACCGGTCGTGGGAGACCACGACGAGCGTGCCGGCCCAGCCGTCGAGGACGTCCTCGAGCGAGGTCAACGTGTCGATGTCGAGGTCGTTGGTCGGCTCGTCGAGGATGAGCACGTTCGGCTCGGTCATCAGCAGGCGTAGCAGCTGCAGACGGCGCCGCTCCCCGCCGGACAGGTCCCCGACCCGGGTCCGCTGCCGGGCGCCGGTGAAGCCGAGCCGGGTGGCCAGCTGAGCGGCGGTGACCTCCTTGCCGCCGAGGGTCGTCACCGAGCGGACGTCCTCCACCGCCTCGATGACGCGGTACGAGACGTACCGCTCCAGCTCGCGCACCTCCTGGGTGAGGAAGGCGATGACCACCGTCTTTCCCGCCCGGCGCCGGCCGGAGGTGAGCGGCTGGTCCCCGCTGACCGCCCTCAGCAGTGTCGACTTGCCGGCGCCGTTGACGCCGACGACGCCGACCCGTTCACCCGGGGCGAGCCGCCACGTGACGTCGTCGAGGATGCGCCGGTCGCCGAGCTCGACCGTCGCGTCGACGAGGTCGACCACGTCCTTGCCGAGCCGCCGCGTGGCGAACCGGACCAGCGCCACGTCGTCGCGCGGCGACGGCTCGTCCTCGATGAGCGCGTTGGCCGCGTCGATGCGGAACTGCGGCTTGCTGGTCCGGGCCGGCGGGCCCCGGCGCAGCCAGGCGAGCTCCTTGCGCAGCAGGTTCGCGCGGCGCTCCTCCAGCACGGCGGCCAGCCGGTCCCGCTCCGCGCGGGCCAGGACGTACGCCGCATACCCGCCCTCGTACGCCTGGACCCCGCCGTCGCCGACCTCCCAGGTCAGCGTGGCGACGGCGTCGAGGAACCACCGGTCGTGCGTCACGACGACGAGCGCCGCGTCCGTGCGGGTGCGGCGGGTGACCAGGTGGTGGGCCAGCCAGGCGACACCCTCGACGTCGAGGTGGTTGGTGGGCTCGTCGAGGAGCAGGAGGTCTGGGTCGGCCACGAGGAGCTGCGCCAGGGCCAGCCGGCGACGCTCGCCGCCCGAGAGGGGACCGACGACGGCGTCGAGGCCGCCCACCGACGGGGCGCCGACCCCGCCCAACAGCCCGGTGAGCACGTCGCGGACCCGGGCGTCGCCGGCCCAGACGTGCTCGGGCAAGGCACCGACCACCGCCTCGCGCACGGTCCACGCCGGGTCGAGCGTGTCGACCTGGCTGAGCAGGCCCACCGTCGTCCCGCCGGCGCGGGTGGCCCGGCCGGAGTCGACCGGCTGCTCGCCGGCCAGGACCCGCAGCAGCGTCGACTTGCCCCCGCCGTTGCGGCCGACGACACCGATCCGCTGGCCGGTGCCGACGCCGGTCGAGACGGCGTCGAGGACCGCGGTCGTGCCGAAGACGACGGTCGCGGTCTCGAGGGCGACGAGGTTGGCCATCCGGTTCGAGTGGTCGGCGGGACGGTCAGGCGCGCGCGGTCGGACCGGGTACGACCTGCGCTCCGTGGACCGGGCCCTTGGCGCGACGGACCTCGCCGGCGACGCCCGACGCGGCGAGCGAGACGCAGAGGTCGAGCGCGGCCTCCGACGAGTCGGTGAGGAAGGCGACGGTCGGCCCGGACCCGGACACCACGCCGCCGACCGCGCCGTACTCCAGGCCGGCGACGAGGACCTCGCCGAGGTCGGGCAGCAACGAGATCGCGGCGTCGCTGAGGTCGTTGGTCAGGGCGGCGCCCAGCGCGTCGACGTCTCCGGACCGCAGCGCCGTCATCATCTCCGTGGACGGCTCGGGGTGCGGGATGCGGGAGCTCCCGCGCAGCCGGTCGCACTCCGCGTACACCGAGGGGGTGGACAGGCCCTTCTCGCTGACCGCCAGCACCCAGTGGTAGCTGCCGCGGGCGAGGACCGGGGCGAGCCGCTCGCCGCGTCCGGAGCCCACCGCGATGCCGCCCGTGAGGACGAACGGGATGTCGCTGCCGAGCTCGGCGGCCGTCTCGAGCAAGTCGTCGCGGGGCAGCCCGAGTCCCCACAGGTGGTCGCAGGCGAGCAGGGCGCCCGCCGCGTCGGCCGAGCCGCCGGCCATCCCGCCGGCCACCGGGATCTCCTTGTGGATGACCACCGCCACCGGCTCGTCAACGCCGACCTGCTCGGCCAGGGTCCGGGCCGCGCGCAGGGCCAGGTTGCTCGCGTCGGTGGGCACGCGGTCGGCGTAGGGACCGTGCACCGAGACCGACCACTCGTCGGCCGGCACGACGGTGACCTCGTCGTGGAGGCCGACGGCCATGTAGACGGTGGCCACTTCGTGGTAGCCGTCGAGGCGACGCGGACCCACGCGGAGCTCGAGGTTGACCTTGGCCGGTGCCCGGACGGTCACCGACCGTCGCGTGGTCGCAGCCGAGGTCACGCGCTCACCCTATGGCAGCGGGTTCACGACGCCATCGCGCTCCTTGGCCGCAGCGATCGCTGCGAACTGCGCAATGTCGAGCTGCTCGCCGCGGACGCTCGGGTCGACCCCGGCGGCCCGCAAAACGGCCTCGGCGGCCGGGGCTCCGCCGGCCCATCCGGCCAGCGCGGCCCGCAGCGTCTTGCGGCGCTGGGCGAACGCCGCGTCGACGCAACGGAACACCTCGTCGCGGGTCGCGCCCGTCACCGGAGGCGGTCGGCGGACCATCGCGACGAGGCCGGAGTCGACGTTCGGGACCGGCCAGAACACGCTCCTCGGCACCGTCCCGGCGAGCCGCACGTCCGCATACCAGGCGGCCTTGAGGCTGGGGACCCCGAAGGTGCGCGAGCCCGGGCGGGCGGCGAGCCGCTCGGCCACCTCGAGCTGGACCATGACGAGCACCCGCTGGAGCGTCGGCAGGTGCTGGAGGAAGGTCAGCACGACCGGGACGGAGACGTTGTAGGGCAGGTTGGCCACGAGGGCGGTCGGCTGCGGGTCGGGGAGGACGGTCAGCTGGAGCGCGTCGGCCCGGACGACCGTGAGCCGGTCGGTATGCGTGGGCTGCAGCTCCGCGACCGTGTCGGGAAGCGCGGCAGCCAGGGTCGGGTCCACCTCGACGGCCGTGACGTGCGCGACCTGGGGCAGCAGCGCGAGGGTCAGCGAGCCGAGGCCGGGACCGACCTCGACGACGACGTCGTCCGGCCCGACACCGGCCAGCCGGACGATCCGCCGCACCGTGTTGGCGTCGACGACGAAGTTCTGGCCCCACTGCTTGGTGGGCCGCAGGCCGAGCCGGGCGGCGAGGTCGCGGACCCGCGCAGCGCCCAGAAGCTCCGGGGAGCCGTTCATCCCCGGAGCTTCTGGGTGCGCTTCTGGTGGCCTGCGGTCAGGGCTTGCAGCCCCAGGGTTGGAGGCCGGACTTGGCGTAGAGCCTGTTGGCGACGGTGATCTGCTGCTCTCGGGAGGCTAGGTCGGCGCGCGCGGCGAAGTCGGCTCCGCCGTTGGCGAGCCACGTGCTGTGCGCGAACTGTAGCCCGCCGTAGTAGCCGTTGCCGGTGTTGATGTGCCAGTTGCCGCCGGACTCGCACTGGGCGATCCGGTCCCACATCGCGGCGTTGGCGAGGTTGAGGCCGGCGCCGGAGGTGTTGCCGGCCGACGGCGCAGGTGCCGTGGTCGCCGGAGCGGGAGCGGGAGCGGGCGCCGTGGTCTTGGTGCCGACGGCGACGACCTGGTCGACCGGGGTCCTGGTCACCTGGGCGCCGGTCTGCGTGCGGGCCTCGAGCTTCCCGTCGACCCAGACCTCGTCGAACGTCAGGCTCTGCTCGCCGGCCACGCCCTTGGTGAGGGTCTTCTTGGTGCCCTTGGCGAGGTTCGCGTCGTCCTGGTTGGTCACCTTGAAGGCGACCGCCTGGGTCTCGTTGACCGTCTTCTTCTCGACCCGGTTGACGGTGACGGCCAGCCCCTCGGTCAGCGGGGTGTCCGGCCGCGGGGCTGACGCGGTCCTGGGCGCCGAGGGTGACCTCGAGCTGCTGCAGCGCGTCGGCGACGGTCGGGCCGGTGCTCGCGATCGTCTTGGTGCCGCCGTCGACGTTGACGGTGACGTTCTTGGGGGTGGTGATGGTCACCGCGAGGCCCGACCGGCCGAGCGGCTCGGACCGGGAGACCGACAGCTTCGCGGCGTCGGCGCGGATGCCGAGCTCGGCGAGCGCCGCGTCGACCGACGTGGCGGTCGTCCAGTAGTCGGTGGTCTTGCCGTCCATGGTGACGGTCAGCTTGCGGCCGTAGCGGACCACGACGGTGTCGCCGTCGTGGAGGGCGGCGTCGGCGGACGGCTGCACGAGGTCGTGCTCGCCGACGGCGAGGTCCTGCTTCGCCAGCAGGTCGCCGACGGTGCTGCCGAAGACGTGCACCGACGAGGTGTCACCGTCCAGGGACAGGGCAACGGCCTTGTCGTACTGGGCCATCGAGAGGGCGCCGACGGCCACCACGGCCACCGCCGCACCCTGGGCGGCCCACCGGAGTGGACGAGAGATCAAGGGGGCTCCAAAAGTGGGACTTCCCGGGGTTGAGCTCGGCCGGCCGCCTTCGCGCCTCAGGACGCGAAAGGGGGCCGTGACGGCCCCCGCAGGACGCCGGCCGTGGGTCTCGCCCCCGGCCAACGCCGTCCACTGTCCCTGAATCGTCGCCCAAAGGTCAAATTTTGGTAACGGTAGCGGGGCCGATGTGACCGACGCGACATCTGATGTGCACGGCGTGTCGACTACGACCAGGACCCGTAGACGCGCTCGGAGTTGGCGGACAGGGCGCGGCAGAGTGTCGGCACGTCGACCGTCAGGACGCCGGCCATCGCCCGCACCGTGAGGGGGACGAGGTACGACGCGTTGGCCGCGCCGCGGTGCGGGGTCGGCGCGAGGTAGGGCGCGTCGGTCTCGACCAGCAGGTTCTCGAGCGGTGTCACGGCGAGCGCGTCACGCAGCCCGGACGCGCTCTTGAACGTCACCGTGCCCGCGAAGGACAGGACGTAGCCGCGCTCGACCGCCGTGCGCGCCATCCCCACGTCGCCGGAGAAGCAGTGCAGGACGGTATGCGGCGGGGCCCCTTCCTCGTCGAGGATCCGCAGGACGTCGGCGTGGGCGTCGCGGTCGTGGATCTGGAGCGCGCGTCCGGTCCGCTTGGCCAGGTCGATGTGCCACCGAAAAGCGTTCTGCTGCAACGGAATCCCGTCCGGCCCGGTACGGTAGTAGTCGAGACCCGTCTCCCCCACCACCCGGATCCGCGGACGGGTCGCCAGCGCCTCGACCTCGGCCAGCGCGTCGTCGAGCGCCCCGGTCGCCGCGAGCCTCGGCACCTCGTTGGGGTGCACCGCGACGCCACCGAGCAGCGCCGCATACTCCTCCACGACCTCGCCGGTGAACCGCACGCCGGCCGGGTCGCAGCCGACCTGGACGAGACGGTCGACGCCCACGGCGGACGCAGCCGCGACGGCCTCACCCGGCGAGGGCGCGTCCTCGCCCTCGCGGGCGATGTCGAGGTGGACATGGTTGTCGACGACCGGTATCGGCAAGGGGTCGGGGGCGGGGGGCCGCTCCTCCCGGCGGCTCGGAGAGTGGTGCGGACTCACCCCAGAGCGCCCGGCGGGTCGAACTTGCGGAACACCGGCGCGGGCTTGGTGATCGTCGTCCCGACGACGACGGGCCGGGTCTCCCACCGCGGCGTCGCGGAGTAGTCGCCGGTGATGACCGGGTATGCCGGTCCGCCGTCGAGGTCGTCGACCACCTCGAGCCGCGGCATGGGAACGAGGTCGCCCTCGCCGCCGAGGACCCGGTGGATCGCGTTCGCGCTGTGCGGGAGGAACGGCGACAGCAGGGTGTTGAGGTCGGTGACCACCTGGGCCAGGACGTGGAGGATCGTGCCGAGGCGCTCGCGCTCGTCGTCGGCCTTGAGCCGGAACGGCTCGGTCTTGCTGACGTACGCGTTGGCCTCACCGACCAGCCGCATCGCCTCGGCGGTCGCCGCGCGGACCCGCTGGCGCTCGAGCAGCCCGCCGACGGTCTCGAAGCCGCTGCGCACCGCGGCCAGCAGGTCCTCGTCGACGGCCTCGAACGGCCCGGCCGCCGGGATCGCGCCGAACTGCTTGTGGATCATCGTCGCGGTCCGGTTGACGAGGTTGCCCCACCCGGCGACCAGCTCGGAGTTGTTGCGCTGGACGAACGCCGACCAGGTGAACTCGGCGTCCTGGCTCTCCGGTCCGGCCGCACAGATGAAGTACCGGAGCGGGTCCGGGCCGTAGTCGCGCAGCACGTCGCGCACGTAGACGACGTGGCCCCGCGAGCTGGAGAACTGCTCCTCACCCATGGTGAGGAACTGGGACGCCACCACCTCGGTCGGCAGGTTCAGCACCCCGTACTCCCCGGGCGTACCCCCCTTGTCACCGCGACCCGCATACGCGAGAAGCTCGGCGGGCCAGATGAGCGAGTGGAAGGTGATGTTGTCCTTGCCCTGGAAGTAGTACGAGCGCGCCTCGGGGTCGTTCCACCACTCGCGCCAGCGCTCCGGGTCGCCGGTCCGGCGGGCCCACTCGATGGAGGCGGAGAGATAGCCGACCACTGCGTCGAACCACACGTAGAAGCGCTTCGTCGGCTGGTCGCGCCATCCGTCGAGGGGGACCGGGATCCCCCAGTCGAGGTCGCGCGTCATCGCCCGCGGGCGCACCTCCTCGAGCAGGCCCTTGGAGAAGTTGAGGACCGAGGGCCGCCAGGTGCCGGACGCCTCGCGCTCGACGAGCCACACCCCGATCGCCCCGGCCAGAGCCGGCAGGTCGAGGAAGAAGTGCTGTGTCTCGACGAAGGTGGGGACCTCGCCGTTGATCCGCGAGTGCGGCTCGATGAGGTCGGTGGCGTCGAGCTGGTTGCCGCAGTTGTCGCACTGGTCGCCGCGGGCCTGGCCGTAGCCGCAGATCGGGCAGGTGCCCTCGATGTAGCGGTCCGGGAGGGTGCGGCCGGTCGACGGGCTGATCGCGCCGCGGGTCGTCTGCTCGACCATGTAGCCGTTGCGCCAGTCGCCGGTGAACAGCTCCTGCGCGACCGCGTAGTGGTTGAGCGTCGTCGTCCGGGTGAAGAGGTCGTACGCGAGGCCGAGGTCGGTGAGGTCCTCGGCGATGACCCGGTTGTAGCGGTCGGCGAGCTCACGCGGGCTCACGCCCTCCTTGTCGGCCTCGACGAGGATCGGCGTCCCGTGCTCGTCGGTGCCGCTGACCATGAGCACGTCGTGGCCGGCCATCCGCATGTACCGGCTGAACACGTCGGAGGGGACCCCGAAGCCCGCGACGTGGCCGATGTGGCGCGGGCCGTTGGCGTACGGCCAGGCGACGGCGGACAGGACGTGAGCCATGGCTCCCAGCCTAGGCCGCGCCCGCCACCGACTTTCCGCCCGCCGCCCTTCCCGCGGCGCCTAGGCGAGGAACTGGCGGATCAGGTCGGGGTCGACCTCATGGGCCAGCGCGACGCCGGTCCCGACGGGGATGTCGTATGCGGTGTAGCCCTGCTTGCCGGCCGCGGTCGTCGCGGTGAGATGGGCCAGCCCCACCCGGCGCTGGAACCACGACGACCGGACGTTCCAGCCGATCACACCGGTGCGCTGGAGCACGTCGCGCCGCCGCAGGAACGACCCGGACCGCACCACGATGTGGTCGGGCGTGAGGTGGTGCCCGAGGCCGGCGTAGCGGTCCCGGGCGAGGAACGGCAGCGCCATCAGGGGCGTGAACGCGGCCACCGCGATGCCGATCGGCCACTGTCGCCAGATGGTCAGCAGCAGGGCGGCCAGCAGGATGACCAGCGCCGGCACCAGGGCGCGCACGTACCGGCGCCGGCGGGCGGCCGGCCCGTGCGGGGTCAGCGGGGCGTCCAGGGCCTCCGGGTCGTTCACGACGGACGTCGCCGTCTCCTCGACGACCCGGCGAGGAGCGGGGGGGACCAACCAGGCGGTCCCGCGCCGGTCCTCGCGCCTGCTGAGCCCGGTGGTGATGACGTGCAGCCGGCCGCCGTGGACCAGGCGCAGCCCGAGCGGCTCACCGACCTCGAGGCCGCGGATCCGCTTCTCCTCGATGCTCGTCGCCCGGCTGGTCAACAGGCCGCGGGTCACGTGCAGCGTGCCGCCGCTGTGCCGCGACAGCCGGAAGCCCCAGAACTGCAGCAGGTACCCGATGACCGACAGCACGGTGACGACGACGAGCAGCGCGACGACGGCCACGAGGGAGTCGACCCACCAGGCGTAGTCGCCGATCCGGTCGAAGGCCTCGGTGAGCAGCCCGCGCTCGAGGATCCGCGTGAGGAACTGGCTGGCGAACCCGAAGATCGCCAGCGCCGACACGACCCCCGTCATCGTCGCCGGCGCATACCGGACCCAGCCCGGGTCGAGCCGGAGCAGCTCCACCTCGGTCTCGACCGGAACGGCCGGCGACGGCGCGCCGACCGGTGCGTCGACCGCATACGGCTCACCGGTCGGCGGTGGTGCCGTCGAGCCGACCGGTACGCCCGGGACCGGCGTCGGAGCGGCCGTCGCCAGCCGCAGGTGGATCAGCTCGTCGCGCAGGTGGTGCGCCTCGGGCAGGGTGAGCGCGTCGAGGACCAGCCGCTCGCCGTGCCCCGTTCCCGCAGTCCCGAGCTCCACCTTCCCGAGGCGGAGGACCCGGTGGATCGGTGACGACGTCACGTCGACGGTGCGGACGCGGTCGGCCGGCGTCGCCAGGAGCTGCTTGTTCAGCAGGCCCTTGCGCAGCTCGATCTGGCCGTTGGTGATGCGGTACCGCGTGGTGAGGTACCGCAGCAGGGAGACGCCGACCACCAGCGGGACGAACACGTACTCCATCCAGCTCGGCCGGCCGTCGTCACCGCGCCCGAGGATGAGGATGCCGAGGAGCACAGGGAGGAACCGCACCGTCTCCTGGACGATGTGGACCAGGAGCATCCGGGGGTCGAGGCGGCGCCAGTCGGTCTCGAGGTCGGACAGCGCCGCGACCGCCTGAGCGCTGGCCGGGCTGGCCGGGCCGGCCGGGCCGGCGGGGGTGACCGAGCTCGTGACGGGCTCCGTCATGTCGCGTCACCACGCTCGGCGATGGTCAGCGCGGTCAGGTCCTCGACGAGGTGGCGGGCGACGTCGAGGTCCAGGCCGTGGATCCGCAGCGGCCCGGCAGCCGACGCCGTCGTCACCGTGACGCTGGCCAGGCCGAGCGCCTGGGCGACCGGCCCGCGGGTCATGTCGACCGTCTGGATCCGGCTCACCGGGGCGATCCGCCGCTCCTGGTCGAGCCATCCGGTCTGGGTGTAGACCGCCGTCTCGGTGTGCTCCCACCGGTGCACGCGGTACCGCCAGATCGGCATGATCGACAGGTAGAGCAGGGTGACCACCAGCCACACCGCGCCGACGACCAGGTGCGGCGTGCGTGACCCGCGCCCGTCGATGAACCACCACGCGACCTGCCCGCCGAGCAGGACCAGCATGAGCAGGGCGCCCTCGGCCAGCCACATGAGGCGGGCGCGGGGGCTGACGAGGTTCGCCGGCTCGCGCAGCCGCAGCGGCGCCACCTGGTCGGCCTGCTCGCTCATCCCGTCCTCTCCGTCTGCTCACCCGTCCGACGATCGGCCCGGGCCGGTTCGTTCCCTCCGACGGTATGCCAGTGCTCGGACGCCGGAGGGCGGCTCACCACGCCGGCGTCGGGCCGCCGCGCAGGAACTGGACGATCAGCGGGTTCACGACGTCCGGCGACTCCAGTGGCAGCCCGTGCGTTCCCGGCAGGACGGCGAACCGAGCGTCCGGCAGCGCCGCGACGACCGCGCGCGAGTGCTCCACCGTGACCTCGTCGCGGTCCCCCTGGAGGACGAGCGTCGGCGCTACGACGGCCTCGAGCGAAGCGAGGTCGATCTCCGGCTCGGTGCGGATCATCTGGAGCGTCTTGGCGTGGACGACCGGGAAGTGGTCGCCGCCGTCCGGGCTGACCCGGGCGTACTCGTCGCGCAGGAAGCCGAGCGCGTCGGGTGAGGCGAGGTCCTCCTCGAGGGTGCTGTCCGGCCGCTTCCCGGACGAGTTGTAGTACTGGCCGATGAGCACGGTCCGGCGCACGAGGTCGGGTCGGCGCAGCGCGACGAGGAGGGCCACGACCGCGCCGTCGCTCCAGCCGACCAGGTGGGCCGGTCCGTCGACCTCCTGCTCCAGGTAGGCGACCGTGTCGTCGGCCATCACCGAGTACGTCAGCGGGCCCTCGACGTCGGGAGTATGCATGTGCCCCCGACGCTCGGGCACGTGGACGCGGAACCCCGCGGCCGCCAGAGCAGGTGTCTGGGCGTAGAACGAGGTCGCCCCGCCGAACGCCCCGTGGAGGAGGACGACCGGCTCGCCCTCGCCGGTCACCTCGTGCCAGGTGCGCAGGCCGCCGACCTCGACGTATGCGGCTGTCGACTCCATCCTTCGCTCCTCTCAGCGGGCGGCCAGGGCCGCGTCGTACAGCGCCTTCTTCGACAGCCCGCTTCGGACGGCCACGTCGGCGGACACGTCCTTGAGCCGCTCGCCGGCGGCGACCCGCTCCAGGATCTCGGGCAGGACGTCGCCGACCTCGGCGGCCGCCCCGCGCATCCCCGACACCACGACGGTGATCTCGCCCCGCGCGTTGTCGGCGGCCCAGCCGACCAGCTCGGCGAGGGTGCCGCGCCGGACCTCCTCGTAGGTCTTGGTCAGCTCCCGGCAGACCGCCGCAGCGCGGTCGGAGCCGAACGCCTCGGCCATCGCCGCGAGAGTCGTCGCGAGGCGGTGCGGCGCCTCGAAGAAGACCATCGTCCGGCGCTCCTCGCGCAGCTCGCCCAGCGCGCGGGCCCGCTCTCCCGGCTTGCGCGGCAGGAAGCCCTCGAAGCAGAACCGGTCGACGGGCATGCCCGAGACGGCGAGCGCCATGAGCACGGCACTGGGGCCGGGTACGCAGGTCACCGGCACCCCCGCCTCGATCGCCGCGCGGACCAGCCGGTAGCCGGGGTCGGACACCGACGGCATGCCGGCGTCCGTGACGAGGACGACGCGGTCGCCGTCGAGGAGCCGGTCCACGAGCTCCTGGGTCCGGGACGCCTCGTTGTGCTCGTGGTAGCTGACGGCCCGCCCCCGCGTCTCCACCTCGAGGTCCGCGGCCAGCCGGCGCAGCCGGCGGGTGTCCTCGGCCGCGAGAACGTCGGCGCGGGCCAGCTCGTCACGCAACCGGGGCGACGCGTCGCGCGGATGCCCGATCGGCGTGGCGGCCAGGACCAGCGTGCCGAGGGTGGTCGCGGAGGTCACGGCGGCATCCTCTCCCACGCACCCCTTGGCACGAACCGTCATAGGCTGAATGCTTCGCGAGAGCTCCTCCCGTCACCGTCCACGATCTGAGGTGCCCGACATCGCCGCGACACCCCGGCTCCTCGAGAGCCTGTTGGACGACGGTCGGGCTGTGCACGGCGACCTGCGTGAGCTCCGGCGGTCGCTGCACCGGCACCCCGAGCTCGGGCTGGACCTGCCGCGGACCCAGGAGCGCGTCCTCGCCGCCCTCGAGGGCCTCGCCCTCGAGACGACGCTCGGCCGGGAGACGACCTCGGTCACCGGCGTCCTGCGCGGTGGTGCGGCGGCCGGCAGCACGTCGCGCCCGGTCATCCTGCTGCGCGCCGACATGGACGCCCTGCCCGTCCAGGAGCTCGCCGACGTCGAGTACCGGTCGGAGGTCGACGGCGCCATGCACGGCTGCGGCCACGACCTCCACACGGCGATGCTGGCCGGGGCGGCCCGGCTGCTCGACGCCCGCCGGGAGGAGCTGCCGGGCGACGTCGTCCTGATGTTCCAGCCGGGCGAGGAGGGCTGGGCCGGCGCGAGGGTCATGATCGAGGAGGGCGTTCTCGACGCGGCCGGGCGGAGGGCGGACGCCGCATACGGGATGCACGTCTTCTCGACCATGGCGCCGCACGGCACCTTCGTCACCAAGGCCGGTCCCATGCTGGCGGCCTCCGACGGGTTCGCCGTGACCGTCAGGGGCAGCGGTGGCCACGGCTCGGCGCCCCACGCCGCGCTCGACCCGGTGCCCGCCCTGGCCGAGATGGTCACCGCCCTGCAGGTCGCCGCGACCCGCACCTTCGACGCCCACGACCCGGTCGTTCTCACGGTCGGCGTCCTGCGAGCGGGCACGCGCCGCAACGTCATCCCCGACGAGGCTCACCTCGACGCCACGGTTCGGTCGTTCTCGGCGGCCAGCCAAGACCAGGCGGCGGAGGTCTTCCCGCGGGTCGCCCGAGGGATCGCCGCCGCGCACGGGCTGGAGGTGGAGGTCACCTACACGCCGGAGTACCCGGTGACCGTGAACGACGAGAGCGAGACCGCGTTCGCCGGGTCGGTGATCGAGGAGCTCTTCGGCCAGCCGCGGCACCTGCGCATGCCTCGACCGCTGTCGGCCTCCGAGGACTTCTCGTTCGTTCTCGAGCAGGTACCGGGCACCTTCGTCGGCCTCGCCGCGCCGCCCGAGGGCGCCGACCTGCGCACGGCCGAGTTCAACCACTCACCGCGGGCGGTCTTCGACGACGGCGTGCTCGCCGACGGAGCGGCTCTCTACGCCGCCCTGGCCATCGCCCGGCTGGACCAGCTCGCCGCGCAGAAGGGCTGACCCGCGCCCGTTCCCGGGAGCGACAGCGCTGGTCGGGCCGTGGGACCCGCGGGTTAGGCTCGCTCATGCCCGCACCCGGCCGCCGCGCCCTCGTGGTGGCCGCCCTCGTGGGCCTCGTCCTCGCGCTGCTGTACGTCGGTGCGCCAGGGGCGTTCGCGGCCACCGACGCGCCGGCGGACGGCACCACCGAGACGACGATCTCCGTTCCCGTCCGGGCGGAGCCGGACGGCGGTGCGGTCACCCTCGACGGGAGCGTCTTCACGCCCGCCTCGGCGGGGCCGCATCCCGCGGTGCTGCTCGCGCACGGCTTCGGCGGGAGCAAGACCGACCTCGCGGACCGGGCCCGCGACCTCGCGGGCCGCGGCTACGTCGTCCTCACCTACTCCGCCCGCGGGTTCGGCGCGTCCGGGGGGCGGATCCATCTCGACGACCCCGACTACGAGATCGCGGACGCGCGGGTCCTCGTCGACCTCCTCGCGGCGCGGTCTGATGTCCGGCTCGACGGTGCCGGTGACCCCCGGGTGGGTGTCGCCGGCGGCTCCTACGGCGGCGCCCTCGCCCTCATGCTCGGCGCCACCGACACACGGGTGGACGCCGTCGTCGCGTCGATCACCTGGAACGACCTCGCCGAGGCGTTCTTCCCGCAGCACGCGACCGCCGACGACTCCCCCGCGTCGCCGGCCGACCTCCAAGCCGATCGCCACGCCGGGTCCGTTCAAGCAGCTCTGGGCGTCCACGTTCTTCCAGGCGGCGAACGCCGGAGCCGCTCGTTCCGGAACGGGCGGGGCGGCCACCTCACCCGTCTGCGGCCGGTTCGACCCGACGGTATGCCGCCTGTTCCTCGCCGCGGCCGAGACGGGGCAGCCGAGCCCCGAGCTGCTGGCCCTGCTGCACGCGCACAGCCCGCGACCACTCCTGGGCGGGCTGACCGCCCCGACCTACCTGGTCCAGGGCATGGCCGACTCGCTGTTCGGCCTCGCCCAGGCCGACGCGACCGCGCGGGCGCTGACCAGCAAGGGCACCCCGGTCGCGGTGCGCTGGATGGACGGCGGCCACGACGGCACGAGCAGCACCGCGGCGAGCGACGAGGACTCGGTACGCACCTGGCTCAGCCACTACCTCGCGCCCGAGAACGGCGCTGCGGCCGCGGGCCTCCCGCTGCCCGCCTTCGTCTACGCGACACCGATCCCGCGCCGCCAGACGGTAGCCCCCCTGCTGGAGTCGGCGTCCTACGTGGGCTCGTCGACCACGGCGGCGATCCCGCTGGACGCCGGCTCGCCCCGGCCGGTCCTCACCCCGCCCGGCGGGGAGCCGGCCGCGATCACCGGCATACCGGGTGGGGCCGGAGCGCTGGGCACGAACCTGCCGACGTACCCCCTCGCCGCCCTGCCCGGCCAGTCGGCGGCGTTCGACTCGCCGCCCCTGACCGCCCGGACCCAGGTGGTCGGCGCCCCGCGGGTCCGGCTCACCGTGACGTCCACCGCGACGTCGGCCACCCTGTTCCTCAGCCTCTGGCAGGTGACCGGCGGGGTCCCGACCTTCCCGCGTCGGCTCGTCGCGCCGGTGACCGTCCCGACCGTCCCGGGTCAGCCGACGACGGTCGACGTCGCGCTCCCGGCGGCGACGTGGACCTTCGAGTCCGGCAGCGTGGTGCGGCTGCTCGTCACGGCGACCGACTCGGCGTATGCGGGTCCGCGCACCGCCCGCGCCGACCAGATCACGCTCGACGGCGCCGGCCTCACGATCCCGGTCGTGGCCGGGACGACGTTCGCCGCGGAGTCCGACGCCGACACCGAGGCGATCGGGGTCGCGATCGCCATCGGCGTCGCGCTCCTCGCCCTCGCCGCCCTGGCGTGGTGGCACCGGCGGCAGCGCCGCGAGACACCCTCCCGCCCGGACCTCGCCGACATCCCGCTCGTCGTCACGAACCTCGTCAAGACCTACAAGGACGGCCACCGGGCCGTCGACGACGTGTCCTGGAACGCCGAACGCGGCCAGGTCGTCGGGCTGCTCGGGCCGAACGGCGCCGGCAAGACGACGACGTTGCGGATGGTGATGGGCCTCATCCGCGCGGACTCCGGCACCGTCCACGTCCTCGGCGAGCCGATCCGCGCGGGAGCTCCGGTGCTCGCGCGCGTCGGCGCCCTCATCGAGGGGCCGGGCTTCCTCCCCCACCTCACCGGGCGCCAGAACCTGCGGGCCTACTGGGCCGCGACCGGCCGCCCCGAGGCCGACGCCGCATACGACGAGGCCCTCGACGTCGCCGCGCTGGGTGGCGCCGTGGACCGCCCGGTCCGTTCGTACTCGCACGGCATGAAGCAGCGCCTCGGCATCGCCCAGGCGATGCTCGGCATGCCCGACGTGCTCGTCCTCGACGAGCCGACCAACGGGCTCGACCCGCCCCAGATCGCGGCGATGCGCCCGATCCTGCACCGGTATGCGTCCACCGGACGGACCGTGGTCGTGTCCAGCCACCTGCTCGCCGAGGTCGAGATGACCTGCTCCCACGTCGTCGTCATGCACGCCGGCCGGGTCGTGACGAACGGCACCGTCGCCGACCTCGTCGACAGCGCCGACACCACCGTCGTGCTGCTCGGGCCGGGGAGCGACGTCGACCTGCTGACGTCCCGGCTGCGGGCCACCGACGGCGTGACCGACGTCGACGTCGAGCCCGACCCGGTCGAACCGCGGGTCGTCGTCACGGCTGACCTGCCGCGCGCGGACGTCGTCCGGGCGGTCGCGGAGACCGGGGTCGACATCGTCGGGATCACCAGCCGCAAGCACCTCGAGGACGTCTTCCTCGGCGTGATCGCCGCGGCGCAGGGGGCGTCGTCCGGCAACGGCTCGGCGCCCGACGGCGAGAGTGGCCCGCGGTCCCTGAGCGACCGCCTCCGGCAGGTGCGAGCCCGATGAGCGCCCCGATGGAGACCCCGACGCCCACGGCCGCCCGACCGACCCTGCCGGAGACCACCCGCCGCCCGCTCTCGTGGCGAGCTGAGGTCGGCCGTCAGGTGCGCCGGCGGCGGACCTTGTGGTCCTTCGCCCTCATCATGGCCCTGCCCGTCGTCCTCGTCATCGCCTTCGCCATCGGTGGCGGCGGTCCGTCCGGCAACACGGTGGCCGGGCTGGCCAAGGTGGGCGCCGCGAACTTCGCCATCTTCGCCATCTCCGCCTCGGCGTCGTTCCTGCTCGTCGTGCTCACCGCCCTGTTCGTCGGCGACGCCGTGCCGTCGGAGGCGTCGTGGTCGACGCTGAGGTACCTGCTCGTCGCGCCGGTCCCGCGGGCCCGGCTGCTGACCAGCAAGCTCGTCGTCGCCGTGGTGACGTCGGCGGTCGCGGTGGTGCTGCTGTCGGCGTGGGCCCTCCTCGTCGGCGGGGTCGCCTACGGGTGGGCGCCGTTCACGAACCCGGCGGGCGGGATCCTCGAGTGGTCGGAGTTCCTGCCCCGGTTCGCCGTGATCGTCGGGTACCTCGTGGTCTACCTGCTCCAGGTCGGCGGCATCGCGTTCTGGCTGAGCACCCGGACCGACGCCCCGCTCGCCGCGGTCGGCGGGGCGGTCATGGTGACGATCGTGTCGTCGATCCTCAGCCAGATCGAGACGCTGGGTGGCTGGCGCAACGGGCTGCCGATGTACTACGCGCGGTCCTGGTTCGACGCGCTCGCCCCGCAGATCGACTGGACGGGTATGCGCCACGGCGTCCTCTGGTCGCTGCTCTACACGGTGGTCCTCGTCGGGCTCGCCTACCGGCACTTCCGGCGCAAGGACATCCTCAGCTGAGCCTCCGTCAGTGGCCCAGACAGTCCTGGATGTCGAGCAGGCAGATGGGGCAGGTGTTCGCCGACCGGACCAGCTCGACCGGAGCCGGTGCGGGCCGCTTCACGGCCGCGGCGCGGGCCCGCGTGACCGGCCGGGCCGTGGGTTCGGCGTGCTCCCCGCTGAGGTAGTCGAACGCGTACTTGCGGACGCTGCTGAAGATGTACAGGTCGTCGAGAGGCCGCGTGACGGTCTCGTCCGACGGCACCAGGTCGAACCGGACCTTGTTGGACGTCCCCGACGGGACCGGCACGTTGGTGTGGCCGACGATCTCGAAGACCCCGAGCTGGATGTTCTTCTGTCCGACCGCCACCAGACGCGTGAAGAAGCGCGCCTTGTCTGACGCGACCACCCAGTCTCCGCTCGCGGCCTCCTGCACGCCGCGGTGCTCGGTCTGGGTGATCTTGACGATGATGAGGTCGTTCTCCACGTGTCGGCCCGCTCCCTGCTCGTTCGTCCCACCCGGCCTGACGACGAGGTGGAACCCCCAGCCTCC
Source organism: uncultured Actinomycetota bacterium (assembly GCA_963828725.1). Lineage (GTDB taxonomy): Bacteria > Actinomycetota > Actinomycetes > Actinomycetales > Dermatophilaceae > Lapillicoccus. Next base: position 51,043 of record CAWHFV010000004.1, on the reverse strand, counting down.
TCCCTACCGGCCGGTCATGCGGTCACGATCTGGCCGGAGACGCTGAGAGGGTGGGAGCGCGGACCACCAGCCGACCACGAGCTGACCCGAGCTGACCCCGAGCTGACCCCGAGCTGACCCCGAGAGGACCAGACATGCCCGGCAACGCGCCCCCCGTCGCCACCGAGCGCGAGGCGATCAGCACCTACCTGCGCCAGCAGCACGACGGCATCCGCTTCGCCGCCTACGGGCTGACCGACGAGCAGGCCCACCTGGTGTCGTCCCGCAGCGCCATCAGCATCGCGAACCTGGTCAAGCACGTCACGCACATGGAGCGGACCTGGATGGAGCGGGCCCGTGCCGCCGCAGGCGACTGGAGCCACGGCGAGACCGGTCGGAGTCCGGGGTCGGTGAAGGACTGGAACGCCGACGGCGAGACGATCGAGGACCTGATGACCGCGTTCGACGCGGTCGCGCGCGACGCCGAGGCGGCCGCACTGGACGAGTCGCTCGACCTGGACCAGCCGGTCCCGGTGCCGCGAGACGTGCCGTGGTTCCCGAAGGACGTCGACGCGTGGTCGGTCCGCTGGGTGTACTTCCACCTCATCGAGGAGCTGGCCCGGCACGCGGGCCATGCCGACATCGTCCGTGAGCACATCGACGGGGCAACGATGTACGAGCTGATGGCGGGCGCTGAGGGCTGGCCCGAGACGCCCTGGCTCAAACCCTGGCGTCCGCCGACAGCCTGACTCAGCCGAGCGGCGCCGCGTCGGCCAGCAGGTCGGCGCGGATCTCCGTCTTGAGCACCTTGCCGACCTTGGACCGGGGCAGGTCGCTCCAGATCTCCACCTGCTTTGGGCGCCTTGACGCTGCCGAGCTTGGCCTTGACGAACGCCGTGAGCTCGGCGGTGTCCCCGCGGACCGCTTCGACGCGCGTCGCGACCAGCTGGCCGAGTCGGCGCTGCTCACCCTCGGGGAGCTCGGCTACGCGCGGGCCAGCCTGCGCGAGATCGCGGCCAACTCCCCGTTCAGCCACGGCGTCGTGCACTACTACTTCAACGACAAGATCGAGCTGATCGTCTACGGCGTGCGCTACTACAAGGCGCGCTGCGTGCACCGCTACGACGCGGTGGTGTCCGACTCGACCTCCGGCCCGGGACTGCTCGACGCGTTCGCCGCCAAGCTCTGCGAGACGCTTCAGGACGAGGCACCGATGCACCGGCTCTGGTACGACCTGCGCACCCAGAGCATGTTCGAGGAGTCGCTGCGCGAGGCGGTGACGATGATCGACCACACGCTGGAGGAGATGATCTGGCGGGTCGTGTCGCGCTACGGCGAGCTGATGGACCGTCCCGTCCTCGCGACCCCCGCCGCCGCGTACGGGATGCTCGACGGGGTGTTCCAGCAGGCGCTGCTCGCGATCGGCACCGGGAGCGAGACCGCGCTCGACACGCTCGACGAGCAGGTGCAGGCGCTGATGCCGCTGCCGCTCGGGCCGAAGGCTTCCGGCTAGCCGAGCCTCCCGGCATACAGTCGCGTCGTGAGCACGACCGACACGACGGACGTCCCGGCGGCGCCGTCGCCGGTCGCCCCGGAGCACCGCGGCGGGCTCAGCCGCGAGGTGCTGCTCGTCCTCGGCCTGTCGCTCGGGTCGTCGGCGGTGTACGCGGTTCTCGCGATCGTCGACCGGCTGACCAAGGAGATCCCGCTCAGCAGCCAGTCGTCGTCGCTCAACAACTCGGTGACGCCCGACCGGCCGTGGCTGGACCTCTCGTATCAGCTGGTCGCGATCGGGTTAGGCGTCGTGCCGGTGCTGCTGGCGCTCTACCTGCTGCGCCGGGTCGACCCGCCGGTCCCGTATGCGGCGACGCGCTTCCTCGGGTTCGACCTGCGGCGGCCGTGGGCCGACCTCGGCGGCGGTGTCGCGCTCGCGGCGGCGATCGGCATCCCTGGCCTGGGCCTGTACGTCGCGGCGCGGGCGCTGGGGATCAACACCCAGGTGGCCGCGGCGAACCTCACCGCCCAGTGGTGGACCATCCCGGTCCTGGTGCTGTCGGCGTTCCAGAACGCCGCGCTGGAGGAGGTCGTCGTCGTGGGGTACCTCATGACGCGGCTGCGGCAGCTGGCCTGGCGGACCCCGTGGGTCGTGGCGGCGTCGGCGCTGCTGCGCGGGACCTACCACCTGTACCAGGGGTTCGGCGCGTTCGTCGGCAACGCGATCATGGGGGTCGTCTTCTCGCTGGTGTACGTGCGGTGGAAGCGGGTCATGCCGCTCGTGGTCGCACACGCGATCCTCGACATGGTCGCCTTCATCGGCTACACGCTGGCCAAGGACCACATCTCGTGGTTGCGCTGATGAGCTCCGAGGAGGGCCACGGGCACTCGCACGCGCCGCCGGACCACCGGGGCCGGCTCGCGGTCGTGCTGGCGATCACCTCGGTGGTCCTCGTGGCGGAGGTCGTGGGCGCCGTGCTCTCGGGCTCGTTGGCACTGGTCGCCGACGCCGGGCACATGCTCAGCGACGTCGCCGGGCTGTCTCTGGCGTGGTTCGCCGCCACCCTGTCCCGCCGGGCGCCGACCGACCAGCGCACGTGGGGGTACCGGCGGGCCGAGGTGCTCGCGGCGGCCGGGCAGGCGGCCGTCCTCCTGGCGGTGGGCGGGTTCATCCTCGTCGAGGGCGTGCGGCGGCTGTTCGAGCCCCCGGAGGTCACGACGAACCTCATGGTCGTGTTCGGCGTCGTCGGCCTGGTCGGCAACGTCGCGTCGATGGCGGTGCTGGCCGGCGCCCGCACCAGCAACCTCAACCTGCGGGCGGCGTTCCTCGAGGTGATGAACGACGCGCTGGGCTCGGTGGCGGTGATCGTCGCGGCCGTCGTCATCGCGCTGACCGGCTGGCTCCAGGCCGACGCGCTCGCCTCGATCCTCATCGGGTCCCTCATCGTGCCGCGGACGATCAAGCTGCTGCGCGAGAGCATCGACGTGCTGATGGAGGCGACGCCCAAGCAGATCGACCTGGCGGCGGTGCGGAAGCGGCTGCTGGCCACGCCGCACGTCCACGACGTCCACGAGCTGCACGTCAGCCAGGTCGCGACCGGGCTTCCGGTCCTGACCGCCCACGTCGTCGTCGACGAGTCGTGCTTCGACTCCGGCGACCTGCCCCGGATGCTCGACCAGATCCAGGGCCGGCTGGCCCGCGACTTCTCGCTGGAGCACTCGACGATCCAGTTCGAGGCGGCCACCCACGCCGAGCACGAGCGCCCCGAACACGACTGACCCGCCCCAGCGCGGAATGTGGCGTTTCGGCCACGAACGTCGCGCACACGGCCGCCCAGGCGTCGGGATGTGGCGTTTCGGCCACGAAACGCCGGGACCGTGACTCGGACGACGGTGCGCCGGGGCGGGTCGGGATCTCTAGGCGGGCCGCATACCATGACCGCCGTGGTCGAGACCGAGGGGCAGCTGCGCCGCCGCCTGCTCGGGGAGCCGCCCGGACAGGTGCTGTTCGGCTGGCTCGGCCCTCTGATCGCCGCCGTCATCGGCGGCGTCTTGCGGTTCTGGAACCTCGGCGACCCCCACCAGCTGGTCTTCGACGAGACGTACTACGTCAAGCAGGGCTGGTCGATGATCCTCTTCGGCGTCGAGATGCGGAACGACCCGGTCCTCAACGAGGCCAAGCAGATCGACCAGAACTTCACCGCCGGCAACGTCCTCCAGGTCTACGACCCGACCACCGGCGACCTCGTCGTCCACCCACCGGTGGGCAAGTGGCTGATCGGCTGGGGCGAGCAGCTGTTCGGGATCGACAACAGCTTCGGCTGGCGGTTCGCCGTCTGCGTCATGGGGGTCCTGTCGATCCTCATGATCGGCCGCGCGGCCCGCCGGCTGTTCGGGTCGTCGCTCCTCGGAACCGTCGCCGCGCTCATGCTCGCGTTCGAGGGCCACCACTTCGTCCACTCCCGCACCGGGCTGCTCGACCTCATCCTCATGTTCTGGGCGTTCGCGGCGTTCTGCTTCCTCCTCGTCGACCGTGACGCGTCCCGCGCGGTCCTCGCGCGCAAGGTCGCCGGGCTCGACCGCGCGGGGCTCGCCGCGCTCGGTCCGTGGGGCCCGTCGCTCGGCTGGCGCCCGTGGCGGCTCGCCGCCGGGGTATGCCTCGGGCTGGCCTGCGGGACCAAGTGGTCCGGCGCGTACTTCCTCGTCGTCTTCGGCCTGATGACGGTCCTGTGGGACATGGGCGCCCGCCGCGCGGTCGGCATCACCCGGTGGAAGACCGCGTGGCTGGTCAAGGACACCCCGCTCGCGGTCCTGTGGATGGTCGGCACCAGCGTGGTCGTCTACTGCCTCAGCTGGTGGGGCTGGTTCGCGACCGACATCGGGTACAACCGCCACTGGGCCGACACCCACCCCGCGGCATCCGGCTGGGGCTGGGTCCCGGACCCGGTCCGCTCGTGGTGGAACTACCACGCCCAGATCCTGCAGTTCCACACCGGTCTGACGTCCGACCACCCGTACAAGACCAACCCGTGGTCATGGCTGATCGAGGGGCGGCCGACCTCGTTCTTCTACGAGGGCCCGAAGCAGGGCGAGCAGGGCTGCCTCGTCGAGAGCTGCTCCAAGGCGATCTCGTCGATCGGGACGCCGTCGATCTGGTGGGGCGCCACCCTCGCGGTGTTCGTCCTGCTCTTCATGTGGGCGCTGCGCCGCGACTGGCGGGCTGGTGCGATCCTGGCCGGGTTCATGGGCGGGTATGCGCCGTGGTTCCTCCTCGGCGACCGCACCATCTACTCGTTCTACGCGGTGGCCTTCGTGCCGTACGTCGTCCTGGCCTGCGTCTACGTGCTCGGCCTGTTCATCGGGGGGCCGAACGCGCAACCGCTGCGGCGGAAGGTCGGGCTCGGCGTCACGGGCGCTTTCCTGGTCCTCCAGATCGTCCTCTTCGCGTTCTTCTGGCCGATCTACACCGCCCAGGTCGTGCCGTACTCGTTCTGGAGCGCGCACATGTGGTTCCCCAGCTGGATCTGAGGCCCTGCCGGGCTTGATAGGCAAGCGGTTACTTGCCTATTGTTGAGCCATGGGCGACCGGTCCGGACCGCTGTTCAAGGCTCTCGCCGACGAGACCCGCCGGGTGATCCTCGACGAGCTGACCGAACGCGACGGCCAGTCGCTGTTCGAGCTCTGCTCGCGCCTGACCATGCGTCACGGGATCACCTCCACCCGCCAGGCCATCTCACAGCACCTCGCGGTCCTCGAGGAGGCCGGCCTGGTGACCTCCCGCCGCGACGGTCGCACGAAGCTCCACTACCTCGACACGTCACCGCTCGGGAGCCTCACCGAGCGGTGGCCGGTCACCTGAACACCACACGCGGCCAACACCCGCACCCGACAAGGAGATCCGACATGCCCCGCATCACCAACGCCAGCGTCTTCGTCGACGACCAGGCCAAGGCCCTGGCCTTCTACACCGACGTCCTCGGCTTCCTGCCCAAGACCGACGTCCCGGTCGGCGAGTTCCGCTGGCTGACCGTCGTCAGCCCGGACGTGCCCGACGGCGTGGAGCTGCTCCTCGAGCCGGACGAGCACCCGGCGGCCAAGCCGTTCAAGGAGGCCCTCGTCGCCGACGGGATCCCCCTGACCTCGTTCGGCGTGGACGACGTCGACGCCGTGCACGACGACCTCGTGGCCAAGGGCGTCACGATCGTGCAGCCGCCGACGGACATGGGACCGGTCCGAACCCTCATCCTCGACGACACCTGCGGCAACCTCATCCAGCTGGCCGAGATGAAGGCCTGATGGCCTTCGGCGCGCCGCGTCCGGTGCTGCCTCGAAGGCACCACGCGCCCCTGACTCGCACTCTGACCGCGCCGACGCGGTGCCACCCGCGACGCCGGAGGTCGCGTCGCAGGTCATGTCGCGTCAGGTGTGGTGACTCACGCCGTCCACGGCGATATGACGGGCGACATGACCTGCTCCACGGCACGTCACTGCGCGACCGCTGGTCACCGTGCGCGTCATAGTGCGTCCGGTGCTGCCCTGACGACACCACGCGCACTCTGACCCGCACCCTGACGTGGCCCCAGGCGACAAGCGCTACGGGAGCGACGGCACCATCGCCACCTTCATGCTCTCGGGACTCATGCTCGTGCGCATCGCCCGGTCGGCGTCGGCCAGCCCGAACTCGTGGGTGACCATGTCCTCGAAGGGGTAGCGGTCCGCATACCGCTCCATCAGCCGCATCGCCGGCCCGTACCCCGTGCTCGGGTGGTTGGTCAGCCCGATCAGCCGGATGTTCTTGCTGCAGATGTGGCGGTGCACGTTGATGCTCACCTCACCGGTGTCGGCGAAGTTGCCCATCTCGAGCATCATGCCGCCGCGCTTGAGCATCTCGATGCCCTCGACGAACGAGGCCGGGGTGTTGGCCATGTGGAGGACGACGTCGGCGCCGCGGCCGTCGGTGAGCTCGCGGATCCACTCGACCCGCTCATCGCTCGTCGTCGCGGTGACGTCGATGGTCTCGTCGGCCCCCATGCGCCGCGCCCAGCCGAGCCGGTAGGCGCTGAGGTCGGTCGCGACGATCCGGCCGGCGCCCATCATGTCGGCTTTGGCGATGTGCAACAGTCCCAAGGGTCCCGAGCCGATGACCACGACGGTGTCGCCGGAGTTGAAGCCCTCGATCGCGTAGGAGCTGAACTCCTTCACCTTGTCGAGGCTGGCCGTGCAGGCCATCACCTCGGCGAGCACCGCGACCCGCGGCGACAGCCCGCGCGGAACCTTGTAGACGAAGGTGTCGGGCCGCAGGTAGAGGTACTCCGCCCAGCCGCCCATGAGGTGCGGCGCCGCGGCGCTGGTGAACGAGTTGCCGTAGCACTCCGACCGGTCGCACCACACGTAGCCCATGACGTGCGTGCACGAGTAGCACCGCCCGCATACGACGTCCGGGCACATCGTGACGCGGTCGCCGACGCCGAGCCGCTGCCCGGAGAACTCGAGCCGCTCGACGGCCGAGGGCGTGATCTCGTCGATGACGCCGACGTTCTCGTGGCCCTGGATGATCGGGAAGGGCGTCTCGGTCTCGGCGGGCGTGCCCGCATACTGCTTCGTCTCGCCCTGGTACGTGTGCTTGTCGGTGCCGCAGATCCCCGACATCTCCATGCGCAGCAAGGCGGCGCCGTCCTCGAGCCGCGGTCGGGGGAACTCCTGCACCTCGTAGCGACCCGGGGCGACGAGGACGGCGGCGCGTACGAGGTCCGACATGACCGCAGACTAGAGCGAGCGCACGAAGTTCCGGACGAGGGCGGCGACCTCGCCCGGCGCGCGGTCGTTGGCCCCGTGTCCCTGTGTCGGCATGACGGCAATCGGCCGGGCCGCTGGCAATACCGCGGCGAGCCGCTCGGTGCGCTCGCGCAGGTGGGCGGGCGTCCGAGCGCCGGTCAGCAGCAGGACCGGAACGGTGATCGAGGCGTATGCGTCGAGCCGGTTCCCCAGCAGGTTGACCGCCTCGATGTCGTCGACCTGACGCGGGACGAAGGTCCGGATCGTGGCGTTCGTGCGCACCAGCGCCGGCATGAGCCACCCGACGGCCCTCGGCATCCCGACCATTCTGGTGATGAAGATCCGCAGCGCGGCCCCGGGTCGTCCCCGAGCGAGCGCCACCCGAGCATCCCGCACACCCGTTGCTCCGCCGACGGGCTCGTCCAGCACGAGCGGCGGCTCGTAGACGACGACACCACGGAACGGAGCGATGTCACGGACCACGGTCTCCAGCGCCACGACGGCGCCGGACGAGTGCCCGACGACGACGACCGGCTCGGCGAGCTCCGCGGCCAGGGCCAGCACGTCGTCAGCCTCGCGGGCCACGTCGGTGGCCGGGTCGGCCGGCAGCTCGGTGCGGTAGAGCCGGCGGCGTATCCGCACCACGCGGAAGCTCGCCGTGAGCTCCGCGGCGACCTTGGCCCAAGCGGCCTCGTCGCTGAGCCCGCCGTGGACGACGAGGAGCACGGGACCGCTCCCCTCGTCCGCGTAGACGACCCCGGCCGGGTCGTCGGTGGCGAGGTGCTTCAGCACGTCGGCCACGCTACCGACGCGGCGCATCTGGTCCGCAGAATGTCCGGGTGGCCCTCGCCGTGTGCCTGCTCTTCGACCGCCGGACCGACCGGCTGGTCCGGCAGCTGTGGGAGCGGCTGGAGGCCCAGGGGGTGGCCACGCTGCTCACCCATACGCACGGCCGTCACCACCCGCACCTGTCCTACGCGGTCCTCCGCGACGGGGACCCCGACACCGTGCTCGCGGCCCTTCCCCCTGATGCGAGCGGCGGCGCGGTCGAGGTGACCGCACAAGGCAGCGTGGTGTTCCCGCGTGGCCGCGTCGCCCTGGCCTGCGCCGTGCCCGCCGACGTCGTGCTGCGACAGGAGCGGGTCGTCGGCGCACTGCATGCGGCGGGGCTGGAGCTTCATCGCAACTACGAGCCGGGCCGGTGGGTCCCGCACGTCTCGGTCGCGACCAGCGCGGTCGCCGACCAGGTCCCGCTGGTGGTCGGTGCGGTGTCGGACGTGCTGCCACTCCCGCTGCACGCCGACCGAGCGGCGGTCATCGACACGGGGACGGGGCGGCTGTGGGCCCTGCCCGGACTCCCGTGACCGTCGGACCGTCTCGCTACGGCCGGGTCATGGTGGAGTACGAACACGCCGACCTGCGTGGCTCCCGGTTCCACGACGTCGACCTGCGCGAGTCCGACCTGCGGGGCGTCTATTTCAAGGACGTCGTCATGAAGGGCTGCATCCTCGACGATGTCGAGATCGACGCGGAGATCCGCAACCTCGTCATCAACGGCGTCGACGTCGCGCCCCTCGTCGAGGCCGAGCTCGACCGGCGCGACCCCGACCGCGCCACGATGCGACCGACCGACCCGGAGGGCTTCCGCGAGGCGTGGGACATCGTCGAGCGGCTCTGGGCGGGCACCGTCGAACGCGCCCGCGGTTTCACCCCTGAGCAGCTGCACGAGTCCGTGGCCGGCGAGTGGTCGTTCATCGAGACGCTGCGACACCTCGCGTTCGCCACCGACGCGTGGGTGCGGCGGGGCATCCTCGGCGACCCCGCCCCCTGGGACCCGCTCGACCTGCCGTGGGACCAGATGGAGGACACGCCGGGCGTGCCGCGCGACCGCGAGGTCCGCCCGTCGCTCGACGAGGTCCTGCGGCTGCGCCACGACCGGATGGGCACGGTCCGCCACGTCGTCGACGGCCTCACGCCGGAGTCGCTGGGCGCCCAGACCGAACCCGTCGAGGGACCTGGCTGGCCGCCGCCGGAGAGCTTCCCGGTCTCCGAATGCCTCCTCACGGTGCTGAACGAGGAGTACCTCCACCGGCTGTTCGCCGAGCGCGACCTCGACGCCATCGAGGCCTGCGGACGCTGACCCGCCTCACTCCACCCCGTCCGCGGCGGCCCGGACCCGCAGCAGCACCTGGAGCTCGAGGGCCCGCTCGCGCCAGGCCGGGCCGAGGACCCGGTCGATGACCGCCAGCCGTTGGTACAGCGTGTTGACGTGGACGCCGAGCGCGGGCGCCGTGGCCGAGGGACGCTGCCCGTTCTCGAGGTATGCGGTGAGGGTCGCTGTCAGCGGCACACCCCGACGGCGCTCCTCGGCCAGCAGCGGTCCGAGCTCTCGGCGCAGCTGCTGGGCCAGCTCGCGCGGCCCGGTGTGGCTGAGCAGGATCCCGAACACTCCGAGGTCGTCGGAGCGCGCGATGCCCGCGCGGCGCCCGAGAGCGGCAAGGGCGCGGGCGGTCCGGGCGGCGTCGAGGTAGGCGTCCCGGAAGGTGAGGGCACCGGTGACCGGACCGGCCAGGCCGGCGACGGGGCCGCCCGACGGCCAGGCCTCGGCCCAGTCCGTGCGGTGACGCACGAGCAGCACGGCCTGGTCACGGTATGCGGCGGACGTCGCCTCACGCAGGGCACCGAGCGCCTGCCGGAGGGCGGGGACGGTCGCGGGGTCGTCGACGACGATGACGTCGTGGGGACGCCGAGGGTCGAGGCCGGCACCCCGCATCCGCTCACGGTCGCGGCGGGCGTCGCTCTCCCGCCGGCTGACCAGGTCGATGGTCGCGATGTCGCGTCCCAGCTCGGACGCCCGAGCCGCCTGTCGTGCCTCGGCGATGGTCAGCGCGATGATCGGCGCAGCCCGCTCCAGGACCAGCCGGGTCGCGTCGCGGTCCTCCTCGGTGGTCCTCGCGACGAGCACGCCGAGCAACCGCTTGGCGGCCAGCACCGGCTGGGCGACGAGGTCGTCGCCGTCGACCGGCATACCGTCGCCGCCGTCGCCGACCGCTTCCAGGACGGCCGCGACCGCCGCTGACGGCGCTGTCTCACCGGCGGCCACCCACACCAGCTCGCCGGGCGTGAGCGACCGGACCAGCGCGAGGATCACGTCGAGGTCGCCGCCCTCGAGGACGACGGTGGTCAGCTGCTCGTCGATCCGGAGCGCCTGCTGCAGCGCGGCGTTGCTCCGGGCCAGCTGCTCGCGGGACCGGGCGTTGTCGATGGCCACGGAGGCCTGGCTGGCCAGCGCCTGGAGCAGGGCGACCTCGTCCTCGGTGAAGTGGCGCTCGGTGCGCTTGGCGGCCAGCAGGGCGCCGATGACCCGGCCCCGCACGGCCAGCGGGACCCCGAGCAGGCCGCGGAGCCCCTCCGCCGACGCGGCGTCGTCGGCGATCGGGCGGTGGACGATCCGCTTCTCCGTGGCGTAGTCGGGAGTCCACATCGGCGCGTTGGAGGCCGCCACCCGCCCGATCAGCCCAGCGTCGGCCGGGAGTCGCACGCCGACCAGCTGCGGCGTGCGCTGGCCGCTCGCCACGTCGATCCTCAGGGCGTCGCCGTCGAGCAGGGCGAGGTAGGTCAGGTCGACCCCGAGCAGCCGGCGGGCCTCGTGGACGACGCCCTGGAGCAGGTCCGCCGGGTCGTGCACGGTGGCCAGCTGCTGGGCGATGTCGTTGAGCGCCGACAGCTCGACGATGCGCCGGCGCCGCTGCTGCAGGAGGCCGGACACCGCTGCCGCGGCACGCTCCTCGCGGGCGACCCGGCCGGGCGGATCACCGGACTCGAGCAGGTGTTCCCGGTGCGCCAGGAGGTCGGCCGCGGTCGCCTCTGAGGCGAGCAGCTCGACCCAGTCGCGGGCGCGGGGCACGGGTCGATTCTGCCGCCCGGTAGACGAAATCTCTACTACAACCGCTAACGATGGAGGTTTCGAACGTGGTGATCCGTCCCCTTCCGACCCTACGGTTTGGCGAACGCCCGCACCGACGACCCAAGGACCACCGTGACGCTCACCCTCACCGAGACCATCACCTCGGACTCGCATGCCGCCACGCGGCTGACCGACGCCGAGGTCCGCGAGCACCTGGTCCAGCTGCTCGGGGCCAAGGTCCTGACCGGCGACGAGGCCCGGGCGCGGTACAGCCACGACGAGGCCGAGTGGGCCCCCTACGTGGTCCCGGCCGCCGTCGTCCGCGCGGTGCGCGCCGAGGACGTCGCCACCACCGTCCGGTTCTGCGCCGCACACGGCATCCCCGTCGTCCCCCGCGGGGCCGGCACCGGCCTCTCCGGTGGCGCGAACGCGATGGCCGGCTGCGTCGTCGTCGCCCTCGACGCGATGGACCGCATCCTCGAGATCGACCCGGTCGAGCGGTTCGCCGTCGTCGAGCCCGGCGTCGTCAACGACCGGCTGCGGGCGGCCAGCGCGGAGTACGGCCTCTGGTACCCGCCGGACCCGGCCAGCGCCCCCTGGTCGACGATCGGTGGCAACGTCGCCACCAACGCCGGCGGCGTCTGCTGCCTCAAGTACGGCGTCACCGGCGACTACGTCCTCGGGCTCGAGGTCGTCACCGGCACCGGCGAGATCGTCCGGCTCGGCCGGCGGACCGCCAAGGGCGTCGCCGGCTACGACCTCACCTCGCTGATGGTCGGCTCCGAGGGCACCCTCGGGATCGTCACCCAGGTCACCGTCCGGCTGCGGCCGGCCCGGGCGGCCGAGCGCACGGTCGTCGGGTTCTTCTCGTCCACCGTCGCGGCCGGCGACGCCGTCGTCGCCGTCGCCCGCGCCGGGATCGTCCCGTCGGCCCTGGAGCTGCTCGACCGGCACTGCCTCGAGGCGGTCAACGACTGGAAGAACCTCGGTCTCGAGGCCGACGCCGCCGTGATCCTCCTGGCCCGCGTCGACGACGCCGGCGCCGAGGGGGACGCGCTCGCCGACCAGGTGCAGGCGTGCTTCGACTCCGCCGGCTCGACGTTCAGCGCCGTGTCCAGCGACCAGCAGGAGGCCGACGCGCTGTTCGCCGCGCGGCGCCTCGCGTACCCCGCCGTCGAGCGGCTCGGACCGGTGCTCACCGAGGACGTCTGCGTCCCCGTCGTCAAGGTCCCGGAGATGCTCGGCCGGATCGACGAGATCGGCCGGCGGCACGACGTCCTCATCGCCAACATCGCCCACGCCGGCGACGGCAACCTGCACCCCCTGATCATCACGACACCCGGCGACGACGCCGCCCGCGACCGCGCCCAGCTCGCCTTCGCCGAGATCATCGCGGCTGCCCTCGCCGTGGGAGGCACGGTCACCGGCGAGCACGGCGTCGGCCTGCTCAAGCGCGACGGGCTCGCCGCCGAGATCTCCCCCGCCGTCGCCGACCTCCACGTCGCCATCCGCGACGCCCTCGACCCCCACCGAATCCTCAACCCCGGCAAGGTCATCGACCGCTGAACGCCGGACCGCTCGACCCGCCCCACCCGACCGATCCAACCCCGTCACCGCATCCACAGGAGTATCCGATGACCACGACCATCCCGGTCCCGCTCGACGAGACGGCGGTGCCCAGCGCGAACGTCCAGGCCGACGTCCCCGCCTCCACCACCAAGCTCACCAAGCCGCTGCGGCGTACCGCGATCGGCATCTCGGCCCTGCTGACCTCCCTGGTCGCCATCAACTCCGGTGGCATGGGCGTCCTCATCCCCGACCTCGTCGCCAAGCTGGACGCCGCGAACAAGGTCACCAACCTCGCCATCGTCGCGACCGTCGCCTTCGTCGTGACGATCATCGCCCAGCCGCTCGCCGGCGCCCTGTCGGACGCGACGCGCAGCCGGTTCGGCCGTCGCGCGCCGTGGATCGTCTTCGGCGCGCTGCTCGCCGGCGGGTTCATGATCGGGCTCCCGCTCGCCGGGTCGTCCCTCGCCATGATCACCCTCACCTGGGTGCTCGTGCAGGTCGGCGTCAACGCGGTCCTCGCCGCGGCGCAGGCCATCGTGCCGGACCGCTTCGCGCCGTCGCAGCGCGGCGCCGCCTCCAGCCTCATCGGTGTCGGCGTGACCGTCGGCAACGCCGTCGGTGCCGGCATCGCCGGTGGTCTCGCGGTCATGGGCCAGCTCCCGTATGCGGTCCTCGGCCTGCTGCTCCTCGTCGTCGCCGGGGTCTTCGTCCTGGTGAACCGCGAGGCCTCCAACGTCGACGTCCCGCGGGCCGCGTTCTCCTGGAAGACGTTCGCCAAGGGCTTCTGGGTGAACCCCCGCAAGCACCCGGACTTCGCGTGGGCCTTCGCGGCGCGGTTCCTCATGGTCATCGGCTTCGCCGCCGGCACCACCTACGGCCTCTACACGCTGCGCGACTACATCGGCCTGGACGAGGCCACCTCGAACGCCGTCGTCGCCCAGATGGCCGTCGTGCTCCTGCTCGGCACCTTCATCTCGGCCGCCGTCAGCGGAAAGCTCTCGGACAAGAGCGGCCGCCGCAAGCCGTTCATCGTCTGGGCCTCCGTCATCATGGCCGCCTCGTTCGTCCTGCCGCTGGCGTGGCCGACCGTGACCTCGATGCTCGTCTACTCCTTCGTCATGGGCCTCGGGTTCGGCACCTACATCGCCATCGACCTGGCCCTCATGACCGAAGTGCTCCCGGCCAGCGTCGGCGGCGAGGAGTCCGCCGGTCGCGACCTCGCCATCCTCGGCATCGCCACGACCATCCCCCAGGCCATCACCCCCGGTCTCGCCGGTGCGCTCATCACCATCTTCGGCGGCTACCAGATCACCTTCATCGCCGGAGCGGTGTTCGTCCTGCTGGGCATCGTCGCCATCATCCCGATCCGCTCGGTGCGCTGACCCGGATCCGCTGACCCGCATACTCCGACCACACCCAGCCGGGCCCCTCGCCCCCGAGGCGAGGGGCCCGGCCCTTCCCTGAAGGACCTCGATGTCGCAGTTCCACACCTCCGACGACGTCACCCTCGCCTACGCCGACGAGGGCGACGGCGTCCCGGTCGTCCTCGTGGCCGGCTTCCTCGCCGCGGCGACGAGCTGGCACTTCACCACCCGCGCGCTGGTCGATGCCGGCTACCGCGTCATCGCCTTCGACCGCCGCAACCACGGTGCGTCCGAGGCGCCGACGCACGGGCAGCGGCTCGCCCGCCACGGCAAGGACCTGCACGAGCTGCTCGACGCGCTCGGGTTCGACGAGGCGTACCTCGTCGGCGGCTCGATGGGCGCGAGCTCGATCTGGGCGTACCTCGACCTCTTCGGGTATGCCCGGTGCCTCGGCATGGTCTCGGTGGACCAGACCCCCAAGATGGTGAACCGCGACGGCTGGGAGAGCGGGTTCTACGGGCTCACCGCCGAGAACGTCGGCACCTTCTTCGACGCCGGGATCCCGCCGACCGGCCGCGGCGCGGGGATGGACAAGACCATTGCGGGGGTGACCGCGATCGCCGCGGCGACCGGGTCGAACCCCATGGGCACGGACGCGGCGGCGCCCACCACGTTGCCGCTGTTGCGCGACCACGCGGCGGCCGACTGGCGTGACGTCGTCGTGCGGGCGACCTGCCCGATGCTCCTGGTCGCCGGGGCCGGGAGCCAGTTCTGGCCGGCCGCGCACGCCACCGACCTCGCCGCGCTCAACGAGGATGTCGAGGCCGTGGTTCTGGAGGGCTGCGGGCACCCGGCGAACATCGACGACCCCGAGGCGTTCAACGCGACGCTGCTGCGCTTCCTCGCCGCCTGACGAAACCCCGGTCGGCGGGATTGGCGCCGCCGTCGCTGGGTAGCCCAGTGCCATGACGCGGTTCGGCTACACCCTGATGACGGAGCAGAGCGGCCCCAAGGACCTGGTCCGCTACGCCTCCGCGGCCGAAGACTCGGGCTTCGACCTGCTCGTGTCCAGCGACCACTACTTCCCGTGGCTGTCGGCCCAGGGCCACGCCCCGTACGCGTGGGCCGTCCTCGGGGCCGTGGCCCAGGTCACGCAGCAGGTCGAGCTGATGACCTACGTGACCTGCCCGACCATGCGGTACCACCCGGCCGTCGTGGCGCAGAAGGCCGCGACCCTGCAGATCCTCGCCGACGGCCGGTTCACGCTGGGCCTGGGCGCGGGAGAGAACCTCAACGAGCACGTCATCGGCGAGGGCTGGCCCAACGTCGACACCCGTCAGGCGATGCTCGGTGAGGCGATCCGGATCATCCGCGAGCTCCACACCGGCGAGCTCGTGACCTTCCGCGGCGACTACTTCGACGTCGACTCCGCGCGGATCTGGGACCTGCCCGAGGGCGGCGTCCCGATCGGTGTCGCGGCCGGCGGCGCCAAGGCCGTGGAGGAGCTGGGTCCGCTCGCCGACCACCTCATCGCCACCGACCCGGACCGCGAGCTGCTCGACGCCTGGAACTCCCTGGCGGGCCGTCCGCGCATCGGTGACGGCGCTCGCGCCATTGGGCAGATCCCGGTCAGCTGGGACCCCGACAGCGTCGACGCCGCCGTCGAGCGGGCGCACGACCAGTTCCGCTGGTTCGGCGGCGGCTGGGCGGTCAACGCCGACCTGCCGACCACCGCCGGGTTCGCCGCGGCGTCCCAGTTCGTCCGGCCGGACGACGTCGCGTCCTCGATCCCGTGCGGGCCGGACCTCGACGCGGTCGTCGAAGCGGTCCAGCCGTTCTGGGAGGCGGGCTTCACCGACATCGCGCTGGTCCAGGTCGGCGATGAGCTCCAGGACCGGTTCCTGGCAGAAGCGGCGGAACCCCTGTTGAAGCGGCTGCGGGAGGCCGCACCGACGGGGTGACCGGGCTCGGGGCCTCAGTGCCGGCGGCGGGAGATGCGGGGGGCATCCCCGCCGCCGGTCACAGGATCGGCCCGGGCGGCGCCCGCCGGCGCTACAGCGTCGAGTGCGTGAGGCGACCGGCGCGCAGGGTGGCGGCGACCGGCATACCGCGGAGTATGCGGGCCGCCTCGTCCGAGTCTGCTGCCACGCCAACGGGATCCGCGTCGAGGAGGACGACGTCGCCGCGGCTGCCCACTCTGATCGTGCGGCTGACCGTCTGTGCTCGCCGCCAGGGCCTCGGCGCCGGCGAGAACCTCAACGAGCACGTCATCGGCGACACCCGATGGCCCAACGTCGACACCCGATGCCTTCAGACGCCACGCTGAGAAGCTGGCCAACGGGGCGCTCACGCCCAGTCGGCCGGCTTCATCGGGCGATCGGCGCCGGCGGCAATCCCCTGGCCACAACCGGCAACTGACCCAGAGGAGTGGTCCGGTGCCGGCCCCGTGCAGGACGTCCCTCAGGTCACCGCGTGTAGGTGATCTCCGTGTTATCGGCGACCGTGCAGGTGCCCGCGCTCGCCGGCACGACCTTGCACGTGGAGCCGTTACGGTAGGCGGTGGTCCAGATCTCGATCTCGAGCTTGGCGTTCGTGTGCTCGATCTTGTACGTCAGTTGGGCCGCGTACTGGACCCCAGAGTTAATGGAGAAGGCGTACTTCAACTCAAAGCGCTGGTTGCCCTTGGGTGCGATGTCGTCTCCGACGTGAGGACGCCCTTCGAACTCCATCGGGTATGCGCCCCGATAGCACTCGGAGCCAAGTTTCACAGTGCAGTGCACATGGTTCAGGCCTTCGAGCTGCAGCGTGGCGTTGCTGTTGTTCGTGACCGTGAACCCGCGGCTTTCTGCGCTCGCGGGTGCGGCGTTGAGCAGCGCAGCCGAGACGGCGCACGCGCTGACGCCCGCAACGGCCAGAACCTTCCGACGAGCCCGTCTCGACGAGTTGGCGTTCTTCACGGTGTTCATCGTCGTCCTTCGCGGCAGGGCTTACGAGCGGTCGTTCCGAACCGTAGCTGTGAGCTGAACCGTGATGCGATGGACCTAGGTCCCGTCCTTCAACAATGATCATCACGACATTGGTGGCTTTACCGACGCGTACCGAGAGGCGGTGTACGCCGGGCGACTGAGCGGCCGCCGCCCTGGTCCAGGTCGGCGACGTGCTCTAGGACCGGTTCCTGGCCGAAGTGGCGGGACCCCTGTTGACCCGGCTGCGGGAGGCCGCACCGACAGGGTGACCGGCTCGGGGTCTGACGGCCGGCGGCGGGGTATGCCGGGGGCATCCCCGCCGTCGGCCACCGGTGCAGGAGTCGTCAGCACCTAGAGCGACGAGTGCGTGAGGCGACCGGCGAGCAGCGTTGCGGCGACCGGCATACCGCCGAGTATGCGGGCCGCCTCACCCGAGTCTGCTGCCGCGCCAACAGGATCCGCGTCGAGCAGGACGACGTCGCCTCGACTGCCCACACCGAGCGTGGCCTGACGGTCGGTGCTCGCCACCAGGGCCTCGGCCGGCGTGATCGCCTCCGCGGCATTCCACGGTTCGCGCTCGTCGGCCGAGCGGTGCACGGCGGCCGCCATGGCCAGCCACGGGTCGAGCGGGGCCACGGGCGCATCCGAGCCCAGCGCGAGCACGACGCCCGCGTCGAGCATCGAGCGCAGGGCGAAGCAGCGGTCGGCCCGGTCGCCCCAGAGCCGCAGCGTCGTGTCCCGGTCGTCGAGGAGGTGGGCCGGCTGCACGCTGGCGCGGACCCCCAGCCGCGCCATCCGCGGCAGGTCCTCCAGGCGGACCAGCTGCGCGTGCTCGATCCCGCCGGCCGCGCCGGTCGCCGCGAACGCCCGGAGGGCCAGTTCGACGGCGCCGTCGCCGATGGCGTGCAGGGCGATCTCCAGCCCACCAGCGTGCGCCCGCGCCAGCAGCTCGGTCATCTCGTCGAGGTCGTAGTTCTGCTTCCCCGTGGTCGTGTTCCCGCCGTCGGCGTCGGGATAGGGCTCGCAGCAGCGGGCGGTACGGGTGTTGAGCGAACCGTCGGAGATCACCTTGAACGGACCCATGGTCAGCAGGTCGCTGCCCTCGGCCAGTGGGTCGCCGGTGCGGACGCCGGCCGCGAGCAGGCCGTCCAGCGCGTCGGGGTAGACGGACGCCCGCACCCGGAGCAGGTCGAGCCCCTCCGCGAACCGGCTCGGCCACTGGAGGTAGCTGCTCGGCATCTCGAGGTCGACGACGCCGGTGATCCCGCGCGCGGCGGCGTCGGCCATCGCCGACCGCAGCGCCGCCTCCCCCGCGCCGCCCGCCTCGATCTCCTCCAGCAGGCCGCTGATCGCCGGCTGGAGGCCGAACCAGTCGTTCTCGTCCAGCGGACCGGTGACACCGGCGACGCCCAGCATGCCGAGCGCGGCGCTGTTGAGCCAGCCGTTGTGGGCGTCGCCGCTGGTGAGCACCACGGGGACGTCGCCGGTGACGGCGTCCAGCTCGGCGACCGTGCCGAGCCGGCTCCACGCTCCCGACCGGTACCCGAAACCGCTTACCAGGCGCGGCTTCTCAGCAGTCAGCCCGGCGAAGTGGTCGGCCACGCGACGCGTCACGTCCTCCGGGCCCGTCGTCCCGGCGAGGTCGACGGTGGTCCGCGTCCGAGACCACGTGGTGAGGTGCACGTGGTGGTCCCACAGGCCCGGGATGGCCCACCGGCCGGCGGCGTCGAGCACGTCGGCGGCGACGGCGGGCAGGTCGAGGCCCACCTCGGTGACCACACCGTCAGCGATCCGCAGGTCGACCGGCCGGTCCGAGACGGCCGCACGCATACCGGGTCCGACGGGCACGAGGCGCACGCCGCGGACCAGCACGTCGTGTGCGGAACGGACCGGGCTCACGGGGCGAGTCTGCTGGGTCGGTCGTCGCGCCGCTCGGGCGCCTGCTCGTTCAGCTGCTCGAGGGAGTGGCCCGCCGTGGAGACGCCGAAGACGAGGACGCCCACGACTCCGGCGGCCAGGACCGCGCAGGTCATCCCGAACACCCCGCCGAAGCCGAGCGAGCTCGAGGTGAACCCGATGATCGCCGGCGCGCTGATGGACCCGAGCCGCCCGAAGGCGCTGGCCAGGCCGGTCGCGGTGGTGCGGGTCCACGTCGGGAACAGCTCCGGCGTGTACGCGTAGGTCGCGGCGATGCTGCCGTTGAGGAAGAACGACAGCAGCGCGCCGGACGCCATGATCGACGCCGGCGTGGCGCTCTGGCTCAGCCAGAAGGCGGCCGCGGCGCCACCGAGCAGGCAGGCCGCGATGGTGCGCTTGCGGTCGAGGCGGTCACTGAGCCAGGCGCCGGTGAAGTACCCGGGGATCTGGGCGAGGTAGATCACGAGGGAGAAGTCGAAGCTCCGCGTCACGGTGATCCCCTGCTGGATGAGCAGCGTGGGGATCCACGTGAAGAACCCGTAGAACGCGAAGACGTTGACGAACCAGACCAGCCAGACGACGGCGGTGCGACGGCGCATACCTCGCCCCCACAGGTAGCGCAGGCTGGTGAGCAGCCCCGCCCTCCGCACGGCGACGGCCGCGTCCGACGCGTCGGCGGGCACGAGCGGCAGCTCCGATCCGGTGGCGCGCCGCACCCTGCTCTCGAAGGCGACGACGACCCGCTCGGCCTCGTCGCGGCGACCGTGGGCCAGCAGGTACCGGGGGGACTCGAGCAGCGACCGACGCCACCACAGCAGCAGGACGATGGGGACGGCGGTGACCACCTGGGCCCAGCGCCAACCGCTGTCGGTGGCCGGGACGACGAACCGGCCGAGGAGCGCGGCGGCGACGTACCCGAACGAGAAGAACCCCGCGAGGCAGCCGACGAACCAGCCACGCCGGGACGGCGGCACGAACTCGGCGAGGTACGGCGCGACGATCACGCTCTCCGCCCCGATGCCCGCGCCGGCCAGGATGCGGGCGATCGCGAACACCTCGTAGCTCGGCGCGAGCGCCGCCACCAGGGTGAACCCGGTGTAGACCGCAAGCGCCCACATCATGATCGGTCGACGGCCGACCCGGTCGCCGAGCGTGCCGGCGACGAGCGCGCCGACGAGGTAGCCGACGGGCCCGGCTGCCGCGAGGAGTCCGAGCGCGCCGTTGTCGAGCCCCCACTCGCGGGCCATGCTCGGCAGGAGGAAGGCGACGAGGGCGTTGTCCGCGCCGTCGAAGGTGTAGCCGAGCCCGCCAATGACCAGCAGCGCGTAGTGCGGACGGCTGAACGGCAGCCGATCCATCCGGGCGAGCAGTGACATGGCGGGAGCCATTGTGGACGGTATCTGCCGCGCCGCGCGTCTCTCGTACTGGCATGAATCGTCCTGGACGGAGAATGGAGGCGCTCTCGGCGGGCGGTGGTGGCGCTCGTGCTCTCCGGGTGTGGCGTCCCCGAACGTGCTTCCGGGTCGACTCCCCCGGAGGTCGTCGTGACGTCGAGCGGCGCCCCACCGCCTCTGAGCCTCCGGCCACGGCGACACCCGCACCGAGTCGGTCGTCCTGACCCACGACGACGACGTCGAACCCGACCCCCACGCCTACGGCCGTGGCGCCGGACCCCATGCCGACGGCGTCCGCACTGCCCCGCGGGCTGGCCGGTACGTGGACGAGCCTGGACCAGGGGTCGGCCGAGACGATGTACGAGATCCACGAGGACGGGACCTATCGGAGAGCACGTGTCCTGATGCAGAGCCGGTCGAGCGGCACCTTCACCTTCTCCATCGGGGACGCGGGTACGGTCCGGGTGAAGGGGACCACGTTGACGGTCGCGCCCAGCCGAGGGGCGAAGTCACTCTCCGACCCGGACTCACCGCCCAGCAACTACCGGGACCGCCCACTGACGGACCTCGAACCGGAGCAGTATGCGTTCACGCTGGCCGGCGACCGCCTGACCCTGACCGCTTCCCGTGGCACTGTCGTTTATCAGCGCGAGAAGGCCTGAGCGTGCCCGGCAGCTGGTTCACCCGGGTCCGCGCACGTGGCCGAAGTGCTGGAGCCGTGAACGCGGACCCACGCCGCTGAGCTGCTGCAGTTCCGGCCAGCCGGCCGACGCGGGTGGGGACGCAGCAAGGGTTCCAGACGCTGGGTGCAAGACACACGGAGGGGTCCGAGAGTCGGAATCCACCCACGGCGGGACGGTCTGTTCAGCGGGTGTCCGAGCCGGCGCCCGACATCTCGGCGAGGACGGCTGCCCGGCCGGCTTCCAGCCGGGCGATGGGCACCCGTGGAGGTGAGCAGGAGACGTAGTCGAGTCCGAGGTCGGCGCAGAACCGCACCGAGGCTGGGTCGCCTCCGTGCTCTCCGCATAGGCCCAGGCCGAGGCCCGGGCGGGCCGCACGTCCTTCAGAGCACGAGAGTTCCATCAGCCGGCCGACCCCGCGTTCGTCGAGGGTGTCGAATGGGTCGAAGGACAGCAGGCCCTGCTGCCGGTAGAGACCGAGGAAGCTGGTCTCCGCGTCGTCCCGGGAGATCCCCCACGTGGTCTGCGTGAGGTCGTTGGTGCCGAACGAGAAGAACTCGGCGCTCTGGGCGAGGTCGCCCGAGGTCAGGGCTGCCCTGGGCAGCTCGATCATCACGCCGATGGGGAAGCTCAGGTCCAGGCCCCTGCTGCGGGACACGTCGGTGAGCGCCGTCTCGATACGGGTGCGGGCCCGACGCAGCTCCTCCACATCGCACACCAGCGGCACCATGATCTCCAGGCGCGGGTGGCGCCCTCGCGATAACAGCTCGGCGACCGCCTCCCCGAGGGCGCGGACCTGGGCGTCGAGCAGCTCGGGGACGACGGCGAGCAGCCGCACCCCACGCAGACCGAGCATCGGGTTCACCTCATGCCAGCGCCGGACCACCGCGAGCAGGTGCTCCAACCCGGGGTCGTGCTGGCCGCGGTCGTCGCTGACCGCCGCCCTGGTCGACAGCTCGACGAGGTCGGGTAAGAACTCGTGTAGCGGTGGGTCGAGCAGCCGCACCACGACCGGGAGCCCGTCCATCTCGCCGAGGATCTCGAGGAAGTCCTGCCGGGTCAGCTCCTCGATTCTGGCGAGGGCCTCATCACGGCCGGTGTTGGTCACGACCCGTTCGACCAGCTCGCGCCGGTCGCCCAGCAGCATGTGCTCGGTACGGGCCAGGCCGATGCCCTCGGCGCCGAAACCCTTGGCCGCCTTGGCGTCGGCGAGGGACTCGGCGTTGGCTCGCACCCCGAGGCGACGGCGCCGGTCCGCGTGCGCCAGCAGGCGGACCACGGCCGCGCCGGCGGCTCCAGCGGGGGGCGCACCGAGTCCGCTCGCCGCCTGCAGAGCGGACGCGACCGGGCTCGGCCGCACGTCGCGACGTCCCCGGCATACCTCACCTGAGCTCCCGTCCACGGAGACGACGTCACCCTCCGCCAGGACCAGGCCGTCCGGGCCCACGATCCGACGCTCCCGCACGTCGATCTCCAGGTCGCTGAGCCCGGTCACGCACGCGCGACCCAGCCCTCGGGCGACGACCGCGGCGTGCGAGGTCAACCCACCGCGTGAGGTGATGACCGCCTCCGCGACGAGCATGCCCGCCAGGTCGTCGGGACTGGTCTCGGGCCGCGCGAGGACGACCTGCCGCCCTTGCGCGGCGGCGATGACCGCGGCACCTGGGCTGAACACCAGCTCGCCCACCGCGGCACCCGGGCTCGCGGCCAGACCGGTCGCGACGACGTCGGACCGGCCGCCCGCCGTGAACTGCGGGTGCAGCAGGCTCTGTAGCTGATCCCCGTCGACTCGTACGAGGGCCTCGTCCATGTCGATGTAGCCGGCGTCGACGAGGTCGACCGCGATCCGAAAGGCGGCGGCGGGGCTGCGTTTGCCGACCCGGGTCTGCAGGATCCAGAGCCGGCCGTCCTCAACGGTGAACTCGACGTCGCACAGATCGGCGTAGTGACGCTCCAGAGTCTCCAGGTGCCGCAACAGGTCAGCGTGGACCGCCGGCTGCAAACCTGCGAGGTCGTCAAGGGACAACGTGACGCGGCTGCCGTTGACGACATCCTCGCCCTGCGCGTTGGGCAGATAGTCGCCGTATGCCCCGGAGGCTCCGGTGGCCGGGTTGCGGGTGAAGCAGACGCCGCTGCCGCTGCGGGTGCCGGTGTTGCCGTACACCATCTCGATAATGTTCACCGCGGTACCGAGGTCATCGCTAATGCCCTCGTGCGCTCGGTAGAGCCGGGCCCGTTGGCCGTTCCACGACTCGAAGACCGACCGGATCGACCGCACCAGTTGCATGTGCGGATCTTGGGGCAGGTCCTCACCGGCCTGCTCGACGAGGATGCGCCGGAAGTCGGCGGTCAGGCCTCGCAGCGTTCCAGCCGCCAGCCCACCGTCATCCGCCACGTCGTGTTCGTGGCGTGCCCGGGCCAGCGCCTGCTCGAAGAGGGCGGCGTCGATGCCGAGCACCGTGCGCCCGTACATCTGCACCAGCCGCCGGTAACAGTCCCACGCGAAGCGGTCGCCACCCCGGGCGGCCAGACCAGGCAGGGTGTCGTCGGTCAGCCCCACGTTCAGGATCGTCTCCATCATGCCCGGCATCGAGAACCTTGCGCCCGAGCGGACCGAGACCAGTAGCGGATCATCCGGGTGGCCGAACCTTCGGCCGGCCGCGGACTCCAGCTGACGCAATTGATCGCCGACCAGTGGCTCGAGCTCCACGGGCTCCTGACCGTGGGCCAAGTAGGCGCGGCAGGCTTCGGTGGTGATCACGAAGCCGTGCGGCACCGGAAGCCCCAGCCGCGTCATCTCCGCCAGGTTTGCGCCTTTCCCCCCCAACAGGTCGACCATGCCCCGGTCGCCATCGCAAAGGCTCATCACCAGTTGGGCGGGCACGCGCTGGGTCAGGGTGGTCACGGCTGTCTCCTGTTCGAGGATCTTGAGCACACGGCACTGTTGTCGCTCTGCCGCGATGCTGCGCCGCTCGGACACATCACGCCAGTGACCTTTGTCCCGCGACCTGCAACGAGGGGACCTTTGACCCAACCGCTCCGGCCCCGGGCCGGTGACAATCGGCTCACGGACAACGCGCCACAGGAGGCCACCATGGGCCAGGCAACACCCGCAGACGGTCATGCCGGGCCTGTGGTCGTCGGCTGCGACGGGTCATGGCCAAGCGCACAGGCGGTCATCGCGGCCGCCAGGATGGCCCGCCGACGCGGCACGCCGCTGAAGCTGCTAGCCGTTGAACGCCCAACCGAGAGCCGTGGCGCTGCCGCAGAGCGAGCTCGCTCGGTCGCAGAGACGGCCCGGATGCAGGCACACAGCACCGAGCCTGCCGTCGAGACCGACGTGCTCGTCGTGACCGACATCCGCGACCAGCGCGTCGACCAGCTCGCCAACGAAGCCAGCGTGCTCGTCCTGGGCGCCTACGGAGGGGGCGGGCAGGTCGCCCTGTCCCTCGGCTCGACCAGCGATGCCCTATCTCGAGCCTTCACCTGCCCGATCCTGCTGACGCACGCCCGGGTCGGGGAATCACTACGCGCCGGCACCCGGCCGCCGACCGTGGTCGCCGCGGTCAGCCGCGACGACACCGCCCAACACGTGGTGGCGGCCGCTGCCCGGGAGGCCGCCGAGCGCCACACACCCCTCCTCATCGTCCATGCGATCCCGATGCAGGACGCCGCCCAGTTCCCGGCCGAACACGACTGGATCGCCGCACTGGTCGCCGGCGCCGGCGTCCCCTCGTGGCTGCCGCACCGTACCGTCGTCACCGTCGCCGACCCCACCGCCGCCGTCCTCGACCGCCTCCAACCCGATGACCTGCTCGTGGTCGCCACCCGCGGCGAAGGCCGGCTGGCCGGCCTCGTCGCCGGCTCGGTGACCCGGGCGCTGCTCGACGCCGGACCGTGTGACGTCCTGGTCGTCAGTCAGGGAGCGACCCACCCCACCTCCGGCCTGACGTCATCACCGGCGCGGGTCCGCACCCCGACCGACATGGTGACCCTCACCGACACCGAATGCTGGTCGCTCCTGCGAAGCGCAGCCGTCGGACGCCTCGGGGTCACCGTCAAAGGCCGCCCGGACATCTTCCCCGTCAACCACGTCGTCCACCGCGAGTCCATCGTCTTCCGGACGTCGCAGGGATCAAAGCTCGACGCCTGCGTGGACCAGCCGGTGGCCTACGAGGTCGACGGGTTCGACACCGCCACCGGCGACGCCTGGAGCGTCGTCATCAAGGGCACCGCCAAGGACCTACGCGAACGCGACGAGATCATGCGGGCATTGCGGCTGCCCATCACGCCCTGGCCCGGCGACCCGAAGCCGCGGATCGTCCAGATCGACCCGGACCCCGGCCCAGGGTCTGTGACCGGCCGCCGCTTCCACGTCTTCGGCGGGATCACCACGGTGACCAGCAGCCCGACGCAGGGATGGCTCACCACGCCGGACCCCGAGGCAAGGTAATCCGGCGGCCTCAGCGCCCAGTAGCCGTGCGCCTGGGTCGACACCTTCCCCATCCACGTACACACACCGGAGTCTTGCTTGGGCAGGTAGCCGTCGTCGCCGCGACCGTCGACGAATGTCATTCACCCCGCGCCGCGCCCCGACACCGCACCAGCTCCCGCAGTTAGCCGACCAGAACCGGCCGTGACTAGAGCTCCGCGAGAAACCCCAGACTGGCCGCCACACGACGAGGCAGAGAGCCCGGCCGATCGGCGAGGGTTGCGGCCAACGCGGCGTACCATCAGGCTGCCAGCCGCCAGGTCCGCCAAGGCGGTCATCAGCGCCGTGGCCGACTCCGAGCCACCCGACAGCTGGGGGCGAGACTCCGAGGACGGCGTACGCCACCAGCGACGCCACAGCCGCCTACAGCCCAACCAACCGCAGGCAGGCCGGCAACCCCGGCATACGCCATCACCTGAGGGATGAGGCACGCGGCCACGTCGACCCGGCCAGCACGTCACAAGCTGCCGTCGCACGGCCCAGGGAGGCGGACGCAGCGTCACCATCGCCGCCCGTGCCCCGCCTCCGACTTCTCCGCACTCGGGCTGAGGCGGCGGCGGCTGCGGCTGCCGCCTCGTCGTCGACGAGGAGGCTCGAGAACGGTCGAGAGTTGGTCGTCCTCGCCGAGATCGCGGTGCACGTCCGGCGGGACCAAGGTCCCGGACGCCCTGCCTCGTCCCTGGAGACGATGGACACCACCCAGTCCTGACACGACCGGAAGGAGGCTGCCGGTGATCGTGGCCGACATCGTCCGGCGGTCGGCGCCTTCGGTCCGCGAGCACACCGTCCTGACCGTCGCGGCCGACGCGCTGGTGGAGAGCGGGCTGGGATCGCTCCCGGTCCTGGATCGCGACGGGCTGCTGACCGGCGTGGTCAGCGAGGGCGACCTGCTGCGGTTCGTCGTCGGCACCAGGCACGAGCCAGCCGGCTCCCCCCGGACGGCCCCCGCCGCATACCGGCGGGACGCCTACCGCGACGTCGTCGCCGACGTGATGACCCGCAACCCGGTCACCGCGACCGAACCGCTGTCGGTCGAGGATCTCGCCCGGCTGTTCGTCCGCCTGCCGTGGCGGATGCTGCCCGTGGTCCGGCTGGGCCGGCTGGTCGGCGTGGTCACCCGCACCGACGTCGTCCACGCGCTCGTCGGCTCGAACCTCCTCGCCAGCCCGGGCTGACCGGGGGCGTCCGCCCACGTTTCTTGTGACTCGGCTGACGGGCAGGTTCTCGAGCCAGGAAACCTGCCCGTCCGCCGTGCGTGGCGGTCAGCGCAGCGCGGGGTAGCGGCGCAGCCACGTGGGGCCGGCGCCGGCCAGGGCCCAGGCGACGAGGACCGGCGCGTAGACGATGCGGTCGTCCATGAAGGGGCTGTTCGCCGGGAGCGAGCACGGCGCTCCACAGGAGGCCAGCATGGCCACGGCGGCCGAGGCGGCAGTCCGCAGCGTGACGCCGAGAACGAGCGCCAGGCCGAGGCCGAGCGGGGCCGATCATGAACAAGAAGTCGGCCGTCTCCAGCGGATGTCTCCAGTCTTGCGACATTCGACACCCCACCGATGTGACTCTGCGGCCGGCGACCTTCGGCCCCCGTTCGCGTCACGAAGCCACTTAGGCGTGCGGGCGGCGATGGCGTGCGGAGGCGAGCAGCGGCCGGGTGTCGTGATGGCCGGAGGCCCGCAGCTCGAGGGTCAGTGCCTCGACACGGTGGGTCAGCGCGGCGAGCGCCGGGACGACCTCCGGTGTCAGGTCGTACCGTCGGGCCTCGGCACCGGCCCACCGTTGCCCCAGCTCGCGGATCTCCCGCTCCACGCGGACGAGCGCCGTCGCCATCCGCGCGTCGAAGGCCTGGACGGTGGCGAGACCAGCCGGCTGCTCGAACCCGGATGACGGGAAGTCCTGCGGCATCATGTGGGGCACCTCCTTGCCCGTGACCCGGTTCCAGGATCCGCCCGGACTGTCTGCCGGGACAAGGGCCCTGAACGGGTCGATAGTGGCAAGTTCACGCCACGGGAAGGGGCGACGCCAGAGCACAAGGTCCCGGTTGCGCGTCGCCTCGCGACGCCTAAAGCCCACGGTCGGGTGACGCGGCCGCCGACGAGGGTCGAGGCGACCCGCAAACCCCGGGGTACGCGAGCGGCCTCGGCCGAGCCTGCCGCCGCGCCAGGGGGATCCCCGTCCAGCGGGACCAGGCCACCCCGGCTTCCGACGCCGAGGGTCGGTTGACCGTTGGTGCTCGCCGCAAGGGCCTCGGCCGGCGTGACAGACTCGGCGGGGTTCCACGGCTCGCGTTCGTCGGCCGACCGGTGCACCGCCGCAGGCATGGCCAGCCAGCTGCGGTGCGGAACGCCTCCGCCAGCTTGGACAAGACCAACGAGGACAAGGCCACTGCTTTGGGGTCATCGCAGAGCCGTGGGCTTCACCGATGCCCCTACCGGCCCCGTGACCGGCGGCGGCGCAGCGGTTACCAGGAACGCGAGACCCCTTCTGAGCACGGGGTTCTGAGCATGGGGCTTGCGTGAGACACGTCGGACCCACCCCGTGGACGCCCGCGAGGTCACGTTATGTCGGTGTCGTGTTCCTCGTCGCCTTCGGTCATAGTGAGCCGGTCGTCGCGTGACGCCGTGCGGTCGTCCTTCGCGTGCCGTCGGTCACCGGCGGCGTGTCGCCGTTCGGGCCAGTGGGCGCCGTAATCGCTTTGCGGGTCCAGCATCTCGGCGAAGTCGGCGTCGTTGCCACGCTTCTCGGCCGCTGCGTCGCGGATATCGGAGACAGCGTCACGCTCGTCGGCGGCGGCCAGGGTTGCCTCGGCGACGTTCATTCGCTCGGCCTGGGCGGTCTCGCGTTCCGCCACGGCGGCCTCGCGTTCCGCCACGGCGGCCTCGCGTTCCGCCACGGCGGCCTCGCGTTCCGCCACGGCGGCCTCGCGGCGTTCCAGATCCGTCTCGTATGGTTCGGAGCGGGCTTCGCACGCGTCGGCAAGTCCATCCCGGCTTCGGTCCTCCGAGCCCATGAGAAGAGTGAACCACCAACAGGCGCCGGCAGCGAGGTTCGCCGGCACTGCAGCGCCTCACCCCTTGGTGCTGCATTATGGCCACCAAGACGCGTGGGCCGGTCGGTCGGCGGAACCGGTCTAGCGTGCACGGGTGGGATGTGGTCTGACGCACGTTCCACGCGTTCGTGGCGAAGAACGCTCATCCGGTGGCCTGCAGCCGACGCGCGAAGCGTGCCGGAGAGTCTGTCGTCGTTGGGCGCTCCCCTTTTCCGCTGCCGCGCATTTCGCCGCGTCGTTTCGGGACGGTGCTGCGCCTCGTTGGGAGGGGGTCCTGACCTTCGTCCCATGGGTCGTCACGCCATGCCGCCTGCGGTCGGATCGTGACGACCGTCTCGGCCGCCGCCACGCGCTACCCCGCCTCGCCCAGCGTTCTCCAGGAGGCCTTCCCGTCTACGACATGGTGCTGACCGAGCATCGCGTGGTTCAGGCGGAGGTCGACACGCAGTTCGCGACGGCACGGGACTTCGACTTCCTGACCGTCCGGTCCCCGCTGGTGACCGCCATGATGGCGGCGCGGGCGCTTCCGAGTGTCGGTGGGGTCCGCTCAGGGACGACATCGTGTTTCTCGATCGCCTGAGATGCTTGCCGGCGCACCGCCGGACTCCAGAGCCCTACTGGGCCTCGAGAAGCGTCTTAGCGTTGGCCAGGTTGGACCTGACGTCCCGGGCGTAGACCTTGACCACCACAGCATCGCCGAGCTTACCGAAGAACCCGCCGAGCTCGTCGGTCTCCTGATGCCAGGTAACCCGAGTGCCCTCGGGCACCTCGTCGAAGCGCAACTCAAGCCGGAACGGGATGCTCGCGTCCGACGACCGGGTTCTCGCCAAGCGCGCAGGCTCGACTTCCACCAACTCTGTCGTGAAGCTGAGTCGGCGGCCGGCGACCCTCACGGTCCCGCGGGCCACACCGCCGACGTCACGGGGAGCGCCCGAAACCTGTTCGTACTCCACAACGTTGCTGCTATACAGGAGGACATTTTCCGGCTCGGTGAGGAACTCAAATACCTCCACGGCTGGCCGGGAGATGACGATGGACTCTTCGATAACCGGCACGTTGAACCTCCCTACCCTCGCGGCTCCCCGTGGCTCAGCCCGGGGACGCAGATCAACGTTATCGGCTGAAGGGCTCTCTGAGGAGACTCGTAAGTCTATGCAAGCGAGTCGCGCGTTTCGATGACACCCCCCTAGCGGCGTGGGGGCTGGTAGTCGTGTCACACGGTGCCCGGAGATGGCGTCGAGCACGGCGCTGCACTCCGCCGCGAGAAGGTCAGCCGCTCTCGTTGCGCTTGGGCCAGATGGGGCCCTGGGCCGTCCGGCTCAGCACCCGAGGTTGAGGCGGCGAGGCCGGCGGCGGTGTCGGCTGATCGACCGACCCCCTGTCCGGACTCAGCCGGGGGCGCTGGGAGTGGGGACCTGACTGGCGGTTGGCCGGCGATTGGTTGAGGCGGATGACCGGTTCCGGCGTCACTCGAAGAGCGGGCGGCCGGGCGCGCCGAACTGGCTGGCGACAGCACCGGCAAGTTCTAGGTATGCCTGTCTGGTGGTCGGCGCCAGGTCGCCGAGGCTGGTGTGGGCGCCGCCGTCGAGGGCTGGGTCCCAGGGGATGCGATGGGTGGAGGCGCACCGCCACCGGAGGTGGTTCACGAGCCGGTCCACCGGTTCGGTCGGAGTGCCGCGCACACCGTTGATGACGGCCACCGCCCGCCAGACGTACTCCTGGTAGCCGTGGTGGTCCAGCCAGTCAAGCGTCATCGCGGCGACACGGCCGCCGTCCAACGCCGGCGGCATGACCAGGACCAGCTGGTCGGCCTTTTCAAGGATGCCTTGGTTGGCGTCGTCGAGGATGCCAGTACCGGTGTCCACCAGAATGAGGTTGTAGAAGCGGTCGACGGTGTCGATGAGGTCGCGGTAGTCCTGCTTGCCGAGTGCCAGGCTGATCCCCGGGTCGTCGTCGGAGGCGATGACTTCAAGGCGGGTCTCGGGGTGTTGCGAGGTGTACGAGCGGATCTGCGCGTACCGCTGCACCCAGGCCCGGTCCGCGAGCAGGTCGGTACTGCCGTTGGTTGTCTCTCGCTGGAGTCGGGTGGCCAGGTTGCCTGCGTCAGGGTTGGCGTCGACGGCGACGACCCGATCACCGCGGTGCGCGGCGAAGGTGTGGCCGAGCATCAGGGTGGTCGTGGTCTTGCCGACGCCGCCCTTGCGGGACATCACGACGATGCGACGGGATCCGTCGAACCGGGTCCGAACCTGGGCCAACAGCTCGTTCTGGCGGCGTTCCTTGGCGCCCGGTCCGGGGTTGACGTGGCTGGCGGTGACCGCGAACACCGTGCGGCGGAGGGCTCCCCGGCTGGGCGGTGGCGTCGCGGTCGCGGCGGCCGCTTCGAGGAAGTCGTCGGCCGTCCGTTCCCCGGGGGCGACGCGCTCAGGGCCTCCCGCGCCGGCTCGTCGTCCGCCGCGGCGGGCCGAGCGGCGGCGGGATCGGTGGCGGCGGGTGTTGGCGGCGATCGCCGCTAGGAGCCGGCGGAGTATGCCGGCGGCCAGCCAGACCAACCCGATGACCGGCACCGGCAGCAGCAGCAGCGACAGGGCGGCCAGCACGATCGACGCGGCGTCCTGGGCTGCGATGGCCTGGTGCAGGAGCACCCACTGTCGGCGCATCGATGCGCCGACCTCGATGGTGATCCGGGGGGCGTTCCACAGCAGGAGCCCGATCAGTGCCGCCGTGAAAGGCCCGACGGTGAGCATCCAGAGGGCGACGACAGTGCGCGCGGAGGGTCTGAGTTCGGCCACCTTCGGGTGCGGTGGCCGTCCGGGGACGAGGCTGCGCAGGATTGGGCCGATGCGGCTGAACAGGTCCGGAACGCCGACGAGGTCCGCGACCACGAAGTAGCCGTCGAGCCGACCAAGCGGAAGCAGGTGCAGCAGCATCTGCCCATGGACCAAGACGATGGCGATCAGGACGGCGGGGGAAAGGGTGTGCGCGTAGATCGCGGTCAGCCCCAGGGCCGTCAGCGCCATGAAGTAGACCCCGCCAAGGTCGGTTCGAACCCGGCCGGCGCGACTCAGCCGGTATGACTCGGTGACGTCAACGAAGAACACGGGGCAGACCACGTACACGGCCACGCCGATCCGGCCCGGACTGGCGCCGCCGTAATGGCAGGCGGCCGCGTGGCCGAGCTCATGGACCAGGGTCGAGCCGAGCACGATGCCGAACACGGCCAGCAGCAACGTCGGCGAACCGAGCAACGTGGCTAAGTCGACCGCGGCCACTCGTGAGGTAACGAGCCAGGTGTCGGCGGCAAGAAGGGACAGGACGCCCACGACCACGATCGGCGCGAAGAACATCGGGGACAGACAGCTGGCCAGCGCTCGGGTGACTCTGGCGGGAATGAGGGTCCCGCGGAACCGGACCGCCAGCAGCGGGTTAGCCCGAGGCAAGGGGGCCGACAGGGGACGCGCCGAACGAGACGGGCCTACAGGTGCGCTGTCACCAGGATCAGCCGGCGCGCGTAGGCGGACCAAAGGCGTGGAAGACGTCGAGGGCGCGTTCGTCAGGCCGGGCTGCCGGACGACGACGCCCATCGGACGCAGCTTCGCCCGGACGAGGTAGTCGAGGCCCTCCGCAGTGAGAGTGCGCCCGTACTCCTGGCTGACCTGGGCCGCGATCTCGTCCCTCGCGTGGGTTCCGTCGAGGTGCGAGGCGACGACGAAGAGCAGACGAGACACGAGCAGCGTCTGTTGGTCGGCGCGCACGATCAGGTAGTGCGGTTCGGTGAATCCGGAGCCCTGATACTGGCCGAGCAAGGTCACTCCAGCGGCGAGCGAGGGATACGGGAGGGTGAGGTGGCTCATCCTTCGACTCTTCTTCTGCCTCCACGTTTCGAGGTGTGGACCGGTGACCGAGCTGTCTGAACGGCAGCCCGGCCCCGGACCAGACGAGTCAGCTTTGGGCGACCACAACGGCCTGGTTGGCCTCGGCAGCGGCCAGGCTGAACAGCGTGTACGTGTTGCTCGCGACCGCGAGGTTGGTCGCCGAGACGTTGGCCCAGTTGAAGAAGGCGAGCGTCTCGCGCGACGGCAGCAGCTCGACCTGCTCGCTGACGAGCTCTTCACGGGTGACGAAGGTCATGGGAATCACCCCCTCCCCTGCGCTGACGTGATTGTGCGGACGGTGCCCAGGTAACCGGTAGCCCGTGCCGCAACCGTGACCGTCGACGCCATGTCGGTGCTGCCCTTACGACGCCTTGGCGTTACCGGGTCGACATGGCGGCGTGAGCGCGGCGTTACGGGACCGTCACGGCCAGGGCGACGTCACCGTGCGCACTGTTGGCCCGCCTGGCGGCCGGCGCTGCGCCCCGTATCAACGGATGGTCAGAATTTCCGAAAACCGGGACGAAACCCACCCTACGGGGCAGAGTCGTCACCAACGGGCACCGACCCGGAGGCATGACTACCCAATGAAACCGGCCATCGTCCTTTGGCAGGGATGGTGGTCGGACACACCAGGGAGCGCTGCGGCATCGCATCCGCTCGGGGACCCCTGTTGAGGATTGACATGACCGTTGTTGATAAGCCTGCTGGCTGCTGGACCGTTCACCTCCTCGGCGAGTTCGACGTCATCGGACCCCGCGGTCGGGTAGAGGTGCCCCCCGCTGCGGCACGAGTCGTCGCCTATCTCGCCATCCAAGCTCACCCGGTCCGGCGGACCATCGTCGCCGCGGCGATCTGGCCCGACGTCGACGAGGGGCGCGCCAGGGCCAACCTGCGCTCGACCGTGTTCCGGCTCAACGGGCTGGCTCCGGTCCTCGACGCAACAGCGACATCCCTCGCGATCGCTTCCGGTGTCACCGTCGACATCCACGACCTGCAGGCGCACGTGACGGCCGCGCGGCAAGGTGAGCAGAGAGGGGAGTGGCCGCGCGCCGGCTTCGACCTCGAACTGCTGCCAAGATGGAACGAGGAGTGGGTCGAGCTCGAGCGAGAACGCGTACGGCAGCTGGAGCTGCACCTCCTCGATGACATCGTCGCCCTCAGCCTCCAGGAAGGCCGGCACGGCGACGGCGTCGACGCGGCCATCCGCGCCATCCGGCTCGACCCGCTGCGCGAGTGCTCCCACGCCGGTCTGCTGCGCGCCCTCCTCGCCGAGGGTGACCGGGTGGCGGCGATCACCCACTACCGCAGGTTTGCCGCCAGAATGCATCGCGAGCTCGGCCTCGCCCCATCGCGGGACCTCATGACCCTCGTCCAGGAGATCCTGCCCGCCCGACCGATCGGGCCGCGCATAACAGCCCGGCCCGGCCGGCCCTAGCGACCACGCGACACCGGTGACCACCGCCGACCCGCGGCTGGCTCACATCTGGGGACCCCGCCTGCGCAACCACCCGACCTCGCCGGACGCGCTGCTGTCGCCGCTGTCGCCGCTGTCGCCGCTGTCGCCGCTGTCACCGCTGTTGCCGCAACGGTCGCGGCACTGCCGCACACCGTGTCACCGAGCCGGCTCGGCGAAACGCTCGCCGCTGGTCGTCGAGCCAGACGAGTGGTGCGGCCCCCTCGAGTACGGCTTCCCGCGCGACTTCGGCTTCGGCAACGTCCACTCGACCCCCTTCCGGGACGTCGTCGCCACCTCGCTGTCGCCGCCGAGATCCACAGGCGACACGCCCGAGTCACCCGTCACCTACGGGTGACGCCTCCGTCCAGGCAGCCGCCGAGCGGGCCGCGAGTGCATAATCCGCACCCGTCCTTGTCGGTACGCAGTGCGTTAGAACCCGGTCCAACCGTCACGACTCGGACTCGCCCAACCGAGCAACCGAGCCCCACAGCGACCACCACGGCGCGCGCTCCGGTGTGGCGGGCCCCCCTAAAATGGTAGGAACGTCGCGGCTCGCGGTTCTGAGGGTTCTCCCTCGAGCCCCCCCACGAGTCGCGACTCTGGTGCATACGACCGTTCAATGCCCACCGGGCAGGCCGGAGCGTCGCGCTGTTGCACCCTACGGTCTGGCCCTCCGACCGCTGCACGGGGGCCTTTCGACCACCAGGGTGCCTCACCGCTCAGTCCTGCCCCAAGCGCCACGCTCTCGTTCGGAGGCACCCTCTCTCGGCGGGGACACCCTCGAACTCGGGAATCTCGAGGGTGCCCGCGTCGTCAGACACCTACCCGGGACCGGGTGATGCCAACCACGCCCTCCCAGACACCCCCGAGCATGAACCCGATACCCGTTCATCGCCCAGGAACGAGCGAGGGCTCCCCCGGACGGTCAGCGGTCAAGGGCCCCGTACCGAACGGGCGTTGACACGCCAGGTTTGGCCGGCCACCCGCGCGGGCACCATCGAGCGTGGCTTCCGTGACAAACGAGCACCGCGCCCTTGCTGCGGCGACCCTTCGCTATGCGGCCACCCTGCTCAGCGAGAAGGGCCAGCCGGGGTCCTTCTGGCTCGACGAACTGGCCGAGTCCTTCGAGTCGGGGTGCCAGGACCGGGTGCTGGCCCAGGTTGTTGACCGGTAGCCGTGCTTTCCCTACCCGTGTTTGAGGTCTTCTGACCGTTGGCAATCTTGCAGATCTCGGCATGCATGGCACTGGGTCCGGTTGTGTCCGAAGCCCCTCGCAGCCGGCACGAACGGCCGATCATCGGTTCGTTGAGCCGGACTTCCGTGCAGATCACCCGCAGCTCCGTCGACACCGTCCACGGACCCAGCGACTGGTTCACCGGCGACGTGTACATCGACGCCGTCGCAGCGGCGCCGCCACCCTCCCACGTCACCGCGAAACTGGTCCACTTCATGCCCGGCGCCAGAACCCATCGGCACCGCCACCCACTCAGCCAGACCGTCTTCGTCACCGAAGGCATCGGCCTCTGCCAACGCCGCGGCGGACCGGTGGAGGTCCTCCGACCCGGCGACCGCGTCCTCTTCGAAGCCGACGAAAAACACTGGCACGGCGCGACGCCCAACCGCCTCATGGTCCACCTCGCCATCAACGAAGGCGACGACCAGAACGACGTCGTCCACTGGCTCGCTCCCGTCACCGACGACGAGTACGCCACAGCCCCCGATCTCGACCACTGAACCCAAAGGCACACGCTTCGCGCAAACTAACCGCACCGCGACGCCACGATCATGCGGACCCGGATGTGCCGAAAGAGAGGACCGACGACGATGGCCGCCGCCTCGGCGGGTCGTTCCTATGCCGCAGGTCGGTCCCGCGGGCGGTGTGGTGCGGCAGCCGGAGATGCGGGGCTGCGGATCGCAGGGCCCCGTTGTAGACCGTGCGTACGCCTCGGAGGATGAGTGGTGGCATGAGCTACGCCCACCTTGGGCGGTCCGGCCTGCTCGTCAGCAGGATCGCCCTGGGGACGATGGACTTCGGGTACCTGCTGGACGAGTCGAGCAGTTTCGGGGTGATGGACGCCGCGGTCGACGCCGGTATCAACCACTTCGACACCGCTGACGTCTACGGCGGTCCGCAAAGTGCGGACATGACCATGGGCTACGGCGTCTCGGAGGAGGTCATCGGGCGGTGGCTGCAGCGCAGCGGGCGCCGCGACGAGATCGTCCTGGCCACGAAGGTGTACCAGCCGATGGGGCTCGGAGCGAACGACCGGCGGCTGTCCGCGTACCACCTGCGGCAGGCGTGCGAGGCGAGCCTGCGACGGCTGCAGACCGACCACATCGACCTGTACCAGATGCACCACGTCGACCGGGCGACGCCGTGGGACGAGATCTGGCAGGCCATGGAGCAACTGGTCCGCGAGGGCAAGGTGACCTACGTGGGCAGCAGCAACTTCGCCGCTTGGGATGTCGCCCTGGCCCAGTCCGCCGCCAACGCCAGACACTTCCTCGGGCTCACCTCCGAGCAATGCCTCTACAACCTGGCCAAGCGGACCGTCGAGATCGAGCTCGTGCCCGCCCTGCGCAGCTTGGGTGTCGGTCTCATCGCTTACAGCCCACTGCACGCCGGGCTGCTCGCCGGCGCGCTCGAGGCCGTCGACACCGGTGCCGCCTCCGAGGACCTGCAGCAGCGCGTAAAGCCGGTCCGCGGCCAGCTCGAGGCCTACGAAGCTCTGTGCCGCGAGATCGGCACCCAGCCGGCCGATGTCGCGCTGGCGTGGCTGCTTCGCGACCCCGTGGTCTCCACCGCGGTCGTCGGGGCGAGTTCGGTCCAGCAGCTGCGCACCAACCTCGGTGGCCTGACGCTGCACCTCGAGCCGGACGTCCTGCAGCGGCTCGACCACATCTGGCCCGGCCCAGGAGAAGCGCCACAGGCATACGCCTGGTGAACCTTTGACGAGGGGTCAACGCACGCACATCAGCGCGAGTCGGTCATGGGGAGACTGGCTGATTGGTGACCGCCTCCGGTCCAAGTGAGCCACTTGCGATGCTCAAGTCGCCCGCGGGGAGGTGACCCACTCCGCCGCGAAGGGGGCATGAGCGCCACCGCAGCCCGGCACCAACGCCTTCCTATGCCGCTGTCGGGGCGCGGTCGCCCGACCTATGCCGCTGTCGGGGCGCGGTCGCCCGACCTATGCCGCTGTCGGGGCGGGGTCGCCCGACCTATGCCGCTGTCGGGGCGGGGTCGCCGGACCATGCCGCCGCTATCGACAATCGCCGTTCGCCCCGCCGCCGACCCTGACCCGACCCCACGTCGGCTCGCGATCCGTCCCTGCCGACGTCCTGATCCGACGAGCCGACCCCTACGCCACGCTCCTAGGGCCGCCCAGTGGGCGTCCTAACCCGCCCCATGTACGGGACCAGCATCGCCCTTCTCATGGTTGTGAGAAGTGGTCATGCGGGGGGGCGTCAAGGGGGCAGAGGCAAGTCTCATGGACGAGACCCTCGCCACCATGTCACCGTTTGCGCTGGTCAGGCGGGGTGTCGGTTGGTGGAGCTGCGGGGATTCGAACCCCGGACCTTCTCATTGCGAAGGCGTTCCCGACCCCATCGGTCACCGGTCTATGCGTTGCATGAGTTGTGCGCTGACCGCCACGGTGCCCCGGTGCCGTCCGCGGGGGGCACCGGGGGGGCACGCCAATCGCTCCCTGGCGGGCGAGCCTGGTCACCGAAGAGGTTCGACCATCGAACCTTGTGTCCGTTGGAAGCCGCCTTTCGTCCACGTCGAGCTGTCTCGGACCGGCACGTCCATGACCTGAGGAGGCGTCCCACCAGTCGGTGCCACTTCGTCCCGCTGATTCAGCCGGTGCCGACACGTCCACACCGGTTCCGACAGATCTCCCACAGACTCCTGCCACACCACCCGCGCGGCTGAAGCTGCGCCGCGGTACCTCACTGGTGTGGCCACGGCGGTCCTGACGCCTGATATGGAGTGACTTCCTGTCAAGAGGCAAGGGTGAGGCGCCCGTCCCGGATGGTTCGGGCGGGCGCCTCGTGCTTCGTTGTCCGCGGGTGCTGGTGAGCGTGTCGTTGGCGACGCGCGGTCAGACTGATATGCGCGGGTTGGCTACCGCAGGACGGTGCGTTCGGCTGGAGCGCGACCGTCGTCGAAGCTCTGCTCGGCAGCGCATCGGGGTATCAAGGCACAGGCCCCATCCAACCCCGCTGGCCCAGGGCAGATCACATCCCCGTTGTCCCGTGGTGCCGCAGACCCGCTCCGATAGCGTTGCGGCACATTGGCAGAACAGGGTGGCCCCGGTGCGCGATGACACGTTGGCAGTCTCGGGGGGCCGCTGGCGCCGGGTCCCGCTGGTCCAGTGGATGCCGCGCTACCAGGTTGCCTGGCTGCGCCGGGACCTCGTCGCCGGCGCGGTGGTGGCGGCGCTCGCTATTCCGCAGGCTCTCGGCTACGCGTCGATCGCCGGTGCTCCCGTGGAGGTGGGCCTCTACGCGGTCCCTGTCGCGTTGGTGGCGTATGCAGTGTTCGGATCGTCCCGACAGCTCGTCGTGGGGCCGGTGTCGACCGTGTCCGTGCTGTCCGGGTCCTTCCTGGCCAGCTTCGGGGTCGCCGGCACCGCGCGAGCCGCGTCCTACACAGCCGCGCTGGCGCTCGGCTCGGGGCTGGTGCTCGTCGCTGCCGGCTTCGTCCGGATCGGATGGATGGCCGAGTTCCTGTCCAAGCCCATCGTCACCGGCTTCGTTCTCGGCCTGACCATCCTGGTCATCCTCAACGAGGTGCCGCACCTTGTCGGGTTGCCCACGCCGGCAGGCAAGGTGGTGGAAAGGGTCGGCGCCCTGGGTTCGAGTGTCACCCGCGGTGAGGCCGACCTGACCACCGTGGCCGTGTCGGCGGTCTCGCTCGTGGTGCTCTTCGGCGGCCAGCGGCTTGCGTCGAGGTTCCCCTGGGGTCTGCTGGTCCTGCTCGGCGGCCTGGGCGTGTCAGCCGCGCTGGATCTGCAGGCACGCGGCGTTGAGGTTGTCGGCCACGTCCCGCGTGGGCTGCCGACGCCCGGCATACCTGCCGTCGACCCCGCCGATTTGGCCGGGCTCCTATCCGCTGGGGCGGCGCTTGCCCTGGTGGGCCTGGCGGAGGGCCTGAGCGCGGCCCGCCTCTTCGCCGCCCGAGGGGCCTACCGGATCGACGCCGACCAGGAGTTGCTCGCCTCCGGTGCGGCCAACGTCGCAAGCGGTCTGTTCGGTGGGCTCGGGGTGGCCGGGAGCCTGTCCAAGACGGCTGCCGTCAGTGACGCTCGCGGGCGGACGCAGATCGCCGGGCTGTTGGCGGCGGGGCTGGCCGTGATCGTCATCGCCGCCCTCGCCCCCGCCCTGTCGGGGCTCCCACGCGCGGTTCTTAGCGCGATCGTGGTCAACGCGGTGTGGAAACTCATGGACTTCGGTGCCTTGCGCCGCTACCACCGGGTGCGCCGCAACGACATTGTCGCCGCAGTCATCGCCGCGGTGGGCGTGCTGGCCTTCGGCCCGCTGAACGGGCTGCTATTGGCCGTGGCCGGATCGGTGATCGGGCTGGTCTTCCGCTCCACCCGCGTCGACGTCGAGGTGATGGGCAAGGTGCCCCATGAGAAGTCAGCCTGGGGGAGCATCCGCAACCACGCTGAGCGCTCGAGGTATCCCGGAGTGATCGTGCTTCGCCTCAACGTGCCGCTCTTCTGGGTCACCGCGGCGCCCGCCAACGACATCGTCCTCGCCCTGATTGACTCCACGCCAGGCACGCGCGCCCTGGTGCTCGACCTGGAGGCCACCAACCAGATGGACACCACCAGCGCGGACGCCCTCGCGGACCTCCTGGCGGCCCTCCGACGACGAGATGTCGACCTCTTCCTCGTCCGCGTGATGTGGCCGGTCCGCAAGGCACTGCGGCGCTCGGGACTGATCTCCGAACTCGGCGAAGACCACCTGTGGCACAGCATCTCCCAAGGTGTGCGAGAGGCGCGCCGAGCGCACGGCCTGCTCGACCTACCGGCCCACAAAGGGGTGCCACCACCCGACGGAACCTCCACGGACGGAACCTCCACCGACGGAGCCCCCACCGACGGAACCTCCACGGATGAGCCCCTTGACCCCGACGACGAGGAACACATCGTGGCCCGCGACCCAGGGCCCGACCCGCCGGATCAGCGACGGCAGGGGTCACTGTGAACACCCGTGTTCCACGATAAGGACACGTCAGGGCATGAAGAAGACTCCACCACGAACCGTGGAGAGCCCTGCCGCCGCGTGGGTTTCCGGCCCATTCATTAGGCGTGGTGATCCCAGCTACTCGTGGCATACACCGTTGGTGGGATGGGTCGGAGAGCGAGGCAGATGTGTGAGAACCCCGCCGGCTCCAGACTGGTGGCTGGCATCCGACGGATAGCGGTACCCACCGCGGTCGCACTGACGAACTACGCCGGCACCGCACCCATCCCCGGGCCTCGGGGACCCGCTAGGTCGTGCTGGCCTGTTTCGCCCGCTCCCGTGCGACTTGGGGGACGCGCTGCAACAGTGGGCGTTCTGCTCGCTACGCGGATCACCCGGTGCCTGGGGTGACGTCGAGTGGCAGGTCGCCCGTTAGGTCCATTGCTACAACACCAAGCTCGCCCCACTCCTCCATCGGGCACCTGCCACCCAGTGAGTTCGAACCCATTCACCGTGAGGCGAAGGCCGCGACCCCCGTCCCGGAGATCGCGTAACCGACTAACCCAACGGCGTATCCAGGACGGACCCAGTGTTTAGGGGTCTGGGTCGGGCGCGTTTGTCGGTTCGTCGTCCGGGTCGGGTCGTTGCCAGGGTAGCGAGCTGCCGGCGGGTTGGTCCTCGATCGCTTGCTCGGGGCTCTCGATGGGCTGCGCCGGTTCGTGGGCCAGGGCCCAGCGCAGGTAGCTTTCCTCGGCGACCGGCAGGGTGGGGAAGAGCATCTCCTTGCCGATGACGTCGATGACTCCGGCTCGGTCGAGCGGCTCGTACACGTCGTTCTTCACGCGGGCCAGGCCCAGGTGGATGCCGCGGTCCCCGAGCTCACGGCCCAGGTCACGCAGGCCGTCGGCCGCGGTGATGTCGATCTCGACGTTGGCCTCGACATTCAGCACGAACCAGCGCACCGGGGCGTCCGGGTAGGCCTCGTTCTCGATGTCGAGGAGCTTCTCCACCCGCTCGCGCAGGTCGCCGATGTTGGCGAAGAACAGCGGAGCGTCGTAGCGATAGAACATGCACCCGGGGATGGTCCGCGCGTCGGGGTAGTCGGCCACGTCGTGCATGCCGGCGACGCCCGGTACCCGCCCCAGGACGCCCTCGTGGGGGCGGGCGAGCCGGAACAGCATCTCGAGGAGACTGAGTGCGATGGCCAGGACGACGCCCTGCAGGATGCCGATGACGACGGTGCCGACGAGTGTGACGACGGCCAGGGCGAACTCGCGCCGGCGGAACCGCCACAGGCGACGGAACTCCGGGATGGACACGAGCTTGCCGGCGGCGTAGAAGACAACCGCCCCCAGGGCCGCCCAGGGCAGCGGCGCCATCAGCGGACCGGCAAAGAACAAGACGGCCAGGACGCACAGCCCGGCGACCAGCGAGTAGACCTGGCTGCGCGCGCCACCGGCTATGGCCAGGGCCGTCCGCGACCCGGACGCGGAGACCGGATAACCGCTGAACACGCCGACCATCGCGTGTACGCCTGCCATGGCGACGAGTTCGGCCTGCGGATCGGGCCGAAGGTCGGCTGCGGTCTCCCCTTCGGCGGGGGCGAGAGGGAATCCCCGGGCGATGAGCATGATGTCGCTGTAGCCGACGATCGTGATGCCCAGGCCGGCGAGCAGGAGCATCTTGACGTCTTCGAACGTCACGGCGGGCAGCCCCGGCACGGGCAGCCCCGAAGGGACGTCGCCGACCAGTGCGACCCCATATGACCCTAGGTCGAACACGACCGAGGCGATCGTGGCCAGCACCACCGCGATGAGCGGCCCGGGCAGCGACGGGGCCAGCCAGCGCAGAAGCAGGATGACCGCCAGCGTGCTCGCGGCGACCGTGACCGTCAGCCAATCGGTTTCCGTCGCGACGCCGAGGAAACCGCGCAGATCCTCGATGATCGTGTCGCCCTCGAAAGAGGTCCCGGTCACCTTGGCGAGCTGGCCGACGACCATCAGTACGGCGCCGCCGGCCAGGTAACCCACGAGCAGCGGGGTGGACAAGAGTTCGGCGACGATACCGGCCCGCAGCAGCCGAGCCACCAGTGCCCACCCCGCGACGATGAGCGCGAGAGCGGCGCTCAAGGCGACGGCGCGCTCAGGGTTCTGCGCGGCCAGCGGCGCGATGGCCACACCGGTCATCAGGGCGATCGTGGACTCCGGACCGGGGGACAGGATGCGCGAGCTGCCCAGCACGACATACGCGACGATCGCCGCAAGCGCCGCCCACAGGCTTGCCACCGGAGGCACGTTGACGATCGCCGAGTAGGCCATCACCTGCGGGATCAGGTATGCCGCCACGGCCACCCCCGCAACGCTGTCCGCGCGGAGCCACCGCCGCGAGTACTTCTTGGTGAGGTAGTCCATGCCAGGCGTGAGACTGCGCAGCACCCACAGGACCCGATGCTCCGGCTTCTGATCGAGCTGGTAGTCCAAGGCCGGGCGAGGGCGCAGGTGCGCGGGGATCGGCACACGCCTGGCGGCTTCCCCGCTTCTCGCGCTGGACCGCTTCTCTGCCACCGCGCATCCTCGACTACTGCGGCACAAACTCGTGTCCCCAGCGTGCACCGGGTCCGCACCACCTGTTCCGCTCGTGACCCTACCAATCTGTTCGGTCACCGGCGCTGGCCGTGGGCTTACCCGGACCGCGCGACAGAGCTCCCCGAGAATGACCGCCAGGTTGGCCGGCTGCGGCTGATGGGCCTGGACGGCAAGCCTCCTGGTTTCGTCGGGCAGATGAAGTCGAGCACAGTGTGACGACTGGCGGCACCAGCACCGCGCGCCGTCGCCTCGCCCATCCCCCGCCGCCACGCGCGAATGCCGCGAGGCTGAGGCGACTCACGAGCCTCGGTCCTCGGGTTGCGCGTCGCCAAGGCCCGGCGGCCGGAGTCTCCAGGTCGACGACCGAGCCTTTCGCGTACCACGCCCACGCCTCGTCCGCCGCGGATCCGGGTGCGCCGGGGCCGGGACCTTGGGCCCTGGCTGCGGCCCGCGGCGTGCCGCACGATGGCTCGACTGTCGAGCAGCGGCGCCGCCTGGGCCGCATGACAAGGGGGAAGCCAGAGATGCAATCGATCAAGGACGCCGCCGCCGAGTTCCTGACCCACCAGCGCGTCGCCGTCACCGGTGTCTCCCGCAATGCCGGGAGCCACGGCAGCAACGCCGTCTACCAGCGACTCCGCCAGCGCGGCTACCAGGTCTACGCGGTCAACCCGAACGCCCAACAGGTAGAGGGCGACACCGCCTACCCGGACCTGAGATCCATCCCCGGCGGCGTGGAGACCGTCGTCATCGGTACCCGTCCCGAGCGGGCGCAGACGACCATGGAGGAGTGCGCGGAGCTCGGCATCAAGCAGGTGTGGATGCACCGGGGGCCGGGCGGCGGCAGTGTGTCCCGGGAGGCGGCGGAATGGGGCCGGACGCGCGGGATGACGGTCATCGACGGCGGCTGCCCGCTCATGTTCGAACCGACCTCGGACGGCGGGCACATAGTGATGCGTTGGATGTTCAGCCTCACCGGAAACGTCCCGCGGCACGTATGAGCGGCCGACCCGGCAGCCCCAATCCTTGTGCGAACGTGCCGAGCTACCCAGGCCGAAGCCCCCAGTTGCTGCGGGCCTCGGCCTATGGTCGCTCTTCTAGAGTTATCAGATTTTGAGCAGTGCCGCAGGCAGCGCTCCAGCCGGGCTAAACGTGCCAAGCACGAAACTCACGACGGAGCCCGTGGTCCAGTAGCCGGAGCGGTCGCGAACAGGTACCGGTTCACCGCGAACGTCACCCACGAACTGGACGGGACTGCCGACAACGCGCGGCTCACCGCATGTCCTGGACCAGCTTCACGACCAACAGGGACCAGTCAATGGCTGGGTCAGGACTTCGCTCGCCCCTTGTCACTGGGTGCGTCCTTTTCGCCCCAGAAGGGGCGCGGTCACCGTGGTGCTGCTGCACGCGGTATCGCGTGCCGGCCTCCCGGACGGCGGCGGCGGCTCCACCCCAAGAGGGTGAGGGCCGCCGCGGGCGCTCTTCGCGCTCGACATGGCAACCCTGGTCCGGCTGGATGAACGGTGTCCCGGGCATCGGCCGCATGCAAGGATCGGGTGTGGTGACCCATGGGAACCGACCCGTCGTTGCCTCTCAGGCCGGGGCCGGGCTGAAGGTGCTGTTCATTGGGGGCACCGGCGTGATCAGCGCCGCGGCCGCCGAACGGGCCGTCGCCGTGGGTCACCAGCTGACCATGCTCAACCGGGGCAACACCGTTCTGCGCGCTATCCCCGAGGGAGTCGAGCTGCTGCACGTCGACGTCCGGCACACCGCCTCGGTACAGGCCGCCCTCGGCGAGCGGAGTTTCGACGTCGTCGCCGACTTCGTCGCGTTTACCCCCGAGCACGTGGCTGCCGACATCGCGCTGTTCGCCGGCCGCGCAGGACAGTACGTCTTCATCAGCTCCGCCTCCGCCTACCAGAAGCCCCCAGCGACGCTGCCGATCCTGGAATCCACCCCGTTGCGGAACCCGTTCTCGCAGTACGCGAGAGAC
This sequence comes from uncultured Actinomycetota bacterium, assembly GCA_963828725.1. GTDB lineage: Bacteria > Actinomycetota > Actinomycetes > Actinomycetales > Dermatophilaceae > Lapillicoccus. Next base: position 6,362 of record CAWHFV010000004.1, on the reverse strand, counting down.
AAGATCGCCTGCGAGGACCTGCTGGTGAGGGCCTACCGCGAAGACGGCTTCCCGGTCACCATCATCCGTCCCTCCCACACCTACGACCGGACCCGCATCGCCCTCACGGGTGGCTGGACCGACATCGCCCGGCTACGGGCAGGGAGGCCGGTCGTGGTGCACGGCGACGGGACCTCTCTGTGGACGGTGACCCACAGCAGCGATCTGGCCAAGGCGCTGGTCGGCCTGCTCGGCCTGCCACAGGCCGTCGGCGACAGCTTCACCATCACCTCCGACGAGTACCTGCCGTGGAACACGATCTACCAGCTGTTCGCGGAGGCTGCATGGGCACCGCCTCCGCGGCTGGTCCACATCGCCTCGGAGACCATCGCGGCGGCGGCACCGGAGCTCGGTCCGCCGCTGCTGGGCGACCGGTCGCACTCAGTGATCTTCGACAACAGCAAGGTCAAGGCACTGGTCCCGGAATTCGTCTGCACCACGCGATTCGCCACTGGCGTGCGCGACATCGTGAACTGGTACGACGCGAACCCCGACCAGCAGATCGTCGATCAAGAACTTGACGCCACCTTCGACCGCCTCATCGCCGCCGCCCACGCCCCGTGACCAGGGCCCACACGACCGGTCGGACGACTCTCGGCACCGCATCCTCAAGCGCTACCCGACCGGCGCACACCTCGCCCAGAAACTGACCCCCGGCAGGTGAATTCTGACCCCCTGCCGGATCCTGGCCTCGAGTCGCTTGAGAACGGGCAAGGCAGGACGGGCCGCGGTAACCACGGGCCGGAACCGGTCTGCTGGGGCAGGCTGGGCGGATCCCCACCGTCTCCGTGCCGGCGGCGGAGGTTGAGCGCGGATCGTTGACCCTCTCACTCCACCCAAGGGTTTGCGAGATCCGGTTTGGGAGCCGACGTGGGACGGGCGCGGGGGCACGGAAGCGCAGGAAGGGCAAAGGGCAAACGACAATGACGAAACCCCGCCTACAGTCCGGCGTTTGCGCTGGTGGGCCGGGTTCTTCGGTGGTGGAGCTGCGGGGATTCGAACCCCGGGCCTTCTCATTGCGAAGGCGTTCCCGACCCCATCGGTCACCGGTCTATGCGTTGCATAAGTTGCACGCTGACCGCCACGGTGCCCCGGTGCCATCCGCGGGGGGCACCGGGGGGGCACGCCGATTGATGCAGAGTTCGAGGCCCTGTCCAGCAACCGCCCCCGGCCGTCGCGCCCGTTGCGGCCTTCAGGCGACTCGCAACCTCACTGGCGGGCGAGCTTGGTCACCGAAGGGGTTCGAACACCGAACCCTTGTGCTCCCTTCGAAGCCCGCATTTCGCCCGAGCCGTCTCGTACCGGCACGTCCATGACCTGAGGAGACATCCGACCAGTCGGTGCCCCCTTCGTCCCCTGGTCCAGCCGGTGCCGACACGTCCGCACCGGTTCCGACAGATTTGCTACAGACTCCTGACACACCGCCCGGCGCGGCTGAAGCTGCGCCGCGGCACCTCACTGGGGGGCTACGGCGGTCCTGACGCGTAGCACGGCACGGGTCTGCCTGCCCAAGATCAAACGCCGACGGCGGAGGTGCCCCACATCGGCCCAGAAAGGGCGTGCTCCCGGCGGTGCTGCTTGGCGGCCACCATCACGCGGTCACCGGCCCGGCGAGCGCACCCTCATGCCGATGAGCCGGCGCTGCGGGCAGGCGTCTGGAGTTGCCCACGTCGGCTCGCGACGCCTCAACGGCACGCTGTTCGGGACCAGTCGTTGCGTGCGCCAACGCCTAGCGGTCGGGACTGCTCGAGGCGAGCGGTCACGCTGTGGGTGGTGCGACGAATTCTGCTCTGCTTTCGACCTGATTGAGAATTTGCGTGCGATCGGGGTCCTCATCTCTTCAGCGAGCTGCCGAGCAGGCCGGCGCATCGAGCGAGTAGGACGACACCTCGAAGCAGTTCCTGTGGGATGCCGAGATCTGCCAGGACGGCACCGCAGGCGCCGGCCGCGTTGAGTGGGAGGGGCTTGCCGAGCACGTCGCCGTAGGTGCCGTGCTCATGGGCGAGCTCGAGCAGGCGTGGAACGCGAGGGTCTCCGTCCTTGTGTAGGTGATGGCCCAAGCCGGGCACGAACTGGCCAGTCGCGCGGCGCTGCTGAATGGCCTGGGCGGCGACTTCGTCCCAGCCGGCATCATCGGCGGCCCCTCCCTCCACGCCGGCGAGAGCCTCGTTGAGGAAGCTCCGTACTTGCCAGGGTCGCGGGCGGGTCCAACGTTGGTCGACCACCGTCGCCAGCCTGCAAACGCCCGTCGCCGACAACGAGTCGAGAGGCAGGTGATGCAGGCGTTCGGCAACGCGGCCCGGAAGGTGGGCCTCGTCGCCGTCCTCGCGGTCGTTCTGCCGGCGGTCATCCCGCACTTGCCGACTCGGAACGCCCTTGACGCTCATGGGCGCAGCGACGGCGGTATCGGGCACGGTGGCCGGTCGGGTTCAACCCGACGGTCGACTTGACCCGCAGCCTCGAGAGCTCGAACACCTGCTCGCACGTGACCACGCGCACCCGCGAGAGGATCGACGCGGCCAGGCAGTTCAGGAGAGTCGTCTTGACGTCTCGTTGATTGAGACCGGGGTGCTCAGGCTTTGCCAGGCGACCCGATCGTCTTATCCAGGGTCGAAACAAACGAGCGCCCCCGGCCCTTGCGGGCCGGGGGCGTCTGATGACGGTGGCTCAGGAAGCGTGGTACGTGCCGACCAAGGTCTTGTCCTTCGCGATCTTGGCCAGCTCCTGACCCTTGACGCCCGCGTGCCGTCGTGCACGTGATCAAGCTCCCACCCGCCGACCACGTCCGACCGGAAGCGACGCGCTAAAGCGACTCCCGGAGACCAGGGCAGGTGGATGTGGCGGCCCTGCGCGACGTGCCCGCGTGGCGCGACCGAGTCGGTCAGTCGCTCCCGTTCCAGCACGACCACCTCGTCGACAACGTCGGACAAGACCCGAGCCGTCAGCAGGCCCGTGATGCTCGGCACCCACAACGATGACCGAGGTCATGATCCGGGTGTGGCCCACGGCGCGGCGCGGCTGCCTGCCGCCGGCAAAACCCGTGGGCCACTCGTCGGCCATACGTTCTCAGGCGTGACTCCCGACCAGGCGGCTCCACGCCACGCGTGGCAGATCGAAGTCCACCCTCACTCGTTGGTGATGACTGGCGGCCGGCAGCCAGCGCATCCGAAACGCCAAGCACCGCCGCGACATGCAACGCCTGGGAAACACGAAAGCCGTTAACCAAAGTCCCGAAGCTGCTCGCATGCCTCCATACCCTCATCGTTCACCGACGACCGGCCCCTCGACGCCGGAACAGGCAGAGCGCACCATGTCGTTCGTGTGCACGAATTTAGGTCGAACGTCCTCCACCCGGTCCATGGTCCTGTCGGTGGTCGAGGGCGTCCCCGACCTAGGTGAGGCCTGGGACGGGGTCGACTTGGACACCCGCCGGGCGGTGGTCCGAGCGCTGTGGCGGGTCGAGCCGGTGCCGCAGCCTCCCAGGCAGGTCCGGCGTCCACCCGGAAGGCGTCCGGATGACGCGGGCGGTCGACGTCTGAACGGCGCACAGGTCGCCGATGCCGGCGTGCCACTCGACTCTCCTACTCGGCCACGGCGCGGTCGATCTCGAGGGTCGTCCTTCGGCGTCGCGGATGCCCCTGTCCAGGCGCAACCGCACCCAACCGAGCAGCCATCACCGGCCCCGGATGGCCTGCGCTGACTCGGCCGCGGTCGCCAAGGCCGTCATGGCGCGGCCTCACATAGCCGATGTGCGGGCGGGGGTCAGCCCCTTGCGCGGCCTAATCTCCTGGCGCGATCCTGGGGATGTGGGCGGCCCCGGCCCACAGGGAGCCGGCCACTTGGAGCCGTCCTCATGCCTGAACGCCACATCAAGGTGCAACGTCGCATGTCTGCGTCCACGGCCTCCGTGTGGCCCTTTTCGCCGACTTTCCGAATCTCTCGAGCCATTGGAGTGGAGTCCGGGCGACGAGAGCCATCGGCGACCAGACCAGCGGCGTGGGCGCTCGGCGCCGCGTGGAACTGAAGCCGATCGGAAGCATGGACGAAACGGGCTCTTCGCCGTTGAGGTGGGTCATAGGTCTAGGCCTCCGGCGATGAGCAGCATTCGGAGGCGGTAGTTGTCGCGGTTGCGGAAGCCGCGGGCGATGCGGCGATGGAGTTCGATGAGGCCGTTGATGGCTTCGGTGCCGCGGTTGCTGGCGCCGTCGGTGTCGAAGTAGGCCAGGAACGCGCTCTTCCAGCGGCGCAGGGTCTTGCCGAGTCGGCGAATCTCGGGGATCGGGCAGGACGGGAACGCAGCGATGATCTTCTCGGCGACCTGCCTGCCGGCGGCATGGGTGGGCTGGTGATAGCAGGACCGGACCTGCTGAGCACACCGCCAGGCAAGCTCGATCTCGAGGTGCTCCTCCCGCGCGGTGAACGCGGCGTCGAGCCGAGCTTGCTGCCGGTCGGTCAGGTTCTCCTCGCCGGCGATGCGCAGGAGGTTCCGAACCCGGTACAGCGGGTCGTCGCGGGCGGCCGCGGTGGCCGGTGGCGTCCTGCTGCACCCGACGTCGCACGTCGTCCACGACCTGAGTGGCGAGCTTGACGACGTGGAAGGCGTCCAACACCGACCGGGCGTCCTGCAGCTGATCGTCGATCGCGTTCTTGTACCCATGGAACGGGTCCAAGGTGGCGATCTGGACGCCAGCCTTGAACGCCTCACCCCGCTGTCGCAGCCAGCCGCGGTACGTCTCGCCGGACCGGCCGGGAACCAGGTCGAGCAGCCGGGCCTGGTGTGGCCGTTGGTATCTCGGGTCAAGTCGACCATCCCGGTCAACTCCTTCGGGCCCCGCCCACCAGCCTCGACCGGGCTGGTCGACACGTGGTGCCACACGTGCTCGTCCACCCCCAGGATGGCCACACCGGCGAAGCGGGTCACATCCGCATCGGCCGCCTCCAGCAGCGGCTTGATCGCCTCCCACACCGTCCGCCAGCCGGTGCCCAGCTGACGGCGGAGCCCGTTGACCGAGGCGTGCTCACGCCGGATCTGCTCGATCGCCCACCAACACGCCCGGGTCGTCAGCCTCGCCCTCGGCGCAGCGACCATCTCGTCCTGCTCGACGAACGACCCGACCCGACACGTCCGTTCGGAACACAGCCAACGCCGTTTGAGCCAGCGGATCCGCACCGGCCGGCCCATCGCCCGCGTCCACCAGGCACACCTCGACCCGGCCGTGAGCGTGGGCCACGACCTCACGACCGGCATCCCATCGGCGCCGCCGCCGACTCCACCATGACGGTCAAACCGCCGCCGTCGTCACGCTCCACCGCGGTCACGTGCAGGCCGTCCAGGCCCACCAGCAGGTCACACCGGTCGCAATAGCCACCATGCCCACGGCGGCACAACGTAGGCTCGCTCAACGTCGAGGTCCTTGAGATCAGACCAAGGACAAGTCCTTGATCCTCGGGGACCTCGACCCACTCCCAGCCTCAACGCAACCCTCGGTGCGTCGCACTCACCCCACACTCAGCGGCGAAGAGCCACGAAACAGTGACCGTCTGGCAGACGGGGCACAGGATCGACACCCAGAATCAGCCAAGCGCATCGGTGCCGTTCAAGCACGCCGAGTCCACCCTCACGCTCGCGCCCGAACACAACGACACGTCGGCTACGTTCGAATACCGATATGTGCCCAGGGGCGGCCCACTCGGCCGATTGACCGGCCCACCTGATCGACAAGATGCTGACCGCGACCTTCACCGACATGCTGGCCTCGACCGAGGTCGCCCTCGGAGGGGGTAGCGAGCGCTGAACGACGTTGCTTCGGCGCGTCCGTTCCTATGCCGCTGTGGGGCGTGCGCCCAACTATGCCCGCTGTCGGGGCGGTACGCCTGACTATGCCGCTGTCGGGGCGGGACGCCCGAACATGTTGCAAGCGGCGCGATCGTGCTGACACGCCGGTCTTCGCCTTGGGGTTCAGATGCTCAGTCTCCAGAACTGGTTGAGTGCCGTCGCGACGGCCTCCGGTTGGTCGGCGAGGTGCTGACGCGTAAGCTGGGGATCGCCATCGACGCCGTGCCGATCCTCGGCTCCAGGATCGACGCGATCGGCGACTACGCCGGCCGGGTCTTCGACTACCAGTGCACCCACCCCCAGGTTGCGCGCCTGACCTTCTGGGAAGGGCTCGAGCTGGGCGACCCGTCGGCGAAGGAGCAGCGGCGGTCGCGGTCCGTGAAGAAGGTCGACCGGATCCTCGCCGCAGTGCCAGAACTCACCCGCGAGGAAGCGGAGGAGCTGCTGCTGACCATCCTCACCCTGGCCGACGCCGCGCAAGCCCTCC
>CAWHFV010000003.1:0-176621 GCA_963828725.1 uncultured Actinomycetota bacterium | reverse complement strand
CGCAGGAACGCGACCGCCGCGTCGACGAACTCGTCGTACTGGCTGCGGTGCACGAGGATCCGCGTCGTGGCGCCACAGCCCTGACCGGCGTTGCGGCAGAACCGCAGCATCGACGGGCCCACAGCGCGCGCGAGCTCGGCACCCGGCAGCACCACGGTCGGCGACTTCCCTCCGAGCTCGAGGACGACCTTGGTGTGCAGCGGGGCGGCGGCCTCCGCGACGGCCGCCCCGATGGCGTTGGACCCGGTGAACGACACCAGGTCGACGTCCGGGTGCCCGCTGAGCCGCTGCCCGACATCGGGGCCGCCCGGGACGAGGTTGAGCACGCCGGGCGGGACGCCGGCCTCCTCGGCGAGGCGGACGACGGCGACCGAGCAGAGCGCCCCGCGTGGTGACGGCAGCAGGACGACGGTGCAGCCGGCGGCGAGGGCGGGGCCGACCTTCCAGGCGATCATGTTGACCGGGTAGTTGTACGGCGTCACCGCGGCGACCACCCCGATGGGTACTCGGAGCAGCTCGCTCTCGACTCGCGGCGGACCGTCCAGAGCGGGCAGCCGCTCGGCGTAGCCACCCCGCGGTCCGGACTCGGCGACGTCGGCCGCCCACCTCAGGTTCGTGACCGGCGTCGCGGTCTGCAGGGTGCGGGCCAGCGCGATCGGCGAACCGACCTCGGTGGTGACCAGCTGAGCCAGCTCCTCGTGGTGCTTCTCCAGCAGGTCGGCGAACCGGCGCAGCACCGCGGCGCGCTCCGCCGGTTCGGTGCGGCTCCACGTCCGGAACGCCGCTCGCGCGGCGGCCACTCCCGCGTCGGCCTGCGCGACGTCGGCGAGGTGCCACCTCGCGAAGGGCGCCGCCGTGCTCGGGTCGACCGACGCATGCTCGTCGCCGCCGCCGGCCGACCAGCGACCGTCGACGAGCACCGTTGCGGCGGCGACCTCCTCGACCGACAGCACCTCAGACCTCCATGTCGAGGACGTGCGACTGGAACGACTTTCCGTGCGGGTCGACGCGCAGGGTCATCGAGACACCGCCACCGAGCGCCCGGTCGAGCACGAAGTTGAGCCCGTGCACGTTCGGCAGCTCGTACCGCACGACGTCGCCCTCGACCAGTCCCCCGAAGTGGGCCCGAACCCGGTCGGCCGTGAGCCGCTCGACGACGAGCGGGTAGTCCTCGGGGTCGTCGACGAACACGCAGATATTGCTGACGTCGCCCTTGTCGCCGGAGCGGCTGTAGGCGATCTCGCGCAGCTTCACGACGTCACCACCTCGGTCTCGAGGGTGACCAGCTCGCGCGGGACGTAGGCCGGGGTCACGCCGAGGGCCGGCACGACGGACGTGACGACGCCGCCACCTCCGGCGGGTCCGAAGTAGAGGAGCTCGACCTCGTGGGCGGCGTCGCGGGCCAGCTCCTCGGACTCGGTCCGCACGGCCAGCCGTAACCGCACCTCCTCCGGGTCTGCGGTGCCCTCCTTGTCGCCGAACAGCGAGTTCATGCCCTGCAGGTCGATGCGGACCTGGTCGCCCGGGTCGAGCAGCTCGTCGAGGTGGGCGCGCAGGATCTCCTCGGCTCGGCGGGCGCGTTCGACGCACCCCGGGCCACCGTAGGAGATCTCGCCGGTGGCGCGGTAGCCCTGGTCGACCCCGACGAGGACCTTGAGCGTGGCCGGCCACTCGCGGCCCGTGGCTCCGGAGAGCCGGACCCGGTCGCCACCGAGGTCCTCGACGCGCACGCCCGAGAAGTCAGCGGTGACGTCGGGCGTGAGGTAGGTCCGCGGGTCGTGGATCTCGTAGTAGAGCTGCGTCTTCATGGTCCGCTCATCGACCGCACCGCCGGTGCCGTCGAGCTTGGTGATGACCGCGGCATCCTCCGACACCTCGGCCAGCGGGAAGCCGAGCCGGTGCGGGTCGGGCACGACCCGGTAGGGCGGGTCCTCGAAGTTGCCGCCGGTGCTGTGCACTCCGCACTCGAGCAGGTGGCCGACCAGGGTCGCGTGACCGACGGCCTCCCAGTCGTCGAGCGACCAGCCGAGCTCGTGGCAGATGGGGCCGACGAACAGCGACGGGTCGGCGAGCCGCCCACCTAGGACGATCTGGGCGTCCTCCCGGAGGCAGTCGACGATCGGCTCGGCGCCGATATAGGCGTTGGCCGACACGATCCGGTCGCCCAGGGCTCCGACGGTCGTCCCCAGCTCCGGCAGCTCGGCGTCCTGCGCGCGGACCAGGTCGAGGACGTCGTCGCCGCGGATCACGCCCAGGCGGACACCGGGCAGGCCGAGGGTCCGCAGCCCGTCGACGAAGTCGGCAGCCGCCGCGTCCGGGTTGGCCGCGCCGAAGTTGCCCACGACGCGACCGCCCGACGCGAGGTACCCGCGCAGCAGTGGCAGCAGCCGGCGGATCCGCTCGTCCTGGCCGGCGGTGGGGTCGCGGCGCCGTCGCACGTGGGCCAGCGCCATGGTCCGCTCGGCAAGACAGTCGAAGCCGATGTAGGTGACCCGTCCGCTGTCGGCCATCGCCGCGGCGGGCGCCAGCCGGTCGTTCGCGTAGGCCGAGCCCGACCCGATGGCGAGGGTCCCGCCAGAGGTGCGACGAGGCATACCTCAGTTCCCTACTCGACCTCGATGGCCAGCTCGGGGCAGCTGTCGGCGGCCAGCTGGGCCTCGTCCTCGCGACCCTCGGGCACCGTCTCGCTCAGCACGTAGGCGTGGCCGTCCTCCTCGCGTGCGAAGAAGATGTCGGGCGCGCTGAGGCGGCACAGGCCGTGTCCCTGACAGCGTTCCTCGTCGACACGTACCTGCATCGAAGCCTCCTGGGCAGCATTGACATCGGCCGGATCTAGTATAACCATGATCACTTAATAGGGAACCCCTTCGAGAGGCGACGAGCGATGACAGAGGCCGGCGGTTGCCCGGTGGTCCACTTCGACCACAACTCCGACGAGCACTCCGCCGACCCGGTCGGGTCCTACCGCGCGCTGCGCGAGAAGGCGCCGGTCGCGTGGTCCGAGGCGCACGGAGGCTACTGGGTCCTCTCCAGCTACCAGGCGGTGTTCGAGGCGGCGCGGCACGACGAGATCTTCTCGTCCGAGCGCAACAGCTACGGCGGTGAGGGCCTGTCGGTCGTCATCCCCAAGACACCGATGCACTTCCACATCCCGATCGAGATCGACCCGCCCAACTTCCGCAAGTGGCGCAAGCTCATCAACCCGATCACCGCGCCGGCGGCGGTCGACCGGATGAAGGGCATGGTCGAGCACTACGTCAGCTACTTCATCGACCAGGTCATCGAGTCCGGCGAGGCCGACATGACGTCGGTCATCGGGGTCCCGTCCCTCGTCACCGTCGACTGGCTCGGGCTCGACGTCAAGGACTGGCGCCGGTATGCGGCCGCGCACCACGCGGTGCTCGCGGCGGTGCCTGGTTCGGAGCAGTACCGGCAGGCCGTCGAGGTCGACTTCCCGTACATCAACGAAAAGACCTGGGAGGTCATCCGCGCGCGGCGCGAGGACCCGCAGGACGACATCATCAGCTACCTCGTCCAGCAGGAGGTCGACGACCGTCCGGTGACCGACGACGAGGTGTTCTCGATCGTCGACCTGCTGCTCGCCGGGGGCGTCGGCACGACCGCCTCGCTGGTCAGCAACACGGTGGTGTGGCTGTACCAGAACCCGGACGTCCGCCAGCAGCTCATCGACGACCCGTCGTTGCTGGACAAGGCCATCGAGGAGTTCCTCCGCTACTTCTCCCCCACCCAGGCCCTGGCCCGGACGGTCGTCGAGGACACCGAGTTCCTCGGCTGCCCGATGAAGGTGGGCGACCGGGTGCTGCTGGCGTGGAACTCCGCCAACCGCGACGCGCAGCAGTTCGACGACCCCGACGAGCTCAAGATCACCCGGTGGCCGAACCGGCACACCGCGTTCGGCATCGGCGTGCACCGCTGCGCCGGGTCCAACCTCGGCCGGGTCATGGCCAAGGAGCTGCTCGGCCAGATCCTCGAGCGGATGCCGGACTACGTCGTCGACGTCGACTCCCTCGAGCCGTACCCGCACCAGGGCACCAACACCGGCTACCAGCGGATCCCCGCCACATTCACGCCCGGGCCGCGGCGGCTGACCGGCGCGGACGCGCCGGCGGTCGCGTACTGAACGCCCTCGGTATGCGGGTGGCCTCGCCTGCCTCCGTTGATGTCGCCGACGTCGTCGATGTCGTCGTCCTCGGCACCGGCGCGGCCGGGCTCGTCGCGGCGCTGGCGGCCGCCGACGCCGGGGCGTCGGTGGCGCTGGTCGAGAAGGCGGACCGAGTCGGCGGGACGACCGCGCTCTCCAGCGGCGTCGTGTGGATCCCGGCTACGTCCGTGGCGCGCGCCGAGGGCGTCGAGGACTCCCGTGAGGCGGCCCTGGCATACCTGGACTCGTTGTCGCACGGGATGATCCGGCCGGAGATGGCGCAGGCGTTCGTCGAGTCCGGCGACGACGTCGTCGAGTGGCTGCGGACGCATACGCCGCTGACGCTGCGACTGGTCCCGGGCTTTCCCGACTACCACCCGGAGCACCCGGGCGGGATGCCGCGGGGCGGCCGATCCCTCGAGCCCGAGCTCATCTCCATGGACCGGCTGGACGGCTGGGGCGAGCGGATGGTCGGCGCGCCGCGACCGATGCGCGTCACCGAGACTCCGGTCGGCGGTGGCACGGGGGTCCTCCCGGCCGAGGTCGAGGCTGAGCGCCGAGCGGACCACATCGAGGGCCTGGGCCGGGCGCTGGTCGCGGCCCTGCTTCGGGGATGCCTCGACCACGACGTGGTGCCGGTGACCGGTACCCGTGCGGTCCGGCTCGTCGTCGAGGACGGCGCGGTCACCGGCGTGGAGCTGTCCCGTCCCGAGGGCGACCGGGCCGTCCGGGCCCGCGCCGTCGTCCTGGCGACCGGTGGTTTCGAGTACGACGACGACCTCGTCCGGGCCTTCCTCCGCGGGCCGATGCGCGAGCCGGCCGGCGTCCCGAGCAACACCGGCGACGGCCTCCGGATGGCGATGCGGGTCGGGGCGGCGCTCGGGGTGATGCGCGAGGCGTGGTGGGTACCCGTCGTGCGGCTGCCGGGCGAGCGCGCCGACGGCGGCAGCAACGTCCAGCTGATATTGCGGGAGCGCACCCTCCCGCGCTCGATCGTCGTCAACCGGTCCGGCCGTCGCTTCACCAACGAGGCGGCCAACTACAACGCCCTGGGCGGGGCGTTCCACACCTTCGACCCCAGCTCCTTCGACTACGTCAACCAGCCGTGCTGGCTGGTGTTCGACCAGGGGTTCGTCGACGCGTACGGCGGTTTCGGCACCGGGCCGGGCGGCCCGGCTCCGACGTGGCTGACGCGGGCGGACACGCTCGCCGACCTCGCGGACCGCCTTGGCGTTCCGGCCGACGCGCTGGGCCGCACGGTCGAGCGCTGGAACGGGTTCGTCGCCCAGGGTCACGACGACGAGTTCGGCCGCGGCGACAGCGCCTACGACGGCTGGTGCGGCGACCGCACGCGGTACCCCGGCGTCTTCGCGACGCTCGGCCCCGTCGACCAGGGCCCGTTCTACGCGGCGGAGCTGATCGGGTCGACGCTCGGCACCAAGGGCGGTCCCCTCACGACCGTCGACGGCGAGGTCCTCGACGTCGACGGCAAGGTCATCCCCGGCCTGTATGCGGCGGGCAACGCCATGGCGGCACCCACCGGCATGGTCTACGGCGGAGCGGGCGGAACGCTCGGCCCGGCGCTGGTGTTCGGGTGGCGGGCCGGTCGGGCGGCGGCCGCCTCGACAAGGTCCGCGCCGGTGTCCCGAGAGCTGGAAGGCGTCCCGACATGACCGCGCCCATCGTGGTCGTCGGTGCCGGTCTCGCCGGGCTCCGCGCGGCCGAGCAGCTCCGCGCGGCCGGCGACACCGGGCCGATCGTCGTCGTCGGGCGAGAGGTCCACCCGCCCTACAATCGGCCGCCGCTGACCAAGGACGCGCTGAAGAACGGCGTCGACGCGACCGCCCTGCGCTACCGGCAGCGGGCCAGCACCGCCGACGTGACCTGGCGGCTCGGCGAGTCGGTCGTCGCGGCGGACCTCGACGCGCACACCGTCACCCTCGACGCCGTCTCTCGAGGCGAGGTCCTCGCGTACCGAGGGCTCGTCGTCGCGACCGGAGTGGGGACGCGGCGGCTTCAACTCGACGCGCCGCTGGAGTGGCGACACGGGATCCGTACCGTCGACGACGCGGCCGCCCTGCACGAGGCCTTGCAGCCCGGGCGGCGGGTGGTCGTGCTCGGAGCCGGCTTCGTCGGCACCGAGGTGGCCGCGACGGCGACCCAGCTGGGCTGCGACGTCGACGTCGTCGACCTGCTGCCGCTACCGCTGGTCCGGGCCCTCGGACCCGTGGTCGGCGCCGAGACGCAGCGTCGGCACGAGGAGCACGGGGTCCGGTTCCACCTGGGCCGGTCGGTCACGGCGGTTCACGGAGCCGAGGGTCCCGAGCGCGTCGAGCTCGACGACGGCACCATGCTGGCGGCCGACGTCGTGGTCGAGGCCGTGGGTTCGGTCCCCCACGTCGAGTGGCTGGCGGGCAACGGTCTCGACCTCGCGAACGGCGTCGCCTGCGACGGCGCACTCCACCCGCTGCGCGAGGGCGTACCGGTCCTCGACGTCGTGGCGCTCGGCGACGTCGCTCGCTTCCCCGTGCCCGGGTTCGGGCCCGGCCCGGTGCGGATCGAGCACTGGAACTGGCCCACCGAGATCGCCGCGCACGCGGCTCGGAGCCTCCTGGCCGGGATCGCCGGCGAGCCCGAGCCGGAGGCCCCGTTTCTTCCGATGCCGACGTTCTGGACCGACCAGTGGGGTGTTCGGTTCCAGTCCCTCGGAATGCCGCACCTCGGCCTGGCCGACGTCCGGGTGCTGGAGGGCGACCTCACCGGCGAGTGCGCGGTGGGGTACCACGACGAGGCCGGCCGGCTGGTCGGCGTCGTCCTCATCGGCCTGACCCGGGAGCTCCTGACGTACCGGACCCGGATCGCGGCCGAACGCCCGACGCCTACCGACGACGCCGCGACGCTCTCGACGGCGCGCTGATCCCGACGTGACCGAGGCCCGCGCGACCCCGACGAGCGCAGGGACCGACCCTCCCGACGACGGGCCGCGGCGCGTCCCGGCGTGGCTGCTCGTCGTCATGGTCGCCGTGATCGGCCTGAACCTGCGGGCCGCCCTCGGCTCGATCCCCCCGCTGCTCGGCCCGATCTCCGACGAGCTGGGCATCCCCGGGTCCACCCAGGGGATGCTCACATCGCTCGGCGTCGTCTTCATGGGTCTCTGCGCGCCGGTCGGTCAGCGGGTCGCGGCCCGGTTCGGGTCCGAGGCGACGACCGCCGCCTTCCTCGGCGTCCTTGCCGTCGGCGGGCTGCTCCGCCTGGCCGCGACGACGACGACGATCCTGCTGGTATCCGCCGCGGTGTCGGGCGCTGCGATGGGGGCGATCTCGGCGCTGGTGCCCGGTCTCATCGCCCACCACATCCCGCGGATCAAGGGCCTGGCCACCGGGATCTACTCGACCGGGCTGGCTCTCGGCGTCGCCCTCGCCGCGTGGGTGGCGGTTCCCACTGCCGAGCTGCTGGACGGCTGGCGACGGTCGCTCGCCCTCTGGGGTGTGGTCGCGCTGGTGACGATGGTCGCCTGGCTGGTCCTGGTCCCGCGCCTCCGGCGTCACGTGGTGCACCCCGAGCCTGACGAGGCCGCGGCCAGCCACCGGCTGCCGTGGCGGTCCCGGACGGCGTGGTGGGTCACCGTCTTCTCGTCGGTCCAGATGATCGTCGGGTTCAGCGGGCTGGCCTGGATCACGCCGTACTACGCGGCGCTCGGCATGCCCGTGGCCGACGCCGCCCGGCTGTTCGCCTACTTCCAGATCGTCCAGCTGGTGGCGATGCTCAGCCTGCCGACGATCACGGACTTCACCCGCGACCGCCGGCCCCTGCTGGCGGTGAGCGTGGTGGCCACGGCGTCAGGGGTCCTGATGATGGTTCTCGCGCCGATGCCGTTGGCGTTGCTGGCGGTCGGGCTCTTCGGGTTCGGGGTCGGCGGCGGTTCGGCGCTGGTCCTCGTCCTCGTGTCGGACTACACGTCCACCCAGCAGCAGGCGGCCCGGCTCGGCGCGATGACGCTGATGATCGCGTTCCTCGTCGGAGCACTCGGACCCGTGGTCCTCGGCTGGCTGCACGACCTGACCGGCAGCCTCGTCGCCGGGTATGCGGTCATGGTCGCCCTCAGCGTGGGGCTGGCCTTCACCCTCCCGGCGTTCCGGCCAGGGCGGACCCTCGAATAACGCTGCGCCTGCCCACACAGGGCGCGTCACGTCGCCAGTCATGTCGCGGCTGGTGGTGCCATGACCCCCTCGGGCGCGACATGACGCGCGACGTGGACCAACCCGCGCACGTCGCAGGATTGACGAGACCGACGCGGTGCCATTGGCGTTCACAGTGCGCGTCGGAGTGCGGTTGGTGTTACCCAGACGACACCAGGCGCACCATGACGCGCACTGTCGCGCGCGCGGGCGGAACAACTCCACAGGCGACGTGTCGTACAGCAGGTCATGTCGCACCTGGTGTTGCTATGGCCCCCTCGGGCGCGACATGACGCGCGACGTGGAGGAGGTGCCGTTGATACCCCTCAGCCGAGGAAGTCCCACAGCCAGTCGTTGCGCTTGCCGCCGTTCTGGAGCGACTCCGGCCAGTCCGCCGGCCGGTGGTCCCCGTAGGCGCGGACGCTGCCGGCCCCGTCGCCCAGGCCGTCCGCATACTCCGCGATGGGCAGGTAGTACATGTACGACATCAGCCGGTCCTGGAACTTCCACTGGCCACCGTCGCGCCGGTACGTGTCCTTGTAGCGCAGCGCCACCACCATGCCGACGCCGTTGCGGGTGACCTCCGCGTGCGACGCGAGCAGGCCGTAGGCGACGTCCGGGTCGTCGTCGTCGAACCGGACCACGTGGCCGTGGCTGTAGTGGTTCGTCGGGCCGAGGGCCGCGAACCGTCCCAGGTACGTCGTGACGATCTCGTCCATGCCCGTCGCGGCGAAGACGCCGTCCTGCGAACGCAGCGTCGCGTCCGCACAGAAGATCCGGCGGATGCCGTCCTCGTCGCGCTCGTCCATGACGTAGCCGTAGAGGATCCCGAGCGCCTGGATCGCGTTCGTGTCCTCCAGTCGGGCGATCCGCGTCTCCAGGTCGGTCGTCATCCGCGCTCACTCCCATCCCGTCGCCGCTCCGTCGCCGCGACCCTATTGATGATGATCGTGATCATGGTATGCAGCGAGTCGACTCGGCGACAAGGGGTCAGGGCAGGTGGTCCGCCACGACCTTGAGGTCGGCGACGAGCGCGGCGTGGTCTTCGTCCCGGTTGCGGGACCGGAGGACCGACGAGGGGTGCACGGTGGCGAGGAACGTCGGGACCGGCCCCTCGACCCGCCAGCCCGACGGCGCTTCGAGCGGCCGGCCCCGCGAGACCCCGACCCGGAAGCTCGGCCCGAACACCGCCTGCCCGGCGGTAGCGCCCAGGACGACCACGAGCTGCGGGCGGACCGCATCGAGCTCGGCCAGAAGCCATGGTCCGCAGGCGGTGACGTTCCAGCGGCTCGGCGTCGCGTGGATCCGCTGCTTGCCCTTGACGGTGAACCGGAAGTGCTTGACCGCATTCGTGACGTAGGCGCGACCCGGGTCGATCCCGGCCTCTTGGAGAGCGCCGACCAGGAGCCGCCCGGCCGGCCCGACGAAGGGCTTGCCCTGACGGTCCTCGCTGTCGCCGGGCTGCTCCCCGACCAGCATGAGGTCGGCGTGCGGGTCTCCGCGGCCCATGACGACCTGGGTCGCGTCGCGGTACAGCTCGCAGCCGCGGCATGAGGGCGCCGCGGCCTCGAGCACCGGGATGCTGTGGTCCTCGGGAACCCACGGCTCGGCGCCTGGGTACTCCTGCCTCGACAACGAGCCCGCGGGCATACGACCTCCTCAGCGACGATGCTCTCGCGGGGCATACCCCGGAGCCCGGGAGGCGACACCTAGCGGCGGGAGCGCCCCTCCATACGGCCCAGCAGACGAGACGGCAGGACCACCCACTGAACCACGAAGAACCCCAGGGCGACCACGCTGGCGACAACGGCCGCCGTCGTCCCGGCGACGAACCCGAACACGAGGAACACCACCGCGACGATGGTCAGCGCCAGGGTGGCAAGGCCGGCCTTGGTCAGCCGGTCCGCGACCGCGACCAGCTCGGCCTTGGCGCGACGGCGGAAGAGGATCCGGTGAGAGGCCACCGGCGCGACGACGAGGACCGTCGCGAGGACGGCGAGCCCGAGGGCGAGGAGGAAGACGAACCGCAGCGTCGGGTCGAGCTCACTGAACCGTTGCTGGAAGGGCACGGTGAGCAGGAAGCCGGTGAGGATCTGAAGCCCGGTCTGCGTGACGCGCAGCTCCTGGAGCAGCTCGCTCCAGTTCCGGTCGGCGCGCTCGGTTGCGGTCTCGTCGCGTTCCGCGCCATCGGGGTCGCTCGGGTCGCCCTCGTCGCGGCGTCCAGGGTCGTCGTCGGCCGCCATGGGAGCGCAGCCTGCCACGGACGCGGCCGGCGCGGCATACCGTGAGGAGATGAGCGGCCGTTGGGCGAACCTCGCGCTGGCTGCGCTCGTCCCCCTGGCGACGCTGTCGGGCGTCGCGCTGTTCCTCGTCGGGAGTGGGCCGGTGTTGCTCGTCGCGGTGCTGCACGCCGGTCTCGGGCTGGGACTGCTGGCACTCGTCCCGTGGAAGCGGCCCGTGGTGAGGCGCGGTCTGCGGCGGGTCGGACGGTCCGGCCGGGAGGCCTCCATCCTGTTGACCTGGCTGGTCCTGGCCGCCGTGCTCTCGGGGGTCGCGCACCTGGTCGGGGCGACCGCCGCGAGCCTCGCGGTGACGACGATGCAGCTGCACGTGACCGCGGGCGTCGTCGCGACGGTGCTGACGCTCGTCCACGTCGTGCAACGGCCGGTCCGGGTGCGCCGGACCGACTGGGGTCGCCGATCGTTGCTGCGAACCGGTGCCGTCGTCGCGGTGGCCGGTGGTCTGGGAGTCGCCGCGGCCGGCGTCGGGGTGGCGCTCGACCGCGCTGACCGCCGCCGACCGACAGGATCCTTCGAGGCCGGCGCGGACGCGGTCCCCGTGACCCAATGGTTCCTCGATGTCGTTCCCGCGGTCGACGTGGCTGGATGGTCGCTGACCGTCGCCACGCCGCTCGGCGAGCGCCGGGTCGGCCTCGCCGATCTCGCCGGCACCGACGAGGTGAGCGCCGTCCTCGACTGCACCGGCGGCTGGTGGACCGAGCAGGTCTGGCGCGGGGTACGCGTAGCCCGACTGCTTCCCGGGGTCGACCCCGGTCTGGCGGTGCTCGTCACCAGCGCGACCGGGTATGCGCGTCGCCTCCCGCTGACCGACGACCTCCTGCTCGCCACGTCCATGGGCGGCGTACCGCTCTCATCCGGCCACGGGGCACCGGTTCGCCTCGTCGTGCCCGGACGCCGCGGGTACCACTGGGTGAAGTGGGTGGAGCGGGTCGAGGTCGTTCCCGGTCCCTGGTGGGCCCAACCGCCTCTCCCCCTCCGGTGACGCCTGTCTCCCCGCGCCGAGAGGCCAACTTCGGCCGCTCTGGGGACGTTCAGAGCGGCCGAAGTTGGCCTCTCGCCGGAAGCGGTCGGTGTCAAGATGGGTTGACACATCCCGGCCTGTCAACGTATCTTGACACGTATGACCTCCGTGTCCGACCTGGCCAGCACCGCGTCGAGCGGCGACCCCGGCGAGGGGCTGCGCGCCGTCGTGGCGCTGCGCGAGCTGCTGGAGCGCCTCGAGTACCTGCATGTCCGACGGGCCCGCGAGCAGGGGTGGTCCTGGCAGGACATCGCCGGCGTCCTCGGCGTGTCCCGCCAGGCGGTCCACCAGAAGCACGGCCCACGCATCACCCCCGGGAGGGACTGACCATGTTCGAACGCTTCACCGCCTCGGCCCGAGGCACCGTCGTCCGCGCCCAGCAGGAGGCCGCCGACGCCGGCGACCACCACGTCGGCACCGAGCACGTCGTCCTCGCGCTGGCCCAGGACGACGGCATCGCCGGTGTCGTGCTCCGCGACGCCGGCGTCACCGCCGAGAGCCTGCGCCGGTGGCTGCGACAGGTTCCCCGCGACGACGAGTCCGGCGGCCGGCTCGACGCGGATGCCCTGCACAGCATCGGGATCGACCTCGACGACGTGCGGCGCTCGGTCGAGGAGACCTTCGGGGCCGGCGCGCTGGACGACGTCCCCCGACGACCCGGTGGTCGCCGCTGGGGCCGCAGCGGGCACATCCCGTTCACCGGCCGAGCGAAGAAGTCCCTGGAGCGGGGTCTCCGCCAGGCGATCACGCTCGGCGACACGCGGATCGGTTCGGAGCACCTGCTCCTCGGCGTTCTCGACGAGGGCAGCGGTCTCGGCGTCCGGATGCTGCGCGACGAAGGCGTGGACCTCAGCGGACTGCGCGCGTCCACCGTCGAACGGTCCCGCCGCTCCGCCTGACCCGGTATCGGCGCGGTGCGCGCAGGTTGGTGACCGTACGCGCAGGATGCATCGTGCGCGCACGGTGACGAACCTGCGCGCACTGCGGCTGACCGTGAGCCGAGGTGTGAGCGGTGTGGCCGTGGTTCACAGGATCTGCGCAGACGCTGTGTTCGGTGCGCACACCGTGCACGGTCTGCGCACCGAACACGTGATGTGCGCACACGTAGTGAGGATGTGCGTGCAGGTTGGTGACCGTCCGCGCAGGGTGCGCGCGCGATGACGAACCTGCGCGCGCTGCGGCTGACCCGTGGACCTGCGCGCGCAGTGCGGCCGACCGTGAACCTGTGCGCACCGGTTCTTGACGGGCCGCTTTCGGCCCCTTTGGCCAGACAACGACTTAGAGCGCGACTACCTCGAGGCCGGGCGCGCCTGGCAGATGGCCGAGGGCGCCTACGCGCTCGAACAGGCCACCAAGCCGCATACCCTCGCGGCGGCCCTCGGCGACTCCCCCGCCGGCCTGCTCGCCTGGATCCTCGAGAAGCTCCGCTCGTGGAGCGACAGCGGAGGCGACGTCGAGTCGGTGATTCCTCGCGACGAGCTGCTCACCTGGGTCACGCTCTACTGGGTCAGCGGCGCCATCGGCACGTCGTTCGCGCCGTACTCCGAAAACCGCGGCGCCGCCCCGGCCACGACGGCGCCCACCGGGGTGACGATGTTCCCGAAGGACCTCGTCCCCGCGCCGCGCCAGTTCGCCGAGCGGGTATTCGACGTACGCGACTGGAAGGTCGAGCCCGACGGCGGCCACTTCGGCGCGTGGGAACGGCCCGAAGCGTATGCGGCGGGGCTGAGTCGCGCGGTCGCCCTCGCCGACGACTGACCGGGTCGGTCACGACCGCCACCGACACCCTCCCGGGCGTGGATCAGGATCGTGGGGCAGGGTGGACGACGTGACCGAGGACGTCGAGCGCCGGGCGCCGACGTCCTCGACCCAAGACGGGGACTGGGTCCCGAACCCCCGTCGCTGGCGAATCCTCTCCGTCTCCCTCGTCGTCGGGTTCATGTCGCTGCTCGACGTCTCGATCGTCAACGTGGCGATCCCGTCCATGCAGCAGGGCCTCGACACGTCGGCCAGCGCGATCCAGTGGGTCGTCTCCGGCTACCTGCTCGCCTTCGGCCTGACCCTCGTGGCCGGCGGGCGCCTCGGCGACGCATACGGCCGTCGCCGGATGATGGTTCTCGGCCTGGTCGGCTTCATCGTGTCCAGCGCGGCGGTCGGGTTCGCCCCGAACGTGGCGCTCGTCATCGTCGCCCGCCTCGTCCAGGGCGCGACGGCCGGCCTGCTCACGCCGCAGAACTCCGGGCTGGTCCAGGACCTGTTCCGAGGGGCCGAGCGGGCTCGTGCGTTCGGTATCTTCGGCGCCACCGTTTCGGTGTCGTCGGCCGCCGGACCGGTCATCGGCGGGCTCATCATCGGCGCGGTCGGGCGCCGACAACGGGTGGCGGTACCTCTTCCTCGTCAACATCCCCATCGGCCTCGTGGCGATGCTCGGCGTGGCCCGACTCGTCCCGGCCCGACTCCACACCGCTGGGCGCACGGACAACCGCATCGACGTGGTCGGCGCGCTCCTCCTCGGAGTGACGGTTCTCTGCCTGCTCTACCCGATCGTCAGCGTCGAGGGCGGCCACGGCTGGCCACTACTCATCCTCCTCGGCGTGCCGTTCTTCGCCTGGGCGTTCGTCCGATGGGAGCGACGGGTCCGGGCGGCGAACCGGCCGCCGCTGCTCGACGTCGGCCTGCTTCGCGGCCTACCGGGTTACACCAACGGGCTGCTCGTCGGGTCGACGTACTTCGCCGGGTACACCGGGATCCTCCTGGTCCTCTCCGTCTACCTCCAGACGGGACTGGGGTACGCGCCGCTCGAGGCCGGTCTGCTCCTCATGCCCTTCGCCCTCGGCTCGGCGATCTCCTCGCCGCTGGCCGGTCGCATCGTCCCCCGGTTCGGGCGCCGGCTCACGGTCATCGCGCTCGCCGCGACGATGGCGGGGGTATGCCTCCTCGCCCTGTTCGTCGCCGGTCACGACCCCAACGGGCTGGCCTGGGTCGCGGCGCCGCTGATGTTCCTGACCGGCTTCGGCGGCGGTGCCGTCGTCTCGCCCAACATCACCCTCACCCTCGCCGACGTCCCACCGCGGATGGGCGGGGCCGCGGGCGGCGCCCTGCAGACCGGACAGCGGATCGGCTCGGCCATCGGCGCCGCGGTGCTGATGACCGTGTACCAGACCACGTTGCCCTCCGGCGCCGGAACGGCGCTCCGCATCACGCTGAGCACTGCGCTCGTCATCCTCGGCGTGGCGCTGGTCATGTCGGTACGTGCGTTCCGCCACGACGACGGAGTGTTCGAGCGCGAGACCGCGCCGACCGCGGACACCGGCTGAGACGACTCGGTTGACGGCGTCGTCGGCGCCCCACGAGGCTGGCCGCCATGCGACGGTGGCCCCAGGACCGGGTGGCGTTCGGCGGCGACTACAACCCGGAGCAGTGGCCCCGTGATACCTGGCTCGAGGACGTCGAGCTGATGAGCCGGGCCGGCGTCTCGTTCGTCACTCTCGGCGTCTTCGCGTGGTCCTGGCTGGAGCCGGCGAAGGGCGAGTACGAGTTCGGCTGGCTCGACGAGGTCATGGACCTCATGGCCGGCGCCGACATCGCGGTGGACCTGGCCACCGCCACGGCGACCCCGCCGCCATGGTTCTCCCACGCATACCCGCAGACCCTTCCGGTGGACCACGACGGCCACACGCTCTGGCCGGGTAGCCGGCAGGCCTGGTGTCCGAACGCCGCGCCCTACCGGGAGCACGCCCTCGCCCTGACCACCCGGCTCGCGACGCGGTACCACGACCACCCCGCTCTGGCGATGTGGCACGTGTCGAACGAGTACGCCTGCCACAACCTCCCGTGCTACTGCGACACCTGCGCCGGCGCCTTCCGGGTGTGGCTACGGCAGCGGTACGACCACCTCGATGCGCTGAACGAGGCGTGGGCCACCGCCTTCTGGAGCCAGCGCTACACCGACTGGGCACAGGTGCTGCCGCCGCGGCGGACGACGACCTTCGCCAACCCGACCCATCAGCTCGACTACACCCGGTTCCAGTCGGACGCGCTGCTCGACTTCTACCTCGCCGAGAAGGAGGTGCTCAATCGCCTCTCCCCCGGCGTGCCGGTGACGACGAACCTCATGCCGATGCCGAGCTTCCGCCATCTCGACTACCACCGGTGGGCACCCCACCAGGACGTCGTCAGCGCCGACCACTACGTCGTGGACACCCTGCCGCACCCTCGGGCGGAGCTGGCGTTCACCGCCGACGTGACCCGCGGACTGGCCGGCGGCGCCCCGTGGCTGCTCATGGAGCACTCGACCTCGGCGGTCAACTGGCAGCCGGTGAACCGGGCCAAGGCGCCCGGCCAGACGATCCGCGACAGCCTCGCCCACGTCGCCCGTGGCGCCGACACGATCGGCTTCTTTCAGTGGCGCCAGTCGCGGGCCGGGTCGGAGAAGTTCCACTCGGCGCTGGTGCCGCACGCGGGACCAGACTCGGCGCGGTTCCGTGAGGTGTGCCGGCTCGGCGAGATCGCCCAGCGGCTGGGCGAGGTCCGCGGCAGCCGGGTGGAGTCGCAGGTCGCGCTGCTGTGGGACTACGAGGCGGTCTGGGCGGTCGGCGGCCCGGCCATGCCGTCGGCGCGGCTCGACGGCTCGCTCGTCGCCGAGACGGTCCACCGGCTGCTGCGCGCGCGAGGGGTGACCGCCGACGTCGTGCACCCGTCCGCCGCCCTCGACGCATACCGGCTGGTGGTGGTCCCGACCCTCTACCTCGTCACCGACGAGAACGCCGCGCGCCTGAGCACGGCCGCCGACGCGGGCGCCCAGGTGCTCGTGAGCTTCTTCTCCGGGATTGCCGACGAGCACGACCACGTGCGGCTCGGCGGGTACCCGGGCGCGTTCCGGGATCTCCTCGGCGTTCGCGTCGAAGAGCTCTTTCCGCTCGCCTCGGACGAGACGGTCACCCTCGAGAGCGGTGGCGTGGCCTCGCTGTGGACCGAGGATGTCTCGGCCCTCTCCGCCGTGGTGCTCGACCGGTATGCGTCGGGTCCCCTGGCCGGGCGGCCGGCGGTGACCCGACGCGACGTGGGCGAGGGCGGCGCGTGGTACCTCTCGACGCTGCCGGACGACGAGTCACTCGATGTCCTGCTGGGCGACCTGCTGGGCGCAGCCGACGTGAGCCCGGTCGTCGCCGGCATTCCAGCGGGAGTCGAGGCCGCGCGTCGGCGGTCCGCCGACCGAGCTGGCTGTTCGTCGCCAACGACACGGCCGACACGCAAGAGCTCGCGGTGCCCGGCCACGACCTGGTGACCGGACGCGACGTGGAGCGAGTGCGACTCGAGCCGGGCGCGGTCGCGGTGGTTCGGGAGCGCTGAACCCCGACGGCCCCGGGCGGGCGGGGAGTGGGCCGTCGCCCGCCCGGGGTGTTCGGGGGCTCGCAGTCGCGAGCTGGGCGTCAGGGCAGGTCGACCGGCCGCAGGACGGCGGTGATCCCGTGCGCGATCTGCTTGTTGCCCTTGTTGATGTTCAGCGCGAACGGGTTGAGGTAGGGGTTGGCGTCGTTGGTGTCCTGGTCGACGAGCTTGACGATGCCCAGCCACTTGGCGATGACGTCGACGGTGATCGTCCCTCCCTGGGCCGTGGTCAGCGCGGCGTTGTCGGCGTTGACCGCGTCCTTCGACGTGATGGTGGCGCCGGGGACGACGTGGTAGAGCAACACGGCCTCGACGGTGGGGATGCCGAGACCGGCAACGGCGTTGAAGACGTCCTGCTCGCTCGCAACCGTCTTGCCGGTGAGCTGGCGGACCAGGTCGCGGAAGGCGAAGTCCGGCGGCAGGAACGCGGTCAGCGCGACGTCGCCCTTGGTCAGCAGGCCCACGGGGCTTGCGGGCTTGGCGGCGACGACCGCGAGGACCGCCTGGGTGACGATGTCGTAGTCGAACGGGTTGCCGTCGAACTGGCCGTTGCCGTTCGCGGTGAGGACGGCGGCCAGGCTCCGAGTACCCGTGGGCGCCGGGGCGGACGGGGCAGCCGAGGCGGCTGAGGGCGCGGCCATAAGAAGGGCAGATCCTGCCGCGACAGTGAGGGCGATCGAGCGACGCAGCTTCATCACAACTCCTCCGAACGTGGTGACCCGCCGAGCGTCGTTGAACGGCGGTACGCCCTCCTTTCCTCGGACGACCGGCATCGGGATGCACCCTCGCGCCGACAATGTGCCGCCGCGCCGTGGACGCGCATACCGATTCACAGCCGGCGGACCGACAATCGCGCTATGACCACCACCGAGTCCCTCTCCAGCTCCGCCGCCGTGGAGACACCGCGCGCGGGGCGGTACGGCAAGCAGCTGGCCGCCCACCTGGGGCGGCGGCTCGTGACGGAGTGGGACGAGCACACGGCGACCGGCCTGGTCGTCTTCGACGGCGGCCGCTGCGAGCTGCGCGCCACCCCGGACCGGCTGATGCTGCACGTCGAGCTCAAGCCGGGCACGGATCCGAACAAGGCCGCCGCACGCCTGGACCTCATCGAGGACGTCGTGGGACGGCACCTGGTCCGGTTCGGCGCACGCGACGAGCTCGTCGTCCGCTGGCTCCGCCCGGACGGCAGCGCCGGCCGTGAGTACGCCTACACCGACGACCGGCCCGAGGGCCACCAGATGCCGCGCTGACGTTCGGTCGTCGTGGCCGCTGGACGACTCGGCCGCAACGCGCGGCATTCACGGGGTCGGATACCCGGTCGGAGCCCGGTCGGAGCGCCGGTCGGAACCCGGGGCGGAACCCGGGCGGAACCCGGGCGGTACCCGGTCGGGTACCTGATCCGGTAGTGATCACGACCGATCGCGTTACCCGACCGGTTACTCGAACGGGGGGAGCCTGCGCGTCGGCGAATAACGCCGTCGGGAGGACTCTGGATGCGGCGTTCACGGGTCGGATACCCGGTCGGATACCCGGTCGGGTACCTGATCCGGTCGTGATCACGACCGATCGCGTTACGCGACCGGGTACTCGACCCGCTGGGCGACCAGCGCGTCGCAGCGGGCGGTTAGCGTGGAGGCGTGGCCTCGCCCGGGACGGACCTCGCGAGAGTGCAGAGGGGTTTCGCCGAGTTTGCCGCGACCTACCCGGAGCTGCCCCTCTACAGCGCGGTGAGCCGCGCCGTCGCGGCCGACCCGGTCTGCGCCGCACTGCTCCTGGCGGCCGGCCCCGGCCAGGACCGCCCGATCCTCTGGTTCGCCGCGCTTCACGACCTCGTACTCCGGGAGCCGGACCTGCCGGCGGCCCGGTGGTACGCCAGCGTCGTCGGCCGCGACCGTCTGCCGGCCGGCGACCCGTGGCCCGACGTGCGACGTACCGTCCTGGACCGTCAGGACGAGCTGCGGGCGGTCATCGCCTCGCACACCACCCAGACCAACGAGGTGAACCGGTGCGTGTACCTCGCGCCGGCTCTCGCTCTCGCCGTCGGGGACCGGCCGGAGCAGCCCGTGGTCCTGTTCGAGATGGGCGCCAGCGCCGGGCTGCTCCTGGGTGTCGACCGCTACGACGTCGGGCTCGCGGGACCGCGCGGCACGGTCACCCTCGGTGACCCGGCGTCTCCGGTGCGCTGCTCCGGGGCGGACCGCTCCGAACCGCCGCTCAGCGAGCGCGGCCTTGTGACTTTGCCGCGGATCGTCGGCCGGGCCGGCCTCGACCGTCACCCCGTCGACCTGGCCGACTCGGCCGCAGTGCGATGGCTGGAGGCGTGCCTCTGGCCCGACGTGCCCGGACGAGTCGAACGCTTCCGGTCGGCGGTAGGGCTGCTCTCGGCCATCCCGAACCCGGTCGTGCCGGGCGACATGGTGGACGACCTGCCGGCGGCGTTGGCCGCGGCCCGCGCCGCCGCACCGCCCGAGAGCCACCTCGTCGTGTTCAGCTCGTGGGCGCTGACCTACGTGGCCCGCGACCGCCGCCCGGAGGTGGCGGACACTCTCGCGGCAGCGGCCGGCGACGGCCGCCCGCTGACCTGGCTGACGGCGGAACCGCCGGGGTGTATGCCCGGCGTCGAGGCGCCGCCGGAGCGCCCGGAGGACCGCGGCCAGACCACGGTCCTGGCGGTGCGCCGCTGGCGAGACGGAGTCGAGCACAAGCCGGCGGTGCTCGGGACCGCGCACCCGCACGGCCACTGGGTGGCCTTCCGCTAGCTGCTCGCCGTCAGGCCAGCGCCGCGCAGACCTCGGGGAAGACCGTGTCCGCGAAGTTCGGCGTCTGCATCTCGATGGTGACCGTCCCGTCCGGCTGGGCCACCTCGACGTACCGCCCGACGTACCCGACGAGTCGCCCGCTGCCCGGCTGGGTGAAGTTGAGGTCGTTCCCCGCGATGACCGTCCGCGTCGAGCCGTCCGGCGCCGAACCACGTCGTCACCGTGCCGCCCAGACGCGAGGTCAGCTCCTTGCCGTTCGCCGGGTTGCGCAGCGTGTAGCTGAAGGCACTGACCCAGCGCTGCTCGCGCGTGACGGTTCCGGCGTCGTCGGTGTAGGTCCGGGTCCACAGCCGTCCGTCGAGCACCCGCTCGATGGGGAACGCGCAGAACGGCGCTCCGGCCGGGATCGTGCCGACGTCGTCCTCGAAGTCGACCGCGGTCGTCGACGGCGGGGCCGCGACCGCACTCGCGACGGGGACGACGACCATGGCGGCGGTGGTGACGACGGCGGACACCAGGACGGCGGCGGCCCGGACTCGTGTGAACATGGCGCTCCTTCGAAGGGTGGATGTAACCTATGCACGACGCATACTTATGTATGCATCGTGCATAGTTCCGGTCCGGCCGTCAAGAGGAGTCGTCGATGAGCTCGCCCGACCTCGCCGAGCTGCAGCACGGCGCCAACGTTCTGCGGGCGCTGGCGCGCAACCTCCAGCCGGCCGACCAGTCCACCGCCGCACCGCTCGACCACCCCAGCGCCCGGGAGGCGGTCACGCTGCTCGCCTGGCGCGGCACGCCACCAGCGACACGCTCCAGTTCGCCCTCGACCTGTCGCAGCCAGCCTGCGTTCGGCTGGTCGACCGGCTGGGTGACGCCGGGCTGCTCTCGCGAGAGCGGCGCGCCGGTGATCGGCGGGTCTGGCTGAGGCTCACCGCGAAGGGCCGGCGCGCGGCGACGACGGTGCTCGACCGCGAGCGCGAACCGGTCGAGTCGGCGCTGCGCGACGCGCTGCCGGACGGCGCCGACCTCAGCCGGTTCGTCGCCGCACTCGACCGCGTCGCGACCGTCGTGCTCGGTGACACCACCGATCCCGCGCGGTTCTGCCGGGCCTGCGACGTCGCCGCGTGCCTGGGCTCCGACCGCGACTGCCCGTCGGTCGCGGTCTGCCGGCGCAACGTCGCCGGGGAATGACCGAGGCCCGCGAGAAGTCTCGCGGGCCTCGAACTGGTGGAGGACCCAGGAATCGCACCTGGCGAGGCGCCTCAAGTGCGCATCCCCCGTGAGGTGCCGACGTTAACGCACCGAGCGAGCCGACGACAAGTTGTTCGCAACAACTCGTCCCGTTGGTCAGTGATTTCCTCGACAGGGTGCCTCCACTGGTGTGGAATCACGCCATGAAGGCCGACGACATCCGCCGGGTTTACCTCGAGTACATGACCGAGACCGGCCATGTCGTGATCCCCCGCGCGCCCCTGATCCCCCACGACGACCCCTCCACGCTGTTCACCGGCAGCGGGATGCAGCCACTGGTGCCGTACCTGCTCGGGGCCGACCACCCTGCGGGGACCCGCGTCGCCGACAGCCAGACCTGCCTGCGCGTCCAGGACATCGACGAGGTCGGCGACAACCGGCATACGACCTTCTTCGAGATGCTCGGCAACTGGAGCCTGGGCGACTACTTCAAGCAGGAGCAGCTGCCACAGGTGTGGACCTTCCTCACCGAGAAGGTCGGGCTCGACCCCGACCGCATCTACGTCTCGTGCTTCATCGGCGACCCCGCCCACGGCATCCCGAAGGACACCGAGTCGGCGGAGATCTGGACGCGGCTGTTCAACGAGGCCGGCGTCAGCGCCGACCAGGCCGAGGTCGACACCGAGGAGCACGCCGCGGAGGTGGGCACCAACGGAGCCCGGATCGCCTTCTACGGCAAGAAGAACTGGTGGTGCCGCGGCGGCGACGCCGAGTCGATGCCGGTCGGCGAGCCCGGCGGACCCGACAGCGAGCTGTTCTACCTCTACCCCGAGGTCGAGCACGACCCGGCGTGGGGCGCCAACTGCCACCAGAACTGCGACTGCGGTCGGTTCCTCGAGATCGGTAACTCGGTCTTCATGGAGTACCAGCGCACCGAGACCGGGTTCGCGCCGCTGCCCCGCAAGAACGTCGACTACGGCGGCGGCCTCGCCCGCATCGCCGCCGCCTCGATCGACACCTCCGACGTGTTCCGGATCAACCTGCTCTGGCCGATCATCGAGAAGCTGCAGGACCTCTCCGGCAAGACCTACGAGGACGAGACCGTCGCGATGCGGGTCATCGCCGACCACCTGCGCGGCGCGACGTTCCTCGCCGTGGACGGCGTCCGCCCGAGCAACAAGGCCCAGGGCTACGTCATGCGCCGGCTCATCCGGCGGGCGGTCCGGTATGCGTTCGACCTCGGCCTCGAGGAGAACTTCTTCCCGCAGATCATCCCGACGATCGCCGGCATCTACGACGTCCACTACCCCGAGGTCGGCGAGCACGCCGACTACGTCGTGGCGGTCCTGTCCAAGGAGGAGCAGGCGTTCCGCCGGACCCTGCGCAAGGGCCTCAAGCAGCTGCGCGGCTACCGCCGGACCGGGGTCACGGGCAACGAGCTGTTCGTCCTCTCCGACACCTTCGGCTTCCCGGTCGAGCTCAGCACCGAGGAGGCGCACCGGGCCGGCATCGCCGTCAGCGAGTCCTGGCGTGAGGAGTTCGACCAGCAGATGGCCGAGCAGCGGGCCCGCTCGCAGAAGGCGACCAAGGCAGCGGTCTAGCGGGAGGCGAGCTGACCGGTGACGCCGTCGACCGCGCGGCCGACGTCGAGCGGCATGCCGTGGAGGATCGCGGACGCCCGCGTCGACTGCCACGGCATACCGACGAAGCGCACCGCCGGGTCGCCGAGTGCCGCTCCCGACGGATCCAGCAGGGGGAACCCGTATGCGTCGTCGTCCAGGTCGCCCAGCCAGCGGTAGTCGCCGCCGAACCCAGTGGACCAGATCACCGTCGTGATGCCCTCGCGGTCGAGGTCGACGGTCGGCCGGTCGGGCGCGTCCACCGGTCCGCGCCCGTCGTCCGGGTCGGCCGGCGGCGCGTCGAGGCCCGTCGCGTCGATGTAGTCGTCCGCGACCTTCTCGAGGCTGACGGCGATCTCGTCACCGAAGGCCACGAACGCGTTGACGTCGCCGGCGAACCCGAGTCGGCTGCCGTCGACCTCGGCCAGTCGCCCGAGGAGGTTCACCCCCATCCGGCCGAGCTTCGGGATCCCGAGGTCGCGGCCGTTGGAGGCGATGAGCGGCGTGGCCGCGCGTTTGGCGGCCGGGTCGGGCACCGCCTCGGGCGGGGTCGCCCACCATCCGGCGTCCACGTGCCAGTCGAGCAGGGCCCGGCCGCGGTAGCGCGCGCGGTACCGCCCGATCCGGCTCGTCGACCACCACACGGTGCGCCCCGCAAGGGCGAGGTCCTCGGCGATCTGGCCACCGCTCTGGCCGCCCCCGACGACGAGCACCGCGCCCTCGGGCAGCGCACCGGCATTGCGGTAGTGGTCGGCGTTGAGGGTGGTCAGGTGCGGGGCCAGGTTCGCCGCCATCTCCGGGAGCAGCGGCACGTTCTTGGGGCCGCTGGCCACCACCAGCGTCCGCGTCTCGAGCTCGTCGTCCGCCGTCGTGACCCGGAGCGTATCGCCGACCCGACGAGCGGCCGTCACCGTGGTGCCGGTGCGGATCGGCAGTCCCGCGGCGCGGGACGTGAGCAGCGCGACCGTCTCGTCACGCGTGGAGTACTCGTGCGCGGCGACATCGCCGAGCAGGGAGTTCATCGACCCCGGGGTGTTGAGCCGGAAGGCGTCCCACCGCTGTGTCGCCCACGTGTTGCCGATGTCGCCTCGCTCGAGGACGA
The DNA here is from genome assembly GCA_963828725.1 of uncultured Actinomycetota bacterium. Classification (GTDB taxonomy): domain Bacteria; phylum Actinomycetota; class Actinomycetes; order Actinomycetales; family Dermatophilaceae; genus Lapillicoccus. Next base: position 152,898 of record CAWHFV010000003.1, on the reverse strand, counting down.
CGTGGTCGACGCCGGCCTCCGCCAGGGCCCGGCTCGTCGTAACGCCCGCTGCTCCGGCACCGACGACCACGCACTCGTACGTCACTCCGACAGCATCCCTCACGTCGAGTACCGCCGACCACAGAACCCCGGCGCCCTCCGGGTAGCGGGGTACGCGCAGACCTCGAGGTCGAAGCGCACACCGTGCACGGTCGGCGCACCGAGCACAGCGTGTGCGCAGACCTGGTGGCCAGTGGTGGTCGCCTTCCGGGGAGCTCTGCGGAATCGCGGGCGGCGAAATGGCGTGCCACGCTGGTGGGATGCCGAAGACCACGAAGAGCGGCAAGGCCAAGAAGGACGAGCTGCCGAGCACACTGCAGCGCTCGGGCCGCAAGGCGCAGCAGACGTTCGCGGAGACGTTCGACTCGGCGATGTCGCAGTACGACGACGAACGGCGCTCGTACCAGACGGCGTTCGCCTCCCTCAAGCACTCCCACGAGAAGGTCGGCGACCACTGGGAGCCCAAGGACGAGTACGGACCGTCCGACGCTCGGGCCGAGGAGGACCGCCCGCGCGACTCGACCACGCCGACGGCCGGCGGGGTCGATGCCAACGCGAGCAAGCAGCACCTCTACGAGCTCGCCACCCGGCTCGACGTCAAGGGTCGGTCCCGGATGACCAAGGCCGAGCTCGTCGACGCGCTTCAGAAGGCCAACGACCGGGCGTCCGCGAAGGCGCTGCGCTGACCGGTCGGCGCGGGGGTCAGGACGTCCGCGTCCTCGCGCGACGCGCGGCGGCCACCTTGCGCTCACGCTCCCGCCGCATGCGCACGTGCGGGTCCTCGGCGTCGCCCAGCTGGGCCGGCCCGAACACGTGCAGCCCGACGTACCGGATCCGGTAGAGGATCCGGTACCCGAGGGACAGCCCCTCCGAGTCGGCCTTGCTCATGGCGAACCACATCCTTCGTGTACTGATCATTAGGACACTAACTATAGCGCTCGCGCGCTAGGATGACCACGTGAGCCGCGCCACGACCGCACCCGAGCCCGCCCCGACCGAGGACCTGCTCGCGCTCGACCGGCAGGTCTGCTTCGCCCTTGCCGTGGCCTCCCGCAACGTGATCGGTCTGTACCGACCGCTGCTGGAGCCGATGGGGCTGACTCACCCCCAGTACCTCGTCATGCTCGCGCTGTGGGAGGAGAGCCCGCTCACCGTCGCCGAGCTGGGTCGACGGCTCAGCCTGGAGCCCGCGACCCTCTCCCCGCTCCTGAAGCGGCTGGAGGGCGGCGGCATGGTGACGCGGGAGCGCGACCCGCGCGACGTCCGCGCCCTGGCCGTCTCGCTCACCGCGAAGGGGCGCCGCACCCGCGCCCGGGCCGAACGCATACCTCCCGCGATCCTCGACCGGCTGGACATGAGCCTGGGCGATCTGGAGGAGCTCCGGGACGGTCTGACCCGGCTCATCGAGGCCAGCCGGGCGGGCTGAGCCGCCGGTCCGGTATGCGCGTCAGTCGCGGGCCGGGAGGGTCAGGACCACGCCGCCGGCCTCGTCGTCCGGGTAGCGCACGTCGTAGTCCGTGCTCGGCTCGCAACGCCGCGTCGTCCCAGCGCGCGGTCCGCGCGGTCCGGTAGTTGAACCACAGCGTCGCGCCGCGAGGCGCGCCCGTGACGATCCGGGCGACCGCCTCGTCGTCGGGGTGGTGGAAGATGTCGCCGTTCGTCGAGACGAGGTAGTGCCGCGCCGGAACCGCGCCCACGAAGGCGGCGCTGACGTTGCCGCGGCTGCCGTGGTGGGGCACCTTCACCGCGTCGACGACCAGCGCGTCCACACCTCGATGCTGCGCGAGAGCGACGAGGCCCTTGGTGAGGACCGACGCGAACGCATCGGCGGCGAGCAGCACGCTGGCCCCCCGATGCTCCAGCAGGAGGGCGATGCTGCTGCCGTTGGGAGTCGAGCCGTCGCTGCCGGTCCGCCGCGCGGAAAGCGGGACCAGGTCGACGAGCGGCGACAGCGTGTCGAGCTCGCGGTCGCGTTCCTCGGCGGCGTCCGCCTCCTGCAGAGTCTCCCGCCAGCGGCGGCCCAGCGCCGTCAGCCGCTTCGTCGTCGGGGACAGCAGGGTGAGCGCCGGCCCGTCGGGCACCGACACCGCGACGAAGCCCCCCGGCTCCCCCACGTCGGCCGCCCGCACCGTCGAAGGCCGCGTTCCACGGGACCGCCGCCTGCCGGGCGGTCCCGGTCAGCGCCGCACCGACCGCCTCGCCCTGCGTCACGCTCCGAACCCGCTCGCGGACCTCGTCCGGCAGCTGGGGCTCGCCGTTGAACCAGACGTCGCCCACCATCGCGCGAGCGGCCGGGTCACGGAGTAGCGGCACCATGCCACCGATGTGGTCGCTGTCGATGTGCGTCACCACGGCGACGTCGACGACCTGGCCGTCGGCGGCCAGCCGGGCCAGCCGCTCCTGCAGGAGCGGCCAGGTGTCAGGGGGTCCGCCGTCGACGAGCAGCCGCCACGGATCGCGGCCCTCGCGGAGACACTCGACGAGCAGACAGTCCCCCAGTCGGGCGGGCAGCAGCTCGATGCGGATCGCGTCTGCTGGCACCGCCCCTCCCGTCGTCGTCCCCCTGGTCACATGACACCGGAAACGGGGCGGCTGGAGGGTGGGTTTCGGGGATGTCGGGTGGGCGTTCTCGGGCCGAACGGGCGCTGGTCAGGCGGCGGGGTCGAGCACGACCTTGATACAGCCGTCCCGCTTCTCCTTGAACATCGAGTACGCGTCGGGCGCCGACTCGAGCGAGAGATGGTGTGTGGCGAGACTCTCCACGCCGAACACGTCGTCGGACTGGCTGAGCACGGTCATGATCTCGTCGCTCCAGCGACGCACGTTTGCCTGGCCCATGCGCAACGTGACCTGCTTGTCGAACATCTCCATCATCGGCATCGGGTCGGCCATCCCGCCGTACACCCCGAGCAACGACACCGTCCCACCACGGCGGACCGCCCCGAGTGCCGCGTACAGCGCCTCGAGCCGGTCGATGCCGAACCGGTTGGTGGCGGCGCGGGCGACCGGCTTCGGCAGGCTGCTGGCGACTCCGATGATCTTCTCGGCCACCGGGTTGCCGTGCGCCTCCATCCCGACCGCGTCGATGACCGAGTCGGCGCCGCGGCCGCCGGTCATCGTGAGGATGGCGTCGCCGACGTCGTCCACCGACCGCACGTCGAGGGTCTCGACGCCGTTTGCCGCGGCCGCCGCCAGGCGCGCCGGTTCGAGGTCGACGCCGATGACGCGACCGGCGCCGAGGTGGCGGCCGACCCGGGTGGCCAGCTGGCCGACCGGCCCCAGACCGATGACGGCGAGCGTGCCGTCGGGCGGCAGGTCGGCGTACTGAACCCCCTGCCAGGCCGTGGGAAGGATGTCGGAGAGGTAGAGGTACCGCTCGTCCGGCCCGTCCTTCGGGACCCGGATCGGCCCGTACTGCGCCTGTGGGACGCGGGCGTACTGCGCCTGACCGCCTGGGACCGCGCCGTACAGGCTCGTGTACCCGAACAGCCGCGCGCCCTTGCCCTCCTCGGTCACCTGGGTCGTCTCGCACTGCGACTGCAAGCCGTGCGTGCACATCCAGCACCGGCCGCAGGAGATGTTGAACGGCACGACGACACGGTCACCGACGCTGAGGTCGCCCGCCTCGGAGCCGACCTCTTCGACGACGCCCATGAACTCGTGGCCGAGCACGTCGCCGGGAGTGAGGTACGGCGCCAGGACGTCGTAGAGGTGCAGGTCCGAACCGCAGATCGCCGTCGACGTGATCCGGACGACAGCGTCCGTCGGCTCCTCGATCGTCGGGTCCGGAACGTCCTGGACCTCGACGTGCCCCTTGCTCTGCCAGGTGAGTGCGCGCATGCCGGCTCATTACCCGCCCGCTCCCTGCTCAATCCCAGAGTCGTCATGCGTGTCGTCGCGAGGAGGGGGTAGTTCTCTCGCATGACCACCACCGGACCCGTCGCCCTCGTGGCCGGAGGCTCACGCGGCCTCGGCCTGCTCATCGCTCGCGAGCTTGGCCGGCGGGGCTTCCTGCCCGTGCTGTGGGCGCGGGACGCCGAGGAGCTGGATCGCGCCGTGCTCGCCCTGGCCGACGAGGGGATCCACGCCGGCGCGATGGTCTGCGACGTCCGCGACGCCGATCTCGTCGAGGACCAGCTGGCCCGGGTGGAGGACGAGCTCGGTCCGATCGAGGTCGCCATCCACGTCGCCGGTGTCATCGAGGTCGGTCCGCTCTCGTCGCTGACCCGCGCGCACTTCGAGGAGGCGATCGGCACGATGCAGTGGGGTCCGATCAACCTGGCCCTCGCGCTGGTCCCCCGGATGCGGGCACGCGGCCGAGGTCGGTTCGGCGTCGTCGCGTCGGTCGGCGGCCTGGTCAGCGTGCCGCACCTGCTGCCGTACAGCACGGCCAAGTTCGCCGCCGTCGGCTTCACGAACGGCCTGCGCGCCGAGCTCGCCGGAACCGGGGTCACGGCCACCACGGTCGCGCCGGGGCTGATGCGGACCGGGTCGCACTTGAGGGCCGAGTTCACCGGCGATGCCGCCGCGGAGTACGCGTGGTTCGCCCCGGGCGCGTCGATGCCCCTGGTCTCGATGGATGCCGAGCGAGCCGCTGCGCGCATCGTGCGCGGTGTTCTGCGGGGTCGGAGCATCGTCATCCTCACGCCGCTGGCCAAGGTGGGCTCCCGGGTGGCCGGGGTCGCCCCGGCCACCACCGCGGCGGCGATGTCGCTCGTCGCGCGGCTCCTGCCGAGCGGGCCGGGCGGGCCAACCGAGACCGTCGAGGGTCACACGGCGCGACGGCGGCTCGACGCCCCGCTCGTGGAGCGGCTGACCGTCTGGGGCAACCGCGCGGCAGCGCGCAACAACGAGGGCGCAGCGTGAACCCGGCCCGGTGGGGATGGGCCAGCAGTCGAGGACGATGAGGAGCGCTGGCGACCATGCAGATTCGCGCCATCCACAGCACCCACCCGCGCATCGACGACATCTGGGGCGAACGCACCCCGATCAACGGCCGGCAGTCGTGGCCGGCCCGCGTCGACGAGTTCCTGACGCCGGGCGTCGAGGCCGCCACCGTTGACCGCTGGGTGGCTTCGGCGTGCGTTCTCTGTAGCAACGGCTGCGGACTCGACATCGGGGTCAAGGACGGACGCATGGTCGGCGTCCGGGGCCGGGCCGGTGACCGGGTGAATGCCGGCCGTCTCGGCCCCAAAGGACTGCTCGGCTGGCAGGGCCAGACCCGGGACCGGTTGCTGCGCCCGCTGGTCCGGCGTGACGGCGCGCTGCGCGAGACCGGCTGGGACGAGGCGATGGACACCATCGTGCGCCGATCGCGAGAGCTGCTCGACGACAAGGGACCGCTGTCACACGCGTTCTACACGTCGGGTCAGCTGATGCTCGAGGAGTACTACACGCTCGCGGTGATCGGGAAGGCCGGACTCGGCACGCCGCACATGGACGGCAACACGCGGCTGTGCACCGCGACCGCCGCGGCCGCCCTCAAGGAGTCGTTCGGAACCGACGGGCAGCCGGGCAGCTACACCGATCTGGACCACTGCGACGCGGTCTTCCACTTCGGGCACAACGTCGCCGAGACCCAGACCGTCCTCTGGGCGCGGATGCTCGACCGGCTCGAGGGAGCTGATCCGCCGCTGCACGTCACCGTCGACCCGCGCCGAACCGAGGTGGCGGCCAGGTCGACGATCCATCTGCCGGTGAGGCCAGGGACCAACGTCGCGCTGGTGAACGGGCTGCTGCACGAGCTGGTGCGCCACGGCTGGGTCGACCATGCGTGGGTCGAGGCGCATACTCGCGGGTTCGAGGCCCTGGAACGCACGGTGGCGGCATACCCGCCCGACCGAGTGGCCCAGATCTGCGACGTCCCGGCCGCTGACGTGGCCCGCGCGGCGGAGGTCTTCGGCACCGCACCGCGGGTCGTGTCGACGGTGCTCCAGGGTCTCTACCAGTCCCACCAGGCCACGGCGGCTGCGGTGCAGGTGAACAACCTCCATCTGCTGCGCGGCATGCTCGGCCGCCCCGGCACCGGGATCCTGCAGATGAACGGCCAGCCGACGGCACAGAACAACCGCGAGGCCGGCGCGAACGGCGACCTGCCCGGGTTCCGTAACTGGGAGAACCCGGCGCACGTGCAGGAGCTCGCCGACCTCTGGGACGTCGACGCGTCGGTGATCCCCCATTGGGCCGCACCGACGCATGCGATGCAGATCATGCGGTACGCGGAGCAGGGCTCGGTCCGGTTCCTCTGGGTGGCGGGCACCAACCCCGCGGTGTCCCTGCCCCACCTCGGCCGGATCCGCGAGGTGCTCGGCAGCGAGTCCTTGTTCCTCGTCGTCAGCGACGCCTACCGGACCGAGACCACCGAGCTCGCCGATGTGGTCCTCCCGGCGGCGCTCTGGGGCGAGCGCACCGGGAGCTTCACCAACGCCGACCGCACCGTGCACCTGGCGGACCAGGCGGTCGACCCACCGGGCGAGGCGCGGTCGGACCTCGACATCTGGGTGGACTACGCGCGACGGATGGGGTTCCGCGACCGCAGTGGCCGCCCGATCCCCCGGTGGTCCGAGCCCGAGGAGGCGTTCGAGGCGTGGAAGGAGTGTTCGGCCGGGCGGCCGTGCGACTACAGCGGACTCACGTACGGGATGCTGCGCGAGCGCGGCGGTGTCCAGTGGCCGTGCACGGCCGAGGCGCCTGACGGCACCGAGCACCTCTACCCCGACGGGGTGTTCAACACCGACGCGGACCAGTGCGAGACGTTCGGCCACGACCTCGCCACGGGAGCCTCCATCACCAAGGAGCAGCACGCGGCACAGCACCTCGACGGGCGCGCCTGGCTACGAGCAGCGGAGTGGGAGCCACCGCCCGAGGAGCCCTCCGACGAGTACCCGCTCCGCCTGCTGACCGGCCGCACCGTCTTTCACTTCCACACTCGCACCAAGACCGGTCGGGCTCCGCAGCTGCAGGAGGCCGCGCCCGAACCATGGGTCGAGCTCCATCCGGAGGACGCCGCCGCATCCGGCATCGAGGAGGGACAGCCGGTACGCGTCGAGTCGAAGCGTGGATCCATCACCGTCCCAGCACGGTTGGACGGTGACCGCCGGGGTCAGGTGTTCGTGCCGTTCCACTACGCGCAGGAGGCGGCCAACGAGCTCACCCTCGACCGCTGGGATCCGGTGTCGAAGCAGCCGCAGTTCAAGGGCGGCACCGTGCAGGTCCGCGTGAGTCCGGTTACCTGAGAGGAGGATCCGATGCACCTGGCCACGTATGTCCACCTTCTCGAACAGGGGTCGACCACCCTCGCCGAGTCCTACGCGGTGCTCGCCGAGGGACACGCCGACGAGCCGGAGGTCGTCGCGCAGGCAGCTCGCTTCCGCGCTCAGTGCGAAGAGCACAGCGCGCGGCTGGGGCCGGCGCGCGAACGTTACGGGGACCATCCCGCGCCGGACCGCCTGCACGTCGCGGGAGTCACGGAGCCGCGGACCGGCGGTCTCGGGCTGCTGCGTGACCTGCACGAGGTGTACGACTACGCGTCCCATCTCGACATCGCCTGGACCCTCGTCGCCAAGGCGGCGCAAGGCAACCGGGACCCGGAGCTGCAGGACGTCGCGACGTCGTGCGGGAGCCAGGTCGCCGACCAGCTGGCCTGGCTCACAACGCAGATCGGCACGGCCAGCGCACAGGTCCTACTGGTGGCGGACTGACGCCGCTGGTTCGGCGTCAACGGCCCGGAACGGCCCGAGTACGGCTCGACCGCGAGGCAGAAGCGGAGATGAGCGACCAGCCGCTTACCTCTTACCGGGTCAGCTGAGCCCACCGCCTGCTGAGGCCGGCGCTCCGGCGGTGCGGTCCCAGGCCCGATGCTGGGCCAGCGCGCCGGCGAGCGCCGAGGCGAGCGCGGCCGGGTCGGTCTCGATGACGACTCCCGCGTCGCCGGATCGCACGCCCGCCGCCTCGAGGACGTCGGTCGCTCCCGGGACTGCCGCGATCGCCTTGGCGTGCCGGTACGCCTCACGCAACAGCGTGTCCACGCGCGGGTCCGAGATCCCGTCCGAGACGACGACGGCGTCCAGCTCGACGGATCGCATCGTCGCGAAGGTCCGGTTGACGGTCAGGTCACCCGAACCCGCCAACCGTCCGCCGACTGGAGCGAGGACGAGGACCCGCAGGCCGGCGCCGGCCAGGACAGCCACGATCGCGGCCGTGGCGTCGGAGCCGGACGCGGCGACGACGCCGACCACCCGGCCCGCGACCGGCCACTCGCCGCCCACCTGGCTGAGGGCCGGGCTGGGGTCCGGCTCGTCGGTCACCTCTGACGGTGGCGCCTCCATGCCGAGGGCGTCCGCGACCTGGACGCAGAGCTGGTCGTCGATGCGCGACAGCGCGATCAGCTGCCGCTGTCGGATCGTCTCGTCGTAGCACTTCGCCAGCTCGAAGGAGTATGCGGCGACGATGTGCTCCTGCTCGACGGCACTCATGCTCAACCAGAACAGCCGAACCTGGCTGTAGTGGTCCGCGAACGACGCCGGTGCCTGCCGCACCTTGCGCGACTCCGGCAGGGGCTGCGGTACCTCCACGTACCCGCCGATGTCCGCGCCGGCGACGAACGGGCAGCCGCCGTCCAGGGAGTTCGGCCGGTACGGCGCCACCCCGCGGTGCACGGCCGTCTGGTGCATCCCGTCGCGCAGCATGTCGTTGACCGGCACCTGCGGCCGGTTGATCGGCAGCTGGCCGAAGTTCGGGCCACCGAGCCGGGTGATCTGGGTGTCGAGGTAGCTGAACATCCGGCCCGCCAGCAGCGGGTCGTCGGTGGCGTCGATGCCCGGGACGAGATGCCCGGTGTGGAAGGCCACCTGCTCCGTCTCGGCGAAGTAGTTGGAGGGGTTGGCGGTCAGCGTGAGCCGGCCCACCGGCTGCACCGGTGCGAGCTCCTCGGGAACGATCTTGGTCGCGTCGAGCAGGTCGATGCCCTCGAACGTCTGGTCCTCGGTGTCGGGGAACACCTGGATGCCCAGGTCCCACTCGGGGAGATGACCGGACTCGATCGCGTCGGCGAGGTCCCGCCGATGGAAGTCGGGATCGACACCGCTGAGGAGCTGCGCCTCCTCCCACACGAGCGAGTGGACCCCGAGCACCGGCTTCCAGTGGAACTTGACCAGGCAGGTCGCCCCCGCCTCGTCGACGAGGCGGAACGTGTGGACGCCGAAGCCCTCCATCATCCGGTAGGAACGCGGGATACCCCGGTCGGACATGTTCCACATGGTGTGGTGCTGCGCCTCGGTGTGCAGCGACACGAAGTCCCAGAACGTGTCATGGGCGCTCTGCGCCTGCGGGATCTCCCGGTCCGGGTGCGGCTTCCCGGCGTGGATGACGTCCGGGAACTTGATGGCGTCCTGGATGAAGAAGACCGGGATGTTGTTGCCGACGAGGTCGAAGGTGCCCTCGTCCGTGTAGAACTTCACGGCGAAGCCGCGGGTGTCGCGGACCGTGTCGGCCGACCCGCGCGAGCCCAGCACGGTCGAGAACCGGACGAACACCGGCGTCTCGGTGTCCGGGGCGAGGAAGGCGGCGCGGGTCACCTCGGCCGCCGTTCCGTAGGAGCGGAAGACACCGTGGGCGCCGGCACCACGGGCGTGGACGACTCGCTCGGGGATTCGCTCGTGGTCGAAGTGGGTGATCTTCTCCCGCAGGTGGTGGTCACGCAGCAGGACGGGTCCGCGCGGACCGGCCTTCAGCGAGTGGTCGGTGTCGGGGAGCCGGACGCCCTGGGCCGTCGTGAGGTACTCGCCGTGCTGAGCGCGATGACCGAGCGGCGCTCCGGTGGGTACCCCGGTAGGGGACACCGCGGCCGGCTCGGCCTGGTCGGGCTTCGGCGGCGCCGGCGGGCGGACGTCGGTCGGTTCCGGCAACGAGATCGGCTCCGCGCTGGGCGCCCCCGGTTCCATGGGTCGCGGGTCGGCTCCGTCGGTGCTCGTGCCGGCGGGGTTCGGGGGTGCGGCGGGCGCGCTCATCAGGCTCCTTCGATCGGTGGCCGAGCCTCACGAGTACCCCGCGAGGGTGCCGGTATGCGCTCCCGTGCGGCAGAGTTCGTCACCGGTCCCGATCGGCGCGGCCGCCCGCGCATCGGTGGTCAGCGCCGCACCGGGACGGTGGAGTCGAGGACGACGTCCCAGTCGGCGAGGAACCGGGCCAGACCGTACCGGCCGAGCGCTGCGGCACGGGCCCGCTGCCCCATCGCCCTGGCCTCCGCCGGGTGTTCGACGAGGTGGAGCGCCGCGGCCGACAGCTCCTCGGCACTCGTGGCCAGCACGCCCGCACCGGGCGGCACCGCGTTAACGGCCTCGGTGACCGCGAGGGCCACGACCGGCATACCCAGGTGCATCGCCTCGAGGAGGGATAGCCCGAGTGACGTCCACCTGACGGTGTGCACGTAGACGCGCCGCCGGGCCAGCTCGGCGTAGAGACGATCCTGGGGAAGGTCGTCGTAGGCGCGCACCCGGTGGGAGCGGTACCCCATTCGCTGCACCAGTTCGGACGCGCCCATCCCGAAGACGTCGACCGGCAGGACGTCGGCCAGCTCGGCGACGATGTCTGCCCCGACCGCCCTGCCCCGGCGTACCGGGTCGTTGACCACGACGGCCGCGCGCGCCTCGTCCCCCGTGTAGCGGTCGCCCGGGTCGATGATGCCGTGCTCCACCACAGAGGTGCGGGACGTGCCGCCGTCCCAGAACAGCCGGTTGAAGTGGGTGACGTGCACGACGGGGATCTCGTGCTGGTCGGCCAGTGGATGGCGACTGAACGGGACGTCGCCTCCTGGGGTGTTGTGCTCCACGTAGACGGCGGGCAGGTCGAGCCCGGGACTGCGCCCGGTCCACTGGCGCACGAGGTCGATCTCATGAGGCCGTTGCAGGACAACGAGATCGATCTCGTGATCGGCCAGGTTCTCCGGCGCGACCTCGCGGGCGGACGGTGGCCAGTCCCACGTTCGCGCCCGGCCACGGCCGTCCGGTCCACGGTCCGGCAGAACGGGCAGGAGATACTCGTGCGCCCCTTGGACGAACGACGTGGTCCACGACCCGTGTACGTGCCACAGGAGGATTCGCACGGTCAGCTCTCCCCTCGGCCGAGCGCGTGGAACCGCCACCCGGCCGCGCGCCACTTGTCGGGGTCGAGCGCGAGCCGGCCGTCGACAACCCGGGGAACGGCGACGACCTCGGCGAGGGCGACGGGGTCGAGGCCGCGGTAGTCCGGCCAGTCGGTCAGCAGCAGCACGAGCTCCGCTGCGACGCACGCGTCCTCGACCGTGTCGGCGACGTCGAGCTCCGGATTCGCCCGGCGGACGTTGGCGCCGGCCCACGGGTCGTGCACGTGCACGACGGCCCCACGGCTCCGTAGCCGCGTCGCAATGTCGACCGCCGGCGAGTCCCGGATGTCGTCGGAGCCGGCCTTGAACGCTGCCCCCAGGACCGTCACGCGGCGTCCGGCCAGTCCACCGACCATGGCGTCGGCCAGCGCGACGACCCGAGCGCGCTGGCGCAGGTTCGTGGCGTCGACCTCGGTCAGCAGCCTGGTCGACGCGGCGAGGCCGAGCTCGTCGGCACGAGCGACGAAGGCGCGGAGGTCCTTGGGGAGGCATCCACCGCCGTAACCGACTCCGGGGGACAGGAACTGGTCACCGATGCGGGGGTCGGACCCCAGCACGGCGATGAGGTCGCCGATGTCGGCGCCGGCCCGCTCGCACACCTCGGCGAGGACGTTCACGAGCGAGACCCGGGCGGCCAACATGACGTTGGCGGAGGCCTTCGCCAGCTCGGCCGTCGCCCGGTCGGTGCGGATGATCGTCGTCCCCGCGGCCATGAGCGGCGCATACACCTGCAGCAGGGTCGCGTATGCGGCGTCGTCGGCGACGCCGAGCACCAGCCGGTCGGGGTGCAGCGAGTCGGCTACAGCATGGCCTTCGCGGAGGAACTCGGGGTTCCAGGCCAGCCGGACCTCGTCGCCGGCCGGAGCCGAACGTCGGAGCGCTGCGACCAGGTCCAGTGAGGTACCCACCGGGACCGTGGACCGGCCGACCACGACGCAGGGCCGGTCGAGAAGAGGGCCGAGCTCGTCGACGACCTGTCGCAGGGCCCCGAGGTCGGCGGCGTTCCCACCCGACGACTGCGGTGTTCCGACACACAGGAAGTGCACGTCGGCGCAGGCGGCCGCCTCCGCCAGGTCCGTTCCGAAGGACAGCCGGCCCGAGCCCAGCCCTTCGCTGAGCAGCTCCGCGAAGCCGGGCTCTCGGAACGGCGGCACACCGTCCTTCAGCTGGGCGGCCCGTTCGGCGTCGGCGTCCACCCCGAGCACCGTGTGCCCCCACGAGGCGAGGCAGACCGCGTGGGTCGCGCCGAGATAGCCGGTTCCGACGACGGATACGTGCACGGAGCGTCGGTTCCCCGAAACGGTGGTTCCAAAACCCCGGGTCCCGCCCGCACCGGACGTTCCGCGGCCCGACGGTTCTTCGCGAGAACCGGTTTACCGGGAGACAGAACCGGGAACCGCTTCTCTTTGTCGGGGTTTACGCGGGAACGAAAGGTCGACGACGTGAAGGTCCTGGGCATCAACGCGCTCTTCCACGACCCCTCGGCCGCCCTCGTCGTCGACGGGGTGACGGTGGCGGCGGCCGAGGAGGAGCGGTTCTCACGACGCAAGCACGGTCACCGCCCGGTGCCCTTCGCCGCGTGGGAGCTGCCCGAGCAAGCGGCGGCGTGGTGCCTGACGTCGGCGGGGCTGGAACCGGCTGACCTCGACGCGGTGGCCTACTCCTACGACCCCTCGCTGGCCCGACCTGCGGAGGAGCTCGGGGTCGACGACCCCTGGGACTGGCTGCGCCAACGCTATGCCCGCAGCGCGCCGGGCTTCCTCGCCACGGCACTTCCGGGCCTCGACCCGGCGGTGGTCCGGTTCGTTCCCCATCACGTGGCGCACGCCGCTTCCGCCGCCCTGGCCGCGGGAGGCGACCTCGACGTCCTCGTGCTCGACGGTCGCGGCGAGTGCGCGAGCCACCTCGCGGGACGGTATGCGAACGGTCGGCTCAAGCCGCTGGCCGGACAGGCCCTCCCCCACTCCCTCGGGCTGTTCTACGAGGAGGCGACCGCGCACCTGGGCTTCCTGCGCAGCAGCGACGAGTACAAGGTGATGGCCCTGGCGTCCTACGGCGTTCCGCGCTTCGCCGACGAGCTTCAGGCGGTATGCCACGTGACCGGGGACGGTGGCTTCCGCACGGAGCGCGTCGACTGGCCGACGCTGGTCAAGGCGCGCCGGCCGGACGAGGAGTGGAACCAGGATCATGCCGACCTCGCGGCCAGCGTCCAGCAGCGCGTCGAAGAGGTCCTGCTGTCGCTCGCTCGCTGGCTCCACGACCAGACCGGCGGTCGCCGGCTCGCCCTCGCCGGCGGGGTCGCGCTGAACTGCGTCGCCAACAGCCGGATCTGGGCCGAGACGCCGTACGAGGACGTCTGGGTGCAGCCGGCGGCGGGTGATGCCGGAACCGCCCTCGGTGCCGCCCTGCAGGTGGCTTCCGAGGCCGGCGACGCTGTTGCGCCGATGGGTGGCGCGGACCTCGGCCGGGAATGGAGCGACGCGGAGATCGAGGACCGGCTCCGTCGCGCCCACCTGCCCGTCGAGCGGCCGGCCGACCTGGCCGACACCGTGGCGGCCTGCCTCGCGGACGACGGCATCGTCGCCTGGTTTCAGGGCCGCAGCGAGTTCGGGCCGCGCGCGCTCGGACATCGGTCGTTGCTGGCTCACCCCGGCCGGGCGGAGAACCTCGAGCGGCTCAACGACGTCAAGGGCCGCGAGCAGTTCCGGCCGGTGGCGCCGATGGTGCTGCTCGACCGGGCCGCCGGGATCTTCGGCCGCGGCCCGATCCCCTCGCCCTACATGCTCTTCGTCCACGATGTCGATCCGGCCTGGCGGCAACGGATCCCGGCCGTCGTGCACGTCGACGGGACGGCTCGCGTCCAGACCGTCGACGCCTCGACGGAGCCCCTGGTCGCGCGCATGCTGGAGCGGTTCGAGCAGCGCACGGGCCTGCCGGTCGTCGTCAACACCAGTCTCAACACCGCGGGCCGGCCGATGGTCGACAGCCCGATGGACGCGCTGGAGTGCTTCGGCTCCACGCCGGTGGACCTGCTCGCCATCGGCCCCTTCGTGCTGCGCCGCGCGGCGGTCGCCCGATGACCGAGACCACCATCGTGGTGCCGAGCATCGGGCGGCCGAGTCTGATGGTTCTCCTCGATGCGCTCGCGACGGGAACCCGTCGGCCCGAGCACCCCGTCATCGTGGTCGACGACCGGCCCGGCCCGGAGTCCGCTCCGCTGACGCTCGACACCACGTTGCCGGTGGTCGTGCTCCGGTCCGGCGGCCGGGGACCGGCCGCCGCCCGCAACCTCGGCTGGCGGCACGCCACGACCGCTTGGGTCAGCTTCCTCGACGACGACGTCCTACCCGACCCGGACTGGTACGCGGCGCTGTCGGCGGACCTCCACGGTGCTCCGCCGTGGGTGGCCGGCACCCAGGGGCGGCTCCGGGTCCCTCTCCCCACGTCGCGGCCGCCCACCGACTGGGAACGCTCCACCCGTGGGCTCGAGGACGCCCCGTGGATCACCGCGGACATGAGCTATCGCCGGGCGGTGCTCGCGACGGTCGGCGGCTTCGACGAGCGCTTCCCCCGGGCCTACCGGGAGGACGCCGACCTCGCGCTGCGCGTGACGGGCGAGCGGTGTCGCCTGGTTCGGGGCAGTCGACGGGTGACCCATCCGGTGCGACCGGCGGACGACTGGGTCAGCGTCCGGCAGCAGGCCGGCAACGCCGACGACATCCTCATGGCGCGACTTCACGGACCGGGATGGCGGCGGCGAGCGGGAGCGCCGCAGGGCCGCCGCCGCCGCCACCTCGCCGTCACGCTCGCGGGGACGCTGGCGGTGGGTCTCGCCGCTGGCCGCCGCTGGCCGTGGGCGGGTGTCGCCGGGATGGCGTGGGCGGCCGGTACGGCGGAGTTCGCCTTGGCCCGCATCGCGCCCGGTCCACGCGACCGGGACGAGGTTCGCCGGATGCTGCTGACGAGCATGGCGATCCCTCCGGCCGCCACCTGGCATACGCTCCGCGGGGCGTGGCGGCACCGGTCCGCCGAAGCGTGGCGAGGAACGCCCGATGTGGTCCTCTTCGACCGCGACGGCACCCTCGTGCACGACGTGCCCTACAACGGTCGGCCCGAGCTCGTCCGCCCCGTCCCGGGAGCGGTGGAGGCGCTCGACCGCCTCCGTCGCGCGGGTATCCGAGTCGGCCTCGTCACGAACCAGTCGGGCGTCGCCAGTGGCCGCCTGACCACCGCCCAGGTCGAAGCCGTCAACCGCCGGGTCGAGGCCGATCTCGGACCCTTCGACACGATGGTGTGGTGCCCGCACGGCGCGCAGGACGCATGTGGCTGCCGCAAACCCGCGCCCGGCATGGTCGTCCAGGCCTGTTCGGACCTGGGCGCCGACCCGGCACGCTGCGTCCTGGTCGGCGACATCGGGACCGACGTCCGCGCGGCCGAGGCCGCGGGCGGTGTGGGGATCCTGGTGCCCGCCCCGGCGACCAGCCGGGACGACGTGTCCGCCGCCGCACGGGTCCATCCGGATCTCGGCTCCGCCGTGACCGCCATCCTGGCGGGGCGCTGGTGAGCCGGCGCCCCCACACCCTCGTCGTCCGGTTGGACCGGATGGGAGACGTGCTGCTCACCGGACCGGCGGTCAGGGCCGTGGCCGCCGGAAGCCGGCACGTCACGTTCCTCGCGGGCCCCCACGGGCGCGCAGCGGCGCGGCTGCTCCCCGGCGTCGACGAGACCATCGAGTGGCGGTGCCCCTGGATCGACCTGCCCGCGCCGCCGGTCCATCGTGCCGAGGTCGGCCGCCTGGTGACGGCCCTCCGCGGCCGGCGCATCGACCGAGCCGTGGTCTTCACCTCGTTCCACCAGTCCGCGCTCCCGACAGCGCTCCTCCTGCGCCTGGCCGGCGTCGAGTGGGTCGGCGCGGTCAGCGAGGACTACCCGGGATCGCTGCTGGACCTGCGCCACGCCGACCCGGGTGACGTCCACGAGGCCGACCGCGCGCTGGCCCTGGCGCGCGCCGCCGGCTACGAGCTCCGACCCGGTGACGACGGACGGCTCGCGGTGACCGCGCACCCTGGACCGGAGACCCCGCGCTTCGACGCCGTGCTGCATCCCGGGACGTCGGTGCCCGCGCGGGCGTGGCCCGCCGACCACTGGGCCGCCCTGTGCCGGCGGCTGACGGATGCCGGGCTGGCCGTCGCCGTCACCGGCTCGTCGTCCGAGCGGGCGCTCGTCGAAGAGGTCTGCGCGGGAACGACCGCCGTCGACCTCGGCGGCCGAACAACACTGGCCCGGCTGGCAGGCCTCCTCTCCCGTGCAGCGGTCGTCGTCGCCGCCAACACCGGGGCCGCCCACCTGGCCGCCGCCACGCATACCCCCGTCGTCTCACTCTTCGCGCCCACGGTGCCGGCCTCCCGCTGGGCGCCGTACCGGACACCGACCGTGCTGCTCGGCGACCAGGACGCACCGTGCGCCAGGACCCGGGCCACCCACTGCCCCGTCCCCGGCCACCCCTGCCTGACGTCCGTGTCGCCGGCGGAGGTCGCCGCGGCCGTCGACCGGCTGCGGGCCACCCCACGAACCGCACCGCTCACCGTCCCCGTAGGAGGTGCCCGATGAGAATCGCCCTCGTCTCTGAACACGCCAACCCGCTCAGCGCCGTCGGCGGCGTCGACGCCGGAGGGCAGAACGTCCACGTCGACGCGCTGGCCGGCGAGCTCGTCGCGCTCGGTCACACCGTCACGGTGTTCACCCGACGCGACCGCGCCGACCTGCCCGACCGGGTGACCGCCCCGACCGGGTACGTCGTCGAGCACGTCCCGGCCGGACCGGCCCGGGAGATTCCCAAGGACGACCTGCTGCAGCACATGCCGGCGTTCGCCCGGTACCTCGAGCAACGGTGGACTGACGACCCGGTCGACGTCGTTCACGCCCACTTCTGGATGAGCGGCGTCGCGAGCACCCGCGCCGCCCGACGGGTCGGGATCCCGGTCCTCCAGACGTTCCACGCGCTCGGCACCGTCAAGCGACGCAACCAGGGCTCGGCCGACACCAGCCCGGTCGAGCGGATCGGTTTCGAGCGTCGCCTGTGCCGGCAGGTCGACCACGTCATCGCGACCTGCTCCGACGAGATCGCCGAGCTGGTCGCTCTGGGTCTGGCGAGCTCTCACGCGACGGTGATTCCGTGCGGCGTCGACACGACGGTGTTCCGCCCGGGTCCGCCGTCGTCCGACAACGGCCGAGGCGCCGGTCGGCTCCTCTTCGTCGGCCGGTTGGTCGAGCGCAAGGGTGTCGGGAACATCGTCGAAGCCCTGGCGTCGCTGCCCGGCGTGACCCTGGACGTTGCCGGCGGTCCCCCGCCGCACCGACTGGACGCCGACGAGGAGATCGCCCGCCTTCGCCGCGTCGCGGAGCGGTGCGGGGTCGCCGACCGGGTGCGGTTCCTCGGGGCGGTGGCCCGTGGCGACGTGCCGGCGGTGATGCGCGCCGCCGACATCGTCGTCGACGTTCCCTGGTACGAGCCGTTCGGCATCGTCCCTGTCGAGGCGATGGCGTGCGGCCGTCCCCTCGTCGGCTCGGCGGTCGGCGGGCTGCTCGACACCGTGGTCCCCGACGTCACCGGCGACCTGGTCCCCCCGAGGCGGCCCGACCTGCTCGCACCGGTGATCGCGAAGCTGCTCGACGACCCCGTACGCCGGGCGGCGTACGGCCGCGCCGGCCGGGTCCGCGCGGTCAAGGAGTACCAGTGGTCCCGCGTCGCCGCGGCGACGGCACGGGTCTACGGCTCGGTCATCGGCACGCGGCTGACGCACGAGGCGGCCCGGTGATGCCCGCGTCGACGACCGTCTGGGTCGAGCACCTGACCCGGCTTCGGAGCGCCGTCGACCGGGTGGGTCCGGTCCTGCGGGTGGCCGACGAGTGGGGCGTGGCGCTGGCCGACGTCCTCACCGATGGCGGCCGGCTCCTCGCCGCCGGGAACGGCGGCAGCGCAGCCCAGGCGCAGCATCTGACGGCCGAGCTGGTCGGCCGGTACCGGCACGAGCGGCCTCCGTTCTCGGCCATCTGCCTGTCCGCCGAGACCTCGACCCTCACGGCGATCGCGAACGACTACCCGCCCGAGCAGCTGTTCGCGCGTCAGGTCGAGGCCCACGGCCGCCCCGGCGACGTCCTGGTCCTGCTCTCGACCAGCGGAGGCAGCCCGAACGTCGTCGAGGCCGCGCGCCGGGGCGCCGAGCTGGGTATGCGCGTCTGGGCGTTCACCGGCCCGTGCCCGAACCGGCTGGCGAGCGTCGCGGACCAGGTCGCCGCCGTGGACGCCCCGGACACCGCCACGGTCCAGGAGCTGCACCTGGTGGGCCTGCACGTGCTGTGCGAGGCGTTCGACCGTGCGATCGGCGTCGACGGGCACGAGTCCGACTTCCTCTCGGCCCGGAACCTCACGCGGACGGGGACGTGGTCGTGAACGGGCCACTGGTCATCGTCGGCGACGTGCTGCTCGACGTGGACACCACCGCCGTCGCGACGCGGCTCGCGCCGGACGCACCGGTGCCGGTCCTCGAGGATGCCGTCGAGGTCGCGCGACCCGGCGGCGCCGGACTCGCGGCCGTCATGGCCGCCGGCGACGGGGGCGATGTCGTGCTGGTCACGGCGATCGCGGACGACGAGGCGGGCGAGCGTCTGGCGGGACTCCTGGCCGCGTTCCCGCGGCTCACGCTGGTCCGCCTTCCCGCTCGAGGCCGGACGCCGGTCAAGCACCGCATCAGAGCGGGTGACCGACCGGTGGTCCGGCTGGACAGCGGCGACTCGACCGCCCGGTTGGAGCGGGTGACCGAGGAGGCGCGTTCCGCCCTGGCCTCCGCGTCGGCCGTCCTCGTCTCGGACTATGGCCGCGGGGTAACCGATGCCGCCGGGCTGGAACATCATCTGGAAGTAACCGGGCGTCGAGCTCCGCTGGTGTGGGACCCGCATCCGCGGGGCCACCGCCCGGTCGCCGGCGCCCGCCTGGTCACGCCGAACCGGGTCGAGGCCGCCGAGTACGCGCGCCGCGAGGGCATCGACGCGTCCGGCGACGGGTCGGAGCTCGCGACCCTGCGGCGGCAGGCCGATGGGCTGGTGCGAGCCTGGCGGGCGGCCGCGGTCGCCGTCACGACGGGAGCCCACGGTGCCTTGCTCTCGTACGGCACGGGTGCCCCGATCGCCGTGCCCGCACCGTCCGTCCCGGCCCTCGACCCGTGTGGCGCGGGCGACCGGTTCGCCGTCGCCGCGGCGCTCGCGCTGGGGGCGGGTGCGGTCACCACCGAAGCGGTCCAGGCCGGTGTGCTCGCCGCGTCCCGGTACGTCGCCATGGGCGGCCCGGCGTCGCTGGGCATCGGCGCTCCCTCCGGCCGGCCCCCTCAGCTCGGCGGGTCCTCCGCCGTCGAGGTCGCAAAACGGGTGCGGGCCGGCGGAGGCGTCTTGGTGGCCACCGGCGGCTGCTTCGACCTGCTCCACGCCGGTCATATCGCCACGCTGGGCGCCGCTCGGAGCCTCGGCGACGCGCTCGTCGTCTGCCTCAACTCCGACGCGTCGGTCAGACGCCTCAAGGGTCCGGAGCGTCCGCTGGTCTCAGCGGCCGACCGGAGCCGCGTGCTCGAGGCGGTCGAGGGCGTCGACGCGGTGGTCGTCTTCGACGAGGACACCCCGGACGCGGTGCTCCGCCTCCTCCGGCCGGACGTCTGGGCCAAGGGCGGCGACTACGCCGGATCCGAGCTGCCCGAGGCTGCCGTCCTCCAGGAATGGGGCGGTCAGGCCGTCGTCCTTCCCTATCTGCCCGGCCGATCGACGACCGACCTCGTCGACGCGGTCCGCACGTCCCACCCGTCCACGACCTTCGGAGGTATGTCATGACGCTCGGCACCGTTCTCGTCACGGGTGGGGCCAGCGGTCTCGGTGCCGCGGTTGTTGAGGCGGTGGCCGCCGGCGGCGGCCGTCCGGTCGTCCTGGACCGCGTCGCGACCGGGCGCGACGACGACGTCTGTGTTGACCTGTCGGACAGCCGGGCCGCGGAGGATGCGGTCCGGCATGCGTCAGCGCAGGTCGGCGGCATCGACGCGGTCGTGACCTGCGCCGGCATCGACGCGTGCGGACGGCTCGCCGACATTCCTGGCGACGACTGGGACCGCGTGATCCAGGTCAACCTGCTCGGTACGGCGGCAGTGGTCCGGGCCGCCCTGCCCGACCTGATGGAGCGGCACGGAAAGGTGGTCACCGTCGCGTCCACTCTCGGCCTGCGCGCCCTCAGCGACGCGAGCGCCTACTGCGCGTCGAAGTTCGGCGTGGTCGGGTTCACCCGGGCGCTCGCAGCCGAGCTGCAGGGGCAGGTGGGGGTGACGCTGCTGGTACCCGGCGGCATGCACACCGGGTTCTTCGACGGCCGCGACGAACAGTACAAGCCAGGCCCGGACGCCCGCCTCAACCAGCCGGCCGACGTCGCCGCCTGTGTCGTCGTGGCCCTCACCCAGCCGCCTGGTTGCGAGGTCCGAGAGCTCGTGGTCGCGCCATCGGTCGAGGGATCCTGGCCCTGAGCCGCACTCCCGAGGCCGTGGTCCTGCGCGCGCTCGGGCTCGGCGACTTCCTCACCGCGGTCCCGGCGCTCAGGGCGGTTCGCCGTGCGCTGCCCGACCACCACGTCGCGGTGGCCGCGCCGCCCGCCCTCGCCGAGCTGGTGCACCTGGCGGGGGTCGCGGACCGGCTGATCCCCACCCTCGGCCTCGAGCCGGTCCACTGGAGCGAGCCACCGCCCGCCGTCGCCGTCAACCTGCACGGCCGGGGCCCGCAGAGCCACCGGTTGTTGGCCGGCCTCGACCCGTGGTGGCTCGTCGGCTACGCCGTCGACGGCGAGTTCGGCGGACCGCAGTGGGATCCCGACGAGCATGAGGTCGACCGGTGGTGCCGGCTGGCCTCCTACGCCGGCTGGACCGTCGACCGCGAGAACCTCGACCTCCCGGTCCCCGAGGTCACCTCTCCCGCACCGGGTGCGATCGTGGTCCACCCCGGCGCGGCGTATGCGTCACGCCGGTGGCCGCCGGAGCGGTTCGCCGCAGTGGTGCGCCACCTCGCCGACCACGGACAGCCGGTCGTTCTCACGGGCTCGGCAGCGGAGGCGACGCTGGCCCACCGGATCCATCGCCTGAGCGGACGTCCGGAGGTTCGGGTCCTGGCCGGTCGAACCGACCTGCTGTGCCTGGCGGCGCTCGTCGCATCGGCCCGGCTGGTGGTCTCCGGCGACACCGGCCTCGCGCACCTCGCCACGGCCTACCGGCGCCCCTCGGTCCTCCTCTTCGGGCCGACCCCCCCAGCGCGATGGGGACCACCGCAGAGTGGCCCGCACACCGTTCTCTGGCACGGCGAGCGCACCGGAGACCCGCTGGGGACGGAACCCGACCCGGCCCTGCTGCGGATCACCGTCGACGAGGTGGTCAGCGCGGCGCAGCTCCGGCTGGCATCCTGATCTCCGCGCGGAACCAGTCGACGGTTCGGGCCAGCCCGTCCGCTCGGGCCACGACCGGCTCCCACCCGAGCAGGCGACGCGCCCGCGTGATGTCGGGGCAGCGTCGCCGCGGGTCGTCGACCGGCAGCCCGACGTGCTCGACGGGTGAGCCGGAGTCGCAGACGGCGACGACCTCTCGGGCGAGGTCGAGCATGCTGACCTCGACGGGGTTGCCGACGTTGACCGGCCCGGAATGGTCGCTGTCGGCCATGGCCAGGAGGCCGGCCACGGTGTCGGTGACGAAGCACAGGGACCGGGTCTGGGAGCCGTCGCCGGCGACGGTAACCGGGTCACCGCGCAGGGCCTGGCCGACGAACTGCGGGATGGCCCGGCCGTCGTCCAGGCTCATCCGCGGACCGTAGGTGTTGAAGATCCGGACGATTCCGGTGTCGACACCGTAGGTCGTCCGGTACGCCGTCGTCGCCGCCTCGGCGAAGCGCTTGGCCTCGTCGTAGACGCTTCGCGGCCCGATCGGGTTGACGTGGCCCCAGTACTCCTCGCGTTGCGGGTGCTCCAGCGGGTCGCCGTAGACCTCGGACGTGGACGCCAGCACGAAGCGGGCGGCGTGCCGGCGGCTCAGCTCCAGGACCGCGAGCGTCCCTTCGCTGCCGGCCCGCAGCGTCTCCACCGGATGGTCGAGGTAGTGCCGGGGCGAGGCCGGCGAGGCCAGATGAAGGACCAGGTCCACCGGCCGGCCGGGGTCGAACGGTTCGCATACGTCGTGCTGCACGAACCGGAACGTGGAGGCGCCGGTGAGGTGAGCCACGTTCTCCCGCGAACCGGTCAGCAGGTTGTCGACACAGATCACGTCGTCGCCGCGGTCGAGCAACGCCTCGCACAGCCACGAACCCACGAAGCCAGCACCACCGGTCACGACGACCGTGCGGGAGCGGCGGAGTACGGCGCCATCGGTCATGGTGGAAGGGCTACCCGTTCTCGGGCCGGTCATGCCCCGAAGTGGTCACGACTCGTCGACGCCAGGCCGGTTCCCCGCCCGGCGGAGTACGACGAGGGGCAGCACCAGCCAGAGCAGCGTGAAGACGACGAGCCCGGCGCCGCCGGCGACGAACGCCGCCGTGTCGCCCAGGACGAACCCGAAGACCAGCGCGAGAACGACGACGACCGTCAGTCCGACGCACGCCAGACCAGCCTTGGCCAAGCGGTCCGACGTCTCGACCAGGGAGATCTTCTGCCGCTTCCGGAACATCAGCCGGTGCGCCGCGACGGGGGCCACGACCAGTCCGGTCGAGAGCGTGGCCATCCCGACGGCCACGAGGAACAGCGTGCGCAGCGGCGGGTCGAGAGCCGTGAACCGCTGTTGGAACGGCAGTGTCAACAGGAACCCCGACAGGATCTGGATCCCCGTCTGGGTGACCCGCAGCTCCTGCAACAGCTCGTCCCAGTTGCGGTCGGCGCGTTCGGTCGGAGTCTCGTCGCGCTCCGGACCGTCGAGGTCGGCGTCGTTCGGTGGCTGGCGCGGCTGGTCGTCGGGCACGAGAGGCCCCGGTCAGCCGGCTTCACGGAGCCGAGGCAGCACATCCCGCCCGTACGCCTTCAGCATCGCCGCGTAGTTCGGGCCCATGTTGGCGACGTAGATCTCCTCGAAGCCGGCGTCGAGGTACGGCTGGAAGGCCTTGGCGTGCTGGCCGGGATCGGAGCCGGCCGTCACCGACTCCTTCGTCTGGTCACGGGTGACCAGCGTCGAGGCCTGCTCGAAGTGCTCCACGGTCGGCAGTACCTGCGACATCTCGCCCGGCAGTCCGGCGTTCGGCCAGATCCGGTATGCGTGGTCCCAGCCCTCGTCCGCGGTGTCGGCCCACGCGACCTTGAACCCGGCCTGCGCCGTGGCCCCGTCCTTGGCCTTCGCTCGGAACCGGTCGAGCAGCTCCTGGTCCGGAGTCGTCGTCGTGTACGCGTCGCCGATCCTTGCCGCCAGGTCGGTCGCCTTCGGGCCGAAGCCGGAGATCGAGATCCGCGGCGGCGTGGCCGGAAGCGACCAGATCCGGGCGTTCTCGACGGTGTAGTGCTTGCCGCGGTGCGTGACGTCCTCGCCGGTCCAGAGCTTTCGGATCACCTCGACCGCCTCCTCGAGCATCTCCAGGCGGACGTCGGCCGACGGCCACACGTCGCCGAGGATGTGCTCGTTGAGCGCCTCGCCGCTGCCGATGCCGAGGCAGAAGCGGCCCTCGCCGAGCAGCAGGGCGCTGGTCGCGGCGGCCTGGGCGATGATCGCCGGATGGATACGGAGAGTCGGGCACGTGACGGCGGTGGTGACCGGGAGGTCGCAGACCTGCGAGATCGCGCCGATCATCGACCAGACGAACGGGCTTTCGCCCTGCTCGCTGGTCCACGGGTGGTAGTGGTCGCTGATCCACAGGGCGTCGAAGCCCGCGTCCTGTGCGAGCCGGGCCTGCTCCAACAGCTCCGAGGGCGAGTACTCCTCGCACGACAGGAAGTATCCGAAGGTCGTCATCTGCTCGATGATGGCAATGACTGGGCGCTCCGGCGACTCGAGACGGCGGTCGCCGCCCGAGGCGGTTCGACCCCGGGCGCCCGGGGTAGCGCCGGGCGGATGACGTCGAGGAGGGCCTGGCCCGCCGCGTCGCTCGACCGGTGGCTACGCGGGTCCACGGCATGACCGCGTCCGAGATCGCGGAGACTCGTCCGCGACCGGCTGGAGCCGCCCCTCCCGTTGCCGGGGCGGCGGCGCTACGGCGACCCGTTGGACGGCCCTGTCGGCGGCGGCACGGGAGGACGTCGTGGTCGGTCGGCTGGTGGAGGCCCACGCCGACGCCGACGCGATCCTGGCCGAGGTGGCGGGGCGCCGCGTCGCGCCCGGCGAGTGGTGGGGGGTCTGGGCCGCCGAGCCGCCGCAACCGGTGCTGACGGCCGAGCGGCGCACCGGCGGCTGGGTTCTCGACGGGACCAAGCCCTGGTGCTCGGGCGCGGGGATGTGTACGCACGCGCTGGTCACCGCCCGCGTCGGCGACGAGCGGCCGCTCTTCGCCGTCGACCTGCGCGGTCCGGGGTCGCCGTCGACCTCACGGGTTGGCAGGCCGCGGGGATGAGCCGCAGCGCCACCGGATTCGTGAGCTTCGACGGCGTACCCGCCGAGCCCGTCGGTACCCCGACGGCCTACCTGCAGCGGGCCGGCTTCTGGCACGGGGCGGTGGGCGTGGCCGCCTGCTGGTTGGGTGGCGCCGAGCGGGTGGCGGACACGTTGCGACGTGCGGGACACCGCCTCGACGACCACGGCGCCGCCCACCTCGGCGCCGTCGACGCCGCCCTCGCCGGTGCCCGGTGGACGTTGCAGGCGGCCGCTTCGCGAGGTGGACGCCGATCCCGACGACCGGGCCGCCGCCACGGTACGGGCGATGCGTGTCCGGGCGATCGCTGAGTCGGCGGCCGCCCTGACACTCGACCGAGTCGGCCGCGCCCTCGGGGCCACGCCCCTCGCCACCGACGCCGCGCATACCGTGGCCGTCGCCGACCTCCTCGTCTACGTGCGCCAGAGCCACGCCGAACGTGACCTGGCGGCCCTCGGCCGGCTGGTCGCCGACGAGTTCACGCCGTAGCGGGCCCGCCGGGCAGCGTTGCTACGCGCGAAGGCCTGCGGGCGGATTCGTCACGTCCTGTGAAGCGTCGTACCGGCGAGGCCGCGGCTGAGCGCAGTCGTCGGGCCGCCCGTTGCGCGGCCGACTCACCGACGCGCGGCCGATTTCGGGACGAAGAGGTGTGGTCGCCTCTGTGCTGGGCACATAAGGGGCATGACCCGCGCATCCCGTGACTCAGCCTCCCCGGTGGACCGCGCCCGCCCCCGCCGCGATCAGGGCGATCAGGGCGCCCAAGGCGATCAGGGCGCCCAGGGCGCCGACGATAACCCCGAGAGCCCGACCGACCTGCCCTCGTCCAGCCTGCGCGCGGTCGTCTCCCGGGCCCGCAAGGAGTTCCGCCGCGACCACCTCACCGACCTCGCGGCCGGGCTCACCTACTACGCGACGCTGTCGGCGGTACCGGCGCTCATCGTCCTCGTCGGGATCCTCGGACTGCTCGGTCCCGACACGACGACGCAGCTCACCAACCAGGTCCAGAGCCTCGCTCCCGGCTCGAGCGCCGAGCTGGTCCGGACCCTCATCGGTCAGGCGCAGGCGAACCGCACCGGCGCCGGGATCGGGGCGATCGTCGGAATCCTCGTCGCCCTGTGGTCGGCCTCCGGGTACGTCGCCGCCTTCATGCGCGCGTCCAACGTCATCTACGACATCGGCGAGGGCCGGCCGATCTGGAAGACCGTGCCGATCCGGATCGGCCTGACCGTGCTGGCGGTGGTCGTCATCGTCATCAGCGTCGTCATCGTCGTCGTGAGCGGCCCGGTGGCTCGTCAGGTCGGCGAGCTCGTGGGCGCCGGTGACACCGCAGTCCTCGTGTGGAACATCGTGAAGTGGCCAGTGCTGCTCATCCTCGTGTCGGTGCTGCTGGCCGTGCTGTTCTGGGCCAGTCCGAACGCCAAGCAGTCCGGCATCAAGTGGGTCAGCCCGGGCGGGGTCATCGCGGTGCTCATCTGGGTCGGCGCCTCCGCGCTGTTCGCCCTCTACGTCGCGAACTTCGCGTCGTACGACAAGACCTACGGGTCGATGGCCGGCGTCGTGATCTTCCTCGTCTGGTTGTGGCTCACCAACATCGCGCTGCTCCTCGGTGCCGAGGTCAACGCGGAGCTGGACCACAGCAAGGCCATCGCGGCGGGGCTGCCGCCCGATGCCGAGCCGTTCGCCGAGGTTCGCGACACCCGAAAGCTCGACGACGACGAGAAGCGGGAGGTCGAGGAGACGGCCCGGCAGCGGACGGATCACGACTGAGCGCCGGGTAAAGGTTTTACCCGGCGTCCGCACGGGTACCAATGCCGACCACCGGCAGCAACGTCGCAGCGACGCCGTACGTCGCCGGTGGAAGAAGACATCCCCGAAACGGAGTTCATCATGACGGATCCCTATGTCCCTCAACACGCACCGTCGTCGCCGACGACGTCAGGCTCCACCACGGACACTCTGAAGGGCGAGGGTCGGCGAGTGGCTGACGACGCCGCCCAGGGGACCAAGCACGTCGCCGGTGTGGCGGCCAACGAGGCGGCCTCGGTCGCCGACGAGGCCAAGCACCAGGCGCGGTCCCTCTGGTCCCAGACGTCCTCCCAGCTCTCGTCCCAGGCCGCCGACCAGAAGGACACCCTGGTCTCCTGGCTGCGTGACCTGGCCGACGAGCTCTCCTCCATGGCCGACTCGTCCCGCCGCGGCACCAACGGCTCGCAGGCTGCCTCCAGCGGCCAGGCCGGTGTCGCCAGCGGGCTCGCGCAGCGCGGTGCCGACTACGCGCACCGCACCGCGTCCTGGCTGAGCGACCGCGAGCCGTCGGCCGTCTTCGACGAGGTGGGATCGTTCGCTCGGCGCCGGCCGGGCGCCTTCCTCGCACTCGCCGCGGCCGCCGGGATCGTCGTCGGCCGGCTCACGCGAGGCCTGACGGCCGGTCAGGACGACGACGACTACCCCCGGCAGCGCCGCATGGTGACGCCCGACGTCCCCGTCGGGTCAGTGGGCTACACGGCCGACGTCACCCCCGCATCGTCCTGGGCGGCACCGACCGCGCAGCCCGAGGACCTCACCGGCGCCGACATGGACGTGCCCGTCTCGCGGGCGCCCGCGTCATCGAGCGTGCTTCCCACCGCCGGCGGGGCGACGCCCGAGTACCGGTCCCAGACCGGTCAGCAGGGTGCCTACCCTGAGGACGGACGGTGAGCCAGGAGCCGGCGGTTCGCTCGGCGTCGACCCGCGTCGAGGACGACCGGTCGGTCGGCGAGCTGATCGCGGCGGTGAGCCAGGACTTCTCGACGCTGATGCGCCAGGAGGTCGAGCTGGCCAAGGCGGAGGTTCGTGAGTCAGCCAGCCGGGCCGGCGCGGGGGCTGGACTCCTGACCGGTGCCGGTGTGGCAGGGCACATGGTCCTGCTGTTCCTCTCGATCGCCGCGTGGTGGGGCATCGCTCAGTGGATCGGGCAGGCCTGGTCCGGCGTCGTCCTCGCCGTCATCTGGGCGATCGTGGCACTGATCCTCTACTCGTCCGGTCGCTCGAAGCTGAAGCAGGTCCAAGGCCTCCC
This sequence comes from uncultured Actinomycetota bacterium, assembly GCA_963828725.1. Lineage (GTDB taxonomy): Bacteria > Actinomycetota > Actinomycetes > Actinomycetales > Dermatophilaceae > Lapillicoccus. Next base: position 125,059 of record CAWHFV010000003.1, on the reverse strand, counting down.
CCGTACCGTCGAAACGACAAAGCAGATTCCCGATGCCCTTGCTGGAAATGAGGATTCACGATGAGTAGCAACCCTGACCAGATCCGTCACGAGATCGAGTCCACCCGCGCCGAGCTCAGCGGCGACGTCAACGCCCTCGCCGACAGCGTCAAGCCGGGCAACGTCGCGCGGCGCCAGGTCGACAAGGTTCGCGACGGCGTCATGGGCGTCAAGGACAGCGTCATGGGGTCCGCCGAGGACGCGACGCAGTCTGTCTCCGGCGCGGCCGGTGACGCGAAGTCGGCCGTGCGGAGCAAGACCCGGGGCAACCCGCTGGCGGCCGGCCTCGTGGCCTTCGCCGCCGGCTGGCTCGTGTCGTCCCTTCTGCCCGCCACGCAGGTGGAGCGGCAGGGCGCAACCGCTCTCAAGGAGAAGGCACAGCCGCTGACCGAGGAGCTCGGGTCCACCGCCAAGCAGGTCGCCGATAACCTCAAGGAGAACCTCAAGGAGCCGGCTCGCGAGGCCGTCGACCAGGTCAAGGCCAGCGCGGCGGACTCGGCGTCCACGGTGAAGGCTGAGGCCTCCTCGACCGCCAGCGACGTCAAGGGCAGCTCACAGCAGGCGGCCCAGGAGGTTCGCCAGCAGTCCTGACCGCGTCCTGAGCCGAAACGACCCGGCGGCCCGTCACGGGCTGCCGGGTCGTTCTTCGTCACCACGCGCTACGACACGAGTGCGTCGATCGCCTTCTTCAGCGCGCTCGGCGCCTGCGGTGAGTGCGGCGCCTTCTCCTTGGCGGCGAGAAGCTGCTCGCCGAGGTCCTGCAGCTGCTTGCGGCCGAGACCGTCACGGACCTTGGGGAACCAGTCCTGCTCCTCCTCGTCCATGTGGTGGGTCACGTTCTCGATGAGGACGGTGGTCTTCGCCTCGAACCGCTCGTCGTCCGGCGACATCTGCGACAGCTCGATGACGAGGACGTCGGCGACGTGGTGCTCCTCGTACGACTCGAGGATGTCGTCCTCGAGGTCGGGCAGGAGCCGGCGCACCTCCGGATACATGACCTCGTTCTCGATGTAGGTGTGGACGGTCAGCAGCTCGATGACCTTCTTGACGATCGCGCCCTTGCGGGCGTCGGTGGTCGAAGGCTTCTGGAACTCCTTGAACAGGCGGCGCACCTCTGTGTGGTCGTCGCGCAGCAGCACGATGGCATCGGTGGACAAGCGGACCTCCAGGATCGACGGACGGCGGGCATGTCGGGAGTACCCCGGTTGGCCGAACCCTAAGCAGCCGTTCCACGCCGTCGCCCGAGCGCAGCGCGCCCGAGAAGCGCTTCGAGTTGCTGCACCGCGCCGCGTGTGTTTCTCTCGAAAGGCACGACCCAGCTCGAAGCGCGTGGCTGGCCACACTTGGTGAGGTAGCCACGATGGCCCGCCATCCGGACCCACTGCCCGACGTCTACGCCGTCCGCGAGGAGCAGACCCAGCGCCTGCTGAGCGCGGCGGCCCGCACCGCCAACCCGGACCGATGTCGTCGCCTGCGCGAGCAGGCGGCGGCGCTGAACCAGGCGATGGCTCTGGGCGTCGCCCGCCCGTACCACGGTCGGGGCATCGACGACGAGGACATCGACCAGGTCGCTCTGCTCGGGTTGTGGAAGGCCGTTCTGGGCTACACCCCGACCCCGACCGCGACCTTCGCCGCATACGCGATCCCGACGATCACCGGCGAGGTCAAGCGGTACTTCCGCGACCACGGGTGGCTCGTGCGTCCCACCCGAACGGTCCAGGAGCACTCCTTGGCCCTCACCCACGCGACGTGCGCGTTACGCCACAGCCTCGGCCGCGAACCTGAGGACCACGAGCTGGCCACGCAGCTCGACATCACGCAGACGGAGCTGGACCAGGCGCGGCAGGCTCAGCGCGGCTATCACGGGCAGTCGCTCGACGCGCCGTTGCCGGGCGGCACCCACACGTTGGCCGACACCATTCCGAACACCGACGACCCCTACGAGCTCGTCGACGCCGCCGTGACCTTGCGCCGCGCGATCAGCGAGCTGCCCGACCGAGACCGAGACCTCCTGCGGTTGCGCTACGCGCAGGGTCTGACCCAGACCGACATCGGTCAGCACCTCGGAATCAGCCAGATGCACGTCTCTCGACTGCTGCGCCGCATTCACACGACCCTCCAGGCCACGCTCGCGCCGCAGGCCTCGTGACCTCCCCGACGCCCGACGGGGCGGCCGGAGCGACCGAGACCGGTGAGCCGAAAGGCGGTCCGGCGCCCAGCCGTTGGCGGACGTTCCTCGCCTGCGCCGTCATCCTCGGCGTTGCGGGGGTCGTCGGGCTGGTTCTCCGGCAGCCCGGCTCCGGTCGCCGGGCTGTCGCCGGGCTACGTGCTGGCCGTCGCCCTGTCCGTCACCGTGACGATGCTCGCTTCAGCTGGCACGCCGGCCGCATCCACCGGCGGGGGCCACGACCCTCCTCGTCAGCCTCGGGGTCATGACGACACCGACCCAGCTGCTGTCGCTCCTCGGGGCGGTCCTGCTCGTGGCGGGGCTGCCGATCACGGCGACGCGGCGTGAGCGGTCCGTCGCCAGGTCGGTGAGCTGACCGGAACGGGAGTTGCCTTGCGGCACCGCGACGGTCAGGGTAGGTGATATGGAAACGCGCAGGCTAGGGCGGCTCGACCACCGCAGCTCGGTCCTCATCTACGGCGCGGCCGCGCTCAGCGACGTGACTCAGGACGTCGCCGACCGGTCGATCCAGGAGGCCCTCGACGGCGGGATCAACCATGTGGACGTGGCGGCGAGCTACGGCGACGCCGAGCTTCGGCTCGGACCGTGGATGCCGCAGATCCGCGACCGGATCTTCCTGGCCACCAAGACCGGACGGCGTGACCGCGAGTCGGCGTGGCGCGAGATCAACGCGTCCCTCGAGCGGTTGCAGACCGACCGCGTCGACCTGATCCAGCTGCACGCGGTCGGCGACCTCGGCGAGCTGGACCTGGCCACCGGCGCCGACGGTGCGCTGGAGGCCGCGACCCGGGCCGTCGACGAGGGCCTCGTGGGCGCCGTGGGCATCACCGGTCACGGCTGGACCGCGCCGGCCACGCACCTCGAGGCGCTGGGCCGGTACCCGTTCGCCACCGTGCTGACGCCCCTGAACCCGGTGCTCTGGCGCGACGACGCCTACCGGTCCGACTACCTCGCCCTGGTCGACGAGATCCGCCTTCAGGACGCCGGCCTGATGACGATCAAGACCGGCTCGCGCCGGAACTGGCCCGAGGGCGCCGAGCACACGCATACGACCTGGTACGAGCCGTTCGACGAGCAGGAGAGAATCACGGCGGCGGTGTCGTGGGTGCTGTCGCACGACGAGGTGACCGGCATTCCCACGGCCGGTGACGTCTCGCTGCTGCGGCTGTTCATCGAGGCCGAGCGCCACCGCGTCGCTCCTTCCGACGGCGAGACCTCGCTGTCGACGGACCCCGACTACGCGTCGCCCTTCGTGGCGATGCCGTTCTAGGTGGGGTGACTAGGCGGGAGCCGGCCAGCCCCTCGTGCTGAGGTACCAGCCGGCCGAGGTCAGCACCGCGGCGATGAGGAGGGCGAAGAGCAGCCCGCCCGCCAGGGGCAGGAACCAGCCCGGAGCCCGCCGCGACCGGACGGCGGCGGCCTTGACCACGAATGCGCCCATGACCGCGCAGCCGAGGACGCCGTGGACGACGGTCCGGGTACCCACGGGCTCACCGTCCTTCAGCGTGCCGCTCTCGAGTCCGAGCGCCCACAGGCAGCTGTAGGCGACGACGACGGCGAGGACGACCGCGACCGCGCCGGAGATCCGATGGGCTGTGCCGACCCACGACGGCGCCGGGCGACCGAGCCGGCCGTAGATCCAGAGCCCGCCGAGGATCTGGAGGACGGCGAGCACGCCGACCACGGTCCCGAGGACCACCTTCATGTCGATGACGGTGCGGAAGCCGAGGGTGGTCGTCCCCTGGAGCGTCGGGTCGTGGACCTTTCCGAACACACCGACCAGGACCGCGACGACGGCGCCGGCGGCGAAGGCGGCAAGCGGGACGGCGAGGCTCCTCGGCGGAGCAGCGGTGTCGGTCACGGAACCAGAATCCTCCGAGCAGCGCTCGTTGGGAATGACCCGTGCGGTATGCGTGGCGCGTGTCGGCGGCGAAGCCGCTCAGCGGGCCAGGGCCACCGGTTCCTCGTCGTCGACCTCGAGTCGGAGCCCGACCGGCTCGTCCGGCCGCGGCGTCACCTCGAGTGGGCTGGTGCGGGTCGTGCTCGCGACGACGTGGTCGCCCTCGCGCAGCGACATGGCGTCGACGTCGCCGCGGGTCAGCTGGGCGGTGAACTCGGCACCGCTGTCGTCCTTGAGCTCCACCCGGACCTCGAAGCCCAGCCGCACGATCCTCAGCACCGTGGCCCGGACCCCGTCGCGGTCCACGCCCGTCGACCGCTCCAGGACGATGTCGTGCGGCCGGACCAGCCGACCACCGAGCCGTGACACCGACCCCAGGAACGACATGACGAACTCGTTCGTGGGCCGGTCGTAGAGGTCGTCCGGACTTCCGACCTGCTCGACGCGACCCTGGTGGAGCACCGCGATCCGGTCGGCGACGTCGAGCGCCTCCTCCTGATCGTGGGTGACCAGGACGGTGGTGACGTGGACCTCGTCGTGGAGGCGACGCAGCCAGGCCCGCAGGTCGGCCCGCACCTTGGCGTCGAGGGCGCCGAACGGCTCGTCGAGCAGCAGCACCTTGGGGTCGACGGCGAGGGCGCGGGCGAGGGCCATCCGCTGGCGCTGGCCGCCGGACAGCTGGGCGGGATACCGGGTCTGGAACACCTCGAGCCCGACGACCTGCAGCAGCTCGTCGACGCGGCGCTGGATCTCCGCCTTGGGCCGGTGCCGGATGGAGAGGCCGAACGCGATGTTGTCGCGGACGGTCATGTGCTTGAACGCCGCATAGTGCTGGAAGACGAACCCGATCCCGCGCTTCTGCGGCACGACGCGCGTCACGTCGGCGCCGCCGATCGTCACCACGCCGCTGTCGAGGTCGTCCAGGCCGGCGATCGCGCGAAGGAGGGTCGACTTGCCGGAGCCGCTGGGCCCGAGGAGAGCCGTCAGCGACCCGGTCGGGATGTCCAGGGAGACGTCGTCGAGGGCGACGAAGTCGCCGAACGCCTTGCGCGCATGGGAAACCGTGATCATCGGGTGGACCTCTTCCGGTCGAGCAGGGTCATCAGCGTGAGCGCGACGACGGCCATCCCCATGAGCAGGGTGGCCGCGCAGTACGCGCCGAAGGTGTTGTGGTCGTCCAGGTACCGGCCGTGGACGAGCAGGGTGAGCGTCTGCGAGACACCCGGGAAGCCCGAGGACACCATGATCACCGCGCCGAACTCGCCGAGCGACCGCGCGACGGTGAGGACGACGCCGTAGGTCAGCCCCCAGCGGATGGCCGGCAGGGTGATCCGCCAGAAGGTCTGCCACCCAGAGGCTCCCAACGTGGCGGCGGCCTGCTCCTGCTCCTGGCCGATCTCGTGGAGCACCGGCTCCACCTCCCGGACCACGAACGGCATGGTCACGAAGATCGTGGCCAGCACCATCCCGGGCAGCCCGAAGATGACCTTGAACCCGAGCGACTCCACGCCCCCGAACCAGCCGCCGATGCCCCAGAGCAGGATCAGGGCGACGCCCACGACGATGGGCGAGACGGCGAAGGGCAGGTCGACCACGGCCTGTAGGGCGTTCCGGCCAGGGAAGCGTCCTCGAACGAGGGCCAGCGCGACGGTGACTCCGAAGACCACGTTGACCGGTACGACGATGGCGACGATCAGCACGGACAGGTTGAAGGCGGAGATGGCCGCGGGGGTCGTGACCGACGCGACGAACGCGCCGATCCCCTCGCCGAAGGCCCGCCAGAGGATCACCGCGACGGGCAGGACGATGAGCACACCCAGGTATGCGAGGGCGATGGTCCGTGCGGTCAGCCGGGCGCCGTTGCCGAGCCTCACGGCGCCTTCTCCTCGCGACGACGCTGCGCTCCCGCGAAGAGGCGCAGCAGGAGCAGAACGACGAAGGCGACGATCAGCAGCGCCACCGACACGGCGGCGGCGTTGAGCGGCCGGTCGATCTCGATCTGCTGCTGGATGTACTGCGACGACACCTGGGTCACGCCCGGGATGTTCCCCCCGATGAGCACCACCGACCCGTACTCGCCGATCGCCCGCGCGAACGCGAGCCCACCGCCGCTGAGGATCGCGGGGGCCAACGTCGGCAGCAGGACCCGGCGGAAGACCGTCCAGTTGTTCGCTCCGAGCGAGGCCGCCGCCTCCTCGACCTCACGGTCCGCCTCGATGAGGACCGGTTGCACCGCGCGGACCACGAAAGGCAGCGTCACGAACGCGAGGGCGACGGCCAGGCCGGCCGTCGTCGCGTTGAGGTGCACCCCGACCGGGCTGTTAGGCCCGTACAGCGACAGCAGCACGATGCTGGCCACGATGGTCGGCAGGGCGAACGGCAGGTCGATGAGGGCGTTGACCAGGCTCTTGCCCCGGAAGTCGTCGCGGACCAGGACCCAGGCGACCAGGGTGCCCATGACGACGTTGACGAGGGCGACGACCGCCGACGTGCCGAGCGTGACCCGCAGGGCGGCCAGCGCCGCGGGAGCCGTCACGGCATCCCAGAACTCCCCCAGGCCCCCCGACAGAGCGGTGAACGTCAGGGCCGCCAGCGGCAGCAGCACGATGACGCTGAGCCACAGCACCGACACCCCGATCGCGAGGGGGCCGACCGTGCCCGTGACCCGGCGCATCCGCGCGGGTGGGTCGGGCCTGACGGGAGCCGGGAGCCCCGGGCCGGGTTCGCCGGCCCGGGGGCTCGTCGTGACGACGGTCATGACGTCACTTCGTCGAGGCGTCGTAGATCACCGCGATCGTGCCGGTGTCCTTGGCGAAGAGCGCCTTGTCGACGGTCTTCCAGCCTCCGAGGTCGTCGATGGTCCAGAGCTTGGCCGGGGTCGGGAAGCTGGACGCATACTCCTTCGCCACGCCCTCGTCGACGGGACGGAACCCGGCCTGCGCCAGCAGGGTCTGGGCCGCCGCCGTGTAGATGAAGTCGTTGAACGCCGTGGCCGTCGCGAGGTTGGCGCTGGTCTTGACCACGGCCGCCGGGTTCTCGATCTTGAACGTCGTCGGCGGGGTCACATGCTCGACCGGGTCGCCGCCGCGCTCGAGGAAGATCGCCTCGTTCTCGTAGCTGATCAGCGCATCTCCGGTGCCCTGGAGGAAGGTGTCGCTGGCCTCGCGGCCGGACTTCGGCTGGGTCGTAACGTGGTCCTTGACCAGCGCGGAGACGTAGTCGAGACCGGCCTGCGCGTTCTTTCCGCCGTCGCTCTTGGCCGAGTACGGCGCCAGCAGGTTCCACTTCGCCGAGCCGGAGCTGAACGGGTTCGGCGTGACGACGTTGACGCCCGGCTTGAGCAGGTCGTCCCAGTCCTTGATGCCCTTCGGGTTGCCCTTGCGGACCACAATGGTCACGACGGAGCCGAACGGGATCCCCTTGTGGGCCCCCGTGTTCCAGCTGGTGTCGACGAGCCCGGCGTCGACCAGCCGCGTCACGTCGGGCTCGACGGAGAAGTTCACGAAGTCCGCGGCCGCGCCGGCCACGACCTTGCGCGACTGGTCCCCGGAGGCGCCGTACGACTGCTGGAAGGTGACGCCCTTGCCGGCCGCCGTCGCGGTGAACGCGGGGATCAGCTTGTCGAAGCCGGGCTTGGGGACGGCGTACGCGTACAGGTTGATCGTGGCCCCCGACCCGTCGGCGGCCGGCTCCGGGGTCGACCCGGCCGGTGCGCCGGCCACGTCACTGGATCCGCCGCTGCAGGCCGCGGTCGTCACCAGGACGAGAGCCGCACCGACGGCGGCGACGAGGGAGGGACGGCGGCGAGGGAGGGACATGGTGCTCCAAGGGGGTCGCGGGAGGTCGAGTTCCATAACTCGGTATTTCCCGTCTGATAAGTAGGACTTATCAATCGTGGACCACGACCCGCGTCGCCGATCACCGGCGTCCAGATGGTGGAACGACGCGGATCCCGGCCTCCTGGAGGAACCTCGACGCGGGGCTATCGACCCCGGGTGAGTGCCCCTTCTTGATGCGTTCCAGAAGCGGGGGGCATAGTGGGCGGCGTGCCGACGACCGTGGAGTACGAGCGGATGCTCCGTGACGCTGCGCTCCGGGTCACCGGCCCCCGGCTTGCGGTCCTGGACGCCGTGCATACCCACCCCCACTCCGACACCGACTCGCTGATCGGGGTGGTCCGTGCGGCGCTGCCGTCGGTCTCCCACCAGGCGGTCTACGACGTGCTGCGGGCGCTCACCACGGCCGGGCTCGTTCGCCGGATCCAGCCGTCCGGCTCGGTCGCCCGCTACGAGGCTCGGGTCGGGGACAACCACCACCACGTCGTATGCCGGTCGTGCGGGACGATCGCCGACGTCGACTGTGCGGTCGGCCCGGCTCCCTGCCTGACCGCGTCCGACGACCGGGGCTTCGTCATCGACGAGGCCGAGGTCACCTACTGGGGTCTGTGCCGGGACTGCGCTGCGGTTCCGGCCACGACCTGATCGACCACACCACCACCACCGGATCGACCACCGCACCACGACAGGAGAGGCAGCGACGTGTCCGAGCACGGCAGCGAGAGCGAGAACCCGGTCATCCCCTCCCCCGAGCCGGCCCCGAGCCGGCCGCATACGAACCAGGACTGGTGGCCGAACCAGCTGAACCTCCAGGTACTGAGCCAGCACTCGCCGAAGTCCAACCCGATGGGCGCGTCGTTCGACTACGCCGCCGAGTTCGCCGGGCTCGACGTCGAGGCCCTGAAGCGCGACGTGCTCGAGGTGATGACCTCGTCGAAGGACTGGTGGCCGGCCGACTACGGCCACTACGGGCCGCTGTTCATCCGGATGAGCTGGCACTCGGCGGGGACGTACCGGATCCACGACGGGCGGGGTGGCGCCGGCGACGGTGCGCAGCGGTTCGCCCCGCTCAACAGCTGGCCCGACAACGTGAGCCTCGACAAGGCGCGCCGGCTGCTCTGGCCGGTCAAGCAGAAGTACGGGCAGAAGATCTCGTGGGCCGACCTGCTGGTCTTCACGGGGAACGTCGCGCTGGAGTCGATGGGGTTCCAGACGTTCGGGTTCGGGTTCGGCCGCGAGGACACCTGGGAGCCCGAGGAGATCTTCTGGGGTCCCGAGGACACGTGGCTCGGCGACGAGCGCTACAGCGGTGAGCGGGAGCTGTCGGGTCCGCTCGGTGCGGTGCAGATGGGTCTGATCTACGTGAACCCGGAGGGGCCCAACGGCAACGCCGACCCGATCGCGTCGGCCCGTGACATCCGCGAGACGTTCCGGCGGATGGCGATGAACGACGAGGAGACCGTCGCCCTCATCGCGGGCGGACACACCTTCGGCAAGTGCCACGGCAACGGCGACCCCAGCCTCGTCGGACCGGAGCCGGAGGGCTGTCCGGTCGAGCACCAGGGCTTCGGCTGGCTCAACAGCAACGGCACCGGTAAGGGCAAGGACACCATCACCAGCGGGCTCGAGGGCGCCTGGACGCCAACGCCGACCACGTGGGACAACAGCTACTTCGAGACACTCTTCGGCTACGAGTGGGAGCTCGGCGAGAGCCCGGCGGGCGCCAAGCAGTGGCACCCCAAGGACGGCGCCGGCTCCGACGCCGTTCCCGATGCGCACGACGCGTCGGTGCGGCACGCGCCGATGATGCTGACCAGCGACCTGGCGCTGCGGATGGACCCGGTCTACGAGCCGATCTCGCGGCGCTTCCTCGAGCACCCGGAGGAGCTCGCGCTGGCCTTCGCCAAGGCCTGGTACAAGCTCCTGCACCGCGACATGGGACCGGTGCGGCGGTACCTCGGCCCGTGGGTACCCGAGGCTCAGCTCTGGCAGGACCCGGTTCCGGACGTCGACCACGAGCTGGTCGACGACGCGGACGTGGCCGCACTCAAGGCCACAATCCTCGACTCCGGCCTGTCCGTCTCCCAGCTGGTGGCCACCGCCTGGGCTTCGGCGGCCAGCTTCCGCGGCACGGACAACCGAGGCGGAGCCAACGGCGCGCGGATCCGGCTGGACCCGCAACGCGGCTGGGAGGCGAACGACCCGGCGGCGTTGGCCTCGGTGCTGGAGACCCTCGAACGGATCCAGGCCGACTTCAACGACGGCGCCTCGGGTGGGAAGCGGATCTCGCTGGCCGACCTCATCGTCCTCGCCGGCGGCGCGGCGATCGAGCAGGCGGCCGCGGCCGGTGGCCATGCCGTCACCGTGCCGTTCTCGCCGGGTCGCACCGACGCGTCCCAGGAGCAGACCGACGTCGAGGCCTTCGCCGTGCTCGAACCCCAGGCCGACGGGTTCCGCAACTACCTTCGCGCCGGCGAGAAGCAGCAGCCCGAGACGCTGCTCCTCGACCGGGCGAACCTGCTCAGGCTGACCGCGCCGGAGATGACCGTCCTCGTCGGCGGACTGCGGGCCCTCGGCGCCAACACCGGCGGCAGCGCGCTCGGCGTCCTCACCGACCGGCCCGGGACCCTCACCAACGACGTGTTCGTGAACCTGCTCGACATGAGCACCGAGTGGAAGCCGTCCACCTCGGCCGAGAACGTCTTCGACGGCCGCGACCGGGAGACCGGAGAGACACGGTGGACCGCCACGGCGGTCGACCTCGTCTTCGGGTCGCACTCCCAGCTGCGCGCCCTCGCCGAGGTCTACGCCAGCGACGACGCCCAGGACAAGTTCGTCCAGGACTTCGTGGCGGCGTGGGTCAAGGTGATGAACCTGGACCGCTTCGACCTCACCTGACCCGCGGCTGGCCAGCGGGGAGCGTCGTCAGGGTCAGCGCCACGGTCTCGCTCCCCGCAAGCACTGCTCAGGTCAGATGCCGCGGCCGGGCGACAGGATGTGGTTCGGGTCGAAGGCGTCCTTGACCAGCCGGTGTGCGGCCAGCGTGGCGGGGTCGAGCTGCCGGGGAAGCGCGTGGTGCTTGAGCGACCCGATGCCGTGCTCCCCCGACAGCGTGCCGCCCAGCGCCAGCGACGCGTCGCTCACGCGGTCGAGCACCCGCTCCCCGTGCTCGCGCGCCACGGGGTCGGCGGGGTCGACGATGACCGACGGGTGCAGGTTGCCGTCGCCGGCGTGCGCGAAGGTCGGGATGCCGACCCCCTCCTCGCCGCTGATCCGCTCGATCGCCGTGAACATGTCGGCCAGCCGCGCGATCGGCACGGCCACGTCGGACGAGACCCGCAGCCCCTCCGCCGACAGCGCGCGCCCGGTGACGCGTCGGGCCTCCAGCAGGATGTCGCCGTCCGCCTCGTCGACGCTGAGCGCACCGGCCTCACGACAGAGCCGCGACAACTCGCCCGACTGCGCTCGCGCGGACGGTCCGATGAACTGGCCCACGAGGACCGCCGCGGCACCGTCGGTGCTGAGCCCGGTCGGGTGGTGCCTCTCGACCGCGTCCACGCTGGGCCGGTCCATCAGCTCCATCACCTCGGGCACCGCGGACGTGCGCATGACGGCGGTCACCGCTTCTCCCGCGCTCGCCAGGCTCGGGAACACCGCCCGGAACGTCACGGTGTCGCCGGTGGGCCGCGGCACCAGGCGCACCGTCGCGGCGGTCACCACGCCGAGGGTGCCCTCCGACCCGACGAACAGCCTCGTCAGGTCGTAGCCGACCACGTCCTTCCGGGTCCGGCCGCCGGTCCGGATGACGTCACCGGAGGCCAGGACCACCTCCAGTCCCGCCACGCTGTCGGCCGTCACGCCGTACTTCACGCAGCGCAGTCCGCCGGCGTTCGTCGCGATGTTGCCGCCGATCGTCGACTCCCGGTAGCTGGCGGGATCCGGCGCATACATGAGCCCGTATGCGGCCGCCGCCCGGTCGATCTCGGCGGTGACGACGCCGGCCTGCACGTCGGCCAGCCGGTTCGCGGGGTCGATGCCGATGATCCGGTCCATCGCGGCGAGCGAGACCACCAGCCCGTCCGGGTACGCGACGGCGCCGCCGGTCAGCCCGGTGCCGCTCCCGCGGACGGAGACCTTGACGCGGTGCCGGTTCGCCCAGAGCAACGCAGCCGCCACGTCCTCGGCCGTCTGAGCGGTGACCACGGCGGCGGGCAGCCCGTCGAGGGTCGCCCGGGAGGAGTCCAGGCAGTATGCGGCGACCTCGTCGGGCGCCGTGACGACCCGCCCCCGGAGGGCGACGAGCAGCTCCTCCAGCACGGGAGTATGCGCGGGCAACGGTGGCGCTCCCGGCTCACGCCGGCCAGGTGCGCAGCCAGACCGCCTCGGGCGACTGGCGCAGGGCGGCCAGCGTGGCCTCGGGCACTGCGACGTTCGTGTCGGTGACGACGTAACCGTGCTCGCCCCGGGTGGACAGCGACTGGCCGACGATGTTGGCGCCCGCGTCGGCGAGGGTCCGGTTGATGGAGGCCAGGACGCCAGGGACGTTCTGGTGCAGGTAGCCCATCCGGAACGCGCCCTGCGGCGGTGGAGGCACCACCTCGGGCATGTTGACCGAGAGCGACGTCCCGCCCGCGGCCACGAACCCCAGCAGCTTGGTCGACACGAACGACCCGATCTCCTCCTGGGCCTCCTGGGTCGACCCGCCGACGTGCGGCGTGAGGATCACGTTGTCCAGCCCGCGCAGCGGCGACTCGAACGGGTCCCCCTGCGCCTTGGGCTCGGAGGGGAAGACGTCGATGGCCGCTCCGGAGAGGTGCCCGGACAGGATGTGGTCGCGCAGGGCCTCGTCGTCGACCACCATGCCTCGGGATGCGTTGATGAAGACGGCGCCGGGCTTCATCAGGGCGAACTGGTCGGCGCCGAACAGCCCCGCGTTCCCCGGTCGGCCGTCGACGTGGATGCTGACGACGTCGGCCTGCGCGAGCAGCTCGTCGAGCGAGCCGACCGGCCGGGCGTTGCCGTGCGCGAGGCGATCGGCGGTGTCGAAGAACACCACCCGCATACCGATGGCCTCGGCGACGTTCGACAGCTGGGTGCCGATGTTGCCGTAGCCGACGATGCCGAGGGTGCGTCCGCGGATCTCGTGGCTGCCCTTGGCCGACTTGTCCCAGATCCCGTCGTGCATGCGCTGGGTCTTCTCCGGGAGGCGGCGCGCCAGGGAGAGCAGCTCGCCGAGGACCAGCTCCACGACGCTGCGGGTGTTGGAGAACGGCGCGTTGAAGACGGCCACGCCACGGGTGGCCGCCTCGGTGAGGTCGACCTGGTTCGTCCCGATACAGAAGCACCCGACCGCCAGCAGGTCCTTGCCGGCATCGAGGGCCCGGGCGGTGACCTTGGTGTTGGACCGGATCCCCAACAGCGACACGGCGGGCAGCGCGTCGACCAGCTCGCCCTCGCTGAGCGACCCCGACCGCACCTCGACGTCGAACCCGTCACGACGGAACGCCTCGGCGGCGACGGGATGGACGTTCTCCAGCAGCAGCACCTTCATGGGGTCAACCTCGGACCACGCCGGTCAGCGCCGACTGGCTGGCCGGGTCGTGGATGACGGCCAGTGCCACGTCGGTCAGCCGGAGGTGGTTCTGGCGGGCGTGCGTCCGCATGATCGTGAACGCCTCGTCCACGGACACCCCGCGCATCCGCGCGAGCGCCCCCTTGGCCTGCTCGATGGTGACGCGCGACCGCAGGGCGACCTGGAGCTGCTCGGTGAGGATCTCGCCCTGTGCGATGGCTCGCTGCTGGAGCAGCCCGATGGTCGCGACGTCGGCGAGGGCCTGGATGACCTTCCCGTCGTCGGCGTCCATCCGCCCCTCGCTGGTGCTGAACAGGTTCAGGGCGCCGATCACCTTGTTCCGGTGCCGCAACGGAAAGGCGTGCACGGCGCGGTACCCGGCGCGGACGGCCTCCGGCGCGAAGCGTGGCCAGCGTTCGCCCGCCCGGGCGAGGTCCGCGTGGGCCACCGCGGCGCCGTAGCGGAAGCAGTCGAGGCAGGGCCCCTCCTCCGCCTGTAGCTGGAACAGCTCCAGCAGCTTGACCGAGTCGAGCGACGCGGCCATGAACTGCAGCTGGTTCCGCTCGTTCGCGAGGACCAGGCCGGCCGCCTCGGCTCGAGTCATGTCGGCACTGCGTGTGGTGACCATCTGGAGGAAGTCGACGATGTCGAAGTCGGCGACGAGCGTGTCGGCCACTTCGACGAACACGGCGGCCAGCTTGTCGATCGCGATCATGCGGGAGCTCCCTTCCGTTTCTCCGAGTGTGTCCGGGACGGCCGGGCTCGACAACTAGGGATCTAACCGCACGCGGCCGGCCACGACGTCTCGGGCCACCTCGGCCACGGGTCGTCCCTGCACGAAGGCGTACGCGCGCAGCCTCACCAGCGCCTCGGCGAGGCTCACGCCCAGGTCGACCATCACCATGCCTTGCGCCTGGTAGACATGCATGGCGGGGATGAGCAGGTCGTCGAGCGAGGCATTGCCGACGTCGGAGGGCGACCCCGGGTCGTCGCTCACGAGCATGGTCAGGGCGATCTCGGCGAAGACCTGCCCGTCGTCGATCGTGTCCGGCCACACCGGTTCGACCCGGTCACGGTAGACGTCGAGCGCGCCGAGGCAGGCCACCCCGATCTGCAGCGGGAAGGCATACACACCGCGGATCCCCAGCTCGTGAGCAGCTGGTGCGTACGCCGGCCAGCGGCGGCCGCCGGAGACGGCCAGGTCCGGCTCCAGCACGGGACGCCGGGTCCGCACGGAGTCGACGCAGGGACCCTCCCCCAGGCTGAACTGGAGTTCCTCGAGCTCCCGCGCGTGGGCGTCGGAGCCGGTCATGGCCCCGCTGACCTGCCCTCCCTCGACCAGGCTGAGACCGGCCCACGTTGCCGGCAGGACCTGGGTCACCGTCGCGCACAGTCGGCGAAGGCGGCCCGGAGTGCCGGGCTGGTCGTCGCCGGCCACGGGCTGGTCCTCGACGAGAGCCGTGAGCTCGAGGACGCGGTCGAGATGCTCCGCCATCAGTCCTCCTCGTCGACCCAGGATCATCGCTCGCCGGGTCCGAGGCGAACACCCTCACCCTACGCGCGTCCGAGCGCGACGTTCCGTCAGCGGAAGTCGGCCACGAAGGGGCACGAGAAGGGGTCGCGCTCCCCCAGCCCCACGACGTTGAGGTACCGGATGACGATCGCGTAGGAGTCCACCAACGACGTCTCGGTGTAGGGGATGTCCTTGTCGAGGCAGTAGGCGCGGACGACGGACCGGGCGTGGCGGAGGTTGTCGCGCGGCATGCTCGGGAAGAGGTGGTGCTCGATCTGGTAGTTCAGGCCACCCATGGCGAGATCCACGAGACGTCCGCCGCGGACGTTGCGGGACATGAGGACCTGGCGACGGAGGAAGTCGACCTTGACGTCGCGCGGGACGACCGGCATGCCCTTGTGGTTGGGCGCGAACGCGGCCCCGAGCAGGAGGCCGAACGTGGCCATCTGGACGCCGAGGAACGCGACCGCCAGTCCCGGAGGCATCACGAGGAACAGCAGGGCCAGGTAGGCCGCGAAGCGCACCGCGATCAGCCCGCCCTCGAGTGCGCGGTGACGCAGGTCGGGTCGCTGGAGCAACGTCCGCACCCCGGCGACATGGAGGTTGAGCCCCTCCAACAGCAGCATCGGGAAGAACAGGTAACCCTGGTGCCGCCTCACCCACCGCACCCACGCCGAACCCGTCCGGGCGTCCTCCGCGGTGAAGACCAGGCCACCGGGCGAGATGTCGGGGTCGCGACCGATCTGGTTCGGGCTGCGGTGGTGCGCGTTGTGCTTCTTGACCCACCACCCGTAGCTCAACCCGATGACCAGCGTCGACATGAGCCGGGCGTTCCACTCGTTGGCCCGGTTGCTCTCGAAGATCTGCCGGTGCGCCGCGTCGTGGGCCAGGAACCCGTACTGGCTCAGCGCCACCCCGAGGGCGGCCGCGACGACGAGCTGGTACCACGAGTCACCCAACCAGACGACCGCCGCCACGGTGACGAGCAGCGCGGCCCCCAGGCCGGCCGACCGGACGGCGTAGGCGCCGCGTCGCCGGCGCAGCAGCCCCAGCCCGCGCACGTGCGCCATCAGCGCCGCGTAGTCGCTGGTCATCTCCGTGCGGGTCGCGCCTCGCGAAAGGGCAGGAGCGACGGCCGGGACGGCGGGTAGAGACATGTCACCTCGATGCATCCGGACGAGCGCCGTGCCGGGTCCGGGGCAGCGAGCTGGCCTCATGAGATCACGGGAGGTGCGGACGGGCAACCGCAGGCGGCGCGCCGCCTCGGTCCGACCTGCAGCTCTCGACACGGCGGTGCCGACCGAGGAGTCTTCGGGGATGGTGTCGTCACTCGCTGCGGGGTTCGTCGGGCTCGGCGCCGCCGCGGTTGGGGCGGCCGGCCTGGGCGCCCTGGCGCAGGTCCGGGCGACACGGCGGGACGAGCAGCGCTACCCACCACCGGGAGTTCTCGTCGACGTCGGCGGTCACCGCCTCCACCTCGACGTCCGCGGCAGTGGTCCCGGCCCGACGGTGGTGCTGGAAGCCGGGATGGGCTCGTTCTCGCCGAACTGGTACTGGGTGCAGAGCGAGCTTGCACCGGAGATGCGGGTCGTGGCGTACGACCGGTCCGGGCTCGGGTGGAGTGAGCGAGGCACGGCTCCCCGGGACGCCGAGACGCTGGCCGCCGAGCTGCATGCGGCCTTGGTCGCCGCCGGGGTTGCCGGCCCCTACGTGCTGGCCGGTCACTCCTTCGGCGGGCTGCCGGTCCGAGCCTTCGCCCAGCTCTACCCCGGCGAGACGGCGGGCCTGGTCCTGGTGGACGCGTCGAACCCGGACCAGTGGGTGCGCTGGCCGGTGCGGAACGCGGACCGCATGATCGTCACCTCCCAGCGGGTGACCGCGGCGCTGGCCCGGGTCGGGCTCCTCCGGCTCGTCGACCTGTCCCGGGCCATCTCGGCGGGGCTTCCCGACCGGGCGGTGGCCGAGCTCCGGGCTCGCAGCGCCCTCCCGGGGACGTCCGCCGTGGAGGCCGAACAGATGGCCGCCTGGCCGACCAGCCGAGCCCAGCTGGTCTCTGACCTCGGCGCGCTCCCCCTCGTCGTCCTGGGCGTCACCGACCAGCCCCGAGGCGCCGAGACGCTCACGGCGCTGCAAGCCGAGCTGGTTCGGCTCTCGACTCGCAGCGCCCGGCGGGTGGTCGAGGGCGCGACGCACGAGTCCCTGGTCGCTCGCCGCGAGCACGCCATGGCCGTGGTCGCGGCGATCCGCGCGGTCGTGGCCGACGACCTGGAGTCGCTGCCGGACCCGATCCTGCCGAACCGGCCCGGTCAGGCTGGTCCCGTTAGCTCAGGTGGTCGAGCCGCCGCAGGATGATGCCCTCGCGCAGCGCCCACGGACAGATGGTGAGCTCGTCGACGTCGAGGAGGTCCAGCGCCGCCTCGGCGACCAGCGCTCCCCCGAGCAGCTGCCCGGCCCGGTCGGGCGACACCCCCGGCAGGTCGGCGCGGGCGGCGCGGTCTATCGCGGCGAGCCGCGGCACCCAGGTGGTGACGTCCGCGTGGGACAGCGAGCGCGCCACGTACGGACCGTCGTCGCGCGGAGCCGCGCCGGCGACGCGGGCCAGCGAGCGGAAGGTCTTCGACGTGCCGACGACACGGTCCGGCGCGGCGGTGACGAGCAGCGGCCGCAGCTCGCGGGCGAGCACGGTCCGCACGGAGCGCCGCGCGCCGGCCACCGACCGGGCCGAGGGAGGGTCGCCGTCGAGATGGTCGCGGGTCACCCGGCCGGCGCCGAGCGGCAGGCTGATCGCCACGTCGGGCTCCTCGTCGAGGCCGGAGGCCATCTCCAGGGAGCCGCCGCCGATGTCGAGCACCAGCAGCCGGCCGCTCGACCAGCCGAACCACCGGCGTACCGCGAGAAACGTCAGCCGGGCCTCGTCGCGGCCGGAGAGCACCTCGAGCTCTACGCCGGTCTCCTCCGCGACCCGGTCGAGGACCGACTGCCCGTTGGGTGCCTCGCGGACGGCCGACGTCGCGAAGGGCACGAGGTCCTCGACGCCCTGGTCGTCGGAGAGCTTCACGCACTCGCGCACGAAGTCGACCAGCCGGTCGGCCTGTTCGCCACTGACCGATCCGTCCGCCGTCATCCCCTCGGACAGGCGGAGCGCGATCTTGTGCGACGACGACGGCAGCGGGTGCGCCCCCGGGTAGGCGTCCACGACGAGCAGGTGCACCGTGTTCGACCCGATGTCGATGACGCCGAGCCGCATGCGCTCACCGTAGCGATCGCGCGGTCACGACGGACGGAGTGCGGCCCGAACGGAGGGCCAGGCCGCGAGCCGGTCGCGGACGTCGGACCGGCGCTCGTCGCGCAGAGCGGTCCCGTATGCGGCGCCGAGGACGTCGTCGAGAAGGGTGCGTCGGCCGGTGCGGGAGGACTGGACGGCAGCCTCGACCATGGCCAGGCTCATGACGTTCTCGTGCACCTCTCCCGAGGGACGCCGTCCGGTTTGTAGCGCCGAGACGAACTCGCGGAGCGCTCCGTCGATCTCCAGCCCGACATCGGGGACGTCGAGGTCCTCGGCGGCCACGCCGACCAGGGTCGGGTCGTCGTCGCCGTTCCACAGGGCGGTCCCGTGCTCGCCGTTGACCCGCCACGCGGCGTTCCACGAGGTCTCAGCGCCCGGACTGCACCAGGTGCCGTCGTAGACGAACCGCACACCACCGTCCAGCTCGAAGACCGCCGCGGCGTTGGCGTTGCCCGCGTACCAGCTCCACGCGGGGTTGGACCCTTCGCAGTAGACGGCCACGGGATCGCGGTCGAGGAGGTAGCGCACCGCGTCGAAATGGTGGATGGCCATGTCGACGAGCAGCGGGTCGGCCATCTCCTCCCGGAAGCCCGGGAAGTGCGCCGCCTTGGCGAAGACCGCACCCACCGACCCGACCGGGCCGAGCCGGCCGACCATGGCCTTGAGCGCGGCGACCTGAGGGTTCCAGCGCCGGGACTGGCTGACCATGAACAGCTCGCCGGTGACCTCGGACGCGGCGGCCAGCGAGAGGGCTTGGGCGACCGTCGGCGTGACCGGCTTCTCGCCGAGCACCGGAAGTCCGGCGAAGAGGGCCGCCGTGGTGACGGCGTGATGCGCCTCGGGAACGGTGACGTCGACGACGGCGTGCGCGGCGGCGCGTCCGGCGACCTCCACGGCGTCGGTCCCGACCAGGACCGCCGGCCCGTATGCGTCGGCCGCCGCCTCCGCGGCCGTCAGGTCCAGGTCGACCACGCCGGCGAGAACCACGTCGCTCGACCGCGAGACGGTCTCCAGCCAGGCACGGCCCATGCCCCCGGCTCCGACCACGACCAGGCGCAGCGGTCCATCAGCGCCGACCGTCCGGAACCCGGGCCTCATCCCTCGGGCCCCGTCCGGCCAGCGAACAGCTCGCCGGTCGCGTGGCGCCGCAGTGCCGGCAGGCTCCGCTCGGACCGCTCGCTGACCGCCCACTCGACCGCGTTCGCAATGACCCGGCGGACGTCCGGCTGGTGGTACGTCGGATACTCCTGGTCGCCCGGTCGGAAGTAGAAGACCTTGCCGTGACCGCGCCGGAAGGTGCAGCCGGAGCGGAACACCTCACCGCCGCTGAAGGTGCTGAGGAACACCAGCTCGTCCGGCGCCGGGATGTCGAAGAACTCGCCGTACATCTCCTCCCGGTCGATGACCAGCGGGTGCGGGACGCCGCGGGCGATCGGATGGGTCGGGTCGACGGTCCAGAGCAGCTCGCGGTCGTCGGCGGCCCGCCACCGCAAGGTGCACGTCGTGCCCATCAGCCGCTGGAAGATCTTCGACCAGTGCCCGGAGTGGAGCACCACCAGGCCGAGGCCCGAGAGCACGTGACGGTGGACCCGCTCGACCACATCGTCGCGGACGTCGTCGTGGGCGGCGTGTCCCCACCAGACGAGCACGTCGGTCTGCTCCAGCGCCGCGTCGGTGAGCCCGTGGTCGGGCTCGTCGAGGGTCGCGGTCCGGACGACGCAGCGGTCCCCGAGGTGCTCGGTGACGCCCCGGCCGATGGTCGTGTGCATCCCGTCGGGGTAGATCCGGGCGACGGTCTCGTCGACCTGCTCGTGGCGGTTCTCCCCCCACACGGTGACGCGGATCGGGCTGCGGTTCACGGCCACGGGCGGCCTTTCACGTCGGGAGGAGGACGGGGTGACCCGCCGTCGCAGAGCGGGCGACGGCGTCCAGGACCCGCTGGAGCCGGACGCCGTGGTGAACGTCGAGCGGGTGCGGCGGGCCACCGCTGACGGTCGCGGCGAGCTCGTCGGTGATCATGCGCCACACCGTGGCCTCGTCGGCCGGCGACGTGGGCATGGACGTGAAGCCCGAGTCGGTCACGACGTCGAGGTCGACGCCACCCGGACCGTCCGCGGTCGTGATGGACAGCGCCAGCTGGCCCACGGCGCCGCCGGCGTGCACCGTCGAGGCGGTCGTGACGCCGCCGCGGACGGCCGCCCGCACCTCGGTCACCGGACCGGCCACCGCCTCGACCAGGTCGACGGTGTGCGGTCCGACGTCGAGCAGCGCCGCCGAGGACGACTGCTGCCGCCAGGGTGTCGCGAACGGCGACCCGGCGAGCCCGCCGGTGCCCAGGTAAGAGCCGCGGACGTACTGGACCTCGGCGGACCGCAGGCCCTCGAGGAACGCCCGGACCTCCGGCCGGTAGCGGATCGTCAGCACCAGCTGCGACCGCACGCCCGTCCGGTTCACCGCCGCCGCCAGCCGCTCCGCGTCGGCGAGGGTCGTCGCCACCGGCTTCTCGAGGAGCAGGTGCCGGCCCGCCTGCGCCGCCCGGGCCGCCAGGGCCGCCTGCACGTCAGGGGGCACCGCGAAGGCCACGACGTCGCACCGCGCGAACAGGTCGTCGAGCGAGCCGACCGGCTCGGCCCCGAAGCGGGTGGCGAGGTCCGCCGCCGCCTCCGGCCGGCGGGCCCACACGGCGGTCAGCTCGAGGTCGGTGGCACCGGCCAGCATCGGCGCGTGGAACATCGTGGCCCACGGCCCGGCACCGACGAGTCCGACTCTGGTCATCTCGTCGCCACGCTAACCGACGTGCGGGAGGGCCGGCGCGTCGACGACCGGCCGTCGGAGGTGGGGTCGCAACAACCAGACCCCAGGTACCGAGGCGAGGCAGAGTACGCCGCAGGTGAGGAAGGCGAGCGCCGGGCTACCGACCAGGAGTCCGACGACGAGGGCCACCACCAGGCCGCCGAGGTTGTCCGACAACCACACCAGGCCGGCGGCGGTGCTTTCCGCCTCGCCGGCCCGCGAGCGGGAAGGACCGGCTGCCGACACCGGCGTGGCCCGGCGGCCTGCACCTCACCTCCACCGAGGGGGCCGGGGAGGTGCAGACCCCGCTGTCGGGGCCGGCCGCCGCCCACCTGGGGATCGGCGACCGAGTGTGGTTCCGGCACGCCAAGGCCGGTGAGCTGTGCGAGCGGGTCGACCGACTGCACCTCGTCCGGGGCGACGTGGTCGTCGACGTGGTCCCGACCTACCGCGGCGAGGGGCGGTCCTTCGTCTGACCGGCCGGCCTCAGACGCGCCCGAGGAACTCCAGCACGCGCGCGGTCAGCAGGGTCGCCGCCTCCTGGTCGTACTGCGGCAGCGACGAGTCCGCGAAGAGGTGCACGTCGCCCGGGTAGACGAACAGCTCGGCGTCCGGCACGAGCGTGACCAGCTCGCGGGCGGCGTCGATGTCGCCCTCGCCGGCGAAGAACGGGTCGGCGTCCATGCCGTGGATCTGAGCTGGCACCCCCTCCGGCCACGGCCCGAACGCCCAGTCCCCCGTGACGGGGACGCATGAGTCGCAGAGCACCGCGCCGGCCGCGCCGGGACGCGTCTGGGCGAGGCGCTGGGCCTGCATGACCCCGAAGGAGAAGCCGAGGTAGACGAGCTCCGCGGGCAGCGCGGCCGCCGCCGCGTCCGCCAGCGCGTCGAAGTCAGGAGCGTCCCCCGACTGGGTGAACGCCGCGCCCTCCTCGATGCCGGCGAACGTCCGCCCGTCGAAGAGGTCGGGTGAGTGCACCGTGTGCCCGGCCTTGCGGAGCGCATCGGCGAAGGCGACGACTCCGGGCGTCAGGCCCTGGATGTGGTGGAAGAGCAGGACGGTGGCCATCAGGGGACTCCTCGGTGGGTTCGGGCTCGGGTAGACGGTATGAGGTCGGGACGGCCTTACGGGCGCCAGTCCCGCGGTGGGTCCTCGCCGACGAGCCCGTCGATCGACTCGCGGATGAGGTCGGCGTGGCCGGTGTGCCGGCCGTACTCCTCGACCAGGTCGAAGAGCATCCGGCGCAGGCTGGTCCGCGACCCGTCGGGCCACGTCTGGCCGACCGGCTGGTCGAGACCGCCGTCCTCGAGGGCGGCGGCGAGTCGAGTGCGGGAGCGCTCGACGGCGCCGTCCCACAAGGCATACAGCTCCTCCGGGGAGTCGTCCGCCGCGCTGGCGAACGGCCAGTCCGGGTGCGCCTCCCAGTCGACCGTCTCCCAGGGCGGCCCGGGCGACTCGCCGCGCAGCGTGGTGCTGAAGTAGTAGTCCTCCACGAACGCCAGGTGCTTCAGCAGCGCGCCGATGGTCAGCTCGGAGGCCCCGACGTGGACGTGGAGACCACCACTGGCGTCCAGGCCGCCGGCCTTCCAGCGGAAGATCGTGCGCAAGCGGTCGAGCGAGCCGGCGAGGTGGTCGAGCTCGGTGCCCGCGAGCGGAGGCTGCCAGGGTGGGTCGACGAGCGGTTCGATGGTGGTGGTCTGGGTCATGACGCTCACCGTAGAGCGGGTTCCGGACGGATCATTGCCGCATTGCGTGGGACCCTTGCGCTGTGGACGAGTCCAACCCCACGGCCCGCGCCCTGCTGTGCCTCCAGCTGCTCCAGGACCAGCCCGGGATCACCGCCGACCGCCTGGCTCGCGGACTCGGGTGCTCGTCGCGCGCCGCCCGTCGGTACGTCGCGATCCTGCGGGAGGCGGGGGTGCCGGTCCACTCGGTCCGCGGTCCGTACGGCGGGTACCGGTTGGGCAGCGGAGTTCGGCCGCCGCCGGTGATGTTCAGCGCGACCGAGGCGCTGGGGCTGGTCATGGCGGTCCTCGACGGCCACCATGACGCCGGCGACGAGACCGAACCGGTCGGCGCCGCCCTCGGCAAGGTGGTCCGCGCCCTGCCCGCCTCGGTGGCCGAGCAGGTCCAGGCCATCCGCCGCACGACGGCCCCGGCCCCCGACCGCGGCGCAGCCCGCCCCGACCCCGCGACGACGATCGCCCTGGTCCAGGCCAGCTCGCAGGACCGGCGGATCCGGCTGCGCTATCGGTCGGAGTCGGGCAAGGAGTGGGTGACGGAGGCGGACCCGTGGGCGGTGGTCGTGCGGCACGGGCGGTGGTACCTGCTGTGCCGGGCCGGGTCCGAGCGGGCGGTCCGCGCATACCGGCTCGACCGCATGCGTGACGTCGAACCGCTGGACGAGCCGTTCGAGCGGCCCACCGATCTGGACCCCGTGGCGATGCTCGAGCACCACCTGGCGGTGGGGTGGGAGTTCGCGGTCGAGGTCGTCGTCGACTCACCCCTCGAGAAGGTCCGGCGCTACCTCTCCCCCGCTCTCGGCCGGCTCGAGGCGATCGACCCCGACCACACGAGGCTGACCGGCTCGACCGGGAACCCGTACTGGTACGCCGAGCAGCTGGCGGTCATCCCGGCCCCGTTCCGCGTCGTCGGGGGCGTGGAGCTCCAGCACACGGTGGCCGCCCTCGGCCGGCGGCTTCTCGACGCCAGCCCGGTCCCCGGCTAGCGTGGCCGACCGTGTTCCTGGTCCGCGGGGTCGACGGCGACCGCTTCGAGTACGGCGCCAACGAGCTCCACGAGGCGCACCAGGCGTACATGGACCAGTGGGCGGACCGGCTGGTCGCCCGTGGCCCCACCTTGTCCGACGACGGTGAGCACCACACCGGGAGCATCCACGTCCTGCGAGCCGACGACCGCGCGACAGCGGAGCGGTTCGCCTTCGCCGAGCCGTACGCTCACGCCGGCTGGTACGCGTCGGTGTCGGTCGCGTCGATGGTGCCTCTGGTGAGCGGCACGATGTGGGACCGGCCGCGACCTGACCCAGAACCGCCCGCGTCGTACGTCTCCGTCGCGTGCCTGCCGAGACCCGTTGACCAGCAATGGGTTACGCGAGCTCGGCACGCGTTCGTCGACGCCGATGACCCACCCTGGCTCCTCGGTGGACTGCTCACCACGGACGACGGCCACGCCGGCGTCGGCCTGGTCGGCGCGGTCGACCTCGCGCCGGCCGACGCCGCCCGGCGCCTCGATGCCGTCCTCGGACACATAGCGGTGGGAGCGGTCCGCATCGAGGTACGCCGCTGGTCCCGCGGCGGGCGTCAGGCCGGCACGACCTGACGACGCAGGAGGTCGGCGCCAGGCCCGGTGAGCTCGGCCAGCCGAGCAGGACGACCGGTCACCAGCAGCAGCAGCGCGGCGACCGGACCGCGGACCTCCGGGCCGTCGCCGGTCGCCCAGGCAGTGTCGGTCGCCACCAACCGGTACGCCCGCAGCGGGATGTCCCTGAAGACCCGGTTCCGGCCCCGCCCGTCGAACGCTCGGACCCGAGCGGCGGCCACGGCAGCGGCTTCCGGCGGGATCTCGAGCTCCAGGTGCAGCGGGATCGCGATGTCGAGGCCGTGGACCAGGATGTCGACCAGGGTCTCGTAGGGCGTGACCCCGACGTTGTGCCGGCGCTGCCCCACCATGCCGCGAATCCTCGCGACGATCGCCTCGCTCGTCAGGGCCGCGGCCTGGAGCCGCGCGGACTCGTGGATGACCTTGTTGACGTCCCTGACCAGGGTCGGGTGCCGGACCGCGAACCGCAGCGCGTCCCCTATGGTCAGCTGCTGGAGGGTCAGGTGCGCACCGACGTCGCGGACGGCCCAGCCCTCACAGAGGGACGGCTGCGACCACTGGTCGTCGGTGAGGCCGTCGAGCAGGTCCGCCACCCGTACCCGCTGGTGGTCGATCGCGCCCCACAGCGCGTCGTCGTCCATGTTCGTCATTGTCCCTTCACCGGTCACGTGTAGACCGGCTCCGCGGTGCGGGTGCGCTTGATCTCGAAGAAGTCGCGGAAGCTCGCGAGGAGGACCGCACCGTCGAACACCCCAACGGCGGCCTCTCCTCGCGGGATCGAGTTGAGGATGGGTCCGAAGAACGCCGCGCCGTCGACGCGCGTCACCGGGGTACCGGCCTCGTCGCCCACGAGGGCGATCCCCTCGGCGTGGCTCCGCCGGAGCTCGGCGTCGTGGTCGGGGAGGTCGAAGGCCAGGATCAGCTCACCGGGCAGCCCGGCCCGCGCGAGCGCGGTCTCCATCGCCTCGCGGCACTCCGTCGGTCCGGGATAACGCCACCGGTCGAAGATCTGCGTCCCGAAGGCGGTGTAGAGGTCTCGCAGCGCGTTACCGCCGAGCCGCATCGCGGCCGTCGCGACCCGGGTGACCCCGGTGACGTGTGCCAGGTACTCAAGGTAGGACGGGTCATCGGTCCGGCGTTCGTTGAGCAGGTAGAGGCTCATCGTGTGCCAGCGGATGTCGAGCGGACGACGCTGCTCCACCTCGAGCAACCACCGGGAGCCGATCCACGAGTACGGGCAGATCGGGTCGAACCAGAAGTCCACGACGGTGGGGTCGGCCATTTAGGACACCTCCTGGTACGCTCAACTAGTACTATAGACTGACTAATATAGTTCGAGTATAGGACGATTTCAAGGGGTTGTATGTCCGACGAGCTGCCGACCAGCCTGCTGATGTTCATCGCCCAGCGGTATGCGGAGGGACGCATCTACGACGCCATCCGCGCGGCGGGGTACGACGACTTCACCATCGCCCAGGGTCGGTTGGCGATGGGGATCGACCCGGAGGGCACGCGGCTGACCGTGCTGGCCGACCGGGCGCACGTGGCGAAGCAGACCGCGACCGCGCTCGTCGACAGCCTCGAGCGCTCGGGCTACGTCGAGCGCGTCCCGGACCCGTTGGACGGGCGGGCTCGTCTGGTCCGGATCACCGCTCGAGGGCGGGAGGTCATCCCGGTGGCCCGCGCCAACGAGCAGGCCATCGAACAGGAGTGGACGGCATACCTCGGGCCGCGCCGGATGCGCCAGCTGCGCGAGGCCCTGGAGCTGCTGCGCGCGGTCACCGACCCCTACGCGGACGACGAGGCCCGAGCTACGAGCAGGCGCTACGACGACCGGGGCCCTCGGGGCTGGCAGGCTGGCTAGGGAGACCTGACCGTCCCGTCCCTGACCGAAGGAGCCCGATGCCCGCTGAACACGTCCCTGCGGGATCCGCCGAGGGCGAGCTGATCCGTACGCCGAGCGGGGTGCTCGTCCCCGCCGTCATCGACGCGTTCCACCGCGCGCTGCACCACGTCGCGCCCGCCGGGCTGGTGGCGCAGACCACCCAGACCGCCGGGATGCGGCGGCTGGAGGCGATCAGCGGGAAGACCGTCGGCGCCCGCAGTCTCTGGATGGGTGAGACCCACGTCCCGGCATCCACTGCGTCGGCCAACCATCACCACGGGGTCTCGGAGACGGCCATCTACGTCGTGGCGGGACATCCGGTGTTCGTCTTCCTCGACGTGGACGGGGACGCGCCGGTGGAGACTCGGATCGAGACCGGGCCGGGCGACTACGTGTTCGTCCCGCCGTTCGTCCCTCACCGCGAGGAGAACCCGGCACCGGAGTCAGAGGCGGTCGTCGTCATCGCCCGGACGACCCAGGAAGCCATCGTCGTGAACCTCGAGGGGCTCGACTGGTCACAGGTCGACCCGTCGGTCCCCGGCCCGGCCGGAGCCTCGGACTGCTGAGTCCCCCTCCCGCTCAGCGCATCCCAGTGGACCGGCCGCGACCGCGTCGCGCTAGGTGAGGACCCCGCGCGACGCGAGCCGCAGTCAGCGGGTGGCCGCCGCGGCGTCGACCAGGCCGGCGCGAAGAAGGACGTCGTCCTCCCCTACCGCCTGCGGGTGGCCTTGGTCATGCCGGCTCGTCGGGGGGCATACGGCACGACCGAAGTCACCCCGCCGAGGCGCCTAAACCGCACTCGA
Source organism: uncultured Actinomycetota bacterium (assembly GCA_963828725.1). Lineage (GTDB taxonomy): Bacteria > Actinomycetota > Actinomycetes > Actinomycetales > Dermatophilaceae > Lapillicoccus. The sequence continues at coordinate 97,905 of CAWHFV010000003.1, read as the reverse complement.
CGGAGCTGGCTCGTAGAGCGCCGTCAGCTGCCGGTCGGGGTCGAGCCGGGTGAGCAGCGCGGCAGCGATGTCACGCAGGTGGTCGACCTGCTGCGGTGTGAGGGGGTCGAGGACGTGTCGACGCACGGTGTCGACGTGCCCTGGGGCGGCGGCCACCACGACCTCCCAACCCTGGTCCGTGAGCCGGGCATTGGTGGCGCGGCCGTCGTCGGGGCAGGGGAACCGCTCGATGAGTCCGCGCTCCTCCAACCGCCGGACCACGTGTGAGAGCCGCGGCAGGGTGGCGTTGGTCAGCTGGGCGAGCGAGGTCATCCGCAGGGTGCGCTCGGGGGCCTCCGAGAGCATCGCCACGACGAAGTACTCGAAGTGCGTGAGCCCCGAGTCGGCCCGCAGCTGCGAGTCCAGGACCCCCGGCAGCAGCTCCACGACCGCCATGAACCTCAGCCACATGACGCGTTCGTCCTCGCTCAGCCAGTGCGTCTCCATCCCGTCAGAGTACCCGTTAGTTGACGCAACAACTAACTTGCGCTAGGTTGATTGAAGCATCAACCAACAGAGCCACCATCGACAGGAGCCACCTCATGGCACACGTATCCATCCTCGGCACCGGCAACATGGGCCAGGCCATCGCCTCCGTGGCCGGCAAGGGCGGCAACACCGTCCAGCTGCTCGGCTCCAGCGAGAAGGACACGCCGGTGACCGGCGACGTCGTCGTGCTCGCGGTGCCCTACCCGGCACTGCGTGAGGTCATCGCCCAGCGCGCGGACCAGCTGGCCGGCAAGGTCGTCGTGGACATCACCAACCCGCTGAACTTCGAGACCTTCGACTCGCTGGTGGTCGCCGCGGACGGTTCCGCGGCCGCCGAGCTCGCCGCCGCTCTCCCCCAGTCGCGGGTGCTCAAGGCCTTCAACACCACCTTCGCCGGCACCCTCGCAGCCGGAACCGTCGGACCGTTGACCACCACCGTGCTCATCGCCGGCGACGACGCCGAGGCCAAGTCCACCCTGGCCGGCATCATCACCTCCGGTGGCCTGAAGGCCGTCGACGCCGGGTCGCTCAACCGCGCCCGCGAGCTCGAGGCCCTCGGCTTCCTGCAGCTGACGCTGGCCGCCAACGAGAAGGTCTCCTGGACCGGCGGGTTCGGCGTCATCGCCTGATCCGCTCGCGGTGGTGGCACGATCGTCGGATGCGGCTCGGACTGCACGCTCTGGGTATCGGCGCCGGGGCGCAACGCCCGGTCATCGACGGCGTCGCCACCGCCGCCGAGGCCGCCGGCTTCGCGACCCTGTGGGCCGGCGAGCACGTGGTGATGGTCGACCACTCGGATTCGCGGTATCCCTACGCCGCGGACGGGCAGCTTGCCGTGCCGGCGACCGCCGACTGGCTCGACCCGATGGTGTGCCTCAGCTTCGCCGCGGCCGCCACCACGACCATCGGCGTCGCGACCGGTGTCCTGCTGCTCCCGGAGCACAACCCGGTGATGGTCGCGAAGCAGGCCGCCAGCCTTGACCGGCTGTCCGACGGCCGGCTGACGCTGGGCGTCGGCGTCGGATGGTCGCGCGAGGAGTTCGACGCGCTGGGGGTTCCGTTCGCGCGACGCGGAGCGCGGACCAAGGAGTACGTCGCCGCCATGCGCGCGATCTGGCGCGACGATGTCGCCTCCTTCGACGGGGAGTTCGCGCGGTTCGACCGCATCCGGGTCAACCCGAAGCCGGTCCGCGACACGGGCATACCCGTCGTCCTCGGCGGCAACAGCGACGCGGCGCTGCGCCGCGTTGCCGCCTGGGGTGACGGCTGGTACGGGTTCTACCTGCCCGACACCGAGACGGTCGCCGAGCGGGTCGCGTTCCTGCGCGACCGGTGCCGACAGATCGGTCGCGACCCGGCCGAGCTGTCCCTGGCGGTGGCGATGCAGAGTCCTCGACCCGACGACGTGCAGGCCCTCGTCGACCTCGGGATCGACGAGATGGTCATCGTCGAGTCGCCCCCGCCCGACCCTGGGCACGTCGCCGACTGGGTCACCTCCCTGGCCGACTCCTGGCAGCCGCCGATCCGCCGTTGACGGGTCGACCGACGGCGACGAGCCGTTCGGGCGTGCTTTCCGGGTCGGCCGTCGAGCCCCGACGAGCGGTCGACGCCGCGACTCTTGGTTTGATGACCCTGGTTGGTCGTCGAATGCGAGGGAGTCAAGGTGCTGGTTGCCGTCGGGCTGATCGTCGTGGGGACCGCGCTGAGCGTTGCCGCCGTCGTGCTGACTCGTCGGGCCCGGGCCAACCGCCGGAGCAGCTACCACAAGGCGCCCATGGCGGGTGACGTCTTCGGCGTCATCGGGACCGGCTTCACGGTGATCCTGGCCTTCGTGATCTTCATCGCGTTCGAGAGCTACCAGCGGGCCCGCGACGAGGCGGGGGTGGAGTCCGTGGCAACGCGCCAGATGGAGTCCTTGACGACCTACTTCCCCCAACAGAGCCGGATCGTGCTGCAGGGCGACCTCGTGTGCTACGGCCGCGCCGTCGTGTACGACGAATGGCCGCTCATGGCCACGGGCCGGTCGAGCGCGGTGGTCGACGACTGGGTCGTCCGGATCGACACGGCCATGGTCGATGTCCCGATCCAGACCGCGAAGGAGGTCGAGGTCTTCAACATGTGGCTGGAGCGGTCCGACCAGCGACAGGAAGGGCGCCGTGGACGACTGACGGAGGCCGCGCCCAAGATCCCGCCCTTCGTCTGGGGGATGCTCGTCATGCTCCTGGTCCTCGTCCTCAGCTACCAGGTCATCTTCGCGCGGGCCAGCCAGCCGCTGCTGCCCCAGGTTCTGGGCGTCGCCGCGACCGCCGCGACGCTGATCGCCGGCATGGCCATCGTCTATGTGCTCGACATGCCATTCGCCGACCGCGGCGCCGCCATCCCGCCGACCCGCATGCAGGCCACCGTCAGCGTGCTGGAGAGCCAGTACCAGGGCTCGCCGGAGAACCTCCCCTGCGACGCCGCCGGCCGCCCTCGGCCCTGACCGCCCCGCCGGCTCCTCCGTCAGGCCTTCGGGCGCACGGCCCCCATCGGCGTGTCGGTGTCGAGGGGCACGTCGTCTCCGCGCACCAGTCCGAGCTGGACGCCCTCATGCCCGAAGGCCGCCTCGGTGAGCCAGCTGGCCGCCGTCCGACCGCGGTTCCCCGGCAGCGAGTACAGGTGGTAGCCCCGGGCGACGACCTTGGCCGGCAGGCCGGACAGCGGCACGTGCAGCGGGTCAGCCGCTCCGGTCCAGCCGCCGAGGTCGACGACGAAGCCGAGATCGTGGTGCTCGTAGGGACGCCGCTCCCCGATCCCGAACGACGCGGCGATGTTGCCGGCCGCGCGGACCCCCTGCCGCTGCGCGTGCTGGGCCGTCATCGGCGTGATCTCACCGGGTCGGGTGAGGTCCGGGGTCGCGGCGACGTCACCACAGGCGAACACGTGGTCGTGACCGGGCACCTGGAGGTACTCGTCGACGTCGACCCGGCCTTTGGTGGTGGCATACCCCATGCCGGCGATGAGCGGCTCGGGCCTGACCCCCACGCACCAGATGAGCGAGCGAGTCGGCAGGACGGTGCCGTCGCTGAACCGGACCCGGTCGTCCATGGCCTCGGCGACCGACGTTGCCGTCCGGATCTCCACCCCCCGCTGGCGGAGGACGCGGTCGGCGGTCCTGCCGAGGTTCTCGCCGAGCCCCGGGAGCACTCGGGGCGCGGTGTCGACCAGCACCCAGCGGACCCGTTGTCCGGCGAGCCGTGGATGCTGCTTGCACAGCGCCCGGGTCATCAGCGCGCCCTGGGCGGTGACCTCGGTGCCGGTGTACCCCGCCCCGACGACGACGAAGGTCAGCCGTGCGGCGCGCTCGTCGAGGTCGTCGGTGTTGTCGGCCAGCTCGATCTGGCGGGTGATGTGGTCACGCAGGTAGAGCGCCTCGGCGATGTTGCGGAAGCCGTGGGCGTACTTCGCGACACCCGGGATGGGCAGCAGCTTGTTGACACTTCCGGTGGTCAGCAGGACGCGGTCGAACGCGAGCTCGCCGCGATCGCCCTCCGGGTCGACGTACGTGAGCCGGTTCTCCTCGAGGTCGACCGACTCCACCGACCCGAGCAGCAGGCGTACCTTCCGCAGCGTCCCGGGGATGGAGACCGTGACCCGGCGCGGGTCGAGGATGCCGGCGGCTACCTCGGGCAGCAGGGGAAGGTAGAGGAAGTAGTCGGTGGGGTTGACCAGGACGACGTCGCTGTCCGGCATCCGGCGGGAGAGCGCGCGAGCGGCCTGGTACCCGGCGAAGCCAGCGCCGATGATGGCGATCGTCGGTCTCCCCATGATCCGACAGCCTGGCAAAGATCGCCGGACACCGCGAACTTCGGATTGGCCCACGTCGGCGGTGCCGCGGTCGCCGTCGGGGCCCGGGGGGCCCAGCTCCACCAGCGAAGCTGGGCCTGGGGTGACGGCAGTGTCCGCGACGACCATCAAGAGTCAGAGTCACGCGTCGTCCCGTCGAAACGGCGGGCGGGACACCCTCACGCCAATGGCGCCGGGCCGTGGGTCCCGCGCAGGCGCAACGCCACCGGTATTCGACGTTCCATAGGCCCACGAGGGGAGGTATGCCCGGCCGCGCTGATCTCCTGCAGCAACATCTCGACCGCCGTGGCCGCCAGGAGGTCGAGGTCGACCATGACCGTCGTCAGGTCGACGATCGGCCAGCCGGCCGCGGCGATGTCGTCGAAGCCGACGACGGTGAGCTCTTCGGGAACCTTGAGTCCCCGCTGGCGTGCCGCCGACAGAGCGCCGAGCGCGAGGACATCGTTGGCGCAGACGATGGCGGTCGGGCGCGGCGACTCGTCGAGAAGTCTGAGAGCCGCCGCCATGCCCGCGTCGTGGCCGAAACTGGCTCGTATCACTAGCTTTCGGGGCAGGGCGATCCCCCGTTCTCGCAGGCCGCGACGCAGCCACAGAGCCCGTTCGCGGCCGGTCGACGTGGCGACCGGGCCGTGGATCGCGGCCACGCGGCGATGCCCGAGGTCGGCAACCAGCGAGCTGACCGCCAGTGCTCCCGCCGCGTTGTCCACGGTGCAGCTCGGCGACTCCGGGTGATCGAGGACGCGGTTCACCAAGACGTGCGGAACCGCCCGCTCGGTCAGGTCGCGAGGCAGTCTCGAGGTGCGGAGCGTCGTCATGAGAACGACGCCGTCGTAGCTGCCGTCGCCGAGGTCGTCCACGGTCACACCGGGTCGCGCAGGGTTCGCCGTGCGGCTGTCCGTCACCAACACCGTCCGCAGTCCGACCTGGAAGAGGTGACGCTGGATGGGCGCGACGAGCTGGGGGTAGTACGGGTTGGTCAGCTCCTCGGCGACCACGGCGACTCGGCGCGTACTCCGGGTCGCCAGGCTCCGGGCCGAGTCGCTGGGCAGGTACGAGAGCTTGGCGGCGGCCTCGAGGACCACGGCTCTCGTCCGTGGAGCCGTCCCGGGCAGGTTGCGCAGCGCGCGAGACACGGTGGCCTGTGAGACGCCGGCGGCTCGGGCCACGTCATGGGAGGTGATCGCCTTCACCACGTGCACTCCTCGCGCTGGCGGTTGACATGTATACGTATACAACCCAGATTGCTCCTACACCAGCGACGCGAAGGAGCCATCGGTGACCGTCTACCTGAAAACCGCTGCCGGCAGCGACGAGGACCGAGCCCGTCTCGAGGCCGTCCGTGAGACCGTCTCCACGGTCATCGCGGACGTACGCACCCGCGGCGATGTCGCCGTTCGCGAGTACTCAGAGCGCTTCGACGGGTGGTCACCCGACAGCTTCCGGCTCGACGCCGAGGAGATCCAGAAGATCATCGCGGGAGTGCCGTCCCAGGTCATCGAGGACATCACCGCGGTCCAGGAGCGCGTCCGCCGCTTCGCTCAGCACCAGAAGGACTCCCTGAAGGACTTCGAGGTGGAGACCGAACCGGGAGTCTTCCTCGGCCAGCGGAACATCCCCGTCGCCGCGGCGGGGGCATACGTTCCCGGGGGGAAGTACCCGCTCGTCGCCTCCGCGCACATGACCGTGGTGACGGCCAAGGTGGCCGGTGTCGGTCGCGTGACCACCTGCACACCGCCGATCCGGGGAGAGATCCCCGCGGCGACCGTCACGGCGATGCACCTGGCCGGCGCCGACGAGATCTTCCTGCTCGGCGGCACGCAGGCGGTCGCCGCGATGGCCATCGGCACCGAGACGATCGGCAAGGTCGATCTCCTCGCGGGTCCCGGCAACGCCTTCGTCGCCGAGGCCAAGCGACAGCTCTACGGCGAGGTGGGAATCGACCTGTTCGCCGGGCCGACGGAGACCCTGATCGTGGCCGACGACAACGCGGATCCCTTCGTCGTGGCCGTCGACCTGCTCAGCCAGGCGGAACACGGGCCCGAGTCGCCTGCAGTGCTCATCACCACGTCGGAGAGCCTGGCCCGCCGGGTCATCGAGCTCGTGGACGAGATCCTCGTCGACATGCCGACCGCCGACTACGCGCTGCCGGCCTGGCGTGACCACGGCCAGGTGGCCGTCGTCGAGGACCTCGACGCGGCCTATGCGTTGGCCGACGAGTACGCCTCGGAACACGTGCAGATCCTTACCGCAAACCCGCGCGAGGCACTCGACAAGATGAGCAACTTCGGGGCCATCTTCCTGGGCGAGGGAACGTGCGTGTCTTATGGAGACAAGGTGATCGGGACCAATCACACGCTGCCCACTCGGGGAGCCGCGCGGTACACCGGTGGTCTCTGGGTCGGTAAGTACCTGAAGACCGTCACCTATCAAGAGGTCACCTCCCGCGAGGCGAGCGCCGCGCTGGGAGAGCTGTGCGGTCGGGCGGCTCGAGTTGAGCTCTTCGAGGGACATGCGCGCTCGGGCGACGTCCGGGCCTGGAAGTACGCCGGTGCCGACCTTCCGTGGAAACCGGCCAGCCTGTGACCCTGGCCTCCGACAGAGGCGACCGCATCTCCGGACGAACGGCCCTCGTGACCGGTGCCGGCAACGGTCTCGGCCGAGCCATCGCGATGGCCCTCGCCGGCGCCGGAGCTCGCGTTGTGCTGACGGGCCGGCAACGCGCCAAGCTGGACGTCGTCGCCGGGGAGATCGGCGGCAATGTCCGCGTCGCCCCTGTCGACACGTCCGACGAGGGCTCCGTGGCCGCACTGGCCGAGACCATCGGCGGCGAGGAGGTGTCGGTCCTCGTCAACAACGCCGGCATCGCCGGCCCCGTGGCGTCGCTCACCGACATCTCGGTCGAGGAGTGGGACGAGGTCTTCGCCGTCAACGTCCGCGGCGTGTTCCTGATGTGCCGCGCGTTCGTGCCGCCGATGGTCGCCCGTGGCGCGGGCGACGTCATCAACATCGCCTCCGTGAGCGGCAAGCGGCCCCTGGCCCGTCGCACGCCCTATACCGCTTCGAAGATGGCGGTCATCGGTCTGACGACGACGCTCGCCCACGAGGTAGGCCCGCTCGGGATCACCGTCAACTCGCTCTCACCGGGCCCGGTCAGCGGCCCACGGATGGAGCGGAACTTCGCTCAGGAGGCCGCACGGACGGGCACGACGGCCGAGGCGGCGGAGGCGGAGCTCGTCGGGCGGTCGGCGCTGAAGCGCATGGTCACCGAGGCCGAGGTGGCCGCTGCGGTTCTGGCCATGCTGGCGATGCCCGGACTGACCGCAGCCGACATCGACCTCTCGGCGGGGATGGTCGCCCGATGACCGCCAGCCCCCGCCATCGGTTCCACAACGATTTCGCCACGCTCTTGTGGGCGTGGCCGACCACTGGGAGTGTATGCGTATGCATCTGAACCCCGAGGACAAGGCTCGGCTGGGCGACGGAGTGACCGTCGTCAAGGAGCCGCCCGGGCCTGACCGGCCCGCGCAGCGCGACCCTGAGGTGTCGGCCACGGTCTCGGCGATGCTCCTGGACATCGAGCGACGCGGCCTGGACGCCGTGCGCCACTACGCCGAGCAGCTCGACCGCTGGTCGGGCGCGTCGTTCGAGGTGAGCGCGGCCCAGCTTCGCGGCGCCGGCGACGGCCTCCCGGGCGAGCTGCGAGAGGCGCTCGACGCCGGTGCCGAGCGCACCCGTCGCTTCGCCGGTATGCAGCGGGAGCGGCTCGTCGACTTCGAGGCCGAGGTCATCCCCGGGGTCGTCTGCGGTCAACGCTACGTGCCGGTCCAGACCGTTGGCGCCTACCTGCCGGCGGGACGCTTCCCCCTCCTCGCCAGCGCCTTCATGACCGTCGGAGTGGCGTCGGTGGCGGGCGTGCCCAACGTCATCAGCTGCACTCCTCCCAGCCTTGACGGTGCACCGCACCCGGCCGTCCTCTACGCGGCCCACGCGTCGGGGGCCGAGCGCGTCTTCGCTATCGGCGGCGTCCAGGCCCTCGCGGCGATGGCCTTCGGGTTGCTCGACGCACCGGCGGCTGACATGCTGGTCGGAGCCGGAAACGCTTATGTGGCAGAGGCGAAGCGTCAGCTGTTCGGCCGGGTCGGCATCGACGTGCTCGCTGGTCCGTCCGAGGTCGCGGTGATTGCCGACGACACGGCCACCACCAAGATGGTCGCGGCCGACCTCCTCGGACAGGCCGAACACGGACCCACGTCGCCCGCGTGCCTGGTGACGACCTCCGAACGGCTGGCTCGCGAGGTGCCGGGCGAGATCGACCGCCAGCTGGCTGAGCTGTCGACGCGCGAGATCGCCGGAGCAGCGTGGCGGGACTACGGGTCGATCTACCTGGTCACGAGCCGTGAGCTGGCGGTCGCCGTGATGGACACTCTGGCCCCCGAGCATCTCGAGGTCCTCACCGACGACCTGCCCTGGTACCTCGACAACCTCTCCAACTACGGATCCCTCTTCCTGGGACCGTGGTCGACCGTCGCCTACGCCGACAAGGGCATGTCGGGCACCAACCACGTCCTCCCGACCGGCCGCAACGCCCGCTTCACCGGAGGTCTCTCGGTCGCCGGGTTCCTGAAGCTCGTCACCTACCAGCGGGCGACCATGGGCTCCACCCAGGCCCAGGCGCAGCCGGTTGTCATCATCTCCGACTTCGAGAAGCTGCAAGCCCACCGTGACAGCGCTCAGCTGCGACTCGAATACCAGCATGGCTGAATTCGTATGCACTACCTCGTTCGTCCCCCCGAACGACATCCCCATCCCGACAGGTCTGGAGCACTCATGAGAACTTCCCTTCGCGCCAACGGAGCCCTGGCCCTGACGGCGGTCGCCGCGCTGGGTCTCGCCGCCTGCGGCGCCGGCTCGAAGACGGCATCGAGCACGGCCGCCCAGGTCACGTGCGACGTCGCCAAGCCGAGCAAGCCCACCACCGTGAACGTCCTCGCCTACAACAGCTCGGCGATCGACCCGTTCACCAACACGATGGTCTCGAGCTGCTCCAAGAACGACTACACCCTCAAGCACGAGCCCATCGACTTCCCGGGCCAGGTGCAGAAGACGACGGCCACCCTGGCCGGCGCCAGCGGCACGTACGACATCGTCGAGACCTACGGCTTCGTCATTCCGCAGTACGGCTCACAGAACAAGCTCGCTCCCCTGAACGACCTGTTCACGAAGTACGCCGACACCTACAAGCTGAACGACATCAGCAAGGAGATGCGAGCCGCCATGACCTACGACGGCAAGCTGTACGCCCTCCCCATGCAGGCGCAGATGTACATCATGGCCTACCGAAAGGACGTGTTCGACCAGGTCGGGCTGCAGCCGCCGAAGACGTTCGAGGAGATGAAGACCGCGGCCAAGACCATTCAGGAGAAGGCCGGGATCAAGTACCCGATCGCCCTGCCGTGGCTGGCGACCGGCGACATCGTCACGTCGTACGACTGCATCCTCGGCAGCCTCGGGACCAACCTGACCAACTTCGACACCAAGACGGCGAACTTCGACAAGCCGCAGGCGAAGCAGGCGCTCGAGGAGATGATCGCCCTGAAGCCCTTCATGGACCCGCAGGTGACGACCTTCGCCCAGCCGGCCGTCCAGCAGCAGATGTACAACGGCACCGCCGCGATGGCCATCATGTTCTCGGGGCGGATGAACGACCTCACCCTGGAGAAGAACAGCAAGTACGCCAAGAACTTCGCGTTCGCGGCGCCGCCGAAGGTGGCGGCCGACAGTGCCAAGCTCTATGACACATTGTCGGTGGACGGCTGGTCCATCCCCAACAACACGGCCGTCGACAAGGATGCGCTCTTCCAGATGATCGCCTCCTCGGTCAGCGAGGAGGCCTCGAAGGCATCGCTGCCGGCCGCATACCCGGCCCGAGTGGGCATGGTCAGCGACTCCAGCAGCCCCTACGCGGCCGCTGCCAACGTGTCGATCACGTCGGCGCCGCCGGCCGAGCCCTACCCGTGGACCGCCGACGTCAGCAACAAGATCACGCCGATCATCGCCAACGCCGTTCTCGGGAAGGTCACGACCGACGAGGCCGTCGTGCAGATGCAGCAGGCGGCCACGGCCGCGATCGCAGCGGCCAAGTAGGCCCTGGCCACCCGGTGCCGGTCGCCGCCCCGCGGCGACCGGCGCCTGACCGGAGGTGAGCATGAGGAAGCGCGAGTACTGGACGCTGGTCACGCCGAGCCTGGTGGTGATGGTCGGGCTGCTGGCTCTGCCGCTCTACCGCACGATCGAGTGGAGCCTGCAGAACGTCAACTACGGGGATCCCGGGACCTTCATCGGGTTGAGCAACTACACCACCGCCCTCACCGACGCGAGGTTCGGTCGAGCCGTGGTCTTCACGGTGGGCCTCACCCTTGTGGTGACGGCCATCCTGCTGGTCTTCGGGTACCTCCTGGCCGTGGCCGTCAACCGGCTGCACCGGATGCGCCCCATCGTGCTCGGACTGCTCCTCCTGGCGTACGTCATTCCCGGCCTGGTCGGGGCGACGATGTTCTCCTGGCTGTTCGACTCCAACTTCGGCGGCCCGATCAACTACCTGATCGCCCACGTCACGGGTCAGGACCTGCTCTGGTTCACCGACACGTGGCCCAACCGCATCGTCCTGACCCTCAACATCGTCTGGTTCCTGCTTCCGTTCGCCATGCTGGTCATCCTGGCCGGCCTGCAGTCCGTGAACCCGGAGGTGCTGGAAGCGGCCAAGATCGACGGCGCCGGTCCCTTCCGGCTGCACTGGAACGTCATCATTCCGAGTGTCCGCGGGGTGATCGGCTTCGTCATCCTCATCTCGCTGATGGACGTCCTCCGCGTGTTCGACCCTCTGGTCGCCCTCTCCCCGCAGGCGGCCGCGATCGGCAACGAGTCGATCATGTTCTACATCTACAGCGTCGCCTTCAAGGACGGCGGTCAGCAGCTCGGGCTGGGTAGCGCGATCAACGTGCTGCTGATCATCATCATCGCGATCATGCTCGTGCCCTCGATCCGAGCCACGGCTCGAGAAGGGAGCCGATGATGAGCATCTCGACGACACAGGAGGTCGCAGCGCGACAGGTCATGGGAGCCGAGCAGCCGCGCGGTCCGCGGCGACTGAGCGGCACGTCGGTCCTCGTCGGTGGCTTCCTCATCCTCACCTGTCTGGCGATGCTGAGCCCGATCGTCTGGACGGCGGCGTCGGTCACCAAGCCGACGGACGTCGCCTTCCTCAACCCACCGGTCTTCATTTGGGAACCGACGCTCGACACCTTCGTCGACCTGTGGCAGACCACCAACTTCTACCAGTACGTCATCAACACCCTCGTGGTTGCCGTCATCAGCACGGTGTTCGCGCTCGTCCTCGGACTGCCGGCGGCCTACGCCCTCTCGCGCGCCCCGGGCTGGATCTCGACGGTGCTGCTCATCGTGGCCCTGATCTTCCGGGCGCTACCCCGCTTCGCGGTGGTCCTTCCCATGTACGACCTGGCCCGAGCGGTCGGCCTCTACGACACGCCGTTCGCCCTCGCGCTGGCCCTCGTGGCCATCAACCAGCCGTTCACGATCTGGCTGCTGCGCAACTTCTTCGCCGACATCCCGACCACCCTCGACGAAGCAGCAATGATGGACGGCTGTTCGCGCTTCCAGACCCTGCGGCGCGTGATGCTGCCGCTGATGGGGCCGGGCATTCTCACCGCGGGGATCTTCGTCTTCCTGTTCGCCTTCCAGGAGTACCTCACGGCGACGATCCTCACCGACGTCAACGCGCGTACGGTCCCCGTCTTCATCGCGACCCAGCTGGGGCAGACGCTGCCCATGCTCCAACAGGCGGGCGCAGCAGCGGTGCTCTTCACGATCCCGGCCATCGCCTTCGCGTTCATCGCGCAGAAGTACATCGTGGCCGGTCTCAGCGCCGGCTCCGTGAAGGGCTGACCTCATCGCCATACCTGCTGGTAGGCCGGTGCCGTTGGTCCTGCTGCCCGGGATGAACTGCTCGCCGCGGCTGTGGGACGGAGTGGTCCGGGAGCTGCCCGTCGGCCGACCGAACGGTCGGGCGCGGCGGGTGGTCGTCCCGGAGCTCGACCGCCCGACGCTCGACGACCAGGTGGAGTCGCTTCTCGGCCGCCTGCCCCAGCGATTCGCGATAGGCGGCCTGAGTCTCGGCGCCATCGTCGCGATGGCGGTCCACCGCCGGGCACCCGAGCGCGTCACCGGCCTTCTTCTCATCGCGACGAATGCGAGGCCCCCCACCGACGCCCAGCGTGCGGCGTGGGGGCGACAGCTCGCTGACGTGGCGGCTGGGGCGTCGGCCCGCGACCTGCAGGCCGAGCTCGTTCCGCTACTGGTCGGCCCGGCCGCGCCCGCGGACCTTCGCGAGCGCGCTCTCGAGCTTGCCGACGAGGTCGGCGCAGCGATCCTGACCAGTCAGCTCGAGCTCCAGTCGACCCGCGTCGACGAACGACCCGCCCTCAGTGAAGCAACGGTCCCCTGCACGGTCGTTGCTGCGGCCGACGACCGCATCTGCCCACTGGAGCGGCATACCGAGATCCACCGGCTGGTCCGCGGGTCAGACCTCGTGGTCATTCCTGGGGCGCCGCACCTGGTGGCGATGTCTCACGCGCACCGGGTAGCTGAGGTCACCGCAGCCTGGCTGCGACGGGTCGACGACTGACGGCTCAGCCGCCCGTGCGGCGGGAGCCGGTGGGGGCAGCCAGGCCCGCGAAGGTGCGCATGAGCACCTGGGCGACGTTGTAGACGACGAGCCGTCCTCCGACCGTGAGGATGCGATCGGCGTCCTCGGCGCTGCCCGCCAGCTCGGCGCGCCACGAACCCACCTCGGCGGCCTGCTGGTGGATGGTCGCTACGGAGTCGGGGACGGATGGATCGCCCTCTCCCGTCGAAGCGGCCAGGTCCGCCGTGCCGATCAGATAGCCGTCGATCCCGGGGACGCTCAGGATCTCCGCCGCCTTGACCGCAGCCGTGGGCGACTCCAGCATCGCGATGACCAGGGTCTCCGCGGCTCTGTCGCGATGGTCCGCGGCCACGACCGTGCCGAACCGCCCGGCTCGAGGGTAGGTGGCGAACCCCCGCCGTCCGATCGGCGGATAGTGCACGGTCTGCACCAGCCCTCGTGCCTCCTCGGCCGTCTCGACGTGTGGCGCGACGACTCCCTGCGCGCCTTGGTCGAGCGCGCGCAGGATCAGCCCGGGCTCGCCCTCACCCGGACGGACGAGCACCGGAACGCCGTGAACCTGCGCCAGAGCGATGTGCGTGCGTAGGGCGAGCACGTCCGCGGGGCCGTGCTCACAGTCCACGAGGATGAAGTCCAGGCCGGCGACGGCGAGCATCTCGACGACGTCCTCGCACGGCATCCGCACGAGCGCTCCCACCAGCTGGTCGCCCGTCATGAGTCGGCCCTTGATGGACGCTCGGGGTGACCCGGCTCCGTTCACTGACCACTCCTTCGGCCGTCCGGCCATCTGCGGTCAGGAAACCGTGGATGACATGCGTATGTCATCTATGATGGTGTCTCCTGGCCGGCCGCGTCAATGTGGCCGGCCCGCCCGAGTGCACAGGATGTCCCCGGTGATCACGAGTTTCGATGTCGCCCGGCTGGCTGGCGTGTCACAACCAACGGTCTCTCGCGCGTTACGCGACAGCGACAAGGTCTCCGAAGAGACCAAGGTGAAGGTTCGCAAGGCGGCGGCGGCCCTGGGCTACGCACCGAACGCCATCGGGCGCGCCTTGGCGCTCGGGCATTCCACGCGGGTCGGCCTGATCGTCACAGATCTCCACAACCACTTCTACGGCCACGTCATCCCGCACCTGCACACAGAGCTGAGCCGGCTCGGCTACGAGCTCGTCCTGATCACCGAGGCGTCGGAGACGGCGCCGATCGCCGAGCAGATCATCGCGAACGGTTTGTCCGGGGTGATCCTCACGACGACCACCGTCGACTCCACGCTCCCGGGCAGGCTCCGGGACCGGAGTCTCCCCTTCGTCTACTTCAACCGAACGGCGCCGTCGGTCGAGTCGAGCTCCGTCACCGTGGATCCCGAGGTCGGGATGACCGAACTGGTGACCGAGATCGTCCGTCTGGGCCATCGCCATGTGGGCGCCGTCTTCGGTCCCCGTACGACGAGCACCGGTGAGACCCGCGAGTCGATCCTGCGCGCCCTACTGGACGAACACGACGTCTATCTGAGACGTCAGGACGTCCGCCACGGACCCTTCGACTTCGAGACCGGCTTCCACGCCTGCGTCGAGCTTCTCGACCTGGACGACCCACCGACGGTGCTCATCTGCGCCAACGACGTCGTCGCTCTGGGGGCCATGAACGCCGCAGCCGAACGGGGGGTTGCCGTGCCAGGGTTCATCTCCATCGTCGGCTTCGACGACCTGCCGACCTCGAGCTGGCCACTCGTGCAGCTGACCACCGTCGCGTATGACCTCGCCGAGATGTCGCGTGAGGCCGGTCGCCTGGTCGTGGACCTCGTCAGCTCGCCGGACGGGCCCTTCCAGCACGTGGTGCTGCCCACCACCCTGGTCCGTCGGCGCACGCTCGCGGAACGCCGGGACTGACCTGGGGCTGTCCGGCCCCTGGACCCCATCTGGACTCATTAATACATACGTATACACTGAGACCACCCGCACGAGTTCTCGAGCCGATGTGAGAGGGACGATGGCGCTCAACCCAGTGGCCTACAAGCCGTACGCGGATCCGGACGACTTCATCCGGGAGGTGACCGACCTCATCTGGGTCCAGCGGGATGTCGCGTTCATCGTCGACAACTATGAGCCGGACTCGATTGTGCATGGGGCCCTCGGAACCACGGTGGGCCGCCAGGGGGTCATCGACGGCAGCCTGGTGCGCATCGCCCAGACTCCGCAGCGAATCGGGCAGGCCGAGGACATCATCTGGGAAGCCCGAGGGGATGACGCCTTTCTCAGCTCACACCTCGTCCTGTCCGTGGACCGCAACCAGACCGGGGCCAACAGCCGGACGTTTCCCTTCTTCCGGAGCCGGACGATCGCCAACTGCCTCTACCGACGCGGCCGGATGGTCGAGGAGTGGGTCGTCCGCGACACCCTCGCCGGCGCCCTGCAGCAGGGCATCGATCCCGACGAGGCGGCGGCGCGGCTGGGTTTCGTCGGCTACCACGGCTCGTGGTGCGACCCGGCGCCGGCCGACGTCCTGACGGAGGGCGACAGCGGTCCGCGGTCGGACGACTACCGACCCGAGTGCGAGATGGTTCTCGAGTTCATCGACGAGGTGTGGAACCACCGCCACCTGAACCGGGTGTCAGACTTCATGGTTCGCGACCTCGTTCTGCAGACCGTCGGCGACACCACGGTGGTCCGGCCCGACGGCTACCAACGCGACCTGCTGGACCTGGTGGCCCCTTTCCCGGATGCGACCTTCGCCGTTCGAGACGTCCAGACCCACTACGCCGAGCGCTATGCCGGTCTGAGGATCGCCGTCCTCTGGCAGATGAAGGGCACCTACCGCGGTGCGACGACGTTCGGGCCGCTCACCCACCAGCCGGTCGACCTCATGGGCATCTCCCAGTTCCTCGTACAAGACGGCCGCATCGTGCGTGAGGTCCGTGTGTACGACCAGCTCGGGCTGCGGGCTCAGATCAACAACACGCGCGGCGACGGGCTCGTCGACAGCAACGCCAACATCTACTGAGAACCCTCCACCACGAAAGGACGGCCCGCTCCGGGCCAGGCATGAGCCAGACAACCGTGACCCGCGACGAGGTACGACGTCGCACGATCCTCCACAGCGACTGGGTGCCGTGCAAGGCGGCGTTCATCGACTGCCGCACTCCCGGCTCCGACCAGAAGGACAACTACTCGTTCATCGGCTCCGGGGTGTCCCAGAGCTCGCAGCAGTTCGTGAACCTCACCGAGCCGCACGGCTTCAGCCTCGGGGCGGCGGGTATGCCGCGCGGGACGACCAACAGCCTGCATCTGCACTTCACGGCCGAGGTGTTCATCAACTTCGGCGGCGAGTACCGGCTGCGCTGGGGTGCCGACGGTGGTCAGGGCGAGTACGTCTCCACCGACGGCGACGTCATCTCGGTGCCGACGTGGATCTTCCGCGGCTTCACGAACGAGGGACCGGACGAGGGGATCCTCCTCACCGTCCTCGGACGCGACGACACCGGCGGGATCATCTGGGGTCCGACGGTGCTGCGGGAGGCGGAGGGCTACGGGCTGCGGCTCACGGCGGACAACCGCCTCATCGACACCGCCGCCGGTGACGAGGTGCCGACCGACGTCGCCCTCATCTCACCGATGCCGCAGGAGGAGATCGACCGCCTCGACCGTTTCACCGTCGAGCAGTTCCGCACGCGCGTCGTCACTCCGGCGGACCGCCGCTGGGGCGAGGGCGCCCTCCTCTGCTCGGGCCTGCCCGGTGGGAACGCCCAGCTCGCCGCGGTCATCGGCTACGGGATGGCCGAGGACCGCCGCATCGCGCCCGTCCTGCACGAGCCGCACAACTTCAACCTCGCGTGGCTGCGCGCCACCCCCGGCGAGGGCCTCCTGCGTCACCGGCACGAGGCCACTCAGGTGGTCACAGTGAAGTCGGGGCGCTGGGTCGTCCGGCTCAACGCCGACGGGGACGAGGAGACGGTGACCCTCGGGCCGCGCGACACCCTGTCCATCCCCTCCGGGGCCTGGCGGTCCGTCACGATGGAGGACCCGGAGCCCGGTCAGTCGGCCACGCCCGGCTGGGGCGAGCTGCTCGTCGTCAACGGAGGAGACGGGCGAGTCACGCTCGAGTGGGATCCGTCGGTCGTCGCGGCGGCCCGCGAGGCGGGACACGTGCTCGACGCCAACGGCTACCTCGCGCCCACGTCGGTCCTCAACACCGCCACCGAGGACGACTGACGAGACCAAGCCCCGGTCCCCGCCCCGGCCACGTCCGCGTGGCCGCGGCGCAGGTCGCGCCGGACGTCACCCGGGCGCCGTCGACCGAGCGGCTCGTGGCCGTGGTTCGCGACGCCGCCGCTCGCGGAGCTCAGCTAGTGGTGCTCCCCGAGCTGGCGTCGTCGGGCTACTGCTTCCTCGACCGGGAGGAGGCCTGGGCCGCCGGCGAGCTGCTCGACGGCGCAAGCGTGACCGCGCTCCGACAGGTGTCCCTGGAGCGGTCCGTGACCGTCGTCGTTGGCCTCCCACTGCGCGAGGGCGACGCCCTCTTCAACGCCGCGGTCGTCCTGGAGGACGGGGAGGTCCTCGGCGTCTACCGCAAGTCCCACCTGTGGGGCCGCGAGAAGCTGCTCTTCATCCCGGGTGAGCGAGGGCCGCTGGTCGTGACGACGCGGTGCGGGGTGGTCGCCGTCGTCGTCTGCTACGACCTCGAGTTCCCCGAGCTGGTCCGCGTGGCGGCCGAGGCCGGAGCCGAGATCGTCGCCGCCCCGGTGAACTGGCCGAACCTCGACCATCCGACCGACCAGCTCCCCATCGAGGTGATCAAGGCCCAGGCCGCGGCGGCCTACTACGGCGTGTACGTCGTGGTCGCCGACCGCTGCGGCGACGAGCGTGGAACCCGGTGGGTCGGTGGCAGCTGCGTCGTCGCTCCGACCGGCTACCTCATGGCTGGGCCGGCCACCCTGCCGGGAGAGCCGGCCCGCGGAGCGTTGCTGCTCGCGGACGTTGACCCGAGCGCGGCGAGGGACAAGACGCTCGGGGACTACAACGACCGGCTTCTGGACCGGCGAGCGCCCCTGTATGCCCGGCGATGAGCGAGGCCGACGGCGCGTACTGCGCCGGCCTATCGCCTGTCGTACCCGTGATCATCGTGGGCTGCGCGTAGACCGAGCTCCACCATCTTCAGCAGTCGCAGCTGAGTCTTGGCCGAGGACCTGACGATCTGCGCCACGCTCGCGGCATCTCCCGACGGGTAGGGGCCGGCCGCCTGACCGGCTGTGCTCGGGCGTGGCATGCCGAGAACGGAGCGAGTGGCCGACGCGCTCGCCAGCCGGCAGGAGCGAGTCCGCACCGGTGGGTACGGCGTCGTCGCGAACAGGACCAGCGCCGGGAGGAACAACAACGCGGAGGCGATGCCGGCCCCGGCGACGATCATTCGCAGTACATGCATACCCAGCCCCTTTGGTGCTTTCGGCGCATCCACCGAGTGCCTCTCCTGGCGAGGCGCGAAACGAAAGTGGATGTCTCCTACTGTCCCTCGACTCGGAACCACGTCGGGTCCGGCGGGTGGCTGATCGGGTGGTGGACGCTGCTACCCCCCAATCGGAGGACCCGGGATGCACGGCACACTGTCCCCGAGGCCGATACCGTGGGAGACGCCGATGCGACACCGAACCGGGAAGCCCCGCCGTCTCAGGCGCAGTTCCCTACCGGCCGCGCTGGTCGTCGCCTTGGCGTTCACCGCCGTGCTCGTCGCCGCGTGCCAGTCCTCGTCGACCGGGTCCAGTGGGTCGACGCCGGCCCCGTCGACGGGCGGCCGTCGACCGCTGCCCAATGCGTCCGGCCTTCAGGCGTCACTCGGGGAAGTGGTCGAGAGGACGACCGCGCCGTCGGCCATCGTGGTCGTGCGCTCGGGCCGGTTCGGTGACGCCACCTTTGCTTTCGGCACCACCCAGCTCGGCGGCACCCAACCGGTCGTGGCCACGGATCACATCCGAGCCGGAAGCGTCACGAAGACGATGACCGCGACACTCATCCTTCAGCTCGTGCAGGAAGGTCGGCTGGCCCTCGAGGATCCGGTCAGCAAGTTCGTCGCCAACGTTCCCGACGGGGACGCCATCACCATCGCCCAGCTGCTCGACATGCGCAGCGGTCTGTACAACTACACCGACGACCGCCGGTGGTCACAGGCCGTCGACGCCGAACCGCAGCGCGTCTGGAAGCCGCAGGAGCTGCTCGACATTGCGTTCCCCCACCCCGGCTACTTCCCCCCGGGTTCCAACTTCCACTACACGAACACGGGCTACATCCTCCTGGGGATGATCATGGAGCAGCTGACCGGAGAGACCGCCAGCGCGCTGTTCACGCAGCGACTGTTCGCGCCGCTGGGCATGAAGGACACCACGCTGCCCATGCTGGACGACCCCTCGATGCCAGTGCCGTTCGCCCACGGCTATCACTACGGCAGCTTCGACTCGGCGCTGCCGGCCGAGCAACAGGCCCAGGCCACGGCCGGCACGCTCCGCCCACAGGACGTGAGCGACATCAACCCCTCGTGGGGGTGGACCGCCGGATCGGTGATCAGCACTGCCGAGGACCTGGTGCTCTGGGCCCGCGCCCTGGTCGACGGATCGCTGCTCAGCCCGGCGACCCAGCAGCTGCGGCTCGACAGCATCCGCGGTCTCGGGCCTGACTACCCGAAGGCCGAGGGCGTCTACGGCTACGGGTACGGCATCGACCGGTCGGGGCCGTACCTCGGCCACGGGGGTCAGATCAACGGCTACAACACGGCGATGTCCCGGAACCCCCAGACTGACACGACGGTAATCGCCGTCGGCACCCTCACGCTCGCACCCGACGGGACTCCCGTCGCCCCCGCCTTGGCCAACACCGTGATGACCGCGCTCGCCACCGACCCGTCTGCGACACCGACGCCATCAGGGCCGCCCGGCGGGCTGTCGCCCGACGAGACGTCGCGGCCGTAGGCCCTGGAGAACGCGTGACGGAGGATGCTGCGGGTATCGGCCGGCCGCCGCACCCCTCGTCGCCCGATCGTGACCCCGGCGTTCCCGGCGGGGCCGATCTCGAGGCCGCCGCCGAGCTCCTGAACCGCGAACGCGAGGAGGTCCGGGCGCGGTTGGCGGGCATGACGACGGATCTACAGTCCCTCCGCGCAGCATCGGTGAACTCCAACGCGGATGACGAGCACGATCCCGAGGGTCAGACCATCGCCTACGAACGGTCACAGCTGTCCGCGCTCGTCCGGAGCGCGCAGTCACATCTGGCCCGCATCGACGGTGCCGTCCTTCGACTGCAACAAGGCCGCTACGGGATCTGTGAGGTGTGCGGTAAGCCCATCCCCGCCGCGAGACTGGAGGCGAGGCCAACGGCGCAGACCTGCGTCCGGCATACCGAGGCCCGATGAGACCGGGACGGAATACGGCGGTTGCCGACGCGCGCTGTGGTGAGTACGCATTCGGACGGTCCTGGCGTGCTCGCCGGGATGCGACGGTGGACGAAGGGGCGCAGAGTGCTCGGTCTTGAGCTGGTCGTCGTCGTAGGCATCGCCCTGGTGTTGTGCGGTGCGCTGGCCCAGAAGGTGCCGATCGCCCCGGCGATCTCTCTGCTGGCGGTCGGGGTGCTGATCGGCTTCGTCCCGGGGCTGCGCGAGGTGCAGCTGCCTCCCGAGGTGGTCCTGCTGGTGTTCCTTCCGGCCCTCCTCTACTGGGAGAGCCTGACCACGTCCCTGCGCGAGATCCGCAGCAACCTCCGCGTGGTGGTCCTGGTCAGCACGGTGCTGGTCGTGGCGACCGCGGGGACCGTGGCGGTCATCGCGCACCTCGTGCTGGGAATGGACTGGGGGCCGGCGTGGGTGCTCGGTGCGGCGGTGGCGCCGACGGACGCCACCGCCGTCGGCGTGCTCGCCCGCGCTCTGCCTCGGCGAACGGTCACCGTGCTGCGTGCCGAAAGCCTTGTCAACGACGGCACGGCCCTGGTGATCTTCGGCATCGCGGTCGCGGTGACGGTCGGCCAGGAAGAACTGGGGGTCGGCCCGGTCAGCTGGCTGCTGCTGCTCTCGTACGGTGGCGGTGTCCTGGCTGGAGGTCTCGTCGGACTTCTGAGCACCCGGGTCCGCCGGAGGATCGACGACCCCACGCTGGAGAACATGGCCGTGCTGGTCACGCCCTTCGCCGCGTTCCTGCTGGCCGACCTGGTGCACGCGTCCGGGGTGCTGGCCGTGGTGGTGTGCGGGCTGCTGATGAGCCAGACGGCACCCCGGATCACCAGTGCCGCTGCCCGCCAGCAGATGGTGGGCTTCTGGACGCTGGCCACGACGGTGTTGAGCAGCGCGCTGTTTCTCCTGGTCGGCCTGCAGGCGCAGTCCGCCGTCCGCAACCTCACCAGCACCTCGTTCGCTCACGCCCTGGTCGGCATCCTCGCCGTCACCGCCGGGGTGATCGGTACGCGTTGGGTCTGGCTCTACACGACGCCCTACCTGATCAGGATCGTGGACCGCCGCGAGTCCCAGCGGGCCCGGCGGATCGGCGCGCGCCAGCGGGTCGTCACCGCGACCGCCGGGTTCAGAGGGGCGGTATCCCTGGCGGTCGCCCTGGCCGTGCCGACCCAGCTGGCGTCCGGAGCGCCGTTTCCCGACCGCGACCTCATCGTGGTGGTCACCTGTGGCGTCATCGTCCTGACGCTGCTCCAGGCGCTGCTCCTGCCTCCCGTCGTGACATGGGCGCGGCTCCCGGCCGACTCCTCCGTTCTCGACGAGCGGCACCTGGCCGAGGTCGCGACGACCGACTCGGCCTACGAGGCGATCGACGACACGGCCCGTCAGCTCGGCACCGACGTCCCCGTGGTCGACCGCGTCCGCCACGAGTTCGACAAGCGGCGCAGGCTGCTCGCGGCGGACGGGTCACACGACGACCCGGTCGTCCTGCACGACGACCAGTACACCGCTCTGCGGCTGGCCCTGCTCGCCGAGGAACGCGCCACTCTCGTGCATCTGCGTGACGAACAGCGGATCGACGACATCGTGCTGCGGCAGGTTCAAGCCCGTCTGGACCTGGAGGAGGTACGACTGTCCAGAGACTCACCGGTCGAGTAGGCATGCGTTACGCCCACGACCCCCGCCCGGTTTCCAGTGCCCCTGACTAGTAGGGGTTGCACTGCGTTCCCCTGGCAGCCACGGAAAAGCCCTGCTGGCCCTCCACCTGCTGCAGCCGGACGTTGACGCAGGCGTACGACTTCATTGCTCCGTCGTCTGTATCGCGGCCCTCCAGTCGAGCTGCTCCATCGAAGTCACTTGTCGCCCCGCGGCACAGCTCACCCGTGACCAGGTCACCCGGGCGCCCACGGTCACTCAGGAAGGCGCAGGTGACCGTGGGTAGTGGGCCTGCGCCCACATCACTCTTACCGACGAGCGTGAAAACTGCTCGAGAATCGTCGTAGGCCGTTTTGCTGATACTCGCCCGACAATCCAGAAGGGCGGCTGAGGGGCCGGACACCTCACACCGAGCGCTGGGCGACGCCAGCGCGTACTGGTCGGCCATCAACAGAAACTTGGTCCCGTCGGGAGTCTTGTACTCCACCTTCATGGCACTACCAAGTTGTGCATTGACGCACCAGTCGTCCGACTCGTGAGGAAAGAGGATTTCTGCCGGCACTTTTCGCCACTCGTTCGTCACCCCCTTCTCGAGGAAAGTGCGCACCAGCGGTACTTTGGTGCTGTTGGTAGTCCGCCCAGAGATGGACGTGGGAAAGAAGCCGCTTCGTATACAAGACTGCAGAACGGGCGCGGCCGCGAAGGCCGGGGCCGCGGTCCCCACGGTTAATGGGGCCAGAATGAGCGCCACTCCCGCCAACGCGATGGCCAGTCTGTGGTGTCGTCGGCTGGTGTTCCTCATGGTCGTCCCCACCCTTTCGCGGTGTCGTGGGTTCTGTTGATGTTGCCAGACGGGCTGGCTACCCGCATCGATGCACGGAACAACGCCGGCCGGGCAGGTGGTTCCTGGCGCCGGCAGTGTCCGGTCGATGAGGTACCGCTCCCGGTAGCCGGTGTCGCACGGGCCGCTATTGAGCAGCGTCGTGTGGCCGTACCCCTCGGAGATCAGGACGCGACTGCCGACCAGTAGGCGGGAGACTGCATCGGCGTTCTGGACCGGGGTGATCGGGTCGTAGCCATTGCTCATCGCCAAGGCTGGATACGCCGTCTGCGTCCGGAACGACCCGGTGAAGCGGTCGGCGTCGTGGGCGGTCGAGAACGTGCACCCGAACGTGAACCAGGTGAGCCAGGTCTCGGCGTAGGGCGTCGTCCGGTCGGCCCGATCTGCGATTCCCGGGTAGCGCGCCGGTTGCCGCGGATTGGGCGTCTCCCCGCACGCTGGCCAGCTGGCCCTCCTGCGTGTTGTCGTATGCGGAATCGGCCGCCGCCTGCGACAACGACTGCAGCCGCTGAGCCGCTGGACCGAGCCGCGCGGCGTAGACGTCCTGCAGCAGCTGAGCCGTCGCCGACGACTGGTCCGCGAAGAAGAGGCCCCTGAACGTGGCGGCCAACAGCGTTCCGTACTCGATCACGTCGCCACTGGGCAGGGTGATCGGCTGCTGGCGGACACGGGCCACGAGCTGGTCGAACCTCTGAGCCGGGTCGCCGTCGGCGGCGAAGGCGCAACGCGCGGCGTCGGCGGCGGCGCACAGCTGGAAGAACTGCTGCAACGTCGCCCATGCCCCTTCCGGTCCGTTCGACCGTAGGAACGGCGTTCGCCCACCGACGCGGTAGTCAGGCGCGTCGAACTCCCCGTCCACCACCATCGCCCGGACGTTCCGCGGGAAGAGGGCGGGGTACGTGGCCCTCAGGTAGGTGCCGCAGGAGATGCCGTCGTAGGTCATCTGCCGGTCACCCCCCGCTTGGCGGAGCGGGTCGAGATCCCGCGCGACGTTCGCGGTGGACAGGTGCTCCAGCAGGTCGCCGTTGCGCTGCACGCAGCGGGTGGCGAAGTCCCGAGCCGCCGTCACGCGTTGCGCGAACCGTCCGGGGTCGCTGGGCGCCGACTTGAGGACGACGGCTGCCCGCGCGGACTGCTCACTCGCGTCGTAGCACCGAACCGGGGTGCTCTCGCCGATCCCGCGCGGGTCCATCCCGACGATGTCGAAGCGGGCGCGCAGCGCCGGGGAGTAGATGCTCCGGCCCAAGGTCCGCACGATCTGCACGGCCGACGTACCGGGGCCGCCGGGTTGATGAACAGCGAACCGATCCGGTGCTGCCGGTCGGAGGCCGGCACCCATCCGGCTGCAGCCGGGAGCCCCGAGCACTCGACGGATGCCATGGCGGACGCGCGTCGACGCGTCGAGCCGTCAGTCGTCGTGGACCAAGAGCCGGGCCAGGTCATCCAGCGTCTCTACGACGTGCTCGGCACCCGCGTCGTAGAGCTCGTCGGCCGAGAAGCCGCCGGTGCGGACGGCCAGTGACGGTATGTCCGCTCGTCGAGCCGCGACACAGTCCCATGTGGAGTCACCGATCAGCACGGGGTGTGTCCCTCGCACCTTGTGCAGCGCTGCGTCGATGAGGTCCGGCGCGGGCTTGCTGCGGTCCGCGTCGTCGCTGCTGGTCCACGCATCGACGATCTCGGTGCCACCGACCAGGTCGAGGAACTTCTCGACGTATCGACTCGGGCCGGACGACACGAGCGCGATGACGAACCCCGCCTGCTTGAGGGCGGCGAGGAGATGGTGTGCATCTGGCAACGGCGTGATCTCGCCGAGCATCGGCTCGAACTCGTCTCCCCACGCGGCCCGCAGGGAGTCCCCGTGCTGACGCTCGACCTTGTCGTCGGTCAGGTACGCGACGAGCTGGTCGCCGCCCATGCCGATGGCCCGATGGATGGTCCAGAGCGGCAAGGTGACGTCGTGCCGTCGGAACGCGCGGAACCACGCCAAGGCGTGCTGGTAGTTGCTGTCCACCAACGTGCCATCGACGTCTACCAGAACCGTGTCAGTCCGCTCTCTCCACCTCACACACCGTGCCTACCCACCACGAGTCCTGGCAACCCGAGATCGAGCGGCGGGCTTCGCCGGCCGCTGCACTGGGTGGGCTGTCGCGCTACCGATCGAGGTTGCTCAGAACCGCTCGAGCCACGTTCTCGGTCGCGATGCCGGCCAAGGCGCCGGCGTGTTCCAGGCGCGTTCGGGCCTCGCCCGTGCTGACGCCTTGCCGGGCGGCCACCACGCCGACGGCCTTGGCAATGTCGTCGAGCGCGTCCAGCTTCGCCGGTGTACTGGCCGCCTCGAGTCGCGTTCGGAAGGTCAGGTCGGCGTTGGTGACGGCGCCGGCCGCCCAGGCGCCGAACACGTCCGCCAGCTGGTCGTACCGGCCGCGGAAGGCGCCGGCCCGGGACGCATACAGGTTGACGCCCCCGGTGACCCGGCCGGCGGTTACCACCGGCATCGAGAGGGTGGACTCCACGCCGGCAGCCGACTCGCCCCGCGAGAACAGCTCCCACTGTCGCTCATCGAGGGCGTCGGCGTCCGGGACGTGGACGAACTGGGCCATGTGGATCGCCTCGACGCAAGGACCGCCGTCCAGGTACTGCAGGGCGTCCAGGGTGGCCACCAAGTCGTTGCTGGCCACGAAGGTGAAGGTCACGCCTTCCGTCGTCGACGCGAGGCTGACTCCGACGAGCTCCGGGACGATCTCCTGAGCGCGGGTGACCTGACCCTGTAGGGCCTTGGCCAGGTCAGGTGACCCTGAGGGCGCCAGCTGCGCCAAGGCCCTCTCGGTCTCAGGAATCGGTTCCACGCCAGGCGTCGTACCCTGTCGAACACGCTTGTACACCCGTGGCGTTCGCCGTCGGTCGGCGACGACGGCTCCGGCTTGGCTCCGCTGGTCGAACCTCCGCCGGTGGCCCGGGTGCACGTCGAGCAGATGCCGCGATGGCAGCCGACGCCCGTATCGACGTGTCAGGTCCACCCAGCCGGGGTAGGACGACAGGAAGCCACAGCGCGACAGCGCGGATCAGTGAGGTACGCACCATGGGACGGTCAGTCGATGACCACCTGCGCGGCGATCCGACCGAGATCGTCACGTTGTTCGCTGACATCAGCTCGATGCTTACCAGCCACAGCGGCCGGGTCGACACGGTCAAGGCCGTCCAGCTCGCTGCTCAGCTTCTCCCCCACAGCGACCACTGCGGGATCACGCTGATCCGCCCCAAGCAGCCTCCGCGAACCATCGCCTTCACCGATGAGCTGCCCGCAACGGTCGACGCGCTCCAGTACCGGGTGCGAGAAGGGCCCTGCCTGGACGCCGCTGACGCCGCTACGGTCGTGATGGCCGACGACTTGGCCGACGATGGTCGCTGGCCGGAGTTCGCGCCGATGTGCGTCGACCAGACCGGGGTTCGCAGCATGTTGAGCCTGCGCTTGCCGATAGGAGGCAGCGACCGCGCTGGGATGAACTTCTATGCGCAGGGAGCGAACGTCTTCGACGAGCTCGACGTACGAGTCGGTTCGATCCTCGCCACCTTCGCGGCGCTCGCCGTCGAGGGTCAGCTGCGTGAAGGCGACATCGTCAACCTCGAGACCGCGTTGCGCACCAACCGTCAGATCGGAACCGCCGTCGGCATCCTCATGGCGACCGAGAAGGTGACGGAGGCCGACGCGTTCGACCTGTTGCGAAGGGCCAGCAACCACTTGAACCGCAAGCTCGTCGACATCGCCGAGCACGTCCATCTCACTGGCAGCCTGCCGGCACCGCCGGCCCAGCGTAGAAGGGAAGAACGGCCATGACCGACGAGAACGCGACGAGTGAACCGACCGTCGACCACGAGCGAGGGCTGTTCGGTTCCGCGGGTTGGGACGCCACCGACGAGGAGACCGAGACTGCGGCTCCCGACAACACCTCCGAGAAGACACCCGAGATCCCCGACGACATTCCGCGACCCGATCCCGACAAAGACCAGGGGTGAGGGCCAGCCGTCGTCAGATCTCGGCACGAAGGATCGACGCCGCGTCGGCCATCGCCCGCATCTTTCCCTCCGCACTCGAGCGCGGCAGGTACTTCATTCCGCAGTCCGTGGCGATGGTGATCCGGTCCGGTGACGTGTAGGCGAAGGCTCGGCGTACCCGGTCGGCGACACGTTCGGCGGACTCGACCTGGTGGTCGGACAAGTCGATCACTCCCAGGATGATGGTCTTGTCGCTGAGGTCCTTCAAAACACCGAGATCCAGGCCCGATTGCGCGGTCTCGATGGAGATCTGGTCGGTCGAGCAGCCGGCGAGCTCGGGGAGGAACGAATACCCTTCGGGCCGTTCATGGATGATCGCGGCGTACCCGAAACAGATGTGCACGGCGGTGCGGCCGGTGACGCCGTCGAGCGCGGCGTTCAACGCGGCGAGCCCATATGCGCGAGCCCCGTCAGGCCGGGCCTGCATGTACGGTTCGTCGATCTGGACCAGGTCGGCGCCGGCGGCATGGAGGTCCTTGATCTCGGCGTTGACCGCGGCGGCGTATGCCATGGCCGCCGACTCGAGGTTGTGGTAGTGGTCGTTCTGTGCCTGCTGCGACATCGTGAACGGACCGGGCACAGTCATCTTGACCGTGTGGTCGGTGTGCGCCTTGAGGAACGTGACGTCGCGGACACCGACGGCGTGCGGCCGAACGATCGGACCGGCGATCCTCGGCACGGGGTTGGGGTGCCCGCTGCGATCCAGAGCCGTGCCAGGGTTGTCGATGTCGACGCCCTGAAGGGCGGTGGCGAAGTGGTTGCTGTACGACTCGCGTCGCATCTCACCATCGGTGATGATGTCGAGTCCGGCCTCCTCCTGTGCGCGGACGGCCAGCACCGTGGCGTCGTCCTGCGCCTGCTCGAGGAACTCCGGGTCGACGCGCCACAGCTCTCGCGCCCGGACCCGCGGCGGGAAGCGGCCGGCGAGCTTCGCCCGGTCGATCAACCAGTCCGGCTGGGCGTAGCTCCCCACCAGGGAGGTCGGCAAGATCGGCAGCGTGGACGACATGGGAGTCACTCACGTGACTCTAGAACTGCCCTTCGCCGTGCGCGTCGCCGCGGTCAAACCACGGCTCGCGGACGTGGCTCCCTGAGGTGGCTTCCGGTCTGGCCACCTCGCGCCAGGAGCTGCGCCCCGAGTATCACCCACGCCAGTCCCAGTAGGGCGGGCGTGAAGTTGCCCGGGGTCTGCGGCTGGTAGAGCGGTAGCAGTGAGGCGCCGACGATCAAGGCGACTGCGACCCACCGCGGCACGAGCTCGGCCCGGCGGACGACAGCCCCGATGACGATGCCGGCGGCGGTCAGGAGCAACAGGGCCGGGAAGACGAACACGGGCATCAACCACGTCTCACCGCCCGTCTTGGCGGCCGTGATCAGCGCCGCGGCGGCAAAGACTGCGCCACCCGCGGCACACAGAGCGACCGCGACGCCGGCCTTCTGGACTGGCGCTCGGCGACCGGCGCCGACGAACAGCCCGATTCCCGCGGCGACAAGGAACCCGACCGTGGCAAGTCCCCACGGCACCTGACCTCGCTCGGTTCCCGGGAGCGGTCGCGCATAGCAGTCGTCTCCGAGGCAGCCGCCTGGAGCCACGGACAGGGCGACGAGACCTGCCCCACCCACGATGCAGCACAAGCCGGTGAGCCGCAGAACCCACGACGTCCTCATCGCGCGCGTCCTTCCCTTCGCAGGCCACTTCCCTGCAAGGTTCCGCCAGTTGGAGCTGAACGACAAACCGATTAGCGCGTCAGCAGCAGCGCCCGACCATGCGGCACGGAGGCGGGGCGCCGCGATTTGGTGATGTCTGCGTTCACCCGTTCTCATCGACGGTCATCCCGTGTCGGATGGCCGCCTGCAGGGCGTCGGCGTTGATGACTGAGAGGCGTTTGAACTTGATGCAATAGCCCGTGACGCTGGCCGCGCCGATCGAGGCGCCGTACGTGCGCGCCAGGTAGGTCTTGTCGTCGAGGCCAAGCACGTAGACCGAGATGCCCGTCGTGTTGGCGCTCACGCCGATGCGATAGAACTCGCGCGACGACCCGTTGGCGTAGGTGATGGTGTACACGCCATAGCCGATGTTGGGGTTGGCCACGACCTTGCCGCTCTCGTTTGTGCCATCGTCGAACCACAGCCGGCAATCCGGAAAGTCTGCCAGTATGCGCGCGTGCAGCTGCCGGAGGTCGGTCTGCTTGGGCTCGGGTTGGCCGGCGAGGAACGCCTCGACCCGCTCAGGGGTATCCATCTCGAGCTAGATGCTAGCGACCTCGAACGGTTGCGGATTTGGGTTAGCGCTCCGGCCGCTCGGGGCGGGTCGCTCGCCCGCATGCCGCGCAGAGCGCGGCGACGCCAGCCACACCGGTGGCGTGGTGAGCGGCTATCTGACCGCGGCGAGCGCTATGTGCGACCGCCGGAGCTCCCCTGACCTGAGCGCGTCAGGTGCGGGGCCGACTCTGGCCCGGTCGGGCCATGGTGGGCCACCCGAACAGTCCATGAGCGAGCCAGTCCGCTGACGCACTCCTCACCCGTTTGTGTCATGGACCCCCTCCCCCGTCGTTCCTAGCGTTGATGGATTGGCCCGGTCGACGGTGCCCGGGTCCCCACCCGGAAGGACATCGGATGAGAAGTCCCCGATTGCAGGTCGTGGTAGTGCTGGCAGCCGCGGGGGCGCTGATTGTGGGAGGGACGGCGGTAGCCGCCCCCGGTGGCAGCAACTGGTCCTCCGCTGGCGGAGATCGGCAGAACACGAGGTTCGCCGCCAGCGAGAACAAGATCTCCGCCGCGAACGTCGCGACCCTCCAGAAGGTCTGGGAGTTCACCACTCAGGGCGACGTGTCGGCGACACCGGCGGTGGAGGGCAGCCGGGTCTACGTCCCGGACTGGGCGGGCAACCTGTACGCCGTGGACCGCAGCACCGGTAAGCAGGTATGGCGGAAGACCATCACGTCGTACACCGGAGTCCCCGGCGACAAGGCCCGGGCGACGCCGGCGATCTCCGACGGCGTCCTCGTCATCGGCAACCAGGGCCCGTTCGGCGGCGGCGGTGCCGTCATGGGCATCGACAAGAACACCGGCACCCTGTTGTGGAAGACCCAGGTGGAGAGCCACTTCGCGGCGATCATCACCCAGTCGGCGGCGATCTACAACGGCGTCGTCTTTGTTGGGGTCGCCTCGCAGGAGGAGGCGCTCTCGGCGAGCGGTACCTATCCGTGCTGCTCGTTCCGCGGCAGCATGGCGGCACTCAGCCTGCGCACCGGAGCGATTCTCTGGAAGACGTACACCGCCCCGGTGGGCTATCCGGGCAACGCTGTGTGGGGCAGCTCTCCGGCGGTCGACACCAAGCGCAGCTCGGTCTACATCGGGACCGGCAACAACTATGACGTGCCCGACGAGGTACTCCAGTGCGTCAGCGCGGCGACGACCTCGGCCGGGCGGGCGGCATGCCTGCCCGCCAACGACTACTTCGACTCGATCATGGCTCTCGACATGGCGACCGGGGCGGTCAAGTGGGTGACGCGGGCGATCGACTTCGACGCATGGACGGTTGGCTGCATCCCGTTCTTCGGCGACGGGGTCAACTGCCCCGAGCCGGCTGGGCCGGACTACGACTTCGGCCAGGCACCAGCGCTGTTCACGGTCAAGGATCCCGGTGGGAAGAACGTCGACGTCGTCGGTGCTGGCCAGAAGAGCGGTCAGTACTGGACCCTCCGGGCCGAGACCGGCGCGGTCGTGTGGGTGACGCAGGCCGGCCCCGGCGGGACGGCTGGAGGCCTCCAGTGGGGCTCGGCCGTCGACGGGGAGCGCGTCTACACCGCCAACGCCAACAGCAACCTCGTCCCGTGGAACGGCTCCACCGACGGCGTCTGGAGCGGCCTCGACGCGCGGACCGGAGCGAGAGTCTGGGAGACGCGACCGACCCACGGTGGCGCCACGTCCGGCCCCGTGACGACGGCCAACGGGGTGGTGTTCGGGTGCTCCCTTGACCCCGATGGGTGGATGTACGCCATGGATGCCGCGACCGGCGCCATCAAATGGTCGTTCGAGAGTGGCGGCGGATGCCTGTCCGGTGCTGCTATCTCGAACGGCCAGGTGTTCTGGGGCTCGGGCTACAGCAACTTCGGCTTCAGTACGCCGAACAACAAGCTGTACGCCTTCGGTCTCTGACCGAGTCACAACCGAGGAGGGCCTCCGGCCGGTACCGGCATCACGGCATCGGTCGGAGCGCCCGGGTTGACCCTGACGAGACAACGACCCGTGCGTCGTTGCCTGCATCGCGGGCGTCGCGGACGCGAGGTAGGCGGCGATGATGGTCGGATGGACTACGAGATCAGCGTCGGCGAGGTCCAGGCGGCGCCGACGCTGGTGGTGGCCGCCACGGCAACCTGGCACGAGCTACCGGTCGTGTGGGGGCAGCTCTTGGGTGAAGTCTGGGGCTGCCTGCGCGCGGCCGGGATCACGCGCGGGCACCGCAACGTCATGCTTTACCTCGACAACGTGCCCCACATCGAGGTGGGTGTGCTCCTGAATCAGGGGTGCCCCTTGAGTGGTCGCGTCGTCGCGTCCACCCTCCCCGCCGGGACGGCCGCCTCGACGGTTCATCGCGGCCCGTTTGCGGAAGTCGGGCTAGCTCACGATGCGGTCGTTCGCTGGTGCGCTGCTCGTGGCCTTCAACTGGACGGTACGCGCTGGGAGTTGTACGGCCCGCACAACGACGACCCTGCACTGCAATGGACCGAGGTCTATTGGCTTCTGTCCTCGTGAGCTCGGAGTGCTATGCAAAGGGCCGCAGGTTATGACGACCATGGCCCTGCTCCGGCAGCGCCGAGGCGCAGGGATTCTTCGGCGTGAGCGAGTCAAGCGTCTTCTCCTCCCACGACGCGCGAGGGTCCAGTACGGACGTTCCCGCGCGACACCCGACGGGCCTTGTCGCATGTCCCCGAGCCAACGACCTGTCGATCAGCTCAGTCGTTCGCAGATGTCGATCTTCTTGCCATGACCTTCGAACGGGACGGGCCCAAAGACTCCGTCCGGGAAGGTTCGGGTCCAGTGTCCGAAGTAGACGGTGTGAAGTGGCCCGGCGGCGATCCAGACTCCGTCGATCGTCTGGATCACGGAGCCGTCCGGGTTGAAGACGAAGGAGGTGACGGGGTTCCCTTCGACGCGCCAGGTCGTCCCTGTCTCGGGGTTGGTGAAGTCGACTGAGTAGCCGATGCGGTGGTCTTGGATCCCGTGGGGCAGGAGGATCTCGTTGAAGGCCCGATATATCTCGTGAACCTCGATCGGGAAGGGGCACACATCGATGACGTACGTGTCGTCGATGCCGGTTGAGCGCTCGGCGTGAGCGGAAGGGATGGTTGCCGCCATCAGCCCTGTCGCGATGATGACCGTCCCGAGAATTCTGCGAAACATGATGGTTCCCTTTCGTGTGAGAAGCAGCGTGGGGAATCGGGCCGGCCGAACACCGAACGTCGGCGGTCGGTGGAGTGCACCGTCGACGTCGCGACGAAATGACGCATCGGTTTCAGGCTCGTCTCTATGAGAGGGCCTCGCAGAGAAGATCGAGCGCGCGGCTGTCGCCTTGCTCGAAGAACGCCGTGATGTCGGCGCGGCCGGCGGAGGACAGCAGGTCACCGGATGGGCTGTGGACCTGGTGACCGGTCTGGAACAGCACAGGCGCTCCAGTGCCTGCCTTCATGACGAGCTCGCCAGTGACCGTTGATGTTCCGGTGGACTCATCGCCGGGAGTGCCGAGGATGAACATCTCGTTGTTGCGCTGGGTGTACGGGGCGGTCTTTCCGTTGAGCGGGTTGGACCACTGGGCGTCCTTGAAGGTGTCGAACAGCTGTCGACGCAGCCAGTTGCCGTCTTCGTCGTAGAACCGGCGCGCCAGCTGAAGGTGGGTGCCTTCGTCGAACACCGTGAAGGCATCGGCACCCGAACCGCAGACGATCCCGGTGTCAACGGGCCCATAGGTTTCGATCCTGGTGCCCGAGCAGATCGTTCCCGAGCCGGTCGCTTTGCAGGTTTCGAAGCTCGGTGGGGGCGGTGTCAGCGCTGGGCTGGTGGGTGGCGACGCGTTCGCAGCAGCGGTACCGCTGGCAAACGTCAGAACCAGAAGGACGGTGGTCGGGAATGCGTGCTTCATGCGAAGCATGGCGTCTCCTTTTGTTGGTCTGTCTCGACCGTGGCACCCCGCGCCCAGACCGCACATGAGGGCCAGCCCGCATCGTCTTCAGACGTTCACGAATGGGGGTTGTCCCCGATTCGACACGGGGCGCCCATTAGGGATCTTGGAGGGAGATCTCACGCAGCCTCTATCCATTGACGTCACCCGTCCCTATCGTTTGATCGAAAGGGGTGCCTCATGGCACGCATGGCACGCTGGTCCCAGACACTCCGTGACCCACGCTTCGACTTGTCTGGTCAGCCGTCGACGAGCTGCGGGTGCACACGGCGACAGCCTGGCCGGCGAGTGATCCCGCTCGTCTCGTTGGTCGGGCTTGTTCTCGTCGCCGGCTGTACCGCAGCACCGGGCGAGGGCGGCATCGACAAGGCGGGAGGAGCGGTCGCGCCCACCCCGCTGAACCTGCGAATGGCCAATACCCGGGGCCTCGAGGCTGACCCGTTCCTGGAACACCTCAAGCAGCTGTCCGGCGGGGCGCTCACTCTCACGGCCGACCTCAAGCTGGGGCGACCGACACTGACCAACGAACCCGAAGCGCTGCGTGCGGCGCAAGCCGATCAGGTCGACATCGCCATCGTGCCGACCCGCTCCTTCGACGCAGTGGGCGTGACGGCGTTCGACGCGTTGATGGACCCCATGCTCGTGGACAGCCTCGCGCTGCAGGACATAGTCCTCGCTGACCCTGTGGCGACTGACATGCTGCACAGCCTGAAGTCCTCCGGCCTGGTAGGCCTCGGGTTGCTGCCGGGACCGATCCGGTTGCCGAACGGCATCACCCGACCAATGCTCGGTCCGGGCTCCTACGCTGGGGCCCGGATCGCCATGAACCCCTCGCCGATCAGCGAGCGGGCCCTGGGCACTCTGAGCGCGCTACCAATGGGGTCCGCGTTCGAAGGTGCGGATCTGGCCGGCTTCGACGCGCTCGAGCAGCAGGCCGCCAGCATTGCCGGCAACCAGTACGACGGCACCGTGCGCTGGATGACCACCAATGTCGGCCTGTGGCCACGGCCGCTGGCGATCGTGGCCGGCGCAGTCGGATGGGCCAGGCTCACCGACACGCAACGGGCCTGGCTGGTCAAAGCGGCTGATGAGCGCCCGGACCGACACCATGAACCCGCGGTCGGATGTGAACGACATCACGAACATGTGCCGACGGGGCCGGATCGCGATGATCTCGGCGTCGGACGACGAGATCGGCCAGCTACGGCGGGCCTTCGCACCGGTGGACAGCTGGCTGCGAAGCGACGTGACGACCGCCGGCTACCTCGATCGGATCCAGGCGCTCAAGCAGCACCTCGGAAGTGTCCCGTCAGGTCAGCCGATTGACTGCCCGACGCTGGCCAAAGCGCCCGTTCTGACGCCCTCACCAGGGTCAGGCTCGGCCAAGCCCCTGCCAACCCCGGTGCCCGCCGGGCCCGCGAGCGCCATCGACGGCAACTACACCCTGCGGTCGACGGCCGAGGAGCTGACCGCCGCCGGAGCGTCCCCTGGCGAGGTGGTTCCGGGCAATTGGGGCGACATGCGATGGGTATTCGACCGGGGACGCTTCGGATCCACCCAGTCCGCTTCCACTTCCGCCGGAAAGACATGCACGTGGAACTACGGGACCTACACCGTCCAGGACGGCCAGGTCCTCGAGATGACCGTGTTGGGAGGGGGTGGCGACAGCGGGGCCAACCGGCCAGGCGAAGTGTTCGACTACGGCGTCAGCACCTACCGCGACACCATGACCTGGTCGCCGGTGCCGGGCAGCGTGTCTCCTATTCCATGGACGGTCAAGCCCTGGCAGCGGCAGTCAAGCGAGTCCTGGACTCAGTTCCTTGACCGCGACTGCCTCCCGCCGGTCGGGTGGAACGGCTGAGATGCTCTCGTGAGGCGCGCGGGAGTCGTCCAGGGTGCTGCGGCGCTGATTGGCGTCGCCGCGGGGGTGGTCTCCGCCGGTCTTGCCCTCAGCGCCAACTGGTACACCTTCGGCGACACTGCCGTCAGTAGTGCCCTGCTGGGTCTGGCGGCCGGCGCCGCCCTGCTCGGGGCCGGGCTGACTCGGCTGCGGGTGAGAACGGAGCCGGCCGCTGGCGCGCTCCTCGCGACCGCGGGCATCGCCTGGTTCATGACCGCATGGGACGACCCGTATGCGCCAGCCTGGATCCTCGTGGCCGGCCGGATGTTCGGCACCGCGTGGCCCGTACTGGTCACCCACGCTGTGCTACGGATGTTCGGACCGGCCACCCGCAGCGAACGGGGACTGCTGGTCGCCGCGTACGCCTGCACGGTCGGCGCCAGTCTCGCCGCGACGCTCTTCTTCAACCCCGCCACGAACGGCTGCGCCACCTGCCCTGCCAACCCACTCCTCCTGATCGACGCACCCGACGCTGCTGCTGGGTTGGAGCACTTCACGTCACTCGCTGGACCCGTCTGGGCAACGCTGCTCGTGGCCGCGCTCACTCATCGGTTGGTCGAGGTCCACACCCCATCGGCGCCGCAACATGCTTCCCACAGCAATATGCGGGATCGCGGTCCTGACCCTGGTCGCCGTGTTCTACGCACAGGCGATCGCGGGCGGCCTCGCCGGAGACCGCCGGCACCGTGCGTTGGGCAGAGTCGGTTCTGCTGATCCTGCTCTCCGTCTCGACGGGGTGGCCCGCTCTGTCTCGGGCTCATGGCTCGGCAACGTCTGGCCCGACTAGTAGTTCACGCGTCGGCCGTCCCGCCGATCGGAGGGCTGGGAAGGGCGCTCGGCACCGTGCTCCACGACACGACCGCTCGGCTTCTCTACCCGCGGGATGGCGACAGCGAACGGTGACCTGATCGACGCCGACGGTGCAGCCTGCGCAACCGCGGGCGCACCTGACGGCGCTCACCCGAGGGGCCACGACCGTCGCGTACCTGGACCACCACACGCAGCTGCTCGAACACGACACCGCCGTGATCGCTCAAGTCGCGCGGCTCTCACTCGACAATGAACGACTCCACGCCGAACGCGCCGCCCAGTTGCAGGAACTGCGCGCGTCACGTGTCCGCATCGTTGCCGCCGCCGATCGTGAACGCCAACGTCTGGAGCGCGACCTTCACGATGGCGCCCAGCAGCGCCTCGTCTCCCTCGCGCTCGGAATTCGGCTCGAGGACATGACGCGCCACTCCACCGGCCCGGACCAGGCTGCCATCCTCGCCGACGCTGAGGCCGAGGTGACGGCAGCGCTGGCCGAGCTCCGAACTATTGCCCGCGGGCTCTATCCCCGCGAACTGTCCGAGGAAGGGCTCGACGCGGCACTGGAGACGTTCGCCGAGACCGACCCCACCCCCGTCGAGCTAGATCTCCATCTGGCGGTACGGCGCACCGTCCGATGTCGAGTCCGCCGCATACTTCGCCGTGGCGCAGCTTCTCGGAACATCGACGTACGCCCCCACCCCGGGCCGCGCGATATGCCTCAACAGTCCGGGAAACCGTCTTCGAGCTGACCGTTAGCGGCAGCACCCGTCTCGGCGACCTCACCGCAGTCGAGGACCGTGTCGGAGCGGTAGGCGGCACGGTCGAGCGGGTTGGCGCCGAAACGATACGGATCGAGCTGCCATGCGTGTCGTGATCGCCGACGACGAGGTTCTCCTGCGCGAAGGCATCGCGCGTCTGCTGACCGAGGTAGGCGTCGACATCGTGGCCCTCGTGGGCGACCATCCGTCCCTGATCCGGGTCGTCGCCCTGGACCGGCCAGACGTCGCACTCGTCGACATCAAGATGCCGCCCACGCACACCGACGAAGGCCTGCTCGCCGCTGCCCAGATCCGCCGCGAGTACCCCCAGGTGGGCGTACTACTGCTCTCTCACTACCTGAACTCCCGGTACGCCGTCGGACTTCTCGAGCACCAAGCGGGTGGCGTCGGATACCTGCTGAAGGAGCGCGTCTCGGACGTCCATGTCCTGGTCGACGCCATGCGACGGGTGTCCGACGGTGAATGTGTCGTGGACTCCGACCATCATCGATCGGTCTGATGGCGCGTCAGCGACGAACCGGCGGCCTCGACGTGCTCAGCGAACGGGAATGCGACGTGCTGGCACTGATGGCCGAGGGCCAGTCCAATGCCAGGATCGCGGACAGTCTGAGGCTGAGTGGCAAGACCGTCGAACGGCACGTCGGTCACATCTTCGCCAAGCTCGACCTCACGGAGTCGCCAGACCAGCACCGCCGGGTGCTGGCCGTCCTGGCTTGGCTGCGTGGCCGATGAGCCGGCGCAGCGTCCTCATCGTCGACGACAACGTCGAGTTCCGGCGGCTGGCGCGACGGCTGCTCGAGCACGGCGGCTATGACGTGGTCGGCGAGGCCGGAGATGCTGCTACAGCACTGCGAGACCATGCTCTCCTGCAGCCCGAGATCGTGCTCCTGGACGTCCAGCTGCCCGACCGGGACGGGTTCGCCGTCGCCGAGATTCTGGCCGTCGATACGCCGCCACCGATCATCGTGCTCATCTCCAGCCGCGACCGCGGCGCCTACCGGATCAAACTGGCGCGCCACCTCCGCCCGCGCGTTCCTGCCCAAAGACGAACTGTCGCTGCGGACCTTCGACCAGGCGGTCAGCGGGTGAACGCCCTGGACATCGGGGTGGGAGTCGGTTACCTGTTAGCGGCACTCAGCCTTCGTCGGTCGCCGAAGCTCGCACTCCTGGCTGCTGCGACAGGGGTGTTGTGGTTCGCCGGTGACCTGTTAGCGCCACTCCTGTTCGCCCACCGCGCGCCCCTCACGCACTTGCTCCTCCTGTACCCGCTGCGCGCCTTCCGGTCGAAAATAAGACTCTGGACCGTCTGCGCCGTGTACGCCGCCTCCCTGCTCTACCCGATCGCGCAGCAAGGGCTGGTCACAACGACGCTCTTCCTCGCCGTTCTCGCCGCCGCTGTCATCGACCGTCCCTCGACGCCAGTTGCGGAAAGGCGCTCCACCCGGCTCGCCAGTGCTGGCGCCGTGCTGGTCTGGGGTCTGCTGGTGGGCGCGGTCATCGCCCGCTGGGCGGGCGCTCAGCTCGATGCGGTCCTCCTGATCGACCTACCAGGTCGGGCTGCTCGCCGCCGTGGCAGTCATCGTGATCGACGACCAGGTACCGCCGGTCGCGCGCGGCGATCGTTACCAACCTCGCCATCGACCTCGGGGCGACCGGAGCAGGGTCCCTGCGCGACGTCATCGCCCAGGCGCTCCGTGACCCGTCGGTCGTCATCGGGTTACGCAACCCTGAGGGATTCACCGATGAGAACGGTCACCAAGTGGTCCTCACCGCGTCGTCCGGTCACGTCGTGACCGACCTGCTCGAAGGCGGGGAGCGTATCGCGATCCTGCAGCATGACCCGTCGCTGCTGAAGGACCGGTCCCTCCTCGACTCCGTCGCTTCCCTGGCGGCCGTCGCACTATCGAACACCCGACTACAGCACGAGGTCACCCTCAACATCGCCGACGTCGCGGCATCCCGTCGGCGCCTGCTCGGCGTTGCCGACTCCGAGCGCGACAGGCTGGAGGCGCAGGTGCAGAGCGGCGTGCTGGACCGGCTCGCGCGAGTGGCGACACAGCTCCGACCTCTGGGCTCGGCCGATCTTTGCCGACAGCTAGACGGAACGTACGAGACGGCCCGGGCCTTCGCCCGTGGCGTCTACCCCCGATCGCTCGACGAAGTGGGGCTGGCCGCGATCCGCGACCTGGACATCGTCAGCGGGGGCATGGAGGTCACCCTGCCGGCCCGGCGCTTCCCACGCGACGTCGAAGCCGCCGCCTACTTCCTCTGCGCGGAGGCCTTGACGAACGTCGCGAAGTACGCGAACG
Source organism: uncultured Actinomycetota bacterium (assembly GCA_963828725.1). Classification (GTDB taxonomy): domain Bacteria; phylum Actinomycetota; class Actinomycetes; order Actinomycetales; family Dermatophilaceae; genus Lapillicoccus. Next base: position 58,858 of record CAWHFV010000003.1, on the reverse strand, counting down.
CCACCAGGACCAGCGTCGTGATCTCCGCTGCACCCGCGTCGCTCGTCGTCGACGTTACCGACAACGGAATCGGAGGCGCCGATCCGTCGAAAGGCACTGGCCTCCTTGGACTCCAAGACCGCCTCGACGTGTTGGGTGGCGTGCTCGACGTCCAGAGCTCAACGCCAGGGCACGCGTGTCCACGGCACCATACCCGTCACGTATTCATTGCCGGTCGGGACGTCGGCGGGAAACTGCTCCTGAATCTGGCGCACAGTGCGAAGCAGGGCGAACCCTGAACGTTTCTATCGCCGATGACCTGAGACATCACACGGTGTCCGGGACGGGAGCTGCCCCTAAGGAACACGTTCTGACGATCGATGTGGCCAAGGGAAGACATAAAGATCCCGCAGGAGGGGCCGTTTGTGGGTCTGCCCGATCTGCGGCCGTTCAACCACGGCGGACGGCACACAGTCGAACCTGCGCCTTGAGGACTTCCAGCCGGCTACACGACAGTCACCGAGGTCTTGAACACCCCCGTCCACTCGTAGCCGTTGGGGTTCCAGTTGACGGAGCCGTCCAACGGCTACATCCGTCCCAGCTGGTCGACGGCCCTTGACCAGATCTCGTAGGTGCCGGGGGCGAGGTCGGCCTCCGCGGTCCACTGGTACCAGGCAGACGGGCTCTCACTGGTGTGGATCTCGGCCGGCCTCCAGCTGTCACGCGGTCGAACGAGACGAGGACCGACTCGAGCGGTGTCGGGCCGTCGTTGTAGGCGACGCCGCTGACGGCGACCCGACCCGCCAGGACGGTCGCATCCGCAGACGGGGAGCGGATGTAGCTCATCAGCCGGATCAGCCAGGTCGGCCGGCTGTTCTGCATCGTGAACCGGAACGGCTCGCCTACCCGCACGGCTGACAGCGGGACGCGGTACTCGGTGGTGTAGTAGAAGCTCGCGGACTCCGCCGTCGCGAACGCAGCCGGGACAGCCACTTCACCTGCATCGTGCCGAAGAACCCGGGCGTCACGAGACGGAGCGGTCCTCCGTGGACGGCGGGAAGGTTTTCACCGTTCAGCGTGAGGGTGAAGATGCTCTTCGCGCCAACGTCGGCGACGGGCATGCTGTGCTCGAAGTCCGGCTTCTCCACCCACCTCGGCAGGTCCCGCCCTTCGGCGGTCACGTACGTGACCTGGGGATCCACGATCACTCTGAACCGCTCGAGGACCGCCGAGTTGAGCACACCCGCGAACCGGGCGTTGCCCACTCCGCTCACCCCCACGGCGTGACCGGGATGCCCGGGTACCGCGACCCCCCGTTGCCCGAGCACTGGAGGACCATCTCGTACTCGACCTGGTCCATGTCCAGCAGGTCCTCGGCGGAGATGACGACCCGCCCAGGCCGGATCAGCCCGTCTAGCTCGATCTGCCAGCCTTCCAACGGCACCGGATCCAACGTGAGCGCATCGTCGAGGTTCTGACAGTTGCGCACCATGAGGACGCTCTTGTCAGTGATGCGTCGCCCGGCGAGAAGGTCGACCGGTGTCTGCAACACGAGCGGAGCCGTCGACAGCACCTCGAGACGGGGGCCGGTCCCCGCGATCCAGCCGTTGGGCTCGCTCGTTGCCGTGCTCATCTCACGTCTGGCATCGCTCCGAGGTCCGGGGTTCGTCAGCCGGTGCAAGGAGTCCCCTTCGGACGGCCGAAGGGCAGTAGCGCCGCATGAGCGGAACATCTAAACCCCTTCACGCACAACGCCTCACGCTGATGACACCGTCGTTCGCTGCGTCGACACGAAGTCAGACTCGAACGCGACAACGCATTCCCTATGCCGCGATTACCGAGAGCATTCCCCTGCCGCGAAGGGCCGGAGATGGCTGGCGGCCGTCAGGCTGGAGGCGTGTCCGCGTGTGCCTCGATGCCGCCCGATCAGGGCACCCCAGCACGGTTGGTTGCGAAGAGCTCGGCGACGGGGGTGTTCGGCAGCCCGTGAATCCTCGTTCGGGTGTCGTCCTCGACGGGTGCCAGATCGTCCATGGCCAGTGCAGCCTGGGCCTGGCGGCCGATGCGTCCTGGTATGAGCGCGGTGGCGCGCAGGGCCGGGACTGGTAGATGCCGTGGGGGGCCCGGCCAGCCGCGAACGGACATCAGGCGTTGGGCCAGATCGGTCAGGCTGATCTGTTCCGGGCCTGACAGGGTGTAGGCGGTCCCGCGTAGCGAAGGCTGATCGATGACGCGGATCACGAGGGACGCCACGTCCCGGACAGCGACCCACCCGATCGAGGCGTCTCCGCGACCGAAGACGAGCGGTCGGTGCGAGCGTCGTGCCGACGTGGTGAGCAGTTCGATCCACAGGTCGGCAAAGGCGTCGGGCCTGATGATCGTCCCGCGGAGCCAGGACCGGTCGACGGTCTGTTCGGCATCGAACTTGGCGCGAAACAGGCCGATTTCACTGTCTGGCGCTGCTCCGGCAACCGAGACCAGGACCACCTCTGCCCCGACCCTTTCCGCGGCTCGGACCAGCAACGTGTTGCCGGCAGAGTCGACTCGCGATGGGTTCGTGAAAGGGAACCCGGTGACGGCGGAGACGACGAGGTCCACGCCGGCCAAAGCGCGGTCCAGGACCACCGGATCAGTCACCGATCCGGTCACCATCTCGGCATCCGCAACCTGCTCAGTGAGCGGCCGCATACCCCGGGCGAGCACCCGCACCTGGTATCCGTGGGAGAGGAGGCCCGCTGACACCTGGGAGCCGAGCCGGCCGGTGCCTCCCACGACGAGGATCACGACGCGCCGTCAGCGGTTAGCGAGGCGACGAACCCATCCGCCGTGGTGGCGTCGGTCACGACGGGTTCCATGTAGAACCGGCAGGATCGGGCCCGGTCGCCCTCGACCTGGAAGACCATCACTCCCCGCATCAGGTGTCGCTCACCCTCGCGGCGGGTTCCCCGCAGCTCCCACTCACTCCACACCTGCTCACCGCGTGTGACCTCATCGACGACGGAGGCGACCAGGTCCGGGACCGCGGTCAGAATCGCGGTCCAGTTGCGGCGCACCTGGTCCTTCCCCCGGAACCCACGGGCCGGGTGACACGGTGTCTCGTTGACGTACTCAGGGGTGAAGCAGTCGACGATGTGCTCGACGTCATGAGCGTTGGTGGCCTCGAGGAGCCGGACCAGGAACGGAGATTGCGCCATGACGGGCTCCCATGCCTACACTTTAGATATAAGTGATTATATCTAAAAGGAGTCTGAGCCCGTTGCCGCAGCCTGTCAAGCCCCGGATGTACGACGCCAGCAACCGCCGCGCCGCCGCCCGCCAGCGACGCGACGACATCCTTTCGGCGGCCCGCCAGCTGATGCTGCGGCACGGGTACGCGGCCACAACGGTCGGCGCCATCGCCAGAGCCGCCGGAGTCTCGACCCAGACCGTCTACAAGGCCTTCGGCGACAAGCCTGGCGTCGTGCAGGCCCTGTACCGGCGGGGGCTGGAAGGGTCTGGGGATGAACCGGCCGAGGAGCGGTCCAACCGGCTTCGTGGCGTCTCCACCGGCCACGAGCTCGTCGCCGGCTGGGCCGAGCTGGCCAAGGAGGTGGCACCCCAGGGAGCGCCCCTGGCGATCCTGCTGCGAGACGCCGGCGCCACCGACCCAAAGGCACGATCCGTCCTCGAGGAGCTGGATCAGGAGCGGATGATTCGCATGCGGGACAACGCACGCGCTCTGATGGCGACCGGAGACGTGCGTCCCGGCCTCAGCCTGGCCGAGGTCACCGACGTCCTCTTCACGGTGTCCTCAGCGGAAATGTACGAGGTGTTGGTGATTCGTCGCGGCTGGACCCCGCGCCGTTTCGCGCGATTCCAGCGCGAAACCATGGCCGGTGCCCTCCTCAAGCCCGCTTCGACGCCACCCGACCGACCGGTCAGCACCAGTCCCGAAGCCGAAAGCCAACCGGCCCCGAGGGCCAGGGTGCGACCGTAGCCTGAGTAGAGCCCCCCACCATTGGGGCTCTGACCGGTTCCACCCAGGCCGGACCAGCTGCGGCACGGCCAACGAATCGCCTCCAGTCAGTGTCAAGGTATGCGCATGACCACTACACCGGTCGCAGGGCCTATGACCGGCAAGACGGTGCTGATCACCGGCGGCACCGGGGGCATCGGCAAGGCGACCGCACTAGGGCTGGCCAGGATGGGGGCTCGGGTAGCCATCACCGGTCGCGACCGCGGCCGCACCGAGGCTGCCGCACGGGAGGTCCGGTCAGTCGGCGGCGACGTGGACTTCTTCGTCGCCGACCTGTCCAGCCAGTCACAGCTGCGCGGCCTGGCTGAGACGGTCCTGCAGCGCCTTCCGGAGATCGATGTGCTGGTCAACAATGTCGGGGGCTTCTGGAACACCCGCCACGTCACCGCAGACGGGCACGAGCGCACCTTCGCGCTCAACCACCTCGCCCCGTTCCTGCTCACCAACCTGCTCCTGGAACGGATGCAGCACAGCGCCAGTGCGCGCGTCGTCACCGTGTCCTCGAACGCGCACGCCGCCGGGCGGATCGACTTCGACGACCTCCAGGGAGAAAGGTCCTACTCGGGAGCCAAGGCCTACAACCAGTCCAAGCTCGCCAACGTGCTGTTCACCTACGAGCTGGCCAGAAGGCTGCGCGGAACGACCATCACCGCGAATGCGCTGCACCCCGGCGTCGTACGCACCGACTTCGGAGCCGAGGACCCCGCCGGCGTCCAGCGGTTCCTCGTACCCCTCTTCAAGCCCTTCATGAAGAGCCCCGCGCAGGGCGCCGCCACCTCCATCCACCTGGCGTCCGCCCCCGAGCTCGAAAGGGTCAGCGGCCGCTACTTCGTCAATGGCAACGACAAGAAGTCGGCTGAACGCAGCTACGACCAGGCAGTCGCCGCGCAGCTGTGGCGAGCAAGCTCCGAGCTGGTCTCCCTGACGGAAACCTGACCGCACGGTGCGGTCACCTGGCTGGCGACACCTGGGCTGTTCGCAGGCTGTCCTCGGTGAGTAGGCCATTGGTGAGTAGGCCGTTGGTCATCGCTTCTCCAGAGGTCTGGTTTCAGCGGTGGGTGCGGGCCCTCTGGGCATCTCAGTCGATGACGTGTCGGGCCGACAGGTGGACGACCTGCCACGCGTTCCCGTCGGGGTCCGCGAAGCTCCTTGCGTAGAAGGCGTCGTCATCCCGGGGCGGCAGCCACGGACGGGCTCCGGCCGCCGTGGCCTTCGCCGCCAGGTCGTCCACTTCCCCAGGGCTGTCCAGCGTGAGGGTCGACACCACGCTCGTGGCCTGCGCCGGGTCTCCCACCTCGCCCGCCACCAGCTCGGCGAATCGGTCGCGGGTGTGCAGCGCCACGACGATGGTGTCGCCCACTACCACCGAGACAGTCCCTTCGTCGGACGAGAACTCGTTGATGCTGAACCCGAGCGCGGTGTAGAACGCTCGGCCTGCGACCAGATCTCGGACCGGCAGGTTGACGAAGATCATGGGCATGGTGGCTCCTCTGGAGATGCGGGCTCAGGCGGACCCGCGGATCTGTTCCGCAAAGGTGTCTGCGACCCAGTCGGCGATGAACGTGCTGACGTACGGCAGGTGGTCGAGCCCGATGTGCTCGGTCGCTCCTTCCGCCGGGCTGAACACGCGCAGCTCGCGCTTGGGGCTGTTGGTCGCCTGGTCGTAGGAGCGATGGGCATAGCTGAGCGGGATCTGACGGTCGTTCTCGCCATGCGCGATGAGGAAGGGAACGCTGATCTGTTCCACGACTCCGTCGAGGTTGACGTCGTCGGCGAAGCGGATGAACTCGTCGAGGTCGGTGTGACCCCAGACCCACAACACGTGTTCCCAGTAGTGCGGGACTGGCCTCTCCCCCTCGCGCTCGAGGCGACGGCGCTGAACGGCACCCCAGTCGTGGTTGGCGCCCCAGGCGACCACGAGCGCCAAGCGCTTCTCGAACGCAGCGGCCCGTGGCGCGTAGTAGCCGCCCAGCGACCAGCCGACGATGCCGATCTGGGCCGGGTCAACGTCGTCGCGGGCCTGCAGAAAGTCAACCGCGGCGCCGGCCCAGGCTTCGGTGTCGATCCGCGCCGTCAGACCCTGCAGGCGCAGCGCTTCACCGGTGCCGGGCTGGTCGAGCATGAGACAGGAGATGCCCCGCGCCGCGAGCTCGGCCCAGTGGCTCGAGGAGTACATGTGTTCCTTGGTCGAGTCCAGACCGTTGACCAGGACGATGACCGGTGCGGGCCCGTCGTCGGTGGCCGGGGCGGCGCTGAAGTATGCCGGGAGCGTGGTGCCCTCGTACGGCACGGCGACCCGGCTGACCCTTGGGTCGCGCAGGTCGAAGGACTTCTGGGCCAGCTCGAGCACGCGCCGGTACGTGGGGATCCGTTGCGGGTCGGCGTTCGACAGCATCCGCTCGGCCTGGCACAGGTAGTTGGCGGCACGGAAGTAGAGCTGACCTGCGGTGAGCTCGTGCCCCGCGTTCTCTGCGGTCTCGGCCTGGTCGACGAGCTGGTCGGTCAGCGCCCGCCATGCCCGCAGGAAGTCCGATGTCCCGGCGTCCTCACCCTGCGCCGCCGCCTCACGAATGGGGCGGCAGGCCCGGTCGACCTCGTCGATGAGGCCGCCGGAGTTGAGCGTGGCGACGACGCCGAGGTTCCAGACGTAGTTGCCCGGGAAGTACTCGAACACGGTGACTCCTGTGGTGAGGGTTTGCGGAGGATGAGGTCAGGACGCGCCGGGCAGGACAGCGGACCAGCCGCCGTCCACGACGAGGTTGGCGCCGGTGACATAAGACGCTTCGTCGCTGGCGAGGAAGAGGGCGCAGTGGACCACCTCATCGGCGGTTCCGATGCGGCCCAGGGGGATGGCGCGGGCGATGTCGCGCATCGGCGAGTCGGGGGCCAACAGGTCACCCTCGGTCGCCGGGGAGCGCACCATGCCGGGGCTGACGCAGTTGACCCGGATGCCATGCGGGGCTCCCTCGGCGGCCAGCTGCCGGGTCAGCGCGATGATGCCACCCTTGCTGGTGGTGTGGGCCACCCGCTGGTTCGTCATGGACCCAGTAAGGCCGGCGGTAGATCCAACGAGGAGCACGGTGCCACCGCCTCGAGCCTTGAGGTGTGGCCAGGCGGCGCGCGTGACGAGGAAGACGATGTCGAGCTCGTTGCGCATGGTGAACGACCAGTCGGCGTACGTGGTGGCCTCGATCGCTGCGAAGCGAGTTGACCCGGCGTTGTTGTAGACGATGTCGATCCCACCGTGGCGTTCGGCCACCTCGTCCACCCAGTCCTGGACCGCCGCCTCGTCGGCGAGGTCCAGGGGGTGTGTGCTCGTCATCCGGCCACCGGACACGCGAACCATCTCGACCGTCTCCGCGGCCCCGTCGGCCTTGACGTCGCAGCCCACAACGGTGGCGCCCTCGGCCGCGAACCGCAGCGCGGCGGCCCTTCCCTGACCGCCGGCGGTGCCGGTGATGAGGGCGACCTTTTCGGCTAGCCGGTTCATGGCCGACCTCGATCAGGGCCGGACAGCGCGTCGCCGATCGACTTGACGCCGCCGTGCGCGGTGAGTCCGCCGTCGACCGGGATCTCCGCTCCCGTGATGAACGCCGACTCATCGCTGAGCAGGAACAGAACGAGTGGGGCGACATCGTTCACGGAACCCGTCCGGCCCAGCGGGGTCTCGGCGAGGTTGGCCGCCCGGAACGCGTCACTGGCCGTCGCGGTCATGGGCGTCTCGATATAACCGGGATGCACCATGTTGACCCGGATCCCCCGTGGCCCGAGCTCGACGCACGCCACTTTGGCCAGGCCACGCAAGCCCCACTTGCTGATCGTGTAGGCGGCGGCGACGTGTCCGGTCAGAGCGGCGATCGAGCCCACGAGGACGACGGAGCCTCCCGCTGGCATGAGTGTCGTCAGGGCCTGCAGACCGTGCAGGGCACCGGTGACGTTGACGTCTCCGACCCGGGTGAGGTCGTCAGGGTCGAGCTCGGCCAGTCGGGCCCGCCACGTCACCCCGGCGTTGGCCACCAGCCCGTCAACCCGACCGTGCGTTCGCGACAGCTCATCCGCCAGGGTCGCCCAGTCATCCCGGTTCGTGACGTCGAGCCGCCGGTATGCCACATCCCCCGCTTGCCGGAGCTCGCTCGGCGCGTCGTCCAGGAGGTCGCAGGCGTAAACGGTAGCTCCCTCGGCGTCCAGCAGCAGTGCCTCGGCCAGCCCTTGACCCCCGGCGGCGCCGGTGACCACACACACCTTGCCCGAGACCCGGCCGGCTGCGGGGCCCAAGCCTGCTTCGGGGCTCATGCCCGCTCCCGGGCGCGTGGTCGCGGCCGCGCGGCCGGAACCGCCGGAAGATCGAGACCGGCGACGACGCGGTTGCGGATCGTGCCGATGCCCTCCACCGTCATCTCGACGACGTCACCCGGTTGCAGCGGTGGCGGGTCGAGCTTTCCCCGCCGACCCCAGAGCTCAGCGAGGCACCCGCCGTTACCGCAGGTACCGGACCCGAGGACGTCGCCGGGCCGGACGCGGCTGCCCCGCGACGCATACGAGACCAGCTCTTCGAAGGGCCAGCCCATGTTGGACAGCAGGTCCTGACCGATGACGGTTCCGTTGACGGAGACACGCATGTCGAGGGCCAGGAAGCCGTCGGCGTCCCGGTACCCCTCCAGCTCGTCAGCGGTGACGAGCCACGGACCGAGGGTCGTCGCGAAGTCCTTGCCCTTGGCGGGGCCGAGCTGGACCTTCATCTCACGGCGTTGCAGGTCACGGGCCGACCAGTCGTTCATGACGGTGTACCCGAAGAGGTGAGCCTGGCTCTCCTCCGGCGTCAGCGACGCATACGTGGAGCCCTCCACGCCGCCCACGACTACCGCCACCTCGAGCTCGAAGTCGAGCAGTTGGGAGCCAGGGGGGACGGCGACATCGTCGCCGGTGCCGACCAGCGCGAACGGGTTGGTGAAGTAGAAGGTCGGCGCGTCGTACCACTCGGCCACCACGCCGGCTCCCCCTGCGACGCTTTGGACGACCCCCTCGACGTGCTCCTCGAAGGCGACGAAGTCACGCACCGTCGGCGGAGCCAGCGGCGGCAGCAGGCGGACGCGGTCGAGCGGGACCGCGGGCAGGGAGACCGCGCGGGCGCCGATCTCGAGCGCCGTGGCCAGCCCCTGCTCGACGAGACCGAGAACCGAGGTCGCCGGCGGCAGCATGTGGACGCCGTCGTCGTCGGCGACGCCCGCCCGGACGTCGCCGTCGACGTCCACCGTGACGAACCGCATCGGGTCAGACCGGCGGGGCGACGAAGAGACCCTTGTCCGGGTCGTTGAACGAGCGTTGGGCGACGAACTCGTTCATCTGGTTCGCGGTCCCCCACTGGTCGCTGACCTGCGGGTTGCTGAAGTCGTACATGTGGGGATGCCAGGAGTCCTCGTCGATGAGGTCGAGCTCGGTCGTGTACTCCACGGTGTTGCCGTGCGGGTCGAGAAAGTAGGAGAACGTGTTGTTGCCGGCAAGGTGCCGCCCCGGTCCCCAGATCTTCTCCACGCCGGCTCGCAGCAGCCGTCCGGTGCCGCGCATGTACTCGTCGATGCCGCGCATCTCGAACGACGCGTGATGCAGGGACGGGTGAGGTCCCCGGGCGATCGCCATCGAGTGATGCCAGGCGTTCACCCGCATGAACCACATCATTTCGCCCATCCGCGGGTGCATCAGGGTGTCGGACAGCGCGAAGCCGAGGTGCTTCTCGTAGAACGCCCGCGTCGAGTCCGGGTCGGCCGAGTTGATGACGACGTGTGAAAGCCGGACCGGGATGGACTCGCCCTCCTCGATCTTGCGGTGCTGCCGGACCGCGACGTCGGCACTGACCTCGACGGTGCGGCCCTCGTTGTCGAAGAAGCGGAACCCGTAGCCACCACCCGGCGTCTGCAAAGTGCCTGGCTCCGAGACCAGCGTGACCCCGGCGTCGGCGACCTGCTGGGCCAACGTGTCGACGTCGGCCGGCGTCGCCGCGCCGAACGAGATGAGGTCGATGCGCTTGTCGGGCGATCGACGAAGCCGGACGACGTACTGCTCCGGTGACCCCTCCGCCGCCAGGAACGCCAGCCCCGAGTCGCTGTGCTCGCTGCTCAACCCCCAGGTGTTGGTGAAGAAGTCGAGCTGCGTGTCGAAGTCGGGCACCGCCAGGTCGACATGGCGCAGGTGAGTGATGAGTCGTTCGGTCACGGGAGGCTCCTCGCGCGGTGGTGGTGGGAATCAGGCCGGCTGGCTGACGAGGGTGGTGATTCGGCGCATGAGGCCAGGCACGTCGCCCTGCTCGTGGTCGAGCAACCACTGCCCGAGCTGGTTGGACGCCTCGACGACGGCTTGCGCCCTCGGCAAACGCCGCGCGTGGAAGCTGTCCCACAGACCGTCGTCGAGCGAGTCCGACGCGAGCAACAGCTCGGCCAGGACGGCGGCATCCTCGAGCGCCTGCGCGCCCCCCTGCGCCAGTGTGGGCGGGCAGGAGTGCGCAGCGTCGCCGATGACGACGACGCGTCCCCGGTTCCACGGGGCGGCCAGCACGTGAGTCTCGAACTTCGTGTAGTTGACCCGCCTCGGATCGTCGAGGGTCTCGCGGATGTCGTCCCACGGACCGTGGTACGCCGCCGCCAGCTGTTTCATCGTCGCCAGCTGTTCGTCGGCCGTCAGACCGCTGCGGTCCTGCACGTCCTCGACGATGTAGGCGTACAGCGAGTTCTCGCCGGTCGGGCAGTATCCGGCGATGTACGCCGGTCCGCCGTAGTAGAGGTCGGTCCGGGTCACGCTCTCCGGCCGCGGCCCGAAGGCCCGCCAGATGCCCATGCCGGTCGCCTTCGTCTCCAAGTCGATCCCGACCTGCCGGCGGGTCCAGGAGCGGATGCCGTCCGCGCCGATGACGAGGTCGTAGCGGCCCGTGCTGCCGTCGGCGAACGTCGCCGTGATCCCGTCGCCGTCCTGCTCCAGACGGTCGACGGTCGTCCCCAGGCGGACGCCGGCGCCCACCTCACGCGCCCGGTCGAGAAGGATGCGGGCGAGCTCGGGCCGCGGCATACCGACGGTCGCCGGAAGGTCCGGTCCTCCGCTGCGGACGTCTGGCATCTCCACGATGAGCGTGCCGGCCGGGTCCGGCGCACGGAGACCAAGGCTGTCGAAGCCATAGCCCTTCTCCTGGACCTGCTCCCAGACGCCGAGGCCCCGGAGCTCACGCAATGCGTTGCCTTGCAAGGTGATTCCCGAGCCCGCTCCTGAGACGTCGGACTTCGCCTCGACGAGGTGGACATCCACCCCGCCTTCGGCGAGCAGGATCGAGACGGCGGCGCCCGCCAAGCCACCTCCGATGACCAGGACGGAACGAACTGCAGACATGCTGATCTCCTCTACGTCTCGCCTACTTGACGGCAATGGGGTTGACCGGGGCCCCGACCGCCCCGGTCACGGGAAGCGGGGCGGCTGTGAGCCAGAAGTCGTACACGCCGTCGGACGCACAGTCCGCCGCCAGGGCCTCGAGGTCCCACATCTCCCCGATGAACAGGCCGATGTGAGGGATGGCCACCTGGTGGAGCGGCTGGAACGCCTCATCGAACTCGTTGGGCCGTACCTCGAAACCCCAGGTGTCCGTGGCGATGCCGGCGATCTCGGTGTCGTACAGCCAGTCCGCCGTGGTGAATGACAGACCCGGTGCCGCGCCACCCGCATACTCGCCCCACCCCCGCCCATCGGCCAGGTCGCGGCGAGCCCCGGCCAGTCGGCCGGTCCGGACCAGGACAATGTCGCCACGTCCCACGTGTGCACTCGAGCCCTGCGCCGCGATCGTGGCGCGGAGATGCTCAGTCGTGATGGCGAACCCGTTCGGTAGCTCACCGTCCGTCCCCACCGCTCGGCCGACGTCGAGCAGGACGCCACGGCCGGCCAGCTCCGCCGCGACGGTCTCGATGCCGGTGAGCAGGTCACCCTCACTGGTGACCACGTCGCCGGCACGGCGCCCGTTCCACGCCAGGCCGTGGTCGAAGATGTGGCCGAGACCGTCCCACTGCGTCGAGGCTTGAAGGGGCATGAAGACCACGTCGTCGGCTCCCCCAAGCCCATGAGGAAACCCCTGTCCCCGTTCGGCATCAAGTCCGGTGTCCAGCATGGTGTGCACCGGGTTGGTACGACGTCGCCAGCCCTTCTGCGGGCCGTCCGACTCGAACCGCTGCGACAGTGAGAAGGAGCGACCGTGCCGCACGAGGGCCGCGCCTTCGCGGCGCTTGGCGTCGTCGATGAAGTTGGCGGTTCCGAGGACGTCATCGGCTCCCCAGCGACCCCAGTTGGAGCAGCGCTCGACGGCAGCGCGAATGGCGCCCACAGGGTCGGTGCGGTCCAGCTCCACGTCAGGGTTCCTCCTCGAAGTGACGGGGACACGGTGCGAGACGGGCCACCCTCTTGGGAATGCGCGATGGCTGAAGGTCGGCATCACCGCGACCGATACGTCCCCTTCCGCTCCCGGGAATCGCTGCGGCCGATGGCCCACATCATCGATTGGGGCTGGAACGAGATCGCCGGGCTCGGCGACACTCGCCACCTGTCCGCAACACCGAACTCACCACCGGGAGCAGCCATGAACCGTGAGCTGACAGCCGACCGCCGGCTCGCCGTCGGTGACCGGGTCGACCCCTTCGAGCTGCCCGCCCCGGACGGCCGGAGAGTGCTCGTCGACCCGACGACGAGTGCGGCCACCGTCGTCGTCTTCACCTCGAGCGGCTGTCCGTATGCGTTGGCCTGGCACGACCGGCTTGAGGACGTCGCCCGGGACTACGCCGCGCGCGGCGTCCGCACTGTCCACGTGTTCAGCAACGACCCCGACGCACAGCCGGCCGATCGGCCCGAGGCCCTGGCCCGCCGAGTCGCGAGCGGCCAGATCGTCGGCGACGTCCTCATCGACGCCGGTCAGGAGCAGGCCCAGCGCTTCGGCGCCACGGCGACACCGGAGGTCTTCGTCCTGGACCGGCAAGGCTTCGTCCAGTACCACGGCGCTCCCGACGGGGATTTCGACGATCCCGCCCGTCGGGCCGAATGGGCTCGCGACGCGCTCGATGCCGTGCTCGACCGTCGTCCCGTCGACCGCCCCGAGACCTCACCGGCCGGCTGCTCGGTCAAGTGGCGGGTGGATCTGCTCTGGTGGGAGGGCTGCCCGTCCCACGACGATGCCGAGCACCTCCTGCGGAGCGCCCTCGGGAAGCTCGGTCGCACCGACGTCGCCGTGCGGAGGGTTCAGGTCTCCGACGCCGACGACGCCGCGGCTCATGGCTTCCCCGGCTCCCCCACGTTCCAGGTCGGCGGTCGCGACCTCTTCCCTTCCGAGGCCGACCCGGCCCTCGGCTGCCGGATCTACGAGCGGTCCGGCGGCCGCGTCGGCCCGCTCCCCGACGGCGACGTCCTGCAGGGCCGCCTGCGTGACGTCCTGGCCCGCCCATGGGACCTGCCGGGCTGGACGGACTTCCGCCGCCGATGACTGTGCCGGCCCCATCACCGGTCCCGAACCTCCAAGGAGATCCGATGACACAAGGACCCGGAACGCCGCTTCGGGTAGCCATGATCGGCCACGCCTTCATGGGCGCCGCCCATTCTCAGGCCTGGCGTTCGGCGCCCCGGTTCTTCGACCTACCGCGCGACGTGGTCATGGCGGTCGTCTGCGGCACCGACGTCGGCCGAACGGCCGCCGCCGCCGAGCGGCTCGGCTGGGCCGAGCCCGCCACCGACTGGCGGGACGTCGTCGCCCGAGAGGACGTCGACATCGTCGACATCTGCACGCCGGGCGACACCCACGCTGAGATAGCGCTAGCGGCGCTGGCCGCCGGCAAGCACGTCCTGTGCGAGAAGCCCCTCGCCAACACCGTCGACGAGGCGCGGGCGATGGCCGAATCGGCCGCCAAGGCGCAACGCTCCGGCGTACGAAGCATGGTCGGCTTCACCTACCGCCGCGTCCCCGCCATCGCCCTCGCCCGGGAACTGGTCCGCCAGGGCCGCATCGGCCAAGTACGGCACGTGCGTGCGCAGTACCTCCAGGACTGGATCGCCGACCCCGAGGCGCCGCTGTCGTGGCGGCTGGTCAAGGAACGGGCCGGTCACGGCGCGTTGGGCGACATCGGCGCCCACATCGTCGACCTCACCCAGTTCATCACCGGCGATCGGGCCGTCGAGGTGTCGGGCTATCTGGACACTTTCGTTACGGAACGCCCACTCCCGACCGCCCACTCTGGTCTGTCCGGGACGGCTGACGCGACCCAGCGCGGCGCCGTCACCGTCGACGACGCGGCGAGCTTCCTCGCCCGGTTCGAGGGCGGCGCGATGGGTGTCTTCGAGGCGACTCGCTTCGCCACCGGACGCAAGAACGCCATACGCATCGAGATCAACGGTTCCCGGGGCAGCCTGGCGTTCGACTTCGAGGACATGAACGTGCTGCACTTCTTCGATGCACAGGAGGAGGTCGCCACGGCCGGGTTCCGCCGGATCCTCGTCACCGAGCCCGACCACCCCTACGTCGGAGCGTGGTGGCCGCCCGGGCACCTGCTGGGCTACGAGCATGCGTTCTCCCACCAGGTCGTCGACCTGGTCAGGGCCATCGACGAGGGGGTCAACCCGTCGCCGTCGTTCGACGAGGGTTACCAGGTGCAGCGGGTGCTTGAGGCGGTCGCCGTGAGCTCCGAGCTGCGCACCTGGCAGGACACCGAGGAGGTTGCGTGAACGAGTACTCGCCGCGCAAGGAAGACCGGTTCAGCTTCGGGCTGTGGACGGTGGGGTGGCAGGGCGTCGACGTGTTCGGGCCGGCGGCCCGCCCGCCGCTCGACCCCGTAGAGGCGGTAGAGCAGCTGACCGACATCGGTGCCGCCGCGGTCACCTTCCACGACGACGACCTGCTCCCGGACGAGAGCACGCGCGAGGAGACGCTCAAGCGCTTCCGGGCTGCCCTCGACCGCACCGGAATGGGCGTCGAGATGGTGACGACGAATCTCTTCTCACACCCGGTCTTCAAGGAGGGTGCGTTCACCGCGAACGACCGCCGCGTGCGTCGGTACGCCCTCGGAAAGGCCTTGCGCAACGTCGACCTCGCCGCCGAGCTGGGCGCGGAGACCTTTGTCCTGTGGGGCGGCCGTGAAGGCTCGGAGCACGGCGGCGGCAAGAACGTCGCGGCGGCCCTGGACCGCTACGCCGAGGCCCTCAACGTGCTCTGTGCATACATCCGAGAGCAGGGGCTGGGGCTGCGTCTCGCCCTCGAACCCAAGCCGAACGAGCCGCGCGGCGACATCCTCCTGCCGACCATCGGGCACGCGCTGGCCTTCATCGCGTCCCTCGAGTATCCGGAGATGGTCGGGCTGAACCCCGAGGTGGGGCACGAGGAGATGGCTGGCCTGAACTTCGCGCAGGGCATCACGCAGGCGCTGTGGCACGGCAAGCTCTTCCACGTCGACCTCAACGGCCAGCACGGTCCGCGCTTCGACCAGGATCTACGGTTCGGCGCCGGAAACCTTCGCGGGGCGTTCTGGGCCGTTGACGCGCTCACCGGTGCCGGCAGCGACCTGCGCTACGACGGGTACATCCACTTCGACTTCAAACCGCCCCGCGCCGAGGCCATCGACGGCGTCTGGGAGTCGGCTCGAGCCTGCATGCGCAACTACCTCATCCTGCGCGACAAGGTCACCGCGTTCCGAGCCGACCCGGCGGTACAGGCGGCGCTCGAGGCCGCCAAGGTCTCCGAGCTTCGGACACCGACGCTGGATCCCGGTGAGGACCTCACCGCTCTCCGCGGCGAGTCGACCGACATCGAGGCTCTTGGTGCTCGTAGCGTCGGGCTCGAGGCTCTCGACCAGCTCGCGATGGAGCACCTTCTCGGCGTGCGTTGACGGCTACTGGATCTCGATGCCGGCCTTGCGGAAGAGTCCTCGCAGCCAGATGTGCCCGGGGTCGTTGTCGTACATCGGGTGCCACCAGATCGTCTCCACCAACGGGTCGGCGTCGAACGGGCACGGAAGGACTCGGACCCCGCCGGAGAGGGCGAGCAGCTCGGCCAAGCGCTCTTGGACGAGCGCCACTCGGCGCGACCCGGCCACCAGCGGACCGACACTGAGGTAGCTCTCGGTGACAATGTCGATCTGCGGTTCGACGCCCTGCATGCGCAGCTGCTGGACGGCGGTCGTGAACGCGTTGCGCTGGTGGAAGGTCACGACCCAGGGCATCTTGACCAAGTCGTCCAAGGTCAGCGTCGACCCCACCTCGTCGTTGTCGGCGGCGACGATGCAGGCCCAGTCGTCTTCGTAGACGTCTTGGTGAGGCAGGTCGGCGAGGAACCCGTGCGGCATGACCACCAGGTCGTGACTCCGCAGTGACTCGGGTGCCTGGTCGACAACAGGCGGGGTAAGGCCGTGGATGTAGAGGCGGGCGTCCGGCGACTCCTCGTGGAACTGGCGCGCAAGCGCCGGCCCGAGAACCGCCGTGGAGTAGTCCGACATCACCACGGAGAACGTGCGCGAGCTGGTGGCCGGGTCGAACTCGGCGTCCCGGAAGAACACCCGGCTGGCGGCCCGCAGGGCGGTCGAGGTGGGCGCGAGCAGCTCACGCGCCAACGGCGTCGGCTCGTACGTGTTGCCGACTCGGGTGAGCAGTTCGTCCTTGAAGTGACGGCGCAGCTTGCCCAGTGAGGCGCTCATCGCCGGCTGGCTGAGCCCGAGCCGTGCGGCGGCCTTGGTGACGCTCTGTTCGTCGAGAATCGCGTCCAAGGCCCTCAGCAAGTTGAGGTCGACGTTGTTGGCCATGGTCCTGTCCGTGGTGGGGCACGCGGCCGGACCGGGTTCCCGTCGACCGCGACGCGCCGATCATCTCATCCCGGCCTCGACGGCGCCGGGACCCGAATCCATCGATGTGCAACTGTCATCGACGGTCCCGATGCGTCGCATCGTCACGTGTCGCTTCCGTCCGGACGTCGGGTTCGCGATGCTCGACCCATGTCCGGGCGTCCCGCAAGCCGAACTCGCACGCAGGTCGTGATCGTGGGCGGTGGCCCGGCCGGTCTCATGCTGAGCCACCTGCTGGCTCGTTCGGGCATCGAGTCCGTCGTCCTCGACACCCGCTCCGTCGACGAGATCGAGAACACCCACCGCGCCGGCATCCTCGAGCGGGACAGTGTCCGGCTGATCGTCGAGTCGGGCGTCTCCGACCGGGTCCTCACCGACGGCCACGAGCACGAGGGCATCGACCTGCGCTTCGGCGGCGTCAGCCACCGCATCGACTTCCAGGCGCTCGTCGGGGCCTCCTGTTGGCTGTACCCGCAGACCGAGATCTTCGTGGATCTTCACCGAGCCAGAGCCCACGACGGCGCGGACCTCCGTTACGACCTGGCCGGGACCGAGATTGTCGAGATCGACGACACCGGTTCGGTTCGGTACGAGGACGCCGACGGTGAGCAGCACGAGGTGCAGGCCGACCTCGTCGTCGGATCCGACGGATCCCGAGGATCGGCACGTTCGCTCGTCCAGGGCCGCCACCAGTACTTCCGCGAGTACCCGTATGCGTGGTTCGGCGTCCTGGTCCAGGCACCCGCCAGTGCCCCTGAGCTGATCTATGCCCGATCGACCCACGGCTTCGCGCTGATCAGCCAGCGCACCGCCGACATCCAGCGGATGTACTTCCAGTGCGGTCCCGACGAGGACCCGCAGTCCTGGTCGGAGGACCGGATCTGGGAACAGCTACAGCTGCGGCTGGCTGGCGAGGACGGATTCAGCCTGAAGGAGGGCCCCGTTCTCGAGCGGACGGTGCTGCCGTTCCGCAGCTTCGTGCAGACCCCGTTGCGGCACCATCGGCTGCTGCTCGCCGGGGACGCCGGCCACACCGTGCCGCCCACCGGCGCAAAAGGTCTCAACCTCGCGCTGGCCGACGTGCGCGTCTTGGCCGAGGTCGTCGAGCAGGCGCTCCGCACGAGCGACCTCGACACTCTCGACGCGTACACCACGCGTGCTCTCGACCGGGTGTGGCGGGCCCAGCATTTCTCGTACTGGATGACGACGATGCTGCATTCCACGACGGACGCCACCGACTACGACGAGGAGCGTCAGCTGGCGGAGCTGCGCAACGTCGTCGCCTCGAACGCCGGGTCGACCTACCTCGCCGAGGGCTACACCGGCTGGCCGCAGGGCTGAGGCCCGGCGTCCCGATCAACCCGAGCTGGTGCTGAACGCCGCGTCGAACGCTGCCGTCGGAGCGTCGAAGAGCCGCGACCGGACGAACTCCAAGGCCTCTGGGGCGCCGACCAGCCGGTCCATGCCGGCGTCCTCCCACTCAACCGAGATCGGACCGGAGTACCCGATCGCGTTGAGTGCGCGAAAGCTCTTCTCCCACGGCACGTCACCGTGGCCGGTGGATACGAAGTCCCACCCGCGCCGCAGGTCAGCCCACGCGAGGTGCGATCCGAGCCGGCCGTTGCGCCCGTTTCCGACGTTGAGCTTCACGTCCTTGCAGTCGACGTGGTAGATCCGGTCGGCGAACTCGAGGATGAAGCCCACCGGGTCCAGGTCCTGCCAGATGAAGTGCGACGGGTCCCAGTTGAGACCGAACGCCTCGCGGTGTCCAATCGCGTCCAGGGTCCGGCGGGTCGTCCAGTAGTCATACGCGATCTCCGACGGGTGCACCTCATGGGCGAACCGGACGCCGACCTCGTCGAACACGTCGAGTATCGGGTTCCACCGGTTCGCGAAGTCTTCGTAGCCGGCGTCGACCAGCTGCTGCGACACCGGCGGGAACATCGCGACGTACTTCCAGATCGACGAGCCGGTGAAGCCCACCACGGTGTCGACGCCGAGGCGCGCCGCGGTGCGGGCGGTGTCCTTCATCTCCTCGGCGGCCCGTTGGCGGACGCCCTCGGGATCGCCGTCGCCCCACACCGAGTCCGGCAGGATGTCGCGGTGCCGGGCATCGATCGGGTCGTCGCAGACGGCCTGACCCTTCAGGTGGTTGGAGATGGCGTAGACCTTGAGGCCGTGCCGGTCGAGGATCTCCTTGCGGTTCTCGATGTATGCGTCGTCGGTCGCGCCACGAGTCGGGTCGAGGTGATCGCCCCAACAAGCGATCTCGAGTCCGTCGTAGCCCCAGGAGGCGGCCAGCCGCGCGACCTCCTCGAACGGCAGGTCGGCCCACTGGCCGGTGAACAGCGTGATCGGTCGGGACATCGGTGCTTCCTTTCGGGTGAGGTCAGCCAGCGTCGAGGAGGCGCAGCAGGGCGTGTTGGCGGCGGATCTGGTCGGCGGCTCGCCCCACGCCGTAGTCACCCTCGTACTCGCTGGACAGGTACCCCTGCCACCCCCCTCGACGCAGGACGTCGAGGATGTCGGTCCAGGGGATGTAGTCGTCGTGCAGCGTGCCGTCCCGGTCCTCGACCTCGTAGAACTTGGCCTGGATGTAGACGACGTGCTCGAGGATGTCGGCGAGGTCAGCGACGGGGACCTGAGGCACGTCGGGCGGTGCGGCGCGGCCGTCGCCCAGGCGGCTGCGCGGGCCGCCGTGGCGGGCGTGCCGGCGGTTCTGGAACACCCCGGTATCCATGAGTAGCCCGAAGTGCTGGGTCCCGGTCCGGTCGATGAAGTCGAGGTAGTCGTCCACCACCTTGGACTTGATGACGCTGGGCCAGTGGATCTCCGGACAGATGACAATGTCCTTCTCGGCCGCGAGGTCGAGGACGCGCTCGGTTGCCGGCACCCAGACTGGGTCGGGCTCGAGGTCCGACGTGACCACGCCGAGCTTCGGCCGTAGGTAACGGAATCCGAGCCGGTCGGCCAGGCGGATGTCGGTTTCCAACTGCTGCTGGGCCTCATCGAGAGTCATGCGGCGGCCACCGAAACGGCGGGTGTCGACCCAGGATCCCAGGCACGTGGGCGTCAGACCCAGCCGCTCGAGTCGGGCGAACCAGGCGTCGACCCAGGCGGTGGGCGGGTCGGGATAGTTCTGGACGTGCGCTTCACCGAGGATCTCCAACCCGGTCGCGCCGACGTCGGCGACGTCCTCGATGCAGTCCTCGAGAGTCAGCGTCGTGCCGAACTCGCCGGTGTAGCTGTACAGGGAGACGCCGTAGTCGAATCGATGGGTCGTCATCGGGTGATCACCAGCCGGCGCTCCTCGTTCCAGATGGTCGGCTGCAGCTCTTCGGGGATGTACGACATCCGCACGCGCAGCTCGACCTCGACGTCGTGCAACCCGATCGCCAAGGGTTCGGTCCGTGGCACGTGCAACGTCGCAGGTACGTCCACCGGCCAGCGAGCCGCTGATGCGGAGGTGAGCTCGGCCAACGTGAAGTCGTCGTCGGCGATGGTCCACCGGATGGTGTCGGCTGTGTGTTGCTCACCATCGACCGTCACAGTGGCGCCCTCGACCAGACTCGTCCACAGGCCGCGGTAGTAGGGCAGGCGGATGCTCAGGGAGAAGCCGCCCTCGCGGTTGCGGAAGCCCCGCGTCTGGATCATCGGTACGTCGAGCATCGTCGCTCCTGTTCGGGCCGCCGTGCGGCGACCGGCCGCCGCCCACTGTGCTGAGGACCGGCCCCGACGGTCAACGATCCGGTGGCCCTGCAGTGGTGATGCCCTCCATCGGCCATGCCGATGGGAGGCCCAGCATCATCCCGGCTTATGCCAACGATCAACGAATGGGCGTTCCGTCAACGCGGAAGATGGCCAACCGTGTGGGCAGTCGATCTTCGTCCCGGCTCATTGCCCCACGGTCCGCCGCATCGGACCGGTGCCGGCGACGACGACGCACCTGCCACCCGGGCATACCCGGGGTCATGACAACGAAGTCACCGAAAGGCTAGACATGACACGACACGCCACCGCCGTCCTTCGGACCGGCGCCATTGCGGCCCTGCCTGTGGTGATCGCCCTCGCCGCCTGTTCGTCCGCCTCGGACTCAGGCTCTGGCGGGGGCAGCACGGGCAGCGGCGGCACCACGGAGTTCACCCTCACCTACGCCAAGTCCAACAACATCGAGAGCCCGTTCGAGGCTCTGGCCAAGCAGTACATGCAGGCCAAGCCGGGCGTCACCGTCAAGCTCGAGCCGAAGCCGAATGACACGTACGGCGACAATGTGCGAACCCAGTTGCAGGCC
This sequence comes from uncultured Actinomycetota bacterium, assembly GCA_963828725.1. Classification (GTDB taxonomy): domain Bacteria; phylum Actinomycetota; class Actinomycetes; order Actinomycetales; family Dermatophilaceae; genus Lapillicoccus. The sequence goes on along the minus strand of CAWHFV010000003.1, from coordinate 37,740 downwards.
GGCAACGCGGCCGACGTCATCGAGACGGAGGGCGGTTCCGGGCAGTCGCGCAGCATCGTCCCGCTCGCGCAGGCCAACTTCCTCGAACCGCTGGGTGACACTGCGACCAAGACGATCCCGTCCGGAAGCGAGACTCTGTTCCAGGTCGACGGTAAGACCTACGGTCAGCCGCTCGGCATTTCCTACGCCGGCCTGGTGTGGAACAGCACGGCGGCGCAGGCGGCGGGCATCACGGCGCCGAAGGACTTCGACGCGGTCAAGGCCGCGTGCACCTCGGCTACCGGCGCCAAGAAGTCGCTCTTCGTCCTCGCCGGCTCGACGGTCCCCAATGCGGGCATCACCTCGCTGATCATCTCGGCGACCCGGGTCTATGCCAACGACCCGACGTGGAACCAGAAGCGGACGGCCAACCAGGTGACCTTCGCCGGCACCCAGGGCTGGCAAGGCACTCTGCAGACCATCGTCGACCTGTCCAAGGCGGGCTGCTTCCAGGAGGGTGCACAGGGTGCAGGCTTCGACGCGATCACCAACAACATGGCGCAGGGCACTTCCGTGTCGTTCTTCGGCCCGCTCGGGTCGGCTTCGGAGCTGCAGAAGGCGGCCCCGACCCAGAAGTTCGTGGCGGAGGCGTTCCCGCCGGCCACCGCGTCTGGTAAGTCGTTCGGTATCGCGTCCGCGACGTACTCCCTGTCGATCAACGCCCAGTCCCAGAAGAAGGACGCGGCGACGGCATTCCTCAACTGGCTGGCCGAGCCGGCCCAGGCCAGCCTGTTCGCCCAGGTCTCCGGTGGTCTGCCCACCACTGGTCTGGACAAGATCGACTTCTCGAAGACGATCTACGCCGACGTCGCGGACCAGCTCAAGAGCGGCGCCTACACGGCTTTGCCCAACTCCGGCTGGAAGAACTCGGCCGTCTATGACGCGCTCGGTACCGGCGTCCAGGGCCTGCTCACCGGACAGAGCACCGTCGACTCGGTGTTGAAGTCGATGGACACTGCCTGGGATCAGTGACGGCCCCGGCCACTCACTCCGGCTGACTGACCCACCAGACGACAGGAGACGACATGACTGCATCACAGACACCACTGGTGGCGCCGGCTGTCGACTCCGGCCGCCCAAACCCGGACCCCCGCCGCCGCAAGCGCGGCGGCGGGGGGACCCGGAGCGCAGGCACCAGCCTGCTCAAGCTGGGCCGCTGGTGGTGGGCCATCCCCGGGGTTCTCCTCGTGGCCGCCATGCACTACGTCGCCACCGGAGTGGGCGCCACCTTCGCGTTCACCAACTGGACCGGCATCGGTTCCTTCCAGTGGATCGGCACACGCAACTTCGAACGAATCTTCGCCGACCCAACCAAGCTGCTCGCGTTGCGCAACACCCTGGTCCTGGCCTTCGCCTCGGTCGTCCTGAGCAACCTGGCGGGAATGTTCCTGGCCATCGGGCTGAACCGGATCCTCAAGACCCGGTTCATCCTTCGCACGCTGTTCTTCATGCCCGTGGTGCTGAGCCCGTTGGCGACGGCATACATCTGGAAGTACATCTTCCAGCTCAACGGCCCACTCAACGCGATCCTCGCCGCCGTCGGACTGGACGGCCTGGTGAGGCCATGGCTGGCCGACCCCAGCTGGGCGCTCTGGGCGGTCCTGCTCGTCGTCGTCTGGCAGAACACGGGGTTCGCCATGGTCATCTACATGTCCGGCCTGGCCTCCGTACCGGTCGAGATCGAGGAGGCCGCCGCTATCGACGGCGCCAACCTCCGGCAGCGCGTCTGGCACGTGACCATTCCTGCGCTGCGTCCCGCGATCGCCATCGCCACCACCCTCGGCATCGTCAACGGCCTGCGGATCTTCGACCAGATCCTGGCCCTGACCGGTGGCGGTCCCGCCAACGCGACCGCGACGCTCGCTACGGAGGTCTACAAGCAGGCCTTCAGCCTGGGCGCCTTCGGCTACGGCGCGGCTCTCGCGCTGCTGCTGACCGTCATCATCCTCGTCTTCGCCGTGTTGCAGCAGCGGCTGACCCAACCGCAAGCGGAGGGCTGACCGTGTTCCGGTACACCAAGCTGTCGGCGCTGCGCGAGGTCGGCTTCTGGATCCTGGCGGTGCTGTACCTCGCGCCGTTCTACGTGCTCGTCGTCATCGCCCTGAAGTCCGACACCGAGGTCTTCAGCTCCTCACCGCTGGCTCCACCGTCGTCTCCCTCGTTCAGCAGCTTCCAGAAGGTGCTGTCGGCGTCCGGCGAGTCCGACATCAAGGTCGGCCTGCTGAACAGTCTGATCATCACCGCGGGCAGCATCGTGGTCCTGGTCCTGCTCGGTTCGCTCACCGGTTACGTCATCGCGCGCAACACGAAACGCTGGAGCCGGGCGATGTTCTACCTCTTCCTGATCGCCATCCTGCTGCCGGTCCAGCTCGGTACCGTGCCGCTCTACATCGGTGCCCGCACGGTCCATCTGACCGGCTCGTTGTGGGGGATGATCATCCTGTATGGGGGCTTGTTGCTGCCCCTCGCCGTCTTCATCTACGCGGGGTTCTTCCGCGGGATGGGACGGGACTACGAGGAAGCCGCGGCGATCGACGGGGCCACGCCCGGCCAGATCTTCTTCCGGATCGTGCTGCCGCTCATGGCGCCGGCGACCGGCACCGTGGCGATCTTTGTCGGGCTCATCGTCTGGAACGACTTCTTCACGCCGCTGATCTTCCTTGGCGGCTCGTCCCACCAGACGCTGCCGGTGGCGATCTACTACTACGTCGGCTCGCTGGTCTCGCAGTGGAACCAGATCTTCGCCATCGTCATCTTGTCGATGATCCCGATCCTGCTCTTCTACCTGTTCGCCCAGAAGCGGTTCATCCAGGGCTTCGCCGGTGGGCTGAAGGGCTGAGCTGGTGACCGACGTAACCGACAACCGCGCCGCGTTCGAGCAGTTCGTCGATGTCTTCTACCGGCAGAAGCGGGTCGCCGACGCGTTCGCTCTGCTCGTTGGCGACGACTACCGGCAGCACAACCCCACCATCGAGGACGGTCCGACCGCAGCGGTTGCCGCGCTCACCCCCAAGTTCGACGGCTCCCCGCACGCCCGGTTCGAGGTGCAGCGAATCCTCGTCGACGGCGACCTCGCCATGGTCCACGTCCGGGCCAGTCGCCCGGGCGCCCCGGACGCCGCCGTGGCCGACCTCTACCGGTTCTCCGACGGCCGGATCGTCGAGCACTGGGATGTGTTGCAACCGGTGCCCGAGAACCCCGTCCACGACCACCCGATGTTTTGAAGGCCCCAACCACCGACACCACACCCGCGACGAAGGGACCCCGATGTACCAGCTCGCCCCGAACATCGACCTGCTGTTCACCGAGGCCGGAGAGTCAGCCGCTGACCGTGTCCGCGCGGCCGCCCAGGCCGGGTTCGACGCCGTGGAGATGTGGGGACCGACCGGTAAGGACATCAACGCCCTCCGGGACGCCCTTCAGGAGACCGGCGTCTCGCTCACCGCACAGCTGGCCGAGCCGCGGATGCAGTTCATGATCCCGCCCAAGGACCACGCCCCGTTCTTCACCGGCCTCGACGCCGGCGTCGAAGTGGCTCAGCGCCTGGGCTGCCCCCGCATCGTTGTCGGCAGCGGCACCGGCTTCGGCGGCCGCAACCGGCAGTCCCAGCTCGACGAGCTCATCGAGATCTTCACCAAGGGTGTGGCCCACATCCAGGGCGCCGGCGTGACACTCGTCCTCGAGCCGGTCAACATCCGCGTCGACCACCCGGGCGCCCTGCTCGACCGCACCAGCGAGGCGGTCTACATCGCTCGCGGCGTCGACTCCCCCGACTTCGGAGTCCTCTATGACCTCTACCACTCGACGGTGGAAGGCGAGAACGTCGCGAAGGAGCTGGCCGACGCGGGGTCGATCATCCGGTACGTCCAGGTGGCCGACGCCCCAGGGCGCGGCGAGCCCGGCTCGGGCGGCATCGACTGGCCCGCTCGGCTGAGGGAGCTACGGGCGGCCGGCTATGACGGACCGATCGGCCTCGAGTACTACCCCAAGACGGAGTCAGCTGCCTCGACGGCCTTCATCCGGTCGGCTGCCGCATCAGCATGAACAGCACCGTGAGCACCGCCAACGATCCCCCCGAGCGTGCGGTCCGCTGGAGCTATATGGACCACTGGCGTTCGGCGGGGCCGGCGGGGCCCATCGACCAGTGGCACGACCGTCAGTCGATGAGCACGTTCCTCAAGCAGGTCAAGGCCGTCGGGTTCGACGCCATCGACACGTTCGACTTCCGGTTCTGGCAGATCCTCGGCGACTACGGCTCGGTGGCGACCTACCAGGACTTCGTGCAGCAGCACGGTCTAGAACGGATCGTCAACACCTTCCACGCCGCGGACTACGACGTACGCCGGTATGCACCGCACGTGCCCGAGACCCATGCGGCGATCCTCGAGGACTTCCGCGTGACGATGGACCGGTGGTCTGGCATCCAGCTGGACAACATCATCGTGATGCCGGCGGCGCTCTACTACGACATGGAGCCGGTGACGCCCGACAAGATCAGGACGACGGCAGAGCTGTGGAACCAGGTCGGCGAGATCACGCTCCAGTGGGACGTCAAGCTCACCTGTCACCACGAGTTCTTCTGTGGGATTCAGAGCCGTAGCGAGCTCGATCTGTTCTACGCCGCCGCCGACCCGCGCTACGTCAACCTGTTCGTCGACACGGCGCAGCACTGCATCGCCTCTGTCGACCCGGTCGAGTTCTACTCCGCTTATGCGGACCGGGTGACGGGGTTCCACTTCAAGGACACCCGTCACGTTGACCAGGACGGTGACTACCGGCACCGACCGGACTCGGAGATCATGGCGCCCACGACAGCCAAGTGGTTCTACGAGATGGGAACCGACGAGGGTCTGGTCGACTTCGAGGCGATGATGAGAGCCATCCGCGATCAGCGGTACCACGGCTGGATCAGCGTCGAGCACGACAAGGCCAACAAGCTTGGCGGCGACTACGCCGAGAGCACCGCCATCTCGCGCTGGTATGCCGAGAACGTCCTGTCGGGGATCTACCGATGAGCATCCGGTGGGCCTACGCCCTCGACCAGTGGAAGCCACAGTTCGACGACTTCGTCCGCCGCCGGGAGCATGAGCGCGCGCTGAAGACGGTCGCCGTGGCCGGGTTCTCCGGCGTGCAGGTGTCCAGCGGCACCGGACGCTGGGAACCGCTGGGCAACCCAGACCAGATGGCCGCGAACTTTGGCTCCGTACGGGGGTTCGCCTCGTTCGCCCACGATTGCGCCCTCGATGGGCTGGCGGCCTACGCCGTAGATCTCGGCGCCCCCTTTCACGAAGACCTCCTGGGCAGCGCCGACCCGCGCGAGGCCGCTCATCACGGGATCCTGCTCGCCCGAGCGATGTGGTTCGCCGACGCCATGGCCGGCGCCGGCTGCCGCATCCTCTCGGTGCGGCCGGCCCCCTCCGGGCTGGCCGGGGCCGCCGACGACGATGCCATCGCAGCGATGGCCGCCGGCTGGAACGCTGTTGGTGCGGCCACCGCACAACATGGCGTCCGCACGGTGCTGCGGTTCGACTTTCTCACGTCCCTTCGCCTCGACGACGGATGGACCCGACTCACCGACGCGGTCGACTCGAACATGGTCGGGATCGCGCTCGACACAGGAGAGCTCGCCGCCGGGGGGATCGACCCGATGATCGAGCTGTCGCGGCTGGGGTCACGCGTCGAACATGTCGTCCTGGCCAATGCTCTCGCCCACGACGAGTCAGGCGAGTTCACCCGTCCTGGAGCGGAGTTCAGCGTCCGACGCTCCGGCGGTGGCCGGGCGGTGCCGCGATGGTTCGGTGAACTCGAAGATCCCGGCCTCGTCAACGCCGAGCAGGTCGTCCGAGCGCTGGTGGACCTGGACTACGACGGATGGGTCGTCATCGACACCGCCCCCAGTCCGCATCCCGCCACCAGCGCCCTCCTCAGCGGTTACCACGTGCAGCGCGTCCTGAACTCCATCACGAGGAGCGATCCGTGACCCGATTCCCGGACACCGTCGACGTCGCCATTGTCGGCAGCGGGCCGACCGGGGCGGCATACGCGCGCATCCTCAGCGAGGAGGTGCCGACCGCCACCGTCGCGATGTTCGAGGTGGGACCGACCGTGTCGGATCCACCGGGGGCACATGTGAAGAACATCGCCGACCCGCACGCGCGCCACGAGGCCCAGCGACACTCGGAGGGTCCGGGCGCCGGCCAGGCCACGTTCGCCAGCCCCAGCGCGGTGCAGGCCGGCGTACGCCGCGCCCGGCCGGGCACCTTCCTGTTGGCCGACGGCTACGCCTTCCCTGGGGAGGACGGCCTCCCGCTCGCCGCGATGTCCAGCAACGTCGGCGGAATGGGCGCGCACTGGACCGGAGCCTGTCCACGGCCTGGAGGACGGGAGCGCATCGAGTTCCTAACCGACCTCGACGAGCTGCTCACCGAGAGTGAGCGCCTACTCGGCGTGACGACGACCGCGTTCGACGGGGCGCCGTACTCCGACGTGGTCCGGGCGCGGCTGGCGGCCGCCGTGGACGCGGGCCGTCTGCCGGCGACACGGGTGCAGCCCATGCCGCTGGCGGTCCACCGACGCGAGGATGGCGCGCTGGTGTGGTCCGGCTCCGACGTCGTCATGGGCGACGTCACCCGCGCCAATCCGAACTTCGCGCTCTACGACGAGAGCCTGGTGACCCGGGTCGTCATCGAGGACGGAGGCGTCGCCGGTGTCGAGGTCCGCGACCTCAACGCCAAGAGCACGACGCTCGTCCGGGCCCGTTTCGTCGTCGTCGCGGCCGACGCCTTGCGGACGCCCCAGCTGCTGTATGCGTCGGGGGTCCGGCCACGGGCGCTGGGGCGCTACCTCAACGACCAGACCCAGGTGGTCTTCGCCGCGCGACTCACCGGGCTGGACGCGGCGGCAGCGACGACGAAGCCGGAGGGTGCCCTCAGCCAGACCAGCGGCGTCAGCTGGGTGCCCTACACCGACGACCTGCCCTTCCACGGCCAGGTCATGCAGCTCGACGCGTCACCGGTGCCCTTGGCCGAGGACGACCCGGTCCTGCCAGGGTCGATCGTCGGGCTCGGCCTGTTCTGCGCCAAGGAGCTGCGCGCAGACGACCGGGTCGAGTTCGACGACGAGGACGTCGACGCTTACGGGCTGCCGGCCATCCGGATCCACTACGCCCTGACCGCCACGGACCGGGCAACGCTGGAGCGCGCCACTCAGGAAGTCGTCCGGCTCGGCAAGGCCGTCGGTCGGCCGCTGGACGACGCGCCGATCCTCCTGCCGCTCGGTGCTTCCCTGCACTACCAGGGGACCACGCGGATGGGCACGGTGGACGACGGCACCAGCGTCTGCGACCCCGACAGCCAGGTGTGGGGGGTCTCTGGACTCTTCGTCGCCGGCAACAACGTCATCCCGACGTCGACCGCGGCCAATCCCACCCTCACTTCGGTGGCGCTGGCGGTCCGCGGGGCGCGACGAATCTCCGCCATCGTCAAGGCGAATGCCCCGTCCGTTGCTTATGTACCAAAGTGACAATAGTTTGTATCAAAGAGCCGTAACGGCTCGCTGCCGTTCGGACCACGACAAGGAGGTCGAGTGTGATTCCCGACCGCATCATCGAAGCAGGAACCCTGACGACGGACGGTGAACGCGCGACCGTGGAGGTCCGGCTCCCGTGGTACCGGGCCCTGCCCGGGTCGTGCATCTCCGAGGTCGCGTTCGCCGTCGACGGCGTGACGGCGGCGCCGGAGTCGCTGCGGTGGACGATGAACGGGCGCACCTTCCACCTGCAGGACCTCAAGGACGAGGTGGAGGAGTGGTGGTTCCCGGCCGACTCGGTCGTGGTCGAGGGCGATGTCCACGTCGCACCCGGTGACCAGGACCACCGCGTCGATGTCGAGCTGAAGCTCTTCATCCCCTACATCGTCACCGATCACGGGGTGCTGCGGATCGAGGAGCACGACACCAAGACCATGCCCGCGACGACCAAAGTGGGACAACGATGACCGGCACCCTTGGCACCCCGATCCAGGGCGTCACCCTCTACAGCTTCACTCGGCCGTTCCACGCCCGTGAGTACGACCTCGAGGGCCTGATCCGCAAGACCGCGTCCGAAGGCTACGGGCCGGGGCTGGAGATCATCGGCTTCTCGAGCTTCCGCGGCTTCCCGGACCTCGACGAGGCATACGTCGAATGGTTCAAGGGGCTCGTGTCCGAGGTCGACCTCGTCCCCACGTCCTTGGCGATCAACGGTGACTGGGCGCTTCGGCCGGACCGGCTGATGAGCCAGGACGAGCTGATCGCCTATATGACCCGCCAGATCGAGGCGGCCTCACGGCTCGGCTTCCCGATCGCCCGCGTGCAGATCTCCCTCACGCCGGACTCGATGGAGGCGCTGCTCCCGGTCGCTGAGCGCTACGGCGTGACGCTGGCCCTCGAGGTGCACGCGCACCAGCACGGGCGGCACGAGCTGATCCTGGCGCTGCGTGACCGGTTCGAGCAGCTCGGCTCGCCACTGCTGGGGTTCACCGCCGACTGGGGCGCCACCGTGTCCGGGTTCGCGCCGTCCCTGCTCGAGGCATACCGCCGGCGGGGCGCCAGCGAGGAGATGCTGCAGGCGGTCACCGACCTGTGGAACCAGACCTATGCCGACGGCCCGCCGTTGACGGAGAAGGCGCATGGCGATCGCTTCGGCGCCTTCATCGGGCTGGCCCACCGATACGGCCGGCCCGAACTCGGCATCGACTTCGCGATCAACGGCACCGGACTCTTCGGTCCCGCTCCGGTCGAGACATGGCGCGAGATCGCCCCGTGGATCCGACACTGCCACGGCAAGTTCTTCGGGATCGACGAGCACGGCGAAGAGCCATCGGTGCCGGTGCGCGAGCTCGTCGGCCTGCTCGTCGACATCGGCTACACCGGCGCCATCTCCAGCGAGTACGAGGGCTGGCACTGGAACTACTGGCAGAGCCCGTTCGACATCATCCGCGGCGAGCAGGCCGTCCAGCGCTCCGCCGCGGTCGACGCCGGCTCGCGGATGGTGACCGCCTCTGGTGAGGCCCGCGCTCAGCTCAGCCGCCACCTGCGCCAGCCGGTCCGCGGCTGACCCACTCCCGCGCATCCCCTCGAAAAGGATTGATCATGACGACAACGGCCAGCACCACGGCGACCGACATCGCCGGCACCGGCATCAAGCTCGGCATCACGCTCTACTCGCTCACCTCGGAGTGGGCGGCCGGACAATACACCTTCGAGAGCCTCCTGAAGGAGGTGGCCGACCAGGGCTTCGGCCCGGGAGTCGAGTTCAACGCGGCACAGATGCTGCGCACCTATCCCACCGTCGACGACGAGTTCGTGACCATGTGGCGGACCGCCATGGACCGCCTGGGTCTCGAGCCCAGCGCTATGGGCACCAATCTCGACATGGGGCGGCGCTACGACCGTGACATGACCCCCGACGAGGAGTACGAGTTCCTCGCCGTGCAGCTCGAGACGGCCAACAAGCTCGGCTTCAACCGGGTCGTCATCCGGTCCGCGGGCAAGGAGCTGCTCCGCCGGCTGCTGCCGCTGGCCGAGAAGTACGACCAGAAGCTCGGCTACGAGCTGCACGCCCCCGCCGGCCCCAACGACCCGAAGATCACCGCGATCCGCGAGATGTACGACGAGCTCGACTCGGACCGCCTCGGCTTCACCGCCGACTTCAGCTCGACGATGCACAGCCTCTCCCCCACGCTGCACCGAACCCTCCGCCAGATGGGGCTGCCCGACGAGCACTTCACGGTCATGGAGGAGACCTGGCGCAAGCCACTTCCCATGCATGAGCGCAACCAGGAGTTCGAGGACTACCTCCGGGCCAACGACTTCGACCCGGCCCAGCTCGGACCGTTCACCCGGCTCGCCTTCAACATGCACGGCTTGGTGCCGCCCGAGGAGTGGCTGGACATCATGCCGCGGATCTTCCACGTCCACACCAAGTTCTATGACATCGACGAGAACGGCAACGAGCCGGCGATGGACATCCCCCGCATCATCAAGCAGTTCGTCGACGGGGGCTATCACGGCTACCTGTCCAGCGAGTGGGAGGGACACGCCTTCGCCGACCTGGGCGAGTCGGACCCCGTGGAGCTGGTTCGGCTGCAACACAAGCTGATCCGCAGCACCATCAAGTCGTTGGTGAGCGAGAGGGATGCCCATGTCGGCTGACACAACGACCGACCTCGCTGCCGAGGTGCGACAGCTGCGTGAGGAGCTGCGAGCAGCCCTCCGGTTGGCTCAACGGGCCGATGACCGCGGGGAGATCGAGAACCTCTTCAACCGATACATGCACTTCCACAACGCGTTCCAGGACGAGCGGATCATCCCCTTGTGGGTTCGACGCGGGACCCCGGGCATCCGGGCGCGCTACACCAACGCCGGCCAGTACACCGACTACGACAGCGTCATCCGCTACCACCAGAACCGACCGACTCCGGTCGGCAAGCTGATCCTGCACTACACGACCACCCCGGTCATCGAGATCGCGGGGGACGGCGAAACGGCCAAGGGCGTGTGGATCATGGCCGGCTCCGAGTCGGGCCTCACCGACCCTGAGGTGGCCAAGGAAAGCCCCGACTACATGTACTCGCCCGGTGAGGTTCAGGGCAAGAAGGTCTGGGCCCACTGGGTGTGGTGCAAGTATGCCGTGGACTTCCTGCGCCAGGACGGCGAGTGGAAGATCTGGAAGTTCCGCTGCTACGAGCTGGCCCGGGCGCCATTCGAGGAGAACTGGATCAGCTTCGCCGAGAAGAACGAGCACGCGTTCGCTCTGGACCTCATGTACTTCGGCGACGACGGGCGAGCGGTCTTCATGCCAGCCGCCGACGAGCCGGTCCCCACCGAGTACCACCCGTACCACCCGAACACCCGGCAGACGCTCGACCCCGAGCCGCCGGCACGACACCAGCACTTCACCGACACCTTCGCCTAGAGGACTGATCATGGCCACCCACAACTCACTCTTCGCCGAGACCGACGTCCATCGCCACCCGCAGGGCATCAGCGTCTCCGTGCAGCTCCCGTGGTACCGAAGCCTCTGGCTCTCCGCCGTGGACGACGTGACCGCCAAGGTCGACGGGAAGGACGTTCCGACTGACCAGTTGCGGTTCGAGCTGCAGGGGCGCAGCTACGCAATCGCGGAGCTGAAGGAGCAGTGGGACACCCTGTGGTTCCTCCAGGACCGACCCGACGTCGTCATCCCGCTCGACCCCGTGCCGGATGCCGGTGACCGCGTCGACGTCGAGGTCGTCCTCACCCTGCGCCTGCTTTACATGCAGATCGCCCCGCAGCGCTACGTCGGCAACCGCGTGCAGGTCGAGCGCGAGGTAGTCCTGACCTGATCGCCCTCAGCCGACCGTAGCCCCGTCGGCCAACGCCCGACGCGCCAGCACGAGATGCTGGCGCGTCGTCGTCGTGGGGTCCTGGTCCAACCACTCGTGTCCACCCCACTCACTGGTGAGCGTGCCCCGAAAACCGGTGTCGCCCAACACGGTGCCCAGCTCCTTGATGGGGGCGGTCACGCGTGAGTCGGAGTCGTCGAGGTCCCAGAACTTCAGGTGGAACCCGCCGACCAGGTCCATAACGTCCCGCAGCTCGGCGACCTCCGATCGACCGAAGCGGACGACAAGGTTCATGTAGAGCGTGTGCACCGCTGGAGGCACGACTCCGGAACGCAGGAGCTCCAGAACGGCGATATGCGTATGCGGGTCGAGCCACGACTCGCTCAGCCGGTCGACGAGGACGGCCGGCACACCCCCAGCTCGCAGTCGCTCGAGGTAGGACGGCGGCAAGGCGGGCATGAACATGCTGGTATCGACGAGGAGTCGGATGCGGTCGTCCGCGAGCTCGCGGATCATCTCGACGCCGGAGTCGGTGAGGCTCTGCTGACCCTGGATCTCCTCGTAGAGCGTGAGATCCAGCTCGTGCAGGAGAGGCTGGAGGCGCTTGAGCAGCGACCGCCCCGTCTGACCGAAGGGGAGGCGAAAACCCCAAGCACCCACTCGGCGGGCAGCCCGCATCTGCGGCTCGAGGAAGGCCAACCGGGCGTTCTCGGTGCGTCGCTCACTCGACGACACGAAGTCGTCGATGCTGGCGCCCACAATGCTCACTCGCCCTCCGCCCGCCGCCACGGCCGCCCGCAGCGCATCGACCTCACGGGGAGCTGGCGCCGGGAAGGAACGGAACACCTGCCCCGCTTCTAGCTCGATAACGTTCACACCCACCGCGGCGGGGATCGCCTCGGCGATGTCCTGGGCGGAGGTTCGCGCCTGGACGACATCCCAGGTCCAGTTGAACGAGCTCGCGGCCAGCGTCCAGCCGGCAGGAAGGGTGGTCATGGGTGTTCCCCAGGTCACGCGACGTCGCGAGCGACATCGGGCCTCACGTGGACGTCCGGGTCGAGGCTCGCTTCCAGGTGCTGGGGCAACACCAGGGGTGCATCCGGTCCGGCAGACAGGTAGGGCACGAGCAGTCGAAAGTCGACCGTCGCGCGATGTTCTCCGGACCCGAGCCGCTGTGGGCCGGAGAGAACGAGGCGGTCCTGCAGGTACCACCAACGTCCGACGTCGCGCACCAGGTCGGCCGGATCCACCGGGCCATGGCCGAGCAGGACCTTCAGGTCGCTGGGGTCCACAGTCTGCCCGTCGATGCTGACCCTCAGCTCTGAGACGGACGAGAGGGGCATCGAGCGGATCCACGGCAGGCCCACCCGCAGCTCGAACCCGGACGGGGTCGCCGTCAAGGCGTCTTCGCGCAGGGCGGCGACCACGGTCAGGCTCCCTTCTGGCGGGCCGGCTCGCCGGCGGCAACCCAGTCCTCGAACATCGACCGGACCATCGGTTCGAGCGTCGTCGGCCACCAGTCACCACCGTCGACCGGCTCCCCCAGGTCGTTGGGGGTAGCGATGGTCACCTCACCGGTCGCGGCCCATTCGGCGCTCCGGGGCAGCAAGGCGCGGAACGCCGGGTGCCCGATCGCCTTGACCCCGTGTCCGATCCCGATGGAGACCGAGCGGCCGCTCCCGTACTCGACGGCCCAGGCGACCGGGTGCTCCTCGCCCATCCCTGGTAGGGCCCGCCACTGGCTCGGCACCTGCGTGTAGCGCAGCGGGTTGTCCCAGCCGGTCAGGAGGATGGTCTTGGCGACGCCTTCGGGCCATCTCAGACCTACGTAGAGGTCGTCGTCGTAGTGAGGGAACTCCGCGGGCCAGTCAGTGGTGATCGGATGCGGCTCGGCCACGTGCAGCATGAAGTCGTTGTTCGGGGCTCGACGCGAGGTCTCTTCGCGCATCACCCCGCCGAGCAGGCGTTCGTACTGGGGGTCCCACCCCACGCCCCCAGCCAACGTCGGGTGGTACGCGATAAGGCCCTTACCCCCGGCGACGAAATCGAACAACGCCGCTTCCGTCTCCTGACCGAAGCGGTTCTCCTCGACGTCCCGCCACGGGTCGGTACGTCCGTAGTAGTTGAGAAGGACCAGGTCGTAGCCGGAGATGGTCGACGCGGTCGACCCTCGGAACTCCTCCGTCACCCGAACGTCGAACCGACCGGTCCCCTCGAGCAGCCGAACCAGGGCAGGTGTCGTGGCGCGCCAGTCGTGGTGGATGTCCGTCTGACCCGTGACGATCAAGGTCCTGATGGGCGAGCCGGTCATGGGCGCTCCTCGCGTCGCTGCGGTCGGCTTACGTCATTAGCATACCCTATTCTGTCGTAAATCGACTTAAGCCCTAGGCGGCGCGGACGGCGGCAATCGTCGGTCGCCCGTCGATGAACCACCGCGGGAAGGTCACGTCGAAGAGCTGCTCGCGCACCATCTCCGCTCCGCCATGGAGCGGTTCGCGGTTGTCGTCCGCCGAGCGGACGATGCTGAGATCCATGGTCGCCAGCGGATGCGCCAGCTCATACACCCGTTGACGGGTCTCGGCGAGATAGATCTCGCCCGCGCCGGCGGCGATCGCGCCACCGATGACGATGACCCCCGGGTTGAACATGTTGACCAGCCCGGCGAGGGTCTCCCCCACGTAGAGAGCCGACGTACGGACCAGTGAGATCGCCAGCGCGTCGCCGTCACGAGCCGCGTTCGCGATCGTCTCCGGCGTCAGCGTCTCGACCTGGGAGCGACGGGTCAGCTCGCTCGGCACTCCGCCGTCGATCGCCTCGTGAGCGTCGCGAACCAAGGCCCATCCTCCGGCCACCGCCTCGAGGCAGCCGACCTTGCCGCACCGGCACTGGACTTCGGCGCCGCGCACTCGCTGGTGCCCGATGTCGCCGGCCGCGCCCTTGGCCCCTCGATGGATTCGGCCCTGCGACAGGAGGCCGGCGCCGATGCCCGACCCCACCTTGCAGAAGATCAGGTCGGGGTTCTCGTCCCGACGACGGGCCCGCTCGGCGAAGGCGAGGAGGTTGACGTCGTTGTCCACCCACACGGGGGCGTCGTACCGCTGCTCGAAGGCGCGCCGGACGTCGAACCCGTTCCAGCCCGGCATGATCGGCGGTGCGATCGGACATCCCGAGGCGAAGTCCACGGGTCCGGGTACACCGACGCCGATCCCCCAGATGGGCACGTCCGGCACACTTTCCAGCAGTTGGTCGACCATCGTAGTCGCCGCAGCGATGGTCTTGGCCGGACCGGCCGCGATGTCCCACGAGCGGTGGGCGTCCGCGAGCAGGTCACCCGTGAGCCGAGCCAGCCCGACGTGCAGGTGCAAGGCGCCGAGGGCACAGACGACGATCAGGCCCCGGTCGGACCGGAACCGCAGGGTACGGGGAGCCCGGCCTCCGGCCGACAGTCCAACTTCGCCGTCCTCGAGATAGCCCTTCTCCATCGCCTGCTCCACCCTCTGGCTGACGACCCCGCGGCCGAGACCGGTCACCCGCCCGATCTCCGGACGCGTCATCGCCTCACCCAGCCGGACCAGGTTGACGATCCGCAACAAGGCCGTCACCTCGTCGGTCTGAGCACCGAACCGCACGGCCGAGTATGTCGCCATCTACTGATTTTGGCATGGGCTGCAGCCGCTTAAGCGCGAGACGGCACCGCTTTTGCATCTTCCGAGCGAAAACCCTCACTGGCGAGGTCTCTGGCTAGCTGCCGAGCGCCGCGGACGGCCAACGCGACACTGGTCAGCGTCGGGTTGCACGAGTTCGCCGTCGGAATGAGCCCGTTGCCGCCCAGGATCAGTCCCGGTACGTCCCAGACCCGCGAGTAGGTGTCGCAGACGCTGGTCCCGTCCTGGTCGGCACCGAGGCGGAAGGTTCCCATGTAGTGCAGCGAGCTGCCAGCCGGCATAACGACCGGCATACCTTCGACGAAGTCACCGAGCGCATCCGCCGCAATGGCCTGGTGGCCGCGAGCACGCTCGAGTTCCGCTTCCTCGCGGTCGGTGAGCTCATACGCAATGGAGATGCTGGGAAGACCGTTCTCGTCCGGTTCCGCGTCGTCGAAGAAGAGCCGATCCTCGTGACGCGGCCACTTGCGAACCCCCCAACCCATCCCGACGTACCCGGCGGGGTTGTCGCGGAACGGTGAGTCCGCCGGCAGTGGCAGCGGGCAGTTCGGCGTGTACATGAGCTGGGCGTGGTAGGGGTGACGCTCCTCCTCATAACCGACACTGACCACGGCGCGGATCGGGTCGATCGGGCCAGCGCCGGGCTCCAGCGGTGGCAGCACTCCCTCGCGGACAGCGACGAACCCGAAGATGAGCGGGTGCTCGGTCAGGTAGCGACCGAGGGCGTCCGGCCGGATCCCCGAGGCCCACAGCAGCTGTGGGGTGCGCAGCGCGTCCGCGGCCACGATGACGACATCGGCACTGACCTCCTCCTCGCCGCCGGACTCGAGGTTCTTGATGACTGCTCCCACCACGCGGTTGCCGTCACGCTGGAGCCGTACGGCCAAGCTCCGAGGTCGCAGCTGGAAGCGGTCGTTCTCAGAGAGTCCGGAAAGCAGCAGGTCCGTACCACCCCAGCGCATCGTCCCGTCGGATCGTTGGTCGCCCGAGACGGGCAGCAGGCGCACTCCGATACCGCTGGGCGCGAACGCCTCGCGAACGGTGGTCAGCAGGCCCTCGGCCTGGGGCGAGTCCGAGAACGCCTCCCGCGTGACGTGGAGCAGGCGTTCCGCCTCGGAGACGTGCTCCTCCCACGCCAGTTCGTCGATCGCCTGGATGCGCTCGCTGCCGACTGGCCGCGGAGTGGCGCAGGTCCAGTGCGCCCCCTGACCTCCGACGCATGTCGCCACTGCCGCCGCCGGCATACCCGCCGACCCCTCGGCCGCGTGACCGATGAGGTGGGTGCCCTGCCGCGCCGTGACCGTTCCTTCGACAACCGGCCCGCGCGCAAGACCCGCCACACCGCTCGCTGCGTCGCCCTGAGAAGCGGTTCGCGCGGCCGCCTGCTCAGCTGGGTCGGCAATGTTCTTGACGTTCGTGCCGGGTGGGTCAGAAACGACCGGGCCGGCTTCGACCATGACCACAGTGACGTCAGGGTTCATCTCGAGAAGGAGCCGGGCGTAGGTGGCTCCCGTCGGGCCACTGCCGACAATCAATACAGACGGTGTGTCGGCCATCGATGAGAACTCCTCGACGTCGCAGGTATGAACGGCTTGGCAATCCTCCGCACTCGAGTGACGTTGAGCCAACCTGCTCTCCTGATATCGAGCATCGGCAAGCCTGATGGAACCCGACGTTCGTCAACCCGAGGGCCGCGTCGGCCACCCGCCCGGCGAAGTACCCGGCGAATCGTTGATCTGACCTCGGTCCGTCATGAGTGAGGCTGTACTGGTCGGGAACGAGCAGGCCGGCGACGACACTCTGGCCGAGCCCTGAGGAGGCTTCGATCAATCGGTCGGCTCGCCGGTGCGCGGATCGCGGGTCTACAGGACTCCAGCAACATCCGCCGGAATCATGGTTTGGATGATGACGGCCATCGGGTCGGCGCGCCCCGGTCCAATCGGGAGCGGCAGAAGGCCGCGCTCTGGGTCGTCGCGCACTGGCAACCTCGGCCACGGCGTGGCCTAGCCGATCCGGCGGCACGGCTAAGCGGGTGATGTGGTCGGGCGAAGCTGGCCGCTACCTCGTCTTCACCATGGCTGAGGACCGGGCCGCCATTACGTCGAGCTGACCGCAGGCCTCGGAGGCTGCGCATCATCTGATCGTGTGGATTCTGGCAACAACTCGACGCGAACCCGATCGGCGTCGCAGAATGGTCGCTCCCGTTGTGGAGTTGACCGAGGCAGGGCCGATCAGTGTTGAACACCTACGTCGAACAGCATGAAGAACCGCTGACCGTTCGGGAGCTCGACTCGTCCTGCCGGTGCCAGAAGCCCCCGTCGCGGTGTTCCGGGGGTCTATCGGGGTGGCGATCCGGCGCTCCAGCCCGTCGGGAAGCTCGCTACCCGGACAAGGGTAGGGCTGAGCGGTGGGGTGGTTCGTGACGACCGATCGCCCCGATGTGGGTGGTAACCACTCAACCCAGGTTTCCACCAGGGTCGTCCGTCTCCGGCTCCCACGCCGTGTCCGGCTGCGCCCGCGTGCCCTCGTTACCGCCGGGGTCGTCACGGCCCTTTCCGCCGCCGCCGCCGTGGCGCCGGCCGTCGCGGGCCCGAGCGCGTCTGGATCGGCGCCGGTGGACCGCAGCTCGGCGTGGAGCGCGTTCCTCATCGGACAGATCTGGGCTGCCGCAGAGGGCGACGCGGCAGGTGTCACTGCGCGTGAGGTCAACACGCCGCCGACAGCCACTCCGGAGACAGAGCCCGCCGTGGTCCCGGCCATCGAACCGAACGGTATCTCCGTTCCGATCGTGCCCGACCTGACGGACGCCGCACACCTTCGGCTCGTCACCGGGCTGTCGATGTCCGTCATCCTGATGGCCGCCTACCAGAATGCGGTAACAGCCGCTCCCGCTTCATGTCACCTTCCGCTCGGCCTCCTGGCGGCCATCGGACAGGTCGAGTCCGGGTCTCTGGCGGGACGGACGCTCACTGCATCCCATCGAGTGGCCCCACCGGTCATCGGCCCGGCGCTCAACGGGGCAGGGGTCGCCGCCATCGCTGACTCCGACGGCGGGGCCCTGGACGCGGACACCGGGTGGGACCACGCGGTCGGGCCGATGCAGTTCCTGCCCGGGTCCTGGCGGACCTGGGGACGGGACGCGGACGGTGACGGCATCGCCGACCCCCAGGACGTCGAAGACGCAGCTGCCGCCGCGATGGCGCTCCTCTGTGCCGCCGGCGGCGACCTGGCGGAGCCGGGAGGACTTCAGAGGGCGATCCTCGCCTACAACCAGTCGTCGGCCTACCTGCAGTCGGTGCTCTCGATCATGGCGACCCGTCCCGCATACCAGCTGGGTCCGGTCTACCCGTGGACCGTGGCGGTGGCCAACGTCATCGGGTCGATGTTCGGAATCCGAAGCATCGGCGGCTACCGCGCGGGTCCGGACGCGGAGGACCACGAGCTCGGTCTCGGCCTGGACTTCATGGTCAACGCGGACGCCACCAGTGGACGAGCCCTCGCGCAGTTCGTGCAAGCGCATGCAAACGAGCTGGGCGTGCACTACGTCATCTGGCAACAGCACATCTGGAACGTCGACCGGCCGGCCGACGGCTGGCGACTGATGGAGGACCGCGGCAGCCCCACCCAGAACCATATGGACCACGTCCACGTCAGCCTGTTCAACGTTGCGGGGTCCCTGACCGGCCTGGGGGGATCGCCCATTGCGCCCCTGTCGTGGCCGACCCCATGGACCCTCGCGAGCACCGGCGTGCCGACCGCCCTGAGCCCGGCCGCTGCTCCGGGGTCGAGCGTCAGCTCGGCGACGGGGACACAGCCGACGCCGGCGCCCAGCCCGACGGCCGCGCCGATCTCGCCTACCTCTAGTTCGACCGCTGCCCCCTCCTCGGCCACCGTCACCATGACGAGCGCGCCGACCAGCTCGACCAACTCGACCACCTCGACCACCTCGACCACCTCGGCCACCTCACCAACCTCGACGTCCACGCCTTCGACGTCCGAGCCGTCGACCACCTCGACGTCACCGACGACGTCCGAGGCGACCTCCTCCGCGCCGACGACGACCACGACCTCCGCGCCATTGTCCGAGACGACCTCGGCGAACGCCGAGCCTTTGACATCCACGACCGAGTCCACGACGACATCTGCGACTGAGTCCGCGGCACCGACCGCCACGCCCTAGGCATGGACGTACCCGCATAACGGCGGAGCCCGGTCAGCCTGCGTGGTCAGTGGGGAGTGGTCCGCGGTTGTCGGGAGCATCTCGGAGAGGGCGACGACGAGGTCCGGTCGGTCCGGTCCTCGAGGTCGGCGAGGCCGGCGAGGTCGGCGAGGCCGGCGAGGCCGGCGAGGCCGGCGAGGCCGGCGAGGCCGGCGAGGCCATGGTCAGCCGCTCCCGCTCGCCTCGACGGCCGGACCGCCACCCTTGCTCGACCGGCCGCGGCCGTTCGACGACACCGATGAGCCGGCGAGCGGCCGCGCTCCAGGTGTGGAACATCCACTACAACTACCATCGGCCCCACACCGCCGCCGGGAACCAGCCACCCGCCCAACGGCTCGACTCCGGCGTCACCAACGTCACGCGCTCATACATCTAGCCCGAGACCGTGCAACCACGACATGAGGCATGGGTGGTGTTGGGTGCCACCGAAAGGCGATCCGTCGAGATGAGTCCCTTCGCCGCCTGACGGCGCGCCGCGAAGTCGCGTGCTTGTACGTACTTGCGGGTGCGGAAGTCGCGGCGGCTGCCTCGGAAGTCGACAGCCTCGTCGAACTTCTCGTCGGCGACTAGGTCAGCTCCATGCGTGGTAGGGGTCGTAGTACACCGCGTCGTATGGGTTGGTGGTGCAGACCAGGATGATGACCAGGTCGCGGGAGGACAGCGACCAGTTCGTGGCGGACGCCGGGGCGGCGGTGGTGTCCTTCACCTGGACCCCCAGGGGCAGGCCCTTCGGCTGGACGGCAGCCACCGTGGCCCCGCTCATGCTCACCCCTACCCCGCCATTCTCAACCACCTGCACTCCGGGCGGGACCAGCCGGCCCGGGGAGTAGTTGGCGTTGTGCAGGTAGGTTCCGGCGGGACATTTCATGTCCGGCAGCCCGACCGACTGCAGGGGGCCAAGGGTGGCCCGGTAGCGCTCGACGCTGGTGAGGGTTCCGGCTTCTGCGCTGCCGGCCTCCGCCAGCATGACGCCTGCGGCGACGGCCGTGGCAATGGTGGCGGTAAGAGTGGCGGTCAGCGTTGACCTGAGGAGTGTTCTCTTGGTCTTGGTCTTGGTCTCGTGGGATTCATGGCGGGGTTGTTCCTTCGGGTTGACGGCTTGAGGTGCCGGTCGAACGGGGCACCGGATCTCGGCAGCGAGATCCGGGAAGGCAAATCCTGGCTTGCCGGATCTCGTGGGGGTTCACCCGATCGGGGAGCTGCTCGGACGATCCACGTGTCCGCCGATTGGAGGAGGAGCGCCAACGCGCCGCCCGCCTGCCGCGGTGTCGCTGAGCCGCGGATCGTCGACCGCGGCCGACGGAGAGCCAGGGACCCACATGACGTCGGCCAGCGTGGCCGACGTCGCCGCGGTGAACCGCCCCGGGTTCAGTGCACAGCGCGTGCACAGAACCCGGGGCGGTTCACAGAAGGGCGCGGTCTCGCACATGCTGCACACCGCCCAGAAGGGGCGTGGCCCCGGCAGTACTGCAGACGCCCAGATTAAAGCGGCATTTGGCGGGTGCACTGACCGCCTCCGTTGGTTCGGGGGCACCGTCGACCGGGGTCAGCTGTCCGGGTCGCCTCCACGTCCCCTCGGCTTCGGCGTGGAGATTTGAGCGGTTGTCGAGACCGCCCGAAAGCGAGGCCAGGCGCTTCCCAAGCCGAGCGGCCCTCGCCGGTGACGCCCTCCGTGTTAGACCATTACCTTCTCGGCCCTGTCGTCGCTTCGGCTCCGGCAGTGAGGCATGTGAGGCGTTTCCGGTGGTCGGCGCTTGATTCACCATGCTCGTGAAGAGTTTGGTCGCCGCTGTCAGGTGGTCCGACCAGCCAGCTCTGCGAGCTCGCGGTTGAAGCGGTCCGGGTGCTCGAGGTGTGGGACATGGGCGGTGTGGTCGTACCAGGAAATCTCGGCGGTGGGGCAGGTCCGCGCGATGTGCTCCGCCATAGCGGGCAGCACGATGGTGTCGTCGCGTCCCTGGGTGACCAGGAGGGGAACCCCGAGGGTGTGCATCACGTCGTCGTAGTCAAGCTGGCGCGCGGCCAGGTGGGCACGGACCGCGGCCGAAACCGTCATGCTCGAGCAGAGCAGGGTCTCCTCGTCCGCGGCCGGCAACGGGCTGACTGCGAAGGCGCCGACCAGGCCACGCATGCCTCGGATGCTGGTGGGGATGTCGTCGGAGGTCGCGTCCGCGAAGTGGTTCAGGAAGCCGGGGCCGATCAGGGTTCCGAAGGCGGTCTCGCCGAGCTTGACCGCGCCGGCGACGAAGTTGACGGCCCGGATCCGGTCCTGGCCGTAAGCGCGCAGGTAGTCGCAGATCACGAAGGCGCCGTACGACCAGCCGACGAGGACCGGACGGTCTAGATCCAGCTCACCGAGGATGGCGGCGACGTCATCGGCCCACCGCTGACCTTGGGTGTAGTGCTCGGCGTCCTTCGGGCTCTCCGACATCCCGTGACCGCGCAGGTCGCAGGCGACGAGCCGGAAGTCGTCGGCGAGGTCGCTGTCATACTGCCTCCGCCACGCCAGGTGGCTCTGGGACCAGCCGTGCAGGAACAGGATTGGCGTCCCGCTCGGATTGCCCCACTCGCGGACATGCAACGACAGCCCACCGCCGCCGCGCACCCTGTGGATCGTCGTCTGGGCGGCGCCTGTCGCGTCGGTCTGGGTCAGGGTTGTCATGGTGATCCTCCTCCTCGAGGGTTTCTGGTCTTCGGATCGTGACCGGTGGGTGTGGGTGGGCACGTCCGTAATCGGCTGCTTATCTTTCGGGCCAGGTATGCGTAGATCGAGCGACGCGGTAGGTATCCGCACCGTCTTCGGGGCTCCGTGGTTCGCGCCGTGGATCGTCGGCCACCCCCGGGCGCACCTAGGTCAGCGCGAGGGATTCGGGTCAACTCGGAAGTGACCCGGCGCCTTGCGGGATACTGCGGGAGTGAGGGCCGCCGGCGTTCTTGTCGGTCGCGCGCGTGAGCTGAGGGAGTTCGCGCGCGCCTTGGCGGCGGCGCGGGCAGGCGATGCGCACGCGGTCCTGGTCACCGGCGAGGCGGGTATCGGCAAGTCCCGGCTGGTCGCTGAAGTGGCCGGGCGGGCGGCCGGCATGGGCTTCGAAATGTTGACTGGTCGAGCGATCGACCTGGTGGGTTCCGAGCTACCGTATGCGCCCTTCGTCAGCGCGCTACGCCCGCTGGTGCCTGAGTCGTCCCGGCCCCCGTGGGCGACGGCGGGATCTCAGCTTCTGGTCTTCGAGGACATCGTCGCCCTGCTGTCGGAGCGGGCGGCGTTGGCGCCGGTGATGCTGGTCCTGGAGGACCTGCACTGGGCCGATGCCACGACGGTCGACCTGACCGTCTACCTGGCCAACAACCTCACCGGCACTCGGGTGCTGCTGGTCGGGACCTGTCGCACCGATCATGCTGCAGGGGATCGCCGGTACCGGCTGGAGGGGGGAGTTCGTCGCGGCGGGGGTGTCACCGTCGCCCTGCGACCGTTGGAGGCCGACGGCATCGCGGAGCTCGTCGCGTCGCGTACCGGTCGTCCCGTGCCTGCCGTCGTGGCGACGGCGATCGCGACTCGGTCTGAGGGGAATCCGTTCTATGCGGAGGAGCTGCTGGCGTCGTCGAACGTGTCTGGCCGGGAGGTCCCGTTGAGCCTGCGCGAGCTGTTACTGCGCTCCGTGGAGCGGCTCGGTCCGGAGACACAGGCGCTGCTGCGGGTGGCCGCCACGGCCGGCCGGGATGCCGACCCGTCGCTGCTTCGCGACACTGCCGCACTGTCGGTGGACGAGACTCGCCGGGCGTTGCGCGAGGCCGTCGACCATGAGGTGCTGGTGGTCGACCGCGGTAGTGGCCGGTTCCGTTTTCGTCACGCGCTGCTGGCGGATGCGATCTACGCCACGATCCTTCCGGGCGAGCTGGAGGAGACGCATACCCGACTCGCCGAAGCCCTCAGCATCCGTGGGGACGCCACGGCAGCGGAGCTGGCCCCGCATTGGGCGGCGGCCGGTCGTCACGCGGAAGCCCTGTCCGCGTCGATGGCCGCAGCCCGGGAGGCGCAGGCGGTGTTCGGTCTTGCTGAAGCGCTCTCACACCTGGAGCGGGCGATCGACCTATGGAACCAGGTGCCAGATTTCCGAGAACGCCCCGACACCGACCTGTCGAGTGTCTGCGCGTGGGCAGCGGAGCTGGCCAGTCTCATCGGGGCCGCACCGCGCGCCGTCGAGCTTGCCCGAATGGCGATCGAGCTGATCCCTGCGGACGAGCCTCAGCGCGCCGGCCTCGGGGGCGTCCGACTCGGACAGTACCTACACGAGGCCGGCCACACCGATGCCGCCCTCCGCGCCCTGACGAAGGCCGTGGACGTCGTCCCGGCCGAGCCACCGTCATCGGAGCTGGCGTCGTGCCTGGCTTTTCTGGCGGGCGGGCTCATGACCGCCTGGCGGTACGCGGAGTCCCGGGAAGTGGCGACCGAGGCACTAACGCTCTCTCACCAGGTCGGTGCCGACCATGCCACCGTCCGCGCCCGCACGGTTCTCGGTTGCGACCTGACGTACCTGGGCGACAGCGCTCACGGTCTGCGCGAGCTGCACCTCGCGATCGAGCTCGCCGAGGCCATCGGCGACCACTTAGGCCTGCATCGCGCGTACGTCAACCTCACCGACTGTCTCACCATGCTCGGACGCCCCACCGAAGCAGCGCGCATCGCGAAGCAGGCTCTGGTCCTCCTGCGCGGCTACGGAATCCACAGCAGCGTCCTGCTGTCCAACCGGATCGAGGCGCTCCTCATCATCGGTGACTGGGACGCCGCCGACACCGAATCGGCCGCGGCGATACGCAGCATCACCGGCAGCTTCCCCTACATGCTGCTCATGGAACGAGCCGACCTCGAAATGGGCCGTGGGGACTTCGAACCGGCGCAGGAGCACCTCGACCTGGCCCGGGCCACCCTTCGAGAAGACCACGGCCTCGGCGTCTACGAGGTGTACCAAGCCGAGCTCGCACTCTGGCAGCGGCGATGGAAGGACGCCGTCCTCCTAGTCGACGACGCGTTGGTTCGAGCACCCGGCCCCGAAAGGGCTCAACTGCGAATGTGGTTCTGTGCCAAGGGGCTCCGTGCCCGTGCCGAGCTCGCGGCCCTCAGCTCTGCCCGCCGGGACGCCGGCGGTGTTCGTGCCTGGAGACAGGAGGCGGACCGGCTCCTGGCCATCGCCGACGACGCCGCACGCGAGTCCGGTCCGGTTACCCCGAACGCCGCAGCCTGGCACGCCCTCGCACGGGCGGAGCACTACCGCGTCCACAACGAAGCACGACCCGAGTCGTGGGAGGACGCGGCCCACCGCTGGGAGGAGGTGGAGCGCGTTCCGCCGGCCATCTACTGCCGCTGGAGACAGGCCGAGGCAATGGTCACCGCCGGCGCGGACCGCGGGCGCGTCACGGATCCGCTGCGTCACGCTTACGCCGAGGCCACCCGACTCGGAGCACGGCCCTTGATCCAAGAGATCGAGAACCTCGCCCGCCGGGCACGAATCGACCGCGCAACCCCAATTCGACCCTCCCCCGCACCACCCGAACCGAGCTGGGGGCTGACACCACGAGAGGGTCAGATCCTTGAACTTCTCGTCCGCGGGCATACCGACCGGGAGATCGCAGAGCAGCTCACTCTCAGCCCAAGGACGGTGAACGTCCACGTCGCGCACATCCTGCGAAAGCTCAACGCCGCGAACCGACACGAGGCGGCGGCGACAGCACAGCGCCTCACACCACGAGGTTGACCGGGGCAGGCAGTGGTAGCAGCCGAGGGCCCGACCGCCGTCACTGGCCACCTGGACGACCACGCCGACCTGCCGGTCGGCCGCGGGTGTCCTGCCGCAGCCAGCCGTCCACGGCGGGATCTCGGAGCACAACGCTGCCGGTTACGCCAGTCGGGATCGATGCACTCGATCCGGACAGCATCCCCACCCGCAGTCTCCCCATCGGCCCGGCCCCCCCATCGGGCCCGTGACCTCCCTGCCCCCCAACCCTGCAACGAAGTACAAGTAGAAGCGTCCTACCGCCCAGAAGGGCGTGGTCTCAGACGTGCTAGCAGCCCAGATAGACCGGTGGTGGAGCAATTGAGGTGGTGCTGATTCGGCCCACGAAGACGTATCCATTGAGGTGGCCTGTCCGACCCGCAACTATCGGGCAGACCCATCAACCTCCGCAGCCCACGTAGCCGTCCCCGCTTCTCGTGCGGCGAATATGCGATCGTGTCACACAATTGGGACACGGAACCAGACGGAGGCGACACAGGAAGGCTCGAGAACCCCCCTGCTCCGGGCCACCCGTTGCGCGCAGCAACGGGTCCGGGGTGCTGGCCAAATCTGGTTCGGGCGGCCCGGCCCATCCGGGAGCGTACCCGAGCACGTTCGCCATCAGACAGCATCAGAAACACTGAACTACGTGGTGCCTTCACCGCCTGAACCCGCAGCTGCCGAGCTGCCACCCTCCTTCTGCCGTGGATCGGGGAGTATCCGATGTTCGATACGGGTCGGGATGTCGTGATCGGGTATAGGTGTGGTCATGCGAACCGTCGACCTGTTCCGTCACACCGACAACGACGGAGACCAGCTCACGCCGGAGGGTGTCGAAGCCGCCGAACGGGTCGGTCGTGAGCTGCTCAACCCGCCCTACGACGCGTACGTCTCCACCGGCGCCGCCCGCGCCACGCAGATGTTGGAGATCCTGCGCCGGGCCGCCGGCCAGGAGGACCAGCCGATCACGGCGGAGCCTGGCCTGAGGTCGGTCGTGGAGGACCGCTGGCGCGACGTCGCCAAGGCCGCAGGCAAGGGCGCGGACCTGGAAGCGATCCGCGACCGCGACCCCGACCTGGTCGACAAGGAGTCATGGATGCTGGGTCGAGCGCTCAAGCGAGTGGTCGAACAGCTGCCGGACGGTGGACGGGCCCTGGTCGTCGGTCACTCGCCGACCAACGAAGCTGCGGTGCTGGGGGTGACCGGAACGGTCGTGGCCCCGTTGGGCAAGGGCGACGGCGTCACCCTCGTCGAGCGGGGCGGCGACTACACCGTCAAGGCCATTGCCGACACGGCGTAACAGGACACGACACCAGGACGGACAACATCAGGGGCCCGCAGCCGCCTGACCCGTGCGCGGTAGCGGATTCCCTGTGGCGCTCATAGCCCGCGGGGCTCCCATGCCTCTACTCCGGGATCCGGGACCTCGCACCGTCGCTGACCGGTCTGGATGCGTTATCTCCGTTGGATGGTGTCGAGGCTTCGTCGAACGGCTCCGGGGTGGGAAGGCCAGGCTGCAGGTCGTGCACCTCATGGTTGGTGGCCCGCTCGAGGTAGCGCAGCAGCTCCACCGGGAAGGGCATCACCAGGGTGCTGTTCTTCTCCGCCGCCACCTCGGCCACCGTCTGCAACAGTCGCAGCTGCAGGGCCGCCGGATCCGCGGACATCGTCGCCGCCGCCTGAGCCAGCTTCTTCGACGCCTGGAACTCCCCGTCCGCCGAGATGACCCGCGCCCGACGTTCACGCTCGGCCTCGGCCTGCCGCGACATCGACCGCTTCATCGACTCCGGCAGGGTCACGTCCTTGACCTCCACCCGCTCGACCTTGACCCCCCACGGCTGCTCCGAGGGTTCGTCGATGATCTCGGTCAGCTCGGCGCCGAGCTTCTCCCGGTTCGACAACAGGTCGTCCAGCTCGGCCTTGCCGATCACCGACCGCAACGAGGTCTGCGCCAGCTGCGAGATCGCGAACTGGTAGTCCTGCACGTTGACCGCCGCCTTGACCGGGTCGACCACCCGGAAGTACACGACCGCGTCGACCCGGACCGACACGTTGTCCCTGGTGATGCAGTCCTGCGCCGGGACGCTGAGCGTCATCACCTGCCGGTTGACCTTGCTCATCCGATCCACCACCGGTCTCAACAGGGTCAGTCCCGGCCCCCGGGGCGGGTCCTGGACCCTGCCCAGTCGGAAGACCACACCGCTCTCGTACTGCTGGACCACCCGCACCGACAGGAACGCGGCGACACAGACGACGAACAACACCACGGCAACAACGATGACGATGGTCTCCACGGCGGACCCGCCCAACTTGCTTATCTCGGTGCGGGGTCGGCGGCGGCGCGGGTGTCGGGGCCAGCAGAAGCCCTCGCGCTTCGAGGATACGCCCAGACCCTGAACCCGGACCCGGGCTGGGTTCCCTCCTCCACTTCAACTTCACGCGACCGGCCAGAACAGCGCGGAGGGCGGTCGGTCGCCACCCTGAGCAAGTGCTGCATTTCGCCCAGAAGGGGGCGTGCTCTTGCAGCGCGCTGCACATTCGAGATAGGGCGCGACCCGAAGGCGATAGCAGGGAACCACCTTCGGGTCGGTGGGGGTCGGCGATCCGCGCCCCACCCCCGAGAGTGTGGATGCCCCATTGGCGCGCTGCTCCTCCTTGCCTGTAGGCAGGCCCGTGCGCGTGCGGCGCGAGGCCTTGCGCGTGCGTTGCGTCAGCTCTCCTCGGATTCGGCCTCGGCCTCGGCCTCGGCGAGCATCGCCTCGATCTCCGCCTCTGCCACGGCGACCGCGAAGCCGAGCGCCCTGGTGATTCCCCCTGCGCCGGCCAGGACCCGCGGCGTCCCGACAATGGGAGCGATCGCGACGAGCACGCCCTGGACGTCCTCCAGAGTGACCCCGACCTCGGATGCCGCGGCCGCATTCATGAGGTAGGACGCATCTGGCGCGCCGACCGCGACGAGCGCGGCCAGCCGCGCCAGCATGTGTTCGCGGGCTTCGAGGCTGCCTTCCGCGATGGAAACTGCGGTCAGGTCGATGAGGCAGTCGAGGACTGGGGTGTTCTCAGGCATCTTTGTCTCCTGTGCGATCGGCCCGGTGCGCCAGGACAAGACGCTCCGGCAACTCAATGCGGCGAGATTACCGTCGCACCACTGTCCTCTGGTGCACAGGACGCCGCATCACCCGGAACATGTGAGAAGGGCGCTCCACCATGTCGCAACGGTGTGTCGACGACGGCTGAAGACTGACCCCGTGTCGTGTCGCCTGAAGTAGACCCCCTTCGACTGACTGATCCGCAATCACACCGCTCGCGGCGGCCGCCTGCGCGCCACCCCAGGACAAGTCGCCCTGGCATGGCTACTCGCCAGAAAGCCGTGGATCGTGCCCATCCCCGGCACTCGACGCCTCGAACGACTCGACGAAAACCTGGCCGCCGCCGAGCTCGACCTCGATCAGAACGACATCGACGAGCTGACCGCCGCGTCCGACAGTGTCGACGTGCAGGGTGACCGCTACCCCGCCGCCATGCAGGCTATGGTCGACCGATCGTGACCCACCCGGCGTCCTAACCGCCGCTCGTAGGCGCCCTGACGAACCAGACGGCCGTATCGACCGCAAGCCCGTCTTGTGAGAGATCCCCGCATCGGGCAGGACGGCGCGCCACAGCCGCAACAGGGATCACCGCCGAGACGCGCGCGTCTCGCATAATGGACTTACGCGTGGGGGTACAAGTCGAGTTCGACTCGAAATCTCCGCAAAACCGCAGGTCAGCGGCCTGCCCGCGTGTCCGGAGGAGGACCTGCCCGTTAGGGACACACGTGCTCACGATCGATCTTGGGTAGTTGAGCCCCAGCGCGGCGCCTCCACTGCGGAGGTGCGCGTGTAGTAGTCGTACGCCTCCTGGTTCGGAATCGCCGCGATCGGGTCGGCTCGTCGAGCGCCTTCGCGATGGTCGGCACGTATGCGGTCTGACCGGTCTCGTACTGCTGCCTCACCAAGGCATTCACCCGACTGACCTCCAGAGGCCCGCTCCGGCGCTGCCGGTTTCGGCCCATCGGTCGCGTGCGGGTGCTTGGTTCGGGCCACTTCAATTCCTCTCGAGAAACCCTGGGCGGGCGCCTCGCTTAGGTCCGCGTGGTCGGGATGGAGTCGACGAAGCGGCACTCGTCGATGAATCCGGTGATGAGTCTGGCGAGCTCGGCGGGGGCCTCAATGGGGATTTCGTGTCCGCAGTCGATGATCTCGAGTCGGGCGCGGGCGAGCGGGGCGACGACTCCGTCCCGTAAGACGTCCGGCGGGAACATCCAGTCCCCTGCTCCGCCGACGACCAGGGTCGGCGTTGGGGAGCTGGCGACCTGGTCGGCGAAGTCGGCGGTGGCGGTGAGGTCGATCGTCTCGCGTAGCACCGACGCGGCGACGAGGGCCGCGTCTCGGCCGATGGCCTCGAGAACGGGCGCGGGGATGGGCCGGGTGGCGCAGCTGAGGCTGACCTCGACGAGTCGGTCGGCGTCGCCGGCGCGGGCGCACCAGTCGTCGACGAGCTCGGGCGGCAGGTCGATTGGCCCGGCGGGGCATCCGGAGACGAGGATCTGCCCGAGTACCCGGTCGGGGTGGCGGTGGGTGACGTACTGGGCGAACTTGCCGCTCATGCTGAATCCGAGGAGAACGAACGTATCGGCGTCCGCGGCGTCCGCGACCGCGATGACCGTGTCGGCGATCAGGTCGAGGGTGTACGGACCGGGGGGTGGGTCCGACCTTCCGTGCCCCGGTAGGTCGAAGACGATGCTGTACAGCTCGACCGGGGGAAGCTGCTCGACCATGGCGTCGAAGTACCCGCCGGAGCCGGCCCAGCCGTGCATGGCCAGCAGCGCGGTGCTGCCTTCACCTCGGGTCTGGTAGGCGATCTCGCCAACGCTGGTGCTACTGATTGTCCGCATGCCACGCTCCTTCTTGTGTCCATTTGGCCGGCCCGGAATGGGTTCGGCCTGGTCGCCCCGTCAGTTCGACGGACTGCGCGGGACCGACAGGGCCGGGACCGGGTTCTTCAGGTTTCGCGGTTGCTCCATGGCTATGGGATCGCATGCCGGTCTAGCCGCGGTATAGCCGTGGCACAGCGCGCCGCCGCGCACCGTCCGGGCCTGGGCGTCCGCGAGGCGTGCTGATGGAGTTCCGGGTCCTGGGCCCCTTCGAGGTCCTCCACGACGGTGTCGTTGTTCCGGTGTCGGCGGCGAAGCAACGCGCGTTGCTGGCGGTGCTGCTGCTGAGGGCTGGGACCGCGGTGTCGGGTCGCCGGCTGATCGGGGACCTGTGGGAGCAGCCACCGGTCAGCGCCCGAAAGGTTCTTCAGACCTATGTCTCCAAGCTGCGGCAGGTGTTGCCGGACGGGATGCTGCTGACCCGCCCCGCCGGATACACGCTGCTTGTAGGCCCGGACGACCTCGACGCCGCCATGTTCCAGCGTCTGCTCCTCGATGCGGAGGGGGCGCGGCTGGAGGACGAGGCGCGGCTGCTTCGTCAGGCCCTCGGGCTGTGGCGCGGGGGCGCTCTGGAGGACTTCGCCGACGAGCCGTTCGCCCAGCCCGAGATCGCTCGACTGGAGAGGCTGCGCACGCTGGCCCTGGTCCGCCGCTGCGAGCTGGACCTTCAGGCGGGCCGGCATCTCGCCGTGCTCGGTGAGCTCGAGGTCCTGGTTCAGGACCGCCCGACGGACGAGAGCATGCGCGGCCAGCTGATGCTGGCGCTCTACCGCGCTGGCCGTCAGACCGATGCCCTCCGCGTCTTCCGGGACGGCCGGCGAACCCTGGTCGAACAGCTAGGCGTGGAGCCTTCCGACCCGCTGCGCCGGCTCCACGACGCGATCCTGCGGCACGACCCGTCCCTGGACCTCGACAGGCCGTCCCGACCCGACGACCCGTCCAACGCCGACCCCACGCATGATTCCGCGCCGGACGCGGCCCTCCAACCGCGGGCCAGTCGGCCGGGAGGGGTGGCCTTTGTCGGCCGCACGACCGAGCTCGGCCAACTGCGCCATCTGATTCACCAAGACGCGGCCCGGCTGGTCACCTTGACCGGCCCCGCCGGCACCGGAAAGACCCGCCTCGCCGCCGAACTCACCTCCCAGCTCGAACCCCACTACGAGCACGGCGCCACGATCGTCGACCTGACCACGGTGACCGACCCTCAGCTGGTTGTCTCCGCGGTGTGCGCCGCATGCCGGTTGCGTCCAGATGAACCCAAGGACGCCGAGACGACTCTGACGCGCTTCCTCTCCACGCGCCGGCAGCTGCTGATCCTGGACAACTTCGAACATCTCCTGCCGGCCGCGGGCCTCGTGACGCATCTCCTGGCGTGCGCCAGGGGTCTCACCGTGGTCGTGACCAGTCGCGTCCCGCTCGGCATCTCGGAGGAGCACATCGCCGCCGTGCCCCCGCTAACGGTTCCCGGCCATGACGCCGCCCCCGACGTCGTCGCCGCCACGGACGCCGTCGTGCTGTTCCTCGAGCGGGCGCGCTCGGTCAGACCCGGGTTCCAGCTGACCGACACCTCCACCGCCACGGTCGGCCGGCTGTGCGCCCGACTCGACGGGCTACCACTGGCCATCGAGCTGGCGGCCGCCCGCGTGGACCTGCTGTCCCCCGCGGCCATCCTCACCCGGCTGGACCAGCAGCTCGACCTACTCGCCGATGACCGGGCGGGGCAGCCGGCACGGCACCGGTCCCTGCGAGCCGCCATCGACACCAGCTACGACCTGCTCGACCAACGCGAACGGGACGTGTTCTGCGACCTGTCGGTCTTCGCAGGGGGATTCACCGTCGCCACGGCCGAACAGGTGGTCAGCGCGGGACACCCGCTGCTCGTCGACGTGGTCCGGTCCCTGCTGCGGGCGAGCCTGCTGCACCCGGCCGGTACCCCCGGGGATGAACCGCGCTTCGAGATGCTCCAGACGGTCAGAACCTACAGCCGGGACCAGCTCGACCAAACCGGCCGGACCGTGAACCTGCACGATGCCCACGCCAGCGCCTACCGGGCCCTGGCCGAGGAAGGCGAGCCCCAACTGCGCGGGCCAGACCAGTTGCGGTGGCTGGACCTGGTCCAGGCGGAGCTGCCGAACATCCGGCAGGCGTTGCAGTGGGCGGTACGCAGCGGCAACGTCGACACCGGGTTGTATACGGCTGCGGGCCTGTGGCGGTTCTGGCAAGTCCGCGGCCACACCCACGAAGCCCGGCGCCACCTGGAGGCGATGCTGGCCGAGCCGTCGGGCTCGGCCGAGGCTCGCGCCGCCGGGCACCTCGCCGTCGCCCAATGCGCCTTCGTCCATGGCGACCTGGCTGCCGTGCGGGAACACCTGACCGCCGCGATGAAGGTCCACCGCCGCAGCGGCGACACCCGCTCGGTGGCCTTCGCTCTGGTGCTGCTGGGCGCCTCGGCCGGCCGCGCCGGCGACGCCGACCACGGCAAGCCCCTCCTGCGTGAGGCGATGGACCTGGCCACCGCGATCGGCGACGACTGGCTGGTGGCCATGGGCTTGGGCTACCTGGGGATGACGGTCAGCACCCAAGGCCGCTACCTAGAGGCGCGACACCGGCTCGAGGACGGGCTCCGCGGCGTCCGCCAATGCGGCGACAGTCGGCTCGTCGGCTGGTTCCTCACCAACCTGGGCCAGGTGGCCCTCGCCGCCGGCGACCTCGTCGGCGCCCGACGCAGGTTCTCGGAGGCCCTGACCTGGGAGCGGCGCCTCGCCGACGACTGGTCCGAAGCCTGGGCACTACAAGGCCTCGCCAGGGTGGCAATACAGGATGGAGCCGTGGCCGACGCCGTCGACCTCCTGACCCAAAGTCTCGCGACCGCGGACCGAGCCCAATCTCCAGCCGCGACTGCATCCGCCCTCGGGCTGCTCTCCACCGTCGCCTTCACCACCGGGAGACCCGAGCTCGCCGCGCAGCTCTTGGGCGCCGCAAACCTCGTCTCGCCACACACACGGTTCGACTGGTCCCTCGAACCGGAACCCCGCACCGGAGTAGCCGACGCCACCGTTCGCGCCTCACTCGGGCCGGAACGGTACGACGAACACTGGGCAACCGGACGAGCCCAAACCACTGACCACATCATCGCCACCGCGCGACAGCTATTGATGCAATGAGCCGGGCAAACCCGGCCACGGCCCGAGGTTTCGCAGCCACCGCCCCGATACCTCCGCCGAAGCGAGCGGCCGATCCAACGAACAAACGAAGGGTCACCCCGCCCAGAAGAGCCGCGTCTCGAGCCCGCTGCACACCGCCGAGAATGCCGCAGGGCTGCGTTCGGACATCACGGCTGGTGCACGGTGGCGGCAGCGTGGGTGAACAGGTCGACCAGCTCGGATCGGCCAGAGATGCCGAGTTTCGCGAACACGTGTGTCAGGTGAGTCTCCACAGTTCGACGAGTGACGTACAACCGTTGCGCGATCTCACGGTTGCTGTCGCCGGCGGCGGTGAGGTCGGCCACCTGACGCTCGGTGGGAGTGAGCGAGTCGATGCCGGTGACGGCGCTCCGGCGGGGACGGGCGCCGCACGCCCCGAGCTCGTAGCGGGCCCGGTGGGCGAGGCGAAGCATGCCGCCACGCTCTGCGAGGTCAAGACCCCGGCGTAGTGGGTCGCGGGCCGCCGCGCGCCGGTTGGTCCGGCGCAGCACGGAACCGAGATCGACCAGGGCCCTGGTGTGCTCCAGTCGCGCAGGACTGGGGTGGAGCAGATCCACGGCCTGCTCCAACAGCTCCACCGCGTCCGCGGGCTCGGAAGTGTGAGCGAGTGCCCGCAGCGCGGCTGCACGAGGTTCGGGCAGGCCCGTGCGTTCGGCCAGCTCGAGGTGTTCCAGCGCCAGATTGCGCGCCGAACCCGAGTCGCCGAGCGCGACCAGTGCCTCGCAGTCGTCGACGCGCCAGCTCGCGACCCCGGGGTGTCGAACCCTAAGTCGGCGCCACCAGTCGGCCGCAAGGAGCAGATCGGCGTGGGCTTCGTCGTACCGGCGCTGGGCGAGCCGGAGATGCGCGCGCCGCTCGAGCAACATGGTGCTGGAGACGCAGGCCGGCGGAGGGTCGCCCAGCCGATGGCCTGCGTCGAGCGCCGCCTCCGCCGCGTCCAGCTCGTTCATCTCCGTGAGGGCCTCGACCAAGGGGAACAGCGACCACACGAGCGCGGCCGGGGGGCTGTTGGCTTGCTTGAAGTCGAAGGACACCTGTGCGTCGGCACGAGCTTCGTGGATCCGGCCAAGGTGCAGGAGGGCGATGGCCCGCATGAAACTCCCGTGCGCCAGAGCGATCAGCCATCCCTGGGGGCGGGCCACCTCGACCAGCCCGTCGCACAGCCGACGGGCGGTGTCCAGCTCACCGTTGGCGATCAGCAGGAACTTCGCCGTCGTGCTCACCAGTGACTCAGCGTTGCGCGGCGGGGTGACCGCTTCGAGGGCGGGCAGCAGCAGCTGGTTCACCTCGCTGGCGGGACAGCTTTCGTTGAGCAGCCCCCACGCGGCGATCACCCGCCAAAGCACGTCATCGTCCAATACGCCGTGCCGGCGTGCCAGGTCTAGCCCCTCCGCGACGGTGTCCGCGGCGAGGAGCATGCCGCAGGCCATCTCCAGCTCGAGCGACCCACGTAACTGTGCGCTTGCGTCGACCGGTTGGCTCAGCCCCAGCCGGCAGAGCTCGATGGCACGGTCGAAGTGGCCGGCCATCCCGAGCGCACGGCTCCCGGACAAGGCGATCCGGACGCGCTGCTCCGGCGTGGCGGCAAGCTCGACCGCGTCGGCGAGGAGGGCTGCAGCGCCGGGCCGCACCTGCGCGGAGAGGCAGAGACCGAGCTCGCTGTGCAGGTCGGCCGTGTGCGCACGGCTGTCGGGGGGCTCGAGCA
The DNA here is from genome assembly GCA_963828725.1 of uncultured Actinomycetota bacterium. Taxonomy (GTDB): domain Bacteria; phylum Actinomycetota; class Actinomycetes; order Actinomycetales; family Dermatophilaceae; genus Lapillicoccus. The sequence continues at coordinate 2,806 of CAWHFV010000003.1, read as the reverse complement.
GCGCACGGCGCAGGAAGACCGCGGCGCTCTCGGGCGCTCCTCGCCGGTTGGCCCTCTCCGCTGCGGCGCGCAGGGTCGAGACCGTGTGCGGCTCGCCGGCCGGCTCGGCGTGCAGCAGGTGCAGTCCGACGGTCTCCACGTCGACCCGTTCAGCGGCCAGCACCCTGGCGGCGCGCCGATGCAGGAGAGAGCGCTCACCGTCCGGAAGTCCGAGATAGAGCGCGTTCGCCACCAGGGGATGGGTCAAGGCGAACCCGTCGACGGCTCGTCCGACCAGGCCGCTGGCCACCAGCCTGTCGGCCAGGTGATGAGCATCCACGAGGTCGAGACCGGCGATCGCCGCGGCCTGGCGCAGCAACGCTCCGCGACCGAGGACCGCGAAGGCACGAGCCAGATCGGAGGTGCCTGCGGGCAGTCGCGCGAGCTGGACCTCCACGCTCCGGCCCACCTGCTCCGGGCCGAAGTTGGTGAGCCTCGCGGCGACCTCCGCGGACGGCTCGACCCCTTCGGCGATCACCTGGTCGACGAGAGCGCCGAGCAGGAACGGGTTGCCGGCGCTAGCGGCATGGCAAGCAGCCACGAACGCCGGAACAGCGCCGGGAAGCCGCTCGGTGACCAGGGTCTCGACCGCGTCCGGACCCAGCGGCCGTGGTTGCAGCGGTGGCTCCGGGGCCGCGGCCATCAGGTCGGCCAACGTCGCGGGCTCGGTCGCCGACTCCCCCGAGCGCACGGCGCACAGGATCCCCAGTCGGAGGTCGGCGAGATGACCGCTCAGCTGGGTCAGCCAGCGCAATGACGGCGCATCCGTCCAGTGCACATCGTCGACCACCAGCAGCGTGGGCGCGTCCTCGGCGAGCCCGTACGCGAGCCAGCTCAGCCCGTATGACGCAGCGTGCACTGCATCACCGGTGGGCGTGGGGGCGAAGGGATCGGGATCCAACACCCGTTGCGCGAGCGCCGCCGCGCCGACTCCGAAGTGTGCCCACTCCGGACCAGCAGCGATCGAGCCGAAGAGCTGGCGCACGACGCCCCAGCCGGCCTCCCGTTCCAGCGGTCCGGCCCAAGCGCTCAGAACGCGTACGCGCGCGCCGCTCGCTGACTGAGCGACAGCGCGCACCAAGCTCGACTTGCCGACACCCGCGGGCCCCTGAACGACGATCACGCGGCCCGCCCCGCCACAGATCAGCTGGAGCTGCCGCTCGAGCGCGGCCAGTTCGAAGCTGCGCTGTAACAGGCCATCGCGCATCTCCTCAGTCTGGGCCGAGTGTGCCGACGGTGTCCATGACGTGGTGAAACCTCGTGGTCCCGACCACGACGCGCGGCTCTGCGACTCCGACGAAGGTCGTTGTCAACGGATCGCGACGCATACCTGGAGGAACGATGACCATCGCAACCGAGGCCGGCTCGACCTACGTGCTCGGCACCACCCATCGAGAGTACGAGCGGGTGCGACGGCAGGCAGAGGTGTGGCAGCTCGCCACCGAACGGGTGCTGGACCGGGTGGATCCAGCTCCGGGCTCTCGTTGCCTGGACGCCGGCAGTGGCCCCGGGGTGACGATGCGTCAGCTCGCCCAGAGGGTCGGCCCGCGAGGACGGGTGGTGGGTATCGACCTCGACGAGGCCCTGGGGGCGGACAGCGTTGCGGGGCTACACGACGAAGGCCACCGGCAATGCGAGTTCCGCGCCCACGACCTGCGTAGGGAATCCCCGATACCCGGCGCTCCCTACGACCTCGTCTACGCGCGACTCGTGCTCTTCCACCTCCCGGAGCGGGTCGCCGTGCTCGGCAGGCTCTGGGACGCCGTGGCCCCCGGGGGCCACCTGGTCGTGCAGGACTATGACCTCGCTGCGGTGGGGTCGGTGCCCAGGCTGCCGATCGACGACCAGCTAGCCGGATTCGTCACGGATGCCTTCACCGCGGCCGGCTGCGAGGTGCGCGCAGGGGTCCTCCTTCCCCGGCTGTTCGAACAAGCCGGTATCGGACTCCCGGACGCGACCGACGTCGCCGGCCGGCTGGACCGCCTCGTCGACGCCGCGCCGATGCTGGAGGGCGTCGTCCGAAGTCTCATGCCGGCGGCAATCGGCCGAGGTCTGGTGACCGCGTCCGACGCACACGCCCTTATCGCCCGGCTGCACGACTCGGTCGCCGAAGATCCGGATCGTCCACTCCTGTGGCCCCTGCTGCTCGGCGCCTGGAAGCGCAAAGGCTCCTGAACGGCGCGGGGCCTCGGCTTCGTTCACCAGCGAAAAACCGTCAGCCCAACCTGACAACGGCGCTTCGGAGGTACCGTCATGCCGCACGTTCACAACGGCCGTTTCACTGCGGACCTGAGCTCGCTCGGAGACGAAGTGATCGTCTTCCTGATCGGGATGAGGATCAACAAGCCCTGGAAGGTTCACGCCTGGTGGCCGGTCCTTTTCGCGATGCCGAAGATGCTCGAGCACCTCGCCCACCATCCCGACAAGGGACTCTTGGGCTACCAGCAGGCGTTCTTCCCGTCGCCGATGCTCGTCCAGTACTGGCGGTCGTTCGAAGACCTGGAGCGCTTTGCGCGGGACCGTGACGACCCCCACCTTGAGCCGTGGCGGCAGTTCAATCGGCGCATCGGCCGCTCCGGCGACGTCGGGATCTGGCACGAGACGTATCGCGTCCTGACCGCGAACATCGAGACGATCTACGGCAACATGCCGCCCTACGGGTTGGCGGCCGCCACCGCCATGGCCCCGGTCAAGCCCGGGGCGACTCGGCCGCTGCCCGGATCGGAGCGAACCAAACCGACGAGCCGGCATTACCGGCGTACTGACG
>CAWHFV010000002.1:0-279209 GCA_963828725.1 uncultured Actinomycetota bacterium | reverse complement strand
GACTGGTCGCGAGTCACGTCGTGCGCATCCTCAACAAGCTCGGGCTGCGCGACCGCACTCAAAGCCGCGGTAGCCGCGTACTAGCACGGCCTTATCACTGCCTCACGGACGTTGGCGCCATGATGCGCGCCCTCAGGGCCTGGCTGGTTGCTCGGACTCGCATCCGGGTTGACTGGAGTGTTGGGTCGTCTGATCTCAGCATGACATCCCAGGTGCGTTGCACCGTGCGCCAGCGCGTGTCAGTAGGCCGGGCGTTTTACCGGTGACAGGTCACCTTCCCGCGGATCCTCCATCAGGTATGAGCTGCCGGACTGGCTCCTCATGACTGTCGGCGAGGGCCGAGGCGCTCGGCGTATAGGCCGTCGACATGGTCGTACCAGGCCTCGAACGCCGGCTTGAGCCAGATGCTCTGGCTGTACTCGCGTACTGGCGTCGCGCCGATCTCATGGACCGCCGCCGCGGTAGCCCGATCGACCACGATCGGGATGAACCCGCAGCCGATCTGCCAGTAGGCACCGCGCGCCGCGGCCAGCAGGCTTTCGACCACCGCGCGGATCTGCCAAGCCGACAAACCCGGCCGCATCATCAGGTCGCACCGATTCTCCAGAAAGCTGAAGTTGAAGCCCAGCGGACCGCGGTAGCACAACGCGGCGCCGAGAACCTCGCCGGCGTCCTCGACCATCCACAGGCGGCGGTTTATGCGGCTGACCAAACAACTTCTCCGCCAAGGTCCATCTCTGTCGCCGGCGGCCAACCTAGTCACGCGCGACCCGCGGCAACGCGTGGCTGCGTGTCTGCGATGCCTTGACGAGGCTGCTGACTGGATGGTGGCGGCACCTGAGGCGTCCTCGATCGATCCTGCGTCGTTTTCGTTCTCCGCCTTCCACGCGATCCCGCGCAAGCTCGCGCCCGGTGGACTGGTGGCGGCGTTCGTGGTGGTGACGATCGCGGCGACGTCGCTGTTGAGCAGCGCGGTCAAGGCGACGGTGAACGGGGAGCGGCCCGCGGGTAGGCCATGCCGTTGCTCGGCCCGGACCCGATGCTCCCCCGGCCGTCTCGCTCATCAACGCGACAGGGCGCAGTTGAACTGGCAGGTACTCGCCCGACTGGGGCGTTTCGGTTGGGCTTGGCGTACCCCTTGATGCCGGTGTCCAGAAGTACGCAGGGCTCCGCGTCGTCGGTCCAGGTGTCGTGTCCGGGGTGGAGGTCCACGACGTCGCCGGGCCCATTGAGAGCTGGGTGCCGTCGTCGAACTGGACGGTCATCTGCCGGGCCAGATAAAGTCCCGTGTGGTGGGTCTGGCAGGAGTCGGTGCCGGCGATGGGCTTGACGTCGTTGGACCAGCGCCAACCCGGCTCGAACACGCCGCGGCCGATGGTGAAGTCGGAGGGTGACCACGTCCAGGTGGCCGTGTGCCTGGAAGGGACGCCGCTCATGGGGGGCGTCGATGCTCTGCTTGTCGGACATGGATTCCTCCAAGAAGGTGTGGTGAGTTTCGTGGCCTGATGGCGGAACGGAGATCCTCATGACGCCATCCCTGGCGCTGCCGGCGGGGACCCGTTGCAGATGAACGGGGCACAAGTTGACCCGGCGGCATTGCAGCCCGAGTTGGCCGCGTCGGTCCCGGTCCACGCAGACACAGTCGGCGAGGTCGAGCACCGGCTGGTGGTCCGCAACAGCTACACCCGCCACGTGAGCTGCTCCCACCTCAGGGATCACCTGCGCCTGCCGCCGCGTAGGCCGAGATGGCATCAGCGGGTTCGAGTCCAAGCCGGGTTTGCGACCCACTCGCCGCCGCGGCTGGAGCGGAATGTTTCTTCGCCCGCGGGTCCACGGCTACGGGCGCACTCTGGTGGTGGCCCCGGGTGGCTACTGTGACTGCTGTTCACCCACGAACGGGCGGACGGCTGGTGGTCCGGTTCAGCGCCACCCCGAGGAGTCGGCCGCGGGAGTTCGCGACCGTCGTTTGCAGGAAGGGAGATCCACCTTGATGCGTGAGCCGAGTCCGGCGACGAGAGGGACGACTTTCCGGTTGATGTACCGCAGTCGGGACCGGGTGCCGCCCGAGGACCGTGCTGACGAGCTGGCTGACCTTTTCGCCCGGGCCCGGTCCAACAACCAGAGGCGAGGCATCACCGGGGCCCTTCTTGTCACGGGACACTGGTTCGTCCAAGTTCTCGAGGGCGAAGAAGCGGAGGTGCGGTCCCTCTTTGCCCGCATTCGTAGGGATGCACGGCACGATGGGGTTGAGTTGCTGTCCGAGGGTCGAGCGGACGAGCGGATCTTCGTCCACTGGTCGATGGCGAGGGTCGCGGTGGATGATTCGTACATTCCCTTCATCGCTCGGATCAGCGAGGTCTCACCCGAGGAAAGCGGCGGCGGCACCCCGGAGAAGAGGCGCCTCCTGGATGTCATGCGGGCCGCTGTAGACGAACCGTCGAGCTAGGCGCAGTAACCGGCGCCGACACGTATACCGACGGGCGCAGTCTCCCTGCCAACGCGGGCCGGGACGCGGCCGCGCGTATCAGTCGGCATAAACCTGGCGTCAACCGCGGCGGCTGCTCATGGCTTCGCGGTCGGCGGCATCGCTCGACCCAGCTCGCTTTCGGGACAGCTTGCGCCACACCCAGCTGCTGGGGAGGTGTTCGCCGTACAGCACGTATGCGCTGGTCGAGTCGACCACCAGGGTGCTTTCCAACTCTCGCCGCTGGGAGCCCAGCCCGGCGAACAGCAGCTCATCGTCTGCCGCCAACACCGTCTCGGCGTCGGGGGTCAGGACGGCTTGGCCGTTGCGAAGTAGCAGCAACGGCACCACCCGTAGCTGACGTTCTCGGTTCTCCGGGCTGCGTAACAGGTCGCCCAGGACAACCCGGTGCTGGGCGAGCCAGCCGCTGAGCGCCGGTGCTTGCTCCCGGTCCAGTTTGATTTTCCAGAGAGCGGGGAGCTCGCGACCACAGTTGATCCGGAGCCGCTGGATGAGTTCGGTGGCCCATTCGTCGCCGCGCGCCGGCATGTCATTGATGAAGCGCCACAACAATGGGGTGCTGATCTGGGCGTACACCTCGTGGGCGACTACTTCGGTCGGCACGAGGAGTGCGTCCACTCGCATAGCCTCGAACAGGGCGGTGCTGGTCGGCCGGTTCTGGCGCGCGGCCAGAAACAGGCCCGGGTTGATGCGGCGCGCGGTGGCCAGCATGGAGAGGTTGGTCGTGTCGTTGTCGGTACCGGCCACCAGTCCAACGGCCTCTGCGACGCCGGCCCGCGTAAGAACCCGACCGTCGGAGGCATCCCCGACGATCACGTCCGGCCGTGCCTCGGCCTGCACGACGGGTTCGATGACGGTCACCTGGAGCCCAGCCTGGCGCAGGTCGGAGGTCACCTCCCGGCCGAACCGGCCGTATCCGCAGACGACCCACCGGCCGTCGGTCGGTGGCCGGCCGCGATCGGGTAGTTCCGCGCCGGGTCCGGCCTCCAGCCAGGTCAGTAGCTGGTAGGAGGCAGGCGCGTTCAACGCCAGGCGCAGATGCTCACCGAACCGGTCGAACGGGTTGACCACGGTCGGCGTCCCGAAGGCCCGCATACGTTCGGCGATGGAGGCCGAGACTGTCCGCGAGATGACCGGGAGGTCCGGGCGTAGCAGCGTCGCCGCCATGGTGACCGCGAGGTTGGTCTCGTCGTTGTTGGTCAGCGCCAGCACGCCTGTGCAGAAAGGACTTTGAAGGCCCGCTGCCCCCAGGTGCTGCGGATTGGCGGCGTCGGCCACCAGGCCGGGGATGTCGGCGTGGTAGGACCCCAGCTCGAGGGCGTCGACCCGATCGGATGACTCGTCGATCACTACGAGCTGCGTTCCGAGTCCGTCGAAGGCCCTCGCCAGCAGCTCGCCGGCCCGTCCAAAGCCAACCAACAGCAGGAACGGCTCCCGTAGCCGCGCGACCTTGGATGTGAACCGGCGCAGCGCCAGCGCCTGCCGGAACGACTGGTCCTGCAGCAGCGTCAACATCGAGCCGATGGCGTACGCCCAGCCGACCACAGAGAGGTAGATCGCGAACGTGACCCAGAGCCGCTGCCCGGCGGTGAACGGGTACGGCAGCTCACCGAACCCGATCGTCGTCGCCGTGTAGCTCATGAAGTAGAAGGACTCGAAGAGGCTGATTCGCGCCGCGTTGCCGTTCGCATCCACGCCCGGTATCAACGTCAGGCCGATAACGCTGACCGAGAAGATGACGATGAGCGTGATGAGGGGCGCCCGCAGGCGCCGCATGACCAGGAAGATCGTCGAGGACGCCTGGCTCGATGACTCGATGTGGGCGTGGGACGGCATCCGGCTTCCAGCTTTGCGCCTGCTGAGTAGTGCCCAGAAGACGAGCAGCGGGTTGCTCATCGTTGCCTCAGTACTATCCGCGGTGGAAGGTGACCGTCTCGGTCACCAGCAAGACGACCGAGACCAGATTGGCCAACAGCGCGCCACCGGACAGCGAAACCATGCTGGCCGTGTGGACGGCGGTCAGACCCCCGGCCGAGATCTCAACGGCCCAAACCCAGACGACACCGGCCGCGATGAGCTGCAGATCGGCAACGAGACTGGTGGCCAGGTGCACGGCGCCGATCTGAGTGCGATCGCCGAACTTCAGCACCGTGGCGATCAGACTCACCGCGAGCGCCGCGAACAGCTCATAGACGTTGTGCAGATCCGGATTGGCGATGTCACCCAGGAAGAACCCGAAGTTGAGCGTGGCCGCAAGCAGCACGAAGAACCCGAAAACGACCTTCTCGAGATTCACGACCCTCCTTAATGGCCGGGTGAGCGGTGCGGATCCCTGAGGGCCCGCAGTCATCGCACCACTACCTGACCCGCATTCGGGACACAGGTGGTTGTGGTGATCATGCCGCTCCGTTGGCGGCGATGTGAAGGTGCCGGCGCTACGAGTTGGGCTGGCACGAACCGCACCCTTGGACGAATCGTCGGGCTAGCAGAACGGTTCCGACCGGCGACCCGTGCCACGTCAGCGAACTCGGCCAGGGTCCGGGCCGCCACCAAGGGTCCGACACCGCGAAATCCATCAGCCGTGCTCGGCGGGCCAGGACGATGCTCTTCAGTTCGGCGGCGGCCATCTTGATCTTGGTCGACTGCGACCAGTTCTGCCAGCTCCTCCGAGGCGACCCGGCGGCGGGTCCTCCCGGCGACATCACGTGGACGTATGAGGCGAGCATCGCATGGGCCTTCAACGGGATATGTCCTTCTTCGCCTGACCAGGCAGCAGCTAAGCCACAAGCGCCTGCAGCCGAGCGGATACCTGTCGAAGGCGCTGCCGGCCCGCGATCTCGTCGACGCCCTGTGTTCGGTCCACGAGGGACAGACCGTCGTCAGCCCGACACCCGCCGGGTCACGGCCCGTCAACGGCCTGGACTGGCCAGGTCGTAACGAGGGCCTGACGGACCGCGAGTCCGAGGTGCTCGCCCGCATCACCCAGGGCCTCAGCAATGCCGACGTGGCCCGGCTCACCTACCTCAGCCCGAACACCGTCAAGTCCTACATCCGCAGCAGCTACCGCAAGATCGGGGTCGACAGCCGCACCCAGGCCGTCCTCTGGGAATCCGACACGGCTTCGCGCCAGACCGCCACCGCATCGACCACTGGCGAGGCGGACCCTGACCACGGAAGAGAGGTGGACCGCCCTTGGCTCGGGTGGCTGGCGGGCGGGAGGGGCCGGGAGTCTTCGGGCTCGGTCCCGGTATTCTCGCAGGCCAGTCCACTGTTTGGTCGGCTTGGTGAATCAGTAACTTTGACCGATGCCCGCCTTTCATGCTTGGTAGGCGAACCCCGTTGCTAAGCAGTGGAATTGGAGCCGGCGAGGGGACTCGAACCCTCAACCACCTACTTACAAGACTTGGTGCACGCACTCCTTCCGGGGGTTTGACCTGCGGAAACGCGACCACGCACTCGGCTACTGAGCGCTCCGGCGATCCACGTGCGATGCGAGATTGCGCGCGTGACCGCCTCTGACCGCATGACCGGATGCCATGTAGCTGGCCAAGCGACTGAGCCTGTCGCCAGTGAGCCGATGCCTGCACCGTTCACAGCGACATCCCCGAATCGCCCACTGTGGACCTGCCCCACTTCGCCCAGTTAGACGCACTCGATCCAGTGATCGCCCTCTCCTGCCGATGAGCGCGCATCTGCCAGGCGTTTTGTAGCCAGGCTTCGGGGCTGTAGAGCGAGAGCAGCCTGCTGGCCTCGGGGCGGGTCATACTGTTTGCATCCGAGCACGCAGAGGGCGCTCATGGGCATCAGGCGCTACCTGAACTTCGACCTGCTCCTCGAGCAAGTGGGAGACGGTCGCTACCGGGCGCGCGTCACCGAGTTCCCGCTGGACGGGACACCGCGCGTGCAATTCCAGCTGCCCTTCGACGCCCAGACGCTGGAGATCCTGCTCCTCAAGCTCGACCCGGGGCGCTCGGGCACTCGTCGGGTGGGGGCGACCAGCCACCAGCAGGCCGCCATGGATTTCGGCGGCCCGCTGTTCGAGGCGGTGTTCACCGGCGAAGTCGCCCTGGCCTGGCAACGCAGCCTCGACAAGGTGCGCGCCGTTGACGCCGAGGGACTGAGACTCCGGCTCCTCCTCGACGATGCGCCGGCCATCGCGGGTCTCCCCTGGGAGCTGCTGTACGACGCGCGCACGAACAGTTTCATCGCCCAATCCGAGCGCACACCGGTTGTCCGCTTCCTCGACCTGCCACACGCACCGCGCCCCATCGCCGTCGACGGACCCCTGCGGGTGCTCGTCGTGATCTCCTCCCCCATCGACCTGGTCGAGCTCGACGTCGAGGCCGAGTGGCGACGTATCCGCGATGCGCTCGAGCCACGGGTGCATGCCGGGCTGGTCGCCGTCGACAGACTGTCGAGCGCCACGGTCCCGAGCCTCGGAGCGTGGCTGCGCCGGCATCAGACCCATGTGGTGCACTTCGTGGGGCATGGCGACTTCGACGATCGATTGCGCGAGGGCGTCTTGTACTTCCAGGACGAGTACGGCCGAGGGGCCCAAGTGACGTCGTCTCTTCTCGGGCCCTACCTGCGCGACCACGATGCCTTGCGAATGGTGGTGCTGAACGCCTGCCGGTCCGCGAGGTCCGACGGCATCGATCCATTCGGTGGGATGGCGCAGGGGCTGGTCCAGCAGGACGCTACGGCCGTCGTGGCGATGCAGTTCCCGATCAGCGACCGCGCCGCGGTGCGCTTCACCGGCGAGTTCTACGGCGCGCTGGTCGACGGACTGCCGGTAGACCAGGCGGTCAGCAGCGCCCGGAAGTCGCTGATGGCGGAGTACAGCGACGAATGGTCCACGCCCGTGCTCTACATGCGCTCACCCGACGGCAACATCTTCGAGAACCTGCACGCCCCGGACAGCACGGATCCTCCGGCTGCGCTCACCGCGACCCTCCATCCGACACCGCCGACGCTTCCCGCTGCCACGGCGGCACTCGGCGCTGCGCCCGTCGCACCGCCCTCGGGCGCACCATCGCCGAATCCAGCAACGCCGAACCCGTCGCCGCCTGTGGCGGCAGCCACCGGCGCGGATCTTCCCAGCCCATCTGCTGAGCCCATCGACGCACCGACGGAGCGGTCGGGTGCGCGTCGATGGCTGTCCGGTCGCCGGGGAGTGGCTCTGGCCGCAATCGCGGTCGTGCTACTGGTCGCGGGCTTCCTTGCCTGGCGCCATCAGACGGAAGCTGGTCACTCAACCACAATCCCGTCGTCATTCGACGGCGTGTGGATAGGTACCGGATCGGACAGTTACGGCTCACAGGCGGAGTTCACAGCCAGGCTCGGCGATGGTCTGAGCATCGGCCGACTTGGCGGCCCTTCGGGCTGCCACCAAGGTCCGCTCCACGTGAGCGACGCGACCGACAACAAGCTGACGACGCGATTCGACCCGTATGGGACGGAGGGCTGCACCAACTGGACGGTCGTATTCACGCATGACGGCGAGGACCTCCTCATGAAAGTCGACCCGGACAGCACTGAGAACAATCAGGCGGACTTCGAGATCAGGCTCAGCCCGTCACCCTGACGATCCCGGCAGCGTTGGCGGGCCGTGATCGACAATGGCCTCCTTCGTGCGAGGCGGCGCTGCGTGGGTGACTGAGCTGGGGCGAGCCATTCGCGGCCCGGGTCCATTGCCCCGCAAGCTCGAGGGCGCGCAGCGCCCGCATTGCGTCAAAGCCGCGAGTCGGACGCCCTGCAACGCACTCTCATCAGCGTGAGGCGTTATGCGTCAAGGGTTGGTCGGTGCCCATGGTCCGTCGCCGTGTCCCTGCATAGCGGTAATCGGGCTGTGCCCGGCAGCGTGTGATCGGGTTGTGTCCGGCGGCGGGCCGGGGCGGCCTGTGATGAGCGACGAGATACCCGGAGGGTTCTCAATGCCGCGGAAGGCTCGCTCCGACCTGGCTGGTGACGCGTGAGGTCCTCGTGCGAATCGGGTTACGCCGCAACCACCTCCACATGGTTGGCCTGCCGTACGCCGTGGGCGGCGATGTCCGGGTCCCACGCTTGGCCGGTGGTGATCACGGCGTACAGCTGCCGCAGGATCGCGGCGGCGACGATGGTCTGAGCCTGGGTGGGCTTGAGCCGGTTGACCTCCCGGCTGGTCAGGTGCCGGTAGCGGTCGGCGTACACCCGGTTGTTCTGTAGGCATCCCCACACCGCCCGCCAGGCTGCGACCCGCAGCCGTGGGCGTCCCGCGCCGGACAGGCGGGTCTTGCCGGCGAAGGTGCCGGACATCCGTTCCCGCGGGGCGAGTCCGGCGAGCTTGACCACGGCGCGGGCGGAGGTGAACCGGCGCAGGTCGCCGGTCTCGGCCAGGATCGCCGCAGCGCCAACCGGGGACAGCCCGTCGATCGAACAGATCAGGTCGGTCAGCTCGAGCTGGCCAAGGACGGCGACCATCCGGTTCTCGACGAGGTCCTGGTCGGTTCGGGCTCGTTCCCAGTCGGTCAGGATCCAGCCGATCCGCTCCAGCGCGGCCTGGCGGTGCTCGACCACGCCGGCGGTAGCGGTGACGGCCGCGAAGACCTTCCGGACGATCCGCAGGCACGGCTTGGCCTTCCCGCGCCGGACCACCTCGGCGCGCACCAGCCGGGTGAACCGGTCCAGTCCGAGCCGGCGGGTTCGGGCCAGGTTCCCGTCGTCGCGGGCCACGATCACGGTCATGGCGGCGACCCAGGTCGTCGACTTGAACGGCTGCGCGGCCGCCTCCAGCGCTGCGGGCCACACGCACTCCAGCAGGTCGCGGATCTGCTGCACGCACCGGGTGTGCGACTCCAGCAGCTGTTCCCGCCGCGCACCCAGGTGACGCAGCCGGCCCCATGTCGGGTCGACCGGTTCCGGCAGGTAGCACCGCAGTTGAGCGGTCAGCCGGGCGATCAGCACCGCATCCTTATCGTCGGTCTTGTCGCTGGTCAGATCCTCACCCCTACGGGCCAACGACGACAGCATCGGCTGAACGCACACGAACGGCATACCCCGGTCGCTGGCGAGCTGGCCCAGCACCCGCCACCGGTGCCCCGTCGGCTCACACGCCACCGTCACCCCCGCGAACCCGGCCCGAGCAGCCCGGTCGCTGGCCCAGTCCAACGCCGCCGCGAGGTCCCAGGCCTTACACCGGAAGGTGCGCCGCGCCAACACCCTCGAGTCGTGGTCACACACCACCACCATCTGCTTACGATCGGCCAGGTCGATCCCCACGATCGCGTTCAAGACCGGAACCGCCTCCCGCAGCCGCGCAAGTCGTTCATTCCGGTTCCGATCCCCACGCGACACACCACTACCGTTCGACACGAACGTCCTCCTCTTCGACGCTGGGACACCAAGCCCGACAAGCGCACCAGGAGGACGTTCCCCACGCCAGACCCGACCGCTACAACACGTTCCTATGCCGCTGTCGGGGCGGGACGCCCGACCATCATGCCGCTGTCGGGGGGGACGCCCGACCTATGCCGCTGTCGGGGCGGGACGCCCCACCATGCCGCCGCTACCGCCGATCGCCGTCCGCCGTGCCGCCGACCCTGACCCGACCCCACGTCGGCCCGCGATCCGTCCCTGCCGACGTCCTGATCCGACGACCCGACCCCCTAGGCCACGCTCCTAGGGCCGCCCAGCGGAGCGTCGTAACCCGCCCGATGAACGGGACCAGCATCGCCCTTCTCACGGTTGTGAGAAGTGGTCAGGCGGGGGGCATCAAGGGGGCAGAGGCAAGTCTCATGGACGAAACCCTCGCCACGGTCTCACCATTTGCGCTGGTCAGACGGGGTGTCGGTTGGTGGAGCTGCGGGGATTCGAACCCCGGGCCTTCTCATTGCGAACGAGACGCGCTACCAACTGCGCCACAGCCCCAAGTGCGGACCACACGATAACACCCGGGGGCACCCTCCGAGACCACCGGAGACCACGCCGGGATCGCACGTAGATGGGCCGCTCGTCGCGGCGCTGCGGGCCGGGGCACTGCTCCAGCAGCTCCGCACCGGGTGCGCGGACCACCACGCAGTGGTGCCGGCGGCGGGACCCGGTGAGCGAGGTGTTCAGGTGTCACCGCATACGCTCGCGGGTATGGCGGAGCCTGTGACGTCACCCACCCCAGCCACTCGTGAGTCGTTCGTGCCGCCACTGATGCGCGCCGCGAGCGAGTGGAGCTGGCGCCTGCTGGTGGTGGGAGCTGGGCTGGTCGCCCTGTTCCTCCTGCTCGGCTACTTCTCCCAGATCATCGTCCCGCTGGCCATCGGTCTGCTGCTGTGCGCCCTGCTCTCCTCGGTGCACCGCCGGCTCAGCCGCGTCATGCCCCGGGCGGCCGCCGCCGCGGTCACCGTCATCGGGACCCTCGTCGTCATCATCGCGCTGCTGACCCTCGTCGGGTCACAGATCAGCGGCGGCATGAGCGACATGGCGCGGCAGGTCAGCGAGGGCATCCAGCAGGTCCGCGACTACGTGCGCAACACCTTGGGGGTCAGCGACGACCAGCTCGGCGAGTACGTCGAGCAGGCCCGGCAGTGGCTCTCCAACGCGAACCTCGGCTCGCGGCTGTCCGCCGCCGGAGTGACCGCCGGCCACTTCATCGCCGGCATCTTCATCGCGCTGTTCTCGCTGTTCTTCTTCCTCTACGACGGTCCGGGCATCTGGGCATACCTCGTGCGGCTCTTCCCGCGCAGCGCTCGGGAGCACGTCGACTCGTCCGGCGCCGTGGCCTGGGAGCAGCTCACCCACTACGTGCGGGCCACCGTCCTCGTGGCCGCCGTCGACGCCGTCGGCATCACCGCTGGAGCCCTGATCCTGCGCGTGCCGTTCGCCCTGGCCATCGGGGTGCTGGTGTTCCTGCTGTCCTTCATCCCGATCGTCGGGGCGCTGCTGAGCGGCGCGGTGGCGGTCCTCATCGCCCTGGTGGCCCAGGGTCCGGTCACGGCGCTGATCATGCTGGCCGTCGTCGTCGGTGTGCAGCAGCTGGAGTCCCACGTGCTCCAGCCGTTCATCCTCGGCCGGTCGGTCCGCGTCCACCCCATCGCGGTGATCGCCGCCATCGCGTGCGGCGCGATCCTCGCCGGGATCGTCGGCACGCTGGTCGCCGTCCCGGTGCTGGCCGTCGTCAAGGCGGTAGCCAACCACCTCTTCGACATCCACAACCGGCGCGACGACCCTCCCGACGCCGAGGCGCCGCACCTCGACGATGCGCCCCTGGCGGCCGGAGAGCCGCCCGCCTGACCGCGGGCCGACCCTCCGGCGGGTGCCTCAGGCCTGGGGTTGGCTGATGTTGACCAGCCAGCCGACGCCGTACTTGTCGGTCAGCTGCCCGAACTCGTCACCCCACATCTGCTTCTCGAGCGGGGTGCCGACGTCGGCGCCGTCGGAGAGGCCCTGCCAGTAGCCGCGCAGCGTGTCGGCGTCGTCACCGCTCAGGCTGACGGTGATGTTGGAGCCGCCCGCGGCCGGGCTATTCATGAACGACGGGGTGTCGGCGCCCATGATCGTGAAGCCGGCGCCGGTCTCGAGTTGGCCGTGCATGACGAGGTCGCCGTCGGCGCCCTCGGTGCCGTACTCCTTGAAGTAGCTCAGCGCCGTCTCGCCGCCGAAGACACTCTTGTAGAAGTCGAGGGCTTCGGCCGCGTTGGTGCCGAACTGGATGTACGGGTTCAGACGCATGGACATAGGGGCTCCTTCTGATCGCGGTCACCCACTCGGGGTGGGTCACGACAGTAGACCCGCGAGCACCGACAGACTCATCGGTGACGTCAGCGGTATGCCGCCTGCGTCAGCTGCCGACCATGCGCCGGCGGAGGCCGACCGGGACGACCTCGACGTCGTCGTCCTCGACCTCGATCGGCACGGGACGGTCGGGGTCGGCCGCGGGCTCGGGCCGGTAGGCCGGGTCCTTGAGGGTGTACGTGGGCGGCGGGACCGGGACCGGCTTCCATCCGCCCGGGGTCTCCTCGGCGGAGGTATGCGCAGAGACCGGGTCCACGGTCGCCTGGCCGGTGGCGGCGCCGGTCGGCCGGGCGGTGGCGGCCACGCGGCCCCGAGCCTCCTCGAGGCGACGCTTCTGGAGGCGCTGAGCCTTGCGGGCCTTCTGTTCCTGGATCGCCGACACGCGCAACCAGACGACGGAGCCGACCAGGGCGGCGACCGCGATGCCGACACTGAGCCACTTGAGGATGTTGGCGACGGCAAGTCCGAAGGTCACCGGGACCGCGACGAGCGCCGCGAGGAAGAGGATCCCGCGGACCCGGCGCATCGCCACCTCGGCGGCGCTCCGGTGCGGGGCCAGCTCGATGAGCGGCACGGGATGCGCGGGCGGCAGCGGGTTCTCGCCGCGACGGGCCCGCAGCGGCGAGCTGATGCTGGCGTGCTTGACGACCACCTCGGGCCGGCTGTCCGGCCCGGAGCCCGCCTCGCCGGCGGAGGACGCCGCCTCGGCGAGCGCCGTCGTCGGGAGGGGGTTGCGCCGCTCGAGGACGCGCATCGCCTCGCTGAACTTGTCGACCGACCGGGCCGTGGCGAGGTGCTCGCGGCGACGGACCCAGTGCTGGATGAGGTACGCAACCCAGATCGCCACGATGACGAGGAAGATCAGGCTGCTGGGCTGCACGAAACCGACGGTAGGCGGTGTGGGCGCGCGGATCTCGTACCCATAACGGTGTGTCGCTGATGTGTCGTGTGTGACGGGTGTGACTGCTCCGCTCCCGCCGAACTCCGGACCGGCGCGGTCAGGGCTGCCGCGCCCGCGCCCAACGATCGAGGACCCGACCACCGTGGACGTCGTCGCTCGTCAGGGCGAAGGTCCGGTGGTCACGCCAGCCGCCGTTGATGTGCAGGTACCGCTCCCGGACCCCCTCGTCGCGGAACCGCAGGTGCTCCACCACGGAGAGGGACGCCGCGTTCTCCGGGCGCACGTTCACCTCCACGCGGTGCAGCGCGAGCGGCCCGAACGCGTAGTCGCACAGCATCGCCAGCGCCCGGGTCGCGACGCCATGACCCGCATACTCCTCGGCCACCCAGTACCCCGCCGCCCCCGAGAGCAGCGACCCGTGGACGATCCCGAACAGATGCATCTGCCCGGCGATCCGACCGTCGGCCTCGATGAGGAACGGGACGATCCGGCCGGCTCGGGCCTCGCGGTCGAGACTCTTCACATACTGGCGGAACGTGATCCGGCGCCCGACCCCGTCCGGCGCGGTCGGCTCCCACTGCCCCACGTAGTGGAGGTTCGCGTTGCGCACCCGGTCCCACTCGCTCCGGTCAGCCTGGCGCAACGCGCGCAGGACGAGACGGGGCCGGCGCTCGTCGTGGGAGACGAGCGAAACAGGCCAGTCCTGGACCGGGCGCTCCAGCATCACCGCGGCATCACCGGTGGTCACCGCCCCCGATCTGGTCCACGGCGTGCCCGACGACGTCAGCGAGCACCGCCAGGGCGTCCTTGACGCCTCCGGTCGACCCGGGCAGGTTGACGACCAGCGACCGTCCGGCCACCCCGGCCACGCCGCGCGAGAGCATCGCGGTCGGAATTCCCTTGGCCACCCCCGCCGCCCGGATCGCCTCGGCGATTCCCGGCACCTCGCGGTCGAGCACGCGACGGGTCGTCTCCGGCGTCACGTCGGTGGGTGAGATTCCTGTGCCGCCGGTGGTGACGACGACGGCCGGCGAACCGGCCAGGGCGGACGACAGCGCCTCGGCCACCGGCTCGCCGTCCGGGACGACCGTCGCGTCCTCGACGTCGAAGCCCCACTCCCGCAGCGCGGCCACGATGAGCGGGCCGGTGCGGTCGGGGTAGACGCCGGTCGCAGCCCGGGTCGACGCGCAGATGACGACCGCGCGCTTCGCCATGACGGTCACGCCTCCGTCCAGTCGCCGGACCGCCCGCCCGACTTCGCCGTGACGCGGACGTCGGTGATCCGAGCGTGCTTGTCCACGGCCTTGACCATGTCGACCAGGGCCAGGGCCCCGACGCATACCGCCGTGAGCGCCTCCATCTCGATCCCGGTCCGGTCCGCCGTCCGCACCGTCGCGACGATGTCGACGCCGTCGTCGGCGACCGCGAGGTCGACGGCGACCGAGTGGACCGCCACCGGGTGAGCGAGGGGCACGAGCTCCGGCGTGCGTTTCGCGCCCTGGATCGCGGCGATCCGCGCCACGGCGAGAGCGTCGCCCTTGGGCACGTCGCCCGACCGCAGCGCGGCGACCGCGGCTGCCGACAGCAGCACGCGACCAGCGGCGGAGGCCTGGCGAGCGGTGACCTCCTTGCCGCTGACGTCGACCATGTGCGCGGACCCGTCGGGCCGGACGTGCGTCAGCCGTCCCGCCTCGGGCCGGCCGTCGCTCATGGCGTCATCCTGCCCCAGGATCGTCGAGGAGCCATATCTCCACGTCGTCTCCGGCCTCGACCCGGGTCACATCGGGCGGGACGAACACGAACGCGTTGGCCCGCGCCAGGTCGGCGACGAAGTGCGAAGCCTGTCCCCAGACCGGGTCGGCTCGCCAGCCCTGCTCGGTATGCGTCGCCACCGCCCGCGCCACCTGCGCGCGCCCGGGGGGTGACGAGAGGGCGTGGTCCAGCCGCGCCGTGAGGGTCGGTCGCACCTCGGGCTGCCGGCCCATGAGCCGCCGCAGCGCGGGGCGCACGAACACCTCGAACGACACGTACGACGACACGGGGTTGCCCGGCAGCGCGAAGAGCGGCACCCGCCGGTCGCCGACCACGCCGAAACCCTGCGGCTTGCCGGGCTGCATCGCCACCTGGACGAAGTCGACGCCGTGGTCGCGCAGGGACTCCTTCACGACGTCGTAGGCACCCATGCTCACCCCGCCGCTGGTGACGATCGCGTCGACGTCCGCGGCCAGCTCCGCGACGGCGGCGAGGACGGCGGCCGCGTCGTCGTCGACCGTGGCCTGCCGGACGGCCACGGCGCCGCTCGCGACGATCGCAGCCTCGAGCATGAACGAGTTTGACTCGTGGATCTGCCCGGGCCGCAACGATTCTCCGGGTGGCACCAGCTCGGCGCCGGTGGAGATCACGGCCACCCGGGGACGGCGCCGGACCATGGCGTCGGCGTGGCCGGTCGCCGCGAGGAGGGCCACCCGCCGCGCGTCCACCATCATGCCCGCCTGGAGGACGACCTGCCCCTGCTTGACGTCCTCGCCGGCCGGACGGACCGACGTCCCGGCCGGCGCCCCGGCCCGGATCTCCACCGTCTCGGTGCCGGCGTCGGTGTCCTCGACCCTGACGATCGCGTCGGAGCCCTCGGGGAGCATCGCCCCAGTCATGATCCGGACCGCCTCGCCGGGACCGACGCGTCGCGTCGCCACCGCGCCGGCCGCGACCTCGGCCACGACCGGCAGCCGAACCGCGGAGGCGGGCACCCCGGGGTCGGCGGCCGACACGTCGACCGCCCGCACCGCATACCCGTCCATCGCCGAGTTGTCGAAGCCGGGAAGGTCGACGAGCGAGGTCACGTCCTCGGAGAGGACCAGCCCGAGGCACTCCGGCAGCGCGAGCCGGACCGGGGCCGCCGGCCTGACCGCGGCGAGGATGGCGTCGCGGTGCGCCTCCAGGCTCCGCACGTCAGCCGGCCCCGTCGAGCACGGTCACCCCGGTCAGGCGGCGGCCGTCCTCGACCGTCGCCGGTGTCGAGGCCCTCAGGGTCACGTCGCCGATGCACACCACGTCGGCGCCGAAGGTCACGTCGCCCTCCACCCGCAAGGCCGTGGCCCCGCGCAGCGACGGCGCGCCCCGGGGGAACCGCTCCTCGAAGCCCGGCACCAGCTTGTAGGGCTTGTCCAGGTCGACGAACGGGTCGGGGTGGATGATCACCGAGACGATGTTGGACTGGTCGTCGAGCTCGAAGATGTCGGACCGTACGAGCAGCAGCTCGTTGGTCGTCTTGACCGGGCGGAACCGTGTGCGGGGGACGTGGATGGCGCGCGCCCCGTCGATCCGGACCACGGCGCCCCCCATGGCGGTCTCGATCTGGATGACGTCGGTCGACGACGAGTCCGAGGGGTCGACGGTCTTGCGGTTGACGATCACCGGCAGCCCGATCCCGGCCTCGCCGCGGGACGCGCTCTCCTTCAGCAGCCGGTCG
Source organism: uncultured Actinomycetota bacterium (assembly GCA_963828725.1). GTDB lineage: Bacteria > Actinomycetota > Actinomycetes > Actinomycetales > Dermatophilaceae > Lapillicoccus. The sequence continues at coordinate 262,592 of CAWHFV010000002.1, read as the reverse complement.
AGGCCGTGCAGGTCGACCCACAGGTTGTTGGCGTGGAAAGTCGTGTGGAGCGTGTAGTCCTGGAACTGCTCCTCGTCCTGCGGCTCCACCATCGCGCTGTCGCGGAGCACCAGCTGACCGTCGCTCTTGCGGAGGGCGAGGTGACCCCCCTTGCGGTCGTTGACCGTCCGGTCGCAGACCTCCGCGACGTAGGGCACGTCGTTCTCCACCAGCCACGCCGCGATCCGGGGGTCGCAGGTCGCGCCGAGGTTGTCGGCGTTCGACAGGAAGACGTAGCGGAAACCCTTGTCCAGCAGCCCCTGCAGCAGACCGGTCGCGGCCAGGGACAGGTAGACGTCGCCGTGACCGGGTGGGCACCACTCGAGGTCCGGGTCGGCGGGCCAGTCGACGGGCGAGAGGTCGTCCGCGCGCAGCTTGGGCTCGGCGCTCTGCAGAAAATCCAACGGCAGCCCCTCGAGCGCGAGATCGGGATAGCGTCCGAGGACGGCCAACGACTCGTCGCGGGTGCGGAACGAGTTCATGAGGATCAGCGGCAGGTCGACGCCGTACTCCCTGCGCAGCGCGAGGGTCTGCCGGGCGATCACGTCGAGGAAGGACAGGCCGTCCTTGACGACGAGCGCCGACTTCGGGCCGGTGATCCCCATGGACGTCCCGAGGCCGCCGTTGAGCTTGACCATGGCGACCTGGCGCAGCGCGGCGGCCCTCGCCTCGTCGGAGGGCGTGTAGTCCTCCAGCGACGGCACGTCGGTGAGCGGGTCGATCGTCGACTCCGGGATGGTTCCGCCGGAACCCGTCTCGAGCACGCGCTCCAGCTCGGCGTAGCTCCGCTCGAAGGCGAGGACCGCCTCCTCGCTCTCGCCGTGCTGGACCATCCGCCGTCGTGCCTCCGCCAGCCCCGCAGCGCTCATGCCCGCCAGCCTACGATGGCGCCGTGACCGCCGAGGAGACGTCCGAGGCCAAGACGGCGCTCCGACGGCGGCTCCGCGCGACCCGCCGCGAACGCCTCGCCGGTCGCGACGTCGAGGCCGAGGCGAGCGCCCTGGCCGACCACGTCGCCGCGCTCGTGGCGGACCACACGCAGGGTCGGGTATGCCGCGTGGCGGCGTACGAGTCCCGGCCCACCGAACCTCCAACGAACCTGGTGGTCGACCGTCTGGCGGCAGCGGGGTATGAGGTGGTCGTGCCGGTCACGCTGGCCGACCTCGACCTCGACTGGCGGGTCGCCGGCTCGCCCGATCCGTTGGGGAGGAACGCGATCCACGAGGCGATGGTCATCGTCACTCCCGCTCTTGCGGCGGGCCGGGACGGCCGGAGGCTCGGCCAGGGCGGCGGCTCCTACGACCGGGCCCTCGCCCGACGGTGCACGGACGCGCTGGTCGTCGTGCTGCTCCACGACGGCGAGCTACTCCCCGCCGGCGACGTGCCGGTGGATGCCCACGACCTTCCGGTCGACGTCGCGGTCACCCCGTCCGGCGGGGTGGCCCGGCTGGGCTCAGGGTGACGCCGCGCCCTGCGGGCTGAGGATCAGCTCCTCCTGCCGGGCCTGTTCGACGGCGCCCCGGCTGAACGGCCACGGGAACGTCTCTCCGGCCGCCCACGCGTCGATCTGGTCGACGTAGTGCGCCGAGTAGGGATGCCCGCTGGTCCCGGTCTGGTTCACCCACGTCGACGCGTCGAGGTTGCCGAGGTCGACGACCATCCGCATCGACGGGGCGGCCGTGACGTCGAACGTCCCCGACGACGCGTTCCAGGCGTTGGCGTTGACGATCGACGACCCTCCGCCGAGCTCGACCGGTCCACGGTTGAAGATCCGCCGGACGAGGTCCGGGACCGTGGGGCCGCCGAGCACCTGGTGCTCCTCGGTGAGGGTGTGCAGCTCGCCCCACGACCAGGTGACCGGGTCCTTGCCGAGGTGCTTGGCCAGGTCGAGGCGCGCCTGGACGAGCGCCTTGCGGAGGATCTCGTCGCGGGTCTCCACGAGCCCCGGCGTCCGGCGGTCGTCCCACCACCCGTTCGTCGGGTCCTTGAGCAGGGTGAGCATCGCCGCCATGTAGCGCGCGCCGCCGTTGCCCTGGAGGTCCTGCGGCAGCTCGTCGTTGAAGGTGTACTCGACAATGCGCATCCACACCGCGTTGTAGTAGGCGGCGCGCACCGACGAGCGGCCCTTGTCGGACGGCTGCAGGAAGTCCCAGTCACCGAGCAGGATCTGCGCCTGCTGGGTGAACTCGTCCCCCGACAGGTCGATCTGGAGCAGCGACTGGACCAAGGTCGGCGCGAACCCGTTGTAGGTGTCGTTCTGGATCTCGTTCATCCGCTCCGGCGAGATCTTCGCGCCGACGCTGTCGCTCTGCTTGAGCAGGGCCTCGATCCGCGAGCTGCGCCAGCCGTAGTCCCAGTCGGAGGTGAGGAACGGCACCTGCGGACCGGTCGCCGCGGTCACCTGGTTGTTGGCCGTGACGACGTACCCCTCCGGCGGGTCGTAGGTCCACGGCAGCTGCTCGAAGGGCACGAACCCCTTCCAGTCGTACTGGCTGTCCCATCCCGGCGCGGGCCAGTAGCCGGGTGGGGTGTTGGGCACCGAGGTGGACCGGATCGGGACCATTCCGGGCGACTGGTAGCCGATGTGGCCGGCCGTGTCGGCATACACGAGGTTCTGCGAGGGCACCGCGAACTTGGCGGCGGCATCGCGGAACTCGGTGAAGGTGCTGGCCGCGTTGACCGCGAAGATCGCGTCCGCCGTGGTGTTGGGGACCAGCCCCGTCCAGGAGAGCGAGACCGCATACGTGTCCTGCTGCGGCACGAGCCGGACCAGCGCGTTCCGGCCGACCCGACCCAGGGAGTCGATGACGTCGGAGAGAATCGGGCCGTGCACCGTCCGGCGGATCTGCAGCTGGACGTCGTTGCCCCCGGCCACCTTGATCGTCTCGGTGGTCGTGTCGAGGGGCGCCTGCTGACCGTCGCGCAGGTAGGTCTGGTCGGTGACCTTCTCGAGGTAGAAGTCCGAGACGTCGGGCGCGAGGTTGGTCAGGCCCCAGGCCATCGTCTGGTTGTGCCCGACGATGACGCCGGGCATCCCCGCGAAGGTGTACCCCGAGACGTCGAACGGGCAGGCGGCCGAGACGGTGCGGCAGTGCAGACCGGTCTGGTACCAGATCCCCGGAATGGAGGTTCCGAGGTGGGGGTCGTTGGCCAGCAACGGCTTCCCCGTGGTGGTCTTCGAACCGGCGACCACCCAGGAGTTGGAGCCGATCCCGTCACCGCGGCCGAGCAGGGCGGGGACGGAGTCCAGCGCCGCCTGGGCGCTCTCGAACACCGCCGACGTCATGGCTCCGAGCGGGACGGGTGAGGGGGTCGCTGCCGCCGCCGCCGCCGACGCCGACGCCGACGTCGGGGGCGCCGCGCCCGCGTCGGTCAGGGCCGGCCGGACGGCGCTCGCCGCCGGCGCCGAGCCCGGGGCCCACTCGTCGGGCCCGAGGATCGGGGGATGCCCGGCGACGGAGTAGTCGGGGAAGAGGACCGCGAGCCGGTCGGGAGCGAGCGTCGTGCCGAGACGCGCGCGGGTGAGCTCGTCGCCGTAGTTGCTGATGAGGTCCCAGCCCATCGCCTTGAGCCAGGCGAGCGAGTCGACGGCCGACCACTTCTCGACCGTGTACCCCGGGTACTGCTGGCCGAGGACGACGTACTCGAGACCCATGTCGCTCGGGCTGTCGGCCCGGGCGATGTAGTCGTTGACGCCGTCGGCGTAGGCGTTGAGGAACTGGCGGGTGGCCGGCGCGACCAGGGCCAGCTCCTTCTCCGCGACGGAGCGCCAGCCCATGGTGCGAACCACCTTGTCGGTGGCCAGCCCGGCCGAGCCGACCATCTCCGAGAGCCGGCCCGCGGTCATGTGGCGGCGGAAGTCCATCTCGAAGAAGCGGTCCTGGGCCGCGACGAACCCCTGGGCCCGGAACAGGTCGTCGGTGGAGTCGGCGTAGATCTGGGGTATGCCCCGGGCGTCACGGATCACCTCGACCCGGCCGCCCAGCCCGTTGAGCTTGATCTCGCCGTTGGTCTGCGGCCAGGACTGGCGGACGACGCCGGTGACGACGACGGCGAGCGCCACCACGAGGAGAACGACGAGGATGAGCACGCCCAGCCCGACCCGGCGGGCCACCTTCGCACGTGCCACCACCCTGCGAGACTAGGACACCCGCGCAGCACCACGAGTCAGGCGAGACCGTCACCGCGCAACGGTGATGGGATCGAGACGGTAGACCGAGCACACGGACCGGCAGGGCGACCCTGGAGGAGGGAGGCGAGGTGACCCGGCTGGCCCCTGTCCCCACCGAGTTCGTCCTCGACGACCTCACCTGGTCGCTCCTCATCGGGTCGGCCGTGCTCCTCGTGGCCGTCGCCGCGGTGCGGATCTCGGTCCGCTCCGGGCTGCCGTCCCTGCTGATCTTCCTCGGCATCGGGCTGCTGCTCGGCGAGTCGGGCCTCGGGATCACCTTCGACTCGGAGGAGCTGACCCAGGTCCTCGGGTACTGCGCGCTGGTGCTCATCCTCGCCGAGGGTGGGCTCACGACGAGGTGGTCGGGCATCCGGCGGTCGGTGGCGCCCGCGGCGGTGCTCTCGACCGTGGGGGTCATGATCTCGGTCGGCGTCGTCGCCGTCGCTGCCCGGTTCGTGCTCCAGCTGGACTGGACGGTGGCGCTGCTCATCGGGGCGATCCTCAGCTCGACGGACGCCGCGGCGGTGTTCTCCGTGCTCCGGACGGTGCCGTTGCCCCGTCGGCTCAGCGGGATGCTCGAGGCGGAGTCCGGGTTCAACGACGCGCCCGTGGTGATCCTCGTCGTCGCGCTCGCGGCCGAGTCGGTCCCGACGGCGGAGCACCACCCCTGGTGGTACTTCCTGCTCGAGGCGGGGGTCGAGCTCGTCGGCGGTACCGTCATCGGACTGCTCGTCGGCTGGGGAGGGGCCTGGCTCTTGCGGCGCGTCGCCGGCGCGTCGTCGGCGCTGTTCTCCATCGGGGTCGTCAGCCTGGTCGTCCTCGCCTACGCGATCGCGGCCACGGTGCACACGTCGGGCTTCATCGCCGCATACCTTTCCGCGCTCGTGCTCGGAAACCTGGGACTTCCCCACCGTGCGGCCGTGCACAGCTTCTCGTCCGCCCTCGGCTCGATCGCCCAGATCGGGCTGTTCATCCTGCTCGGCCTGCTCGCCTCCCCGTCCGAGCTGCGCCGAGCAGCTCGGCCCGGCCGTCGTCATCGGGCTGGTCCTGCTGCTCGTCGCCCGGCCGCTGTCGGTGCTGGTGTCGCTGACCCCGTTCCGGATACCGCTGCGCGACCAGGCCTTCCTGTCCTGGGCGGGGTTGCGGGGGGCGGTGCCCATCGTGCTGGCGACGGTGCCGGCGACGCTGGGGACGGCGAACGCTGGCGCCATCTTCAACCTCGTCTTCGTCCTCGTCGTCATCTTCACCCTGGTCCAGGCCCCGACCCTGCCCTGGGTGGCCCGACGGCTCGGGCTCGCCGAGTCGGTCCGCGCCGTCGACCTCGACGTCGAGACCACGCCGCTGGAGACGATGGGCGCCGACGTGATCCAAGTGACCGTGGGCGAGCGGTCCCGGCTGCACGGGGTCGAGGTCTTCGAGCTACGGCTGCCCGCGGGCGCCAACGTGACGCTCGTGGTCCGCGACGGGAGGGGGTTCGTGCCCGAGGGCCGGACCGTGCTCCGGCACGGCGACCAGCTCCTCGTCGTGAGCAGTGCCGACGCCCGGCGCAAGACCGAGGAGCGGATCCGGGCCGTGGACGAGGGCGGCCGGTTGGCCGGCTGGGCCTAGTTCACCCCACGAAGTTCTCCGCTCCGCTCCGATACTTCGCGGGGACCCCAACCAGTCGAGCGGGGGTCGGGGCCGGGAAGCGATTGGGGTCGCGGAGTGTTCCCCCCGTAGAATTCGCGCGGCCCGACCCCGTGGGCCGCGCCCCACTCCCGAGGAGATCATCCGTGCCGACGTATGCGTATGCCTGCACCGCGTGCGGTCACGCGTTCGACGCGGTCCAGAAGTTCAGCGACGCGTCCCTGACCGAGTGCCCCGAGTGCGGTGGGCGGCTTCGGAAGGTCTACTCGTCGATCGGCGTGACCTTCAAGGGCTCGGGCTTCTACCGGAACGACTCGCGCGCCTCGAGCATCGGCTCGGGCGCGGAGAAGTCGTCCTCGGGTGAGAAGTCCGGTGAGAAGTCCGGTGAGAAGTCCGGTGAGAAGTCCGGTGAGAAGTCCGGTGAGAAGTCCGGTGAGAAGTCCGGTGAGAAGTCCGGTGAGAAGTCCGGTGAGAAGTCGGGCGACAAGTCCGGCAACCATTCCGGCGACAAGACCGCGGCGAAGTCCTCCGACTCGTCGACCGGCGGGTCGTCGAGGTCGACCACGGGCTCCTCATCGAGCGGGTCGAGCGCGTCGAGCACCAGCGCCGCCGCCGCGAGCTGAGAGCGCGCACTCCTCCCGAGCGCACTCCTCCTGGGGCGGTCGTCCCCAAGGTCTGCGCGGTTCGTCCCGGCATCCACAGGTGAGCTGACGGGCGTACCGGCGCCGGTGGCCGGCTCATAGGGTCCTCGGCATGACGCGTACCAACACGAGCGCGGTGCGGGCGGAGATCGGGGTCATCGGCGGGTCGGGGTTCTACGAGTTCCTCGAGGGCGCCGAGCGGGTCCACGTCGACACACCCTTCGGCGAGCCCAGCGACGACCTCGTCGTCGGCGAGCTCCGCGGTCGGCGGGTCGCGTTCGTGGCGCGGCACGGTAAGGGCCACCGGTTCCCTCCTCACCGGGTGCCCTACCGCGCCAACCTCTGGGCGCTGCGGTCCGTCGGCGTACGCCAGGTGCTGGCGCCGTGCGCCGTGGGTTCGCTGCGCCGCGAGCTGGGTCCCGGCACGGTGGTGGTCGTCGACCAGGTGGTCGACCGCACCTGGGGACGCGCGCACACGGTCTACGACGAGCTGGGCGCCGTGGTCCACGTCGGGTTCGCCGAGCCGTACTGCCCGCGCGGCCGTCCGGTCGTGGTGCGGGCCGCCCGCGAGGCCGGGCTCGCGGTGGAGGACGGCGGGACCATGGTCGTCGTCAACGGTCCCCGGTTCTCCTCGCGGGCGGAGAGCCTCTGGCACCAACAGGCCGGCTGGAGCGTGGTCGGGATGACCGGCATGCCCGAGGCCGCCATCGCCCGCGAGCTGGCCATGTGCTTCACCACCGTCGCGCTGGTCACCGACCTCGATGCCGGGGTCGAGGGCGAGTCCGGCGTCACCCACGAGGAGGTCCTCCAGGTCTTCGCGCAGAACATCGAGGGCCTCAAGGCGGTGCTCACCGACGCGGTGGCGGCGATGCCCGAGACCGAGCCGGACGACGCGGCCACCTGCCCCTGCCGGCTGGCGCTGGAGGGCCTGACCCTGCCCTTCACCCTGCCGACATGAGCGACATGAGCGACATCAGCGACGTGGCCACGGAGGCTGGGCCGTCGGCGCACCTGGTCACGGACCAGCGCGACCCGCCGTGGGGCCGGACCCGATGGAGGCGACCTCGCTGGGGACCGGTGTCCCGCCGGCGTCGGTGGCGGCAGTCGCAGATGCTTCGACTGCTGGCCGTCGCACTGGTGGCCGTGGCGGCCTGGCTCGTCGTCCGGGCAGTCCTTCCCGCGCCGACGGACGTCGGGGTGCCGACCGTGGTCACCGCCCACGACCTGCCCCTCGGTTCGACGCTGACGTCCGCCGACCTGCGCCTCGAACGGCGCGCCGCCGACCAACGGCCGGCCGGCGCCCTCGACGACGTGGGCGCCGCCGTCGGCCAGGTCGTGTCCGGACCGGTGCGGGACGGTGAGATCGTCACGACGGCGAGGTTCCGCGGCGCCACCCAGCTGGCCGGGCTGGGCCCCGGTCTCGTGGCGGTGAGCCTGCCGCTCGCCGACCCGGTGCTGCTGGCGAGCCTTCAGCCGTCGGACACCGTCTCGGTCCTCGCCGCGGGAACCGGCCAGCCGCTGGTGACCGCCGCCCGGGTGCTCGCAACAGACCGTCCGGGCTCGGGATTGCTGGCGAGCACGAAGGGCGCAGAGGGTCGTCTCGTCGTCGCCGTGACCGCCGAGGAGGCTCGGGCCCTGGCCGTCGGGTTGAGCCCGTCGGCCGGTCCGGGCGGGTTCCTCGTCGCCGTCCGCGGCTGAGCCGGGCGGGCGCCGATCCCCCGCTCCGGTTCACCTCGACGACACACGGCTTCGCTAGGGTCGACCTGCCGACTCACGCTCCGTCTGGAGCTTCGTCGGTTCCAGGGGAAGGGAAGGACACATCGTGCTCAAGGGATTCAGGGACTTCGTCCTCCGCGGAAACGTCATCGACCTCGCGGTCGCGGTCGTTATCGGTGCCGCGTTCGGCACCATCATCACGGCCCTCGTCGAGAACATCATCAACCCGCTCATCGCCGCGATCGTCGGCAAGCCGAACATCACGCAGGTCGGCACCTTCGCGATCAACGGCGCCAACTTCTCGATCGGCGCGGTGCTCCAGGCGGTCCTCAACTTCCTGTTCGTCGCCGCGGCGGTCTACTTCGTGCTGGTGGCTCCGATGAACAAGCTGGCGTCGATGCGCAGGCAGGGCGAGGAAGCCGCCCCCGAGGCCCCGTCCGAGGAGGTTCTGCTCCTCAGCCAGATCCGCGACCTGCTCGGTGGCGCCGACACCACCGTGGTCGGACCGCCCAGCGGCGGCACCCGCCCGGACGACATCCCGCCCGCGGCTCCGGCCCGCTGACGACGCGCCGGGAAGGGTCCGGCGAGGCCGGACCCGCCCGCGGGTCGGCGGATGGCCCTAGGGTGCGGGCATGTTCGACCACGTAGGCATCCAGGCGGCCGACGTCGACGCGGCGGTCGCGTTCTACCTCCGCGTCTTCGGGCCGATCGGTTTCACCGAGGTCGTCCGGCATCCGGTCGGCGACTCCTTCGCCGTCGGCATCGCCGGTCGCAAGGGGTTCCCCGGATTCTGGGTCGGACCCGCGGGCGGCGAGGAGACCCGTGAGCTCCACATCGCCTTCAACGCCCTCAGCACCGACGAGGTCGACGCCGTGCACGAAGCCGCCGTCGCCGCGGGCGCGGAGATCCTCCACGCGCCGCGGATCTTTCCGGAGTACCACTCGGGCTACTACGCCGTCTTCGTCCGCGACCTCGACGGCCACAACGTCGAGGCCGTTCACCACAAGCAGTGAGCCGCCGCTGACCACTGGAGTACGTCAACGCCGGCCTGGTCGACGAGTTCTCGATCGCGCTCTCCCCCGGTGCTGTTCCGCTCCGGCATCCGCCTGTTCGAGGGCGTCGACGCCGGTCGTGTGGCCCTCGAGCCGGTCCGCGCGGAGCCCACGCAGCGGGCGACGCACCTGACCTACGCGGTCCGGGAGCGGTGAGGTACCGGCTCCGGCGGTCCTCAGTCCCAGTGCGGCGGGCGCTGGTTGCGCAGCCACTGGTCGTGCGCGCTCTCGTCGCGGCGCTCACCCCAACCCACGTCGGTGTCGTCGGTCGTCTGGCCGGCCGGGTCCGTCACCTCGCTGGTCCCCCGCCGGACCGCGCGCCGCCGCCGGCGTGAGGACCCCTCGGCCGCGGCCTCGGGTCCTGCCGTCGATCCCGGCTCGGTATGCGGCGGTTCGGTATGCGTGGGCTCGGTATGCGTGGGCTCGGTATGCGTGGGCTCGGCTCGTCCGCTGCGGGGCTCCGTGGGCTCCGTGAACGCCTCCGGTTCGCCCTCGACGGTCTCGGCCTGGACCGGGGCGGGCACCGGCACGCCCACCGCCCGGGCCTCCTCGCGGACCATGCTCACGATCCGCGCGACGTCGCGCGCCGGGTCGCGGTAGAGGTCAGTGCTCCACACCCGCAGATGACGCCAGCCGCGCCGCTCGAGCCCCTGCGGCCAGAGGCGGTCACGCTCCCGGGTGCCGCGCCACGTCGCGTACTCCGGACCGTCGCCGTCGACGGCGAGCAGCCAGCGCTCCGGATGCGCGGGAACCGTCAACGCGAGGTCGACGCGATGCGGCCCCGTCCCCACTCGTTCCGCCACGACCAGGCCCTCGCGCCGCAGCCGAGCGGCGAGCTCGATCATCAGCGGGTCGGGCGCGACGGGAGCCTCGTCGACGGTCTCGAGCGAACCGCCCATCGCCGACCGCAGCAGGTCACGCAGGGCGACGGCGCCGTCCCGGAGCCGGTTCTCGTCGAGGTCGTCCGGCCCGATCGAGGACACCACGGTCAGCCGCCGACGAGCCGCGGTCAGCGCGGCTCGCAGCCGCCGGGGCGCGTCCGGAGCGGACAAGGCGGGGAACCGGTGAAGCACTCGGCCGTGCGGGGTCTTCCCGTACCCCACGCTCAGGACCACGGCATCTCGGGCCAGTCCCGCGGCGGCGGCCAGCGACACGACGGCAACCGGCCGCGCCGCCTCGGCGTCGAGGTACGCCAGGACATCGGGCTCGGGGGCCGCGTCGAGGGCTCCGGCCGCGGCCGCGAGCGCCCACCGGATCCGCTCCGCGTGACGCTCGGTCAGCGCGATGACACCCAACGACTCGTCCCGCCGATGCCGGGCGTGGTCGAGGACGAGGCCGACGACGCGGTCGACCTCGGCGTCGGTCGAGTCGATCGTCGTGTCCTCACCGGGCTCGACGCCGGCGCGACCGTCGACCAGCTCCAGCCCGACCGTCGCCTCGAGGACCGGGCTCGGCGGACCGACCAGCTCACCCGCATACCCGCCGCCGGCGACGAGGAGCAGGCGGGGGTCGCGGTACGCGTGCGCCCACCGCAGCCGGTGGGTGGGGAGCGCCTCGGCCAGATCCTCGAGCAGCGAGCGCGTGGGCGCCTCGTCCTCGCCGACGACCCCGGGGCCGGCGGTGAACCCGGTCGGCCAGCTCGTCTCCGCGTCGCCGACCGCCACCACCTGTCGTCCGCGCGAGAGGGCACTGACGGCGGCCGCGGTGGTCAGCGATCCCGCCCCCACGACGACGACGACATCGAACCAGGACCCCGGCGGCAGGGCCTCGCCGACGACCAAGGGGCTCATCGCCCAGCACGGCGCGGCGCCGAGCAGCAGCGGGGCGGACGCCTCGAACGCGCCGCGCAGGGACATCGGCCGAGCGGTGCGGTCGGCCTCCGCCCGGAGCATCGCGGCGGCGGCGCGGTTGCCGTCACCCACCGACCGGTGCCAGGCGGCCGCCTCGACGCGGGTCCGCCGCGCGGTCTCGGTGAGGTGCTCCCGGTCGGCGGCGGCATACCCCTCCGCCGCCGCGCGGAGCCCCGTGCCGTCGTGCTGGCCGTACCGCGGGTCGGTGTCGGTGACCTGGCGGGCGATGGAGACCCACCAGATGTGCTCGAGCTCGGCCGTCACGTCGTCCGCCTCGACGCCGCGGGCCGCGAAGTCGTCGACGACCTCGCCCATTCCCGCGGCGCGCAGGTCGTCGACGACCGGGACCACGGCAGGGAGCACGGCCAGCCGCTCCGGCCGAGCGGCGAGGGCGGCCAGCCGCGTCCGGAGCTCCGCCACGGGCGTCGTATGCAGGGTGCCCCCGGCCGCGGTCGGCGCCAGGCGCTCGCCGAGCCAGGTGAGGTCCGCATCGAGCTCGTCGTACGCGTCCTGAGCCTCGTCCAGCCGCGGCGAGATCTCCGGACGGCCGCCGGCGCCGACCAGCGCGTGCCAGGCCGTCCGCTGGGTCCGCGCCCGACCAGCTCCGCGTGCAGGTCCTCCGGCGGCCGTCCCGGACGCAGCAGCCGCGTCGCCAGCCGGCGGACCCGCGACCGGGCCCACCAGCCGAGCTCCACTCCGTGCGCGCGCTGGTACTCGCGCGTGCCCGTCGCGGCGACGTGCTCGTCGAGAGGCACGTCGAAGATCTCCGGCCGGAAGACCTCGAGCGTCTCGCGGACGCCGGTCATCGTGGTCAGCGCGGTCCCCCAGTCCTGCACCGTGCGCGCCGCCGGCAGGGACGACTCGACGAGGATCTCGTCGAGCGTCGCGGCCCGCCGCTCGAACCCGCCGTCGGCCAGACGGGTGACGATCGACGACGCCCGAGCCACCTCCTCGTCGGTGGTGATCCGCGCGCCGTACCAGGGGTCACCGCCGTCGCCTGAGGCCCACGCGCCGATCGCGACCGCGCCGGCCAGCTCGTCGGCCAGCTCGTGCAGACGTTCCCGGGACAGCCGCGCCAGCGCCGCCCCGCGGATCCGGACGCGGGACGCCGGCGCCGGTGTCCGCGACCCCAGCTCGCTGATGGCGCACTGCGCCTCGTGCACGCTGACGCCCCACGGCACGCGTACCTCGTGGAGCGCGGCCACGTGGTCCCGCAGCGCGTCTCGCTGGGTCCGCAACCGGCCCTCGAGCCGGCTGCCCTCGACCGGAAGCCGGTCGGCCCACGACTCGTCGACCCCCTGGGTCTCCACCAGCGCGACCACCTCGGCCAGCGTCCCGCGGTGGTCGAACAGCGATCCGCCCACGTCCGCGACCAGCGACCCGAGCCCGACCGTCTCCAGCCGCCGCCGTACGTCGTCGAGCTCCGACCGCCGCTCGGCCACCAGCAGCACCGAGTTCCGCTGGCCGGCCAGGGCCGCGACGACGTTGGCGACGGTCTGCGTCGTGCCCGTACCCGGGGGCGCCTGGACCACGACGTCCTCGCCGCGCAGCACCGCGTCGACGACGGCACTCTGCGCGGAGTCGGCGTCGAGGACGAGCCGCTCGGCGGCGGGGTCGGGGTCCGGGTCGAGGTCCTTCTCGGGTTCGACCGGTACGCGACGGGCGCCGCCCCCATCGCCCGCCGAGTCCGCGTCGGATGAGGGCGGCGACCCGGCCGCCGTGGCCAGCGCCGACACGACCGGGTGCTGCGCCAGCCGAGCGACCGACGCCGGCTCCGCGAGGTCGGCGAGGTCCCCCACCATGGTCAGCTTGCCGTGCGGAAAGCTGCCCACGAGCATCCGTGGCGCGACCGTGAACCCGGGCAGGGCCTCGCACTGGCGGGCCAGCGCCGCATACACCGGGTACGGGTCGAACCCGCTGGCCAGCGTGGACATCTCGGCGAGCGACGCGGTGTCGAGCTCGATGCCGGCAGTGGTGCGCAGGTACTGCTCGAGGACCGGGTTGACCTCGACCTCGTCGCCGAGCACGACGTCGAAGTCGCTCGCGACCCGGTCGGTCGGACGCAGCGAGCAGGCGCGCAGCAGGACCGGCGCGTGCGGCGGCGTCGGGGCGCCGGGATGCTCCCAGGTGGCCATGCCGGCGGCCAGGAACGACGTCTCGAGACCGCGGTGTCGCCCGCAGCGACACCGCCCGGCCCCGGATGTCCGCGGCGCGGGCGCGGGCCTCACCGAACGCCGCGCGCTCGCGGACGAGGTCGGACAGCCGCGTCGGTCGCCCCGCGAGGAGCATCGACACCCCGCCCGGATGCGCGGTGGTGAGGTCGAGGGCGCCGCTGGTCTGCTCGACGTACCAGAGCAGCGTGTTCGGACCACCCAGTGCGGTGAGCTGCCGACGCCAGGCCGCGAGCGCCGTCTCGACCGCCTCGGTCCGTTCGGGGGTATGCGACGTGTCGCTCTCGAACGGACCGGGACTCACCCGCAGAGGCTAACCAACGACCGCTGCGCGTCCCGGCTTACGGTCCGGCAGGGCGAGGCGGAAGATCTTGCCCCACGTGGAGCCGACCTGCTTCCACAGCGGCCCGGTCGTGTAGGGCAGGCCGTACCGCTCGCAGATCTCGCGCACCTTCGGCGCCACCTCGGCGTACCGGTTCGACGGAAGGTCCGGGAAGAGGTGGTGCTCGATCTGGTGCGAGAGGTTGCCGGTCATCAGGTGCATGGCCTTGCTGCCCGAGATGTTCGCGGAGCCGATCATCTGGCGGACGTACCAGTCACCGCGCGTCTCACCCTCGATCATCTCCTCGGTGAACGTGTCGGTGCCGTCGGGGAAGTGGCCGCAGAAGATGACGGCGTGCGCCCAGACGTTGCGGATCGCGTTGGCGGTGAGGGTGCCGAGGAGGGCGGGCACGAACGAGCCGGTCAGCGCGGCGACGGCCGGCGTGGCGACGTAGTCCTTCGCGAACTGGGTCGCGACCTTGCGGCCCATGGCCTTGAGGTCACGGCGCAGGTCGGTCTTGGACTTCTTGCCCTCGGCGACGTCCTGGAGCTCGAGGTCGTAGATGGCGATGCCCCACTCGAACACCGGCGCCAGCAGCGCGTTGTAGAGCGGGTTGCCGAGGTTCCAGGGCTGCCACTCCTGCTTCGGGTCCATCCGCAGGATGTTGTAGCCCACGTCGCGGTCCTTGCCGATCACGTTGGTCCACGTGTGGTGCAGGTCGTTGTGGGTGTGCTTCCACGACGCGGCCGGGGTGACGAAGTCCCACTCCCAGGTGGTCGAGTGGATGTCGGGGTCGCGCATCCAGTCCCACTGGCCGTGGAGGACGTTGTGGCCGATCTCCATGTTCTCGAGGATCTTGGCGACGCTCAGCATCGCGACGCCGGCCACCCACGCGGGCGGCAGGCTGGCGAAGACGAGGCAGGCCCGCCCGCCCAGCTCGAGGCTGCGCTGGGCCCGGATCACCCGGCGGATGTAGGCGGCGTCCGTGGCTCCGCGCTCGGCGAGGACGGCGTCGCGGATGGCGTCGAGCTCGCGGCCGAGCTCGGCCACGTCCTCGTCGGTGAGGTGGGCGGCGGCCTCGGGACGGACGGCCGGGTGGCCCTCCGGGGCGAGCACCGGCCGGCGCCGGAGGGTTCGCACCTCAGGGGTGTCGGACGGCGCCGGCGCGAGCCGGGTCAGGGTGGTCATCGGCAGTGCGGTCATGTGGTGGTGCTCCTCAGATCTCGAGGTGGACGGGGCCCGCCGCGGCGGACACGCAGGTCTGGATGAGCTCGCCTTCGTCCCCGTGGACCTCACCGGTGCGCAGGTCGCGGACCTGGCCGGCGAGCAGGGGGGTCAGGCAGCTGCGGCAGATGCCCATGCGGCAACCGCTGGGCATGACGACGCCGGCGTCCTCGCCGGCCTCGAGGATGGGTGTGGAGCCGTCGACCTCGACCTCCTTGTCGGAGGTCTCGAAGGTCACCAGCCCGCCTTCGCCACCGGCGCCGGCGAGCAGCACCGGGGCGAACCGCTCCACGGTGAGCTGGCCGGGGACGTCGGCCGACTGCCAAAGGGCGGTCGCGGCGTCGAGCATCTCGGCGGGACCGCACACGTATGCGGCGCGGTTCCGCCAGTCGGGGACGACGGTGTCCAGGTCGTGGGTTCGGGTCAGGTCGATGCGCCCCTGGTCGGTGGTGACCCAGTGGACGACCCGCAGTCCGGGGTGCTCCTCGCCGAGCTCGGCCAGCTCGTGGCGGAACAGGGCGTCGTCGAGGGTGCGGGACGAGTGGACGAGCACGACGTCGGCGTCGCGCCGGCGGCCCACGAGCGTGCGGACCATCGACATCACCGGCGTGAGGCCGCTGCCGGCGGTGAGCATGAGCAGCGGCCGAGGGTGCTCGGGCAGGACGAAGTCGCCCTGCGGCGGCGCGAGGAAGAGGACGTGGCCGGGCCGGGTCCGTCGGACCAGGGTCTCCGAGACACGACCGTTCGCCGTCACGGTGATCGCCGGGTCGGACCCGCCGGGGGTGCTCAGCGAGTAGGACCGCCAGTGCCGGACGCCGTCGATCTCGACGCCGATCCGCGCATACTGTCCGGCCTGGTGGGCCTTCCAGCCGCGGCCGGGCCGGAAGGAGATCGTGGCCGAGTCGGACGTCTCGGGCACGACCGCGGTGACCACGCCACGGAGCTGACGCGAGGAGCTCAGCGGGTTGACCAGCCAGAGGAAGTCCTCCGGGGCGCGCGGCGTCGTGAAGACCGACGCGACACGGCTCAGGGGACGGATGTTGCTCACCTACCAAGGGTGCCAAGCAAGCCGCCTGCGGCGCTCCTATCGCGGCATACGATGTAAACTCCGAAACTATCGCGCCGTGATAGATACTGGGGCTCTACAGTGACGATTACCTCGCCAGACCCACCGTGGTTAGCCGTACCGACACAGATCAGCGAGATGTTGCGGCCCCGGCTCACCGACGTCGTGGAAGAGGTCATCGCGGCGGTCGCCGTCGCCGTCCCAGCCTACGCGCGGCCCCTCGAAGGGCGCTTCGGCGACGGGGTCCGGCAAGGGGTGGAGGTGGCGCTCGGCCGGTTCCTCGAGCTGCCCGGCACCACCGAACCGGCGCTGACCTCCGAGAGCCGTCGTGTGTATGCGGCGCTGGGGCGCGGCGAGGTCCGGCAGGGTCGCACCCTGGACGGGCTGCTGTCCGCCTACCGGGCCGGCGCCCGGGTGACCCTGCGCCGGATGTCCCGCGACGCGCTCGAGGCGGGGCTGGACACCGAGGCGCTGGTGGCCCTCGGCGAGTCGATCCTCGCCTACATCGAGGAGCTGTCGGCCGCGAGCGCGGAGGGGTTCGCCTTCGAGCAGTCCGAGCGCGCCGGCGAGATGGACCGCCGACGCGTCGACCTGCTCGAGCTGCTGCTGCACGGGACCGCCGACGACGTGGCCGCCCAGGAGGCCTCCGCGGCCGCCGGCTGGGTGCTGCCGAACGCGCTGGTCGCCGTGACGATGCCGCTGGACGAGGCCTCCGGCGTCCGCTTCCAGCTCGGCTCCCGCGCGCTGACGATGGCGCGGGCGACCGACGCCGTCGCACTGGTCCCCGCCCCGCGGACGGCCCGCGAACGCACCGAGCTGGAGCGGGCGCTGCGCGGGCGCCGGGCGGTGATCGGTCCCGCCCGCGACTGGCGTCGGGCACCCGACTCGCTGCGGCTGGCGTCGACCGCGGCCACCTCGCTCTCCCGTGGTCCCGATCGGGGCGAGGCGGACCGGAGCGCGCGGCCGGTCTGGGTCGAGGAGCACCTCGCCGACCTCGTCATCGGGGCCGAGTCGCAGGCGCTGGACGACCTCGCCGAGCTGCGGCTCGCTCCGCTGGCCGGGCTCAAGCCGGCGTCGCGGCAGAAGCTGGCCGCCACCCTGTACGCCTGGCTGCGGCACTGGGGACAGCGCGCGCCGGTGGCCGCCGAGCTCAACGTGCACCCGCAGACGGTGGGCTACCGGCTGACCCAGCTGCGGGAGCTGTTCGGTGACGCGCTGGACGACCCACAGGTGCGGTTCGAGCTGGAGCTGGTGCTGAGGGCTGGACGCGCCTTCTGAATGGGCCGGCCGCCCGGTAGCGTTCGGAGACTGCGCGTGGCGAAGGGGGCATGACGATGGACTGGGTCGCCTCGGTGATCTGGTGGCACTGCTACCCGTTGCGGTTCGTCGGTGCCGAGGCGCGAGCCGAGGAGCTTCCCGAGGGTCAGGTCGAGCACCGGCTCGGCCGGATCACCGGCTGGCTCGACTACCTCATCGAGCTGGGCGCCAACGGCCTGATGCTCGCCCCGGTCTTCGCCTCGACGTCCCACGGGTACGACACGCTCGACTACTTCCGCGTGGACCCGCGGCTCGGCGACCTGGACGACTTCGACGACCTGGTGCGGGTCCGCGAAGGACCGGGGCATCCGGGTCTGCCTCGACGGCGTGTTCAACCACGTCAGCCAGGACCACGAGATCGTGCGCCGCGCGCTCGCGGACGGGTCCGGACTCCGAGGCCGGTCAGTGGGTGACGTGGGACAACGGTTACACGATCGGGTTCGAGGGCAACCTCGACCTCGTCGAGCTGAACTTCGCCCATCCCCCGGTGGTCGACTACGTCGTCGACGTCATGGACTTCTGGCTGGACCGCGGGGTCGACGGCTGGCGGCTCGACGCCGCCTTCGCTCCAGGCGGTGCCGCGTGGCGACCGGTCATCGACCGCGTGAAGGCCGCCCATCCGGAGGCCTGGATCGTCGCCGAGCTGATCAACGGGGGCTACCCGGAGTTCGTCGCCGAGAGCGGCGTCGACTCCGTCACGCAGTACGAGCTGTGGAAGGCGATCTGGAGCTCGCTCAACGACCAGAACCTCCACGAGCTCGAGTGGACTCTCCGGCGGCACGCGGAGTTCTCCGCCTCGTTCCGGTCCCAGACGTTCCTCGGCAACCACGACCAGTCCCGGATCGCCAGCCTCCTCAAGGATCCGACCAACCTGCCCCTGGCCGTCGCGATCCTCATGATGGTGCCCGGGATCCCGACGATCTACGCCGGCGACGAGCAGGCCTTCACCGGGAAGAAGCTCGACCAGCCGCGCGGCGACGACCCCGTCCGGCCGCCTTTCCCGGAGACGCCCGCCGGGCTCCTGCCGTTCGGGGCGGAGACGCTCGGCGTCTACCAGGAGCTCGTCCGGGTCCGCCGCGACCACCCCTGGCTGGTCGACGCCAGGCTCTCGACGTCCGACGTCACCGAGACGACGATGACCATCCACCTGCGGTCCGGCGACGACCACCTGACCCTCGCGCTGAACGCCGGGGACGAGTCCGCCGACGTGGGCGGCGTCGCCGTCGAGCCGCACTCCTACGTGATCGGTCCCTGAGCCCGTCCCTCGGCGTGCCGGCGGTGCAGCTCGCGGATCTCGTCCTCGAGCTCGGGTGCCGGTCCCTCGACGATGATTCCGGGCGCCACAGCGTTGACCGGCAACGGGTTCACCGGCGACGGGCCGGTCAGGCCGAACTCGGCACGCCAGGCCACCAGCTGCTCGGTGGACGCGACGTAGACGATCCGGCTCGAGCCCGACCCAGGCGTGCGCGGCCGAGCACATCGCGCAGTGCTCGCCCGAGGTGTAGACCGTGGCGCCTGCTCGCTCCTCGGGAGTGAGGTTGTTGGCGGACCACCGGGCCAGCTCGATCTCCGGGTGCCGCGTCTGGTCGCCCCCGGCGGTGCGGTTGCGGTCCTCGGCGCGCACCTCTCCGTCGGCGTCGACGAGCACCGAGCCGAACGGCTCGTCGCCGTCCTCGAGCGCCTCACGCGCCAGCTCGACACAGCGCCGCAGGTGGGTCAGGTCTCGTTCGTCCATACCGTCTTCACGTCCTCGGCGATCCGTTCGGCGTTCTCGATGGTGCCGGCCAGCTCGGTCGGTGAGGTACCAACGCTGCCGAGCACGTCGCATACCCGACGTTCGAAGTCCGTTGGCGCACAAGGTAAGCGGCCCGCTGAGGCGATCGCCCCCTTTTCGTTGACCAGCCAGCGCCGGTCGTACCCGTGCAGGGCGTGAGCGCAGACCAGCATCGCCCGGCTCAGGCAGAGCGCGACGTATGCGGTGTCGCCGCGACTCGTGGCCTTCGCCGCGATCTGGAGGAGGAAGTCCGCTTCCCAGAGGTTGTGCGCGAGGGCGGTGCGAAGGGCGTCGGGGTAGGTGATGCCGTCCCGCAGCTCGGTCAGCTCGCCGCTGGGATCGGCCTGCACCAGGGCGAGGGCGAGCTCGCCGACGTAGGCGAAGTCTGGGACTCCGAGCGGGTGGCCGGCCTGGGCGTTCCAGTCGTAGCTGCCCCGGTGCGCCCGGGCCCAGGCCTCGCGGACCCGGTCGACGTCGCGGTAGATCCAGTCCACGTGGACGTCACTCGATGCACCAGCCAGCCGCCGCCGTCGACCCACGGTCCCCACTCGCCGCGTTCGGTGACCTCCGCGTCCGGGCCGGCGACGTCGCGGGCGATCGCGCCGAGGCCGGCGATGTCGAGGTCGCCCCGGTAGTAGATCCCGAGGTCGACGTCCGAGTCCGCGGTGTGGTCACCTCGCGCGCGGCTCCCACCGAGGACGACTCCGACCACACCCTCGACGGTCACGAGCCGGTCCGCGAGCGACGGCAGGTCGAGCCCGTCGGGGACCGCGCCTTCGGGGAGGGTCACTCGTCGTTGGGCTGGTCGTCGGGAGCGTCTCGGGCGGTGTCCTGGGGGGCGTCGTGGGGCCGCTCCGTGGGCCGCGGCTGGGCGATGCGGACGACGTTGTTCTCGAGGTCGACCTGGGTGGAGCCGTCGCCCTCGTTGCCCGGGATCTGCGCTTCGACCCGTTTGCGGTCCATCTCCTCGCGGAGGTGGCGGTGCCCCGGGTTGAACATCTCCACGAGGCCGCCCCAGCTCATACGGCGAGGCTAACCCGCGAGGGACCCCGCGCATACCGGCTGGGTAGGCAGGCAGGGAGTCTGGGTACGTTCGAGGGCATGAAGACGAGAGCCATCGGAGACCGGACCGTGTCGGAGATCGGGCTCGGGGCGATGCAGCTGTCCATCAGCGGACGGCCGGACCACGCCCAGGGCATCGCGACGATCCACGCCGCGCTGGACGCCGGGGTCACGCTGATCGACACCGCCGACGCGTACAGCCTCGACAACAGCGAGACGGGTCACAATGAGCGGCTCGTCGGCGAAGCCCTCCGCTCGTGGGGCGGCGACGCGTCCCAGGTGCTGGTGGCGACCAAGGGCGGGCACGTGCGGCCGGAAGGTCGCTGGGAGGTGGACGGCTCGCCGGAGCACCTGCGCGCGGCGTGCGAGGCGTCACTGAAAGCGCTCGCGGTAGACGCGATCGGGCTGTACCAGTTCCACCGACCGGACCCGTCGGTCCCGTACGCCGAGTCCGTGGGCGCCCTGCGCGACCTCCTCGACGAGGGAAAGATCCGGCTGGCCGGGATCTCCAACGCGAACCCTTCGCAGATCCGGGAGGCGCAGGGGATCCTCGGCGGTCGCCTGGCCAGCGTGCAGAACCAGTTCTCGCCGGCGTTCCGCTCGTCGGAGCCCGAGCTTCGGCTGTGCGAGGAGATGGGCGTCGCGTTCCTGCCCTGGGGCCCGCTCGGCGGCGCTTCGCGTGCCGCCGACGTCGGGTCGCGGTTCGCGGCGTTCGCGGACGTGGCGTCGGCCCACGACGTGAGCCCGCAGCAGGTGACCCTGGCCTGGATGCTGGCCCTGTCCCCGGTGGTCATCCCGATCCCCGGCTCGTCGCGACCGTCCACCATCGAGGACTCGGTGGCGGCGGCCGACCTCCGGCTGTCCGACGACGAGGTCGAGCGGCTGTCGGCCGCCTGAGACGGTCCGGTGACCACCGAAGGTGGGGACGGGGTCGGCTACCCTTCCTGCGGCGCCGAAGCGGCACCGCCCTCGTAGCTCAGGGGATAGAGCACCGCTCTCCTAAAGCGGGTGTCGGCAGTTCGAATCTGCCCGGGGGCACAACCAGATCTCAGAACGGGCGACGCTACGGATCGCCGGGTGGATCCGCTCCGCCCGGCGGCGAGATGTCGGGCTCCGGGTCGATGTCGGGGACGACGGTCAGTGTCGGTCGGTTGGGGGGCAGGTCCAGCCAGCGGGTCTGCAGCCGCTCACCGGTCGGTCCTCGGTATGCGTCGACGACCGGCTCCGGGGGCTCGGCCGGGGTGACGACGGGGCGGACGGGAACGCCGATGACCCGGCTGCGAGCGTCGGTGAAGACCAAACCCGCAGCGGCACCAGAAGTCCCTTGAACCAACCGGTCGGGATGGATCGGGCAGCCACTGACGGTGAACTCGCCGCGGTGGTGGGCGTCGTGGTGCAAGCGGGCACAGGCCGACCAGCCGGTCGAGGTCGGTGGCGCCGCCGTCGGCCCAGTGGTCGAGGTGGTGGATCTCGAGGAACCCGGTCGCCTGACAGCCCGGGAAGACGCAGCCCCGGTCGCGGTCCTCGACCAGGCGGCGAGTCCGCTTGGGCACGATCCGCTGCCCGCGACCCACGCTGACCGGCGTGCCGTCGACCTCCCACACCGGTTGGACGACCCCGTCGCACGCGAACTTCGCCGCCAACGAGGCCGGGATGGCACCACGCCCGCCGACCCACGAACCGTCGGTGGACGAGGTGGACGTAGACCCGGTAGCGAGCCGCACGGCTGCCGGACTGGACCGACGCCAGCGACCGGGATGCCAGCTCAGCCAGACCGTCCGCATACGACGCACCCGTCTGACCCGACGTGAACAGCGCGTCCTTGGCCTCCCGCACCGCCTGCTCCACCAGCGCTCCGATGTCCGCCGGGGCCGAGTAGCGCAGGAGGAACCGGCCGTCACCGTAGGACATCGACAGCTCCGGCGCCTTGGCCGCGAAGGCCTCCGTGCCCGGAACGTCGCGCTCGTCACGACCCGTTTCACCTGACGGGCCGCTGGCCTCCGACCCGAACTGGTAGCGCGACAACGCCCGCCGCAGCTGCGGCACCGTCGTCATGGGCGCCAGCTCGCCGATGGACGCCTCGTGCGATGAAGGTGCGTAGCGAGCCACGACCGCCGCCTGGTCGACCGAGACCTGCCCGGCCACCATGGCGGCCACCGTCGTCGGGAGCTCCGTGGACCGCCGCGCCAGCCGGACCACGTCCGCGGCGCGGGCGGGCGACAGGCCCGCGTGCAACACCAGCCAGTGCTCGGGAGACCGGATCCCGCTCCCGCCCCAGCGCTCCTCCTCGAGCACCCGACGGGTGAGGTCGACCAGATCGGCATGCGCCCGGTTCAACCGCGCGGCCACCACCGACACCTCGGTCTCGAGGTCGTCGATCTCCTGCTGGCGCAGGACCACCGCGGCGGGAAGGCTCATGGCCTAATCGTACACCTGTTCGAATGCCCTGCAAAGGTTCTCCACAGCGAATCCCGTTGTGAAGTCTCGTGACTCGCCGATCCAGCCCGTGCCAACAACCCCCTCCACCCCGGCTCGTACGATCGACACCATGCCGGGTTACGTGCTGGACCACCACCTCCACGGCGAGGGCGCACGTCTCGCGCTCATGTCCCGCCTCCTCGACCCGATGCACCGCCGCTACATCGAGGCGCTCGGCATCGGACCCGGCGCGCGCACTCTCGAGGTGGGCTTCGGCAACGGCTCGGTCTCCGCGTGGCTGGCCGAGCTGGTCGGACCGACCGGGCAGGCGGTCGCCGTCGACATCGACCTGTCCCTCGTGGACCAGAACACCGCGCCGGCCAACCTGGACTACCTCCAGGCCGACATCGTGGCCGGCCCGGTCGACCCCGGCACCTTCGACCTGGTGACCGCGCGGGCCGTCCTCCACCATGTCGCCGACGTGGACACCGCCATGACCAACCTCGTCGCGAGCCTGGCTCCGGGTGGCGCCATCCTGCTCATCGAGCCGGACTTCCTCCCGGTCAGCATCGCCGAACCGGCGGAGGTCCACCGGTTCTGGGACGGCTGGCTGCAGTGGTCCCGCGAACAGGGCATCGACTACTTCCTCGGCCGCACGCTCGCCCGACGGCTGGCCGCTCTCGGCATCGGCGACATTGACGGCGCCGCGGAAACGGCTGTCTACCAAGGCGGTTCGCCATGGGCGACCTACTGGGTGGACACGGTGACCGAGCTCCGCGGTGGACTCGTCGAGTCCGGCGCCCTCGACGACGAGACCGTCGACCAGTTCCTCACGCAGTGCGCCGACTCCGAGTGGTGGACGCAGACCATCGCCTTCACCGCCGTCCACGGCCGGTCGGCTACTCCAGCGAGCTAGCGTCGTCCGGCACGTCCACGGCGTGCCGCTTCAGTGCCGCGAACGGCACCACCCCCAGCACCGCCTCGTTGGTCGACGCGAGAACCACGGGGGCGGCCACGCCGTCGTTGTATGCGCGTGCCCAGTTCGGCGCCGTGACGCACCAGCGGTCGCCCGGGGCCAGACCAGGGAAGCGGAACTGCGGCATCGGCGTGGACAGGTCGTTGCCGATGCTGCGCTGGTGCTCGAGGAACTCGGCGGTCATGACCGCGCAGATGGTGTGGCTGCCGAGGTCCTGAGGCCCGGTGCTGCAGCAACCGTCGCGGAAGAAGCCCGTCATCGGGTCGGTGCTGCACTCCTGCAGCTCGTCGCCCAGGACGTTGCGTTCGGTCACCAGCCCAGCATGGCAGTCGCCTCTCCCAAAGTGGTGTGCTAACCTGCAACTCTACGGTTGCACATCATCGAAATCCGCTGGAGGACATCATGACTGACCACAGCTTCACCACCACCTTCTCGGTCGAGCGCTCTCCGCGGGAGGTGTTCGACGCCATCAACGACGTACGCGCGTGGTGGTCGGCGGAGGTCGACGGCCCGACCCACGTCGAGGGCCAGGAGTTCACGTTCCGGGTCAAGGACCTCCACCGTTCGCAGATCCGGGTCACCGAGCTGGTCCCCGGCGAGCGGGTCGTGTGGACGGTCCTCGAGAACTACATGAGCTTCGTCGAGGACCAGACCGAGTGGGTCGACACCCAGATCCGCTTCGACCTCACGACCCGTGACGGTGGCACCGAGGTGCGCTTCACCCACGTCGGCCTGGTGCCGGACCACGAGTGCTACGACGTCTGCTCGAAGGCCTGGGGCTACTACCTGCGCGAGAGCCTGCCGAACCTCGTCATCACGGGCGAGGGCCGGCCCGAGGGCAAGCCCGAGGACGCGTTGCGCGGTCCCGAGCCGAGCGGGCTCGCGCCCGAGCCGAGCCGGCTCACCGCGTAGCCGACCGGGGCGTGCAGCGCAGCTCGACGATGCCGGAGCCGAAGATCCGTGTGTCGGCGAGGTCCAGCTCGACGCGGGCCGAACCCGGAAGGGCCACCGGCACCCCGCCGCCCAGCAGCACCGGGTTGACGGCGAAGCGGTACTCGTCGACCAGCCCGTGCGCGCTCAGCGTGCCGGCGAGGTTCGCGCTCCCCATGAGGACCGCGACGCCATCGCCTCCGCGCCGCAGCTCGGCGACGGTGGCGACCGGGTCGGTGTCGACCCGCGCGCTCGCCCAGGCGGTGGGCCGGGCGGTGCGCGAGAACCCGATCTTGGGCCTCGC
This sequence comes from uncultured Actinomycetota bacterium, assembly GCA_963828725.1. GTDB lineage: Bacteria > Actinomycetota > Actinomycetes > Actinomycetales > Dermatophilaceae > Lapillicoccus. The sequence continues at coordinate 237,933 of CAWHFV010000002.1, read as the reverse complement.
GTTCATCCGCTCGGCCACGGCACCGTCCGCGGTCGGCCAGTACTGCTCCATCCCGGCGAAGGTGATGCCGCCGAACAGCAGGGTGTCGGCCTCGTCGAGCAGCTCGACCGAGTAGTCCAGCCACTCCTCGTCGGCCCGGAACCAGTCGATGGTCTCGAACCCCTCCCCGGGCGCTGCCGAACGGCCGTCCAGCGAGCTCATCACGGACCAGATCACGCGCGTCATCTCCGGCCTCCCTCAGGCGCTCTCGCGCGTCTCGGCCCAGGCCTCGTGCGCGGTGCGCACCGAGCCCCAGAGCGCGGCGAGTGCCGAGCGAGGGACGTCGTCGAAGGCCAGGTCGAACTCGCCCTCGAGCACGTCGATCCACTCGTGCAGCGACTCGCAGGTCCGCGTGGTGACGACGTCGCCGTCGCGCTGGGTGAAGACGCAGCCCCGGACCAGCGCGGTACCGGTCGCGTGGCGCCGCTGCGCCGTGACCGTCTTCGCGAAGCCCGACTCGGGCGACGTCGAGTTGTAGAGATGCCGCGCCGCGAAGACGTCCATGGCCACCGGCTGGTCGACCAGGCTGACGCCGGTGAAGGACCCGGACGGGTCGTGGGTCAGGTGCCAGTCGCCGACGCCCTCGGCTCCGACCTCGGCCATTCCGAACCGCATCGAGCCCTGCGCGACCACGCCGTCCTGCATCGGCATCGGGTCGTGGAGCGCGTCGCCGAGCCCGGCGTCCACCCACCAGCGGCCACCGGGGTTGGTGTCGGACGGCAGCCCCTCGACGACCAGCGCCGCGTGGTTCCGCAGCGTCGACACGTCGGGACCGCCGGCCTCGTGCACGCCGGCCACGTTGACCGACACCCGGTACCCCAGCGCCGTCAGCAGGGTCCCGAAGGCCCCGTTGAGCTGGTAGCAGTAGCCGCCGCGCCGCGTCGTGGCCACCCGTCGGGTGGACTCGGCCGGGTCGATCCCCCACCCCTGCGCCAGGTGGATCCAGAACGTCTCGTAGGGAACCCGCTCGACGTGCGCGCGGTGCAGCCGAGCCAGCCCCTCGGCCGAGGGACGCTCGGCCTCGACACCGAGACGGTTCAGGTATGCGGTGGTGATGGTGTCCATGTCGTCCTCCTCGAGTGCTTCGCTTGAGACGACTCTGGCGCAGGTGTGGTCCGCCGACCAGGTCCACTCGGCACCCGATGATCCGGACCAATTCCAGCGCCACTACCGCCCGCGAAGGACCGGACCCACCCGGCGCATCGCCTCGACGATCGCGCTCTCCTTCACGTTGCCGAACCCCAGGACCAGCTCGGCGGGCTCCGTCCCTCGGTCGCTGCGGTACCGGCTCATCCCGTACACCGCAACGGAGCTCGCCGCGCACCCCTCGACGGCCGCTGCCTCGGTGACGCCGGCCGGGAGCCGCAGCACCGCATGGCAGCCGGCCGCCAGTCCCGTCACCGCGACGTCCGGCGCATACCGGGCGAGCGCCTCGACCAGTGCCTCGCGCCGGCCCTTGTAGACGCCCCGCATCTGGCGCAGGTGCCGGTCGTACCGCCCCGACTCGACGAGCGCCGCGAGCGCCAGCTGGTCCAGCCCCGGCGCGCCCCGTCCGAGAAGCTGCTTCTCGACGCCGACCGCCTCGTGCAGGCGCGGCGGGCAGACCAGCCACCCCATCCGCAGCGTCGGTGACAGCGTCTTGCTCGTCGAGCCCATCGTGACGACGCGGTCTGGCGCGAGCCCCTGCACCGCTCCGACCGGCTGCCGGTCGTAGCGGAACTCGGCGTCGTAGTCGTCCTCGACGACGAACCCGTCCACGCGGCGCGCCCACTCCACCAACGCATGCCGTCGCTCCGGCGCGAGCACGACTCCCGTCGGCGCCTGGTGCGCCGGGGTCACGACGACGACCCGGGCCGGGGTGCGCGCGAGCGCGGCGACGTCGATGCCGAGCTCGTCGACGGGGACCGGCACCACCCGCATACCGGAGCGTCGCGCGATCGCGTCGTGGTCGACGGGCCCCGGATCCTCGACGGCGGCGGTCGTCACGCCGTGCGCGAGCAGCGCGCGCAGCACGAGGTTGAGGCCGTACCGGAACCCCGCGCAGACGAACACGGACTCCGGCTCGGCGACCGCTCCACGCACCCGGCGCAGGTATGCGGCGAGGACCTCCCGCAGCTGGCCGGACCCGGCGCCCAGCTCGTCGCCGAGATCCGCAGCGGTGGCGGTCCGTCCCGCGACGCCCATCGCCCAGAGCCAGTCGCGCATCGGAAAGCTACGCAGGTCGGGGACGCCGTACTCGAAGTCCACGTCGAACCGCGGCCGCACCGGACGAGCCGGCTGGGCCGCCCGGACCTCGCCTCCACTCGACGCGACCACCGTCCCCGAGCCCTGCGCGGACCGGAGGTACCCCTCCGACTCGAGCTGCGCATACGTGTCGACGACGACGCCCCGCGAGACCCCGAGCTGCGCGGCGAGCGCCCGTGAGGCGGGCAGTCGCTCGCCGCGGGCGAGCCGCCCGGAGCGGATCGCGTCGCGCAGCCGCTCCTGGAGCTGGTGGGCCAGAGGCGTACCGGCGCTCCGGTCCAGCCCGAGCAGCAGCTCCGGCCCGTTGCGCGTCCAGTCGACCGCCACCCTCCGAACCGTAGCCGCGGGCCCAACCCGGGTCGGGAAGCGCCCGGCCCGACGCACACGCGACACCACTGGGTCGAGGCCCCGCGACGGGGCAGGATGAGCACATGACCTCCTCCTTCGCCGTCGACAGCAGTGGGTCGCCGCTGCTGTCCACGAGCGGGTTCCGGGTGATCGACGACGACGATGACGACCCGGTGCTGCTTCGTGCGGACGGGTCGGCGGTCGACACCTGGCGACAGGGCTACCCGTACGGCGAGCGGATGGACCGCACGGACTACGAGCGCGAGAAGCGGCTGTTGCAGATCGAGATGCTCAAGCTGCAGTACTGGGCCAAGCGGACCGGACACCGGCTGGTCGTCGTGTTCGAGGGGCGGGACGCCGCCGGCAAGGGCGGCACCATCAAGCGGTTCATGGAGCACCTCAACCCGCGGGGGGCGCGGATCGTCGCCCTGGAGAAGCCGACCGCGCGCGAGAGCAGCCAGTGGTACTTCCAGCGCTACATCGCCCACCTGCCGTCAGCCGGGGAGCTCGTGCTGTTCGACCGGTCCTGGTACAACCGGGCCGTCGTGGAGCGGGTCATGGGCTTCTGCACCGACGAGCAGTACCGCGAGTTCCTGCGCCAGGCACCACGTTTCGAGGAGATGCTGACGCGGTCGGGGATCCTCCTGGTCAAGCTGTGGTTCTCGGTGTCGCGGTCCGAGCAGCACACGCGGTTCCTCATCCGGCAGATCGACCCGGTCCGGCAGTGGAAGCTGTCGCCCACCGACCTCAAGTCCCTCGACCACTGGGACGACTACACCGAGGCCAAGGAGGCGATGTTCTTCTACACCGACACGGACCACGCCCCGTGGGCGGTGGTCAAGAGCAACGACAAGAAGCGCGCCCGGCTCGCGGCCATGCGCCACGTCCTCAGCCTCTACGACTACGACGAGAAGGACACCGAGCTCGTCGACGAGCCCGACCCGCTCATCCTCGGTCCGGCGTCACGGATCTTCGAGCAGGGCGAGGCCGTGGGACGCCAGTTCCCGCCGCTCTGACCTAGGGGCGCTTCCGAGCGCTCTCGGTATGCGGGTCGGCCGCCGCGGTCGTGGCCGGCGAGACCCCGGTGACCAGGCGCACCAGCTCGGCCCGGAACCCGGCGGGGTCCTGGAGGTGCTCGGCCACGAGGACGTCCGCGATGTCGGCCGCACGGATCTGACCGAGCACGTCCCGGCCGCTCGGGGTGAGGCTGACGACCAGCCTTCGCCGGTCGACGGTGTCGCGGCGCCGCTCCACGTGACCGGTCCGGGCCAGCCGGTCGAGGACCCGGCTCATGGTCTGCTCCTCCACCCGGCTGGCCGCGGCCAACCGGCGCTGCGTGAGCGGCCCCTCGTCGAGGGCGTGCAGCGCCAGCAGGCCGGCGTGAGTGAGCCCCCGCTCGGCGAGCCAGGCGTTCCAGTCGTGCTCGACCAGCCGAGCGGCGGTCGAGAGCAGCCGTCCGAGAGACCAGTCGGCCGGTCCCTCCGGGTCGCCGCGGCCACCCTCGGGGTCGCTGGGGCCACCCGGAGGCGGGGTGGGGACGGCGTCGGGTGGCACGAGCCGACCCTAGCGACCTATATTGCTCAGCATGCTCAGTATTCCGGCGGCGAACCCGCGGGCCCGCTGGTGGGGGCTCGTCGTCATCAGCCTGGGCGTCTCGCTCATCATCGTCGACTCCACCATCGTCAACGTCGCGGTGCCGTCGATCATCGACGACATCGGCATCACGTCGACGCAGGCGCAGTGGGTCCAGGAGATCTACACCCTGGTCTTCGCCGCGTTGCTCCTCGTGTTCGGGCGGCTGGCCGACGGCGTCGGGCGGCGGCGGCTGTTCGCCATCGGGGCCGCGGTGTTCGGGGTGTCCAGCGTGCTGGCCGCCGTGGCCCAGAGCGGTGGCGCGCTGATCGGCGCGCGGGCCCTGCAGGGCATCGGCGGCGCCATGATGCTGCCGACCTCACTGGCTCTCCTCAACGCGACGTTCCGGGGGCGCGAGCGCGGGATCGCGTTCGGCATCTGGGGCGCGACCATCGGGGGGACGGCGGCGCTCGGCCCGCTGCTCGGCGGGTGGCTGACGACGAGCTACTCGTGGCGGTGGGCGTTCGGGATCAACATCCCTCTGTGCGTCATCGTCATCGTGGGACTGAGCCTGCTGGTGGCCGAGTCCAAGGACCCGTCGCGGTCCGGGCGCCTGGATGTGACCGGCGCGCTGCTCTCGGCGCTCGGCTTCGGCGGGGTCGTGTTCGCTCTCATCGAAGGGCGGACCTACGGCTGGTTCACCAGCCTCACGCCGCTCACCATCGGGTCCTGGTCGTGGCCATGGACGCTCTCGCCGGTGCCGGTCGCGTTCGTCGTGGGCGTCACGGCGCTGACCCTCTTCGTGCGGCTGGAGCGACGCCGCCAGCGCCGCGGCGAGCCCGGCATGCTGGACCTCGCCCTGTTCGCGATCCCCTCGTTCCGCAACGGCAACATCGCGGCGGCGATCGTCAGCCTCGGCGAGTTCGGCATCATCTTCGCCCTGCCGCTGTGGCTGCAGAACGTGATCGGCTACACCGCGTTCGAGACCGGCCTGATCCTGCTCTCTCTGGCCGGCGGCAGCTTCCTGGCCAGCGGTCTCGGCGCCGCCATCGGGCGTACCCGAAGTCCGCTGTTCATCGTCCGGCTGGGAATCCTCCTGGAGATCCTCGGGATCGCCGGTCTGGCGGTGTTCCTGCGACCCGACTCGACCTGGGCGGTCGTCGTCCCGCTGTTGTTCGTCTACGGCGTCGGGGTCGGCTTCGCGACGGCGCAGCTGACCGGCGTGGTCCTGGCCGACGTGCCCGTCGAGCGCAGCGGCCAGGGCTCGGGCACGCAGAGCACGGCCCGCCAGGTCGGGTCGGCGCTGGGGATCGCGGTCCTCGGCACGGTCCTGTTCCTCACCCTCACCAACCGGTTCGACAGCGCCCTGACCGACCTCGCCGTCCCCGACGCGCAGCGCGTCCAGCTTGTCGACGCGGTGGAGTCCAGCGCCGGGGCGGTCATCCCCGGTCTCGCCGCGAACCCGGCCACCGCCTCGGTCGCCCAGGCCGCGGAGTCCGCCTACACCGACGCCACCCGCCTGTCGGCCCTCGTCGCGGCCGCCTTCCTCGTCGTCGGGCTGGCCGCGAGCGCCTCGCTCGGTCGCGGGCGACGCCCTGACGACGACGAACCGCAGCCCATCCCCGTCACCACCTCGGAGGAACCCGCATGAGCACGACCGACAACCGATCGACCGCGGTCCAGTCGGCCACCGGCCGCGACCGCGCCCGCCAGCTGAGCGTCACCGTCGCCGAGATCCTCTGCGTCGTCGGAACGCTTCTCGGGATCGGCCTGATCGGCGGGACCCGGGTCGAGGAGAGCGCCGGCGGGGCCCTGTCGGCTGAGGCCACGCGTCTCGCCCCGGCAGGGCCGGCGTTCTCGATCTGGAGCGTCATCTACCTGGGCCTGGCCGCGTACACGGTCTGGCAGTGGCTGCCGTCGTCGGTGACCGAGCGGACCCGCTCGACCGGCTGGCTGGCGGCGGCGTCGATGCTGCTCAACGCCGGCTGGCTCCTGGTGACCCAGCAGGGCTGGATCTGGGCCAGCGTCGTGGTGATCCTCGTCCTCGCCCTGGTCCTCGGCGAGCTGCTGCGACGGCTCACCCGTCGGCCGGCCACTGGCGTGGCCGAGCGGGTCGTCGTCGACGGGACGTTCGGGCTCTACCTCGGCTGGGTCGCCGTGGCGACCTGCGCGAACGTTACGGCCGCACTGGTCGCGTCGGGTGTGCGGCCGAGCGACGCGGTGAGCGACACCCTGGCCGTCGTGGTGCTCCTCGTCGCCGCGGCCCTGGGAGTGGTCTTCGCGCGCACGTTGAGCGGCCGCTGGGCGGTCGCCGCCGCGATGGCCTGGGGACTTGGCTGGATCGCGGTCGGACGCACGAGCGGCAGCCCGCAGTCGCTCGTCGTGGCGCTGTTCGCCGCGGTTGCGGCCCTCGTGGTGCTGGCGGTCGTGCCCTGGGCCCGCCAGCGGTCCGCACAGCCGTCCCCGGCTCGCTAGACCCTGGCGCGCAGGAGCTTCGAGTCGAGCCAGTCGACGAGGTCGACAATGACCTCGAACCGGTTCGTCTCGTTGAACACCTCGTGCCGCGCGCCCGGCCACACCCGAACCGTGAGGTCGGTGAGCCCGGCGGCACGGTAGCGGTCGACCAGCGCGTCGACGAGGACGAGGCCGTCGCCCACCGGGTCCATCTCGCCGACGGTGATGTAGACCGGCAGGTCGTTGCGCATGGCGGCGAGCCGGTCCGGGTCGGTGACCGCCCGCGCCCCGGCGAACAGGCCCTTGCTTCCTCCGACATCCAGGCCGAACCCGCACCATTCGTGAGCGATGTACGCATCGACCTCGGCCTCGTCCCGGCTGAGCCAGTCGAAGTCGGTCCGCTGCGGCTGGAACGGGGCGTTGAACCCGGACAGGTCCATGGGCGCATCGAGGTCCATCATCGGCTCGAGCAGGTCGATGGCGCCGGTGCCCGAGAGCGCTACGGCGTCGACGTCCTCGGCGGCCCCGGACTTCGTCCAGGTCCCGCCGTGGCTCCACTCGCTGTGGTCGAGCAGGAGCTGCTGGGTGGCGAACGACCCGAGGCTGTGGGCCACCAGGCAAAGCGGCAGACCGGGATGCGCCTCCTTGGCCCGCGCTCCCATCCGGCCGATGTCCGCGACGAGCTCGGTCCACCCGTCCTCCCCGAGTACGCCGTAGTCCGCCTCTCCCGCAACGGAGTTCGCGTGCCCACGGTGGTCGTGCGCGTACACGACGTAGCCCGCGTCGGTCAGCGCATCAGCCACCCGCGCATACCTCGTGGCGTACTCCCCCACCCCGTGGGTGATCTGGACGATCGCCTTGGGTGTGCCCTCGGGGTCCCAGCGGTACGCGGCGATGGAGACGCCGTCGCTGCTGGGAAAGTCGACGCGGGTGGGTTCGCTGGTCATGCCGGTGAACCTAGCCGCTCGACGCCGCCCAGACGTCAGAGGTGGGCCTGGTCGATGGCCGACTGGAGCGACTGGATGTAGCCGTCGCTGGTGACCGTCGCTCCGGACACCACGTCGATGTCGGCGCTCTGCGCCTGCGTCGCCTCCTGCGCGAGGACCGGCAGGGCGTACGCGTTGATCTGCCGGTCGCGGGGGTTCTCCTGCGGGTACTCGACCGCCTGGACGCCGGTGATTGTGCCGTCGGCCACGGTGATCTCGACCTGGACCGCGCCCCACCGGGTCATCACCGAGTCACCGGTGAACGTGCCGGCGGCGGTCGAGCCCTGGGCGGCCGGCGGCGCCGCGGCCGATCCCGAGACGCCCGACGAGGCCGGAGCCGAGGTGGCGACCGCGACCGAGGACTCGTTGCGGCTCGTGTGGTAGCTGAACAGCAGGACCAGCCCACTGACCGTGCCCATGACCGCGACGACGATGCGACGCATACCCGTTCCTCCCGTCACCAGGTGAACCGCTCGAGGTGGATCGCGTCGGGTGCAACGCCGGCCGCGAGGAGCGCGTGCTCCGCGGCGTCCATCCAGCCGTCCGCGCCGCAGAGGTAGACGTCGTGGTCGGTCAGGTCAGGGACCAGCTGGCGCAGCGCGTCCTCGTCCGACATCGCGGCGGCCGCCTCGGGCAGCCACGAGTGCCGGTCGGCGATACGCGGTCCGATCGCGTAGAAGACCCGGGCGCCCCGTGCCTCGGCCAGGGCCTCGATCTCGGACCGCAGGATCAGGTCATGCTCCTGCGAGGCGCGGTAGACCAGGGTGACGTCCCCGGCGTCCTGAGGCAGCGCCTCGAGCAGCCCGCGCAGCGGGGTGACGCCGATGCCGCCGGCCAAGAGGAGGACCTTGCGCCGGGTGCGGACGCCCTCGTGAAGCCGCCCGTACGGTCCCTCGATCGCCACGCGCGTGCCGGGCCGGACGTGGGTCAGACCCCGGCTGGCGTCGCCCAGGTCCTTGACGGTGATGCGCAGCGTGTCACCCGAGGGGGCCGACGACAATGAGTACGGGTGGCCGCGGGTCCACCCGGGGGCGTCGAGGAACCGCCACACGAAGAACTGACCGGCGGCGACGGGCAGCCGGTCCAGATGGCGGCCGGTCATCACGACCGACACAGTCTCGTGGCCCTCGCGGACGACGTCGACGACCCGAAGCCGGTGGGTGATGGTGCGGTGGAGGGGTATCCCCACACGCCACACGAGAACCGATGCAGCGGCCGCTCCCCACAGCGTCCACCAGTAGAGGGACGCCGCCGTGGAGGACATGAGCTCCTGGCCGGCCCACAGCTGGTGGGGCACGGCGAGCCCGACCCCGAGGTACGCGTACAGGTGCAGCAGGTGCCACGACTCGTACCGCAGCCGGCGGCGAGCCTTGCGGATGCTCGTGACGGCGACGAGCACGAGCAGGGCGGCGCCGGCGGCGGCCAGGAGGATTCCGGGGTAGTCGACGACCAGGTCCCAGGCCTCGGCGAACACATTGGTGCGCGCCTGGACCGCGTACCCCACTGTCACGACGACGATGTGGGCGAGCAGGAGGTTGACCGACCAGAAGCCGACCAAGCGGTGCCGGCGGGCGAGCCCGTCCTGGCCGTAGACCCGCTCGACCAGCGGGATGCGGGCCATGAGCAGAACCTGGATGAGCAGCAGGTCCGAGGCGACGAGCCCGGTGAGCCGGCCGACCGAGGTCAGTCCGGTGCCCCAGCCGGCGAGGTCCTGGACGTTGCCGCCGGCGACCCAGAGGGCGACGACGACCAGCATGCTGGCCCAGGTCAGGACGCCGACGGCATCGCGCCACCAGGCAGGGACGTGTCGCCGGGATGCGGCGATGCGGCCTCCGCTGCGTGGCGCCGGAGGCGACGCGGCCGGTGGTGCCGGGGGTCGCGCGACTGTGGACATCAAGTCTCCTGGGAGGCGAGCGCGGAAGGAGGCGCGCCCGGAACGTCCACAGCCTCGGCGACCCGGCTATGCGAAACCTGTGGGCGACCGGTGCAGTCCGCCAGATCCGGCGGGGGCGCCGCTCGAGCCGGTGGGTCGTACCCCGCCTGGGGGTGTGATCCACCGCGCTGACGTGCTCCGTCGCCCCAGCCGCTCAGCGGTGCGGGGACTCCTGGTCGAGGAGGGGCTCACCGGTCTCGGCGTCCACTCCCGGCGCCTCCGGCGGCGCCGCCCGGCCCCACGTGCCGAGGATCGAGCCGACGATGACCAGCGGGAAGCCGACGACCAGCCCCAGGGTGATCGGCTCCTGGAGCACCAGTGCACCGAGCAGCAGCGCGACGGCGGGATTGACGTAGGTGATCAGCGTCATCCGGGCCGGCCCGGCCTCCGCGATGAGGGCGAACATGACGAGGAACGCGATGGCGGTGCAGAAGACGGCGAGGACGACCACGGAGATCACCGCGGACGGCGTGATGGTCGAGGCCGGCACGAAGGGGAGGAAGGGGGCGTAGACGACCGCCGCGAGGATCAGCGAGGCGGTCACGACCCCCATCGACGGCAGGTCGGACAGCTGCCGGCTGATGATGATGGGGCCGATGGCGTAGCCGACCACGACGAGCAGCACCTGCCCCACGGCGACCAGGTCGTCGGCGTGGACGTCGAGGCCGAGCAGCACGGCGACCCCGACCAGCCCGATGACCAGACCCAGGACGCGACGCCAGCCCAGCCGGTCGTGCCCCATGACCGTGAGGATGATCGCCGCGACGATCGGGACGGCGGCGATGACCAGCCCGGTCGTCGAGCTGGTGAGCCGGGTCTCGGCGTGCCCGAGCAACAGCCAGGGGCCGACGATCTCGACCACGGTGTAGACGACCAGGACCTTCCAGCGCCGCAGGACCGGCCGTAGCGCCTTGGCCCGCATCGCCAGCGGCAGCAGGATGAGCGCGCCGAGCGCGGTCCGGCCGAAGGCGAGGTGGAGCGGGTCGAGGTCGACCACCGCGATCCGGATGAAGAGGTAGGGGATCCCCCAGCACACGCTGAGGATCGCGAACAAGAACCAGCCCCGCCGGGTCACCGTGACCTCCCTTCGACCGGGCCTACCGTAGGCGCCTCCTCAGACGAAGGTCTGGCGCTGACGTCCCAGACCGGGGATCTCCAGCTCACAGACGTCGCCGGCGCGCAGGTACGGGAACCGGCCGGACAGGCCCACACCCTCCGGCGTCCCGGTGAGGAGAAGGTCGCCCGGCTCTAGCGCGAGGTACTGGCTCAGGTGCCACACGAGATACTCGACCCCGAACACCATGTCGGCCGTCGTCGAGTCCTGGCGGGGCTCCCCGTTGACCCAGGACCGCAGTGCCAGCGAACCGTGGTCCACCTCGTCCGGCGTCACCAGCCACGGCCCCGTCGGCGTGAACCCCGGGCAGCACTTGCCCTTGCTCCACTGGCCGCCCGACTCCTCCAGCTGGAACGTCCGCTCGGACAGGTCGTTGGTGAGGACGAACCCGGCCACGCAGGCAAGGCTCTCCTCGGCCGAGCCGAGGTAGCTAGCCGGTCGACCGATGACGACGCCGAGCTCGACCTCCCAGTCGGTCTTGCTGCTGCGCAACGGGACTCGCACGTCGTCGTGGGGTCCGCCCACCGTGTTCGGCGTCTTGAGGAAGATGACCGGCTGTGTCGGCGGCTCGACCCCCGACTCCGCCGCGTGGGCCGCGTAGTTGAGCCCGACGCAGACCACCGCACCCGGCCGCGCGATCGGTGCGCCGACCCGCATACCGGCGGCGCCGTCGAGGCGGGGCAGGTCGCCCGCCTCCAGCCGGCGACGCACCTCACCGGGGCGGTCCGACGACCAGAACGTCCCGTCGATGTCGTCGCAGACGCCGCGCAGCTCGTACGCCTCGTCCTCCTGCCAGACGACGGGCACCTCCGCGCCGATCGGCCCGAGCCGGCCCAGTCTCATGCGTCCTCCTCCGCTCTCAGGGTCGCGGCGAGCAGGTACGGGCCCTGCCCCCACGGGTAGCTCCCGGTGACCGGAGTGTGCTCGTACCGGTTCCGGTCGCTGTTCACCCCGGGCCGGTAGGACACACCGGTCAGGTGTCCGTTGGTGTCGATCCGGTAGGCGACGTGGCGCCAGGCCGCGTCGGCCACCGGACGGTACTCCTCCGGGAGCAGTCCCGCGGCAATCGCCTGGGTGAGCGCGGCGGCCGCCATCGCCGTGGTCGACGACTCGGGGTAGCTGGCCGGCTCGTCGACGAGGTTGCGCCAAGCGCCCCCGGGGTCCTGACGGTCGCGCAGGGCGGCGGCCAACCGGTCGTACCGCCGCCGCAGGTCCTCCGGCACCCGCTCCGGCCCCAGCGCGACCAGCAGCCGGGTGAGACCCAGGACCGCCCAGCCGTTGCCACGCCCCCACGGGATGCTCTCCGCCTGGGGTGCGTCGGGGTCGACCAGGTGACCGAACAGACCGTCCTCCCGCTGCAGCGCGGCGCAGTGCCGGGCGGCGAGATCGGCGGCGGTCGCGGGCATCCCTGCGTCGTCGGTCGCGTCGCCGACGCGGACGAGCAGCTCGGGCAGCCCGTAGAGGGAGTCGACGACGAGCCGCCGCCCGTCGGGCTCGGGCGCGTAGCCGCCCACGACGTCACCGGTCGCGACGACCCGGTCGACGACCGCTCGCAGCAGGCCCCACGCCTCCGGCATCAGGTCACGACGCACCGACCCCGACTCGAGCAGGTCGAGCAGGGCCACGCACGGTCCGAGGGCGTTCGGCTCCCGGCCGCGCTCAGCAGCCACCCAGGCGGACACATCGTCGACGACGGCGTCCGTGAAGGCCGGGATCCCGAACCGGCGGCCCGCCGCGAGCAGCCCGTCGAGGGCGACGGCCTCGCCCCAGTCCCAGCGGTAGAACCAGTACGCCAGCGCCGCGTACCCCGCGGCGCGGACCCGCTCCGGGAGCGGACGGGCCACGCCGGTCTGCACGGAGAGGCTGGCACCCAGGCGGAACACCGGCGTCCTCCCGCAGCGGCACCCTCGGCCAGCTCTTGCCGAAACGTTATAACGTTAATAGGTTTCGTCGCCATGCTCATCACGCGCATGACGGCGTATGCCGTCAAGGCCGACCAGGTGTACGCGATGTCCGGCGGGGTCACGACGGGGACCACTCTGCCCGGCAGTGACTACCTCCGGTTCGGCGACTACCCGCAGCTGTACTCGGCCCGGTCGCAGGCCGCCCTGGTGCGAGTCGAGACCGACGCCGGCGTCGTCGGGTGGGGCGAGGCGCAGGCGCCCGTCGGCACCGAGATCATTCTCAGCATCGTCAAGGAGGTCCTTGCACCGTCGGTCCTCGGGCGGGACGCTGAGACGACCGGGCTCCGGTACCACGAGATGTACGAGACGATGCGGGTCCGCGGCCAGGTGGGCGGCTACCAGCAGGACGCGATCGCCGCGGTCGACACCGCCCTGTGGGACATCCGCGGCCGCGCGACGCAGCGCTCGCTCTCCGACCTGCTCGGCGGGCGCCGCCGCGACCGCCTCCCCGCCTACGTCACCGGTCTGCGCGAGAAGACGCCGGAGGGGCGCCAGGACGAGGCCGCCGACTGGGCGGCCCAGGGCCTCGGGGTCAAACCCTGCCTCGGGGTCGGCCCGGTCGAGGACGCGCGCGAGATCGAGCGGCTGCGGTCGGCGATGGGTGACGACGGCCGGCTCATGGTCGACGGGATGTGGGGCTACACGTACCCGGAGGCGGTCCGGGCCGGCCGGGCGTTCGAGCAGTACGACGTGGGGTTCCTCGAGTCGCCGCTCCTCCCCGAGGACATCGCTGGCCACGCCCGGCTGGCCCGCGACCTCGACCTGCCGATCGCCGTGGGCGAGCCGTTGCGGACCCGGTTCGCGTTCCTCCCCTGGTTCGAGCGTGAGGCGCTCGACATCGCCCAGCCCGACCTCATGCGCAACGGAGTGACCGAGACGGTCGCGATCGCCGAGCTGGCCTACGCGTTCAACCGGCCGGTGGCCCTGCACACCGGCGTGGTGACCGTGGTCGGGATGTCGGCCTCGTGGCAGGTCGCGGCCACCTTGCCGACCTTCCACATCCAGGAGCTCCAGCCGGTCATGCTCGACACCTTCAACCCGTGGCTGGCCGAGCCGCTGCACGTCGAGAACGGCGCGGTGGTGGTCCCGACCGGACCGGGACTAGGCCTCGACCTGGACGAGGAGCGGGTCGCGGCGATGGCGACGGCCACGGTCACGGCCGTTCTGTGACCAGCTGGCGGGCGCTTCCGTTGGGCGAGCACGTCCTCGCCGAGTCGCCTCGGTGGGACGTGGAGCGGCGACGCCTGTCCTGGGTCGACATCGTCCAACGCTGCGTCTGCTGGGCGGACCTCGACGGTCGCGGTCTCTGGGGTCCGACCGAGCGGTTCCGTATGCCGGGCCCCGTCACGGCGGCCGTGCCCAGCCCGCGTGGGTGGTGGGTCGCCGTCGGGTCCGGCGTCGTGGAGGTCTCGCCGGACGGTTTGGCGGTCGGGCCGGTGCACCCGGTCAGCCCGGCGTTCCCCGAGGTCCGGACCAACGACATGGCCCTCGACCCTGCGGGTCGCCCCGTCGTGGGCCTCTTCACCGAGGACCGCGTCAGTCCCCGTGCCGCGCTGGTTCGACTCGACCCCAACACGGGCGCCACCACCGCGTTGGTCGGCGACGTCGTGACCGGCAACGGCATGGGGTTCAGCCCCGACGGGTCGCGGATGTACTGGGTCGACACCGCGCGTGGCACCCTCAGCATGGCGTCCTACGACCCGTTCGGGTCCGCCGGTCCCGCGACGGTCATCGTCCGTGAGCCCAGGCCCGGCCGCCTCGACGGGCTGGTCGTCGACCCGGCCGGCGAAGTGTGGCTGGCGGTCTGGGACGCGGGAGAGGTGCGCCGGTATGCGCCGGACGGCACCCTGCGCGCGACGCTCGCCACCCCCGTCGGCCGACCTTCCGCCCTGGCCCTGGTGGGGGAGCTGCTCGTCGTCACGACGGCCCGCCGCGACCTCGCCCGGGTGGACGGCGAACCGCCGCCCGACCCCGAAGGCCGGCTGTACGCATACCCGCTGTCCTGACCTGTCTCGTCCCGAACCCCGAGGAGCCGACGTGGAGCTGCTGGACCGGATCGCCGCCGAACGCGAGTGCGAGCGGCTGACGTACCGCTACTGCGAGGCCGTCGACTTCGGGCACGCCTCCCGGCTGGCCGACGTGTTCGCTGAGGAGGGGGTTTTCGACAACGGCGACCTCCGCCTCGTCGGCCGGGAGCAGATCCGTCGCGTGTTCACGGAGCGCGAGCAGGTCCGCGAGCTGCGGACCCGGCACGTCTGCACGAACATCCACGTCGAGGTCACCGAACCCGCCGCCGCGACCGGCGTGGTCTACCTGGCCCTGTACCGGCGCCACGGGCCGGAGGACCGGTCGGTCCCGGTGCCGGAGACGTCGCCGGCGGTGGTCGGGAGCTACCACGACGCGTACGTGCGCACCGGCGAGGGCTGGCGGATCGCGGCTCGGCGCTTGGACGCCGCGTTCGTCGACCCCTCCGCGGCAGGCTGGTCGACGACGACGCGGTAACGACGACGAGTGGTGACAACGACTCGGTCACGACGACTTGCCGGGTAATCGTCGTAAGGATATAACGTTCCTACGTTTCAGTGCGGAAACCGGAGGAGAGCACCGATGCCCCAGCCCCGTCCCCCTCAGACCAACCCCTCGACCCTCGGCCGCCGCCAGGTCCTCAAGGCCTTCGGGCTGGTCGGTGCTACGGCGGTCGCGGGGCCCGGAGTCCTCGCCGCCTGCTCGTCGGGCACAGCCGGGGACGCGGGGGGCGGCGCCACGTCCGGCGGCGGCCAGGTCACCGGAGAGATGGACTTCTGGTGGAACCCGTCGGTGGAGTCCGCGGACGCCATGGGGAAATGGATGACCAGCACCATTACCGACTTCCAGAAAGCCAACCCGGGCACGACGATCAACTCGGTGACCCAGCCGGCCGAGCAGATGGTCGGCAACTTCCGCACCGCCTGCCAGAGCCAGAGCGGCCCCGGCCTCGACCACCAGTACTCCGGCCCCTACACGATGCAGTTCGTCTACGAGAACTGCATCGCCCCCCTGAGCGACGGCACGTACCCCGACGCCGAGTTCGCCCACGTCCTGCCGCCGGCGGCGCTCAACCTCTACAAGTACCAGGGCAAGACCTGGGCGCTGCCCTGGTACAACGCGCCGGTCGTCCTCATGTACAACAAGGCGCTCTTCACCGCGGCTGGGCTCGACCCGAGCACACCGCCGACGACGGTCGACGAGCTGATCAGCGCCGCGGGCAAGCTCAAGGCCTCTGGTGTCGTGCCGTTCGGCTACGGCCTCAAGGGACTCACCGGCACCGGCAACTTCTCGGGCCTGTGGAACCTGCAACAGCTGAACGACCCCAAGGAGATCCTGCCGGTCGTCCTCGGGAAGGCGGCCTACACCGACCCGAAGTACTCCGGGTGGCTCGGCTGGGTCAAGCAGATGATCGATGCCGGGGTCTTCAACAGCGACGTCACCTCGTTGGCCTACCAGGACTCGCAGAACATGTTCCTGGCCAAGAAGAGCGCCATGTGCATCTCCAGCAGCCTGACCAACTTCCAAAAGACCCTGGGCAACGACCTGGGGATCTGCACGACGCCCACCAAGGGCACCGGCCAGCTCGCCGGGCGGATCCAGTTCAACTCGCACCCGCTGTTCATCACCTCGTTCGCCGAGAACAAGCAGCTGCCCTCGGCGTTCCTCCAGTACCTGCACACCGCGCCGGTGCTCAAGGGCATGTACGAGTCGTCCGGCTTCTTCCCGGCCGACGACCGGTTCGACTCCTCGGTGATGAAGACCGACCAGGACAAGCAGCTCTTCGGCTTCCTGCGCGACAAGTCCGTCATCGGGTACCAGAACTACTGGCCGTCGAAGATGGACCGGGAGAACCTCTTCCTCGGCGTGCAGTCCTTGTTCGCCGGTCAGGGCTCGCCCGAGCAGATCGCCCAGCAGATCGAACAGCGGCTCGCCAGCTGGCGTAGCTCCAACGCCGCGGACCTCAAGAGCTTCGAGGCGCAGGCGTCCGCGTGACGCCGGCCGCAAGCGCCGCGACCACGACGCAGCGCCGGGTGTCCGGCACCGGCGGGCCCGGTGAGGGGAGCACCGCCCCGCGCCGGCGCCGCCGGCGGGACGGCAACTCGGCCGCCGCCTTCCTTGCGCTGGCGATCCTGCTGGTCGGCTTCGTCTTCTTCTACCCGATCGTCGCCGTCGTGCTCACCAGCCTGCAGGACCCGCGGAGCGGCGAGTTCGTCGGGATCACCAACTACGGCCATCTCTTCGCCGACGAGATCTTCCAGGACGCGGTTCGCAACAACCTCAAGCTGCTCGTCGTGCTCCCCGTCGTCGTCGCGCTGGCCCTCGTCCTTGCGCAGGTGCTGTTCGACCGGATCCGCGGCTGGCGGCTCTACCGCGCGCTGATCTTCCTGCCCTACATCGTCCCGGTCGTCGTGGCCGCCCTCGTCTTCGGCCAGATCCTGCAGCAGAACGGCCTCGTCAACGCGGTCCTGCGGTTCCTGCACCTGGACTTCCTCGCGCACGACTGGCTGGGCGACCCGGGAACCGCCATCTGGTCGCTGGCCGGGGTCGTCGTGTGGCGTGAGCTGGCGTTCGGGGTCGTCCTGTTCCTGGCCCGGATGACCCAGCTCCCCCTGGACCTCTACGACGCCGCCCGGGTAGACGGCGCCAACTGGTGGCAGCGGCTGCGGCACGTGACCGTGCCCCAGATGTCGACGATCATCGCGTTCTACTGCGGGATCGTCCTCATCGCCCTGCTCAGCTGGGTGTTCAACTACGTGCTGGTCCTCACCCGCGGCGGACCGGGCACGAGCACGTACGTCATCGAGTACTACGTCTACAGCCGGGCGTTCCAGTACGGCGACTTCGGCAACGCCGCCGCGCTCTCCTCGATCATGCTGGTCGTCATCCTCGCCGTGATGGGCGCCTACCTCACCGTGCTCGGCAAGCGGGGCGTCCTGTGAGCCCCGTTCGCACACAGGGGAATACGGCCGTCGGCGCGGTGAGCAAGCACGGCCTGGCGATCCTCGCCACCCTCGCGGCGCTCGTGCCGCTCTACTTCATGCTGTCGACATCGTTCAAGACCGAGGTCGGCTACGCCGAGAACCAGCTGTCGCTGCCGCTCTCGCCGACGCTGGAGAACTTCCAGTCCCTCATCAGCAACCCGCAGTTCGTGACCTGGATCCGCAACAGCTTCATCCTCACGGTCTGCTCCGTCGCCATCGGGCTCACCGTGGCGTCACTGGCGGCGTATGCGTTCGCCTGCATGGACTTTCGCGGTCGCCAACCGCTGTTCATCGCCTTCGTGGCCCTACTCGGCGTGCCGTCGGTGGCGCTCATCATCCCGTTGTTCCGAGTCATGGTGCGCACTCACCTCATCAACACGCTTCAGGGGGCGGTGCTCGTCTACGCCGGCCTGATGATCCCCTACACGACGTACTTCCTCACCGGCTTCTTCCGCCGGCTCCCGGTCTCGTTGTTCGAGGCCGCGCGGCTCGACGGCTGCGGCCACTGGGGGATCTTCCGCCGCATCGCCGTGCCGCTGTCCCGCCCCGGGCTGGTCACGCTCGGGATCGTCAACACTCTCTGGGTGTGGAACGAGCTGCTCATCGCGATCGTCTTCCTGCAGCGCTCGGACAAACGCACCCTCATGGCGGGCCTGACGCTCTTCCAGGGCGAGTTCGCCAGCAACATCCCCGCGATCATGGCCGGCCTCACCATCGCCGTCCTGCCCATGTTCGTCCTGTACCTCAGCGGCCTGAGGTTCTTCCTCAACGGCCTGACGGGGGGGTCGGAGAAGTGACGGTCGAGGCAACGGCGGTGGTCGCGCTCCGGGTCGGCGACGCAGAGGTCGTCGTCGACACGACGCGGGCGGCGATCACGGCGATCACCACGCCGACCCGGTCCTACGTGGATCCGTCCGGCGCGGGGAGCATCCTGCGGCTGGCCGTCCCGCTCGACGACTACGCCGCTCACTACCTGGAGTGCGGCCACACCGAGCCCGTCGTCGAGACCGAGAACGGCGGGCTGCGGCTCACCTACGACCAGCTGCGGTCCGACCACCTCGAGCTCGGCGTCCGTGTGGAGCTGTCGTTCACACCGACGGATGACGGCCTCGTGCTGCGCGCCATGGTTCGCAACGACAGCGACCGCGACATCCCGCAGGTGGTCTTCCCGCAGGTGCTCGGTCTCACCCCGCGCCGCGACGGAGCGCCCACCCGTCTGCAGCTGCCCGGCCGCCGGATGGAACCGTTCGTGGAGCTGGCGATGGCGCCGCACGACCTGTCCTTCCTCGAGGTCCCGCTGCAGGAGTACATCTACTACGGCTGCCTCGACCTGACCATGAAGTGGCTCGACTTCGGCGACGCCGACGACGGGTTCACCCTCTACTGGCGCAGCCCCCGCTACACGACCCAGGGCCTCCTCGTGCAGCGCCCCGACCGGGCGACCGAGCGGCTGGATCTCCGCTGGGCGCAGTACCCCTCGCTAGGACCGGGTCAGAGCTGGGACAGCGACGAGGTCGTTCTGCTGCCGCACACCGGCGACTGGTACGCCGGAGCCGAGGCCTTCCGGCAGTTCGTCAAGGACCGCTACGTCTACGACGCGCCGCGGCACGTCCGCGAGGCGCTCGCCATCCGCTCGCTCTGGCCGGCGGTCCGCAACGCGCCACCGCGATTCCGGTACCGAGACCTGCCCGAGTATGCGGCGGAGGTGGCCGACCCGTCGCTCGGCGTGGGCGAGGTCGTGTTCTGGCACTGGTGGCTCAAGAACGGGTACCCGATCGTCCTCGACGGCCGGCTCGGCACCGAGGAGGAGCTGCGTGCCGCCCTCGATCGGTGTCGCGAGATGGGCGTTCCGATCTCCCTCTTCGTCAGTCACCACATCCTGCGCGACACCGACGAGACCGACCCGGACTGGTTGCACCGCAACAAGACCGGCCAGGCGGTCGTGTGGAACTGGACCTACAGCTCCGACTACATCCCCAAGTTCCCGGTGCTCTTCGCAGCGACGCACTCGATGGTCAAGGCGTCGGCGCTCTCGCCCGGCTGGCGAGAGACCGGCCTGAACGAGTACCGCCGCGCGCTCGACCTCGGCGCCGAGTCGATC
This sequence comes from uncultured Actinomycetota bacterium, assembly GCA_963828725.1. GTDB lineage: Bacteria > Actinomycetota > Actinomycetes > Actinomycetales > Dermatophilaceae > Lapillicoccus. The sequence continues at coordinate 218,169 of CAWHFV010000002.1, read as the reverse complement.
TGCTTCGACGTCTTCTACGCCTGGGGCGAGCCGAACTACAGCCCCAGCGCCGACGGCGAGCCGGACGAGGAGGGCGAGCGGCTCATCGACTTCGCCCGTGAGGCCCGGCGGATCATCCGGGAGCGTCGTCCGGAGGGCAGCTTCTCCGGCGAATGGCCGAGCGAGCTCAAGGTCCCGGTCATGGACTACACGTGGGACTGGCGGAACGCGTACGACGTCGCCGACTGCGCACCGTTCCGCTACGTGTTCCCGCAGTTCCGGCTCAACGCCAACGTCGGCGCCCACCCGCGCGGCCCGGTCGTCGCGTTCATGGAGGACGCCCTCCTCAACATCATGCCCGGCGGCCTCCTGACCGAACGGCTCGCCGACCACCCGCAGCTCGTCGAGCTGCTGCGGCGGCTCACGACGCTGCGTCGCCGGTTCCTCCCGTTCTTCACCGAGGGCCGGTACCGCCACCTCGAGGCCACGCGCGTCGAGGGCGGCGACGCGCGAGTCTTCAGCCACGGCGCCGACGCCCTGGTCATCGTCATCAACCCGACCGACGTCGACGCCACCGTGACGGTCTCGGTCGACCTCGACCGGCTCGGCGTGCCCGGCGACCGACTGGACCGTCGAGGCCCACCACCTCGACGGGTCCGTCGACGCGCGAGGGTCGACCGGTGTCGCCTACCGGACGACCGAGTCCCTAGGACCGGACGGGCTCGTCGTCCTGCACCTGCGCGCCCGGGAGCCCTCCCCGTGACGTGGCTCGCGGCCCTCCTCGTCGTCGGGGTCGCCGGCTTCCTCACCGGCATGACGGGGTTCGGGTTCAGCGTCCTGTCGGTCCCGCTGCTGCTGCTCGTCTACCCTCCGCACGACGTCGTCGTCATGGCCCTCTGCCTCGTGCCGCTGACCAGCGCGGTGCTGCTGCTGACCCCTCATCTGCGGGGCCAGCTCGACCGGCGACTCTGCCTCGCCCTCACCGGGTTCTCGTTGATCGGCCTGCCGATCGGGCTGGTGATGTTCCACTGGTTCGACCCCCTCTGGGTGAGCGGGCTCATCGGTCTCGCCCTGGTGGGGTATGCCTGGTACGGCCTGTACGCGCACGGAGACTGGTCCTCGCGGCACGCCTGGCTGGCCCCGAGCGGGATCCTCGGCGGGATCCTGGCGACCAGCACCGGGCTCAGCGGGCCGGCCGTCGCGATGTACGTCCATGGCCGACGGCTCACCAACGGCGAGCAGGTGGCGACGATGGCCGCGTACGTCGGCCTGGTCAGCGTCATCGGGCTCGGCCTCCTCGCGGTGCGCGGTGAGGTCGGCAGCACCGCGCTCGGCCGGGTCGCCTGGCTGTCGCCCAGCGCCCTCGTCGGCGTCGCCGTCGGGCGCTGGTGGGCGTCCCGGCAGCACGCCATCATCGACCGCGTCACCCTCTACGCCCTCGGCTTGATGGGCCTCTGGACGGTGGCGCGGGCAAGCCTCGTCTGGATCTCGGGTGGAGGAACCTCATGACCGATGACATGAGCACGAATCCGGCGACGCCGCGGGACCGTGGGCCGCTCTCCGGCGTGATCCCCATCCCGGTCACGACGTTCCACGACGACGGCCGGCTCGACCTCGACGGCCTCGCCTCGCAGGTGCGGTTCAGCCTCGGGTCCGGCGCGCACGGCGTCCTCTACCCTGGCGTCGTCAGCGAGTTCTACACGCTCACCGACGACGAGCGCCGCGCGGCGGTCGAGACCGTCGTCACGGCCGCCGACGGCAGCGTCCCGGCCATCGTCGGGGTCACTGGTGCGAGCACTGCGGCGGCTGTCGCCTTCGCCGAGCACGCCCGCTCCATCGGAGCGGACCTGGTCATGTCGATGGTGCCCTACGTGCAGCACTTCTTCGCTCCCACAACCGATTTCGCTCGCGAGCACATGACCGAGGTCGCTCGCGCGGCCGCCGTTCCGGTGATCCTCCAGAACGCCCGGGTCGGGTTCCCGCTCGGCGTCGGCGCGGTTACCGAGGTCGTCCGGCAGGTCCCCGGGGTGCGCTACGTCAAGCAGGAGAGCAACCCGCCGACCCACGGCATCTCCGAGATCGTCAGCGCGCTGGGCGACCGGATCGACGGCGTCTTCGGCGGCGTCGGCGGGGTCTACCTTGTCAACGAGCTGGAGCGCGGCGCCGTCGGCACGATGCCCTCCCCCGCCTTCGTCGACCGCCTCGTGGCGGCCTACGACCTCTACCGCGGAGCCGGCGCCGACGCGGCGCAGCAGCTGCTCGAGACGATGGGTTCGCTGTTCACCCGCGAGGTCCTCTACAACGTGGTCTTCCACAAGGAGGTCCTCCGCCGGCGGGGCGTGATCGCCTCGACCCGGGTCCGGATCGCGAGCCCGTCGCTGGACGCAGTCGACCTCGCCGATCTCGACCGGCTCTTGGATAGGGCGGACGTGCGATGAGCTCCGGTTCGCCTGTGGTTGCCGACGGTACCGTTGCCACGAAGTTGGTCCGCCGGTCCGACGAGGAGGGCGCGATGTTCGGTCGTCCGGTCGACGTGCCCATGCACTCCGTCGTCCGCACCGAGCTGCTCAGCCAGATCCGTTCCGGGCGGCTGCACCCCGGCGACCAGGTGCCCACCGAGCCGCAGCTGATGGCGGCCTTCGGCGTCAGCCGGACGACCGTCCGGCGAGCGCTGCGCGACCTCGAGACCATGGGCCTGATCGACCGGCAGCCCGGCCGGGGCAGCTTCGTCAGCGAGCCGAAGGTCGAGCCACGACTCGATCGGCTGACCGGGTTCGTCGAGGACATGGAGGCGCTCGGGTTGCACGCCAGCGCCATCGTGGAGCTCATCGAGTCCGGCCCCGCCGACGCCGAGGTCAGCCGGCAGCTCCAGCTCGCGCCCGCCGAGACCGTCGTCCACATCGAGCGGGTCCGCCTGGCCAACGGAACGCCGATCTCGTTCGACGACAGCTACTTTCCCGCCGACCTGGGCTCCCGCATCGCCGCCGAGAACCTCGAGGACGAGCCGTTCTACAGCATCCTCGAGAGCAAGTACGGCATCGCGCTGGCCGGCGCGGACTACGTCCTCTCGGCCTCGACGGCCGACGAACGGGTCGCCCGGCTGCTGTCCATCGCCGTCGGCGCCCCGGTCCTCCGGCTGGAGCGCACCTCGCGGGCCGCGCCCGACCGTCGCCCGATCCTCTTCGAGCACCTGCACTTCGCGGGTGCCCGGATCAGCTACCGGCTCACCCTGGACCGCTGACCGATGTCGACCATCTCGGGGCGTACGCCCCGGTCCGTCGTCGTCGTCGGCGCCTCGTCCGGCATCGGCCGGGCCGTCGTGCGCCGGTTCCTCGACGACGGCGACGCCGTGGTGGGGATCAGCCACGCCCCGCTCACTGACGCCGCGTTCCCGCATCTCGTCGCCGACTGCGCCGACCCGGCCGCGGCCACCGCCGCCGTGACCGAGGCGAGCGAGCGGCTCAGCGGCCGGCTCGACGTCGTCGTCCCCGCCGCGGCGGTCACTCCCCGGGCGCGAGCGACGCAGACCTCCGACGAGGACTGGCGCGCCGGACTCGGCGCGACCCTCGACTCCACGTTCTTCACCTGCCGCGCGGCCATCCCCTTCATGGGCTCCGGTGGCGCGATCGTGTGCATCTCCTCCATCACGGCGTCGATCGCCTCACCCGGAATCTCCGCGTACGCGGCGGCGAAGGGCGGCGTCAACGCTCTCGTCCGCGTGCTCGCGCTCGAGCTCGGCGGGCAGGGCATCCGGGTCAACGCCGTGGCGCCCGGCCTCATCGGCGGCGACCGGCTCGACAACGCCAGCGAGGGGTATGCGTTGCGTCGCACCGGCCGCCCCGAGGAGGTCGCCGCCGCCGTGGCGTTCCTCGCCTCCACTGAGGCGTCATTCGTCACCGGCGTCGTGCTCCCCGTCGACGGTGGGCTCAGCGCCGGCCAGACCGGCGCCTACGCCCGGCCCGACCTGCGCACCCTGCTCGACCCCTGACCGAGACACCGCCGAGGCGAGGAGGCCTGTCGTGCGTACCGCTGTCGTGACCGGAGGAATGAGCGGCCTCGGCGCCGCCTGCGTCGAGCGGCTCCGAGGCCGACGGTCTGCGCGTCGTCACGCTGGACCGCGCCGACGGCGCCGACCACGTCGTCGACGTGTCCGACACCCGGCAGGTCGAGGACGCCGTCGCCGCCGATCGGGCCCGTCGACGTCCTCGTCAACAGCGCCGGCGTCGTCGGGCCGAACCGCCCGCTCTGGGAGGTGTCAGACGACGACTGGCGGCGGACCTTCCAGGTCAACGTCGAAGGCACGTTCCACCTCTGCCGGGCCGTCGTGCCGGGCATGGTCGAGCGCGGCTGGGGCAGGATCGTCAACCTCGCCTCGATCGCCGGCAAGGACGGCAACCCGAACCTCAGCGCCTACTCCGCATCGAAGGCGGCCGTCATCGCGCTGACCAAGTCGCTGGCCAAGGAGCTGGCGACCACCGGCGTCATCGTGAACTCGGTGGCACCGGCGGTGTTCGAGACGCCGATGAACGCCGACACCGCACCCGAGGTGCTGGACCGGCTGGTGTCGCTCATCCCCATGCGCCGCCTGGGCCGTCCGGAGGAGCTCGCCGCACTGGTCTCGTGGCTGGTCTCGGACGAGTGCAGCTTCTCGTCCGGAGCGGTGTACGACATCAGCGGCGGCCGGGCCACGTACTGACCGCGATCTCACCTCCGGCGGGTGACCACCGGCGCTCCGCCAACCCGTCACGCTGAGCCAGGGACGTCAACCGCCGCTGTTCCGAGAGGAGACGAGCATGACCGAGCGTTCGGCCGCAGTGAAGTCCGCGTGGGCCGAAGGGCTGACCTACTTCGCCGTCGCGCTGCTGATCACCGTGGGGATCTTCCAGGCCCTGCAGGGGCTCACCGCCCTGTTCAGCGGAGATTTCTACGTCGTGGCCCCGAACAACGTCTTCGCGTTCAACGTCACGACCTGGGGCTGGATCCACCTCATCATCGGCATCATCGCCGTCGCGGTCGGCGTCGGGCTGTTCTACGGCGCGTCCTGGGCCCGCGGCGCCGGCATGGGCATCGCGGTGGTCCAGGCGATCTCGCAGTTCATGTTCCTGCCGCACTACCCGGGCTGGTCGATCGTCATCATCGCCCTCGACATCGCGGTCATCTGGGCGCTGGCGACCTACCGGTCCGACACGTTCATGTGACCTACGCGACCGGGCTCGCGCCCAGCGCGACGGTCGTGGTGTGCGCGACCCCGGACTGGTCGCTCCAGCCGATCGCGACCTGGTCGCCCGGGTTGGCCCCGGTCAACGCGGCGCTGACGTCCGTCGCCGACGTGATGCTCCGGCCGTCCAGGCTGGTGATGACGTCACCGGCCTGGAGGCCCGCAGCCGCGGCGGCGCCGCCGGAGACGACGTCGCCCACGACCGCACCCGACGCGGCGTCGCGGGCATACCCGGAGCCGTAGCCGTACGCCGAGAGTCCGCTGCCCAGCTCCACGCCGAGGAACGCGGCCGGACCGATCCGGACCGTGCTGGTCTCGGTGCCGGACCGGATCTGGTCGACGATCGGCGAGCGCCCGCTGGATCGGGATCGCGTAGCCGTCGATCTCGGCGCCGGTCGAGGCGGCCGTGTCGATGCCGACGACCTCGCCCTCGGCGTCGAACAGCGGCCCGCCCGAGTCGCCGGAGACGACGTCGGCCGTCGTCTCGATCATCGAGGACAGGGTCTCGGACCCGGACGACCCCTCCGATGCCGCCGTCACCGACGACGCTGAGCGACGAGATCGTCCCCGCGGCGGCGGTCAGCGAGCCGGTCCCGCCGGCGTTGCCCACCGCGGACACGGCGTCGCCGACCTTCGCGACGTCGTCGTCGGCCTTGATCGTGGTGAGGCCCGACGCCCCCGTCAGCTGGAGCAGGGCGACGTCGTTCGACGGGTCGCTGCCGACCACCGTCGCGGGGTAGCTCTGGCCGGTCGTCGCGACGGTCACCGAGATCGTGCCCGGCGCCCTGCACGACGTGGTAGTTCGTGAGGACCTGTCCGGCCGCGGTGAGCACCATGCCCGGTGCCCGCGGCCTGCGCGTTCTGGTACGGCAGCACGGTGTCGATGAGGACCACCCCGGCCGACTGCGTCGCAGTCGCCGGTTGCGAGTCCGGCGTCGCGTACCCGCCGTAGGCGGCATACCCGCCGTACGTCCCGTACCCACCGGCTGGACCTCCGCCGCGAACGAGGATCGCTCCGCCCGATCGCCGGAGCGGCCGAGCAGGCCACGGTGCCGACGAGCGCGACAGCGACCGCCGCCGCCCGGACCCGGCGCAGCCCGCCGGGTCGCCGGAGTCGCTGCGCCGGTCACCTGTCGGTCCCGTGTCGCCGTCGTCATCGTGGCCTCCTCGACCTGTTCCACCTCGCCCGGTTCTCGGGTGTCGTGCGGTCGATTCCACGGGTCGTCGCCATGAGCCGTCCCTGAGCCGGCCATGCGGTTTGTGTGAACGGCGCGACCCCGAGCCCCGTGGGCGAGGAGGATGCGGCAGCATGGCTGGACACGAGAACAGTGCCCGCCCCGTCGCCCCCAACCCCCGTAGGAGGAGAGTCTTCCCGTGGCCGACATCGAGGACGTTGACGTCCAGACCGACGACCTTCCCGTCACGGCCGGTGAACCGGCGCTGCACGGCGCGGCGCTGCACGGCGCGGCGCTCAACGGCGCGGCGCTGAACGGCACGGAGGTCGACGGCCATACCGACGTCCAGGCCGAGGAGCTCAACTTCGACGAGCAGTTCTACCCCGCCCGACCGGCGCGGCTGCGGCCGCGGGCCCGGCTGCGGATGTGGCCGTGGCAGCGCCGGAGCCCCGGCAACGGCCCCGCCTCCGGAGACAACCCCGAGTACGTCCAGTGGCTGGTCGAGGAGTCGATGCTGGGCGACGCCAAGGCGTTCGCCAAGCAGTTCACCGGCCAGGGCAGCATGTGGCAGAACCCGTTCGCCGACCCCGACCCGCGCGCCGCCATCGAGAAGGCACCGGTGTGGTTCGCGGCGTACCCGATCTCCCTCATCACCAAGCCCGGCCACTCGTTCCTCGGCACGATGGGCGACGAGAACCTGTGGGACGCCTTCGAGTCGATCGGGATCACCGCCATCCACACCGGTCCGGTGAAGCGCGCCGGCGGCATCAGCGGGTGGGACGCGACCCCGAGCGTGGACGGCCACTTCGACCGGATCAGCACGCAGTTCGACGAGGCGTTCGGCACCGAGGACGAGTTCCGCGCGATGTGCGAGGTCGCCGCGGCCCACGGCGGCACGATCATCGACGACATCGTCCCGGGCCACACCGGCAAGGGCGCGGACTTCCGCCTGGCCGAGATGGGCTACAAGGACTACCCCGGGATCTACCACATGGTCGAGATCCCCGAGTCCGACTGGCACCTCCTGCCGAAGGTCCCGCGCGGCCGCGACTCGGTGAACCTCGACCACGAGACCGAGGACCGGCTGGCCAAGGGCGGCTACATCATCGGCCAGCTGCAGCGCGTCATCTTCTACGAGCCGGGGCTCAAGGACACCAACTGGTCGGCCACCGCCCCCGTGCTCGGCCCCGACGGCCGGCAGCACCGGTGGGTCTACCTGCACTACTTCAAGGAGGGCCAGCCCTCGCTGAACTGGCTCGACCCGACGTTCGCCGGAATGCGTCTCGTCATCGGGGACGCGCTGCACTCCATCGGCGACCTCGGCAGCGGAGCGCTGCGGCTCGACGCGAACGGGTTTCTCGGGGTCGAGAAGAGCACCGAGGGCGGTCCGGCGTGGTCGGAGGGCCACCCGTTGTCGGAGGCGGCGAACCAGCTCATCGCGAGCATGGTGCGCAAGGTCGGTGGGTTCACCTTCCAGGAGCTGAACCTCACCATCGACGACATCAAGAACACCCAGGAGCGCGGCGCCGACCTCTCCTACGACTTCATCAACCGGCCGGCGTACCAGCACGCGCTGGCGACCGAGGACACCGAGTTCCTCCGCCTGACGATGAACCTCGCCCGCGACGCCGGCGTCGACACGGCCTCCCTCGTGCACGCGCTGCAGAACCACGACGAGATGACCTACGAGCTGGTCCACTTCGCGACCCTGCACGCCGGTGACACGTTCACGTTCCGGCGGCGGCCGATCTCCGGTGGCGACCTGGCGACGCTGATCCGCGGCGAGCTGGTCGAGCGGCTGACCGGCGAACGCGGTCCCTACAACGCGATCTTCACGACGAACGGGATCTCGTCGACCACCGCGTCGCTCATCGCGGCGGCGCTGGGGTTCCGCGACCTCGGCAAGCTGTCCGACGACGACGTCGAAGCGGTCAAGCGTGCCCACCTCCTCCTGGCGATGTACAACGCCTGGCAGCCCGGGCGTTTTCGCGCTCTCGGGCTGGGACCTCATCGGCGGGCTCACGCTCGAGCGCAAGCAGGTGGCCGACCTCATCCGCGACGGCGACACCCGCTGGATCCACCGGTCCGCCTACGACCTGATGGACTACCAGCCCGAGGCTCGGCAGTCGGCGTCCAAGATGCCGAAGGGCACGTCCCTCTACGGCGTCGCTGCCCGACCAGCTCGAGGACGACGGGTCGTTCATCAGCGGACTGCGCGACATCCTCAGCGTGCGAGCGAAGTACGGGATCGCCACGGGCACCCAGCTCGACGTGCCGGCGGTGTCCAACCGGTCGATGCTCGTCATGGTCCACCAGCTCGACCAGGGCGACCAGATCACGGTCCTCAACTTCTCCGCGTCCCCGGTCGCGGGAACCGTGATGTCGCGGCACCTGCGTCCCGGGAGCGCCCTGATCGACATGATGACCGGCCGTCCCGTCGGGCAGATCGACGACCTGCGCAGCTGCTACGTCACCCTCGGAGCCGCACGAGGGGCGGTCGTTGTTCGTCCAGCCCCCGGACGAGCCCGAACCCGCGGTCTGACCTCGGCGCAAGGTTCGACCATGGTGCGCTCTCGCCTCCTCCTGTCTGCCGCCGTGCCACTGCTGCTCTGCGTCGCCGAGCTGACCCGCACGTGACGTCCCGGCCCAGAGTCGGTATCGGCGGCGGGGACGGGTTCGACCTGTTGGTCTCCGCCGTCGCCGTCGCGGACACCGACTGGCGCGACGTCCTCGTGCACGGTCCCGCGGTGTGGGCCACGGTTCGCGACCGCGCCGGCGCCGAGTCGGCGCGCGAGGCGGCGCGGTTCGGCCGGTTCGGGTGGATCAACCTCATCGGCCTGCTCGCGGGGAATGGTGGCCGAGGCGGCCGCGGCGACCTGGCGTCCCTCGTCGACGACACCCCCGCGAACGAGCTACGGTTCGCCATCGCGGGGGGTATGCGTCGGCAGCTGCGGGACCGGCTCGGCCCCGACCGGCTGCGAGCCGCCCTGGCCGGCGACGGCGGCGCGGGACGGGAGCTCGGCCGGGCCCTCGCCACTCCCGGGATGCTGCTCGACGTGACCGGCTGGGTCCGGCGGACCTCCGACCGACAGCTCAAGGCAGTGCTTCAGCGGCTGGTCGACCGGTGGCCGGAGCTCCCGGTCGACACCGTCCCGGCGGCCGGACGACACGCGCGGGCCCGACTCCGAGATGTCGGCCCGGAGGCGCTGCTCGCCGAAGTCACGCCCGGGATTCGTTACGGGCCGGAGGTTCTCGGCCGTGTCGTCCTGGTCGGCTCGGCGCTCGTGGAGCCGATCCTCATCTCGGTCGACCACCTCGACCTCACCGTCATCGTCCATCCCCCGCTGGGCGACGGCGGCATGGCCGATGCCGGTCGCTCGCTGCGGGAGCAGGGCAACGCGGTCGGCGACGAGACCCGGGTCCTCCTCCTCCACGAGCTGTGCGCCGGACCACGGACCCTGCCCGAGCTGTGTACCGCCCTCGACCGGCCGCGGACGACCCTGCTCCACCATCTCGCACTGTTGCGCGCCGCCGGCTTCGTCACGCTGGCCGTCTCGGCCGGGGAGCCCAACGTCTACCGCGTCGACCCGAGCGGCTTCGAGCGCCTGGCCCGGGCCGCAAGGGGATTCGTACTCGACTAAATATGGTGTCGAGAAATTTCGACACCACTGCGCGATGGCTGCTAGCGTCCCGTCTTGCGGCGGCTGGCTCTGGCGGTGCTGGTATGCGTGGCATGCGCCGGTTGCGGTGCCGCCGGCGGTTCCGGTGGTGGGGCGGACCCCGGCACCGCGACCACGCCGACGACCACCGCCTCGCTGTCCGCCTCCGTCGATGCGGGCACGGTCATCACTGTCGGGAAGGGCCCCGTCGGGCTCGCCGCGGACTCGGACGGAAGCGTCTGGGTGGCTCAGGCCGGCGGCTCCAGCGTCTCGCGCATCCGCGGTGGGAGGGTCGACCTCGAGGTCAAGGGGATCGAGGTCCCGCTCCGGGTCGCCGCGTCCGACGGGTCGGTCTGGGCGACGGCCTTCGGCACCGGTGAGCTGGTCCGCATCACCGCCGGCACCGGCGAGGTCGTCAGCGCGTCCCGGTGGGCAAGGGCGCCGAGGGCGTTGCCGTGGGGCTCGGCTCCGTGTGGGTGGTGGCCCAGGACGCGGGCCGGCTGGTCCGCGTCGACCCGGTGACGTCAGCGGTCGCCGGCACCGCCGACATCGGCGTCGGGGCGCGACTGGTCACGACCGGGGCGGGCGCTGTGTGGGTGTCCCACTACGCGAACGGGACCGTGCTCCGGGTCGACCCGGCGACCCTCGCCGTCACCACGTCACCGCGCGTCTGCGGCGGCCCGCAGGGGATCGTTGCGACTGCCGACGCCGTCTGGGTGGCGTGCACCACGGACAACGTCGTGGTTCGCCTCGACCCGGCGACCTGGGCGGTCACCGCACGGGTGAGCACGCCGATCGCACCGGACGGACTCGTCGCCGGACCGGACGGCCGGCTCCGCGGTCACCCAGCAGGGTCCGACCCTCGTCGTCATCGACCCGGTCGGCGCCGCCGTGGTGTCGATGCGGGTCCTTGGAACCGCGCCGCAGCTCTACGACCGGGCCAACCTCTCGGTCACGGTCACCGCCGACGCGACCTGGGTCTCGTCGTTCTCGGCGGACGCGGTGCACCGGCTCGCGCCGGGCTGAGCTGCATGCGTCACCGCCGGACGACACCCCGCATACCGCGGTGGCGCCTCAGCTGGTGACGAAGGGACGGGTGGCTTTTTCGGTGCACGTCTTGTCGACGGGCTGCGTCGGGTTGAGGAGGAAGCCCCCGGCGATCTGCGCCGCACACGCCGACTTGCCGTAGACGGCGTGACCGGTGAACGGCATCGACACGAGCTGGTTGGCCTTGAGGCCCGGGGTGACGAGGTCGAGCCACGACGGTGCGGTCGCCGCGTCGAAGGTTCCCTCGAGGATGAGCACCGGGACGTCGCTCACGACCGGGGCCATCATCGAGGCGTCGGCGTCCTTGACGTCCCAGACGGGGCACTGCTGAAACAGCCGCCCCTGCTTGGGCTGCAGGGCGAAGACGCTGTCCGGGAACTCCGGGAGGACGGCCTTCGACTTCGTCAGGTACTCCTGCTCGGTGGTGAGGTTGGCCGCCTCGCCGCAGATGACCCCGAACCCCAGCCCGAGGCCGCCCAACCCGAGGATCTGGGGCGGGGTCGGCTCGGCCAGCATGGCCTTGACGACCAGGTCGCTGTTGCCACGAGCCATGTCGGCGACCATCTTCGGGATGATGGCCGGGTCGGCGTGCTCGGTGATGTCGATGAGCGTGAAGGCGAAGGAGAAGGCGTCGATGACGATGGTCACCGGGGCTCCGGATGCGTCCTTGGTCTCCACGGTGACGGGAGCAGCGGCGAGTCGCTTCACCGTGGCGAAGAAGTCGGCCTCGACGGTCGGGAACGCGGCCGCGCAGGCGGGCTGGGCCCGGCAGGCGGCGAAGATGGCCCTGTACGACTCCGCCGGCGCCGACCACCACTCCTTGGCGATGTTGAGGTTCGGCGGCCACACCGAGTCGATGATCAGCGAGCGAATCCCCTGCGGATGGTCGCGCAGGCTGACGAGGGCGAACTTCGAGCCGTACGAGACGCCGTACACGTTCCATGACGGGATCCCGAGGGCCACGCGCAGATCAGCGAGGTCGGCGGCGTTCTCCTTGGTGTTGTAGGCGGACAGGTCGATACCGGCCGCCCTGAACCGGTCGCCGCAGGCCTTGGTCGCCGCGACGTCAGCGGTCGCCGCGGCGGGCGACATGTAGCCGATGCTGAAGTCCCGGTTCAGTGTCTCGTCGTAGTCGGCGCACCCCAGGAGCGGGTCGGCGAGATGGGTACCGCGCTGGTCGACGAGGATCAACTCGCGGTCGGCGTTCATCCCCGACTTGATGCGCGACGAGAACTCGAACGACCCACCACCACCCGGGCCGCCGGACAGCGTGACGATGGGATCCGGCTGAGGGGTCGCGGAGACGGCGGGCACGCGCATCACGAAGATGCGGATCATCCGCCCACCGGCCTTGCTGCGGTCCTCGGGGACGGTGAGGTACCCGCATCGCATGTTCGCCGGGAAGTCGAACGCGGGGACGCCCTTGACGTTGGGGTTCGGGCAGGGGACGTAGGCGAAGGCTCTGGCGGCTGCCGTGGAGCCGGCCGTCGAGCCGGACGTCGCCGTGTCGGTCGGCGCGGCGGTGGTGCAGGCCCCGGCCGCGAGGGCCAGAGCCGTCGCACCGGCCAGGAGGGCCACCCGCGAACGGGCCGGGTTCGAGCGGGACGCGGTGGGCCGTGCCGTCATGTCGCTGCCTCGCTCGCTGGCCGGGGCGAATCCTCCGTCCTGCGGACCCTAGAACCGGGGATGGGGCTATGTCACCGCTTCGGCCGGATCGATACCGACTTTCTACCTGGTGCGGTTCGCGATGAGGGCCTCCCCACCGATCGTGAGAAGGCCCTGGAGCGCAGACGCTCGAGGCGGGTCGCTCAGCTCTGCGGGTCGGAGATCGTCAGCAGGCCGATCGACGGCTGCGGGGTGAGCTGGAACGCCGCGCCCGTGCCCGGGCTGTTCTGCGCGGTCGGGTACGTGTAGCCACCGGAGACGTACAGGTAGACGACGACCATGCGGCCGGAGGCGTCGGTCAGGATGACGTTGACGGCGTGGTCCGACCAGGCCTGCACCTCGAAGGGGAGGCTCTGGCCCGGTGCGAGCACCGTGCCCTTGGCCGGGTACGAGTCCTCCGGCAGCGAGGTACTGGTGTGTCCGCCGGTGACGAAGAAGACCTTGTTCACGACGAAGGTGTCACTGCTGGAGTTCTTCACGGTGAAGTGGCGCGAGGCCTGGACGTTCGTGTCGGCGCCGGCCGCGGTCGAGGTGACGACGTTCGTGGAGGTCGGCTCGGCCGCGTTGGCGACGGACGACAGTCCGGTCAGGCCGAACAGGCAGGCGGCGGCGAGGACGGTGCCGGTGACAGTGGTGACCATGCGCATGGGATTCGCTCCTTGTCGTCGAACTCTGGCCGGGGTCCGGCTCCTGTGGAGTTCTCCTGGGACCAGCCTGTCGGAGTAGGGCTGGGCGCGAAGTCCGCCGATCCGGCCCCTGGCGGGGGGCTGCCCGTGTCCGCCGATCGGTGGACGCGCAGTCCCCCGGCGGCTACGCCGACCGATGGATGCCGCCGTGGGCGGCGTTCGGACAACCTGGAAAGGAGCGAACTCCGAGGGGCGGACCCTCGGCGCTTCTGACCGAAAGGGAGTCGATCCTCATGACCAACATCACCGACACCACGCCCTACACCCCCTCGTCCGCCCAGCCGTACACCCAGCCGAGCGCCGCCTGGACGTTCTGGACGACGTTCCTGTTCGGGCTGTTCGGGCTGATCCCGATGTTCGTGCACCGCAGCGAGGCGCGGATGCGCGGCCTCGACAGCAGCCGCTACGTCAAGGCCTTCCTCTGGGGTCTCGTCCCGGCCATCCTGCTCACGACCGGCATCGCCCTGTCCATCATGCGGTGACGCGGTCGCGATGACCGCATCGACCTGGTGACGCCGGCGGAGAACGCCGGCGTCACCAGGGTGCCGGCATGTCCGGCTCCCCGCCCCGAGATAGCGCGAGCTCGCGCGTGTGGTCCGCGCTGCCCGACGGCTCCCGCGAGGCCGTGGACGGCCTCAGCCCGGGTGACCTGCAGACGCTGCTCGCCGACGTCATGCCGCGGCGAGCGACCCTGGTGACACCGCCAGAGGTTCAGCGGCGCTGGGACTCCGACCGTTTGGTTTGCGCCCGCTGTGTCTCGTCTCTGTGTCTCGACGGAACGACTGCTGTCCCTCGCGGTTCGCTGACCGCGAGGGACAGCGAAGGACCTCGAGGGACCTCGAGCGGCGCCGGTCAGGTCTGGTCGTCGACGTACGGCGCCGATGGCGTTCTTGCGGACCGACTCGATTCCCTTGGCCGCGCTGGCCTTGGTCTCATAGGCCTCGCCGGTGGCGATGACCTGGCCGTTGCTGGCCTTCAACCGGAACCGGAACTTGCCGGCCTTGTCCTTGAAGAGCTCGAACGTGCCCGCCATGGCGGCACCCCTCTTCTCGACGTGCCTTGCACCTGCTACGACCTGACGCCACCGACCCTAGGAGTACCGGCCCCGCGCACCCGGCAGGCGCGCCTAACATGCGTCGATGACCACCTTCGACACGACGGACGAGCGGACCGGCGACGACGCCCTTCCCCCGCTGTCGCTCGCCGCCCGGTGGGGTGGCGTCGGCCACCTCGCCGACCTCGGGCCGGACCTTCCCGCGATGCACTATGTCGAGTTCGAGGGCCCGGACGGGACGGCGGGCGGCGACGAGCCGCATACCCCGCTGGTCCTCGTGCACGGCCTCGGCGGGTCGCACCTCAACTGGGTGCTGCTGGGCCCGCAGTTGCGACGGCACGGCCGCGTGTATGCGGTCGATCTGGCCGGGTTCGGGCTGACCAGCGGAGGGGAGCGGGAGAGCACCGTGACGGCCAACGTGGCGCTGCTCGGCGCGTTCCTGCGGGAGGTCGTCCGGCGAGCCGGCCGTCCTCGTCGGGAACTCGATGGGCGGGATGGTCTCGATCTTCCTCGCGGCGGCCCACCCCGCGCTCGTCGAGCGGCTGGTCCTGCTCGACCCGTCCGTCCCCACGCGCCGGCGCGACACCGACCGCCAGGTGGCGGCCACGTTCTTCGTCTACGGGATCCCGCGAGTCGGCGAGGCGTTCGTCCGCAAGATCGGCGAGCGCACCGACCGGCAGCGCGTCATGGACACGACGAACCTCTGCTTCGCCGACCCGACCCGCGCCGACCCCGCGGTACTCGACGCGGGAGTCGAGCTCCTCGCATACCGGCGTCAGCACGCACCCGAGGCGCAGGTCGCGTTCCTCGCCGCCGCCCGTTCGATCCTGCGCGTCCTCAACCGGGGCCGGAGGTATGCCGCGCTGTTGCGCGGGCTGGCGGTCCCCGTGCTGCTCGTGCACGGAGAACGCGACCGGCTGGTCCCGGTCGCCGCGGCGCGGGCGCTGGCCGCCGAGAACCCCCACTGGACGGTCGACATCGTGCCGGACCTCGGCCATGCCCCCATGCTGGAGAAGCCGGAGCTGGTCGCCGCGATCGTCGACGACTGGCTGGACCGTGAACCACAGACAAGAAGGTGACCCTGATGTTCCGCGAGACCCAGGCCTTCAGCGGCTTCGCCGTGTCCGACGTGGCCGCCGCCAAGGCGTTCTATGGCGACGTCCTCGGCATCGACGTCACGGAGGCCGACGGGATGCTCACGCTGCACCTCGCCGGGGGCCGCGACACATTCGTCTACCCGAAGCCCGACTTCGTCCCCGCGACATACACCATCCTCAACTTCCCGGTCGACGACGTCGAGGCCGCCGTCGACGCGCTCGCCGCGAAGGGGGTCGAGTTCCAGAAGTACGAGGGTGACGGACTTCGCGACCGACGAGAAGGGCATCATGCGCCAGGGCGGACCGCTCATCGCGTGGTTCACCGACCCGGCCGGCAACATCCTCAGCGTCCTGCAACAGCCCTAGCGGAGCGCCGCCGCTTCCGGGGGCTGGGCGGCGACCCGGAGCAGCTCGAGGAACACCTCGACCGGCTGGGCGCCGGACACGGCGACCCGGCCGTTCCCGACGACGAACGGGACTCCGGTGACGCCGAGCGCGCGGGCCTCCTGCTCGTCGTCGCGCACGGAGTCGCCGTACGTGTCGTCGGCGAGCACCGACCCCACCCGCCGCTCGTCCATGCCCGCCTCGGCGGCGCAGCGGAGCAGGATGTCGTGGTCGTCGATGGCCAGGCCCTCCGCGAAGTGAGCGGAGAACATCCGCTCCAGCGCGGCGTCCTCGAGGGCGGGCCCGCCCATCTCGCGGGCCAGGGCGATGAGGCGGTGCGCGTCGTAGCTGTTGACCTTGAGGGCGTGCGCCATGTCGAAGCGCAGGCCTTCCTGCTCTCCGATCCGGGCGGCCCGGCTCGACATGGCGGCCCCGGCCTGGTCGCCGCCGCCGTACTTCTCGCCGAGGTAGGTGCTCACGGGTACGGGCCGGCCCTTGGCCATGCCGGGGTCGAGCTGGTATGCGCGGTGCCGCAGCAGTACCTCGTGGGGCCGCTCCCACCCGTCGATGGCGCGGCGCAGCCGGTGCTTCGCGATGTAGCACCAGGGGCACACCACGTCGGCCCAGACATCGAGGACGACGGCCGGCTCGTGCGGTCCGCTGGTCATCGGCTCCATCCTGCCACCGCGGTCGTCAGCCGGCCCGGGCAGCGCATCGGCCCCCCGCCCGGAGGGCGGGGGGCCGATGTCGCGATCGCTCGAGTGACCGTCAGGCGGTCGCTCAGAACCGGCCGTAGCTGACGTTGCTCTGGGTCCAGATGACGTGGAGCCCGGTGGTCTTACCGGTGCGCGGGGAGTCGTACATCATGTTGCCGCCGGCGTAGATGCCCACGTGGTAGGCCGGGTAGCCGAAGAAGATGAGGTCACCCGGGACCGGGTTGGACACCTTCGACGACGCGGCGCGCTGCGCCTCGGCCGTACGCGGGATGGACTTGCCGACCTGGCGGTAGACGTAGCTGGTGAAGCCCGAGCAGTCGAAGCCGGACGTCGTCGTGCCGCCGTAGCGGTAGTAGATGCCGGACAGGCTCGCCGCGATGCCGATGATCCCGCCGGTCGGCGCCGGGGCGGCGTTGACCGCAGGGGCCGTGGTGCGGGTGGTCGTGCGCGAGGCGCGCGTGGTGGTGGCGGCCGGGGCGGCGGCCGGGGCGGCGGCGGGAGCCGGCTGGGCGACCTTGGTGATGGTCAGCGGCTTCGGGGCGGCGGCCGCAGCGGGCTGCGCGGTGAAGCCGACGACACCGAACGTGGGGGCCACCGCGTTGTCGATGGCCGGGGCCGCGACCGCAACGGTCTGGCCGGCGATCTGCGGAAGCGTCTGGACCGTCGAGCCGGCCGCAGCGGCGACGTTGGCGTCCTCGCCGGCGGTGGCGGCTGAAGCAGGAAGTGCGAACGTCGCGACCAGTCCACCCGACGCCACGGCCACCGCAGAGGCCTTCACAGCGGGCTGCGCCGAACGGGCGGCGATGTCGGCGATTTCGTTCAGCGGGCTGTAGTCGGGCGCGCGGTGGCGACCCAGGTGTGAACGAGCCACGGTTGACCTCTCGGACGCCTACGAGGTGAGCTGTCGGGTTCGGGTGGGAGGTACTTCGTGTGTCACCCGGTGCCCTGTCGTATGTGGACTCGTCGCGGTCGAGGGCTCGACCTGGACGGCGCCCGGCATACGAAAGGGAACTTCACCCCAAGGACGTCTCGCGACGCCCGTAAAGGTTGGTTCCCCCGCTCCTGCCATGTGTGGTGAGTGCTGATTCCCGGTGCGGTGGCAGGACTAGGCGATCCCCACCAGGACCTCGGTCCAAGGGAGACCGAGTGCCCAGACCCTACAACAGCGGTGATTGAAATGTCACGTCGAGGTCACGGAACTGCCAAGAAACGTCTGGGGCGTTCTCATGGAGTGGACGTCCTGAGCAGGGACCGGGCCGAGAGGGCCGCCGCGGATGGGACCGAGGTCACACCGCGGCGGCGAAGACGTGCGTGGCGACCCCGTCGGGCAGGGAGACGCCCGATGCCTCGTCGACGCCCTCGCGGACGGCGATGATCCGGTTGTCGCGGCGGCGGACCGAGACCCGCTCGCCGGGCAGCAGTCCGGCGATCGTGAGCAGTGACAGCGCCTCGTGGTCGACCTGGACCGGCTCGCCGATGCGCCGCACCCAGACCAGGCGTGGCTCCTCGCCGGCCAGCTCGAGCAGGGTGGACACCCCGGCCCGGAAGTCCTCCCCGGGCTCCTCGCCCAGCTCGTCCAGGCCTGGGATCGGGTTGCCGTACGGGGAGTTGTGGTGGTCGGCGAGCAGGCCGAGGATCTTGCGTTCGACCCGCTCGCTCATGACGTGCTCCCAGCGGCAGGCCTCGTCGTGGACGAACTCCCACTCCAGCCCGATGACGTCGACGAGCAGCCGCTCGGCCAGCCGGTGCTTGCGCATGACCCGGGTGGCCAGCACGCGGCCGCGGTCGGTGAACTGCAGCTGCCGGTCGTCGGCGAGGTGGATGAGGCCGTCCCGCTCCATGCGGGCGACGGTCTGCGACACGGTGGGCCCCGAGTGGCCGAGGCGCTCGGCGATGCGGGCCCGCAGCGGTGTGATGCCCTCCTCCTCGAGCTCGAAGATGGTCTTGAGGTACATCTCCGTCGTGTCGATGAGATCGGTCACACCGGCCATCCTCGCACCTCAGCTCGGCGAGCCCTCCCGCGCCGCCGAGCGCCGGGAGATCGGGTCGAACCGGGGCAGCCAGACCCGCAGCCACCCGGCCCCGACGAACGCCGCCGCCCCCATCACGGCGGCCGCCGCCGCGAGCGGGAAGGCGACGGTGATGGCACTGACCGCGGCCGGACCCGACGCGTTACCCAGGTCGGCCATCAGCCGCCACCCGCCGAGGAACTGCATCCGGGAGTCGTCCGGCGAGGCGTCGGCACCGAGCGTCATCACGAGGCCGGCACCGATCCCGTTGCCCACCCCGAGGACGACCGCGACGGCGGTGAGGGTCCCGAACGAGGAGGCCAGCGGGAGCAGCAGCATGCCGACGCCGAGGACGACCATGCTCGGGACCGCGACCCACATCCGGCCGTACCGGTCCATGACCCCGCCGGCCGGGTAGAACAGCAGCATGTCGACGGCTCCCGCGATGCCGACGACGAGGCTGGTCTGGGCGGCGCCCAGCCCGATCGCCTCCGCGAACAGCGGGATCAGCGCGATCCGGCACGCGCGCGCCGAGGCGATGAAGAGCACGCCGACCCCCAGGGTGAGCAGTGTGCGCCGGTGCTCGGCGAGCACCCCGGCGACCGAGCGGCGCGGCATACTCCGGCGTCGTTCGGAGCGTTCGGACTCGGACGTCACGTCCCGGACCAGGAGGACACACAGCAGCGCCGCCGTCGAGGACACGAACCCGACGACGTAGGCGGCCGTGAGTCCCCAGTGCGCCACGACGAGGGCGCCGACGAACGGGCCGAGGAAGATGCCGATCCGGTTGACGCCGCCGAGCGTCGAGAGGGCACGGGCCCGCAGGTGGATGGGGACGGCCTCGGTCAGGTACGCCTGACGGGCCAGCCCGAACACGCTCGACGCGACCCCGAGCAGGGCGAGCGAGACACCGAGGACGACGAGGTCCCGCGCCGTGGCGCAGCCGACCATGCCGACCGCCTCGATCCCGCAGGCCAGGACGAGGGCGCGGCGCTCGCCGATCCGCGCGGCCACCGCGCCGGCCGGCAGGTCGGCCGCCAGCTGGCCGACCCAGATCAGCGAGAGCAGGAACGCGGCGACGCTGACCTCGGCGCCGAGCGACCGCGCCGTAAGGACGATGACCGGCAGCACGGCGCCGGTCCCGACCGAGCCGAGCGCGGTGGGTCCGTAGGCCGGGAGCGCGATGCTGCGCAGGCTCCGGACGGGCTCGACCACGTCGTCACTCTAAGGACGCCGGACGACGTCGCTCGACGCGTCCCGAGGTGCGGGTAAACCGTTGCGCGGCGGCCCTTCTCGGCTTACGGTCCAAGGACACGAGAAAGGAGGTGGTCAGATAGTGCATTCCTATCGGACACGTGAGGTGACTGCGCGGTAGCGCAGCCGTTCCGCTGACCACCTTTCGGTCAGCTCCGGACGCGCGATCGCAATCCCAAGCAGTCGCTGCAGCCCGTGGGTACGTGCGCCCCGTCCAGCGTGCAGCCGGCTCGATGCCGGCGCCCACGGGTTGTCCGCGCCCTGGCCCGGATTCGTGCTCTGGACCGCCCCGAACTCGGGCGCAGATCCACACGAATGATCCTGCGGTGTGGTCACGGCTGGCGGCGCAGGACCGTCCAGGCCGCCGGGTCGTCGAGCCTGGGGTATGCCTCGACGTCCTGCGCCGCGGCCCCACCGCCCGCACCCACGGCCGTGAAGACCAGCCGGTCGTGCAGCCGGTTCCGGCGCCCGGCCCAGAACTCGACCTCGCGGCACCGCACGCGGTAGCCGCCCCAGAACTCGGGGACCGGCACGTCGTCCGGCGACCCGTGGTCGGGGAACTGGGCCGCATACCGGTCGAAGTCGGCCTCGAGCTGCTCCCGACCGGTGGCCGGCTGCGACTGCCGCGAGGCCCAGGCGCTGATCCGCGAGCCCCACGGCCGCGACGCCCAGTAGGCCTCGACCTCCTCGCCCGCGACCTCCTCGACGACTCCACGGAACCGGACCGCCCGGAACATCGCGGGCCACACGAGGGCCGCCGCCACGCGGGGCTCGCCCGCCAGCTCGACGCCCTTGGTCGAGTCGCGGCTGGTCACGAACCCGGGGCCGCGCTCGTCGAAGAACCGCATGAGGACGGTCCGGACGTTGGGCGCGCCGGAGGCGTCGACGGTCGCCACCGCGAGGGCCCGGGGCTCGGGCACGTCGTCGCCGACCGCGGCGCGGGCGTCGGCCTCGTCGACCCAGCGGCGGGCTTGCTGCCACGGCGTCGGCGCCAGCTCCTCCTCGGTCAGTCCCTCGCCGGAGTAGTCCACGCGGTGCACGGTCGTCATGCGCGCTCCCTTCGGGGTATGCCCCAACCAGGCTAGGCTGGCATCTAGCCGGTACGGGAGGTTCCTGTGGGCGTGTCCAAGGTCGTCATCATGAGCGCGAGGCGGGGCGTCAAGTACTCGCCTCACATCGCTGCCATCGTCCGAGAGGTCCGCGGGCCCGCCTCTGAGTACGCCAAGGCCACCATGGAGGCGACGCGGCAGAAACGGTTGGCGCTGACCAAGGCCCGGTCCGTCCGCGACGGCAGCGTGCTACTCGTGCTGCACGGCGAGCAGCCGGTCTGGGTGGTCTACAGCGGCGACGTACCGGTCTCTCGAGCATCCCGACGTCGGGGTGCCGCTCGCCGACCTTGTCGCCCACGCCGACCTGGACCGACGGCGTACGCCCGAGGAGTTCCCGTCGCCGCGGGAGCGCGTGTCGTCGGCCGGGAAGAAGACGGCCTCCAAGGTCGCGATCCGCAGGAAGCGTCCCGCCGAGGAGGGCCCGAAGGACGCTCCCGCCGGGGGTTCCGACTGATCCTCAGTCGGCGACCCGGATCCCGAGCTGGTCGGCGAAGGCGTCGCCCAGCTCGATGAGCTGGACGCGGCTGATGGTGGCGCCACCGAGGCTGGTCAGCCCCTGTGGCGCTGCGAGCCGGGCGCGGGAGAGGTCCACCGCGCTCAGGGTGGCCTTGCTCCACTGGGCGGCCGTGAGGACGCATCCATCGAAGGTCACGTCGGTCATGGTCGCCTCGGCGAAGTCCGGTTCGAGCAGGACGCAGTCCTCGAACCGCACCTCCCGCAGGACTGCGCCGCGCAGGTTCAGGTAGTCGACCTTCCCGCCGCGGACGGTCACCCGCCTCCAGCTCGACCCGTATGCGGCGACGGCGCCCAGGCGCGGCTCGATGAGCACACAGTCCTGCAGCGTGGCTCCGACCAGCTCGGTCCCGACTCCGCGGACACGCTCGAGGCGGCAGTCGGTCCAGCGGGTGTCCTTGAGGTGCGCCTCGGTGAGGTCGGCCCCGTCCAGGAGGCACTCGAGGAAACGGGCGCCGCCGGCGTCGGCGCCGACCAGGTCGTCACCGACGAACCGGTCTTCGTCGTACGCGCCGTCCGGCTCGAGCTGCCTGTCGGCCACCCGCAGAGTGTCGCAGGCCGCCAACGCGGGAGTGGAGGTATATCCGAGCGCTCTAGCGCTCGGACATACCTCCACCGGTCGGTGCTGGTCAGACCTGCGGACCCTCGGACCGCAGCTTGTCGACCTCGGCCATGGCGTTGCGCAGCTCGCTGAGCCACTCGTCGGCGTGCTGGCCGACCAGGGTCACCGCCCACGCGAGCGCCTCGGACCGGGACCGTGCGACGCCGGCGTCGACGAGAGTGTCGAGGACCATGCGCTGCGGCTGGCGTAGCCGGGTCATGACCGGCACCGCCTGGTGGGTGAACAGGTCGGAGTGCTCGCCGATGGTGGCGCCCCACGCGACCTTGCGGCCGTAGCGCGACTCCGCCTCCTGGGCGATGGCGATCCGCTCGTCGCGGGTCTCCTCGCGCCAGCGGGAGATCCGGCCCTCGGCGGCCGCCGCGGAGGTCTCGGCGTCAGTCGAGCCGTCCACCGGGGGCAGCTCTCCGACGACGATGATCTCCTCGCGGTCGACACTGACGGTCGGCGTGCCGACGAACCAGCCGGAGGGCAGCCGCCCGGCGAACCAGTCCGCCGCGTCGTCCGCCGACGGGAGGTCGGCCTGCTGCCAGCCGCCCGGACGGCCGAACGGGCCGCCGCGCCGACCGCGACCGCGACCGAAGCCGGGGCCGAAGCCGGGACCGAAGCCGGGACCGAAGCCCTGGGCGAACGGGCCGCCCGGTCCGAAGGGACCGGGACCGAAGCCCGGGCCGAAGGGTCCACCCGGACCCCGGCGGCCGCCCCGACGGCCGCCACGACGCTCGCCGCGCTCCTCGCGCGACTCCCGCCCGCCGCGCTCGCCGTGGTGCCCGCCGTGGTGCTCGTGCTCGTGGTGACCGTGGTCGGGGCCGTCCTGAGGCCCGGACGCGTCTTGTGGTGTGGTGTTCATGTGAGCCCCTTTCGTAAGTCTCATTACATGATTACACACTTACGAACGTGCGCACCACTGCTGGTGTTCCCGTAGCGGCGACCGGAGGTGAGGCGAGGTGGCGCGAGGTCACGAGTCCATCCAGCGGACCCGTGACCGGCCTGTCACGGAGCCTTTGGGACCATGAGGACGTGACCGATCCGCGCGTCCACGACCGACCCCTGACCATCCCCGCCGGGCTGAAGCCCCAGGACGGACGGTTCGGTTCCGGTCCCAGCAAGGTGCGACCGGAGCAGGTCGACTACCTCGCGTCGCTCAGCCGTACCGTCCTCGGGACCTCCCACCGCCAGGCGCCCGTCCGCGCCCTGGTCGGCGACGTCCGCGACGGCCTGGCCCAGCTGTTCTCGCTGCCCGACGGCTACGAGGTCGTCCTCGGCAACGGCGGCTCCACGGCCTTCTGGGACATCGCGGCGTTCGGACTGGTCCGGGAGCGCGCTCAGCACCTCAGCTTCGGCGAGTTCTCCGCGAAGTTCGGCTCGGTCACCCAGAACGCCCCGTTCCTCGGCGACTCGACGATCGTCAAGGCCGAGCCGGGAACCCTCGCCTCCCCGACCGCCGAGGCCGGGATCGACGTGTATGCGTGGCCGCACAACGAGACCTCGACCGGCGTCATGGCGCCGGTCCGTCGGGTCGAGGGCGCCGACGAGGGCGCCCTGGTCCTGGTCGACGCCACCTCCGGCGCCGGCGGCCTCCCGGTCGACGTCACCGAGGTCGACGTCTACTACTTCGGTCCGCAGAAGTGCTTCGCGGCCGACGGCGGGCTGTGGCTGGCCGCCTTCTCCCCTGCGGCCCTGGCCCGTGTCGACGAGATCGAGGCGTCAGGCCGGTGGGTCCCCGACTTCTTCAGCCTGCCGACGGCCATCACCAACAGCCGGTTGAACCAGACGTACAACACGCCCGCGGTCGGAACTCTCGCGCTCCTGGCGGGGCAGGTCCGGTGGATCAACGAGCAGGGCGGCCTCGACTGGGCGGTGAAGCGGACCACGGACAGTAGCAGCCGGCTGTACTCCTGGGCCGAGCGCACCGCATACACGACCCCGTTCGTCGCCGACCCGTCCGCCCGCAGTCTCGTGGTGGGCACCATCGACTTCGACGAGACGGTCGACGCCGCAGCGGTCGCGAAGGCGTTGCGGGCCAACGGGATCGTCGACGTCGAGCCCTACCGCAAGCTGGGCCGCAACCAGCTGCGCGTCGCGATGTTCCCCGCGGTCGAGCCCGACGACGTGTCGGCGCTGACGTCGTGCGTCGAGTACGTCGTGGAGCGACTGGGCTGAGGCCCTAGCGGCGCACGAGCGCCGCGATGACCGCGAGGGCGACCAGCAGCACCAGCGCGGCGATGGTCAGCCGCTGCCGGAACCGGACGTTCACCGGACGGCTTCGGGGGCAGGCTCGTCGACCCGGTCGGTGGTGATGCTGAACCGGGGCCGGCCGTGGGACTCGTAGTGCACTCGCACATTCTCGCGCCGTCGCAGGTAGACGGCGACGGCGGCCAGGGACAGACCCACCGCGACGGTGCCGATCCCGATCGTCCAGCGGGCCCCGAGGACGTCGCCGATCCAGCCGATGATCGGCGCTCCGACCGGCGTACCGCCCATGAAGACCGCCATGTAGAGGGCCATGACCCGGCCGCGCATCTGGGGGTCGACGGAGAGCTGGACCATCGCGTTGGCCGTGGTGAGCGCCGTGAGGGACGACAGGCCGATGGGGATGAGGGCGAGGGCGAAGATCTCGTAGGTCGGGGCCAGCGCCCCGATCGCCGTCGACACCGTGAAACCCGCGAGGGCGAGCAGGAGGATGCGGAGCCGCGGCGTCTTGCGCCGGGCGGCCAGGAGCGCGCCCGCGAGGGAGCCGATGGCCATGATCGAGCCGAGCATCCCGTATCCGGTCGGGCCTTCGTGGAACTCCTTGGTGGCCATCAGGGCCGTCGTGATCTGGAAGTTCATCCCGAACGTGCCGAGGACGAAGACCAGGGCCATGACGAGCATGACGTCCGGTCGGCTCCGGACGTACGCCAGGCCCTCCCGGATCTGTCCCTTGCCCCGGGCGCGGGGGGCGGGGGTGAGGTCGCGAACTCGCATGGCCAGCAGCGACGCGAGCACGAACGCGAACGAGAGCCCGTTCACGAGGAGCGCCCACCCGGTGCCCAGGGCCGCGATGACCAGGCCGGCGACGGCGGGGCCGATGAGGCGGCCGGCGTTGAACGAGGCGCTGTTGAGCGCCACGGCGTTGGTCAGCCGGTCCTTGGGGACCATCTCCGACACGAACGACTGGCGGGCCGGGTTGTCGACCGCCGTGGCCACGCCCTGGAGGAACGCGATGAGGTAGACGTGCCACAGCTCCACGTGCCCGGTCAGGGTGAGGGCTGCGAGAACCAGCGCCGAGATCCCGAGCAGGGACTGCGTCGTCAGGAGGATGCGTCGCTTGCTGAACCGGTCCGCGATCATCCCCGTGACCGGCGCCAGCAGCAGGAAGGGAAGGAACTGCAGCCCGGTGACGATGCCGAGCGCGCTCGACGAGTGGTCGGTCAGCTGGGTGAGGACCAGCCAGTCCTGGCCGACCCGGCCCATCCAGGTGCCGACGTTGGAGACCAGGGAGCCGGAGGCGTAGATGCGGTAGTTTCGGACGGACAGCGAGGCGAAGGTGGGGCTCACTCGCCGGCCACCTTGGTGAGGATCGCGGTGGCGCGCGCGAGCACGTCCTGATCCTCCGGGGTGAGCTTCGCGACGCGGCTGGCCATCCAGGCGTCCCGCTTGCGGCGGATGGCGGCGAGCGACCGTCGGCCGTCCTCGGTCAGCGAGAGGATCACCGAACGCCGGTCCAGCGGGTCGTCCTGGCGCAGCACGAGGCCGCGTTCGACCAGGGCGCCCACGGTGCGGGTCATGCTCGGCTTGGCGACGCGCTCGATCTCCGCCAGCTCACCGGGAGTGCGGGGCGCCTCCTCGAGACGACACAGGACCGAGAACTGGTGCGGGGCCACGTCGTGGCTCGACTCGTAGCGCACCCGCCGGCTGATCCGCATACACGCGAGACGAAGGTCCGTCGCCATGCGGGTCAGCTGCTGAGGGGTCTGAGTCGTGGTCACCATCGATAGTTAGCATAACTCATTACCTCGGCTAACTATTTCTGAGTACGCAGTCTTGGCCTCGTTCGTGGTGGATGGAGCCGGAGTTCGCGACGGTTCGGAGCACGAACCGGGGGGTGGTGGGCGGTCAGCCGCCTGGCAGCAGCCGCACGACGGCGAGCAGCACCCGCTGGACGGCGTCCGGCGGCGAAGCCAACCGCATCTCGGCCCGGTGCCGAGCCAGGACCCGCAGCTGGGCCAGACGACCGCCGGCGCTCGCCGCGGCGAGGCCACGGAACATCGCCTCGGTCCCGAGGCCCGGGGTGATCGTCCAGCGCGCCCGCGTGGCGACGCCGTCGGCCGTCATGCCGTGCGTCTCCCCGGGCGCCACCGAGAACCCGCCGCCCGCCTCGACCACCTCGGTCCGGCCGTCGCGGACGACCCGCAGCCGTCCCTCGAGCACCTCGAAGTCCTCGCGCTGCGCCGGGTGGTAGTGCCGGAGCGGCTCGTCGGCGTCGGCGTCCCACGCGGACTCGACGACCAGCCGCTCCGGGCTCGACTCCACCACGGTGAGGCGCTGGTGTGGGCCCAGCTGGATGTCCGTCGAGGTCACGCCGCCACCCTAGGACTCAGTCGATGTGCAGCAGCACCTTGATGGGGTCGAGCGCGAAGTAGACGACGAAGAGACCGGCCACCAGCCACATCAGCGGGTGGATCACGCGCGTCTTGCGCCGGATGATCTTGATGAAGACGTAGGTGACGAAGCCCGCGCCGATGCCGGCCGTGATCGAGTACGTGAACGGCATGAGCACGATGGTGAGGAACGCCGGGATCGCGATCTCGAGGTCGTCCCAGGAGATGCCCTTGACCTGCTGCATCATGAGGAACCCGACGATGACGAGCGCCGGCGTCGCGGCCTCGTACGGCACGATCGCCACCAGCGGCGCGAGGAGCGTCGAGAGCAGGAAGAGCACGCCGGTGGCGACGCTGGCCAGACCGGTGCGGGCGCCCTCGCCCACGCCGGAGGCCGACTCGATGTAGGACGTGTTGCTGCTGACGCTCGCGGCGCCGCCCGCCATGGCGGCGACCGAGTCGACGAGCAGGATGCGCTGGGAGTTCGGCGGGTTGCCGTCCTTGTCGAGCAGGCCGGCCTCGGCGCCGATGGCGACCATCGTTCCCATCGTGTCGAAGAAGTCGGCGAGCAGCAGGGTGAAGACCAGCAGCGCCGCGGCGACGATCCCGATCTTGCTGAACGAACCCAGAAGGCTGAACTGGCCGAGCAGGCCGAAGTCGGGGACGTCGACCACGGTGCTGGGCCAGGTCGGGACGTTGAGGCCCCAGCCGGACGGGTTGACGACCTTGCCCGTGGCGTCGGTCTGGCTGCCGACCTTGAAGATCGCCTCGATGACGATCGCGAGGATCGTGGCGCCGACGATACCGATGAGGATGGCGCCCTTCACCCGCAGGATCAGCATGGCGATGATCGCCAAGAGGCCCACGACGAAGACGAGCATCGGCCAGCCGACGAGGAACCCGCCGACGCCGAGCTCGACCGGTACCGGTCCGGTGGGCTTCCGCACGAAGCCGGCGTCGACCAGGCCGATGAAGGTGATGAACAGGCCGATGCCCACGGAGATGGCCGTCTTGAGCTGGGTGGGCACCGCGCGGAGCACCGCCGTGCGGAACCCGGTGAGCACGAGGATCGTGATGATGATGCCCTCCATGACGACCAGGCCCATCGCGTCGGCCCAGGTCATGCCGGGGAGCTTGGCGATGCCGAACGCCACGAATGCGTTGAGCCCCAGCCCGGTCGCGAGGGCCAGCGGGTAGTTCGCGACGACGCCCATGAGGACGGTCATGACCCCGGCCACGAGGGCGGTGGCGGCGGCCACCATCAACTTCGCCTGGTTGATGTCACCCCCGCCGAGGTACGCGCCGGTGCTGTCGGCCTGGGTGCCGATGATCAGGGGGTTCAGCACGACGATGTACGCCATCGT
Source organism: uncultured Actinomycetota bacterium (assembly GCA_963828725.1). GTDB lineage: Bacteria > Actinomycetota > Actinomycetes > Actinomycetales > Dermatophilaceae > Lapillicoccus. The sequence continues at coordinate 190,038 of CAWHFV010000002.1, read as the reverse complement.
GAAGAAGGTGACGAGCCCACCGCGCAGCTCGCGGGTGACGGTGGAGCCGCGCTTCGAGATCGAGAAGAAGCGGTCGAGGGCGCCGGTGTCCTGAGGGCCACCGGGACGGGAGGGTGCCGTGGAGGTTGTCGCCATGGCGCCGACGGTAGTGGCGAGATGTTTCCGGGCGGTGTCGAAACGCGGGATGTCTAGGCTGGCGGCGTGAGCGCGCCCGAACCTCCCGCTGGCCGAGGAGCTGCGGCCGGTCGCGGTCCCGATGACGCGGATCGTCGCGATCGGGATCGGCGTCTGGGCGGTGGCGCTGGTCGTGACGCTCGTCGTGCCGACGCTCCACGAGGGTCCGCGATCATGGTGGCCGTGGTGCTGCGTCGCCGGGCTCCTCCTCGGCCTGGCCGGGTACGCGTACGTGCGCCGGGGACGCGGCAACGCGGCCGAGGCGAAGGCCACCAGCGACTGATCCACGCCGCTTCCCCTCGCCGAGAGGCCAACTTCGGTCCTTATTCGGCGTTCTTAGCGACCGAAGTTGGCCTCTCGGCGGGGTGGGGGTCCGAGGTCCGTCAGGTGACGATGTCGACCGCGAACTCGTCGACGATCGGGCGGCCGTGCGCCGCCGCGTCGTCCGGCGGGACGTCGGTCTCGCTGTGCGCCCCGCAGCCGTGGTCGAGGCTGACGACCTGGCCGTCCGAGGGGGACCAGCCGTTCGCGCATACCCCGAACACCGCGCGCAGCGCGCCGGCCATCGGCACGAAGTACCCGCACGTCGAGCACCGGTCGTGGGCCTGCAGCGCGACCTCGGCGGTCGGGCCGTGCGACCCGTCGTACCACCGCTGCGCCGCGTCCTCCCGGCCCTCCTCGGAGAGCACCCGCCGCCGACCGAGGCCGAGCTCGAAGAACGCCATCTGGTCGACGTCCTCATCGCCGGTCGCCTCGAACCCCTGCACCAGCAGCGGGTCGTCGGCCCGGAACGGCAGGATGTCGCCGGCGCTCAGGTCGCCGGGGGCGATCCGGTCCGCATACGGGAGCCACTGCGGCGACAGCACGGACGCCGCGCCCGGCACGAGGTTGGTCTCGCAGACCGTCGCGACCTTCTGGCGCGCCGCCCGGGAGACGCTGACCGCCCAGCGCCAGCCGAGGTACGCCGGGGTGAGGCAGGCGAAGTAGTGCGTCGCGACGCGGTCGCCGTCCATGACCATCTCGAGGTGGTCGCCGACGCTGCCCGGTTCGGCCACGCCGTCGAGGGCGGAGCGGGCGAGGTCGACCGCCGCGCGTAGCGTCGCGTCGACCTTCAGCTCCACCACCTCACGCCTCCAGCTGGTCTGCGAGACCGCGCAGCGCGCGACCCATCGCCGAGGCCTTCTTACGGTCCGGGAAGTGGCCGCGCCGCAGGTCCTCGGAGGCGTCGTCGAGCAGCTTGATGACGTCCTCGACGATGACGACCATCTCGTCGGCCGGCTTGCGCTGGGCCGCGCGCTTGGCCGCGACGATGGACGGAGCCGGGTCGAGGACCCGCACGGAGAGCGCCTGGGCGCCGCGACGACCCTCGACGATGCCGAACTCGACCCGCGCGCCGGTCTTCAGCGCGGTCGTGCCCTCGGGCAGCGCGCTGGCATGCAGGAACACGTCGGCGCCCCCGTCGTCGTCGGTGAGGAAGCCGAAGCCCTTCTCCGAGTTGTAGAACCTGACCTTGCCGGTGGGCACGGTTACTCCTTCGTCAAGACCGATGCGCGTGACCTGCGCGACTCACCAGCCTAACGGGGCGCGCCACCTGGTTTCGCCCCTGCTCAGGCCGGCCGGATCCCCCACGAGCCGGTATGCGACTGCTCGGGCCGCAGGACGACCAGATCGGTCCCGGAGTTGAAGGCGTCCGGAGGGCAGGTCATCGGCTCGACGGCGATGCCGGTCGTCCCCTCGGTATGCGGGTGAGCCCGCCCGGTGAAGACCTGTGTCCAGGCGTATGCCTCGTCGCCCCAGAGGCTCACCGAGCCGGCGGCGAGGCCGGCCAGGGTGACCGCCCACCGGCCGTCGGCGCCGCGGGCGAGGTCGGTGAAGGCCGTGTCGAGCGCGAGGTCGCCGACCGGGCGGCTGGTTCGGAAGTCGTACGGCGACCCCTCGACCGGGTGGGTCGCGACGGGCAGCTGTCGCTCCGGGTCGGTCTCGAGGTAGGTGGCCGCCGGGATCTCGAGGGTGACCTCGGCGACGGGGGTGTCGGCGATGGAGAGGTACGGGTGGGCGCCGTACCCGTAGGGCGAGTCCCCCTCGCCGACGTTGAGGGCGGTCGTCGTCACGGTGAGACCGTCGTCGGCCAGGGCGTAGATCGTGGTCAGCTCGAGGACCCAGGCCCAGCCCGGCTGCGGGTGCAGGCGCTGGCCGACGGTGATCGACGTGGAGGTCTGGTCGAGCAGGTCCCAGGTGGTCCAGCGGACCAGGCCGTGGCTGGCGTTGTGCTTCGCCGGTTCGGAGAGGGCGAGCTGGCGCTCGGTGCCGCCGAACGCGTACGTGCCGTCGCGCAGCCGGTTCGGCCAGGGGATGAGCTGCTGGCCGCGACCGGCCACCGACATCTCGTCGGGGCCGTAGCCGGCCACGACGTCGACGCCGCCCCGGGTGTAGCTGCGGATGCCACCGCCGAACTCCACGACGACGAGCTCGTCGGCGCCACGGCGGACGGTCCACTGAGCGCCGGTGGGCCGGGACCGCTCACTGGCCTCGGTGGTCACGGGCTCAACCTATGACGGGCCGCCCTTGCTCGCGACGAGGAGCGCCTGCTTGCCGTCCTTCGTGGCGACCACCGTGACCCGGGTCCCGGCCGTGAGACCCGCCGCCTTGGCCGGCCCGCGGACCGTCGTCGTGGCCGCGACCGCATACGTCTCGCGTGAAGCCGTCGGTGCTCTTGACGGTGACGGAGGTGTCGCTGGACGCGGTGACCTCCCCGGTCTGGACCAGAAGGGTCTCGGTGCCGCCCGCCGCGCCTGGCCGGGTGACCTCGCCGTGAAGGGTCCCGCCGAGGCGGCCCGGGATCGAGTTGAGGTCGCCGTTCCCCTGACCGTTGGCCTGCCCGTTGCCCTGGCCCTGCCCGTTGTTGCCGTTCGCCTTGTCCTTGTCCTTGTCCTTCGCCTTGGCCTGGCCGTCGACGTCGGCGGCGGCGTTGGTGAGGGCCGCGCGGTCCTGACGGGCCGAGCTGGCGAGCGCCGCGGCCGCGGTGGCGACGAGCAGGCAGATCGCGACGATGGCGACCGCCACCGCCCAGCGACCGCCGCGGGTCGACGTGGCCTGGTCCCACAGGCTGGGTGGGCGGGGCGTCACGGTCACGGTTCCTCCTGCTGGTTCCTGCACCCCGATCGGCCCATTGTGCGGGGCCGAAGCGCGTAGGGCCATCCCCCGAACTGACGATTACCGTTGCCCTCATGTCCGCCGGCCCGTCCACCGACACCGACGCCGCCGAGTTTGCCGTGGGGTCGGCTGTGGGGTCGGCCGCCGCGTCGGCCGCCGGCGCGCGCAGCCTGGCCGACGACATCCGCAGTCGGACCGACGAGCAGCTCACCGCCCTCGTCCTGTCGCGGCCCGACCTCGCCCGCCCCGCGCCCTCCGACCTCACCTCGCTGGCCGCCCGCGCCGGCACCCGCGCCAGCGTTCAGCGGGCGGTCGAGAGCCTGGACCTCGGGCATCTCCAGGTCCTCGAGGCGGTCGTCGTGGCCGGGGACGGTTCGGGCTCGGGCTCGGTGGACGACCTGATGGGCGGGCTGGACGTCCGGTCCCAGCTCCAGCGGCTCTGGGACCTCGCCCTGGCGTGGCGCGCCCCCGAGGCGCTGTATGCGGTGCGCACTGCCCCCGAGGTCCTCGGCGCCCACCCGGCGGGACTCGGCCCGTCGTCGCTCGAGCTCGGGGCCAAGCCGCTGCCGCCGGGCGAGATCCGGTCCCTGGTCGCCGAGGCGCCCGAGTCGGCCCGCGGCGTGCTGGACCGGCTGACGTGGGGGCCACCGGTCGGGGTCGTCAACCGGGACGCACCGGGTTCCGACGGCGTGCGCTGGCTGCTGGACCAGCGGCTCCTCCACGTGATCACGCCCACGGTGACCGAGCGAGCCCGCGGCGAGGGCGAGACGCGGGTGCTGCTGCCCCGCGAGGTGGCTTTGATGCTGCGCGACGGACGGCTCCACGAGTCCGTCGCCCTCACTCCGCCCGACGCCGACACCACGGACATCGGCTCCGAACGGGTCGACGCCGCCGCCGGTGGCGAGGTCAGCGACCTGCTGGCCCTCGTCGAGGAGGCCATCGAGCTCTGGGGTCCCGCGCCGCCGCGGGTCCTGCGGACCGGTGGCCTGGCGGTCCGCGACCTGCGTCGCCTGGCCGAGTCGCTGGATGTCGACACCACGCGAGCCGCCTGGCTGGTCGAGGTCATGTACGGCGCCGGCCTGGTGGCGGACGACGGCGAGGTCGTGCCGGTCTGGGCGCCCACCCCGGTCGCGGACGAGTGGCTCCTCGAACCGGCCGGCTCCCGGTGGACCCGGCTCGCAGCCGCCTGGCTGACGTCGACCCGGGCCGCACATCTGGTCGGGGCCAGGGTCCCGGGAACCTCGTCGCCCTGCCAACGCCCTCGGTCCCGACCTGCACTGGCCGCCGATCCGCGCGATGCGCACCGACATCCTTGCGGAGCTGGCCGGACTGCCGCCGGGACACGTCGCCACCACCGAGTCGCTGCTCGCGCGGCTTCGGTGGCGGCGCCCCATGCGCAACGCTGCCCGGCTCGGCGACGCCCTCACCGCCGTGCTGCGCGAGGCCGAGTGGCTGGGCGTCACGGGTCGAGGCGCCCTGTCGACGGCCGGCCGCGCGCTCGTGGCCGGAACGACGACGTCGACGCGGTCGCCGCGACGATGGCCAGCCAGCTGCCCGAGCCCGTCGACCACGTCCTCGTCCAGGCCGACCTCACCGCCATCGCGCCCGGCCCGCTGCACGGCGACCTCGCCCAGCTGATGCGCCTCAGCGCCGACGTCGAGTCGCGCGGTGGCGCCACGGTGTACCGGTTCACCCCCGCGTCGGTGCGGCAGGCCCTCGACGCGGGGTGGACCGCCGACGAGCTGCTCGACGCCCTCCGCGGCGCCAGCCGGACCGGGCTGCCCCAGCCCCTCGAGTACCTCGTCCGCGACGTCGCCCGCCGCCACGGCCAGACCCGCGTCGGGGGCGCGACGGCATACATCCGCAGCGACGACGAGTCGGTCCTGGAGGCGCTGATCGTCGAGCGCTCGCTGGGAGCGCTGCGGTTGCGGCGCATCGCCCCGACGGTGCTCGTCTCCTCCGCCGACCCCGAGACGCTCCTCGAGCTGATGCGCGACGCGGGGTACTCGCCGGTGCAGGAGCGTCCCGACGGCTCGGTCGTCGTCTCCGTCGCGGCTCGCCGCCGGGCCGCCGCCCGCCGAGCGGCGCCACCGCCCCGGACGCACGCCGGTCGATGCGGGGTATGCGTCGAGCCTGGTCCGCGGCCTGCGCGCGGCCGAGGAGCTGACCCGGGACGCCGACGGCGAGGACTCGCGGCCGACCCTGGTGCCGACCGAACCCGCGGTGACGATGGCCGCGCTGCGCGACGCCGCGGCCGAGCGGCACGGGGTGTGGATCGGGTACGCCGACATGACCGGGCGCACCGATCGCTACCTCTTCTACCCGACCCGCGTCGAGGGCGGCCGGGCGTGGGGCCGGGTGGCGGACTCCACCGCCGAGCGCGGGTTCTCGGTCTACCGGATCACCGGCGTCGCCGAGCTCCCCGGCTGACGCCTCGTTGCGGCGCTGATGGCCGCCCCGCCCCACTTCTCCGCACGTGGTGGCTTGTCAACCGACATTTCGGATATCGCCCGTCAACAGGTCACCACGTGCGGAGAAATCGGGGCGCGAGGCGAGCCCGGCCGGTCTGGGTTGGCGGGCGGTTGGGGCGGGGGGCCGGGCGGTCAGCCGCCGGCGAGCGCCGTGACGACTCGCGACGGCGAGGGGCGGCCGAGCTGTTCGGCCATCCAGACGCTGGTCTCGACCAGGGCGGCGAGGTCGACACCGGTCTCCACGCCGGCGCCGTCCAGCGCCCACACGAGGTCCTCGGTCGCAAGGTTGCCGGTGGCGCTCTTGGCGTAGGGGCAGCCGCCCAGGCCGCCGGCCGACGAGTCGACGACGGTCACGCCGTCCGCGAGCGCCGCCAGGGTGTTGGTCAGTGCCTGGCCGTAGGTGTCGTGGAAGTGCACCCCCAGGTGCTCGACCCCGATCCCGCGGACGCCCAGCGCCTCGATGAGCCGGTGCACCTGCCCGGTCGTCCCGACGCCGATCGTGTCGCCGAGGCACAGCTGGTCCAGGCCCAGGTCGTTCATCCGGACCGCGACGTCGACGACCTGCTCGACGGGCACGTCGCCCTCCCACGGGTCGCCGAAGCACATCGACACGTACCCGCGGACCCACAGGCCGGCCGCTCGGGCCCGCGCCACGACCGGCCGGAACATCTCGAGCGACTCGTCCACGCTCCGGCCGAGGTTGTTGCGCGCGAACGTCTCCGTCGCGCTCCCGAAGACGGCGATCGCCTGGACGCCCGCCTCGAGCGCCCGGTCCAGGCCCTTCTCGTTGGGGACCAGCACCGGCCGGTCGCGCCCGAGCGCGTCCGGTCCGAGGTCGCTGAGGAGCTCCGCGGCGTCGCCCAGCTGGGGCACCCATGCCGCAGGCACGAACGACGTCGTCTCGACGATCGGCAGGCCCGCCGCCACCAGCCGCCGGACGAACTCGGCCTTCACGGCGGTCGGGACGTGGCCCTTCTCGTTCTGCAGCCCGTCGCGCGGTCCCACCTCGTACACCGTCACGAAGGGAGGCAGACCCGTCGCCGCCTCGACCTGTGGACCTCTCATCGGTCAGCCTCCCCAGCCTCGCCGTGGGCCCTCTTCGGCCGACGTCCATCCTGACAGGACGGTAGGTTGGAGCGGTGAGCGAGTCGCCACCGCAGGGCTCCGGAGAGGGCGCGTTCGGCGCGCCGCCGGGTGCCGCGCCGTGGTCGCAGCCCGGGCCGGCCCAGCCGTCGTCGACCCCGCCGATCCCGCGTGCCCCCGGACCCGCATACCCGCCCCCGTCGCCCACGCAGGCACCGAGCTACCCGCCGCCGCAGGGGCAGCCCTACCCCTCCGCATACCCGCAGCCGAGCCACCAGCCCGGGTATGCGCCGGCCTACCCGCCGCCGTACGGCCAGGCCGCGGCGCCGCAGGGGTACCCGGGGTACGTCCCCGCCCAGACGTCGCCGTTCCCGGTCAGCACGTTCGTCCTGCTCATCGTGTCGGTGATCTCGCTCATCGCGACCGGCATCATCGGCATCCCGAGCGCCATCGTCTCGGTCGTCGCCTGGCGGCAGAACGCCACCGACCCGGCCGCCTGCCGGAAGCGGACGACGACCGGCTGGATCGTCTACGCGGTGAACTTCGTGCTCGGGCTGCCGCTGCTGATCTGGTTCTACGTGTGGGCGCTGAGCAACCAGTGACCCCCCTCGCGGAACACACCACCGCCTGAGCCCGTTGGCCTGAAGACCATGACCGACGGACCCCTCATCGTCCAGAGCGACAAGACCCTCCTCCTCGAGGTCGACCACCCCGGTTCCGAGGACGCGCGTCGCGCTATCGCCCCCTTCGCCGAGCTCGAGCGCGCCCCCGAGCACGTGCATACCTATCGCGTCACCCCGCTGGGGCTGTGGAACGCGCGCGCGGCCGGCCACGACGCCGAGCAGGTCGTCAACGCGCTGCTCACCCACAGCCGCTACGCGGTGCCGCAGGCGCTGCTCATCGACATCGCCGAGACGATGGACCGGTACGGCCGCCTGAGCCTCGAGAAGGATCCCTCCCACGGCCTCACGCTGCATACGACCGACCGGCCGGTCCTCGAGGAGGTGTTGCGACACAAGCGGATCCAGCCTCTGCTGGGATCGCGGATCGACGACCTCACCGTTGCCGTGCACCCCTCGGAGCGGGGGCATCTCAAGCAGGAGCTGCTCAAGGTCGGGTGGCCGGCCGAGGATCTCGCCGGCTACGTCGACGGCGAGGCGCACGCCATCGCCCTGGACACCTCGGAGTGGTCGCTGCGGCCGTACCAGCAGCAGGCGGTCAACGGGTTCTGGGACGGCGGCTCGGGCGTCGTCGTCCTCCCCTGCGGCGCCGGCAAGACCCTCGTAGGCGCCGGCGCGATGGCGGCCGCCTCCGCGACGACGCTCATCCTCGTCACCAACACCGTGTCCGCGCGCCAGTGGAAGGACGAGCTGCTGCGGCGCACGTCGCTGACCGAGGGTGAGATCGGCGAGTACTCGGGACAGCGCAAGGAGATCCGGCCGGTCACGATCGCGACGTACCAGGTGCTGACGACGAAGCGGAAGGGCGTCTACACCCACCTCGACCTGCTCGACGCCCGCGACTGGGGGCTCGTCATCTATGACGAGGTCCACCTGCTGCCGGCGCCGATCTTCCGGATGACCGCCGACCTCCAGGCCCGCCGGCGGCTCGGCCTCACCGCCACGCTGGTCCGCGAGGACGGGCGGGAGGGCGACGTGTTCTCCCTGATCGGGCCCAAGCGGTACGACGCGCCGTGGAAGGACATCGAGGCGCAGGGCTACATCGCGCCGGCCGACTGCGTCGAGGTCCGGGTCTCCCTGCCCGACGGCGAGCGGATGGCGTATGCGATGTCGGAGCCCGACGAGCGGTACCGGCTCGCGTCGTGCACCGACGCGAAGAACCGCGTCGTGTCCCAGCTCGTGGAGCGGCACCGCGGCGAGCCGACGCTGGTGATCGGCCAGTACCTCGACCAGCTCGAGTCGCTCGCCGAACGCCTCGACGCGCCGATCATCACCGGCGAGACGACGGTTCCGGTGCGGCAGAAGCTGTACCAGGCGTTCCGGGTCGGCGAGATCCAGCTGCTGGTCGTCAGCAAGGTGGCCAACTTCTCGATCGACCTGCCGGAGGCGTCCGTGGCGATCCAGGTGTCCGGGACGTTCGGCTCGCGCCAGGAGGAGGCCCAGCGCCTCGGCCGGGTGCTCCGCCCGAAGGGCGACGGCCGGACGGCGCACTTCTACACGGTGGTCGCCCGCGACACGGTCGACGCCGACTTCGCCGCTCACCGCCAGCGCTTCCTCGCGGAGCAGGGCTACGCGTACCGGATCGTCGACGCGGACGACCTGCCCGTCCTCTGACCCCGGCCTTTCCCGCTTCCAACCGGGAGTAGTACCGAGTTTCGGGCCAGGGTGCTGACCCGAAACTCGGCAAAACCTCGGGTTGGAAGCGGGAAAGCCGCCGTCGCGTTCGGGCGACTCCCAGTAAACTCCCAGGAATCCTCAGCACACTCTCCAGCGTGACCGACACCGCTATCGCCGAAGCCTCGCTGCTCGTCGTCGAGGACGAGCCCAACATCCGCGAGCTGCTCGCGACCTCACTGCGGTTCGCCGGGTTCGAGGTGTCCGTCGCCAACGACGGCCGATCGGCGATCATCAGCGCCTCGGAGCGCAACCCCGACCTCGTCGTCCTCGACGTGATGCTGCCCGACATGGACGGCTTCGAGGTCACCCGGCGCCTGCGCGAGTCCGGGCGCCAGCTGCCCATCGTCTTCGTCACGGCCCGCGACTCGGTCGACGACAAGATCAAGGGGCTCACCGTCGGCGGTGACGACTACGTCACCAAGCCGTTCAGCCTCGAGGAGGTCGTGGCCCGTATCCGCGCCGTCCTGCGCCGCACCCGCGGCGACGAGGCGAGCACGGCGACCCTCACGTTCCACGACCTCGAGCTCGACGACGACTCCCACGAGGTCCGCCGCGGCGGCCGGGTCATCGAGGTCTCGCCCACCGAGTTCAAGCTGCTGCGCTACCTCATGCTCAACCCGAACCGGGTGCTGTCCAAGGCCCAGATCCTCGACCACGTCTGGGACTACGACTTCCGCGGCGAGTCCGGCATCGTCGAGTCCTACATCTCCTACCTGCGCCGCAAGATCGACACCGTCGAGCCGGCGCTGATCCACACCAAGCGCGGCGTCGGGTACGTGCTGCGGCTGCCCCCGGGCACGCCCGCGGGGTGAGCACGACCGACGCGCCCGGTCAGCGCCGGCCGTTGGCGCGGCGGGCTGCGAGGCATACCCCTGCGGGTCCGCCTGCTCACCGTCGTCGCAGTGCTGCTCGCCGCCGCCCTGGCGGCCAGCAGCCTCATCGTCACCGCCATGATGCGCACCTACCTGCTGGACCGCACCGACGAGGAGCTGCGGACCTACGGCGAGATCGCCGCCGCCGTCGCGTACGGCACCGGCGGCGCCCAGACGATCCAGCCGAACTTCACCGTCCGCCTCTACCGGCTGGACGGGACCGGCGTCCTCAAGATCGCCGAGGCCGCCACCGAGCCCGGCGCCGAGCCGGCCATCCCCGACCTCACCCGCACCGACCCGCGGGTCACCAGCTCGCAGCCGTTCACCATCGACTCGCAGCGGTCCGACAACGCCGACCTGCGCTGGCGAGCGATCGCCGGCGTCAACGCCGACCGGGACGCCGTCTACGTCGTGGCGGTTCCCCTGCGCCAGATGGAGGCGACGCTCGGCAGCTTCCTCGGGTACGCGCTCCTCATCGGCGTCGTGGTGCTCGCCGCCGCGCTCGGGATCGGCTGGTATGCGGTCCGCCGCGCCTTCCGCCCGCTGACCCGAATCGAGGACACGGCCGCCGCCATCGCCGCGGGCGACCTCACGCAACGCGTCCCCGAGCTCACGACCCGCGACGAGGTGGCCTCGCTCTCCCGTTCGCTCAACGCGATGCTGGCGCAGATCGAGCAGTCGTTCGCCGTCCGGGAGGCCAGCGAGGAGCACATGCGCCAGTTCGTCGCCGACGCGTCGCACGAGCTCCGGACGCCGCTGGCCACCGTTCGCGGCTACGCCGAGCTGTACCGCCAGGGGGCCGTGAGCAAGCCGGACGACGTGGCCGGCGCCTTCGGCCGCATCGAGAGCGAGGCGTCCCGGATGTCCGGGCTGGTCGAGGACCTCCTCGTGCTGGCCCGGCTCGAGGGCGAGCGGCCCCTCGTCATCGACGACGTCGACCTGGCCGTTCTCGGCGGCGACGCGACCCAGGACGCGCGGGTACTGGCCCCCGACCGGCACATCCGCCTGGTCGGGCTCGACGGACCGCTCGGCCCGGTCCACGTGCTCGGTGACGAGCAACGGCTCCGGCAGGTCGTCACCAACCTCGTCTCGAACGCTCTGCACCACACGCCGGCAGGGACGCCCGTGGAGATCGCCGTCGGGAACCGGACCGACGGGTGCGCGGCCCTCGAGGTGCGCGACCACGGCGACGGCATCGACCCGGCGCGGGCCCGACGGGTCTTCGAGCGGTTCTACCGCGAGGACCCCGCCCGCAGCCGGCGCCACAACGGCGCCACCGGCGGGACCGGCCTCGGACTGGCCATCGTCGCCGCGATCGTCAGTGCCCACCACGGCACCGTGGGTGTCCGCCCGACGGCGGGCGGCGGTGCGACCTTCGTCCTCGAACTCCCACAGCATGCTCACAGTGACGCGACAGCGAGCCTTGACGACGAGGAGGTTGATTAGGGGAAAGTCACCCAGAGGAGCAGCCAGACATGACCCAGCAGGACATCCACCCGGACCCCACGAGGACCAGCCCGAACGCGGACGCCCACGAGCAGCCGCCCGCCCACCAGTGGTTCGGCGGAGCCGACGAGCGCCACGAGAGCGCCGCGCCGACCACCGGCATCCCCACCCAGTCACCCCAGGAGCAGGCCGGCCCGGCCGCGCCGAGCGCCCCGGCCGGTGAGGCGACGCCGACGCCCCGCGCCTTCCCGAGCTACGGCTTCGGCAGCCCGGACGCGGACCAGCAGCGCACCGACTGGTACGGCACCCCGGCGACGGGTGGCAACGGTGGTAACGGCGGCTACCCCGGCTACCCGCCGGCGACCCCGACGCCCGCTCCCAAGGCGAAGCCGAACCGGGGCCTCGGCCAGATGACCGCGGTCGCGATCCTCGCCGCGGCCCTCGCCAGCGGCGGCACGTACGCCGCGACCAGGTATGCGACGCCGGCCCCCGCCGCGAGCCCCGCCGCGACGACCCAGAGCAACGGCTCGACCTCGCCGCAGGTCATCCAGGGCAATGCGTCGGCCCCCGACTGGACCGCGACCGCCAAGGCCGTGGCCCCGAGCGTCGTCTCGATCGCCGTCACGAGCGGCCAGACCGGCGGCCAGGGCTCTGGTGTCGTCATCGACGGCAAGGGCCACATCCTCACCAACAACCACGTGGCGACGGGCGCCGGCGCCGACGCGACGATCAGCGTCACGCTGAACGACGGCCGCACGTACGACGCCAAGATCGTCGGCACCGACCCGTCGACCGACCTCGCGGTGCTGCTGCTCAACAACCCGCCGAGCGACCTCGTGCCGATGTCCATCGGCGACTCGTCGCAGGTCGTCGTCGGCCAGCCGGTCATGGCCATCGGCAACCCGCTCGGCCTCTCCGGCACGGTCACCACCGGCATCGTCAGCGCGCTGAACCGCCCGGTCACGACGCAGGCCGCCGAAGGCGACCAGGGCCAGCAGGGCCAGCTGCCGGGCACCCAGCAGCAGGGCACCTCGGACGCGGTCGTCACCAACGCGATCCAGACCTCGGCCGCGATCAACCCCGGCAACTCCGGCGGCGCGCTCGTGACCGCCGACGGCAAGCTCATCGGCATCAACAGCTCGATCGCCTCCCTCGGCTCGTCGGCCGGCGGCCAGAGCGGCAACATCGGCATCGGGTTCGCCATCCCGGTGAACGAGGCCAAGTCCATCGCCGACCAGCTCATCGCGACCGGGACCGCGCAGCACGCGTACATCGGTGTCTCGGCGAGCGACACGACGGTCACCGACGGCAGCAGCAAGCGCCAGGCGGCGCTCGTCCAGTCGGTGTCCGCCGGCACACCCGCCGCTCAGGCCGGGCTGCAGGCGCAGGACGCGGTCATCGCCGTCGACGGCAAGCCGATCGACTCCTCGGAGGCGCTGGTGGCCAACATCCACGAGCACAAGGTCGGTGACACGGTGACCGTCACCATCATCCGCGGCTCGCAGAAGCAGGACCTCACGATCACCCTCGCCGCCCGTCCCGGCTGAGGGTAAGGAAACCGGTTTCGCCTTTCCCTGGTTCGCGAAACCGGTTGCCCCGTAGGGGCCTTCCACAGGTACATTGGCGCGTTTCCCCTGAAGGAGCGCCACCTGTGGAAGGCCCCTTTCGCATGCCTGAAGAGACGGTCGAGACCGACGAGCTGGCCGGCGAGCAGGCATACCTCGAGAACGCCCGTCGCGAGCTGGCCCGGATGCGCGAGAAGACCCTCTCGGCGCGCGCGTCCGGCGGTGACCGGGTCTCCGACGAGTTCCTCGCCATGACCCTGGCCCGGCGCGCGGCCGGGCTCGTCGACGACCCGACGACGGCGCTGTTCTTCGGAAGGCTGGACATGCAGGGGGACCTGACCCGCGGGTTCTCCGGGGGTACTCGGGGGGCAGAGCCCCCCGAGCGTTGGTACATCGGCCGGCGGCACGTCAACGACGAGCTCGGCGACCCGGTCGTCATCGACTGGCGCGCGGAGCTGTCCGGCGCGTTCTACCGGGCCTCCCGCGGACAGCCGATGGGCGTGCGGCTCCGGCGCCGGTTCGGGGTGGACCACGGCCGGCTCACCGCCTACGAGGACGAGCACCTCGTCGCGCCCGAGGCGGGGGACGTCGGGCGGAGCCAGATCCTCGTCGAGGAGATCGAGCGCCCGCGCGTCGGCCCGATGCGCGACATCGTCGCGACGATCCAGCCCGAGCAGGACGAGATCGTCCGCGCCGACGCCGGGACGACGGTATGCGTTCAGGGAGCGCCGGGTACCGGCAAGACCGCGGTCGGGCTGCACCGGGCGGCGTGGCTCCTCTACGCGTTCCGCGACCGGCTGCTGCGGTCCGGGGTCCTCGTGGTGGGTCCGAACCGGGCGTTCCTCGACCACATCGGCGCGGTGCTGCCCGCTCTCGGCGAGGTCGAGGTCGCGCATACGACGGCCGAGGAGCTGGTCGGCGCCGGCGGTGCCGTCCGCGGCCGGGACTCCACGGCGGCGGCGGTCCTCAAGGGCGACGCCCGGCTCGCCGCCGTCCTGGAACGAGCCGTCTGGGCGAAGGTCCGGCCGGTGACCGAGGCGCTCGTGGTGCCGCGCGGCGCCCGCAAGTGGCGCGTGCCGGCGTACACCGTCACCGAGGTGCTGGAGGAGCTGCGCGAGCGGGCGATCCGCTACGAGGCGGCCCGGCAGGTGCTGCCCCAGCGGCTGGCGCACCACGTGCTCCTGGCGATGGAGGGCAGCGGCGACTCACCGGACGACCGGGTGCAGGACTCGGTCGCGCGGTCGGCGGCGGTGCGGGCGTACGCGGCGCAGGTCTGGCCGAGGCTCGACCCGCGGCAGGTGCTGTTCGAGCTGTTCTCGTCGGCCGAGACCCTGGCGGAGCACGCCGCCGACGTCCTGTCACCGGAGGAGCAGGAGCTGCTGGTCTGGCCGGCGCCGCCGCGGTCGAAGGGTTCCGCGAAGTGGTCCGCGGCCGACCTGGTCCTCCTCGACGAGCTGACCGACCTGCTGGAACGGACCCCGAGCCTCGGCCACGTCGTGCTCGACGAGGCGCAGGACCTCTCACCGATGCAGCTGCGGGCGGTCGGACGGCGCTGCTCGACCGGCTCGGCGACGGTGCTCGGCGACATTGCGCAGGGGACGACCCCATGGGCGACCGACTCGTGGGCGTCGTCGCTCGCGCACCTGGGCAAGCCGGACGGCCACATCGAGATCCTGGACCGCGGCTTCCGGGTTCCGGCGTCGGTCATCGACTACGCGGCTCGGCTGCTCCCCTCGATGGCGCCGGGGCTGGGCGCGCCGGTCTCGGTGCGCGAGAACCCGGGACGGCTCGAGCTGGTGCGGGTTCCGTCGGCGGCCGACGTGGTCGCGGCGGTGGCGGCGGTGGTCGCCTCGGTGGCTGAGGATCCGGGCTCGGTTGGGGTGATCGCACCGGCGTCGCTGGTCGCGGCGGTCTCGGCGTCACTGACCACGGCCGGCATCGGCCATGGCGTGCTGGGGGCGGACCACGGGGACGTCGAGCACCAGGTCGACGTGGTCCCGGCCACCGTGGCCAAGGGCCTGGAGTTCGACCGCGTGGTCGTCGTGGAGCCGGCGACGATCGCCGCCGACGAGCCGGACGAGCGGACCGGGTTGCGGCGTCTCTACGTCGTGCTGACCCGGGCGGTGTCGGCGCTCACCGTCGTGCACTCCGCCGAGCTGCCGGCCGAGCTGAGAACCGCTGGCGACCCACTCTGACTGGTCGTTTCAAGTTGACAGGGGCCAGCCGGCGTCGAAGAGTTGGGCCGCCTGGCAACGCGGCCAGGACGCGCCGCCAGGCGAGAGGGGGGTACGCCGGACGGCTCGAGACAACCGAAGGCGAGGTTCCCATGTCGGTCAGCGCAACGTCAGACAGCGTCCCCGTCAACCGCCGGCGGGCGGTGCTCGCCAGTACGGTCGGCACGAGCATCGAGTGGTACGACTTCTTCCTCTACGGCACCGCCGCGGCCCTGGTCTTCCCGAAGCTCTTCTTCCCCGGGAGCTCGCCGTTCGCCGGGGTCCTGCTGTCGTTCTCGACCCTCTTCGTCGGGTTCGCCGCGCGACCGGTCGGCGCCGCGATCTTCGGGCACTACGGCGACCGGGTGGGCCGCAAGACCACCCTCGTGACGACGCTCGTCCTCATGGGCGTCGCGACGTTCCTCATCGGACTGCTGCCCCCGTACTCGAGCATCGGCGTCGCGGCGCCGATCCTGCTGACGCTGCTGCGCATCGCCCAGGGCCTAGGCGTCGGCGGGGAGTGGGGCGGTTCCGTCCTCATGTCCATGGAGTGGGGCGAGAGCCACCGCAAGGGGCTGATGGCCAGCTTCCCCCAGCTGGGCGTGCCGATCGGGCTGCTCCTCTCGACCGGGATGATCCGGCTGATGACCGCCGTCGTGAGCCCGGAGGCCTTCGACTCCTGGGGCTGGCGGGTTCCGTTCCTGCTCAGCTTCGTCCTCGTCCTCATCGGCCTGTACGTGCGGCTGCGGGTGCTCGAGAGTCCCGAGTTCCGGGAGGTCAAGAAGGCCGACGCGGTCGTCAAGCGGCCGTTCGTCGAGGTGCTCAAGGAGCACCCCATGGAGATCCTCACCTCGGCGTTCGTCCGGATGTCCGAGCAGGCGCCGTTCTACATCTTCATCACGTTCGTCCTCACGTACGGGACCACGATCCTCAAGATCGACCGCGGCGAGCTGCTCAACTACACCCTCGTGGCCGCCGCCGTCGGGTTCGTCAGCGTGCCCCTCTTCGGCTACCTCTCGGACCGGATCGGGCGCCGCCTCATGTACGGCATCGGCATCGTGTGCACGGCGCTGTTCGCCTTCCCGTACTTCGGTCTGCTCAACACCAAGGTCGCCGGGCTCGTCCTCGTCGCGATCGTCGTGTCGCTGATCTTCCACGACATGCAGTACGGGCCACAGGCGGCGCTCATCGCCGAGAGCTTCGGCACCAACCTGCGGTACAGCGGTGCGGGGATCGGCTACCAGCTCGCGTCGGTCATCGCCGGAGGGCCCGCTCCGCTCATCGCGGCGGCCATCCTCGAGAACACCGGGTCGAGTACCGGGATCAGCTGGTACATCGTCGGGTGCTGTGTGCTGTCCATGGTCGCGCTGGTCCTGATGCCGCGGACCCAGCTGCGCCGTGACGAGGAGGCACGCCAGGACGCCGGGCGAGCCGCGCCGTGACCGACCCGCGCACGTTGACCCGGGCGCACTTCGACTACGTCGTGTCGGCCACGACCCGGTGGTCCGACAACGACATGTACGGCCACCTCAACAACGCCGTCTACTACGAGCTCTTCGACTCCGCGATCAACGGCTGGCTGATCACGGGGGCCGGGGCCGACGTCCTGGCGCTGCCCGAGCTGGGCGTCGTCGCCGAGTCCGGATGCCGCTTCTTCCGCGAGCTGGAGTACCCACGCCGGCTCGACGTCGGCGTCCGTGTCGAGCGGCTCGGGACGAGCAGCATCACGTATGCGCTCGGCCTGTTCGATGCGGAGCTCGAGGAGCTCGCCGCGCTGGGTCACTGGGTCCACGTCTACATCGACCGCACCTCCCGCTCCCCGGTGTCGATCCCCGCCGCGGTGCGAGACCTCCTCGCCCGCGCTGAGATGCTTCGGGCATGAGAGTCACCGGAGCCGTTCTCGAGGAGGTCGGCCGTCCCGGGCCGTGGGCGTCGACGACTCCGCTCACCGTGGCGGAGCTGGACCTCGAGGGGCCTCACGAGGGTGAGGTCCTCGTGCAGGTGGAGGCCGCCGGGGTCTGCCACTCCGACCTGTCGGTCGTCGACGGCAACCGGCCGCGACCCGTCCCCATGCTGCTCGGCCACGAGGCGTGCGGGCGCGTCATCGAGCTCGGGGCCAGGGTCACCGACCTTCGGGTGGGCCAACGCGTCGTGATGACGTTCCTCCCCCGCTGCGGCCAGTGCGCCGGCTGCGCCACCGACGGCCGGATGCCGTGCGGCCCGGGGTCGGCGAGCAACAACGCCGGCGAGATGCTCGGCGGCGGGATGCGCCTCAGCCGCGACGGTCGCCCGATCTTCCACCACCTCGGCGTGTCCGCGTTCGCCACGCACGCGGTCGTCGACACCCGGTCCGTGGTCGCCGTGGACGACGACGTCACCACGGCGGTGGCGACGGTCCTCGGGTGCGCCGTGCTCACCGGCGGCGGGGCGCTCCTCAACGCCGCCCCACCCGAGCCGGGTCAGAGCGTCATGGTGGTCGGGCTGGGCGGGGTGGGCATGGCCACGGCCCTCACCGCCGTCGCGCTCGGCGCCGGGGACGTCGTGGTGGTCGACGGGGTGGAGGCCAAACGCGACCGGGCCCGTGAGCTCGGGGCGACGATGGCCCTGGATCCGGCCGAGCTGGCGGACCGTGGAGTCAAGGCCGACGTCGTCGTCGAGGCGGCGGGGAACGCCGGCGCGTTCGAGGCCGCGCTGGCGGCGACCAAGCCGGGCGGGCGCACCGTCACGGTCGGCCTCCCCAACGCAGCGGCGCGCGCGAGCGTGTCACCACTCCTGCTCGTCGCGGAGGCCCGGACGGTGATCGGCAGCTACCTCGGGTCGTCGGTGCCGTCGCGGGACATCCCGGTGTTCGCCCAGTGGTGGCGGGAGGGCCGCTTCCCCGTCGAGGAGCTGGTCTCCGCACGCATCGGGCTCGACGACGTCAACCGGGCGATGGACGAGCTCGCCGCCGGCCGTGCGGTGCGGCAGCTCATCGAGCTCTGACCCGCATCACGAGGTCTGCCAGACTCGGCCGGATGCCGGCGCTCATCACCTGGTGGACCCAGGACGTCACCGCTCTGAGCCCGCGCGCCGACTCCCGTGAGGTCGCGGCCGCCGGGGCCGACCTGCTGGAGCGCTGGACCGAACCGCAGCGCCGGTACCACTCGACCCGGCACCTGGTCGAGATGTTCTGGGCGCTGGAGGACCTCACCGACGCCGGCGAGCTGACGGACGCCGACGCGTCGCTGGGCCGGGTCGCGGCATGGCTGCACGACGCGGTCTACGACCCCGGCGCGGTCGTCGGGGCCAACGAGTCGGCGAGCGCCGAGCTGGCCGAGTCGCTGCTCCCCCGCCTGCGGTTGGACGCCGGGGCGGTCGGCACGGTGGTCGAGCTGGTCCGGATGACGGCGGACCATGCGGTCCGTCGCGACTCCGCCCTGCACCGCGCCTTCCACGACGCCGACCTGTGGATCCTGGCCGCGGCAGAACACCGGTTCGACGAGTACTGCCTCCAGGTTCGCGACGAGTATGCGACGGTGCCCGACCCGCTGTTCCGCGCCGCCCGCGCCCAGATACTGCGGGACCTCGTCGGCGCCGACGGGATCTACCTCACCGCATACGGGCGTACGCACTGGGACGAGCCGGCCCGCGCGAACCTCGACCGCGAGCTGGCCCGGCTGTCGTAGCCCGGACGGCCGATGTTCCGCCGAGGTCGGGCCTTCGAGCCGGGCCGGTCAGCGGAACGTGAACCGGGTCGGTTCGAAGCGGTCGTCGGTCGGGAACACGAAGGCCCGGGTCGGGGTGACCTCGTACGCGCGGAAGGGCGGCCCGCCCGAGGTCGGGGCCGCGTAGGGCGCGTCGAGCTCGTCACCGACCACCGTGGTCGGCCAGTCGAAGACCTCGAGCAGCGCGCGGGACGCGCGGTCGAGAGCCGGCGCGCCGGTCAGTCGTGCGGCGGTGCCCTCGACCACCAGGTGAGCGTTTCCGAGGTCGACGGCCAACGTGCAGCGGCCCTCCGCGTCGAGGTGTCGGCTCTTCACGGCGTGGGGGTTGGACGCGAACACGAAGGTCGTCCCCGTCCACGCGGCGAACAGCGGCCGGACGTGCACGCCGTGCGGCGTCGACACGGACAGCCAGCTGGTCACGGGGCCCTCGCGGAGGTGGTCCTCGAGATCCGGCCAGGCGGCCGCGGGCAGGTCCGGGTCGCCCTCGGGCCGCGTGCGGGGATGGGTCCGCGGGATGATCTCGGCGTGCGGGTGAGCGGTCATGAGCATGGTGACCGGTCGGGGATGGGGAACTCATCGACCAGACGCCCTCGCGGGCGTACACCGGTGGGATGGGACCATCGAGGAGTGGAGGTGATCCGGTGAGCACGGCAGGACCGCAGGACAGCCCGACGTGGCCACCCACGCCCCAACCGACGCCGGCGGCGAGCTCGGCCGGGCCTCAGGACCACTCCGCGCACCCCGCTGAGGCTGCGCCACCACCTCAGGCCTCACCGCCGGTTCCGCCACCGGTCCGGCAGCGGCCCCGCCACCCGCAGCGGATCGCCGCCGCGGCGGCGGGGTTCCTCGTGCTCGCGGCCGCCGGGGGCGGCGTGGTGGCGCTGGCCGGCGGGAACCGGGTCGAGAGGCACGACCTCCTGACCGACAAGGTCTCGACGCTCTCGATCGACGCCGGAGCCGGCGACGTCACCATCCGAGCCGGCGGCCCGCCCGACACGGTCGAGGTCACCCGCAAGACCAGGTCGGCGAACGACCTGACGGCGCTCGCGGTCACCGGCGGGCCGACCGACGGCACGCTCTCACTCGGCTGCGCCTCGGGCTGCGACATCGACTACGAGATCCGCCTTCCGGCCGGGGTGACGGTCACCGTCCAGACCGGCTCGGGAGACATCGAGCTCGAGGGCATCCTCGGTCCGGTGTCGCTGCAGACCGGTTCCGGCGACGTGGACGCCGACATCGTCACGAGCGGCACCCTCACGACGCGCACCGGCAGCGGGGACATGGACCTTCGGCTGGCGTCGGCCCCCAGCCTGATCTCGGCCAAGTCAGGATCCGGGGACGTCGACATCGAGGTGCCGAACGACCAGCGCTACGACGTCGACGCGCAGACCGGTTCCGGCGACAGGGACATCGTCGTCCAGAGGCAGGACGACGCCGAGAAGCGCATCCAGATCGAGACCGGGTCGGGAGACATCACCGTCCAGGGCCGCTGAGCGACCGGGAGGTCAGCGGGCTGCGGCGACAGCGATGACGTCGTCGATCTGCGCGCGGGCGGCGTCGAGGTCCGGTGCCGGGAAGAAGGCCGCCCCGGTGACGCCCTCCGCCTCGAGCAGGGCCAGATGCTCCACCGCGTCGTCGCGGGTGCCGATCGCACCGACCTGCAGCCACCAGTCGCGCGGCATGGAGACGATGCCGCCCACCCCGTCGGCCTCGTGACGCGCGCGCAGCTCGTCGACGAAGGGCAGGTGACCGAACCCGACGGAGCCGAGCGCCTCGGCGACGAACGGCGCCATCTGCCGGTATGCGTCGCGCGGGTCCGCGGCGACGGCCATGGTCACGAACGCCTCGACCTGCCAGCCGGCGCGGTCGTGGCCCGCCTCTCGCGCCGCGCGGCAGTGCGGGACGGTGCTCGGTCCGCCGAGCACCACGCCGTCGGCGACGCGGCCGGCCAGGGCCAGCGACTTCGGACCGCCCACGCCGGCGAGGACCGGCGGAACCGGGTCGGGGACGTGCTCGAGGCCTACGTCGTCGAGGGTCACCTCCCGGCCGTGGAAGGTGACCGTCTCGCCGCGGAGCAGCGCGCGCACCGTGGAGAGGACCTCGTCCAGGGTGGTGAGCGGGGACGGAGTGGCCGCTCCCATCTGGGCCATCCAGGACTGGATCCCGTGCCCGATCCCGCCGACCACGCGACCCGGGCCGATACTGGCCAGCGTCGCGATCTCCATCGCCGTGACCGCCGCGGTGCGGGACACCGCGGGCAGGATGCCGAGACCCACGGCGAGACGCTCGGTGGAGGCCAGCGCGGCCGCGGCCAGCGGTGGCGCGGTCGTGAAGAAGCAGTCCTCGATCAGCCAGAGCTCGTCGAACCCGCCGGCCTCGAGCCGTCGCGCGAACTCCGTCACCGCCGACCCGGGGCACTCGCGAGGGAAGCACATCCCGACGGTCATCGCCATGACGACGACGCTAGGCCCTGTCGGCGACAGCTACCCGAACAGCCGCGGAACCAGAGGCCACCAGAAGTCGGCACCGCAGAGCCGTTCGAACTCGGCGCGGTCCACCCAGCGCCACCCGTCGACGTCGTCCTCGGTGCCCGCCATCGCCGGGGCGGTACCGGACACCCGGGTCCGGTACACCTGGAGGTAGCTGCGACCCGGGAGCCACCGACCGCGGACCTCGCCGTCGACCGTGAACCGCTCGTACGCGCATACCTCGAGGTCGTCCGCCCGGACCGCGAGTCCGGTCTCCTCCCGGATCTCGCGCATCGCGGCCTCGGGGACCGACTCCTCCGATTCGCGCCACCCGCCCGGCGAACCCCACGCGTCGCGACGCGGCGAGTGGACGACCGCGAACCGGCCGGCCGCGTCCTGCACGAAGCACATGGCCGCGAACACGCCGGGGGCGGTCACCGGGCGGTCCGACTCGACGAGGTCCACGGACGCGCGCGTCCCGTCGGGGAAGACCATCACCGGTATGCGGGCGACCGGCCGGTCACCGCGCCGCTTGCGCAGCCGCAGGCCGCTGGCGATGAGGCGCCGGACGACGTCGGCGCCGGTCGTCGACGTGGCCCCGGCGGCGAGGACCGCGCCGTACCGCTCCTGCGGCACGTCGTAGTGGTCGCCCTCGAACGAGCGCGGGTGCAGGCCGACCCGCACGGCGAAGGCGTGCAGCTCGTCCAGCGACGTGTCGCTGATGAGGTGCGCGAAGACGGTGCCGTGGCGGGGCCAGATCGGCTGGTCGATCCAGATGGTCATCGCCGCTCACGCTAGTGGGCCTGTGGACAACCGGCGGGACCGGTCGCGCCGGCGCCCTAGCGTCGGAGGCCAGGACCACACCTTCAGGAGGAACCATGTTCACCGTCGACACCGACCGCATCCAGGCCGCGGCCTCCGACATGTCCGGCATCGCCGCCGAGATCGAGTCCTCGGTCGGCGCCATGCACGCGCGGCTCACCTCGCTGGAGGGGTCGTGGACCGGCGCCGCCGCGACCGAGTTCCAGGGCCTGGTCAGCGAGTGGACCGCGCTGCAGGGCCGGGTTCGCGCCGACCTCGCCCAGATCGCGGCACTCACCTCACGGGCCGGCGGCAGCTACGCCGAGACCGAACAGGGCGTGCGGGGTCTGTTCGCCCACTGAGCGAGGTCGCACGCCTACCTCGGGGCGCCCACCAGCGGCATCGCGATCGGTGCCGCTGCTCCGAGGAAGACGACGAGGCCGTCGCCATACTGGGTGGCGAGGGTGGATTGAGACGACTGATTCACTTCCAGGAGACCATCAGAAAGGTCAGGAACCGGCACCGGAGCCACGAAAGCGGCCCCCCGGTCGGGGAGCCGCTTCCGTGTCGTGCCGAGTGGTCAGCGCATCGGACTCAGAAGTCCATGCCGCCCATACCGCCGTCGCCACCCGGCATGGCCGGAGCGGCCTTCTCGGGCTTGTCGGCGATGACCGCCTCGGTGGTGAGGAACAGGGCCGCGATCGAGGCCGCGTTCTGCAGCGCGGACCGGGTCACCTTGACCGGGTCGTTGATGCCGGCCTTGAGCATGTCGACGTACTCACCGCTGGCCGCGTTGAGGCCGTGGCCCTTGTCCAGGCCGCGGACCCGCTCGGCGACGACGCCGCCCTCGTGGCCGGCGTTGATGGCGATCTGCTTCAGCGGAGCCTCGGCCGCGACGCGGACGATGTTCGCGCCGGTGGCCTCGTCACCCTGCAGGTCGAGCTTCTCGAAGACCCGGTTGGTGGCCTGCAGCAGGGCCACGCCGCCACCGGCGACGATGCCCTCCTCGACGGCCGCCTTGGCGTTCCGGACGGCGTCCTCGATGCGGTGCTTGCGCTCCTTGAGCTCGACCTCGGTGGCCGCGCCCGCCTTGATGACGGCGACGCCGCCGGCGAGCTTGGCGAGGCGCTCCTGGAGCTTCTCCCGGTCGTAGTCCGAGTCGGACTTCTCGATCTCCGCCTTGATCTGGGCGATCCGGCCGTCGATCGGGGCGCGGTCCTCCTGGTCCTCGACGATGGTCGTGTCGTCCTTGGTGACGACGACCTTGCGGGCCTTGCCGAGCAGCTCGAGGTCGGCGTTCTCGAGCTTGAGGCCGACCTCCTCGGAGATGACCTGGCCACCGGTGAGGATGGCGATGTCGACCAGCATGGCCTTGCGACGGTCACCGAAGCCGGGCGCCTTGACCGCGACCGACTTGAAGGTGCCGCGGATCTTGTTGACGATCAGCGTCGCCAGGGCCTCGCCGTCGACGTCCTCGGCGATGATCAGCAGCGGCTTGCCGCTCTGCATGACCTTCTCGAGCACCGGCAGCAGGTCCTTGACCGACGAGATCTTGCTGTTGACGACCAGCACGTACGCGTCGTCGAGCACCGTCTCCATGCGCTCGGTGTCGGTGACGAAGTAGTGCGAGATGTAGCCCTTGTCGAACCGCATCCCCTCCGTCAGCTCCAGCTCGAGGCCCATGGTGTTGGAGTCCTCGACGGTGATGACGCCTTCCTTGCCCACCTTGTCCATCGCCTCGGCGATGAGGTCGCCGATCTGCTCGTCGGCGGCGGAGATGGAGGCGGTCTGGGCGATCTGCTCGCGCGTCTCGACCTCGGTGGCCGAGGCGAGCAGCTCGTCGGAGACGGCCTGGACCGCCTTCTCGATGCCGCGCTTGAGCGCCATCGGGTTGGCGCCGGCCGCGACGTTGCGCAGACCCTCGCGCACCATCGCCTGGGCGATGACGGTGGCCGTCGTCGTGCCGTCACCGGCGACGTCGTCGGTCTTCTTGGCAACTTCCTTGACGAGCTCGGCGCCGATCTTCTCGTACGGGTCCTCGAGCTCGATCTCCTTGGCGATGCTGACACCGTCGTTGGTGATCGTGGGGGCGCCCCACTTCTTCTCGAGCACGACGTTGCGGCCCTTCGGGCCGAACGTCACCTTGACCGCGTCGGCGAGGGTGTTCATCCCTCGCTCGAGGCCGCGGCGTGCCTCTTCATCGAATGCGATGATCTTGGCCATTCGGGTGGTTCCTCCCACGCGAATCGATGTGGAGACCAGTGGGCGCCCGCGACGGACGGCCCGGGTCCCGCACGCTCACGTTCCGTGCGCTCTCCGGCCCTCGCCCAGCTGGTCGAGTTGTCACTCTCAGGTCAAGAGTGCTAACGCCATTATTGGCACTCTCGGTGGGAGAGTGCAAACGAGGTGCCGCGCCTATCGTGAGCCGGGTGACCACGACCGCACCGGGTGTGAGCGGGGCCCTGCTGCCGCACCTGCGCCGGGCGCGCGACCACATCGACCGCCGGTATGCGGCTGAGCTCGACCTCGCGGGGCTCGCCGCGGTCGCCGGCGTCTCGAAGTACCACTTCGCCCGGTCGTTCGAGGCGGCGTACGGGGAGACCCCGATCCGGTACCTCACCCGTCGCCGGATCGAGCGGGCCCAGGACCTGCTGCGCTCGGCGAACCTCACCGTGACCGAGATCTGCATGGCCGTGGGGTTCAGCAGCCTCGGGTCGTTCTCGACGCGCTTCTCGGCGCTCGTCGGCGAGTCCCCGACGCAGTACCGCGACCGGTGGGCGGCGACCGGCGGTCCGCGCATACCCGGCTGCTACCTGTTCATGATGGGCGTCGTCCCGTCGACGTCCGCGGCCCGATCCGCAACCTCGGAGAAGCCCGCCCCGCGCGCCCCGGCCTAGCGTGGCGGCCATGATCACCAACGTCTCCCTCACCACGATCTACTGCCTCGACCAGAGCGCGGCGAGGGACTTCTACGTCGAGAAGCTCGGCTTCGAGCCGCGCACCGACGCCGAGATGTGGCCGGGCGCCCGGTGGGTCACCGTCGGCCACCCGGACCACCCGGAGCTCGAGATCACCCTGATGGTCCCGGGTCCGCCGCTCAGCGACGAGGCTGCGGCGTTCGTCCGCGACCAGCTCGGCAAGGGGGCGATGGGCGGCCTCGGCCTCCAGGTCGACGACTGCCGGGCGACGTACGAACAGCTCTCGGCCAAGGGCGTCGAGTTCCTCCAGGTGCCGGCCGACCGGCCGTACGGGGTGGAGGCGGTCATCCGCGACAACTCGGGCAACTGGCTCGTCCTCGTCGAGAAGCAGACGGGCTGACAGACTCGCCGGTATGCGTGGGGCCAGCCGGTTCGTCGAGATCGGTGACGGGGTCCTCCTCGCGCGGTACCCGCAGTGGGACGTCAGCGTCGGGCTGGTCGTGGGCCGCGAGCGCGCGCTCGTCGTCGACACGCGCGGCAGCGAGGTCCAGGGGCACGAGGTCGTCGACGACCTGCACCGGCTGGGGTTGCCGGTCCCCGTGACCGTCGTGGTGAACACGCACGTCCACTACGACCACACGTTCGGCAACCGCGCCTTCGGCGAGGCCACCATCCACGCCCACGAGCGGGTCGGCGAGACGTTCGAGGCCGACGCCGAACGGCTCAAGGCCCGGTTCCGCGCGGACCCCGACCCGGGTCCCGACGCGAGCTACACGGCCCAGGACGTGCGCGACCTGCTCGCTACCGTGCCCCGCGGACCGGACGTCACCTTCGCGATGTCGGCCGGCCTCGACCTCGGTGATCGCGTGGTACACCTCGCCCACGCCGGGCGAGGGCATACCGACGGCGACATCCGGATCTGGGTCCCGGACGCCGCCGTGGTCTTCCTCGGCGACCTCATCGAGGAGTCCGCCGACCCGTCGCTGGGGACGGACTCGTGGCCGTTGGACTGGGCCGCCACCCTGGACCAGCACCTCGCCGCCCTACCGTCCGACGCGGTCGTCGTCCCGAGCCACGGCACCCTGGTCGACACGGCGTTCGTGGCTCGGCAGCGGGACGAGATGGCCGCCGTCGCCGACGTCATCCGCGAGCGACACGCGGCGGGCGTGCCGCTCTCGGACGCGCAGCAGGAGCCCGATGGGCGGCTCCCCTATCCGCTGCCCTGGCTGGCCGAGGCGTTCGCCCGCGGCTACGCCCAGCTCGGGGGACCTGCCCTAGACGGTGGCGGGCACCACCACCTCGGACATGTCTGAGTAGTTGCCGCCACATCACCGTTTCGGCCGCAACGGGCCGGACATGTCTGAGTAGTTGCCGCAGGACGCTCCGCAACAACTGACGTGGTTGTCGGTCGTTGCGGGCGGATCGGCTCCCGCGCCGCAACGACCGTCTCGGATGTCAGTTGTTGCGGGTGGGGCATTGCTGAAGCGGCCACTCGAGACCCAGTCGAGTACCCGTTCGGGTACCCGGTCGGGTACCCGGTCGGGTCACCGAGACGGTTGTGATCACGACCGAATCGGTGACCCGACCGGGTATCCCACCTCGTCCGTCACGCCAGGCGGGCGCCATTGCGCCGATCTGGTGGCGTTCGGCCCAATCGCCCGCCAGGCGGGCGCCATTGCGTTGATGGGGTGGTGGCGACCGGTCGGGCTCGCCGCCAGCCGCGAGCGTTAGAGGTCCGGGGGCTCGAGTACGGCGGCGAGGCGCGACGCATACTCGGCCGCCTCGTCGTCGGAGGCGTACTTCGTGCGCGGCCAGAAGAACCCGCGAAGGCCGTCGCCCTTGGTGCGCGGCACGACGTGGACGTGCAGGTGCGGCACGGACTGGCTGACGACGGTGTTGGTCGCGACGAAGGACCCCTGGGCGCCGAGCCCGTCGACGACCGCCCGGGCCAGCCGCTGGGTGGCCTCGAGCAGCGGCTCACGCATCCGGGCGGGCAGGTCCGGGAGCGCGTCGACGTGCTCCCGCGTCACCAGCAGGACGTGGCCCTTGAACACCGGCCGGGTGTCGAGGAACCCGAGGAGGTCCGGCTCGTCGAGCACCACCTGCGCGGCGATCTCTCCCGCGACGATCTGGCAGAAGACGCAGGCCTTGGCGGCGGCAGCGGGCACGTCAGTCGGGCAGCTGGGTCCGCAGCGAGCCGTCGGCCTCCGACGACACCGGGTCCTCGAGATCGCCGATGAAGACGGCGACGATCCCGCGGTACGGGTTCGACTCCACCTCCGTGAGGATCTCGCGCCACGCCCGCAGGTTCGGGTGGTCCATCGAGGTGCACGCCTCCGCCGGCGCCAGCCCGTTGATCGCGTGCGTCAGCTCGGCCACCGAGAGGACGTGGGTCGAGGTGCCGCTGGCGTACCCGATGGTCTTGGCGAGCACGACCGCCGGCAGGTAGTTGTCGCCGACATTGATGACCGGGAACTCGAACTCCGCCGACGACGTGGCGGAGGTCAGACCGACGGCGTATGCGACGGGCCGCTTCCACCCCTCGATGGACGCGGCGATCGTCTCCCGCGCGGCGGCGAGCTCCTCGGGTGTGGTCCAGGCGGCCGTCATGTCGGCCAGCCTCGCACAGCCACCCGGCTGTCCCGCGCGTTAGCGTCGGGCCATGGACAAGGACGCCCTCGTCACCCTGCAGGCCCCGCTCAAGGCGTCGTACCGGGACGACCCGGAGTCGGCCCTGGTCACCCTGCGGGCGACCGGACGCCTCGGCGAGGGAGTGTCGTGCTCGCTCGACACGGGGCGCGCGCTGGCCGAGGCGGGGCTACATCCGGCCGCGGGTGGCGACGGCAGCCAGCTGTGCTCCGGCGACATGCTGCTCGAGGCGCTCGTCGCCTGTGCCGGGGTGACGCTGTGCGCGGTCGCCACCTCGATGGGACTGACCCTGCGGCGCGGGTCGGTCCGGGCCGAGGGCGACGTCGACTTCCGGGGAACCCTGGCGGTGTCCAAGGACGCGCCGGTCGGCTTCCGGGAGATCCGCCTCTCGTTCGACCTCGACACCGACGCCAGCGACCAGGAGCTCGTCGCCCTGGCCAAGCTCACCGAGCGGTACTGCGTCGTGTGGCAGTCACTGCGTCAGCCGCCCGAGGGGTCGGTGTCGATCTCGCGGGCCGGCTGAGCCCGTGCGGGTCATGACGTGGAACCTGCTGACCGAGACCTCCGTGGAGGCGCCGCCCTGGTCGGTCCGGGGGTCGGTCCTCGCCGCCCGGGTCGCCGACCTCGCGCCCGCGGTGCTGGGCGTCCAGGAGGGCTCCCGCGTCATGCTGGACGACCTCGTCTCGCGGCTCCCCACGCGGTACCGATGGGTCGGTGAGGGACGCGGCGGCCACGGGCACGACGAGCACGGAGCCGTCATCTACGACACGGGCATGCTGACCCTCCTCGACCTGCGCCACCGTTGGCTGTCGCCGACTCCTGAGGTGCCGGGCTCGCGGGCGTCCGACGCCGACCTGCCGCGAATGCTGACCGCGGCGCGGTTCCACCACCGCGGAGTCCGGCGCGGCGTTCACCGTGGTCAGCACCCACCTGGACCACCTGGGGGCGCAGGCCCGGGTCGAGGGTGCGGCCCTGGTCGCTGCCGAGGCGACCACCGGCCCGACGGTCGTCCTCGGCGACTTCAACGACCCCGCCGAGGACTCCGAGGCATACCGGATCCTGACCGGCTCCGGTCTGGTCGACGCGTTGGCCCCGCGGGACCGGACGGCCCGCCGACTGCGGACCTTCACCGGGTTCGACCCGGAGAGCGAAGGCGAGGGCGAGCAGATCGACTGGCTGCTCGTGACCCCGGACCTCACGGTCTCGGACGCCTGGGTCGACGCGGGCCCGCCGGGCGAGGCCTCGCCGTCCGACCACCGCCCGGTAGTCGCCGACCTCGTCGTCGAACCTCAGGCGGCCTGGAACCAGAGGTAGACCGCCAGCCCGAACCCGAGCGCCGCCGCCAGCCAGCGGACCGCGCTCCCGGGCATCCGGCGGACCAGGAGCGGGCCGAGGGCGCTGCCGACGAGCAGCCCAGCCGCGAGAGGGACCACCGACGCCCACGGCACCGGCGCCGTGAGCATGAGGACGAGCGCTGCCGCGGCGCAGGTGGCCGCCACCACGACGTTCTTGACGGCGTTGGCCTGCGGGACGCGGGACTCGTAGAACAGCACGGCGGCGAGGAACATCACGCCGGACCCGGCGCCGAAGTACCCGCCGTAGATGGACACTAGGGCCACGAGCAGGCCGAGCGTCCCGACGCCGAGCTCCGCGCCGCCCCGCCACGACAGGATGACCGGCTGGAGCAGAAGGACCAGCGAGCCGAGCGCCACGAGGAACGGCACGACCCGGGCGAAGACCCCGGGCGGCGTGGCCAGCAGCAGGAGCGCCCCGGCGATGCTGCCGACCGCCGCCACCGGCAGCAGCCGGACCAGGAGCGGGCGCGTCCCCGCGAGCTCGGCCCTCGAGCTGAGCGCCGAACCGGGGCCGATGGCCACCGCCGCCACGATGTTGCCGACGTTGGCCGGGAGCGGCGGCACCCCGACCGCGAGCAGGGCCGGGTAGGAGATCAGGGACGTGATCCCGCCGGCGCTCCCGACCACGTCCGGCCACGACCCCGGCGGGGACCAGCAGGGCGGCGGACAGGAGCGACACGTCCAGAGCCTGACACGGGTCAGGCCGGGTAG
Organism: uncultured Actinomycetota bacterium; assembly: GCA_963828725.1. Classification (GTDB taxonomy): domain Bacteria; phylum Actinomycetota; class Actinomycetes; order Actinomycetales; family Dermatophilaceae; genus Lapillicoccus. The sequence continues at coordinate 160,098 of CAWHFV010000002.1, read as the reverse complement.
GTCGCTCCACGGCAGGTGACCCGGACCGACAGCAGGAGGTTCGTCGCGGTCACGAACAGGACGTTTCCCTGCGCACCGCCGAAGGTGAGGTTGGCGCACACCTCGGGCAGGACGAGCTTGCCGAGCAGCGTCCCGTCCGGGTGGACGCAGTGCAGCCCGTCGTGGCCGGCCAGCCAGAGCCGGCCGGCGTCGTCGACGCGTACCCCGTCGTACCCGCCGGTGTCGGCCGCGACCAGCACCTCTCCGCCGGTCAAGGACCCGTCGTCGGTCACGTCGAACCGGCGCACGTGGTTCCGCTCGGAGTCGACGACGTAGAGCTCGCGCTCGTCCGCCGAGAACGCCAGCCCGTTGGGCTGCGCGAAGTCGTCGGCCACCCGGGTGACGGAGCCGTCGGCGTCGATACGGTAGACGTGGCAGCCGTCGGTCTCGCTCTCCCCCCGGTGCCCCTCGTAGTCGCTGTGGATGCCGTAGCTCGGGTCGGTGAACCAGATCGACCCGTCGGCCCGCTCGACGAGGTCGTTCGGGCTGTTGAGCCGGTGCCCGTCCCAGGCGTCGGCCAGCGTCGTCACGCTGCCGTCCGGCTCGACCCGGGTGACCGAGCGGCTCCCGTGGTGGCAGTGGACGACGCGCCCGCGTCGGTCGACGATCCGCCCGTTCGCGTAGCCCGCGGGCGAGCGCCACACGCCGACCGCGCCGGTGGTCTCGTCCCAGCGCATCACCCGGTCGTTCGGGATGTCGCTGAACAGCACGCTGCGCCAGAGCGGCGAGTACGCCGGACCCTCCAGCCAGCGGCCGTCCTCGAACAGCACCTCGACGTAGCGGTCGCCGCCGATCACGGCGAACCGCTCGTCCAGGCGCTCCCACCTCGTACGGATCCGGCCGGTGGCCATGGTCAGCACTGTCCCACGGGACGGCCCGGCCGGTCAGGCGCGCGCGAGGATCTCGCCGTGGACGACGACGAACCACCCGTCCGGGTGCGCCGCCCACTCACGCCACGCGCGGGCCAGCTCGTCGAGGAGCTCGGGCGTCGCGAGTCCTCGCTCGAGGGCCTGCTGAGCAAGCGCCGACTGCGTGATCCGGTCGGCCCACAGGCCACCCCACCAGTCGCGCTCCTCCGGAGTCGCGTAGCACCAGGTGCTCGCCGTGGAGGTGACCTCCTCGAACCCGGCGGTATGCGCCCAGGCCAGCAGGTGCCGGGCGGCCGAGGGCTCGGCGCCGTTGCCGCGGGCCACGTCCTCGTAGACGCCGAGCCAGTCGTCGAGCCGCGCGGAGGCGGGGTACCAGACCATGGCCGCATAGTCGGCGTCCCGTACGGCCACCAGGCCGCCGGGCCGGCACACCCGCCGCATCTCCCGCAGTGCCGCGACGGGGTCGCCGAGGTGCTGGAGGACCTGGTGGGCGTGGACGACGTCGACCGAGTCGTCGGGCAGGTCGAGGTCGTAGACGTCCCCCACGCTGAACTCCGTCGTCGTGTCACCCCGCGCCTCGGCGTTCGCCCGGGCCGTCTCGAGCGGCTCGGGGACGACGTCGAGGCCGAGGACGCGCCCCGGGGCGACGGCCTCGGCCAGGTCGAGGGTGATGGTGCCGGGCCCACAACCGATGTCGAGCAGCGTCAACCCCGCGGTGAGGTGCGGGAGCAGGTATGCGGCGGAGTTCGCCGCGGTGCGCCACTGGTGCGAGCGGAGCACCGACTCGTGGTGGCCGTGCGTGTAGGTGTCCTGCCGCGTCTCCTGACCAGTCACCCGGCCATGGTGCGCTGCGGCGCCCGCCGCGCGCGGAACGCGACCAAATCCTGACCCCCGCCGCACCCACTCGGTTAGATTTCGGGCGTGCTGCGCGTCGCCGCGCTCCTCGCCACCCCTCTCCTCGGCCTCCTCGTCCTGCTCACCTGGCCCGAAACGGACGGACGCTGGGAGCATCACCCGTCCCACTTCTGGCTGGTCCTCGTCACGGGTCTGATCAACCTCGCCCTCGGGGTCCTGGCGGCGGACGCCGCCCGCCGACGGCGGGACGCCCGGCTGGTCCTCGTGGGCCTGTCGTTCGTGGCGGCGGCCGGGTTCCTCGGGCTGCACGCCCTGGCGACACCGGGGGTGCTGCTGCCCGCGTCGAACGCCGGGTTCGTGGTCGCGACGCCGGTCGGTCTGCTCATCGCGTCCGTCCTGGCGGCCGTGTCGAGCCTCGACCTGCAGGAGATGGGCCCGCGGATCGTGCGGCTGCAGCGTCCGATGACCTACGGGCTGATGGCGGTCATGGTCGCGTGGGCCGTGCTGTCCCTCACCGGGGCCCCGCCCCTCAACTCGCGACTCGACGAGGACGGCGCCAACGCCGTCCTGCGGCTCCTGGCCCTGCCCGGGCTGGCGTTCTACCTGGTCGCGTCCTGGCGCTACCTCGTGCTGTACCGCCGCCGCCGGTCGTCCCTGGCGCTGGCCCTCTTCTCCGCGTATGTGTTGCTGGCCGAGGCCCTGCTGGCCGTCACCTTCGGGCGCAACTGGCATACCTCGTGGTGGGAGTGGCACGTCCTCATGCTCGTGGCGTTCGTCATCGTCGCGCGGACGGCCCGGGTGGAGTACCGCCGGTCGGGGTCGTCGGTCGGCGCGTTCAGCGGGCTCTACCTGGACCAGACCCTCAAGCGCGTCGACCAGCGGACCGCCGCCGGTCTCGAGCAGCTGGTCGGCGCCATCGAGCGCGGCGAGTCGACCGGCGACGTGGTCGACTCGCTGGTGACGCGGGACGGGATCTCGCGCGACGAGGCCCGGGCCTTGGCCGGGGCGGCGCGCGAGATCCACGACCTCGACGCCCTGTTCACGCCGTACGTCTCGCCCCAGGTCGCGGAGCGGCTGCGGGCCGACCCGAGCCTCGCCGAGCTCGGCGGCGTCGAGCGCCAGGTGTCGGTGCTCTTCGCCGACCTTCAGGGGTTCACGGCGTTCTCGGAGTCGCGGTCACCCGCCCAGGTCATCGGGATGCTGAACCGGTACTGGTCGGCGGCGGTTCCGGTCGTGACGCGGGAGGAGGGGTTCATCGAGCGGTTCGCCGGCGACGCGATCATGGTCGTGTTCAACGGGAGTGGCGACCAGCCGGACCACGCCCGGCGAGCGGTACGCGCCGCGCTCGGGCTCCTCCGGGCAGCCGAGGAGATCGCGGAGAACGACGCGTGGCCCCGGTTCCGGGTCGGGGTGAACTCCGGGCGGGCGGTGGTCGGCAACGTCGGTACGGCGGAGCACCGCAGCTTCACCGCGATCGGGGACACGACGAACCTCGCCTCCCGCCTCCAGGGCCTGGCCGGTCCGGGGCAGCTGGTCGTCGGCGAGACCACCCGGCAGCTGCTCGACGACGACGCGTCGCTCACGCCGTTGGGCGCGGTCGAGGTGAAGGGCAAGCGGCACCCGGTGACCGCGTACCTGGTGGCGCCGCCGCGCTGCCCGAGGACGGCGACGCGGACGCCACTCGCTGAGCTCCACCCCCACCCGCTGAGCTCCGCCCCCCACCCGCTGAGCTCCGCCCCCCACCCGCCGAGAGGCCAACATCGGTCGTTATCAGGGTCGGTTAACGACCGAAGTTGGCCTCTCGGCGGCTTGGGTCAGGCGAGCGCGGAGGGGAACGCGTCGCGCCACGACCGCAGCGCCACGCCGCCGTGGTCGGTGCAGTCGACCGACTCGGCGGCGAGCAGCCCGTGCCCGACCGCTCGGGTGACGCAGTCCCCGGCGGCGGCCATCAGGTCGAACAGCTCGACGAGGTCCGGTTCGGGGCGGGTCCCGGTGGCGAGGGCGAAGAGCGTGTCGCCGTCGAAGATCGTGTGCACCGGGTTGATCGCCCGGGCCAGCCCGTCGTGGCCGATGCCGGCGACCTTCTGGCACTGGGCCTTGGTCAGGGTCGCGTCCGTGGCGACGACGCCGATCGTCGTCGCCAGCCCGGGACCTCGCCGCCCGCTGGCGGCCGCGGCCGCCGCGGCCCGGGCCAGGCACTCCTCGAGCTCCGCCGGGTCGGGCACCCCCACGTGGTCGAACTCGGCACCCAGGCCGAAGCGCATCGCATACAGCTCACCGGTCCGCGGGTCGACCGGCGAGCCGGCGGAGTTCACCGCGAGCAGGGCGGCGACGGTCGTGCCGTTCGGCAGGACCGCGCTGGCCGACCCGATGGCCCCCTTGAGACCGCCCGAGCTCGCTCCCGTGGCGGCGCCGACCACGCCCTGCTCCACCGGACCGTCGTGCGCGGCGGCGTAGGCGGCCGAGCCGTCCTCCGGGCCGGGGAACCGCTCCTCGTGACCGCCACGGTCCAGGTCGAAGAGCACGGCGCCGGGAACGATGGGGGCCACCTGGCCCGGGGCACCGAAGGGCCAGCCCAGTCCGTCGGCGAAGAGCGCCCGGACGATGCCGTCCGCCGCGGCGAGCCCGAACACGCTGCCGCCCCCGAGCATGACGGCGTTGACCCGGTCGACGAGGTTGCGGGGGTCGAGCAGGTCGGTCTCGCGCGTGCCGGGACCGCCACCGCGGACGTCGACCCCGCATACCGAGCCCTGCGGCGGGGTCAGCACGACCGTGGTTCCGGTCAGCCAGCCCGGCTCGCGGCGGGTCGCGTGACCGACGCGCAGGCCGATGACGTCGGTGAGGGAGTTCGTGGGGCCGGGCTGGAGGGTCACGCCACGCAGGCTAGAGCCTGCGCCTCAGACGTGTCTCAGACGTTGATGCCCAGGCGGCGGGCGCTGCGGGCCCGCTGCCGGGACGCCCGGAGCCGACGCAGGCGCTTGACCAGCATTGGGTCGGCCTCGAGGGCCTCCTGGGTGTCGATCAACGCGTTGAGGACCTGGTAGTAGCGGGTGGCGCTCATGTCGAAGAGCTCCCTGATCGCCTGCTCCTTGGCACCGGCGTACTTCCACCACTGCCGCTCGAAGGCGAGGATCTCCCGGTCGCGGGTCGCGAGGACACCGTCACCGGCACGTGTCGGTTCCTCGTGTCGCTGCGCGTCCATGGTGGCCACACTATAGGGCGAAATGACAGCCATGTCATTCGCCTCGGACGGCTCAGGACATCGTGTCGAGAATGGCAAGGATGTCGTCCTCGGTGGTCGTGGGGTTGACGATAGCGAACCGCGTCACGGTCTCACCCTCGTGCGTCGTCGGCACGACGAAGGCGAACTCCTCGGCGAGCAGTCGGTCGGACCACGCCTGGTAGTCCTCGCGCGCCCAACCGACCCGTCGGAAGACCATCACCGACAGGTCCCGCTCGCGGAGCAGCTCCAGCCGCTCGCGTCGGCGGATCTCGGCCTCGGCGAACCGAGCCACCTCGAGGGTGCGCTCGACCGCCCGCGAGTAGGCCTCGGTGCCGTGCACGGCGAGGGAGAACCACAGCGGCAGGCCGCGGGCCCGGCGGGTGAGACCGACGGAGTAGTCGGTGGGGTTCCAGTCGGGCGCGTCGGTGAGGACGTCCAGGTACCCGGCGTGTTGGGTATGCGCCGCACGCGCGAGGGCCGGTTCGCGGTAGATGAGCGCGCAGCAGTCGAACGGTGCGAACAGCCACTTGTGCGGGTCGACGATGAAGGAGTCGGCCCGTTCGACGCCATCGAAGAGCGGGCGGGCCGACGGGGCCGCGAGCGCCGCGCCGCCGTAGGCGCCGTCGACGTGAAACCAGATGCCGAACTCCGCGCAGACCTCGGCGACCGACGCGAGGTCGTCGACGATGCCGAAGTTCGTGGTGCCGGCGGTCGCCACGACGGCGAAGAAGGTCTTGGGGTCGTTGTCCTCCAGGGTCCGCCGGAGATTAACGCCGGTCAGCCGCCACCGGTCGTCGGCGTAGACGGTCATCAGCTGGGCGTCCATGACATCGCATGCGGACTGGATCGAGGAGTGGGCGCCGTAGGTCGTGGCGACCCGCCAGGGGCGGACGTCCGAGCCGGCCTCCAGCGCCCGGTGCCGCGCGGTATGTCGAGCGGCGACGAGCGCGGACAGGTTGCCGATGGTCCCGCCGGGGACGAAGGCGCCGCCCGCCTCCGCAGGCAGGCCGGCGAGGTCGGCGATCCAGCGGAGCGTCTCGTTCTCCGCGTGGACGGCGCCCGCGCCCTCCAGCCACGACCCGCCGTAGATCGACGAGGCGCCGACGACGACGTCGAAGGCGGCGGCTTCCTGGGTGGGGGCGCAGGGGATGAACGACAGGTACCGCGGATGGTCGGTCGACAGGCACGACGGGCGCCAGGACGTCGGCGAAGACGTCGAGCGCCCGAGCGGCGCCCAGGCCGCCCGGCGTCACGGTGACGCCGGCCTCCTCGCGCAGCTCCTGGTCGTCGAGCGGACCGTCGAGCGGAACCGGGTCGAGGCTGAGCCGGTCCGCCGCGTAGGCGAGGATCGCGTCCACGTCGGCCGGCGCGAGAGGCTGGTCGAACCGGTGCACCGGCGGATCATATGCGCGTCGCCCCGCCGCCCCGTCCGGTTCCCCAGACCGTGAGCGTCACCCGCCGGGCTGGATGCTGGTCCGGGGCACCTTCCCGCTGGCAAGGAAGCCACTCGATGCCACGACGAAGCGCCTCGACCGGGGTGGAGGTTCCGGTCGAGTAACCGGTCGGGTACCCCAGCCGGTGGTGATCACGACGGGATCGGTGACCCGACCGGGTATCCGAGCGACTCAGACCGGGATCGCGTCGTCGTCGGTGTCGGGAGCAGGGGTGACCACGGGAGCTCGTGGCACGAGGAGGCCACGCCGCCGTGGCGAGACGTCGAGGGATCAGGGGAGCAGCGCGGCCCGCAGCTCCTCGACCGTGTCGGCCACGACGTCGGGCTCACAGACGACCACGTCGGACCGCGCGCCGGCGCCCCAGGTGACCGCCACCGCGGCCATGCCTGCCGCCCGCGCGGCCTGCACGTCGACCACGGCGTCGCCGACGTAGACCGCCTCGGCGGGCCGCCCGCCCAACCGCTCGACCGCCAGCAGGAGCGGCGCCGGGTTCGGCTTGTGCTCGTCGGTGTCCTCCAGCGTGACCAGGCCCTGCGGCCCGCTCAGGTATGAGTCGAGGCCGGTCAGCCGGAGCGCCGTCTCGGCCGCGCCCCGGAGCTTCGACGTGGCGGCCGCGAACCGGACCTCGGACGCCGCGAGGTCGGCGAGCAGGTCGTCGACACCCGCATACCGTCGGACCAGCCGCTCGGTGTTCGCGTGGTTCCACTCGACGTACGTGGCGAACAGCTCGTCGGCCCGCTCCGGCGAGTGCTCCCGGAACGCCCGGATCAGCGGCTGGCCGATCCACGACCGGATGAGCACCTCGTCCTCCGGCGCCCCGAGCACGGTGGTGAACGCGTGCTGGTACGAGTCGACGATCAGCCCGATGGTGTCGACCAGGGTCCCGTCGAGGTCGAAGACGACGTACGGCCAGCGCGGGCTCAGGGACACGAGCGACCAGCCTAGGTATGCGATGGCCTAGGTATGCGATGGCCTCGGTATGCGATGGCCTCGGTATGCGGTGGCCTCGGTATGCGGTCAGCCCAGGTCGGCCAGGACCTCGCCGATGGTGCGCCGGGCCGAAGCCGTGAACGCCGGGTTGGTCTCGCGGTAGTACGGCACGATGAGCGCCGCCTGGGTCAGGGCGTACCCGCGGGCCCGCTCCCAGGTGGCGTCGTCGACGTCGAGCGCCTCCCGGTAGCGTTCCCGGCCTGCCGGTCCGAACACCGCCCACGCCGCGATGACGTCCGCAGCCGGGTCGCCCACGCCGACGGCGCCGAAGTCGATGACGGCGGCGAGCCGGCCACCGCGCACCAGCAGGTTCGGGCGGAGCAGGTCGGTGTGGATCCAGACCTTCGGGCCGGCGAAGACCGGCGCCTCGAGGGCGCGCTCCCACGCGGCGAGGACCGCTGACGTGTCGAGCAGGTGACCGGCTTCCACGACGGCCGCACGGGTCGGCGCGTCCAGCTCGGCGAGCGGTCGCCGACCGGCCGGCGGAGCCCCCTCGACCGGCCCGGCCCGCAGCTCCTCCACGAACCGCGCCAGGTCGTCGGCGGCGGCCGGCTCGTCGTCCACGAGCCGGTCGGAGTACTGGTCGCCGTCGACCCACCGGTAGACCGCCCACGGCAGCGGGTACTCGCGCGTGGGCTCTCCGAACGCGACCGGTTGGGGCACCTGGAGCGTCAGCCGGTCACGCAGGAGCGGCAGCCACTCGCGCTCGCGATCCAGGTCGCCGGCCCACTCCGCGGTCCTCGGCATGCGGACCGCCAGCTCCTCGCCGAGGCGGAACATCGCGTTCACCGTGCCGCGACCGACCACCCGCAGCGGCAGCTCGGCCAGGTCCGGCATCTGCTCCGCCAGCAGCCGGCGCACGAGGTCGGCGTCGATCGCCAGCTCGTCGTCGTGCATGCGCGGATGCGCGTCGGTGGCCACGAGACGCAAGTGGACCCGCATACCGCGGCCGGCGTCCACCCCGACGCGGCTCCGGATACCGTGACGTCCGTGGCCGCACGACCCCTGGATGAGCTCGTCGACGCCTCCTGGGTTCCCGCGCTGACCCCCGTCGCGCCGGTCATCACCGAGCTGGGCGACTTCCTGCGGGCCGAGGTCGCGGCCGGGCGGGGGTACCTCCCGAGCGGCGACAACGTGCTGCGCGCGTTCCGCCAGCCCCTCGACGGCGTCCGCGTCCTCATCGTGGGCCAGGACCCGTACCCGACCCCGGGCCACCCGGTCGGCCTCTGCTTCTCGGTGGCGCCCGAGGTCCAGCCATTGCCGCGGAGCCTGGTCAACATCTACACCGAGCTGCGCAACGACCTCGGCGAGACCACGCCGACGCACGGCGACCTCACGCCGTGGACCGAGCAGGGCGTGCTGCTGCTGAACCGCGTCCTCACCGTGAGCCCCGGCAGGTCGGGGAGCCACCAGGGCAAGGGGTGGGAGAGCGTCACCGCAGCGGCCATCGAGGCCCTGGTCGCCCGCGGCGGCCCGCTCGTCGCGATCCTCTGGGGTCGCCAGGCCCAGTCGCTCGGCCCGATGCTGGGCCGGGTCCCCCGGGTCGAGTCGGCCCACCCGTCACCACTGTCGGCGCACGCCGGGTTCTTCGGGTCACGCCCGTTCAGCCGGGCGAACGCGCTGCTCGTCGAGGCGGGTGGCCGGCCCGTCGACTGGAGGTTGGCATGACCGTCGCACAGCCCGAACCCCGTGTCTGGACCCGCTACGTCGCCGTCGGCGACTCGTTCACCGAGGGCATGTCCGACCCGGACCCCGAGATCCCCGACCGGTACGTCGGCTGGGCCGACCGGCTCGCGGTGGACCTCGCCCGGTATGCGTCGGACGCCGGCCACCAGTTCGGCTACGCCAACCTCGCCGTCCGCGGACGGCTCCTCGCCGACATCGTCGGCCCGCAGCTCGACGCCGCCCTCGCCCTCGAGCCGGACCTCGTCAGCATCGTCGGCGGCGGCAACGACATCCTCCGGCCGAGCGCCGACGTCGACGCCCTCGCCGGCAAGCTGGAGGACGCCGTCGTGCGCATCCGCGAGACAGGGGCCGACGTCCTCATGGTCACGCCGTTCGACCCGGTCGGCGCGCCTCTCGTCCGAGCCACCCGCGGCCGGGCCGGAGCCTTCGCCGCCCTGGTCTGGGGCATCGCGCAGCGGCACGGCGCCCGGGTTCTCGACCAGTGGAGCCTGGTCGCCCTCCGCGACTGGCGGATGTGGGCCGACGACCGCATCCACATGACCGCAGAGGGCCACCGGCGGGTCGCCCTCGCGGCCCTCTGGACGCTCGGCCACGCCACCGACGAGGCGGACTGGCGTACTCCCCTGCCGGCCGCGGCCCCGGTCCCGCGCCGCGAGGCGCTGGCGGGCAACGCCCGCTGGGCCCGCGAGTACCTCGCGCCCTGGGTCCAGCGCCGGCTGCGCGGCGAGTCCTCCGGCGACCTCCTCACCGCCAAGCGCCCCGAGGTCACCCCGCTGGAACGGAAGGACGCGTGATGAACCCCTTCGAGCTGTACGCGATCGACGGGCTGCTCACCGACGAGGAGCGCGCGATCCGCGACACCGTCCGCGACTTCGGCGCCAAGGAGCTGCGGCCCCACGTCGCGACGTGGTTCGACGAGGGCCAGGTCCCGGCCCGTGAGCTGGCGAAGCAGCTCGGGGCACTCGGCATCCTCGGGATGCACCTCGAGGGGTACGGCTGCGCGGGAACCGGCGCCGTCGCGTACGGGCTGGCCTGTCAGGAGATGGAGGCGGTCGACTCCGGGCTCCGTTCGCTGGTCTCGGTGCAGGGCTCGCTGGCGATGTACGCCATCCACGCCTACGGCAGCGAGGAGCAGCGGCAGGAGTGGCTCCCGGGCATGGCCGCGGGCGAGAAGCTGGGCTGCTTCGCCCTCACCGAGCCGGACGCCGGCTCCAACCCGGCGAGTATGCGCACGGTCGCCAAGCGCGACGCGACCGGTGACTGGGTGCTCAACGGGACCAAGCTCTGGATCACCAACGGCTCGGTCGCGGACGTCGCCGTCGTGTGGGCGCGGACCGACGACCGGATCCGTGGCTTCGTCGTCCCGACGACCGCCAAAGGCTTCTCCGCCACCGAGATCCACCAGAAGCTCTCCCTCCGGGCGAGCGTCTCCAGTGAGCTGGTCCTCGACGACCTCCGGCTCCCCGCCGACGCCGTTCTGCCCGGGGCCGCCGGGCTCGGCGGCCCGCTCGGCTGCCTCAACGAGGCCCGGTTCGGGATCATCTTCGGCTCGCTGGGCGCCGCCCGCGACAGCCTGGAGACCGCCCTGGACTACGCGAAGACCCGCGAGGTGTTCGACAAGCCCCTGGCCGCATACCAGCTCACCCAGCAGAAGCTCGCCGACATGACCGTCGAGCTGGGCAACGGCATGCTGCTCGCGATGCACCTCGGCCGGCTCAAGGAGGCGGGCACCGTCACGCCCGAGCAGGTCAGCGTGGGCAAGCTCAACAACGTCCGCAAGTCGCTGGCGATCGCGCGGGAGGCACGGACCATCCTCGGCGCGAACGGGATCTCGTTGCAGTACAGCCCGATCCGGCACGCGGCCAACCTCGAGAGCGTGCTCACCTACGAGGGCACCACCGAGGTGCACACCCTCGTCATCGGCAAGGCGCTGACCGGCGAGAACGCCTTCAGCTGAGGCTGTTCTCAGTAGTCGGTTCCTCCCCGGATCGGGCCGGGACGCCCGTCGGGGTCGTGCAGGACCTCGAGGGGCACCTTGGCCCACCGCTGCTGGAAGGGGCTCAGCGGCGGCAGCGGCAGCCGCCGCAGCCGTCCCGGCGGACGCTCCCCCACGCGACCGCGCGCGTACCAGGTGTCCAGCCGGTCGGCGCTGGCGGCGTAGGCGTCGAAGAGTCCGGCCGGCTCGAAGCAGTCGGCCATCACCGCCTCCAGCCCGTTCGCCTCCACCTCGCCGAGCCGGTCGAGGTGCTCGGCGGCCAGCGTCAGCCGCAGCGCCCGGGCGTACTCCTCGTCGAGCACGACGCACGAGAGCTCGGAGTCGTGCGTCCACGAGCGCCGGTTGAAGTTGTCGGACCCGACGCTGGCCCAGACGTCGTCGATGACGCAGACCTTGGCGTGCACGTAGACCGGCGTGCCGGCGTGGTTCTCGATGCCGTACGCCGCCACCCGACCGGGCGCCGCCGACATCACGGCGCCGAACGCCCGGTTGCGCCCGAGGAGCTCGGGGATGCGGGCGAGGCCGTCGACGTCGGGGTAGAGCGGGATCACCACCACCAGGCGCAGCTCGGTCCGCTCGCGCAGCGCGGTGAGGAACGGGTCGGCGACGTCGTGACCCCAGAAGTACTGGTCCTCGACGTAGACCAGGCGGCTCGCCCGACCGATCGCCTTGGTGTACCCGCGGGCGACGCTGCGCTCGCCGCCCCGGGCGAACGGGAAGTCCCGCCCGTGGCGCAGGTTCGGATAGGTGCGCAGCAGCTGGACGGTATGCGTCCCCGCCTCCGGCGGTGGCGGCTGCTGCGCCGGGAGCGGGTCCGGACTGACGTCGAGCCGGCGGAGCTTGTCCGAGAGGGTGCGCAGCGGGCTGCGGCTGAGCGGCGTGGGGTCCTCCCACCGCTCACGGAAGACGGTCTCCACGTCGTGGACGGCCGGGCCCTGGATCTTGACCTGGATGTCGTGCCACGGCGGGTGGCCTCCGTACTCGCTGGTCAGGAGCTGCGCCTGCGGGTCCCCACGGTGGTCGGCGTCGTCACGACGGTTGTGGGCGAGGTCGATGCCGCCGACGAAGGCGACGTCCCGGGACGGGTCGTCACGGTGGCGGATGACGACGAACTTCTGGTGGTGCGAGCCGCCGCGGCGCACCCGCATGTCCAAGAGCACCTCGGCGCCGCGGTGCTGGAGCCGCTCACCGAGGTGCCGGTTCTCGGTGGCGAAGAAGCCGGTCTGGTCGAGGTGGGAACGCCAGACCAGGCCGCGGACGTCGACGCCGCGCTCGTCGGCCGACCCGAGGACGTCGAGCACCTGCGAGCCGGGCTCGTCGGTGAGGAGCTCGTCCGCGTCGCCCTGCCAGTCGGTGAAGAACACGAGGTCCCCCTCGCGGGTGGCGCTGAGGGCGTCGTACAGCTCCCGGAAGTACGCGACCCCGTGGACGAGGGGTGTGACGAGGTTGCCCTCGGACCAGGCGTGGTCGCCGTCGTGACGGTCGTCCAGTCGCGTGCTCGGGTTGCCGCGCTCGGGGCGGGTCAGCAGCCAGTCGCGGGGTTCTATCACGTGTCCGAGGATGCCGTACGGCCCGTCAGGCATGCACCGAGCCTCGTGTGTGTTGTGACGTAGCAGGGCACCATGGGGGTGCGTTCGGCTGAGCTCGAGGAGTACCGATGTCGGTCCAGATGACGTCCGTGATGGCCGGTGCGATGCGGGAGCTGCGCCAGCATCCCGTCGCGATCCGGGTGCGAGCAGAGCACGACGGCGCGACGGTCGTCGACTCGGGCCGCGCGCGGCTCGTGTGGGAACCGCGACGCATCGTCTCGTCGTACGCGGTCCCGGTCGCCGACATCACCGGCACGCTCGTCAACGCGCAGCCGCTGACGCCCGAGGGCCGCTCGCTGCCGCCCGTGCTCAGCCCCGTGCAGGGGTTCACCGTGCACTCGGCGGCCGGCACCGCATACGACATCGAGACGGCCTCGGGCACCCTGCCCGGCGCCGCGTTCGTCGTCGACGACCCCGACCTCGACGGGTACGCCGTGCTCGACTGGCATGCGTTCAGCCGCTGGTTCGAGGAGGGCGAGGAGGTCCGCGGCCACCCGCGCGAGCCGTTCCACTCCATCCGGTGTATGCCGTCCGACCGGCACGTCGTCGTCGAGATCGACGGGCAGGTCGTCGCCGACACCACCCGCGCGGTGATGCTGACCGAGACCATGCTCCCGCCGCGCTGGTACATCCCGCGCGACGACGTCCGGATGGACCTGCTGACGCCGTCGGAGTCGCACACCATCTGCGCCTACAAGGGACAGGCGTCGTACTGGTCCTACGGCGACGTCACCGACATCGTGTGGACGTACGACGACCCGCGCCACGAAGCCATCCCGGTCCGCGGCCTGCTCTCGTTCTACGCCGAGCACACCGACTACGTCATCGACGGCGAGCGCATCCCGCGACCGGTCACCGAATGGAGCCGGTCACGGACCTGAGGATCTCCGCCGTCTCGGGCTGACGGCCGTGCTCCGCCCAGGCCAACGGCGTGGAGCCGTGGTCTTCGTCGAGAAGAGCGGGGTTCGCCCCCGCGGCCAGGAGGGCGCGGACCATCTCGACGTCGCCGATCCACGCGTGCTGGTGCAGGGCGGAGTGACCGTGCTCGTAGGCGTCCACGTCGGCGCCCGCGGCCACGGCCGCGGCGACCGCTTCCGGAGAACCGGCCGCGTGGACGCTCGGACCCGGCCGCGAGCCGGCCGAGGCGGCCGAGCCGGTCGAAGCAGTTGAGGCGGCGGGTGAGGTCGGGGCGAAGCCGTAACGCGCCAGCAGCGCCAGCCGCCGGTCGAACCCGTGGGCCTGGGCCCAGTCGACCTGGCGGCGCATCATCTCCGCGGGAGACTCGGCGGCGTCTCCCAGCCGGTACCGCCAGGCGCCGCCGTCACCGGTCCCGAGCCCGTACTCGAAGAGCAGCTCGAGGTGGCTGTCGTCGCGCCCGAACATCCGGTTGTAGAGCGTCTGCCCGTCGTTGGCGTCCGCGCCGCGGTCGAGGAGGAGGCGGGCCAGCCGCTCCCACTCCGGGTGCCGCGGCTGGCGACCCGGACCCTGCTCGCCCTCCCCGAAGCAGCCGGTCAGGGCGGTGAACGGGGTGGGCAGGCCCTGCCAGAGGTAGCCCGAAGAAGGGTCGGCACCGGAGTCGAGGAGCAGCCGGGCCGTGCCAACGGCGTCACCCTGCGGCACGCGGGAGTAGACGAGGTAGACGAGTGGCACCCACCGGAAGGGACCGCCCTCGCGGGTCGCGGCCGCCGGGTCGGCGTCGAGATGCCGCCGCACGGCCTCGACGTCGCCGACGACCGCGGCGGCGTGGATGCTCCGTGACGGGAGGTCCGGTTGGGCGGACTGGAGCTTCACGGCCTCCGCCCACCGCGCTGGGTCGTCGGCCGCGGAGTACTGCAGGCAGGCGCGGTCGCAGAACCGCTCGATGTCGTCGCGGGGCCGCGCGTCGACGGGGTCCCGGCGCAGCTCGGACGCGACCTCGAGGTAGTGCTTGAGCCTCGGCCAGCTGGCGAAGCCGTACCCGCGGGCGACGACCAGCTGCGCGTCGGTGAGTGAAAACGCCGACCCGGCAACGGGCATACCGCCGGGGTGGTTGCGCTCGACGAGGCTCACGGCGTGGGGTACGCCGACCCGGACGGCCCGCTGCAGCCGGCGGGCGTCGCGACGGAACCGTTCCAGGGACGGGTTGTTGGGCAGGGACGTGGCCATGACGGCCTCCTCTCACACCCGATGTCCGCTGCGTCGGGCAGAAAAGGAGGTCGATCCTGCTCGGTCACGTGCCATGCCCAGGGAGGCTGAGCCCCTTCCCGCGGACCGGGGGCGTCCTGGACGCCTCCGCCCAGCATACGACCGCGGGTTCCGCTCAGCCGGTGCTGCCGAGCATCCACCGGTGGCCGAACGGGTCGCGGAACACCGCGGTCCGTCCGTGGTCGCTGCTCTCGGGTCCGCGGTCGAGGGTGGCCCCGCCCTCGACCGCTCGCGAGGTCAGGGTGTCGACGTCGTCGGTCGTGAGGTACAGCGTGACGGCCGCTCCGCGGCCCTCGGCCGGCGCCTCGACGTAGAGGTCGGGGTAGGCGTCCGACATCATCACCGTCGCGCCGCCGAAGGACAGCTCGACGTGGCCGATCCGCCCGTCGTCCATGACGATCGGGTCGTAGGTGACCTCCGCCCCCATCGAGCCCACGTACCACTCGACCGCCGCTCGGGCGTCGCTGGTGCAGATGTACGGGCGGATCTCACCCATCGTCGTCTCCTTCCAGTGGTGACATGAACGACCACAGCCCGCCCTCGAGGTCGCGGGCGTCGTACTCGCGGTAGCCGTAGCCCTCGTCGCGCGGCTCGCTCGACCACGTCGGCGCCGGCGGCGACCGCCCGGGCGTGGTGGGCGTCGACGTCGCCCACCATCACCGCCATGCAGTGGGTGGCGACGCCCAGGCCCGCCGGCGACACGAGTCCGTGCTGCTCCGAGGACGGGTGCAGCCAGACCACACCGTCGCCCACGTGCAGCTCGCCGTGGACCACCCGACCGGACTCGTCGCGCGACAGCCGGCCCGGGCCGAAGCCGAACACGGTGACCAGGTGGTCGTGGACCGCCTCGATGTCGTCGTAGACCAGCAGCGTCAGCCGCTGCGTGATGCTCGGGTCCATCTCGCCCAGCCCCTCCATGACCTCGACCAGCTGTCGCTCGTCCGGACCCTCCGGCGCGACCCGGAGGCTCTGTCCCACCGCCCGGACCCGCTCGCGCAGCCGTCCCATCGCCGCCAGGCGCTCATCAAGGACGGCGAGGTGCCGCTCCACGGTCTCGGCCAGCTGCTCCGGCGGTCCGTCGAGCGCCGCCGGGATCTCCGCGAGCGGGACGCCGACGTGGCGCAGCAGGTTGACCCGGTGCAGCCGGCGGATGTCCTCCTCGCCGTAGACGCGGTGACCGCCGGCGAGCCGCTCCGAGGCCGGGAGCAGGCCGATCTCTTCGTAGTAGCGCAGCGTGCGGACGGTCAGGCCGGTGCGCCGGGCCACGTCCCCGATCCGCACCTGTTCGCGCTCGTCGCGCTCCTCGCCCACGTCCTGCACGCTAGAACCTTCCGGGGCGAGAGGTTCAAGTCCCGGGAACCTCCGATCCGCGAGGAAGCGTTGGTCAGCCATGAGCTTCTTCGACGACGTGAGCCGCAAGGTGAAGCAGAAGGCCGAGGAGTGGGACGTCCAGGGCAAGGCGGAGAAGCTGGCCGCCGAGGTCGACAAGGTCGCCCACGAGGCCAAGGACAAGGCCGCCGAGCTGGCCGACGAGAACCGCGGCAAGATCCGCGAGAACCTCGACAAGGCCGGGGCCAAGATCGACGAGCGCACCGAGGGCAAGTACGCCGACAAGGTCGCCAAGGCCAAGGACACGGTGGTGGGTGGCGTCGACAAGCTCGCCGAGCAGCGCCCAGGGGGATCGACTCCGCCCGGCACGACGCCGCCGAGGACTCCCGGTGCCCCCGGAAGCAGCGGGTATGCGTCGGGTGCGGCGGCGGGCACGTATGCCCCCGAGCCGTACGTGCCTGAGCCCATCGATCTGCCCGAGCCCATCGACTGGGGGGACCTCCCGCCTGCGGGGGAGCCCCCGTCGGGCACGGGGTGGCCGCAGGAGCAGCCGCCTCGGCCGTAGCGTCGGCGGACCGCGCGGTCCAGCATGTGGGACGGCCTCGGTAGCATGCCGCCATGCCCGCCGTCCGTCTCATGCCCACCGAGGACGCGCAGGACCTCGTCGACCTGACCCGCGAGATCTGCGCGAAGGACCTCGCGCCCCAGGTCGACGAGATGGAGCGGGCGGCCGAGTTCCCGCGCGACACGTTCCGGCTCCTCGGCAAGACCGGGCTGCTGTCGCTGCCCTACCCCGAGGAGTACGGCGGCGGTGGCCAGCCCTACGAGGTCTACCTCCAGGTCGTCGAGGAGATCGCGTCGGTCTGGATGAGCGTGGCCGTCGGCGTGAGCGTCCACTCTCTGACCTGCTACCCGGTCGCGTCGTGGGGCACCGTCGCTCAGCGCGAGGCCCTGCTGCCGGGCATGCTCGGCGGCGACCAGCTCGGCGCGTACTGCCTCAGCGAGCCGATGTCCGGCTCCGACGTCGGCTCGATGACGACCCGCGCGACCCTCGAACCGGGCGGCGACGCATACCGGATCAAGGGGACCAAGGCCTGGATCTCGCACGCGGGCCACGCCGACTTCTACACGTCGTTCGTGCGCACCTCCGACGACGGCAGCCGTGGGCTGTCCTGCTTCGTCGTGCCGGCGGACGCGGCGGGGATCGAGTTCGCGCCGCCGGAGCGCAAGATGGGCCTCGCGTGCGACACGGTGCGGCAGGTCGTCTTCGACGGCACCCCGGTCGACGCCGACCGGCGGGTGGGCGACGAAGGCCAGGGGATGGCCATCGCGATGGCCGCCCTGGACTCCGGACGGCTCGGGATCGCCGCCGCAGCAACAGGACTCGCGCAGGGCGCGCTCGACGCGGCCACGGCATACGCGAGAGAGCGCGAGCAGTTCGGGCGGCCGATCGGCGACTTCCAGGGTGTGGCGTTCATGCTCGCCGACATGGAGGCCGCCGTGACCAGCGCCCGGGCGACGTACCTGCACGCGGCTCGGCTGCGCGACGCCGGGCGGGCGTTCTCGAGCCAGGCGGCCGTGGCCAAGCTGGTCTGCACCGACAACGCCATGCGGGTCACCACTGACGCGATCCAGGTGCTGGGCGGTGCGGGCTACACGCAGGACTTCCCGCTGGAGCGGTACTTCCGCGAGGCGAAGGTCACCCAGATCTTCGAGGGGACCAACCAGATCCAGCGCCTGGTCATCTCACGCCAGCTGCTGAAGAACACCTGAGGAGCACTCTCTTGCGGATCACCGACCCCACCGTCGCGCTCGTCACCGGCGGCGCGTCCGGCCTGGGCGGCGCGACCAGCCGCCGGCTCGCCGCGGACGGCGCGCAGGTCGTCATCGTCGACCTGGCGTCGTCGCCGGGCGCGGCGCTGGCCGAGGAGCTGGGTGAGCGGGTCCGGTTCGTGCCGGCCGACGTGCGGGACGAGGGATCGGTGCAGGAGGCGGTCGACGCGGCTCGTTCGCTCGGTGAGCTGCGGATCGCGGTGACCTGCGCGGGCGTCGGCACGGCCGGCCGGGTGGTCGGCCGCAACGGACCGCTGGCGCTGGCCGACTTCCAGCGGACCATCGACATCAACCTGGTCGGCACGTTCAACGTCCTGCGCCTCGCGGCGGCGGCCATGCTGTCGAACGAGCCGGTCGACGGTGACCGCGGCGTCGTCGTGATGACGGCGAGCATCGCGGCCTACGACGGGCAGATCGGCCAGGCGGCGTACGCGGCCAGCAAGGGCGGCGTCGTCGCGCTCACCCTGACGGCGGCGCGCGACCTCGCCGACAAGCTCGTCCGCGTGGTCACCGTCGCGCCGGGCACCTTCGCGACGCCGATGCTGGCCGGGCTGCCGGACGACGCGACCGCCGCGCTCGAGGCCGGCATCCCGCATCCGTCGCGGCTGGGCAAGCCCGAGGAGTATGCGTCCCTGGTCCGGCACGTCGTCGACAACGGGATGATCAACGGCGAGGTCATCCGTCTCGACGGCGCCCTGCGGATGCCGCCCCGCTGACGCTGTTCCTCCGACCGAACTCAGATATTCGCGGCTTCGCCCCGACCGAACTCAGATGTTTCCACGGTTTTCGGGCGCATCAGTCGGAAACCGCTGAACATCTGAGTCCGGTCGGGTCGGTCAGCCGGAACGCACCGGTGAACCGCCCTCGCGAGCCGACGGATCGACGCAGCCGAATCGTGCGGCAGACCGCCTCAGGCCGACCCAGCAAGTCGCTCAGCCCGAACCGAACCCGCTCGAGCCCCAGGTTGCCCATCTCGTCGTACCTCGCCTTCTCCGCCAGCCACGGCCGGGGGACGTCGGGGCCGTCCGGCTCCCCGTACTTGGCGGTTCCATCCAGCTCGAGCACGGTGGCGTCATCGAGCCAGGCCCCGTCCACCCGCCCGAGGGCGTGACCGACGACGTCCTCGACCCACACCTGCGGTTCAGGCAGGGCGACGCCCCACTCGTCGAACCGGACGAAGGCGTACGACTCCAGCCATGACTCACGGCGCCCGTCGACGAGGCGAAGAGCCCTGAGCGCCCGTGGGCGCCCCCTCCAACGCTGTTGTCGGTCCAGCTCCTCCTCGATCTCCTTCGCCTCGACGAGACCGCAGTGCAGCGCGGCGTCGGCGATGGGAACCGACACGCGAGGACCCCAACATCTCAGCGAGTCGGCGACGGTACGAGCGACGGTGGTGACCGCTAGGCCCTCGACCAGCGCCACGTCGGCCAGCGCCGAGTCAGAGTGGTGGACTTTGACACCGGGCGCGTCCCGGCTGCGCTGGGTCGCCTCGACGGCGGTGAGGTGAACGAGTCCGGTCGGCCCGAGCGGCAGGGGCAGACCGTGAAGGGCGGCCGCCGTGAGATGGCTGGCCACGAAGCCCGAGGCGTGGTGGCTCAAGGCCGCGCGGGCACAGACGATATGGCGAGCTGCACGCTGGTCGGCTCGAAGCGGTTCGGGACGACGCACGGCATACACACCCGGACGCAGCCGCTCGATCTCACCCCGCCGAACCAGTCCCGCCAGGCGCACGTCACCGACTCCCATCGAGCGAGCCTGGGCTCGACTGAAGACCTCAGGCAGTTCTGGTGCTCTCATGGCCGACACGCTCGGGCCGCCGCGGCCCGCCCACCAGGTGCGTCGGCGGATCTGTGGACAACGAGGTGAGGTGCGCGGAGCCTGTGCACGGCGGCATGTCAACGATCCGAACTCAGATGTTTGCCCGAATCGGTCCGGCGACTGGTCGAACCGCCGAAGCATCTGAGTTCGGTCGGCACAAGCCGCGCAACATCTGAGCTCGGTCGAGATCAGCCCGGTTCAGGCCGATTCACCCGCGCTCAGCCGGCTGGGAGCATCGTGCGGAGGGTCTGGATGGTGTCGGCGTCCTCGGGACGCTTGTCCTCGCGGTACTGCTTGACGCGGGCGAACCGGAGTGCGATCCCGCCGGGGTAGCGGTTGGACCGCTGCACCCCGTCGAGGGCGATCTCGACGACGGTCACCGGTTCGACGTAGACGACGTGCTTCGTCGAGCGGGTCTCGATGGTCGGGAAGTGGTCGGTCTGCCACCGCAGCAGCGCGTCGGTGAGGCCCTTGAACGTCTTGCCGACCATGACGAATCCGCCCGGCTCGCCGAACTCACCGGTCGGGTCGTAGGCGCCGAGGTGCAGGTTCGACAGCCACCCGGTCCGGCGGCCGGAGCCCCACTCGACCCCGAGCACGACGAGGTCGTAGGTGTGCACCGGCTTGACCTTGACCCAGCTCTTGCCACGGCGACCCGCCGCATACACCGAGTCGACCCCCTTGACGACGATGCCCTCGTGCCCCGCGGCGAGCGCGTCGCGGGAGACGCGGTCGGCGGTGGCCGGGTCGGCGGTGACCTCGCCGGGGATCCGGTATGCGCCGACGACCTTCTCGAGGATCGGCAGCCGCTCGCTGAGTGGCCGGTCGATGAGGTCCTCGCCGTCGACGTGGAGGACGTCGAAGAACCATGGTTTGAGGACGGTGTTGCGCTGCGCCTCCGCGCCGAACCGGGACATCGTGTCCTGGAAGGGGCGTGGCCCGCCGTCCTCGTCGAGCGAGAGCGTCTCGCCGTCGAGGATGAGCCGTTCTGCTGGGAAGGTCCTCACGACCTCGACGACCTCGGGCACCCGGTGGGTGATCTCCGCGAGGCTGCGCGTGTAGACGTGGACGTCGTCGCCGTCGCGGTGGACCTGGATGCGGGCGCCGTCGAGCTTGTACTCGACCGAGGCCTCGCCCGTGATGGCCAGCGCAGCCGCGGGATCGGCAGCGGTGGACGCCAGCATGGGCAGGACGGGGGTTCCGACGGCGAGCCCGACCTGCTCCAGGGCGTCGGCGCCGCCGGTCAGCGCGAGGCGTGCGGTCTCGCCGAGGTCGCCGCTGAGCATCACCGCTCGGCGGACCGTGGCCACCGGGACCTCGGACGCCTTGGCGACCGCGTCGACGAGGACTCCTTCGAGGGCGCCGGTCCGCATCTCCCCGATGAGAACGCGGGTCACGAACAGCTGCTCGTCGGCGGTGGCCCGGCGGCCGAGGGTCTGGAGCGTGTCCTGGCGGAGCGCGGCGGACCCGGCTCCGGTGGCGGCGAGGAGGTCGTCGAGCAGCCGGTCGAGGTCGGCCACGGTGAGGCTCGGCGTCTCGGCTGGTTCACCCATGAGGCCCGACACGGTCCGGTAGCCGACGCCGACCCGCCCCTGACGAGCGCGACCGATGAGGAAGCCGACGGTCGGCGCCACCTCCTCGGCCGGGAGGCGACGGAGGAGATCGGCGAGCGCCTCGACCTTGGCCAGCCGTGACGGCGTGGCCGTGACCGTGGCCGCGGTCGCGACGACCTCGCTCAGCAGCATGTCCGGAATCCTCGCACCGCCCGCCGACGCCGCCGCCCCCCTACTGCCGAGAGGCCAACTTCGGTCCTTAAAGGCCGCTCATAACGACCGAAGTTGGCCTCTCGCGGGAAGTCGGCGGGTCAGGGGTCAGGAGTCACGGGTCAGGAGTCACGCGTCACGCGGAGGCCGCCGCGAACCGGCCGGCCCACTCGGTCATCTCGCGGCGAACCGCGTCCGGCGCCTCGACCAGCTCGAACGGGGCCTCGACGATCGCCAGCCCGAACACGATCCAGCGGGCATCGCGGGCGGTCATCTCCAGGCGGCACGAGT
Organism: uncultured Actinomycetota bacterium; assembly: GCA_963828725.1. Lineage (GTDB taxonomy): Bacteria > Actinomycetota > Actinomycetes > Actinomycetales > Dermatophilaceae > Lapillicoccus. The sequence continues at coordinate 138,179 of CAWHFV010000002.1, read as the reverse complement.
CGTCCGACAGCGACGTCACCTGACCCCACCGCCCGATCCGCCGGGCCACCACGTCGGACCGCGCCGACACGAGAGCCACGACGTGCAGCTCCTGCTCCCCGCGGGACATCCCGTCGCGGACGAAGGCCGCGGGATCACCACCCGGAACCGCACGCGGCCGGAACCGCGCCCGCGTCCCGACGGGGTCGCGCAGCCGGTCCAGCCGGAACGACCGCCAGTCCTGACGGTCCAGGTCGTAGGCCACGAGGTACCACCGCCGCCCGACCGTCACCAGCCGGTGCGGCTCCACGTGGCGCCCCAGGTCGGACCCCGCGGCCGCCCCACCCGCCGCGCGGTACGTGAACCGCAGCCGCTCGGCGTCCCGCGCCGACTGCGCCACCGTCGCCAGCACGTCCGCCCGGACCGGCGGCGCCGACGAGAACGGCGAGTCCACCGTCACCGCCCGCAACGCCTCGGCCCGCCGCCGGAGCCGCGGCGGCAGCACCTGGACCACCTTCGACAGCGCCGAGACCGACGCCTCCGACAGCGCCCCCGAGCTCATCTGGGCCGCGCCGTTCAACGCGACGGCCATGGCGATCGCCTCGTCCTCGTCCACCGTGAGCGGCGGCATCGTCGCCCCGGACCCCAGCTGGTAACCGCCGTCCGACCCGCGCACCGCGTCGACGGGGTACCCCAGCTCGCGCAGCCGGTCGATGTCGCGCCGCAGCGTGCGCTCCGACACCTCGAGCCGGTCGGCCAGCTCCGGACCCGGCCAGAACCGATGCGTCTGGAGCAGCGAGAGCAGACGGAGAGTCCGCGAGCTGGTGTTCGCCATGTCCCAAGAATGCCTCACTATCAGGTCAGAAAGTGGCCGCATTGCTCCCTAGCGTGGTCAGTGAAGGACACAGCACCCACGACGGACCAAGGAGCACCGCATGACCGCTCTCATCGACGCACCGCCCCCGACCACGATCCGCCGCACCAGCCCCCTGCCCATCGGCCGCGCGCGCACCGTCGCGCTGTTCAGCCTGTTCCTCGCCTCGACGATGGAGCTGCTCGACACGACCATCGTCAACGTCGCCCTCCCGAGCATCGAGACCGGACTCGGAGCGACCGGCGCGCAGCTGCAGTGGATGGTCGCCGCATACCCGCTGGCCTTCGCGGTGGCTCTCATCACCGGCTCGCGGCTCGGCGACCTGTGGGGCCGCAAGCGGCTCTTCGTCGTCGGCCTGGTCGCGTTCACCGTGATGTCCGCGGCCTGCGGGCTGGCTCCGAGCGCCGAGGCGCTCATCCTGTTCCGCGCCCTGCAGGGGCTCGCCGCCGCGGCGATGATCCCGCAGGTGCTCACGAGCATCCAGGTCATGTATGCGCCGCACGAGCGGGCCGCCGCGATGGGCCTCTTCACCGCGTTGGCCGGCGTGACCGCGGTCGTCGGGCCGGTCCTCGGTGCCGTCCTCACGAACGCCGACATCGCCGGGACCGGCTGGCGCTCGATCTTCCTCGTCAACGTGCCGGTCGGCGTCGTCGCGATCATCGCGGCGGTCAAGTGGGTGCCGAACTCGGTCTCCGAACGCCGTCCCGGCATCGACGTCCGCGGCGTGCTCGTCCTGGCGGCCGGCCTACTCGCCGTCCTCTACCCGCTGACCATGGGCCGCGAGCTCGGCTGGCCGGTCTGGGGCTACGCGCTCATCGCCGCCGGGGTCGTCACGCTCGTCGCGTTCGTCCGCCATCAGCAGCGCGCCGAGCGCGAGGGTCGTGAGCCGCTGGTCGCGCTCAGCCTCTACCGGATGCCGTCGTTCGGCGCCGGCTCGGCCGTCCACGGGCTGCTGTTCGTCGCGATGGGCGCCACGTTCCTCTGCCAGACCGTCTACCTCCAGGCCGGCCTCGGCTGGACCGTCCTGCACGCCGGGCTCGCGGGTCTTCCGTTCGCGGTCGCCACGTCGGTCTTCGCCGGCGTCGGCATGGCGGTCCTCGTCCCGCGGATCGGGACCCGCGTCCTCCAGGTCGGCGCGATCGTCTGGGCCGCCGGTGCGCTGCTGCTGCTCGTCACCGTCCACGGTGCGACGGCCGACACCTCGACGTGGGCATTCGTGCCGGGGTTCGTCGTGTCCGGCGCGGGGTTCGGGCTGATGGTCGCCCCGATCGGCATATTCACCATCACCGACGTTCCGGTCGCTCACGCGGGTTCGGCGTCCGGACTGCTCAGCACGACCGGCCAGCTCGGCAGCGCGGTGGGCGTCGCCGTCGTGGGCACCGTCTTCTTCTCGGTGGTCGAGAGCAACGCGGGTCGGGGTCCCGAGCGCGATGTTCGGGCCGGCCTTCGAGATCGCCCTCGGTGTGCTCGTCGTCCTCATGGTCGTGTCGGCGGTCGTCGCCCGGGTCCTCCCGAACGCTGCGGCCCCTGCACCCTCCGGCGAGTGAGCGCATACCCCGCGTGACAACCATCGCGCGTATGCGCGTGACCGGGCTCCGCCTCTACCCCGTCAAGTCCCTCGGCGGGGTGGAGGTGGAGTCCGTCGTCGTCGAGCCGTCGGGGTTCGCCGGCGACCGGCGCTGGGCCCTGGTCGACGACGCCGGCGACCAGGTCACCGCGCGAGAGGTGCACCAGCTGCTGCGGATCACCGCCGAGGCCGTCGACGAGGACACCATCCGGCTCACCGACCGGGCCGACGACGCGTCGATCCTCGTGGACACCCCGCTCGGGCTCGGACCGATCCCCGTCGGTATCTCGCGACAGCCCTTCCTCGCACCGGCCGACGAGGACGTCAACGTCTGGATCAGCGACCGGGTCGGGACCCGGCTGCGGCTGGTCTGGCAGGAGGATCCGGCCTCGCGGCCGATCTCCGGCGCCCACGGCGGCCAGCCCGGGGACGTCATGAACCTCGCGGACGCCGGGCCGGTGCTCCTCGTCAGCCAGACCTCGATGGCTCAGCTCAACACGTGGATCCGCGACGAGTCCGACGCCCCGGACGTCGCCGACATCGACGCGGCCGACATCAGCGACGCCGCCGCCGCGCCGGTGCGCGAGCCGCTGGACATCCTCCGGTTCCGCGGCAACGTCGTCATCGACGGCGACGCGCCGTTCGCCGAGGACCGCTGGCCCGGGGTCCGGATCGGCGACGTCGAGTTCCGGACCACCGAGACCTGCGACCGGTGCGTCATGACGACCCTCGACCCGGTCACCCTCGAGGGCGGCAAGGAGCCGATCCGCACCATGGCCCGGCACCGCCGGTGGGATCGCAAGACCTGGTTCGGCACGCGGCTGGTGCGGACCGGAGGCGGCGACCAGCTACGCGTCGACGACCCGGTGGTGCCGCTCGGCTGACCCGGCCGCCAGACTGAGGCGATGAACCGCGCCGGGGCCTGGCTGGGCACGACGGTGTTCCTCTTCGTCGCGCCGGGCGTCGTCGCCGGCCTCGTGCCGTGGTGGCTCACGGGGTGGGTCGCCGGGCCCACGAACCTGGCCCTCGTGGTCGTCGGCTGGCTCCTGGTGGTGACCGGAGCGGCGGCGTTGCTGGCCAGCTTCGTGCGGTTCGCGGTCGAGGGACGAGGGACGCCGGCTCCGGTCGCGCCCACGGACGTGCTGGTCGTCGGCGGCCTCTACCGGTACGTCCGCAACCCCATGTACCTCGCCGTCGTGGCGGTGATCCTCGGCCAGGCGATGGTCCTCGCCCGGCCGGTGCTGCTGGTCTACGCGGCCGTCGTGCTCGCGGCGACGGCGGCCTTCGTCAAGGTCTACGAGGAGCCGACCCTGGCGGAGCGCTACGGCGCCGAGTACGACGCATACCGCGCCGCCGTCCGCGGCTGGTGGCCGCGCCGGCACCCCTGGCGCAACTAGAAATCGGCGACCGACCCGGTCGCCTACCCTGGACCGATGGGCACGGCTCGGCTGTATGCGTGGTCGCGCCGGCACCCGGTGCTCGTCGACGCGACGCTCGCCGCTGCTCTCTTCCTCACCGTCGGCCTTCCCAGCGCGATCGTGGCCGGCTGGGTCGGCCTCCTCTTCGGGACCCTGCTGACCCTGCCGCTGGCGGTCCGCCGTCGGCTGCCGGTGGCCGTGTTCGCGTCGACCGTCGTGGTCTCGCTGCTCCAGCTCGCGGTGACCAGCCAGCCGCTGCCCGCCGACATCGTCCCGCCGATCGTCCTGTACACGGTCGCAGCCCACGTCACGCACCGGTGGGTCCGCATCGCCGCCGTGGCCGCGGGCGTGCTCGCCTGCGTGCTCGGGCCGTGGCGGTGGGCGACCGCCGCCGGCGGCGCGCGGACGGCGGTCGGCCTGGGCCTGGCCCTCGCCGTCTTCCTCGCCGTCCTCTGGCTGCTCGGCGACCTGGTCCGCGCCCGTGAGGGCACCATGGATCGCCTGCAGCAGGCCAACGAGGCGCTGGCGCGTGACCGCGAGCAGCGCGACCAGCTCGTCGCCGAGCGGGAGCGCCTGGCGATCGCCCGCGACGTCCACGACGTCGTGGCCCACTCGCTCTCTGTCGTCGTGGTCCAGGCCGACGGGGCGTCCTACGCGGCGGAGCACGCCGACCGCTGGACCCGCGACGAGGCGGTCGCCGCCCTGACCGCGATCGGCCAGACCGCTCGCGGCGCGCTGGCCGAGACCCGTCGCGTCGTCGGCGTGCTACGCGAGGACTCCGGAAGCGCCGACCCGGCACCGGAGCCGGGTCTGGCCGACATCGACCGGCTCGTCGCGGCAGTCCGGTCCGCCGGCGTTCCGGTGAGCGCGACGCTCCCCGCGGCCGACCCGGACGTCGCCGCGGACGTACAGCTGGCCGCATACCGGGTCGTACAGGAGGGGCTGACCAACGTCCTCAAGCACGCCGGCGCCGATGCCCGCAGCGAGGTGCTCGTCGAGCGGGTGCCGGGCGGGCTGCGGGTCACGGTGGCCGACGACGGGCTCGGCGGGTCCGCGCCGTCCGACGGGCCGGGCAGCGGCCTGGCCGGTATGCGGGAGCGCGTCGTCGCGACCGGTGGTCACCTGGTCGCCGGGCCGCGCACGCGCGGCGGGTATGCGGTAACGGCGACGCTGCCGCTCGCGTCGGCCGGCGGAGGGTCGAGGTGACCGACGACCGGGTGCGGGTGTTCCTCGTCGACGACCAGCAGCTGGTGCGCGCCGGGTTCGCGATGATCCTCGACGCGACCGCCGACATGGTGGTGGCCGGCCAGGCGGCCGACGGGCAGGAGGCGGTCGACGTGCTCCTCGGCCCGGACGCCCCGGCCGTCGACGTCGTCCTCATGGACCTGCGGATGCCCCGGCTCGACGGGGTGGAGGCGACCCGGCGGCTGCGGGCGCATCCTCGTGCGCCGGCTGTGGTCGTTCTCACGACGTTCGACGCCGACGACGACGTCCTCGCGGCGTTGCGAGCGGGCGCGTCCGGGTTCCTGCTCAAGGACGCCGGTCCGACCGACCTGCTGGCGGCGATCCGGGCGGCGCATCGCGGAGAGGCAGTCGTGGCGCCGGCGGTGACGAGGCGGCTCATCGACGCCTACGTCCTCTCGTCCCCGGCCGAGCCGGCTGCGGCCGCCGGCGCGGCAGCTCAGCCGGATGGCGGGCCTGACCGGCTCGCTGGCCTCGACCGCCTCACCGACCGGGAGCGCGAGGTGCTCATCGCCGTCGGTCAGGGCCTGAGCAACCAGGAGATCGCCGGGCGGCTCCACCTGGCCGAGGCCACGGTGAAGACCCACCTCGGCGCGATCCTGCGCAAGCTGGACCTGCGCGACCGGGTCCAGGCCGTGGTCCTCGCCCACGAGTCCGGACTGGTCCCGCCCCGCACCTGACCCGCTTCCGGACGCCGCTCGCATCCCACCCACCCGACCGAACTCAGATGTTTGTCGGTTTGGGCGGCTCGAGGCCCGAGAACCGACAGGCATCTGAGTTCGGTCGGGAAAGGGGTCAGGGAACCGCGCAGACCGACCGGACCAGTGGCCGCGACAGCAGCACCGCCGTGATCATCAGGGCCACGGCCGCGACGACCGCCACGACGAAGCGGACCACCAAGTCCGGCCCGATCCGCTGGGCGAACGGGACCATCAGCGCCGCCGTCATGCCCGCCGCGAGGAGCACGGTCACCACCAGGGGCAGCGCCACCTCACGGGTCCGCGCCGCGTGGAGGGCCGGCTCGCCGGCACCGGCCAGCGCGAGCGCGCGGTACTGCTCCCGCTGGTCCAGGACGCGGGCGGCCTGCACGACCCCAGTCGAGGTGGCGGACACCACGACGATGATGGCCAGCGTCAGGTAGGCGCCGGTCGCCATGTCCGGTCCGAGGAACTCGTAGCCCTCCGGGCCGCCCCCGTCACGGTTGCCGGCGACCATCGTCGACAGCCCCGCCACGATGACGCCGAGCCCGATCACGCTCACCGCCCGCCACGTGCTCCGGGGGTCGTCCACGAGGCGCCGGGCGGCCAGCAGCGTCGGGAACCTCCGGCTGGCCCGCGCCACGACGAACCCCAGCAGCATGACGAGGTACGGCCCGACGAGGTTGACCGTCGCGACCGCCCCCACGAGCACCGTGAGGATCACGGCGGTCGCCAGGTTGCTGCGGGCGACCACCAACCAGCCGGCCAGCACGCACGACGACGGCGACGGCCCGCCACCAGCGCAGCCGCGGCGGCGACACCCGCGCCGTCACGCCGAGCGGGCCGATGACGACCCGCCGCAGTCCCACCAGACCGGACACGACGGCCAGCAGCGTGACCGCCGCCAACACCAGCAGCGCCACGGGAACGCCCACCCACAGCTCCCCCACCGTGAACGGACGCCCCTGGAAGTCCAGCCGGGCCAGACCCGGCAGCACCGCCGCATACAGGACCACCCCGAGCACGCCGCCGAGCACCGCCTGACCGACTGCCTCCGCGAGCGTCATGACGACCACCTGACCGGACGTCGCGCCGGAGAGCCGCAGCGTCGCGAGCCGCTGGTCGCGTCGCGACGCCGCGAGCCGGGCCGCCAACCCGCCGAGCGTGAGGATCGGCACGACCATGACCGCGCACGCGACGGAGGCCAGGGTGACGTAGTACTCCGCGCTCTCCGTCCCCGCGAGGTCCGCCCGCGCGCGGAAGGCCAGCAGACCACCCGCACAGACCAGCAGCGCCGCCGTCGCGACCGCGAACGCCACGAGGGCGAGCACCGCCGGGATGTGGCTCTCCCGCCCGACGCCGCGACGCAGCCCCCACCAGACCCGGAGGGCGCCGGTCATCGCGTCGGCTCCACGCGGCCGTCCCGCATCCGCACGACCCGCCCGCACCAGTGGGCGACCTCCACGTCGTGGGTGACGACCACCAGCGACGAGCCGGACTGCCGGGTCACCGCCGTGAGGTGCCGCATGACGTCGCCCGAGGTCCCCTGGTCGAGCGCCCCGGTGGGCTCGTCGGCGAAGACCACGCCCGGTCTCGCGACCATGGCCCGGGCGATGGCCACCCGCTGCGCCTGCCCGCCGGACAGCTCGCCCGGGCGCCGCCGCTCGAGGCCTTGGAGTCCCAGCACCGGGAACAGCGCCGCCGCCTCGGCGACCGCCGCCGCCCGTGGCCGTCCCGCCAGCATCAGCGGCACGGCGACGTTCTCGACGGCGGGCAGCTCCGGCAGCAGGTGGCCCGCCTGGAACACGAAGCCGAAGTCCTCGCGCCGCAGCACGCTGCGCTGCCGGTCCGACATCCGCGCGAGGTCACGACCCTTCCAGGTCACCGTTCCCGCGGTCGCCGTGAGGATGCCGGCCAGCACGTGCAACAGCGTCGTCTTGCCCGAGCCCGACGGGCCCATGATCGCCACGCTGTCGCCCGGTGCCACCGTCAGGGTGACGCCTCCCAGCGGCGCCACCTCGTCGGGGGCGAGCGGTCCGTACGTCTTGACGACGTCGGTCGCGACGAGCGCATCCGCCGCCGCCACCGGCGGATCGCCGGGTGACGAGTGGGCGGGCGGGAGCGGAGTCGGGGTGGTCGACATGGCCGTCAGCCTGACCGCCGGGTATGCGTCGGCGCATCGCCCGCGGGTCGGGTCCCGACCGCCTCGGCACGCCACGCTGCGACCCCGGACGTAGGCCTCCGGTCGCACCTTCCGTCACACGCATACCAGCCACGCGGCGTGTCGAGCCGACACGCCGCGTTCCGCGAAACCCGTTGGAAAATAGTCCGATCCAGCCCTTGCCAAGGAGCAGGCCGAGGCGTAGAAATCTCCCTACGCCCTTCCGCAAGGAGAGGCGGTCGGACAGCAATCGAGGTCCACACCAGCGGAGCAATCTGCTGGACTCGCGGGACGACGCGAGGGGACCAGGCGCGCTGACCGACGTTCGGGAGGCGTCAGACCCGGACAAACCGAGACCCGGCCAACTCATACTTGGCCGGGTCTCACCTTGTCTGCGCACTTGTCGCCCAAGGCCTGCGGGTTCAGCACTATTTCTACCGGGCCCGAGGGGCGGGCCGTGTGAGCAACACGCGTCCAGCGTGTAAACAGTGGGTCGGTCTGACCCGCGCTTCCGCGCCGACCGCGCCCCCGATACGGTCGTGTCGTCGAGCCCGCCCCGCCCCAGGAGGTCTCCAGTGCCCGACCACTCGCGTCATCTCATCGGACTGCTCCTCGGCGCCGAGGAGGACTGGCCGCAAGCGTTCGAGGCGATCCTCCGGCGGGTCGGCCCGGTCACCGACGCCTCGGGCATCGTCCATGACGTCGAGTCCGAGCGGCTCACCATCGAGCCGTTCGAGCTGACCGACCCGGTGCGGGCCGGCCTGGTCATCGACCGGCTCGCGTACTGGTACTACCACCCGCGCGAGTGGCTGAAGAAGGCCGCGCTGATGAACCGGACCTACCTGCTCAACAGCCCGTTCACCTTCCAGTCGATGGAGAAGCACTCCGCCTACTGCGCCATGGTGCGGCTCGGGCTGAAGATCCCGCGGACCGTCCTGGTGCCGTACAAGAACCCGGTCGACAACACCCGGTGGGCCTACACCGCGGCGAAGTACAACCAGTCGTTCGACCTCGACACCATCGCGGACGAGCTGGGCTACCCGCTCTACATGAAGCCGTTCGACGGCGGCGGCTGGCGCGGCGTCTCGCGGATCAACAACCAGGACGACCTGCACAAGGCCTACGACGAGTCCGGCGAGATGCTCATGCACCTGCAGGCGACCGTGGACTACGACAAGTTCGCCCGGGCGCTCTCGATCGGCCCCGAGACGATGGTCATGGACTTCCGGCCGGACGAGCCGATGCACAACCGGTATGCGGTCTCGCACGGCTTCCTGTCGTCGAAGGCCGGATCGGAGTGCGCGTCGATCAGCAAGATCATCAACGCCTTCTTCGGCTGGGAGTTCAACTCCGCCGAGATGCTCGTCGCCGGCGACGAGGTCTACCCCATCGACTACGCCAACGCGTGTCCCGACGTGGCGGTCACCTCGCTCCACTACTACTTCCCGTGGGCCATCACCGCCCTGGTGCGCTGGTCGGTCTACTCGCTGGTCACCGGCCGGAGCATGTCGGTCGACCTACACACCGAGAAGTACTTCGCCATCGCCGACGACGAGTCCCTTTCGTACGAGGGCAAGCTCACGGCATACCTCGCGCTGGCCAACGAACACTACTCGACGGACCGCTACTGGCAGTGGTGCGAGGAGTACCTCCCCCACCTGCCGGAGCAGGTCCACGACTGGGTGACGTCGCCGGACTTCGACCGCCTGCTGCGCGAGACCGTCGACGCGACCTACCCGGAGCACGAACGCGAGCAGTTCATGGCCCACTTCCGCGGGCTGACCGGGATGTGGGCGAAGGACAACGCTCCTGCCTGAGATCGCCCTGGAGCTCTACGTGACGACGGTCCTCGGGGCCGTGGCGGGCGACGACTGGGTCGCCCTGCGCCGCGTCCTGCACCCGTACCTGCGCTTCACCGACGAGCTCGGCCGGACCACCCGCGGACGGACCAAGGTCATCGCGCTGCTGCGGATGGTCGACACGCTGGACCGCCCGACCGAGGTCGAGCTGCGCGACGGACAGGTCTACCGCTGGTGCTGCCCGGTCACGCCTGACTGACCTGAGCCGCGTCGAAGGTCGCGACCTCGGCCAGCATCCGGGCGGCGGCCTGGACGATCGGGACCGCGAGCAGCGCCCCGGAACCCTCGCCCAGGCGCAGGTCGAGGTCGACGAGGGGTTCGAGACCGAGCGCCCGCAGCGCCACGGTCGCCCCCGGCTCCTGGGACCGATGGCCGGCGACGAGGTATGCGGTGACGCCGGGTTCGAGGGCGGCGGCAACGAGTGCCGCGGAGCCGGCGATGACCCCGTCGAGGACCACCGGTACGCGTCGGGCGGCAGCCCCGACGAGGAACCCCGCGAGGGCGGCATGTTCGAACCCGCCCACCTCGGCAAGGACGGTCATCGGGTCGGCGTCGGCGTCCAGCCGGGACACGGCCCGCCGGACGACGTCGACCTTGTGGGCGAGCATCGCGTCGTCGCTCCCGGCCCCGCGGCCGGTGACCTCCGACGCCGGTGTACGGGTGAGCGCGGCGACGAGCGCGGCGGACGGCGTGGTGTTCGCCAGCCCGAGGTCGCCGGTCACGAGCAGCCGGTACCCGGCGTCGACCAGCCGGTATGCCTGCGACAGGCCGGTCTCGACGGCCTGCCGGGCCTGCTCCGGCGTCATCGCCGGACCGGTGCTGAGGTCGGCCGTGCCGCGGGCCACCTTCGCTGTCGTGAGCCGCTCGTGGGTCGGCGCGTCGCCGACGACCCCGACGTCGACGGCGACGACGTCCGCTCGGACCTGGCGGGCCAACGCGTTGACCACGGCGCCGCCCGCGCAGACGTTGGCGAGCATCTGGACGGTGACCTCCTGCGGCCACGGGGTCACGCCCTGGGCGTGCACTCCGTGGTCACCGGCGAACACCGCGACGGCCACCGGTTCGGGAACCGGCGGCGGGCATACCCCGGTGATCCCGGCGAGCTGGGTGCCGAGCGCCTCGAGCCGCCCCATCGAGCCGGGCGGCTTGGTCAGCCGGGCCTGCCGGGCGTCGGCCGCCCCCATGGCCACGACGTCGAGCGGCGCGACCGCGGGGAGCTCCATGGCGGACATCCTGTCCGACGCTGTGCGGTGGTCCCGTGGCAGGCTGCGGACCATGTCCGTCACCCTCGTCACCGGTGGCATCCGCAGCGGCAAGAGCCGGCACGCCGAGACCCTCGCGTCTGGCCCGTCCGACGTCACCTACGTCGCGACCGGGCCGCTCGACGGCGAGGCCGACGAGGAGTGGGCCCGCCGGCTGGCACTCCACCGCGAGCGCCGGCCTTCGGGCTGGAGCGTGCTCGAGACGCTCGACGTCGCCGGAGTGCTGACCGCCGCCCGCGGCACGGTCGTCGTGGACTGCCTCGGCACCTGGATCACCGGACTCGTCGACGACGCGGATCTCTGGGACGACCTCGACGCCGCGGCCGACCTCCTCGAGGCCGCGACCGACGTCCTGCGGGACGCCCTCACCACGACCCGCGCCGACGTCATCGTCGTCACCAACGAGGTCGGCATGGCGCCGGTCGCGACGACGCCGTCCGGCCGCTGGTTCCAGGACGCGCTCGGCCGGCTCAACGCGGTCGTCGCGTCCGCCGCCGACCGGGTTCACCTCGTCGTGGCCGGGCGGGTGCTCGACCTCAGCGACACGCCCGTCGTGCCGTGACCGACGCGCTGCGCCTGGCCGTCGGGACGCTCACGCGGTTCCCGGTCCGGGCACCGCGCGAGGTCCGCCGCTCCACTGCTGGTGCGGCCATGCTGCTGGCGCCGCTGACCGCCGTACCTCTCGCTGTCCTGCTCGTCCTCGTGCACGTGCTCGTCGCGGGCGGACGCCTCCCGGCCTATCTGGGCGCGGCGCTGATGGTCGGCGCGACCGCCTGGTGGTCCCGCGGGCTGCACCTCGACGGGCTGGCCGACACCGCCGACGGTCTCGCCGCGGCCTACGACCGGGACCGCGCGCTCGACGTCATGCGGCGCAGCGACGTCGGCCCGACGGGAGTCGCCACCGTCGTGCTGACGCTGCTGGTCCAGGTCACCGCCCTCGGCGCACTGTTGCCGTCGCGGGCCGGGTGCGCGCTCGCGGTCGTGGCCCTCCTCGCCAGCCGCCAGGCACTTGCCCTGGCCTGTCGCCGCGGCGTCCCGGCGGCGCGGCCGGACGGTCTGGGCGCCACGGTGGCCGGCTCGGTCGGCGTGGCTGCCGCGATGACGAGCACGGTCGTCGGTGCCGCGCTCGGCGCTGGGGTGGCGCTCGCTCGCTCACGCGGCCTGGCCCGCAGGCGCGCTGGTCGTCGCCGCCGCTGCGGTGACGGCGCTGGTTGTCGTCGGGACCGCTCGCCGACGCGTCGGCGGGATCACCGGCGACGTCCTCGGCGCCGTCGTCGAGCTCACCCTGGCCGCAGGCCTCGCCGCCGCCGCGCTGCTCGAGGCGTTCTAGCTGCTGCGTCCGCGGGCATGTGTGAGCGCGAACCCGCGGTGGGTCAGGCCTGATGGTTCAGGCCGGTGGCGGGAGGGTGACGCCGAAGCCGCCCACGGACAGCCGCAAGAGGACCTGCCCCGGCGCGAGGAGGTCGGCGATCTTCGCGGCGCTGAGGATCTCGAGCTCGGCCAGCCGGGCCGCATACGACTCGGGTCCGACGAGCCGCGCCTCGTGCAGGGCTCTCGTGTTGTGCCAGACCTTCTGCCGCGCCTCACGCAGGAACCGTCTCGACCCGGCCTGGTTGAGCGGTCGAAGGACGCGGTCGAGCAGGCTGACGCGCGACGCCGCCGTCAGCTCCTCGTCCTCAGCCGCCACGCGCCCCGAGAGGATGGCGTCGATCCGCTCGTGGTCGCGCTGCCGCCGCGCGAGCAATGCCGGTTGGTCGAACTCCTCCGGAGAGATGACCGCGACGAGCGACTGGGGCAGGTCGTAGTTGATGTGCGCGTTGATCCCCAGCAGGAGCAGCCGAAGCGGCGGCAGGTCGGCCGATGCGCCGAAGGCCAGCCGCCACGGTCGCGCCACCGACGCGCCGGCGACCCGCGTCTCCAGGGCGCTGACGTAGAGGTCCGCGAAGGCGACGTCCCAGCGGTCAACCCACGCGGGGTCCTCGAACCGGCCCAGCTCCACCTGCTGGCCGACCGCGATGGTCGTGCGGCGGTACGTCGTGAGGAAGGTCCGCTGGGTGTCGAGATCCGGCGGCATGGTCGCGAGCAACACGTCCATCCGGGCGAGGACCTCCGGTATACCCGTCACCCGGTCCGCGGTCATCGACATCGCCCCCTCCTGCAGCCACCATCCGGTCCGTCCATTGTCGAGCGGCAGGGAGGCTTTCGGGAGCTGATCCGGTCCGGATCGTGGGCAGCGCATCAGCCCATGTCAGCACCAGATCATAATGTCCTGACATTTGCTTGACAATTGGTCGCACGGGCAGAACGATCGGACGCAGTGGCGGTCGGTCGTCGGAGACGAGGGAGTGGGTATGCGCATCGGGCTTGCCGGCGTCGGACGGATCGGCGCCTTTCACGCGGAGACGCTGACCGGGCTCGACTTCGTCGACGAGCTCGTCGTCACCGACCTGGTCCCCGCAGCCGCGCGAAACGTCGCCGACCGGCTCGGAGTCGGCTTCGCCGAGTCACCGGAGGCGCTGCTGGCATCCGGAGTGGACGCGTTCGTCATCGCTACCGCCACTCCGGGTCACGCCCCCCTCCTGCGCCTGGGCGTCGAGGCCGGGGTGCCGACGTTCTGCGAGAAGCCGGTCGCGTCGACGCTCGACGAGACGCTCGGCCTCGCGAAGCTGGTCGAGGGCTCCGACGTGCCGGTCCACATCGGGTTCCAGCGCCGCTTCGACCGCGGCTACCAGCGAGCCCGCCAGGCGGTGGCGGACGGCGAGCTCGGGTTCGTCCACACGGTCCGGGCCAGCACCCACGACCAGGCGCCGCCGCACGCCGCCTACATCCCGACGAGCGGCGGCCTGTTCCGGGACTGCTCGATCCACGACTTCGACATCGTCCGGTTCGTCACGGGCCGCGAGGTGGCGTCCGTCTTCGCCTCGGGCGCCAACAAGGGCGCGCCGTTCTTCTCGGAGGCCGGCGACGTCGACACCGCGGCCGCGATCCTCACGCTCGACGACGGCACGCTCGTCACCGTCACGGCCACCCGCTACAACGGCGGCGGTCACGACGTGCGGATGGAGGTCTTCGGCAGCGACGGCACCATCGGCGTCGGCTACGACCAGTCCCTCGCCGTCTCCTCCGCCGAGGAGGGCGGCGACCTCACCACCGGCCCCCGGCACTGGTCGTTCATGGAACGGTTCCTGCCCGCCTACCGGGCCGAGCTGACCGCCTTCGCCGACGTTGCGCGGGGCCGGCGTCCCTCGCCGTGCACCGTGGTCGACGCGATGCAGGCGTTCCGAACCGCGGAGGCGTGCGAGCTGTCGCGCCACGAGGGCCGCGTGGTCCGACTCGACGAGATCCCCTCGGTATGAGTGCCGCCTTCGAGCTCATCACCATCGGGCGGACCGGAGTCGACATCTACCCGCTCCAGCACGGGGTCGGCCTGGAGGACGTGCGGACGTTCGAGAAGTTCCTCGGCGGGAGCGCGACCAACGTCGCCGTGGCGGCCGCGCGCTACGGACGCCGGACGGCGATCGTCACCCGGACCGGCCGCGACCCCTTCGGCACCTACGTCAAGCGGCAGCTGCGAGCCCTCGGGGTCGACGACGCGTTCGTCGAGCCGGTCGACGGTCCCCCGACGCCCGTGACGTTCTGCGAGATCTTCCCGCCCGACAGCTTCCCGCTGTACTTCTACCGGTACCCGATCGCTCCGGATCTGCTCATCGAACCGGACACTCTTCCGCGGCAAGCGATCCAGGACGCCGCCATCTACTGGTCCACGGTGACCGGACTGTCGCAGGAACCAAGCCGCGCCGCGCACTTCGCCGCCTGGGAGGCGAGGGGTCGCCGCACGCATACCGTGCTCGACCTCGACTGGCGGCCGATGTTCTGGCCCGACGTCTCCGACGGTCGCGCCCAGGTGGAGAAGGCGCTGGAGCACGTGACCATCGCCGTCGGCAACCGCGAGGAGTGCGAGGTCGCCGTCGGCGAGACCGACCCGAACCGCGCCGCCGACGCCCTGCTCGACCGGGGTCTCGAGCTCGCCATCGTCAAGCAGGGCCCCAAGGGCGTCCTCGCCGCCACTCGCGACGAGCGCGTGGAGGTGCCGACCTTCCCGGTCGAGGTGGTCAACGGGCTCGGGGCCGGCGACGCCTTCGGCGGCGCGCTGGTCCACGGCCTGCTCGGCGGCTGGGACCTGCGCCGGACCCTGGAGTTCGCCAACGTCGCCGGGGCCATCGTGGCCTCCCGGCTGGAGTGCTCGACGGCCATGCCCGACGAGGCCGAGGTCCGCGAGGCGCTCGCCTCGCGGTCCGTCCCGACGGGGGGCCGCTGATGGCCCTCGACGCCACGACCTCGTTGACCCCCATGTCGATCGCGGACCTGACCGAGGTCCGCGCCCGAGAGCCCGGCCGCATCGCGTCCGCCTGGGCGACCCGCCACCGCCGCCCGCTGGTCGGCCCGGACGGTCGCCTCCTCGTCGTCGCCGCCGACCACCCCGCCCGGGGCGCCCTCGGCGTGCGGGCCGACGGGATGGCCATGGCCAGCCGCAGCGACCTGCTGGAGCGGCTGGCGACCGCGGTCGCGCGCCCCGGCGTCGACGGCGTCCTCGGGACGCCCGACATCCTCGACGACCTCCTGCTGATGGGCGCGCTCGAGGACAAGGTCGTCATCGGCTCGATGAACCGGGGAGGGTTGCAGGGCGCCGCCTTCGAGCTCGACGACCGCTTCACGGCGTACCGAGCCGGCGACCTCGCGGCACTCGGCCTCGACGGCGGCAAGATGCTGACGCGGATCGGCCTCGACGATCCCGGCACCGCCAGCACCCTGGCTGCCAGCGCCGACGCGGTCACGGCGCTCGCCGAGCTGCGGCTGATGGCCCTGGTCGAGCCGTTCCTCTCGGTCCGGCGCGACGGTCGGGTGACCAACCTTCTCGACCCGGACTCGACGATCCGGTCGATCCACATCGCCTCCGGCCTGGGGGCATCCAGCGCCTACACCTGGTTGAAGCTGCCCGTGGTCGACGACCTCCCCCGCGTCATGGACAGCACCACGCTCCCCACCCTGCTGCTGGGCGGCGACCCGCAGGGCGACCCGCAGGACACCTACGCCGCCTGGGGTCGCGCGCTCGACCTGCCGGCCGTGCGCGGCCTCGTCGTCGGCCGCGCCCTGCTCTACCCTCCGGACGGCGACGTCGCCGCGGCCGTCGACATCGCCGCCGACCTCGTCCACGGAGCAGCGCGATGACCGGTCGATGGGTCCTGCCACTCGGCAGCGCCGAGCGCGAGGACTGGGCGGTGGTCGTCGACGAGGGCGTCGAGGGCTGGCAGTACACCGGCCTGTATGCGGGTTCGCTCCGGCCCGGGGAGGAACGCGGGCTGTCCACCGCCGGGCGCGAGCTCATGGTCGTCCCGCTCTCCGGGTCGGTCGAGGTCCGGTGCACCGAGTCCAGCGGCGCTGTGTCGACGGTGCGGCTGACCGGCCGCGCCTCGGTCTTCGACGGGCCGGCCGACGTCGCCTACGTCCCCCGCGACAGCGATGTCGTCCTTGAGACCACCGAGCCGTGCCGGGTCGCCCTCGCCGTCGCGGTCGTGCCGGCAGAGCCGGCCGGCGTGGTTCCCGGATTCCAGCACCTCCGGGCGGCCGACGTCCCTGTCGAGCTGCGCGGCGCCGGGCAGGCGTCCCGCGAGGTCCGCAACTTCGGCGTGCCCGGCGTGCTCGAGGCCGAGTCGCTCATCGCCTGCGAGGTCGTCACCCCGGCCGGCAACTGGAGCTCGTACCCGCCGCACAAGCACGACACCCACCGCGCCGGTGTCGAGTCGCAGCTGGAGGAGATCTACTACCACGAGGTCCAGGGCACGGAGGGGGCGAACGAGGGCGCCGACCCGATCGGGTACCTGCGCGTCTACGGCACGGCGGACCGCGAGATCGACGTGCTGGCCGAGGTCCGGAGCGGCGACGTCGTCCTCGTGCCCTACGGCTGGCACGGGCCGGCGATGGCCGCTCCGGGCTACGACCTGTACTACCTCAACGTCATGGCCGGACCAGGCCCCGAACGGGCCTGGCTGATCTGCGACGACCCGGCGCACGCCTGGGTGCGCGAGACCTGGACCTCCCTGGCGGTTGACCCGAGAATTCCGGTGAAAGGGGTTCGATGAGCGAGCAGACCGTCCGACTGACCGTGGCCCAGGCCGTGGTGCGCTTCCTCGCGGCCCAGTGGACCGAGCGCGACGGCGAGCGCCAGAAGCTCTTCGCCGGTTGCTTCGGGATCTTCGGCCACGGGAACGTCGCCGGCATCGGCCAGGCCCTGCTTCAGAACGAGCTCACCGCGGAGGGCGACGACCGGCTCCGCTACGTCCTGGCCCGCAACGAGCAGGCCATGGTGCACACCGCCGTGGGCTACGCCCGGCAGAAGGACCGGCTGCAGACGTGGGTGTGCACCGCGTCCGTCGGCCCCGGGTCGACCAACATGCTCACCGGCGCGGCGCTGGCCACGATCAACCGGATCCCGGTGCTGCTCCTGCCGTCCGGCACCTTCGCGACCCGAGTCTCGAGCCCGGTGCTCCAGGAGCTGGAGCAGCCGGATGCCGGCGACGTCACCGTCAACGACGCGTTCCGCCCGCTCTCGAGGTACTTCGACAGAGTGAGCCGCCCGGAGCAGCTGACGTCGGCCCTGCTCAACGCGATGCGCGTACTGACCGACCCCGCCGACACCGGCGCGGTCACCCTCTCGCTGCCCCAGGACGTGCAGGCCGAGGCCTTCGACTGGCCGGTCGAGCTCTTCGCCCCGCGGACGTGGCGAGTCAGCCGTGCCCAGGCCGACCCGGCCGACGTCGCAGCCGCGGCGGAGGTCATTCGCTCGGCCCAGCGGCCCATGGTCGTGGCCGGCGGCGGAGTCCACTACGCGCAGGCCGAGGACGCCCTGCTCGCCTTCTGTGAGCGAACCGGCATCCCCGTCGGCGAGACGCAGGCCGGCAAGGGCTCGCTGCCACACGGCCACCCTCAGCTGCTCGGCGCGGTCGGCTCGACCGGGACGACGGCCGCCAACGCGGTCGCGGCCGAGGCCGATGTCGTCATCGGCGTCGGCACTCGCTGGAGCGACTTCACCACGGCGTCGCGAACCCTCTTCCAGGACAACGGAGTTCGGTTCGTCAACGTCAACGTCGCCCGGTTCGACGCCGCCAAGCACGCCGGGCTCGAGGTCGTCGGCGACGCGCGGGCCACGCTCACCGCACTCGCGGAAGCCCTCGACGGCTACTCGGTCGACGGCGCCTACCGCGAGCGTCAGCGGGCCCTCTGGCAAGACTGGGACGCGGAGGTCGAGGCCGCATACCACCCGTCCGTCGAGGTCACCGACGCGCTCGCCGACGGCCTGCTCACCCAGGGCGAGGTGCTCGGCGCGGTCAACGAGCTCACCGACCCGCGCGACGTCGTGCTCTGCGCCGCCGGCTCGATGCCCGGTGACCTGCACAAGCTCTGGCGGGTACGCGACCGAAAGGCGTACCACGTCGAGTACGGCTACTCCTGCATGGGCTACGAGATCCCGGCGTCCATCGGCATCCGGCTCGCGGACGAGACCCGCGACGTGTTCGCCATGGTCGGGGACGGTGGCTACCTGATGATGCCGACCGAGCTGGTCACCGCCGTCCAGGAACGCGTCAAGGTGATCGTGGTCCTCGTCCAGAACTACGGGTTCCACTCGATCGGGTCGCTGTCGGAGTCCCTCGGCTCCGAGCGGTTCGGGACGCGGTACCGGATGCGCGACGAGGACGACGGCCGCCTCGACGGTGACCTCATCCGGGTCGACCTCGCCGCCAATGCGCGCAGCCTCGGCGCGCACGTCATCGAGGTGCACTCGCGCGACGAGCTGCAGCAGGCCGTCAAACAGGCCAAGGCCGCACCGTCCGACGGCGGACCAGTCGTCATCCACGTCGAGACCGACCCGTTCGTATTCGCGCCCGACAGCGAGGCCTGGTGGGATGTGCCGGTCAGCGCCGCCTTCGAGCTGGACTCGACCCGGGACGCCTACCGGAGCTACGAGCAGCACAAGACCACGCAACGTCCCCTCATCACGCCGACCACCACCTGACGTCACCCGAAGGAACGCATCATGAGCACCCCGACACGTATCACCCACCTCGTCGCCGGCACTCCCTGGGAGGGATCCGCCGAGCGCACGTCGCCGGTGTTCAACCCGGCAACGGGTGAACAGACCGGCGTCCTGGACCTTGCGTCGGCGGAGGTCGTCGGCGAGGTCGTGGCGACCGCGAAGGCGGCGTGGCCGGAGTGGGCCGAGGCGTCCCTGGCGAGGCGGGCCAAGGTCCTCTTCGCCTTCCGGCAGCTGCTGGACGAGCGGAAGCAGGACGTCGCCGCGTTGATCACCGCGGAGCACGGCAAGGTCCTCGACGACGCCGTGGGTGAGGTGAACCGCGGGCTCGAGGTCGCCGAGTTCGCCTGCGGGATCCCGCATCTGCTGAAGGGCGGCTTCTCCGAGAACGCGTCGACCAGCGTCGACGTGTACTCGATGCGTCAGCCCCTCGGCGTCTGCGCGGTCATCTCGCCCTTCAACTTCCCGGCCATGGTGCCGATGTGGTTCATCCCGATCGCCATCGCCTGCGGGAACGCGGTCGTCCTCAAGCCGAGCGAGAAGGACCCGTCCGCCGCGCTGGCCGTCGCCCGGCTGTGGCAGGAGGCCGGTCTCCCCGACGGCGTCATGAACGTCGTCAACGGCGACAAGGAGGCCGTCGACGCCCTCCTCACCCACCCCGACATCAAGTCGGTGTCGTTCGTCGGCTCCACACCGATCGCCAAGTACGTCTACGAGACGGGCACGTCCCACGGCAAGCGGGTCCAGGCCTTGGGGGGTGCGAAGAACCACATGCTGGTCCTTCCGGACGCGGACCTCGACCTGGCCGCCGACGCCGCCGTCAACGCCGGGTTCGGCTCGGCCGGCGAGCGCTGCATGGCCATCTCCGCCCTCGTCGCCGTCGAGCCGATCGCCGACGAGCTGGTCTCCAAGATCCGCGACCGGATGGGCAAGCTGGTCACGGGTGACGGCACTCGCGGGTGCGACATGGGCCCGCTGGTCACCAGCCAGCACCGCGACAAGGTGGTCTCCTATCTCGACTCGGGCGTGGCCGACGGCGCGACCCTGGTGGTCGACGGCCGCGGGGCCGACTTCGACGCCGACGGCGATGGCTACTTCCTGGCCCCGACGCTCTTCGACAACGTCGAGCCGGGGATGTCGGTCTACGACGACGAGATCTTCGGACCGGTGCTCTCGGTGGTCCGGGTGCACTCGTACGAGGACGGCGTCAACCTCATCAACGCCAACCCGTACGGGAACGGGACGGCGATCTTCACCAACGACGGTGGCGCCGCCCGCCGGTTCCAGCACGAGATCGAGGTCGGGATGGTCGGCGTCAATGTGCCGATCCCGGTGCCGGTGAGCTACTTCTCGTTCGGCGGCTGGAAGAACTCGCTCTTCGGTGACACCCATGCCCACGGGATCGAGGGCGTCCACTTCTTCACCCGCGGCAAGGTGGTCACCGCGCGCTGGCTCGACCCCAGCCACGGCGGCCTCAACCTCGGCTTCCCCCAGAACGCCTGACAACTCTTCACCATTAAGGCCGGCCTTGACCTTTCCCTCATCACTCCCGCCGGCCCGCACACCCTCGTCGATGGAGGCCCCGTCGCTCCGGTGGGGCATCCTCGGGACCGGGTGGATCGCCGGTCGGTTCGTCGACGCGATGCGCAGGTTCACGCGGCAGGAGGTGTATGCGGTCGGCTCCCGATCGCTCGAGTCGGCGCACGCCTTCACCGCGGACGCCGGTGTCGAACGGGCGCGTTGCTACGGCTCGTACGAGGAGCTCGTCGGCGACCCCGCCCTCGATGTCGTCTACGTGGCCACACCCCATCACCGGCACGTCGACCACGCCCTGCTCTCCCTGGCCGCCGGGCGAAACACGTTCGTGGAGAAGCCGATCGGTCTGAACGACGCGGAGGTCGCGCGGATGACGGCCGCGGCAGCGGAGTCCGGGCGGTTCCTCCGCGAGGCGCTGTGGTCCGCGTACCTGCCGAAGTTCGACGTCATCCGCCAGCTGCTCGATGACGAGGTCCTGGGTGAGATCCACTCGGTCCAGGCGGACATCGGCGAGTACTTCCCCGCCGACCACCGCATCATGCGCGCCGACCTGGCCGGCGGGGCGCGGTACGACCTGCTGACCTACCCGTTGTGGTTCGCCCGCTGGGTCCTCGGGCCACTGGAGACGGTGCAGGACCTGGCGACACCGGCTCCATCGAGCCTCAGCCCCAGCGGCGTCGAAGGCCAGATCGCCGTGGTCCAGCGCAGTGCCGCTGGGGCCGTTGCGGTGCTGTTCGCCAGCGTGCTGGGCAACACGCCGACGACCGCCACCGTCGTCGGCTCGAAGGCCACCCTTCGGCTGGGCGGGCCCTTCTACCAACCCGGAGGCTTCTCACTCCGGTCTCACGGCGGGCGTGAGCTGCGGTACGACGAACCGCAGGTGGCGCACGAAGGGCTTCACTACGAGGCGGCCGCCGTCGCCCGCGCGCTGGCCTTATCACTCACCGACACATCACGCGATGCCCCATTGCTTGATGAGAGGACGACGACCCATGCCTGATGTGACCACGTCGACCGCCGGTTCCAAGGCGACGAACACCGACCCCCGGTATGCCAAGCTGACCATCGGCGTGTGTCCCGACCAGTGGGGCGTGTGGTTCCCCGAGGACGAGCAGCAGATCCCGTGGTCGACCGCACTCGACGAGATGGCCGAAGCCGGCTTCTCGGTGATGGAGACCGGCCCGTTCGGATACTTCCCCAAGGACCCGAAGCGGCTGCGGGAGGAGATGGACCGACGGGGCTTCCGGATCGTCGCCGGCACGGGGTTCGGCATCCTCCACCAGCCTGACGCCTGGGCCGAGACGGAGGCGACCTTCCGGGCCATCGCCGAGACGCACGCCGCCGTCGGAGCGGAGTACATCGTGCACCTGCCGCCGCTCTTCCGCGACGACAAGACCTGGGAGTACACCGACGACCGGGTGCTGTCCGAAGAGGCGTGGAACCACTACATCGCAGGCGCCGACCGGCTCGGGCGCCTGCTCAAGGAGGACTACGGCCTGAGAATGGTGCTCCACCCGCACGGCGACAGCCACATCGAGACTCCCGAGGACATCGACCGCATCTTCGAGGCGACCGACCCCGAGTACGTCGGGTTCTGCCTCGACACCGGTCACATCGTCTACGGGGGCGGGGACCCGGTAGAGCTGTGCCGGAAGTACCCCGACCGGATCTCCTACGTCCACATCAAGGCGATGGACCCGGTCCTGGTGCAGCAGGCCCACGACGAGGACTGGCCGTTCGGGCTGGCGGTGGCCAAGGGATGTTCGGTCGCGCCGCCGGCCGGAGCGCCGGCCATGCCCGCCCTCGTCGACGCACTGGCCGACCTCGACAAGGACCTCTACGTGGTGTGCGAGCAGGACATGTACCCGTGCGACCCGAGCTACCCGTTGCCCAACGCGATCCAGACCCGCGAGTACCTCGCCTCCATCGGGCTCGGCCTCGCGTAGTCATCGCCTCACCGACCCAGGAGCAGCCACGATGACCGCCGTGACGAGACCACTGTGACCGTCAGAATCGGGATGATCGGCCCCGGCGGCATGGGGCAGGCCCACATCGACCGCATCCACACCGTCATCGCCGGCGGTCGGGTGGTGGCGGTCTCCGACCTGGATACCGCCCGTGCGGCTGAGGTGGCCGGCAGGATCGGCGCCGTCGCCTACCCGGACTCCGCGAGCCTCATCGCGTCGGACGTCGACGCCGTGATGGTCTGCAGCTACGGGCCGGCCCACGAACCGGACGTCCTGGGCGCGATCGCCGCGGGCAAGCCGGTGTTCTGCGAGAAGCCACTCACCCCGACCGCCGACGCCGCGCTGCGCATCATGGCGGCGGAGCAGGCGGCCGACCGGCGGCTCGTCACGGTCGGGTTCATGCGACGGTTCGACCGCTCCTACCGGGAGATGAAGGCCCTGCTCGACTCGGGCGACCTCGGCGACACCCTGATGGTCCACTGCGCGCACCGGAACCGCACTGTGCCAGAGGGCTACACGTGGGACATGGCCATCAACGACACGGCGATCCACGAGATCGACGCGATGCGCTGGCTGCTGGGAGAGGAGTTCGTGACCGCCCGGGTGGACACCCCCAAGCGGACCTCGCTGCGCTTTCCGCATCTCCAGGATCCGCTCGTCCTCGTGCTCGAGACCGAGTCGGGAGTCCGCGTCGACGACGAGATCTTCGTCAACTGCCAGTTCGGCTACGACATCCGGTGCGAGGCGGTCGCCGAGAGGGGGACCGTGTCCCTGTCCGACCAGGAGGCCGTCACGGTCCGCGACGGGTCCGGTATCCGCCACGGCATCGCCCGCGACCACAACGACCGGTTCCGGGGCGCCTTCGTCACCGAGGTCCAGGAGTGGATCGACGCGGTTGCTCGGGGCGAGCACACGGGATCGACGTCGTGGGACGGGTATGCCGCCGCGTGCGTCTGCGACGCGGCCGTCCGGGCGCTGACGCAGGGCACCGTCGTCACGGTCGAGATGGTGGCGAAGCCGGCCTTCTACGCCTGACGTCCGACGTCGGCCGACCTCACCGTTCGTCCACGACCATGTCGAGGGCGTAGTCCTCGGCACGGTAGCTGTGGTCGCCGAACTCGACCGCCCTGCCGGCCACGTCGAAGGCCATCCGCGTCATCGTCAGGACGGGCTGGCCGCCGCGCAGCCGGAGGTGGCGACGCTCCACGGGGGTCGGCATGCGGGCGCCGATGCTCTGTCGCGCCACGACCGGCTTGGCCCCGCGGGTCCGCAACGAGTCGTACAGCCCGGTCGGTCTCGAGCTCCTCGCGGGTGAGGTCGACGTACCCCGGCGGCAGCCAGTTGTGCAGCAGCGCCAACGGCTGGTCGTCGACGAGTCGCAGCCGGACGATGGACAGCATCTCGGTGGTGTCCGGGAGGTCCAGCGCCAGAGCCGCCCGCGGCTCCTGCACGATCTCGAGCTCCAGGACCGTGGTTCGCGGCTCACGACCGGCGCGTTTCAGGTCGTCGTAGAGGCTCGACAGCTCGAACCGGCGGTGCACCTTCCGGTTCGCGACGGTCGTTCCGACGCCGCGGCGGCGAACGAGCAGTCCCTGGTCCACCATCTCCTGGATCGCGCGGCGCACGGTCGGGCGCGACAGCCCGAGTCGTTCGCACATGGCCATCTCGTTCTCGAACGGGTCCCCGGGCTCCAGGCGACCATCGACGATCGCCTCGCGCAGCTGCTCGGCGAGCTGGTGGTACAGCGGGACCGGCGAGGAACGATCGATCCGCAGGTCGACGAGGATCGCGACAGCGGCCATGCGCCCGACGATAACGACAAACCCAGGCGTACGTGAGAATGTCAGGACAACATTCTCACCGCTGCTACTTCCTGCTCAGGGCCATCCAGGTGTCGACGACGGTGTCCGGGTTGAGGCTCATGGTGTCGATGTGCTGGTCGAGGAGCCACGCCGCCAGGTCGGGGTGGTCGGAGGGTCCCTGGCCGCAGATGCCGACGTACTTGCCCTGCTTCTTGCACGCCTTGATGGCCAGCTCGAGCATGTGCTGGACGGCGGGGTCGCGCTCGTCGAACCCGGCGGCCACCAGGCCAGAGTCCCGGTCGAGGCCGAGGGTCAGCTGGGTCATGTCGTTGGAGCCGATGGAGAACCCGTCGAAGTACTCGAGGAACTGGTCGGCGATCACGGCGTTGGACGGCAGCTCGCACATCATGATGACCTGCAGGTCGTTCTCGCCGCGGTTGAGGCCGTGCTCGGCGAGCAGCTCGACCACGCCCCGCGCCTCCGTCAGGGTGCGCACGAACGGGATCATCACCTTGACGTTGGTCAGGCCCATGGTGTCGCGCACGTACTTCAGCGCCTCGGCCTCCATGGCGAAGCAGTCGGCGAAGTCGGGTGACAGGTACCGCGAGGCGCCGCGGTACCCGATCATCGGGTTCTCCTCGTGCGGCTCGTAGTTCGGGCCGCCGACGAGGTTGGCGTACTCGTTGGACTTGAAGTCCGACATCCGCACGATGACCGGCTTGGGGTGGAACGCCGCCGCGATGGTGCCGACGCCTTCGGCGACGCGCTGCACGAAGAACTCCCGCGGACCGGGGTATGCGGCGACGGCCTCGTCGATCTTGCCCGCCAGGCCGGGGTCGTCCCCGGAGAGGGTCCCGGCGGCGTGGTCGAGCAGCGCCTTGGGGTGGATGCCGATCTGCCGGTTGATGATGAACTCCAGCCGGGCCAGCCCGACCCCCTCGTTGGGCAGCATCGAGAACGCGAACGCCTGGTCCGGGGTGCCGACGTTCATCATGATGCCCACGTCGATGTCGGGCATCGCGCCGAGGTCGGTCTCCTCGACCTTGATCTCCAACAGCCCCTCGTAGACGAACCCGGTGTCGCCCTCCGCGCAGGACACGGTCACCTCGTGGCCGTCGGCGAGCTCGCGCGTCGCCGACCCGGTGCCGACGACCGCGGGGATGCCGAGCTCGCGCGCGATGATCGCCGCGTGGCAGGTCCGCCCGCCGCGGTTGGTGACGATCGCGCTGGCCCGCTTCATGATCGGCTCCCAGTCCGGGTCCGTCATGTCGGCGACCAGCACCTCACCCTGGTGGAAGTCGCGCATCTGGTCGGCGGACTTGAGGATCCGCACCGCCCCGGCGCCGGCCTTCTGCCCGATCGCGCGGCCCTCGACCAGGACCTCGCGGTCGGCCGCCTTGCCGGCGACGCGGTACCGCTGCAGGCTCGCCCCGCTGCGGCGGGACTGCACCGTCTCCGGCCGGGCCTGCAGGATGTACAGCTTCCCGTCGACGCCGTCCTTGCCCCACTCGATGTCCATCGGCCGGCCGTAGTGCTGCTCGATCGAGACCGCCAGCCGGGCCAGCTCCTCGACCTCCTCGTCGGTCAGCGAGAACTTCACCCGCTCCGCCGCGTCCACGTCGACGAACTCCGTCGTCTTGCCCACGTTCGGGTCGTCGGTGAACACCATCTTCGTGGCCTTGCCACCCACGCCGCGCTTCAGCACCGCCGGCGTCCCCGCCGCGAGGCCGGGCTTCCACACGTACCACTCGTCCGGGTTCACCGCGCCCTGGACCACGGCCTCCCCCAGCCCGTAGGACGCCGTGACGAACACCGCGTCGGTGAACCCCGACTCGGTGTCCATCGTGAACATGACGCCGGACGCCCCCACGTCGGACCGCACCATCCGCTGCACCCCGGCCGACAGCGCCACGTCGGCGTGCTCGAACCCGTGGTGCACCCGGTAGGCGATCGCCCGGTCGTTGTACAACGACGCGAACACCTCGTGGATCGCCGTGCAGGATCCCCTCGATACCGCGGATGTTGAGGAACGTCTCCTGCTGACCAGCGAACGACGCGTCCGGCAGGTCCTCGGCCGTCGCCGACGACCGCACCGCGAAGGAGGCCTCGTCGTCACCCTCGGAGAGGTTCGCGTACGCGTCCCGGACCTCCTGCTCCAGCTCGGGCTGCAGCGGCTGGTCCACGATGGCCTGCCGCACCTGCTTGCCCACCCTCGACAAGGCGTCCACGTCATCGGTGTCCAGGCCCTCCATCAACCCGGTGATCCGCGCCGACAGCCCCTCCTGCGACACGAAGTCCCGGAACGCCGAGGCCGTCGTCGCGAACCCGTCGGGCACGCGTACCCCCGCCGACGCGAGGTTCCCGATCATCTCCCCCAGCGACGAGTTCTTCCCCCCGACCTCCTCCAGGTCCTTCATTCCCAATGACGAGAACCACTTCACGTTCGCGCTCACGAGCTCACTCCTTGCCGCTTGCGACGAAGCCAGCGTCGGGCCGACTGCAGGGTCTGGACGATCAGGGTGGACATCTCCTCGACCGACTTGGTCGTCGAGTTGATGACCGGAAGCCGGTTGGCCGCATACATCGCCTCGGCGCGGCGCAGCTCGTAGGTGCACTGCTCGAGCGAGGCGTACCGGGAGTTCGGCCGCCGCTGCTGGCGCACCTCGGACAGCCGGCCCGGTGTCGCGAGCAGCCCGACGACCCGGTCCTTCAGGTGCCGGATCGGCCGGGGCAGGTCGGTGGTCTCGAGGTCCTCCTCGACCAGTGGGTAGTTCGCGACGAACAGCCCGTGCTGGAGCGCCAGGTACATCGTCGTCGGCGTCTTCCCGCACCGCGACGGCGCGATGAGGACGACCTCCGCCTTGTCCAGCGCCCGCAGGCTCTGGCCGTCGTCGTGCTCGATCGAGTACTCGATGGCCGCCATCCGCGCGTTGTACCGCTGCACGTCGCCGACGCCGTGCAGCTGCGCCGCGACCCGGGCCGCCGGCACCCCGAACACCGCCTCCACCCGGGAGATGTGCAGCTCGAAGAAGTCGATCATCGGGCACCGCGTCGTGTGCAGGACCTGGCGGATCTCGTCGGTGGCGGCCGTGGTGAAGGCGATCGGCGTGACCGGACCCTCGGCGGCCCGGTCCAGCACCTCGACGACCCGGCGCGCCTCCTCGGGCGTGGAGATGAAGGGGATCAGCCGACGCTCGAACCGCAGCTGCGGGAACTGGATCAGCAGGGCGTTGCCCATCGTCTCCGCGCTGATCCCCGTGCTGTCGGACAGGAAGAACACCGGGGTCGCCGGCGCGTCCCGCGCGACGTCGGCGGCGGCCGGGCCGGCGGTGGTCATACCAGCAGACCGTATGCGCGGCGGCCGGTCCGCGCCGGAGGCCGGTTCCGCTGGACGGAAGCGACCTCGGTCACAGGGTGAGGGGACAGGACGGCACCTCCGGGTAGTCGGCGTCGACGGCGGGGCAATGGCCGACGCTACCGCCGCGACTGCCGGCCGCATAGCGGGCCGACAGTCGCGGGCGGTGGGCGAGGGTCAGACGCGAGCGAGCTCCTTGGCCCGTTCGGCGTCGGCCCGCACGTCGGAGGCGTCGCCGGGTTCGGTCAGCGCGTGCTCGTGCTCGTCGAGCATGTCGTCCTCGTTGAACGGCTCCCGTCCGCTGAGGACGTCGTCCATCCGCTCCCGGTCCACGGTGCTGGTCCAGCAGCCGACGAGGACGGTGGCGACGGCGTTGCCGGAGAAGTTCGTGACGGCGCGCGCCTCGGACATGAACCGGTCGATGCCGACGATGAGGCCGACGCCGTCGAGCAGCTCCGGACGGTGGCTCTGCAGGCCACCGGCCAGCGTCGCCAGCCCGGCACCGCTCACGCCCGCCGCGCCCTTGCTCGCGATGATCATGAACAGCAGCAACGAGATCTGCTCGGGGATCGACAGTGGGTCGCCCAGGGCGCCGGCGATGAACAGCGACGCCATCGTCAGGTAGATCGCCGTGCCGTCGAGGTTGAACGAGTAGCCGGTCGGGACGACGACCCCGACGGTGCTGCGGTCCACGCCGAGGTGGTCCATCTTCGCGATGAGCCGCGGCAGGGCCGACTCGGAGGAGGAGGTGGCGAAGATGAGCAGGTACTCGCGGGCGAGGTACCGCACCAGCCGGAAGATCGAGATGTTGGCCACGGCCTTGAGCAGGCCGCCGAGGATCCCGAAGACGAAGATCAGGCAGGTCAGGTAGAACGCGATCATCAGGGTGAGCAGCTGCGTGACCGCGGCCCAGCCGGTCTGGCCGACGACGCTCGCGATCGCGCCGAACGCGCCGATCGGGGCGAGCCACAGGATCATCGTGAGGATCTTGAACACGAGGCGCTGCAGGCTCGCGACGCCGCGCAGGATCGGCTCACCAGCCGGACCCAGCATCTGGACCGCGAAGCCGACGAGGAGCGCGACGAAGAGCGTCTGGAGCACGTTGCCGCTCGTCAGCGCGGAGAGCAGGGTCGTCGGGATGATGCCCTGGAAGAACTCGGAGAGGCCGCCGGCCTTCTCCGCGGTGTCGGCCAGCTTGGCCGCGGAGTCGGCGGTGGACGCGGAGATGTTGAGGCCGCTCCCCGGGTGGATGAGGTTGCCGACGACGAGCCCGATGGCCAGCGCGACCGTCGACATGACGAGGAAGTAGACGAAGGCGAGGCCGCCGACCCGGCCGACCGTGGCGGCCTTCCGCACCGAGCCGATGCCGAGGACGATCGTGCAGAAGATGACCGGGGTGATCATCATCTTGATCAGGCTGACGAACATCGTGCCGAGGATGCCGACGCTCTTGGCGGCGCGGGGGCGACGAGGCCGAGGATCACGCCACCGACCACCGCCACGATGACGGCGATGTAGAGCCAGTGGGTACGGTCGCGCTTGCGGGCGGGCGCCGGTGTGACGGTCGCGCCGGTGGTGGGTGAGGACATCGTTGCTCCTTCGGATGCGTCGTTGCGGTCCGAGAGGATGGTGACGAGACCCGCATACCCGGGTCACCATTGAGTGCATTTCGTTCACCCGAGCCCACCGAACGGCAGGAGGCGTCGTGGCCCCGCACGTTCCCCGTTCGCTGGCGGGTCAGGCGGCGGCGCTGATGTTCGGCATCGTCCTCGTCATCGTCGTCCTCGGCGGCGCCCTGGCCGCCCTCGACGCCCGACGCGACGGGGACGACGCCGCACGCGAGCGGGTCGTCGCCATCGCGTCGTCGCTGGCCGCCGCCCCGTCGACCGCGACGGCCATCCAGTCCGGCGACCCGACCGGCGCCCTCCAGCCGGTGACCGAGAAGGTGCGGCACGACACCCAGATCGCGTTCATCACGATCATGTCGCCGGAGGGCACGCGGTACACGCATACCGACCCGTCGCTGATCGGCCAGACGTACCTCGGCACGACCGAACCGGCGCTGCGCGGCGAGACGTTCAGCGAGGTCTTCACCGGCACGCTCGGTCCGTCGATCCGCGCCGTGGCGCCGGTGTATGCGTCGGACGGCCGCATCGTCGGGCTGGTCTCGGCCGGCATCACCCAGCAGACGCTCGCCGAGAACTGGTACGCGCAGCTGCCCCTCATCCTCCTGGTCGCGGCGACGGCGGCGCTCGCCGCGATCGTCGGGATGTGGCTGGTCCGGCGTCGCCTCCTGCGCCAGACCGGTGGTCTGTCACCACGGGACCTGCGGGTGATGTACGAACACCACGACGCGGTGCTCCACTCGATCACCGAGGGCCTGGTCGTCGTCGAGGGCGACCGTGCCGTGCTCATCAACGACGAGGCGCGACGGCTCCTCGACGTGTCGGACGCGGTGCCGATCGAGATGCGGTCGCTGCCCGCCTTCCTGGCGGACGGTTCAGGCGCCGGACGGGGACGGGCCGGACGATCCGAGCGTCAAGGACGAGGTCCGGCTGACCAAGGACCGGGTGCTCGTCGTCAACCGGGCGCCGGTGGCGACGGGGCAGCGGAGCGCCGCGGACGTCGTGACCATCCGCGACCGCACCGAGCTCCAGGGTGCGCTGGGCGAGCTCGACTCGATGAAGGTGTTCGCCGAGTCGCTGCGGTCGCAGGCGCACGAGGCGGCCAACCGGCTGCACACCATCGTCGCGCTCGTGGAGATGGGCCGCGGCGACGAGGCCGTCCGGTTCGCGACCACCGAGCTCGAGCTGTCGCAACGGCTCGTCGACCGGCTGACCGCCTCGGTCCAGGAGCCGGCTCTCGTGGCGTTGCTGCTCGGCAAGTCGGCGCAGGCCGCCGAGCGCGGCATCGCCCTGACCGTGACCGACGACACCCACCTCGGCGCCGACGAGCTGGACCGCGAGCTCGGCGGTGTGCTCACGCCGACCGAGATGGTGACCGTCGTCGGCAACCTCGTCGACAACGCGCTGGACGCGTGCGACAAGGACGACCCGTGGGTCGAGGTGACCGTTCGGCAGGACGACGCGGCACTGCGGATCGTCGTGGCGGACAGCGGGTCGGGCATGGATGCGGCGACCTTCGAGCAGGCCCGCCGTCGCGGGTACTCGACGAAGGAGGGCGGCGCGGAAGGTCGACGGGGCCTCGGCCTGGCGCTGGTCGCTCAGGTCGTCCAGCGGCACGGCGGGCGGCTCACCGCCGAGGTGACCTACGGTTCCGTCGTCGCCGTGACGATCGACCGAGGCGTGGCGGCGAGGCGCTCCCTCGTGATCCGCGTCCTCGTCGTCGAGGACGAGCCGCTCATCGCCGAGGCGCACCAGGCATACCTGTCGCGCGTGGGCGGGTACGACGTCGTGGCAGTCGTCAGCACCGCGCGGGAGGCGGTCCGTCAGGCGAGCGCCGCGATCGCCGCCGACCGGCCGATCGACCTGGTACTGCTGGATATCGGCCTACCGGACCACAGTGGGATCGAGCTCGCGTCGACGCTGTCCGGGATGCGGCCGACGCCCGACATCATCGCCATCACCAGCGAGCGCGACCTGGCCGTGGTCCGCGCGGCGGTCGCGCACGGCGTGCTCATCTACCTGCTGAAGCCGTTCACCTTCGGGGCGTTCCGCGACAAGCTCGAGCGGTACCAGCGCTACCGCGACGCCCTCGGCGGGGGCGGCGACGCGGTCAGCCAGCGCGACGTCGACGCGGCGATGGCCGAGCTGCGGGCCGTCGAGACCCGGGGCGCGGCTCCGAAGGGCGTGGCGCCGGAGACGACCGACGAGATCGCGCGTCTGGTCCGCGACGCGACCGAGGGGACTGTCCGCGTCGGAGGTGGCGGGGAGCATCGGCGTCTCGCGGGTCACGGCGTGGCGGTACCTCGAACGGCTGGCCGACGACAACGTCGTCACCCGCACCAGCGACTACGGCCGCGCCGGCCGCCCGCAGGTCCGCTACCGCTGGCGCCGCTGAGCGGCCGCCTTGCACGACCGGCTCGAGCCATGGCGGGCCATTGTCAACAGTCAGCGTTGACTGTTGACAATGACCGATCTTCCGTCATTCTCGTCATCACGCCCCGACGCAACGGATGCTCGGGACCGGTCGAAGGAGTGGCTAGGTGAGCAACGAGGCTCAACAGATGCGCGGCCCGGTGGGAGGCACCACCGACGCACGCAAGGTGGCGATCGGCTCCTCGGTGGGCGCCGTGATCGAGACGTACGACTTCATCGGGTTCGGCACGGCCGCGGCCCTCTACTTCGGATCCGCGTTCTTCCCGAACTCGAACCCGGTGGCGGGCACCCTGGCGGCCTTCGCCACTCTCGGCGTCGGGTTCGCGGCTCGTCCCATCGGCGGCATCATCGGCGGTCACCTCGGCGACCGGGTCGGCCGCAAGCCGGTCCTCGTCGCCTCGCTCATCGTCATGGGCCTGGCCACGTTCGCCATCGGCCTGTTGCCGACCTACGAGTCGGTCGGCGTTCTCGCGCCGGTCCTTCTCGTCATCGTCCGGATCATCCAGGGGCTGGCCTTCGGCGCCGAGTGGGGCGGAGCCATCCTCATGGCGTACGAGCACGCCCCGTGGCGGGCCAAGGGCCGCTACACCGGCATCGTCCAGGCCGGGTTCCCCGTGGGTCTGCTGCTCGCCAACCTCGTCTTCCTCTACAGCGTCCACCTCGGAGGCACGTGGGCCTGGCGGGTACCGTTCCTCGCGAGCTTGCTCCTGGTCGCCGTCGGCCTCGTCATCCGCTCCAAGGTCCCGGAGTCGCCGGTCTTCGAGGAGGTCAAGGAGAGCGGAACCGTCGCGGCGTCCCCGATCAAGGACGCGCTGCGCTACGACTGGCGCAACATCCTGCGCGGCATCGGGTCTGCGGGTCGCGGAGACCGCCGGGTACGCCGTGTCGATCACCTACATGATCTCGTACCTCAACAGCAGCAAGCTGACCGAGACCTCGCAGACCCTCCTTGCGCTCTGTGTCGCCGCCGGGCTCGGCATCGTCGCGACGATGGGCTGGGCCGCGCTCACCGACCGGGTCGGCCGGCGTCCCGTCTACCTCGCCGTCTGTGCCTTCGGCGTGGTCTGGGGTGTGGTGATGTTCGCCCTCGTCAACACCGCGGCCTTCCCGGTCATCCTGCTCACGCTGGTCATCTCCTACACGGTCTGTCAGAACGCGCTCGCCGGCTCGCAGGGGGCCTGGTTCCCCGAGCTGCTTCACCGCGGCGCGGCGTGCGTCCGGTGCCTCGCTGGCCTACCAGATCTCCGCGATGGTGTCCGGGTTCACCCCGTTCGTCACGACGCTGCTGTTCGTCAGCTTCGGCTGGATCGGTCCGGCCCTCCTGTTCAGCCTGTACGCGGCGATCGGCCTGGTCGCCGCCATCCTCACCCGCGAGACCTTCGGGCCGGCCGAGCGGCGGATCGCCGCCGACGCGTCGCTGGCGCAGCCGGTGCCGGTGGACCTCAGTGGACACGTCACGTCGGGGGCGGCACGCGATGACCGACCACCGACTCCCGGGTGCTGGCCGTGCGCGAGTTCGCCTACCGGATGCGCCACCACGTCATCGACATGGGCGAGGAGCAGGGTCAGGGCTACGTCGGCCAGGCCCTCGGCGCCGCGGACATGTTCGCCGCCGTCTATGCGAACCGGCTGCGCTACGACCCGGCCGACGAGCACTGGGACGGCCGCGACCGCTTCCTCCTCTCGACCGGGCACTACGCCATCGGCCTGTATGCGGCCCTGGCCGAGGCCGGGATCGTCCCGGTCGAGGAGCTGGCCACCTACGGGTCCGACGACTCGCGGCTGCCGATGTCGGGCATGGCGACGTACACCCCAGGGATGGAGATCTCCGGCGGTTCGCTCGGCCACGGGCTCCCCGTCGCGGTGGGGCTGGCGCTCGGGCTGCGGTACCGCGGTTCGGACGCCCGGGTCTACACCTTCCTCTCCGACGGCGAGCTCAACGAGGGCTCGACCTGGGAGGCCGCCATGGGTGCGGCCAGCCACCGCCTGGGCAACCTCACCGCGCTAGTCGACATCAACGCGCTCCAGGCCGACGGGCCGACCGCTGGTGTGCTGTCCATCGAGCCGATCCACGACAAATGGGCGGCGTTCGGGTGGGACGTCCAGCGGGTCGACGGCAACGACGCCGCGGCCGTGGTCGAGGCGCTCGACCGGGCCGACGCGGCCGCCACGCCCGACGGCCGCCCGTCGGTCGTGCTCTGCGACACCCGAGTCGGCTTCGGTGTGCCCCTGCTGGAGAACCGCGAGAAGGCGCACTTCATGCGCATCGACGAAGACGAATGGCAGACCTGCCGCGAACAGCTGACCCGCACCGCACCGGAAGGAGTGTCGGCATGAGCTCGACCATCAGCACCGCAGCCCCGAAGCTCAAGACCTCCGCCATGATCGCGTCGTTCGCCGACCCCGACCAGCGGACCACCGCGGCGCCGTTCGGCCACGCCCTGGTCCGGGCCGCGGAGGCGGACGACCGCATCGTCGGGCTCAGCGCCGACCTGGCGAAGTACACCGACATGCACGTCTTCGCCCAGGCCATGCCCGAGCGGTTCTTCCAGGTGGGCATGGCCGAGCAGCTGCTGCTCGGCGCGGCGGCCGGCCTGGCCGAGGCCGGGCTGGTCCCGTTCGCCTCGACGTACTCGGTCTTCGCCGCGCGTCGCGCCTACGACTTCCTGTGTCTCGACGCGGCCGAGCCGGGCCTCAACGTCAACATCGTCGGCGGCCTTCCGGGGCTGACCACCGGCTACGGCCCGAGCCACCAGGCCACCGAGGACGTCGCCATCTTCCGGGGTATGCCCGGGCTCACCATCGTCGACCCGTGCGACTCGGTCGACATCGAACAGGCGGTCCCCCAGCTCGCGGCGTCACCCGGTCCGACGTACCTGCGGCTGCTGCGCGGCAAGGTGCCGACGGTGCTCGACGAGTACGACTACCGGTTCCAGCTCGGAAAGGCCGCGGTGATCCGGCCGGGCCGCGACGTCGTGTTCGTGTCGAGCGGTCTCATGACGATGCGCGCGCTACAGGCCGCCGAACGGCTCGCCGAGCACCGTGTCGACGTCGCGGTGGTGCACACGCCGACGCTGAAGCCGTTCGACGAGGCGACCGTGCTGGCGGAGGTCGACACCGACCGGCTGGCAGTGACCCTCGAGAACCACACCGTCGTCGGCGGGCTGTTCGAGACCGTCGCCGCGGCGGTCGACGCGGGCCGGCCTCGGCCGCCGGGTCGAGCCGGTAGCCCTGCCCGACGCGTTCCTCGACGCCGGCGCGCTGCCGACGCTGCACGACCGCTACGGGCTGGCCACCGACCGAGTCGTGGAACGCGTGCTGAACCTGCTCTGAGGGCCGGAGCGACCGCATACAGTGCGGTCGACGGCTGGATGTCGACAGTCGCCGTTCGTGTCCCGACAACGAGCGGAGGAGTCATGGCGGTCCCGAGCCTGGTGGGTCTCACCAAGACCAACCTGCGCGAGCAGGCCCTGGCCTCGCTGCGCACGGCCATCACCAGCGGCCAGCTGCCGCCGGAGACGCCGATGGTCGAGACCGAGCTGTCCGAACAGCTCCAGATCAGCCGCGGCACCCTGCGCGAGGCGATGCGTCAGCTCCAGCAGGAGGGCCTGCTGGTCGCCGCCGCGCGTGGTCGCCTCTACGTCCGACGGTTGGGGCCCAAGGAGATCGAGGACATCTTCGCGGTCCGGTCGGCCCTCGAGAGCCTGGCGGCGAGCACCCTCGCCGGACGCGAGGACCGGCCGACCGCGGTCGAGCGGCTCCGAGGAGCGGCTCGACCTCATGGCCCAGGCCGTGGCCGACGAGGACCTCGAGCGGCGCATCGAGTCCGATCTCGACTTCCACCGCGTCCTCTGCGAGCTCACCGGCAACGAGATGCTCCTGCACACGTGGCAGTCGCTCGAGGGCTCGATCCGGATGTCGATCATGTATGCGGGTCAGGACCGCGCCCTCGGGAACATGGACGTCGACCGGCACTCGGTCATCGTCGACGCGATCGCGCTCGGGCGACGCCGCGGCCGCGTTCACGGCCGTCGAAGAGCACCTCAGCTGGGCGGCCGGAAACCTCACGTCAGCGCGGTCCTAGCCCTACTGGCGAACCGCTCAGGCCGGCGTGACGTCGTCGGCCGCCGCCCGGAGCTCGATGAGGTGCCGGGCGTGCTCGTACAGGTGGACGTCCTCCTCCGTGGTCGGCTCCCACGGCTGGGCCTCGACCGCCGTCCCCTCGGGCGCGAGAGCGACGAAGACGATGAGGCTGTGCGTGGTCAGGTGGCGGTCGAGTGCGGCAGGGTTGCCGGAGCGGACGTGGACGCTCACGTGCATGCTCGTCCGGCCCGTGTAGATCAGCCGCGCCTCGACCTCGACGAGGTCCCCGATCCGCAGCGGTTGGTAGAAACGAACACCACCGGCATACACGGCGATGTTGGCCGCGTCGCCGGTCCACTGGGTGACGAGGACGTGCGCGGCCTCGTCGATCCACCGCATGACGATGCCGCCGTGCACCTTGCCACCCCAGTTGACGTCGGTCGGCGCCGCGAGGAAGCGGAGGACGACGCTCGGGGCCGTGCTGGCCTCGGTGTAGGACTGCTCGGCCATCGCCGCGGCGATCTGCGCGCGCAGGTCGATGCGCCGGACGGCGGCCTCCTTCTGGGCGAGGTCCTCGTCGTCGCCGTCGGGCAGCTCGGGGACCGGCGTGGGGCGGCCGTCGTCGTCCACCGCGACGAAGACCATGAGGCACTCGGTCGCGGGTTCCAGGTCGCGCCCGCGCGGGGACCCCGATCGGACCGTGACGAGGATGTGCATGCTGCTGCGACCCGTGTAGACCAGCCGGGCGGTCGCCTCGACAAGGTCGCCGGTCGCGACGGGGCGAGTGAAGTGGACGTTGCCGACGTACACGGTGACGCAGTACCGGCCGCTCCACCCGACCGCACATGCATACCCCGCCCGGTCGATCCACTCCATGACCCGGCCGCCGCTCACGCTGCCCAGGTAGCCGACGTCGGTCGGTGCGGCGAGGAACCGCAGCGTCTGCTCGCGACCCGGGGTGTCACGGTCCATGCGCGGAGTCTGCCACCGGCCGGGGCGTCAGACCCGCGGCGTCAGGCCCAGAACTCGTCGTTCTCCATGGTGTCCCAGTAGTACTGGTCCACCCTGGCGATGCGCCCGTCCACCGCCTCGAACACGAGCACCGACCTCAGGTCGAAGCGTCGTTCGCCCCGCATGGCGACGTTGCGGTGGAGCGAGTAGCAGTGGTCGTCGCCCGCAGCGACGTCGTCGAGCAAGACCTGGAGAGTGCCCCCCGACCGCTCGAAGATGTCGCCGAAGAACTGGAGGATCGCCTCGACACCCTCCTTCGGCCCGGAGAAGTACCCGTTTCCCGGGACGACCCAGACGGCGTCGGGCGTGAAGACCTCGTTGCGCAGGGTGTCCAGGTCCCCTGCCGAGAAGGCGGCGTAGCCGCGGCGGATGGTGTCGATGTTGCTCTGCTGGCTCATGATTCAGGTCCCTTCGTGCTCGTCGGCTGACGAGCACCAGGCTCCTGCACCGGACGATGCCGCACATCGGGTGGCCGACCCTAGAAACCCGCGACGGACCTCCCTATCCCGTGGGGAGGATGAGGGACTGGTGACGACGTCAGCGACCCAGGGGCGCCTCCCCCTCTCGCATCGCGAATGGAGCGCACACGACCGGCATACCGCGGCGTCGTCGTTCGGACATCGGCGTCCTCACCCCTGACTGGCCTACTCCCAAGGGCACGACGGGAGCGTTCCTGGGAGTTGTCTGAAAGCCCCCCGAGCGCTCGGGACGACGAGGTCAGGTGCGCTGCTGGCCGTGATCGCAGCCGCAGTCAGGCCCACATCCCGTCGCGTGCGGATGTGACGCGCCGGCCACCGGGCCGAAGACCTCCAGCCGGCAGGCGCACGAAGCCAGCACGGGGACATCGGCCCGGGCCGAGGCGACCGCGAGCTGCTGGGCGATGATCCGGGCCTCGTCAGAGCGACCCAGGCGCTCCAGACACTCGTGGTAGCCGTGGAGGCTCCAGACGTTGCCCGGGTGGTGGACGGAGCGGCTGACCGACGGGTCCAGCCCGAGGTCCGCCGCATACACCGCCGCTGCCTCGTCGACCCGGCCCTGTTCGAGCAGCAAGGCCCCGTAGGCGTGACGCGTCGGCTGCATCCAGCCCCAGGGCTCGTCGTACGGAAGGGCGTCGTCCAACGCGATGGCCGTCCGCAGATCCGTGAACCCGTCCTGGACTCGCCCCTCCCGGTAGGCGATCTCGCCGTCGAGCATCGCCCCGGCGATCGCCAGGATGTCGCGAGAGGTGTTGTTGAAGAGGTACCGACTGTCCGGGACCCGCGTCACGGCTTCGACGAACTGGGCGCGGGCCGCCCGTGCGGCCGCAAGGTCGCCCAGCGCCGCATACGCGACGCTACGCCCGTAGAGGACCATCGCGGTCGTCGTGCAGTAGAGCTCGCGATCCTCCGGCAGGGGCTGCGCCACGAGGTCGTCCCAGCGCCCGAAGCGCACCAGCACGTGGGTCCGCAGCGGGACGAACGCCTCCAGCCAGTCGGCCATCGGCGGGCTCTCGATGCGCAACAGCTCGGGCGTGAGCTGGTTGCTCAGCTCGTCGGCGGCGTCGCTGGCGTCCCGGTAGCGACCGAGGAACATCGCTGAGTAGACGATGAAGTGGAGGTCATGGGCCCGGTACAGCGAGTAGAAGTTCAGCGGGCCAGACCGCTCGACGAAGACACGGTCGGCCTCGACCGCCCGACGGTTCGCCGTGATGGACGAGTGGTAGTCGCCGCACAGGACGTCGAGGTGGCTCGGCATGTGCTGCAAATGGCCGGCGTCCGGTACCAAGCCGCGCAGCCGGTCCGCGCTGGACAGGGCCGCCTCCGGCCGCTCCGACATCTCCAGCAGGTGGATGTGCAGGTGCAGGACGAACGGGTGCCGGTCACCGCCCGGCAGCGCGAGCGCGGCGTCGAGAAGACGCTCGGCCTCGCGGGCTCGCGAGCCAGGAGCCGGTTCGCCGGTCAGCGGGTCCCACAGCGCCCAGGCGGTGACGTTGACGAGAGCGTCGGCCGCCAGCGCCAGGACGTCGAGGTCCTGCGGGTATGCGGCGGCGACGTCGGCCATGGCGTCGGCGTATGCCTCGTGGCCGGCCTGCCAGGTGTCCGTGTCATCTGGGAGAAGCGCCGCGTAGCGGAGGGTCAGAGCCGCGACGAGGCTCGTCCCGACGTCGTCGGCGGGGCCGCCGTCCCGCGTGGCGTCGGCCAGCGCCTCGCGAGCCAGGTCCAGCTCCGACCGCGCCCGGGTCAGGCTGGTCGTCAGGTCGACGGCGTCGAACGCCTCCCAGCCCTTGTTGTAGTTCGGACCGATCGCGTAGGCGATCCCCCAGTGCGCCGCCCACAGATCGGGGTCCGCCTCCAGGGCCCGCTCGAAGCAGGCCACCGCCTCCTCGTGGTTGAAGGCGTACGCCCACACCAGCGCGCGGTCGAACCACACCTGAGCCGCCGGCCGAGGTGGTAGCCACCGGGCGGTGGTAGTCACCGAGGTCGTAGTACGCGTCGGTCACCGCTCGAGCGTACGGCGCGCCGGCCGTCGACCGCCGCCCTCGGTCTGCCACCGCTCTGCCGGGGGGGCATCTACGGATCCGGCCCCCCGGGATTCGGCTGTTCCCGGGCGAGGGCTCGGTCGTAGCTGCCGGGTCGCCGGTCCCACTCGATGTGTCGTCCGGTGTCGGTGCGGTCGCTGCTGGCGGTGGTGGTGAGGGTGGCGTGGAGTCGGTCGCGGTGGACGATCGAGTGGTGCCGTTGGCACAACACCGTGCCGTTGGTCAGGTCGGTGGGTCCGCCGTCGGCCCAGTGTCGTAGGTGGTGGGCGTCGCACCAGGTCGCCGGTGCGGTGCAGCCCGGGAAGGTGGCGGCTACCCCTATGGTCGAGATGTGAGCGTTTCCCCAGGTCAGAGGCCTGTCGCGGCGTGTCGGGGCCCGCTCAGCGGCGCTGAGCGGGCCTCTCAGCCCCTGCCAGAGGGGGCTGGACCCCCCCGAGCGGTCCAGCCCCCTTGCAGCCCCCGAGGAGCCTCTGCTCTGCCATTGGGAGACCGGTTCCCGGCCGTCCCAGACCTCCTGAGCTGTCGCCGGGATGTCTCTACGCGCTCAAATCCAGGTGCCGTTGCCCAGCCGAGGAGACCTCGTCGGCGCATGTTGGGCACACGTCCGAGTCAGCCGGGTCGAACGTACCCGGCATGATCACCCTGACCTCCGCGCCGCATGCCGCCCCCCGTGCGAACCATGGTTCAAGAAACTGCGGCATCTGCAGACCGGCCTCGGAGTGATCGAGCGGCAGAGCGTGGACTACGCCGACCTCCTCGGGGAGCGCCCTCTCCCTGACGTTGAGGTAGTTGCGGCGCACTCGGTACCGGGTCAAACCCGGGGCGAAAACGGGTGAAGGGGCAGCCATGACCGAATGCTAAGCATGCTGAGCACACTTCTGCAGAACCGTCCCAGAACCGTCCCAAAAGTTTGGTCGCGTGTCATCTCCTAGCCTCCCAGCAGCCACTTTCCAGCCGGTCCGTCCGACATGCCAAACAAGCGCGGCGGTTCGTCCCGGTTCGGCGTGTTCCGCTGCTCGAATACCGG
The DNA here is from genome assembly GCA_963828725.1 of uncultured Actinomycetota bacterium. Classification (GTDB taxonomy): domain Bacteria; phylum Actinomycetota; class Actinomycetes; order Actinomycetales; family Dermatophilaceae; genus Lapillicoccus. The sequence continues at coordinate 97,673 of CAWHFV010000002.1, read as the reverse complement.
ACTCGCGACCGTGAGCCGCGCGAGTCCTATTGCCGGACAGGCCGATTCGGACACCACCCCCGTGGCATGCGCCGATCCCATTGGGGCACAGAGGTATTCGTGACATGCGCCGGGGTGGGGGAGCCCCAACCGTTCGGCGCGCTAGCGAGACCCCCCACTAGCAGTTCAGGTGCGACGTTCTACTTCGTTGATAAGGGGGGTATCGGGCATTGGCTCACTCCTGCCGCGAGGGCATGGTCGGAAGACCGGTCGGGCAGGCAGCCATGCGGCGGCACACGTCCCGAACGGGGCGACTGGGGTGAGGGTCTGTCTTCCGACCTCGCGGCTGAGGTGATCCGTCCTCTGCGGACCGATGTTGGAACCCGGATCAGTCCGCGGATCCCGGACTCCGTCGACGACGACGGGTTTGGTCAGGGCGTTGACGGCGGCTTCGACGACGGCCCGGGCTTCGGGGTTCAGCCGCAGCCGGTACTCGGTGATCCCGCCGCCGATGTCGTGCCCACAGGACAGCACGGTCAGGCCACGGTGCCGGTCCTCGACGTCCTGCAGCAGGTCGCCGAGGCCGTACCGGGCCAGCATCGCCGGCCGCAGCCGGCGCACCCCGACCGGCCCGTCGACCGCCCCCATCGCCACCAGACCCGCCGTCACCGCGGGCACCGCGTCGGGTTCGACCAGCGGGACCAGCTGCCGCAGCTCCGACGCCACCACACACCCCGCCGAACGCTCAACCGCCCCTCCTCCACCGCGGCCCGGGCTTCCCGAGAGCGGGGCCGGCCAGCTCCCGGACCGCCTTGGCGACCAGGCCGGCCTCCCGGCCGTCCAGGGTGGGGCACCGGTCGGCCACCCACTGCGCCGTCGACCCGGCCTGCGACGCGGTCACCTCACCGCGCTGCACCGCCTCCGTGGTGACCGTGAACCGGCCCGCCGCGGCGACCGCGGCCAGCGCGTCGACGACCGGTAGCACCGTGTCCAGGTCCGGTCCGGTCAGCCGGGCCACCCGCCCCGGCAGGTCCCTCAACACCGCGGTGGCGGCGGACAACACGGCGACCACCTCGTCGCCGTAGCACCGCACCCCCGCGTCCATGAACCAGACCCTAGAACCCACCACCGACAACCCACCGACAGCCCACCAACACCGAATCCCGTTCACCCACAAACCAATTCAGCCGCCGACATATCCACAAGCCCCGTTCACTTCGTCCCACCAGTCACAACCGCGTCGGGGCGCGCAACGTCACGTGGCGACGGCCAGCCCCGATGCCACGGCGAAGCCGAGGACGGCGGCCAGGCCGGCCGCCCGCCCGGCGTGCTTCTGCGCCTCGGGGATCATCGCGCCGACCAGCATGACGAGCAGCGCTCCCGCCGCGAACCCGTCGACGAGCCCCTCGAACCGACCCCTCGTCACGCTCGCGGCGAGGTAACCGAGCCAGGTCGACACGATGCATACCAGCGTCACGGCGAGCCAGAGGAGCAGGACGTAGCGGGTGCTCTTCCCGCCCTGGTGCATCTGCGTCGACGACCCGATCGACTCCGGCAGGTTCGACACGAAGATCGCCATGAGCAGGGCGAGCGAAACTCCGTTGCCATGGGACAGGTCGATGCCGAGGACCGCCTGTTCGGGGATGCCGTCGAGGAGACCACCGAGGGCCAGCGAGAGCCCCGCCATCCCGCCGACCTTGAGCGCCCACTGCTCCACGTAGCGGTCGGCGAAGAAGAAGACCAGCGCTCCCGCGGCCAGCCCGATGGTGAGCGGCCACGGGCCCGCTGCCTGGAAGCCGCCGGCGGAGAGCTGGAACGCGATGCCCGAGATGAGCGCCCCCGCGCCGAACCCCAGAACGAGGCCGAGCGCGTTGGCGTTCCAGGGACGCATGACGCCGAGCACCGCGCCGATCAGCAACGAGAGGCGGAGACCGCGCCCCAGAAGAGGGATGCCCCCATCGCCCGCCCTTCGGTCCGCGCGTCTCTCCGGCTGATGTCCGTGCCGGAGCCCGACTCTAGTGTGGGTCGACCGTCGGTCTGCCGGGATCCGGGACGGGTCGTGCGTCGCGTGCAGGTAGAGGATGCCGTGGAGCCCGGAACGGCCCGCCGCCCTGAAACGTTCGGCCGCGTCGTCGCAGTAGTCGATGATCTCGCGACCGGTGAAGCCGACCGGCGACTCGATCACCAGGTCGTGCGCACTGACGGTGTACCCGTACTCGTCGAAGAGGTCCAGCACGTCGCCCGGGTCGTGCCCGTTGGCCCGTATCCCGTCCGGCCAGTACTCCAGCCAGACCGTCGGCCGGGCGCGGTCCAGAACCTGCCGCGCTCCGTTGAGCACCTCCCACTCCCAGCCCTCGACGTCGATCTTGAGGACGCGCGGGCGGACGGTCATCGAGCCAGGCCGCGCAGAGCTCGTCGACGGTGACGACGTCGACCTGGACCGAGTCCCGGACGTTGGGCACGAGTCCGGCGTTCAGGGCATGGTTGGCGAAGTTGGTTGCGCTGCGCCACAACGAGATCGAGCCCGTTCGTAGCACCCGCGGCGGCCGGAACGATCTCGACGTTCTGGTAGCCGTTGTGGCGCACGTTGTGCTCCAGCAGGGCTCGCGTGTCCGGTTCCGGCTCGAGGGCCAGCACGTGGCCGCTCGGCCCGCATACCGACGCGAAGTAGCACGTGGTGTAGCCGTAGTTCGCGCCGACGTCCACGACCACCTCGCCCGGCTCGGACGTACGGCCCGAGGTACCGGGTCTCGTATGCCCAGCTCACCCCCGTCTCGAGCACGTCGCCGTAGTGGCTGGCGTCCTCCGCGAGGACCGTGAGCGTGTCACCCCACGGCGTCGTGATGCTCACCGGGGTCCCGTTCCAGCCCTGCTCGTCCCCCGACATCGTCATCACTCCCCGCCCGCGGCGAACGTGGGGCCGACTGCTCGTCCTGCCCTGACCAGTGTCGTTCCGCCGCGACCACGCGTCCAGGGCTCGGGCGCCCGATCCGGCTCCGGCGTAAGCAGGATGAGCGGCCACCGGCACGTCCCTTCGTCGACATCGGCCTCCTGCCCAACACGCCCTACGTCTACTCCATCCGCGGGACGACCACGACCCCGGAGCAGACGTTCACCATCACCCGCTGACCTCCAGCGGATCAGCGTCCTCAGGTCGGGGATCCGCTCGGGCGAGCGAGGACCCGGTCCTGAAGAGCGCGAAGCGCGTACTGACGGGCGCCGGAGAGGGCCGGTTCGTCGGTCACCACTCGCCGGTCGAACCGGGGTATGCCGGGGCATACGTCCGAAGCTCTCGTCCACCGCCCGCAGGACCGTCGGGTGGCTCCCCCATCCGCCACCGATCACGATGACCTGGGGGTCGGCCAGGGCGACGACGGCGGCCAGCACGCTGCTCACCGCCCCGCCCAGGACCTCCAGCAGCTGGCGGGAAGCCGGCCCCGCCGCTGTCGACCCGCGCACAGGAGAGCAGCGACGTCCACCGCAGCTGGAGTCCGCGCTGCGGAGTCCCAACAGCCCGAAGACCTCGGTCAGCGGAACGGCCTTGCCGTCCGGTCCGCCTCGTGATCACGTGGGCGATCTCACCGGTCAGCCCGTGATGACCGCGGCGGACCTCGCCGTCGCTGACGATCGCGCAGCCGAGGCCCTCGCCGAGGTGGACGTAGGCGAAGTCGGCGAGATCCGGAGCGCCGGAGGCCTCGGCTCGAGCGGCCCAGTTCACGTCGTTGTCGACCGTGACGGGCCCGCGTCACGTGAGGCCGTCAGCTCCTTGACCGGATCCAGCTCGCCGACCAGGAACGGCGCGTCCGGGAGATGGGTCAGCCGCCCTGACGTGCGGTCCACCGGGTCGGCCGCGCTGACGACCGCCAGCACCGCGGGAACCGTCGTCTGCTCGCCAGCCTGCGTGGCCGCGGCACCCATGGCCCGACGCACCCGACCGGCTCGGGTGGTGTGCGGCACCTCCTGCCGGCTCCGTCCGAGGACCCGGCCGCGCACGTCGACGACCTCCGCCACGACCCCCTCCGGCGCGATGCCGACCACCAGGGCGGCGCCGATGTCGTCGGCCAGCGCGTAGTAGGAACCGACCCGACCGCGACCGGTGGTGCGAGCGCCGGTGTCGCGGACCAGGTCGGCGGCCTCGAGTCGTCGCACGCTCTCGGAGATGGTCGGTCGCGAGATGCCCGTCGTCGTGGCCAGCTCGGCCCGGGTCAGTCGCTCGTGCGTCCATGAGGGCTCGGAGGACGTGCTCGTCGGTCAGGGACCGCAGCAGCTCCAACGAGGGCTTCGCGGAGGTCACCGGACCAGTCTAGTTAGGAGCCTTGCGTAAATGACCAGTCAGGTCCTAGAGTTCTAGTAAGGAGTCCTTCTCAAAGAAGCGAGAGAGTCATGTCGACGACGAACCAGCTGGTCGAGGAACGCCGCGAGACGGGAGCACAGCTGCCGCCGCTGCCGCACTGGGAGAGCACCCCCGCGGACCTGAAGGACGCGACCCGGCAGATCAAGTCCGCGATCCGCCGGCGCATCGAGGCCTCGGGCCGGACGGTGGAAGAGGTCTTCGCCGTCCTCGAGGAGCGCGTGACGCGGCGGGTGGAGGAGATCGAGGCCGTCCTCGCAGGACGGCGGAAACCCCTGGCCCGTGGTCGAGTACGCAGACATCGAGTCCGGCAAGGTCTCGGCCGCGGACCTGGCGCTGCTGCAGCGTCGGGGCTGCCTGATCGTGCGCGGCCACTTCCCGCGGGAGCAGGCACTCGGCTGGGACCGGGACATCGTCGACTACGTCGAGCGGAACCGCTTCTTCGAGAGCTACGCAGGGACCGGCCGACGACTTCTTCGGGAGCGTCGGCTCGAAGCCCGAGATCTACCCCATCTACTGGTCGCACGCCCAGATGGAGGCCCGGCAGCATCACCGGATGGCCCGCGTGCAGTCCTTCCTCAACGCGCAGTGGAAGAGCAGCTCGGAGGGCGTGCGCTGGTTCGATCCCGACCGCGACTCGCTCTACCCCGACCGTATCCGGCGCCGGCCCCCGGGAGCCGTCTCGGGCGGCCTCGGCACGCACCTCGATCCCGGCACCCTCGACCTGTGGATGACCGAGGCGTACCAGAAGGCCTTCCGTCATCTCTTCGACGGCAGTGTGGAGCAGTACGACCCGTGGGACGCCGCATACCGGACCGCCGGGCCGCAGTACCCCGGATCCACGATGTGCTCGGCCTTCCGAACCTTCCAGGGCTGGACCGCCCTGTCGGACATGGACCACGACCAGGGCGTGCTGCACACCGTGCCGATCCCGGAGGCGATGGGCTACCTCATGCTGCGGCCGCTCCTCGACGACGTCCCCGAGGACGACATGTGCGGGGTGACCACGAACCAGACGTTCCCCGCCAGCGAGAGATGGCACTCCCTGCTGTTGCGCGCGTCGGCCGGAATCCCGGACGTCAAGGCGGGAGACTCGGTCTGGTGGCACTGCGACATGATCCACAGCGTCGCCCCGGTGACCGACCAGAAGGGCTGGGGCAACGTCATCTACATCCCGGCCGCCCCGTGGTGCCCCCGGAACGAGGAGTACAGCGCCAGTGTCCGCCGCGCCTTCGTCACCGGATCGAGCCCCGGTGACTTCCCGGAGGAGCACTACGAACGCGACTGGACCGGGCCGCTTCTCCGCCGACCAGCTCAACGCGGTCGGTCGTCGCGGCCTCGGCCTCGACTGAACGACGCGAGGTCGAGTGGCCTCGCCCGGTCCGGGACCGCGAGTGGGTCGATGCCCACGGGCTGGTGTGGCGTATGCGCGGAGAGCTGTCGAGCCCCGGCGCTCAACCTCCGACGCTGACCGGTTGCCACGCCGGCTGGCCGTCGAACCCGGGAGCCTCCGTCAGGGCCCGGCTGACGCCCGTCTCGACGTCGACGACGTGGACCTCCCACGACCCCGTCGCGTCGGAGTAGTACGCGAGCGACCGGCCGTCCGGCGACCAGCGTGGCCGTTCCTCCGACGCCGACTCGGCCAGGACCGAACGTCGCCCGGTTCCGTCGGCGGCCACGACGGCGATGTCGAAGCCCGAGGACGTCACGACGTTGTAGGCGAGCCGGGACCCGTCAAGGGCCCAAGATGGGTTGATGCCGCTCACCGGCTGCGGGAGCAACGTCGCCTCGTCGCCGGTGTCGGGGTCGACCGCACGCAGCTCGGGCATACCGCTGCGCGTGGTCGCGAAGCCGATCCGCGAACCGTCCGGCGACCACTGCGGCTTGTCGTCCAGTCCCGGTGAGTTCACGAGCTGACGGACGTTCGAGCCGTCGACGTCCATCACGAAGATGTCCCAGTCGCCGTCCCGGTTCGAGCTGAACGCCAGTCGACGACTGTCCGGCGACCAGGTCGGGTAGAAGTTCGCCGCCGCGTCGCGGGTGACCTGCGTCAGTCCCGACCCCTCGACGGAGATGAGGTAGATGTCGCTCGCCCTCGGCGACCCGGCGTTGAACGCCAGCCGTCGCCCGTCCGGCGACCAGGCCGGGTGCGAGACGGGGGGCAGGTCCGTGGTCAGCCGGCGAACCTCGGTGCCGTCCGCGCGCATGAGGTACAGCGCGTCGACGCCCTCGCGATCGGAGACGAAGGCGATGACTCCGCCCGGGCCGCTGGGCGGTGGCGACGGAACCCGCTGCGACGACACCTCGGGTTCGGGCGCCGAGGTCGTGCATCCGAGCGCCGCATACCCGAGGACCCCGGCCAGCACCGCGATCCGGAGACCCCGACGCCCGTGCACCGTCCGCACGACCCGAGTGTGCGGCCGACGCGATGACCTGCCAAGGGACCCCTCCCTACCGTGTCCGAAGCGTTGCGTCGGTGACGATGGAGGCTCTTCCCTCCTGACGGCCTCAGGCCGGCCCTCGGCGGGGGGTCCACCTCCGCAGACCCTGCTGCGGTGCGCGTCGCCAGCTTCGACCCTGGGCGTCGGTGAACTCGACGGTGAGCGACGGAGGACGCCGACCGCTGAGGAGCTTCGCGTCGTCGACCGGCAGGGTGAACTCGGGTGTCCAGGTTGGTGCCTCCTGCCGTGGCGGGACGGTCCGCCAGACGTGGAACGACAGCTGGTTCCCGAAGGCGAGCTTGGACTCTGCCGCCGTACCGACGAGGCATTCGACGAGCACGTCGTGGACCGGCTGGTCGCCGTCGTTCACGACCTGGACGACGTAGACGCGCCGCAGCCCGGCCGACCCGTCCGGCAGCACGTCCGCCTGATCCTCGCCCGCGGCGATGCTGACACGGACGCGTTCGGCTTGCCGTCGACCTCGCGAGAGGCGCTGTCTGATCGGCGGGATGAGCGCCCCGGCGCCGAGCACGAGAGCGCCCAAGGCTGCCCACGCGACAACGCTCACGACCACCCCCCTACGGTCTCAGCCCCTCCGAGCCAGGTCAGGCCCAACCTAGTTCCCGTGACGGAGGCGTGACGGCTACGGGAGCCTGGTCAACCGAAACATCGGAAAGACCCGCGACGTCCTCGTCTCGTATGCCGCGAAGCCAGGTCGTAGGTCCACGAGCCGATGCCACAGCGAGTCGCGCTCGGCGCCGGTCACCTCGACGGCCTCGACCCGGAACGTCTGCGTTCCGACCTCCACCGTGACCCGCGGGTGCGCCGTGAGGTTGTGGTACCAGTCGGGGTGCGCCGGCGCTCCACCCTTGGTCGCTGCGACGACCATGTCCTCCCCGTCCGGCAGGTAGACCAACGGACTGACCCGCTCGATGCCCGTCCGGGCTCCGATGTGGTGGACCAGCACCATCGGGGCACCTTCGAAGTACCCACCGACGCGACCAGCGTTGCTCCGGAACTCGTCGATGATCGCCGCGTTGTGGTTTGCCGGTCGTCTGGTCTCGGTCACTCGATCCGCAACAGCGCCACCGCGCAGCGGATTCCCGGTGCGCCCTCGTGTCCTAGATCGCGGCCGTCACTGGAGGGTGCCGATCTTGTCGGCCAGCATCATCGTGTACCAGGGCTGACCGTTGGGGGCGACGGTGACCCCGAACGGCTGCTCGGGACGGCGTGGCGCCCCACCGCGGATCCGGGATGTCGCTGGGGTAGACGACCTTCGGGTCGGTCAGGTTCAGGGCTGATGCCACGGCGATGACGGATGCGGACGGTGGCCGCTCCTCAGGGCTGCATCCTCGGGTCGTGAGCGGGATCGGCATACATCGGCGGGCACCTTCCACCAATCGCCTGAGGGCGCCGCTCGTAGTGCCAGCGTTCGTTGCGATAGGTCTGGCACAGCCCGTACCTGGCGCCGTGGACGGACAGCCACGCGGTGGCGCGGTCGTTCCCGATGTCCACGGCCTCGCCGGACACGTGGGGTGAGGTGTCTGCGGTGGCGACCCACCGGGCCGCGTCCGCCTCGGACCCGTACCTCGAGACCGCCTCGCGAAGGAGCTGGTTCTGGTACGCCGGGGAGCGCCACCCGCTGTTGACGGAGAGCGTGACGCCGTCGGCGACCGCCTCCGCGGCCGCTTCGCGCAGTGCGCGAAGGAGGTCGGGCGCGAGGTTCGCCACACCGGGGTACCGGTCGTCGAGCACCGTCGCCCCGGCGGGAAGCACACCGTCGGCCTCGCTCACAGCGCCCTCGGCCCCAGTCGTCGCTGACTGGTAGACGAGGGTGCCGATGAGCGCCACGAGAGCGACGAGCAGGCCGAGGGTGCTGGGCCTCAGGGTCCTGCGGGACCGTGTCCGTGCTCGTGCCGGCCGAGTCATGCTGCCAGTGAAGGCAGCGGTGCGTTGCCGGCCCGTATGTGGTTCTTGGTACGCGGACGATATGGGGCGGCTCGTAGCATCGCGCGTATGCGTGTGCTGGTCGTCGAGGACGAGCCCTACATGGCGGAGGCCATCCGCGACGGGCTGCGACTGGAAGCGATCGCGGCCGACATCGCCGGTGACGGTGACACCGCGCTGGAGCTGTTGGGCGTCAACGCCTACGACATCGCCGTCCTCGACCGTGACATCCCGGGCCCGTCCGGTGACGACGTGGCGGAGAGCATCGTCGCCTCGGGCAGCGGGATTCCGATCCTCATGCTCACCGCCGCGGACCGGCTCGACGACAAGGCCTCGGGGTTCGAGCTCGGGGCCGACGACTACCTCACCAAGCCGTTCGAGCTGCAGGAGCTCGTGCTCCGGCTCCGAGCCCTCGACCGCCGGCGCGCCCACAGCCGGCCGCCCGTGAGGGAGGTCGCCGGCCTGCGTGTGGACCCGTTCCGCCGCGAGGTCTATCGCGAGGGCCGCTACGTCGCGCTCACTCGCAAGCAGTTCGCGGTGCTCGAGATCCTCGTCGCCGCCGACGGTGGTGTCATCAGCGCGGAAGAGCTGCTGGAACGCGCCTGGGACCAGAACGCCGACCCGTTCACCAACGCCGTGCGCATCACGGTCTCATCCCTGCGCAAGCGCCTTGGCACGCCCTGGCTGATCGCCACGGTGCCGGGGGTCGGATATCGCATCGATGCCCCAGCCGGCATCGCGGCCGGGGTCGAGGCCCGTGGCTAGGGCACCAGGTCTGAGCGTCCGCCTGCGGCTCACCCTCAGCTACGCCGGGTTCCTCATGGTCGCGGAGTTCGTCCTGCTCGCGGCGGTGTGGATCTTTCTGCTGCGCTACGTGCCCAACGTCTCCCAGCCGGCGGATCCCACCGCCACCGGCCCGGTGCTCACGTGGCCCAGCCGGGACGACCTGGTTCGCGCCTTCATGCCCAAGGCCGCGTGGGCCTTGGTGTTCCTCCTGGCGTTCGGTCTGCTCGGAGGGTGGTTCCTCGCCGGCCGTATGCTCGCCCCGCTCTCGCGGATCACGAACGCCACCCGACGGGCGGCGAGGGGCTCGCTGTCGCACCGGATCGAGCTGGAGGGGCGCAACGACGAGTTTCGCGAGCTCGCCGACAGCTTCGACTCCATGCTCGCCCAGCTCGAAGCGCAGGTCGCCGGGCAGCGGAGGTTCGCCGCCAACGCCTCCCACGAGCTGCGCACTCCCCTGGCGATCACGCAGACCCTCCTCGAGGTCGCCCACAACGACCCGAACCGCGAAACCGGCGAGCTGGACGAACGCCTGCGCGCCGTCAATGCCCGAGCGATCGAGCTCACCGAGGCACTGCTGGTGCTCAGCCGCGCCGACCAGCGGTCGTTCGCCCGAGAACACGTCGACCTGTCTCTCCTCGCGGAGGAGGCCACCGAGACGCTCCTTCCCTTCGCCGAGAGGCACGACGTCACCGTGACCACCTCCGGCGACGTCACGCCGACCCTCGGCTCGCACGCCCTCCTGCTGCAGATGACCACGAACCTTCTGCACAACGCGATCGTCCACAACCTCCCGGACCACGGCACGGTCCGGGTCGAGCACCGCGGTCCGCCCCGAGTGCGTGACGCTCACGGTCGAGAACACCGGCGACCCACTCACTCCGGAGATGGTCTCGACCCTCACCGAGCCGTTCCACCGCGGGACGGAACGCATCCGGGGCGACGACGCCGGTGTCGGACTCGGCCTCGCCATCGTCAAGAGCATCACCCAGGCCCACGACGGAACGCTCACCCTCAGCCCGCGTCCCGCCGGGGGGCTCCGTGTCCAGGTTGTGCTCCCCATCCCCACGTAACCCCACGCACGCCGCCGCAACCCGTAGCATCCTTCGCGCGGACCATCTCCAGCTCACCGGCGACGGTCGGGTCGACGTTCCTCGCGATCGTCGCCACCAATCCCCTCGGGCAGTTCCAGTACACCTTCACCTTCGTGGTAAACCCGGCCTCCACCGGCACGGCAACCCCGACGTCAACCGGTTCGCCGACGACCACGTGCACCGCCTCGCCGACGACGACCGCCACCTCGACCCCGACGCCCACCTCCGGCGGCACGACCCCACCCGCATACCGGCAAGCAGCGTCGACCGGCTCCGGATCCCTGGCCTCGACCGGTACGCCCGTGCAGCCACTCCTGCTCGGTTCCGCCGGACTCCTCCTCGGGGGCACCCTGCTCCTGCTGGCCACCCGACGCCGACGTCGCTCCTGATCCGTCGGTCGCGGAGCAGGGAGATCTAGCCGCGCGTCACGACGTCGACCGAGATCTCCACGGCCCGAACCGATCCCCGGTTCTCGAGCCAGTGACGGGTGTCCCGGTCCTCGGGCCAGCCCACTCCTGGCCCGTAGTCGGTGGCGATCCCGTCTCGATGGTCGGTGATCGTCCCCTCCAGGACGTAGACGGTACCCGGTCGGCCGATGTGGTCGTGAACGGGACCGAAGACTCCACCCGGCTCGATGGAGACCATCCGCATCCGCAGTTCGCGACCCTCCATCCCCTCGATCTCGGGGCCGAGGTCGACCGTGGCCAGCAGCGTGACGGATACGCCCTGCTGGTCCGGCGCCACCTCCGCGTCGCTCATCGACGACGCCCCGGTCGGGACCGACGAGGCCTCACGGTCGGTCCTTCTCCGCACACGGACCGGCCGCGGCGACCGACCTCCTGTCCCGGCTCGGGACTGTGCCGGCGAACCTCCACGTCGTCCTCCTCGACCATCGGTTCACGGCCTGCTCGCGCGGGATACGGGCGGTCAATATAGAGGACGGTCCTGCAAATCCGCACCGGTCGAGTGGAAGCCCGATGCCGCCAGCCGACGCAGGCACACCGGCCGGTCGGTCGGTTCAGTCCTTCTCCGTCAGCCGGCTGGCCAGGCCGGCTCGGGAACGGACACCGAGTTTCCGATAGGCCCTCGTCAGGTGGGCCTCGACGGTCGCGACGGTGACGAAGAGGCTTGCCGCGATCTCGGCGTTGCGAGCGCCCGTGGCTGCCAGCTCGGCGACCTGGCGCTCGCTGTGAGTGAGCTGGTTGTCGTGACTCGGCCGTGGGACTGCCGAGCGTGCGGCCGCAGCCGCACGCTCAGCCCAAGGTTTGGCGCGCATCGACGTGAACAGAGCGGCCGCGTCGGCGAACGCGTCAGCCGCCTTGCGTCGCTGGCCATCTCTCCGCAACGCATGGCCCTCGGCAAAGACGGCCTCGGCTACGAGCCGTGCGCGGTGCTCAGCTCCCTGGTGCAGGCTCCTGGCCATCGCCCCGCTTACGAGGCGACCAGCGTAGGAGTCTCCTCGGGTGCGTCCTGGACGGGGCTCGTGGTGCGGGCTGGGTAGTGCGGGCCGTTCGCCGGCTCCGCGGTGCGTGAGCGGTGCCACGCAGCGTTGGTCTCTCGGGCCAACACGGAGCAGGAGCGGCTGGCGTCCTTCACGTCGCTCCAGGCATCCTGAGCCGCCTTGACCACGGCGGGGTCGGTACGCACCTGGTTCGCCCGGAAGGCCAGGCCTCCCGCCTGCGCGCTGAACTCGTTGATGTTGATGCGGGACATCGCTGTCTCCCGTCGGTTCTTGGAGTGCCTGTCACCCCAGCGCGGGCGACACTACGTTCTCTTAGTGACTTAGTCAAGACTATGATGCCTAAGTGACACTAGGACCGGTGACTGCTAAGTTCCGCAGCATGGAGTACGAGCCCGCGGCTCTGGGTCAGGTGATCCGGGAGCTTCGCGAAGCGCGGACGCCGAGGCTCAGCCAGGAGGAGCTGGGGCGGAAGGCCGGCTACCGGAGCGGTGCCGGAGTGTCGATGTCCCGCATCGAGAACGGCGTGACGCGACCTGGGCCCAGGCGCCTCGAGGGCATCGCCACCACGCTCGGGGTCACCGTGCAGGAGCTGGAGGCCCGCGGCGCCCAGCGGTCCCATCAGCCGGACCGGACGCGTCGGGCACGGCCTCCCATAGGGACCGCATCTCCCAGTGAGGCCGACGGCCCCGTGAGCGGCCGTGACCGGGAGTCCACGAAGGATCGAATGCGGCGGATCCAGGCCGACTTCGACCGGCGGAACACCCAGGCGGTCGCCAGAGGGCCTGGCGTTCAACGCCGCCCACGACCGTGCCCGTGACGACTTCTTCATGGAGCTGGTCCGCAGCGCGAGAAGCATCACCGGCATACCGTCTCCGTCAGGGCCGGCCGACGCTCGCGCCCACTCCAGGTTCGACCTCAGCCCCACCGCGGAGGCCGCCCTGAGACGCCAGGTGGCGGCGCAGGGCATCGCGGTGACGCTCGCCTCGGGTGCCGGCGCGGCGGCCGCCGACGACGAGACGGACCACGAGTCCGCCTACAGCGCCGTCGTCGCGGCCGCGATGCTCACTCCGGTGCCCGCGGTGGCCGCACTCCCCGATCCGCGAGCCGGCGCCACGGCTCGGGCCACCCGAGCGTTGCTCGGCGGCGGCACCACCCACGCCGGCGCGACCGGCATCGCCGCCGGCACGGCCCTGCTCGCCGGATTCGTTGCCTCAGCCGCTTCACCCCTCATCGCCGCCGGCGCCCTCGCCTGGCTGGCCCGCCGCAGCCGCCGCCAGAACGACCGGCTGCGCATCGAGCTGGACCTGGCGGAGGCGAACCTCGCTCGCCACCCAGCGCGGCTTCGACGCCGTGATGGACATCCTCGACCGCGCGACCGAACCGTTGGGGTACATCGCCGTTCACGCCAGCCACGCGCATCGCCGGTGGCGCTCCCAGCTGCCAGCCGGCCCGATCCACTGGTCCGACCTCACCGAAGACCAGCAGCGCCAGTACCACGCGTTCGTCGAGGTCGCCGCCTGCCAGGTCTGTGTGGACAGCATCAACATGACCGAGCTGCTGGCTGCCCCCAGCGAGCAACAGGCCAGGCTGATCCAGGTGGCCGACGACATCCTCACCCTCGCCCACCACGAGATCGAGATCCTCGTCTAGAGCCGTTGTCCCTCGATCAGGGGACCTCGCCGTCAGCTCGCTGGTGGCCCGGTCGACGGACCCGGCCGGTCTGGCGGCGGAAGGACAGTGTCTGTATGCGTGCGGGCGGCTGCCCTTGCGGCGTACGCCTCGCTCAGACACGAAGGGTCCTCTCGCTTGTTCACGAAACACCGCCTCCGCCGCGCCGTGACCTCGGTCGCGCTTCTCCGTGCCCTGGTGGGAAGCGGCGTCGCCGTCGCGGCCGCTGCTCCCGCCCACGCCTCGCGCGACAGCGTCGCTGCGAACGACGCCCGTCCGCCGGGGCTACAGGGGTTCCTGCCTCTCGCCGAGGTGAACAAGCCGTACGTGGGAGAGGTGTTGATGCGCTTCGACGCCGGGCGGGTGGTCTCCGTCACGATCGACAAGCCGAAGCTCCCGCCGGGGATCGTCCCGCATGTCAACCCCGACAACACGATTCGCGTGTCTGGCACCCCCACGCGGTCGGGTCACTTCGAGCTCCAGGTGTCCATGACGGGCCTGACCACTGATGGCAAGATCCTCACCGGCTCCTCGTCTCGCGAGCTGATCGTCTCCACCGCGGTTCGCATCGACAGCCCCGGCCCGGTCGAGCAGGGTGTCCCGGTCTCGACGCAGCTGCCCATGACGTACACCTCGGGAAATGTCATCGAGGTCGGCGCGACAGGTCTCCCGGACGGGCTGTCGATGTCGCCGTCCGGTCTGATCACCGGCACCACGCACGAGACGGGCACCTTCCGCGTGACCTACACCGCGAAGGGCTGGCCGTACGGCACGCCGCCGTACCACACGCCCATCTCGACCACGGTCGCCATCGACATGACGGTCACCCCGTGGATTCTCGAGATCCCCGCGTCCTCCATGCCGCACGGCTACTTCCAGCAGCCCTACAGCTGGCAGCTGCCGATCCAGCACGGCAGCAACGGCCTGGTCGACGTGACCGCCACCGGACTGCCACCGGGGCTCACCGTGTCACCCACCGGGCTCGTCTCCGGGACTCCCGGAACGGGCGAGGACTTCCCCGTGACGTTCACCGTGACCGCTCGTCCGGTCGACGCACCCTGGGTGATGCAGAAGTCGGTCACCTTGATGCTGAGCATCTGGTGGCACTAGCGCCTGCGGCGGCGTGCCCGCCGCCTACCTGACGACGCGGTAGTCGACGAGCAGAGATCCCGTCGGCGAGGTCGTGCTTCGCATCCACTCGAGCCGAGTCCCGGGCACCCCGTCGAGGAGCCTGCGCCCCCGGCCGGCGATCGTCGGCGCGATCACCAGTCTCACCTCGTCGACGACGCCCGCGGCCAGCAATGTCTGGGCGACGGAGAGGCTGGCGTGCACGCCGATGTCGGCTCCGGGTTGGTTCCGGAGGTCCCGAACGAACTCGACCAGCTCCCCCTCGACCGCCGTGGAGTTGGCCCAGCTCCGGTCGAGTGGAGTCGAGGTGGCAACGTACTTCGCCACCCCGTTGATGAACGTCGCGAAGGGCTCGATGTCGCTGCTCGGCCAGAACTCCGACCACTCCTCATAGCTGCGCCGGCCGAGGATGACCGCATCCTGCGTCGCGATGACGGCGTCCAGGTTGGCCTCCATCGCGTCGTCCCAGTCGGCGAAGAACCCATCAGGCTTCTCCGCGACACCGTCGAGAGACAGCAGCTCGTAGACGACGACCTTGCGCACGTTCGACACCTCCGGTTGACGGGGACCTGCTGCGTAGACCGCTCGCACGACCGAAACTCATCGGTGCCTTCTTCCGTCGCCGGCCCGCGAACTGCCAAGGTGGGGCTCGGCGGGATGACCGATGAGGAGGACGGCGTGGCCGAGACCGACGCTGGTGTCGACCTGTGGTGGATGGTGCCTCAGCTCCTCAACGCCAACCACTACTGCGTGCTGGCCACCGCCGACGCCGCCGGCGAGCCATGGGCGACACCGGTGTTCTTCGCGGCCCGACACGACCGTGAGCTGTTCTGGGTGTCCTCGCCGACCAGCAGGCACTCGCGCAACATCGCGGTTCGTCCGACGATCGGGATCACGATCTTCGACTCCACGGCTCCGATCGGCGGCGCGGAGGCGCTGTACCTGGAAGCGCACGCCGGCCCCTTGGACAGCAGTCTCCATCCCCAGGCCCTGGAGGTCCTGAACTCCAGGCTGCCACCGCCGCAGGCGTTGTCACTCACGGATCTCCCACCGGCCGGACCGCTGCAGCCGTACCGCGCGACCGCGACCCGCCACTACGTCCTGATCCGGGGCGGGGACGCTCGCTTCGACAACGTCGTCGACGACCGGCTCCCGGTGCGACCGCCCCAACAGTGAAGGAGGCGAGGAGCGTGGCCGGACCACTCGTGGTGGGGCATCGCGGTGCCTCCGGCTACCGGCCCGAGCACACGTTGGCCTCGTACGAGCTGGCCGCCCGCATGGGAGCTGACTTCATCGAACCGGATGTCGTCTCCACCAAGGACCATGTCCTCGTGGTCCGCCACGAGAACGAGATCTCCGGGACGACCGATGTGAGAGCCCACCCGGAGTTCGCCGCGCGGGAGACCACGAAGACGGTGGACGGGGGCAGCGTCTCGGGCTGGTTCACCGAGGACTTCACGCTGGCCGAGCTGCGAACCCTGCGAGCCAGGGAACGTCTGCCGACCGTGCGGCAGGAGAACACGCTCTACGACGGCCGCTGGACGGTGCCGACGCTGCACGAGGTCTTCGAGCTGCGCGAACGGCTCTCGACGGAGCTGGGCCGCACGGTGGGGATCATCCCCGAGACGAAGCACCCCACCTACTTCACCAGCATCGGCCTTCCGCTGGAGGCCACGCTGGTCGAGATGGTCCGAGCCTTCGACCTGGACACGGTCGAGGCGCCGATGGTGATCCAGTCGTTCGAGCTGAATAATCTCGTCGAGCTGCGCGAGCGGTACGGATTCCGGGCGGCCGAGGTGCTCCTGACCTCGACCTCCGGCAAGGGGTTCGGCGACACGCAGACGTATGCCGAGCTGCTCACCTCGGCCGGGCTGGCCACGATCAGCACCTGGGTCACCTCCATCGGCCCGGACAAGGACCAGGTCATCCCCCGCACCGCCGACGGGTCGCTCGGCGTGCCGACGTCCCTCGTCTCCGACGCCCACGCTGTGGGACTGACGGTGATTCCCTACACGTTCCGGGCCGAGAATGTGTTCCTGCCGACGGACCTCCGGGTCGGCGCCAACCCCAACGACTTCGGCCGAGCGATCACCGAGGATCTGACGTTCATGCGCGCCGGCGTCGACGGACTCTTCTGTGACCAGCCGGACATCGGCGTCGAGGCCCGCGCGGAGTTCAACGCCGGTGCCACAGTCGAGGAGAGCGCCACAAGGTCGTCGACCTGAAGCCGGTGACCACGCTCGTCAAGCGGGGCCTTCGCGGACCAGGCCTTCGCGGACCATGCCTTCGCGGACCATGCCTTCGCGGACCAGGTCGAGCAGCTGGGTGAGGACGCGTACGCATGCCGCCACGTCGTCACCGCTTATCGCGGCGGCGACCGACG
The DNA here is from genome assembly GCA_963828725.1 of uncultured Actinomycetota bacterium. Classification (GTDB taxonomy): domain Bacteria; phylum Actinomycetota; class Actinomycetes; order Actinomycetales; family Dermatophilaceae; genus Lapillicoccus. The sequence goes on along the minus strand of CAWHFV010000002.1, from coordinate 80,437 downwards.
CCAGCGACTCCGCCTCGCCCGCGCGGATCCCCGTGACCAGGTCGCGGCCCGCCTCGGTGATCACGACGAGGGAGGAGCGCATGTGAGCCGGGTTGGTCCGAAGCTCGACCCACCCGCCGTCCTCCGCCTCGTTGACGCAGCGCTGGACGAACTGGCGGCTCAGACCGAGCACGTCGGCGATGCGCGGCACGGTCAGGGACTCGCGCACCCGGAGCAGGTCCAGGACCGCGCGGACTCCCACGGGTAGGGCGCTCGTGTGCTCGAGCTGGCGAACCGTCTGCCGGTACAGCGGGCCCAGCAGGTCGAAGACCTTTGCGAGCTCGGCCGGTGAGGTGGAAGGCACGTCAGGAGTATGACACCTGGGTTGACATTTCCGTTCCTCCAATGACACCTTAGGTGTCATGACTGGCGATCTCGTCCGGACCGACGTCGCTGTCCCCGACGGGCACCTGGCGGTGTGGTCCAACGACCGCCCGGGCCGCCCGCTCGTGTTCCTGCACGGTGGCGGACTCGACCATCGGATGTGGGAGGCCCAGGCGACCAGGTTCGCTCGGACGCAGCGGGTGCTTGTCGTCGACGCCCGAGGGCACGGCGAGTCGTCGACCGCCACCGCCGCATACCGGCACTGCGACGACGTCGCGGCCGTACTCAGATCTCTTGCCCCGGAACCCGTTGTCCTCGTTGGCCTTTCGATGGGCGGTGGCGTCGCGGTCGACACCGCTCTGGAGCACCCCGGCCTCGTCGCGGGCCTGGTGGTCTCCGGGACCGGAACCAGCGAGCCGACCTTCGACGACCCCTGGGTGCTCCACGTGTTCGCCGAGTGGAGGGCCGCCGAGGAGACGCGGGACCCGCAGCGCTGGCTCGACGCGTTCCTCCTCTTCGTGCCGGGACCGCGCCGCTCCCTCGACGACGTCGACGCGGCCGTGGTCGAACGAGTCCGGACGATGGGGTGGGACACCCTGCGGAACCATGCGGTCGACCACTTCGTCCCGCCGACCCCGGTCACCCGCACCTGGGAACGAGTGCCGTCCATCGACGTGCCGGTGGTCGTCGTCAGCGGAGCCCTCGACTCCCCCGACCACATCAACATGGGCCACCGTCTCGCCGACTCGGTTCCCGACGGCCGAACCGTCGACATCGCGGGAACCGCCCACTACCCCAACCTGGAGCAGCCGGAGGAGTTCAACGAGGCCGTCGCCGCTGTCGCCGGTTGACCCGCGAGATGTGGGCGGGTGACGCCAGTGGGCGCTACCCGACCGCGTCGGCGCAGCTCATGGCCCGGACGGGTTCCGGTTCCGCGAGAGTGCGCCGGAGATGGGCTTCGCCCCAGACCCGGACGCTCTCGACGACGGGGAGCACGGTCCGCCCGTACGGGGTGAGCCGGTGGATGACCGGCGCGGGTACGGGGCCCGTTTCGACCCGTTCGACCAGTCCGTCGGCCTGGAGCTCACGCAGCTGCTCGACCAGGACCTTGGCAGTGATCGGGGTCGCTCGGCGGCGCAGGCCGGCGAAGTGCGTCTCGTCGTGAGCGAGCCAGTAAAGGAGGGTGAGCTTCCACTTGCCGCCGACGGTGGCGAACGCCGCGGCCATGGGGCAACCAGGCAGCGGGTTGGGGCGCGATGACGAACGGTTACCTGGATGTGCCTTCTTGTCCACGGACGCGCGCCGCTCGGATAGTCGAACATGACCGATCAGCCGACGATCTCACCGACGGGCTCCAGCATGGGCGATGGCGACGGCCAACACGACTTCGACTGGGAGATCGGGACCTGGAGCACGAGGGTCCAGGTGCTGGCCGACCCGCTCTCGGGCTCGCCAGACGAGTGGGTGCAGTTCGGTGGCACCAGCATCGTCCGCCCGCTGATGGGCGGTCGGGCGAACATCGTCGAGCTTCGAGTGTCGGGCCCGAACGGGCAGATCGACGGCCTCAACCTGCGGCTCTACCAGCCGGACGCGCGGCGCTGGAGCTCGACCTTCACCAACCTGCGCGACGGGATGCTCGCACCCTCCGTGTACGGCGGCTTCCGGCGCGGGGTCGGCGAGTTCTACGGCGACGACCAGCTGGTGGGCCGACCGATCACGGTGCGGTTCCTCGTCCACCGGCACGGACCGGACGAGGCGCGGTTCGAACAGGCCTTCTCCGATGACGGTGGCACCAGCTGGGAGACGAACTGGATCGCCACGGACCAGCGCATCCGCGGCGAGAGCTGACGGCGGCGACGCTCAGGCGTGCGCCCCCGTGGTCACCGGGCCGAGAGTCAGGCTGGGCCGCGCCTCGAGCACCTCCCCCAGCCGCCGGACCCGTTGCTCCACCGCCTTGGTCTCGCCGGCGGTGAGGTCGCGAAGCGTCTCGACCGTGACGTGCACCCTCGAGCTCACGTGCCGGGAGTGCCACACACCCTCGACCACGCCGTCGACCAGCAGCACGGGGTAGTTGCCGGCCTGTCCGCTGGGCGTGAGCGCCCGTTCCCAGGCCCGCCCGGGAAAGAGCAGCGGTCGGGGACGGAAGCCCACCACGTATGCGTCGAAGTACGGCAGGAGCAGTGCTGCAGGCGGACGGTCGGCCATGGCCGGAATCCGGCCGCGGCAGGCACCTTCGAGGGCCTTCGTCGCCCAGGCGGTCGGTGCCCCCACCCAACGCGCCAGCTCCTCGGCACCTCCGGGACCATAGGCGGCGAGCCACTCACCGGCGAGCCAGCGAGCGCCCTCGTCCGCGCCGACGGGCGTCCCGGCGGCCAGCCACCGACGGGGGTTGGTGTACGTGATGCGTCGCGCGCGGTCGGGTCCGAAGCACAGCACACCGCGGTATGCCGCCACGCTGGTGGCCTGCCGCCACCGCGGCCAGTGGTCCTGGAACGCCGGCATCACGCGCTCGCCGGCCCACGGGCCGACACGGTGCACGATGGCGTGGGTCAGCTCGTCCACCGTCAGCTCGGAGTCGGCGAGCGCGTCGTCGATGGCGGCGACGACCAGGTCCGTCTGGTCTCCGTCCATCCGCACATCGTCGGCGTGGGGGCTGTGCCACGGGATCGAGCGCAATGCCGCCGTCCAGTACGGCAGATCGATGGTGGCTAACAGGTGCACCGTGCCGCGCGGGCCATACGTCTTGACCAGCGACCGCTCCTGCCACAGCGCCGCTCGCACGTCCGCACGAGTGGCGCCCTCGACGCGAATCGCCAGCGACGTCTCGGCCGCTGAGAGCACCTGGGCGTGGACACCCGCCATACCGGCGGCCACCTCGGCCATTGCCGTGCCCGCCGGCGCAACCGGGTGCAGTCGGTGCCGAGCCAGACGCGGAAGCGCGAGCTCCACCAGGTCCGGCGCCCCGCTCATACGCCCTCACCGTAGCTGGCGGAACTGCGCTGACGTCGCGCTGCGTGGGGCGGAGCCGCAGCCCCGCCGACGCTGCTGGTCGGCGGGGCTGCGGTCGGTCGGACCTGGGTCAGCGCAGCGCGCGAAGGGCGAAGTCGCGGCGTTGGCCGACCGGGATGACCTCGCAGATGTAGTCCCGGCTCGCCTCCACCTTGCAGGTGTGCTGCGGACCAGACATCGTTGAGGCGAAGTACGGCCTCGCGTCGGGGTGGGCGCCCCAGCGGCCCATTGTCTTGAGCCGCTGGGGCTGGCCATCGCCGGGTTCCGGAACACGGCGAGACGTACAACGATCTGTGCCCAGCGGCCGGTGAAGTATGCGTGGCCGCGCGGGGCCGATCGCCCACCAGAGGACGCGGCACCCGCGCTGGGAGCCTGGGGGCTCCGTGTCGAAATCGCGAACCGAGCAGATGGGCCGTTGCGTTGGCCATTCCTTCCGCGTCGCTAGCCCGCATCTGCTGGAACCAGCTCGGTGAGCACCGGCGCGCGTCAGCGGCGACCGAACTGCAATTACACAGGCATCACCAGGGCGATCGACCCCGTGTCAGGACGCTGGCTCCTGCGTGCCCGATTAGTAACTGCCAGCGATGATCACCTCGTGAAGAGGGGAGCGGTTCGTCCGGCGACGTCTGACCTCGGCCGAACGCACGCCCTGTCATGTCGATGAGCGTGCGCGCATGCGAGGGTTGCCGCCGTCCCGCATAGGGCTCCGTGCGGTACCCGAGAGCCGGATCGGTCCAGTGGGACCCTCGGTCATGGGCCTTGCCAGGTGGCAAATTGCGTTCCCGCTGATGGTTCCTTCAACGGAACGGCTCGCTGCCATCCTCGACGTGGTGTCGCCACCCGGCGCCAAGACGCCTAGTTCGCGCTGCCGGTGTGGGCGGACGCGTCGTACCAGCGCAGCACCCGCAGGGCTCTCAAGGTGTTCCACCGGCTAGGGGTGCCGTCGGGTTCCTCGAACCGGAAGTGGACCGCGCCGGGGTGGGTGTTCTCGAGAGGCCAACGCCCGTCGGGTCGGCGCTTTGCACGGACGCGTTCGATCGCTTCGGCCAGCCGCGGATCCGCAGCGCCCCCACGCCGAGCGAAGTAATCCGTGGCCTTGAGCAGGTCGTAGTGCCAGCGTGGGGGGTAGGAGAACATCGCCCACTGCGGGTTGACCACCTCGCCTGTGCGTAACGACCGGAAGAGGTTGCGCCGCAGCAAGTACTCCTCTCCGTTTCGACGAGCCCTGCGGACCTCCTCGGATCCGCCGGTATGGCGCTCCCACCTCAGCAGAGCGTCGATAACGTCCAAGGTGCTGGCAAAAGATCCCGGCGCTGGACGCGTCTCAGCCCAGCAGTTCCAGCCACCATCCGGCATCTGGTCGGCAACAAGCCGCTGCACCACCGGGTCGACGTCGACGCCCAGGTGGACACCGATCAGGATCGTGCCGGCGTTAATGCAGCAGTCCACCTCACCGGCAAAGAACGGCAGCCCGTCGTACTCCCAGCGGCAGTGGCGGGACACCAGCTGGGCGGTCTCTCGCATCAGCGGACTGTCCGGGCGTATGCCGAGGTGGCACAGGTCGAGTAGGACCGGGTACGTCGCAGTCCACGGCTGACCCGGCTCAGCACTCGACCCGTCGGTGGGTGCGTCGGCCGGTTCCGCCTCGGGCGACGGGAAAGGTGGTGGTGGCTCACCGGCGGCTAGAGCCCGTGCAGTAGCCGTCGCGAACTCGGCGGTCCCGGGAAAGCAGGCCCCGTCCGCCCACAGCCCATCTGGAGCCCGCAGCGCCAGCAGCCGAGCACCCCAGCCCTGGTGCTCCACCTGGGCTCGCTCGGTCGCCACCTCGGTCTCCGAGGCGTTGATGAGGTCGCGCAGCACCTGCCAGCGGATCGCCGGATCACCCTGCAGCAGCCACTGCACGACCGGATCATCCTTGGCCATTGGCGGCGTTCGTGGCTGGTAGGGGCCCCGATTGTCCGCCGTGTTCATCCCGTGACCCTTTACCTACGCCGACGCTGCGAACGCCCGGGTCGCCCTCGCTGAGGGGCACCTCCATGGCGCGGTTGCGTACGCGCTTCTCGACGAGTCACTCACTGGGCGTTCGAGATCGTGCACTCTCCGAAAGGTAGTCGACCGACAGGCTGATAGACGTCCGGTCTGCCGCTGCCGGGGGGGATCAACAGACCATGTCCTTGTCAGGGCGGGGGTCGCCCGACCACGCGCCAGCAGCGCGGGGACGCTCAGTGCTCGAGTCATGTGGGGGTGTTGAGTGCCCGCCGGTTCTGATCGGTACGACCTGCGCGGCGATGCGGACCTAGATCGTGTGCTGGCGGGCACGCAGGTAGAGCGGGAAGAAGAACACCCACAGCACGAGGCACGCCGCAGCCCACGCCGACGGGGTCACCAGTCGCGACGGTCCGGACCAGAACACGACGGCTCACCAGCCACGGCGTGGTTCGCCGCATCCTGATGAACCCACCAAGTCGTCAACAGCAAGATCATCAGCAAGAGGAGTGACGCGGGCAGATTCGACGACATAGGCGGCTACCCCGTGGGCTTTCCTCCTCCTGCATTGCCGCGCAGACAGAACGACTGGAACCTTAGAAGTGGCTGAGAGGCCACGGAACGGGCTGGGGTCTCAACTTGGTTCACTCACACTCGGCCATGACACCCGTAGCTGAGCTCAGGTTCTGTGAACCTTCTCCGTCCGTCGCCTGGCTCCAGCTGTGGCCCATGTGTTGCTCAGCTCGACGTCGCATGAGCACGCCTTCCCTGCCGCGGTGGGGGCCGCCGACGCTCGCCCGACTTTGCCGCGTGGAGGCGGCTAAGCTCGTCCAAATTTGCCGCGGCAAGGGCGGCTACGCTCGTCCGACTTGGCCGCCGTGGGGGCGACGACCCCCGCCCGGGCCGTGATCCGCGCGACTCAAAACCGCGTCACTTACCCGCCTTCCGAGGAGGAGCTCCTGTCATCAGTGGTGTCCTGACACCTTCGAGTCGTCCTCGACGGCGTCATCCTGTGGTGGGAGCTCGGTGAGCGTGTCGGCCTGCCGATGCACCAGCTTCCAGTCGCCGTCCTCCAGCCGGAAGATCATGACGACTCGAAGCGCGCCGGCGACGACTCCTCCCTCCGGCCGACGGTTGGACTCAAACCGCTCGAGCTCAAAGACGTAGGCGATATCAGTGCCCGCTACCACACTCACCTCCTCGAACGTGCAGGTGCGACCACCGGCGAATCCACTCGCCGCTAGGTCCAACCCCACTTCCACGTCATGCCAGCCTCGCCTGAACCCTCCGGCCGGGTTGGCGAGCGTGATGTCATCGCGCCGTGACCACAGCGCCTTCTCCGGTTCTGGATCTCCCCCAAGTAGGGCTGCGACAGCGGCTTGCGTCCGCTTGACGGCGACCCAGAAGTCTGATTCGACGGAGTCAGACATGACAATCTCCTTGAAGCCTGCCGGGACAATGTGCGATGCACAGGCGCCGGCCCAGTGGTGCATTGAGCCTCCAGACGCCCTGGCGTCGTTAAAAAGCTGAGTGCTCGATCATTCGTACGGGTGAGTGTGACAGGCCTGCGGGTGTTCCCCCAGTGGCACTGAACCCCACCGTCAAGGTCATGTCTGTCCTGGGTCGCCATGCAGCCCGCAGGTCAGACAGTGGGGCGGACTCGACGAGGACGGGGCGCACTCATCTGCCGCGGTGAGGGCGGCGCCGACCCCCCGCTTCGAGAAGTGGCCGCGGATCTTCACTCACGCCCAAATCGGCTCGGCGGAAACTCGTCTGCCGAACCTTCCGGCCTGAACGAAGGTCCGTCCGGCGGCCGATGCAACAGATGTCAGACTGCTTGCCCGATGCCCACCTTGGTGGTCAATCCCGTCTCCATCCGGCCGACTTGGCCCCCGGACGTCACGTACGAGGGCGACAAACGTGTCGGGCCGTTCCCAGACGCGGTGACCATGGCCTTCGCCGTGGACGGGCTCGACACCGAGGAGGACCTCGACGTATCAGTGACTGACGCCGACGGTCGGTCCATGCGCGCGATCATTCTGGAACCGGGATGGTGCGCCGTCGCTCACGTGGCTCATGCCGAGCAGAAGTGGTCGCTGTTGACCTACCGGACGGTCGAGTTGTCGTCGCCGAATACCTCGGTGGCCTGTGCACCCAAGCCGTTGTCACGGATCGGAATTCAAACAAGGGCGGAGACTCCTTCCCACTTTTGGGATACGGACGCGGAGATATCGCTATCGGACCACCTCACTCCTGTGGCCGTTGCCGACTTACGGCAGGCCTGGTTGAAGGGGTCGGGACGCGTAGAAACTCGCACGCGGTAGGCCGCTGGCGCTGAGCCCCTGACCCGGCAACGCCTAGAGACGCGGGCTCTTGCCGCGTGGAGGGCGGTGACGCTAGCCCGGACTTGCCGCGAATGCTTGGGCTGAATGAGCGTGCATCCCGTGGTCGGCGGTGATGATGGGCGTGTGGATCGTGGTGGGGCCGAGTACTCCAGGCTGTACTACGAGCACCTCGTGGGGCCCATCGTCGAGGCGCGTTGGCCCGGCCTCGCCCGGGCCGCGGGTCGCCTAGGGAGTGGTTCCGACGTCCTCGGCTTGGACGACACCGTCTCCCGCGACCATGACTGGGGCCTGCGGCTGAACCTGATGGTGTCGACGGACGTCGTCGCCGAGGTTGACGAACATCTGGAGGCGACGCTGCCGGAGACGTTCGAAGGCCTGCCGACGCGTTTCACCACGACTTGGGATCCGCGCCGGCATCATCGGGTGCAGGTGCAGGACGCGGCTTCTTTCGTGCAGTCGCGGACCGGCGTCGCCGTGCGCGATCCCCTGACGCCTGGTGACTGGCTGACGCTGACCGGGCAGGCCGTCCTGGAGGTGACGGCCGGTCCGGTCTTCGTCGACACTGATGGCGCCTTGACCGCCACCCGCGCCGCTCTGCAGTGGTATCCCGATGACGTATGGACGTACGTCATAGCGGCTGACTGGGCACGTCTCGCCCAAGAACTGCCGCTCGTGGGACGGACTGCCGAGCGCGGCGACGACCTCGGCTCACGGGTGATCGCCGCACGCCTGGTCGAGGTGGCGATGCACCTGGCTCACCTGATCGACCGGCGCTGGCCTCCCTACGCGAAGTGGCTCGGGACCAGCCTGACCCGGCTTCCGCGGTCGCACGCGGTCACCGCACCGTTGACCCGGGCATTGATCAGCACGGGCTGGCGCTCCCGTGAGGACGCCCTGGTCGACGCCGTGCGGACCCTCAGCCATCTCCAAGCCGGCGCCGGGCTGCCCACCGTCGCCGACCCCGTCGAAGCCTTCTGGGACCGCGCCTACCGAGGCATCCGCGCGGACGTGATCACGGCGCTGGAGGAGTCAATCACCGACCCAGCCGTGCACGCCCTCCCCCGGGGGGTTGGCTCCGTCGAACAATGGAGCCACAACGTCGACGTCCTGACCAACCCAACCCGCCGGCACCTACCGCCAGGGTGAGACGCACGACGCCCGCAACTCCTCGTAGGCCTGCGGCCACGGCTTGCGGCCACGGCTTGCGGCCACGGCTTGCGCCCCTACGACGCCGGCCCGCGCATCGATCGACGCACCACAGCGGTGAGAAGGGCACAAAGAAACGTCCTCTCCTGCCGCGGTGAGGGCGCCTACGCTCACCGGACATCTGCCCACCCCGGCCAATCCGCGGCGAGGAGGTAGGTACTCAATGGGCTACCCGCCCACTATCGAGGCCGGCGGTGACGTATTCGACCGCCCGCTTGGTCAGGGATCTCTGCGGGTTGAGACAACGACTTGGCATTGCCGACGGTGAGTTCGAGGGCCGTCGCTGGTGGCAGAGGTCATCGGGGGAGCCTGAGCCCACTCATGCCTCCATCCACTGCGAGAATGGTTCCGGTGGTTGATGCCGACATCGGGCTAGCCAGGTAGGCGATGGCATAGGCGACTTCCTCTGCGGTGACGAGGCGGCCCATCGGTTGCCGAGCGCGCAGCGCTTCCGCGGCGGCGGATGCGTCGCCGGACTGTTCCAGGAGGCGTCCAACCCAGGGGGTGTCCGCCGTTCCTGGGGTGACCGCGTTGACTCTGATTCCTTCGGTGACATGATCGGCGGCCATTGCCAGGGTGAGGGCAGCAACAGCGCCCTTGCTGGCTGCATACACGGCGCGTTGGGGGACTCCCACGGTGGCGACAACGGAGCAGGTGTTGACGATCGCAGGGTGCCGCGACTCGCGCAGGTGCGGAATCGCCGCTTTCGTGGTTCGGGCGATGCCCACGACGTTGACGTCGAACACCCGATGCCACTCGTCCTCAATGTTTTCCGTGACGTCGCCGACAGCCCCGATCCCGGCGTTGTTCACGAGGATGTCGATCCGGCCGAGCCTCGAGACGACGTCAGCGATCGCTGCGTCCACCGCCGCCGTCGAGGTGATGTCGCAGGTCACGGCGGTGAATGCCGTGGGGTCGACCTCGGCAACGTCGCGGTCGAGTATCGCTACGCGTCCTCCCCGTTGCACGAGGAGCTTGGCTGTGGCGGCTCCGATTCCGCTCGCGCCGCCGGTGACTACCGCCACCAGGTCCGTGAAGTCGCTCATGTCCACCTCGGGTTGAAGCGTGCCCGGATCCGCCTGGCGGCATCGCGGTCAGCGCCGTCGAGGGTGGAGACGGAGGGGAATGCGATAGCCATGGACTCCATGATGCGGTAGTCGTTTACCGCCGTGGGTCGCGACCGCGGCCGGAGTGACAAGGTGCTGGGAGGCGTGATCCGGCATGGCGACCCGTCGGCTGCGCCTGACGGGGCCAGGCTCGGGCAGTATCCCCTCGAGGTGTCCCGCGTGTCGGGTCGACGTGGGTCGCTTCGGCGGGTGCCGCTCTAGTGAGACTCGCGGGACACTACGTCGCCGCTCGCGCCGACCAGGAAGTCCAAGTCCGCACCGGTATCTGCCTGCATGACGTGCTGGACATAGAGCTGCTCCCAGCCACGTTGCGGTGCGGCGAACCCAGCCACCGTGTTGGGGTCGGGTGTTCTGGTTGCGAGTTCGTCAGGCGGAAGGTCGATGTCCAGCCGCCTGTTGGGCACGTCGAGGACGACGTAGTCCCCCGTCCGGACAAGAGCCAGCGGGCCGCCGGCCGCAGCCTCAGGCGCGACGTGCAGGACGACGGTGCCGTAGGCGGTGCCACTCATGCGGCCGTCGCAGATCCGGACCATGTCGCGGACCCCCTGCCGCAACAGCTTGGTTGGCAAGGGCAGGTTCGCCACCTCTGGCATGCCTGGGTACCCCTTCGGACCGCAGCCGCGCAGGATCAGCACCGACTGTGCATCGACCTCGAGCTCCGGGTCGTCGATGCGGGCATGCAGGTCCTCGATGCTGTCAAAGGCCACCGCCCGGCCGCGGTGGGTGAGCAGTTCGGGCGAGGCCGCCGCGGGCTTGATCACGGCACCATCCGGAGCGAGATTGCCGTAGAGCACGGCAATCCCGGCATCCGGCAGCAACGGCGAGTCTCGCTGCCGGATGACCTCCGGGTCCCAGATCGGCGCATCATCGAGGTAGGAGACCAACGGTCGGCCGGTCACCGTGAGGGCGTCCGGGTCCAGGAGATCGGAGACCTGCCGCAGCACAGCGAGCAACCCGCCGGCCCGATGGAAGTCCTCCATCAGGAACCGGCCAGCCGGCTGGAGATCGACGAGCAGAGGGACACCCGATCCGGTGGCGTCGAAGTCGTCCAATGACAACGGGATCCCGAGACGCCCGGCGATGGCCAGAAGGTGGACGACAGCGTTGGTGGACCCGCCGATCGCGGCCAGCGCCACGATCGCGTTGTGGAACGAACCCTTGCTCAGGAAGGTGCTCGGGCGTCGTTGTTCCTTGACGAGGGCGACGACAAGGCGTCCGGTCTCGTGCGAGCCTTCAAGGAGCCGGCTATCGGGGGCCGGGGTCCCAGCCAGGCCGGGCAGGACGATACCGAGCGCCTCGGCGAGCAGGCCCATCGTCGACGCCGTCCCCATGGTGTTGCAGTGGCCCTTGCTGCGGATCATCGACGACTCCGATCTGAGGAACTGCTCATTCGACAGCGCTCCGCCACGCACCTCCTCCGAGAGCTTCCACACGTCGGTGCCGCAGCCGAGCGGCACCCCGCGGAAGGTGCCGGTCAGCATCGGTCCACCCGGGATCACGACTGCGGGCAGGTCCACCGACGCGGCCGCCATGAGCAGAGCCGGGATGGTCTTGTCGCAGCCCCCCAGCAAGACAACACCGTCGATCGGATTCGCCCGCAACATCTCCTCGGTCGCCATCGCGGCCAGGTTGCGCCACAGCATCGCGGTCGGCCGGACCAGCGTCTCCCCCAACGAGACAACCGGAAGGTTCAGCGGAATACCGCCCGCCTCATAGACGCCCTGCTTCACGCTCTCGGCGACCTCGTTCAAGTGCAGGTTGCAAGGGGTCAGGTCCGACGCCGTGTTGGCGATCGCGATGTGCGGACGGCCGTCGAACGCGTGGCTCGGCAACCCCCGTCGCATCCACGCCCGGTGGATGTACGCGTTGCGGTCGGTCCCGGCGTACCACTGCGAGCTACGGTTCTGGGCCATCAACAACCCCTCAGTCTGTCAGCGATTCACGTCGCCTCGAGCCGGTCACCCAGCGCCGAACGTGCCCCGGTAAGACACCACGCCGCGTGACTCACCCCGGGGGAGACATGTCTTCAACCTCCCACGAAGACGCTGAACCCGTCCACGGGTCAAAGGGTCAACCGGTCTCAGGACATCCGCACATGCCGCTGTCGGAGCGGGGACGCCGACCACGCCGCTGTCGGGGCGGGCGCCCGACCACGCCGCCCGTCGAGACGGAGTGAACCAACCTCCGCGTGGAGGGCGCTGACACCTGCCATTCAGTAGCCGAACTCGAGAAACTGTTGGAGTTGCACGGGGGCAGGCACGCTCACAAAGCATGTGCGCACTGCCCCGACCTGCGTCCAAGATGCTCGCGTGACCAACCACCCCATCATCTTTATCCGTCCCGCCGCACTCACCGATCAGGCGCCCTACGCCTACGCCGCGGTGACCGAGGCCCAGCAGGCCATCTACACCGCGGGCGCGTGTCCCCTGGACCCCGACGGTCGCATTGTCGCTGTTGGTGACTTTGTCGGCCAAGCGCAGCAGGTCATGACCAACCTGGTCACCACCTTGCACGAAGCAGGCGCGGATCTGACCGACGTCGTGAAGAGCACTGTCTACGTAGCCTCAAGCCAGCGCGAGGACCTCAGCGCCGTTTGGGACGTGGTCCACAGCACTTTCGGTGAGCACGACGCACCCAGCACTCTTCTCGGCGTCAGCGTCCTCGGATGGCCCGATCAGCTTGTGGAGGTGGACGTGATCGCGGTCGTCGCGAGGGCCGCTCCGACGCGGTGAGCCCAGACGCCGCCCAAACATCACAGCAACTCGATCTTCCGGTCATGCCCGCTCGCACTCACCAAATAGCCCGACCATGCCGCTGTCCGGCCGGGACGCCCGACCATGCCGCTGTCGGACCCTGACCTCATGCGTCTGGCGGCGAGGTCGCCCAGCATGCCGCCGTAAGGGCGGCTGCTCCTCGCCGGACTTTGCCGCGCGCGCGCGACGAGGATGGCAACGTCGACCCGACGCCCGCCAGCTACACCTGGGTCGTGCAGACCGACACGGTGCCGCCGGACACCACAATCACCGCCCAGCCGGCGGACCCGACCAACCAGACGAGCGCCAGTTTCTCGTTCACCGGCGTGGACAATCTCGGCGTGACCGGATTCCAGTGTGCCCTCGACGGCACCGCCTTCTCCGCCTGCACCAGCCCGCAGACCTACAGCAGCCTGAGCCAGGGCAGCCACACCTTCCAGGTGCGGACCAAAGACGCGGGCGGCACTGTCGACCCGACGCCCGCCAGCTACACCTGGACCGTGGATACGACGGCGCCCGCGGTGACCGTGCCCGCGAACATCACGGCGGAGGCGACCGGCAACGCCGGCGCGGTGGTGACCTTCACGGCGAGTGCGACCGACACCGACCCGGAGAACCCGGCGGTGAGCTGCGCGCCCCCCCGGGCAGCACGTTCGCCATCGCGACGACGACGGTGAATTGCTCCGCCACGGACGCGGCCGGGAACACCGGCACCAACAGCTTCACGGTGACGGTCCGCGGCGGCGCCGAGCAGCTGGCGACGCTGGAGCGCAGCGTACGGGGCGTGGGGCCCGGCACGAGCCTGCTGAGTAAGGCGCAGGCGGCGCAGGCGGCGCTGGCGGCGCTGGCGGCGGGGCTTGTCGCCGACGCTTGCAGCGTCCTCCGCGCCATGATCAACGAGGCGCGCGCACAGTCCGGCCAGCGGCTGACCGTCGCCCAGGCGCAGCAGATCATCGCCGACACCGCCCGAATCCGCGCCGTGCTCGCCTGTCCCTGAGCCGCACGCCGCCAACGCGAGGACCGATCCGTCACCGAGGCCGGACCGGGACGTCGCGAGCATCCCGATAATGGCTGTTGAGATGCAATGTCGCCCCGTCCGACCGCCCAGTACGAGCGCCCCCTCCGAGCACGGCGTCCCTAGCGCCGTCTGTGACAAGACGCGCTACTTGATGTGCGGCACACCGCCGCGAGAGCGGCCGTGCCTAACCGCTGCCTGACGACCAGTCCGACGTCGGCACAAGGGTCTAATGACCAGGGGCGCTCGGCCCTATCGCTTCCGGAGCGCTCCGTGGGGCCACCAATCGACCGATGGCCCATCGACAATGGTCCTTGCAGGATGAACGCCTCGATGACTGCTCCATCTTTCGGGGCGCTCGCCAACCAACCTGACTCACCCAGCCGCCGAGGAGGGAGCCCGATGCCTGAGTACCTAGCGCCCGGTGTCTACGTCGAGGAGATCGAGCGCGGACCCAAGCCCATCGAGGGCGTGGCAACCAGCACGGCCGCCTTCCTCGGCGCGACCGAGCGAGGACCGAGCCGCCCGCGGCTGGTCACCAGCTACAGCGAGTACCTCCGCTGCTTTCGGCGGCATCGTCGATCGACTGCGGCATACATGCCGTACGCGGTGAACGCCGTTCTTCGACAACGGCGGGCGCCGCGCCTACATCGCCCGCATCAGCGGCGCCAACGCCGCGCGAGCGACCGCCACCGTGGCCGGGTTCAGCCTCCGCGCGACCGGCGTCGGAACCGCCTACAACCGTGTGTGGGTCCGCATCGACGAGGGAACCACCAAGGACGCCGACAGCAGGCCCAGTCGGGTTCCGGCTGCGGGTCTACTACTGGGACAAGGCCGGGCCCCGACATCCCGTACGACCGCGGGGCCGTCCAGCCCGGTGCGGCCCCGCCGGGTCCCGAACCGAGCGCGACCGAGGACTTCGACGACCTGAGCCTCGAACCGGCATCGCCGTCGTACTTCCTGACAGCGGGTGAACGGCACGAACACCTCAGCCGGCGGCAACTCGTCATTCGTCGAGTTCGTCGACGGTGCCCATGTCCCGGTGTCGGCAGCGGGCATCGCTGGATCCGATCGGCTCAGCAACGGCGTGGACGACGACGCCCTCACGGTTACCGACTTCGAGGGTGATGCGCGTCAGGACCCGAACGACCGAACCGGCCTCGCCGCGCTGGCGCTCGATCGCTACCGCGACGTCGCCATCGTCCACGCCCCCGCAGCGGAGCCCGACGTCGCTACAGGCCGTCATCACCCACTGCGAGACCAACCGGTTCCGCTTCGCGGTCGTCGACTCGCCGGCGGACGTTGCCAAAGCGCCACGCTCGACCCGCGCACCGACCTCAGCGACAGCCCAGTACGCGGCGTTCTACTACCCCTGGATCTTCGTCAGCGACCCGCGTAGCGGCGCCCGGACGAAGATCCCGCCTGGGGGTGCGGTCTGCGGCATCTACGCCCTGACCGACAACACCACCGGGGTGTGGAAGGCACCGGCGAACGAGGTGGTGGCCGGCGCCATCGACCTCGAGTACGAGGTCACCACCGGCGCGCAGGAGGTGCTGAACCCGAGGGGCGTCAACGCCATCCGGCGGTTCCCCGGCCGAGGAATCCGCGTGTGGGGCGCCCGAACGCTGTCGAGCGACCCGCTGTGGAAGTACGTCAACGTCCGCCGGCTCTTCATCTTCCTCGAGGCGTCGATCTACTTCTCGACCCAGTGGGTGGTCTTCGAGCCGAACGACCCGCGACTGTGGGCGCGGGTGAAGCAGACCATCACCCTCTTCCTGCGCACCCAGTGGCGGGAGGGCGCGCTGTTCGGCGAGAAGGAGGAGGAGGCGTTCAGCGTCGCGGTCGGCCGGGAGACCATGACCGAGGACGACATCCTGAACGGACGGCTGATCGTCGAGATCGGCGTCGCGCCCGTCCGTCCTGCCGAGTTCGTCATCTTCCGGGTCTACCAGCAGACCCAGGAAGCGATCCTCTGAGCCACGACCCGAGAACGGAGAGCCATGGCAGCACGGCAAGACCCACTGCGGAACTTCCGGTACCGGTTGGAGATCGACCAGATCCAGCAGGCCGGCTTCGCCGAGGTGGCCATCGGCGACCTGTCCAACGAGCCCATCGAGTACCGCGAGGGCGACGACGGTCACGACCGTCCGCAAGCTCAACGGGCTGACCAAGTACGCCAACGTCACGCTCAAGTGGGGCGTCACCGACTCCGCCGAACTTCCCCGACTGGCACCAGTTGGTCGTCGACGGCGCCACCCGCTCGACGCCGCTCGGCGCAGCGTCGTGATCCGCCTCAGGACGAGGCCGGGCAGGACAAGGCGGCGTGGGAGCTGACCAAGGCCTGGCCGTGCAAGTACGACCCCACCGACCTGAACGGCAAGGGCAACGAGGTCGCCATCGACACTCTCGAGCTGTGCAACGAGGGCATTAAGCGGATCCAGTAACCGAGAAGGTCACACGGCGATATGCCAGACCCAACGCCACTGGCGCCGACCGGTGCAGGACGCGCGCACGAAGGGTGGCCACGGCTCCCAGTAACCCGCCGACGACATACAACGCGTACACCGTCAGGATGGCAGCAAGAATTGGCACCGCCGGGTCTCCGGTCCGCGGAGCCGGGTCCCCCACCAGACTCAGCGTCTCTACCAATGCCGCTATCGTTTAGGCCCCCGCCCCGACCAGAGCGGCATGATCACCACACCACCCGTGTCCGGGAAACCGGGTCCGGCTCCGTGGGCACGCTCATGCCGCTCGACACACCCCCACCATGCCCGAGTAGGGCGGTCGTGCCGCGGGAGGACGCGCACGAGTGCTGCACGGACCCACGGATAGGGTCCCCCAACATGGACATGCTGAAGGGTGACGAGATCGCCGAGGCCAAGCTGACCGACTGGCGCAAGCTGGCCCAGGGACTGCATGCCCGCTACCTGATCGACGACTTCGGCGCCGGCGCCCGGTTCGTCGCCGCGGTGGGCGAGCCGGGCGACGCGCTCGGACACCACCCGATCGTGTCGATCGGCAATGGGTACGTCGACCTCAAGCTGATCAGCGCTGACGCCATCTACCGCGACGACGAGGGCACCGAACACGTCGTCGAATGGGTGACCCAGAAGGACGTCGACCTCGCCCGACGGATCACCCAGATCGCCGCCGACCACAGCCTCCACGCCGACCCGGCATCGGTCAGCGTCATCGAGCTCGGCCTCGACACGGCGCACTCCCCGACCATCGCCCCGGTGTGGGCCGCGCTGCTGACCGGGAACGCCGAGGCTCAGGGCCACGGGTCCCCCAGCGACGAGATCCGCGACCCCACGGGACGGGTACCGAACCTGTGGTTCGGGGACGCCGACGAGCACGAGACCTCGCGTCAGCGGTTCCACATCGAGGTCTATGTGGCGCCCGAGGTGGCCCAGCAGCGAATCGCCGCCGCCGTCGCCGCGGGTGGGACCGTCGTCGATGACAGCGACGCGCCGTCGCTCACCGTGATCGCCGACCAGGATGGCAACACCGGCGTCGTATGCGTCGCCGGGTCCCCTGCGACGAAGGACTGAACCGCCGGCTCGGGTGACCTGCGGCCCGACGGCGGGCAACTTCCCCTAGGCCACTCCGAGCAGGTGCTCGATGGCGTACCGCTGAATGCGGGCGAAGCCGTAGCCCTTGGTGCGGGCGGCGTCGATGTCGTAGGTCTCGAAGGTCGCGGGATCCGCCAAGAGCTGCTCATAGCTCTCCCCAACGTTGAGCGTTGGCTGGGCCAGCTCCGCGACCCCGGCGTCGGAAAGTGCCTGCTGAACGCGCGGGTCGGCACGGAAGGCCTTGGCCTTCTCACGCAGTGCGAGGTACAGCTCCATGTTGGCCAAGGCCGACTCCCACACGCCATCCATGTTCTCGGTGCGTAGCGGCTTGTAGTCGAAATGGCGGTCCCCGTCGTAGGTCGGACCGCCACCTGGGGCGCCGTTCTCGAGCAGGTCGACGGTGGAGAAGGCCTGCAGCAGGTCGCCGTAGCCGAACACCAGGTCCTGGTCGTAGCGGGGGCCCTTCTGGCCGTTGAGGTCGATGTGGAACAGCTTGTTCTGCCACAGCGCCTGGGCAATCCCGTGGGTGTAGTTCAAGCTGGCCATCTGCTCGTGCCCGGTCTCGGGGTTGATGCCCACCATCTCGTGGTGTTCCAGCTGGGAGATGAAGGCCAGCGCATGCCCGATCGTCGGCAGCAGGATGTCGCCGCGGGGCTCGTTCGGCTTGGGTTCGATTGCGAACCTCATGCCGTAGCCCTTGTCGATGGAGTACTGGGCGAGCAGGTCGATCCCTTCCCGGTACCGGTCGAGGGCGGCGCGGACGTCCTTGGCGAAGTCGACCTCGGAGCCTTCCCTGCCGCCCCAGAACACGTAGATCTGCGCGCCCAGCTCGGCGGCCAGATCCATGTTCCGCATGACCTTGCGAAGCGCGTACCGGCGAACCCCCCGGTCGTTGCTCGTGAAGCCACCATCCTTGAACACGGGATCCCCGAACAGGTTCGTTGTGACCATCGGGACGACCATGCCGGTGTCCGCCAACGCAGTCGTGAACTCGTCGATGATCCGTTGGCGCTCGGTGCTGCTCGACCCGGGTGGGACCAGGTCGTCGTCGTGGAAAGTGATGCCGTAGGCGCCCAGCTCGGCAAGCTTGTGCACCGCGGTCACTCCGGCGAGGACGGGCCGGGTGGCCTCGCCGAAGAGGTCCCGTGCCTGCCAGCCGACGGTCCACAGGCCAAAGCTGAACTTGTCCTCGCGGGTGGGTTGCGGCGCCATGGTTGGCCCTCCTTTGGTGTGATGACTGATTGTCCCGGCCGGGGCGGTCGCGGCAAGCGTCGGAAGGGGAGAGCGGTGGTGAGGGTCTAGGGGATGCTGCCGTCCTGGGTGTCTCCTGGGGCCGCGGTGAGATCGGTGGCCCGGTCGGTGCCGGCGCCGCCGAGGTCGCTTGTCCTCCGATCGGGGGACGGTCGGTCCTCCGAGCAACTCCCTGACTGGGTGACACCGCAACGTTCAGCGGCAAGCCAGAGTTTGCCCTCCAGGATCTCAATGCCGAGATCCGGTGCCTCTCATTGACAGGGGCCTCACGTCGATCAACCCCGAAGGAAACGCCTCCCATGAGGCCCACTACCACAACCAAGAGAACGCTCGTCAGGTCAACGCTCGCGGCCACCCTTGCCGCCACCATCGCCACGGCCGTCGCCGGCGGGCTCCTCCTGGCGGAGGCGGGCAGCGCCGAGGCCGGCGGAACCCTCACTAGCGTCGAGGGCTACCGGGCCACTCTTGGCCCGCTGCAGTCGGTCGGGCTGCCGGACATGAAGTGCCCCGCGGGAAGCTATCTGCACAACGCCAACTACTCCTCAGGCCGGCTGGTCCCGCATGGGGTGCAGGTTGTCGAGTCTGGCGGGGTGGGGGTCAGCATGAGCGGGGCGACTGTGGCAGCGGTCCAGCCGAAGGGACTGCCCCTCGGGGTCCAGGTGAAGGACAGCACGGCTGGCCCATCGTCGGCCACGAACTGGGACCTGTCCTCGCATGAGCTGGTCATCATCGTGGTCTGCACCACCAACCCCTGGGACGCGGTGTACTACGACCCGTACCACTATTGGAGCTGACGCCACCGCCGAGGCGACACTCGCCTGACGTCACCGCCGTCGAGGCGGGTCGCCTGCTGGTGGTTCCATGTCCGCGTGAGTGTCGACCCCGTCATGCCCGCCTACCGCGCTGATCCCGACGACGTCGACCCGAGCGAAGCCCGCCGGCAGCACCGGCGGGTCATGGTGTCCCCCGCCAAGGCGGCGCAATCCTTCCTTCACGGGAGCCGTCATCGGTGACAGCCTGTTGCGCCGTTATCTAGGCTGTTCTGGGCGTCCTTTAGCTCACGTACCAGGTTGGTCAGGCTGGTGGCGTCCTGGCGTCGCGCTGCGGCGGTAGCCCGGCCGGCTAGATCGGCGATGTGCTCTGCGTCGGCGACGACCTGGTCGCAGAGCGGGTTGCCGGTGGTGCCGATTGAGGTGTCGGACGTTTGCCGTCCGCCGCTCGGTAGGGGCCGGCTGGCCGCGATGATGAGAGTTCCGACGAGTAGCCCCAGCAGGAACACCAGGCTTAGCCGCAGCCAGACGGGGTCGATCTGGGGCTCGTCCACAGCGGCGGACTCCCGGCGTTGTGGCCGATTCTCGTCTGGGACCGATCTCTGCGCCATGCCATCACTCCAGATCTCTGCGTTTCCACAGTAGGACGCTGCCCGCCCTTTTAGCGCGCCTTCGGCCGCGGGTGCCGAGGTTGTGGCCGGTGGCCCCGGCCGACGTCTATGGTTGTTCTCGGTGTGCCGGGAAGTCGGGTCGGCGGACGATCCGTCGACCTGAGCCGGGAGCCAGATGACCGACACCGAGGGTTTCGCGCTGGCGCTGCTGGTGACCAGCGCGGCCGCGCTGACAGCTGTCTTGCTGAACCGGCTGACGGAGCGAACCCGGATTCCGACACCGCTGCTGATTCTGGTAGGCGCGGCGGCAGTTGCCGGCGTCGTCCCAGCGGATCGGATGCCGGACATCGTGACCGTGGAGCATGTCGTCACCGTCGCCCTGGTGCTGATCCTGTTCGACGGCGGAATGCACATCGGCTTCCGCAGGTTCCGCGCGGCCGCACTGCCGGTCGCGTCGGTGGGCCTCCTCGGCACCTTCCTGACCTCGGCGGCTGGAGCAGTGTTGCTGCATCTGGCATTCGGGATCGACTGGTACCTGGCGATCTTGGTGGCCACCGCGGTGGCCCCGACCGACCCCGCGGTGGTGTTCTCGGTTCTGGGTCAACGTCAGATCCGCGGCCGGAGCGGCACCATCCTGGAGGGAGAGTCCGGCGCGAACGACCCGGTAGGCATCGCCCTGATGGCAAGTCTGCTCGCGGCTGGCGGCCTGAGCTGGCAGGGGGCCGGCCAGGTGGCCACCACCTTCGCCCTGCAGATGGTGGTCGGCGCCGCGGTCGGCGTGTTGGGCGGCTGGGGAATGCTGTGGTTCACCCGGAAAGTACCGCTGCCGAACGAGGCTCTGTACCCGTTGCGGAGCGTGTTCTGCGCTATCGCGTTGTACGGAATCGCCACCGTCGCCCACGGCTCCGGCTTTCTCGCGGTTTTCGTCGCCGGGATCCTCCTCGGCGACCCTGGCGCACCGTACAAGCGGGAGATCGAACGCTTCCACTCCGCGCTCGCCAGTTTCGGAGAGATCGTCGCCTTCCTCGTCCTCGGACTGACCGTAAACATGACCGTCGTCGCTCGACCGGATGTCTGGATCCCCGGTCTCATCCTCGGGTTGGGCCTGGCCCTAGTGATCCGGCCCCTGGCCGCCGGGCTGTGCTTGCTGCCCGCCCGGCTGCGGCCCAACGAGCTCGCCTTCGTCCTGTTCGCCGGTCTCAAGGGGGCCGTGCCCATCCTGCTCGGCGAGTTCCTCCGCGCCGCCCAGGTCCCTGACGCCGAACGACTCTACGGAATCGTCGTCGTGGTGGTGACCTTCTCCGTCCTCGCACAAGGCAGCCTGGTGCCGGCCGTAGTCAGGATGCTCAAGCTCCCCAGTCGCACCACCGAACTCGAGCCGTGGGCTCTTGGAGTCCGGCTTCGAGAGGAACCCGACGGAGTCCACCGACTCCGGGTGACAGCCGGGTCCCCCGCCGACGGCACCACGATCAGGGACCTGGCGGATCGGGTCGGGGATATGTGGGTCAGCATCGTGGTCCGCGACGCCCAACTAGTGACCGTCCGCGACGACACCCAGCTCAGAGCCGGTGACGACGTCGTCGTCCTGGCCGATCCCGAGCTGAACGATGAGCTTCTCGCCGAGTTCTCCTCGCCAAGCTAGCCCGGGCACGCATGGGCACCTCCTGCGCGCGCGTGATACCGGCGCGGCGGTCAGTGAGCCGGGCCGCGGCAGTCGCCTGGTACGACCAGCGACCCATCGGCAGACGGTGGCGCTGGAGCCTGCCGGGTCGATCGCTCCCGGCAGCCCCTGATCGGCTCACCCAACGGGCGTTCCGGTGAGTCCGCAGTCCTGCGACGGGTGGCTAGGCCGGAACTGAGCGCCGTCCCCCCACGGCACTGATGGTCGGCCAGATGCGAACCGCACTGTCGCGGAGGGCAACTCCGACCCGGCTGGCTGGAACCAGGAAATGCGCTGTCAGTCCGGTGCCGCGGTGCCGCGCCGCGATTCGCCTTTGATGCACGTGTTCGTACCACCGAAGCGCCTCAGCCAGGTCGTTCGAGGATGTCACAGCCTGGGCGAGGGTGGCCGCGCCGACGAGGGCCATGCTGGAGCCTTCCCCAAAGACGGTGACGCAGTCCGCGGCGTCACCGACCAGGACCACCCGGTTGCGTGACCACCGGTCAACGTGGACCCGGTTGATCGAGTCGAAGTAGACATCTTCCGCGCTGCAGATGCGGTCGAGCATCTCGGGGACCCGCCATCCCATCCCTTCGTACACACCGGTCAACAGCCGGGCCTGGTCCTGGCGGTCAACCGCGTCACCAGGCTGGATCGGCGAGTGGTGACGGAAGATGAACGCCGCCCCCTCACGGCCGGTCGTCGGGTGAATCATCGCCGCTCGGCCCGGCGCACCATGTAGGAACACGGTGTGCACGTCTGGGGCGGTCGTCTCCAGCGGGGTTGTCGCGATGTACATGCCCAGCGGCCTGGTGAATTGGCGCTCAGCCCCGAAGGCGATCCTGCGCACCTGCGAGTGCAGCCCGTCGGCGCCGATCACCAGGTCGAAACGTCGAGGAGTGGCCCGCTCGAACCGCACCTCGACATCCGTACCGTCATCGTCCAGACGTACGACCGTGTCCCCGTAGAGGATCTCGACGTCAACACCGACAGCGCCGATCAGGATGGAGGCCAGGTCGCTGCGCGCAATCTCGATGGCGTCAGTACTGGTCTGAGTCGGGATCCACCCGATGACCCGTCCGACGCGGTCGACCACCGCAAGCCGTGTCACCTGAGTGGCCGCCAACCGCACAGAGTGCAGCACGCCCAGCCGCGCGACCACCTCCAGCGCGGCGCCACGGACATCGACCGGACCGCCCGTCGAGCGCTGGTCGGCTGCCCGCTCCACCAGCGTGGTCGCCACGCCACGACGCGCCAGCAGCACCGCCAGCGTGGAACCGGCGATGCCGGCACCTACGACCAACACCGTCCGGACGGCCATCGAGCCCAGTATGGTCCCGCAGTCGACCGGTGACCCCGGTCACGCCCCAATCCCCGTTGGTCCCACGCGGGCGAGTTCGACATGGTCAAAGGCCGCGAAGTGAACCCTTTCGGGCGGCGATAGCCTCACCCATGGCCTCCACCCCCGGCTCCACCGGCCTGGCCCGCCGCGTCCGCCGGTCCGTTGCCTGGTACCGCGTCAAGGAGTACCTCAACGGGGCGCTCTGGGTGCTACCCAGCGTTGCCGCCGTGGTCGCGCTCGCCGCCGGCTACCTGATGTCGCAGGTCGCTCTTCCCCCTGGCTCGGTGGCTGACCGGTTGGCCTTTCAGGGAACCGCGGACGATGCCAGAACGGTACTGATCACGGTGAGCAGCACGGTCGTGACCGTCATCGCGCTGGTTCTCGGACTGACCGTCGTGGCGCTGCAGCTGTCGTCGACCCAGTTCTCGCCGCGACTGCTGCGCAACTTCCTCCGCGACCGCTCGACTCAGGTAGTGCTCAGCGCCTTTATCGCCACGTTCGTCTACAGCGCGGCCGGCCTGTTCACCGTCGGCCTCCAGGCCGGCACCCGAACCGAGGACTTCCCCCGGCTGGCGATCAGCGGATCCATCCTGCTGCTCTTCGTCAGCCTCGGCTTCGTCGTGTACTTCGCCGACCACCTGGCCCACTCGATCCAGATCGACGCCATCAACCGCCGGATCGAACGCAACACCAGACGCACCATCGTCCAGGAGGAGTCGGCGCGGGTCGAGCAGACTCCCCCGCGCGCCCCCGACTGGGCGGTGCCCCTGGTGGGCCGGCAGTCCGGTTACATCCAGACCGTCCACCCGGAGCTGCTCCTCCAGCTCGCCATCGACGCCGACGTCACGATCGCCCTGCGGTACGGGGTGGGGCATCACGTCATAGCCGGGACCGTGCTCGGCTGGGTCTGGGCGCCCTCGCCGGACCACCCACGCCCGAACGGCAAGGTGTTCGCGGCGGCGGTCCTCCCCGACGTCCGGGTAGGCTTCGAGCGCACCATCGAGCAGGACATCGGGTTCGGCATCCGTCAGCAGACCGACATCGCCTGCAAGGCCCTTTCGCCGGCGGTCAACGACCCTTACACCGCCGTGCAGGCCACCGAGCACCTCGCCGTCGTCTACTGCGACCTCGCCGTTCGACCGCTCGGCGCCAAGGTCCTCTACGGCCCGGCCGGCCGGGGCCGGGTGGTCGTGCCCGGCAGCACCTTCGAGGACTACGTCCGGTTCATCGGCGACGTCCTGGGCCGCTACGGCTCCAGCGACGTCACCGTGATGCTGGCCCTCACCCGCCTGCTGCGGAGCTGCGCCGAGGTGCTGCCGGCTGGTTCGTCTCGCCTCGCAACCCTCGACCAGGCTGCTACGGCCGCGCTGGCGGACGCGGAACGAGACATGCCTCGCCCCACCGACGTCGAACGGGTTCGAGCCGCGGTCACGTCACTGCATCACACGATCGCATCAGGCCAGGCGCGGGACGACGGACACACCTAGAGACCGGCCGTCGGTAAACGCGGATGGTGAGGAGCGGACAGAGTCACGGATCAAGGGCGCTGTTCTCTTCGCTGGCCCAGCGGCTGACCAACGCATCAGCGCCCGGGTGGCTCTCGACCGCTAGCTACGCACGGCCTCAGCTGGGTCGCAGCCGTCTGCCGGCAGCTCAGTGTTCCGGGTGACGATTTCGAGCGGCGGCCAGCAAGCCGGTGTGGCATGGCGTTGTCATCGTGGCCGATATGTTGGAGAGCGCACGGGCCCGCATCCGGAGGACGCAGCGGGAGGTTTGACGGGCGGACGTAAACGTCGCTTAGCGGATACGCCTTGGCCCTCCTCTTCCTGTGAGCAGAGGCCAAGCTGTCGGGTCTGATGACGGGTCAAGTCGGGCCCAATCGGTCATGGCGGGCCGGAAGGACGCCTTCGCTTGCTCGTGCTCCAGAGGACGCCAAGGCCTGCCGCCGCCAAAGGTATGTAGGTCATGTGTACGGCAAGTCCGGTGACAAGGAATGCGAAATCCTCATTGGGTATCCACCAGTTCGCGAGCGTGACGAGCGGTACCACGAAGACCGCGGTGACGTTGAGCAGCCCCAGACCGACAATCCCCACCGGCTGGTGGACGGGCTCGCCCAGAGCTCCGACGACCGCGACGACGAGCCAGTAGCCCATGGCCGCGCCCGCCACGAAGAGCCAGACGCCGACGGGCCCAGGAAAGCCGTGGCGGCCAACACAGATAGTGACACTGCCGGCAACTGCCAACGTGAAACCCTGCGGCACGATCAACATCTGCGCCAGACCAACCGCCGTCGAGCGCCATGACCGTCCGCCCCCCGCCACATCGGACTCTTCAGCGAAATGCACCATCTGCCCATCCTGCCGTCCAGCTGCAGTGCCGCCGTCCTGTCCGACGCCGTGAGGAGCTGATGATCCCGGCAACCGTCCCCTCGGCTACACGAGTTGGTCACTTGCTTCAGAGCCACGCCTCCTGACGGTGATCTACGGGGCAAACCAGCAGAGAGCCCACACTCCGTCAGCCGGTGGGCACCCGCCTGAAGACTGCCCGCCGGTCACATGAACCGAGTCCGCCGGACACTGGTCCAACGCGCATCTCCTAGTGCCGCCGCAAGACCGGCATCTGCGCTTGCCGCACCTGCCGACGGCTCAACGACTGACATGGCGGATGACTCGTGCCCAACTCCTTCGCGCGCCGACCTTCTTGCGGTGCACCGGGGAGGTACACAGCCCCTCAGGGTCTCGCCCAGACCGATGCACCTTGCCAGTCGATCGCCACCACGGTCTCGTCACCAACGCCCCACGCGTCATGACCCGGCGGCAGGGACGAGACCTCCCCTGCGAACACCTCGAGCTCCGTCCCGTCTTCCATCGCAACATGCAGTCGACCTGACATTTGATAGGACTGGTGCGGGGCCATGCACAAGTCCGTACCGGCCACCGGCTTCACATCCTGGGACCACCGCCACCCCGGCTCAAGGGTTAGCCGGCCAACCTGGACATCACCGGCGAGATTGACCAGTTCGAGCCGCCAGTTCCCGCCCTCACGGACTTCGTCGGGGCGATCGAAGGACACCTGCTCCAAGGGCTGAACCATTACTGTCCCCTTCCGAATCCGCTCGTCCTACCACCGCGCAAGAGAACCCCTCAAGAATGGGCTTGGGCGCCTGGGCTCTGCCACGTCATCCGCAGCCGCGCCGAACGAAGTCACCGAGCAAGCCGCTGGAGCGTGCGACCCCGGACAAGCCGGAAGGGGCAAAGCGACACCGCCTCATCAGTCCCACTACCAACAACCTTTTGCCGCACTCGCGCACATCAACTCCTGGCTCACGCCGGGTGCTGCTGCACCGCGGAAAAATCGGCGTCGCCAGCGCCTCCTGCGGTTTCATGGACGTCGCTGCCGGCGTCGGCCAGGGCGACCGGTGGCCGGACCGACCGGGTGCGGCCTGGACGGTCAGGCAGCCGGACCCAGGCGCGCACCGACGTCGTCGCCCTGGGTTTGTCTGCGGTGGGCCTGCGCGACGGCTTCAGCCTCACGCTCGGGCAGGAACCCGGAGTCGGACTCGCAGTCGTGGCAGACCGTGACCGCGCGATGCCCAAGATGAACGACCTCGACGATATGGGGATGGCAGGACACGGTCGCCGGATGGTGGTGATCCCTCCGATGCGCTGCCGCTGCAGTGCATACGGCCACCAGAGCCGCACTCTCCTCCGTCGAGTACCCGTTCATGACACCTCCCGTCATGCTGCCCCTGCCCTCCTGTTCAACACTGTGCGCTTCGTTGCCCATCCCCGGGGCAGGACTCGCCGAAAGAGATGTCCCTGCGTCGAAACCCCTCAATCCGCGCTCGTCGCATGGGGCATCCGGCCGGTCCTGACGCCGATGACCGACGAGGAGTATGCGTCGTTCGCCGAGCGCTGGAGGCCGTACCGCGCGTGGGCGGTGGTCCTGGTCCGCGCCGCCGCCCACCGGCTGGGGTAGCTCAGCCGAGGTCGCGGGCCAGGGCGGCCGCCGCGCCCCGGTTCGGGACGTCGAGCTTGGCCAGGATGTTGCCCACGTGGATGCTGGCGGTTCGCGGGCTGATCACCAGGGTGGCCGCGATCTCGCGGTCCGTCGCGCCGTCGGCCAGTAGGGCCAGCACCTCGCGTTCCCGGGCGGTCAGCCGGTGCAGCGGCCCGGCCGCCTCCTCCTCGACCGGCAGCGGCACCCGGTTCCGCGTAGCCAGAGCCGCGGCTCGCCGCTCGTACCAGCCCGCCCCCATCTCCCGCGCGTCGACCCAGACCGACACCAGCTGCTCCTTGCCGGTGGCGCGGTCGCCGGCCCGCAGGTGCTCGACGGCCAGCTCGAGCCGCGGCTGGAGGGCGAAGAACGGGCCGAACCGGCTCGCCCGCTCGACCCCGTCGGCCCATTCCTCGAGCGCCGGGCGTCCGGCGAGGCGGGCGGCGTAGGCCACGGCGAACACCAGGTATGCCGCGTGCCAGGTGCGGTCCCACGACGGCGCCCGCAGGGCCTGGGCCAGCTCGAGCGCGCAGAGGGACCGCTCGGTGAGGTCCGGCGACCGGGCGATCTCCGGAACGCGCAGGCCCAGATAGGCCCCGACGGCGGTGAGGAGTGGTGAGTCTGAGGCGGCGAAGGCCACGAGGAACCGGTCGGCCCAGTCCGCCTCGGCAGCGAAGTCTCCGCGTGCGCCCAGGATCGCCGCCCGGCGAATCATCACCTCGTCGTTCGGCATGTGCATGCGGTCCGCAAAGGTGGCGATGGTCCAGGCGTTGTGCTCCCAGGCCTGCTCGATGTCCCCGAGCGCCAGGCACACCTCGCTGCCCAGCTCGTGGTACTTGAACTCAGGGAGGCCGCGTGAACGGATCTCCTCCAAGAGCGTCCGCGCCGGGTGCAGCTGTCCCAGCTGAACCAATGCGAGCACCTCGTCGTAGGCGGCCCACGCCACCTTGACCGGCAGGCCCGCGTGTTCGGCCTCGACCCGGCACGATCGAGCGACGACAAAGAACTCGTCGACGTTCCCGGACTGAAAAAGCATCCACGCCTCTTCGACCGCTGCCTCCAGCGCCGCGCCGGGGTCGCCGTTCCGTGCGAACTGACGACGCGCCACCCGGACGCTGTCGATCGCCTCGGCCGGGCGACCGAGATACCACTGCGCCGTGCTCTCGAGCCACCGGTCCTCCGCCGGGTCCGACCGGTCGCCGAGCTCGGCCCGCGCTGCGCGGATGAGGGCGACCTCGTCGAGCACCGACGCATACCGGAACCGCCGTTCGGCGACATAGGCGGTCGCGAGCCGGGCCTGGACCCGCTCGCGGCCGGGGGTCGAGCCGGCCAGCGAAACCGCGCGGGCGGCGGCCTCCTCGTCGCTGATGACGTCGGCGGGGTAGTGCGGCAGGCTCGCGACCATGGCATAGACCCGGCTGGCCGCCAGGCGCTCGGTCGTGTCGTCCAGCATCGCGAGGGCCGTGCGCAGGAGGCTACGAACTCGCAGCGGCTCGAACAGCATGGACAAGCAGTCCGCGGCCCGGCAGGGGAGGTCGGTCTCGGCGATCCCGGCCGGACGGTCGGCCGCGGGCACGTGGCCCCACAGCTCCATCGCGGACTCGTAGTGGGCCGCGGCATCGGCCCGGGCCCCGAACCGTCGGGCCGCCTCCCCGGCGTCGAGGTGGGCGCCCAGCGCGGTCGCCGCGTCACCGGCCGCGCCCGCATGGAAGGCCAGGTCGGCAGCCAGCGGCCACCGCTCACCGGACCTGGTCCGTGAGCCGAGCCGAGTAGCGAGGACCCGCGCATACCGTTCGTGCAACCGCACCCGTTCGGTCGGCAGCAGGTCCTCGTACACCGCGTCGCGCAGCAGCGCGTGCCGGAACGCCAGCCTTGCTCCCTGTCGCACGAGGACGTTCGCGTCCAGCGCCTCGCGAAGCCCGGCCTCGAGCCGTTCGACCTCGACGTCCGCCACGTCGGCGAGGCTGTCGACGTCCACGACGCTGCTGCCCACCGCCGCGAGCCGGACCAGCGAGCGGGTCCCCGCGCTCAGCTCGCGCACGTGCCGGGTCAGTAGGTCGCCGAGGGACGCCGGTATGCCCGGGGTCTCGGCGGCGAGGATCTCCTCCGCGTAGAGCGGGTTGCCTTCCGACCGACGGAACAGCGCGGTCATCGCGTCGCCGTCGAGATCGCGACCCAGACGTCGGGTGGCGAGGTCCCCGAGGGCGGCCGGAGGAAGCGGTCCGAGTGGGAGGAGGGTGACGCCGTCCGCCCGGCGCAGATCGACCAGGGCGTCCCGCAGGGTGGGCGCGGCGTCGTCGGAACGGTAGGTCATGACGAGGAGGGCTCGGGCGCGGGTACTGCGGACGAAGGCGCGCGCGAAGTCGACGGTGTACCGGTCGGCCCAATGCAGGTCCTCAAGGACGAGGACCGCCGGCGCCCGGTCGGTGAGGTCGGCAAACGCGTTGACCAGCAGTCCGAGGGCATTGGGAGCGGAGGTGTCCGGCAGCGCGAGGTCAGGGCCGGCGAGCTGGTACGCCGCCTCGAGCACCGGGCCGAACGGCAACGCCCCGCTGACGTCCACGCAGTGGCCGACGCCGGCGACAGCCCCGGCCTGGCGCGATCGGTCCACCAAGGCCCGGACCAGGGTGGTCTTGCCGATGCCCGCCTCGCCCGCGACGAGCAGCGCGCGCGCCGAGGGCGAGCCATCCGTGACCAGCGCCGTCAGCAGCGTCTCGCACCGGGCGAGCTCCTCGTCCCGGCCCAAGGGTGTCTCGGGTGGCTCGACCTTGGTTTCGATGACCGCCCAGCGTAGTCGCCGGCCGGTCATCCGCGGTCCGCACGGCCGTCACTCGCCGTCGAGCACCGACTGCACGAGGTCGTGGTGGACGAGCCGGCGCTGGGCGACGGTCGTGGCCTGCCGACCCTCGTCGAGCAGCCGGAGGACCGTCTCGCGCAGGTTCGCCTGGACCGGGCGGATCACGGTCGCCGGGTCCGGGCGCTGGACCGGCAACGCCTGGGCGTTCGAGGTGGTGAGCACCGCGGCGGCGGCGAGCAGGCCGGCAGCGGCGGTGCGGGTGGCGGTGCGAGTGTTCATCGTTCTTCTCCTGTGTTGTGGCCGGCGAGCTGCCGACCACTCCACGGTCCGTTTCCCGCACCCGGACCCACATCGGAAGAACTGCCTATCTTGACGGCGCGAATACCTATTCTTCGGTACGGATGTCCCACCTTCGGGAGGATGACGCCATGGACCCAGGAACCGACCGGGTGGGCGTCGTCGGGCTCGGGGCGATGGGCCGTCCGATGACCGAGCACCTGCTCCGCCGCCCGACACGCCGGTCGCCATCCACGGCCGCGGACGCGACCGGTACGCCGAGGGTTGCCCTTTGAATTCCGTTGCCAGACAATGGGATTGGAGCCGGCGGGGGGACTCGAACCCCCAAACCCCTGTTTACAAGACTTAGTGCACGCAGCCCGCCGCATCAGGCTGACCTGCAGAAACACCATCGCCCACGCGCCAGTCGAGGGCTGCGTGCGATCCACGTGCGACACGAAAGTGCACGCGTGACCGCATGTGCCTACTCGACCGGCTCGCCGCATGGCTACCCATGTGCGATTCAGCTGTGCTTCGGCCCCCCCGGTAGACAGCCACGTCGCCACCCGAAAACGTCGCACTGGCACAGCGAGACACCACCATCCCCTACGCAACACGACCGCGCCGCAGTGAACCCCCGCTCGAGGACGTTGTCAGCGAGACTTCGAACGAGGGCTGCCTCCCCGCTCGCGAGGGGCCACGCCGATGCTGCACTCCGGCAGCCCAGTAAGGGCGTGGTCCGAGCGGTCCTTCGCTCCACCCCTAGATGTACGCATTCGATCCTGGGATCGCCCTTTCGTGCCGAAGACCGGACTGCCCCCGGGCATCGTGGTGAACCGGGCCTGCGACGGGTCGCGCGTGGGCCTGACGGTTGAGCAGACTGTTCCGGTGATCGGACGACTCGAGAAGACGGTCATCGACTGTCCCAATCCTCGCGCCCTTGCCCGGTTCTACGCTCAGGTCCTTGGCATGGTCGTCAACGAAGACAGCGACGGCTGGGTCGTCATCGGGTCAGCGCCAGGCCGTCGGCAGCTGGCGTTCCAGCGGGCCAGCCAGTGGGTCCCACCGAGCTGGCCCGATCCTCGCTTACCTCAGCAGATGCATCTCGACATCCGCGTGTCCGACCCCGACGCGGCTGAGCGGGAACTTCTGTCGCTGGGCGCCAAACGGACACCAGCCGAGCGTGAGACCGGGTTCCGGGTCTTCACCGATCCAGTGGGGCACCCGTTCTGCATCGTCTTCGGACATCCAAGCTCGGGCTGAAACCGGACAACTCGCCGCCGACACCGACGGATCTATGACCGAGCCAGCAACGGGACACTTTGCGCGCACATCCGCGCAGCCAGACCGTCGTTGTGCCACCCTCCTAATCCCGGAAACGCCGGTGAGATGCCGCTCGTCGAGGTCAACCGGCTCCGAACAGAAAACGCGAGGAACGAAACCCGCCCGGCCTGACGAGCAGCGACAACACTTCGTCGGGTGACATGACGACGCTTCGTGGCGCTGGCGGAAGGACCGGGATCTGCCCGGTGAGCCCGTTGAGCCGGCACCCTGGCCGCGGATCGGGCCGCTCGGTCATGCCGGCGTCGGCCGGCTCGATCCCCGCCGGCGGGAACGCCCCCGACAGGGCCAGCTCGGTCACCGCGAGCCCGACAACGAGGAGCAGGACGAGTGTCTCGACGTCGTCGGGGTTGCTTACTGCGAGGGTGCCGTACGGCTGGGTGGGTGGTCATCCGGACCTATGCCGGGCGACGGCGCCGGTGGTCCGGCAGTCGGGATGGAGCCACCGAGCCGGTCTCCGCGTTCCTAGGGGGATGTCCCAGACGATGTCGGTCTCCGCCGACATCCGAGTCATCGCGGACGGCGAGTGCCGCCGCCCAGGCCGGACGGCGCGGCAGGGGAGGGGCGCGTACTCGGCGGCTGTGACACGATGAGGAGGATCGAGGAACTCCTCACGAGGAGCAAGCGATGAGCGCTACCCGTCTTCCGGTCGCCGACGTCCCGCCCGGCTCCGTCACAGGATCCGGAGGTTACGCGGTCGGCAACAACGGGGACTATTTCGCCGTCAGCCGCCGATGTCGGCACCTGCGTGCGGACCTCGCCGAGGGCAGCATCGACGCCGACGGCTGCCTGGTCTGCCCGTGGCATCGGTCCAAGTACGACGTGCGGACCGGGCGGATGACCCGCGGACCTCAGGGCGCATTCGCCAAGATCCCCGGTTTTGACGCAGCCAACATCGCCCTGACCAAGGTGTGGCCGCTACGCCGTGGCAACGTCACCGTCGACGGGGACGAACTTCAGGTCGACTAACCCCACCAACCTCCAGAAGTCCCGTCCGTCCAAGCCTCACCCCCACAACCCAAACGAGACCGGAAAGGGAGAGCCGCGCCGCGTCGATGTCCGTGAGCACCTCCGCAGCGTTGGCGTCCGTAACCTGCGTGGCGTCATTGTGGTTACCGCCGACCGCATGGCTGCGCGACCTCGTCGACCCGGCGGTGCCAGCGGCAGAACGCCAGGTGGCGGCTCGACGAATGGTGATCGGTGCCTGATCGCAAGAATGCCGATTGGCCGTACGCCGCCCGGATCGGTCCCGCGGCGAGCCCACTCGCGGCCGCCTTCCCCGGGTTAGCCCCGGCGGCCACGGTGCTTCCTTAGCGGCCACCGATGGGGAGCTGGGGTGCGTCGTCCTCATGTAACTCGTTGGTCTCGTTGGTCTCGCGGATCGGGTTGTCGTGGGAGGAGTGGAGCTGGTAGGGCACGGAGGTGACCATCACCCCCGGTTCGTACAGGAGCCGTCCTTTGAGGCGTAGGGGGCTCTGGTTGTGCAGTAGGTGCTCCCACCAGTGGCCGACGACGTACTCGGGGATGAAGACGGTGACGACGTCGCGGGGGCTGTCGCGGCGGATCCGGCGGATGTAGTCCAGGACCGGGCGGGTGACCTCCCGGTAGGGCGAGGAGACGATCGTCAGAGGGACGTCGACCTGCCGAGCGTCCCAGTCCGCCTGCAGCTGCCGGTCGGTTCCTTCGTCGACCGCGACGGTCAGTGCGATGAGGTCGGAGGGTCGGGTGGCTTTGGCGTAGGCCAGGGCCCGCAGGGTCGGCGCGTGCAGCTGCGAGACCAGGACGATGGCGTGGTTGCGGCTGGGCAGGATGTCCCCGGCCGGCTTGGGGACCAGCTCCACCGAGACGGCGTCGTAGTGGCGGCGGATGCCGCGCATGAGCAAGAAGAGGACGATCATGGCGCCGATGGCCAGGTACGCGCCGCCGAGGAACTTGTAGACCACGACCAGGACCAGGACCAGCGCGGTGACGGCGGCGCCGACGCCGTTGATCAGCTGGGAGCGGCGGACCGCTGCCCGGCGGTTCCGGTCGGTGCTGGTGGCCAGTTCGGTGCGCCAGTGCCGGACCATGCCCAGCTGGGACAGGGTGAACGAGGTGAACACGCCCACGATGTACAGGTGGATCAGCTTTTCGATGTTCGCGTCGAAGCCGACGATCAGGACGGCGGAGATCCCGGCCAGCAGCAGGATCCCGTTGCTGAAGGCGAGCCGGTCGCCCCGGTTACGGAGCTGGGCGGGTAGGAAACGGTCCTGCGCCAGGATCGAGGCCAGGGTGGGGAAGCCGTTGAAGGCGGTGTTCGCGGCCAGGATCAAGATCCCGGCGGTGGCGGCCTGGAAGGCGAAGAACAGGACGCCGCGGCCCCAGACGCTCTCGGCGATCTGGCTGATCACCGAGGGGTTGCCGTCGGGGTAGGCGCGGGCTTGGGTGGCCAGCGCCAGGGCGGTGATCCCGGAGAACATGGAGATGGCCAGCGCCCCCATGATCAACAAGGTGGTGGCGGCGTTCTTGCTCTTCGGCTTCTGGAAGGCCGGGACGCCGTTGCTGACCGCCTCCACGCCGGTCAGCGCGGTGCACCCGGAGGCGAACGCCCGTAGGCACAGCAGCACCGTGAAGACACCGCCGACCTGAGCGGTGTGCTCCAGCTCCAGATGGGCGCTGGCCGCCTCGGGAATGCCTCCGGTCAGCGCCCGGAACACACCGCTGGCCAGCAGCAGGAACGTCAACACCACGAAGGCGTAGGTCGGGAACGCGAACGCGGTCCCGGACTCCTTGACCCCGCGCAGGTTGATCAGCGCCAGCAACACCACGAACCCCACCGACAGGTGCACCGCGTACGGCGCCAGCGACGTGAACGCCGAGGTGATCGCCACCACACCGGAGACCACCGAGACGGCCACCGTCATCACGTAGTCGACCAGCAGCGCGGCGGCCGCGGTCAGCGACGCGTTCCGGCCGAGGTTGTCCTTGCTGACCACGTAGGCGCCGCCGCCGCTGGGGTAGGCGTAACAGGTTTGCCGGTAGGAGGCGACGACCACCGCCAGCAGCACCGCCACGGCCACGGCGATGGGCGCGGCCAGTCCCAGGAACGAGGCGGCGCCCGCGGTTCCCAGGACGAGCAGGATCTGCTCCGTCGCGTACGCCACCGAGGAGATCGGGTCGGAGCAGAAGACCGGCAGCGCGATCCGCTTCGGCAGCAACGTCTCGCCCAGGCGGTCGCTGGCCAGCGCCCGGCCGAGCATCACCCGCTTCAGCGCGTCAGTCGTCCCAGACAAGAACCCTCCTCAGCTCAGCCGACCGCAGCGGCGGCTGCCACCAACCGTGTGCGCGCGGTGGGAGGGTCGCCAGCTGTCGAACCCTGGGCGAGGGCTGACCGAGTCGGCGAGGTCCGTCACCAGTGGTCCGCCAGCAGCACGGTGCGCACCTGACAACCTCCGACCCGCGGCGTCGCCGCCACAACCACGCCCTCGGCATCGGCCACGCCAGGAGGGCCCGTCCAGGCGGGTCAGCATGGCTTCAGCCGCCGTGCAGAATCGCAGCGTGCCGGACTCAAACCGACCACCGCCTCGGGCGGCAGTTCACCGACCCCGAAGGCTAGGCGCCAGTACAGGGCGTGAACCCGCCCGATGCGGGTGTAGCGGCAGACCCCGTCCAAGACCGGTCGATGACCCAGGGCTACCAGGAGAGGCTGGCCCGGCCGGATACGGTCCCGAGCCTCCACATCAGCCAGCTCTCCTTCGTCGCGAAGGCGGACCATCAGGCGAGAGCCACCAGCCGCGACCGGCGACCCGACCACCAGCGGCGAACCAAGACCCCCACGCACGGTCGATCGCCGGTCAGGCACGCCGCCAGGGTGCACCCCACCGGCAGCCGCATCGACGGTCTTAACGCAATCTTGACGGCCCACCGCCCAGCGGAAACCGAGGCCTGGCAGGTGCCCATCGGCGCCCGACGACGTGCCCGGCTCGGTGACCCCGACACCAAGCCAATTGCCCAGGCTGCCCGGCTCGGACCGTCTCTGGACAAGGGCGGCGTCCCGCCACCTCGACGGCCGCTGCCAGGTCGGGAAGGTGATGGTTAACGATGCGGGTACACCGGTCACGACCAGGGATGGGCAGCGCTGTGGGCCGGCGTGTGAAGCCCGATTCGTCGACCCTCGGCGACACTGGCGCCATGCTCCATTTGCGGATCGTGTCCCCGGCTGGTCAGACCGAGGAAGTGTTGGGCGCCCTGCGTGACGACCCCGGCATCAGCAGTCTTTCCGTCGTGCCGGGTGCCGCGATGCGGCCAGCGGGTGATTTGGTCCTGGCGGATGTAGCCCGAGAGGCCGCCGACGACGTCGTCGGTCGCCTCCGTGCCGTCGGGGTCCACCGGACCGGGTCGGTGCATATTGAGCCGGTCCCGACGTGGCTGTCCAAGGACGGCTACGACGCGGAACGCCGGACCCCGGGCAGCAGCGCCGACTCCGTCGTGTGGGCGCAGGTCATCCAACGGGCCTACGAGGACACCGAGCTGAACTGGACCTACGCCAGCTTCATGACGCTGGCGACGCTCATCGCGACCGTGGCGATCGTGCTCGACTCTCAGATTCTGGTGATCGGCGCGATGGTCCTCGGACCGGAGTTCGGCGCGGTCGCCGCGCTGGGCGTTGCCCTCGTCAAAAGGAGGCGCGCCCTGTTCTGGCGGGCGACCAGGGCACTGCTGGTGGGCTTCGCGGTCGCCATCACCCTCACAACGGCCTTCGCCTGGTGCGCCAAGCTGTTGGGATGGGTGACCCTGGCCGACGTGACCGGGCCGAGACCCGGCACGGAGTTCATCTACTCCCCGAACACGTGGTCATTCATCGTCGCGTTGATCGCCGGTGCGGCCGGCGTGCTGTCCCTGACCTCCGCCAAGACCGGAGGGCTTTCCGGGGTCTTCATCTCCGTCACCACCATCCCCGCCGCCGGCAACGTCGCCCTCGGGTTGGCGTTCGGGGCCAGCACCGAGGTCTGGGGCAGCACCCTGCAGCTGGGTATCAACCTGTCCGGGATGGCGTTGGCCGGCTGGGCCACACTGGCCATCCAACACGCGGTGTGGGCACGGGCTTCCGCCAAACGAGCCGAGTTCCTGGCGCGGCTCCGCAGCCGAAAGGACCGCTGACCTGTAGAGCCACGGCCGCCCCGAGGTCGACTACGTCCGAAACCCGGACAGATGGCTCTCCCTGTGGCCGTCAGGCGATCCTGGTTCAATCGTCGGCGCGCCGACCGTCACCTCGAAGCGCGAGAAACCTGCGCGGATGTTGACCGGTTGCCGCCGCCGTTTCTAGTTTCCTCCGCGATCCGAAGGTTGCACAGCCGGCCAGGTCGACGGCCGGGGCAACCAGACTCCGGCGGCCTGTCTGGCGTCATCCCAGACCCTGTTACGACGCGATGAACCCCAATCAGTTGTCAGGAGAGGAAAGCGAGGGTCCGGTTGGAGGTGCTCGTCCCGTCGGCGACCTCGGTGGTGGGCGCGTCCAGGGTGCGGCCGCCGCCTCCCCGAGACAAGAGGCCCTTTGGGGATCGTGGTCGGAGTTCGAGCCTGTCGAGGCCGTTCGGGTCGTTGAGTCAGCAGGACGGCCATGGTGCAGGCCGCTGTCGATCGGTTAGGCAGCCGGGCACACGGGCGTGCTGGCTCCGTCCAACGACTGGGTGCGGTGGGTTGCGCGAGGGCCTCAGCCTCATGCTCGGGCATGAAGCCGGAGTCGGACGCACAGTCGTGGCACACGGTGACCGCGCGATGCCGAGATGAACCACCTCGACCGTGTGGGGGTGACAGGTCCCGGCCAGCCGATGGTGGTGATCACGCCGGTGTACCGCCGCTGCCGTGCACGCTGCCACGAGCGCCGCGCTCTCCACAGTGGAGTACGTATGCATGGCCCCTCCGTCATTCTGGTCAGCTGTTCACCGTGTTCAACACTCTGCACCTCACTTGTCAATCCCGCGGCAGGACTCGCAGACCACGGCAATGACCGTCGCCGAGGCTCACGGGCGTCAAGGACGCGTCAAGGACGCGTCAGGGTCGCGGCCGGATGAGGGCCGCGGTGTTTGACTGGCAGCGTGGACATCGCGCAGCGCCGCTACCGGCCCTGGCTGCTGGTCGCCAGCGTCGTCGTACCGTTGGCCGTCGCCGCTCTGTTGAGCCTGGTCCGCGACCAGGTCAGCACCGCCGCCGGCGTCCTGGTTCTGGTTCTGGTCGTGGTCGCGGCGTCGTCGACCGGTGTCCGGCTGGCCGGTTTCCTGGCCGCGCTGTCGAGCGGGGTGTTCTTCGACCTGTTCCTCACCCAGCCGTACGGCACCCTCGCAGTCAGCAACCCCGACGACGTCGAGGCGCTCGTGCTGCTCCTCGCCGTCGGGCTCGCGGTGACCGAGCTGGCCCTGTGGGGGCGCCGGCAGCAGGCCGGCGCCAGCAGGCGGCTCGGCTACCTCGACGGCGTCCTGAGCACCGCCGAGAAGATCGCCGCCCAGGACCCCGACCCCGCCGACCTGGTGGCCCTGGTCGGCACCGAGATCACCGGCCTGCTCGCCCTGGACGGCTGCCGGTACGCCCCGGTGGCCCCGCACCTGCGGGTCGTGGTCCAACCGGACGGGCACCTCCGCAGCGGTGAACGGCTCCTGGACGTGGAACGCCACGGGCTCCCAACCGACGAGGAGATCCTGCTGCCGGTTCGCAGCGCAGGCCAGGCCGTCGGCGGGTTCGTGCTCACCTCGGCGAGCCGTGTCCGGTACCCCACACCCGAGCAGCTGCGGGTCGCGGTACTGCTCGCCGACCAAGTCGGCACCGTCCTCTCACACCGCCGGTGAGGGGAGGGACCGTTCGCGCACCAAGGGGCGCATAGCCGGGCCGCCACAGCTCCTCTCGGCAGAAGAGTCTCAGGACGCTGGCCGCGGTCGATCCACCCAACGACGGCGCGGCTGTCCCGCGCAGAGCTGGACGGCTCCTTCCCAGATGCGTCTCAATATGGTCGTGGCATGGTCCTGTCCACGGTCTTGACGACTCGGCTCGGTCCGGTCGAGGTGGTGTACCTGCCCGGTGACAAGCCGCCGGTCTTGTTCTTCCCGGGCGGACACTGCAGCGCCGCCAGCGACTGCGGTTGGCGCCTCTACCGAGATTCGGGGCATGGCCTGCTCGCGTTCTCTCGACCCGGCTACGGCAGAACCATGGTCGGTCGTCTGAACGCCGGCGAGTTCGTCCCGGCCGTAATCGACTGCTGCCACCTTCTGGGGGTCAGGCGCACCACCGCGGTTGTGGGCGTGTCCTTTGGGGGCCTTCAGGCCATCGAGGTGGCCGTCCAACTCCCCCACCTGGCACCCCGGCTCCTGCTCCACAGCTGCGCACCGTCGACGCGTCCCTACCCCGACACCCGCAGCGAACGACTCGGCGGCCCGGTCCTGTTCAGCCCGGCCCTGCAGCGGTTGACCTGGCGTACGGTCACGCGGCTGGTCGCCTCGGACGCCGGCCTGCGGCGGATGGTCGCCGCCCTCTCGGACCGGCCCATCCAGCAGTGGTGGCACACCTGGTCCGACGATGACCGGCGCCGCGCCCGCGAGATGTTCAGGACCATGGACTCCGGCCGCGGCTTCGGCTACGACCTTCAGCAGGGACGGCCGGACCGTGCGACCCACCGCCACCTGCTTCAACGCCAGGTGCCCTGCCCCACGCTGGTGACCGCCTCCCGGCAGGACGCCGGCGTCGCCTTCACGCACGCCCAGGATCTCGCTGCCACCATCCCGGCGGCAGCTCTCGTCGAGCTCACCTGCCCAAGCCACCTGTTCTGGATCGGACCAGAACGCAGCCAGGCCCAAGCGGCCATCGACGACTTCCTCGCATCGACCTAACCAGCACCAACCCTCCCTGACCCATCGACGCCTACGGCTCAGGCACCCAGCACCGTGCACACGCCATCCGCGACATCACCGTCAGCGGGACTACAAGGCCGCGGAGCGGCCAGCCCATCGCTGCCGGGATGGAGATCATGAGGAGCCCTGGGATCGCCGCAGTGCCCTGCAGCCTCGCCGCTGTACCTGCTCACTCCGGAGGATTTGCCGCCGTGGCTAGGCCGCGACGCCGGGCACGCGGCGTCGACTCGCGGCTCCAGCACTCCAGTGGCCGAGGTCCGGCAGCCCCGCCAGGACCACCCAGAACCAGTCCCATCCTCTGAGCCGCCGACTTGCCAAAGGATCACGTACATCAGCGTGGCGAAAGGCAGAAAAGACGATGCCGAGCAGGGGCCAGACCCACGAGGCGAACGCGGCGTCGACCATGTTGGGCCGGGCGACCCAAACCATTAACAGGGCGAGACGGGGGAAGATCCCGCCATCAGCGCGAACAGGCACCCCATGGTCGATCCGGCCAAGCTAGGGCGAGGTCCCGACGTGCTGCACTTCGCCCAGAAGGAGCGTGGTACCGAGGCGGTGCTAGTCAGCGATCGGGATCCTGGCGCTCTCGCTGACCGGTTCGATGGCGAAGTTTCCGTTGGATGGTGTCTGGGTTTCGCCGAAGGGCTCCGGGGTGGGGAGGCCAGGCTGCAGGTCGTGCACCTCATGGTTGGTGGCCCGCTCGAGGTAGCGCAGCAGCTCCACCGGGAAGGGCATCACCAGGGTGCTGTTCTTCTCCGCCGCCACCTCGGCCACCGTCTGCAACAGTCGCAGCTGCAGGGCCGCCGGATCCGCGGACATCGTCGCCGCCGCCTGAGCCAGCTTCTTCGACGCCTGGAACTCCCCGTCCGCCGAGATGACCCGCGCCCGACGTTCCCGCTCGGCCTCGGCCTGCCGCGACATCGACCGCTTCATCGACTCCGGCAGGGTCACGTCCTTGACCTCCACCCGCTCGACCTTGACCCCCCACGGCTGCTCCGAAGGTTCGTCGATGATCTCGGTCAGCTCGGCACCGAGCTTCTCCCGGTTCGACAACAGGTCATCCAGCTCGGCCTTGCCGATCACCGACCGCAACGAGGTCTGCGCCAGCTGCGAGATCGCGAACTGGTAGTCCTGCACGTTGACCGCTGCCTTGACCGGGTCGACCACCCGGAAGTACACGACCGCGTCGACCCGAACCGACACGTTGTCCCTGGTGATGCAGTCCTGCGCCGGGACACTGAGAGTCATCACCTGCCGGTTGACCTTGCTCATCCGATCCACCACCGGCCTCAACAGGGTCAGTCCCGGCCCCCGAGGCGGGTCCTGCACCCTGCCCAGGCGGAAGACCACACCGCTCTCATACTGCTGGACCACGCGCACCGACAGGAACGCGGCGACACCGACGATGAACAACACCACAGCAACAACGATGACGATGGTCTCCATGGCGAACCCGCCCAACTTGCTTATCTCGGTGCGGGGTCGGCGGCGGCGCGGATGTCGGGGCCAGCAGAAGCCCTCGCCGTCCAAGAATACGCCCAGAGGTCGAGCCCTGAGGCGTCACCCGTACTCGGGCGGCGCGGCGAGGACGCCCGCGGTCGTCGTTGCGGAGGAGCTCGCATGGTCCGCGACGGTGCGGCCTCCGGGTCCGATCGTGAAGGCGGGCGGCGCAGAATCTGGAGGCTGCTGTGACCGCACGAAACTCCTGGCGGCGGGATGATGAGCGAACCCGAACCGCAGGGGAACCGGGGGGTGCTGTGACGTTGCCGGATTCGCCTGGGGCCCGCCAGCGAGGATGGCTTCGGGCGCTGCCCGCGATGCGGGGGCTGCTGCCGATCGACCGGTCCCACGTACCCGCGGATCTGATCGCGGGCTTGACGCTGGCCGCCTTGGGCATCCCCGAGGTCCTCGGGTACGCGAAGATCGCCGGGATGCCGGTGGTGACCGGGCTGTACACGATGCTGCTGCCGCTGGCCGTGTTCGCCGTCCTCGGATCGTCGCGCCACCTGGTGGTGGCCGCGGATTCCGCGACCGCGGTCATACTCGCCGCCGCGCTTACCGGTCTCGCGGTGGTTGGGTCGCAACGCTACGTCCAGCTGGCCGGGCTCGCGGCCCTGCTCGCCGGGGCGATGCTGCTGCTTACCCGGCTGGCCAGGCTAGGGTTCCTGGCGAATTTCCTTTCCCGCACCCTGCTGGTCGGGTTCCTTACCGGCGTCGGCATCCAGGTGGCTGCCGGCCAGCTTCCTGACATGCTCGGGGTGACCGCGGCAGGCGAACAGACCCCGGCCAGGCTCCTGGACACGCTGCGCGCGCTCCCGCATCTCAGTCGGGCAGACGTGGCAGTGTCGGCCGGCGTCATCCTGGTCGTGCTGGCGGCGCGCAAGGTCACCCGCAGGATCCCGGGGCCGCTGATCCCGGGGGCGCTGATCGCGGTGATCCTCGCGATCGCGGTAAGCCAGGCCGCGGATCTGGCCGGCCGCGGCGTGGCCGTAGTCGGGCCGGTCCCGGGCGGCCTTCCGAGTTTCGGGCTGCCGGCCCTGGGCTGGCAGGACGCCGCCGCGCTCCTCGGCCCCGCGGCGTCGATGTTCGTGGTCATCCTGGCCCAAAGCGCGGCCACCTCCCGTGCCTACGCCGTCAAGTACGAGGAGGCGTTCAGCGAAGACACCGACCTGGTCGGCTTGGGCGCCGCCAATACCGTCGCCGCATTCTCCGGCACCTTCGTCGTCAACGGCAGCCCGACCAAGGTGCAGATGGTCGACAGCGCGGGCGGGCGCAGCCAGCTGTCCCAGTTCACCGCCGCCGCGGTGGTTCTCCTTGTCCTACTGGTGCTCACCGGGCCGCTCGCCTACCTGCCGGCCGCGGCGTTGGCGGCGGTGGTCTTCCTCATCGCTATCGGGCTCATCGATGTCGCCGGGATGCGGCTCATCCTGGCCGCTCGGCGCCACGAGTTCGCCGTGGCCCTGCTCACGACGGCCGCGGTGGTGGGGCTGGGGGTCGAGTACGGCATCGTGATCGCCGTCATCGCCTCGATCATCGAACACCTGCGCCACAGCTACAACCCCCGCAACGGCGTGCTGGCGAAGTCACCCGACGGGCACTGGCAGACCGCCCCGGTAGCCCCAGGTGCCCGGACCGAGGAAGGACTGGTGGTCTACCGGTTCGGCACCAGCCTCTACTACGCCAACGCCTTCAGACTCCTCGACGACGTCACCGGCCTGGTCGGCCACGGCGGCCCGCTGCGCTGGATAGTGCTCGACTGCGCGGCCATCGGAGACATCGACTACACCGCATCCGCAGTCCTCACCACGGTCATCGAACACGCTCACCAACGGCACATCCGCTTCGTCGTCACCACCGTCCTCGGCCCGGTGCGCGAGCAGCTCGACCGCTACGGCATCAGCGCCGCCCTCGGCCCCAACCCCTACTACGACACCCCCGGCGAGGCACTCGAGGCCTACCACGCCGCAGAAGGGGGCAGGCGGTGAGTAATAGGCGGTGGGTAATAGGCGGTGAGTAAACGGTGCACGCAACGGGAGCCCGGAAGCGGCCGCTAGAGGCGAGGAAGGCCCTGACCAGGCTCGTCTTGCCGATGCCCGCCTCGCCGGAGACGACGACGACGGATCCGCGACCGGTCGCCGCGGACGTCACCGTGCTCTCGAGCCGTTCGAGCTCCGCCTGCCGTTCCAGCAGGTCAGCGGGCATCGGGAGATCGTCGTCCCACTCGCGGTCAGGGTAAGAGAGGCCCTCGACATAGGCATCGAACGCCCCGAGATGGGCACCGGTCACCGACGAGGACGCCACCACCCCGCCGCGAACCTCGTTGCATGAGCACGCCAAGGTCAATCCGCCCTCACGCCGGCCGTTGCGCTGGTCTCTGCACGAACGAGGGAATGCGGCAGGCGCACGAGGCCTACCACCGACCTCTCCTTGCCGTCGCCCAGCGGGTCTTGAGGGACCCGCACCGCGCCGAGGAGGCCGTCCAGGAGGCGTTCACGCGGGCCTGGCGCGCCTGCGGGAGCTTCGACCCCGACGGCGGCCCGCTATTGCCCTGGCTGGTGGCCATCACGCGCAACACCGCGATCGACATGGTCCGGGCGCGCAGGCGTCGGCCCCCGGCGACCGGCTGGGACCACGACGCGCACCGCGATCCCGCCGAGCCCAGCCACGAGGACCGGCTGCTCCTTCGAGACGAGCTTGCCGCTGCCCTCCGAGGGCTGCACGAGGACCACCGCACCGTGATCGTCGAGACCGTGATCAAGGGTCGCCCGCACCACGAGGTCGCCGCCCAGTTAGGGAACCCGTCGGGTACGGTTCGCAGCCGCAGCCACTACGGGCTGCGACGGCTCCGTGCGGCGATCGAGGCATCGCGGCGACCCGTCGCCTGCCCCGCCTGACCGCAGCCGCACGCCTCGCTCACCCGCCGACGCCGGTCGTCACCAGGACGTCCTTCTCGCCTCGCGGCGCGACCGGCGTGTCGAGCGGCTTCAGCGGCTTTCTCGGCAGGGCCAGCGCGGCCACGGTTCCGATCGCCGCGATCAGCGCGCCGACGATGACGCCGGCCCTGAGCCCGGACACGAAGAGTTCAGGCGTCGCGTATCCCCCGTGCGCGGAGAACGCCGCACCGATGACGGCGATCCCGAGGACCGCAGCGACCTCGCGCACCGTCGTCGCCGCCCCCGATGCCCGCCCCTGGTCGTCGTCGCTCACGGCGCCCTGGACGGCGGCGGTGATGGGTCCGAAGAACAGTGCGGCACCCGTTCCCATCAGGAGAAGTCCGGGAGCCACGAGCCGGTAGGACACTCCGCCGCTGACCACCACGGCGAACCACCCGAGCGCCGCCGCCATCGTGACCAGACCCCCGACGATGAGCGGTCGCACACCCAGCCGGTCCGAGAGCCATCCCCCGACGGGCGACAGCAGCATCGGCATCAACGCGATCGGCATCGTGTGCAGGCCGGCCTGGAGGGGCGACTCGCCGAGCCCGGTCTGGAACAGCTGGACGAGGAAGAACAGCGAGCCGAACGTCGCCGCATACATGAGCAGCGACGAGACACTGGCGACCGTGAACGT
Organism: uncultured Actinomycetota bacterium; assembly: GCA_963828725.1. GTDB lineage: Bacteria > Actinomycetota > Actinomycetes > Actinomycetales > Dermatophilaceae > Lapillicoccus. The sequence goes on along the minus strand of CAWHFV010000002.1, from coordinate 36,070 downwards.
CCGGTTGCGGAACAGCCGGACGGGAAGGATCGGATGCGCCGCTCGACGCTCCCAGGCCAAGAAGACACCGAGGGCGACGAGTCCGGCGCCGACCGACAGCCACACGTGCGGTGCGGCCCACCCCGCCTCACCGCTCGCGATGACCCCCCCGACCACGCCGAGCAGCCCTAGCGTCCCCAGGACGACTCCGGCGACGTCGAGGTGCGTGGCCGGCCCGTAGCTCTCGTCGAGCCCGCGCCAGGCGAGGGCGACAACGATGAGCCCGAGCGGCACGTTCAGCCAGAACGCGCTTCGCCATCCGACGGTCTCGGTCAGCAGTCCGCCGACCAGAGGGCCGATGGCGGCTCCGATCGCGCCCACCCCACCCCACAGCCCGAAGACCGTGCCGCGACGAGCCGGCGGCGTCGCCAGAGACAGCAGCGTCAGGGACACCGGCGCGAACAGGGCGCCGCCGGCACCCTGCAAGGCGCGCGCGGCGACGAGCAGCTCCATGCTGGGTGCCAGGCCCGCGAGCGCCGAGGCCGCCGTAAACAGCGCCATCCCGACGACGAAGAGGCGGCGCCGGCCGAACCGGTCACCGAGCGCGGAACCGGTGAGCAGGAGCACCGCGAACGTCAGCGTGAAGGCGTTGACCGTCCACTCGAGCGCAGCCGGACCGGCACCTAGCTCGACGCGGATGTTGGGCAGCGCGGTCGCGACCACCAGCTTGTCGAGGGCGAAGGCGAACCAGGCGATGGACGCGACGACAAAGGTGATGCGGAACGTGGTGGGGGATGACATCGGAGGCTCTCTCAAGATCGCGGTCAGGACAGTGACCTCAAGCACGCCGGCGACCGGACCGATGTTCACCGACGGTCATGGGGTTTCCCTCGCGCAAGACTTCTAGATAGCACGATCGTTCGCGCTAGGTTGAGACGATACGATCGATCGTGCTATCTTGTCAAGGGTGACGAGCGACGTGAAACCACGCGATCGTGCGCAGCGGCGGCCCCGCGCGGACGGGGAACGCACCCGCGCCGCGATCCTGCGGGCTGCCGCCTCGCTGGCCACGGTCGACGGCCTGGAGGGCCTGTCGATCGGGAACCTGGCCGCGGCGATCGGCATGAGCAAGAGCGGCCTCTACGCGCACTTCGGCTCCAAGCAGGAACTGCAGCTGGCCACCGTTGAGGCGGCAGACCTGATCTTCCAGGATGTCGTCGTGCGGCCCGCCCTAACCGCTGCGCCGGGCCTGGCCCAGCTGGTGGCGGTGTGCGAGGCGTACTTCGACTACCTGCAGCGCCGCACCTTCCCCGGTGGCTGCTTCTTCGCCGCCGCTGCCCTGGAAATGGGCACCCACCCCGGGCCGGTCAAGGACCGGGTCGCCGCCTGGGAGTCCGGGTTCGCAGAGCTGGTCCGCGGACTCGTGGCCACCGCTATCCAGCAGCAGGAGCTTCCCGCCCGCGAGGACCCCGACCGGCTGGCCTTCGAGCTGCACGGGATCATGCTGGCCGCCGACACCCACTTCGTCCTACACGACGACCCCGCGGTCACGGACCTGGCCCGCCAGATCGTCCGCCAACGGCTAGGACTCGACAACGGCAGAAACGCCTCCGAAGGGCTTGGGTCGCGGACCGGCGCTGCGTAGCCCGCCGTGATCCTCACTTCTGGATGGGGATCTGGTGGAACCGAAACATGAACAACGGCATCTTCCCGGGCCGAAGTGGTAGCGCGGGCCCAGCCACAAGATCTTCTCGACCACAGCCTGCGTCCGTCGGGAAGTGGTGCGGAGCGCTGGAGCGCGGTCGAGTCCCTCGAAGCGTTCTCCTAGTAACGCTCGAGCTTCCTGAAGGAGCAGGTCCGACGGAGCCGTAGTGGCGACATGTGGCCGAGACACTGCCGCTGACGTCGTTCACACGGTTGGGCAGGGCGGCTTGTGTCTCACCCGCCGTTGCAGTTCTCGCTGGGCCGCTACCAAAATCGGGGACCGTAGCGTGAGGCCACCGCTCGACCGCGCCCCGCTCAACCGCGCCCCGCTCGGCTGATCCGCACGACTGGCGGCCATGCGGCAGCTCGATGCTCCTCGAGCAGAACGACCGGTGGTAGCGGTCGTTCGGCGGAGGCGACGGCGCCCCGCTCACCCAATGTGTGCTCCGCGGTCATCGCCGAGACCCTCCGGGCCGTCGACGCCCTCGGTGTCCCGCTCGTCGTCGGCACTCTGCTCGAGCAGCCCGCTCCCGAGACCTACACCCGGGGGTATGCCGAACCGGCTCCACGACGTGCTGGACCAAGGCCGCCGCATAGGCGACGCCGAGGTCCGGGTGAAGCCGATCGACGCACTCGCTCGTCGCGCCAGCCAGCGCGGTGAGGCCACGACGGCACCGGAACTGTTGCGAGCCGCCGACGACTTTGCCCCTGCCGCCGGGTACGTGGGCGACGGCAGCGATCGCGTCGATGCCGACTGCGTCCGAGCGCGCCTGGCAGGAAACGCAGAACCGCCCCAACTCACGCCCCGAGGGAGGCGGCTTGACGTAGCCCCGTGATGAAAGAGATCACAGAGATTGCGAGGCGGTAGCGCCACCGCTGAATTCGACACGTCTCTCACGCTGCGCCCCGCCGTGCGGCGATATCGGCGCCCTTGCTGGCGTTCGATGCTCGCGTCGGCCAGGCACCCGAGGCGATGGTTCGCAGATGACGCGGACCGTAGGCGGTTCCCCGTCGGATCTAAGGTCCGCTGCCGATGCCCCGCCCGCGACCGCCTGCCTAAGGTCCTCGAAGACCGCCGCCAGATCACACCTAGAACGCACGCACTCGTCCAACTGCTAAAGGCATCAAGGAGAACGACATGTGGGATACCCCGGTGGGACGCCCGTGCGGTGAAACGGTAACGCGCACCGCACTAGTCCTTCTGGGGACCGGTGGGAAGGGTAAGGCCGAGAGCCGCCCGAGGCGTCAGGCTCTCGCGGGCGGCAAGCACCGCCCAGGCGACTGGCATCACCCGAGAGTGTTCCGTTCGACTGTCGATTGCCAGTGGCGCTGGGAGTGTCCCTGCGGCGCGTCGAGCTGTTCAGCGCACCTGCGCGGCCAGCGGGCCGCCGCGATGGCCGCACTCGTACATGTCGGGTCCCAAGGCGTTTCCCGATGAGGCTCGAGACCAGCAACGGCTGAGTATGGATCGGTCGGCACCTGGCCCGCCGGTGACGTCGACGTCGCGGGTCAGTCCCCGGGTGAGGACCGCGATCACCTTCAGCTCGCGTACGGTCAACCCCGCGGAGTTCGCCCGCATGCGGACGTTGCCGGGTGATTGCACTGCGCCGTGTCGGCGCAGCGGCGCTTACCGCTGAGGTCCCGCCTGATATGGCGCGTGCGTGGCGGGCCATCGCGCTCGGCTAGGCGGTTGCGTGGGCGGCGTTCCGCAGCAGTGCTTCAATGGCCTGGTCGACGTCGTCGTCGTCGGTGGCCCAGTCGGAGACGGAGATGCGCATGAGGCGTTCTCCCCGGTAGGTGGTTCCGCTGAAGACGGCGACGCCCTCGGCCCGGACCGCGGACATGATGGTGTCGGCGAGGTCTCCGTGGTCACCGTCGGGGGCGAGCCACCGCACGAGGACCTGGTTCGAGACGACGTCGTTGACGATGACGGCGCGGCCGCTGGCGGTCAGCTGGTCGGCGAAGCGGCGAGCCAGTCGGGTGGTGCGGTCGACGAGGTCGGCTAGGCCGTGGCGGCCGAGGGATCGGAGGGTGGCGTACACGCTGACTCCTCGGGCGCGTCGGGAGAATTCGGGCACCCAGTCCATCGGGTCGCGTGCGCTGGTTCCTTGTTCGAGGTAGCTGGCTTGCACGCTCATCGCGGCGCGGTGCGCGGCGGGATGGCGACAGATCGCGATGCCGCAGTCGTAGGCGACGTTGAGTAGTTTGTGGCCGTCGGTGGACCACGAGTCCATGCGGTCCAGCCCGCGGACGTGCGCGGCCATGCTGGGGGCCGCGGCTGCCAGCAGCATCACGGGGCCGTCGACGTGTACCCAGGTGGCGTTGCCGGCTGCTCGGTGGGCGTCGGCCAGGTCGGCGACGGCGGTGAAATTGTCGAAGCCGCCGGTGTTGATGTTGCCGCATTCGATGGTGAGGATCGTCGGGCCGGTGATGGACTGCAGTGCCTGCTCGAGCGCGTCGGGGCGGATGTTGCTCTGCTCGTCGCAGGGGACCGTGATGACGGCGCGTTCGCCCAGGCCGAGGAACCGTAGCGCCCGCCCGACGGTGGAGTGCGCATCCTCCTTGACGACCACGGTGATCGGTGGCGCTCCGGTCAGGCCATCGGCTTCGACGTCCCAGCCGGCCGCACGCAAGACCTGGTGGCGGGCGGCGGCCAGGCAGGTGAAGGTGGCCATCTGCCCACCGGTGACGAAGCCGACTGAGCTCCCGGAGGGCAGGTCGAGCATCTCGAGGAGCCATTGCCCGGCCAGCTCTTCGGCCACTGCCACCCCGGGGGTGGGCGGGAAGAGGCCCGCGTTCTGGTCCCAGGTGGAGACCAGGATCTCGGCGCCCCAGGCGGCAGGGTGGAGTCCGCCGATGACGAAACCGAAGTACCGGCCGCTGGCGTGGGCTGTGACGTAGGGGCCCAGGTCGCGGGCTAGCTCGTGGACGACCTGCGCCGCGTCGACACCGGTGTCGGTCGGCGGATGGTCCAGTGCGGCCAGGATCTCGGGGTAGCTGCCCTGCGGATATACCGGTCGGTCGGGCAGCGAGTTCAGGTGGTCCAGTGCGGCTGACCCAGCCGCGTCGAGCACGGCCTCCCAGTCCGATCGGTACATATGTCCTCCATGGGAGTAGGGCGCAAGGCGTGGTGTTCCCTTGCGGGATGGCGTGGGAGGGGGCGGTTGATGGTCTGGTCGGCCGCTCCCGATACTCCGATGGTGGTCGGGTCAGCGGTCGGCGCGACTGCGGGCCGCGTCCAGCGGCTGGGCGGCACGGCGCCGGGGAGGCCTAGCAAGTGCCGAGTTCACATCGGTGTCCTGACCGCCCTGGTGGAGCCGGTCATCCGCCTAGCCGTTCGTTCGGAGGTGCAGATCAGCACCGGTCGCTCACAGCCGCCGCCCTTGACAACGGCACCCAATGTGGCCCCCGCAGCTGATCCGGACCGACGCCCACCGGGTGCCGCATCGGTCGCGGGTTAAGTCCCAGCGGCATCGCTGGCCGTGGGCCTGGCCGTGGACGGGCCGCGTCCCCGGGCGCTGTGATCGACTTGCCGGTTGCCCGGGTTGGGCCGCCCCGTATTTGTTGAGGACATCCGCGGGCGAATCAGATGTGGATAGGAGTATCGAGAAGGCCCTTGTTACTTCGCCGGCGGTATGCACCCGAGGTCTATGCAGCCGGGACAGCGTACATGGCAAAGGTTTGTGAAACGATCTTGCCGTTGTCGACGACAAACGTGTCGGTGCCGAGAGGGACCTCACTGCCGATGGACCAGGTGATATAGACGAGGTTTCCGTCGACTCTCAGGCTCCTGAGGTCGAAGATGTCGTAGGCTCCTGGCGGTAAAGAACCGATGAAATTCATGAAGAAGCCACCAATTTCCTGCTTCCCTTGGTAGACCTCAGCTTCGCTGAGGAACCGCGCATGGTCATCGTAGTCATTAAGTATGGCGGGAATACCCTCCTGCTGCAGGAAGGCTTGCAGGTGGTTGCGAACGACGGTTTCGGTGACAGATGGTTCTGTGCTCATGACTTATCTCCAAGGCTTTGAGGTTGGGTTCGAGGGTTGGTAACTACGCGGTGCTCTTGGCGGGCTCGACTGGACGCGGTAGCGGCGGCATACGAGCTGAGGATCCGCCTGTGGACAAGCGCCCGGTCGGCAACCGGCGCTCACGCGTGGCTGTCCAGGACGACCCTTGACCCGCGCCGTCCGATAGGCCCCGCCCCGGATCCGAGCCGACCGAGCGGGGATTCACCGCTGTCCCGCCGGATGGTGTCTCAGTTGCAGGTCCGGCTAGCGGTTGCAGGCTCAGGTCAGGTTCTCCCCCGGCCTATGCGCTGGGCTCGCTGGCGGGAAGGATGTTCTGGTTGATGTGGAACACGTTGTCGGGGTCGTACCGGTTCTTGACCTGGGCGAGCCGCTGGTAGTTGCCGCGGTAGGAGGCTTTGATCCGGTCCTGGCCCTCGTTCATCATGAAGTTGATGTAGGCGCCGCCGGCCGAGGTTGGGTGCAGGTCCTGCCAGTAGTCCCTGGCCCATTGGGAGATGAGGCCGGCGTTGGCCGGGTCGGGGTCGACGCCGGCGATGATGCCGGCCCAGCCGCCGTCTCGGTAGGCGAAGGCGGTCGCGTCCGCTGGCACCCGGCGGACGGCGCCGTCGATCGGGTACAGGTGCATGGTGGAGTGGCCGGTCGGCAGCTGCGCGCCGTACTTGACGTGTACGTCGATCGCCGCGTCGGAGATCTCGTTGAAGAAGTCGGTCTGCCAGTACCACTGCAGCCCAGCCGGGTAGAGGGCGTCGAACGCGCTCTGCAGCACGTCGAACGGCATCGGTTGCAAGCCCACCAGCAGCGGCGAGCCGTACGCCCGGACCGGCTCCAGCACCGCGTCGGCCCGCTCGTGCGCGCCGGTGTAGCACCAGACGATGCCGCACGCCTTTCGGCCCCACAGCTCCTCGGGGAACGGCGGTGCGGGCGGGATGGTCATCAGCCCGATCCAGCCGCTCAGCTCTTCGGGCAGTGATGGCAGCAGCTCCCGGTACCAGCGCATCACCTCGGCGGTGTCGGCGAAGTCGTACAGGACCGGGCCGCCGATGATCGTGCCGTCCTCGCCGATGTCGTGGCAGCGGAACGTGAACGAGGTGACGATGCCGAAGTTCCCGCCGCCGCCGCGCAGCCCCCAGAACAGGTCGGGGTGGGAGTGTTCGCTGGCGGTGACGAAGGCTGCCGTCGGCGAGCACGACGTCGGCGGACAGCAGGCTGTCCACCGTGAGACCGAAGCGGCGGGACAGGTAGCCGATGCCGCCGCCGAGAGTCAGGCCGGCCACCCCGGTGGACCCGATGAAGCCGGACGGGGTGGCCATGCCGAATTGCACGGTCGCATGGTCCACGTCGCCCCAGGTGCAGCCGGCATCGGCGCGGACGGTGCGGTCGGCCGGGTCGACGGTCGTGCTGCGCAACAGGGACAGGTCGATGACCAGCGCGCCGTCCCCCAGCCCGAGCCCGGCTCCGCTGTGGCCGCCGCCGCGGACGGCGATCTCCACGCCAAGCCGGCGGGCGAACCGGACGCAGCTGATGACGTCGGCGGCGTCCCGGCAGCGCGCGATCGCGGCCGGATGCTTGTCGATCATGCCGTTGTACACGGCGCGCGCGTCGTCGTAACCCGGATCTCCCGGCACGATCAGGTCACCGCGCAGGGCGGCCGCCAGCTCCCCGTACCGGCTGGTGTCGACGTCGGCTGGAGTGATGGTCATCGGGGTTCCCTCTCACAAGACTTCTAGATAGCACGATCGTTCGTGCTAAGTTGAGACGAGTACGATCGATCGTGCTATCTTGTCAAGGGTGACGAGCGACGTGAAACCACGCGATCGTGCGCAGCGGCGGCCCCGCGCGGACGGGGAACGCACCCGCGCCGCGATCCTGCGGGCTGCCGCCTCGCTGGCCACGGTCGACGGCCTGGAGGGCCTGTCGATCGGGAACCTGGCCGCGGCGATCGGCATGAGCAAGAGCGGCCTCTACGCGCACTTCGGCTCCAAGCAGGAACTGCAGCTGGCCACCGTTGAGGCGGCAGACCTGATCTTCCAGGATGTCGTCGTGCGGCCCGCCCTAACCGCTGCGCCGGGCCTGGCCCAGCTGGTGGCGGTGTGCGAGGCGTACTTCGACTACCTGCAGCGCCGCACCTTCCCCGGTGGCTGCTTCTTCGCCGCCGCTGCCCTGGAAATGGGCACCCACCCCGGGCCGGTCAAGGACCGGGTCGCCGCCTGGGAGTCCGGGTTCGCAGAGCTGGTCCGCGGACTCGTGGCCACCGCTATTCAGCAGCAGGAGCTTCCCGCCCGCGAGGACCCCGACCGGCTGGCCTTCGAGCTGCACGGGATCATGCTGGCCGCTGACACCCACTTCGTCCTACACGACGACCCCGCGGTCACGGACCTGGCCCGCCAGATCGTCCGCCAACGGCTAGGACTCGACAACGGCGGAAACGCCTCCGAAGGGCTTGGGTCGCGGACCGGCGCTGCGTAGCCCACCGGTCGCCAGCGCCGGACTCAGTTAGGCAACCGGTCACATCCGGCCGCACCGTGCCCTCCTTGCGCACCGCCGGAATTCCCCCATCGACTATCAGAAAGCCCTGGCCTTGCAGCCTTACGACCACACGGCGACGCCAGGGCGCCCGACCATGCCGGAGCGCTGGTCGATGGTGCGCGGGATCGGGTGCGGTACTCCTCGGATCCAGTGCCGCGTTAGTTCGAGCGTTTTCTGGGTCGGTGAAGGTGACCCACCTTCGAGTCCGTGCCGGTGGTGTGACCGTCCCCCAGCGCTGTTTGCGCTTGTTCGAGCGGCCTCCCGGGGTTGGCTAGGTGCCGGGTCGGCGGGGAGAATGATCCGCTGATGCTGCGCACCCGCCTCTGCGATGTCCTGGGGATCGAGACTCCGCTGGTGCTCGCGCCGTTTGGGCCATGGGACCAGGTGGCGCTGGCGGCCGCGGTCAGCAACGCCGGTGGTCTGGGGTCGGTGGGCACGGCCGTCCGGTCGGTACCCGAGATGCGCGCCCAGTGGGCGCAGCTGGCCGAGCTGACCGACCGGCCGTTCGCCATCAACCACACCGGACGGCCGTTCGACGAGGCGGCGTTCGCGGCCACCCTCGACTTCCACCCCCACGCCATCTCGTTCCACATGGGCGTTCCCGCCGAGCACATCGCGCGAGCCCAGGCCGAAGGCATTCTCTGGCTGCAAACCGTCGGTGACCTCGACGGGGCGCGGCGGGCGCTCGATGCCGGCGCCGACGTCCTGATCGCTCAGGGTGGCGAGGCTGGCGGCAACAGCGGCTGGGTGGCGACGCTGGTCCTGGTCCCCGCGGTTGTCGACATCGCCGGCAGCACCCCGGTGGTGGCCGCCGGCGGGATCGGGGACGGCCGCGGCGTCGCGGCAGCCCTGGCTCTCGGCGCGCAGGGTGCGTGCCTCGGCACCCGGTTCCTGGCCACGACCGAGATGACCATTGACCCGGCATGGAAGCAACGCATCGTCGCGGCCGGCGCGGAGGACGCGGTCAAGGTCGAGAACGCCGCCCGGGTGATGCCGCCGTTCACCATTCCGCAGACGGGCAGACCGTACGCGCCGCGCAGCCTGCGCACGCCGCTGACCGAACAGCTCGAGCGCGACCAGGAGTCCATCGACCCGAACATCCTGCGACGGCAGCTGCTGGAGGCGGTCCGCGGCGGCGGCGGCCACGACCTGCTGCCGTTCGCCGGACAGTCCGTCGCGCTGGTGCACGACATCCTTCCCGCGACCGAACTCTTCGCCCGCCTCGTCACCGAAACCGAGGAAGCGCTCCGCAACGCCAGCGCCGCCGTCAGACCCTAGCCGCGTCACCGAACGGCACAGCGGCGCGACCGCTCCGCCGCGCTGCGCTGCCCGGCTCTAACGCCTCTGCCGCTCGTCGGCGCAGTGAGGCGCAGGCGTGCGATCACCGCGCGGTGATCTGGTTCGGGCCCCAGTTCACGGGCCTTGAGCGCATACGCGCGTCCATGCCGAGTGTCTCGGCACTCCGGTGGACGATTCCGGGGGCGATCTGGGGTGGCGTCAGCCGGCGGATCCGGCGCGGTGGCTGCCATTGGATGCGGCGGCCTGGTCGATGGGTCCGGGGTTGGTAGGCCGGGCTGGAGGTCGTGCACGTCGTGGTTGGTGGCCCGCTCCAGGTAGCGCCGCAATGTGGTCGAAGGTCATGTACGTCGACCCGACCACCCCGCCCGGTGCGGCCCGGGCAGGTACCACGGCTCTAAGGCCCGGTGGCCGGAATCTGAGGTGGCCGGCCGATCCGATGCACCCCGCACTGAAGTGATGCTCACGAACGAACCCGCTGCATCAGGGCGGCGGGCGCCCACCAAGGAGCACCGCATGTCCATGTTCAACACGTCCCGCCCGCGCCGCCGGTACCTGGTCGGCGCGACCGCCCTCGCCGCGTCCGCGCTGCTGGGGGGCACGGCATACGCCAACGCGCAGCCCGCCGCCTCACCCGCCGCCTCACCCGCCGCCTCGGTCGCCGCCGCGCCGGCCTCGAACAACCCGCCCGCCCCGGTGAAGCTGCAGCTGCAGACCTCCTCGCCGCAGCTGGCGGCGTGCTTCCCGCACGCGAAGTCCACCGTCACCGTCGACCTGACCACCGACGCCGTCGGCAAGGACAAGTTCCACATTGTCGCCAGCGGGCTCAAGCCGAATACCGACTTCACCGTGTTCCTCATCGAGAAGGCCGGCGCACCGTTCGGCGCTGTCGAGTACATCGGTGACTTCACCACGGACCGCTACGGCAAGGCCGCCAACACCTTCCGCCTCATCGTCGAGGAGGCATTCGCCTTCAACAACGAGACCCAGGTCCGCAAGGAGCTCAACTCGGTCGGCTTCTGGTTCGCCGACCCCAAGGACGACGACGGCTGCCTCGGTGCCGCCAGCCCGGTCACCCAGTTCGACGGGGACGCGTCCGCCGGCGTCCAGATGATGAACTCGGGCGCCACCCTGCTGCCCTAAGCCACACGGTACGACACCGCATCGGCGGGTGGCGCAGCCTCACGCACCACCCGCCACCGCGATGCCCAGCCATGGCCAGAACTCGTTCCAACTCCTCCAGAGCGGCAAGCAGGCCATTCCAACCATTCTCGGCAATGACCCGATCGACCGATGATGCTTCACAATGACCATCCTGCCCAAGGATGTTCTGCTCGCCGTCGACCCGCGCACGCGGACCGTTCTGCCGTAACGTCCTTGACGGCTTGGGCGAGATCGCCGCGCCCATCCAGAACCCAAATGCCGCTGCCGGGGCGGAGTCGCCCAACCTACGCCGCCATCAGGGCGATCGTGGCCCAAACTCGGGCGACACCCGACGTCCGAGTCCGGCAGGCTCGTGACATGGCCGAGAAGGAACTGACGGCGGCCCAGGCCATCCAGATCGCGGAAGGCTTGGCCGCTGCGGAGGTTCGCTGTTGGGTCATGGGCGGCTGGGGTATCGACGCCCTGTTGGGCGAGCAAACGCGTGCACACCACGACCTGGACCTCCTCGTGGCCGTGTCCGACCTTCCCTCGCTGGAAGCTTGGCTCAGAGAAGAGGGGTTCTGCCGCGCCTACCAGTGGCAGGAGAATGCTCCTGCTCGCCTCCACGGAGAGTCGTGGGACACGGCGTTCGTCGAGCAACACGCGGACGGTCGCGAGCTCGACATACATGCCGTGCGGATCGAGGGCGGGTCGATCCTGCTCGCGACGACCGACCCCTGGGAGCTTCCCTCGCGTGCGCTCGACGGCGTGGGCGAGATCTGCGGGCGACCGGTCGCGTGCGTCACTGCCGAAGCACAACGCGCCATGCATCGCGGATATGACCTTCCCGCGAGGCATCGGGAGGACCTGCTCAGGTTGGACCACTCGTAAACGTCCTCTTCCGCTGTCGGGGCGGGACGCCCGTTCCTATGCCGCGGACAAGATGGTCAAAGCCCTCCAGCCCTGATTCACCGTCGTCCGCGGCTCACAGCCGCCGCACCGGCAGTGCCAGCACCGTCGCTCCAACGCCTCGCGCGACGAAATGGTCCAAATCCGCGATTGGGCCTGCGCCAACGGCCACGAGGTCTCCGACAAATCCGCATCCCCACCACAATTTCTCGACGCCCACCGCGCAGCCAACTAGCCCCCGACCCCCACCCCGCGATGCCTTCGGTAGCCGCCATCGCGTCGCAGGGCCCGGCCGGCACACCCCGCCGCCGCGACCTCCCGGAGCCTGTCCTGGTTCCGGGGCGCTGTGGTTGGTAGGTCGGCTTAGGTGCGCTGATTCCAGATGCCGCACGTGCGATTCACGTGCGATAGGGGCTCCGATTGCTGCGGAGACAGGCCGCCAGGAGGGGCCGGAGTCTTCGGGCTCGCCCCGGCGTTTCCGCAGGTCAGTCCACTGCTTGGTGGGCTTGGTGAATCAGTAATTTGGCCAGATTGCCGTCTCTCATGCTTGGTCCGTGAATCCCGTTGCTAGACAGTAGAACTGGAGCCGGCGGGGGGACTCGAACCCCCAACCCCCTGTTTACAAGCCAAACCGACGTTCATCCGCTTCGTGCCACGTTGTGCCAGATGGGCCGTCACCTGCGGAAACGTCCGCGCAGACCGTGTCAGATCGTCCGTCGGAGACCGTCCAGACCGGGCAGTGTCGCCGCGTTTCCTTCCCCTTCCCTGCCGCGGACCCGGGTCCGAGTACCCGCTTTTGGCGCGTGGAACGTTGCTGCACACCGCCCAGAAGGGGCGTGGTCCGGCAGCGCTGCACACCGCCCACGCCGGAGTCGAGGAGCGCTGACTGGTGAGGCGGCCTCAACGACGAAATTGACCTGGTGGGAATCGCGTTCGATGGTGCCGGACCTGGGTTCGTTCTGCCGCGGGGACGTCGTCAAGACGCCTGTGAGGCAGGGATGTCGCCGCGGAAGTGGTGGCGGTGATCGCCTGGGGTGGTGTTGAGCCGCCGGCGGAATGTCCGGTTCATGGTCTCGGGTGTTCCGAAGCCGCAGGTTTTGGCGATCTGCTCGATGGTTCTGTTGGTGGTCTCCAGGAGTCGGCAGGCGGATTCGAGGCGGACGGCTTCGACGTGGTCTGCCGCGGTGACACCCACCTGGGCCTTGAAGACTCGGGTGAACTGTCGTTCGGACAGGTTGACCTGACGGGCGAGCGCCGGCAGGGAGAGATCTTCGGTGAGGTGGTCGCGCAGCCAGGACAGCAGGTCGCGTACCGGTTCGGTGTCGGCAGCCTGCCCGGCCAGGAGGGTGGAGTACTGCGTCTGACCGCCGGAGCGCTGTAGGTACACGACGAGCTGGCGCGCGACGGTGGCCGCGGCCTGGCGTCCGTGGTCGTCGGCGACCAGCGCGAGGGCCAGGTCGATGCCGGCGGTCACGCCGGCGGAGGTCCAGACGTTGCCGTCCTGGACGAAGATGGCGTCGGGATCCACGGTGACCTCGGCGTAGTCGGCCTCCAGCTGACCGCAATCGGCCCAGTGGGTGGTCGCCCGCCGGCCCTGGAGCAGGCCGGCGGCGGCGAGCAAGAATGCGCCGGAACAGACCGAGGCGACCCGGCGCGCGTCGGCAGCCAGACGTCGAATCTGGTCCAGCAGCTCACTGTCGGCAACGGCTTGGTCCATGCCGGACCCACCGGCCACGATCAGGGTGTCGACGGGACCGATCACGTCGCCGATCGCCGACGAGGCGAACTCCAACCCGCAGTTGGCGCGCACGGGGCCACCTCGGGCGGTCACGACCTGGGTGCGGTACCGGACTGCGGGCAGGAACCGGGATGCGCTGGAGAAGACCTCGAGGGGCCCGGTGACATCGAGGATCTGCCCCGAGTCGAAGGTCACGATGACCACGCCCCGCTCGACGGGGGGCTCGCGGGTCGACTCCGTCGACAGGTGGTTCGCCGCGCCGGTTCCGCTGTCCATGCCGTGACGCTACGCCGGGCTGGTGGCCGACATCGTCAACAACGTGTCCTTGTGGCCGTGTCGCCGCGGCCACACGCTGAAGAGGTGAAGGTCGCGTATCTGCTCTACCCCGGGTTCACCGCCCTTGACGTGGTGGGCACGTTCCAAGTCTCTGACTGCCGCACCCGGCGATGCAGAGCGTCTTCGTGGCCGCCGAAGCCGGGGCTGTCGTCGACGACACCGGCTCATGTCCTCTCCTGGCCGGCGCAAGCATCGCCGATGTGGTGTCCGCCGACGTGGTGGTCGTCCCTGGAAGCGATGGTTCGTGCGAACCGGACCTTGCCCTGGTCCGGTGGGTCCGGGCCGTGCACCGGACGACGACGTGGACCCTCAGCGTCGGAACCGGGTCCAGCTACCTGGCCGCCGCCGGTGTCCTCGACGGTGCCGCGGCCGCCACCCACTGGGCGTCCACCAGGCGTCTGACCGACGCGGGCGTCGAGTACAGCGACCAGCGGGTCGTCCGCGCGGGCAAGGTCCTGACCTGCGCCGGCTCCTCCGCCGGTCTCGACCTGGCGCTGACGTTGCTCGGTCTCAGCCACGGACCGGCGGTCGCCCAGGCCGTGCAGCTCGCCCTGCAGTACGACCCCCAACCCCCCTACGACGCCGGCTCCCCGGCGACGGCGCCCGCCGACATCGGCGAGCTCGTGAGCTCTTACTACGCACAAAGGTGCCGCTGATGTCCCCCACCCAGAACCTCACCCACGACACCCACCACCACACCGCGCTCCGTCCGACCAGCCACCCCGGTCGGACCAGCCGAATCCCCGGAGCCGCCGCCCCATCGAGGTGGCGGCCGGCATCGGCCTGCTCGCCGTGTGGGCCGTGTCCGGCTTCCTGTTCGAGCTGGCCTTCGTCGAGGTCGTCCTGCTGGGGGTGTTGCTGGTGGCCGCGTTCCAGACCCTAGTTCGGCGCCGGCCTGTGCGGACGCTGCTCGTTCGTGACACGGCCTCGTTCGCCCGTCACTGGTGGGGGAAGCTGCTGGTCGCCGTCGTCCTGGTCGCGCTACCGGCAGCCATGGTGGTCACGTCCGTAGGCGGCAGCCGGTACGGCCGGTACGCCGACGACAGCTGGAAGGCGCTGCTCCTGCTCCTGGTCCTGGCCGGGGCCTACCTCGCCTCGCGTCGCCTCATCATCACGGTGCTCATCGGTGCGGTGACCGTCGCGCTGGTGTCCTGGGCCTTATCCCCGAACCTGGCCGACACCCGCAACGGCGACACCACGGTCCTCGCCGACATCGACGTGCACGCCGACACGAGGCACGCTGGCCGGCCACCACGACATCGCCGTCGCCGAGGTCGACCTGGACTCGGCCCAGCCGGTGCTGCTGGCTGGGAATCGGTGCCGACGACACGACGCCGATGGAGGTCGGGTCGATGACCAAGGCGATGACCGGCCTGGTCATCGCGGACGCCGTGAGCCGCGGCGAGATCCGCATGGACGCCCCGGTGGCCACGTACCTCCCGCAGCTGGGCGGCTCACCGGCCGGTGCCGCAACCATTGATGAGCTCGTCACACACACGTCCGGCTACGCCGAGTTCGGCGCCGCCACCCTGCGTCGCGCCGCCTGGGCATCGCCGGTGGGCCGGAGCTTCCTGACCGCCGACAGCACGCAGATGATCGAGGAGGCGCAGGGACCAGACGCTGGGAAGTGGTGGCCGGTACGCATACTCCTCCCTGGGTGCGGCCATCGCCGGTCAAGCCGTCGCGGCGGCAGCCCACCTGAGCTACCCGGAGCTGATGCGCACTCGGCTGTTCGAGCCGCTCGGCATGTCCCGCACCGCCATCCAGGTCGACACCGCACTCGTCCCCGGCGGCACATCCCAGAGCGGCCTTCCGGTCCAGCCGTGGGTCATGGATGCCTACGCACCCACGGGGGGCGCCGTCTCCACCACCGGCGACCTCGCGAAGCTCGCCACCGCACTCCTCAACGGAACCGCCCCCGGACTTGCCGCTCTGGATCCCACCACCGCCACCGACCAGTCGAACACCCGGATCGGCACCTTCTGGCACACCTCCACCTGGCAGACCGGTCAGACCATCACCCACCACGCCGGGCAGACCGGCGGCTACGCCTCATACCTCGCCCTCGACCGCCACGCACGCCGGGCCGTCATCGTCCTGTCCGACGTCGCCAACGACGCCGGTGACCTCGGCAGCCAGCTGCTCGCCGACCGCACGAAGGGAACGTCATGAACAGCACCACCACTCCGTCGGCCCCGGCACACACGCCAGGTGTAGGCGAAGACCCGCCCCAGAGCCGCGGCCACCTCGGTTGGATCGTGGCCAGCTCGTTGACCACCGGGCTCGTCGTCGCCCTCCTCCTCTCCGCCTCCCCCTTCATCCCGGCAGAGGAGAGCGCCCAATCACCGGCGCCGTCCTGTGTGGGTTCGCACTGGGCTGGGCGATGCTGGCCCTGCTGTCGATGCGGTTCACCGACCAGCCCCAACGCTGGGCAATCGCTCCGGCCCTGTTCATGGGACTGGGCGGTCTGCTCCTAGTCGTGTTCGGCTCGTCGGTGCACGAGGTGCTCGGCTGGGTGTGGCCACCCGCCCTCCTGGCGCTCGTCGTCGGGATGGCCATCGGCATTCGTCGGCAGCTTCGGAGCCGGGCCGCCCGTTGGCTGCTCTACCCGGTGGTCGCGATGCTGGCCATCTCCGCCGTTGGCGGCGGTTACGAGACCGTCCGCGAGTCGCTGGACGCGAGCGCCTATCCCGCGCCTGGCCAGCTGATCGACGTCGGCGGGCACCGGCTGCACCTGTACTGCACCGGCTCAGGCAGCCCCACGGTCGTTCTCGAACCGGGTGGCGGCGCGTCCTCCTCGGACTTCGCGTGGATTGCGCCGGTGGTGGCCCGCGACACCAGGTATGCGTGTACGACCGCGCCGGCCGCGGGTGGAGCGACGCGACGGACAGCCCGCAGGACGGGACCCACATTGCCGCGGACCTGCACACGCTGCTCGATCGCGCCGACGTTCCCGGCCCGTACGTGCTGGCCGGTCACTCCTTCGGCGGTCTCTACGTGCAGAGCTTCGCCGCGCAGTTTCCCGATCAGGTCGCCGGCATGGTGCTCCTGGACTCCACCGCACCCAAGCCCGGCCCTCCGCCAACCGACACCCAGTCCTCCGACGTCGTCAGCCGCCTGTCGGGACTGGTCTCCGCGGTCGCCCACCTGGGGGTCGGGCGGCTGATCGCCCAGGCCACGTCCGGCACTCTGCCGCCACGCGCTCAGGAAGAGGCGGACGCCAACGCGTCGACCGCCCGCCACCTCGCCAGCTTCGTCAGGGAGTATCTCGCCGAGGCGGACACCTCGATGCAGCGAGGCGTCGTCCCTGACCACCCTTGGCAGCAAGCCGCTCATCGTGGTCACCGCCGACGAGGGCATCAGTGACGGTCAATGGCAGGCGAAGCAGGACCACATGGCCACCCTGTCGACCAACAGTCTCCATCGTCACGCCACCGCCACGCACCAGTCACTCCTCGCCGACGAGGCCGACTCCGCGACCGCCAGCCAGGCCATCCGCGACGTCGTCGCAGCCGTACGCAACTCCCGCCCACTCACCTAGGCCCGCATCGAAAAGTCTCCCAGCGTCCCGGTTGAACGCGAGTGCGGGCCGCGATGGTCAACCGCTTGGTGATTCCGCGGCCGCGCGCCCCGCATACCGATGCGCGATGCCCCGTTCCGCCACACACGGCGTGGTCCCGGGGTGACGCATCTGCCCCTTAGCCGCCCTTTGTGGTGTCTTTCCACGTCGTCCGGGTCGGCGATGCACACATGCGGACTCACTAACGGTCGCCTGCGTGCAGGAGATGAATCGAGGGCGAGTACGGGCTATCCAGATCGACGACCGTCGCACCGACGCCTCGGAGTCCCCGGCAGACGTGTCCCGGCGCAGCGGATGGCTGACGGCGCTGCTGTCCATCGGGCGTTCACCCCGCACCGACACAATGAGGCATTGGTGCTCGGTTCCGAGGAAGGCGCCGCGTTCTGGGCCTGGCCGCCGGTCGAGATCGGCACGCCTTGTCGGCCTGCTGGCCGACGACGCTGCTCTGGGGTGACCCGGTCGATCTCGGCGGCATCCACCCGGCGCGCGAATTCGGATTCGATTCGGGCAGTTCCGCGCTAGAAGATGCGCCGGCGACGGCCGCCGATCGGGACAAAGTTCAGGATGAGGCCGACCACAAGCAGCACGATGCCGACCCAAAGGAGAAACTTAAGTGAGGAGACGAGCAGCCCGACGATGATGCAGATGATGCCAAGGATGATCACGAGATTTCCTTCCAGACGAGCCCCTCCCCGAGCATGGACCGCTTCGACGGGCGGCGCCATCCGAGAACGCGGGGTCCCAACGCGCGAGCGATCGCGCACCCCGATGTGTCACCTTCAGAGTTGGCGAAACCGCGCCCGACGTGGCACGGCGGCCTTCGATGCTTGGGCGTCAACGGTCGGGGTGCGCCGGGCTCATCGCCCGGGCGCGGCTGCGATTGCGGCGGCCGTTGCCGGGATAAGCCCTGGCGACTGTCGTCTCATCCGACGTTGCCAGCGCGCTGGGTCTGCGGTCCGTGCACAGCGGAGGCAACTGCGGGCAATATCATCTTCGCCCGTGGCCGAGATGGGATTTCAAAGGCTTCCGAATGCCGCCCGGTGGACGAACGGGGAGGTGGAGGCTCGACTTATCGAGCCGCGCCCGACGGCGGTCCTGTCCGAGTCCGGCTCTGTCGTCGTCGGCTTCGAGGGTCCCGGCTTGGACTCGATGTCGCTGGACAAGGAAACCGGTCACCACGTCTTCTCCAGGGTGGTTCTCGAGGTTGGCCTCCGAGGTGACCTGGCCACTGTCACCGTTTCTCTCACGGGCTCGGGCTACCGGGTTGATGAGATCCGTAGAGTTGCCGGAGCTGGGCTCAGCGGGCACTTTGTCACGGCACTGCGTCTAGGGGCGATGTGTGCCTCGCTTCCGCCCCTGGCTGCGCGCCGACGGTTCGATAAAGCGACACCAGCTCATCCCGTGGACTCCTCTGCACTGGTCTGGATCGAAGTTGAGCATCCAAAGATCCCGGGCGGCGGCCCGGGACGACCCTTGAACCCCGAGCGCGTCCAGCTTGCGGCCAAAACCTGGCACGACGCCAGGAGCGACGGCCGGGGCGTTCAGCGGTCCATTGCCGAACAGCTCAACGTGTCCATCTCCAGGCCTCGCGCTACATCCGGGCAGCCCGAGAGGCGGGTCTCATCCCGCCGTACAACTGACATGTAAGGCGTTCCTGCCAACTGGCAGGGAGGCGCCCGTCCCGGTGCGTGTCCGAGGCGGCCGCCTCCGCTGCGTCGTGGTCTGAGCTGGTGAGCGCGTCGTCGGCGACGCGCGACGCGCAGTCAGACTGACATGCGCTTTGGCGGCTTCCGATCCCGAACGGCGCCGACGACGGCACATCAATGGGCAGTACGAAGGCACCGGCTGGCAGCGCGCGGCCGCACCTTCCGCCATGGAGCCGCCTTGGATGCCGAAGCAGCGCGATCAACGGGTCCTCAGACGTCGACGCCAGCCGATCGCAGACGATGCGTGACCCGAGACGGTCGACCTTTGGCCGAACGCAAGCGCGGTGCCGTTTGACGGGGGCCGTAGGGGGCCTGACGCATGAAGGATGCGGGCGTGGGTATGGGTTTCTTTGATGGACATCCGCGGAGCCTCATGTCTCGGAGGTGAGCCGCTCGGCGATCTTGATTGCGATTCTTGACAGACAGCGAAATTTGGAGGCGACCATGCCGGCGCCGGTCCACTATGAGGTTCGAGTCCTAGGGCGAGTCGGTCCGCCAGCCTGCGAGATGCTCGCTGACTTCGGCGTCCGGGTCGGGCCCGCGCCGACACGGTGCTATCGGGAACCTTGGACCAGGCAGCCCTGCACGGTCTCCTCGCACGCGTGCGAGATCTCGGCTTGGAACTGGTCGACGTGCGTCGGGTCGTCCGAACCCCGCCAAATTGTTCGATCCGTCGTTCAATCTCAGACGCGGCATCGGAGAAGGCCCACGATCCCTCGACCCCTGGAATCGTCCGCGCCGGGAGCCGACTTGCGAACTCCTCGCCAGTGGCGAACACGACCTCCGCCCCCGTCCGCTCGAGCGCGATGGCCAGCGGCACCAGGGGATAGACGTGCCCCAACGCCGGCAGCGCCGCGAGGACGACTTCACGGCACCCTCATCGCGAGGGCTACCTTCCGCGTTCGCCTCATCATCTGACCGTAGAACCGATCCGAACGTGAACCTAGAAGAAGAACCACGGCACAAGGTGGATGCCGCCGGGCCCGCGGCAGTCGAGAGACCACTCGCGTAGCCCGATGAGTCGGAGACCACCGTGCCGGGACCCACCCACTTCGTCATGCCGCTGGTGCATCCGCACTGTAATTCCGGAGACAACTTGCGCTGCGGCATCCGGAGCCGGAGTAGCCACCATTCGGGCCTCCCCAGGATTGCGTCATACCGCCGCGAGCCGCCTATGCATGGGGGCGGCGGGGACGGGCGCCGTGACCCTTGAGGCCACGGTCCGACGACTCCCTATTATGCGCCTCTACTCGAACCGAAATACGCTGGCAAATCGGCTCCGAACCGTGTCCGCTGCCAAGTCGCGTGCCCGCGCCGAACCGGCTCCTCCGCCCCTCCGGCGTCCAGGGCGGCTGTCGCGGGCGGAACGACAGCGATTGATCGACGCACATCTAGCGAAAGCCACGATTCGCGGCCTATCGCGAACCTGGCGAATCCACCGAGAAACGATCCGACGAGTGCGGCGAGCAGCAGGTGAGTAGCCTCGGCTCAGTTCGGGCGGCCCATGGCAAACCGCGGTCCATCCTCTTCGACCCACTTGCTACTGAGGACCGGGATCCATCCGACGATGACGCGGCGGGCCTTGGCGCCTTGCACTTGGCAGGCCTCGACTTGGCAGGCTTCGATCTCGATGTGCTCAGCAACCTCGACGGTGCCTTCGACGCGATCGACTCTGCCGTTGAGGCGGCAGGGAGTGATGGTGGAGGAGACGGGGGCGCTGGGGGCTGGCGCCCTTCTTCGGCGCGTCGGTCCTCCGACGCCTGTCTTGTGCCCGTCTTGTCACCAGTCCTGAAATCACCTGTCAAGCTCCAGCGACTGTCAATGCGGAATGCAGTGACGATGGGTTCTCACTGACCACGCAGTCGCATCTCAGGTAGGTCTGGCCTATACGCGTGACTTCGCCAAGGCGCCACGCCACCTGATCCGGGCCCCAATCCGGTGATCGATGACATCGACAATCGGCGCTCGCTGAAGCGTGACCAGTTTAACGAGACCGGTTCTGAGGCGACCGGTGCGGCTTTCCTTTCGGGATGCTGCATTATTCGATCGAGGTGGTGTAGGTCAGGCTTGGGATGCCGGAGCCGACAGGGCTGGTTGTGGTTGGCTGGCCGAGGTCGGTCGGATTTCCGGTTTCCTGGTCGAGCGAAAAGGTGAAGATGGAGCCGTCTCGGTCGTGGGTCACGAGCATCCAGTGGCCTGAGGGGTCGATGACGGCCGCCGTGGGGTTCGCGAGTGTTGAGGGGAGGTCCCATCCAACGCCATTGGCGAGGGAGGTGTCGCGGATGTCGAACTTGGAGATGCTGTGGCTGCCTTGGTTGATGGTGTACGCCCATCGTCCGAGCGGGTCGACGACCACGGCGATCGGGGCTGTGCCGGTGGCGGTGGTGGTCGGGGCGCTGAGGCTGGGGGTGATGCTGTCGTTGATGGTGTAGCTGCTGACCGTGTTCTTGACCGTGTCGATGAGGTAGGCGTTCCGGCCGGCAGCGTCAATGGCCAGGGCCGACGCCGGGTCGGGCATATGGTCCTTGACGGTGAAGGTCGCGGTTGGTTCCCGGATGAGGGTGGTGACTCCTCCGCTGACGCAGCGGACGAAGGCGAGGTGTCCGGCCGGGTCGGCGAGCAGCTGCGCGGGTGTGCAGGCGCCGACTGAGACGACGGACGCAGGGTTCAAGGTTATGGCTCCCGTGACCTCGTTACGCATGGCGATGGCGACTAGACCGATGCCAGGACCTTCTACGCCAATGAGCAGCTCCCGGCCGCTCGGGTCGACGGCCACAGAGGTGGGGGTGGTTGGCGCCATCGACAGTGTGCCGATCAGTGTCAGTTTGCCCTCCGCATCAATTCCGTAGCTGGTGACGGCTTTCGCTGCTCGGCTGGCGACGTACAGGTGTCGGCCTTCATTGTCGGTGGCAAGGGCGGAAGGGTCGACGATGGTCGGGGAGCTGTTCACGTCGCCTGGCAACCCGGTGTTTCGCAGGATGGGCCGGGATGCGAGAACGTTTCGGGTGGGGTGCGCGGTCAGTAACAGTCGGGGTTGTTGCCTGACCGGCGCCTCCCCTGAGGTAAGCGCTACGGCGCTCGATGCGGCGACGCCTCGCACGTTGGCCACCCTTGACAGATGTCCGGTCGAGGGGTCGATGCTCATCACGCCCATGTCTGGGCGTCCTGGGGCATAGAGGAAGGCACCCCGGTCATCGACCGCCACGGTGACGGAGCCGCCCGCCAACTGCTGGTTCGGTCCGGTCAGCGCCTCGTTGGCGGTGTCAAGGGTGTACACGCACAAGCAGAGAGGGCCCGAGGCGTAAACGAACTTGCCGGATGGGTGGACCGTGATGCCGCGCGGCTCCCCCGGCGTCGGAATAGCAGACACCTTCGTCAACGAGCCATCAGTTCCCCGGCGCAGAACGCTGATCGTCCAGCCTGCCGGGTTACCACCGTCGTCCTCTGACACGTAGACGAACCGGCCGGCCGGATCGGCGGCGATCGCCGAGGGCTGGTTGGCGGGGTAGGTCGATCCCACCGGGCTCAACTTCCCGCTGTTAGCGTCAATGCTGAACGCGTGAACCGAGCCCACACCGTCTCGGTTGACCACGTAGGCCGTCTGGCCGCCGGGTTCAACGGTCACTCTCTGGGGATTCTTGCCCGCAGTGGCGGAGCTGGACTGTGACAGCGCACCTGACGCCTGATCGATGCTGTAGCTGGCGACCAGCCCGTCCTTGACGAACGGCGACGCGGAACGTCCGCGGACGGCAATCAGGTGCCTCGAATCAGGACTGACCGTGATGTCCTGGACGGCGGGGTGCAGCGCGCTCGGGGCTGCCTTGTCCTTCAACAGTGTCAGCTCTCCGGTCGAGGCGTTCAGTCGGTAAGTCGCCAGTTGGCCGTCGGTGGTTAACAGGACCGCGACACCGATCGCTGGTATCGGCACAAGCCGCTTCGGCTGAACCGAGGGCACGATATAGCGCAACGGCCGAAGATCCCCCACCTGCCCCACCGGGCGCCAGCCCGGGCCCTGCGCCAACTCGTCGGTGTGCACCAGGTAGGTCTCGATCGCCGCGCCTGCGATCACGAACGCGAAGCGAGACAACGGCTTCACCGCGGCCGGCGTGGGCGAGGAGGGACACGCCGCCAACAGCACAACCAACGCCACCCCTAGCAGCAGGTGAACTATCCGCACCGGCACCATCTCGCGCCGTGACTTCTGCATCCCCTTCTGATGCCGAATTCAGCATGGAAATACATGTAACCCTGACAGGACGACTCGGCCGTCAAAGCCCGACACTTCGGCTCTTAGGTTCCCCAGCCATGAAGAGTCGCAGTCGACGCGCCCTTGCTGACCGGCTGCCTTGCCCGTGCCTATATGGCTGCCGCCACAAGCGCTCCGAGCGCGGCACCATCTCCCGCGCCTTCTCGGGTGGAGCCCAACCCGACCACTTCCCACGCCGCGCTGTCTCGCGCCAAGCCGGTTCCGCGTGCACCGTCGGTACCCCGGATAATGTCTAGACGCGATCCACGATCGCGGTGCTCGAGGTCGCGTCCGACCCCCCGTCGCGGGTCCGGTGGGTCGCGCTCAAGGCTCTGCAGCAGGTCGATCCATGTCGGTCATGCTGCGCGATGAGGCCGCGACAGCCGAGAAGGTGGCCTGCAGGTCCCGCTTCGGCAGGTAGCTGAATCGTGGGTGGCTGTGAAGGCTCGAAACCCGAACCGGGTCCTGAACTCGCCGCATCGCCGTGTCCCCTGCCCAGGCCCCACGCTGTCACCGCTCATCGACACCAAGACGGGACACCACGACCGCCGAAACCGACGTCCGCTCTACCCTCCGCGACCCGACTATCACCGACTGTCGAGGCTGCACCTGGAGCGAACCCACCTGGTAGCAACCCACGACCCGACGGCCGTCAGCGGCGACATGGACGGCAACGCCCGCATCCCGGTCGACCGTGACCGAGTCCTGCCGCACCCAGCCATCCACAGCGGAATCACGCAGCCGAAGTCCCACCGGTCATGCCAGCCAGGATGTATCCGCTCAATCCGGAGAGCACCCACAACCCCACACTCTTCCAGCCCGCGAGCTGCGGCGAACCTTGCTTCTGACCCGGAAGCAACCGGCCAAGCCGTCGGCGAAGAAACGTCCTATCAACTGCAGCGCGAAGCAGGCCCGATGTTGCTGCACTTCGCCCGCTGCGGGCGTGACCCCTACCGCCCACTTAGACGCAACTATTTGGCCCGTTGAGCAGCCGAATCGAGGGCGTACGGAGGAAGTTCGCGATCGCCGGTATTGAGGTCATCTGTCGATTCTGCGCGACGAGGTGCCCGGGTCCTGGAGGCTACCTGGGTCCGTGGCACTGGAGCGGCCGCTGTCGCCTCACACCGAGTCCCGCTCGATGAGCGGGCACTCGACGACGGTGATCGGCGGGACATCCTCGCCCGCGAGAGCCGCGACGAGCAGAGCGACCGACCGTGCACCCATCTCCTCGAACGGCAGGGCGACGGTGGTGAGCGCCGGTCGCAGGTACGCGGAGATGATCACCTGATTGTCGAAGCCGACGACGGCGACGTCGCTCGGGATGTATAGACCGCGTTCCTTGATCGCGTCGTAGGCGCCCATCGCCATCCGGTCGGTGCAGCAGAAGACGGCCGTGGGCGCGCTGCGGCAGGTCGAGCAGCTTCGCCGTCGACTCGTAGCCGCCGACCGAGGTCGCCGGCGCGTGCGTGACCAGCGCGGGATCGGGCGCGATGCCCGCCTCGGCGAGGGCCTTGGTGTAGCCGGCCAACCGGCCCTGGGCCGCCGCCGTGTGAGCCTCCAGATTGACCAGGCCGATCCGCCGGTGCCCGGCGTCCAGCAGCCGGCGCGTGGCGACGTAGCCGCCGCCTTCCTCGTCCGGGCAGCACCGCCGGCAGGCGCCGTCCGCGTCGAAGCAGTGCAGCAGCACGGTCGGCAGCTCCGACGGCGGCGGCTGGCACGGTCACGCGCCTGATGCGCGCCGGAGGCGAAGATCAGCCCCTCCACCCGCTGTTCCAGCAGCCGCTCCACCGCCAGCGCTTCCATCTCGGGACGCCCCTCGCTGGCCGCGATCATCAGGAACATCCCGGTGTTCCACGCCTGGTCCTGCGCACCCCGCACCGCCTCCGGTCCGAACGAGCTCGTCACGACCTCGGTCACCATCCCCAGCAGGCCGGATCGGCGCGCGGCGAGCGCTCGCGCCCCGGCGTTCGGTCGATAGCCGAGGTCGTGGGCGGCCTGGAGGATCCGCTGCCGGGTCGCCGTCGGACACCCTGGTGTCGCGACGGTTGTTCAGCACGAACGACACCGCCGCGCGGGACACCCCGACATGGCGGGCGATGTCCTCCATCCGCGCGCCGCGATCAGGCCGCTCGTCACGACACCTCCCGCACCGGCATGAGACGGAGCTTGCCATACCTTGGTTACGCGCGTTACCTTACTCGGCGCGTCCGCGTCCTCGATCAGATCGATTCGCTGCTCAGGACGACCACGACGCATCTGCAGATTCCGAGGCCGAGGAGGCCGACCGTCGTGAAGCAGTCGTCTGTCGAGGGTGCGAGTCGCGCCGATCGTTGTCGCATTGTTGGCGTTCGTCCTGCTGCCGTTCAGTTCGGGCACGGCGGCGGCCGCCGGTGACCCGTATCGACCGACCTATCACTACACGGCCGCGACAGAACTTCATGAACGATCCGAACGGCCTGATCTACCACGACGGCATCTATCACATGTTCTACCAGTACAACCCGTACGGCACGACCGCCGGAAATGGTTCCTGGGGCCACGCGACCTCCACCGATCTGGTGCACTGGAAGCGCCAGCCGCTGGCGATCTCGACCGACGCGACCGAGGACGTGTGGTCCGGCAGCGTGGTCTACGACCGGACCAACAGCAGCGGATTCGGCACCAAGCGCAACCCGCCGATGGTCGCGGTCTACACGAGCTTCGAGAAAGCCACCGGCATCCAGCGCCAGGCGCTCGCCTTCAGCCGCGACGACGGCTTCACCTGGACCAAGTACGCGGGCAATCCGGTGCTCGACATCGGTTCCCGTGACTTCCGCGACCCGAAGGTGTTCTGGGACTCCGCCCACGGCGGCTGGCGGATGGTGGTCGCCCTCGCCGCCGAGAAGAAGGTCTCGATCTATTCCTCGACCGACCTGAAGAACTGGCACCACGAGAGCGACTTCGGACCGGCCGGCGCGGCCAGCGCCGTCTGGGAATGCCCCGACCTGTTCCCGCTGCCGCTGGACGGCAAGTCCAAGCAGCAGCGGTGGGTGCTCACGGTGAGCGTCTCGGGCAAGACCCAGTACTTCGTCGGCACGTTCGACGGCACGACCTTCAGCTCCCCCGACGCCGAGTACACCCCACCGGCCGGCACCGTGATCAACGACTTCGAGGGCACCGACTACGGCGACTGGACCACGACCGGCACCGCGTTCGGCTCGGGTCCGTCGGCCGACGGACCCGATGTAACCGGACGCCACGGCGAGAAGGTCGTCGACAGCTTCGGTGGCGCCGACTCGGCGACCGGAACGTTGACCTCGCCGGCGTTCACGATCTCCCAGCGCTACATCAACTTCCTGATCGGCGGCGGCAACCACCCGCACGTCGAGGGTGGCTCGGACGGGCCTCCCCCGGGCACCACGTTCGCCGACTTCGAGGGCGCAACGTACGGCGACGGGTGGACCGCGACCGGCGACTTCGTCGGCGAGGGCCCGGCCAGCTCCACCCTGCCCGGCCAGCTCGGTGCCAAGGTGCTCGACACCTGCGTCAAGACCTGCGATCCGGCCGTCGGCACGATCAGCTCCCCCGACTTCACCATCGGCACCGACTACATCGATCTGCTCGTCGGCGGCGGGAACCATCCGATGTCGGGCACAGATCCGACGGCGGTCAACCTGGTCGTCGACGGGAACGTCGTCGCGACGGCGACCGGCAAGAACTCAGCCAACCTCGACTGGGTCGCCTGGGACACCAGCGCGCTCAAGGGCCAGACGGGCCACATCGAGGTCGTCGACCAGCGCACCGCGGACTGGGGCCACCTGATCGTCGACAACATCGTGTTCTCCGACGTCGCGGCCGGGCCGTGGAGCCTCGAGACGACCGCGAACCTGATCGTGGACGGCAAGGTGGTTCGCTCCACCACCGGCAACAACGGTCCCGGCTTGGACTGGGCGTCCTGGGACCTGTCCGACCTGCAGGGCAAGCAGGCCCAGATCCGGCTCGTCGACACCGCGCTCGCCGATTGGGGTCACCTCATTGCCGACTACTTCGTGGCCGCGGATCAGCCCGCCCTCAGCTCCGCTCAGCGGGTGCGGTGGATCGACCACGGCAACGACTTCTACGCGGCCGTGACCTTCAACGACCTGCCGCTGAACGAGCGCACCATGATCGGCTGGATGGGCAACTGGGACTACGCGAACTCCACGCCGACCGACAGCTGGCGGGGACAGCAGTCCATCCCGCGCCGGCTCAGCCTGCAGACAGGTCGACGGCAGGCCGACGCTGATCTCCACGCCCATCGACGTCTCGTCCCTGGTGACAGGCGACGACCCGGGTCAAGCCGACCAAGATCACCGCCGGGACCCACGCGCTCCCGGCGGCCGGGCGGTCGCTGTTGATCGAGACCACGCTGGCCCAGGGCACAGCCACGGACTTCGGCCTCGACGTCCGCGTCGGCGACGGTCAGCGGGTCCGGATCGGCTACGACACCACGACCGGCGAGCTCTACCTCGACCGCACCCAGGCCGGCCGCTCCGACTTCAGTCCGATCTTCCCGGCGGTGCACCGGGCCAAGCTCCACCTCCACAACGGCGAGCTCAAGCTGAAGATCTTCGTCGACTCCTCATCGGTGGAGGTGTTCAGCGCGGACGGCCAGGTCAGCATCTCCGACCTGGTCTACCCGACCCGACCAGCACCGGCGTCGCGACCTTCGCCGACGGCGGCACGGCCAAGCAGCAGCGCCTCATCGTGCGCACGCTGGGCGGAGCCATCCAAGGCTGACCAGGTAAGTCGAAATCCACCGAGGTCCACCGGCGTGGAGGGTCAGGTCCAGCACGACAGCGGCCATCAGCTCCACGCCGGTGCTCAACGGTTCGCCCAGGTCGAGGGAGCCCTAGATGCCCGCCCAGCCCGAACGTCCCCTGGCCGTCACCATCGCCGAGGGCACGGGGACTGGAATGGTCGGCGCCCAAACCGTTGCCGGCCAGCGACGTGTTGGCCGGCCCGACGTCGGGCGCCCGCCATCTCGTCCTGCGAGCCGTCGACGCCTAGACCCCGTCGTGGTGCAGCGTCGGGAGATGCTAGATGTCCGTGACAATCCTGTCAGGAGCGCCCGTGCACGACCGATCATCGACCGTGACGGCCGTCGTGCGGTCGTTCGACGGTGCCGACGTCTCTAGGGAGCTGCTCCCCGCGGTCAGCGGCACCGGCTGGCGCCACGTGGTCTTCGGCAGATCCCGCGGCTTCGAGGCCGGCCTTACGCGGGGAACGCCTCCGGCCCATCGACGTGGATGCCTGTCCTGAGTTGCCCCACGCGCCAGCGCTGTCCGAGCGCCTGCTGTCTTCTCGGTTCGCGACGCTGTCCGGCGGATCTGGAACCGGGAAGTCGATGACGGCGTTCCACGCCGCTCGGCGGGTGAATCGAGCCGGCTGGGCCGTCGTCGAACTTTCCCGAGCCGGTGTCGCTGGCGAGACGGCGATCGAAGAGTTCGCGGCGATGCGAGGACCTGTGCTGGCCGTCGTTGACGACGCCCAAGCGCTTGCCCCTGATGTGGCGGCTGAGTTCGAGAATGCTGTCGACGACGAATCACGCGGTCCTGCTCGTCTTTACCGAGCGGCTTGAGAGCCACCTGGACGAGACGGTCTCGCAGCTGCGTGCACGGGCCGTGATCCTGAAGCACTGCCTGGATCATCTGGACGAGGTTGGAACGAAGCTGGCGGCCATGGACGATCGCGTCGGCTTGGGCGACTCACGGGAAACGGCCAGCCGCCGGCTGCGTGCCGCGCACGCCAGCGCCCGCGACCCCTGGTCGTTCATGTTCGCCGCCAGCGGCGGGTCAGGCCGGATCGCAGGAACGCTCGGACGGCTCGCGGCACCGGTAACGCCAGCCCTGCTGCTCGGTGCCGTCGCGGTCGGCCAGCTGACCTCGCTGGATGCTGGTGTCTCGTACGACCAGGCAGCGCTGGATGTGGCGCGGGTGATGCCGGATGCGTTCGGGCCCTTGGAGGATGGGCTCGACGAGGACAGGTTCTTCGCCGCCGTGCACGTCGTCCAGTCTGAGCACATGTTGCTCGACAGCGACGGTCGGCTACGGACTCCCCATGTCCGCGTCGCCGACCGGGCGCTGATGAACCTGGCCTGCCGAGACGATGGTGTCGGCAGCGGCACTCGGGCTATCGTCCGCGCGCACCTGATGAACCCTGACCTGCCGATCCGGGGCAAATTCTGGGTGCTGACCTCGCTAAACCGAGTTGATCGCCATCCTCAGCCAGGTTGGGGCGACTGGCTCGACGGACCGACGGTCCGCGCGATGGTCGGGCAGTGCCTCACGGCTGGCTCCGGCGCCGATCGGAACGCTGCTGCGGCCCTGTTGTGCGAGTTGGCCCTTGCGCGCGCGTTGACGCGCAGGCATTGGAAGATGATCGCTACAACCCTGCACACCCGGCGAACCAAACCTGCGCGACGTCGACCTCATCATCCGCACCAGCGGCGAGAAGCGGCTGTCGGACTTCCTGCTCTGGGAAGGCGCCTATGCCGAGTTGCACTTCACCGAGCGGATGTGGCCGGAATTCGAAGCCGACGACCTTGCCGAGGCGCTCGGCTCGTTCCGCCGGCGCGAGCGCCGCTTCGGCGGCCTGCAATCGGTGGCACCCGAACAGGTGCCGAGCCTTTGATCTTGATCCGAAGCTCGGAAAGCCTCGCTACACCCCGCCGGGCTGCACGTAGCAATAGACGTACAAGCTGCGACTGAGGAACAGGATGCCGTGTCCGGTCGGATTGGACTTGTCCCATTTGAGCTTGTGGTTCGGCACCTCGATCTCGGTTCCGACCTCGACATGCGGGCGGCCGCGCGGCCCATCCGGCCGGTCGTCGGTCACGACCACAAAGGTCTTTCCGTCCCGGACATGAATCTCGTCAGCCCAGTAGGCATCGGCCTCGCCGCAGCATGATGAGCCGGGATTATCCGGCTGCATCAGCGCCTGGTACCATTCCCGGATCGCGGGATCGCTGGCTTCCCATTGTCCGAGATCACGCGCCGTCGCAACGCCAATCACGCAACTGAACGCCAGGCCAAGGACCATGCGCTTCATTCCGCGCTCCTCCGGTTTTCCAGCCTTCATGTCCGAACGCAAGGTTCGTGCCGCGAATCAGCCAGCACACCGATGATAGGGGAGAAGGTTGCGGCCAGCGTTCCGCAAGACTACGGACAGGGAGCGTCGCCGGTCGGCGCGCCGAACGGCTGGCGCCAGACAGCGAGGCCGTCCGGGAAAGGCGCTTCGATGCGGCGACACGGCCGCTCGATCGCGAACCCGGTTGAACCACGCCGTGGCCAGTGCGACTCAAATCATGGGGCCGGACGCTGGAGGTCGCAAATGACTGCCTTGGCAAGAGCGATCGCGCGAGCCTTTCCTGCCCGTTCGCTGCAGCTCAATATTGCAAGGCATGCGCTCTGGTTCGCGCTCGCCTGCCTGTTCGTGGCGGCGCTGGTCGCGAGCTATGGCCTCGACCTCAGCCCTGGTTTTTTCTGACGAGCGACGCGGCGTCACACTCCATTAACCGGCAGCGGCTAGCTAGGCGCAAACGCCTAAAAAACAAAAGCAGGAAACGCCCATGGACAAGACGATGCGCTGCCAGTGCGGCAGGCAACGAACCGTCGCGCTCGACAAGAATTTCCGCACCGTGCTGCTGTGCCTTGAATGCGATGAGGTCGAGCGGAGCGAGCCGGTCAAGCGGCCGGAGGATGCGCAGCCGGCTCAATAAGCGGTCGCAGCCCAACTTGGCGCTCCACCGCCCGCGCCACCGAGGGCATCACGGCGCAGGTGTCGGCCATTCAAGGCTCGACCCAGGAAGCGGTCGACACCATCAAGGGCATCGGCCAGATCATCGACAAGATGTCGGGGATCGCGACCACTGTCGCAACCGCCGTCGAACAGCAGGGCGCGGCGACCGCGGAGATCGCCCGCAACATCCAGCAGGCCGCGGCTGGCACGCAGCACGTCTCGCAAAACATCGCCGGCGCCTCCACCGCCGCCAATCTGAGCGGTGAGACCGCCTCCGACGTGCTGCAGTCCTCCGACAGCCTGGCCGCGGAATCCGAAGCGCTCAGCAACGAAGTCGGCCGCTTCCTGTCGCGGATCAAGGCGGCGTAGGGCGCGAGAGCGCAAGGTGGGCAAAGCGTAAGCTTGCCCACCGTTCCGGGCAGAGTGAGGATGGTGGGCACGGCGCAAGCGCGCCTTTGCCTACCCTATGGCTTCGCCAGCTCCACGAGCTTGCCGATCGTGTTGATATTCCGTGCCGTTCCCTTCGCCGCCGCCGGGATCTTCAGCTTCGAGCGTCCCATGCCCGAGCCGTAGGCAACGTAGATTTCGCGCTTGCCGAGCCGCACCTCCTCATCCTGCTGTCCCTTGACATGCTTCAGCGCATCCGCCGGCGGGGAATCGTCGAGGAAGATCGCAACCGTGAAATTGGGCGGCGCTTTCGGAAATGGATTGGCTTTGAGCACGGCGGCCATCTCCTCCGCGGTGCGAATGATCACACCGACCGGCTTGCCGGCATGTTCCTGCAGCCGCCGCTCCAGCGCTGTCTTGGCCCTGGCGGCGGAGAGTTCTTGTGCTGAACACCACGTTGCCGCTGGCGATATAGGTCTGCACGTCGGCGAAGCCCTCGTCGACGCACATCGCCTTGAGCTCGGCCATCGGCAATTTACCGGTGCCGCCGACATTTACCGCGCGCAACAGGGCAATATAGCTCGGCATTCAGGCTGGCTCCTGTTGTTCCAGGGCATCGAGTCGCGTCTGAAGAAATGGTATAAGGCGATCAGATGTCACGCGCCCCCAAAAATATGCCGTCAGCCGGGCCGACCCAAGCGGCAGATTCCAGCGGCTTGCCGGTTACGCTGGCGGACGTCAGGGCCGCCGCGGCCACGATCCATGGTTCGGTCGTTGCAACAGTGTGCAGCGAGAGCCGCACGCTCGGCGAGATTGGCGGCTGCCGGCTCTGGCTGAAATTCGAGAATTTGCAGTTCACTTCTTCCTTCAAGGAGCGCGGTGCGTTCAATCGCCTGAGCGCGCTGTCGCCCGACGAGCGCCGGCGCGGGGTGATCGCGATGTCGGCCGGCAATCACGCGCAGGGTGTGGCCTATCACGCCAAACGGCTCGGCATTCCCGCCACCATCGTGATGCCCTCGGGCACGCCGATGGTGAAGATCGAGAACACCAGGCGTCATGGCGCCGAGGTGATCATTCACGGCGAGACCGTGGAGGATGCCGGCGCTTTCGCCCGCGAGCATTGCAGGACCCACGATCTGACCTTCGTGCATCCCTATGACGACCTGCTGATCATGGCGGGGCAGGGCACGGTCGCGCTGGAAATGCTGGAGGCGGTGCCGGTTCTGGACGTGCTGGTGGTCCCGATCGGTGGCGGCGGACTGATCTCCGGGATTGCCGTTGCCGCCAAGGCGCTAAAACCTTCGTTGAAGATCATCGGCGTCGAGGCGAAGCTCTATCCGTCGATGTACAACGTGATCAACAACACGCATCTGCCGATGCGCGGCGACACCCTGGCCGAGGGCATTGCCGTCAAGACACCCGGCCTGATCGCGACCGAGATCGTGCGCCGGCTCGTGGACGAGATTTTGCTGGTGACCGAGGACCAGATCGAGCGCGCGGTGGCGATGCTGATCTCGATCGAGAAGACCGTTGTCGAAGGCGCCGGCGCCGCGGGGCTGGCCGCTGTGCTGGCGACGCCCGAACGCTTCTCGGGCCAGAACGTCGGCCTGGTCCTGACCGGTGGCAACATCGACACCCGGCTGATCGCCTCGGTCCTGACCCGCGAGCTCGCGCGCGAGGGACGCTTGACGCAACTGACGCTGGATATCGTCGATCGCCCCGGGCAACTGGCTGCCGTCGCCGCGCTGCTCGCTGAAGCCGGCGCCAACATCATCGAGGTGTCGCATCAGCGAACCTTTTCCGCACTGCCGGCCAAGGCGACCCTGCTCGAGCTCGTGATCGAAACCCGCGACCGCGCCCATCTGGATGACGTGATGGCCCGGCTCGGAGCCGCGGGATTGTCGGCGCGGTGTACGTAGCGATGCGCTCTAAGCATGATCCGGAAAAGTGTGAAGCGGTTTTCCGAAAAGATCATGCTCAAACAAGAAGCTAAAGCGCGATGATGATTTAACCAGATCTCATCGCGCTTTAGCGCCCGGCCCAGTGCACAAAGCGGCGCTCGATCAGCAGGAACAGCAGGTTGAGCGTGTAGCCGAGCGCGCCGGCGGCAAAGATCGCGGCATACATGCCGGGCATGTCGAACAGCTGCTGCGCCTCGAACACGCGCTGGCCGAGGCCGTCGACCGAGCCGATGAACATTTCGGCGACGACGATGATGACGAGCGCGAGCGAAACGCCGCTGCGCAAGCCGACAAAAGTCTGCGGCAGCGATTCCAGAAGCATCACGTCGAACAGCACGCGCAGCTTTGATGCGCCCATTACCCTGGCGGCGAGCAGACGCGTCTTGCGCGCGTTCATGACGCCATAGGCGACGTTGAACAGGATCACCAGACCGGCGCCGAAGGCGGCAACCGAAATCTTGGTGCGGTCACCGACGCCGAACAGCACCAGGAACAGCGGAAACATCGCCGACGCCGGCGTCGAGCGGAAGAAGTCGATCAGGAATTCGACGGAGCGATAGAGCTTTTCCGATGAGCCAAGCAGGATGCCGAGCGGGATCGCGATCACGGCCGCAATCGCCGTCGAGGAAATCGTGCGCATGACCGTCTTGAGAAAATCGACGCCAAGCTTGCCGCTGACCATGCCTTCCCACAACGTTCTAAACGTTGCGGCCGGCGAGGGCAGCAGCACGGGATCGACCAGTTTCAGCCCGTTCACCAGCGCCCACACCGCGAGCAGGATGGCGACGCCGACCAGCGGCAGCAATGCGTTGGATATGTCCTTACGGCCCATCATCCGCGCCGCACCTCGCGCTGAAACAATTTCAGGCAATGCGCCTTGGTGGCGATGAAGGCAGGCTCCGTCATGGTCTTGTCGGTACGCGGGCGCGGCGCGTCATAGGGCACGAATTCCACCACCCGCGCCGGATGGCGCGACAGCAGCAGCACATGGTCGGAAAGGTAAACGGCCTCCTCGAGATCGTGCGACACCAACACCGTCGTCGTCTTCGTCTCCATGAACACGCGCTGCAATTGGTCGCGCATGAACAAGGTCATCTCATAGTCCAGCGCGGAGAACGGCTCGTCGAGGAACAGGATTTCCGGCTCGACGATCAGCGCGCGCATGATCGAGACCAGTTGCTGCTGGCCGCCCGAGAGGTAATAGGGATAGAGCGCAAGGTCGATCTTGACGCCGAGACGGGCGACCAGTCTCTCCACCCGCCGCGCGCGCTCCGCCTTCGGCACGCCCATCAGTTTCAGGGGATAGGCGACGTTGTCGAACGCCGGCAACCATGGAAACAGCGCCTCGCGGTAGTTCTGGAACACATAGCCGAACTTGACCCGGCTCAGGGGCCGCCCGTCGAACAGCACCTCGCCGGCGTCCGATGGCACCAGGCCTGCGATCATGTTGATCAGCGTGCTCTTGCCGCAGCCGTTCGGGCCGAATACCGAGATCAGCTTGCCGCGCGGAATGTCGAAATCGAAATGGTCGTAGATGACCGCATCGGGATAGTGCTTGCTCAGGCCGCGGATCGTGACATGCGGGGCGGTCCGGCGGGATTCGTCGAAACCGCCGGCCGGCCCGCTCGCGATCGATGAGGCCGCGCTGCTCACGCGGCCCTCAAAATTTCTGCAGGAATTTTGTAACCTCGATCTTTTCGGGCACCACGCCGATGGCGTTGCCGAAATCCGCAAACGTCTGCAGGTCCGCGAGCTGTTCCTTGGTCATGTCACCGACCATCACGTAGCCGAGCATCGATACCATGTCGACGACGTTGTCCGGCGTGAAGGTGTTCCTGGCGAGATGTTTTCGCGCCTCGTCGGGGTTGGTATTGATGAAGGCGACCGCCTTGGCCCAGGCGGCGGCAAAACGCTTTGCTACATCCGGCCGCTTCTGGATGAAATCGGCCGTCATCGCGCAGCCCGCGGCGTAGGCGTTGGCGCTCTCGCTGCCCAGGATATATTTCGAGATCAGTCCGGCCTCGAGCGAACGGGCGACGCCGGCCTTGATCATCATCGAGGCGTTGGGCTCCAGCGTATAGCCGCCGTCAAACGTGCCGGCCGTCATCGCGTTGACGTGTTGGCCCATGTCGAGCTGGTCGATGGTGTAGTCGCCCTCCTTCAGCCCGTTCCTGGCGAGGATCGCCTTCGCGGTGTTGAGGTTGGCCGGTCCCGGCGCCGACATCAGTTTTGCGCCTTTGAGCTCCGCGATCGAATTGCCCGGAAAGCCGTTGCGGACGACGAACTGCTCCATCTTCCAGATCTTGGTCTGGCTGTTGAGGGCGATGTAGGTGGCGGCGCCCGGCTTCTTGACGTTGGCGTTCAACCCTTCGAGCGTTACCAGCACCGCCGAGACCTCGATCTGGTTGGTGATCAGCGCGGCGACGTTGGCCGGCCCGCCCATCAATTTGGTCATCTCGGGTTCGATGTTCTGCTCCTTGAAGAACCCGCGTTCCAGCGCGACGAAGTAAGGCAGCGACGAGGACAGCGGGAACACACCGACGGAAACCTTGTCCTGCGCCCGCGAGGGCGCGGGCTGGGCGGCGAGCGCGGTCAGAAGCACAAGAATCGCAGCCAATCTGGACGTCAATTGCATGGAAACTCCCCTGGAAAGCTCCAAGGGAAGAGCAAGAAATGTGCCGCGATGAGCAGAAGGCAGCCAGCTCGCACCGGTTCCTCCGCCGGAACGGCGGTCGCATCCGATCGATTTGCCGAATTTCGTCAATCAAGGAT
>CAWHFV010000001.1:0-282610 GCA_963828725.1 uncultured Actinomycetota bacterium | reverse complement strand
TCGGACCGTGACCGGTGGCCCCAGACAATGCAGGTCATCGCCCGCCGCCCGCCGGCACAGCGGTGGCCCCTTCGAGGAAGACGGGTGTCCACCGCCAACACCATTTCTAGCGTGCTTCCGATGCACGCGTCGTCCACGTCCGATCGAGTGCGCAACACCCCTATGGGCGTTCCAGAAGTGCAGATTGGCTGGGCTATCGACGAGGTCAAGCCAAGGCCCATTGTGGCCGTTGACCAGGTCGACCCGGGCCGTCGAGCTCGACGCCACGTCCACCGGGCCAAGCGGCCCGGGCGCTACTTGAACCAATGTTTCAAGCCTCGCAACACGGCGCTTCGAGTACCGGACCCGAGCCTTCGGCAGCCTTGTGGCAAGCCGGCGCTAAGGGCCCGTGCGTCCCGCCCACGCCCGAGCAGCCCGCCAGAACTAATCCCACCACCCCCGTGGCCACGTTGACGCAGCCACACATCCACCTTCTGATCGTGAAAACGGGGAGTTGGGACGTCTTGGACCTCGACGCCGAGCAGCTAGATGGACGCTTGCGCACAACATGGACCGGACAACCCTCCCCGGACGAACGAGATCGGCCGGTCCACCTCCAGACGCCCTCTCGGCAGGCCGCCGGTGACAGTTTCTGTAGGAAATGCACGCCGTCCGACAGGCCATCGACCGCACCGATCGAGTCGGAATCAGAATGTCTTCCCAGGTCACAGGCCGATTCTGTAGGCGCGCCCGAAGGGATTCGAACCCCCAACCTTCTGATCCGTAGTCAGATGCTCTATCCGTTGAGCTACGGGCGCAGGTCGTCGCCGTGACCCGACCGGACGAACCGGACGTGACGGCCGACGACGACGGGCCAGACTACCGCCTCGCGCCGAGGGCGGCGAAATCGGCGTGAGCCCCGAGGCGTACCAAGGATTTCGGTGGCCTTGCGGCCGGAACGTCGCAAGTTTCCGAAAGCCTTGCAGGGTCCGGACTTTGTGACTGGATTCACGAGCGCCGACCGCACATCGGGCAGGCGAGCCCTCGCGCCGCAGCGTACGGTGACCCATCAGGTGTTCCAGCATGTGGACAAGCGAAGGCGGACCGACATGACGACCGAGACCTCCCGAACCCCCGACACGCTGGCCGGTGGCACGACGCATACCCGCCTGCAGGCCTGGGTCGACGAGGTGGCCGCCCTCACCACACCCGCCGAGGTCGTCTGGGTCACCGGCTCGGACCAGGAGTGGACCCGCCTCACCGACCGGCTGGTCGAGGCCGGCACGTTCACCCGGCTCGACCCCGCGACGAAGCCCAACAGCTTCTACGCCCGCTCCACCCCCAACGACGTGGCCCGCGTCGAGGATCGCACCTACATCTGCTCCCGCGAGGAGAAGGACGCCGGACCCACCAACAACTGGATGGACCCGGACGAGATGAAGGAGATCATGCGCGGCCTGTACGCCGGCTGCATGCGGGGCCGCACGATGTACGTCATCCCGTTCGTCATGGGCCACCTGAACTCCCCGAACCCGATGTTCGGCGTCGAGATCACCGACTCGGAGTACGTCGTCGTGTCGATGCGCGTGATGTCGCGCTGCGGCGTCAACGTGCTGCGCCGGATGGAGGAGACCCAGGCCGACTACGTCCCGGGCCTGCACTCTGTCGGGGCGCCGCTCGAGCCCGGCCAGGAGGACGTCCGGTGGCCGTGCAGCGACACCAAGTACATCGTCCACTTCCCCGAGGAGCGGACCATCTGGTCCTACGGCTCCGGCTACGGCGGCAACGCTCTGCTGGGCAAGAAGTGCTACGCCCTGCGGATCGCCAGCGCCATGGCCCGCGACGAAGGCTGGCTGGCCGAGCACATGCTCATCCTCAAGCTGATCTCACCTGAGCAGCAGGTCTACTACGTCGCGGCCGCCTTCCCGAGCGCCTGCGGCAAGACCAACCTCGCCATGCTCGAGCCGACCATCCCGGGGTGGAAGGTCGAGACCCTCGGCGACGACATCGCGTGGATGCGGTTCGGGGAGGACGGTCGCCTGTATGCGGTCAACCCCGAGTTCGGCTTCTTCGGGGTCGCCCCCGGCACCAACGAGAAGACCAACCCCAACGCGATGCGCACCATCGAGAAGGGGAACTCCGTCTTCACCAACGTCGCGCTCACCGACGACGGCGACATCTGGTGGGAGGGCATGGAGCACGAGCCGGCCCACGCGATGTCGTGGAAGGGCGAGGACTGGACGCCGGACAGCGACGAGCTCAGCTCGCACCCGAACAGCCGCTACTGCACCCCGATCCGCCAGTGCCCGATCCTCGCCGAGGAGTACGACGACCCACAGGGCGTGCCGATCTCGGCGATCTTCTTCGGCGGCCGGCGCAAGACGACCGTCCCGCTGGTCACCGAGTCGCGCGACTGGGTGCACGGGACGTTCATGGGCGCGACGCTCTCGTCGGAGACCACCGCGGCGGCCACCGGCCAGGTCGGTGTGGTGCGCCGCGACCCGATGGCCATGCTCCCGTTCATCGGCTACAACGCCGGCGACTACTTCTCGCACTGGATCGAGGTGGGCAAGGACGCCGACGCCGACAAGCTGCCCAAGATCTTCTACGTCAACTGGTTCCGCCGCGACGAGGATGGCGACTTCCTGTGGCCCGGGTTCGGCGAGAACTCACGGGTCCTCAAGTGGGCCATCGAGCGGATCGAGGGCAAGGCGGCCGCGGTGGAGACGCCGATCGGCCACGTCCCCACCCCGGAGTCGCTCGACACCGACGGGCTCGACATGACGCCCGAGCAGCTCGAGGCGGCACTCGCGGTCAACACCGAGGAGTGGCTCGCCGAGATCCCCGAGATCGAGGCCTGGTTCGACACCATCGGCGACTCGCTGCCGACGCAGCTCCAGGTCGAGCTCGACGGCCTCAAGGCCCGCCTCGGGCTCGACTGAGGCAGCTCGCGCCCGACCTGACGACGCCCCCCGACCGGATCCGGTCGGGGGGCGTCGGTCTGAGAGATGTCAGACGGCGGTGACGTGCTCAGCCTGCGGGCCCTTGGGGCCCTGGGTGATGTCGAACTCGACGCGCTGGGCCTCGTCGAGCGAACGGTAGCCGTTCGACTCGATGGCCGAGTAGTGGACGAACACGTCAGGTCCGCCACCGTCCTGCGCGATGAAGCCGAAGCCCTTCTCGGCGTTGAACCACTTCACGGTGCCTTGTGCCATGGGGGGTAACTCTTTCCTGATGGAGCGAGGGGCACACGGGTTCGTATGCCCTCTGGCTGCGATCTGACCCCAACGGCGTCGGGCGGGAGCCCGGGCCAAAAAGAAGGCCCGCGTTGGCGGGCCGAACTTCGTCAAGCGAGGAACTGTCACTGCAACCACGTCAACCGTAGCAGTGATCGGTCCCGTCGTGCACCGTGGCCGGGGCGCGCGTCGACGCGGCTCACACGACTGGGCGGCTCGGTCGAGTACCGGCGCGACCCGGCTAGCGCTGGCCCCGCTGTTGCGGGCCGAACCCCTGACCGGGCTGCTGACCAGGCTGCTGACCGGGCTGCTGACCGGGTTGCTGACCGGGCTGCTGACCGGGTTGCTGACCGGGTTGCTGGCCGACGCCGCCACCGGGACCGAACTGCCGGTTGGGGCCGCCGCCACCCGGCCCGAACCCGGGGCCGCCCCGCTGGTCCGACGGTGGCGTGATCCCGTTCGGCGAGGCCGAGGCGGCGGCGATGGCGCCGGCACTGGTCAGGGTCAACGCGATGGCGGCGACGGCTGCGGTCCGCTTGCCGCTCCACCGGGGCTTGTCGGCGGGTGCCGCCACGGCCGCCGGCGCGCCCGAGGCGTACGGGGCGTCCTGCGGCACGCTGTCCTGGATCTCCGGCCGCTGCGGCTGCGGGATGGGCACGGTCGGCGACGGACGGGGCGGCACGGTGAACCCCGGCGGCGAGGAGGCGGGCGGCGGAACGGTCACGCCAGCAGGCTGTGGCCGGTGCCTGTGACGGACCTGTGGCGGAGGTATCGCTCGGCTGGCCGGCCGCCGGGTCGACGCGTACGGCACCACAGAGCGCCCACAGGAAAGGCATAGCATCGGCACACGGCTCGCCAAGACAGCCGCGTCACAGTGAGGACATGAACACGCTCCCCGCCCGCGCCCAGAAGCTCATGCGCCCCGACGGCACGCCGCCGCGGGTGCTCGTCGTCGACGACGAGCACAACCTCACCGAGCTGCTCAGCATGGCGCTGCGGTACGAGGGCTGGGAGGTCAAGTCGGCCGCCTCCGGGATGGCCGCGGTCCGGGCGGCGCGCGAGTTCGAGCCGGACGCCGTGGCGCTCGACATGATGCTCCCCGACATGGACGGGATGGAGGTGCTGCGCCGGATGCGCGAGCACAACCAGCGGATCCCGGTCCTCTTCCTCACCGCCCGCGACGCCGTGGAGGACCGCATCGCCGGTCTCACGGCCGGCGGCGACGACTACGTCACCAAGCCGTTCAGCCTCGAGGAGGTCGTCGCCCGGCTGCGCGCGCTGATGCGCCGCACCGCGGTGATCGCCGCCGACGAGGAGGACTCGGTGATCGTCGTCGGCGACCTCACCCTCGACGAGGACAGCCACGAGGTCACCCGCGGCGGGGCTATGGTCCAGCTGACCGCCACCGAGTTCGAGCTGCTGCGCTATCTGATGCGCAACCCCAAGCGGGTGCTGTCCAAGGCGCAGATCCTCGACCGGGTGTGGAACTACGACTTCGGCGGACAGGCCAACGTCGTCGAGCTCTACATCTCCTACCTCCGCAAGAAGATCGACGCCGGCCGCGAGCCGATGATCCACACCATGCGAGGCGTGGGCTATGTCCTCAAGCCCGCCGGCTGAGCGGCTCGAGGCTGCGCCCACGATAGAGCTCGGCCACGACCCTGACGGCACCGTCGCTCCCACTCCGCGACCCCGCCGGCGCTGGGCCTCGCCCGGCTCGTGGACGTTGCGGAGCAAGCTCGTCGCGTCGATGCTCATCCTCTTCACCGTCGTCAGCGTCGTCACCGGTGCCGCGACCGTCCTGTTCCTGCGTCAGGTCCTGACCAGCCAGACGGACCAGTCGCTGATGGGCTCGATCAGCCGGATCCGAGGCTTCGGCATCCCGACCGCCGGGCGCGGCGGTCCGGGCGACCAGGGGCTCACCGCGGCCCTCAGCACCGACGGGTCGTTCATCTCCCAGGGGTACGCGCAGGGCCGAGAGCCGGGCAGCGGGACGGAGAAGCTCAGCGACGACGTGCTCGAGACCCTGTCCGCCGCCGGCCTCGGCCCCAACCCCACGAGCATCCAGCTGGCGGACCTCGGGCCCTACCGGGTCATGGCCCAGCAAGGCATGATCTCGTCTCCCGGCGGCCCGTCGTACCCGGCGGTCGTCGTCGTCGGACTCCCCCTGGCCAAGCAGAACGCGACCATCGTCAACACGGGGCTCGCGGTTGCCGGCGGAGTCCTCCTCGGCCTCGTCGCCGTCGGCATCGGCGGGACGTGGCTGGTGCGGCGCAACCTGCGCCCGCTCGACCGCGTCGCCGCGACCGCGACCCGCGTCGCACACCTCCCGCTCTCCGAGGGCAAGGTCGACATCGTCGAGCGAGTTCCGTTGCAGGACACCGACACTCGCACCGAGGTCGGTCAGGTGGGCGCCGCCTTCAACGAGATGCTCGACCACATCGACCACGCCCTCAACCAGCGGCAGAAGAGCGAGGAGCGAGTACGCCAGTTCGTCGCGGACGCGAGCCACGAGCTGCGGACCCCACTCGCCTCGATCCGCGGGTATGCGGAGCTGACGCGGCGTGAGCAGGAGCCGGTCCCCGAGGGAGTCACCCACGCGATCGGCCGGGTCGAGTCCGAGGCCATCCGGATGACGGCGCTCGTCGACGACCTCCTCCTGCTGGCCCGCCTGGACGCGGGGCGGCCGCTGGACCACGAGACGGTCGACCTGACCGAGATGGTCGTCAACGCCGTCAGCGACGCGCACGCCGCCTCCCCCGACCACGTCTGGCAGCTCGACCTGCCCGACGAGCCGGTGGAGCTGCCGGGCGACCCCGCCCGGCTGCACCAGATCGTCGCCAACCTGCTCGGCAACGCCCGCACGCATACCGCGCCCGGCACGGTCGTGCGCACCAGCATCGTCCGCGAGGACGACCATGTCCGGCTCACCGTCCGGGACAACGGACCCGGCGTCCCGCTGGAGCTCCAGCCCGACGTCTTCCAGCGG
The DNA here is from genome assembly GCA_963828725.1 of uncultured Actinomycetota bacterium. Lineage (GTDB taxonomy): Bacteria > Actinomycetota > Actinomycetes > Actinomycetales > Dermatophilaceae > Lapillicoccus. The sequence goes on along the minus strand of CAWHFV010000001.1, from coordinate 276,406 downwards.
TTCGCCCGCGGCGACACCTCACGCAACCGGGCCGCGGGGAGCACCGGACTCGGCCTGTCCATCGTCGCGGCCGTCGCCGAGGCCCACGGAGGGTCCGTCTCCCTCGACAGCCGGCCCGGCGACACCACGTTCACCGTCCTTCTTCCGGCCTGAGGGGCCGGGTCGCTCCGGCCGCAGCCGCGCATACAGCAGGACCGCCGGGGTGAGCACCACGGCGCTCGCGACGAGCGCCGTGGACGTGGAGGTGCGGTTGGCGAGGGCACCGAGCGGTGGGCCGCCGACGACCTGACCGACGGCGTCGAGCTGCGACGTCATCGAGATGACGGTCGCGCGGGTGCCGGACGAGAGGTTCCGGTTCAGCCAGGCCGAGCGGATCGGTGCCGCCAGCGCGCCCGCCGCGCCGCGCCCCCAGAGGGCGGCGAGGACCAGCCAGAGGCTGCCGCCGAGGGCCACCGCAAGGACGAAGACGACCTGGAGGCCGACCAGCGAGGCCAGCAGCCAGGTCGGGTGCTCGGCACCGACCAGCCGTGGCGCCGCCCGGTTGACGACCAGTGACACGACCAGCGACACGAGCGTCCCGGCGAGCGCAATGGCGGTGAACCACACCACCTCGCCGTCGAGCCCGGCCACGTCCGGCAGCGAGAACGACTCCAGCACGCGCACGGTCCACAGCCGGTCGAAGGCCTCGCTGGCCAGCCCCACGACCAGACTCACCAGGGCGATCGTCCGGACCACCGGACGGTGGCGCGCGACCCGCATACCCTCCCTGGCTTGTCGCACCAGGTGTTTCAGGCTCTCCCGCTCGGCCGCCGGAGTCCGGTGGAAGTGCTGCTCGGGCATGACGAGCAGCAGCACGGCGGCCAGGACCAGCAGTCCCACGCCGGAGGCAGCGATGGGGATGCCCAGGCCCAACAGCCCCAGCCCGCCCGCAGCCAGTGGCGCGGCGAAGGCGAGCGCAAGGCTGATCTGGGTCTCCCGGGTGAACACGGAGGCGACGGCGCCCTCCCCGATCTCCTCGGCCAGCCACGCCTCGTCGGCGCCGGACAGGAACGTCGACCCCGTACCCCACACGACCTGGGCGAGGAGGACCGCGACGAAGGTCGGGACGAGCCCCTGGAGCAGCATCCCCGCTCCCAGCAGGGTCACGCCGATGACGATCGAGAGCCGCCGGCTGTAGAGGTCCGCGACGATGCCCGTCGGGATCTCGAACAGGAAGCAGGTGGCCTCGAGGACGGTCCCGACGAGCACCATCTGCAGCGGGCTGAGACCGACAGCGGTGACGTAGTAGACCTGGTTGAGGGTGAAGGCCAGCGTGAGCAGGAACGACACCCCGCCGCCGAGCAGGTAGTAGACGGGCTGGGGCCGGGCGGGTCGCCACGGCTGCCAGAGCAGGCGAGTGAGCATGGGTGCTCCTGACGGGGTCCAGACGGGTCAGCGGACGGGCGTCACGCGCTCCGTGCCGCGGGCCGGGCCGCCACGAGGGCGCGCCAGATCCAGGCCTCCGGGAGGAGCACGTCGTCAGGACGAGGTTGTCATCGCGTCCAGGGTACGACCGGGAGCCCCGCGGCGACCATCGGATAAAAGCGCTGGCCGAGGAATGTCGGGACCCGCCACCCTGGTCGGCATGGAGACCGTGCACATCGACCCCCTGGACGTCGACGACCCGTCCGATGCCCAGCGGGTGGTGGACGTGTTCGCCACCGCCGACGCGGTCGACCGGCCGTGGCACCCCGGGTACCCCGCGGCTGTGGTCCAGGTCCTGGCCACGCACGGCTGGGACGGCGACCCCGACCGGTTCTTCCTGGGCCGCGACGCCGGCGGTACTCTCGTCGCCGCCGGCTCGGCGGTCCTCCCCACGCGTGACAACCTGCACGCTGCGCTGGTCGAGGTCCGAGTCCTCCCCGGCCACCGGGAGAAGGGCATCGGCTCCGCGTTCCTCGACCACCTCGAGCGGGTCGCGATGGAGGCCGGCCGCACGCGGTTCTTCAGCGGCGGACCCGAGTCCGACGCGGGACGGCGGTTCGCCGAGGCCCACGGGTATGCGGTGGCCTCGGTGGGCATGAGCCGGCGGGTGGACCTCGGCGAGGTGTCCGCGGACGCGGTCCAGGAGGCGTACGACGAGGCCGCGCCCCACGCCCGTGAGTACGAGCTCGTCCGTCTCGCCGGACCTCTGCCCGAGGATCTGATGGAGGCGTACGTCGACGCGGTGTCCGCCATCAACGACGCGCCGCTGGACGACCTGGACGTCGACGACGAGATCTTCGATGCCGATCGGATCCGGAAGTACGAGCAGGGTCAGCTGCTGAGCGGGCACCGGCTCTACCGGGTCCTCGCGCGGCACCGGGAGACCGGCGCGGTCGCCGGGCATACCGTCGTCGCCGTCGAGGCCGACCGACCGCACCTCGGCGACCAGCACGACACGACGGTCGTTCGCGCGCATCGTGGTCATCGCCTCGGCCTGCTGCTCAAGGCCGACATGATGCGGTGGCTGCGCGACGTCGAGCCGGGGCTGCGGACCATCTCCACCCAGAACGCCGCTTCGAACGCCCACATGATCGCCGTGAACGAGCGGCTCGGCTACCGCCTCATGGGGCGTTCCACGGAGTACCAGCGCGACCTTCCCGACGCGACCACCGCCTCATCGCGAGGTGCTGGCAGCGTCACAGGAACCGCATAGTCGCGCTCGGGATCGTCGTCGACGTGAACTCGACGACCCTCACCCGTTCCATGCTGGAGGCGCCCGCCGCCGCCGCTCCTGCCGCGCCTCCCCGCGGCGCCGGCCGCGCGCAGCGCCTCTGGCGGGGGTCGCCGGCGGACCCGGCGTGGGCCCGTCCCGCCCTGATCGGCCTGCTCGTCGCGACGGCCGTGTTCTACCTCTACAACCTCACCGCCAACGGCTGGGCGAACTCGTTCTACTCCGCCGCCGTGCAGGCCGGGTCGGCGAACTGGGAGGCCCTCTTCTTCGGCTCCTCCGACGCCGCGAACTCGATCACCGTCGACAAGCCGCCGGCGTCGCTGTGGATCATGGCGCTCTCGGTGAAGGTGTTCGGGCTCAGCTCGTTCTCGATCCTCCTCCCGCAGGTGGTCATGGGCGTGGCGGGCGTCGGCGTCCTCTACGCGACGGTGAGGAAGAGCTTCGGCGTCCAGGCCGGTCTCATCGCCGGCGCCGTCCTCGCGCTGACCCCGGTGGCGGTCCTGATGTTCCGGTTCAACAACCCGGACGCGCTGCTGACCTTCCTCATGGTGCTGGCCGCCTGGGCGACCATGAAGTCCATCGAGAAGACCTCGCCGACGTGGTTCATGGTCGTCGGGGTCTTCATCGGCCTGGCGTTCCTCACCAAGACCCTGCAGGCGTTCCTCGTCGTGCCGGGCTTCGCGCTGGCGTACCTCGTCGCCGCCAGGACCACACTGCCGAAGCGGATCTGGCACGTGATCCTCGGTGGTCTCGCCATCGTGGTCTCGGCCGGCTGGTGGGTGGCCGTCGTCGAGCTGCTGCCGGCGAGCATGCGGCCCTACATCGGCGGCTCGCAGACCAACTCGTTCCTCGAGCTGACCTTCGGCTACAACGGCCTGGGCCGGATCACCGGCGACGAGACCGGCTCCGTCGGTGGCGGTGGCGGCAACTGGGGCTCGACCGGGCTCGGCCGGATGTTCAACGCCGAGATCGGCGGCCAGATCTCCTGGCTCATCCCGGCCGCCCTGATCCTGCTCGCGGCGGGCCTCTGCCTCCGCGGGCGCCGGCCGCGCACGGACACCCGGCGCGCCGCATACCTCGTCTGGGGCGCCTGGCTCCTCGTCACCGGCCTGACCTTCTCGCTCATGGCGGGCATCTTCCACGCGTACTACACGGTGGCGCTCGCCCCGGCCGTCGCCGCCCTCGTCGGGATGGGCGCCGCCGAGGCGTGGCAGCGCCGGGACCGAGCGGCAGGCGCGATCACCCTGGCCATGGCGAGCGCGGCGACCGCGGTCTGGGGCTTCGTCCTCCTGTCGCGTTCGGTCGAGTGGAACTCCTGGCTGCGCATCGTCGTCCTCGCGGTCGGCCTCGCCGCGGCTCTCGGCTTCCTCGTGGTGACGCGGATCCACCGGCGTGCGGTCCCGGTCGTCGTCGGCGCCGCGCTCTTCGCGGCGCTGCTCGGACCGGCGGCCTACTCGGTCCAGACCGTGTCGACCGGCCACTCCGGCTCGATCGTCGACGCCGGCCCGACCGTGGCCGGGGCCACCGGAGGTCCGGGCGGCGGTATGCGCGGCGGGCAGGCTCCCGGCGGCACCACTCAGGCTCCCGGCGGCACGACGCAGGGCGGCGGCACCGCAACCGGCGGCCGCGGCGGCGCGGGCGGCATGGGCGGCCTGCTCAACGCGGCGACCCCGAGCACCGCGGTCGTCTCGGCGCTGTCGGCCGACGCCGACCGGTACACCTGGGTCGCGGCGGCCATCGGCTCCCAGAACGCGGCCGGCCTGCAGATCGGCACGCAGCTGCCGGTCATGGCCATCGGCGGCTTCAACGGCAGCGACCCGTCGCCCACGCTGGCCCAGTTCCAGGAGTACGTGCAGGCCGGGAAGGTCCACTACTTCCTCGCCGGCGGCGGCTTCGGCGGCCAGCAGAACGGCGGCAGCACCGCCTCGTCGCAGATCTCGACGTGGGTCCAGCAGAACTTCGCGACCGTCACGATCGGCGGGACGACGTTCTACGACCTGACCCAGCCGGCCTCCGGGTCGTCGGGCACAGGCACGGGCACGAGCACCGGAACGGTGTGACGTGGCCGCCACGACCCTGACGCCGTCGGTGGAGTCGCCCAGCGCCGCCCTCGCCCACCACGGCTGGCGCGGTCAGGTCGCCCGGTTCGCGGTGATCGGGGCCGGCAGCACCGTCCTCCACCTCGGGCTGCTGGCCCTCCTCACCGGCGGCGTCGGCGCGCAGGTGGCCAACCTGGTCGGCCTGGTCGTCTCCACCGTCGTCAACACGGCGGCCAACCGGGCGTGGACCTTCCAGGTGCGTGGCACGAACCAGATGGCCCGCCAGCACCTGCAGGCGCTGGTCGTGTTCGCCATCACGTGGGTGTGCAGCAGCGCGGCGCTCGAGCTGCTGGCGGTCGCGTGGCCGCAGGCGTCGACGCTGACGACCGTCGCGGTCGTCGGCGTCGCCAACGCCGTGTCCACGGTGGCCCGGTTCACCGCGATGCGCTCGTGGATCTTCCGGACCCGGACCTGACCAGCGGTACGCGCGAGGACCCCAGGCGTTGACCTGGGGTCCTCGGGCGTTCGCGCTCGGAGCGCGGAGGCGGCGGGATTTGAACCCGCGAGGGGTGTTAACCCCAACCCGCTTAGCAGGCGGGCGCACTAGGCCACTATGCGACGCCTCCAGCTCGGCCCGCCGGAACGACCAGCCGTGAGCCAGCACAGGGTACCGGGGGCGAGAGACTTGCCCCAAACGGGCCGCGCGCTCGGGTGACCCGCCGCACACTGGTGAGCGGAACCTTTCCGCGCGCCGGGCCGTACCTCACCGGGGGTCCAAGATCCGGCAGGTATGCTCGCCCGCCGAGAGACACCAAATGCCAGCGGGAAGGTGGGCATGGCGGATCAGACCGACGTCCGCCCGGTTGGAGCGCGGACGCGTCGCCGCCGGCACGTACGTCGACAGACCCGCCGGTCGCTCGTCCACACGTCGCTGGCGCTCATTCCCGGCGCCGGGCTCCTCGGGACGCGGTACCGCCGGCTGGGCTGGATCATGCTCATCGTCCTGGCGGCGATCGTCGTTGTCGTGTCGCTCTTCGTCCTCGCGAAGGGCGCGGTCTCCGCGGCCCTGAACGTCGCCGTCCGACCCGACGCGCTCCTGGCCATCGCCGGGCTCACCGTCGTCGGCGCCCTGGTCTGGATCTTCTCGATCATCCTCACCCACCGCGGCACCGCACCCGACCGCATCGAGGGCAGCAACCCCTGGGGTCTGCGGATCTTCACGGCGCTCGTGTGCCTGATCGTCGCGATCCCGTCGTTCCAGGTCGTGCGCTACTCCCTCATCCAGCGCGACGTGGTCAGCACGGTGTTCACCGGTCCGTCGGTCGGCGGCCTCACCCCGTCGTCGCAGCAGACCGCGACCCCCCAGACCCAGGCCCAGGACCCGTGGGCGGACGTCGACCGCGTCAACCTGCTGCTGCTCGGTTCCGACGCCGGCAACGACCGCGAGGGCACGCGCACCGACTCGATGGTCGAGGTGAGCATCGACCCGCAGACCGGCAACGCGGTCCTCATCAGCATCCCGCGCAGCCTGGAGCGGGCACCCTTCCCGACCAGCAACCCGCTGCACAAGCTCTTCCCGAGCGGGTACTACTGCCCTGGCGTGGCACCGGGCAACGAGTGCCTCATCAACGCCGTCTGGTCGGTCGCCGAGGACAACAAGGCGCTGTTCAAGAACGACCCGAACCCCGGCCTGACGACGATCCGCGACGTCATCGGCGAGATCACCGGGCTGCACGTGGACTACTCCACGGTGATCGACCTGGCCGGGTTCCAGAGCCTCGTCGACGCCATGGGCGGCGTCACGGTCAACGTCCCCGAGCGGCTGCCGATCGAGGGATACCACACGAGCAGCGGCGGGGTCGCCGGCATTGAGGGCTGGATCGAGCCGGGTCGGCAGACGCTCACCGGCTACCAGGCCCTGTGGTTCGCGCGCTCGCGTCTGCTGTCCGACGACTTCTCCCGGATGCGCCGCCAGCGCTGCCTCATCGGCGCGCTCCTCGACCAGGTGAACCCGGTCAGCATGCTGTCGCAGTATCCGCAGCTCGCCCAGGTGGCCAAGGAGAACATCGCCACGGACATCCCCGTGGCGCAGCTGCCCGCGTGGGTGGACCTGGTCCAGCGGATCCAGCGGGCCTCGATCACGTCGCTGACGTTCACCTCGGACAACATCAGTCCGGCGAACCCGAACTACCCCAAGATGCGCCAGATGGTCGAGGCCGCGATCAAGCCGCCGGAGGCGACCACGCCGGCGGCACCGGCCCCGTCCACGACCACAGCCGCCCAGCGCGACCAAGACGACGCCGAAGACGACGAAGAGCACGACGTCAAGCACGACGACGACGCCGACCGTCGCGGGCGGAGTGGTGGACGTCCGCAACGCCTGCTGACCCGCGCGACGAGCGAGCCGCATACCGCACGGACACGAACGAGCCCCCGGACACAGGGTCCGGGGGCTCGTCGCTGCGGGGGCGGTTCGGCCCGCCGCGAAGGTTCAGAGAGGACGAACGGCGTCAGCCTGAGGACCCTTGGGTCCCTGGGTGACTTCGAACTCCACTCGCTGCGCCTCGTCGAGGGAGCGGTAGCCGTTCGACTGGATCGCGGAGTAGTGCACGAAGACGTCGGGACCGCCGCCGTCCTGTGCAATGAATCCGAAACCCTTCTCAGCGTTGAACCACTTAACGGTGCCCTGAGCCATGGGGTAACTACTTCTTTCTGTCTGGCCAAGGACGTGCGCACTTCGCTCACGTCCGGCTGCCGTCGTGCCCTGGTGGAACGCGCTCCGGCTCTCCGGACAAGCAAGACCCGCCACATCTCTGCAGCGGGCCGACTTCTTCGACGAGCGAGGAACTTGCAACTGCAACCGGCGCAAACCTAGCAGAGACGATGCGCGTGTGGCGGTTCAGAATGCGCCACTTTTCAGGGCTTTCGCGGCTCGCCACGGACGGCCCGACGCGGTGCCCGGTCGCCACGGATCGTCGCCACCATGTCGACCACTCGACGGGTCGCGCGCACGTCGTGCGCGCGGAACACCGTGGCTCCCAGCCAGCCCGCCACCGCGGTCGCGGCGAGGCTCCCCTCGAGCCGTTCGTCGGCCGGCAAGTCCAGGCTCTCGCCGACGAAATCCTTGCGGGACAACGCTTGTAGCACCGGAAATCCGAGCGCGACAACGTCCGCCGTGTGCCGAAGTACCCGCAACGAGTGGGCCGTGGTCTTGCCGAAGTCAAGGGTCGGGTCGACGAGGATCCGCTCGGCCGGCACCCCGGCGGCACGCGCCACGGCGGCGCCGCGTGCCAGCGTCGCGACGACGTCGCGCACGACGTCGAGCGGGTCGGGTCCGTAGGTGACGTCGACGGGGTCCGTGCGCGGCGGGAGGCCGCCGGTATGCGACACGACGACACCGGCTCCCAGCTCGGCGGCGACGCCAACCAGCTCGGGGTCGTGACCGGCCCAGGTGTCGTTGACGAGGTCGACGCCGGTGGCCGACGCTGCGCGCGCGACGTCGGCGCGCCAGGTGTCGAGACTCAGGACCAGGTCGGGGTATGCGGCTCGGGCCTGTTCGAGGAACGGCACCACTCGGTCGACCTCCTCGGCGGTCGAGACCGGGGCGCCCTCCTGCCCGGCGCGGACCCCGCCGACGTCGACGATGTCCGCCCCGTCGGCGACCGCAGCGTCGAGCGCCCGCATCGCGGAGTCGAGGTCGACGTGCCGGTTGCCGGCGAAGAACGAGTCGTCGGTGCGGTTGACGATGGCCATGACCGCGGGGTGTCCCGCGTCGAACACCCGGCCGCGCAGCACGAGCCGGGCCGGCTGGGACAGGCTCACCTCCCCGATCGGGCCGGTCACCGACGGACGGTGTAGCGCTGGGCGACGAACCCGCTGGCAAACCGGCGGTGGTCGAGTAGATCAAGGTCGAGGCGAAGGCCGTCCGGCAGGTACCGCGTGCCTCCGCCCACGATCGCCGGCGCCACGACGACGCCGATCTCGTCGACCAGCCCGGCGCGCAGCGCGTCCGCGGCCAGCCCCGGACCGCCGACCAGGACGTCGCGGTCGGTTTCGGCGACGAGGGCGCGCACGGACTCGCGGTCGAACGAGCGCTCCAGCCGGGTCCGAGGCGTACCAACGTCGGTCAGCGTCGTGGAGTAGACGACCTTGTCGGCGCCCCGCCAGAGCTCGCCGAAGTCGCGCGTCACCGCCGACTCGTCAGGGGACGTGCCGAGCGTCTGCCAGGCGGTCATCACCTCGTAGAGCCGGCGGCCGTAGAGATGCGTCCCGATCGGGCGCATCAGGTCGTTGACGTAGGCGTGGACCTCCTCGTCCGGCTGGGCCCACGAGAAGTCGCCCTCGGCGTCGTTGACGTACCCGTCGAGCGAGCAGATGACGCTGTAGACCAGACGACCCATGCGGAGGGCGTGGGATTCGAACCCACGATGGGAGTTACCCATAGCGGTTTTCAAGACCGCCGCACTAGGCCACTATGCGAGCCCTCCCGGCTGACCGGAAGTCTCGCACGATCCGCCGGGGCTCAGCCGCCGGCCAGGTGCTTCTTCAGGCCCTCGAGCATCTGGCCCCACGTCTCGGCGTTGCGGTCGGCCTCCGCCTGGTCACCGTTGTTGTCCTGGGTGATGGTGACCTTGGTGCCGTCCTCGTCGCCGTCGAGCGCGTAGACCAGCGTGTGGTAGTTCTCCGGGACGTCCTCCTTGCCGGTGAGCGGGCTGAAGTGCGTGACCTCGAACCGGTTCGGCTCGTCGACGGCGACGACGGTTCCCTTGTCCTGGTAAGCCGTTCCCTCGTACTCGCCGCTCCACGTGATGGGGCTGCCCGGTTTCCAGTCGGTCTCCAGGTCGGTGCCGAAGAACCATTGCTTGACCTCGGCCGGGTCCGTGACGGCCCTCCAGACGGTCGGCTTGTCGGCGTCGACGACGGTGCTGGCGGTGGCGATGAGTCCAGTCATGCGCTCCATCCTCCACCGTGCACGGTGACTCGGCGTGGACGGATCGGACACCGATCACCAACCAGCCAACCCCGGACCGATGCCGTCCACATCCCGCTCATTGAAGCTTCCCGGGTCGTCCTTGCCGCACTTCGAACAGCGGCGGTACCACTCGCCGTCCGGCGAGCGCTCGGCGACCCAGTGGTGGTGCAGGTTGAGCCGGCAGAGCAGCGGCTTACGTGGTCTCGTGGTCGTGACGGTCATGTCTCTCTCCTCGACGACGGCCTGGCGCAGGGCCCACGCGGTCGTGAGCGCGCCCATGGCGTAGCGGACCTGATGGTTACCGGCGAGCGCGCTGAGCTCGCCGACGTGTTCGAGCCGGTACCGCTCGCGCACCTCACCCGTCGGGAGCACGACGGTGCTCACGCGGACCAGGGCTCGGGCCGTGCCGCTGACCGGGTATGCGCCGGACGGGCCGGTAACGCCCGTGGTCATGACTCACCCGGCAGTGGACGAGGGGCGAGACGGCCGGGCTGGGGCCGGCGGACGCGAGCCAGCTCGGTGCGAGCCTGCTCCGCCCCTGCGCCCGTGATCCGGTAGTAGCGGCGTGCAGGGCGACCGGCGACCGTCGGGTCGACGTCCTCCCACCGGGACTCCACCCAGCCGAGACCTTCCAGCCGGGCGAGGATCGGGTGCACGGTGCCGCTCATCAGCCCGGCCGCCTCGCCGATCTCGCTGCCGTAGAGCTCGGCCGCGGGGTCGGCCAGCAGCGCGCGGAGGACGAGCTGGGTGGGCATCGTCATCCGCGGCGCCGAGGGCATGGTCTAACTCTACCTAGCCCCTACGTAGAGCTCAAGTTTGGGTGCGGTCGGCAACCAGCTGCGACGGCGTGCCCCGGGCGATCGCCTTGGCGTCCCGCGCGAGGTGCTGCTGGTCCGCATACCCCGCCTCCTGCGCGAGGTCCGCGAGGCCGCGGTCCGGCCGCGCGTCGCCGGCGAGCGCGAGGAACCGCTGCAGCCGAAGGATGCGCCGCAGCGTCGCCGGGCCGTAGCCGAAGGCGACCGTGCAGCGGCGCAGCAGCTGTCGCTCGCTGAGGTCGAGCTCACGCCGCAGCCCGTCGACCCGACGGGCCGGGTCCTCGGCCAGCGTCGTGGCCACGTGGTCGGCGACCGGGTCGGTACCGTCGCCGGCGGCGACCCAGCGCCGGATGTGCTCCTGGACGACCGCCACCCGGCGTTCGGGTGGCGTGCCGTCGGGCAGGTCGCCCAGCTCCTCGACCAGGCGGCGGCCGTCAGCGCCGAGCAGGTCTTCGACCAGCACCTGCTGGTCCCGGATCTCGTCCATGGCCGTGCCGAGGACCGGTGCCGCGTGCCCGGGGCGGAACCGGACGCCGACCGCCTCGAGCCGCTCGAGGCCGTCGAGCGGCTGGAACGTCCAGCCCTCGACCTCCGGCCCACAGACGCGGACACTGCCGTCCGGGAGCCAGACGACGTCGACGCTCGCGTCGGGGACGAGGTCGTGGGCCTCGTCGGTGTCGACCACCCAGGCGACGGAGAGGCGCTCGCCGAGATCCTCGGCCACGGCCACGGCGCGGAACCAGGGACGCGGCGGGGCCGGATCGTCCGTCATGACACCGTTCTACAGAAGAGACCGGCGGGCCCGCACCTTCGAGAAGGTGGTCGGTTGTCGGCCCGCCGGCCTCGTGCCCCTGCAATGAGTCGCCCCCTGCGACGCAGGGCGTCCGTCGGGCCCCGATCCGAGCGGACACCCGGAAGGAGTGCGTACCGCGCTCGCAGATACATCTCATCCCGGCCGGCGCGGATGTGACCCCCGTCACGTATCAGTCCGGAGCGATGCGGCTCCATGCAGGCGACATCGAGACGTGTGACCACCGTCGATCCACCCCACTCGGTCGCTCGTCCACCCATCCAGGAGAACTCGACATGGCCACTCGTCAGGACGGACCGGCAGCGCGACCGGCGAACCCGCCGAGCCAGGGCCGTAGCCCCATTCCTGCGTCGGTCCTGGGGCGTGTGGGTGGTCGGATCCTGGACCCCGGCAAGGGGGGCGCGCTCGAACCGCGGCGGCGCAGGGCCTTCGGTGAGGACATCGACCCGGACGACTTCATGGGAGGCTTCGGTCTGTGGAGCGGGACCTCCTTCGCCGCACCCGTGCTGGCGGCCCAGCTGGCCGGACGGACGCTGAAGGGCGGCACGCTCGACACCACCGACGCCCGCAGCGCAGTGACGCGCGGCTGGGCGGCCATCACCCGTGAGCTCGGTTGGAGGCGACCCCGATCATGAGTAGTTCCGACACCCCGGTCGAGACGCTGGCGCACCGCGCCGGCGCCGCGTTCGCGGGTTACCAGGGGGGCGACCGGCAACGGCTCAGCGAGCTCGTCGACCTCGTCACCCCGCTGCTCTGGCATACCGTGCGCGCCCAACGGGTCGGCTACGACCAGGCCGAGGACGTCGTCCAGACGACGTGGCTACGGCTGGTCCACCATGCCGACGCGATCCAGGATCCCCGGGCCGTGCTCGCCTGGCTCATCGTCACCGCGAAGCGGGAGAGCTGGCGGGTCGTCAAGGACGCTCGCCGGGCGCAGCCGCTCCCCGAGACCGACGAGGTCGACGTGGTGCCCGACGGGACGATCGACGGCCCCGAGAGCGCGGCGCTCGCGTCCGCCGAGGGACGCGTCCTCTGGCGGCACATCGAGACGCTCTCGGAACGCTGCCGCAGCCTGCTCCGTGTCGTCGCCTTCTCCGACCGACCCGACTACGCGTCGGTCGCCCAAGCCCTGGGTATGCCCGTGGGAAGCATCGGTCCCACCCGGGGTCGCTGCCTGGCCAAGCTCCGTCTACTGCTCGACGCCGACCCGCACTGGGGGATCTCATGACCGACGACCAGACCGGCCCCGGACCGCTCGAGGCCCTCGAGTCCGCGCCGATCGACGACGCCGACGGCCACGCCCTCGCGACGCTGCGCCGTATCTACGAGGCCGGCGACCCGGTCCCCCCGAGCCTGCTCGACCGCGTGAAGTTCGCCATCACCCTCGACGACCTCGAGGCCGAGGTCGCCCGGTTGCAGCGCGAGTCCGTCCCGGGGCTCGCAGCGGCGCGGTCCGAGGACGTCCTCAAGGCGCAGACCGTGACCTTCACGAGCGAGACGCTGACGACGATGGTGACGATCACCCCGCTGCCGACGAACGCCGTCCGCATCGACGGGTGGGCCTCGCCCGGCGCGTTCCTCGACGTCGAGCTGCGGATCGGCGACGAGACGCGACACGTCGTCGCAGACGAGGACGGCCGGTTCGTCTTCGAGCAGGTCGACCACGGATTTGCCCAGCTGGTCTTGCGGCAGAATGAGGGAGGCGAGGGCGGTCACGCGGTGATCACGCCCGCGATCGAGATCTGAGCCGACGAGGGGCGGAGGTTCACCACGGCAGCCGCGCGCTCGTTGGAGCAGGTCGAGGAGCTACGCACTGCCGCCCGTGACGCCAACAACAGCGGACGCCCGGCCCGGGGCGCGGCCATCGTCGCGCGCGCCCTCGCCATGCTCGACCACGTGGCGGCCACCGAGGCGTCGTTGCCCCGGGCGAGATACCTGAGGGCGCGGCTGCTCATCACGCAGGCGTTCGCCGACATCGAGATCCACGGGTATGCGCGCAGCGCGCCGGTCATCGAGGCGGCCTCGACCGCGGCCGCGGAGAGCGGGAGCCTCGACGCGATCGCCCTGGTCCACGACCTGCGCGGCTGTCTGCTGCTGCGCAACGGCGACATCGAGGCGTCGCTGCCCGAGTTCGACCAGGCCATCGCCCTCGTCGGCGAGGTCGCGCCCACCGAGCAGCCGTCGTTGTTCCTCAACCGGGGCAGCGCCTACCTCTACCGACGCGACCTCGGCTCCGCCCGCGACGACCTGCGCACCTCGGCCCAGCTGGCCGGCCAGATCGGGCTCACCCGGGTGGAGTCCAAGGCGATGCACAACCTCGGGTATGCGGAGTACCTCGCCGGAAACCTGCCGCTGGCCCTGGACACCCTGGCGCGCGCGCACGGCCTCGACGCGGACGTGGCGCGGGCCGGACTGCTCGACCGGGCCCGGGTGCTCATCGAGGCGGGACTCCTCGACGAGGCCGAGGAGGCGCTCTCCGACGCCAGCACCATGTCGCGCCGGCGACGCGCCAACCAGGACCGCGCCGAGGCGGAGCTGGCCCGGGCCGAGGTGGCGCTGCTGCAGGGCAACCCGCTGCTCGCCCGCACCCACTCGGGACGGGCGCGGCGCGACTTCCGCCGCCGGCAGAGTCCCGGCTGGCAGGCGCGCGCCGACGTGACGCGCTGGCAGGCGTACCTCGGCTCGAAGGGCGGCCCGGCCCGGGTGGCGCGCGAGATCCGGGGCGCCGCCCACACGCCCGTCGATCCCGGTTCTGACCGGGAGATCGCCATCATCGCCGCGGAGGCCCAGCTGGCCCTCGGCAACGTCGACGACGCCGTCGCGCTGCTGCAGTCGGTGCAGCGTCGGTCGCGGTCGGACTCCCTGAGCGGCCGCCTGCACCAGCACCTGGTCCGCGCCGGGGTCGCGCGCGCCGCCGGCGACCCCGCGACTGCGCAGCGCGAGCTGCGCAGCGGCCTCCGGACACTGGCCGACCAGCAGGCGCGACACCACAGCCTCGACCTGCGGACGGCTATGGCCGTGCACGGCGGGCGGCTGGCGGAGCTCGACCTGCGGATCGCGCTGGAGTCGCATACCCCGCGGGTCGTCTTCGACTCGCTCGAGCGCTGGCGCGCGATGTCGCACCGCCGAACCGCGGTCACGCCCCCGCGCGACCCCGAGCTCGCCGACCTCGTGTCGAAGCTGCGCATCGTCACCGAGGACCTGCGGACCACCTCGGGAACCGTGACCGAGCACCTGCGCCGCCAGCAGCGAGCGATCGAGCGCCAGGTCCGCGAGCGGGAGTGGCGGTTGCAGGGCGAGGGGCGTCCGGAGCGGTATGCGTCGTTGTCCGAGCTGCGGCCGGCGCTCGCCGAGCTCGACACCGACGCCGTCGCCTACTTCGTCATCGACCACCGGCTGGGCGCCGTGACCCTGACCGGGGGTCGCGCGCGCGTCATCACGCTGGGGCCGTGGTCGGAGGTCGCCTCCGTCATGGCTCGGGTCCGCGCCGACCTCGACGCGCTCGCCGGCCGGCTGCTGCCCGAACCCCTCCGCGTGGCCGTGTCCGCCTCACTCGCCCGCGACTTGGACAAGCTGGACCGGCTGCTGCTGCCCGACGTCCTCCTCGGCTCGAACGGGCTGCTCGTGGTGCCGTCACGCACCCTGGCCACGGCGCCGTGGTCGCTGCTGCCGCGCCGCGTCGGACGTCCGACGACCGTGGCCCTGTCGGGGACGAGCTGGCTGCGCGGGCGCAGCGACCCGGTCGTGTCGCCCCGGGTGAGCGCGATGGCGGGTCCCGGACTCCTGCTGTCCGGCTCCGAGGTCGAGGGCGTGGCCTCGACGTGGGCCGGTGGGGTGTGGGCCGACAGCGAGCACGCCGGCGCGGCGGGGCTGGCCAAGGCCTTCGTGACCAGCGACCTCGTCCACATCGCCGCCCACGGGCAGCACAACCAGGACAACCCGCTGTTCTCGAGCATCCGGATGGCCGACGGGCCGCTCTACGCCTACGACATCCCGCCCGACGAGCCGGTCGCCGGGCATATCGTCCTGTCGGCCTGCGACCTCGGGCTCACGACGCCGCGAGCCGGGGGCGAGGTGCTCGGACTCACCGCCGCGCTGCTCGGCATCGGCGCGCGCAGCGTCGTGAGCTCCGTGTCACGCGTGGACGACACGACGGCGTTCGAGACGATGCTGCGCTACCACCGGCTGCTGTCGACCGGGCTGGACTCGCCCACCGCGCTGGCCGAGGCGCTCGACGGCGACGTCGACATGCCCGCGCCGTTCGTCTGCTTCGGCTCGCCGTGGCGGGTCGCGCGGTAGGTCGGAGTCGGATCCGGACTCAGATCGTGCCCCGGTTTCTGTCACGCTTCGCGTCCGGACTCAGATGTTGCCGTGGAAATCAGTGCGAGACACTGAAACTCGACAACCATCTGAGTTCAGTGCGAGAAGCGCCCTCCGAATGATGCCCGTCAGATCCAGATCGCGGGGCTCTCGTCGAGCAGCTCCTCGGGCGTGAGCCCGGGTACCGGTTCCCGGATCTGCGCGGGGATCCCGACGGCCACGGCGCCGGCCGGAACGTCCCTGGTGACCACGGAGTTGGCGCCGATCTGGCTGTCCTCACCGAGGTTGACGTCGCCGAGCACGCGCGCACCCGAGCCGATCGTCACCCGGTCGCCCACGGTGGGGTGCCGCTTCACCTTGGCCAGCGACCGGCCACCGAGGGTGACGTCGTGGTAGAGCATCACGTCGTCGCCGACGATGGCGGTTTCGCCGATGACGACACCCATCCCGTGGTCGATGAAGAAGCGCCTGCCGATGGTCGCCCCGGGGTGGATCTCGACGCCGGTCAGGGTGCGGGTCACGTTGGAGAGGACCCGGGCCGGAAGCCGGTATGCGGGTCGCTCCCACAGTCGGTGCGCCAGCCGGTGGGACCAGACGGCGTGCAGCCCCGGCGAGGTGAGGAACGTCTCCAGCCGCGACTGCGCCGCCGGGTCGCGAGCCATCGCCGCGTCGACGTCCTCCAGGGCGGTCGACACGACCTTGGCGCGCAGCGCCCGGACCCGCCGCCCCAGCGCCGTGGGGCGGGCGGGTTCCTGCGGGTTCTCCCGTGGGCGACTCACATGCATACCGACGTCCTCAGTCGACGAGACCCTCGAAGAGGATCGTCGAGAGGTATCGCTCGCCGAAGCTCGGGATGATGACGACGATGAGCTTGCCCTCGTTCTCGGGGCGCTGGGCGACCTGGACCGCGGCGGACAGCGCAGCGCCCGAGGAGAGCCCGACGAGCAGGCCTTCCTCCGTGGCGGCCCGACGGGCCCATTGCACCGAGGTCGCGGCGTTGACGTCGATGACCTCGTCGTAGATCGAGGTGTCGAGGATCTCGGGAACGAAGTTGGCGCCGATGCCCTGGATCTTGTGCGGGCCCGGGGCCCCACCGTTGAGGATCGGGGACTCCTCGGGCTCGACGGCGATCATCTTCACGTCCGGCTTGCGGGCCTTGAGCACCTGGCCGACTCCGGTGATGGTGCCGCCGGTGCCGATGCCGGCCACGACGATGTCGACCTGTCCGTCGGTGTCCTTCCAGATCTCCTCGGCGGTCGTGCGGCGGTGGATCTCCGGGTTCGCCTCGTTGGCGAACTGGCGAGCGAGGACGGCGCCCGGGCGTTCCGCGGCGACCTCCTCGGACTTCGCGACGGCACCCTTCATCCCGAGGGCCGGGTCCGTGAGGACCAGCTCGGCGCCGTACGCCCGCAGCAGGGCCCGCCGCTCCTTGGACATCGACTCCGGCATCGTGAGGACGACCTTGTAGCCGCGGGCGGCGCCGACGAAGGCGAGCGCGATGCCGGTGTTGCCCGAGGTCGCCTCGACGATCGTCCCGCCGGGCTGCAGGGCGCCGGCCGCCTCGGCCGCGTCGATGATCGAGACGCCGATGCGGTCCTTGACCGAGCTCGCCGGGTTGTAGAACTCGAGCTTCGCGGCGACCGTGGCCTTGGCGCCGTCGGTGATGCGGTTGAGGCGAACCAGCGGCGTGTTGCCGATCAGCTGGGTCACGTCGTCGTAGATGGGCACGGAGGGACCTGCCTTTGCACTCGGGTGAGCTCCGGGGCCAGAACTCACGTCTGGTTATACATAGTCCAAGATCACGTTATCTTTGAGCAAGTTCGTCTCATCCCGCCGGTGAGCGACCTGCGAAACGGCCGAACAGGCGAGGTGCCCTCGGGTCCGCGTAGGGTTGGGCGCATGGGTAAGGCAGCGTTCATCCTCGGAGCAGCCGTCGGGTACGTCCTCGGCGCGCGTGCGGGTCGCAAACGGTACGAGCAGATCAAGGGCCAGGCCACGCGGCTTTGGAACTCCGACCCCGTGCAACACCGGGTCGGCGACGCCACCGCGGCGGTGAAGCAGCAGGCCGCGCCGTACGTCACCGAGAAGCTCGGCGACGCGATGAAGTCGGTGAGCCAGTCGATGCGCAACACCTCGGTGCCGTCGATGCCGGGCCGGACCGAGAAGCTGCCGGAGACCATCCACCGCGGCACCGACGGCAAGCTGCACGCCGACATGACCGGGTTCGGCCCGGGCGCCGACAAGCTGCCCTGACCCCTCGTCCCGGACGACGATGTCCCCGCTGCGGCGGGTGTCACAGTGCGGTGAGCAAGCGCTTACCCGCCAGTACACTCCGACACCATGACCGCGCTCCAGATCGTCGCCCTGGTGGTCTGCGGGGCGGTGACCCTGACGGCGGTCGCGCTCTTCACCCAGACGGTGAGCGGGTTCGTCCGGACGTTCCGGCTGGGTCAGCCGGAGGTGCGCTCCGACCGCCCGGCGCTGCGGTGGGGAACCCTGTTCCGCGAGTTCCTCGGGCATACCCGCATGTCGCGGCTGCCGGTCGTGGCGGTGGCGCACTGGTTCACGATGGTCTCGTTCGGGGTCCTGTTCTTCACGCTGCTCAACGCGTTCGGGCAGCTGGTGGACCCCGAGTTCGCCCTGCCGCTGATCGGGGCGTGGCCGCCCTACGAGTGGGTCACCGACGTCTTCGCGGTCGGCGGGTTCATCGGGATCGTCGTGCTGATGGTCATCCGGCAGCTGCGGCGTCCGCGCCGCAGCGACGGTGACCAGGGTCGACGCTCGCGGTTCTACGGGTCGACGTTCTGGCAGGCCTACTACGTCGAGCTGACCATCCTCGGGGTCACCTTCTGCATCGGGATGCTTCGCGGGCTCGAGTATGCGTTGGCGCGGGTCGAGGGGACCGGCCAGGACACGTGGGTGCACTTCCCGCTGACGGGGTGGATCGGGTCGTTCTTCGCCGGGTTGTCGGCCGAGTCGATCGGGACGTGGATCGTCGTCGTCGCGGCGGTGAAGATCCTCATCTCGTTCGCGTGGATGATCACCATCGCGCGTGACGCCGACGATGGGCGTGGCGTGGCACCGGTTCCTCGCGTTCGTCAACATCTGGGCCAAGCGGCACGCCGACGGCCGCACCTCGCTCGGCGCGCTGCAGCCGATCAAGGTCGGCGGCCAGCCGATCGACTTCGAGCAGATCGAGGACCTCGACGAGGACGCCGCGCTCGGCGTCGGCAAGGTCGAGGACTTCACCTGGAAGGGGCTGCTCGACTTCACGACCTGCACCGAGTGCGGACGCTGCCAGTCGCAGTGCCCCGCCTGGAACACCGACAAGCCGCTCTCCCCCAAGCTGCTGGTCATGGGGCTGCGCGACCACGCGTACGCCAAGGCACCGTGGTTGCTGGCGAGTCGAGATGGACGCCTGGAGGACCGCGACGAGGTCTCGGCGGAGTCCAAGGCGGCGGCGGAGGTCGGGTCGCTGGTCGGCGCGACCGGGTATGCGGCGGACTCACCGTTGGGGGCGTACAACCCGCACGGGCCCGACGCGGTCATCGACGAGGACGTGCTGTGGTCCTGCACGACCTGCGGCGCCTGCGTGGAGCAGTGCCCGGTCGACATCGAGCACGTCGACGAGATCGTCGACATGCGGCGGTACCAGGTGCTCATCGAGTCGGCCTTCCCCGCCGAGCTGAACGGCCTGTTCAAGAACCTCGAGAAGAACGCCAACCCGTGGGGCATGGCGCCCCGGATGCGGCTCGACTGGGCCAAGGACCTGGCCTTCGACGTGCCGGTCGTCGGCGGTTCGATCGACCGACGTCGAGTCGCTGACCGAGGTCGACTACCTGTTCTGGGTCGGCTGCGCCGGCGCGCTGGAGG
Organism: uncultured Actinomycetota bacterium; assembly: GCA_963828725.1. Classification (GTDB taxonomy): domain Bacteria; phylum Actinomycetota; class Actinomycetes; order Actinomycetales; family Dermatophilaceae; genus Lapillicoccus. The sequence goes on along the minus strand of CAWHFV010000001.1, from coordinate 256,881 downwards.
ACCGGGCCAAGCGGACCACCCGGGCCGTGGCCGAGCTGCTCCACACGGCTGGCGTGTCGTTCGCCGTGCTCGGCGACGGCGAGGGCTGCACCGGCGACCCGGCGCGACGCGCAGGCAACGAGTTCCTGTTCCAGATGCTCGCGCAGCAGAACGTCGAGACCCTCAACGAGGCCGGCGCGACGAAGATCGTCGTCACCTGTGCGCACTGCTTCAACACGCTGAAGAACGAGTACCCGCAGGTCGGCGGGCAGTACGAGGTGGTCCACCACACCCAGCTGCTCAACCGCCTGGTCCGCGAGAAGCGGCTCGTGCCGGTGTCGCGTCCCGGCGACGCGTCGTCGCAGGGTGCCGCCTCGACCGCCCCGACGGTGACGTACCACGACCCCTGCTACCTCGGCCGCCACAACGGCGTCTACGCGCCGCCGCGCGAGCTGCTCGGCTCGCTGCCGGGTGTCGAGCTGCGCGAGATGCCCCGCTCCGGGGAGAAGTCGTTCTGCTGCGGCGCCGGCGGCGCCCGCATGTGGATGGAGGAGAAGCTCGGCACCCGCATCAACACCAACCGCACCGAGGAGGCCGTCGCCACCGGCGCCGACCGGATCGCGATCGGCTGCCCCTTCTGCAAGGTCATGCTCAGCGACGGGCTCAACTCCGCCCAGGCCGACGGGAGCGCCCGCGAGGACGTCCAGGTCGTCGACGTCGCCCAGATGCTGCTCGCGGCGGTCCGGCTCGAGACGCCGGGCGCTCCGGCCACGGTGGGCGCGAGCTCCTGAACATCGGTTCGTGGTGGATGGCGCCGGAAATCCGTTAGCCGGGCACGCCCGGCCAACGGCTCCAGGTGCGGTCCAGAGCACGAACCGGGTGGTCAGCGCTGGTAGCCGCCCGCGGGGGGCTCCATCTCCAGGCGGACGCCCAGCAGCCGGACCGAGCGTCGGTCGTCGAACCGGCTGAGCAGGGCGACTGCCGCGTCCTCGATCTCCGCGAGGTCGACCGTCGGGGACGGCAGCGGAGCCGAGGCGGTATGCGTCGTGAACGGCGCATACCGGACCTTCAGTCCCACGCGCATGGCCGGACGGCCCTCGGCGACGACGTCGTCGAGAACTCGCGCGGCGAGCGTGCGGACCTCCTGCGCGACGAGGTCCCAGTCGCGCAGGTTGGTCTGGAACGTCGTCTCGCGACCATGGCCGCGGGCGACCCACGGTGTGGCCGTCACCGGCGACCGGTCCCCGCCGCGGGCGATCCGGCGGTACCACGGGCCCATGGTCGGGCCGAGGCGAGTGACCAGCGGCTCGGCATCGGAGAGGGCCAGCTGCGAGACCGTCTCGATGCCCAGCTCCTTGAGCTTGGCCGCGGTCTTGCGCCCCACGCCCCAGAGCGCGTCGGTCGGGCGCGGACCCATGATCTCGTACCAGGTGTCCGCGGTGATCGTGTAGACGCCGCGGGGCTTGCCGAACCCGGTCGCCGTCTTGGCCATCACCTTGGTCTGACCGATGCCGATCGAGCAGTGCAGCCGGGTCCGGTCCAGCACCGCTGCCTGCATCCGCCGGGCGAGGGCTTCCGAGTCGTCGGTCGTGACCCCGATGAACGCCTCGTCCCAGCCGAGCACCTCGACGACCGCGCCGTCGGTCGGACCGAACGAGCGCAGCACGGCCATGACACCGGCGGAGGCCTCGTCGTAGAGCGGTCCGTCGACCGGGAGGAAGACCGCGTCCGGCGCCTTCTTGACCGCGGTGCGCAGCGGCATACCGGAGCCGACCCCGAACACCCGCGCCTCGTACGACGCGGTCGAGACGACCCCACGCAGGGTGGGGTCGCCCCGACCGCCGACGACGACCGGCTTGCCGGCGAGCGACGGGTCCCGCAGCACCTCGACCGCGGCCACGAACTGGTCGAGGTCGACGTGCAGGATCCAGGGCTGCGGGACCCCTTCGGTCAGCCCAGGCCGTTCTTCGACAGGAAGTCCTTGGCCACCGCCGAGGCGTCCTTCTTGTCGACGTCGACCTGCTTGACCAGGTCGGTCAGCGTGGCCGTGTCGATCTTCGCGGAGACGGCGTTGAGCGCCGCCGTGATGGTGTCGTTGACCTTGTCCTTGCGGAGCAACGGCACGACGTTGTCGGAGCCGAACAGCAGCTTCGGGTCCTCCAGCGTGACGAACCCGTTCGCGGAGATCGACGGGTCGGTGCTGAAGATGTTGGCCGCCTGGGCCTGGCCGTTGAGCAGGGCGTTGACGATCGCCGCGCCCTTCAGCGGCAGGAAGTTGGCCGGCGTGAAGCCGTACTGCGCCTTGAGGCCGACCAGGCCCTGGTCACGCTGCTGGAACTCCGGCGGCGCCGCCACGGTGATCTCGGCCTGGTGGGCGGTGAGATCGGCGATGGACTTCAGCGAGTACTTGCTCTGCGTGTCCTTCGTGACGACGATCGAGTTCTTGTCCTCGGCGGTCGACTTGTCGAGGACCACCAGGGTGGGCGGCAGGGTCGCCTTGAGCGCGGTGTACACCGCGTCGGGGTCCTGCGTGGGGGCCGTGCCCTTGAGGAAGGTCAGCAGCGAACCGGTGTACTCGGGGACGATGTCGATGGAGCCGTCCTGCAGCGCCTTGATGTAGACGTCGCGGCTGCCGATGTTGGGCTTGGTCGTGACGGAGACGCCCTTGGCCTTGATGGCTCCGGCGTAGATCTCGCCGAGGACCTGGGACTCCGAGAAGTCGGCCGAGCCGACGGTGATGCTCCCGCTACCACCGCCCGAGGCCGTGCTGCCGCCGCCACCTCCCGCGGGGGCGGTCGGGTTGTTGTTGGCACCGCAAGCGGCGAGGGCGAGCGCCGCAACGGCGGCCGCCCCGGTCATGAGGATCGTGCGCTTCATACGAGTGCTTCTCTCTGGTCGTCGGCACGGTCGGTGAAAGAGGCTGAATCCGAGGCGGTGTCGCCGCGGGCCGTGGTGGAGACAACCTCGCGGTCGTCTCCGGTGTTCCTGAACTTCCCGGACAGTCCCGGGGAGATGGCGAGGCGCTGGATCAGCGCGAGGACGCCGTCCATGATCAGCGCCAGCACGGCGACGAGGATCGCGCCGCTGGCCATCTGCGCGTAGTCACTGACGCTGAGCCCGTCGATGAGGTAGCGGCCGAGGCCCCCGAGGCTGATCGAGGCGGCGATGGTGGCCGTCGCGATGACCTGGAGGGTGGCGCTGCGGATGCCGGACAGCAATAGAGGCAGGGAGCACGGCAGCTCGACCTTGCGGAGCACCTCGCCCCCACGCATACCCATGCCCTCGGCCGCGTCGCGCGCGGCCGGGTCGACCCCCTGGATGCCGGCGTAGGTGCCGGACAGGATCGGCGGCACGGCGAGCAGGACCAGGACGATGACGCTGGGGATGACGTAGGCGAGGCTGCTGGCGATCTTCGGGCCGAGCCAGAGCGCGACGGCGAACAACAGGCCGAGGCTGGGGACCGCGCGCAGCGAGTTGGCCAGCGAGACCGTCCACTTGCCGCGCCCCGAGTGGCCGACCATCACGCCGAGCGGGATGGCGATCAGGGCGGCGATGACCAGGCTGATCCCCGAGTAGATGAGGTGCTCGAGGACCCGCTGCGGGATGCCGTTGGGGCCGGACCAGTGGGCGGGATCGGTGAGCCAGGCGCCGATGCTGTTCAGCACGAGGTCACCTCGCCACTCGCTGCCACGGCGTGATCGCCCAGGCGCCCGCGCGGATCACCGTGTCGAAGACCAATGCGAGCAGGACGCAGCCGACGATGCCGACGGCGATCTCGGTGGGGAAGGTCCGCTGGTAGCCGTCGGTCAGGTAGTAGCCGAGCTGCGGGAACCCGACCAGCGATGCGACGCTGACGATGCTGACGTTGCTCACGGCCGCCACCCGCAGCCCCGCGGCGATGACCGGGATGGCCAGCGGTAGGTCGACCCGCAGCAGCCGACGCATACCGGTGAACCCCATGGCGATCGCCGCCTGGCGCGTCGAGTCGGGGACGGCACCCAACCCGTCCGCGACCGTCCGCACCAGCAGGGCCAGTGTGTAGAGCGTCATCGCGACGTAGACGTTGAGCGTGTCGAGGATCCGGGTGCCGAGGATCAGGGGCATGAGGATGAACAGGGCCAGGCTGGGAATCGTGTAGAGCAGGCCGCTGCCGGCGATGAGGACGCCGTAGAGCTTCGAGTAGCGGCGAGCCACCCAGCCGACCGGCAGCGCGATGACGAGTCCCACGATCAGCGGAATGCCCGCCAGCAGGGTGTGCTGACCGGCGTACCAGAGGATGTCGCCGATGTGGTCGGCGACCCAGGTCACGGTGCGCCCTGCTTCACGTACCGGTCGTCGGCGGCGTCGTCGGGGCGCTCGGTCTGCTCGATGACGGTGAGGACCTGGTCGGCGCGGACGGTGCCGGCGAGGGCGCCGCCGTCGTCGACGAGGACCCCACGGCGCGACGGCGACGAGAGCGCAGCGTCGAGGACGGCGCGCAGCGGCCCGTGAACGCGGGCGACGGTGCCGCCGCGATGCAACATCTCGCGGTCGATGGCGCGTCCGAGGCGGTGCGGCTCGACCCAGCCAAGCGGCTTGCGGTCGTCGTCGACGACGAGCAGCCAGCCGTCGTTGCTCGCGGCCCTGGCCTGGTCCGGCGTGGCGCCGAGCCCGATCGTCGGCTCGGTGGTCAGCTGCAGGTCCGGCGTCTCGTGGAAACCGAGCGCGCGGTAGCCGCGGTCGCGGCCGACGAAGCCGGCCACGAAGTCGTCGACCGGGTGCGCCAGCAGGTATGCGGGCTCGGCCACCTGTGCGAGCACGCCTCCGACCCGCAGGACGGCGACCTGGTCGCCGAGCTTGATGGCCTCGTCGATGTCGTGCGTGACGAAGAGGATCGTCTTGCCGAGCTCGCCCTGGAGGCGCAGGAACTCGTCCTGGAGCTGGTCGCGGACGATGGGGTCGACCGCAGAGAACGGCTCGTCCATCAGCATCACCGGCGGGTCGGCCGCCAACGCCCGGGCGACGCCCACGCGCTGCTGCTGGCCGCCGGAGAGCTGGCTGGGGTAGCGCTTGGCGAAGGCCGTGTCGAGGCCGACCCGTTCGAGCAGCTCCATCGAGCGCGCCCGCGTCTTCTTCTTGTCCCACCCGAGCAGCTCGGGGACGGTGCCGACGTTGTCGAGCACGGTGCGGTGCGGGAAGAGGCCGGCGTGCTGGATGACATAGCCGATGCCCCGCCGCATCTGAGCGGCGTCCATTGTGCCGGTGTCCTGGTCGTCCAGCCAGATCGTGCCGGAGGTCGGCTCGATCATCCGGTTGACCATCCGGAGCGTGGTCGTCTTGCCACAGCCGGAGGGTCCGACGAGAACGGTGATCTGACCGGTCGGAGCCTCGAGGTCGAGATGGTCGACCGCGGTGGTGCCGCCGGCGTACTGCTTCGAGACGTCGTCGAAGCGAATCATGACGTCGACCCTAAGCGAGACGACCGACAGCCGCGTCTCGGGTAGGGCTTCCGTCAGATAACGGTGACGATGCTCTCTTCGCCGGCCTGCGCGCCCAGCTGGTCGAGCTCCGGGGCGCCGGACAGGTCGCGCTCCGTGGGGAGCGTGCCGGCCAGGTAGCCGGCGACGAGGTGGTCCCACGTGCCGGCCCGACGCAGCATGGCGTGGTCCGCGTCCTTGAGTCCCACGAAGCTGGCGGTGAGGCCACGCTCCTGGAGGGTCTCGACGACGCGGCGGCTGGCCTGTGCCGACGTCATCCGGTCGCTGACCCCGTGGATGAGCAGCAGCTTCTGGTTCTCGTGGACCTTGAGGCCGTCGGCGCCGACCACCCAGGGAGCCAGTCCCACGACTTCGACGACCCGGGGGTCGTCGGCCAGGGCCAGCGCCACCCGGCCGCCCATGGAGTGGCCGACCAACGCGATCGGCACGCCGGGGTACGCCTCGGAGATCTGGTCGAGCGCCGCTCGGGCGTCGGGGACGGGGCTGGCGGCCACGCCGTTCCAGCCGCGGACCGCATACCGGAGCATGGCGACCGCGAAGGCGCCCTGGCCGGCCTTGGCGATGGCCCGGGCGACGGGCACCATGCGCAGCACGGCGAGGTTGTGCCAGCGGGCCGGACGCCGGCTGGCGTCCTGGCCGCCGTGCAGCACGAGGACCACCGCAGTCGGCACGTCAGGTCGACTGGTCCACTTGAGCTCTGCTGCCACGAGTCCTATTCGACATCACGGCGCTGAGGGATTGCTATGCGGTCCCTGTGCCGCCGGTCAGCAGGCTGGGCCGGTGGCCAGCATCTCGAAGCCGGCCACCTTCCAGGTCGCGCCGTCGGTGCTGCTCATCGGGACGCTGGTGCGCTGGAACGTGCCGCGGTCCGGACGGACGGTCGCCTCGTTGGGGAGGGGTTCCGGGCCGGACGCTGCCCAGCTCTGGAACGTGGTCGCGGAGCACACGTCGAGGGTCAGGTGCACGCGTCCACAACCGTGGGGTTGGTGCTGCGGACATCGGCGAAGTAGCGGATCGAGTGAGTCCCCGTCGGGTCCAGCTGCTTGGTGATCTGGTGGCGCACCGTCGCCACGGTGTCGGCGGTGGCCAGGGTCTCGTCCAGCTTCCTCATATCGGCCCCGCTGGCGGTGATCCCCACGTTGACGACCCACAACCGGTAGGTGTGATCGGCGATCGCCGAGCTCGCGGTGGCGGCCTGCGTGGTCGCCGGAGCGGTGGCCGGGGGCGCGGTCGCGGAGCAGCCGGCGAGGGCCAGCGCGAGGAGGACGACCGCGGCCGATGCCGCACGCATACGGTGCACCGGACTCAGACGTCGGTCCGGTGGAAGTTCTTGAAGCTGCGGCTGGCGGTCGGGCCGCGCTGGCCCTGGTAGTGCGAGCCGTAGGCGTCGGAGCCGTAGGGCTTCTCGACGGCGCTGGAGAGGCGGAAGAAGCAGAGCTGGCCGACCTTCATACCGGGCCACAGCTTGATCGGCAGGGTCGCGACGTTGGACAGCTCGAGCGTCACGTGACCCGAGAAGCCGGGGTCCACGAAGCCGGCGGTCGCGTGGGTGAGCAGGCCGAGCCGCCCGAGGCTGGACTTGCCCTCGACGCGCGCGGCGACGTCGTCGGGGAGGGTGACCGTCTCGAGGATCGAGCCGAGGACGAACTCGCCGGGGTGGAGGATCAGCGGCTCGCCCGGTGCGATCTCGACGAGGCGGGTGAGGTCGGGCTGGTCCTCGGCGGGGTCGATGTACGGGTACTTGTGGTTGTCGAACAGCCGGAAGTACTTGTCGAGCCGTACGTCGACGCTCGACGGCTGCAGCATCGCCGGATCCCACGGGTCGAGGACGACCCGGCCGCCCTCGATCTCGGCGCGGATGTCGCGGTCGGAGAGCAGCACGGGCATGAGAGTAGCCGGACGGCTCCCGCCAGACTTCGTCCTCTCACACCGAATTCGAGCCGACTGGGCTGACTTCCGTGGGAGTCGCGCCGGTCACGGACGGGACTCTGGAATCGGTTATGCTGCCGGTCGCGCGGGCGTAGCTCAATGGTAGAGCGCCAGCTTCCCAAGCTGGACACGCGAGTTCGATTCTCGTCGCCCGCTCCACGCAAGGCCGCACGGTCACGCCCTTCTGCGTCCAGACTCAGAGCCAGCCCCGGTCGTGGGCGAGCCGAGCGGCGGCGGTGCGGTTCGTGGCGCCGAGCTTCCGGATGGCCTCGGACAGGTAGTTGCGCACGGTGCCGTCGGACAGGTGCAGGCGGGCGGCGATGTCGGCGTTGGACAGTCCGTCGCCGGCCAGGCGTAGGACTTGGCGTTCCCGGTCGGTGAGCGGGTCAGCCTCGGCCCAGGCGTCCGCGGCGAGGGCCGGGTCGACGGCGCGCCCGCCGTGGTGCACGGTGCGGATGGCGTCGGCGAGGGTGGCCGAGGGGGCGTCCTTGAGCAGGTAGCCGGCGACGCCCGCGTCCAGGGCACGCCGCAGATATCCGGTGCGGGCGAACGTCGTGAGGATGACGACCCGGGTGCCCAGCCCGAGTCGGCGGATCTCGGCGGCGACGTCCAGGCCGCTCCGCCCCGGCATCTCGATGTCGGTGAGCAGGATGTCCGGCTGCAGGGTCTGGACCAGGCGCAGCGCCTCGTCACCGTCGGTCGCGGTGCCGATGACGTCGATGTCGGGCTCGAGACCGAGCAGGCTGCCCAGGGCGCCGAGGACCATGCGCTGGTCCTCGGCGAGCAGCACGGCGATGCTCATGGCCGGGCCGCCGGGCTGGGTGCCTCGGCCGTGCTCGGGGTGCGGGGCAGCCTGATGGTCACCACTGTGCCCGGGTCGCTCGCCCCGGAGGGGCCGGCGCGGCGGGTGACGTGGCCACCGAGGGCCGCGATGCGCTCGCGCATGCCGGCCAGGCCGGAACCGTCCGGTCCGGAGGTGCCTCGCCCGTCGTCGCGGACTTCGAGCGTCACCTCGTCTCGGGTGGCGACGGCGTGGATGGTGGTGTGGTGCGCGTTGGCGTGCCGTACCACGTTGGTGACGGCCTCCCGCAGGCCCAGGGCGAGGGCTGCCTCGTACTCGGCGGGCAGGACGGGAAGGTCGATGGTGGCCTGCAGGTCGACGCCGGCCGCTGAGAGTGCTCGCCGGGCGTTGACCAGCTCGCCGCCGAGCCCCTTGGCCCGGTACCCGGCCACGGCGGAGCGCACCTCGGCCAGGGCGGTCCGCGCGGTCTGCTCCACCTCGCGCACCTCCTGCTCGGCACGGTCCGGATCGGATCGGACGAGCCGCCCGGCGAGCTCGGACTTCAGCACGACCACCGACAGGGTCTGACCGAGCAGATCGTGGAGGTCACGAGCGATGCGCTCCCGCTCGGCGATCGTGGCCAGCCGCTCGATCTCCTCGTCCGCGCGACGCAACCGGGCCTGCGTGCGCCGGCGTTCTCCGTCGATGATCCCGGCTGCCCCGATCACGACGACGAACACGATGATCGGCCCGACCGCGAGGAGTCGCCACGGCTGGGGAACGGTGGAGACCAGGAACAGCACCCCGGCGAGCCCGGCCAGCACGGCTACCGTCGCCATGGCCCGCCGGACTGGGGAGAGACGTCCCGCGAAGGCCGCGGCGTAGACGACGAACACCCCCGCTCCGGCATTGACCAGGGTCCCCACCACACCGAGACCGGCCATCGCGGCGAGCAGGAACATCAGGCGTCGCTGGTCCCGCTCGGCCACGCTGGCCCGGTACAGGGGCAGGAAGGCTGCGACCATCACCCCTACCGCGACCCAGTCGGCCGCGGTGGTGTCGGGGTCGAACGCCGGCTGGAAGACCAGCGCGCCGAGGTAGACCAGCCACAGGTAGGGCGCGTAGCGGGTGACCGGTTCTCTCACCGCGGCCCTCGTCTCATCCGTAGGTGCGTCCCTCGTCGCGACGGAAACCCCAGGCTGCCATGACCAGGAACACCAGGGTGAATCCCAGCACTGCGGCGGCATGCACGACCGGCGAACCGCCCTCGGACGCCCCGATGGTGCCCAATGCCAGCTGCACGAAGTGATACGGCGGCAGCGCGACCGCAACCGTCTGCACCACGTCGGGCAGCTGGGACATCGGGATCCACAACCCCGACGCGAACGCCATCGGCAGCCACACCAGGTTGAGCACCGCCGGGGCAGAGTTCGGGCCCACCAGGTAGCCGAACGCCAGCCCCATCGCCGAGAACGGCAGCGCCCCCGCGACCAGCGCCAGCCCCGCCGCGACCCACTGTTGCGGGTCGAGACGGACGCCGCCGACGAGGGCACCGAGGCTGAACATGGCCAGCACGATGATCGTGGCCACGGCCAGGCTCATGACCACCTTGCCGACGAAGTACGCCAGCGGCGGCATCGGCGCGACCCGCTTCAGGCGCATCCAGCCCTGCCCACGCTCCACGGCCACCGAGACCCCGAACCCGAACAGGGCCGCCCCGATGACCCCGAACGCGCCGTAGGTGACCAGCATGTAGGTGGTCATCCCCACCCCGCCGGCCTGCTCGCCGGCGAACGTGATCCCGAAGATCACGTAGAACATCAACGGCAGCGCGATCGTCGTGACTGCGAAGATCGGCAGCCGGATCACCTTGAGGAACTCATGCCAGGCCTCGGTGCGATACACGCGTAGCCGGGTGCGTCGGGTGTACCGGGGCGGTGCCGAAGTCCCCGGGGCGTTCGGCGCGGTCGTGATGGTGGTCATGCTGCCTCCTTGGTCCGGTCGGTCAGGGTCAGGAACGCGTCCTCGAGAGTGGGTTCGGTGACCGTCACGCCGGTCACCGACGGGTCGCGGTGCAGCAGCTCCCGCAGCACCGGTTCGGGCTCGCTGACCAGCAGCTCCAGCCGGGTGCCGTCTCGCTGGGCGTGGTGCACCCCGGCCCAGGCGGATGCCTGCCCTGCCTCGATGCCGGACTCCGCGGTGATCCGCCGCCCGGGCACGAGGGCCTTGATCTGCCGCGGAGTGCCCTCGGCGATCACCCGGCCCTGGTGCAGCACCACGATCCGGTCGGCCAGCGCGTCGGCCTCCTCCAGGTAGTGCGTGGTCAGCACCACTCCACGGCCCGTGGCGGCCAAGGTGCGCAGCGTGGCCCAGAGCGTGCGCCGTACCTCGGCATCCAGGCCGGTGGTCGGCTCGTCCACGAACACCAGCTGCGGGTCCCCGCACAACGCGATCCCGAACAACACCCGCCGCTGCTGGCCTCCGGACAGGGTCCCGAACAGCCGGTCCTCCAGCCCGTGCAGCCCGGCCGCCTCCACCACCGACGCCACCGGCAGCGGGGCCGGGTAGTAGCCACGGAACGCCGTCAGCAGCTCCCGCACCCGCAACGTGGCCGGGACCCCCGACGACTGCAGCATCACCCCCACCCGCTGCCGCGCCGCCAGGTCCCTCGGATCCCTCCCGAACAGCCGCGCCGTCCCGCTGGAGGGGGTCGTCAGACCAGTAAGCATGCCCAACGCGGTCGTCTTGCCCGCACCGTTGGGGCCCAGCACCGCGAGCAGCTCACCTGCCCGCACGCTCAGGTCGACGCCATCCACGGCGAGCACCGCCGACCCACCCGACCCGTACGTCTTCGATACACCGCGAAGCCCGGCCTGGACGGTACCCGGCGACTCCCTGTCTGCAGCTCGATCTGTCATGGCACCCACGCTCCCGTGCCGGGCCGGCGATGCGTAGTGCCCCCGATCACCGGTTCACCGTGACAATCGTCAGCCGGGTCGAGCGCGCCGCAGTCACGTTCGAGCTGTGCGCGACTCCCACGAGACTTGGTCGAGTCCTCCCGTATGCGACGGGACCGGACTGAATCTCGTGGGAGTCGGCGATGACCTCACCCAGCGCCGTACTTGCGTAGGGTCACCCGACATGAAGCTGACCGAGGACGAGGTACGGATCGCTGCGCCGGACGGTGAGATCCGCTCGATCGTGATCCGCCCGGTGGGCGACCGTCAGTGGCCGGCCGTGCTGTTCTACAGCGACATCTTCCAGCTCACCGAGTCGACGCTCCGCACCGCTCGTCGGTTGGCGTCGCTCGGCTTCGCCGTCTTCGCTCCCGAGATCTACCCGCGCGACCTGGCCGGGGTGGCGCTGGAGTTCGACGACGCGGGCAAGGCCGCCGGTCTGGCCGGCGCGGCCGGGACCACGACGGCGCAGTTCGACTCCGATCGAGTCGCCCTGCTCGACCACCTGGCCGCTCGTAGCGACATCGGCGAGATCTTCTGCGTCGGGTTCTGCATCGGCGGCCACCTCGCGTTCCGCGCGGCGTTCGACGAGCGGGTGGCGTCGACCGTGTGCTTCTACCCCACCGGTCTGCACGACGGGAAGCTCGGCGGCGACGCGGACAGCGGCACGCTCGCCCGAGCGGCCGACGTCGCCGGGAGGATGATGGTCGTCTTCGGCTCGCGCGATCCCCACGTGCCAGCCGATGCGCGACTGCAGATCCTGTCGGCCCTGTATGCGGCCGGTTCCGAGGACCTCGAGCTGCACATCTACGCGGGCGGGGAGCACGCCTTCATGCGCGACATCGGCGCCCGCCACGACCCGGATCTCACCGACGCCGCCCTGGCCGAGGCGGTGTCGTTCCTCACCCGGCGCTGACCACGGTCAGGTGAGGACAACTCGGTAGACGTCGGCCACGGCGCCGGCGACGGCCGCCCACCGGGGCGTTTCAGAGCCCGGCAACGTGCCCGACCGGGCCGACGGCTGCTGTTCGATCTGGATGCCGTTGTTTCGGTCCGCGGTGAGCCGGTTGACGAGGTTGACCGCCTCGGAGCCACCGAGCGGGTCGTCCGCTCCCGCGATCTCCACAGTGAGACCCGTACCGGCCACGGCGAAGGCGATGACCGCCCGCAGCACCCGCTTGAGGGGAGCGGGGGCCAACCCGCCGATGAGGACGTCGGGACGCCCCTCCTCGATGAACCCGTGGAACGAGACCGCAAACGAGAAGGGCGCGGCGGCGGCGATGGCGAGCTGGGGGAAGCTCGCGGTGCTGATGTCGGTCGACGTGATGTGCCAGCGGGCCGCGGCCCCGCCGCTGGGCTTGAATCCCTTGCAGCGCCAACAGCTCACGCCGAGATCGCACAGCTCCGTGCGGACGTGTTCCGCCTGGAGGTCGGTGAACGGCTCGATGTCGCCGCCGTGCGGAGCCAGGACGATGAGTCCTGGACGGTCGCCGGCATCGAACAGCTCCAGGAGCTTCTCGCCTCGCCGGGCCTCCTCCTCGGTGGCGGCCGGGTCGACGGCAACGCTGTCCAGGTCGGCACGAAACTGCTGGTCGTCGGCGCCGTCGAGCCGCCCTCGTCCACCGCGACCCATGCGGACGATGTCGGCCGCCGCCTCGGTCCCGGCAGCGGTCAGCGTGTACAGGGCGAACGAGTCGGAGTCGCGCCGGACGACGGCCTGTCGGCCGACGTCCAGGCCGACCGCCCGCAGCAGGTCGGGACGCGCCGAGGCGTGCTCGGCGCGTCCCCGCAGGTCACCCTGGTCCGGCCGGGACCTCCTGACCGAGACCGACGCAGAAGGCATGGCGGCTCCGAGAGGCGTGAACGCCCCAGGCTACCGGCACCGTCGAAGGTCGACCCGCCACAGCTGACCGGTCAGGGTCACGACGAAGGCGTCGTGTCCGACGATCTCCATCGACGTCGGTCGGTCGAGCCCGGCGGCGATGACGCACATCGTGCCGTTCGGGCCGGCTCGGAGCAGGCTTCCGGTCCCCGGGTCGGCCGGCGACCCTTCGTCGTGCCCCGGGGTGAAGTGGCCCTGGGACAACGCATACACGGTGTGCCCGGTCCCGAGCTCGACGTCGACGAGCAGTGGCGCTCCGGAGGCGACCGTCCGCTCTGAACGGCGGGTGACGGCGACGATCCTTCCGTCCTGCGGCAGATGCGGCACGGGGCCCGCTTCGGCGACGTAGATGGTCGAACCGCGCACGGCCAGCCCGGTGGGCACGACGTTCCCGAAGGTGACCGCCTGGGAGACCGCCCCATCGAGGCTGACGCGGAGCACTCGGTTGTGGTGCCCGTCGCTGACCAGGAAGCCGTCGCGGACGGGCTCCATCGCATACAGGACCCCGCTCGGCACGAAGAAGGGCGTCGCGGGCGGATGCGCCGTGGACCAGGCGCCGATGTCGGCGACCGGTGCCGCGCCTCCGGTGCGGTCGACGCGGTAGATCCCGTCGACGTCGGTGCCGCCCACGTCGGCGCTGACCAGCGTGACGAGGACATATGCGGTGCGTCCCATGAAGGCCACGTCGACCGCACCGCCGTACGCGCCGAGCTGCCGGGGCAGTCCGGTCGCGAACGTCGAGGTATGCCCGGTGCGCGGGTCGACCCGCCTCACCTCTCCCGCTGCACCGTCGACGACGTAGATCCCGCCGTCCGGACCGACGGCGCTACCGGTCGAGGCGCCCAGCCCGGACGTCACGAGCCGCGGCTGCGCGGCTCCCGTGAACGAGGCTTCCACGCCGGAGCTCGCCGCCGCCGGGCTGGCCACGGCGATGCTCGCGCCGAACGCGGCCGCGATCGCGACGACACTGGTGAGGACTCGAGAAATCGTCATCGGTCCCCGCCTCCTACCGGGCTGCCCCACGCGCGAGCTCGCCCAGCTCGCGGTTGAACCGGTCCGGGTCCTCGGCGAACGGCATGTGTCCGACTCCCTCGTACCAGGACGGCATGGCCGTCGGGCAGACCTGCAGCACGTGCTGGGCCATGGAGGCGAGGATGATCTGGTCCTGGCGGCCGTGGCTGACCAGGACGGGTATGCGAAGGCCACGAAGCACGTCGTCCGAGTCGATCTGGCGGCTGATCAGCGCACCCAACACGGCCGCCGGCACGGAGACGCTCCCGCAGAGTCCCGTCTCCAGGTCCTCCTCGGTGAGGGGCTCCTCCGTGATGGCTCGCCAGAACCGACGGAGAGCGGCGACCCTCGTGGGCAGGTCGGGGCTCGCGCCACCCGGTGCGGTGGCGAGGAAGGCCGGCCCGATGTGGTCGAACCGCTCGTTGAGCGTCACGGCCGCCCCGACGAGGTTGACGGCCGAGATGGCGTCCTGTCCGTAGGCGCGGACGTAGTCACACGTGATGAAGCCGCCGTAGGACCAGGCCACCAGCGTCGGACGGTCCAGCTGGCACTGGTCGATCACGGCGGCGATGTCCGACGCCCACAACCGCGGCTGCTGGTACTGGTCGGCATCCAACGGCTGGTCGGACATGCCGTGGCCGCGCATGTCCACGGCGACGAGACGGAACTCGTCGGCGAGCCCGCTCGCCACCTGGTTCTTCCAGCACAGGTGGTTGCCCGACCACCCGTGGATCATCAGTACCGGCGGCCCGTCGCGACGGCCCCACTCCCGCACGTGCAGCCGGTTGCCGGCTCCGCCGACGACGGTGGTGATCGTGGACTCAGCCGGCCGTGCCTGCTCCGTCGAGGTCATGTCCTTGCCTTCCTGCCCGTGGCTGCGGACGGTCCGCAGGCCCTCGACCACCGTGCGGCGCCGACCTACCGGCGAACTGTCACGCACCTTGCCGCGGGTCTACCGTGGGCCGATGGAGTTCCGGCTCCTCGGGGCGCTGGAGGTGGCAGACGGCGACGAGCCGATCAGGATTGCCAGCCCCCTCCAGCGACGCCTGCTGGCGGCGCTCCTGGTCGAGGCCCGCACGGTGGTCTCCGCCGACCGGTTGGTGGATCTCCTGTGGGGGAGCCAGGCGCCGGTCGACGCGCGGCAGAGCCTGTGGACCAACGTGGCCCGGCTCCGGCGGGTCCTGGCCGGGGGCAACGGCGCGGGAGACGCGCTGCTCCTGACCCGGGCTCCGGGGTACGTCCTCGACGTGGAGCCGGTCCACGTCGACACCGGCCGGTTCGAGCAGCTGGCCGCGGTGGGCAACGGGCTCGTCGCCGAGGATCCGCGTCGTGCGGGTGCGGTGCTGGACCAGGCGCTGGGTCTCTGGCGCGGCCCGGCGCTGCAGGAGTTCGCCGACGAGCCGTTCGCCGCGACCGAGGCAGCACGGCTGGAAGAGCTGCGGATGGCCGTGACCGAGCAGCGCTTCGAGGTCGACCTCACCATCGGCGACGTCCACGAGCTGGTCGGACGGCTACACGCATACACGCAGGCGCATCCCTTCCGTGAGCGTCCCCGGGCCCAGCTGATGCTGGCGCTCTACCGCTGTGGCCGCCAGGCCGAGGCGCTCGAGACGTACCGCAGCTACCAGGAGCTGCTCGACCGGGATCTCGGCGTCGCTCCCTCGCAGATGCTGCGGGACCGGCAGACCGAGATCCTGCGGCAGTCCTTGAGCCTCGACCGGCAGCGGTCACCGGACCTGAGCCGGGCCGCCGGACCCGGGTCGGAGCCGGTCCGACCTCCGCCGGCGTCGGCTTCGGCGGTCCCTACCGAGCTCACCAGCTTCGTCGGGCGGGAGCAGGACCTGGCCGAGGTCGTGGCGGCGATCGCCGAGTCGCGGCTGGTCACCCTCACCGGCGTCGGCGGCGTGGGCAAGACGCGCCTGGCGATGCGGGCCGCCGTGGCGTCAGGTCCCTTCTCCGACGGGCTGGCCTGGTGCGAGCTCGCCCCGGTGACCGACCCCTCCGCGGTCGCGGCGGCGGTGGCCACGGCGTTGGGGGTCCGCCGGTCGGCCGACACCAGCGTCGTCGAGTCCCTGGTGGACTACCTCTCGCAGCGGCGGATGCTGCTGGTCCTCGACAACTGCGAGCACCTCGTGGAGAGCGTCCGGCCGTTGGCGGAGTCGCTCCTGCGTGGCTGCCCCTGGCTGGTGGTGCTCGCCACGAGTCGGGCGCGGCTGGCGGTGACCGGAGAGCACGTCCGGCCGGTCGCGCCACTGCCGGTGCCCGCGGTGGGTCGAGGGCCGGACCCGACGAACCCCGCGGTCACGCTCTTCGTGCAGCGCGCCTCTGCGGTGCGACCGGAGCTGCGGCTCGACGACGAGACGCTGACCCAGGTCGCCGATATCTGCCGACGGCTGGAGGGCCTCCCCCTGGCCCTCGAGCTGGCGGCGGCCCGCCTCCGGTCCCTGAACCCGACCGACCTGCTGGACCGTATGCGTGCCCGTCTCGACCTGCTCTCACCGGCGGCCGACCCCCACGGTCGGCACGCCACCCTGCGGGCCGTCCTCGACTGGTCCTACGACCTGTTGACCCCCGTGCAGCAGCGACTCTTCGACCGCCTCTCGGTGTTCGCCGGCGGCTTCGACCTCGCTGGCGTCGAGGAGGTCTGCTGCGGTGGCGGCGTCGCGCGAGAGGACGTCGTCGACCTGCTGACGGCACTCGTGGACGCCTCGATGGTCACCGTCGGCCCGGCCGCCGAGCGGGTCCGCTACGCCATGCTCGAGACGTTGCGCCAGTATGCGGTCGAGCACCTCGAGGACCCCGACACCGAGTCCGTGCGGTTGGCTCACGCCCGTCACTTCGCGGCGTTCGCCGAGCGGGCCGACCGTGGGCTGCGGGGACCCGACGAGGCCCGTTGGGTCAGCATCGTCGACGGGGAGCTGGACAACTGTCGTGCCGCCCACGGGACGATGATCGAGGCGGGTCGCGCGGACCTGGCGCTCCAGCTCTCCCGAGGGCTGCGCTACTACATGCTGTTCCGCTTCCGTGACGAGATCGTCTCGTGGGGCGAGCAGGCGGTCGACCTCCCGGGCGCCCTCGACGAACCGCTCTACGCCGAGGTCTGCGGCGCGGTCGGAGAGGGGCTGACGGTCCGCGGCGAGATGCTCCGAGCCACCGCCATGGCCGACCGCGGTCTCGACGCCGTCACCGACCCGGACGACGCGCGACGGATGTTCGGCCTGCGAGCGGCCGGAATGGTCTCGCTGTACACCGGCCGGCTCGACGACGGACTGCGTCAGCACGCCGAGATGCTGCGGCTGGCCCGGCGGCACGACCACATCTACGAGACCGGCGTCGCCCTTCTCGGTCTCGCCCAGTCCCGGACCTACGCGGGTGAGGCGGCCCGCGGTCTCGAGTACGCGGAGGAGCAGTACCGGGTCGTCCGGCCCCTCGGCAACCCGTCGATGCTCTCGTTGGCGTGGTACGACCAGGCCGAGGCCCTCGCCGGCCTCGACCCCGACCGAGCGGTGGAGCCCTACCAACGGGCGGTGCAGCTGGCGGCGTCGGCCGGGAGCACCTTCGTCGAGGGGATCGCCCTGGTGGGTCTGGCCTCGCTGCTCGGCCGAGCCGGTGAGCCCAGCCTCGCGCTGCCACTGTTCCGGACCATCATCGGCCGCTGGCGGCGGATGGGGGTGTGGCACCACCAGTGGACCACCCTGCGCAACCTCGTCCAGCTGCTCCTGCGGACCGGGAGCTGGGAGAACGCGGCCGTCCTGGTCGGCGCGATCTCGTGGAGCCGCACCGCGACTCCCGCGTTCGGCGCGGACGCCGACCTGATGGAGGCCGCCATCGACCGCCTGGACGACCATCTCGGGACTGCTCGATGGACCGCCGCGAGGGACCGCGGGGCCGCGCTGTCCCCTGACGAGGTGGTGAAGTTCGCCCTGCGGGCCATCGACGAGGAGATGTCCCGCCTCGGGCCGTCCCTCGACTAGCCCCGCCGAGGAGAGGACAGTCACTCGTGTCGCTCCCTCACGAGCGACCGCCGATGCCGGGAGGCACGCCATGTCCGTCGAGTCGACCACCCAAGTCATGAACGACTACCTCGATGCGCTGCTGAAGCAGGAGGACTTCGGCCGGTTCTTCGCCGACGACGTCCTGTGGACGACGACCGAGACGGGGGACGAGGTGAAGGGTCGAGACGCCGTTCGCGACTTCATCGTCGCGATCCACACCCAGATCTTCGAGGCGCGCCCCGAGTTCACCGGCCTCACGGTCGGTGACGGTAAGGCCACCCTGGAGGCGAACTTCGTCGGCACGCATACCGGTGAGTTCGCCGGAATCGCCGCCACCGGAGCCGAGCTGCGGGTGCCGTACGCCGTCTGCTACGACGTCGCCGACGGCGAGATCACGGCGTTGCGCGCGTACCTGCCGATCAGCCTCATGGTCGCCCAGGTCAGCGCCGCAGCGGCTAACCGCTGAGCTTTCGCCGAGGAGGGCGGCCACTCCGCCAAGCGCTCCGGAACGCGTCAGCCGGCGTCGTCGAGCAGCTGGCGAGCGAAGTCGGTATGCGTGACGAGGGCGTTGAGGTAGCCGCCGCGGATGCCGGCGTGGGCCGCGCTCACCTTGTTCAGGCCGTAGGCGATGCCGATGACCTCGGGGATGCGTCGCAGCTGCAGAGCGCTGATGGCGATGATGCGGCGGCTCAGCGGGGTGTCGACGGCCTCGCCGCGGGCGTCGAGCAGGACACCGGAGAGGTCGGTGTGCACGCCGTTCCTCCGCATCGCGGCCCGCTCGGTCTGGGTGAGGGCGTCGTACAGGGTCGAGCTGGGAGGGTCCCACCCGCCGACGCCGACGACCGCCTTGGTCACCGTGTCGAACCGGGCGAGCGCCTCGGCCACCTGGGCCTGCCGGTACAGGCCGCGCGCGGTGTGCTCGTCGTTGACGATCATCGGGGCGTAGAACACCGATGGCTGCGCGTGGGCGTCCCGGGCGATCGTGCGGACGATGTCGATCGAGCTGGGCTCGACGTCCGGCCGGCTGAGGGCGCCGGTCAGCTGGACGACCCGGGCCGCCTGCAGCCCGCGCAGCTGGTCCGCCATCGACAGCACGACGCGGGCCCAGCCGATGCCGAGGACGTCGTCGGCCGTGCTGATCTCGCTGAGCAGGTCGGCGGCGACCGCGCCGAGCTGCGAGCGGGTCGTCTGGTCGTCGCCTCGCGTCGTGTTGACGACGACGGCGTGGCGCAGCCCGAAGCGGTCGCGCAGCCGTTCGCTGAGATCGAGGTCCAGGGAGCCGGCGCCGACGACGGTGATCCGCACCATCCCGCTGGCGCGTGCCTGTTCGAGCAGTCGCGCGACCTTGAACCGGGTCAGCCCGAGCTCGGCCGCGATCTGCACCTTGGACCGGTTCTCGAAGTAGTAGAGCCGTGAGGCGCGCCCCGCCGTGACCACCTCGATGGGACCCGAGAACGGGCCGATCGTCGACGTCACCCTGACTCCTTCTGGCTCACATGAGCGCGCTTGACATCCAGACTATCATTTGAGCAGAGTTGGGTACCACTTGCTCAAATGATGAAGAGAGGCGCCATGTCGACGTCGACGATGCAGGTCAGCGTGTTGCGCGGTGTGGGCGAGGTCGCCGTCGAGGAGCGGCCCGTTCCGCAACCCGCGGCGGACGAGGTCCTCGTGGAGATCGGCTCGGTGGGCGTATGCGGCTCAGACGTGCACTACTACGAGCACGGTCGGATCGGGCCCTACGTCGTGGACTCACCCCTGGTCCTGGGCCACGAGGCCGGTGGGGTGGTCGCCGCCGTCGGGACTGAGGTCGCGACACTCGAGGTGGGTCAGCGAGTGTCGATCGAGCCGGGTGTGCCCTGCCGCTGCTGCCCGCAGTGCCTCGCCGGCCGCTACAACCTGTGCCCGGACGTCCGCTTCTTCGCCACGCCGCCGTACGACGGCGCCTTCTGCCAGTTCGTGGCGATGCCCGCCGCCTTCGTCTACCCCGTTCCCGACTCCGTCAGCGACGACGCCGCCGGGCTCCTGGAGCCGTTGTCGGTCGGGGTCTGGGCCTGCCGGCGTGCCCAGCTGGCGCCCGGCAGGACCGTGCTCGTGACGGGTGCCGGCCCGATCGGGCTGATCGCCGCGCAGACCGCCCGCGCCTACGGAGCAGACGCCGTCACCGTCACCGACGTGAACCCGCATCGCCTTCGGCTGGCCGAGCAGCTCGGGCTGGAGACCGTCGACGTCGGCCGGACCACGCTCGCCGAGGCGGGCGTCGAGGCCGACGTGCTGCTGGAGTGCTCCGGCAACGCCCGGGCCACCTGGGACGCCGTCTCGACGATGGCCCGCGCCGGACGGGTCATCCTGGTCGGGATGGGCGGCGACACCGTGCAGCTGCCGCTCTCGTACGTGCAGGACCGTGAGCTGGTCATCACCGGCGCGTTCCGGTACGCCAACACCTGGCCCACCGCCATCCAGCTCGCCGCGTCCGGGCGGGTGGACCTCGATGCCATGGTCACCGGCCACTACGGTCTCCAGGACGTCGAGGCGGCCTTGACCGCCTCGAAGAACGACCCGACCACGATCAAGGCCGTCGTGCGGCCGAGCATGAACGGTGGCTGACGTGACCGCCATGGACCGGTTCGACCTCGACGGCCGGGTGGCCGTCGTCACCGGCGGGACCCGCGGTCTCGGGGCCGGTTTCGCCGAGGCCCTCATCGACGCCGGAGCCGACGTCATGCTGGTCGGTCGCGACACCGAGCGGGGCCAGACGGTCAGCCAGGCGCTCACCAGGGATGGGTCGACCGCGGCCTTCACGGCCGCCGACGTCACCGTCCCGGAGGACGTGACCCGGATCCTCGATACGACGCTCGAGCGGTTCGGCCGGGTCGACATCCTCGTCAACAACGCCGGTGCCTGCGTCCACGCGCCCGCCCTCGAGGTCAGCGACGAGGACTGGCGACACGTCATGGACGTCAACCTCGACGCGGTGTGGCAGTGCGCCCGCACCTTCGGGCGCCACTTCGTCGACCGGCGCTCCGGCGTCATCATCAACATCGGCTCGATGTCCGGCCTCATCGTCAACCGACCGCAGTGGCAGCCGGCCTACAACGCGTCGAAGGCGGCGGTGCACCACCTCACCCGCAGCCTGGCCGCGGAGTGGGGACCGTTCGGCGTGCGGGTCAACGCCCTGGCGCCCGGGTACATCAAGACCGACATGTCACCGGTCGACGAGCCGCGGTTCCGCCGCCACTGGATCGAGGACGCCCCACTCGAGCGCTACGGCACCGTGGAGGAGCTAGCCCCCGCCGTCGTCTTCCTCGCCAGCGACGCCTCCAGCTTCGTCACCGGTTCCGTGCTCGTGGCCGACGGCGGCTACACCACCTTCTGACCCCCAGCTCCTTCATGGCGCGACGAAGGGCGTATGCAGGTGCGCGGTCGCCAGCCAGGAGCCGCGGGTTCGCGCGTCGTCGAGCAGCCTCCGTCGGGTGTCCGCGGCCACGGCCTGGTCGGCCTCCGACCGGTAGGCGACGTCGGGGTTGGCCAGCTGGACCGCGTGAACCAGCACGTCTCCGGTCACGATCATCTCGTCGTCGCCCGACGTCACGACGACCGACTGATGGCCGACCGAATGTCCGGGCGTCGGCACGGCGGTGATGCCCGGCGTCAGGGACACGCGGCCGTCGACCTCGTCCAGGAGGGCCGCGGCTCGGAGGGGTTCGACCGCGTAGGACCAGATGGTCCGGTCGGGCTCCGCCCACAGGGAGGCGATCTCCACCGCCTGGACCACGTGCCGGGCGTCAGGGAAGACCGGCGAGCCGGAGGCGTCGACCACCCCGCCGCAGTGGTCCTCGTGCAGGTGCGTGAGCACCACGGTGTCCACGTCGCCGACGCCGATCCCGACCTCGTCCAGCGCCGCCACCAGCCGGCCCGGCAAGGGCGCCCACCCGGCGGGGCTCGCCTCCACCCCGATCCCGACGTCGACCAGCGTCACCCGGCCGTCCGGCCGTCGGATGGCGACGCACCGGAAGTCCAGCGCCCACCTCAGATCCGGCCCGAACGCCTCGGGGTCCAGGAGCCGCGCAGCCGCCCAGTCCGCCGCGGACGCGGACGGGAACGCCTCGGGGCCGGTCACCGCCAACACGCCCGACGCGTCGACGACGGACACCACCGAGAACGGACCGACGTACAGCTCGTCCACGCGTTCAAGCCTCCGGGAGATGGACGACCCGGCCGACCTGGTCGATGAGGTCGCCGAGCCGGGCGATGGTGGACTCCGGGTCGTCTCCCGTGGCCTCGAGGGCGAGGTTCATGAACACCCCCATGACGGCCGCCGCGTACAGACGCAGGCCGGGGTCATCCAGCGGGCGGCCGAGCCGCCGCGCGACGGCCTCGGCCAACAGGTCGCGCGGCCGGATGATCTCCATCAGCATGCCGCGGCGCAGCTCGGGGACGGACCGGATCAGGTCGTTGCGGACCATCTCCAGCTGGAGGTGCTCGTCGGACATGTCCCGGAAGACCTCGTTGATCGCATAGCGGAGCGCTTCGAGCGGGCTGAGCTCGGCCGGCGCGGCGACCATCACCTCGAACGCCTGCCGGTCCATGAGGTCGCTGAGGACGGTGTCCTCCTTGGCCGGGAAGTAGCGGAAGAACGTGCTCGGCGAGACCTCGGCGGCCGCGGCGATCTCCTCGACCGTCGTTTCCGCGTAGCCCTGTTCGCGGAACAGCCGCAGGGCGTGCTCCTGGATGGCGGCCTTGGTCCGCGCCTTCTTCCGCTCCCGCAGTCCGAGCACGGGCTCAGCCGCGGTCCCGGGCGCTGACGTCGACGGCATCCCCCGATTCTGCCGCCACCGCCCGGCTGTCCGGCAGGTACCGCCACACCATGGCCGCGCCGAGCAGGCAGATCGCCGCACTGACCGACATCGTCGCGGTCAGGCCGCCGACGAAGGCGGAGCGAACCGCATACTCCAGCGACACCGAAGCCGACTGCGCCGCAACGGCCATGCCGGTCGCGACGTTGCGGCCGAGCGTCTCGGTTAGCTCGGCGGGCAGACCCGTCGGCAGGCCGGCCCGGTACGCGGCGCTGAGCAGCGCTCCGAGGACCGCGATGCCCGCGACGCTGCCGATCTGCCGGAGCACCTGCACCAGCGCCGACCCGGCCGCCGCCCGCTCCCGCGGCAGGGCGGCCAAGGCGCCGTTCTGGCCACAGAACAGGGCCCCGCCGACGCCGGCCCCGACGAGCACGGTCCACGTCGCGGTCAGGGCGTACCCGCTCTCGACGCCGACCCGCGTGCCGAGCAGGAACCCGAGCGCTCCCACCACGAAGCCGCCGACCCCGAGCACCCGGGCCCCGAACCGTGGCAGCAGCAGCATGGTCAGCCGCAAGCCGACGAACAGGCCGACCACCATCGGCACCATGCGCACGCCCGTGCCGAGAGCGTCCTCGCCGAGGACGCCGCGCAGGTACTGCGGCACGACGAACATCGCGCCGAAGAAGGCCAGGCTGGCCACCGCCGCCGTGAGGGCGCCCCATCGGAAGGCCGGCTGGCGCCACAAGGCCGGGTCGACGACCGGCTCGAGGCCGCGGTCTCGGCGCTGCCACCACACGAACCCCGCGAACGACGCCACGCCGCCGACCAGCCCGGCCACCACCAGCGGATCCGTCCACCCGCGCTCCGGGCCCTCGATGACGCCGTATGTCGCGGCGAGCATCCCGACGGAGGTCAGGAGTATGCCGACCAAGTCCAGCCGGCGGCCGCGGGCTCCGACCGTCTCGGGCAGGAAGAGGAGCACCGCAACCAGGGCCAACGCGATGACCGGAAGGTTGACGACGAACACCGAACCCCACCAGAAGTGCTGGAGAAGTACCCCGGCCACGATCGGTCCCAGCGGCAGGCCGACCATCGTCGAGATGCCGAGGACGGCGATAGCCCGGGTGCGCTCTTCGGCGTCGAAGAGGACGACGACCGATGACATCGCCAGCGGGATGAGAACCGCGGCACCGACACCGAGCAGCGTCCGCGCCGCGATGAGGCTGCCGGCGCTCGACGCCAGCGCGCACCAGAGCGACCCGGCGAAGAACACGACCAGGCCGACCACGGTCGAGCGCTTCCGCCCGTAGCGGTCACCGAGCAGCCCCGCCGGCAGCAGCAGCGCACCGAGCGCCAGCAGGTAGCTGTCGGCGAACCACTGGAGCTGGGCGCTGGTCGCGTGCAGGCTCACCGCGATGTCCGGCAGGGCGACGTTGAGGATCGTCGTGTCGAGTCCGATGACGAGCACGGTCGTCGCCGTCGCGGCGAGGGCCCACCAGCGCCGCGGGTCAGCAGCAACATGAGTTTGACTAGTGTTTGACTGTGACATGTTTTTGATAGTGACTGTCACAATTGCCGTTGTCAAGCCTCCGTGGTCACTTCACGCAGGGGATCCCTCCACCGCTGATCGCCGTGAGGTCGGTGGGCGCCGGCGTCCCGGTGCCGGCCACGGTCGTCGGCACGGCGGGCGTCGGCGTCGCGGGTCCCGTCGTCCGGCTCGGGACCGTCGAGCTCGTCGGTGCCGGCGTCGACGAACGCAGTCGAGGTGCCGCTCGCCTCCGCCGGGGCCAGCAGCCCCTTCACCGTCGCCTTGGATCTGCGCGACGTCGACGACGTTGATGTCCTCGCCCTGTGGGTCCTTGCCGAACGCCTTGACCGGCAACGTGTAGAAGGTGACGTTGCCGCCGGCCATCCGCTCGGCGTCCTGCGCGAACGAGAGCAGGTTCAGTCCCGAGTCGATCGCGGTGTTCTGCTTCGTCACGTCGATGATCTGCTGCAGCTTGACCGGGTTCGCCAGGGTGCCGGCCTGCTTCAGCTGGACCGCCAGGGAGGAGATGAACGCCTGCTGGCGGCGCTCGCGGTCGAGGTCGGTGAAGTTGTAGCGCTCGTAGAGGTCGCGGCGCTGACGCACGAACGCGACGGCCTGCGAGGCGTCGATCTTCTGTTCTCCCGCAACGAAGTTCGCGCCCGAGTACGAGTCCTGGGTGGCCTCCTTCACGCAGACCGTGATCGGCTGGACGACCTGGGCGAGCTGGTAGAAGGCGACCATCGTCACCTCGACGAAGTGGTCGACCGGCACTCCGAGGAACTGCACGACGGTCTTGACCTGCGCCGACCGGCCGGCGTCACGCGCCTTCTGCTCCCGCTGCTGCTTCGTGAGCGAGGTGTCCTTCGCGAGGACCGCCGACTCCGCCGCATACCCGAGCCCGTAGGCCTGCTTGATCTTGCCCTTGCACTGCTTGTCGGGGCAGCCGGCGAGGTCGACGTAGTCGTCGCGCGCGATGGAGATCACCGACGCCCTGCTGCCGTCTCCGGGGATGTGCAGGAGCATGAGCACGTTCGCGTTGAGGCCGCCGTCGGAGGCGTCGCCCGCGTGCAGGGCGGCGTAGATGTCCGCCGGGAGCGGCTCGCCGTTCTCGTCGACCCGGCTGTCCAGGCCCATGACGAGGATGTTCGTGTCACCCCGCGGGCCGGCGGTGGCCGTGCCGTCGGCCAGGACGTCCGAGGTCGTGATCCCCCGGGTCAGCCGGAGGTAGGAGTACCCGGCATACCCGAGCACGATGACCACCACGGCCAGCGCAGCGATGAGCAGCACGCGGCCGCGGCGAGACCGCATCGGGGCATCGTCGCCGTCGGAACTGGGAGTCGGCTGGGGAGGTCGCTGGACCAGCATGTCAGTCGGATGTGCATTCCGTAACACCGCTTGCGCAGGGTTACCGGTGAGTAGCATCATGAGGTTACCGACGAGTAACCCGGCCATGTCCCGGCAAGGAGACCACCCCATGAGCCACTACCGCAGCAACGTCCGCGACCTCGAGTTCGCGCTCTTCGAGGTCTTCGGGCGCGGCGACGTGCTCGGTCACGGTCCGTACGACGCCGTCGACGCCGACACCGCCCGGGAGATGCTGCACGAGGTCGCGCGGCTCGCCGAGCACGAGCTGGCCGACAGCCTGCTCGACTCCGACCGCAACCCGCCGGTGTACGACCCGACCTCACACACGGTGACGCTGCCGGAGTCGTTCAAGAGCGTCGTACGCGGCCTACCTCGAGTCGGGCTTCTGGGCCATCGACGTCCCCGCCGAGCTGGGCGGCACGGTCGTGCCCCCGTCACTGCGCTGGGCGGTCAACGAGCTGATCCTCGGGTCCAACCCCGCCGTGGGCATGATCGCGTCGAGCTTCTCGTTCGCCAAGCTGCTGCACATCCTCGGCACCGACGAGCAGAAGAAGCTGGGCCGGCTCATGGTCGACCGCAAGTGGACCGCGACGATGGTCCTCACCGAGCCGGACGCCGGTTCGGACGTCGGCGCGGGTCGCACCAAGGCGGTGCAGAACGCCGACGGCACCTGGAACATCACGGGAGTCAAGCGGTTCATCACCTCGGCCGAGATGGACCTGTCCGACAACATCGTCCACTTCGTGCTCGCCCGTCCCGAGGGCGCCGGGACCGGGACCAAGGGCCTGTCGCTGTTCGTCGTCCCGAAGTTCCACGTCGTCGACCTCGACACCGGCGAGCTCGGCGAGCGCAACGGCGTGGTCATCACCAACGTCGAGCACAAGATGGGGCTCAAGGTCTCGACCACCTGCGAGGTGACCTTCGGCGACGGCACCCCGGCCGTCGGCACCCTGCTGGGCGACGTCCACGACGGCATCGCCCAGATGTTCAGGGTCATCGAGCACGCCCGGATGATGGTCGGAACCAAGTCGATCGCGACGCTATCCACGGGGTACCTCAACGCCCTCGACTACGCCAAGCAGCGGGTCCAGGGCGCCGACCTCACCCAGCAGGCCGACAAGACCGCGCCGCGAGTGACCATCACCCACCACCCTGACGTGCGCCGCTCATTGATGCTGCAAAAGGCGTATGCCGAAGGGCTGCGGGCGCTCGTGCTCTACACCGCGACCCAGCAGGACGCCGTCGAGGCGGCCCAGCTGGCGGCCGGCTCCGAGCAGCTGCCCGAGGACTCGCCGGCCCAGCTGGCGCGCCGGGTCAACGACCTGCTGCTGCCCATCGTCAAGGCGCTCGGCTCCGAGCGGGCGTGGGTCCTTCTCGGCACCGAGTCGCTCCAGACGTTCGGCGGGTCCGGGTACCTCCAGGACTACCCGGTCGAGCAGTACGTCCGCGACGCGAAGATCGACACCCTCTACGAGGGGACCACCGCGATCCAGGGCCTCGACTTCTTCTTCCGCAAGATCGTCAAGGACCAGGGCGTCGCGATCTCCCACGTGGCCATGCAGATCCAGGAGTTCGCCAAGGACCTCGGTGTCGGCGGCGGCGTGCTCGACAAGGAACGCGAGCTGCTCGGACAGGCCCAGGCCGACGTCCAGGGGATCCTCGAGTACGTCGGCACCGAGGCCTTCAAGTCCGAGCCCCGGATGGGCGGCGAGATCCGCAACATCTACAAGGTCGGGCTCAACACGTCCCGGCTGCTCCTCGCCGCGGGCGACCTCGTGGTCGGCTGGCTGCTGCTGCGCGAGGCGGAGGTCGCGCAGGAGGCGCTGACGTCGCGCGGCAGACACCCTGAGCGCCAAGGACCGGGACTTCTACACCGGCAAGGTCGCGGCGGCCCGGTTCTACGCCCGCAACGTCCTGCCGCGGCTGGCTGCGGAGCGGGTCATCGCCGAGGGCACGGACGACTCGATCATGGACGTGCCCGAGTCGGCCTTCTGACCGACCCGGCGCCGGACCGGGCGACCGTCAGACGTCGCGACGGTCGTCCCGGACCTCACGGACGTCGTGCTGGACGTTGCCCTCTTCGATGTTGCGACGCTCGACGACCGAGGTGTGCGACGTGTTGGCGCGCTGCCGGTTCTGGATGGTGCCGACGATGAGGGCGAGCAGCCCGCCGATCATGAGGACATAGCCCACGACGTCCAGGTTCGTCTTCAGGAGCGAGCTGTCCAGCGTGGTGAAACTGAGGATCCCACCGATGACGATGAGGAAGACTCCCAGCCCGATTCCCATTGACGTGCCTCCGTCCGGCCCCGAGCCTGCGATGACGATTCACCATAGCCCGGCGCTCAGGTTCCTCGCAGGTCCAACACGAGACGGTCCGGCCCCGCCACCTCGTCCAGGACGACCGGAATGCCCCAGTCCTGCTGGAAGAGGTGGCAGGCGGGGTTCTCGCCGTCGACGTCGCACGCGGCCGCCTGCACCGAGACGTGGAGGGTTCCCGCGGGTATGCCCGTCGCCACCGTGAGCGGCCGGGTCAGGCCCGCCCCGTCGCCGGCCCCGTTGAGGAGGAGCTCGGGGGGGCTGGCCGAGACGACCAGCCGGGTGGGGTCGCCCCAGCGGTCGTCGAGCTTCTGCCCGGTGGGCGGTTCGAACGCGACCACCAGCTCGACCGGGCCGGACCCGAGGGTCGTCGGCGGCCGCTGCGTCTGCCGGGCCGGGCCGTCGACCTCCTGCGCGTCGGCGGGGATCGCAACGCGCAGCAGCCGATGGGCCGCGGACTCCACGACCACGAGCCGCGTGGACCCGTCCGCGGCCCGCTCGACCACCGCATCGCTGGGCTCGGCGAGCCCCGTGGCCAGGGTCGACACCCGGTTCGTCGCCGCGTCGAACCGCCGGACCGCCCCGTTGTAGGTGTCGCAGACGGCGGCGGAGCCGTCGGGCAGCTCGACGACTCCCAACGGGTGCTGGAACCGCGCCTCGCCGGCGGGGCCGTCGTGGTGCCCGAAGTCGAAGAGGCCGGTACCGACCTGGGTCGTCAGACCCTCGGCCGACCAGGTCCGCAGGGCCGACGTCTCGGAGTCCGCCACCCAGACCCGCACACCGTCGGCCGACGTCGCCAGGCCGGAGGGTTGGGCCAGCCAGGCCGTGTCGCCCGGCCCGTCCCGCAGACCCTCCTGGGTGGTGCCCGCCAGCACCTCGAGCCGGCCGCTGGCGGGGTCGGGATCCAGCGTCAGCGCCCAGAGCTGGTGGATCCCCGCCATGGCCACGACGACCCGGCCGTCCCACCAGGCCAGGTCCCACGGGGTCGACAGGTCCTGGTCGAGCGCGGGGCCACCGGCCTCCCGGCGGCGAAGCGGCATACCGCTCCCGGCGACGACGCGAATCTCGTTGTCCGTCAGAGAGATCCCCTTGACCTGATGGTTTACCGAGTCGGCCACGAGCAGGTCGTAGCCCAGTCGAGCCGTCACGTCGCTCGGCAGCAGCAGCACGCCTTGCGGCTCGGCGAAGACGTCCGGACCGCCCCAGCGCCGCCGCTCGGTCTCCAGGTCGGCCTCGAGATGCACGACCTGGTGGTGTGCCGAGTCGGAGACGACGAAGGACCCGTCCGGTAGCAGCGTCACCTTGCCCGGGAACCGCAGGGCGGAGGCCGGCGGTGGCGGCGGGGCATACGGGGCGCTGCCTCGCCGGAGGGTGCCCTTGGCCGCGTGCTCGTCGACGAGCTCCTCGACGAGACCGGCGATCCCCGGTCCGTGGCCCTCGCCGGACATGGACGCGACGATGTACCCCTCCGGGTCGACCACGACGAGGGTGGGCCAGGCGCGGGCGGTGTACGCCTGCCAGGTCACCAGCTCCGGGTCGTCGAGGACCGCGTGGCCGACCGCATACCGCTCGACGGCCGCCTCGACCGCGACCGCGTCACCCTCGTGCTCGAACTTCGGCGAGTGGACGCCGATGACCACCAGCTCGTCGGGGAACCGCTCCTCGACCGGCCGCAGCTCGTCCAGGACGTGCAGGCAGTTGACGCAGCAGAACGTCCAGAAGTCCAGCAGCACGACCCGACCCCGAAGCTCGGCGAGGGTGAGGTCATGACCGCCGGTGTTGAGCCAGCGCCGGCCGCGCAGCTCGGGAGCACGGACGCGGGCAGCCCGGGCGTCAGTGCGCACGGTCGGGCAGGCGCCGGTCGGCCAGGACCGGGAACTCGGACCGCCACGTGTCGACGACCGACACATCCACGTCGACGCTCAGCACCTGCTCGCCGAGACCGGCGACCGCGAGCGCCTCGCCGGTCGGCAGCACGACCTGGGAGTGGCCGCCCATCTCGGTGCGCGAGTGCGTCCCGGCCGTGTTGCAGGCGATGACGACGCACTGGTTCTCGACGGCGCGGGCGTGAGCGAGCAGCGTCCAGTGGGTGACCCGCCGACGCGGCCAGGCGGCCGGGACGACGAACACCTTGGCGCCCGCGTCGAGCTGGGCGCGGTAGAGCTCCGGAAAGCGCAGGTCGTAGCAGGTGGACAGGCCGGCCGTGACCGTGCCGCCGGACCCGTCCGGGAGCTCGGTCGTGACGATCCGCTCGCCGGCCTCCATGAGCTTGGGCTCCCCCGCACCGAACCCGAACCGGTGGATCTTGCGGTACGTCGCCTGGAGTGTCCCGTCCGGGGCGAAGACCAGCGAGGTGTTCCAGAGGTCCTTGCCCTCCGGGCCGGTCGTACCGTCCGACGACGTCTCGACGATCGAGCCCGCGTGCAGGGTCACGCCGGCGGCGCGGGCGGCGGCGCTCATCGCCGTCGCGACGGCGCCGTGGGGGGTGTCGGCCCGCGACTCCCAGGACTCGTACGCGAACCCGCCGGGCGCCCAGAGCTCGGGCAGCACGACGAGGTCGTGGCCGCGCTGCTCCCGCACCAAGGCGGCCACCCGGTCGACCCGGTCGGCGACGCTCTCATCGTCGCCGTAGCCGATCTGGAGCACCGCGACCTTCACGCGCCAAGCCTAGGCGTCGGGGGAACCCTGTCGCTCCCGGCGCCGGGCGAGCTCCTGGAGACGCTCGTTGTAGGCGGTCAGCTCGGCCTCGCCGTCGCGGTCGGCCTTGCGGTCGTGGCGACGGCTGTCCCGCGCGTCCGACCGGATCCAGTCGCGCACCACGATGAGGCTGAGCACGAGGACGGGGATCTCGCCGACCGCCCACGCGATGCTGCCGCCGGCCTGCTGGTCGGCCACCGGATCGGGGATCCACGGGATGCGGATCGCGCCGAAGAAGTCCGGGGCGAGCAGGGTGGTCCCGCTCATCAGGGCCACCCCGAAGAAGGCGTGGAACGACACGGTGATGAGCAGGATGAGCAGCCGCAGCGACGGCGCCCACTTCGGCGGACCGGGGTCGCGCCCCACCATCGCCCACGCGAACAGGTACCCGGTCACGAGGAAGTGCGCCGTCATGAGCACGTGCCCGGTATGCGTCGTGAGGGCCAGCCCGAACAGCGGCGAGTAATAGAACACCACGAGGCTGACGAAGAAGAGCGCCGCGGCGACGACCGGGTTGCCGAGCACCCGGAGCAGCCGCGAGTGGACCATCCCGAGTAGCAGCTCACGCGGACCGAGGCTGCCGTCGGCGCGGGCGGGCAGGGCGCGCAACGCGAGGCTGACCGGTGCCGCGAGCACGAGGAACATCGGCGCATACATCGCGATCGTCATGTGCTCGACCATGTGCCACGAGAACGAGACCCGGCCGAGCACGCCCGGAGCCCCGCACGTCGCCCAGACGAGGACGACCCACCCGACGACCCACCAGACCAGGCGCAGGACGCCCCAGTGGTCGCCGCGGCGGCGGAGCCGGATGACCCACATGAGGTAGACGCCGACGGCCAGGACCGCCAGGACGCCCCAGAGCCAGTCGTACCGCCACAGCGTCAGCCAGGTCGTGGCCACGGGGGCGGCGGGTTCGGGGTATCCGGTGAGCGCCGACGCCGCCGAGGTGTCGAGCCGGGGCGGCGCGGCCGGGGTGGGCGTCCGGGAGAGAGCCGTGGCGAACCCGACGGCCACGCCCATGACGACGAGCTCGGTCACCGCGAAACGGAGGAACAGGCCCGGGGCCGGGGCCTCGGTGGCCATCCGGCCGACCACCCGACGGCGCTGCTGCCAACCGAGCAGGCCGAGGACTACCAGGCAGGCGGTCTTGACGAGGATCAACGCTCCGTATGCGGTGGCGAGGTTGCCGAGCTCCCCGACGCCGCCCAGCCGGATCACGGCGCTCACGACCCCGGAGACCGCGACGGCGACGAAGCACCACAGCGCCATGCCGGAGTAGCGCGCGATCACGATGGGGAGATGCCGGCCGAGGGCCGGCCGCAGCACGACGAGGGCCAGCAGGCCACCGACCCACAGCGACGCACCGATCACGTGCGCGGCGATGGTGTTGACCGCCGTCTCGTGGTCCGCGTTGCCGGATGCGTGACCCGCCAGCGACAAGGGGAGCAGTGCCGCGATGGCGAGGAAGGCGGCAGTCGCGACCCCCTTGCGCTGCAACGACATCGCCGCCACCGTCGTCGCCACCGCGGCGACCAGTGCGCTGATGATGGCCACCCGGAGCGTCTCGAGGGTCCAGACGAACTCGGTGAGCTGGCTCCAGAAGTCGGGGTCGCCGACCGGCGTCCCGGCGGCGTCGGCGAACCCGAGGACGACCCCGAGCAGCGTCGCGACGACCCAGACGACGCCGGAGGCCACGGCATACCTCGCCGCCTGCAGCGTCACTCCCGGGGTCTTCCGGCCCGGGACGAACAGCGCCCCGACGACCAGCAGCCCGATGGTGAGCGCCCCGGCGCCGTCCTGGACCACCCGCACGAGGGGGAGTCCCCAGCGCACGACCGGGCCGACATCGAAAAGTCCCTCGATGACCGGGGTCGCGGCGCCACCGACCGCCACGGCGAGGGCGCACGCCGCCAGGCTGACCGCGAGCGCGACCAGCGCGGGGCCGCGGCTCGCCCGCACGGACGGGGCCGGAGCCCGGTCCGTCCCGGGGGCACGCGACGTGGTCACCGGATCAGGGTAGAGAGCCTGCCTGGATAGGGTGACACGGTGCCTCAGCACCCTGCCCCACCGACGGACCTCGGCGGCCTCGTCGGCGCATACGAGCAGACGACGCGGGCCGTGATCGACCTGGGCCAGACCCTCTCGGCCCGCGACTTCGCCAAGGAGACGGAGTGCCCGGGCTGGACCGTCAAGGACCAGTTCAGCCACATCGCCGGCATCGAAGGGTGGCTGGACGGCGCGACCCCACCGCGGCTCGACCTGCCCGAGCTGCCCTACGTGAAGAACGAGCAGGGCGAGTTCATTGAGCTGTTCGTGGAGGAGCGCCGGTCGCGGGAGGGTGCCGACATCGTCGGTGAGTTGGAGGACATCCTCGAGAGCCGGCTCTCGCAGCTGCGCGACACCGCGCTGACCGAGGACACCGCCGTGCGCGGTCCGTTCGGCCGGACCACCGCGGCGAAGGCGATCACGCTGCGGGCCAGCGACATCTGGGTCCACGAGCAGGACATCCGCACCGCGGTCGGCCGACCCGGTGACCTCGACACACCCGCCGCGGCCGTGTTCGTGGCGGCGGTGATCCGGGTCTTCCCGCGAGTGGTCGCGCGGGACGCGAAGGTCCCGGTGGGTCACGCGGTGATCGTCGACGTGACCGGTCCGGTCGTGGCCCGTGCCGGCGCGCGCGTGGTCCTCGACGACAACCGCCGCCCGTTCGGCGAGGAGCTGTTCACCGGCGAGTCACACGACGAGGACACCGCGAGCGCGCCGACCGAGACGACCTCGATCGTGCTGTCCACCGACGCCCTCACGCGCCGCGCGGCCGGACGACGGTCGGTCGAGGACCTCGTCTTCTCGGTCACCGGGGACGCTGACGTCGCCCGCGCGGTGCTCGACCACCTCGTCGTGACCCACTGAGTCGGTCGGCCGGCCCGGCCCAGTTGTTTGCTACACGCAAACGTCTCGTGGCATAGTTGCGTGGCTCATACAACTAACCCGCTTCTCACCCACCCCGAGGGAGGTGACGCACGTTGCCGGCCGACACCACGGTCCAGCCGGAGACGGCCCAGGCGCTGTCCCACACCCTCGTGCGCGTCATGAAGATCATGAGCGCGATGAAGCACCAGGCGCCCCGCCAGCATCCGGCGGTGGACCCCTCGCATTACCCGGTGCTGTTCAGCCTCTCCGGCACCCCGCAGCGGGTGTCGGCGGTCGCCGACACGATCCACTCCGACGTCTCGACGGTGAGCCGTCAGGTCAGCCACCTGGTCCAGCACGGCCTGCTCGAGAAGATCGGCGACCCGGACGACGGCCGCGCCCAGCTCCTCTC
Source organism: uncultured Actinomycetota bacterium (assembly GCA_963828725.1). GTDB lineage: Bacteria > Actinomycetota > Actinomycetes > Actinomycetales > Dermatophilaceae > Lapillicoccus. Next base: position 222,840 of record CAWHFV010000001.1, on the reverse strand, counting down.
GCTGAGCCCGGCCGGACGCGAGGTGATCGAGAAGCTGGTCCGCGGCCGCGGTGAGTGGTTCGGGCAGCTGCTGGCGTCGTGGTCGGACGAGGACGTCCTCGCGTTCGACGCCTACCTCCGCCGGTTCGGAGACGACCTCGAGGCCTTCAAGGCCCGGGTCGGCGCCCCGACCGCGACCCTGACCATCCATCCCCCCACCTCGACCTCCGAGACCACCACCGAGGAGCTCGCGCATGAGCGCTGACATGGCTGCCGAGACCGCCGAAACCCGGGCGGGTACGTCCCTCTCGAGCACCAACCCCGACCTCCCGAGCGGCCCGCTCACCCATCGCCAGATCGTCACGATCCTCATCGGCCTGATGATGGGCATGTTCCTGGCCGCTCTCGACCAGACCATCGTCGCGTCGGCCATGCGGACGATCGCCGACGACCTCCAGGGCCTCTCCGCCCAGGCGTGGGTGACGACGGCCTACCTCATCACCTCGACGATCGTCACGCCGCTCTACGGCAAGCTGTCCGACATCTACGGCCGCAAGCCGTTCTTCATCTTCGCCATCTCGATCTTCACGGTCGGCTCGGTGCTCTGCACGCTGGCGACCTCGATCGGCACCCTGGCCATGTACCGCGCCGTCCAGGGGCTCGGCGCCGGCGGCCTGATGGCGCTGGCCCTGGCGATCATCGGTGACATCGTGCCGCCGCGCGAGCGGGCCAAGTATCAGGGCTACTTCCTCGCCGTCTTCGGCACCTCGAGCGTCCTCGGTCCGGTCATCGGCGGCTTCTTCGCCGGCCAGGACAACATCTTCGGCATCACCGGCTGGCGCTGGGTCTTCCTTGTCAACGTGCCGATCGCCATCGCGGCCCTCATCGTCGTCACGCGAACCCTTCATCTGCATCACGAGCGCCGCGACCACCGCATCGACTACTGGGGCGCGGTCACCCTCACGATCGGCCTGGTCCCGTTGCTCATCATCGCGGAGCAGGGCCGCGAGTGGGGATGGGGTTCGGCCAGCGCGCTGCTCTGCTACACGATCGGCGTCCTCGGGCTTGTGGCCTTCTTCGTCATCGAACGGGCGATGGGCGAAGAGGCCTTGGTTCCGTTGCGGCTGTTCCAGATCCGCACCGTCGGCGTGTCATCGATCGTCTCGGTGTTCATCGGCATGGGCATGTTCGGTGGCATCGCGGCGCTGCCCCTGTACCTCCAGATCGTCAAGGGCGCGACGCCGACGCAGGCCGGCCTCCAGCTCCTGCCGCTGACCCTCGGGATCATGTTCGGCTCGATCCTGTCCGGCCAGCTGATCTCGCGCACCGGGCGGTACCGGCAGTACCCCATCATCGGGGCGTTCCTCCTCGCCGCGTCGTGCTTCGCGCTGCACTACACGCAGGCGGACACCCCGCTCTGGAAGACCCTGATCGCCGTAGTCTTCTTCGGGGTCGGCCTGGGCTTCAACTTCCAGCCGCTGACCCTCGCCGTGCAGAACGCGGTCAGCCCGCGCGACATCGGCGTGGCCACCTCATCGGCGACCTTCACCCGCCAGATCGGCGGCACGCTGGGCACGGCCGTGTTCCTCTCTATCCTCTTCTCCAAGGCGGCGGAGAACATCCCCGCGGCGTATGCGGCGGCTCGCCAGGACCCGGCGTTCCTCGCCGCGCTGCAGAACCCGCAGGGCGACGCGGCGGCCAACGCCTCGTTCATCGAGGGGATGAAGCAGGCGGCGGCCGGCAACGGGGCCGCGTTCAACAACGCCCTCCAGGACTCGTCCTTCGTCCAGCGCATCGACCCGCGCCTGGCCCAGCCCTACCTCGACGGGTTCTCCCAGGCCATGTCGACGGTGTTCCTCGTCGCGACGTTCATCCTGCTCATCGCGTTCGTCGTCTCGTTCTTCCTCCCCCACGTGGAGCTGCGGGCCAGCTCGGCCTACAACGAACGCGGCGGCCACGGGCCGGACGCCGTCGCTCCGGCCGACAGCCAGGCTCCGGCCGACGCCGTGCTCGTGTCGAGCGCCGGAGCAGGTGCGTCGGATACGGCCGAATCCGGTCCGGACGACGGGTCGGCCGCCAGAACCGGCAAGCGCGGTCGCCACCGGGCTGAGCCCGGCGAGAAGCTGCACTGACGCATACCGTCTAGGGTTCGAGCGCATGAGACGCGGGGTGTCCGCTTCGGGTGCGCTCGACCCGGCCGCGGCGTGGGAGCGGTATGCCTCCCCGTCGGTATGGCCGTCCTGGGCACCGCAGATCCGGCGGGTCGAGTGCGCGCAGGACCGGCTCGCTCCCGGGCTGACCGGGCGCGTGCACGGGCTGTTTGGTGTGACGGCGGACTTCGAGGTGCTCTCGGTCGACGAGATGCTGCGGACCTGGTCGTGGCGGGTCCGGTCGGGACCCGTGACGCTGACGCTGCACCACGCCGTGCTCGCCGTCGAAGCGGGGACGCAGACCACGCTCGAGATCGACGGGCCGGCGCTCGTCGTGCTCCCGTATGCGCCGGTCGCGGAGGTCGCGCTCCGGCGGCTCGTCCGCCCTTAGGACCAGTCGGAGAGTCGGGGTCCCCGCGATGTATCGGAGCGAAGCGTGGGGTCCCCGCGACGGATCCCCGCGACGGATCGACGCGAAATGGCGAACGTCGTGGGGAGAACTTCGTGGGGTGATCTAGCCCCAGACGAGCCCGCGGGCCGGGTCCTCGAGGATCGCCGCGAGGTCGGCGAGGAAGCGGCTGCCCAGCTCGCCGTCGATGAGCCGGTGGTCGAACGAGACCGCGAGCTGGGTGACGTGGCGGATGGCCAGCTCGTCGTCGCCGGCGGCGTTGGTCACCACCCACGGCTGCTTGCGGATCGCGCCGAAGCAGACGATCGCGCTCTCGCCCGGGTTGATGATCGGCGTTCCGCTGTCGACGCCGAAGACGCCCACGTTGGTGATGGTGATGGTGCCGCCGCTCATCTCGGCCGGCTGCGTCCTCCCCTCGCGGGCGGTGCCGGTGAGCTCCCCGATGGCCTCTGCCAGCTGGCGCATCGTCATGGCGTGCGCGTCTTTGATGTTCGGGACGAGCAGCCCGCGCGGGGTGGCCGCCGCGATGCCGAGGTTGACGTAGCGCTTGACGACGATCTCCTGAGCGGCCTCGTCCAGGACGGCGTTCATGCCCGGGTTCCGGGCTATGGCGAGGCACAGCGCCTTGGCCAGGACGAGCAACGGGGTCACCTTGACCTCGCGGAACTCCTTGTCCCGCTTGAGGTTCTCGACCAGCTCCATCGTCTTGGTGACGTCGACGGTGATCCACTCGGTGACGTGCGGTGCGGTGAAGGCCGACTTCACCATGGCCTGGGCGGTCATCTTTCGGACGCCCTTGACCGGGACCCTCTCCTCGAGCGCGCCGTCGGACGGGCGGGCGACCGGGGCGGCGACGCCGTTGGTGGGTGCGCCAGAGGCGTGGGCCTCGACGTCGGAGCGGGTGATGACGCCGCCCTCACCGGAGGCGGCCACCTCGTCGAGGTTCACGCCGAGGTCCTTGGCCAGCTTGCGGACCGGGGGCTTGGCCAGCACGCGGCCGGCGCCGGCCTCGCGGCCCACGATCGGCTGGGCCGCGCGGGGGGCCCGTGCCGTGCGGTCGCCGAGAGCGACCTCCGACGACGGGACGAACTCGTCGGGGTTGTGTGTCGGGAAGTGCTCGGGCACGACGCCGGCCTTGCGCGGGCGGCGCTTCGCCTCGGTCTGCTTGACGCCGTAGCCCACGAGGACCGCGGTGCGACCGGTCGAGGTGGTGCCGCCGATCTTGCCTTCCTCGATCTCCGCATCGTCACCAGCGCCGGTGACGCTGGGGTCGACCTTCGGCGCCGGCGACCCCTCGATGCCGGGCTCTACGGCACCCTGCGACTGAGCGTCCTGCACCGTGGTCGGAGCACCGGGCGCCGTCTCGACGGAGATGATCGGCGTGCCCACCTCGACGGTGTCGCCCTCGTTGACCAGCAGCTCGGTCACCAGACCCGCGAACGGGACGGGCAGCTCGACGAGCGACTTCGCGGTCTCCACCTCGACGACGATGTCGTTGACCTTCACGGTGTCGCCCTGGGCGACCCGCCAGGTGACGATCTCGGCCTCGGTGAGGCCCTCGCCGGGGTCGGGGAGACGGAACTGCTGGACCGGCATACGGTGAATTCCCTTGTCTCGGTGGGGAAAGGCTTAGAAGGACAGTGCGCGGTCGACCGTGTCGAGGACGCGGTCGAGGTCAGGGAGGAAGTCCTCCTCGAGCCGACTCGGCGGGTACGGCAGGTTGTAGCCGCCGACACGCATGACCGGAGCCTCCAGCGAGTAGAACGCCCGTTGGGTGACCGAGGCGGCGATCTCGGCGCCGAGGCCGAGGTTGGTCGACGCCTCGTGGACGACGACCAGCCGGCCGGTCTTCTCGACCGAGGTCACCAGGGTGTCGAGGTCGAGCGGGCTGAGCGTGCGCAGGTCGATGACCTCGAGGCTCTTGCCCTCCTCCTCGGCGGCCTGCGCGGCCTGGAGGCAGGTCTTCACCATCGGGCCGTAGGCGACGACGGTGCAGTCGGTGCCTTCCTTGAGGACCGCGGCCTCGAACAGCCCACGCGCCGCAGCAGACTCGTCGACCTCGCCCTTGTCCCAGTAGCGACGCTTGGGCTCGTAGAAGATCACCGGGTCGTCGGTGGCGATGGCCTGCTGGATTCCCCAGTAGGCGTCCTGCGGGTTGCTCACGGTGACGACGCGCAGGCCCGCGGTATGCGCGAAGTAGGCCTCGTTGGACTCGCTGTGGTGCTCCACGGCCCCGATGCCGCCGCCGACGGGGATGCGGATGACCATCGGCAGCTTGACGAACCCGAGCGAGCGGGCGCGCATCTTGGCGACCTGGCTGACGATGTGGTCGAAGGCGGGGTAGACGAAGCCGTCGAACTGGATCTCGACGACCGGCCGGTACCCGCGCAGGGCGAGCCCGATTGCGGTGCCGACGATGCCGGCCTCGGCCAGCGGGGTGTCGATGACCCGCTCCTCGCCGAAGTCCTTCTGGAGCCCCTCGGTGACGCGGAAGACGCCGCCGAGCTTGCCGATGTCCTCGCCCATGAGCACGACCTTCGGGTCGTCCTCCATGGCCCGGCGCAGACCGGCGGTCAGGCCCTTGGCGATGGTGAACGAGGTCATGCCGGCACCTCCTCGCCCGCGAAGCTGGACTGGTAGGCCGCGAACTCGCGGCGTTCCTCCTCGACCAGCGGATGCTGCTCGACGTAGACGTTGTCGAACATCGACTCCGGCGTCGGGTCGGGCATGGTCAGGCAGCCTTCGCGGACGTGGGCCGCCAGCTCGTCAGCCTCGCGGTCGACCGCGTCGAAGAAGTCGTGGTCACCCTTGCCCTCGTGGGCGAGGTAGGCCTTGAGCCGCTCGATGGGGTCGCGCAGCTTCCAGACCTCCACCTCGGCCGAGACGCGGTACTTGGTCGGGTCGTCCGACGTGGTGTGGGCGCCCATCCGGTAGGTCCACGCCTCGACGAGGAACGGGCCCTGACCGGACCGAGCCTCCTCGAGCGCGTGCTTCGTCACCGCATACACCGCGAGCACGTCGTTGCCGTCGACCCGGACGCCGGGGAACCCGAACCCGCGGGCGCGCTGGTACAGCGGGATGCGGGTCTGCCGGTCGTTCGGCTCGGAGATGGCCCATTGGTTGTTCTGGCAGAAGAAGACGATCGGCGCGTTGTTGACGGCGGCGAAGACGAACGACTCGCTGACGTCGCCCTGCGCGGTCGCGCCGTCGCCGAAGTAGGCGATGACGGCGGCGTCGCGGTCCTGGTCGCCGGTGCCGACAGCCCCGTCGCGCTGGATGCCCATCGCATACCCGGTCGCGTGGAGCGTCTGCGCGCCGATGACGATCGTGTAGAGATGGAAGTTCTTCTCGTTCGGGTCCCAGCCCCCGTGGTTGACGCCGCGGAAGAGGCCGAGCAGGTTGAGCGGGTCGACGCCGCGGCACCAGGCGACGCCGTGCTCGCGGTAGGTCGGGAAGGCGTAGTCCTGCTTCTTCATGGCCCGCCCGGAGCCGACCTGGGCGGCCTCCTGGCCGAGCAGGGACGCCCAGATGCCGAGCTCGCCCTGGCGCTGCAGCGCCGTGGCCTCGGTGTCGACGCGGCGGATGAGGACGAGGTCGCGGTAGAGGCCGCGCAGGTCGTCGTCGGTCAGGTCCTCGACGTAGTGGGCGTAGTCGGCGGCGGCCGCGTTGGCGACGCGCTGGCCTTCGGGGGTGAGCAGCTGGACCATGTCCGGGCCGCCGTCGCCGACGGCCGGCGTCGGGGCGGTGAGGTCCGCGGTGCTGACCTGGGGGTCGCTCACGGGGCGCTCCTTCTGGGCGACCGGTTCGGGGCGCCCGTGTTCCAGGCCGCGGCACCGCCCGGGATCACCTGAGGGGGCCGCGGCAACTCGATGCGAGAGCGGAAGGGGTATGCCCGCACTCGCCGATGAGCCGTTCGAGCCAAATCTATCCGGGCACCCTGGAAATCTCACAATGCGGACGCCACCAGCCACGCCCGGGCCCCTCGCCCCCGCGCCACAAGGTCTGCGCACACCTTGTGCGCAGCGCGCACACCGTGGACGGTCTGCGCGCTGACACCAAGGTCTGCGCAGACCTTGCGCATAGAGGGCGGACTGGCCTGCTCACGCGGCCCGGAGTGAACGAGCCAGGTCCACGGCCGACACGATGCGCCGGCGCAGGACCACTAGATCGTCGAGCTCTCGCCAGATGACCCGGACCATGGCGTGCCGCAACGCACGCACGTGGTCCTCGCGAACCTTCTCGGCGAACACCACGTCCGCCGGAGTGGAGGAGGTCGCCCAGGGATCGGGTCGGCTGTACTTGACGAAGCCGTCGAACTCGAGCGCCACAGGAACGTCATCGAGGAGCAGGTCGACGACCGCCAGGAACGACCCGTCGCGGATCGGCGCCTGTGGCGTCGCCGCGAAGCCCATCAGCCGGACCGCCTCACGCAGCCGCGTCTCCCCCGGTGACTCGGCGCGGGCATCGGCTCTTGTGAGCGCTCGACGGACGGCGAGGACTCGTGGCCCCCCGAGCAGACCGCCGGCGCGCTCGAGATCGCCAGGTGTCAGCATCTCGCGATGTAGCGCGGCGTCCGCGGCGACGAGCGCGGCCATCGCGCCGTTGACGATCCCCGCCTGGACGACCGCCACCGCCGGCTCGATGATGCCCCTCGACCCGCTGGCGCCCGGAACCGACTCGTGGACCGTGAGGCCCCGACGGGACCGGGAATGGTCGTCCTCGACACGGCACAGATGCACCTGCCGGAGATCGGCAGCGAAGATCGGCAGCGAGTGCAGAACCAACGCGCTGTGGTGGCTGGCGACGGCACGTCCGTCGAAGTTCCGCGTGAGCGCCCTGGTCATCAACGCGTGACGAACCCGTCGTCGCTCGGCTGGTGAGTCGACCGGTTCCGGGACCAGCGCCTCGCTGAGGGCGTACCAACCACGAGTCAGGTGCACCCATTGCCCATTGCTCACCAGCCGAGCAAGCTCGTGCCGCTCGCAACCCGCCTCGCGAGCCTGGCGAGCCGCGATGAGTCCGTACTCGTCTGCCAGCGCGTCGAAGGTCTCCATCGAGCCACCATGGCGGTGGCGGCCCGCCGGGGAGGCCGCCTACCCCGCGTCTGTGGAAAACGTGGCGTAGCGGACGGTCCCTGTGGACGTCAGCGGGGGCCGAACTGCTGGCATACCTCGATCAGGCGGTCGTTGGCCTCGGTCTCGCCGATGGTCACCCGGACCCCGTCGTCGCCGTACTGGCGCACCATGAGCCCCGCCGCGTGGCACGCCGCGGAGAAGTCCGTCGAGTCCGGCCCGAGGGGGAACCAGAGGAAGTTCGCCTCGCTGGTCGGCAGCTTCCACCCCTGGTCCTCGAGGGCCGCCGCCACCCGGGCGCGCTCCTCGACCAGCGCGTCGACGCGCTCCTTGAGCTCCGCCACATCCCGCAGCGACGCCACCGCGGCCGCCTGGGCGATCGAGTTCACCCCGAAGGGGACCGCCGTCTGCCGCAGCGCCTTGGCGATCCGGTCGTGTGCGACCGCATACCCGACGCGCAGCCCGGCGAGCCCGTAGGCCTTCGAGAAGGTCCGCAGCACAACGAGGTTCGGGTACTCGCGCCACAGCCGGATGGCGTCCGGCGCCTCCGGGTCGGTGACGAACTCGACGTACGCCTCGTCGAACACCACGAGGACGCTCGACGGCACCCGGTCGAGGAACAGCCGCAGCTCGCGCTCCCGGACCGCCGGCCCAGTGGGGTTGTTCGGCGAGCAGACGATCACGACCTTGGTGCGGTCGGTGACGGCGGCCAGCATCGCGTCCAGGCGGTGCCGCGCGTCGGCGTCCAAGCCGACCTGCACCGACGACGCCCCGGCGATGGCCGTGACGATCGGGTACGCCTCGAACGAGCGCCACGCGTACACGACCTCGTCGCCCGCGTCGCAGGTCGCCTGAATGATCTGCCCGAGCACCCCGACGCTGCCCGTCCCGGTCGCGATGTGCGACGGCTCGACGCCGACCGCCTCGGCGATGGCCGCGGTCAGCTCGGTGACCGCCATGTCGGGGTACCGGTTGACCTCGCGGGCCGCCCGCTCGATGACCTTCCGGACGCTCTTCAGCGGCGGGTAGGGGTTCTCGTTGCTGGACACCTTGTACGCCGTCTGCCCCTCGCGCAGCGGCGCCGGCTTGCCCGGAACGTAGGCCGGGAGCCCTCCGAGCGCCTCACGGAGCCGGACGTCGTCCGCGGACGGGGTCGGGCCCGAGTTCTCGGGCGGAGGAGACGACGTCGTCATGTCGACAACCTTAGGCCGGACGTTCTGGAAGGATGCCGCCATGGGTTGGTTCGGCAACGTCGTCGTCAAGACGGTCATCAATGGTGCGGCGCTCTATCTCGCGGCCGCCATCGTCCCCGGGATCCACCTCGGCGAGGAGGGCAACACCGGCCAGACCATCATCACCATCCTCGTCGTCGCGCTGATCTTCGGGATCGTCAACACGTTCCTCAAACCGCTGGTCAAGCTCTTGTCCCTACCGTTCATCGTGCTGACGCTGGGACTGTTCCTCTTGATCGTCAACGCGTTGATGCTCGAGCTCACGTCCTGGCTCGCCGGCGTCCTCGACCTGTCCTTCCACGTCGACAGCTTCTTCTGGGACGCCATCATCGGCGCGCTGATCATCACCATCGTCGCCTCGATCCTCAACGCGATCGTCCCGGACCGGGACCGCTCGCGGCGCTGACGCGCCACCCCACGTGACGACGAACCGTGCCGAGCGCGTCACGATCAGTGACATCGCCCGCCGGCTCGCGATCTCCAAGGCGTCGGTCTCGTATGCGCTGAACGGCCGGCCCGGGGTCAGCTCCGAGACCCGCCGGCGGGTGCTCGAGCTGGCCGACGAGCTGGGCTTCCAGGCCAGCTCGGCGGCCGTCGCACTCTCGGCCAGCCGGTCGGGGACGATCGGGCTGGTCATCGCCCGCGACCCCTCGGTCATCACCGCCGAGGGCTACTACATGCGCACGTTGTTCGGCGTCGAGCAGTACCTCAACGAAGCCGACGGCTCCCTGCTGCTGCGGCTCACCGGCGAGGGCGGCGAGGACCTCGAGGTCTACCGGCGGTGGGCCCGACAGCGGCGGGTCGACGGGTTCCTCCTCTTCGACGAGTTCGACGACGACCCGCGGCTGCCCCTGCTGACCTCGCTCGGGATGCCCGGCGTCCTCGTCACGTCGCGACAGATGGACGACGACATCGGCCGGCTGGTCACCCCCGAGATCGAGACGGTGACCGTCTTCCTCGACCACCTGCGCGCCCTCGGTCACGAGCGCATCGCCCACATCAGCGGGCCGATGATCTACGTGCACGAGCGGGTCCGCGCCGACCTGCTCACCGCCGAGGGCGAGCGACGCGGCATGGAGGTGACCCACCTCGAGGGCACGTATGCATACGAGTCCGGAGCCGCGCGGACCCGCGAGCTGCTGTCCGCTCCCCGCCGGCCCACGGCCGTCCTCGCCGGCAACGACATCATGGCGACGGCGGCGCTGCGGGTGGCCGGCGAGCTGGGCCTCCGGGTCCCCGACGACCTGTCGATCATCGCCTGGGACGACTCGGTGCTCTGCGTCGTGTCGCGTCCCCGGTTGACGGCGATGGACCACGGGCTCATGGAGAAGGCCCGGCTCGCGACCGACCTGCTGTTCCAGCTCATCGACGGGAGCACCGACCCGCACCGGTGGTCGCCGGTCGGCACCCTGCTGGTCCGCGAGTCGACCGGGCCGACGCCGCGCTGAGCCGCTTCCACGCATACCGGCGGACACCCGCAGGTCACGAAAGGATCACGACTTAACCGGTTCAATTGACTCCTTAACCGGTTAGGTCGAGGCTCAGAGCGCCCGCCACCCCCACTTCAGGACAAGGGAGTCTGATGTGAGACTGCGTTCCCTCTCACGCTTCACCGTTGCGGCCATCACCGTGCCCGCCATCGCCCTCGGCGCCGCCGCCTGCAGCAGCAGCGGAGGGTCGAGCTCCGGTTCCGACACCGGCAGTGGTGGTGGCTCCGGCACCACCCTGACCTACTGGGCCAGCAACCAGGCCCCGTCCCTCGACAAGGACAAGGAAGTCCTCACCCCGGTGCTGGCGAAGTTCACCCAGCAGACCGGCATCAAGGTCAACCTCGAGGTCATCGGCTGGAACGACCTCCAGACCCGCATCCAGACCGCGATCACGTCCAACTCCGGTCCCGACGTGCTCAACATCGGCAATACCTGGGCCGCCTCGCTCCAGGCGACCGGTGCCTTCATGCCCTACGACAGCGCGGCCTTCACGGCCATCGGCGGCAAGGACAAGTTCGTCAAGCCCGCCATGGACACCGGCGGCGCGCCCGGGCAGGACCCGACCTCGGTCCCCTACCTCGGTCTCGCCTACGGCCTCTACTACAACAAGCAGATGCTCAAGGACGCCGGCATCCAGCCGCCCACCACCTGGGAGGAGATGGTCGCCGCGGCCCAGAAGCTGACCGACAAGGCCAAGGGCACCTACGGCTTCGCGCTGGCCGCGGGCAGCTACACCGAGAACGTCCACTTCGCGTTCATCAACGGCAGCCAGAACGGTGGCGAGTGGTTCGACAGCGCCGGCAAGCCGACGTTCACCAGTGACGCCAACGTGCAGGGCGTGCTGCGGTACCTCGACCTGATGCAGAAGGACAAGGTCGTCAACGCCTCCAACGCGCAGTACGACAACGGCACCAAGGCGGTCAACGACTTCGCGACGAAGAAGGTCGCGATGATCCTCAACCAGAACAACGCCGACAACTCCATCCAGTCCAACGGGATGAAGAGCGACGAGTACGGCGTGGTGCCCTTCCCGGCTCCGACCGGCGGCCAGAAGATCGCCACCTTCATTGCCGGCATCAACATGTCGATCTTCAAGAACACCAAGAACAAGGACGCCGCGCTCCAGTTCGTCAAGTTCATGACGTCCCCGGAGACCCAGAAGACCCTGGGCAAGCCGTTCTCCTCGCTCCCCGTGCTCAAGGGCGAGACCCCGGTGTTCACCGACAACCCTGAAGAGGCGAAGACCTTCGCGGACATCTACGCCAACATGTCCAAGCCGCTGCCGCTCGTGCCCGGTGAGGACCAGTTCGAGAGCACCGTCGGCAAGGCCATGAACACGATGTTCGCCAAGATCGCCACCGGCGGCACCGTCTCGGCCGACGATGTCAAGGCAGCCTTGAAGGACGCGCAGGACCAGGTCGCCGCGGCGAGCTGACCTTCGTCTCCCCTACCCGCCAAGGTGGTCCGGCCGGTCACCTCCCCGTGACCGGCCGGACCACCGGCATCAGGAGGTATGCCCGTGTCAGCGTCGACGATCGACCAGCCCGACCAGGCCACCAGTGTCCTGAGCACCAAGGCCGCGACCACCAAGAAGAAGAGGGCTCGTCGGCCCTCCCCGCGTCGCAGCCGGTGGCTTCCTTACCTGCTCCTGTTGCCGGCCGTCATCATGGAGCTGCTCATCCACATCGTGCCGATGCTCGTCGGCATCTGGATGAGCTTCATCAAGCTGACCAAGATCTACATCGCGAACTGGTCGGCCGCCCCGTGGGCCGGCCTTCAGAACTACGCGATCGCGGTCGACTTCGACGCGAGCATCGGCGCCGCGCTGCTCCAGTCGTTCCTCGTGACCGCCGCCTTCTCACTGCTGGCGCTGGGAATCTCCTGGGGTCTTGGCATGGCGGCCGCCGTCGCTCTGCAGCAGCCGTTCCGCGGTCGCGGCCTCGTTCGGACGATCTTTCTCGTCCCGTATGCGCTGCCGGCCTATGCCGGCATCCTCACCTGGAACTTCATGCTCCAGCGCGACACCGGCCTGGTGAACCACGTCCTCGTCGACAACCTCCACCTGACCGGCGACCGGCCCTTCTGGCTACTGGGCGGCAACGCCTTCGCGTCTATCGTCACCGTGGCGGTCTGGCGGCTGTGGCCGTTCGCGTTCCTCAGCCTGATGGCTGGGCTCCAGAGCATCCCTGGCGACCTCTACGAGGCCGCCGCGGTCGACGGCGCCGGCAACCTGCGCCAGTGGCGGCACATCACCCTGCCCTCGCTGCGCCCGGTGAACCTCGTCCTCGTCCTCGTGCTGTTCCTGTGGACCTTCAACGACTTCAACACGCCGTACGTCCTGTTCGGGAACAGCCAGCCGCCGGGCGGCGACCTCATCTCGTTCCACATCTACAACGCGTCGTTCCTGACCTGGAACTTCGGCGTCGGCTCCGCGATGTCGGTACTGCTGCTGCTCTTCCTCTTCGTCGTCACGGCCGCCTACCTCCTCATCACCCGTGAACGCAACACGACGCCGAAGCCTGCCCCGAAAGCACCCGCTCGGACGGAGGACAGCCATGCGTAACACCGCCGGATTCAAGGTCTTCCGCGGCGTGACCCTGACGCTGCTCGGGCTGTTCACGCTCATCCCGCTCTACGCGATGGTGAGCTCCTCGCTGAAGCCGCTGGCCGACGTCCAGGGCACCTTCACCTGGTGGCCGACGAACCTGACCATCCAGCCGTTCATCGACATGTGGTCGACGGTGCCGTTGGCGCGGTACTTCGTGAACAGCCTGATCATCTGCTCGTGCGCCACCGTGGCGAGTGTCATCCTCGCGATCGTCGCCGCGTTCGCGGTGTCCCGCTTCCGGTTCCGTGGCCGTGGTGTGTTCACGACGACGGTGCTCTCGACCCAGATGTTTCCCGGGATCCTCTTCCTGCTCCCGCTGTTCATCATCTTCGTCAACATCAACTCGGCGACCGGCGTCCAGCTGGTGGGTTCGTACTTCGGTCTGATCCTCACGTACCTCACGTTCTCGCTGCCGTTCTCGGTGTGGATGCTCGTCGGCTACTTCGACAGCATTCCCAAGGAGCTCGACGAGGCGGCCATGGTCGACGGCTGCGGCCCGCTCGGGGCGCTGTGGCGGGTCGTCCTGCCCGCCGCCCGTCCGGGCGTCATCGCCGTCGCGATCTACTCGTTCATGACCGCGTGGGGTGAGGTCCTCTTCGCCTCCGTGATGACGACCGACGAGAACCGGACCCTGGCCGTCGGGCTGCGCCAGTACTCCACGTACCAGAACGTGTACTGGAACCAGATCATGGCGGCGTCCCTGGTGGTCAGCATCCCCGTGGTCATCGGGTTCCTCCTCGTGCAGCGCCACTTCGTCGCGGGGATGACCGCCGGGGCGGTGAAGTGACCCACGTTCCTCTCACCGAGTGGACCCTCCGGGCCTTGGACGGGCCGGTACCCGCGGAGCTGGTCGGCCGTGCGGTGCCCGCGACGGTGCCCGGCACGGTCCATACCGACCTGCTCGCGGCGGGGCTCATCCCCGACCCGTACCTCGACGAGAACGAGGCCGCGCTGCAGTGGGTCGGACGGACGAGCTGGCGGTATGCGACGGCGCTCGCCGTCGTCCCGCCGGAGGACGGTGAGCACGTCGAGCTGGTCTTCGACGGGCTGGACACCGTCTGCGAGGTCCGGCTCGGCGACCACGTCCTCGGCAGTCCGCGGAACCAGCACCGCGCATACCGGTTCGACGTCACCGACTTGGTGCGCACGGGCGAGACCGAGCTGGTCGTCGACTTCGCCGCGCAGCTGACCGCGACCGAACAGGCGAGCCTGGACCAGCAGCCGCGGGTCCACACGAACGCGCACCCGTTCAACGCGATCCGCAAGATGGCGTGCAACTACGGCTGGGACTGGGGACCCGACCTCGTGACCGCCGGCCTGTGGCGGTCGGCGCGCGTGGAGGGGTGGCGCACGGCCCGCTTCGCCGCCGTGCGAACCCTCGTCACGGTGGTCGACGGCGTCGGCCGGGTCGAGGTGCACGCCGACGTGGCCCGAGACACCGCGGGGGGGCTGACGATCAGCGCCACGTGCGAAGGCCGCACCGTCTGCACCGACGTGGTGGACGACTCCGCCGTCCTCCGCCTCGAGGTTCCCGAGCCGGCCCTCTGGTGGCCGCGCGGCCACGGCGACCAGCCACTGTCCGACCTCCGGGTAGAGCTGTGCGCCGATGGCGTGACCGTCGACTCGCGCGACCAGCGCATCGGCTTCCGGAGCGTGGAGCTCGACACCACGCCGGACGCCGACGGCACACCGTTCGCGTTACGGGTCAACGGGAAGCCCGTGCTCGTCAAGGGTGCCAACTGGATTCCCGACGACTGCTTCCCGCACCGCGTCGACCGCGCCCGGTATGCGACGCGCGTGGCCGACGCGACCGAGGCGGGCGTCAACCTGCTCCGCGTCTGGGGCGGCGGCCTCTTCGAGAGCGACGACTTCTACGACGTCTGCGACCAGACCGGCGTCCTGGTCTGGCAGGACTTCCTTTTCGCCTGCGCCGCCTATGCGGAGGAGGAGCCTCTGCGTGGGGAGGTGGTCGCGGAGGTGACCGAGTCGGTTACCCGGCTGAGCCCGCACCCCAGCCTCGTCGTGTGGAACGGCAACAACGAGAACCTCTGGGGCTACGTCGACTGGGCCTGGCGCCGCGACCTGGGCGACCTCACCTGGGGTCGTGGCTACTACCTCGAGCTGTTCCCGGCGCTGATGGCTCGCCTCGACCCGACCCGCCCGTACTCGCCGGGCAGCCCGTGGTCGTTCGACGAGCGACGGCACCCCAACGACCCCGACCACGGCACCAGCCATCTGTGGGACGTCTGGAACCGGATCGACTACACCGCCTACCGGAGCTCATCGCCGCGGTTCGTCGCCGAGTTCGGGTACCAGGGGCCGCCGGCCTGGTCCACGCTGACCGACGCGATCCACGACGACCCGCTGACGCCGACGTCGCCCGGGATGCTGGCCCACCAGAAGGCCGAGGACGGCGACCTGAAGCTGTCTCGTGGACTGGCTCCTCACCTCGACGAGCCCACCGACATGGAGGACTGGCACTGGGCGATGTCGGTGCAGCAGGCGCGCGCGGTCGGCTTCGGGATCGAGCACCTGCGGTCCTGGCACCCCCGCTGCCAAGGGATGATCGTGTGGCAGCTCAACGACTGCTGGCCGGTGACCTCGTGGGCGATGGTCGACAGCGCCGGGGTTCGCAAACCCCTCTGGCACACCGTCCGGCACACCTACGCCGACCGGTTCATGACGATCCAGCCGCGCGAGCACCGGCTCGCCCTGGTGCTGGACAACGACACCGACGAGCCGTGGCGCGGTCGAGTTCGTTTGCAACGCAAGAGCTTCGATGGTCTGGAGCGGGCCGTCAGTGTGGTGACCATCGACGTACCGCCGCGTGACACGCATACGCTCCCCCTCGCCGCCGCCCTGACGTGGGAGGTTTCGCTGCGCGACGAGGTGCTCGTCGCGACCGACGGCGAGCACCGCGCACTCTGGTTCTTCGGCGAGGACCGTGACCTGCACCTGACGAACGCGTGGGCCCGCGCGAGCGCCGAACGCACGGCGGACGGGTACGACGTCAGCGTGACCGCGGCGACGCTGCAGCGCGACGTCTCCCTGCTGGCCGACAAGGTGGACCCGCACGCGGTCGTGGACGACGGGATGGTCACGCTGCTGGCCGGGGAGAATGTCACCTTCCACGTCGTCTCCGCCGTCGAGGTCGACCCGCAGCGCTTCCTCGACCCGCGCATCCTGCGCACGACCAACCAGCTCGTCGACCCGACCCCTTCACGACAGCCACCACCAGGAGCGACTGCCATGTCCGACCACGACGCCTCCACCGACCTGCCCCTCTTCCCCGAGGGGTTCCTGTTCGGCGCGGCCACCGCCAGCTACCAGATCGAGGGCGCCGTGGCGGAGGACGGCCGCACGCCGTCGATCTGGGACACCTTCTCGCACACGCCCGGGAAGGTGCGGCGTGGTGACACCGGAGACGTCGCGGCGGACCACTACCACCGGGTCGCGGAGGACGTCGGCCTGATGAAGGAGCTGGGCCTGCAGGCGTACCGGTTCTCGCTGGCGTGGCCGCGGATCCAGCCGGGCGGGTCGGGCGCGTTCAACCAGCGGGGGCTCGACTTCTACTCGCGGCTCGTGGACCAGCTGCTGGCCGCCGGGGTCGCGCCCATCGCGACGCTGTACCACTGGGACCTGCCGCAGGAGCTCGAGGACGCCGGCGGGTGGACGTCGCGGGCGACGTCCGAGGCGTTCGCGACGTATGCGGGCAAGGTCGCCGAGGTGCTCGGGGACCGCGTCCACACCTGGACCACCCTCAACGAGCCGTGGTGTTCCGCCTACCTGGGGTACTGCTCCGGCGTGCACGCACCCGGGCGGGAGAACCAGGCCGACTCGCTGTCGGCGGTGCACCACCTCAACCTCGGCCACGGCCTCGCGGTGCAGGCCCTGCGGGCGGCGCGCCCGGGCGCGCGCGCGTCGGTGACACACAACCTGCACGTGATCCGGCCGGCGGACCCGCACTCGCCGGAGGACCTCGACATCGTCCGCCGGCTCGATGCCCTTGGAAACCGGGCCTTCCTCGGACCCGAGCTGGACGGCGCCTATCCCGAGGACCTGCTGGCCGACACCGCGTCGGTCACCGACTGGTCGTTCGTCCGCGACGGCGACCTGCCGGCGATCCACCAGCCGCTCGACGTGCTCGGCGTGAACTACTACACGACCAGCGTCGCCCGGAAGTGGGACGGGATCTCGGTGCGGAACCGCGAGGACGGCCACATGGTCGCGGCGCAGCCGCCGTGGCCTGGCCCGGACGACGTCGACTTCGTCCTCGAGACCGGGCACCGGACCCAGATGGGCTGGCTGGTGGACCCCTCCGGGCTGACCGAGCTGCTGGTTCGGACGGCCAAGGACTACCCCGGGCTCCCGCTGATGGTGACCGAGAACGGTGCTGCGTACCCCGATGTCGTCTCCTCCGACGGGCGGGTCCACGACGCCGAGCGGACCGAGTACGTGCGGCGCCACCTGGCCGCCGTCCGCGACGCGATCGACGCCGGCGCCGACGTCCGCGGGTACCTGCTGTGGTCGCTGCTCGACAACTTCGAGTGGGCCTGGGGGTACGAGCGACGGTTCGGGGTCGTCCACGTCGACTACGCGACCCAGCGGCGCACCATCAAGGACTCGGCCCGGTTCTACGCCGACGTCATCAGAGCCAACGCGGCGGCCACGGCGCGTCGATGACCTCTCGGCTCCGCGGCGTGACACGGCTAGTCCTCGATGACGTCGAGGCCCTGCTCGCGGACCAGCGCGAGGTGGTCCAGCATGCCCTTGACGACCTCGGGGTCGTGGCCGTCCCAGCCCTCCACCTCGGCGACGACGCGTAACGGGTGGCGGGTCCGGTAGGACTGCGTGGGGTTGCCGGGAAACCGCTTGTCGGTCACGTTGGGGTCGTCCTCGAAGGGGCCCATCGGGTCGACGACGTAGATGTGCCCCCGCTCCTCGACCCCGGCCAGGGCGGTCGACAGCTCGGCTCCCCAGGCGGCGGTCTCCACGAGCGCGGAGAAGTAGATGTTGTTGGACACCCGGCCCTCCTGGAAGTTGGAGCCGTGGCCGGCGATCAGCTCGGCGCCGACCTCGATGGCGGACTTCGTCCCGTGGTAGAACGGGCCCGCGATGCGGGCACAGCTCTCGTAGGTGACCGGGATGCGCGTGCTTGGCTGCTCGCCCGTGGGTGTCACTTCTGGGCAGTCACGTGATAGGACACCGCGTGCTCCATGGCGTCCAGCCTGGGGCGGCCTCGTCGTCGGCGGGCATACCCGGCCTCCGTCTCAGCTGCAGTCCGGCGGGGTGACGTTCTCGGAACTCGGGACGCCCGGTGCGAAGGCGTAGAACTGCACGTTCGCGGTCTGCGACTCGGAGCACGGGATGTTGGCGTTGCCGGTGTAGTCGCCGTTGGCATCGGGGTTGATCCGCAGCTGGAAGGTGCTGGTCGTCGACAGAATGAGGGCGAAGTCCCCACTCGGAATGTTCATCGACAGGTCACCCCAGCAGGCGCCGGTGAACGGTGCCGCACACGGGTACAGGGGGCTCGACGACAGGATGAGCTGGTTCGCGGCCGCGCCGAGCGTCCCGCCGAGCGCGGTGTGACTGGTGCAGTCGCCGGCGTTCCGGAAGGCGTTCTTCGTCGCGTGCTCCACCCTGGTCTCGTGTCCGCCCTGCTGACACGCCTGAGCGTGGTAGCGGTTGGTATGCGCCCCGCCCTGCGCGCCGAGACCCGGAGGGTCGGCCATTGCGGACGACGGGAAGCAGAGCCCCACGGCGACG
Organism: uncultured Actinomycetota bacterium; assembly: GCA_963828725.1. Lineage (GTDB taxonomy): Bacteria > Actinomycetota > Actinomycetes > Actinomycetales > Dermatophilaceae > Lapillicoccus. The sequence continues at coordinate 204,134 of CAWHFV010000001.1, read as the reverse complement.
ACCAGCCCGGCGACGACGACACCAATCCGCAGCCTGCGCTTCGACATGGTTCTCCTCATCGTTCTCCACATCGCTTCCGTGTGGCCCGTACGCGATGGTAGGGCCAGAGGCGCCGGTCGGGTCAGATGTGGCGGCGACTCGTGACGACGCGGAACCGGTTCGCGACGAAGGCGGCGTCGGTGTAGGCGGCGTTGGCGGCCGGGTTCGCCCCCGTGCCGTGGTAGTCGGAGAACGCCGCCGTCTGGTTGACGAAGATCGGTCCGGTGAGGTTCTCGGACAGGGAGACCCCCGCATCGGCGGCCGCCTCGCGCGCGGCGTCCAGGACGTCGTCGGACGTGGACCACACCGCGGCGGTCATCGCGCCGTGCGTGCGCACCGTCTCGACGAACCGGTCCAGGGACTGCTCCGTCGAGGTGGTCCGGATCAGGAACGTCACCGGGCCGAAGCACTCCCGCGTGTAGACCTCCTCGCTCGAGGCGTCCAGGGCGACCAGCCCGGGAGCGCGGACGACGGCGTCGGGGTATGCGGGATGGCTCACCGAACGCGGCGCCAGCACTACCGAGCCGCCGCCGCGCTGGGCCAGCTCCTCGACACCAGCCGCGTTGTCGCGCACCTGGTCGTTGACGGTCGCGCCGAGGATCTCGACGGCGCGGGCGTCGTCTCCGGTGAGCTTCGCGATGGCGGTGGCGAGCCGGTCGCCGAACTCCTCGAACGACAGGTGGCCCTCGTCGGTGTCGATGCCGTCCTCGGGGACGTAGACGTTCTGGGGCGTCGTGCACATCTGACCTGAGTACAGCGCCAGCGAGAACGCGAGGTTGCCCAGTGCGCCGCGCAGGTTGTCGGTCGAGTCGACGACGACGGTGTTGACACCCGCCTTCTCGGTGAACACCAGTGCTCCACGGGCCGCGCCCTCGCGCTCCAGCCACTCCCCGAAGCGCGGACCGCCGGTGTAGTCGATGATCGCGACCTCAGGCCGCTCGGCCAGGGTCCGGGCGAGGCCCTCACCGTCGGCCTCGGCGGCGAGCTGCACGAGATCCAGATCGAACCCGTTGTCCCGCAACACATTTCGGGCGATCTCCACGGTGATGGCCAGCGGAAGGACAGCCCGAGGGTGCGGCTTGACGATCACCGGGTTGCCGGTGACCAGGGACGCGAAGATGCCCGGGTAGGCGTTCCACGTCGGGAAGGTGTTGCAGCCGACCACGAGTGCCACGCCCCGCGGCACGATGCGGTAGTCCTTGACCATCCGGATCGGCGCGTCCTTGGCCGGCTTCTCCCAGGTGACCGAGGTCGGGACCCGCTCCTGCTCGACGAGCCCGGCCACGATGGCCTCGACCGCGCGGTCCTGGGCGTGCGGTCCGCCGGCCTGGAAGGCCATGACGAACGGCTGGCCCGAGGTATGCATCACCGCGTTGGCCAGCTCGAACCCGCGGGCGTTGATCGCGTCGACGATCTCGAGGCATACCGCCGCCCGCACCTGCGGCCCGGCGTCGCGCCAGGCCGGGATCGCCGCGCGGGCCGCGGCCAACGACGCGGTCGATGTCGAGGTGCGGGTACTCGACACCGAGCACCGGGCCGTACGGGGAGACCTCCGAACCGACCCAGGAGCCGTCGGTGGGCTGGTCGGCCAGCTCCGCATACCGGCCGCCCAGGTGCGCCTCGTGGGCGCTGAGCCCGTCGGCCGCCGCGGTCTCGCCGTAGACGCGCGGGGAGGGTGACTCGGGGTAGCGCGAGTAGAAGCTGCGCGCGGCCAACGCCGTGCGAGCCTCCGCCAGAGCGTCCGCGTGCTTCGCGAGCAGCGGGTGGTCGGTGGGCGTCGCCGTCGTCGTCACCGGCCAATCGTAATGAGACGCGCTGGAACCGGCGCCCTCGGCAGCCCACGTCCAGCCTCAGAGAGCACACTGCCCTCATGGGAACCACCGGCGTCCACACCGTGCTGTGGCGCAAGGGCGAGGTCACCGACCAGGACTTCTCCCTGGACGAGGTCTCCGAGCACCTCCAGGAGGAGGGCTCGCTGGTCTGGGTCGACATCCTCGAACCGGACCACGGCGTCCTTCGGAAGCTCGCCGAAGAGCTCAGCCTCGACCCGCACGCTGTCGAGGACGTCATCGAGGACGCGAGCCGGCCCAAGGCGACCATGCATGCCCACCACACCTTCGTCAGCGTGTACGCCACCTGGCTCGACCACCCGGGCAAGGGACCGATGGCGCCGGACCAGGTGCTCGCGTCCCGGCTCCAGCTCACCAAGATCTCGGCCTTCGTGCTGCCGCGCGGCATCGTGACGGTCCGCGACAACGACGTCTTCGACATGAAGGAGGTCGTCCGGCGCTGGGAGGACAACAGTGACCTGCTGCGCCTCGGCGGCGGAGCCCTGCTGCACGGCCTCCTCGACGTCATCGTCGACGGCCACTTCGACACCGTGCAGCAGCTCGACGACGCCATCGAGTCGCTGGAGGACGGGCTCTTCGCCGAGAACCAGCAGACCCGTGCGACCCAGCAGCGCACGTTCCGGATCCGCAAGGAGCTCGTCGAGCTGCGCCGGGTGGTCCTGCCGATGCGCGAGGTGGTCAGCGCCGTGCTGCGCCACCGGACCGAGCTGCACAAGGACGGCAACGAGCTCGACGGGTGGTTCTCGGACCTCTACGACCACGCGATCCGGGCCGCCGAGTGGAGCGAGTCACTGCGCGACATGCTCACCTCGATCTTCGAGACATCGCTGTCGCTCCAGGACGCCCGGCTCAACACGGTGATGAAGAAGCTCACCGCCTGGGCGGCGATCATCGCCGTCCCGACCGCGGTGACCGGCTGGTTCGGCCAGAACGTGCCGTACCCCGGGTCGCAGCAGCCGGCCGGCGTCATCGCCTCCACGGTGCTGATCCTCGGGATCGCGGTCAGCCTCTATGTGGTGTTCAAGCGCAAGGACTGGATCTAGGTTCGGCCGGTCCCACCGTCCGGGCTCGTCCGCAGAGTTTGACAGGATGGCGGCATGACGGCGGACGGTCCCCGAGGCGACGTCGCGGTCATCGGGACCGGCGCCATGGGCGCCGGGATCGCCCAGGTTGCGGCGACCGCCGGCCACCGCGTCCACCTGCAGGACGCCGGCGCGAACCGGGCCGCGGCCGCCGTCGAGGGCGTCGCCCAGCGGCTCGGCGACCTCGCCGCCAAGGGCCGGCTCACCGCCGACCAGGCCCGGGACGCCGCGGACCGGCTGCACGTGGTCGGCGACCTGCACGACCTTCCGGAGTGCGAGCTCGTGGTCGAGGCCGCCGTCGAGGACCTCGAGGTCAAGCGGTCGGTGTTCGCCGAGCTCAGCCGGCTGCAGCCGCCCACGGCGCTGCTGGCCTCGAACACCTCGAGCCTCGACATCGACGCGATCGCCGAGGCCGTGCACGACCCGGAGCGCGTGATCGGCCTGCACTTCTTCAACCCCGCCCCGGTGATGCGTCTGGTCGAGGTGGTCCACGGCACCGCGAGCGCCCAGACCTACGTCGACTTCGCCGCGGACCTGGTGGCCTCGTGGGGCAAGACGCCGGTCCACTGCGCGTCCACGCCGGGGTTCATCGTCAACCGGGTCGCCCGCCCGTTCTACGGCGAGGCGCAGCGGATGCTCGAGGAGGGCCTCGCCGACGCCGCCACGATCGACGCATGCCTCCGCTCGGCCGGGTTCCGGATGGGCCCGCTCGAGCTCACCGACCTCATCGGCCAGGACGTCAACCTCGCCGTCGGCACCAGCGTGTGGGAGCGGACCGGCCAGGACCCCCGGTATGCGCCGGTGCAGCTCCAGCGCGACCTCGTCGGACAGGGACACCTCGGGCGCAAGACCGGCCGGGGGGTCTACACGTATGCGGCGGACGGTCACCCGACCGAGGCGGGAGCCGATGAGCGCCGCGTCGCGGAGCTCGTCGGTGGCCCGGTCCGCACCGACCCCGTCGCCCGGACGCTGGCCATGCTGGTCAACGAGGCCGTGGACCTCGTGCACCGCGGCGAGGCCAGCCCGGAGGACGTCGACACCGCGATGGTGCTCGGCACGGCGTACCCGAAGGGCCCGATCGCCTGGGGGCGCGAGCTGGGGCACAGCTACGTCCGCAGCATCCTGGCCGAGCTCGACGACGCATACCCCGGCGGTCGGTACCGGCCGAGCCCCGCGCTGGAGCCCTCGTGACCGAGGAGGGCGACCTCGCGCCGGTCCGCCGGATGTGGGAGGACGACCGGGCGTCGGCGCAGCTCGGCATGGAGGCGACCGTCGTCGAGGTCGACCACGCCGTCGTCCGGATGGCGGTCGGCGAGCACATGGTCAACGGCCACGACATCGCGCACGGCGGCTACCTGTTCGCCCTGGCCGACTCGGCGTTCGCGATCGCCTGCAACTCCCGGGGCGCGCTGACGGTGGCCGCCGGCGCGGACATCGTCTTCGTCGCCAGCGCGCGCCTCGGTGACGTGCTCGTCGCCGACGCCCGGGTCCGGACCGCCTACGGGCGCAGCGGTGTCACGGACGTGACCGTCACCCGGGAGTCGGACGGCGCCGTGATCGCCGAGTTCCGAGGGCGGTCGCGGTCCCTGCCGAACCGGTGATGTCACACCCCGCGTCCGTCGCGTGTCTCCCCTTCGACAGGACACCGAACGACGAAGGAGACCCCATGTCGACCGTCACCCGCACCCCCCGCATCCCCCTGGTCGACGAGAGCAACCTGCTGGTCAGGGCGATGAACTGGTACACCCGCCGGCAGTACGGCGCCGTCATGGAGCCGGCCCTCGGGTTGGCCCACAACCGCAAGGTCCTGACCTCGACGTTGCGGTTCCAGAGCGCGACCAACCGGTGGAACGCCCTGGACGCCTCCCTCAAGCACCTGGCCTCCTTGACGGCCGCGGCCACCGTGGGCTGCAGCTGGTGCCTCGACTTCGGCTACTGGGTCTCGCACACCGAGGGCGTGGACCGGGCGAAGCTGGAGGCGATCACCGACTGGCGCAACAGTGACGTCTACACCGACCTCGAGCGCCGGGTGATCGAGTACGCCGAGGCGATGTCGACGACGCCGATGGAGGTGACCGACGAGATGGTGGCCGGGCTGCTGGAGGACCTCAGCGAGGCTGCCGTGGTCGAGCTCACCGCGGCGGTCGCCCTGGAGAACTTCTACAGCCGGTCCAACGCGGCACTGGGCTTCACGAGCCAGGGCTTCAAGGACCAGTGCGACCTGAGGCCGGCCCGTGCCTGAGCTCAGGGCCGACCCGAGCGACGAGGAGGTCGCCCGGCAGTTCGAGGAGCTGCGGCCGCAGCTGGTCGGCGCCGCATACCGCGTGCTCGGCAGCGTCGCCGATGCGGAGGACGCGGTCCAGGAGACCTGGCTGCGGTGGGCGGCCGTCCCGGACGAGGGGCGCCGCGAGGTCCGCGACCCGCGGGCATACCTCCTCACCGCCGCGACGCGGCAGGCGCTGAACCGGGTCCGGCAGCAGCAGAACCGGCGCGAGGACTACGTCGGACCGTGGCTCCCCGAACCCGTGGCCACCGACCGCGGTCCGGCCGAGAGCGTGGAGATGGCCGACTCCGTGTCGATGGCCATGCTCGTCGTGCTCGAGTCGCTCACACCGTTGGAGCGGGCCGCCTTCGTGCTGCACGACGTGTTCGGGCTGACCTTCGGCGAGGTCGCGACCACGCTGGACCGCTCGGAGGCGGCGGTGCGACAGCTGGCCAACCGGGCTCGCGGCCATGTGCACTCGCGGCGCCCAGAAGTTGTCGACCGCAGACGCCACGACGCCGTCCTCGACCAGTTCGTCACCCACCTCATGACCGGGGACCTCGAGAAGTTCATGGCCCTGCTCGCTCCCGACGTCGTCCTGATCACCGACGGCGGCGGGGTCAAGCGGGCGGCACTGCGGCCGATCCACGGTCCCGACAAGGTCGTGCGCTGGCTGCTCGGGGTGATCCAGCGGCCGGACTACACCGGCGCACCCCGGGTCGAGATGGCGCGCCTCAACGACGAGACCGCCGTGCTCATGTACGTCGGCGACGAGCTCGACACCGTCGCCTTCCTCACGGTGGAGGACCGCGGCGTGACGGCGATGCACTTCGTCCGCAACCCCGACAAGCTCGGGTACGCCGCGTCGGGCAGCGCTCCGGCGGTCGACTGAGCCGACTGACCCGACTGGTCAGCGGAGGTCCTGCACGCCCTCGTCGGTCAGCTCGTCGGGCTCGATGATGAGGGGGTTGAGGACGCGGTGGAGGAACGACTTGGTCCGCGCCTCCTTCGGGTCGCCGATGACCTCCGCCGGCGCCCCCGCCTCGACGACGTAGCCGCCGTCCATGAACACGACGCGGTCGGCGACCTCGCGGGCGAAGGCCATCTCGTGCGTCACGATCATCATCGTCATGCCCTCCGCGGCCAGGGACTTCATCACCGCCAGCACCTCGCCGACCAGCTCGGGGTCGAGGGCCGACGTGGGCTCGTCGAACAGCATCAGCTCCGGGTCCATCGACAGCGACCGGGCGATCGCCACGCGCTGCTGCTGCCCTCCGGACAGCTGGGCGGGGAACGCGTCCTCCTTGTGCGTCATGCCGACCCGCTCCATGTTGTGGCGAGCCACCCTCTCGGCCTCGTCCTTGCTGCGGCGCAGGACCTTGGTTTGCGCGATGGTGAGGTTCTGCAGCACGGTGAGGTGCGGGAACAGGTTGAAGGACTGGAACACCATGCCGATCCGCCGGCGGACGCGGTCGATGTCGACATCGGGGTCGGTCATCTCGTCGGCGCCGACGTGGATCGTCCCCGCCGTCGGGGTCTCGAGCATGTTCACACACCGCAGCAGGGTGGACTTGCCGGACCCCGAGGGGCCGATGACGCAGACGACCTCGCCGGTGGCGACGTCGAGGCTGATGTCCTTGAGGACCTCGTTGGTCCCGAACGACTTCGACAGGTTCTGGATCGAGATGGCGGGCAGCTCGACGGCCGGTGGTGCGCCCGGGGTGTCGGGAAGGGTGGGCATCGCGGTCACCGGGCCTTGGCGTAGCGCTTCTCGAGCGCTCGCACGAGGCTCGACAGCGGGAGGGTGATGATGAGGTAGCACAAGGCCCCGACGATGAGCGGTGTGGGGTTCACGGTGCGGTTGAGGAAGTCCTGGCTGAACTTCGTCAGCTCGTACTGCGCGAAGGTCACCCCGAGGACGTAGACCAGCGACGAGTCCTTGACGAGCAGGATGATCTCGTTGGTGAGGGGCGGGATGACGACCCGGAAGGCCTGCGGCAGCACGATGCTCAACATCGTCCTCCCATAGCTCATCCCGAGGGTGCGGGCCGCCTCGACCTGTCCCTTGGGCACGGCCTGGATGCCGGCCCGGATCGTCTCCGCCATGTAGGCGGCTGCGGTGAGTCCCAGCCCTACCATCACCTTCCCGTAGATGTCACCGGGGAACTGGAAGCCGGGAAAGGCGTTCGGAATGCCGTACGCCACCATGAACAGGACGACCAGCGCGGGCAGCCCGCGGAACAGCTCCACGTAGGCGTTCGCGAACCAGCGGTACGGCCCGATCGAGGACAGCTTCATCATCGCGATGATGAGCCCCAGCGCGAGCCCGAAGACGAAGGCCAGCGCCGTGTAGATGAGGGTGTTCTTCAGCCCGATCGTGATGACGCTCGGCCACATCCGCTGGACGATGTCCAGCCGGAAGAACGCCGCGTTGAACTGCGCCCAGTCGGTCTTGACCGCGAGGAACAGGACGACGAGGATCCCGACGCCGTACTGGGCCCATCGGGTCAGCCGGGCGCGTTGACGCCGGCTCATCCGCGGTTTTGGAGGCGCTGCCGTGTCGAGGGCCATGGGCGCGCCCTTCCTCTCGTGAAGTCAGCCCGGCCGTCGGCCCGATAGCGCGACGGTTACTTCGGCGGAGCTTGGCCGATCCACTTGGTGTAGAGCGAGGCGTAGGTGCCGTCGGACTTCGCCGTCGTGATGGCCTCGTCGACGACCTTCTTCAGGGCGTCGTTGCCGAGCTTCATGCCGAACCCGTACTGCTCACCGGTGTCGAACTGGGTGGCGACCTTGGTCGCCCCCTTGTCCTCCTTGATGGCCTCGGTCCAGACCGGCAGGTCGTTGATCGCGGCGTCGACCTGGCCGGTCGTCAGGGCCTGGGTCTGCGTGGCGAGGTCCTGGAACTCGACGATCACGTAGCCGCTCGCGTCCGCCTTGGACTTCGCGTAGTCGAGCCCGGTCGTCGCGGCCTGGGCGCCGAGCTTCTTGCCCTTGAGGTCGGCCAGCGTCGCGACGGTGGAGTCCTTCTTGACCAGCAACGCCTGCGTCGCGTCGAAGTACGGCAGCGAGAAGAGGATGGCCTTCTTGCGCTCGTCGGTGATCGTCATGCCAGCGGCGGCGATGTCGCACTTGCCGGTGGACAGGTCCTGACCCGACTTGATGCCCTCGAAGGGGGTGTCGACGATGGCCTGCTCGACCCCCAGCTTCTTCGCGACGAGGTCGATCATGTCCACGTCGAAGCCGATGGTCTTGCCCTGGTCGTCGTTCGACTGGAACGGCGCATACGGCAGGTGGGTGCAGGTCGTGAGCTTGCCGGAGGAGATGAGGGTGACGCCGGCAGCCGCGGCACCCCCGCTCGTGGCCCCGGAACCGCCGCCGGCGCCGCTGGAGCCTCCGGACGAGTTGGAGCCGCACGCGGCCAGTGCAAGAGCGGCAGCAGCTGCGACGACGACGAGGGAACGGGCGGCAAGGCGAGAAGTCACTGGGGCGATCTCCTGGTTCGGGCGACGGACCGACCCCGACGCTCAAGGCGGCATCATGGCACGGGGCGGGTCCCGGTCGGGTATCCAGTCGGTTACAACGGCATACCATCGCGGCGTGGTCACGGGCGACGACACGAGGTACGACGACCTGCGGACGTGGAGCGTAGGGCGACTCCGCTCCGAGCAGACGGCACGATTGCGAGAGACGGTGCAGGCGGCGTATGCGTCGGTGCCGCACTACCGGGCGGCGTTCGACGCCGTGGGGCTGAGGCCCGGTGACGTCCGCACGCTGGACGACCTCGCGCGAGTCCCGTTCACCAGCAAGGAGGACCTGCGGGCGAACTACCCGTTCGGGATGTTCGCGGTGCCGCGCGAGGAGGTGGTGCGCGTGCACGCCAGCAGCGGCACGACCGGCCGGCCCACCGTCGTGGGGTACACGCGAGGCGACCTGGACGTGTGGTCGGAGGTCATGGCTCGGTCGATCCACGCAGCGGGCGGCCGCCCGGGCGACATCGTCCACGTGGCGTACGGGTACGGGCTGTTCACCGGCGGGCTCGGTGCCCACTACGGCGCGGAGCGGCTGGGCTGCACCGTGGTGCCGGTGTCGGGCGGGATGACCGAGCGCCAGGTCCAGCTCATCCGCGACTTCGAGCCCCGGGTCATCATGGTCACGCCCAGCTACTTCCTCAGCATCCTCGACGAGATGGAGCGCCAGGGTCTGGACCCCAAGGCGTCATCGCTGCGGATCGGGATCTTCGGGGCGGAGCCGTGGACCGAGTCGATGCGCCGGGAGGTCGAGGAGCGCACCACGATGGACGCGGTCGACATCTACGGCCTGTCCGAGGTGATCGGCCCCGGCGTGGCCCAGGAGGCGGTCGAGACCAAGGACGGGCTGCACATCTGGGAGGACCACTTCTACCCGGAGATCGTCGACCCCATCACCGGCGAGGTGCTCCCCGAGGGCGAGCGCGGCGAGCTGGTCCTCACCAGCCTCACCAAGCAGGCGATGCCGGTGCTGCGCTACCAGACGCGGGACCTCACCCGCCTGCTGCCCGGGTCCGCATACCCCGCGTTCCGGCGGATGGAGAAGATCACCGGCCGCTCCGACGACATGATGATCGTCCGCGGCGTCAACGTGTTCCCCACCCAGGTGGAGGAGCTGGTCCTCGCCGAGACGGCCCTCGCGCCGTACTTCCAGTGCGTGCTGACCCGCCCCGGCCGGCTCGACGAGCTGACCGTCCTGGTGGAGAGCCACGAGGTACTGGCCGACTCGGACAAGGCCGCGGTCACCGACCGGCTGGTCTCGCGGATCAAGGACCGGATCGGGACCACGGCGCGCGTCGAGGTACGCGACCCGGGCGGCATTGAGCGCTCGGTCGGCAAGGCCCGGCGCGTCGTGGACCAGCGACCTCGCGACTAACGGCTCCCCCGTGGCCGCAGAACGTGTGGACGCCACGCTGACGGGAGGATGCGCCACACCCCGATGTGGCAAACCCTCCCGGCTGGCTGCCCGCGTGCGCCTCGACCTGAACGGGGCGCGGTGCGGACGATACGTCGGGCTGGATCGTCAGGCGGTGCAGGCCGGCGCGGCGGTCAACGCCGCCCGGGCGGCCTTGTAGGGTTCCAGGTGCTGAGGAGCGGCGCGCCAACGTTCGATCCACCGGGCCTGGGCATCCGAACCGGCGATGTGACCGTCGGTGTGCTCAGCCATGTCCTGCAAGTGCGTCCGCCAGTCGTTCAGGACCGCCTTGGCGGCAACCATGTACGCGTCGATCGCCTGCTCGCGCGCGGCGCAGGCCTGGAGCTTCGGCGCGAGCTCGGCCGGCGACGGCACGCTGCCGAGGTTCTGACAGCCGGCGACTGTGTTGTACGTCGTCGTAGCACTGTCGTAGGCGTTGAGGTCGGCCGGTCCCGCGGCCCTCGTGGGCGCGAAGACGTTGGTCTTGACGTCGATGTACGACCTCGCGCCCGACTCGATATCCGACTGACCCTGGACGTGAGCAGCCCAGTGGTCGGCGGCGCTCGTCACGGCTGTGACAACCGCCTGTGCGGCTCCGTCGTGAGCGACACAGTCCTGCAGCGCCTTTTGCGCCGCGACGAACTCCGGCGAGACTCCGTTCGCCGAGGTGGTCGTGCTGCTGCTGCTCGGAGCGGGCGTGGTCGTGGTGCTGCTGCTGCTGCTCGCCGTCGTCGGCAGCGCAGCCGCCTGGCTGCTCGGGTTGTTCGCCGTCAGAATGCGGAAGCCGAAGAACGCCGCGGCCGCAAGCCCGAGCACGGCGATCACGCCGAGCACGAACGGCATCGGCGACCGCCGCTGCGCACTATGTTTACCCACGTCAATCCATTCTTCCGCTGCGACGCTAGCCACACCGGCTCTGTTTGCCCCATTCCCCCGGGTACCTGAACGCAAACCACCGCCTGAGCGTTCCAACTCGGGAGGGTCAGTGTCGGCATACGGTGTGCGCATGCGTGTACTGGTCAGTGGTGGGGCCGGCTACATCGGTTCGCACACCGTGGTCCATCTTACCGCCGCCGGGCACGAGGTCGTCGTCGTCGACAATTTCGGCAACGCCAAACCAGCCGTCATGGCTCGAGTGGACGCATTGACGGGCACCCACATCCCGGTACACGCTTTCGACCTCACCGATCGCGACAAGACGGAACACCTCTTCGCGAGCGAGCGGTTCGACGCCGTGGTCCACTTCGCCGGGCTGAAGGCCGTGGGCGAGAGCGTCCAGATCCCGCTGGACTACTACGAGAACAACCTCGAGTCGACGTTCTCGCTGCTGCGCGCCATGCACCGGCACGGCTGCTCGACACTGGTCTTCTCCTCGTCCGCGACGGTCTACGGTGACCAGGCGCCGCTCCCGTACCGCGAGGACTACGAGCCGCTGCAGTCGTCCAGCCCGTACGGCCGGTCCAAGGTCATGATCGAGCTGGTGCTGCGCGACGTCGCCCACATCGAGCCGAACTGGCGGATCGCTGTGCTGCGCTACTTCAACCCGGTCGGCGCCCACCCGTCCGGGTCGATCGGGGAGGACCCGCAGGGCATCCCGAACAACCTCATGCCGCTTATCGCCCAGGTGGCGGTGGGCCGTCGCGACGTCCTCCACGTGTTCGGCGACGACTACCCCACGGCCGACGGGACCTGCGAGCGCGACTACATCCACGTCGAGGACCTCGCCGCCGGCCACGTCGCGGCGCTCAACCGGATCGCCGGCTCGGACGACCCGATCCGCACCTGGAACCTCGGCACCGGCCGCGGGACGTCGGTCCTCGAGGTGGTCAAGGCCTTCGAGCGGGCCTCCGGTCGTCCGGTCCCCTACGACGTCGTCGGCCGCCGAGCCGGCGACCTGCCGGCGTCGTGGGCCGACCCGACGCGGGCCAACGCGGAGCTCGGCTGGGTCGCCACCAAGACCGTCGACGACATGTGCGTCGACACGTGGCGCTGGCAGAGCCGGAACCCGAACGGGTACGAGGACGGGGAGCCCTCGGCCGATGGCTGACGGCGACCGGCCCTTCCACATCACCGTCGTCTGCACCGGCAACATCTGCCGATCGCCGATGGGCGAGGTGATCCTGCGGGACCTGTTCGAGGAGGCCGGGCTCGGGGATGCGGTCATCGTCGACTCCGCCGGGACGACTCGCTGGGAGGTCGGCAGCCCGATGGACCGTCGCGCGGTCGCCGAGCTGCGTCGGCGTGGGTACGACGGATTCGGACATGTGGCCAGGCAGTTCGAGCCGTCCTGGCTGGGCGAGGCCGACCTCGTCCTGGCGGCGGACGCCGGCCACGCCTCGGTGCTGCGGCGCTGGGCGAGGACCAAGGACGACGCCGCGAAGGTCCGCCTCCTGCGCGAGTTCGACCCGCAGGCGGTCGCCGCGGACACGCTCGAGGTCGACGACCCCTGGTACGGCGACGAGGAGGACTTCGTCCGGTGCTTCACCGAAGTCGAGGCCGCCTGCCGCGGCGTGGTCGCGTGGGTCACCGACCGGCTTCGGTCCGCTCACTGAGCCACCGGCCCTGAGCCGACCGTACGAGGCTCATCGCGCTTCTGGGAGCATGGATCCATGTCCTCGTTCGCGGACGCCGACCCACCAGTGGCCCTGGGTGCGCTCGACGGCCGGTACCGCCCGGTCGTGGCGCCGCTGGTCGACTTCCTCTCCGAGGCCGCCCTCAACCGGATGCGGGTCCGCGTCGAGGTGGAGTGGCTCATCCACCTGACCGACCACAAGGTCGTGCCGGGTGTGCGGCATCTCACCAACGACGAGAAGGCCGCCCTGCGCCGCATCGTGTCGGAGTTCGGGCCGGCCCAGGTCGACGAGCTCGCGACCATCGAGCGGGAGACGGTCCACGACGTCAAGGCGGTCGAGTACTTCCTCAAGCGCCGACTCGCGGCGATCGTCCCGGCCGACGAGGACCGCGGGCTCAGCGAGCTCGTCCACTTCGCGTGCACCTCCGAGGACGTCAACAACCTTTCGTACGCGTTGATGGTCAAGGGCGCGGTCCGGGAGGTCTGGCTGCCCCGGGCGACGGCGGTCGTCGACCAGGTCGCCGACATGGCCGGTGAGCTGCGCGGCATACCGATGCTGGCGCATACCCACGGGCAGCCCGCCACGCCGACCACCTTGGGCAAGGAGCTGGCCGTCCTCGCGGCGCGGCTGCGGCGGCAGCTGCGCCGAGTCGGCGGCGCCGAGTACCTCGGCAAGCTCAACGGGGCGACCGGCACGTTCGGGGCGCACCTCGCCGCGGTGCCCGACGCGGACTGGCCGGGGATCAGCCGCTCGTTCGTCGAAGGGCTGGGGCTCGCCTGGAACCCGCTCACGACGCAGATCGAGAGCCATGACTGGCAGGCGGAGCTGTATGCGGACCTGGCGCGGTTCAACCGGGTGCTCCACAACCTCTGCACCGACGTGTGGACGTACATCTCGTTCGGGTACTTCGCGCAGGTGCGCGGGCAGGGGACCGTGGGCTCGTCGACGATGCCGCACAAGGTGAACCCGATCCGGTTCGAGAACGCCGAGGCCAACCTCGAGGTGTCCAACGCGCTGTTCGACGTGCTGGCGGCGACGCTCGTCCAGTCGCGACTGCAGCGCGACCTCACCGACTCGTCTATGCAGCGCAACATCGGGTCGGCGTTCGGGCACTCGGTGCTGGCGCTCGACAACGTGGCGCGCGGCCTGGCCGGGCTCGACGCCGTGCCGGCGGCGATGGCCGCCGACCTCGACGCGAACTGGGAGGTGCTCGGCGAGGCGGTGCAGTCGGCGATGCGGGCGCTCGCGGCGCAGGGCGTGCCGGGAATGGACGAGCCGTACGAGCGGCTCAAGGAGCTGACCCGAGGACGCCGGATCGGCTCCGAGGACATGCGGGCGTTCATCGACGGGCTGGGCCTGCCGGAGGACGTCGCCGCCCGCCTGTCGGCCATGACGCCGTCGACCTACGTGGGCGCGGCGCCCGAGCTGGTCGACTTCCTGGACGACGCCGGAGCCTGACCAGTGGCCCGTTCGCGCACGGCGCGGTCGCGCAACGCCCGGCCCGGCGACATCCGCGAGCTGGCGCTGGCCCTGCCCGAGACCACAGAGGCCATCGCGTGGGGCAACCGGCCGGCATACCAGGTCCGCGGGAAGTCGTTCGTCATCTACCGCGACACCCGGCCGGACGCGCTCGACGCCGACGGGGAGCGGCTGACCGACGTCGTCGTGTTCAGCTGCTCGAGCCCGGAGGAGAAGGAGGGGCTGCTCGCGAGCGGTCCCCCGTGGTTCACCACGGCGCACTTCGACGGCTACAGCTCGATCCTCGTCCGGCTATCCGAGCTGGGGAAGGTCACACTCGACGAGCTGTCGGAAGTCGTGGAGGACGCCTGGCTGGCGCGAGCACCGAAGCGGCTGGCCAAGGAGTGGCTGGCCGCGCGTCACGGTTGAGCCTCAGACGGTGACGAGGCCCTCGGGGGTCTGGAACGTCACGGCGAGCAGGCCCGGCGTGCCGTGCGGGGCGACGAAGGTGAAGTCGATGACCGAGGAGGTCCGGTCCGGCGGCAGGCCGAGCCACTCCTTGACCCGCTCCGGGTCGCCGGCGATCTGCAGCCCCTCGATGGTCACGCTGGTCGAGGCGCCGACGCTGGGGTGGACCGACTCATCCTCCCACTGCACGTAGTAGGGCAGCTGCGGGTCGGACATCAGCCCCTTGATGCCCAGCTGCCGCCAGCGCAGCTCGACGCCGTCGGGGCGGTGCCGGTTTCCCTCGACGGCGGGGCGGCCGAGGCGCTCCTCCACGGGGGAGATGTCCTCGACGCGGACGCACCAGCCGAGCCAGCCGCCACCGGCCTCGATCCGGGCCTTGACCGCCTGACCGAAGGGCGCTTTGTCGGACGCCGGGTGGTCCAGGCAGTCCACGACCTCCACGTACCGCTCGTCCGCCAACGGGAAGATGATGTTGCGGGTACCGAAGCGGGGATGCACTCCACCGTCGACCGGTTCGACACCGATGAGCTTGGCGAGGCGGGCCGCCGTCGCCTGCAGGCCGTCGTGCTCCGCGGTGTAGGAGACGTGGTCCACGCGCATGTCGTCCATCGTGGCACACGCTCAGGGGTGCTTTTGACCACCCCTCGTGGAGGCGGTCAGCCTGGTGTACCGGCCGTCCGCTGACGGAGCGCCTCGAACAGGACGATGGCCGCGGACGCTGCGACGTTGAGCGAGTTCGCCTTGCCGTGCATGGGAATTCGGACCCGGTATGCGGCAGCCGCAAGCAGGTCGTCGTCGGCGCCGTGCTTCTCGGCCCCGACGGCGACGGCCACCCGGCCGGTCAGGTCGGCGTCGGTGTAGAGGAGGTCGGTGTCGGGGGTGGTGACGACCAGACGGACGTTCTGGGCGGCCAGCCAGCGGAGGGTCTCGGGGGTCGAGGCGGCGGCCACGGGCACGGCGAAGACCGTCCCCTTGCTCGCGCGGACGACGTTCGGGTTGCCCCAGTCGGTGACCGCGTCGGCGGCGAGGACGGCGGTCACGCCCGCCGCGTCGGCGGTCCGGAGCATGGCGCCGAGGTTGCCCGGCTTCTCGACCCGCTGGGCCACGAGGAGCAGGGCGTCGTCGGGGAGGTCGAGCGCGGACAGGGCGCGGCCGACGGCGGGGACGACGCCGAGCAGCCCGTCCGGGCCCTCCCGGTACGCCACCTTCTCGAACGCGGCCCGGTTGAGCCGGACGACCTCGGCGCCGAGCTGACGCGCGTGCTCGACCAGATCCTCCTGGCGGCCGATGTCCTGGCGGCCCGCCCGGCCGGCCGGGCTGAACAGCTCGGGGCAGACGAAGAGGGTCTGCGGCCGGATCCCGGAGGCCAGCGCCAGAGCCAGCTCCTCGTGACCCTCGACGAGGGTGGTGGCGGACTCCTCACGGTTCCGGCGACGACGGAGCGCGACGACCGCCTTGAGCCGCGGGTTCGCGGGCGAGGTGATGAGCAGGTCGGGCACGGTCGCAGTCAACCCCATGAGGATGCTCGACGGCGGCGTCTCAGGTCAGTCGTCACAGTCGAATACCCGGTCGGGCAACCGTATCGGTCGTGGCCACAACCGAATCTGGTACTCGACCGGGTACCCGACATTGCTGGCCCACCCCAGACGCCAGAACGGGTCAGAGGAGCGAGCGCAGGACCGGGACGAGGCCGTCCTCGTCCACGGTGCCGGTGACCTCGTCGGCGACCGCCTTGACCTCGTCCGGCGCCTGGCCCATCGCCACGCCGCGGGCCGCCCAGTGCAGCATCTCGATGTCGTTGCGCTGGTCGCCGACCGCCACGGTGTCGCCCGGCTCGACGCGCAGCCGCCGCCGGACCAGCTCGAGGGCCGAGCCCTTGGAGACGCCCTCCGGGTTGATGTCGAGCCAGGCGGTCCAGCCGACGGCGTACGAGACCCCATGGAGGCCGGCGTGCTCGACCTGCTCCATGAACTCCTCCGACGTCGCCTCCGGACGGCGCAGCGTGACACGGGTGGCCGGGTGGGCGACGAGCTCCTCCCAGTCGACGACGACCTGGTCGCCGCCGAGCTCCCCGTCCGGGAAGGGCGAGCTGACCTTGAACCCGACCCCGATGTCCTCGACCGCGACCAGGGCGTCCGGGATGCGCTCCCGCAGCATGGTGAGGACCGGCCGCGGGTCGAAGGTCACGGTGTCGACGATCCGGTACCCACGAGGCAGAGCGGAGTCCAGGGCGAGGGTCACCGCCCCGTTGGAACACACCGCATACCCGCGCTCGAGGCCCAGCAGGTCGACGACCGGCAGCGTCGCGACGATCGAACGGCCGGTCGAGATGACGAGGTGGTGCCCGGCCGCGACGACGTCGGTGACCGCCTGGCCGACGGCTGGGGACAGGCCGCCGCTGTGGTCGACCGTTGTGCCGTCGATGTCGAGGGCGACGAGCAACGGGCTGCGCCCGGCGCCCGGGGAGGTGGCAACAGTCATGGTCGCCACCACCCTACGGGCGGCCGGGACGCGTCAGTGGTCGGCCCGCATGGCCTCGCGAACGCCGAGGCGCCGGCCGGTATGCATGATCGACCGCCGGTAGAGGCGCTCGCCGACCACCATGGTCCAGGCCGCGAACGCCAGCGTCACGAGTAGCGACAGGAACGGCTCCCACCACGCCGCCTCGCCGGCGAGCAGCCGCTGCGGCATGGAGATCGCCGACACGACCGGCACGTAGGACGCGACCACGCGGACGACGCCCTCGCCGAAGATCCCGACGAACATCGCGACCATGAGGATGGTGGTCAGCACCGGGGTCGTCGACTGGAGGTCCTCGCTGCGCGTCGCCAGCGATCCGGCGACCGCCCAGAGGCAGGCCAGTGCGGCGAACCCCGCGAGGAAGAAGACGAGGAACCAGCCGGCCGAGGCCGCGACGAGCCCGAGCTGCGGCGCATACGAGGTGAACGCCATCCCGATGAGGCCGACCCCGACGAAGAGGACCATCTGGCCGAGCGCGAGCACGACGTTGCCGAGCACCTTGCCGGCGAGCAGCTGCCGCAACGGCACCGCGCTGACGAGGATCTCGACGACCCGCGACTGCTTCTCCTCGACCACGCTGGTGGCGATGGTCATCCCGAACATGATCGACGCGAAGTAGAAGAGGAAGCTGAAGATGAGCCCGACCGCCAGCTTGAACCCCTCGTTGGAGTCGGGCTCGAGCAGCTGGGGCGTGACGGTGCCCCCCGCGGTCAACGCCGCCGCGGTGGTGCCGGCGGTCTGCGCGTTGGCCGCCAGCGTCCGGTCGCCGACCACCTCGGAGACGTATGCGGACATCGTCGGCTCGGAGCTCCGTCCGGCCGACCAGCCGCCACCCGTCGCCCGTGTGGATCAGGCCCACGTCGGCCTTCTCGTCGCGGACGGCCGACTCGACGGCGGCCGCGTCCGGTGCCTCGGTGACGGTCAGCAACATGTCGACGTCCCGCTGGTCGGCGACCTGACCGACCTGCTCCATCACCGCGCGCGCCCCGTCGCCGGTGACGACCGCTGTGACCTCGTCGCTCTTCCCGGACAGGAACACGTTGAGGCCGAGGGCGCCGGCGATGAGGACCAGGGTGATGAGGGTGCCGACGACGAAGTTGCGGTCGCGAAGCTTGACGACGATCTCGCGCATCATGACGACCGGCCAGACGGCCTGCCCGGAGGTGCGCGGCGCCTCGGGCGTCTCGACGTCCTGCGGCGTCTGGGTCGCGGTGTCGGTGGTGTCGGTGCTCATGCCGTGACCTCCCGGTAGATCTCGCTCAGGCTGGGGACGATGGTGCTGAGCTCGCGGACCGAGCCGCGGCGCAGGGCCTCGCGCAGGATGCGGTCGGACGCGTCGGCGGCGACCAGCTCGAGCACCGCTACCGGCCCGTCGACGTCGACCACGGCCACGCCGGGGACGTCGCGGACCCAGCCGGCGTCGGCGGCCGCGCCGGACGGCCCGGGGGCCACGACGAGGCGGTGGAGGGTCCGGCCGCGGTGTCGCAGGTCGGCCACCCGGCCGTCGGCAACGACCCGCCCCGACGAGAGGACGACGAGGTCGTCGCAGATCCGCTCCACGAGGTCGAGCTGGTGCGACGAGAACAGGACCGGGACGCCCCTCGCGGCCTGCTCGCGCATGAGGTCGGCCATCGAGTCGACGGCGTCCGGGTCGAGGCCGGAGAACGGCTCGTCGAGGATCAGCGCGATGGGCGTGGACATGACGGCGGCAGTGATCTGGACGCGTTGCTGGTTGCCCAGCGAGAGCGACTCGAGTGAGTCGTTCGCTCGCTCGGCGAGGCCGAACCGCTCGAGGAACTCCTGCCCCGCGCGGCGCGCCGCGGCGGCGCTCATCCCGTGCAGCCGGCCCAGATAGACCAGCTGGGAGAGCACCGGCTGCTTCGGGTAGAGCCCCCGCTCCTCCGGCATGTAGCCGAACCGGGCGCGGTCGTCCCGCGTCACCGGATGGCCCTTCCAGTACACCTCGCCCGCTGTCGGGTCGAGGATGCCCATGATCATCCGCATGGTCGTGGTCTTGCCGGCGCCGTTGCCGCCGACGAACCCGGTGAGGCCGCCGGGCCGGACGGTGAGGTCCAGCGCGTCCACGGCCCGGTTGTCGCCGAACAGTCTGGTCAGTCCTCTGGTCTCGAGCATGCCTCCACGCTAGGCAGACCCGACCCCGGACGGATCAGCCCGCGGGCGGAGCGGTGGCGTCCCCCTCGGGGCGGATGAGCCCCGCCTCGTGAGCGAGGACGACGGCCTGGACGCGGTCGCGCAGGTGGAGCTTGGCGAGCACGTTCGACACGTGCGTCTTGACCGTCGCCTCGCCGACGAAGAGCTCGGCGGCGATCTCTGCGTTGCTGAGGCCGCGGCCGATGAGGACGAGCACCTCCCGCTCGCGGTTGGTGAGGAGGTCCAGCGCCTTCGGCGCGGTGGGTTTCGTTGCCGGGGAACGGCTTTCAAGTGTACGCGTGGGGTCGCCGCTCGTCATCCGCTCGATGACGCGACGGGTCACCTCGGGCGCGAGCAGGGCGTGGCCGTTGCCGACGACGCGGACGGCGTCGACCAGCTTCTCGGGTTCGGCGTTCTTGAGCAGGAACCCGCTCGCTCCGGCGCGCAGCCCGTCGACGAGGTAGTCGTCGCGGTCGAACGTCGTGAGGATGATGACCTTGGCCAGGTCGCGCGCGACGATCGCCCGGGTGGCCTCGATGCCGTCGGTGCCCGGCATCTGCACGTCCATGAGGACGACGTCCGGGGTGAGCCGCGCGACGACCTCGACGGCGGCGGCCCCGTCGCTGGCCTCCCCGACGACCTCGAGGTCCGGTTCCACCCCGAGGATCATCGAGAAGCCGGACCGGACCAGCGCCTGGTCGTCCACGACGACGACGCGAAGGACCTGGCCGTTCGGGGCGGCCGGCCGGTCGCGGCCGTCATCGGCCGGAGTCGACCGGCTGCGGGGAGCGGACCTCAGCCGCCGGACGCGAGGGTGGGGCGGGCTCGTCGTCGACGTCGCGAGGCCGAGCCAACGGCAGGCGAACTCGCACCCGGAAGCCGCCGGTGGCCCGGGGACCGATCTCCAGCGAGCCGTCGAGGGAGGCGACGCGCTCCCGCATACCGAGCAGCCCGAGACCGGTGCCCGAGGTGCCGGTGCGGGGGCGTCCGGAGTCGAGCACCTCGACCTCCGCGAACCCGCCCGGTTCGGACCCGCTGACCCGCAGGACGACCGTGGCCGCGGAAGCGGTCGAGTGGCGGCGGATGTTGTGCAGGGCCTCCTGCACGGTCCGGTAGAGAGTCAGGCCCACCGCCGGACCGAGGCGGGCGGCAGCGTCCGCCGGGTCGGCGACGACCGTGTAGGTCACGTCGAGACCCTCGGTCCGCAGCTGGTCGAGCAGACCCGGGAATCGCGTCGACCGACGGCTCCGGGGCGCGGCCGGTCTCGGCCGGGGCGCGTTCGCCCTGGCGCAGCGTGCCGAGGAGGGCCCGCATCTCGGTCACCGCGTCGCGGGCGGACGACTCGACCGAGGCGAGCGCCGACGAGGCGGCTTTGGGGTCGACGTCGAGCACGCGTCGCGCGGCGGCGGCCTGGACGCCCATCACCGAGACGTGGTGCGCCACCACGTCGTGGAGCTCTCGCGCGATCCGGAGGCGCTCCTCGACGATCGCGTGCTCCTTGAGCTCCGCAGCCTGGGTCCGCAGCGTCTCCGCCTGCGTCGCGAGGCGGGCCCGGCGGCGAGCGGCGTTCCAGGCCGCCTGGCCGCCGAGGACGGCGCCGCCGAAGTAGACGACGTTGACGAGGAAGGTGTAGGTCACGGCGGCGACCACCGGGTTGACGAGGCCGCGGGACCGGTTCGGGTCGGCGAGGTCCTCGTTGATCTCGGCGACGGCGCTGCCCAGCAGGAACTGGAACGCCAGCCAGCCGAACATCAGCAGCAGCACCCCGGCCAGGACGAGGAACGCCGCCCGACGGTCGCGCGCCCACGCCACGGCGCTGAAGAGGGCGAAGAAGTAGAGGCCCTGCACCGAGAGCTGCATGGCGATGTCGGGCATCCGAAGACCCACGACGAAGAACGCCAGCGACGAGGCGATGACGACGCCGAGCGGCCAGCGCCGCCGGAAGGCGATGGCTGCGGCCATCGCGGCGAGGCCGACGTACTCCTCCCACACCGAGGCGTCGGTTCGCAGCGCACCGGCGCTACGGAGCATCTCGAGGCTGACGGCCGAGACGACGAAGAGCACGAGGGCGACGGTGACGTCATGCCGCCGGGCGTTCGGCGCCGGCTCGCGCACCCAGGCGGAGTCGAGGGCGAAGAAGTCCGCCGCTCGGGCCCGCCACGTGGTCACCGCCCCAGCCTAAGGAGGAGGCCCGTTATCCGGATCCTCCTCGGGACGGAGGCGGCGGGGTTCGCCACGCGGCGATGACCGCGATGACGTTGAGGCCGAGGAGGATGGCCGAGGGCCATACCGTCCCGTGAATCTGCGCCACGGTGGCGATGCCCGCGGCGACCACCGCCGAGGCCATCCCGATGGTCAGCTGGGTGAACGCGGACAGCTCCGGCAGCTCCGCGGGGTCGGCGTGCTCGACGAGGTACGCCGACTTGGCCACCGTGACCGCGTCGTTGGCCAGGGTCGCCAGGAGGATGAAGATCGCGTGGACCAGCGGTGACCCGATCAGTCCCAACCGTTCGACGGTCACCGCGCCAGCCGCCGCCAGGGTGCTGCACAGAGTTCCGCCGACGAGCATGCCGCGGTACCCGCGAGCCTTGAGCACGCGCTTCCACAGCAGCGCTCCGGCGACGAGGGCGGTGCTGGCCACGGCGATGAGGACGGCCAGGCTGCCCGGCACGCTGCCGTGCAGTGCGGCAACTCGGATGCTGAAGAAGGTCGTCGCCAGGGCCACCGAGAGGAACAGCACCTGCTGGGTCAGGTACTGCCGAAGCCAGGGGTAGCGCCGCGCCGCGGCCGCGCCGTCCTTCAGCGTCGTGACGACACTCCGGCTCCGTCCGGCCTGCATCGGCACGTGCTCCACCCCGACGAGCAGCGAGCAGACCCCGGAGAGGACGAGGAACGCTCCGGCGATCCACATCAGCGAGATGTGACCGACGATCGGGTCGCGGCTGGCGAACAGCCAAGCCGACCCGATGGCGACCAGACAGGCCAGGGCCCCGCCGACCGCGGCCTGGGTGAGCAGCAGAGTGCTGCGGCGCTCCGGGTGGATGCCTCGAGCGAGGAGGTCGGTGAAGGCGACGATGCCGACCCCGCACACGATCCCCATGCCCAGCGCGACACCGATGAAGACGACGTCGACGGCCAGGCTCCGGTTGGGCAGCAGCAGGCTCACCGCCGCCAGCACGAACAGGAGGGTGCCCGCCACGATGTCCATCAGCGCGAGCACCGCGCGGCTGGACAGCCGGGTCGACAGGACCGTCGGCGCGAGCGAGAAGCCGATCAACAACCCGACGGTGTTCAGCGAGTCGAGCAGACCAGCGACCAGCAGTGACCCGCCGAGCGCGGCGCAGAGGAACGGGAGCACCACGTTGGTGCTCGCGAGCTTGCCGGCCAGCCCGTACCCAGCGCCCTGTCCGAGGAGCAGCCCGTAGTTGCGTCGCGGCGGCTCGGTGGTCAGTGCCGTCGTGTCCGCCAGCGGTGTATGCGCCGACGCGATCCCCGCGGCCGCCTTCACCGGAGGTTCGCCGGGGGTGACCGGCAGGACACGCGCGCGGTCCGGGGCCGCAGCGTCCGCCGGCATGGCTCAGGACGTGGGGCTGAGGACGTCGAGCCCGAGGTACGGGCGAAGCGCCTGCGGCACCACGACCGAGCCGTCCGCCTGCTGGTGGGTCTCGAGGATCGCGACCAGCCACCGCGTCGTCGCCAGCGTGCCGTTCAGGGTGGCGACCACACGCGTGGCGCCCCCCTCGGGGTCGCGCTCCCGCACGCCGAGCCGACGCGCCTGGTACGTCGTGCAGTTCGACGTCGAGCTGAGCTCGCGGTACCGGCCCTGGGTCGGGATCCACGCTTCGCAGTCGAACTTGCGCGCAGCCGGTCCGCCGAGGTCGCCGGCGGCGGTGTCGATGACGCGGTAGGGCACGTCGATGGCCGCGAGCATCTCGCGCTCCCAGCCGAGCAGCCGCTCGTGCTCCGCCTCGGCCTCGGCGGCCGTGCAGTAGACGAACATCTCGACCTTCTGGAACTGGTGGACGCGGATGATGCCGCGGGTGTCCTTGCCGTGCGAACCGGCCTCCCGCCGGTAGCAGGTGGACCATCCCGCATACCGCTTCGGTCCGCTCGCTGAGGTCGAGGATCTCGTCGGCGTGGTACCCCGCGAGCGCGACCTCGGAGGTGCCGGTGAGATAGAGGTCGTCGGCCTCGAGCCGGTAGACCTCGTCGGCGTGGGCGTCGAGGAAGCCCGCGCCGGCCATGATCTCGGGGCGAACCAGCGTCGGGGTGACCATCGGGGTGAAGCCGAACTCGACGGCGCGGGCGATGCCGAGGTTGAGCAGCGCGAGCTCGAGCCGGGCGCCGACGCCGGTGAGGAAGTAGAACCGCGAGCCCGACACCTTGGCCCCGCGCTCCATGTCGATGGCGCCGAGCAGCTCACCGAGGGCGAGGTGGTCGCGCGGCTCGAAGCCGTCCGCGGCGAAGTCCCGGGGCGCGCCGACGATCTCGCGGACGACGTAGTCCTCCTCGCCGCCCGTGGGCACCCCGTCGATGATGACGTTGCCGAGCCGGCGCGCGAGCCCGTCGAGCTCGCGCTCGCGCTCCCCGGCCTCCGCCTCGAGCGACCGCACCCGCATCGCGAGATCCTTGGCCTGCGCGACGAGCGCGGCCTTCTCGTCGCCCTTGGCCGTCGCGACCTGCTTGCCGAAGGTCTTCTGCTCCGCCCGGACCCGCTCGTACTCGCCGAGGGAGGAGCGCCGCGCCTCGTCGGCGGCGAGGATCGCGTCGACGATCCCCGGGTCCTCCCCACGGGCCTTCTGCGAGGCCCGGACGACGTCCGGCGTCTCGCGCACGAGCTTGATGTCGATCACCGGGTCAGGGTATCGAGAACCCATGAGCGCACCTGCCGCCCCTTTTCGGCGAGGACCACGTCTGCGAGACCTGCCGACTCGCGTACCCCGACCTCGGCGTCGAGCGGTGTCTCGGGCTCGTCGCCGAGTCGACGGCGGCCCTGGCCGCGCTGCTGCCGTCGCTCGGCGAGACGGCGCTGCGAGGGCGGCCACGGCCGGAGGTGTGGTCGCCGGTCGAGTATGCGTGTCACGTCCGGGACGTCCTGCTCACCTTCGCGGTGCGGGTGCACCGCGGCATGGTCGAGGACCGGCCGAGCCTCGACCCGATGTACGCCGACTGGCGGGCCGAGCGGTTCGGCTACGCGCGCGACCCGCCTGGACGTCCTGCTCGCGGAGCTGGCGGCGGCGGCCGAGGGGTTCACGGCCGAGGTCGGGTCGGTGCCGGACGACGCCTGGGGCCGTGCTCGTCGTGCGCCGGCCGGAGGAGGTGCGGACCGTGCGGTGGCTGGTCCGGCAGGCGGCGCACGAGTGCGTGCACCACCTGGCCGATGTCACGGCGTCGCTGGCCCCTGCTCCCCCGCGAACGTCGGGTGCAGCGGCTCCCCCGTCTCCAGCAGGGTCTTGAGCGCCGACAGAACGCCCATCCAGCCGGCTCCGGCGACGCCGGACGCGGTGCGCGGGGCGCCCTCGAGGCGGTCGTGGATCGACCGTGAGCAGGCAGGTGCCGTCGTCCTCTGGCGGTGATCTCCCAGGTCACCCGGCTCACGGACTCGTCCGGCGAGGTCGGGTCGTAGAGCGACGTCCAGCCGTGGACCGACCCGCTTCGGCGGGTCCCACTCGAGTACCTCGGCGTCGCCCCAGGTCGCGCCATCCGGGCCGAACGACTCGTAGTCCTCCGGCGTGACGGTGATGGCGGCGCCGTGGAAGTAGCGGCGCGTGAACTCGGGCAGCGTGATGGCGTCCCAGATCTGCTGCGGCGGTCGCCTTGATGACGATGCGGTACACCTGCGTCGCGGTGGCCTCGTCGGGGACGACGGCGGCGGTAGGTGCTGGTGTCGGTGCTCATGTCGGTACTCATGTCGGTGCTCATGATCAGGTCTCGCTGTCGGGTCTCGAGGGCGGTCTTGAGGTCGGCGAGCGCCGAGACGCGATCGGCGCGGTACTTGTCGACCCAGCGGTCCGCGACCAGCTGGATCGGGACGGGGTTGAGGAAGTGCCGGGTCGCGCGGCCGTCCTTGCGGGTGACGACCAGCTGCGCCTCCTCGAGGACGCGGACGTGCTTCATCACGCCGAACCGGCTCATCGCGAACTCCTCCTCGAGCTCGCCGAGCGTCCGACCGTCACGCTCGAAGAGCAGGTCGAGGAGGCGTCGCCGCGACCGGTCGGCCAGGGCCTTGAACACCACGTCGTCGTCCTCGGGCACCCGACGAGATTAGGTGACCATTTGGTCACATGTCAAGCCGACTCACCGTCCGGAGGGTTCGCGCTCAGACCGTGGTGACGACGTCCTCGTACTCCAGGCGGGGCGACCGGTCGCGGTAGGCGTCCGGAGCCGGGTGGCCGACGTTGACGACCACGAGCGAGCGGTGCCGACCGTCAGGGAAGAAGTCGGCGTCCACGGCGGCGGCGTCGAAGCCGGTCATCGGGCCGGCGGCCAGGCCGGCGGCGCGGATTCCGACGATGAGGTAGGCGGCCTGCAGGAGGGCGTTGAACTTCGCCATCCGCTCCCGGGCGTTCTCGTCGGCGTGCAGGCGGTCCCGGGCACCGACCGCGTGGGGAGAGACCCGTGGCAGCTCGTCGTGGAAGTCGACGTCGGCGGCCAGCACGAGGGTGAGCGGGGCGATCGAGGTCTTCGCCTTGTTGCCGTCGCTCATGTGCTCGACGAGGCGGCCGCGGGCGTCAGGGGTCCGGACGAGCAGCACGCGCAGGGGTTGCGCGTTCATCGCGGTCGGGCCCCACTTGACGAGGTCATGGATGGCGCGGACGTGCTCGTCGGTCACGGGTTCGTCGGTGAAGGCGTTGGCGGTGCGCGCGGAACGGAAGAGGAGGTCCTGGGCGTCCTTCTCCAGGTCGAGGTAGGAGTCAACGCAGGTGGTGGTGGTGATCACGAGTCGTTGAACCCTCAACTACAGACGATTGTTCCCTGCGGCAACCAGTTCTCGGTCGCCGAGGACCATGGTGCCGTGACTCCCGGATCCGCGATCCGCAACCGCCGCTGCCGCCGGGCCAGGTCGTCGGCCTGGCCGCCGTGGCGATCCTCGGCCGGGTGGTCCCGGTGGCGCTGCCCGGACCGCGAGCCGCATACCGCGTCGTCGGTGCGGCGGTGGCGAGTACCGGAGTCGCGCTGACGGCGTGGGCGCTGCGAGAGCGGAGCAGACACCGCGCCTGGCCGGTTCGACCTCGAACGACCCGACTCCCTGGTGACGAGCGGTCCCTACGCCCTGAGCCGCCACCCCATGTACGTCGGATGGTGGCTCATCCACCTGGGAACGGGTCTGTACCGCGGATCGGCGTGGGTTGCTGCTCAGCGTGCCCGCGGCGACCTTCGCCGAACACCCGGGCGTCGTCGCCGAGGAACGTCGGCTCGTCGAGTCGTTCGGCTCGGAGGCCGAGAGCTACCTCGCGAGGGTTCCCCGCTACCTTCCGCGACCGCGCGGTTGCTCCTCACCCCGCACGTCCCAGACGTGGTGGAACAGGTCGTGCAGAAGGTAGCGGCCGAGGGAGTCGACCGTGAACGTCGACCCGTTGCTGCGGACGCCGGTTCGGCCCCAGTCGCCGTCGCCGACCCGACCATAGGCGTCGGCGAGAGCCTCGCCGGACTCGGTCACCTCCGTGGCCACGACCGCCGGGTCCTGCTCCCAGTAGCGCTCGGCGAGCGCCGTCTCGTCCTGGTCCCAGTTGGCGAACGTCGGGTCGTCCTCAGCGAGCATGAGCTCGAGCCGCTGCTGGAACAGCCGGTGCACGTCGCGGACGTGACACGCATACTCGAGCGGCGACCACGTCGTCGGAGCAGGCCGCCGCGTGGCGTCGGGGCGGGCGAGCACGTCCGGCCAGCGGGAGGCGGCGTCGCGCACCAGTGCGGGGATGGCGACCGGTTCGATGGTGGCCGCGTCGAACCCGCACTCGGGACACGGCCGCTCCAGCGTCCAGGTCCAGTCCTTGCCGTCCGGTTCGGGCGTGGCGGGCATCCCGCGGGCTCGGTCACCGGTCGAACCTACTGCCCGGACGCGGACCCCTCGGCACCCGCTAGCGTCTGGCTGTGTTCGACAGCCCGGCGTTCTGGATCGTCGTCGCGGTCGTCGTCCTCGTCATCGTCGTCGCCGTGGTCGTGGCTCGGCGCGACATCGTCCTGGAGGCCACCGGGATCGCGCGGCGCCGTCGCCGCCCGCACCGTGACGACTTCCGTCCCGAGGGGTCCGACGACGAAGAGGCTCCGCCGCTGAAGCGGGCCGGGGTCATCGTCAACCCGACCAAGTTCGCCGACGCCGCGGCCGTGGCCGCCGTCAGGGCGAGGATCACCGCCACGTGCCGGGCCCAGGGATGGGGCGAACCGCTCTGGTACGAGACGACGATCGCCGACCCGGGGACCGGTCAGGCGCACCGCGCCGTCGAGGAGGGCGCCGCGGTCGTCTGCCCGTTGGGCGGAGACGGCACGGTACGCGCCGTGGCCACCGCCCTGGTCGGCACGGAGACCCCGCTCGGCCTGCTCCCCGGCGGCACCGGCAACCTCCTGGCCCGCAACCTCGAGCTGCCGGTCGACTCGATCGACAAGGCCCTGGTCGTCGCGCTGACCGGCCAGAACGTCCGGATCGACGTGGGACGGCTGTCCGTCGACCCGTCCGGGCAGCACGCCGACCCGGACCAGCACATCTTCCTCGTCATGGCCGGGGTCGGGTTGGACGCCGCGATCATGTCCGGCGCCCAGGACCGGCTCAAGGCCCGGGTGGGCTCGGCCGCCTACGTCGTGTCGGGGTTCCAGAACTTCCTCGGCCCGCAGTTCAAGGTGCGGATGAAGGTCGACGGCGAGGGCGAGTTCTCGCGCCGGACGCGCACGGTCGTCGTGGGCAACTGCGGGAAGCTCTTCGGCGGGCTGGTGCTCATGCCCGGCGCGCGCCTGGACGACGGCCTCCTCGACTCGGTCGTCCTGTCGCCGCGCGGCGTCGTGGGGTGGTCGGCCGTGGCCGGGCACGTGGTCACGCGGCAGCGACGAGGCCACCCGCTCATCGACCGCCACGCCGGCGAGGAGATCCACATCGAGGTGGACCAGCCGCAGGAGGTCCAGCTGGACGGCGACGCGATCGGCACGGCCCGGTCGATGACCGCGCGGGTCGATCCGCTGGCGCTGGTCGTGCGGGTCGGCGTGAGCGCTCAGGCGAAGAGCGCGTCGCCCCAGTAGCCGCCCTCCCGCACGCCCGGCGGGCACGCGAAGAGAGCCGAGCCGGTGTGCTCGATGTACTCGTTGAGGACGTCCTTCTCGGCGAGGGCACGCTGCATCGGGACGAACTGCTTGCCCGGGTCGCGGACGAACGCGATGAAGAACAGCCCGGCGTCGAGATGGCCGACCCCGTCGGTGCCGTCGGTGAAGTTGTAGCCGCGCCGCAGGATCCGCACGCCGTCGAGGTTGGTCTTGTGGGCCAGTCGGATGTGCGCCTCGACGGCGATCGCCGGCTCGCCGTCGGTG
Source organism: uncultured Actinomycetota bacterium (assembly GCA_963828725.1). GTDB lineage: Bacteria > Actinomycetota > Actinomycetes > Actinomycetales > Dermatophilaceae > Lapillicoccus. The sequence continues at coordinate 175,276 of CAWHFV010000001.1, read as the reverse complement.
CCCTTCTTCGCGAAGTCCGGCTCGTCGAACTCCTGCTCCTTGCCCAGCGGAGCGCCGGCCGCCTTGGTACGCCCGATGATCGTCTCCTGGTCCTGGAGGTTCGTCCGATCCCACACCTCGATGTGCATCCGGATGCGACGGGCGACCAGGTACGTCCCGCCGGACATCCAGGCGGCTGCGCCGGGAACGTCGGACGGGGCTACCCAGACGAAGTCGTTCACCGCCGCCGTCTCCTCGGCCTTGACGTTGGCCGTGCCGTCCTTGAACCCGAACAGGTTCCGCGGAGTCGCCTGGCTGGTGCTCGTCGACGAGGTGCGGCCGAACCCGAGCTGCGACCAGCGCACCGAGACGATGCCGAAGCCGAGCCGGATGAGGTTGCGCACGGCGTGGACCGCCACTTGCGGGTCGTTCGCGCAGGCCTGGATGCAGATGTCGCCGCCGGACCGGGCCGGGTCGAGGTCGTCGCCGCGGAACGCCGGCAGCTCCTGGAGCGCGGCCGGGCGCCGGTCGGCGAGCCCGAACCGGCCGTCGAAGAGCGACGGGCCGAACCCGATGGTCAGGGTCAGGCCCGAGGCCGGCAGGCCGTACGCCTCCCCGGTGTCCTGCGGGACGCCGTAGGGACCGCCGCCGACCACTCCGCCCGGGGCGGCCTCGGCGCCGACGCTCATCCGCTCGGCCGCCCGGGTCCACTTCTTCAGCAGGTCGACGAGCAGCGCGCGGTCCTTGGTCACGACGTCGAGCGCGACGAAGTGCATCCGGTCCTGAGCCGGCGTGACGATCCCCGCCTGGTGCTCGCCGCGGAACTCGATCGGGGCGTCGAGGCTGGCTGGTGTCGTCGTCGGTGGCGGGTCCGCCGCGGGCGCGGCCGCCGCTCGCGTCGCATACCCGCCGCCGAAGCCGACCGCCACACCCGCGACGGCCGCCCCGGCGGAGACGCCGAGCAGTCCGCGCCGGCTGACGCCGGTCGCGGACTGGGGGGTGGCCTCGGGGTCGACCGGGCCCGTGGGCTCGGTCACGACGTCGGCGTCCCTCCGGCTCCCGACTCGACGACGGCCGGGACCTTGGCCACCTCTTCGGAGAGGGCGTCCAGGGCCACGGTCAGGGTCTTGACGTCGTCGGCCGAGACCTCGTCGAGGGTGGCGTACTCCAGGCCCTTCTTGTGCCGGTCGAGCGCCTGGTTGATGGCGGTGAAGGTCTGGTCGAGCGCCGCCGCCAGGGCGGGCTGCCGCTCGGTGATGACCGGGCGCAGCACCTCGAGCGCGGCCTGAGAGCCCTGGAGGTTCGCCTTCATGTCGGCGAGGTCGGTATGCGAGTACCGCTCCTCCTCGCCGGTGATCTTGGTCGTCGCGACCTCGTCGAGCAGCTCCTTGGCGCCGTTGGCGATGGACAGGGCGGTGAAGTCGACGGCGGCGGCCTTCTCGACGATGGTCTTGACGTCCGCGAGCAGCTGGTCGGCGATCGCCGAGCTGTCGGCCTTGAGCCCGTCGACCCAGAGGTCCTTCTCCAGCCGGTGGTACCCGGTGAAGGGCAGCCCCTCCTCGACGACGTCCTCGCGGCCGTCGATCTTCGGGTCGAGGTCGCCGAACGACTCGGCCACCGGCTCGATCCGCTCCCAGGGAACCCGCGCGGCGGTGTAGATCGACTTGGCCTTGGCGACGTCGCCGGCCTTGACGGCGGCGGCGAAGGCCTCGGTCCCGGCCAGGAGCTCGGCGGACTGCGCGGCGACGTAGGCCTTGTAGTCGGCGATGGCCTTGGCGACCTTCTGGTCGGCGCTGCCCGGCTGGGCGGTCCCGGTGACGGTGAAGGCGGCGCGGATGCCGTCGCCGACCATCCCCGGCTTGCACGCGGTCTGGAAGGTCCCGGGCTCGGTCACCTCGACCTTGAGCTCGCGGGTCAGGCCCGGAGTGATGTTCTCGACCTCGCTGACGATGCGGTCGCCCGCGCCGTAGAGATAGAACTCGTTGACCTTGGTCCCGGTGTTCTTGACCTGGAAGGTGATGGTCCCGGCCGCGGCGGTCGCGGCGGACACCGTGCACTCGGTGTCGGTCGCCGTGACGGCGATCGGACCACCGGCAGCGGCTCCGGTCGACGCGGCGGTGGACGACCCGGTACTGCCTCCTCCGGAGGTGCACGCCCCGAGGGCGAGGAGGCCGGCGGCAGCGACGACGGCCGTCGAGGTGCGGAACACGGACATGCGGGGGCTCCTGAGTGGTGCGGAGGACATGGGTCGGAAGATCAGGCGCCGGTGCGCGCGGCGGGCGCCGGGCTCGGCGGCGGCGTGCTGGCCACCTTCACCGGACGGAGGAACAGGGTCAGGACGATGCCGACGTAGAGCACCCAGGCGACCGCCTGGAGCCACGTCGTGTTGGGGCTGAAGTTGAAGATGCCCTTGAGCAAGGTGCCGTACCAGGAGTCCGGCGGCACGGCGCCGCTGACGTCGAAGGCAAGGTTGTTCAGGCCCGGCAGGAAGCCGGCCTCCTGCAGGTCGTGGATCCCGTAGGCGAGGATCCCCGCGGCCACGATGACGAGCAGGATGCCGGTGTAGCGGAAGAAGCGCCCGAGGTTGATCTTCAGCGCGCCCTTGTAGATGGCGACGCCCATGAGCACCGCGCCGCCGAGACCGATGATCCAGCCGAGCATGGGCTGGAGCTCGCCCTGGCCGGCCGCCTCGGTGGTGGCGTAGAAGAAGATCGCGGTCTCCAGGCCCTCCCGCCCGACGCCGAGGAACCCGACCAGGGCCACCGCCCACGGGCCGACGTCGAGGGCCTTGTCGAGCCGGCCCTTGAGCTCGCCGGAGATGGTCCGCGCGGCGGTGCGCATCCAGAAGACCATCGCCGTGACGAAGGCGACCGCGATGATCGAGGCGATGCCGCCGATGAGCTCCTGCTGCTCGAAGGTCAGCTGTTGGGTGCCGTAGGTGAGGAAGGCGGCCAGCCCCATCGACAGCACGACCGCGGTCGCGACCCCGAGCCAGACGTACTTGAGGGCCCAGCGGCGGTCGGTCTTGACGAGGAACGCGGCGAGGATCACGACGACGAGCGCCGCCTCCAGGCCTTCGCGCAGCCCGATGAGGGCGTTGCTCACGAGCACGGGTTCCTCCAGTGCGGCGGTCGGCACGGAGCCGGAATTACGTGACAGGGCCCTGCCCTAATCGGGACGGCCCATCACAGCACAGGTTAGCCTCACCTAACAAGTCGCTGCCCGGATTCCGGGGACCCCGTCCCGCTCAGCCGCGGAGCTCGTCCAGCCAGCGCCGGGCCGCGTCGAACTCCGCGTCGCTGGTGCCGACGAGCGGCGTGGTCGGCTTGCGATCGGCCCGGGCGTACGACCCGAGGTAGCGCACCTGGGCGCACACCCGCTTGAGGCCCATCAGCGTCTCGGCCACCCGGGCGTCGGCGATGTGGCCCTCGACGTCGATCGAGAAGCAGTACGAGCCCATCGCCTCGCCGGTCGGCCGGGACTCGAGCCGCGTCATGTTCACGCCGCGGGCGGCGAACTGCTCCAGGAGCTCGAGGAGCCCGCCGGGGTGGTCGTCGCGCTGGTAGAGGACGAGGGTCGTCTTGTCCGCGCCGGTCGGCGCCGGCGTGTGCCCGGGCCGGGCGACGAGCGCGAACCGGGTCACCGCGCGGCCGTTGTCGCCGATGTCCTCGGCGAGCACCTCCAGCCCGTGGATCCGGGCCGCACCGGGGGCGCATACGGCGGCCTGGTATGCGGCGACGTCGCCGGCGGCGGGGGCCAGGTCGGCGGCGGCCGCGGCCGTGGAAAGCGTCGTGAGGTACACGGCGGAGGGGAGGTTCGCGTTCATCCAGGTCCGGACCTGGGCCCACCCGTGTGGATGGGTCCCGACCGCCCTGACGTCCTCGAGCCGGGTTCCCGGCCGGACGGCCAGGACGAGGGTGACGGGAACGAGGACCTCGCCGGTGATGACGACGTCGGACCCGACCGACAACGCGTCCAGCGTGGCGCTGACCCCGCCCTCGACCGAGTTCTCGATCGGGACCATCGCCGCGTCCAGGTCTCCGGAGCGCAGCGCGCTCGAGCGCCGCCACCACCGAGTCGCAGGGGACGTGGTCGGCGCCCTCGGCGGGGGCCCACGCGTCGAGGGCCATCTGGCAGAAGGTCCCGGCGGGACCGAGGAAGCCGTAGCGGCGGATCGTCATCGGCGCTCCCGTGCGGTCGTTCCGGTGGTGCCGGTGGTGCCGGTGGTGCCGGTCACTGACCGGACGGGTCCGCCGCGAGCGGCGGCCAGCGCCTCCTGCTCCTCCGGCGTCAGGGTGATCTCACTGGAGCCGCCGACGATGCCCTTGGCGTAGGTGCGGGACTCGCCGCGGGCGTGGATCGACGAGATGACCAGCCCGTCGCCGGCGTCGTCGACGACCGCGCAGGAGAAGCTCAGCCGGCCGCCCATGTCACCGAAGGCGTCGTACCGCACGACGGAGACGTTGCGCAGCGATGTGCGCAGGTCGCCCCGGACGGACCCGAGGTCCTCCCGGACGGTTTCGACGTCGCGCGCGAGCGCGGTGAGGCGGCGCTCCTGGCCGGCGGCCAGCGTCGCGACGTCGACCTCTCCGTCGCCCCAGAGGACGGTGAACCGGCGACGCAGCCGCGACAGCCGCAGATGGGAGCCGACGGCGAGCGCCAACGCGACGACCGCGACGACCCCGAGGACGACCGTCAGCGTCGTGAGCTGCGCGGTGGTCAGGGACACCCGGGCAGGGTAGTACGGGCGTACCGGCCGGTTGCCGGGCGTTTCAGCGCAGCGTGACCTGCCGGTTGAGCAGCCCGGCACGGGCCCGGCGCTCGTCCGCGGTGAGGGGCGTGTCGTCGCCGGTGGCGCCGGACAGGGCGGCGCCCATGGCCTTCGACGGCGTCGGGGTAGTCGCCGGCCGTCGTGTCGGCGGGGACCTCCCAGACCGGGACGAGCAGCCCGCAGGCCCGGAACGCCCCGAGCAGGCGGGACTCCGGGGTGAGCCGGTCGGAGTCGGCGGCGTGGAGCCGGGCCAGGGCGGCGGTGGCGGTGTCCTCCTGGTACGGCAGGACCCAGCGGACGTAGGTCCGCCCGTTGATGACGCACCAGTAGACCGACTCGCCGTCGACGACCCGTTCGGTCGGGATGACCGACTCGTTGGCCCGCTCGAGCGACTGCTGGCCGTCCTGGTCGAGCTCGTTGTCGCCGACCCAGAAGTCGAACCCCTCGTGGACCGTCACGTCGAACGGGGCGGTCGTGTCGAGGATGTCCTGCAGCCGCGGGGTGTCGACGGTGGGGTTCGGGACGGCGGTGACCGGCGTGCCCTCGTCCGCGCCGGCGGCGAGGAGCAGCGCGGCGGCGAGGTCGCGGCTGGGGTCCCCACTGGTCGCACCCGACTGGGTCGCGACGAACAGCTCGCCGCCGTTGCGGTGCAGGGCCGGCCAGGCGAGCGGGAGCACCGTGCAGACGGTCGCCGGCGTCGTGGCACCGTCAGCCGTGAGCGTCACCGATCCCGTGGCGGCGGGCAGGATCTCGCGCAGCGCCACCCATTCGGTCTCCGAGGGCAGACCCTCGAAGGGTCGGGCGACGAACGGCGCCGGAGCGGACCTGCCGTCCGGCCCGTCGGTATGCGACGGACGGGTGGTACGTCGACGGCTGGCCTTGCCCATGCGCTGAACCCTAACGGCGCCGGCGGACGCCGCCGACCGCGCGCCGCGTGGCTCGGCTGCCAGTCAAGGCACTCGGCTGGGGTTATACCGGCAGCCGAGTCGCTCGACTGCCAGTCGAGCCGGACGGTTCGAGTGGGGCCGACGAGCCGTCACCTGAGGCCGGTCGGTCGCAGGGAACCGGCTGGCTCAGTGGGAGCGGCGCCTCGAGGGGCCGCCGAGCGCCGCCCAGACGGTGCGCCCGTTGCGTTCCTCGGTGACGCCCCACTCGTGGGCCAGGCTGCGGACGATCCGCAGCCCGCGGCCGGACGAGGCCCAGAGGGACTGCGGAGCCGGACGCGGCGTCGAGACACCGCCGCCGTCGCTCACCTCGACCTCGACGACGCCGGCCTTGGCCTTCCAGTGCACGCGGATCATGCCGTCGGCCAACGGGCGCGCGTGCCGCAGCGCGTTGGCGATCAGCTCGGAGACGACGATCTCGGCCTCGCCCACGGTCTCCGAGGCGATGCCGCGTGCGTCGAGGTCGGCGACGAGCACGCGGCGCGTCTTCGCGACGGCGGACGGCGCCCAGGGAACCCGGATCGTGCGAGGGCGCTCACCCGTGTCAGGGGCGGATGCGGTCGTCATCCGGGTCGGCCATGTGGGTTGCGTCGAGACCCCGGTCCGCACCGTTTCGGCGCGCTGTGCCAATGACTACTCACCGCCTGTTTCGTGCCTGCCCCTCCCCGGTCGCGTCCTGCCCCCCATGGCAACCGAGCCACGCTGAGATTATCGGTTGCGGCCCAGCAGGTCGAGCACGGCAGCAGGACGGTTACTGATGATGGCGTCCACGTCCAGATGCGTGCAGAGGCGCATGTCCGCCTCGTCGTCGACCGTCCACACCCAGACCTCGTTGCCCGCGTCGTGTCGTTCGGCGACGATTCCGGGACGCTCGCGGACCAGCGCGATGTCCAGTCCCGCGGTTCCGGCGCCCGCCGCGAGACGGGTGCGGGAGACCGGAAGCGGCTGCTGCGCCGACACGAGGAGGACCAGCGGCAGATCGGGGCAGAGACTCGACATCCGGCGAACGGCCATGCTGGAGAACGACATCATCCGCGCCCAGACACCGTCGCCCGAACGCGGTCGGGTGAGCCCGTACTCCCCGAGCAGTGCGGCCACCGCGTGCTCGAGGCGGCCGCCGGCCCGGGAGGGGTGCTTGGTCTCGACGGCCAGGCCGATCTCGCGGTCCGCGCCGAGGGCGAGCTCCACGAGCTCCCGGAGGGTGACCAGCGCACCGTCGTCGGCGTCGCGCCCCGGCTCGCGGCCGTGCTTCCAGGCGCCCCAGTCCACAGCCCGCAGCTCGGCGAGGGACATCGCGGACACGATGCCCGGGGACCCGCCGGTGCGCTCGAGGGTGCGGTCGTGCAGGCACACCAGCTCGCCGTCCGCCGACAGGCGCACGTCGCACTCCAGCGCGTCCGCGCCCTCGGCGATCGCGCGGCGGTATGCCCCGACGGTGTGCTCCGCGACCGCGGAGGACGAGCCCCGGTGTGCGACGACGAGGGGCTCCGGCACCGGCATATCGTGGCACGGTGCGTGAGCCGAGCGACTCACACCCGGCGCCGCACGGGCGTTCCACCCGTGTGACCCTTCCCCCCTTCCAGCGACTGGTCGACGACCACTGGCGCGACGTCGCCCGGCTCGCCCGGGCCCTCGCCGGTCCGGTCGACGGCGACGACGTGGCACAGCAGGCCTGGACCCAGGCGTATGCGGCCTACCCGCGCCTGACGTCCGCCCGGAACCTGCGCGGCTGGCTGCTGACCATCACCCACCGCTGCGCGATGGACGTCCACCGGTCACGCGGCCGCCGGGCCGTGCCGACCGACGACGAGGCGGTGCTCGCCGGCACCGCCACCGTGGACGGCCCGGAGTCGGACCTCGTCGACCCGGACCTGTGGGGACGCGTCGCCCGGCTGCCCGACCGACAACGGGAGGCGGTGGTCCTCAAGTACGTCGGGGACCTCGACCACCCCACGATCGCCGAGCTGCTCGGTACCACGCCCACGATGAGCCGCCGCCTCGTCAGCGACGGCCTCAAGACCCTGAGAGAGAGTGCCTGATGAACGACCCCCAGACCCTGGTGGAGCAGCGGCTGCAGACGACGATCCCGTCGTCGCCGCCGATGCGACCCCCGACCTTCGACTCGGCCGACGTGTCCTACGTCGTCGAGGACACCGCCGTCGGGCGGATCCTGTTCGCCCGCAACGAGATCGGGGCGCTTGTGGCGTCTCGCTACGTCGGTGACGACACGGCCGTGGACGCGGTCCTCGACCGCCTCGCCCGCGCGGTCTCGCCGCGGGTGCTGCGCCGGCCGGGCGCACTGGACGACGCCCGCCGTCAGTTCGACGACTTCCTCGCGGGACGCCGCCACGACTTCGACCTCGAAACCGACCTCGTCCTCGCGACGCCGTTCCAACGCGACGTCCTGGGGACGCTGGCCCGGACCGTCGGGTACGGCGAGCGGGAGACCTACGGCGGGCTGGCCCGCGCGATCGACCGGCCGAGCGCCTCGCGGGCGGTCGGGGCGGCCCTCGGGGCCAACCCGCTGTGCATCGTCGTCCCGTGCCACCGCGTCGTCGGCTCGCACGGAGCACTCACCGGGTACGCCGGGGGTGTCCGCGCGAAGGAGTACCTCCTGACCATGGAGCAGTCGGCCGCCTGACCTACACCGCGTTCCGATGCGATCCTGTGCGTCGTGACCGCAGCAGCACCCGCCCCGACCGTCGGGGTGACCACGACCGGCCACCGCCGCGCGGACATCCAGGGTCTGCGGGCGGTGGCCGTCGCCGGTGTCGTGGCGGCCCACGTCGCCGGGTGGCCCGGGAGCGGCTACCTCGGTGTCGACGTCTTCTTCGTCATCTCGGGGTTCGTCATCACCGGCGTCCTGCTGCGCGACCGGCAGCGACGGGGCCGGATCTCGCTGCGCGCGTTCTACGCCCGGCGGGCACGCCGGATCCTGCCGCTCGCACTGGTCGTCCTGGCCCTCACCGTCGCGGTGTCCGCCTGGGCGCTCACCGCTCCGCGGGCCGCCGAGGTCCGGACCGACGCACTCTGGGCCGCCCTGTTCCTGTCCAACTGGCACGCCGCCGCGGTCGGCAGCGACTACTTCGCGCTCGGCGACGCCCCCTCACCGGTCCTGCACTTCTGGTCGCTCGGGGTGGAGGAGCAGTTCTATCTCGTGTGGCCATGGCTGGTCGCCGCCGCGCTCGCCGTCGCCGCGAGGGCCCGCTCGGGGCGGGTGGTCCTCGGGGTGCTCTGCGCCGCGGTGGTCGTCGCGTCCCTGGGATGGGCGGCGGTGCAGGGCGGCACCGACGCCGTCACGGCCTACTACTCGTCGCTGACACGAGCGTGGGAGCTGGCGCTCGGCGCCGGGCTCGCCTGCCTCCCGGCCGCTGCCGTCCGGCTCGCGCCGGGAGTGCGGACCGCGCTGTCGTGGGCCGGTCTGACCGTAGTCGCGGCCTCGTTCGTGGTGCTGGCCGACGTCACGGTCCCGTTCCCTGCCGCTCTGGTGCCGGCGGCCGGAGTGCTCGGCGTGCTCGTGGCCGGGGTCGGCGCACCGGTCCGTGGGGCCCTCGTCCTGACCAACCCGGTCAGCCGCTACCTGGGCGACACCTCGTACGGGATCTACCTGTGGCACTTCCCGGTCCTGGTCCTCCTGCCCACGGTCCTGCCCGCGTCGACCGTCGAGAAGGTCGTCGTCGTCGCCCTGACCCTCGTCCTCGCCACCGTCAGCTACTTCCTGCTCGAGCGCCCGATCCTCGACGCACCGACCTGGCGGGCAGGTCACGACCATCCGCGGGCGGCGGCCTGGCGCGCCTGGTGGGTCGCGCGGCGCCGGGGCATGGTGGCCTCCGGGGTCGACGGCGGTATGCCTCGTCGTGGCCGGCATCCAGGTGGCCCAGGCCGGACCGGATGCGTTCTCGCCGTTGGCCGGACAAGAGGCCGTCCCTGCTGCCCCGGCGGCGGAGGGTGCCGTTCCGGCGCCCGCCCCGAGCAGCGATGTCGCCACGACTTCTCCGACCACGAGTGCTACCACCGAGCCCGCTCCCGAGCCGACGACCACCGCCGTCCCGCTGGGAACGACGGGCCAGGCGCTCCGCGACGGCCTGGCCGGAGCGCTGGCCGCGCGCAGCTTCCCCGCCGACCTCACCCCGAAGCCGGACCAGTGGGCCACGACGGCCGACCAGAGCGCCGCCATGAAGGCGTGCGTCGCCACGGTGGCGAGCAACCCGCGCTCCTGCACGTTCGGCAACCCCGACGGCCCCGAGATCGACGTCGTCGGGGACTCGCTGGGTCTCCCGCTGCTCGCCGCCGTCGTCGCCGCATACGGCAAGGACTACAAGGTCCGCGGCCTCACCAAGATCGCCTGTGGCGTCAACGGCGTGGACGCCAACTACGGCAAGGACGAGTGGGCCGTCCCGTGCGTCAACCACCGGGCGATGGTGCTCGACCACGTCACGAAGACGCGGCCGGCCGCCGTCCTGGTCATCGAGACGTACGCCTGGGCCACGCGGCTGAAGTCCAAAGCCTCCGGGGAGGCGGCGGCCGCCGAGTGGACCCGTGCCGACCAGGCGTTCGCGGACGCCCTGCGCGCCGGGACGGATCACGTCGTCTTCGTCTCGCCGTCGATCCCGGGCGTCGCGTTCCTCGACTGCTACCGGGCCGGCGGTTCGCCGAGTCGCTGCGTGACGGGCATCCCGCAGTGGTGGCAGGAGACCCTGGACGCCGAGCGGCGGGTCACGGGCGCGACCTTCCTCGACACCCTGCACTGGTACTGCGTCGACGGCCGGTGCCCGATCTTCACCACCGTCCGCGACACGGTGCTCAAGGGCGACTACCTGCACCCGTCGGTCCAGTACATGCGGCTCGTCGCGGACGACCTGCGGTACCGGCTGACGGCGGCCGGCGTCCTGTCTGGCGCTCGCTAGGACTTTCTAGCCCGGACACTAGAGACGGCTCACGACCAGTGCCCCGGGCGGGCCACCTCTCCCGGTATGCGGGTCGTCCCGTCGCCGCGGCCGGCGGTCAGCTGCGGTCCGGTGACGTACAACGCGTCGGTGAGGTCGGCGCTCCGGAGGTCCGCACCGCGCAGGTCCGCTCCGAGCAGGTCGCTCAGGCGCAGGTCCGCACCTCGCAGGTCGGCGCCGATGAGCAGCGCGCCACGCAGGTCGGCGCCGCGCAGGGACTCTTCGCGGAAGCGGTGTCCGACGAGGTCTCGGCCCCGAAGGTCCCGCCCACCGAGGTGGCCGCGCACCGTCGCGCTGACCCGGCCGAGGAGGTCGCCCACCTCGCCACGCAGCTCGCCGACGTCCAGACGCGCGAGCTCGTCGGCGTCGGAGGCCGAGAGGGCGGCCAGCCGGTCGGCGGTGCGGTCGACCTCGACTGCCAGTCCCTCGGGCAGGTCTCGGCTCGCGGCGTCCGCGAGGTACCACCGCATCTCGTGCACTCCGCGCAGCGTCCCGAACGCGCCGAACATCGGGCGCGCGACACCCTCCCCATCCCGCCAGGAGCGGCCGCCGAAGGTGACCTGAACGACCTGCTGTCCGGCGCCGAAGCAGTCGAAGACCTCACACCCGGGGAAGCCTTCGGGCCGGAGCCGGTCGTGTATCCCGCACCGGTCGTCCTCGCGAAGGTGACGGCACGGCATACCGGCCGGCTTGTCGATGGCGAAGTCAGCCGAGCGCGCGAACGGCAGTGCGACACAACAGAGTCCGGCGCAGCGGCTGCAGTCGGCCCGCAGCTCCGCGCGCCGGTCCACGGCGTCGGTCGACACCCCAGGAGGCTACGTCGTTAGGGTGGCCAGGTGGCCTACCGGTTCACCTCCGCGCCCCTGACCCCCGACACCTGGGACGACCTGGAGTCCCTGGCCGAGCGCCGGGGGTCGACCGTCCTGCGCAGCTGCTGGTGCATGTTCTACCGGACCACCGGGGACTTCGGTCTGACCGTCGCGTCCGGCCCCGAGCACCGCGAGAAGCTCCGCCAAATCGTCGACGCGGGCGAGTCGCCCGGCCTCGTCGGGTACGTCGACGGTGTGCCGGCCGGGTGGATCAGCCTCGACCCGCGTCCAGAGTTTCCGCGGCTCGACGCCTCGCGGATGATGCGGGCCGTCGACGACACACCGGTCTGGTCGATCGTCTGCTCCTTCGTCGGCAGCGACTTCCGGGGCCAGGGTGTGCAGCGTCGGCTGCTCGGCGCGGCGGTCGACTTCGCGCGCGGCCAAGGCGTCCGAACCCTCGAGGCCTATCCCGTCGACAAGCCGAGCCGCAGCGACAACGGGTCGATGTGGTGGGGGTCGCGGTCGCTCTACGAGAAGGCCGGGTTCCGCGAGGTCGAGCGCCGTAGCGCCACCCGCCTGGTCATGCGCCGGACGCTGCGGCCACGGACGTCAGGGTGACCCTGGTCCGGCCCGGTGCGGCGGACGACCTCGCCGCCCTCACCGCGATCTACAACCACTACGTGACGACCAGCCACGTGACGTTCGACGACGTGCCGTTCTCCGTCGACGAGCGCCGACCGTGGCTCGGGCACTACGCCGCCAGCGGGCCGCACCGGCTCCTCGTGGCCGAGGACGAGGGACGGATCCTCGGGTATGCGACGAGCGGCCCTTTCCGGCCCAAGCCGGGCTACCGGACGACGGTGGAGACGACGGTCTACGTGGCCGAGGACGCCGGCGGTCGTGGCGTGGGGACCGAGCTGTATGCGCGGTTGTTCGAGGTGCTGGCCGGCGAGGACCTGCACCGGGCGTACGCCGGGGTTGCGGTGCCGAACCTCCCGTCCCGAGCGCTGCACCTGCGGTTCGGCTTCGCGCCGATCGGGGTGTTCCGCGAGGTCGGGACGAAGTTCGGGCGGTTCGTCGACGTGGAGTGGTTCGAGCGCCCGCTGTGAACGCGGCGTGAACGCGGTCTGCTAAGAAGACCCATGCTCATCGCGGCCCAGCTGGTGGCCGGTCTCGCGGCCGTGCTCCACGTCGTGTTCTTCGTGTTCGAGAGCCTGCTGTGGACCCGGCCGGCCGTGTACGCCCGGTTCGGGATCCCCTCTCGCGAGCAGGCCGAGACCATCCGGCCGATGGCGTACAACCAGGGGTTCTACAACCTCGCCCTGGCGGTGGGTGTGTTCGTCGGCATCGTCATGCTCGGCCGTGAGGGGTCGGCCGGGCTCGTCGGGAAGACCCTGGTCGTGTTCGGGCTCGCCTGCATGGTGGTGGCCGGCGTGGTTCTCGCCACGACCGGTCGTCGGTACTGGACGGCGGCGGCGATCCAGTTCGTGCCGGCCGCACTCGCCCTCGCCCTCACCGTCGCCGCGTAGGCCGCTCGCGGGTAGCGTCGGGCTCATGGCGGACACCCTGACCCCGCGCGAGGCGAACGAGGCGGTTCCGGGCTGGCGGGCGCTGGCCAGCGGGCTGCACATCACCGTCGCGACCGACGACTTCGCGGCAGCGCTCGCGCTGGTCGACCGGATCGGCGCGATCGCCGAGGAGCAGCAGCACCACCCCGACCTCGACCTGCGCTGGGGCCGGGTGCACGTCGTCACCTCGAGCCACGACGTCGGTGCCATCTCCGACCGCGACGTCCGGCTGGCGCACGCGGTGAACGAGGTCCTCGCCGAGATGGGCCTCGAGGCCGAGACCACCCGGGTGGCTCAGCTCGAGTTCGCCATCGACGCGATGGACATCCCGGCGGTACGCCCGTTCTGGGCCGCGGTCCTGGGGTACGACATCGGTCGCGGCCAGACCATCGTCGACCCGGAGTCGGTTCGTCCCGCGTTCTGGTTCCAGCAGATGGACGAACCGCGCCCGCAGCGCAACCGGATCCACGTCGACGTCTGGGTCGCGCCCGAGGAGGCTGAAGCGCGGATCGGTCGCGCGATCGAGGCCGGCGGCCGTCTGGTGTCCGACGCTGAGGCGCCGTCGTTCTGGGTGCTCGCCGACCCCGAGGGCAACGAAGCCTGCATCTGCACCCCCGCGAACCGGGGGTAACGGTCCACCGCTCGGCTCGACGGTGAGTCGAGCGACTCGACTCACCGCATGCCGCCAGCCAAGCGGCTCGACTGCGAGTCGAGCCGGCCCGGGAATCACGACCGGTCGGTGAACGAGTGGTGCTCGTGCGAGACGACCCACCGACCCTCCGCCTTGCGCAGCCCGATGGTCAGCCGGAGCCGGCGCGTGGGATCGGACTCGAGCTCGTCCGGTGTGCCGCAGCGCAGCAGCGCGTGGGCGAACGCGACGTCGGCACCCGCGGTCACGTCCAACCGGACGATCTCGAACATGGCGCCGCTCGCCTGCCACTCGAAGAACGGCGGCCAGGTCCGCGTGTACTCGTCGAGGCCGCGAACCCCGTCCTCGGGCGGAGGCACGTCGAACATGACGATGTCCTCCGCGTGGTCGGCGAGCACCCGAGGAAGGTCGCCCTCGTGGACCGCCTGCGCCCACCCCTCGATCAGCTCCCGGATCCGGACCTCGTTCTGCGTCGTCGTGGTGTCGCTCATGACCCGGTCGACCGACGCCAGGCACTGAACTCATCGGCCGACCACCACAAAACCATTCGACCGCCGGGCGCCGGTCGTGGTGTCCTCGGTACGTCCCGAAACCGAGCGAGGAGGAAACCGAGCGATGCGAGCAGCCCTCATGTCCCCACTGGTACGTACCCACCGAATGGACGTGAAGGCCCTTGCTCACCCCGGAACCCACCCTCAACCTCGGCATCCTGGCGCACGTTGACGCCGGCAAGACCAGCCTGACCGAGCGCCTCCTCTACGAGGCCGGCGTTCTCGCCGACCTCGGCAGCGTCGACGCCGGCGACACCCAGACCGACACGATGGCGCTGGAGCGCCGCCGTGGCATCACGATCCGCTCGGCCGTCGCGTCGTTCCGCGTCGACGGCCTCGCCGTCAACCTGGTCGACACCCCTGGACACTCGGACTTCGTCGCGGAGGTCGAGCGTGCCCTCGCCGTGCTGGACGGCTGCGTCCTCGTCGTCTCGGCGGTCGAAGGCGTCCAGGCCCAGACGCTCGTGCTCTACCGCGCGCTGCGGCGGCTCGGCATCCCGACCGTGTTCTTCGTCAACAAGGTCGACCGGAGCAACGCTGACCCCCACCGGGTGGTCGGCGAGATCCGCGAACGGCTCACCCCCGACACCGTATGCGTCGGCTCGGTGAGCGGGGCCGGCTCGCGAGCCGCGCACATACAGGTTCACGAAGGCCGTTCGGAGACCGCACGACTCGCGGAGTCGCTGGCCGAGGTCGACGACGACGTACTCGCCGCGGCGGTCGGCGAGCGACCCGCATACCCCTGGCCCGAGCTGCTGCGCCGCCTCGGTGAGCAGACGACGGCGGGGCACGCGCACCCCGTCCTGTTCGGGTCAGCCATCACGGGGGCGGGCGTGCCGGACCTGATGCGGCTGCTGCCCGACCTGCTCCCCCCGCCACCCGCCGACGCGGAGGCATCGCTCGGTGGCGTCGTCTTCGCGATCCGGCGCGGGGAGGACGGTCAGAAGCTCGTCCACGTCCGGGTGGGTTCCGGCACCCTGCGCGTTCGCGACCGGGTCGACCTCGGCCACGGCCGGGTGGAGCGGGTGACGGGCCTCCGCGTCCACCGCCCAGGCGGTGTCGAGTCGTCGGATGCGTTGGTAGCCGGGCAGATCGGCGTGGTTCGCGGACTCGAGTCCGCGCGGATCGGCGACCCGGTCGGCGTCTGGTCCGCACCGAGCAGTGACCAGTTCGTGCGCCCCTCGCTGGAGACGGTCGTCGACCCGGTCGAGCCGGCGGACCGCGTCGCGCTGTACGCCGCGCTCGGCCAGCTGGCCGAGGGCGACCCGCTGATCGACGTCCGCCAGGACGACGGTCGCCGCGAGGTGGCCGTGTCGCTCTACGGCGAGGTGCAGAAGGAGGTCCTCGGCAGTCTGCTCGAGACCGACTACGGCGTGCCGGTGACGTTCCGTGAGTCCACCCCGATCTGCGTGGAGCGGCTGGTCGGGACCGGCGCCGACGCCGAGGTGATCGGGATGCCGAGCAACCCGTTCCTCGCCACGGTGGGGCTCCGGGTCGAGCCGGCCGCACTGGGAGCGGGCGTCTCGGTCGGCCTCGAGGTGGAGCTCGGGTCGATGCCGTCGGCGTTCTTCGCGGCGGTCGAGGAGTCGGTGCGCGCGACGCTGCGGCAGGGGCCGCACGGGTGGGAGGTTCCGGACTGCGCGGTCACCATCACGCATTCGGGCTACTGGGGACGGCACAGCGTGGGTCATGCCGACTTCACCAAGAGCATCTCCAGCACCGCAGCGGACTTCCGATGCCTCGCCCCGTTGGTCCTCATGACGGCGCTGGAGCAGGCGCGGACGACGGTCTGCATCCCCGTGCACCGGTTCGGGCTGGAGATTCCCGAGCGCCTGTATGCGCCGGTGCTGGCCGCCCTGCCGCGGCTGTCCGCGACGCCGCTGGAGACCACGCAGAGCGGCGGACACCTCGTCGTCCGGGGCACCGTGCCCGCGGTGGCAGTGCACGCGCTGCAGCAGCGGATGCCCGATCTGACCAGCGGGGAGGGGCTGCTGACGACCGAGCTCGACCACTTCTCTCCCGCTGTGGGGCCACCGCCGACCCGGCCGCGCACCGACGACGACCCGACCGACCGGGTCGGCTACCTCAAGACGACGACGCGTCGCGTAGGTCGCTCGTGACGCTGGCGCTTCTCGCCTCGAAGGCGCGCAGGACGCCGGCCATGTCGAGACCGCCGTGGCCGAGCCGTTCGGCCTCCGCGAACAGCTCCTCGCTGGCGTCGATGAGCGGCGTCGCGACACCCGCCTCGCGCGCCGCCGCGGTCACGAGCCGGGCGTTGTAGTGGACGTCCCGGAGGGCCGCCTGCACGGTGAAGTCGTCGGCGCGGAGCTTGGCCAGCTTGGTGCGCGAGATCGGGCTCGACATCTGCCCGCCGTCGACGACCGCCCGGAACCGGTCCAGGTCCAGGCCCTGCCGCTGAGCGAAGTGGTACGCCTCGACCAGCCCGCTCACGGTCGTCACGAGGTAGAGGTTGACGGCCAGCTTCATCAGCAGAGCGGACGGCACCGCGCCGCAGCGCACCACCGCGGCGCAGGTCGGCGTGAGCAGGGGCTCGACCTCGGCCAGGTCGTCGTCGTCGCCGGCCAGCATGGCGACGAGTCGCGCCTCCTCGGCCGGCACCCGGGACCCCGAGACCGGCGCCTCGACGTACCGGCCGCCCGCCCGGACCACGTCGCGGCCCAGCGCCTCGGAGTACTCCGGCGCGGTCGTCCCCATGTGGACCACGAGGTGGTCGTGAACCAGGTAGTCCCCGGCCGGAGTTCCGCGACGAAGCACCTCGTCGACGACCTCGCCGTTCGCCAGCATCATCAGGACCCGGTCGGTCCGCGCGAAGACCTCGGCCACGGTGCCGGCGACCTCGGCACCGGTGGCTCGGAGCTCATCGGCGGCCTCGGCGGACCGGTTCCACACGACGAGCGGTATGCCGGCGCGGACGAGGTTGAGGGCCATGGGCCGGCCCATCACCCCGAGTCCGAGGAACCCCACTGGTCTCACGCCGGGAGCATCGCGCTCCACCACCTCGCGGCGCGACGCCGCCAACGGCCATCCCTCGTCGAGTTCCTGCCGCATACCGGCCCCAGAACGTGGAAAGCCGTGGCACCACCCGCTCGGGGGTCCGGGTGGCGCCACGACACCTGTTCCATCGCGGGAGGGGCCCGTTCGTTACACGAGCGTTCTGGCGGCTTTCCGCCTGGGGCGTCGCCGGGATCACGACAGGCCCCGGCAGCCTGGCGGCCTAGCGGCTGACGGCCGCCTCCAGCCCGTCGAGGATGAGGTCGAGCCCGAACCGGAACTCGTCGCCGAAGTCGTACCCCGGCTGGAGGTAGTACGTCATCGCCATCTGCACCAGGTGCGGGTAGCCGCCCGCCGCCATCCGCTCCATGATCGGCACGGCGACGTCCCCCACGCTCTCCGGGCCCTCGAACGGCAGGCTGGCCTCCTGGAGGGCGAACCCGTAGACGTAGCTGTCGAGCACGGCATACGCGTGGGCGGTCATCGCGGGTGAGAAGCCTCCGGCGCGCAGGGTCGCGATGACGGTGTCGTGATGTCGGAGGTTGGCCGGCCCCGGATCCGTGCGTGACTCCAGCAGCCCGATCGCCCACCGGTGACGGGCCAGGACCTCGCGGGCGGAGTGCGCCCGGCGTTCCATCTCCGGTCGCCAGGGTCGGCCGGGAACCGGCAGCTCGATCTCCCCGAAGACCACGTCGACGAGCGCCGCGAGGATCTCGTCCTTGTTGGCGACGTGGTAGTAGACGGACATCGGCTTGACCCCCAGCACTGCGGCCAGGGAGCGGATGGTCAGCGCCCCCAACCCGTCGGCGTCGGCGATGGCCAGCGCCGCCTCCACCACACGCTCGCGGCTCAGCCGTGGTCGACGCCCGTCGTGGCGTTCGGCGACGTCGACCGGCTCGGACATGTGCGCTCCCTCA
Organism: uncultured Actinomycetota bacterium; assembly: GCA_963828725.1. GTDB lineage: Bacteria > Actinomycetota > Actinomycetes > Actinomycetales > Dermatophilaceae > Lapillicoccus. The sequence goes on along the minus strand of CAWHFV010000001.1, from coordinate 157,130 downwards.
GCTCGGTCCTGGACTGTTCGTACAATGTACGGTACAGTCTCGTACTTAGTACGAATCGAACCCTACCCCGGACGGAACCACCATGACCAGCACGACGATGACCACGACGATGCGAGCGGTCACCCAGGACCGCTACGGCGACGCGGAGGTGCTCCGGGTGGCGGAGGTGCCCCGGCCCAGGGTGGGCGACCACGAGGTGCTGGTCCGCGTGCGAGCGGCCGGTCTCGACCGCGGCACGCAGCACCTGATGACCGGCAAGCCGTACGCGGTGCGGCTCGCCATCGGCCTGGTTCGACCGCGCCAGCCCATCTCCGGTCGCGACGTGGCCGGGACGGTCGACCAGGTCGGTGCGGCGGTGACGCGGTTCGCGGTCGGCGACGAGGTGTACGGCATGGCCGGCGGGTCGTTCGCCGAGTATGCCGTCGCCAAGGAGGGGAAGCTGGCCCTCAAGCCGGAGACCCTGTCGTTCGAGCAGGCGGCCGTGGTGCCCATCTCGGCTGGTACGGCCCTCCAGGCGCTCGTGGACGCGGGACGCGTGCAGGCGGGTCAGTCGGTTCTCGTCATCGGTGCCTCCGGCGGCGTCGGGACGTATGCGGTCCAGCTGGCCAAGGCGTTCGGTGCCGACGTCACCGGCGTGTGCAGCACGGCCAAGGTTGCCCTCGTGGCGTCGCTGGGTGCCGACCGCGTCCTCGACTACGAGCACGACGACTTCGCCGACGGGAGCCGCCGCTACGACCTGATCCTCGACATCGGCGGCGGCGCCCCGATCGGCCTGCTACGCCGGGCGCTCGCTCCGCGAGGCACCCTCGTGTTCGTCGGCGGCGAGAACAGCGGCAACCTGACCGGCATGGGCCGCTCGATCCGCGGAGCGCTCCTCTCGCCGTTCGTGCGGCAGCGGCTCGTGATGCTGATGTCCAAGGAGCGCGCGAGCGACCTCCTGACGCTCACCGGCCTCATCGACTCCGGTCGAGTCGTCCCCAGCCTGGACCGCAGCTACCCCCTCGACGAGGCCGCCCACGCGATGCGCCGCCTCGAGAGCGGGCAGGTGCTCGGCAAGGTCGCGATCACCGTCTGACCGCGATCACCGTCGGTCCGGCGACGGCGACCCAAAACCGCACCCGAGTCATTCGGCGCGCCGCTATCTTGGGGTCGATCGCGAGGGATGGCGGCCATGGCGATACCGGACGACGCAGAGCCTCAGGATGATCTCCGCATTGGCATCCTCGGTCCGCTCGAGGTGCATCGCGGCCCTACGTTGTGCGCGCTGGGCGGGCGACAGCAACGGTCGGTTCTCGCGCTGCTTGTCCTCGCGGCTGGGCGCGTCGTCTCTCTGGATCGGATCGCCGACGCGTTGTGGGGGGACGATCTCCCCACCAGCTACGTGACGACGATCCAGACGTACGTCTTTCGGCTGCGCCTCATTCTCGAGCCGCTGCGGACGAGGGGTGATGCGGCACGCATCCTCGTGTCGACACCCGGAAGCGGGTACCGACTGGACCTACCGCCGGATGCGGTGGATGCGGTGCGCTTCGAGACCGCGGTCACCCGTGGCCGGGCAGCGCTCGAAGCCGGGGACGCCGCGGTCGCAGCCGAGACGTTGGGCACGGCGCTGGGCCTGTGGCGAGGAGACGTGCTCTCGGATCTCGGTGAGCTGGAGCCGGTGGTTCCGGTGGCCCAACGCCTGGGCGAGATGCGCACCGCGGCGATCGAGGCCTGGGCGACGGCGGAGCTCGCCCTGGGACATCACGAGACCCTGGCCCCGCAGCTCGCCTCGTTCGAGGCGGCGCATCCCCTTCGCGAGCGACTCACGGCGTTGCGCATGGTGGCGCTGTACCGCTCAGGTCGGCAAGGCGATGCCCTGACGGTGTACCGCGAGGTCAGCCACCGGCTGGCCGAGGAGCTGGGCGTACGCCCGGGTGAGGAGCTCCGGTCGCTGCACGAACGCGTACTCCAGCAGGACCAGGAGCTGGCCCGCTCTCCCGCCGGCGAGCCTCCGGCCCTGCTGACGTGGACTGATCGGAATGACGGACCCTCGACCGATCAGCTGACCGCGGCGTCGGCGAGCGCCGTCGGGCCGGCAACACCGTCGACCACGGACCCACCGCACGTGACCGGGCCCGCCCCGCGGCCGGCAGGTCGGAGAAGGGCTGCTCTGGTGGTCGCCACGATCGTCGTCATCGCCTCGCTCCTGCTCTCCACCGCGATCACCCGGGTACAAGACCGCGACGTGCGGCGGGTTCCGCCGAACACTGCAGCGGTCGTCGGTCCCGCGTGGCCTCGTGGGTGAGGCCGTCACCATCGGGGCGGTGCCGATCGGAATCGCCGAGGACGCGGGTTCGGTGTGGGTCCTCGACAACACGAATGGCACCGTTGACCGAGTCGACCCGGACACCCGACAGGTCATCCAAACCATCCCGGACGTCGGCAGTGACCCTCAGGCGATCTCGGCCCGAGAGGGCAACGTCTGGGTCGCCGTGTTCGGGTCAGGCCTGGTCACCCGGATCGACGCCGAGACCAACAAGATCGTCGCGCGGATCGAGGTGGGCAACCAGCCGGCGGCGGTCATCGCGGGCGACTCCAGTGTCTGGGTAGCCAACAGCGGCGACAACACCGTTCAACGGATCGACGTGAAGACCGGGAAGGCCGACAAGGCGATCCCGGTCGGTGATGGTCCGTCGGCGCTGGCGCTGGAGGGCTCGACGCTCTGGGTGACCAACGCCCGCAGTGGCACGGTCACCGAACTCAATACGCAAACCAGGGAGCGGCAACACGACGACATCGTCGTCGACGCTGGCCCCTCGGCGCTTGCGGTCACCGAGACCGACGTCTGGGTCGCGAACCAGCTGGGTCGGACGGTGTCGCGCATCGACCGGTCCACGAGGCAGGTCGCTCGGATCTTTGTCGATGACGGTCCCTCCGCACTCGTCGCCCGCGACAACGATGTGTGGGTCGGCCACGCCTTCGCCGACACGCTCTCGCGAATCGATACGCACTCGAATACCGTGACCGGCATCGCAGTCGGCAGCACATCGCGAGCGCTGACCCTCGTCGACGACGACGTCTGGACGGCATCCGGGGCGTTCAGCAGCAGCCCGGAACACGTCGGGGGAGTGCTGACGGTCGAGGAGGATTTCGCCTTCGAGGCCGCGGAGGTGGACCCCACCAGCGAGTACAACCCACCGGTCATCTCGATGCTCCGCCCGGTCTACGACGGGCTGGTCGCCTTCAGCCGACCTGGCGGCCTCTCGGGCCAGACCATCGTGCCCGACCTGGCCATGGCCCTCCCGCAACGGATCGACGGCGGTCGAACCTACATCTTCACGATCCGGCGTGGCATCCGCTACTCCGACGGCACGGAGCTCAAGCCATCGGACTTCGTCCTCGGCTTCCAACGGACGTTCGTCCTGTACCCGGACATCGGTCTCTTCGATGCCATTGTCGGTGCCAAGGAGTGCGCCCACGAGGTGGAGGCCTCGCTCCCCGTGGTGTGCAACCTCGACCAGGGCGTGAGGCCAGACGACGACGTCATGCGGCTGACCATCCACCTGACCGAGCCGGACCCCGAGCTGCTCTACAAGCTGGCATACCTTGTCGCCCCGACACCGCCGGGCACTCCGCTCGACAAGGTGGTCGCGCCGAAGTGGATCCCGTCGACCGGTCCGTACACGGTCGGGTCGCTCGGGAAGGACGGAACGCTGACACTGGTGCGCAATCCCTACTTCACACCGTGGTCCCATGCGGCCCAGCCCGCCGGCTACCCGGACGTCATCGTGCACCGTTTCACCGAGAGCAAGGAGCGGGCCGTCGAGGACGTCCTGGCGGGGAGAGCGGACCTGGCCCCCGTCCCTTACGAAGCACCACAACCTCGCGGTGAGCCATCCGGCGCAGACGCTCGAGTTCAGCGAGGCGAGCACCGACTTCCTCTACGTGAACACCCACCTGGCGCCGTTCGACAACCTCCTGGTCAGACGGGCGCTGAACTACGCGGTCGACCGCCACGAGTTCGTCAGCCTCTACGCGAGTGGCCGCGCCGTCACACGGCCCAGCTGTCAGATGCTGCCACCGGGCTTCCCGTCGTACGTGCCCTACTGCCCATACCAGACCGGAGCGCCCGACCAGGCGTACCGAGGCCCGGACCTGGACAAGGCGCGGCGGCTCGTCGCCCAGTCGGGCACGCAAGGTGCACGCGTCACCATCCACCGAAGAGTCGAGGGGCCGGGTCACGATCAGAACGTGTGGTGGCCGTTCCCCGAGTACGTCGCCCGCGTACTCCGTGACCTCGGCTACCAGGTCACCGTCGAGGACATTCCCCAAGCGCATCGCCCCTACAGCGCAACGGACCCCGCGTACGAGGAGTACCAGCTTTTCACCCAGCTCGGCTGGCTGGCCGACTACGACCTTCCCTCCACCTTCTACGACCACGTCGCCTCGTGCCGACTTCACAACCTCACGCACTACTGCAACGAGAGCATCGACGCCGTGGCCAAGAGCGCGGTCGCTGCCGAAGCAACCGACCCCGGCGCCGCCGTCGCACTCTGGTCACAGGTCGACCGCATGCTCGTGGACGACGGGGCCTTCGTCACCCTCGGCAACCGGGTGAACATGCAGATGGCCTCGACCCGCGTCGGGAACTACCAGGCGCGCGCCACCTACGGCCCAGTGCTGTCACAGCTCTGGGTCACCTGACGCGAGGTTCGCGCCCAGTCGGCTCTAGACGACATCGACGGACTTGGTGATCACGAACTCGTCGCCGCCGACGAACTTCACCGACATGCTCGAGACGTGGTGACCGACGGGCAGGTAGACCATCGCCACCCACGAGTCCGCCGATGCGGTACCGGGGCCCGGGGTGTACCCGTACTCGTTGTTCTCGGGCGACACGAACGTGAACTGCCGTGAGATCACCTCGAACCGCTCCGTACTGATCGTCGTGGCCGGCAGCGCGTCCACGGTCAGCTGGACGTACTCGACCTGTGCGTGCATGATCTCGCGCGCGCACTGAACCTGCTCCGCCTCCGTGACGGGGTACGGCGGTGACTTGGTGTCGCACGTGGTGCTCCAGAACCACATCTGCGGGCGCCCGCGCTTGATGGTGCAGGTCGAGTCGTGGGCACCGACCAGGACCTTGTCGTTCGTTCCGATGCTGAGGCACTCCGGATCGGTATCGCCGATCTGGCGCCCGTAGAAGTAGCTCCACATCTCCGTCATGAGCTCGCCACGAGTCTCCCCGTAGACCTTGGGACTGGGCTCGATCGTGACCGGTGCCGACGAGCCGGTGTCCGCACGCGCGCTCGAGACGGCCAGGCCCTGGCCGAACAGGACGCCGACGGCCAGTGTGCACAGCAGGATGCGTCGAAGTGTTCGCATGGTGTCCTCCTCCTGAGATCCGGCGGGTGCCGGTGTCATGGAGTTAGCGGCTGGTCCTCGGAAGCCACTCGGAGAACGCTAGGAAGGGACGTGAGGCGGCACTACGGGTACGACGAGGCCCGGCCGAGCTCGCGCAGTGAATTGCGCGAGGTCAGGTGGCATGGCTCTGGTTGCCGAGGTAGGCCAGCACGGTGAGGACTCGGCGGTTCTGTTCGTCGCTCACCGGGAGGTCGAGCTTGGTCATGATGCTGCTGACGTGAGTCTCGACGTGCGGGTGGTGAGGCTGAGGCGGTGTCCGATGCTCGAGTCGGCCCACCCCTCGGCCATGAGGGCGAGTACTTCACTCCAGCTCCCGTGTCGTGAGGGCAGTGAGCCGGTTTGCTCGGCGTGTCTCGCCGATGATGGCGGTGACCACTTCGGGGTCGAGAGCGGACCCTCCGGCGGCTACCCGTTCGAGGGCGTCCAGGAACTCGGCGACCTCGAGGATGCGGTCCTTGAGCAGGTATTCGAAATGGCCGTAGGGAATGAGTGCGGTGTGGCGGGTCTCGACATGCTGGGAGAGCAGCATGATCGCCACGTCGGGGTTCTGGGTGCGTAGAAGTCGAGCGGCGCGGGCCCCGTCGTCGGTCATGTCCGGCGGCATCCGGACGTCGATGATGGCCATGTCGGGTCTGGTCGTCTGGACGGCGGCAACCAGCGAGGGGGCGTCAGCGGCCAGGGTCAGGAAGCGGTGTCCGGCATCCTCGAGGAGCCGGGCCATGCCTTCGCGGAGCGGCGCTCCGTCCTCGCCCATCACGATGCGCATGGCTGCAACGTCTATCAACGTACCCAGCCCCGCCGGGCTGGAGATGACCAGGGATCCACCGTGAGCCGCGACCCGGTCCTGCAGTCCGGCAGGCCGTGCCCGGTGCGCAATCGGGCGCCCCCGGCACCGTTGTCGCTGACGATGAGGCGAAGGGTGCCCTGGTTCCGGTCCTGGACGGCAGCAAGGCCGAGCCGGTTCGCGTGTGAGTGCTTCACCGCGTTGGTCAGTGCCTCGCTGGCCACGAAGTAGGCGGTGGTGCTGACCTCACGCCGACGTGTTCGAGCCGTGTTCGAGAGGGTTTACGGCTCGGTATGCGGCGCGAGTGGCGGGGCCGGATGGCCGGGGGTCGCGACCGGCATCCGTCCGACGGTTCCCCCGCCCGTAGTCGAGGTCGACGGCCAGCGGCAGGAGCGACGCCAGCTGCGCCAGTGCGGCGTCGAGTCCATCGTCCAGACAGCTGGGGCGTATGCCGTTGGCGAGCTGACGCAGCTCGCGACGACCGCGCCGAGTTCGGCCACAGAGGTCTCGACGAGGTCGTCGACGTTCACGGTGCCGTCATCGAGGTGCCGCTGCGCTATCCGAAGGGACACCCCGAGCGATACCAGCCGCCGTTGTGACCCGTCATGCAGGTCGTTGACGACCCGCTGGCGCTGGTCGGCGCGTGTACCGGTCCGAGTTCGCCCACCGTCAACGGCACCTCGACGACTGGCGCCACGGCGACAGCATCCCCCGCGCCCGGCTCGACGCCGACGCCTGATCCCGGGCTTGACGCCACAACCCACGCGCGCCTCCATGTGGTCGCCCTCAACCGCGCGGGCGGCAACGTCGACGTCTTCGTCGACGGCGCCATCGTCAACAACGGTGGCCAGGCCCAGGTCGATGTGCCTCTGGGTACGTGACCGCCTACCTGTACGTGACCCCGGGGAGCCACCGCGTTGCCGTTGTACCGACCGGCACACCGCTAGCCCAGGGGGTGGAAACCCCCGTCGAGGTGCCCGCTCTCGCCGACCACCGTTACCTGGTGGCCTTCCCAGCACCGCTCACGGGCGGAGGCGCCACACCTCTCGTGATCGACGAGACCGATGCGGCAGCACGCGCCGGAGCAACCCCGACCGACCCGGTCACCATCACGCTCAACGACCTGGCTGGGACCACCGGCCTCGAGTACACGTGGGCTGGCAAGGTCGTCAACACCGGCATCAAGCGCGGCGAGTTCGGCGTCGCCATCGTGCCGCCGGAGATGCGCACATCACCGTGAAGGCCACCGGGCCGACCGAGACGACTCTCATCGACGAGAAGATCTACTTCGTCCCCGGTGACTCGGTATTCGGCGTCTTCGGCACCGACGCGACCTCGCCGGGCAGCTGGGCGGTGGTCGACGGCGCGCCGACGACCGAGCAGAAGCTCGTCGACTCACTCCATGCCTACGACGCCAAGAACCTCCTCCCCCTGAAGCAGCTACCCGGATGGCACCTTCCCCTCATTCACTACCGTGCTCGAGGCCATCAAGACCGCGGGGATGACAGACCTGTACACCGGCGACACCACCGTGCTGTTCCTTCCCCCGACAGACCGCGCCTTCGCCGACTTGCCCCAATCTCAACGTGAGGCGCTGCTCGCCAATCCCACCGCGCTCGCGGCCATGCTCCGATCTCACACGATCGCCCAGTACGTGCCTCGGGGCAGCCTGGCCAAGACGCCGGGCGGTCAGTTCGACCGCACCTTCACCAACCTCAACGGCGAGGACGATCAAGATCGGTGACGACTTCGCCATTAACGGCGGGTCCGGCGGCGGCTTCTCCTACTGGGTCGCCAACGGCACCCAGGTCCATTTCGTCAATACTGTGTCGTTCCCGCCGGCCACATAGCCCCTTCGTCCCTTCATCACCAAGGACAGCGCCGCGGCTCGTCCCCCGTTCGGGGGAAGGTGGCTCACCCCGCCTCCGGTCCGGTTGGGGGACGGCTTTCGACCTGGCTGCACCGGATCGTGGTCGGTGAGCGAACCGAGAGTGCTGGACGGTCCAGACGGAGGTTCAGAAAGCCCGAGAACATCATGAGCAAAGTCGCCCTATTCACCTGTCTGACGTGTGGTTCAGCTGCCCTCGCGGGGATTGCCGGCGCGGTCACGGCCGCGGTCGCCGACACCGGCTCGGCGCTCGTCGTCGCGGTGGTCGTGGCCCTGGGGGCCTTCATCGTCGGCCTCCTCGAGTGGACGCACCGCCGCGGCAGCAGCTCGGTGTACGCCCTCCCCAGCGCCGACCTCGGCGTCTCCGCCGATGCGCACGCTGTGAGGGACCGGGACACCATGCGAGCCCTGGACGAGCTTCGAGCCGCTCGTGCTCACCAGGCCGGCCCCGCGAACCCCTGGTCGGCCGGCACCCCCACCGCCGGGACGGCGCACGGCGCGGTCAGCCACGCCTTGCGCTCAGTCTGAGCACCTCGTCACGTCTTCAGGCGTCGCGGCGCCGGAGTGCGCTCACCTCGAAGCAGCGGACCGAGCGGCGGCCTCGATCCGCGATCGGTAGTCGGCCCACCACTGGTCGTCGTGTGGCTCCTGGTTCAGGTTGTCCGGTCGCATCCCGGTGCGCCCGTCGAGCTGTTCGCGCAGGATGTCGGCGTGTCCCGCGTGGCGTGCGGTCTCGGCCAGGACGTGCACCAGCACCGCGTGGAGCGTGACGTCCGGTCGCGGCCACCACGGGACATGCCCGGGCGCGTCCAGGTCCAGCGAGCTGATCGTCTCGTCGGCATGAGCGATCGCCGTCCGGTACGTCTCGAGGATGTCCTCGCGGCTCTCCGACGCCGCTACCCACATGTCGGCGCCTTCCACCGCGTCGTCGTCCCACCACGGCAGGTGCGGCTCGAACGGTCGGTCGAAGACCCGCCCGAAGTACCAGGCCTCCCCGACCGAGAGGTGTCTGACGAGTCCGAGCAGGTTGGTCCCGGTTCGCGTGAGCGGGCGGCGCACGTCGTACTCCGGCAGCCCGTCGACCTTCCAGATCACGCTCTCCCGGCTCTTGGTCAGGTACTCGTGCAGCCGCTGCTTGTGGTCGTCACTCATCCGGCTCAGCCCGCGGTCGCTCGCAGGTACCGGCCGAAGTGAGGCACCGTGAAGGCGATGCGGCCGCGCTCGCCGGAGTAGATCAGGCCCTTCTTGAGCAGGGCATCCCGCGCGGGCGAGAGCGACTGCGGCTTGCGGTCCAGGTGCGCGGCGACGGCTGCGGTCGGCACCGAGTCGGGTTCGGGCTCGCTCGCCTCGGTCTCGGTGACGGCCGTCTCCGCCATGGCGCGCAGGTACTCGCGCTCGGCCGGCGTCGCCCGCTCGTACCGGGACCCGAAGAACCCCACGCCGAGCTCGGCCTCGGCCTCGGGCGCCGCCACCCGCACGTCGTCCAGCGTGACCGGCGACCCGGCCGCCGCGTCCCAGACCGCCTTGCCGTAGGCCTGGACGAAGTACGGGTAGCCCGCCGTCGCCGCATACATCTCGGCGAGCGCCCCCGGCGTGAACTCGACGTCCTCCTCGCGCGCCGGCGAGACCAGGGCCCGGTCCGCGGCCTCGCGGTCGAGCCGGTCGACTCGGCTGTAGCGGAAGAGCCGCTCGCTGTAGGACTTGCTCGCACTGAGCACCGCCGGCAGGTGCGGCAGGCCGGCGCCGACGACGACCACCGGGAGCCGGTTCTGGGACAGCTCGTGGCAGGCGGCGCAGAGCGCCGACACGTCCTCGGGCCGCAGGTCCTGCATCTCGTCGACGAAGATCGCCACGCCGCGACCCACGTCGGCGGCCAGGCCGCCGACATCGGTGAGCAGCTCGACGAGGTCGATCTCCATGTCGCCGGAGTCCGCTCGCCCGGTCGTGGCCGGGACGTCGATCCCGGGGTTCCAGCGGTCCCGCATCCGGCCCGTGCCGGCGTCGCGGGCCGCGAAGGCCTTGACCGTGCCGAGCACCTCGTCCGACTGCGGATGGCCGAGCTCGCGGATCGCCATGTGCAGCGCGGCCGCGAGTGGACGGCGAAGCGGCTGGTCGGGCCGCGCCTCGAGCTTGCCGGTACCCCAGTCGGCCCGGACCGCCGCCGACCGCAGGGCGTTGAGCAGCACCGTCTTGCCCACGCCGCGCAGCCCGGTGAGCACGACCGAGCGCTCCGGCCGGCCGTGCGCCACCCGCTCCAGCGTCACGTCGAAGGCCGCGAGCTGCTCGTCACGGCCGGCCAGCTCGGGCGGGCGCTGGCCGGCGCCCGGCGCATACGGGTTCCGCACGGGGTCCATGGATCGGACTGTATGCGCGTGTCTAGCCCCGACCCGAGATTGACCGATCGAGCGGTATGCGTGTCGCCGACGCGGCTCGCTGACAATCCGGTGGCGGCTGTCGCCGCGGGGTGGCACGGTTCGGCGCATGGCTTCCCAGACCAGCAACTTCTGCATCGACGCCGCCGACCCCTACGCCCAGACGCTCTGGTGGAAGGAGGTCCTCGAGGACTTCCGGATGACCGACGAGGACCAGCACCCCGGCGACGAAGAGTGCGGCCTGGAGGGTCCCGACGGTCGCTACCTGCTGTTCCTCAAGGTGCCCGAGGCCAAGTCGGTGAAGAACCGGATGCACATGTGCCTGCGCCCCACCGACCGCACCCGTGACGAGGAGATCGAGCGGCTGCTCGGCCTCGGCGCGACGCTGGTCAACGACCTGCGCAAGCCCGATCGCGGCTGGGCGGTGCTCGCCGACCCCGAGGGCAACGAGTTCTGCATCCTCATGCGGCGGTCCGACCTGCCCGCCGAGCTGCAGTAGGCCGCCCCGCCTACGGTGGGGTCATGACGACGACGTCCGAGGTCGGGTCGGTTGCCGTACCCGGCGGCGACCTCGCCTACGAGGTCCTCAGTGGCACCTCCGAACCGGTTCTCGCGATCCACGGGATCAGCAGCCATCGCCGGCTCTGGTCGTGGCTGCACGCGGAGGCGCCCGAGCTCACCCTGGTCGCGCCGGACCTGCGCGGGCGGGGAGACAGCGTCGACGTCCACGGCCCGTACGGGCTCACCCGCCACGCCGACGACATGGCCGCACTGCTGGACGCGCTCGGCCTGGAGCGGGTCCCGGTCGTCGGGATGTCGATGGGCGGCTTCGTCGCCCTGACGCTGCGGCACCGCCACCCCGATCGGGTCGCCAGCCTGACCCTCGTCGACGGCGGGTTCCCCCTCTCCCCGCCCCCAGGGCTGACGCCCGACAACGTCGAGGTCGCGTTCGCCGACCGGACCGGCCGGATGGGCCGGCGCTGGGAGAGCGTCGACGCCTACCTCGAGTACTTCTCCTCGACCACCGGCCAGCTGCTCGACCCCGGCGACCCCCTGCTGCGGCACTATCTCGAGCACGACCTGCGGGACGGGCTGGTCCGGCTGTCCACCGACGCGTTGGTCAGCGACGGGCGCGAGACGTTCTTCGGAGAGGTGCCCTGGCAGGACGTCGGGGTCCCGGTCCGCTGGACGCACGCCGAGTGGAGCATCGGCCGCGACTCCGCGCCGATGTACCCCGCGGACGTCGTCGACCGGTATGCGGCGCAGTGCGTCTCGGTCGTCGCTCTCGATGGCCTCGACCATGCGGGGGCGATCATGACCCCTCGCGGTGCGCGGGCCACCGCGGCACTGCTGCGCGAGGCCCTGGCGTGAGCGTCGACGTCACGACGCCGCAGCTGCTGGAGGCCCTGTCCCGGACCATCCCCGACCAGCGGCTCATCACCGACCGCGACGTCGTCGCCAGCCTGTCTGCGGACGACGCCGAGTGGGCGCCGGTCGGCACCGCCCTGGGCGCGCTGCGAGCGCGCTCCGAGGCCGAGGTGCAGGAGGCGGTACGCGTGTGTGCCGACCTCCGCGTGCCGGTGGTTCCCCGCGGCGCGGGTACCGGTCTGTCCGGCGGCGCGAACGCCGTCGACGGCTGCCTCGTGCTCGACCTGTCCAGAATGTGCCAGGTTGTCGAGATCGACGCCGACAACCTCGTCTGCGTCGTCCAGCCGGGCATCGTCAACGACGACCTCAAGGCGATCCTCCGCGAGCAGGGTCTCTGGTACCCGCCCGACCCGGCCAGCGCCCCCTGGTCGACGATCGGCGGCAACGTCGCGACCAACGCCGGTGGCCTCTGCTGCCTCAAGTACGGCGTCACCCGCGACTACGTGCTCGGTATGCGGGCGGTCATGGGCGGTCCCGCCGGCTACGGCAACGCGGTGCGGCTGGGTCGCCGGACCGCGAAAGGCGTTGCTGGACTAGACCTCTGCGGCCTCATGGTCGGTTCGGAAGGCACGCTCGGCGTCGTCACCGAGGTCACCCTCAGGCTCCGCCCGGCACTGGCGGGCACGCCGCGCACGATCGTCGGCGCGTTCGACAACCTCGTCGACGCCGGCGTCGCGGTCGCCTCGGTCACGCGTCGTGGTCTGACCCCTTACGCGCTCGAGCTCCTCGACCGCGAGTGCCTCACCGCCGTCGAGGAGTGGAAGCACCTCGGCCTCGAGGCCGAGGCCCAGGTCCTGCTGCTCGCCCGCGTGGACACCCCCGGCGAGGGCGGGGCCGACGAGGCTCGCGGCATCGTCGCCGCCTTCGAGGACGGCAACCCACTGTGGGCGGTGGAGTCCAGCGACGACACCGAGGCGGAGGCGCTCTTCGCAGCCCGGCGCCTCGCATACCCCGCCCTGGAGCGGCTCGGACCGGTCCTCACCGAGGATGTCTGCGTGCCCCGGTCGGCGGTCCCGGCGATGCTGGCGCAGCTGCTGGACATCGCGAAGCGGCACGACGTCCGGATGGCCACCATCGCGCACGCGGGCGACGGCAACCTCCACCCGCTCCTCCTCACCCCGCCTGGCGACGACGCCGCTCGCGAGGCGGCCCAGGCCGCGTTCGAGGAGATGCTCGACGCGGCCATCGCCCTCGGTGGCACGGTCTCCGGCGAGCACGGGATCGGCCTGCTCAAGCGCGACGGGATGCACCGCGAGCTCGACCCCGGCGTCGATCGCCCTGCAGCGGGCGGTCAAGGCCGCCATGGACCCGCTGAACATCTTCAACCCCGGCAAGGTCTGGTGAGTCCCGAGACGCTCAGAGGTCGACGAGCTCGAGGTGTACCCGGACCTGGTCACCAGGTTCGAGGGCCTCTGCGCGGCGCACGGCCTTCTTGACCGGGAGGTCGTAACGGTCGGCGGCCGAGGGGAAGATCGACGTCCGCCACGTGCTCGAACCCACGGTCACGGCCACCCGGACCGACCCGAAGCCCTTGCGCGGCAACGCCAACGCGCGCTGGCCGATCTCCTCGGAGAGGTCCGGCGGGACGCTGACGAAGGTCCAGGTGTCGGTGCGCCGCGCGTCCCACAGCCACAGCTCCGCCTCGAACTCGAACGCCGTCACTCGCCGATCGTCCCGCGTCGCCCGATAGCGTCGTGATGTGGCCACCCAAGTCCGAGGAGTCTCGCGAGGGAGTGCCGCTGACCCATCTCGACGAGCCGCTCTTCGACGACTCCGACGCGACGAAGCGCGACCTCGTCGACTACGTCGAGCAGATGGCCGACCGGATGGTCGCGCACCTGCGCGACCGGCCGCTGTCGGTGATCCGGGTCCGGGCCGGGCAGGCGCCGTTTATGCAGAAGAACCTGCCGAAGTACACGCCCGACTGGGTCGAGTCGGTGTCCATCTGGGCCGAGCGCCCCAAGCGGGACATCTCCTACGCACTGGCCAACGACCGCCGGACGCTGATCTGGCTCGCCAACCAGCGGGCCGTGGAGTACCACCCGGGGCTGATGACGACGGACGACCCGCAGCACCAGACCCACCTGATCCTCGACCTCGACCCGCCGTCGGACGTCGACCCCCAGGAGGGGTTCCGGCTCGCGGTCGCGGCCACCCGCCTGGTCAAGCAGGTCCTGGACGAGGCCGGGCTGGCCGGCGCCGCGAAGACCAGCGGGGCCAAGGGGATGCACGTCTTCGTGCCCCTGGCGCCGACGGACACCGTCGACGTCGCCGCCACGACGCGGGCGATCGCCGCGCGCGCCGAGAAGATCGACCCGCGGCTGGCCACCACCGCCTTCGTGGTCGAGGAGCGGCACGGCAAGGTGTTCGTGGACTCGACCCGGGCCGGTGGCGCGACGGTCATCACGGCCTACAGCCCACGGATCCGCCCCGGGGTGCCGGTCTCGTTTCCGGTCGGCTGGGGCGACCTCGAGGCGGTCAGCCCACGGGACTTCACCCTCGCGACGGCGCCGGGCCTGCTGGGGGACCGCGACGCGTGGGCGGACCTGATGCCCGAGCCCCAGACCCTCCCGGCCGACCTGGTCGCCGAGGGGCACGAGATCCCCATCGCCCGCGTGATCGCGATGCACGAGGGCAAGCGTCGGGCAGCGGCAGCCAAGAGGACATCATGACGGTGCGAGAGCTCGACGACCTGGTGCTGCCCGACGGCCGGCGGCTGGCGCTCTGCGAGGTCGGCGACCCGTCCGGCGTGGTCGCCTTCTACTTCCACGGCACCGGCAGCTCGCGGCTCGAGACCGCGCTGTATGCGGACGCGGCCTCGGCCCACGGGGTCCGGCTGGTCGGCTGGGATCGTCCGGGCGCCGGCGGATCACCCGCGCAGCCGGGTCGCACGCTGCTCGACGTCGTGGCCGACACCAACGCCGTCGCCGAACACCTGGGCGTCGACGCGGTCCGGGTCGCCGGGCTCTCGGGCGGCGGTTCGCACGTGCTGGCGCTGGCCGCCGCGGGATGCTCCCTTGGTCACCGGCGTGGTGGCGGTCAACCCCGGGCCGCCCGCCGATGAGGACGTCCTCGCCGAGCTGCCCAACCGGGTGACCCGGTTCATCCGGCTCGCCCGCGACCGGCCGAAGGCCTTCGCGGTCGTCGCCCAGGTCTCGCAGTACCGCGGCAGGGGGAAGGTGGCCGAGCTCCTCGAGTCCGCGCGGATGCGCGGCCAGCATCCCTCCGACGTCGAGGTCCTGCATCGGCCCGAGGTCTACGACGTGTTCCGCGCCGCGGCGGTCGAGGGCGGACGCCAGCCCCGGGCATACGTCAACGAGGCCCTGATCATCTGGAACCAGCCGTGGGGCGTCTCGCTCGACGGGTTCCCTATGCCCGTGGACGTGTTCACCGGCGACGGCGACCTGTTCCGGGCGTTCACCGAGCGGCTCGAGCGCGCCGGGGCGACGCTGCACGTCTTCCCCGGCGGCCACGTCTCCGGGTTCGTCCCGGAGGTCATGGACCAGGTCGTCGCGCTGCTGCGGCGCTGACCCCGGTCAGGAGAACAGCGCGCTGTAGGCGTTGAGCGCCGGCTGCCCGCCGAGATGCGCGTAGAGCACCGTGGCATCGCGGGCGATCTCCTGCCGCCGGACCAGGTCGATGAGCGCGGCCATCGACTTGCCCTCGTAGACCGGGTCGGTGATCATCCCCTCGGTCTGGGCGGCGAAGCGCATGGCGTCGAGGGTGACGTCGTCGGGGATCCCGTAGGTCCCGGCGTGGTAGCGCTCGTCCAGCTCGATCTCGTCGTCGCGCAGGTCGCGCCCGAGGTCGATGAGCTCGGCCGTGCTGCGGGCGATCCGGGCGACCTGGTCGCGGGTCTCGGCCGGCTTGGCGGACGCGTCGACGCCGAGGACGCGGCGCCGCCGCCCGCCTGCGTCAGCCAGGGCGGCGAACCCGGCGATCATGCCCGCCTGCGTCGACCCGGTCACCGAGCACACCACGATCGTGTCGAAGAAGACCCCGAGCTGCTCCTCCTGCTCGGCGACCTCGTACGCCCATCGGGCGAAGCCGAGCCCACCGAGCGGATGGTCCGAGGCTCCTGCGGGAATCGCGTACGGTGTGCCGCCGGCCGCCTCGACGTCGGCGAGCGCCCGCTCCCAGCTCTCCTTGAACCCGATGCCGAAGCCGGAGCGGACCAGCCGGACGTCGGCCCCCGCCAGCCGGCTGATCAGGATGTTGCCGACCTTGTCGTAGACGGAGTCCGGCCAGTCGACCCAGCTCTCCTGGACCAGGACGCACTTCAGGCCCAGGTGGGCCGCGACCGCCGCGACCTGACGCGTGTGGTTGGACTGCACGCCGCCGATGGACACCAGCGTGTCGCAGCCCTTCGCGATGGCGTCGGCGACGAGGTATTCCAGCTTCCGGGTCTTGTTGCCCCCGTAAGCGATGCCGGAGTTGCAGTCCTCACGCTTGGCCCACACCTGCGCGCCGCCCAGCTCGCTCGTCAGGCGGCCCAGCCGATGGACCGGCGACGGCCCGAACAGCAGCGGATAGCGCTCGAACGACTCGATCGACATGCCGACATCCTTGCCGACGCGCGCTAGAGAGGGGTGACGGGGAAGCGCTCGTCGGGGTTCGCGATGGCGTCCTGCTGGGCGACGAGGGCCATCTCCTCGAGCCCTGCCTCGTGGGTGGCCGCGAGGACGGCGTACATCGTCGCGGCGGTCCGCGAGAGGGCGGCCTGCGGCCCGTCGGTGAGGGTATGCGCGAGGAAGACCGCCGCGGTCACGTCACCGCCGCCGCGCACCGTCATCGGGAGCAGCGGCGTCGAGACCAGCCACGTGCCCTCCGGGGCGGAGCAGAGCATCTGGATCTCGCCATCAGGGGTGTCCGCCGTGAGCACGCTGGTGACGAGCACCGTCGGCGGACCCATCCGGTGCAGCTGCTCCGCGGCGGCCACGACGTCCGCCAGCGTGGTCACCGGACGCCCGGTGAGGAACTCCAGCTCGAACTGGTTCGGCGTCACGATGTCGGCGGCCGGCACGACGTGGTCGCGCAGGTACTCCGGGATGCCGGCCCGGACGAAGAACCCGCGCCCGACGTCGCCCATGACCGGGTCGCAGCAGTAGACGGCCGCCGGGTTGGCCGCCTTGACCCGGGCGACCGCGTCGAGGACCACCTCGCCGACCGCCTCGGCGCCCTGGTACCCGGACAGCACCGCGTCGATGGTCGGGAACGCTCCGCGGTCCTCGACGCCGTTGATGACCTCGCGGACGTCGTCCGGTGCGATGAGCGGCCCGCGGGTCGCGCCGTACCCGGTGTGGTTCGAGAAGGTGACCGTCAGCACGGGGTAGACGTCGTGGCCGAGCCGCTGCAGCGGGAAGACGGCCGCGGAGTTGCCGGCGTGCCCGTAGGCGACGTGCGACTGGATCGAGAGGATGCGCATACCGGGCCGCTGAGGAGCCGGCTCAGATGACCCGGGCGGGGCCGCTGCCCTCGGCGACCATCGGCTTGCCCGCGGCGTCCCAGGCCTGCATCCCGCCGGCCACGTTCACCGCGTCGATGCCCATGTTCGCGAGCCAGGCCACCGCGCGGCCGGAGCGGTTGCCGGTGCGGCAGACGATGGCCAACGGGCCGTCGCCGAGCGGCAGCTCCTCGATCTGGCTCGGCAGGTCGCCCATCGGGATGAGGACCGCCTCGGGCGCGTGCCCGGCGACCCACTCGCCGCGCTCCCGCACGTCGACCATGACGGCGTCGTCGGGCAGGTCGGAGACGGACACGACCGGGACGTTGGGCTGCATCGACATGTCAGCCATTCTGGCAAACCGGTCGACGGCCGGCCGAGGTCACTTCAGCAGGCGGGACATCCGGCGGTCGGCCAGCGGCTTCCCGCCGGTCTGGCAGGTGGCGCAGTACTGCAGCGACGAGTCGGCGAACGAGACCTCGCGCACGGTGTCTCCGCAGACCGGGCAGGGCTTCCCGGTGCGGCCGTGCACGCGCATACCCTCCCGCTTGGCGTCCTTGAGCTCGGCCGCGGGCTTGCCCGAGGCGGCGACGACCGCCCCGGCGAGGGTGTCGCGCAGCGCGGCGTAGAGGCGCTGCACGTCCTGCGGCTTGAGCGTGCCGGCGATGGCGAACGGCGACAGCTTGGCCACGTGGAGGATCTCGTCGGAGTACGCGTTGCCGACGCCGGCGAGGAACTCCTGGTCGCGCAGCAGCCCCTTGATCTGGGTGCGGCGCCCCTCGAGCATCCCCGCGAACGTGTCCTCGTCGAAGCCGTCCGCCATCGGGTCGGGGCCGAGCCGGGCGATGCCGGGCACCTCGTTCACGTCGCGGACGATGTACGCGGCGAGAGACTTCTTCGTGCCGGCCTCGGTGAGGTCGAAGCCCGCGCCGTCGGAGAACCGGACCCGCAGCGCGATCGGCGACTTGCCCGGCCGCATCACGGTGTTGGGCAGCGCCTCCGACCAGCGCAGCCAGCCGGCGCGGGCCAGGTGGAACACGAGGTGGATGCCGTCGACGTCGAGGTCGAGGAACTTGCCGTGCCGCGACCAGCCGTCGACCATCCCGCCGGCGAGCGCGGTCGGCGGCGGGTCGAAGGTCTTCAGGACCGAGAACGACGCCAGCTCGACACTGGCCACGGCGAGGCCGTCCGTCCGCTCGGCGAGGAAGTCGACGAGCGCCTGGACCTCGGGCAGCTCCGGCACGCCGTCCAGTCTTCCACCGGCGTCGATAACTGCGCACGTGAGGACTTATCCCGGCCGATGTCCGGTATGTCCGTCGAAAGGTCCGCAGTTGCGCAGTTGTTGACGCGCGGGGTCAGGTGTGGCTGGAGACTCCGATCTTGCCGGCGCCGCGCAGGATCTCGAGCAGGCCGTAGCCGTCAGGCGCGTAGTAGACCGGCACCTCTCGCGGCCGGCTGGCGCGTGGCGCGAGCTCCTCGTTGGAGACCGGCAGACCGTGAGACAGCACCTGCTCGGTGGGCGTGAGCTGGCGGATCGCGATGGCCTCGACGATCGAGGGCCGGGCCTCGGCGAAGTCCTGGTAGATCTTCGGGTCGTGCTGGCCGTCGTCGCCGACGAGGATCCAGCGGATGTTCGGGAAGTCCTTGGCCAGCCGGTCTAGCGACGCGCGCTTGTGGTCCTGTCCGCTGCGGAACCAGCCGGTGTTCGTCGGCCCCCAGTCGGTCAGCAGCAGCGGCCCCACGGGGTACCCGTGGTTGCGGAGGAACCGGTTCAGCGTGGGCGCGGTGTTCCAGGCGCCGGTGGAGACGTAGACGATCGGCGTGCCCGGCTGCTCGCCCAGGAGCTCGCGGTACATCGGCGCCATCCCCGGCACGACACGGCGAGCGCCCTCGTGCTTCACGAAGGTGTTCCAGGCGGCGATCATCATCCGGGGCAGGGTCGTGGTGATGACGGTGTCGTCGATGTCGCTGACCAGCCCCCGGGTGACGTCCGGGCCGACGACGATGATCTCGGCCTCGACGTCCTTGGCCCCCTGCGCCGAGATGGTGACGCGGTGCCAGCCCGGCTCCAGGCCGTGGTCGCGGAACGTGGAGTCGATGTGTCCGGAGCGGTCGCTGCGTCCGTGGAAGGTCCGGCCCGCGACGGTCACCGAGATGGGCACGCCCATCGCCGGAGCCGTGACGAACGCGCGCCAGCCCCGGTCGCGCAGGAACGGCGAGCGCATCCCGCCGTAGGTGGGGTCCGGCTCGTCGCTGTCGCCGCCCTCGTCGCGCGCCCGGCCGAGCAGGACCCGCCCGAAGACCCGGATGAACTCGGGCGAGCCGTACCCCACGTGCCCGATGATCCGGTTCTGCCAGCCCCGACGACGGAGACCGCGCTCCAGCTGCCGGTGCCACGCGTCCTCGAGGAGCGCGGCGACGTGCGGGCGCGACATGCCGCCAATCTATGGCACAGAACGCGATCGCCCACCTCGACGAACGGGTGGGCGATCGCGGTGCGGCCCGGTGGGCCGCCGGTGGTCAGACCGAGCGCAGCCGGTGGCCGACCGTGGTCGTGCGGGAGGAACCGGACGGGGTCGACGTCGAGCGGGTACGCGTGGAGGCGGCGTCGCGGTCGGCCGTCGCCCGCAGCTCGTCGAGAACCCGGAGGGTGTCGCGGTCGCGCACTCGGTCGCGGTCCGCGGAGGCGCCGAGGTCGGCGCCGAAGGGAGCGTGTCCGAGGCCGCTCTCACGGCGGTGGGTGCGCTCGAGGAGGCCGACGACGAGGGTCGCGAGGGCCGCGACCACGACGACGACACCGATGGTGTTGGCGATGCTGGCGAGGAGTTCAGTGGTCATGGCAGTAATCATGCGCTCGTCGACTTCCCGCCACTAGTGGCAGATAGGACACCCCTCGCAAACTTCCTGCCAAATGTGCGATCATCAGCGGTATGCCCCTCCAAACCGTCGCGGTCCTGCTCGCCGACCAGGCCGCCGCCTTCGAGTTCGGTGTCGTCCACGAGGTCTTCGGACTCGACCGCACCGCCCAGGGAGTGCCGGCGTTCGACTTCCGCGTCTGCGCCGAGCACCCCGAACGGCCGGTGGACCTGCTCAACGGCCTCTCCCTCAACGTCCCCTACGGGCTGGAGGCCCTGGAGGGCGCCGACCTCGTCGCCGTGCCGGCCACCAGGCTGCGCGAGTTCTCGCCGGCGCTGCTCGACGCGCTGCGCCGCGCCCACGAGGCCGGCGCGACGCTCATCTCGGTCTGCAGCGGCGCCTTCGTGCTCGGGGCCGCGGGTCTCCTCGACGACCGCGACTGCGCCACGCACTGGATGAACGCCGACGAGCTGGCCGCCGCCTACCCGCGCGCCCGGGTGAACCGCGACGTGCTGTTCGTCGACGACGGCGACATCGTCACCAGTGCCGGCACGGCAGCCGGGATCGACGCCTGCCTCCACCTGGTGCGGCGCGAGCTCGGCGCCGTCATCGCGACGACGATCGCCCGGCGGATGGTCGTCCCGCCTCAGCGCGACGGCGGTCAGCGCCAGTTCGTCGAGATGCCGATTCCCGAGTGCGCCACCGACAGCCTCCGCGCCGTGCTGGCGTGGATGGAGGAGAACCTCGACACCGAGCAGCCGGTCGCCGTCCTCGCCCGGCGGGCCGCCATGTCGGAGCGGACCTTTGCCCGCCGGTTCGTGCAGGAGACGGGTACGACTCCCGCGAAATGGCTTGTGCTGCAACGGGTCCACCGCGCTCGCGAGATCCTCGAGAGCAGCGACCTCGGCATCGACCAGGTCGCCGCGCGCAGCGGGTTCGGCAGCGCCGCCCTGCTGCGGCACCACTTCATGCGCCAGGTCGGAGTGGCGCCCAGCGACTACCGCCGGACCTTCAGCCGTACCGAGGCGCCGCTGGCCGACGCCGAGCTGAGCGCGTGACCGTCGACCTGCAGGCCCTCACCCCGGACCGGCTGCGGGCCCGCCGAACCCTGAAGTGGGCCAGCCAGCCCGACGACGTCCTGGCGATGTGGGTGGCCGAGATGGACTACCCGACCGCGCCCGCCATCGCCGAGGCGCTGCACCGGGCGGTGGACGCCGAGACGTTCGGCTATCCCCTCGAGGCGGGGCCATCCGGTCTGGCCGACGTCCTCGCCGCGGACCTGGCCCGCCGTCACGGCTGGACCGTCGACCCCGCCGACGTGTTCCTCGTGGCCGACGTCATGCGCGGGATGACCCTTGCCCTGGAGACGTTCAGCGGACGCGACGACCCGGTCGTCATCACGACCCCGGTCTACATGCCGTTCTTCGACGTCGTGGAGCTGTCCGGCCGGCCCCAGGTGCACGTACCGATGGTCGACGTCGACGGGCGCCCGACCTTCGACCTCGACGCGCTCGACGGCGCCTTCGCCGAAGGCGCCCGCACGGTGCTGCTCTGCAACCCCTACAACCCGCTCGGCCGCGTCCTCGACCGCGCCGAGCTCGTCGCCTTCGCCGAGGTCGTCGAACGCCACGGGGCGCGGGTCATCGCCGACGAGATCCACGCGCCGCTCGTCTTCGAGGGCACCCACATCCCGTATGCGTCGCTGTCGCCGGCCACCGCGGAGCACACGGTCACGCTCGTCTCGGCCAGCAAGGCCTGGAACCTGCCCGGCCTCAAGTGCGCGCAGGTGGTCACGAGCAACGCTCGCCGACCGGGCCGCGTGGCGGCGCATCCCGCTCTGGGCCAAGGTGGGCGTCGCCTCGCTCGGCATCGAGGCGAGCCTCGCCGCATACCGCGACGGAGACGCCTGGTTGGAGGAGGTCCGCGCGTTGCTGGCCCGCCACGCGACCGTCGTCGCCGAGGCGGTCGCGGGTATGCCCGGGGTCCGGCACCGGCGCAACGAGGGCACCTACCTCGCCTGGCTCGACTGCACCGACCTGGACCTCGACGTCGACCCGGCCGACTGGTTCCTCGAACACGCCCGCGTCGCGCTCAGCCCGGGCCGGCCGTTCCGGGCACCGGCGCGGCGGTTCGCGCGGCTGAACTTCGCCACGACCACGGCGATCCTCGAGGAGTCCCTCGAGCGGATGGCGAAGGCCATCGAGAACCGTTGACCGGCAACGGATCTCACGTCACTGTGAGATCCACCGGCTCGCTGGCCATGACGTACCCGGCGTCGCTGCCACGTGGTACCCCACCAGGGCCCGCAGTCGGTAGGCGCCGGGAGCGAGCGGGCGACCGTCGCACCCGGTCAGGGTGACCGCCGTCGGCACGGTCGTGGCGGGGACGGTCGTGCCGCGGGTGATCGGCGTGGGCACGTCCGGTCCGGCCGACCCGACGGCGCGCGCGACGACGGCGCCCCGACCGAGCACCTCGAGCGCGGACCACTGCGGGCGGGCCATGACCGGCGGACCGTCCGAGAGCACGACGATCTCGGTCTGTCACCGCAAGGACCGAGCCGGTCGGCGGCGGATGCGGCCGACGTGGTCACGACGACCACCTGGCTGGTGATCGGGCCGGTCGAGAGCGACGTGGGCGGGCAGCCGGTACCGGTCGAGGTCGACGAGCCGGGCGACGAGCTGGCCGGCGTGACGGCGGACGTCGCCGCCGGAGTGGGCGGTGCGGCGGAGCAGGCGGCGAACAGGGCGACCAGAGCCGCCGCTCCGGTTACCGCGCCGGACCGCGTCGTCACGCGCCGGCGGCTCAGGCGCGCACCTGTCCCAACGGCACCTCCGGGTCCGCGAGCTTCTCGCGGTCGACGGCGTCGCGCGAGGCGACGAGCGCCTGGATGTCGTCCTGGACGTCCCAGACGTTGACGTTCATGCCCGCGGTGACGCGGTCGCCGTCGAGCCAGAAGGCGACGTACTCCCGGCCGGCCAGGTCGCCGCGGACGACGATGTCGTCCTCCCGGCCGCCGCGGCCGGAGTACTCGAGCCCGAGGTCGTACTGGTCCGAGTAGAAGAAGGGGAGCTTGTCGAAGTCGCCGGGCTTGCCCAGCACCCCCTTGGCGACGGTCGGCGGGCGGTCGAGCGCGTTGGCCCAGTGCTCGACGCGGACCCGCTGGCCGAGGGCCGGGGTCTCGGCGTTGGCGACGTCGCCCACGGCGAAGATGTCGGGGTCGCTGCTGCGGCCCTGCGCGTCGACGACGATCCCGTTGTCGAGCTCGAGTCCCGCGGTGACGGCGAGGTCGGTGTTGGGAATCGCGCCGATGCCGACGAGGACGATGTCGGCCGGGATGCTGGTCCCGTCGCCGAGGACCACCGCGCCCACCTTGTGGCTGTCGGAGGCCGGCTCGATGGTCGCGACCGTGACGCCGGTCCGCAGGTCGACGCCGTGCTGACGGTGCAGGTCCGCGAAGGACTCGCCGAGCTTCGGGCCGACCACGGCCAGCAGCGGCTGCTGCGCCATCTCCAGGACGGTGACGTTCGCGCCGGCCTCGCGCGCCGCCGAGGCCGCCTCCAGCCCGATCCAGCCGCCGCCGACGATGACGACGTTCGCGCCCTTCTGGAAGGCCTCCCGGAGCCGCTCGCTGTCCTCGATGGTCCGCAGGTACAGCACGCCGCCGAGGTCGGCGCCGGGCAGGTCGCTGCGCCGCGGGGAGGCGCCGGTGGCGAGGACGAGCTTGTCGTATGCGGTCCGGCTCCCGTCGGTCGCGACGACCTCGTGGGCGCTCGGCGTCGACCGACGTCACGGCGGTCCCGAGTCGTAGGTCGACGTCGTGGTCGGCGTACCAGGACTCCGGCAGGACGTAGCCGTCCTCGGCGCTCTGCTCCCCCTTGAGGAAGGCCTTGGAGAGCGGCGGCCGGTCGTACGGGACGTGGCGCTCGGCCGCGAAGAGGACGATCGACCCCGCATACCCCTCGTCGCGCAGCGCCTCGGCGGTCTTGGCCGCGGCGAGACCCCCACCGACGATGACGACCCGCTGGACATCTGCTGAGGGCATCGGTGCGCCTTTCGTCGGGCCTGGTCGAAGCAGGTCGCCGTCGATGTGAGGATGGGCGTCATGCGGCACCCGAAACGAAACCTACGGCAGCGGGCGGCCGTCGGCGGTGTCGGTGCGCTTACGCTCGTCGCCACGTTGACGGCCTGCAACCTTGTCAGCCCTCCGCCGGGCCCGGACCAGGCCGCTGCGGCGCTCGCCGCCGGGCTGGCCGGCGGCGACCTCAACAAGGTGCCATTCGACGGGGCGACGTCCGCGAACGTCGCGTCGTTCCTCGCCACGGCCGTGGGCGACCTCAAGGACGTCAAGCGCACCGTCACCGTGAGCCAGGTCTCCGAACCGAAGTCGAACGACCGGAACGCGACGGCCACGCTGGCCTTCACGTGGACGCTTCCCTCGGCGGCACCGGCCGGCGGGGCGACCGCCTCGGCCACGACGACGTCCGGCACCGCCACCTCTACACCCTCGGCGACCACCTCGGGAGCCACCAGCGGAGCCTCCGACGTGGTCTGGAGCTACACGACGACCGCGAACCTGACGCGCGCGCAGGACGAGACCTGGCACGTGACGTGGAACCCCGCCCTCTTCGCCCCGAGCCTGATTGGGTCCGAGCACCTCGCCCTGACCACGGTCGCCGCCAAGCGCGGCGACATCGTGGGCGCCGGCTCGACCCCGCTGATGACCGAGCGCGACACCGCTCAGGTGGGGATCGACAAGACGAAGGTGGCGGCGGACCAGCAGGCCGCCGCCGCGACGGCGCTCGCCCAGCTGGCCGGGTCCGACCCGGCCGCCTACGCCAAGTCGGTCACCTCGGCCGGCGCCAAGGCGTTCGTGCCCCTCATCACCGTGCGCGTGGACGACCCCCTCATCACGACCCAGTCGGCGGCCCTCGCGGCGATCCCGGGGGCGGTCAGCATCCCCGGGAAGTCGGTCATCGGTCCGTCACCGAACTTCGCCCGGTCCATCCTCGGCACGGTCGGCGAGGCCACCGCCGAGGTGGTCCAGAAGTCCAACGGGGCGCTCAAGGCCGGGCGACATCGTCGGGCTCTCCGGTCTGGAGCAGCGCTACGACGCACGGCTGCGCGGGGCGCCCGGCCGGACCATCCAGGCCGTCGGCACCGACTCGGCCGGCAAGAAGACGTCGCGCGACCTGTTCACCTCGCCCGCCGTCGACGGGAAACCGCTCGTCGTCACGCTCGACGCCACCGCGCAGACGGTCGCCGAGGCCGTCCTTCAGGGCGGCCCGGGTGACACCCCGACCTCGCTCGTCGCGATCCGGCCGTCCACGGGTGAGATCGTCGCCGCGGCCAACGGCCCCGGCAGCAAGGGTCTGCCCGTCGGGACGACCGGCCAGACCGCACCGGGCTCGACGTTCAAGATCGTCACCGCGCTCGCGCTGCTGCGCGCCGGCCTCACGCCGGACTCCCCGGTCGCCTGCACGCCGACGGTCAACGTCGGCGGCCGGTCCTTCAAGAACTACAACGACTACCCGCGCCGACAAGATCGGCGACATCCCGCTCAGGACCGCCTTCGCCAACTCCTGCAACACGGCCTTCATCTCCAACCAGGACAAGGTCTCGCAGGCCGACCTCGCCTCGGCGGCCGCGGCGCTCGGCGTGGGCGTCGACCTCGACCTCGGCTTCCCCGCATACCTCGGCTCCGTCCCGACGACGGCGACGGCGACCGAGCACGCGGCGTCGATGATCGGGCAAGCCAAGGTCCTCGTCTCGCCGATGGACATGGCGACGGTCATCGCCTCGGCGGTCAAGGGCTCCGTCGTGCGGCCGCGGCTGATCGACGACAACCCCGCGGTCGCCGGCTTCCCGACCCCGGAGAAGCCGCTGCAGCCGGCCGAGGCCCAGGCCCTCCAGTCGATGCTCGGCGCCGTCGTCTCGGAGGGCAGCGGGGCACTGCTGGCGTCCGACGGCGTGACGGCGGCCAAGACCGGGACGGCGGAGTACGGCACGGCGAACCCGCCCCTGACCCACGCCTGGATGGTCGCGGTGAGGGGCGACCTCGCCGTGGCCGCCTACGTCGAGAACGGCGCGTCGGGGTCGAAGACCGCGGGGCCGTTGCTCAAGTCGTTCCTCGAGGCCTACTCGGGCTGACGGCGCTTGGCCTCGGCGTCGCGCTCTGCGTCGGCGTCGCGCTCGGCGTCTGCGTCGGCGTCGCGCCGCCCCAGCACCTCGTCGACCCGCTCCCGAGCGCGCTCCAGCGGGCCCCGCTCGCGGACCGTGCCATCGTCGTCCGTCGTGTCGTCGACCGTCCCGTCGGCGCGGGTCTCGGGGACGTCCGTGGTGCCGTCGGCGGTGGTGGCGTGAACGGCCGGGTCGCCCGGCGTCGCGTCGTCGTCGACGCCGCGCATGTTGCCGATGCGGCCGCCGATCGGCTCGCCGTGCTCGGCGCGCGCCTCGTCGGAGCGACCACGGTCGGGGTCTCCGGGTACCGCTTCGTCGTCGTCCAGGCCGCGCATGTTGCCGATCCGCTCCACCGGCTGCCCTGCTCGGCGCGCGCCTCGTCGGAGCGACCGCGGTCCAGGTCGCCGGGCACCGCGCGGTCCGCGTCGGTGTCGTTGTCGTCGTCCAGGCCGCGCATGTTGCCGATCCGCTCCACCGGCTCGGCCGTGCTCGGCGCGCGCCTCGTCGGAGCGACCGCGGTCCAGGTCGCCGGGCACGCGCGGTCCGCGTCGTTGTCGTCGTCCAGGCCGCGCATGTTGCCGATCCGGCCGCCCACCGCCTCCGCGCCCTGGTCGCCAGCGTGGCCGTGGTCCGTGGTCACCGTGGTCACCGTCGTCATGGTCGTGGTGTTCGCGGGTGCCGGCGAACGCCGGCCGCGCCCGCCAGCCCGCCGGCGCCGGCGGCTGCCGGGGCCCCGAGCCCCGACGCCGGCCGCTCCCCGGAGGTGTTCTCGATCCGGTTGCCGGCCTCGTCGAGGCGGTAGCCCTCCTTGTCGGTGCGCCACGTCCGGGTCCAGGGCGTCCGCGCGCCGCAGCTTCTCCTGCGGTGGTGGCCGCCGCGGAGTCCCGGTCCATCCCGGCGCGCTGGGCCTCCACCTCCAGTCGCTGGGCCTCGGCGGCCCGCTGGTCGGCCTCGGCGCGGACCCGCCGGGCCTCGGCCTCCGAGGCCGCCGCCGCCGCTTCCTTCTCGCGCAGCTCCAGGTGGTGGTCCGCGGTCGGGTCCCGCAGCTCGGCGGCCTCGACGCGACGGTTCTCCCGCTGTCGCGAGCGGGACATCACCACGGCCACGACCACCGCGGCCACGATGACCAGCAACAGAATCCAGACCCAGGCGTCCATGGTCCAGCACTCCTCGTCTCGGGGTTTCGGCTCGGCTCCGAGCCTCTCGTCACGCTAGTGGGGGGACCACCGACGCGCACGGCGAGACACCCGGCGAGAATCCCGCGAGTTCGTCAAATTCCTCGCCCCAAGGGGTGGCGCCGACGGCCGGGAAGGGGTGACATGGTGCCCTGGGCCCGAATCTGCAGTCCGCCGGCAGCGTGGCACGGCGGGGCCCGACCAAGGAGGCTCGAATGTCCGATACGGCACCAAGCGAGGCGGTCGACGAGAAGACAGACCAGGCGTCGGGGGACGCGGAAGAGCGACACGGTCGAGATCGACACCGTGCTTCCCCACTCCGTCGACCACGTGTGGCGCGTCCTCACGACCAACGACGGCGTCCAGGCCCTGCTCGGGTCCGGCGCCCGCCTCGGCGGCAAGGGCGAACCGTGGCACGCCGACGACGGCAGCCACGGCGTCTGGCGGAGCTACCACCCCTTGGAACAGGTCCGCGTCTCCTGGCACGCGGACGCCGACGCCCCGCGGTCGCTGGTCGACCTCCACCTCGCCCCCGAGGGCGACGGCACGCGCGTCTCGCTGCGCCACGAGCCGGCCGGACCCGACCGCGCCGCGCTCCAGCGGCGCTGGTCCGACGCGCTCGAGCGCCTGGACGCGCTGGCCTGACGCGCGGGACCACCAACCGGCCCGGACCGCGCGGTCAGGCGGGACGGTGATACTGCGCCTGATGGGTCGCTCCGCCGTGCCTCGGCGTTCGGCCGTCGCCCTGTTCCTTATCGCGACGGCCGCCCTGGGCGCGTGCACCAGCACCGAGGGCAGTGCTTCGGCGACCACGACCACGTCCGCGAACCCCGGTCCGAACCTGACCTGGAGCGTCGTCGCGCTGCCCGCCGGAGTGGAGACCCGGACCCTCACGACGATGGGCGACCGCCTCCTGGTCGGCGGACTCAAGGCCGGTGACACCCCGGAGACGCCCTCGCCGGTGATGCTCACCATCGACGCGGCGGGCGCTCAGACGACGGTCCCGCTGAACCCGCAGTCCCCGTATGCGCCGGTGGCCCGCTGGTACTCCGTGGCCACCGACGGCACCCGGATCGTGGCCATCGGCGGGGCCAACGGCGGAGCCCACGCCAACGTCCGGTGGACGACCTGGAGCGGGACCCTCGCGGGGGTCGACGAGCTGCCGCAGAGCTTCTACGCGTTCGGCGGTTGGGGCGCCGGCGAGCTCGTCGACGCGGTCATCACGCCCGGAGGTGAGGCCCTGGTCGGCAGCTGGGGCGGCGCCAAGGCCGGCCTGGACGCGGCGGTCTGGACCTTCGCCGACCGCGTCTGGACCCGCCAGAACCCCGCCGGCACCGCCCTGGAGAGCACGGCGACGGTCCTCGTCGGCCCCCGTGGCGCCACCCGCGACGGCGACGGGATCCTCGTCGCCGGGTCCGCTCTCCACCTGGACGAGGGCGTGCGCCAGACCGCCGCGGTGTGGCGCTCGACCGGCGTCAACACCGGATGGCACCGCATCGACCTGCCGGACGTCGGCAACCACAGCGAGGCCGTCGCCGCGCGCTGCGGCGACGCCGCGATACCGAACGCGTGTGTCGTGGCCGGCCAGGTCGACGAGCGCCTCGCCGTCTGGGCCGTCGACGGCGACCACGCGACCCGGCTGACCGGCATACCGGACCTCGCCGTGGGCGACCAGGACGTCGTACCCGCACCGGTGACGTCGGGTTCCACCACGCTCCTGGTCAGCCCCAACGGCGCGACGGCGGCGCTGCTGAGTCGTGCCGGCGGGAGCGCATGGGCGCCGTCATCCGGACCGGCGGGCCGACCGGTGGCCGCCGCGCTGGTCGGCGACCGTCTCTACGTTGCGACCCGGCCGTCGGCCGGCGGCGCGGCGACCCTCTACCAGGCGCGCTGGCCGAGCTGACGACGGTCAGGCCGCCGGCAGCTCCGGCGGCAGCCCGAACGTCTCGAACAGCCGCAGGTCGAAGTAGGCGGTGACCCGCTCGACGCCGTTCGGACCGATGGTCAGCTGCTGCAGCTGGAAGGGCCGCATCCGGCCGTCCTGCGACCGCATGTAGAGCCCGTAGGCCGGCTGCCCGTTGGCGGTCGTGGGGATCATCCGCATGTCGCCGGCCTTGGTGGCCGGGCACTGCGTGGCGATCAGCCGGCCGATCGTCTCGTTGCCCTGGTACCAGGCGGTGAACGGCGGCATGTCCCAGATGGCGTCGGTGGTGAGCATCTCGACGATGGTGTCGATGTCGTAGGCCTCGAACGCGGCGACGTAACGCTCGAGCTTGGCCTTGACCTCCGGGTCGTCGGCGGTGAGCTGCGACGACGCCTCGTCGGCCGGGGCGAGCTTCTCGACGTGGGCCCGGGCCCGCTGCAGCGCGCTGTTGACGGCGGCGACGGTGGTGTCGAGCGCGCTGGCGACCTCGGCCGCCCGCCAGTTGAGCACGTCGCGAAGGATGAGGACGGCCCGCTGGGTGGGGGTGAGGTGCTGGAGCGCCGCGATGAAGGCGATCCTGATCGAGTCGTGGGTGACCGCCGTGGCCTCGGGGTCCTCCGGTGCGGTGCCGGCGATGAGCGTGTCGGGCATCGGCTCCAGCCAGGTCACCTCCGGCCGCGTCTGCAGGGCGTCGGTGGGGTCGGAGGCCGGCGCGCCGAGCCCGGTGGGCAGCGGCCGCCGCTTCCGGCTCTGCAGCGCGGTGAGGCAGGTGTTGGTGGCGATCTGGTACATCCACGTGCGCAGCGACGAGCGCCCCTCGAAGCCGTGGAACGCCCGCCAGGCCCGGATGTAGGTCTCCTGGACCAGGTCCTCCGCATCGTGGACCGAGCCCAGCATCCGGTAGCAGTGCGCCATCAGCTCGCCGCGCATCGGCTCCACCAGGGCCATGAACTCGCGGTCGGTCTCGGGCGGTTCGGGCTGGTCGGTCGCGGTCGTCGGGGTGCGGGTCTGGCTGGCCACCGAAGTCATGAGACGAACGTACGCGACCGGACGGACACCCGGCCGACAGATTTCCGGCCCTTCCACAGTCTCAGGTGCATGAGGCGGATGATCTTCGTGAACCTGCCGGTCACGGACCTCGGTGCGTCACGGGCGTTCTACACCGCCCTGGGCTTCCGCGTGAACGAGGCGTTCTCCGACGACGACGTCGCCGCCATCGTCGTCTCGGACACCATCGTCGTCATGCTCCTCACCCGCGACCGGTTCGCGGACTTCGTCACCGGCGCGGTGGGCGACCCCCGCGACGGCCCGACGACGATCACGTGTCTCAGTGCCGAGTCGCCGGCCGAGGTGGACCGCCTGGTGAGCACCGCGGTGGCGGCGGGCGGCTCCGGCTGGCTGCCGAAGATGTCGGAGGGACCGATGTACGGGCACAGCTTCGCCGACCCGGACGGCCACGTCTGGGAGGTGCTCCACATGGACCTCGGGAACGCCGAGCCGAACGGGCACCCGACGGACTGACCGCCCTCAGCCCCGCAGGGTCGCCAGCGCCAGCCGGATCTGGTGCTCGAAGAGCGCCTCCGGCTCCGCGAACGTGTCGGCCCCGAACTGCCCGAACACCTCGAGGCTGACCGCGCCGAACAGCACCGACCAGAGCAGGACGGCCCGGGCGACCACCGCCGGGTCGACCTCGACGCCGAGCTCGTCGCGTACGCCCGTGAGGTCGGTCCGGAGTGCCCGCGGGACCGGGACGGTCGTGGGCCGGTCGACGACGTCGCCCGCGCGAACCCCCTCGGCGACCAGGGCGACGAGGGCGCGGATCACCCGCGTCCCCGGTTCCGTGGTCCGCTCACCCGGCGCCTCGTACCCCGGCACCGGGCTCCCGTAGAGCAGCGCATACCGCGCCGGCTCCCGGACCGCCCAGGCGCGCACCGCGACGCACACGGCGAGGACCCTCGTGTCCCAGGCGGCCCGATGCAGCTCCGCGAGCCGCGCGTCGACGACGTCGCCGAGCTCGGTGTACGCGTCGACCACGAGCAGCGTCAGCAGCTCGTCGCGGCTCTCGACGTACCGGTAGACCGCGGACGACACCATCCCCAGGTCGCGGGTGACCGCACGGAGCGACAGCGCGGCGGCGCCGTACTCGGTCAGGTGCCGCCGCCCGATCTGCAGCACGCGACGCGTCACGTCGTCGCGGCGGCGCGCCCGGGCTCCTTCGGTCATCCCCGCAGTCTGGCACGGATTCGAGAGCACTGCTCTTGACATGCGGCAGGAAGTACACGCATACTGGAGGCGAAGCGAGAGCAGTGCTCTCCAAGTCGACATCGAGGAGATCGCCATGACCCAGCCGCCCGCCGCCAGCACCCGGTACATCCAGGCCACCCGTGGCGACGTCGTGTTCATGAAGGCCGTCCGCTGGCTGACCGACCACGGGGTGAGCCTGCTCGGATCCCGCGTCCTCACCGTGCGCGGCCGGAAGACCGGGACGCCGCAGTCGGTGCCGGTCAACCTGCTCCCGCTCGGCGACGACCGCTTCCTCGTCGCTCCCCGCGGCAACACCCAGTGGGTCCGCAACGTCCGCGCCGCCGGCGAGGCGCAGCTGCGCGTCGGGCGCCGCGTCGAGACCGTCCGCCTCGTGGAGGTGCCCGCCGACCAGCGAGTGCCGGTGCTTCGCGTCTACCTGAAGCGCTGGGGCTGGGAGGTCGGCCGGTTCGTCGAGGGCCTCACCACCCGGTCCACTGACGCCGAGCTCGCCGCGGCCGCGCCGGGAATGCCGGTTTTCCGGCTGGAGCCAGTGCCCACGTCTACCGTGGCGGCGTGACGACGCAGGGTTCTCTCACCGCTCGTTCGGTATGCGTGACGCTGGCCGCCGCGGGGCTGGCCGCGGCGCTCGCGGCGTGCAGCAGCCCGCCGCCCACACCCACCCCGGCCCCGAGCACGACCGCGTCCGCCTCGGCCTCGTCTGCCGGGTCTTCGGCATCCTCCGGGACCTCGACCGGTTCCCGCACCGCCGCCGGCAACCGCTGCACGATCGCCGACGCCAAGGCGGTGGTCGAGCCGTCTCCGGGCGGGGCGTCCGCGGGCCACATCGGACTCCAGGTGACGGTCACCAACGGCGGTTCGGCGCCGTGTGTCGTCGAGGGCTTCCCCGGCGTCTCGCTGGTCACCGGCACGCAGGGCCAGGAGCTCGGCGCGCCGGCCAAGCGCACCGCCGGCACCCCGACGCTCATCACCCTGGCGCCGGGTGCCAAGGCCAGCGCGCCGCTGTCGCTGGCCCAGGCGGCCAACTTCCCCGACTGCGGCGTGACGCCGGCCATGGGGTTCCGGATCTACCTGCCCGACGACACGGCGGCCCAGTTCTCCGCGCAGACGCAGCAGGGCTGCTCCAACACCGGCGTGGTCCTCATGGAGATCGGCCCGTTCGCCCGCTGACCGAGGCCTGTTGCAGGTCTGTCCAAGGTTTGTACAATGCCGGAATGGTCTCCGTCGCCCGTCCCTCCCCCGACGAACCCGTCGGGGTCCGCATCGGCGAGCTGAGCCGCCGGGTCGGCGTCAGCACCGAGCTGTTGCGCGCCTGGGAGCGTCGCTACCAGCTCCTCCAGCCGGCCCGGTCCCCCAAGGGCTACCGCCTCTACACCGCGCGGGACGAGCTCCGGGTCCGGGCCATGCAGGACCAGCTGGCCGGCGGGCTGTCCGCCGCCCAGGCCGCGGGCGTAGCGCGCCAGGCCGCGCCGGCCGAACGCGCATACCCGCCGGCCACCCGACCGGTCGCCGGCGAACCTGGCCCCACCGAGGCCGGCGCGGCCATGAGCCACTACCGGGCCCTGGAACGGGCGCTCGACGTGTACGACGAGTCAGCGGCCCAACAGGCGTTCGACACCATGCTGCGCGAGCTGAGCCTGACGACCGTGCTGCGCGACATCGTCATGCCCTACCTCGCCGAGCTCGGCGCTCGATGGGAGGCCGGCACCATCGACGTGGCGCAGGAGCACTTCGCCAGCAACCTGCTCCGCGGCCGGCTGGCCGGGTTGGCGCTCGGCTGGGGTCAGGGCGTCGGACCGCGGGCCGTCCTCGCCTGCCCCCAGGGCGAGCTGCACGACCTGCCGCTCATGGTCTTCGGCATCGTGCTCAACCGCTGTGGTTGGCGCGTGACGTACTTGGGCAACAACACTCCTGTGACCGACCTCGACAGCGCCGTGCACCATCTCCAGCCTCAGGTCGTGGTGCTCTCGGCCACGACGGCCGAACCCTTCGCGACCGAGGCGGCGGGGCTGCACGCCCTCGCCTCTCGGGTTCCCGTGGTCCTCGCCGGGGCCGGGGCCACCCCGGAGGTCGTCGCGACGACGGGCATCAGGGCCTTGCGAAGCGACCCGGTCACCGAGGCGCTGCGCCTGCAGGCGCCGCGGGTGCCCGTCCCGGCCGGGGCCGGCTCGTGAAGGTCCTCGTGGCGGGGGCCTCGGGGTTCGTCGGCCGCCGTCTCTGCCCGGCGCTCGAGGAGGCCGGCCACGAGGTCCGCGCCATGACGAGACATCCCGACACCTACGACGGGGCCGGTACGCCCGTCGGCGCCGACGTGCAGGACGCTGACTCGCTCGACGCGGCGATGGCCGGCTGCGACGCCGCCTACTACCTCGTGCACTCCCTGGACGACGACGACTTCGAGAACAAGGACGCCGCCGGCGCCACGACCTTCGGCGCGGCCGCGGAGCGCGCCGGCCTCAAGCGGATCGTCTACCTGGGCGGCCTCGGCGACGACAGCGAGGAGCTGTCCGCCCACCTGCGCAGCCGACGTGAGGTCGAGTCGGCCCTGGCGGAGTCGGGGGTGCCGGTGACGACCCTGCGCGCCGGCATCGTCATCGGCGACGGCGGCATCTCCTGGGAGATGACCCGCCAGCTGGTGGACCATCTGCCGGCCATGGTCACGCCGCGGTGGGTCATGACCCGCACCCAGCCCATCGCGGTCGCCGACGTCATCCGCTACCTCGTGGGCGTTCTCGAGCTCCCCGAGGCCGCGGACGAGGCCCTCGAGATCGGCGGCCCGGAGGTCCTGCGTTACAAGACGATGCTGCAGCGAGTGGCCACCATCCAGGGTCGCGACCTGCCGATCGTCCCGGTCCCGCTGCTATCGCCCCAGCTCTCGTCCCGCTGGCTGTCGCTGGTCACCGACGTCGACACGACCACCGGCCGCAACCTCGTCGACTCGATGACCAACGAGGTGGTGGTCAAGGACGACCGGATCCGGCGGATGGTGCCGTTCGAGCCGATGACCTACGACGAGGCCGCCCGCACCGCCCTCCGCGAGCGCGCCGAGCGACTGGCCGGCCCGGAGGTCGGAGCCGGCCCGGCCGACACCGTCCACCGGATCCTCGGCCGGCTGCCCAAGCCGTTCCACCTCCAGGAACCCCGGGTTCCCGACGAGACCGAGGCGGTCCGCAACCGTCGCCGCCGGATCGTGCTCGGCGTCGGCGCCGCGGGCGCAACGCTGCTCGGCGTCTCGTTGAGCGCCGAACCGGGCTCGAAGCGGTTCTACTGGCTGACCGGAGCCCTGGCGGCGACCTGGACGGCCGGCGCGGTCGCCTCGGGTCCCCTCCATCTTGGCTGGATCAAGAGCCGCGACGACAACCTGCGCCGTCCGATCATCACCCCGGTGGCGACCGGCGTCGCAGCGTTCGGGGCGTTCTACGGAGCGGCCCTCGTCGCCCGGGAGATCCCGATCCTCAACCGGGCGATCGGCAACGTGCTGCGCTACGCCGACCAGGGCAACATGCCGCTGATCATCCTCACCACGTCGGTCAACGGGCTCGCCGAGGAGATGTTCTTCCGCGGCGCCTTCTACACCGCCGCCGCCGACCGTCCCATCCTCATCTCCACCGCGGCCTACACCGTCGCGACGGCGGCCAGCCGCAACCCCGCGCTCACCGTCGCGGGCGGGGTGATGGGGCTGCTGTTCGGGATGCAGCGCCGGGCCTCCGGTGGCATCCAGGCGCCGATGCTCACCCACCTCACCTGGGCGATGCTCATGCTGCGGTACCTGCCGCCCCTGTTCGAGCGGTCGATCCGCCGGGAGGAGATCCGGGCGTGACGCCGTCGGTCCTGTGGTTCCGCCGTGACCTGCGGCTGCGCGACCACCCCGCCCTCGACGCCGCGGCCAAGGCCGGACCGGTCTGTGCCCTGTTCGTCCTCGACGACGTGCTGCTCAAGGTCGATGACGGCCCGCGGACCGCATACCTCTACCGGTCGCTGCGTGCCCTCGACGAGGACCTCCGCTCGCACGGAGGGCGGCTCACCGTGAAGCGCGGCCGTCCGGAGAACGTCGTCCCCCGCGTGGCCAAGGAGATCGGCGCTGCCGAGGTCCACATCAGCGAGGACTTCGCGCCGTACGGCGCGGCTCGCGACCGCCGCGTCGAGAAGGCCCTCGGGCACGTGCCGCTGGTCCGGACCGGCAGCCCATATGCGGTGTCGCCGGGCCAGGTGCTCAAGAAGGACGGCGAGCCGTTCAAGGTGTTCACCCCTTTCTACCGGGCGTGGTCGGAACGTGGCTGGCACAGCCCGTCGACCTCGAACCCGGCCCGGATCCCCTGGCATCCGGTGGACGGGATCGAGATCCCCCACGACCCCAGGACCAGCGCCGAGCTGCCCGACGCCGGCGAGGCCGCAGCGGTGGCGGCGTGGAAGGAGTTCCTCGACGGGGACGTCGAGCGCTACACCGCGGAGCGCAACCGACCCGACCT
Organism: uncultured Actinomycetota bacterium; assembly: GCA_963828725.1. GTDB lineage: Bacteria > Actinomycetota > Actinomycetes > Actinomycetales > Dermatophilaceae > Lapillicoccus. Next base: position 120,946 of record CAWHFV010000001.1, on the reverse strand, counting down.
CGAGAGCACGTCGCACATGTCGGTGCACCTGAAGTTCGGCGAGATCCATCCGCGGACGATGCTCACCGACCTCGGGCGCCGCGGACCCGCATACCGGCGCCAGCTGTGCTGGCGCGACTTCTACGCGCAGGTCCTGCACCACTGGCCGGACAGCGCGCACGGCTACTTCCAGCCGGCCATGGCGCGGATGCGCTACGACACGGGGCAGCGCGCCGACGAGCGGCTGGAGGCGTGGAAGCAGGGCCGTACCGGGTACCCGATCGTCGACGCCGGTATGCGTCAGCTCCTCGCCACCGGCTGGATGCACAACCGCGTCCGGATGATCGTCGCGTCGTTCCTCGTCAAGGACCTCCACCTCGAGTGGACGCTGGGCGCCCGTCACTTCATGGAGTACCTCGTCGACGGCGACCTCGCGAACAACCAGCACGGGTGGCAGTGGACCGCGGGCACCGGCACCGACCCCTCTCCGTACTACCGGATCTTCAACCCGACGACGCAAGCGACGAAGTTCGACCCCGACGGCGACTACGTGCGCCGGTGGGTGCCGGAGCTGAAGGGGTTGTCGGCCAAGGAGATCCACGAGCCGTGGACGCTCGACGACCCGCCTGAGGGCTACCCTGCACCGATCGTCGTCCACGACACGGAGCGCAAGGAGTCGCTGGCCCGCTACCAGGAGGTCCGCGCCCGCTGACCCATTCGCCGTACAGTCGCGTTCGGCGCTTGCTCCCTTCCCAGCGTCGTCGGACGAGTGAGGAGAAGGCGTGTCGCTGTTCCAGCTGAGCACGCCGGCGCTCGTCGTCGGCCTCTTCGCGGTCATCATCGGCGCGACCGTCGTCGGCCACCTCGTCGGCCGGTCGATGCGCGACCGGTCCGAGGGCCTCCGAGAGCCGTTCGGCGCCATCCAGTCGGCGATGCTCGGGTTCATGGCGCTGGTGATGGCCTTCGGTCTCAGCCTGGCGGTGGGCCGCTACGAGAGCCGGCGGGCGGCCGTCGTCACCGAGGCCAACGCGCTCGGCACCGCCTACCTGCGGGCCCAGACGGTGGCCGAGCCGAACCGGACGCCGTCGCTACAGCTGATGCGCCAGCTCACCGACGCCTCGATCGACATCTCGGAGACCGTGCCGGGCAGTGTGGAGCAGCAGGCCGCGCTGGCGAGCAGCACCGAGGCGCAACGCGCCCTGTGGGACCAGGCCGGCCAGGCGGTCACCGCCCAGCCGAACGCGAGCGCGCCGCGCCTCTACCTGGACAGCCTCAACGAGGCCTTCGACTCGCAGTCGACCCGGGTCGCCGGGCTCGGCAACCGAGTCCCGACACCGGTCCTCCTGCTCGAGATGGTCGGGGCCGCGCTCGCTCTGGGGCTGCTGGCGCTCCATCTCGGGACCCTGGGCCGCGGTCCGGGGATCGCGCTGCTCGCGGCGGTGCTCGTCGCGTCCACGCTGTTCATCACCTTCGACCTCGACCGACCGGTCCGGGGCCTCATCAACGTGCCGGCCGACGCGCTGACCCAGCTGCGCACCTCGATGGACGCCCCGCCGGCGTACGCCGGCCCCCGCTGACCGGGCGTCAGCCGGCCGACGACTGGGCGAAGGACGCGGCGAGCTCGGCGCGGGACCGGTAGCCCCGCTTCCGGAACACGCTGCCGAGGTGGTGCTCGACGGTCTTCGGGCTGAGGAACAGGGCCGCGGCGACCTCCTTGTTGGACTGCCCCTTCGCGACGAGCAGCGCCACCCGGGTCTCCTGCGACGTGAGCGGCTCCTCGGGTACCGGTCCGCGAGACCGGGCGGTCGCGCCGGTCGCGTCGAGCTCCTGGGCCGCGCGGTTCGCCCAGGCCAGCAGGTCCGAGGCGGCGAACTCGTCCAGCGCCGCGCGCAGCTGCACCCGGGCGTCGACCCGCCGGCCGGCGCGACGCGAGCCGCTCTCCGTAGAGCAGGCGGGTCCGGGCCGCCTCGAACCGGTTGGTCTCCTGCTCGTGGGCCGCGAGCGCTCGTTCGTACGCCGCGAAAGCGGTGTCGTCGTCCTCCGCAGCGAGCGCGAGGCTGCATTCCACCAGGGCCCGGTCGTGAGCGGAGACCGGTTGCGTCTCCGTGGCGTACCGCCGGGCGAGCGCGGCGGCGTCCGCGCTGCGGCCCAGGGCTGCGTACGCCTCGATCAGCTGAGGAGCCACCCCGAGCGGCTCGCCCATGGACCCGATCCCTCCATCGGCGGCGATCCGCCGTTCGAGCAGGTCGGCGGCCTCAGCCGGTTCGTGCCGTGACAAGGCGCAGAAGGCGGCGGTGATGGCGTGGTGGGCGTGAACGCTGGTGGTCTCGGCGCGGTCGGTGAGCGCGACGGCCCGCTCGAGGGCGACCCGAGCCTCGTCGTGCCGGCCTCGGGCCGCGGACTGCCACGCCAGCATCTCCAGGGCGACGGCCGTGTCGGCGGCGTACCCGAGATGCTCGCCGAGCTCGGTCGCCTCACCGGCGTCGGCGAACGCTCCGGCCTGGTCGCCGAGCCACGCTCGCGCCGCCGCGCTCATCGACAGCAACGGAACGAGGATCCCGATCGCGCCGCGGCGGCGAGCGTCCCGGAGCACCGGGTCGGCGTCCGCCATCACGGCGTCGTCGATACCGAGATGGGCGGTCGCCATCGCCCAGGGGATCAGCAGCCTCGGGTTGTCCATGGTCAGCTGACCGGTGGCCAGCCGGACCACGTCCTCGAACCGGGCGGCGCCGGCCACGGGGTCGCCGGCGGACGAGAGAGCGATTCCCTGGACGAACGACGACAGCAGCCGTTGCTGGGGATCGGCGAGGTCGGCCACCTCCTGGATCCGGCGGGCCGTCGGCGGCAGGTGGTCGTACTCACCGAGCCGGAAGTGCGCCTCGGCCAGCTCGGTGAGCGCCCAGACGCGCTGAAGCCCGTCGCATCCGTCCGCGGCGGCGGACAGGAGACCGGCGGAGCGGCGTACCGAGCCGGCGTACATCTCCATCGTGCCGAGGGTGAGCTGCACGTGACCGCGGGTGCGGCTGGAGGCGGGTGACTGGAGAACGGTGACAGCGAGCGACCGGGTTCGGTGAAGGTCTCCGGCCAGGAAGGCGTCCTCGACGGCGAGCGCCAGCCGCTCCGAGGCCACCTCGGGATCGCTGCCGAGCAGCGCTGCGCGTTCGAGCACGACCGACGACTCCGCATACCCGCTGCGCACGCGTCGGGACGCGGCCACGCCGACGAGCTCGGCGGCGAGAACGTCGTCCGGGCCGACCGTTCCCTGAGCCAGATGCCACGTGTGGCGAGCCGTGTCGGAGTCGGGTGGGATCACCGACGCGAGCGCGCGGTGGGCGGCCCGCCGCTCGTCGGCGGTGGCCGCTGCGAGCACCGCCGTCCGCAGCAGCGGATGCCGGAACCGCAGCCCCCGCCCGTCCAGGACCACGATGCCCGCCTGCTCGGCCTCGGCCAGCGCCGCGGCCGCGTCGTCGCCGGCGCGGACCATCGCCGCCACGGGCGCGGACGGCGAGGCGGAGGCGTCGACCGCACAGAGCAACAGAGCGCGTCGGCAGTCCGGGGACCGCTGCGCCAGCACCATCTCGAAGGCCTTCTCCACCCGCGGCCCGACGGGGAGCCGTTCGGGAAGGGCGGCGGCGCCGAGCCGCTGGGCGTCCGAGAGGGTGCGCGCGACCTCCAGCAGCGCGAGCGGGTTCCCGTGGGTGGTCTCGGTCAGCCGGTCTACCACGGTGGTCGCCGTATAGCCCGGGAGCAGCTGCGCGGCGACGCTCGAGGACACGCCCTCGATCGCCAGGACCGGAAGCCCCGACAGCTGGTCTAGGGCCGCGCTTCCGGACCGCGCGGCGAAGAGGAAGGCGACCGCGTCGAAGGTCAGCCGGCGCGCGGCGAAGGCCAGCGCAGCCAGGGACGTCTGGTCGACCCAGTGCGCGTCGTCGACCCGGACCAGGACCGGCTGCCGCTCGGCCTGCCTGGCGAGCAGCGACAGGGTGCCGGCGGCGACGAGGAACGGGTCGGCAGTCGTGTGGGCCGGCCCCCAGCCGAGGACCGCCGACAGGGCCTCGGCCTGGACGGTGGGGATCTCGGACAGCCGTTCCCGCACGGGCGTGAGGACGTCGAGCAGTCCCGCGCACCCGAGGGCGGCCTCGGACTCGATGCCGACGGTCGCCAGTGAGGTGAACCCCGTCGCCAGCGCCGTGGCCTCGGTCAGCAGCGAGGTCTTCCCGATGCCGGCCTCGCCCTCGAGGACGAGGCTGCCGCCGGTGCCGGTCCGGGCGCCGTCGAGGAGGGCGCGGAGGCGGCCCAGCTCCTCGTCACGCCCGACCAGCTGGGGGTGCTGGTTCAGGGATTTCCCCGACGCGACCATCGGCGCTCCCTGCGACGGTTCCCTGTAAACCCTTGGCTCACAGGAGATCCGATGCTAGCGCTCCTCACCCTCTTCAAGCTGGTCGGTCGCTCGTATGCGTACGCCAGCGGCTTCTACGGTGGCATGACCATCGTGCCGCTACCGGTCCCGCCGTACCTGCCCAAGCCCCTGAGCCAGCGCTGACCCGGCCCGACCCGTCGCGCCGGGTCGGCGTGGAGCCCGGCGTTCAGCCCAGCGAGTAGTCGAACCAGACTCGGTGGGTGTCGTCGGCGTCGACGGACATCCCGCCGCCGCCGGAGATGCCGGCGAGGTCTCCCACCCCGCTGCTCGGGACGATGACGAAGAGCTCGTACCGCCGGTCCGAGCCGGTGGTCGTGGCCGAGTGCGCGTAGGCGAACCCGCCAGTCCGGTCACCGAGCCGGCCCTCGAAGGTCTCGAGCGCGACGTACGTCCCCACTCCCGTCCCCCTGTCGAAGGCCGACGTGAAGATCGTCGCCGAGCGCCCGGAGACGTCGCCGTCGTAGACCTTCTCCATGACCGCCGTCCCGACCGGTACGCCCACCTCGACGGCGACCGGCGGCGGTTGGACCTCCGCCGGGACGAACGTCGTGACGGTGAAGGTGCCCTCGGCTCTCATGCTCCGGACCCTAGTCGGCCCGCCGACGGTCTACGGTCGGCCGCATGAGGGTGGTGGTGGTCGGCGCCGGCGGCGTGGGCGGCTACTTCGGCGGGCGGCTCGCGGCGGCCGGTCACGAGGTCGCGATGGTCGCGCGAGGGCCGCACCTGGCGGCGCTGCAGGCGAACGGGCTGCGGGTGCGCAGCGTCAAAGGCGACTTCGCGGTGCCCGTCGCCGCGTCCGACGACCCGGCGGCGTTCGGCCCCTCCGACGTGGTGCTGTTCTGCGTCAAGGCCTACGACACGGAGGCGGCCGCCGGTCGACTGGCGCCGGTTCTCGGCCCGGACACGGCGGTGGTGTCCCTCCAGAACGGTGTCGACAACGAGGACCAGCTCGCTGCGGTCGTCGGCGCCGACCATGTCGTCGGCGGGGCGGCGTTCATCTTCTCGACCATCGCCGAGCCCGGCGTCGTCGCGCATACCGGCGGACCGGCACGGATCGTGTTCGGCGAGCGCGACAACCGGCGCAGCGACCGCGTCGAGAGCCTGCACGCCGCCTGTCTCGGGGCCGGGATCGACGCCGATGTCGCGCGGGACATCAACACGGTGCTGTGGACCAAGTTCGCCTTCATCTGCGCCGCCGCCGGCATGACGTCGTCGGTCCGGCTGCCCCTCGGCGACATCCGCGAGAGTCCGGCGGCGTGGGCGATGTTCCGCGACATCGTCGCCGAGGTGGTGGCGCTCGCTGGGCTCGAGGGCGTCGAGCTGGGCGACGGCGTGGTCGACCAGCAGGTCGGGTTCGCCGCGGGACTCCCGGCCGACTCGTACTCCTCCCTGCACCACGACCTGACCTCCGGCCGCCGGATGGAGCTCGACGCGCTCCACGGCTCGGTGGTGCGCCGGGCGGACCGGGTCGGCCTCGCCGTCCCCGCGTGCCGTGCGGTGCTCGCCGTGCTCGAACCGTGGGCGCGTCGCAACGCCGGCGCCTGACCCGGGCAGCGATGTCGGTGCGGCGCGAGACGATCCGGGGATGACGACGAGCGCCACCGTGAACCGCGTGACCATCCCGACCCGGGGTCTCTTCTCGCTGGAGGAGCTGGCCCTCTTCGGGTTCGGCCACCGCAACGAGCGGTCGTTCGACGGGGTCATGCGGATGGCCTTCCGGGTCGACCACGACCTCGAGACGGCGGTCGGCGTCGAGGTGCGTCAGCGCGGTGACCAGCTCGACCTCACCGTGCACGGCGACGCCGACCCGGATGTCGTCGCGGCCCAGGTCGCCCGGATCATCTCCTGCGACCACGACGGCGAGGGGTTCGCCGAGCTCGGCCGCCGCGACAAGGTCATCGGCGCCCTCCAGCAGGCTGCGCCCGGACTTCGCCCGGCGCTGTTCTACTCGCCCTACGAGGCCGCCGTCTGGTCGGTCATCTCCGCCCGCCGCGCCCGCGCGCAGGGCATCACCCTCCGCGAGCGCCTCAACAAGGCCCACGGCTCCGCCTTCGAGCTGGCCGGTCAGACCGTCCACGCCCTGCCCGCACCGTCGACGCTGGCCGCCCTCACCGATCTGCCTGGGCTGCCGGCCGACCGCATCCCGCGGCTGAACGCCGTCGCGGCCGCCGCCCAGCGCGGAGATCTCGACGTCGACCGCCTCGTCGCGCTCGGTCCCGAGGCCGCCCAGCTGGCGGTCCAGGAGCTGCCCGGGATCGGTCCGTTCTACAGCGCCCTCATCGTCGTCCGGGCGTGCGGCTTCGTCGACGTCCTCCCCAGCGGCGAGGCCCGAAGCCGGCAGGCGGTCCACGACCTCTATGGCCTGTCCACTCCCGATGAGCGACGAGGAGTATGCGGAGTTCGCCGAGCGCTGGAAGCCCTACCGCACCTGGGCGGTCGTGCTGATCAGGGCCGCCGCGCATCGCCTCGCGGCGTAGCCGTCACACGACGGCGGTCATGCCGCCGTCGACGTAGAGGACCTGCCCGTTGACGAAGGCCGACGCGTCGGACGCGAGGAACACCAGCGCGCCCACCAGGTCCTCGACGCGTCCCCACCGGCCGGCCGGCGTGCGCCCGGCCACCCAGCGGCTGAACTCCTCGTCGTCGACCAGCGCCCGGGTCAGCTCGGTGTCGATGTAGCCCGGACACAGCGCGTTCGCCTGGATGCCCTTCGGGCCGAGGTCGGCGCACAGCCCACGGGTCAGCATGACCACGCCGCCCTTGGTCGCGGAGTAGGGCGCGATGCCCGGACGCGCCAGCCGGCTCTGGACCGACCCGACCATGACGATCTTGCCGCTGCCCCGGTCGACCATGCCGCGGCCCACGCGCTGGGAGACCAGGAACGCGCTGGTGAGGTTGGTGGCGACCAGCTCCTCCCAGTCCGCCACCGAGAAGTCGAGAACCGGCGCCCGGCGCTGCATACCGGCGTTGTTGACGAGGATGTCCGGCGTTCCCCACTCGACCTCGATCCCGGTCACGCCCGCGCCGACCGACGAGGCAGAGGTCACGTCGAAGGCGGCCGGCAGCGTCTCGCCGCCGGTCTCGTCGGAGAGCGCCGACGCCGCTTCCACCGCCCGGTCCAGGTCCCGACCATGCACGACCACCCGAGCACCGGCCGTGAGCAGGCCGTGCGCGAGCGCATACCCGATCCCGCGGGTCGAGCCGGTGACGAGGGCGGTTCGTCCCGTGAGGTCGAACAGGCCGTCCGGCATGATGCACAGCATGCCCGAGCCCGGACCCAGCGAGGTGACCCAGGACGTCGACCGCGTGGGCGTCATCGGGCTCGGCGCGATGGGCCGGCCGATGACCGCCCACCTGCTGCGCCGACCCGCCACCACTGTGGCGGTGCACGGCCGGGGCCGGGACCGCTACCCCGACCTCCTCGACGCCGGTGCCCGGTGGCACGAGACGCCGCGCTCGCTCGCCACCGACGCCACCGTGGTCCTGCTCATGCTGCCCGACCTCCCGCAGGTCGAGGAGGTCCTGGCCGGCGACGACGGCCTGCTGGCCGACGCGCCCGACGACCTCCTCCTCGTCGTCTCGTCCACGTCGTCGCCGACCGGGGTACGGCGGCTCGGCGAGCGGCTGGTCAGAGAGTCCGACGGTCGGGTCCGCCTCGTCGACGCCCCGGTGTCCGGAGGGGTGGACGGGGCCGAGGAGGGAACGCTGTCGATCATGGTCGGCGGGACCGACGCCGACGCCCGCCGGGCGATGGACGTGCTCGAGGCGTGCGGGCGGGCGTACCACCTCGGACCGCTCGGGTCCGGTGAGGTCGCCAAGGCCTGCAACCAGCTGATCGTCGCCGCCGCCGTCCTCGCCCTCGGCGAGGCCGCGGTCCTCGCCGACCGCAGCGGGCTGGAGCTCGACACGCTCTTCGAGCTGTTCGCCGGCGGGTATGCGGACAGCCGCATCCTGCGGACCCGGGGTGAGCGGATGGTCACCGACGACTTCAGCCCCTCCGGGATCGCCCGCTACGTCCTCAAGGACCTCGACTTCGCCACCGACGTCGCGACGGCGACCCGGACCGACGCCGCGCTGCTCCCGGCGGTCCGGGACGCCTTCGCGGACCTCGTGGCGCGCGGGATGGGCGACTCCGACATGGCCGTCACCAAGCGGTACATCGAGGAGCGGAGCCGGCGCCGGTGACGTCGGCGCCACCCGGCGTCCGCCGCCCCAACATCCTCTTCCTCCTCAGCGACGACCACGCGGCGCACTCCATCAGCGCCTACGGGTCGGTCCTCAACACGACGCCGCACATCGACGCGATCGGCGAGGCCGGGGTCCGGTTCGAGAACCTGTTCGCGACGAACTCGCTGTGCTCCCCGAGCCGTGCGTCGCTGCTGACCGGCACCTACAGCCACGTCAACGGGGTCAGCACCCTCGACACCTTCATCGACGCCAGCCAGCCGACCTTCGTCTCGGCGCTGCGTGACGCCGGCTACCGCACCGGCTTCGTCGGCAAGTGGCACATGGGCGACGGCGAGACCGACGGGGTCGGCCACGACCCGCAGGGGTTCGACTACTGGGACGTCCTCATCGACCAGGGCGAGTACCACGACCCCCGTTTCCTCTCCGCCGACGGGCTGCGCGTCGAACCGGGCTACGCCACCGACCTCATCACCGACCTCGCCATCCGCTGGCTCGGCTCGCTCGAGGGGGACGCGCCCTGGTGCCTGCTGGTCTGGCACAAGGCACCGCACCGGCCCTGGGAACCGGACGACGCGCATACCGGCCTGTATGCGGACCGCGAGATCCCGGTCCCGGGCACCTTCACCGACGACTTCGCCACCCGTTCCGACACCGCTCGGCGGGCGGTCATGAGCGTCGCCGACGACCTCACCGAGGTGGACCTCAAACAGCCTGTCCCGCAAGGCCTTTCGCGCGAGGACGAGGCGCGGTGGAAGTACCAGCGGTACATGGAGGACTACCTGGCCTGCGTCGCCTCGGTGGACGACAACGTCGGTCGGCTCGTCGGCTGGCTGCGCGACCGATGGCGACCTCGACGACACCGTGCTGCTCTACGGCTCCGACCAGGGCTTCTTCCTCGGCGACCACGGCTGGTTCGACAAGCGGTTCATGTACGAGGAGTCGATCCGGATGCCGTTCCTCGTGTCGTACCCGCGTGCGGTCCGACCCGGGGACGACGCATACCGGCATCGTCAGCAACGTCGACGTCGCCCAGACCCTGCTCGAGGCGGCCGGCGTCCCGGCCCACCCACGGATGCAGGGGCGCTCGTTCTGGCCCGACGTCGCCGACACCCGCGACCCCGAACCGCCCCACGACGGCCTCTACTACCGGTACTGGATGCACGACGACGGCAGCCACCACGTCGGCGCGCACTACGGCATCCGCACCGACCGGTACTGCCTCGTCTACTTCTACAACGACGGCCTCGGCGTGCTCGGGCTGCTCCGACGAGCGCTACCCGCCGGAGTGGGAGCTCTACGACCTCGTCGAGGACCCGCACCAGCTGAGCAACGTCGCCGACGACCCGGCGTATGCGTCGGTGCGCGCCGACCTCGAGCGTCGGCTCTGGCGCGTCCAGGCCGCGGTGGGCGACGAGCCGCACCCCGACCAGCCGAGACCGGTCGACGTCTGAGGGCTCGCGGTTCCTATGACTGCGATATGAGTCGCCGTCCCGCACTGCCGCTCGCGCGCCGCCGAACGTACAGTCAGGAGGTGGCCCGCGTCATCGCCCCGCCGGAGGCGGACGCCGCTGGATCGAGCGGCGATGGCGATCCGGGCCGTCCTCAGCAAGGCCGAGCCGGTACGCGCCTGCGGTCCGCGGGTGGCCGGGTCGCCCGGCCGTTCGTCGCGGGGTGGCGCCGGGCCCGAGCCGTTCCGGCGCGGGTCTGGGTCGTGGCCGTCGTCGCGGTCGCCCTCATCTCGGTCGTCGGCGTCTACGCCCTGACCCGGCCGAACCCCACCCCTCCGGTCACGCAGCAGGACATCGACGCGACCGTGAAGAAGGGCATCGACGACCAGGCCAAGGCGGAGGCGGCCGCGCCGCCCGACGGCACCGTCGCATACCAGGCGATCCAGCCGTCCCTGGTCCTCATCAACACCAAGCGGTCCACGGCGAGCGGCGCCGAGTCCGGCAGCGGGGCCGGGGTCATCGTCAACGCCGACGGCACGATCCTCACCGCGCTCCACGTCGTGAGCGGCGCCGAGGCGATCACCGTCAGCTACACCGACGGCACCTCCTCGCCGGCGACCATCGCCAGCCAGCAGCCCGAGAACGACATCGCGACCCTGGCGCCCTCGATCCTCCCGCAGACCCTCGTGCCCGCCGTCCTCGGCGGTGGCGTCCAGGTCGGCACCCCGGTGTTCGCCGTCGGGCACCCGCTCGGGCTCACCGACTCGCTGTCCGCCGGCGTCGTGTCCGCGCTCGACCGCAGCGTCAACATCGGCAACGGCCAGAAGCTCGAGCACCTCATCCAGATCGACGCCGCGGTGAACCCGGGCAACTCCGGCGGACCGCTGCTCAACAAGGCCGGGCAGGTGGTCGGGATCGTCACCGGACTCGCGAACCCGAGCCAGCAGGGCTTCTTCGTCGGGATCGGGTTCGCCGTCCCGATCGCCACGGCCGGCGGCGGCGCCGGCGCCCCCCCCCGCCCAGCGACCCCGCCCAGTGACCCCCTCCCAGGAGCAGCCATGACCGAGTCGAACCCGACCCCGGCCCCCGCCACCAGCGCGCCACGGCCCCACCCGCTGGAGCAGGCGCTGTACGAGGTCAAGCGGACCATCGTCGGCCAGGACGACCTGCTGGAGCGGATGATCGTCGCGCTGCTCGCCCGGGGCCACCTCCTCGTCGAGGGCGTGCCCGGCCTCGCCAAGACGATGGCCATCAAGACCCTCGCCGACGTCATCGGCGGGGAGTTCCAGCGGATCCAGTTCACCCCGGACCTCGTGCCCGCCGACCTCGTCGGCACGCGGATCTACAACCAGCGCGACGGCGAGTTCCAGGTCTCGCTCGGCCCGGTCTTCGCGAACCTCGTCCTCGCCGACGAGATCAACCGCGCTCCCGCCAAGGTGCAGAGCGCGCTGCTCGAGGTCATGCAGGAGCGACAGGTCACCATCGGCCGGGAGACCTACCCCGCACCCGACCCGTTCCTCGTCATGGCCACCCAGAACCCGATCGAGTCCGAGGGCACCTACCAGCTGCCCGAGGCGCAGGTCGACCGGTTCATGCTCAAGGTGCTCATCGGGTACCCCTCGCCGCCGGAGGAGTTCGTCGTCGTCGAGCGGATGATCGGGACGCGCGCCGCGACGCAGCGGGTGCTCTGCGCCGACTCGCTGCGGGAGTACCAGCGTCAGGTCGACCAGGTCTACGTCGACCCCGGGGTCATCGAGTACGCGGTCCACCTCGCCAACGCCACGCGCAACCCGGCGATCGTCGGCAAGGCCGAGCTGGCGCGATACCTCACCTTCGGCGCCAGCCCGCGTGCCTCGATCAACATGGTGCTCGCCGCTCGCGCGCTCGCCTTCCTCCGCGGACGGGACTACGCCCTCGCCACCGATGTGCGCGACCTCGCCCGCGACGTGCTGCGGCACCGCATCGTCCTCTCGTACGAGGCGCTCGCCGAGGACATGAGCCCCGACGACCTGCTGACGCCGATCCTCGCCGCCACGCCGGTCCCGCAGGCTCCGCTGCGCGAGCGGACGGCACCCGCCGGTATGCCCCCCGGCTTCTCCTCCCAGGGTGACTCGCCGTGGACGAGACCGCCACGCTGACGCCGGAGCGCCTGCTCCGGCAGCTCGAGTGGCGGGTCGTCCGACGGCTGGACGGCCAGCTCCAGGGCGACTACCGCAGCCTGTTCCGCGGGAGCGGGCTGGACTTCACGAACCTGCGCGAGTACGAGCCGGGTGACGACCTGCGCCACATCGAGTGGAACGTCACGGCCCGGATGGACACGCCGTACGTCCGGGAGTACATCGAGGACCGCGAGGTCACGGCGTGGCTGCTGCTCGACCACTCGGCCTCGATGGGGTTCGGGCCGGTGGACCGGCAGAAGGACCTCGTCCTCGCCGAGGTCGCGACGACCCTCGCCCTGGTGCTGACCCGCCGCGGCAACCGGGTGGGCATGGTCGTCTTCGACCAGGACGTCGAGCGCATCCTGCCCGCCCGCTCCGGCCGGAACCAGGTCCTCCAGATCGCCGACGTGCTCCTCGACCGGCGGAACGCCCGAGCGGCGGCGGCCGACGCGGCGCCCGCTCCCCGAGCGCGACGCCGGCGCGGCCGCCCGGAGAGCGCACCCGAGCGCCACGCCACCGACCTCGGCGCGATGCTGCACCGGTCCGCCGGGATGGTCCGCCGCCGCTCCCTCGTCGTCGTCGTCTCCGACTTCATCAGCCAGCCCGGGTGGGAGCCGGCCCTCAGCCGGCTGGCCCAGCGCCACGAGGTGGTCGCCCTCCAGGTCAGCGACCCGCGCGAGGACGAGCTGCCCGACGTCGGGTCGATCTACGTCGAGGACGCCGAGACCGGCGAACAGATCTTCGTCGACACCTCCGACCCGGGCTTCCGCTCGCGGCTCAGGGTCGCCGCCGACCAGCGCCAGGAGGCGCTCGAGGCGGCGACGCGGTCGGCCGGCGTCGACCTGCACCAGATCCGCACCGACGAGGACCTGGTGCGGTCCCTCGTGCGCATCTCCAGCCCTGCGCCGGAGCCGGCGCCGATGAGCCTCGCCTGGCCGTGGGCGCTGTTCGGCCTGCTCGCCCTCCCCCTGGTCGTCGTCGCATACCGGCGGCTGCTGCGGCAGCAGGCCGAGCGCCGGGCCGACCTCGCGCGACAGGGGCTCGTCGTCTCGACGCGGCGGGCCGACCGGTGGCGGCACGTCGCGCCGGTCCTGCTCGTGCGCGGCGCTCGCCGTGATGCTGCTCGCGCTGTCCCGGCCGGTCGCCGCCGTCGCGGAGCCGCGTCGCGAGGGCACGGTCATCCTCGCCTTCGACGTGTCGACGAGCATGGCGGCCAAGGACATGCAGCCGAGCCGGCTCGACGCGGCCAAGGCGGCCGCCAAGGGGTTCGTCGAGAAGCAGCCGTCGACGGTGAAGGTCGGCGTCGTCGCGTTCGGCGGCAACGGGATCATCGCCCAGCAGCCGACCACCGACAAGGACCAGGTGCTCGCGTCCGTCAACCGCCTGACGCCGCAGGGCGAGACGTCGCTCGGTCGGGGGATCCTCACGTCGCTGAGCGCCATCGCCGGCAAGCCCATCGTCAGCAACGGTGACACCGAGCAGGGCGGCGGCGACGAGACGCCGATCGGCTACTACGGCGGGACCGCGATCGTCCTGCTCACCGACGGTGAGAACACCAGCGGCCCCGACCCCGCCAACCTCGCCGACCTGGCCTCCGCCGCCGGCGTGAAGATCTACACGATCGGGCTCGGCAGCGCCGACGGGACGGTGCTGGAGATGGGCGGCTTCAGCATCGCCACGCACCTCGACGAGGACACCCTGAAGCAGATCGCGGAGATCTCCGGGGGGACCTACTACAACGCGACCGACTCCACGTCGCTGGCGCAGGTCTACGACTCGGTCCAGCTGAACTGGGTGTCGCGCAGCGTCCCCCACGAGATCACGTCCCTGGTCGCGGGCGTCGCGACCCTGCTGTTGCTCGCCGGAGCGGTCGTCTCCGTGCTGCGTCGAGGGCGGGTGATCTGAGTGACCTTCGACCAGCCGTACCTCCTGCTCGGCCTGCTGGCCGTGCCCATCCTGCTCGCCGCATACCTGTGGCAGACGCGACGGCGCAAGCCGGCCGCGGTCCGCCACTCGAACGTCGCGCTGGTCCGGACCGCTGTGGGCCCGAGCCGGCGCTGGCGCCGGCACGTGCCGGTGGCGCTCGTGATCGCCAGCCTCGGGCTGCTCGGGGTGGCCGCGGCCCGGCCGCAGGTCCGGACCGACGTGCCGATCTCCAGCTCGACGGTGATCCTCGCGCTCGACGTCTCGGGCTCCATGTGCGCGACCGACGTCGAGCCGAACCGGCTGGGCGCCGCGCAGGCCGCCGTGCGGAAGTTCGTCGAGACCCAGGGCGACGAGACGAAGATCGGGCTGGTCCTGTTCTCCGGGTTCGCCCAGCTGGCCGTGGCGCCGACGACGAACAAGAACGACCTGCTCAACACCCTCGACGCGGTGACGACCGGTCGCGGGACGACGATCGGTGCGGCCATCCTCAAGTCGATCGACGCGATCGCCGAGCTCGACCCGAACGTCGCGCCGAGCACTCCCGAGGACGCGCCGAACCCCGACGGCTCGTCGATCCCGAAGTCGCCGGAGGGCGGGGACGGCTCCGGCTCGACCCCGACGCCGAACGCCAGTGGCGACAAGGCTCCCGAGATCGTCGTGCTCCTCACCGACGGCGCGAACACGCGCGGGATCACGCCGGAGGACGCGGCGGTCCAGGCCGCGGCGCGCGGCGTCCGGGTCTACCCGATCGGGTTCGGGACGAAGAACCCCACCCAGATGGTCTGCTCGGCGTCGCAGCTCGGCGGCATGACCCAGCAGCGCTTCGGCGGTGGCCGCGACTTCGGCACCGGGGGCGGCGGTGGTGGCCGCAACTTCCTCGTCGTCGACGAGGAGGCGCTGAAGACGGTGGCGTCGACCACCGGCGGCGAGTACTTCGCGGCCACGGACGCCGACCAGCTCCAGAGCGTGCTGGCCAACCTGCCGAAGCACGTCACGACGCAGCAGCAGGACGTCGACATCAGTGCCGGGTTCATCGCGGTGGCGGCGCTGGTCCTCCTGATCGGGCTGGGCCTGTCGATCCGGTGGAGCACCCTGTCCGGCTAGCGACGCGAGACCCGGACCGCGGAGGGTTGTAGCCCCGATGAGGGGGGCAACCCTCCGCGCAAGCGGCGAGAGCGCCGCGCGTCAGTCCGACGAGCCTGGCTCGCTCGCCGCGGGCGGCGACGAGCGGGGTCGAGTGCCGGCGCCAGACCCGCCACTCCCCGTCGACCCGCCGCCACAGGTCGGACAGGACGAGGACGCCGCTGCGGTCCTCGCCCATGACCGTCGCCCGCATCCGAACCCGTTGCAGGATCGCCCCGTAGTCACCGTCGACGTCGACGATCCGGTCCTCGACGTCCCACTCGTGGATCACGTAGTCGGGCAGCACCTCCAGCCAGACGCTCCGGCGTCATGACGTTGCGCACCGGATGGACCAGCTCCTGGGTGAAGTCCGTGGCGAGCAGGTCCGCGGCCGCGAACTCGTCCCGCTCCCGGAAGGCCGTGTCCCAGAGTGCGGCCCGTTGCAGCAGCTCGTCGGCCTCGGTGTCGTCCAACGCCTCGACGGTCACCGGCCGGCGGGTCGGGCTCGATCTCCGAGTCTGCTGCGGCGTCCATGGGTGTCCTCTCTCGGCCCCGAACGGACGTCGTGACACGCTGCCGTCGTGCCACCCTCGCCCGCGGCCGAGTCTGCCACCCGTGTCCGCACCTCCGCCTGGCGAACCCTCGTGGGTGCCCTGTGGGTGCTGGGCGCCATCGTCTGTGCCGTCCTCAGTCGAGGTTCCCTGCTCGCCAGCCATCCCGCATACCCCGTCACGCTCGCCGCGGTAGGCGTCGTCGGCCTCGTCCTCGTCGGCACCGGCCGGCGGCGGGTCCCGTCGGACCGTTCCCGGCACCGCACCGCCACCACGTTGGGCAGGATCGGCGGTGGGCTCGCGACCGCCGTCGTCCTCGGCGCCATCGGCTATCTCGTGCCGATCACCGCGGCGCCGGAGGCCATCGCGGCGATGAGTGGCGACGCGACGGTCCGCGTCGACTCGTCGCCGACCCGCATCGTGCTCACGCCCACCGCGACCCCGAAGGCCGGGCTGGTCTTCCTGCCCGGCGGCAAGGTGGACCCGCGGGCCTACGTGCCGCTGTTGCGGCGGGTCAGTGCGGCGGGCTACCTCGTCGTGATCGTCAAGGTGCCCTACGACATCGCGTTCCTGGCCACCGGCGAGCCGGCGAAGGTCGTCGCCGCGACCCCGGGCGTCCCGCGCTGGGCGGTCGCCGGGCACAGCCTCGGCGGGGTCGCTGCCGGCATCTCGGTCTCCGCGAAGGACTCGGGCCTGTCCGGGCTGCTGCTCTGGGCGTCATACCCGCTCGGATCGCTGGCCGACCGCACCGACCTCGCCGTCGCGTCGATCTCCGGCACCGCCGACCCGCTCACCAGCCCGGCCGACATCGAGGCCAGCCGCGCCGAGCTGCCGGTCACGACGGTGTTCACCGCCGTCCAAGGCGGCATCCACGGCTACTTCGGCGACTACGGCGCCCAACCCGGGGACGGTACGCCCGGCGTGGACCGGGCGACCGCCCAAGCGCAGATCGTCGCGGCCTCCACGACGTTCCTGGCGGTGGAGCCATAGACTCCGTGGCGTGAATCGTTTCACGCGGTCCGACGGTGCGGCGGCGTGGGGCGACCACGAACCCGAGCCGTACTCGTGGACGTGCGGCCCGTGGCGGGTCGAGGTCCGGGGTGACGAGATCGCCGACATCCGGTATGCGGGTCGCCCCGTCCTGCGCTCGGTCCGGGGTGTCGTGCGCGACGCGGACTGGGGGACGGTTCCGGCGACGGTGCGCGAGGCGACGACCACCGAGGTCGGTCTGGACCTGTCTCTCGACATGGTGGGTCTGGGCGCCGAGATCGAGGCGCGTCTGAGCCTGGACGGCACGGTCGACACACTGTCGGTCGGCTTCGACGCATACGTGCGGACACCGTTCCGGCGCAGCCGGATCGGTCTGGTGGTCCTGCACCCGGCTGACCTGTCGGGGCGGCCGCTCACGGTGACCTCGCCCGGTGGCGCGCGAACCGAGACGCAGTTCCCCACCCACCTCGCGCCCGAACAGCCGGCCGTCGACATCGCTGGGCTCGCGTGGTCGTCTGACGGGATCGTGACGGAGCTGACCTTCACCGGCGACGTCTTCGAGATGGAGGACCAGCGCAACTGGACGGACGCCTCGTTCAAGACGTACAGCACCCCGCTACTCCGACCCTTCCCCGTCCTCGTCGACGCCGGCCACGAGGTGCACCAGACCGTGGCGATCCGGTGCACGAGGACCGCCGAGGTGGTGCTCAGCGACACCGGCCGGCACTGGCCCGCAGTCGGTCTCGGCGCGTCGACGGCGCCCGGAGGACCGGTCCCCGTCCCCCTGCCCACCGCGCACGTGGTCGTCGAGCTCGACGCGTGCAGCGGCAGCTGGCCGGCCGCCCTGGACCGTGCCGCCGCCGAGGCCGACCCACGCCCGCTCGACGTGCGGATCGTCGCCGACGCTGCACGCGACCTGGGGCCGGTGCTCGACGCGCTCGTCGGTCGCCGCCTGGTCCGGCTCGCGGTCTACGACCGGCGCAGCCAGGTGACCGAGCCGTGGCTCTGGGCGGCGCTCCGCGACGGTGCGCACACCCGGCGACTGGGCGCCGAGCTCCACGGCGGTGCGCGCTCGCACTTCACCGAGCTGAGCCGCACGCGAGACCGGCTGCCGGCCGACCTGCCGGCGTTGAGCTTCAGCCTGACGCCCGAGATGCACTCCAGGGACCGGGCCCAGCTCATCGAGTCGGTCGCGATGCAGCGGCTGGTCACCGAGAGCGCCGTCGCGCTGGCCGGCGGCCGACCGGTGCACGTCGGGCCGGTCACGCTCCGACCGCGGTACCTCACCGCCGCCGAGTCGCCGCCTGACCCCGACGACCGGGCCGACATCACCGAGGGCTACGGCGCGGAGCACGTGGCCGGGGCCACCGACCCGCGCCAGACCTCGCCGGCCGTGGCCGCGTGGACCCTGGCCGTCGGCATCGCCCACGCCCGAGGCGGTGCCAGCAGCCTCACGCTGTACGAGTCGTGGGGACCCCGCGGCGTCGTCGGCTCGACCGGCCATCCGTACCCCGCCGCCGAGACGGTCGGCTGGCTGGCTGAGGCGCACGGCGCCGAGCTGTGGGCCCCCGCGGGGCCGACCCCGCCCGACCTCTGGATTGCCGGCGCCCAGTCCGAAGGACGAACGGTCCTCTTCGCCGCCAACCTTTCCGATGTGCCCGTCACCGTCACCGTCACCGCATCCGACGGGCCGGCGTCGACCGTCGACCTCGAGCCATATGCGTCCCGACGCGGTGTCCTACCCTTCGACCACCACGACAGCGAGGGGGTCAGCGGATGGCGGTGAGCGTGCGTGACGTCGCCGCCGTCGCGGCCGTCTCGGTCGGCACCGTCTCGAACGTGCTGAACCGTCCCGACAAGGTGGCTCCCGCCACCGCTGAGCGCGTCCTGGCGGCCATCGACAGCCTGGGCTTCGTCCGCAACGACGCCGCGCGCCAGCTGCGGGCCGGGCGGAGCCGCAGCATCGGCCTCGTGGTCCTCGACATCCGGAACCCGTTCTTCACCGACATCGCCCGCGGCGCGGAGGAGCGCGCGGCCGAGAAGGGCATGACCCTGCTCGTCGGCAGCAGCCAGGAGGACCCGGACCGGGAACGCGCCTACCTCGACCTGTTCCTCGAACAACGGGTCAGCGGGGTCCTGCTGTCTCCCGTCACCGACAGCCGGAACCGGCTGGAACGGTTGCGCAGCAACGGTGTTCCGGTCGTGCTGGTCGACCGGCAGTCCAAGGACGAGAGCTTCTCCTCGGTCGCGGTCGACGACGTCGTGGGTGGCCGGCTGGCCGTCCGCCACCTCATCGAGGTGGGGCGGCGGCGGATCGCCTACGTCGGCGGCCCGCCGTCGATCCGCCAGGTGGCCGACCGGCTGCGCGGCGCCCGGCAGGCGGTTCGCCGGGCACCCGGCGTCGAGCTCGAGGTGGTGCAGACCGGCGCCCTGACCGTTCTCGCCGGACGGGCCGCCGGCGAGCTGATCCGCGAGCGCAAGCGCGGCGACCGACCCGACGCGATCTTCGCCGCCAACGACCTGCTGGCCATCGGGATCCTCCAGGCGCTGATGCTCCCCGGCGGGCTGCGCGTCCCTCAGGACATCGCGCTGATCGGCTACGACGACATCGACTTCGCCTCGGCGTCGGTGGTGCCGCTCAGCTCGATCCGCCAGCCGGCCGGCGTCATCGGGCGTCGCGCGGTCGAGCTCCTCCTCGACGAGTCGTTCGCCGAGGACGAGGAGTCGTTCGAGACCGACCGCGTCCTCTTCCAGCCCGAGCTGATCGTGCGCGACTCGACCGGAGCGGCGCCCGCGCGCTAGACGGTCGCCGAGACGCGGTGCCGGCCGCTGCCGACCACCTGAGGCTCGCGTCCGGGGAGGTCGAGCGTCGCGGTGGTCCCCGTCGGGACGGTCACGTCGACGGTCAGCTCGCCGTAGGTAACGGACCAGGCGATCTCGGCCCGGCCGTACGGGGTCTCGTGGGCGGCCGAGGCCGACGTCAGGCCCCTGCCCGGGCGTGGCCGGAACAGGATCTCGCGGTATCCCGGCGCTGCCGGCGCCAGGCCCGCGACCACCCGGTGCAGCCAGCCGGCCACCGCGCCCAGGGCGTAGTGGTTGAACGACGTCATCGTCCCGGGGTTCACCGTTCCGTCCGGCCGGAGGCTGTCCCAGCGCTCCCAGACCGTCGTCGCGCCCTGCCGCACGGCGTAGAGCCAGGACGGTGCTTCCTCCTCGAGGAGCAGGTCGTACGCCGCGTCGACGTGTCCGGTCGAGGTCAGGGCGTCGCAGACGATCGGGGTGCCGACGAACCCGGTGGCGATCCGGTGCTCCGACTCCGCCACCAGCTCCGCGAGCCGCCCGCCCGCCCGCTCCCGAGCCTCCGGGATGACGACCGTTCCGGCGGCCAGCCCGACGCGACCGATCGCGCGGCCCAGGGCCTCCTCGCTGTGGCCCGACGCATACCGGTTCGACGTGTCGACGGCCGGGAAGCCCGACGTCAGCATCGCCTCGGCCAGCGCGTCGGGATCGGGCCGGTCCGGGGCGCCGAGCGTGCTCGCACCGAGCAGCACGGAACCGTGGGGGAACAGCACGCAGGCACGCTACCAGCGGTGTTGACACGTTTCAATCACCCTGCCAGACTTCCCGGAGTTGTCGTCGACCGGGAAGGACCACCATGCGCCTGGAGGGCCAGCGAGCCGTCGTCACGGGAGCCGCCGGAGCCCTGGGCCGGGTCATCGCCGAGACCTTCGCCGCCGAGGGGCCGACGTCGCCGGCCTCGACCTCGACGCCGCCGGACTCGACGCCACGGGCGAGCTGGTCCGCGCGCAGGGACGGCGGTGGACGTCCGCCGCGGTCGACCTCATCGACTTCGACGCGGTCCAGGAGGCGGTCGGCAAGGTCGTCGCGGAGTGGGGCGGCGTCGACGTCCTCCTCAACGGCGCCGGGGCGGCACGGTGAGCCCGTTCCACGAGACGACGTACGCGACGTGGACGACCCAGATGGACCGCAACCTCAACTCGGTCCTCAACGTGACCCGTGCGGTCCTCCCGTCCATGCTCGACCAGCACCACGGCCGGATCGTCAACATCGCCTCGATCGCCGCGGTGAGCGGTGGCCGGCTCGTGCGCAACGCGACGGCGTATGCGACGGCCAAGGCCGGAGTCATCGGCATGACCAAGGCGCTGGCCATCGAGGTGGCCGAGCAGGGCGTCACGGTCAACGCCCTGGCCCCGGGTGCTCAGGCCACGCCGGGCCGCGACCGCGACACCCCGGAACGCCGCGAGGCGCTCCTCGGCCAGATCCCGACCCGCCTCCTCGGCGACCCGGCGCACCTCGCCGAGACGGTCGTCTTCCTCGCGTCGCCGGCGGCGGTCAACGTCACCGGCGTCGTCCTCCCGCTCGACGGCGGCCACTCCATCTGAAAGGCGTACGCATGACGGACCGGCTCACGCGCGGCAAGGCGAAGTTCGACGAGGTCTACGGGCCGGGACGGTCCGAGGGGCTGGTCGCCACGCAGACCGGGCTCGCGCAGGACCTCGCGCGCTACGGCCTCGAGTTCAACTTCGGCGACATCTACTCGCGCCCGGGCCTCACCCTGGCCCAGCGCGAGCTGCTGACCATCGCGGCACTCGTGGCGATCGGCGGCCTCGAACCGCAGCTGCGCGGCCACACGCGGGGCGCGCTCAACGTGGGCTGCACCCCGACCGAGATCCTCGAGACGGTCATCCACACCGTGCAGTACTCGGGGTTCCCCCGGGCGCTGAACGCCATCCGGATCGTCACCGACACGCTCATCGAGAACGGCGCCGAGATCCCCGCGCCGCTGGGTCCGGACCAGGACGTTCGGGAGAGCGACGCCACCTGACATCACATTCGACGTCACGATGACTTGACAGTGACGTCACAATGACGTCATAGTGGCGTCATGGATCTCAGCAGCTACGTCGACACCCTGCGCCACGAGCTCGCCGTCGCGGCGCGCGCCGCCGGGCCGGACGCCGAAACCCTGGCCGAGCGGCTCACCGCCCCACTGGAGTCAGCCACCCGGCTGGTCCTCCAGGAGGCGGTGTCCGACGCCGCCCAGGAGATCAGCCGCGACCTCGCCCCCGGCTCGGTGGACGTCCGCCTGCGCGGCCGCGAGCTCGGCTTCGTCGTCGACCGCGGGCCGCGGGTCGGTGCCGCGCGCCACAACGGACCCGGCGGGCTGGCCGCCGGCGGCCCCCACGGCCCCGCACGCGCCCGCCGACGCCCCCCACGACGCCGCGGCCTCGAGAGAGAGCGACGCCGGCACCGCCCGGATCACGGTCCGCCTTCCGGAGACCCTCAAGGCCCAGATCGAGGCGGCCGCCGAGCGCGAAGGTGTCTCCGTCAACGCCTACCTCGTGCGGACCCTCGGCGCCGCCCTGCATCCGGGCAGCGGCTCGACGTCGGCGACCTGGTCGCAGTCCGGTAACCAGCTGAGCGGGTGGGTCCAGTGACCGGCCCCCAGGACGCGCCGCGCGACGCCGTGCCCGACGCCCCCCAGGACGCCCGCCCGGGCGCCGCGAACGCGGGAGCCGACGGCACGCATACCTTCGCCGTCGACGCCCCGATCACGCTCGCGGCCTCGCTCGAGTTCGGCACGGTCCGCGTGCACGCCCAGGACACCGGCACGGTGACCGCCCGGATCTGGCCGGCCCGCACGACCCGACGGGTCGACGTCGAGGCCGCCGAGCGGACCCGCGTGCACTTCGCCGACCACGCGCTGGAGATCCGCGTCCCCGGCGCGACCCGGCGCTTCTTCGGCAGCCCCGGTTCCGTGGACCTCGACGTCGTCGTCCCCACCGGGTCGTCGCTGCGGATCGACGCGGGCTACGCCGAGGTGGAGGTCACCGGCCGGGTCGACGGGTGCGCGGTGAAGACGTCCTACGGCGACATCCGGCTCGACGACACCGGCCGCCTCGACATCGACAGCCAGGGCGGCTCGGTCACCGCCGGCCAGGTCGCTGGGCCGGCCAAGGTGAGCAGCACCTACGGCCGGATCCGGATCCGCGAGGTGGCAGCCGCCGCCGACCTCGCCACCTCGTCCGGTGACATCACCGTCACCCGGGCGACTGGCGACGTCACGGCCCGGTCGGCCTACGGCCAGGTCGGCATCGGCGAGCAGGTGCGTGGCACCGCCTCGCTCTCCGGCTCCTACGGCACGGTCACCGTCGGCGTGCCGAGCGGCACCGCCGCATACCTCGACCTGCGCTCCGACCACGGCCAGGTCCGCAGCGAGCTGGAGCGCACCCCCGAACCCCGTCCGGACATCGAACGCGCGGTGATTCGCGCGCGAACGTCCTACGGCGACATCACGATTCGACGAGCGTAAGAAGAGGAGACATCACCATGACCACCACTCAGGTCCAGGAGCCCGCCATCCGCGTGCACGGCCTGGAGAAGTCGTTCAAGGAGCTGGAGGTCCTGCGCGGCGTGGACTTCGAGGTGGAGCGGGGCACCATCTTCGCCCTGCTCGGCTCCAACGGAGCCGGCAAGACCACCGTCGTGCGGATCCTGTCCACGCTGCTCAAGGCCGACGCGGGCACGCCTACGGTCAACGGCTTCGACGTCGCCACCCAACCGGCGGACGTGCGGGAGTCCATCAGCCTCACGGGCCAGTTCGCCGCCGTCGACGAGATCCTCAGCGGCCGGGAGAACCTCGTGCTGGTCGCCAAGCTGCGGCACCTCGAGAACCCCGGCACGATCGCCGACGACCTGCTCGCGCGCTTCGACCTCACCGACGCGGCGACCCGGAAGGTCGCGACGTACTCCGGCGGTATGCGCCGCCGGCTCGACATCGCCATGAGCCTCATCGGGAACCCGCCGGTCGTCTTCCTCGACGAGCCGACGACCGGGCTCGACCCGCAGGCGCGCCTCGAGGTGTGGCAGGCGGTTCGGGAGCTCGCCCGACAGGGCACCACGGTGCTGCTGACGACGCAGTACCTCGACGAGGCCGAACAGCTCGCCGACCGGATCGCGATCCTCCATCAGGGTCGGATCATCGTGAACGGGACCCTCGCCGAGCTCAAGCAGCTCCTCCCGCCCGCCACGGTCGAGTACGTCGAGAAGCAGCCGACCCTCGAGGACGTCTTCCTCGCCCTTGTCGGCGCGAACGAGTCCCAGACAACGAAGGAACAGCGATGAGCACCCACTTCCTCGGCGACACCGCCATCCTGCAGGGACGGTCCCTCCGCCACATCCTGCGCAGCCCGGACACGATCATCACGACCGCGGTCATGCCGATCGGCTTCATGCTGCTGTTCGTCTACGTGTTCGGCGGCGCGATCGACTCCGGGTCGGACTCCTACGTCAACTACCTGCTGCCCGGCATCCTCATCATCACCATCGCGTCGGGCGTCTCCTACACCGCGTACCGGCTCTTCCAGGACCTGCAGAGCGGCATCTTCGAGCGGTTCCAGTCGATGCCGATCGCGCGGTCGTCCGTACTGTGGGCGCACGTCGGGACCTCGCTGGTCTCCAACCTGGTCTCGGTCGTGGTCGTCGTGCTCGTGGCGCCTGCTCATGGGCTTCCGCACCGGAGCCGGGGTCCTGGCCTGGCTCGCGGTCGCGGGCATCCTGGGCCTGTTCACGCTGGCCCTGACCTGGCTCGCCGTGATCCCCGGCCTCTCGGCCAAGACCGCGGACGGCGCGATCGCGTTCTCCTACCCGCTGATCTTCCTGCCGTTCATCAGCTCGGCGTTCGTGCCCACCGAGACCATGCCGGGCCCGGTGCGCGCCTTCGCCGAGCACCAGCCGGTGACGTCGATCGTCAACGCGATCCGCGACCTGTTCGCCGCAGCAGCCGGTCGACAGCCGACATCTGGGTCGCCCTGGCGTGGATCGTCGGCATCCTCGTCGTCGCGTACGCCTTCGCGATGGTCGCGTACCGCCGCCGGATCTCCTAGGAGCGGTCGGCGGGGTCAGAGGCGGCTGAGCTCGGTCAGCGTGACACTGCGCAGACCGCGCTCGGCCAGCCGCGTCAGCAGCCAGTCGAGGGTGTCGACGACGTCCCGGCGCTCGTCGGTCCCCTCGTGGAGCACGACGACCGCGCCCGCGCTGATCTGGCCGAGCAGCCGCTGCTCCCGCCACGAGCCCGGGCTGCCGGCGGCGGGCCGTCGGCCACGGCCACCGTGCCGAGCACGCACCGCATCCCGAGCTCGTGGGCCTCGCGCACCATCGCCTTGGTGGTCCATCCCGACCCGGGTCGCCACCAGCGGACCTCCTGGTACGTCAGCCAGGAGGTCGCGGGCCTCGGTCGAGGTCTTCGCGAAAACGATTGCGGGACAACAGGATCGACGCTTCGTCGTGCATGAGGTGATCGCCGACCTCATGGCCGTCGTCGACGATCCGGCGGACCACGTGCTCGTTGCCGACGACGCGGTCGCCGATGAGGAAGAACGTCGCCTGGGCCTCGTGCTTCGCCAGCACGTCGAGGACCGCCTCGGTCAGCTCCGGGTGGGGACCGTCGTCGAAGGTCAGCCCGACCACCGGTTCGTCGGTGCGCCGGGCGCAGCACACCGTCGGCAGGGCCACGCCGGTGGCCCACCGGGCCGACGCGTCGAGCGCATGACCGGCCTGTCTCGCCGGCCCACTTACCGTTCATCGCGCGGCGGCCCGCCCGGCCTCGAAGAAGCTCACGACCGCGTCAACGTCCCTGAGGTCGTCAGCGTCCCGCAGCGCGCCGAACGGCGCGTTCCAGAACTCGCCCTCGCGGGTCGTCCACGGACCGACGTAGGCGTAGGGGCCGGTATGCGTCGCGTCGCCGGGCGACGCCCCGTAGTTCACCTCGTCGACGGCGAACCCGACGTCGAAGTGCTCCGGCCAGAGGATCGGTTCGACGTCGGGAGCGAAGGCACGCAGCGCCGCGTCGGCCCGGACGAACCAGCCGAGCAGCCGGTCGAGAGCCTCGGCGTCGAAGGTCAGCGGCTCGTCCGGGTCGACGCCGGAACCGTCGGCGTAGACGTCCTTGAGCTCCGAGACCTCCTGGCCCGACGCGGTGGCGAGCGCGCGGCAGGTCCCGGCCAGGGGCGTACGCCCGCCGTCCCACACCAGGTCGCGACCGTCCACGCGTACCGAGGAGAGATGTCCGCCGAAGCCACCCGGCCGGACGCGCAGCTCGATCGAACCCTGAGTGCGGAACTGGGGTCCGGCGACGACCAGCTCGGCCACCCCGTGCAGCGCGCGTCGCGTCGCGACCAGTGTCGACTCGTCCATCCGCCCTCCTCCGGCGTCGGAAGGGCCACCGTCTCATGCGATTCCCTCCCTCGCCGACCGGCCTCTCTGGGACCATCGGCCATGGGCACCCCGTCCGCCCGAGAAACGGCCCTCCCTGGCTCACCGCGTGTTCGACGAGAAGACGCTCTGGCAGAAGGTGCTCATCGCCGTCGGCAGCGTCGCGACCGCGATCACCGCGGTGGCCGGCGTCGTGGTCCTGGTCCTGCCGCTGTTCCGGCCGGCGCCGGAGGCGGGTGCCTCGGTGACCCCGGCGCCGGTGCCCGCCGTGAGCCGGTTCCGACAGCGCCGTGCCCGCTGCGGGACCGGTCACGAGCGGCGGCGTCACCGTCATCCAGACGCAGAGCGGCGAGGCCGACGCGCTGGTGAAGCGGCTCATCGCCACCGCCGGCCGGGCGCCGGTCCTGCTCGACCATCAGGTCATGGGCAAGCCGGGACCGGCCAACGTGACGCTCTACTACGGCTGCGGACGCGAACGGTGCGTGTTCCATGACCCGGATCGAGGTCGCGGCCCTCGACGGGATGGCGGTCCTCACGGGCGACACGGGCGTCTGGCTGCGGGGATGCTTCTCGGTCACCCTGGACGGGTTCGGGTATGCGGCCGACCACCTCGATATCGAGCTCCGGAAGGTAGGCGAGGGCTGCCCGACCTAGCGACGGTGGTCCCGGCTAGCCTCCCTGGGTGGGGACGCGCTGGACCACCGACCAGGTGCTGGCGCTCGCCTCGGACCCTTCGTCGCAGAACGCCGGCCGATCCCTGTCCACGGCCGCTCCGTGGTCCGGCACCGGTGCCTTCGACAGCCTGGTCTGGGGGCTCTGCCGGGGCAGCGGCGCCAAGCCGTACCAGACCGTCGTCGACGTGGCCGGCCCCGCATACCGGTGCAGCTGCCCCAGCCGGAAGTTCCCCTGCAAGCACGCCCTCGGCCTGCTCCTGCTGTGGGCCGCCGACGGCGTGCCCGACGCCGAGGAGCCGGCCGACTTCGCCGCGGTGTGGGCGGCGAGCCGGGAGGGTCGGGCGACGAAGGCCGCGGAACGCGGTGCGCGCGTCGCCGCACCCAAGGATCCCGAGCAGGCCGCTCGCACCGCCGCGCGGCGCCAGGACCGCGTGACCAGCGGGCTGGCCGAGCTCGACGTCTGGCTGCGTGACCAGGTCCGGACCGGCATCGCGGGCGCGTCGGCCGACGCCTACCGCCGCTTCGACGGGATGGCGGCCCGGATGGTCGACGCGCAGGCGCCCGGCGTCGCCGCCACCCTGCGCCGGCTGCCCCAGGTCACCTCGTCGGGATCCGGGTGGCCCGGCCGCCTCCTCGCCGAGCTGGCCCAGCTGCGGCTGCTCGTCGCCGCGCATCAGCGGCTCGCCGAGCTGCCCGAACCGCTCGCGGCCACCGTCCGGCAGCGGGTCGGCTACACCGTGGCGGCCGACGACGTGCTCCGGACCGCGCCGGTTCGCGACCTCTGGCACGTCATCGGCGCGACCGAGTCCGACTCCGGGAGCCTCATCACGCGCCGCACCTGGCTGTGGGCCGCGGACGCGGACCGGCCGGGCCTCGTCCTCACCTTCGGCG
Organism: uncultured Actinomycetota bacterium; assembly: GCA_963828725.1. GTDB lineage: Bacteria > Actinomycetota > Actinomycetes > Actinomycetales > Dermatophilaceae > Lapillicoccus. The sequence continues at coordinate 93,364 of CAWHFV010000001.1, read as the reverse complement.
CCGGCGGTCAGCAGCCGGACCGGTCCCTGGTCCGGGGCACCGCCGTTCCCGCCGACGTCCACTTCTACCCGGGCCAGCCGGCGCTGCGCTGCCTGGTCGGCCGGCAGCACGGCGACGTGGTCGCCCTGCCGGGCGTCACACCGAGTCCGCGGCCTCGAACCCTCGCCCGGCTGCTCGACGACCACGCTGCGGCCCGGGCCCAGGACCCGTGGCTGACGGCGTGGCCGGGGCTGGTCGACGTCCGACCGGCGCAGGGCGGCGGGCAGTGGCGGCTGGTCGACGAGGACGGCGACAGCCTCCCCCTGCGCGGTGGCCGCGAGGCGCTCTGGCCGGTGCTCGCCGTCTCCGGCGGCGAGGTCGTCACTGTCGCCGTCGGAGCTGTCCGACGGCTGGCTCCACCCCATCGGGGTGTGGCCGAGACAGGGGTATGCGACGGAGCCGGTGCCCACCTCGGCCGCCGGCGTCGGCGGTGGCCTCGTGAGCCGGACCAGCGTCGCGTGGGACGAGCTGGTCACCGCGGCGACCGTCGGTACGGCACGCGGGCGCTGCCGCATACCGGCTTCCACCCGACCACGGTGACCTCGCGGGTCGACGAGCCCGACGCGGACGACGCCGCCCGCCTGCTCGAGCTGGCGGCGATGGAGACCGCGGCCAACGCCGTCACGGTCCAGACCACGGCGGCGACACCCGTCGACCGCGCGCCGGCCGAGAGCCGGCGCGGTCATGACCGACCGGCTCGCCGACCTGCTGCTCCTGGCGGTGCGGACCGACCGGGACGTCGCTGCGGACCTGTTCGACACCGTCGCGAGCGCTGGCTTCGTGGTACCGCCGGCCGCGCTGCCGGCGTTCCTCGAGCTGGGCCGCGACGCGCGGATCGGGCCGGTCGTGGGAGGCCTCGTGGGCGAGCGCGGCCGCTGGCTGGCCGGCCTCGACGAGGACTGGTCGGCCTTGCTGGCTCCCGTGTCTCGGGTCGCCGAGATCGCCGCGCTGCGCCGGGTCGACCCCGCAGCCGCTCGCGAGCAGGTGGCCGCGGGCTGGCTCGGTGACTCGGCCGACGACCGGGCCCTGCTGCTCGACGCACTGGCCGAGGGGCTGGGCCTCGACGACGTGCCGTTCCTCGAGTCGGTGCTGAGCGACCGCAGCGCCGCGGTGAGTGCTCGGGCGGCAACCCTGCTGGCCCGACTCTGCGCCCGGCTGCCGCTCGACGAGCAGCCGCCGTTCGGACGGCGAGCGGTCGAGCGGGCTCGGCCGGTGGTCCGGTTGGGCCGCCAGGGCCTGCTGCGGTCGGCGGTCGCTCGAGGTGGTCGCTCCGGAGGCCCTGGACGAGAACGCCCGCCGCGACGGGATCGCCGAGCACGCGGGCGGGTTTCAGAGGGGACAGCGCGCCTGGTGGCTCGAGCAGATCATCCGACCGGGCGCCGCTGTCGTTGTGGGAGAACGATTTCCGGCGGTCACCCGCTGACCTCGTGGCGCTCCCGGTGACCGGGGACTTCGCCCGAGAGCTGCGCACCGGTTGGCAGAGAGCCGCCGTCGCGCAGCAGAACGTCGCCTGGGCTCGCGCGCTGCTCGGCGTCGTCGGGCCGATCGGCGCTCCGCTTCTGAGCGTGCTGCCGTCCGCCGAGCAAGCAGCGTACGCGCAGCGAGTGCTCGACACGGTGGATGCCGGTGACAACCGTGGTCCTCCCGATGCTCGCCGCTGTCGACGGACCGTGGCCGGCGGAGCTCGCCACCGTGGTCGTCGGCTACGTCGAGCGGCTGCTGGCCACCGGACTGGTGCGGGAGTCGACGGCGGCTGCTGCAGCTGGTCGCCCGGCGGCTGCCGGTGCGCACGCCGTTCACGGTCGCAGACGATCCAGGCGCGCGCCACCGCCGAGGACTGGGCCGACCAGCAGGCGCGGTCGGCCGCCTTCGACCACCCCTGGCGCCGGGCGCTGACCGTGCTGTCCGCGACCCTGTCGGTGCGCGCTCGCGTCGACGACGAGCTCCGAAGGAGTGCCCCGTGACCGACTCCCTGGCCACCGCGCCGGCCGAGAGCGAGCTGCTGCGCCCCCACGCCGAGCAGCTGTTCGCCGACGAGCTCGCGGCGCTGGCCGCCGCCGACGACCGGCCGCGGCCGCCGTCCTGGCTCCTGTCGCCGAACGCCGTCGTGACCTACGTCCTCGGCGGCGAGCTGCCCGACGGCACGGTCATCACCCCGAAGTACGTCGGGCCGCGCCGGCTCGTCGAGGTCGCCGTCGCCACGCTGGCCACCGACCGCGCGCTGCTCCTGCTCGGGCTGCCCGGCACCGCGAAGACCTGGGTGTCGGAGCACCTCGCCGCCGCGATCAGCGGTACTCGACCCTGCTCGTCCAGGGCACCTCGGGCACCGCGGAGGAGTCGATCCGCTACGGCTGGAACTACGCCCGCCTGCTCGCCGAGGGCCCGTCCCCGGCCGCCCTCGTCGCCGTCGCCGGTCCTGACCGCGATGCGCGAGGGCAAGATCGCCCGCATCGAGGAGCTGACCCGGATCCCGTCCGACGTCCAGGACGCGCTCATCACGATCCTGTCCGAGAAGACGCTGCCGGTGCCCGAGCTCGGCACGGAGGTGCAGGCGGCCAAGGGGTTCAGCGTCATCGCCACCGCCAACGACCGCGACCGCGGGGTCAACGACCTGTCCTCGGCCCTGCGTCGCCGGTTCAACACCGTGGTCCTCCCGCTGCCGGCGACCGAGGACGAGGAGGTCGAGATCGTCGCCCGCCGCGTCGCCGACCTGGGCCGCGCGCTGGAGCTGCCCGACGTCCCCGCTGCGGCGGACGAGATCCGCCGCGTCGTCCGGGTGTTCCGCGAGCTGCGGTCCGGCGTCACCGAGGACGGCCGGACCAAGGTCAAGTCACCCGTCGGGCACGCTGTCGACGGCCGAGGCGATCTCCGTCGTCACCAACGGGCTCGCGCTGGCCGGCCACTTCGGCGACGGCGTGCTGGGCGCGTCCGACGTGGCCGCCGGCATCCTCGGCGCGGTCGTCAAGGACCCGGTCGCCGACCGCGTCGTCTGGACCGAGTACCTCGAGGCCGTCGTCCGCGAGCGGCCCGAGTGGTCGGACTTCTACCGCGCCTGCCGCGAGGTGAGCGGGTGACCGCTGCGGTCGTCGAAGCGGTGGCGACGGAGGTGTCGGACGGCACCTACGTCCTCGGCATCCGCCACCACGGCCCGGGATCGGCGCGCGGCGTGCTGGCCGAGCTCGACCGGATCGGGCCCGACGTCGTCCTCGTCGAGGGCCCGGCCGACGCCGACTCGCTGGTCCGCTTCGTCGCCGCCGAGGGGATGGAGCCGCCCGTCGCGCTGCTCGCGTACGACGCCACCACGCCGGCCCGCGCCGTCTTCTGGCCGTATGCGGTCTTCTCGCCGGAGTGGCAGGCACTGCGCTGGGCGGTCGACCGCGGCGCGCTCGCGCGGTTCGTCGACCTCCCGTCGGGAGCGGTTCTCGCCCACCGGCCGGCGGCGCCACGAGACGAGCGAGAGGAGCCGGACGAGCCGCACACCGACACCGACGTCGAGACCGTCGTCCGGTCCGACCCGATCGCCCTGCTGGCCGCCGCGGCGGGGTACGACGATCCCGAGCGGTGGTGGGACGACGTCATCGAGTCCCGCTCCGACGGTGCGGGATTCGAGGCCATCACCGAGGCGATGGCCTCGCTGCGCGAGGAGCCGGACTCCCGGCATACCCACCGCGACGAACACCACGAGGCCCGGCGCGAGGCGTACATGCGCACGGTGCTGCGCGAGGTGCGCAAGGGCGGGGCCCGGCGCATCGTCGTCGTCTGCGGCGCCTGGCACGCGCCGGCCCTCACCGACCCGCTGCCGACCGCCGCGGCCGACGCGCGCGTCCTCAAGGGGATGCCGAAGGCCAAGACGGTGATGACCTGGGTCCCGTGGACGCACTCGCGGCTGTCGTATGCGTCGGGCTACGGCGCGGGGATCGAGTCGCCGGGGTGGTACCACCACCTGTTCACCACCGCGGATCACGTCGTACCGCGATGGCTGACCAAGGTCGCCGGGCGGCTCCGCGAGAAGGACCTGCCGGTGTCCTCCGCGCACGTCATCGAGGCGGTCCGTCTCGCCGAGGCCGTCGCGACGATGCGCGGCCGCCCGCTCGCCGGACTGGCCGAGGTCACCGACGCGACCCGGTCGGTCCTCTGTCAGGGCGAGGAGCTGCTGGTCGAGCTGGTGACCCGCGACGTGGTGGTCGGCGAGCGCCTGGGAACGGTTCCGGAGGAGGCGCCCACCGTTCCGCTGGAGGCCGACCTGCGGGCGACCGCCCGGCGGCTGCGGCTCGCGATGGACCCGCTCGAGAAGGCGCTCGAGCTGGACCTGCGCAAGCCCAACGACCTCGCGCGCTCCCGGTTGCTGCACCGGCTCCGCGTCCTCGACATCGACTGGGGAGCACCGGCGCGGACCGCCGGAACCGGGACGTTCAAGGAGGGCTGGTCGCTGGCCTGGCGGCCCGAGCTGTCCGTCGACGTCGCCGTGTCCAGCGTCTGGGGCACCTCGGTGGTCGACGCGGCGACCGCGCGCGTGGTCGACCGCGCCACGTCCCGGGACAGCTCGCTGGCGACGGTGACGCGGGCGATGGAGGCGTGCCTTCTGGGCGATCTGGTCGCGGCTCTGCCGCGAGTGCTCGCCTCGCTCCGCGACCGCGCGGCCCTCGACGTCGATGTCGAGCACCTCATGGAGGCCCTGCCGGTGCTCGTGCGAGCGATGCGGTACGGCGACGTGCGGTCGACCGACACCGCGGCGCTCGGCGAGGTGGGCGCGTCGCTGCTGGTCCGGATCGAGGCGGCGCTGCCCGCCGCGGTGACCGGCCTGGGCGACGAGGCGGCCGAGGCCCTGCGCGACCACGTCGAGGAGGTCCACGCGGCGACGGCCCTGATGTCGGCCGAACAACGGGCCGAGTGGCTGGTCACCCTCGAACGCCTGACGCGGCGCGCCGACCTGCACGGGCTGCTCGCGGGCCGCTTCGTCCGGCTGCTCGCGGACGCGCAGGTGTTCGACAGCGAGGACACGGCTCGTCGGCTCCAGCGGGCGCTGTCGGTCGGCTCGACGCCGGCGGAGAAGGCCGCCTGGATCGAGGGGTTCCTCGCCGGCGGAGGCCTCCTGCTGGTCCACGACACCGCCCTGCTCGGGACGCTCGACGCGTGGCTGGCCGGGCTGCGGCCGGAGGAGTTCGTCGACGTGTTGCCGTTGCTGCGGCGGACCTTCGGCGGGTTCCAGACCGCCGAGCGCCGCCAGCTGGCCCACCAGCTGCGCCGGTTGGACGGCGCCGGTTCCGTGACCGCCGCGCGCGCGGCCACTGAGTGGTCGGACGCCGACCTGGCCCGGGCGACACCGGCCGTCGCCACGGTGGCCCGGCTCCTGGGTCTGCCGTTCCCATCCGGGGACGGCTCATGAGTGCGGAGCGGCTGCGGCGCTGGCGGCTCACCCTCGGCGAGGACTCGTCCGACCCCGACGAGGACCTCGGTCTCAGTGCCGACGAGCGGCGGATGGACGATGCGCTCGCCGCCCTGTACGGCGCCGGTGGGCGCCCCGGCGAGGGGAACCCTTCCGAACCCCGCGGTGCGGGTCTCGGCGGGTCGGCACCGCGGGTGGCGACGTGGCTCGGCGACATCCGCGCGTACTTCCCGTCCTCCGTCGTCCAGGTCATGCAGCGCGACGCGATCGACCGGCTCGGGGTGCGCGCGCTGCTCCTCGAGCCGGAGCTGATGGAGTCCCTGGAGCCGGACGTCCACCTCGTCTCCACCCTGATCAGCCTCGGCTCGGCCATCCCGGAGACGTCCAAGGCCACCGCGCGGTCGGTGGTCCGGACCGTGGTCGACGACATCGAGAAGCGGATCGCCAACCGCACCAGGGCCGCCGTGTCCGGCGCCCTGAACCGCGCCGCCCGCACGCACCGGCCCAAGCTGCGCGACATCGACTGGAACCGGACCATCGCCAAGAACCTCAAGCACTACCTGCCCGAGCAGCGCACCGTCGTACCCGAGCGGCTGGTCGGGTACGGGCGCCGCCAGCAGCACGTCCAGCGCGACATCATCCTCGCGATCGACCAGTCCGGGTCGATGGCCGCGTCGGTCGTGTATGCGTCGATCTTCGGTGCCGTGATCGCCTCGCTGCGCGCTGTCCGCACCTCGCTCGTCGTCTTCGACACGGCCGTCGTCGACCTCACCGAGGAGCTGTCCGACCCGGTCGACCTGCTCTTCGCCACCCAGCTCGGCGGCGGCACCGACATCAACCGCGCGATCGCGTACTGCCAGGGGCTCGTCACCCGGCCGACGGACACGGTGTTCGTCCTCATCTCCGACCTCTTCGAGGGCGGCGTCCGCGACGAGATGCTGGCTCGCATCGAGCGGCTGCGCGACGCTGGGGTCGTCGTCGTGGTCCTGCTCGCGCTCTCGGACGAGGGAGCGCCGGCGTTCGACCGTGCGCTGGCCGGTGACCTGGCCGAGCTGGACGTTCCCGCCTTCGCCTGCACGCCCGACGCGTTCCCCGACCTGCTGGCGGTCGCCCTCGAACGCGGCGACATCCGGGCCTGGGCCGCCAAGCAGGCGCTCGACCCGCGAGGGATGAGCGGCTGACCCCGAGCGGCTATCGGACCCCGCCCATGAGGCGCTTGAGCCATGGGGTCATCACCGCGAGGACGACGCCGATGACGATGGCGACCCCGCCGAGGATGGCGAAGTACGGCACCTGGTCGGCCTCCGAGAAGAACCGGGCCAGCTGGCCGGACAGCGCGGTGCCCAGCGCGACGGACAGGAAGAACAGCGCGACCATCTGGGTCTGGTACGCCGCCGGCGCGAGCTTGGTCGACAGCGACAGCCCGACCGGCGAGAGCAGCAGCTCGGCGATCGTGAACACGAACATCACGCCGGTGATCCCCAGGAGCGGTGCGGAGTCGGGGATGGTCGTCGCCAGCGGCACCATCAGCAGGAACCCGATGCCCATCACCGCGGTGCCCATGGCGAACTTCATCGGCGTCGACGGCTGCCGGTCGCCCAGCCGGGTCCACAGCGCCGCGAAGAGGCCGGACAGGATGATGACGAAGATCGGTGTGCTCTGCAGGACCCAGGGCACCGGCAGCTCGTAGCCGAAGAGGTCGCGGTTGACCTCGGTGTCCGAGTAGATGGTCAGGACCGTGCCCTGCTGCTGGTAGAGCGACCAGAACGCCGTGCTGGCAGCGAACATCGGGATGAACGCGATGACCCGGTTCCGCTCCACCGGTGTCACTCGCGGACTCCGGAGGATGACGGTGAAGTAGGTCACGGCGGCGGCGAGAGTGATCCCCACGACGACGGTCACGAGGCGGTCGGCGGTCAGGACGCCGGTCCAGACGAGCACCCCGACGACGACGACCGCGGCCAGCAGGCCGAGCACGTACCGGATCCGGTGGCTCGGGGGAATGGGGTTGGGGACGACCCGGTCCTTCGCCGGGAACTGCTTGCGCGCGAACGCATACTGCGTGAGCCCGATCGCCATGCCCACGGCCGCCGCGCCGAAGCCGACCTTGAACCCCCACGTCACCTGCAGCCACCCGGTGAGCAGCGGACCGATCAGCGCGCCGAGGTTGATCCCGAGGTAGTAGATCGAGAAGCCGGCGTCCCGGCGCGGGTCGTCCTCGGCGTAGAGCGTGCCGACCATCGCGGTCGAGTTGGCCTTGACCGCTCCCGACCCGAACGCGATGCAGACGAGACCGACCGCGACGCCGGCCAGACCCGGCAGCAGCGACAGGAACAGGTGCCCGAGCATCACCAGCACCGCGGCCCCGAACAACGTGCGCTCCGGCCCCATCAGCCGGTCCGCCACCCAGGCGCCGGCGATGGTGCTGAGGTAGACCAGCCCGCCGTACGCCCCGGCGATGCTCACCGCGGTGCCCTGGGGCAGCGCGAGCCCGCCTTGAGCGACCGGGTAGTACAGGTAGAGCAGGAGGATCCCGCCCATCGCGTAGTAGCTGAACCGCTCCCACATCTCGACGCCGAAGAGATTGGCCAGCAACCGCGGCTGCCCGAAGAACTGTCGTTCTGGCGCCCCCTGCACGACACCGGTCATGACGACACGATGTCAGTGCTGATCCACCGGACACCAGAACGTCGTGCGGCCGCCGACGGTCGCCCGGGCGACCTCTGACCCGCAGCGCGGGCAGTGCCCGTCCCGGGTCCGGTGCTTCATGAACGTGCCGGTATGCACGCCGCCGCGCTCGCGGGCGCGCTTGGTGGCCGCGCGAAGGGCACGGCGGAGGTGGGCCAGCTCGTCGGGGGCCAGCTCGTCAGCGGGCCGGCGGGGGGAGATCCGCGCCTGCCACAGGGTCTCGTCGGCGAGCAGGTTGCCGACCCCCGCGATGACGGACTGGTCCAGCAGGCGCGCCTTGACGGCGGCATGACCGCGGCCCAGCCGCTCGCGAAACTCGGGCAGCGTGATGTGCTGCGCGTCCGGGCCGAGCCGCTCCCGGTTCGCGTCGAGTCGCACACGACCGAGCCGTCGCGGGTCGAACAGCCGCAGCTGCCCGCCGTCCTCGAACGTGATCGTGAACCGGTTCCAGGCGGGGTTCTTCGGGTTCCGGGCGGCGGCCCGCCGGCTGGCGTTGGCCAGCCAGTCGCCACCCTCGGTCAGCTCGCCGTCCGCGTCCGTCACGAGGATGTGGCCGCTCATGCCGAGGTGGATGGCCAGCTCCGGACCAGGGGTGTGCGAGCGGCCGAGTCCCGAGGTGTCGCACCAGATCGACTTGCCTTGCCGGTTCGCGACGGTGAGCGTCCGGCCCACCAGAGCCTGCCGGATCTCTCCGGGGGCGTGCGGCCGGCAGACGTAGGTGTCGGAGTCGTCGACGTCGCCGATCCGGCGGTTCAGGGCCGCTCGCTCGAGGGCCGCCCGGGCGCTCTCGACCTCGGGAAGCTCGGGCACCCCGTCAGTCTGTCAACGCCTACCGGACCGTGCCTGTCGAGGGGTCGCGCCGAGCCTCAGCGGACCCCGCCCATGAGGCGCTTCAGCCAGGGGGTCATCACGCCGAGGATGACCCCGATGACGATGGCGATCGCGCCGAGGACCCCGAAGTAGGGCACCTGGTTGTCGACCGAGTAGAACTCGGCGAGCGTGCCGGACAGGGCGGTGCCGAGCGCCACCGAGAGGAAGAAGAGGGCCACCATCTGCGTGTGGAACGCCTTGGGGGCGAGCTTGGTCGCCAGCGACAGCCCCACTGGTGACAGCAGCAGCTCGGCGATCGTGAAGACGAAGATGACACCGATCAGGCCGAGCAGTGGTGCGGAGTTCGGTTCGGTGCTGGCCATCGGGATGAAGAGCAGGAACGCGATCCCCATCACCACCGTGCCAGCGGCGAACTTCAGCGGGGTCGAGGGCTGGCGGTCGCCCATCTTGGTCCAGATGGCCGCGAACACGCCGGACAGGATGATGATGAACACCGGGTTGATCGACTGCACCCAGGACACCGGCATGGTCCAGCCGAAGATGTCGCGGTTCAGCTGGCTGTCGGAGTAGACGGTCAGCACCGTGAACTGCTGCTGGTAGAGCGACCAGAACGCCGCGCTGGCGATGAACATCGGGATGAACGCGAGGACGCGCTTGCGCTCCACCGTCGAGACGTGCGGGCTGAGGAGGATGACGGCGAAGTAGGCCAGCGTCGAGCCGACCGTGACGACGATGACGACGGTGTCGAGGTTGCTCGCCTTGAGCACGCCGGTGGCGCCGAGGATGCCGAGGACCGCGACAGCGCCGACGATGCCGAGGGCGTACCAGCGCCGCTCGCTGCGCGGCAGCGGGTCGGGCACTTCGTTCGCGACCTCGGCGAGCCGCTTCCGGCCGATCGTGTACTGGATGAGGCCGATGGCCATCCCGACGGCCGCGGCCGCGAAGCCGATGTGGAACCCGAAGCTGGTCTGCAGCCAGCCGGTCAGGAGCGGTCCGAGGAGGGCTCCGAGGTTGATGCCCAGGTAGAACAGTGAGAAGCCGGCGTCGCGACGCGGGTCCTCCTCGGTGTAGAGGGTGCCGACGAGCGACGTGGCGTTGGCCTTGACACCACCGCTGCCGAAGGCGATGAGGACCAGGCCCACGCCCACGCCGAGGACTCCCGGAAGGGCCGAGAGGGCGATGTGCCCGGCCATGACCAGGACCGCCGAGTAGAAGAGCGTCCGCTCCGCCCCGATGAGCCGGTCGGCCACCCATGCCCCGGCGATGGTGCTGAGGTAGACCAGGCCGCCGTATGCGCCGACGATGCCGACAGCGGTGTCCTGGGAGATCCCCAGCCCGCCGTCCTGGGTCGAGTAGTACAGGTAGAGCAGCAGGATGCCCTGCATGCCGTAGAAGCTGAACCGCTCCCACAGCTCGACGCCGAACAGGTTGGCGAGGACCCGTGGCTGCCCGAAGAACGTCTTCTCGTCCTGGGGCTTCTGGGCGACGTCGGTCATGCGGACCACGATGGCATCCCGGGTGTCAGGCACAGCGTCGAACGGTCATTCTGCGCGTGTCTCGGGAGTCGACGAGTGCCCCGGCGCCGACCGCGGTATGGGGGTCAGAACAGCAGACGCGATGAGGTCAGGACGACGACGTTGGCGAGGACCCCGACGACGATCTCGGCGATGGTCGATCTGCACTAGCGTCCGATGGGATCCGTGCCGAGCACCCAGGAGGTTCGCATGACGACTCCCACCGACGACCGTCGCGACCTGGTCACCGTCTTCGCCTCCATGCGGGCGGCGCACAGCAAGGAGGACGAGCTGCGCCGCTGGCTGGAGTCGGTCGTCGGGCCGACGACTGAGGAGACCGGGTGCGTCAACTACGACCTGCACCAGGGCATCGAGGACCCGGCGGCGTTCTACTTCTACGAGAACTGGGAGACCGCCGAGCAGCTGGATGCCCACCGCGGGACGCCCCACATGACCGAGTTCGCCGCGGTCCTGGACGACCTGCTCGACGAGAGCGGACTGACGGTGCACCGGGCCCGGAGAATCGCCTAGATCTGTGCGCGAGGGGGGACTTGAACCCCCACGCCCTTGCGGGCACTGGCACCTGAAGCCAGCGCGTCTGCCATTCCGCCACTCGCGCGCGGGGACCAGTGTGCTGCATGGCCCTCCCCTGCACCAAACCGCTAGTTCGGCGGCTCGGCCGGCTCGGTGACCCAACGCTGCGCTCGCGCGTCCCAGCGGAGGCGCTGCCCGTCGGCCGTCGTCCACGAGCTCGACGCCCCTCGGCCGCCGGCCGCCGCGGCGACGTCGGGGAGCGGTTCCTCCTCGACTGGCGCAGCGGTCCCGACCCACGCCTGCTTGTACGCGTCCCACCGGTACTCGCCGACGGCCCCCAGCGCCGCCGGCTCGACGGCGTTCGACTGGGTCACGGCCGGCTCGGGCGGAGGCTGCGGGACCCAGCCGGTACGCGCGACCGTCGCCTCCTCGGCCTCCTCCGCCTCGCTCACCGGTTCGGCGACCGCCGGCGCCCACGACGACGCGGGCTCCCCGGCCTCCTCGACCTGAGGCTCCTCCACGACCCCCGGCACGATCCCCACGATCCCCAGGCGCGCTCGCTCCTCGGCCTCGAACGCCTCCTGCTCCTCCGGCGTGAGGTACCCGTACTGCGGGTGCGTGGGCTGCGGCGGGACGTACCCCTCCGGCAGCTCGACCCGCATACCACCCAGGGTAGGCACCCGGGAGCGGCGCTTCACCTGCGCGTCTGCGCGTCACCGTTACGATGAACCGACTCCCGCCCGGGAGCCGACACCATCGAGGAGAACGAGCGAGTGGGACTGTTCGACAAGGTCGAGCGCGGCCTGGAGCGAGCGGTCAACAGCGCCTTCGCGAAAGCGTTCAAGTCCGAGGTGCAGCCGGTCGAGCTCGCCTCGGCCATCCGGCGGGCCATGGACGACCGCGCTGCCGTCATGGGCCACGGCCGCACGATGGTGCCGAACCTCTACACGATCGAGCTCTCCGGGACCGACTTCGAGCGCCTCCACGGCTACGAGGAGGCTCTGTCCGACGAGCTCGTGGCCGCCGCGCAGGAGCACGCCGACTCGCAGCGCTACCAGCCGGGCGGGCCGGTCCAGATCACGTTCCACCGCGACGAGGAGCTCGAGACCGGCGTGTTCCGGGTCCGGCCCGCGACGTCGCGCCGCTCGATCGCCCCGAGTACCGAGGCGCCGCGCCGGGAGACGGTTCCGCCCGCCCAGAACGCGCCGGTGGCCGCCCCGCCCCAGCGACCCACCGTCAGCCCCGTCGCCCGCCCGTGGCTGGTCATCGACGGGGAGCGGTACCCCCTCATCGGGGCCCACACCGTGATCGGGCGCGACGAGCTGGCCGACGTCGTCCTCGACGACCCCGGCATCTCGCGACGTCACGCCGAGATCCGCGTGACCAACGACGGTCCGCACCTCGTGACGTCCATTCGCGACCTCGGCTCGACGAACGGCACGTTCGTCAACGGCGAGCGCATCACCAGTACCCGGCTCGACGAGGGGGACGAGATCACCATCGGGCGCACCCACGCGGTGTTCCGGCCCGGTAAGCGGTGACGCCTACGTGAGCGAGCTGACCTACACGATCATCCGTCTCGGCCTCCTCGTCCTGCTCTGGGTGTTCGTCCTGTCCCTGGCCGCTGTGCTGCGTCGCGACATCTACGGCACCCGGATCTCGCGTCGCGGCTGGCGCGACCGCCGAGCGTCGCCGCCGAGCCCGGCCCGCACCCCCGTTCCCGCCGCGGCGGCCGCCGGTGCCGCAGCGCCCGCGAGCGCCCCGCCGGCGCGACCGCCCCGACGCCGGCGCGACCCGGTCACCCTCGTGGTCACCGATGGCCAGATGGCCGGCACCTCGCTCCCGCTCGGCCGCCAGGGCGTGCTCATCGGCCGGGGTCCCGAGTGCACGCTCGTCCTCGACGACGAGTTCGCCTCGAGCCGGCACGCGCGAATCTTCCCGCGCGCCGAGGGCTGGTTCGTCGAGGACCAGGGCTCGCGCAACGGCACCCAGGTCGGCGGCGTCAAGATCACCGGCGCCGTCCCGGTCGAGTCCGGCTCGGTGATCCGGATCGGGCGCACCACGCTGGAACTGCAGGGCTGAACCCATGGCCATCGCCCTGCGCTATGCGGCGCGGACCGACCTCGGGCTGGGACCGAAGTCCCGCAACGAGGACAGCGGGTATGCCGGTCCGCACCTTCTCGTCCTGGCCGACGGGATGGGCGGCCACGCCGCCGGCGACGTCGCCAGCTCGCTGATCGTCGGCCAGCTGGCTCCGCTCGACGGCGAGAGCATCGGGGCCGAGCAGGCGCTGCCGGCCCTGGAGAAGTCGGTGCGTGAGGCCAACTCCAGCCTGCGCCGCGCCATGGAGGACGACCCCAAGCTGCGCGGGATGGGCAGCACGACGATCGCCATGCTCCGCACCGGCAACAAGCTGGCCATGGCCCACATCGGCGACTCCCGGGCGTACCTGCTCCGCGACGGGAAGCTCAGCCAGATCACCAAGGACCACTCCTTCGTCCAGCAGCTGGTCGACGAGCAGCGGATCAGCCCGGAGGAGGCCGAGGACCACCCGCAGCGGTCCCTCGTCACCCGGGTCATGACCGGGCAACCCGACGACGAACCCGACCTGTCGATGCGCGAGCTGCGGGCCGGCGACCGCTACCTGCTCTGCTCCGACGGTCTCAGCGACTTCGTCCGGCGCGACATCATCGAGGAGATCCTCACCGAGGCGCCGAACCCGAGCGCCGCCGCCGACCGGCTCATCGAGGTCGCCCTCCGGGCCAGCGCCCGCGACAACGTGACCGTGGTCATCGCCGACGTCGTCGACCTGCAGCGGTCCGAGGCGCCGAGCACCTCGCCGCAGATCGTCGGCGCCGCGTCTCTGCGCGACCGCGAGGGGAAGCGGACCCGCGGCCTGCCGATCAGCCCCGCCGAGAAGGCGGCCAGCCTGGCCCGTTCGGTCCGGGCGCCGTCCGTGGACGACGATGATGAAGGGCCGGTACTCGCCGACGAGCCGCGCTCCAAGCGGGTCATCTGGGTCCGCCGCGTCGTGCTGGCCTTCGCGCTCGCCCTGATCCTCGCCGGCGGCGGGTATGCCGCGTACGCCTGGACCCAGAACCAGTACTTCGTCAAGCCGTCGGAGGGCTATGTCGCCATCTGGCAGGGCGTCAGCCAGAACATCGGACCGGTCTCTCTCTCGCACGTCTACGAGCGGTCCGACGTCCCGGTCAACCAGCTCCCCGCCTACGTCCAGGACGTCGTCACTGCCGGGACCCCGCTCGGGAGCCTGGCCGACGCCCACACCCGGGTCGAGACGCTGCGCTCCTCGGCCACCGACTGTCGTGCCCAGGCCGCCCAGGGCATCCCGTGCGGCCAGAACCCGGTTGTGCTCCCGTCGCCGACGACCACAACTACCGTGCCGATCTCACCGACCGACACCTCGACGCTGCCGAACTCCGGCCTCACGACGGGGTCGACGCCGTGAGGACCACCGTCGAGACGATCACTCCCCGCACGCGCCGGGGCGTGGAGCTGCTGCTCACCATCTTCGCCATCGGCATCACGCTGCTGGCCTGGGTGAGCGTCGACCTCGGCGTCCGGGAGACCGTTCCGGCGCAGCTGCTGACCATCGGCGGCGGGCTGCTCGCCCTGGCCCTGCTCTTCCACGTCGTCGTCCGCTGGCGCGCCGCGTACGCCGACCCGTTGCTTCTCCCGATCGCCACGCTGCTCAACGGTTTCGGCCTCGTGATGATCCATCGGCTGGACCTCGCCGGCGGCCGCACCGGCATCGACAGCGACGCCGGCCGGCAGCTGGTGTGGACGGCGCTGTCCGTGGTGGTCGCGGCCCTGGTCCTCATCTTCTTGCGCGACCACCGGCTACTGCGGCGCTACACCTTCACGGCGATGGCCGTCGGTCTCGTCCTCCTGCTGCTGCCGCTGCTGCCCGGCATCGGCACGACGATCTACGGTTCGCGAATCTGGATCCGGTTGGGACCGTTCAGCTTCCAGCCCGGTGAGATCGCGAAGATCGCCCTCATCGTGTTCTTCGCCGGCTACCTCGTCTCGGTGCGCGACGTCCTCTCGCTGGCCGGCCGGAAGGTCCTCGGCTTCACCTTCCCGCGCGGCCGCGACCTCGGCCCCATCCTCATCGCCTGGCTGGTCAGCCTGGCCGTCCTCATCTTCGAGAAGGACCTCGGCTCCTCGCTGCTGTTCTTCGGCGTCTTCGTGGCGATGCTCTACGTCGCCACCGAGCGGGTCAGCTGGATCGCCATCGGCCTGGCCCTGTTCGCGGCCGGCGCCTACCTCGCATACCGGATCTTCGACCACGTCCAGCAGCGCGTCGAGCTGTGGCTCGACCCCTTCTCGCAGGCGTCGATGGAGCAGTCCGACCAGCTGGCCAAGGGCATCATGGGCATGGCATCCGGTGGCCTGTTCGGAACCGGTCTGGGTCAGGGACGGCCCTGGCTGGTTGCCTTCTCCAACAGCGACTTCATCTTCGCCAGCTTCGGCGAGGAGCTCGGGCTCTTCGGGGTCGCGGCCCTGCTGGCCCTGTATGCGGTGTTCGTCGAGCGCGGTCTGCGCACCGCGCTCGGGGTGCGGGACGGGTTCGGCAAGCTGCTGGCCTTCGGCCTGGCCTTCTCGGTCGGGCTCCAGGTGTTCGTCGTCATCGGCGGCGTCACCAAGGTCATCCCGCTCACCGGCCTGACGACGCCGTTCATGTCGCTCGGCGGGTCCTCGCTGCTGGCCAACTGGGCGCTGATGGCGATCCTGCTGCGGATCTCCGACCAGGCCCGCCGGCCGGTGTCGGACGACCCGCTCCCCGAGCAGGAGAAGCCGGCGGAGAACGCGACCGAAGTGGTGGCCATGCCGTGAACGGGCCCCTACGCCGTGTCTCAACCGTTGTCGCGCTGCTCTTCGCGGCGTTGTTCATCTCGACCACGCTGATCCAGGTGATCTTCGCGCCGTCGATCAACGCCCGCCCGGACAACCGGCGGACGCTGCTCGACAACTACAGCCGTCAGCGTGGCGCGATCCTCGTGGGCGACCAGGCGGTCGCCGTGTCGCAGCCGACGCCGAACGAGGAGATCAAGTACCTGCGCAGCTACCCACAGCCACTGCCCTACAGCCACGTCACGGGCTACTTCTCGTACACCTATGGCGCGGGCGGCGGCCTCGAGGGGTCGGCCGACGACCTGCTCTCCGGGTCGTCGAGCCAGCTGTTCTACACGCGGGTCACCGACCTCCTCACCGGGAAGCAGCCGGTCGGCGCGACCCTCCAGACGACGGTCAACCCCAAGGCGCAGGACGCCGCCGACAAGGGCCTGGGCAACCAGCGCGGTGCCGTCGTCGCGCTCGACCCGAAGACGGGCGCGATCCTGGCGATGATCTCGCACCCGCAGTACGACCCGAACCGGCTGGCCGCCCACGACCAGGCCGCCGTCGTCAAGGCCTGGGACGAGCTCAACGCCGACCCGAACCAGCCGCTCGTCAACCGCGCCATCGCCGGCAACCTCTACCCGCCAGGCTCGGTGTTCAAGATCGTCACCGCCTCGGCGGCGCTGGAGAACGGCAAGGTCGACACCACCACCCAGATCCCCGCCCCGGGAGTCATGGAGCTGCCCCAGACGACGGCCGGACTGCCGAACTACGACCGCCAGCCCTGCGGCCCAAACAACCAGACCACGCTGCAGCGGGCGCTGGAGATCTCCTGCAACACCGCGTTCGGGTACCTCGGGATGCAGGTCGGAGCGCAGGCGCTCGGTGACCAGGCCGCGAAGTTCGGGTTCGGGTCGACGCTCCGGATCCCCACCCGTGTGGAGCCCAGCCGGTTCCCCACGGGGATCAACGGGGCCCAGACCGCGCAGTCCGCGATCGGTCAGTACGACGTCCGGGTCACCCCGCTTCAGGTGGCCATGGTCAGCGCCGGCATCGCCAACGGCGGGGTCGTCATGCGGCCCTACGTCATCAGCCAGGTCCTCAGCGCCGACCTGCAGACCCTCGACCGCACGGCGCCGGAACAGCTCGGGCGGGCGGTGTCGTCGGAGACAGCGGCCACCCTGACCTCGATGCTCACGGCCGTCGTCGACCAGGGCACCGGAACTCCGGCCCGCATCAACGGCGTCAAGGTGGCCGGTAAGACCGGCACCGCCGAGCAGGGGAACGGCAAGCCGCCGCACGCCTGGTTCACCGCGTTCGCTCCGGCGAACGACCCCAAGGTCGCCGTGGCGGTCGTGGTCGAGGACGGGGGCAACGCCGGGAACGAGGCCGCCGGTGGGCGGCTCGCCGGTCCGATCGCCAAAGCCGTCATGGAAGCCGTACTCAACCAATGAGTTTCACCTCACTGAGCCCAGCAAGGAACCTCAACCCATGAACCCTGAAGCGGGGATGACCCTCGGCAGCCGGTACACCTTGACCGACCGCATTGCGGCCGGCGGCATGGGTGACGTCTGGCGGGCCACGGACTCCGTGCTCGGCCGCGAGGTCGCGGTCAAGGTCATGCGGGCCAGCGCCGCCGAGGACCCGACCTTCGCCGAGCGCTTTCGCGACGAGGCGCGCCACAGCGCCGGTATGTCGCACCAGAACATCGCGACGGTCTACGACTACGGCGAGGACGACGGCACCGCCTACCTCGTCATGGAGCTGGTCGACGGCGAGCCGCTCTCGCAGATGATCGCGCGCGGCCCGATGAACCCCGACCAGGTCCGGGGCATCGTCGGCCAGGCGGCGCTCGCGCTGGCCGCCGCCCACGCCGCCGGAGTCGTCCACCGCGACGTCAAGCCGGCCAACATCCTCATCACCCCCGACGGGCGAGTGAAGCTGACCGACTTCGGCATCGCCCGGGCGGTCGACGGCGCGTCGCATACGCGGACCGGCGAGGTCCTCGGCACCCCGCAGTACCTCTCGCCCGAGCAGGCCCTCGGCCGCGGCGCGACCGGCGCCAGCGACCTGTACGCGCTCGGCATCATCACCCAGGAGATGCTCACCGGCCGCAAGCCCTTCGACTCGGGGTCGGCCGTCGCCACCGCGCTCGCGCAGGTCAACGACCCGCCGCCGCCGCTGCCGGACTGGGTGCCGTCGGACCTGCGGCGCATCGTCGACCAGAGCCTGGCCAAGGACCCGGCAGACCGGCCTACGTCCGCGGCAGCCGTCGCGGCCGCACTGGGTATGCCGGTCACCGGCCTCGCGCAGATCCCGCCGGCGACCAGCGTCGTCCACACCGGGGACACCGACCCCGACGGCACCCAGGTCATGGACGCGCCGACCGGCACCGAGGTGCTCGGCGCTGCCGCGGTCGGCGCTGCCGCGGTCGGCGCCGCCGCATACACCGCCGGCGCTGACGAGCCGGCCGGCTACGACCCGGGTTACGAGGACGGTGTCCCTCCGTATGAGCCGTACCCGCCACAACCGGAGCCGGAGAAGAAGCGCAACGGGATCGGGCTCTGGTGGATCCCGATCATCGTGCTGCTGGCTGCCATCGGGTTCTTCGCCTGGGCGTACGCCAGCAACAACGGCTCCCCGACGTCGAACGTCACGACCGTGACCCAGACCCAGACGCCCTCGTCGACCGCCACCTCGTCGTCCGCGCCGCCGACGACGATCACCCCGTCGCGGACGACCACGACGACGCAGAGCACGACGTCGACGACACCCCAGCTCGTCATCAACAAGAACGACTTCGTCGGCAAGTCCTACGGCGAGGCGAAGGGGTTCCTCGAGGGCGCCGGCTGGAAGGACAACCAGATCAAGCAGGAGACCAAGCCGGGCAAGGAGGCCGCCGGCACCGTCACGGACATCAAGCCGACCGGGAAGGTGGACGTCGGAACTCCGATTACGCTGACGGTCTCGGACGGCAACGCAACGGCGGGTCCCAAGCAGAGTTCGAAGGGTGACGATGGCTCGGGAGACTGACCCGGTGCGGGGCGGCGTGTGAGCGTGCCGCAGCTGCTCGGCGGCCGCTACGAGGTCGGCGAGCCGATCGGGCGAGGGGGGATGGCCGAGGTCCACCTCGGTCATGACACGCGCCTGGGCCGACCCGTGGCCATCAAGCTGCTGCGGTCCGACCTGGCGCGGGACGCGAACTTCCTGAACCGGTTCCGGCGCGAGGCCCAGGCCGCCGGTGGCCTGGCGCATGCGAACATCGTCGCGATCTACGACTCCGGCGAGGAGTCAACGACCGAGTCCGGCGGCGCCACCGTGCCGCTGCCCTACATCGTCATGGAGTACGTCGACGGCGAGACGCTGCGCGCCAAGCTGCAGCGCGAGAACGTCATCGCGCCGTCCGAGGCGGCGACGATCGTCGAAGGGGTCCTGGCGGCGCTGGCCTACAGCCACCGGATGGGCATCGTCCACCGCGACATCAAGCCGGCCAACGTCATGCTGACCCAGGGCCGCGACATCAAGGTCATGGACTTCGGGATCGCCCGGGCCGTCGCCGACACGTCCGCGACGATGACCCAGACCCAGGCGGTGATCGGCACCGCCCAGTACCTCTCGCCCGAGCAGGCCCAGGGCCTTCCCGTCGACGCGCGCTCCGACCTCTACTCGACCGGATGCCTCCTGTTCGAGCTGCTCACCGGGCGCCCGCCGTTCATCGGCGAGTCGCCGGTCTCGGTCGCGTACCAGCACGTGGGCGAGCGACCGCAGCCGCCGTCGAGCTTCAACCACGACGTGCCGACGGCGTACGACGCGATCACGCTCCACGCCCTGGAGAAGCCGCGGGAGAACCGGTACCAGAGCGCCACCGAGTTCCGGAACGACCTCGTGGCCGCCCGGGAGGGCCGGCCGATCAGTGCGGCGGCCGTCGCGGCCGGAGCCGCGGTGGGCGTGGCCGTCGGTGCGCTCGCCGGCGACGAGGCGACCCAGATGCTCGGCGCGCGATCACAGCCCGACCTCCTCCCGTTCGACGAGCCCCCGCCGACCGAACAGCCGGACGGCCCGCCACCCCGAAAGCGCCCGGGCTGGGTGTACGCCCTCATCGCCCTCGCGGTGCTGCTCGTCCTCGCGGGAACCACCTGGACCGGCATCGCCCTCTTCGCGCGGCAGGGTCCCGAGCAGGTGGCCATGCCCTCGGTCGTGGGCTTCACCGAGACCGCCGCCCGGACCGCCCTGACCCAGCGGGGGTTCACCGTGCAGGTGCAGACCAAGTCGAGCGGCACCGTCGCCAAGGGCCAGGTCATCGACCAGCAGCCGGCCCCCAACACCCAGGTCAACGTCGGCTCCGCGGTGACCCTGGACATCTCCGCCGGCCCGGACTCCGCGGCCATCCCCAACGTCGTCGGCTTCACCCAGGACGCCGCGACCACGGCGCTGCAGCAGGCGGGGTTCACCGTCGGCACCATCCAGCAGGTCAACGACAACGCACAGCCCAAGGGCAACGTCATCAGCACCGACCCGGCGGTGAGTGCGGTGACGCCGTTCTCGACCCCCATCACGCTCCGAGTCGCCACCGGTCAGGTCGAGGTACCGGACGTGCGGACCCAGGGCTTCGGCGTCGCCCAGGAAACGCTCCAGAAGGCCGGCCTGAAGGCTCAGATCCAGCAGGTCGACGACGCGAAGGCGATCGAGGGGACGGTCCTCGACCAGACCCCGGCCGCCGCGAGCGTGGTCGACGTCGGGAGCACTGTCACCATCAAGGTCGCGCGGCGACCCACCGCCCCGCCGTCGACGACGACGGTCACGGTCACCGTCCCGCCGACCACCCCGCCGACGTCGACGACCACCGCGACGACACCGTCGACGACAGCGACGACGAGGCCCTAGGACGCGTCAGGCTACGGGTGTGACGAGCCCGTGGACCAGCGGGCTGAGGCCCTGCGAGCGGTCGACCGCGTCACGCATACCGCAGAGCAACAGCCAGTTCGCGAGGAGCCGGTGGCCGCCGACAGTCAGGACGCTCTCCGGGTGGAACTGCACGCCGTGCAGCGGCAGCGTCGCGTGCCGGACGGCCATGATGATGCCGGTGTCGGTATGCCCGTTGGCCAGCAATGTGTCCGGCCGGGTGGCGGGGTCGATGGTCAGCGAGTGGTAGCGCGTCGCGGTGAACGGGGTCGGCAGCCCGTCGAGGACGCCGGTGCCGTCGTGGTGGACCTGGGAGGTTTTGCCGTGCAGCAGCTCCGGAGCGCGGCCGACGGTTGCGCCCATGACCACCCCGAGCGCCTGGTGTCCGAGGCATACCCCGAGCATCGGCTGGGCCCGCTCGCCGCAGGCCTCGATCATCGCCATGCTGACACCGGCCTCTTCCGGGGTGCCCGGGCCGGGTGAGACGAGGACGCCGTCGAAGTCCGCGCCGTCCGCCGCCGAGACGGCGTCGTTCCGGACCACCTCGCAGTCGGCGCCGAGCTGCTGGAGGTAGCCGACGATGGTGAACACGAAGCTGTCGTAGTTGTCGACGACGAGGATGCGTGCGGTCACGGGGCTGCTCCGGTGGGCTCGATGGTGACGTCCTCAAAGGGTAGGTGAGGGGTCACGGCCGGGAAGACCCAGAGGAAGAGGACGCCGACGACGACCACCACGAGGAGGATGGCCTGGAGGGTCTTGGCCAGGCGGCCACCGGGCAGGACTCGCCAGAGCGCGGCGTACATCAGCCGTTCCCTCCGGGCCGTGCGAGCGCGTCGGTGGGTGGCCCCTCGGCGCGCGGGACCGTGCGGTCGAGCTTGGCGAAGACGATGAACCGGTTGGTGGAGCCGTACTTCGGCTCGCACGACGTGAGGGTCAGCCACGCCTCGGTGGGCGTGGCGGCGGGCTTTTCGGGGACCGGCGCAGGACCTGGATGTCGCTCGGCGGGACGATCTCGGAGCGGACCGCCCGGTAGACCGCGTACTCGTCGGTGGTCTCGACGACGATCGCGTCGCCGGGGCGGATCGTGTCGATGTCGATGAGTGGGTTGCCGTGGCCGGCGCGGTGGCCGGCGAGCCCGATGTTGCCGACCGCGCCCGGGAGCTGCGTGTCGGGGTAGTGGCCGATGCCGTCGGCCAGGACGGTGGCGCCGACGCCCTGGTAGACGGGTTTGGCCCACCCCGCGCCGAGCCTGGGGATGCGAAGGATCGCGAAGGCGTCGCCGGCGGGCGGTGGTTGGCTCGTGGTGGCAGGCGACGTGGGGTTGGGGGTCGGCGCACTGGTGACGGACTGTGCGGGGGCGGTGGCACCCGTGGCGGGCGGCGAGGTCGGCTGGGTGCCGGCGAACCGGCGCTCGAGCGAGTCGACGGTCGCGGCCTGGGCGCGGTTGGCGGTGATCCCCACGAAGCCGAGCTGCCAGACGACGAAGAGCAGCAGGACCACCCCGGCGGTGATCGCCAGCTCGCCGACGACGCCGACGACCGAGCGGATCGCTCTCACGGACCGGTCTCAGCCGCCGGTGACGCGGTCGAGGTCGATGGATCCGGTGTACGCGGGGAACTCGCCGGACTCGCTGGTCGCGACCTCGTAGCCCAGGCCGACGGCGTCGACCCACTCGCGGTAGATGCGGACCTGGGGATCGAGATCGAGCGCCGTCTTGAGCCGGTTGGTGTCACCGATCGCCTTGATGACGTATGGCGGTGAGTAGACGCGTCCCTGGAGCAGCAGAGTGTTGCCGACGCACTGCACGGCGGAGGTGGCGATGATGCGCTGGTCCTGGATCATCATCGCCTCGGCGCCGGCGGCCCAGAGGGCGTTGACGACGCCCTGGACGTCCTGCTGGTGGACGACGATGTCGTCCGGTCCGTAGGGCTTGGGGAGGCTGGCGGCGCTGCGGTGCGCGTCGTCGAGGGAGACGGTGATGACCGGGCCGCGCACGGCCTGGGTCCCGACGAGGGGAGCGA
Organism: uncultured Actinomycetota bacterium; assembly: GCA_963828725.1. Classification (GTDB taxonomy): domain Bacteria; phylum Actinomycetota; class Actinomycetes; order Actinomycetales; family Dermatophilaceae; genus Lapillicoccus. The sequence continues at coordinate 70,592 of CAWHFV010000001.1, read as the reverse complement.
GGGCGTCGGCCTGGTCGCGGATGTCCTTCACCCGGGCGTCCCCCGGAGCGGCGACGGCCGCGAGCTGGTCGACCTCGGACTGCAGCTGGCGGACCTGTTCGGCCTTGGCGGCCACGTCGCGGTTCTGGTCGACGATGAGTCCGGGCAGGTCACGGCCCGCGGTGCGCAGCTCGGTGCCCTGGGCCGTGGCGTAGCTCGTCGCGAAGAGGACACCGGCCAGCCCGGCGACGACGGGGACGACGAGCGACCAGGCGGTCGGTCGGGTGCGGCCCTCGGGCATACCCTTCCTCTCTCGACTGGCGTGACCTGCGGTGGTGTGCAACTACGCTAGATCAGACGCCGCTCTCTCGAACCAACCTCTCGAGCCAGCTCACGAGTTCCCAGCAGCTAGGAGTTCCACCGTGCCCGAGTCGAAGGGCCGCGACAGCCGGTCCGGCCACTACACCCCGCAGCAGCGTCGCAAGAAGCAGGCGCCCAACCCGGAGTGGTACGCGCCGGTCTTCGTCACGCTGCTGCTCCTCGGGCTCGCGTGGATCGTCGTCTTCTACGTGTCGCAGGGCTCCTGGCCGATCGCGGCGTTCGGCTACGGGAACCTCGTGGCCGGGTTCGTGCTCCTGCTGGCCGGCTTCGGGATGGCGATGCGCTGGCGCTGACGCCGCACGCCCGCTGTACCGGTTGAGATGCGCTCGCACGGAGCAAAATTGCCCTGATCGCGGCAATTTGGCTCCGGATGAGGGCGTCTCAGGCCCCGACGGAGCACGTTGCCCGCCGACACCGGCGCAACCGACCGGTCCAGCCGCGAGTGGCCAGCACCGCCCCCACGTCGAGGGCCAGCTCGCATGGCGTGATCACCACGTCTTTCCAGAACGCTCGGAGGGTCAGCCAGCCCACCGTCGCTCCCCGCCGGTCGCGGACGCCGTCGCGGATCCGGTCCTCGTGGGCTTCGTGCCCGAGCCGTCCGTCGAGCTCGACCAGCACGCGTTGGGCTACGTACCCAATGTCGTGTCGGCGGCTCGTCGCGCCGGGTGACGGAAGCTGCCGCCCGCCCTCGGGAAGTCCGTGCGGCCGCTCGACGTCGCGGACGTAGCGCACCTCCATCGCGCTCTCAGCGCCGTCGACAACGTCGTCCATGACCAGGTCCAACAGCTTCCTCCAGCGATGGGCTCGGCGCGCCTGCAACGCCGAACGGATCTCGGCCTCCGAGGCCCGTTGGCGCTGGAACGCTCGGCCCAACAGGGCGAAGAGCTCATCCGCACTGCCGGACTCGGAGACGTCGAGGATGGTCTCGGCGGCGGTGGTCCGCCAGGGCCAGTGCAGATCGTCGACGGCGCGGTTGACAGAGACACGCCGTCTCAGTCGGGCTCCGGTCGGAGCGCCGACCCGTCGCTCGGCGTCGACGACGAGCTCGATCGTTGAGGGTGCGTCGCGGAGTAGGCCATGGACGTACGCGGCGGTGCGGTGTGACCAGGCCGAGTCGGGAACCGCCAGCTGGGCAGCAAGCGCTCGCGTATGCCAGTCGTCGCGTCCGGGCTGCGTCGAGTAGACACCGTGATGGATCAGCACCCACCAGCCTCGGTCCAGGCGCCAGCGGATCGCCTTGTCGCTCATCCCCGCGGTCACACACTGGCGCCGCGTCAGCAACCCGCGCTGTTCGCCGGCGACGAGTTCGAGCAGCTCGCGCGAGGTGGGCGTCGGTGGCGCTCCGATTATGCGGGCCGGAGGAGTCGACAGCATGCAGACGAGCCTCGACCCACGCGGAACCCCATGACGAAGTTATCCCCAGGGTTGTCCCCACCCTGGGGACGAATGACACCGGTGTAAGACAGTCAGCGAACGAGCAGGGGCGGGACCATGGCGTACTTGGCGGCCATGGCGGCGATCACCACGACCAGCACCCCGAGCATGCCGAGGACGGCGTACCGCCGCAGGTGCTGCTTGTTCAGCAGCGCGACGATGCCCGCGCAGGCCAGACCGGTGACGAACCCGCCGAGGTGGGCCTGCCACGCGATGCCCGGGTAGAAGAACCCGATCGCCGCGTTGATGAGGATCATGATGCCGATCCCCGCCGTCGACCGGCCAAGATGCCGGTTGAGCACGAGCAGCGCGGCGAACAGCCCGAACACCGCCCCCGAGGCCCCGACCACCGCGGTGAACCAGGACCCGATCGGGTCAGCGGCCGTCGGCGGCGACGCGAGCAGCAAGAACCCCGCCGACCCGCCGACGGCGCAGACGAGGTACATCACGAGGAACCGCAGCCGCCCGAGCAGTCCCTCCAGGTACGGCCCGATCTGCCAGAGGACCAGCATGTTGAAGACGACGTGCAGGAACATCTGCGGCGAGTGGAGGAACGCCGCTGTCAGCGCCCGCCACGGCTCCTGCGCCCCGACGACCGGGTAGAACGCGAAGTTGCGCACGACCGCCGGGCTGATCAGCTCGGCGACGTAGACGGCGACGCAGATCCCGATGATCGAGTAGGTCACGACGGCGCCGCGCGGGTTGACCGCCCCGCCGAAAACCGTCCGCGTCGTGGGCACGGTCTTCGCCGCCTGGTGGACGCAGTCGACGCACTGGATCCCGACCGCCGCGGGCCGCTGGCACTCGGGACACACCGGCCGACCGCACCGCTGGCAACGGACGTGCGACTCGCGGTCGGGGTGCCGCGGGCATACCGGGATGTCGACCGGTGCTTGGTACGCGGTGGGGTCGGTCATGGTGCTGGAAGAACGGGTACGCCCGGGGCCGGGTTCCGGTCAGTCCTCGCGGTCGATCGTGACGCGTTCGATGACGACGTCGTTCTGCGGCTTGTCGTTGCGGTCGGTGGGCACGCGGCTGATCTTGTCGACGACCTCGCGGCTCGGACCGTCGGCGACCTCGCCGAAGATCGTGTGCTTGCCGTTGAGGTGCGGGGTCGGGCCGACGGTGATGAAGAACTGGGAACCGTTGGTGCCCTTGCCCATCCGCTTGCCGGCGTTGGCCATGGCGAAGAGGTACGGCTTGTTGAACTGCTTCTCCGGGTGGATCTCGTCGTCGTACTCGTAGCCGGGGCCACCCGTACCGCGCCCGAGCGGGTCACCGCCCTGGATCATGAAGCCACTGATGATGCGGTGGAAGATCAAGCCGTCGAAGAACGGTGTGGGGTTCGTGCGGCCCGCGTCGTCGCGGTACTCCCGCTCACCTGTCGCCAGCCCGACGAAGCTCTCGACCGTCTTCGGTGCCTCGTTCGGGAAGAGCGTGACGACGATGTCGCCCTGGTTCGTATGGAGGGTTGCCTTCATGGCGGCCATCCTTTCACGCATACCGATGCCCGCTTTTCACGTATGCGACGCGACGCGCAGACCGCCGCGGGGGGCCTGGTGTCGTGTCCGAACCCGAAACACGGCAGGATGGGCCGGGGAGCGCGCCACCGCGCGCACGGCAGGAACCAGCAGGTCATTGCAGTAGTTGCCGAGTAGATGTACCGCCAGTCGCACCCAGGAGGGACTGTGTCCGGGAAAAAGAAGCAGCCGACCGTCGGGGACTACGTCGACGTCGTCCGCGAGCAGGCGTCGTCGAGCCTCGACAAGGGTCGTTCCAAGGGGGCCGACCTGGCACAGAGCTACGGCCCCAAGGCGCAGAAGCAGGCGCAGGCCGCCGCCGAGGCGGCCGCCGCGGCGGCTCGGACCTACGGACCGATCGCGCGAGGTCGGGCCGCAGAGGCCTACGAGGAAGCACTCGAGAGACTGGAGCCCTACATGCAGGAGGCCCGCAGGCGCGCGCAGCCGTACGTGGACACGGCGGCTCCGCGGGTGCAGCGCGCGGTCGAGGGTCTCGAACCGCAGGTCGACAAGGCGCACGATGTGATCGTCAGCGCGTGGATCCCGCGGATCTCCGCGGCAATCGCCGCCCTCGCCGGCGCCACGGTGGCGGCCAAGGACCAGGTCGTCGAGGTGTCCGAGCGGACGCCCGACGCCGTAGCGGTTCTCAAGGGCGACAAGGTCGCCAAGCAGCCGAGGGGCGGCAAGATCCTCATCGGGCTCGGCATCGTCGCGGCGGTCGGCGCCGTCGTCGTCGTCCTGGCGAACCGCAAGCCCAAGGACGACCCGTGGGCGACCCCGTCGACCTCGTACACCCCGCCGGCCAAGACCTTCGCCGACCGCGTGTCCGAGGCCAAGGACGGCGTGGCGGCAGCGGCCGGCACGGCGGCCCACAAGGTGTCCGACGTCGCCGAGACCGCCGCGCACAAGGCCGGCGAGGTCGCCGACAAGGCCAAGGACGTGGCGGGCGACGCGACGGAGAAGGCCAAGGAGACCGCCGGGGGCGCCGCCGAAAAGGCCAAGACCGCTACCCGCCGGACCAGCACCGCCGCCTCCAAGGCGGCCGAGGCCGCCAAGGACACCGGCGCGGAGACCGTCGACGTCCTCGGTGACGTCGCGGACACCACCTCGGAGACGAGCAAGGACGTCGCGGCGGACGTCGCGGGTGCCGCTGCCGACGTCGAGGCCGACATGACCAAGGGCGCGTCGCGGGCCAAGTCCCAGGTCGACGACGCGACCTGAGCCGCATACGCGACTAGAGACAAACAACGGCAGAACGCCCGGACCAGAAGGTCCGGGCGTTCTGCTGTTCGTAAAGTCTTTACCAAGTCCACCGTCTCATATAGCGGAACTTCACAGCCCGGCCCCCGCCCCTACAACGACACCATGTGTCGGACCCTAGCCCGGTAGCGCCGCGAGGCACGCGCCGAGCGGGTGCATCCTGCTGACGACGTGGGTGGTGTCGTGGAACTGGTCGGCCCGTTGGCCGCCTCAGCGCTCGCGCACGCCCGCGTGCAGGTCGTCGCGATGCCGCACCCGGAGATCCCCTCCGCCTGCGACGTGGCGACGATAGAGGTTCAGTCGGTCGTCGCGATCAGCTGACGACCTTGCGGCCGAGCAGGGCCGCGAGCCGGTCGAGGGGTGGGGCGTCCGGGGGCGCTTCCTGCGGCGTGCCGAACGGGTTGCGGCCTTCCGGGATGCGGGCGAGCATCGGTCCGCTCCAGGCGTGCGCCTCGGCGATGGTGGCCGGGTCGAAGTCGATGGTGGTCCCGAGGGCCTGCTGAATGTCCCAGCCGTGGACGAGTGTCTCGGTGATCTTGAGGCCGAGGGCGTCGTTACCTTGGAGGGGGCCGATGGGCCACTGAGAGACGCGCTGCATGGCGGCCGGCTGCTGGAAGGCCTCGAGGACCTCGACATTGCTGGCGTCATAGGAGTCGACCAGGTCCTTGGTCGAGGCGTCGCTACGGTCGGCAGGCGGCCCAGGCTGCTCGCCGGCCAGCCGGACGACGAAGCGCTCGTTGCCCGTGATCAGGTGGTTCACGAGTGCGCGGACGTCCCAATCCGGACACGGTGTGGCTTCGGTCCACTGGTCCTCTTCGGCCCATCGCAATGCGGCAACGAGGGAGTCCTGAGCAGCCTTGAGCTGCGAAACGTCCATACCTCGACCCTAGGCCTAGGTCACCGAACCAACCTCCGCGAGCGGCGCTCAGGTGCCAGCCGCGGCCCCTCATTCTCCGGTCCACGCCGCGTTTTGACTGGCTATGTGCGTCTGCCCTGGCAGGCTGCCTCGGGTGAGCAACGAGGATGGCAGCCTTCTCGAGGGCTTGTACGAAAGCTTGATCACCCACGCGTTGGAAAAGCGCATCGCTGCTGTCGCAAACCTTGATGTTCACCGCGGAGCCATAGACGAGGCCGACGAGCCGGATGTTCTTGCCAGGCACATACGTGATGTCACCCTCCGGGCGCTGCGCGAAGAGAAGAACGCGGAGCGACGACTGGCAGTTGTCAACGAACTGATCAGGGCGCTTGGCGCTTCTGATGATTCGTTGCCAACGGCGCGTCAGCTCTTGGCTATTGCTATGCCGTCCCAACCCGGCCACCTCCGCGTGCTCAGAGAGCGTCCTTCTACACCGCTCTCAGACGCCGCCCTCCTGACCAACGCCCCGGGCGAGCCTGGTCTGGGTCATGAGATCAGGGCCGAACTGACCAGCGCCGACCGCGTCGACGTGATCATGGCGTTCGTCAAGTGGTATGGCCTTCGCCTCTTCGAAGATCGACTGATGACACTGCGCGAGCGCGGGGTCCCCTTGCGGGTCATCACGACGACCTACATGGGTGCCACTGAAGGTGCCGCCTTAGATCGCCTGGTCAGGGACCTGGGCGCTGAGGTCAGGGTGCAATTCGATTCCCATCGAACGCGGTTACATGCGAAGGCCTGGCTGTTCCGGCGCAACACCGGTTTCGACACGGCCTATGTGGGATCCAGCAACCTCTCGCGCGCAGCAATGCTGGATGGAGTGGAATGGAACGTCCGACTCTCTGCCGTCTCGACTCCGCCACTTCTTCAGAAGTTTCGGGCGACCTTCGATAGTTACTGGAACGACACCACCTTCGAAAGCTACGACCCCGACAGAGACCGCGACCGCCTCGACGATGCCCTCGCTGAGGCCTCCGGCAAGAGAACTCACGATCGAGTCACTCTGACTCTCTCAGGCCTCGAGGTTCGTCCCTACGCCTACCAGCAGGAGATGCTTGACGAGCTCGATGTGGAGCGCCTGGTTCATGACCGTCACCGCAATCTGGTGGTGTCGGCGACCGGAACTGGCAAGACGGTCATTGCGGCGCTGGATTATCGCCGTCTTGCGGAGGGAGCCACGAGCCTCCCGCGACTGCTGTTCATCGCTCACCGGCGCGAGATCCTCCAGCAGTCTCTACGGACGTACCGCGAGGTGCTGGGCAACGCTGAATTCGGTGAGCTCTACGTCGACGGTCACCGCCCCGACCGCTGGGACCACGTGTTCGCCTCCGTTCAGTCACTCTCGTCCTACGGCATTACGAACATCCCGGCGGATGCCTACGACGTCGTAGTCATCGACGAGTTCCATCACGCGGAGGCGAGGACATACCGACGGCTACTCGACCACCTTCAGCCGCGCGAGCTCCTCGGTCTAACCGCGACGCCGGAACGAGGCGATGGTCTCGACGTGCGCTCGTTCTTCGCCGGACACACAGCAGCTGAGCTCCGCTTGTGGGATGCCCTGAAGGCTGACCTCCTGACTCCGTTCCACTACTTCGCCGTTGCCGACGGCATAGACCTGACCCGCATCGACTGGAAGGCAGGCGCTTACGACTCACGCGAACTGTCGAATCTCCTGACCGGCAACGATGCTCGAGCTCTTATCGTGCTCAAGGCGGTCCGAGACAAGGTCGGTGACCTGAGGTCGATGAAGGCGCTCGCGTTCTGTGTCTCACGCGACCACGCGCTCTACATGACTCGGGTTTTCAATGAGGCAGGGATCCGGGCGGCAACTGTTCTCGGAGATACCGCGACGGTCGACCGCGATGCTGCAGTGCGCGACCTGCGAGATGGAGTCATCCAGGCGGTGTTCGCCGTCGACGTGTTCAACGAGGGTGTCGACGTGCCGGCCATCAACACGGTTCTCTTCCTGCGACCGACCGAGAGCTCTACGGTCTTTCTCCAGCAGCTTGGTCGCGGCCTGCGTCGTGCCGCCGACAAGCCCGTACTCACTGCTCTGGACTTCGTAGGCCACCACCGCAAGGAGTTCCGATTCGACCAACGGTTCCGGGCCATGACGGGCGGCACGCGAACGGCGCTAGTTCGAGACATCACACACGACTTCCCGTTCCTCCCGCCAGGAACACAAATCGTGCTGGACCGGCGAAGCCAAGAGTTGGTGCTGGAGAACATCCGGAGTCAGGTCACGTCGCGGTGGTCAGGCATAACGGCTGAGCTTCGCGCGCATCCCACGGGTGACCTCAACACGTTCCTCGCCGAGTCCGGCGTGGAATTGGCAGACGTGGTGCGGGGGGATCGCTCCTGGACACGTCTCCGTCGTGATGCAGGTCTGGAGGTGGCCACCGGCAGTACCTACGAAGCGCCGCTCCTCAAGCGGGTCCGCACCCTTTGTCACGTTGACGACCCCGACCGTGCAGCGGCCTACCTGAGAATGCTCAACGACGACGCACCCAAGTATGAAGAGGCCGACGCCACCCTTCAGGCATACGCGCGGATGCTCTTCTTCTCTTTGTGGCCTGACGGGGGTCGCTTCGAGTCGTATTCGGCCGGCCTAAACGCCCTGCGCAACGAACGGGCGGTGCGTCAGGACTTGCGGGCGGTGGTCCGCATCGGCCTGGGGTCCGCCGCGCGAGTCACGACCCGCCTCGACGGCCAACTCAGCACGCGGCCGCTAAAGGTCCATGCCAGGTACACACGCGAGGAGATTGTTGCGGGCTTGGACTACGTGTCCATCGAGGGTCGGAAGCCAAACAGCCTCCGCGAGGGAGTGCTGTTCTCGCCGAATGCAAACTCCGATGCCTTCTTCGTGACCCTCCACAAGTCCGAGGCCGACTACTCACCAACCACGATGTACCAGGACTACGCTCTGAGCCCGGAGCTGTTCCACTGGGAGTCTCAGTCGGGCACAACCGTGGCCTCCCCAACCGGCCAGCGATATCTCAACCACCGCCAGGCGGGGACTCACGTCCTACTCTTCGCAAGGCAGCAGAAGGCGTCGGCCTTCGGGACTGGTGCTCCTTACGTGTTTTTGGGGGAGGCCGATTACGTCGAACACCGTGGTGAGCGACCGATCTCGATCACTTGGCGTCTCCGGAGCCCCATGCCCGCTGCCGATTTCGTGACGGCCAGCGTGATTGGCTGAGCTGCAGTGCCGATGCAGTCGTGGTGGCAACTTGTTCGGCCCGCCCGCCCTGCATCCTCGGGGCGATGGAGGACGTGACGAGGCCCTTCTCGGCGAGCGGCATGAGCCACTACTTGCGGTGGAGCCAAGGGGACTCGAACCCCTAACCCCCTGCTTGCAAAGCAGGTGCGCTACCAATTGCGCCATGGCCCCTGGTTGCCAGCCGCGTGGCCGGCCAGGGCGTCAGCTCGCGGAGGCCGGCTTCGGCGGCGCGGAGCGGACGTCGTCGGTCGCCTCGGCCCACAGCTCCTGCTCCGCGCGCTGGTCGCGGACCTTCTTCTGGACCACGATGGCGCCGGCGGCGACGATGGCCACGACGAGCAGCTTCTTGAACACGGGGGTCTCCTTCGGACGACACGTGGTGGTGGGCCTAAGAGGACTTGAACCTCTGACCTCTTCCTTATCAGGGAAGCGCTCTAACCGTCTGAGCTATAGGCCCCAACCGCGCCGCGACAGGCTATCCCAGACGGGCCAGCCCGAACAAAACGCGGGTGTGCAGCGGCGTCAGTCGTCGGTCAGCGTGAGCTGGATGCCACCGACGAGCGCCGAGCAGATGTTGTAGAGGAACGCCGCCAGCGTCGCCAGCGCGGTCATGAGGATGATGTCGATGACGCCGAGGACGATGCTCAGCGACACCACGCGGCCGAACCCGATGTAGTTCATCAGCGTGAACGTCGTCGTCGTGGACGGCTGGATCTCGCCGACCACCCGGTCGATGTCGGCGAAGACGCCCATCCCGGACAGGATCAGCCACAGCACCGCCGTGAGCACGACGCCGGCGATCCCCGCGGCCACCGCGAGGAGGAACGACATCTTCATCACGGACCACGGGTCGACGCGCGCGATCGCGAGCTTGACGCGGCGCGTGGTCACGCGCCGCGGTGCGCCCTGACGAGGCGGCTGGCCCTGGCCGACCCGCTGCTGCGGACGCTGGCGCCGGTACCGCGAACCCGCCCCGACGCCTCGGCTCGCGACGACGGTGCCGATCGGGTCGCCGTCGCGGCACCGGCCGCGGCGGCCGCTCCTACTGCAGCGCCGGACGCGCCGGCTCCGCTGGGAGCCACGCCCGGCCGGTACGGCTGAGCCGTGCCCGGAGCGCCAGGCCCCGGCGGGCGGACCGTCGGAGTCGGTGCGGTCGGAGCGGACGAGGTCAGGGGCAGCGTTGGGAGCGGCACCGTTGGTGGAGCCGGCGGGCATACCCGACCGGGTCGGATTACTGGACGGTCCGGCGGACCCACCCACGGCAGTCCCAGGGGTTCCACCCTGACCTGTCGAGCTCACTGCTGGCCTCCGTCTGCGTCCGGCGACTGGTTCGTCTCACTAGACGGTACGGCATCCTCCCCCGCACCCGACGAATCCGCGCCACCGTCTGAGACGTTCTCCAGCTCCGCCTCGACCGCCCGCTCGGCGTTCCGGGCCACCGCGACGATCGAGTCGCCGGTATCCGGGGCGGCGAACCGCACCCCCTGGGTGTTGCGGCCCGTGCGCCGGACCTCGTCGACCCGGGAGCGGACGATCTTGCCCTTCTCCATGACGACCATGACCTCGTCGTCCTCGTCGACGGTCAGGGCACCGACGAGGTCGCCGCCGCGCTCGGAGACCTGCGCCACGCGTACCCCCAGCGTCGCCCGGCCCTTGACCGGGTAGTCCGACGCCGGCGACCGCTTGGCCAGGCCGTTCTCGAACACGACGAACACGTCGGGGTCCTCGCCGTGCTCGACCACGGAGATCGACAGCAGCACGTCGCCGTCGCGGAACTTCATCCCGACCACACCGGACGTCGCCCGGCCCATCGGCCGCAGCGCGTCGTCGTTGGCGTGGAACCGCACCGACTGGCCCTTGCGCGACACGAGGATGAGGTCGTCGACCGAGGACGCGAGACCGGCCCCGACCAGCTCGTCGCCCTCGCGCAGGTTCACCGCGATGAGCCCGCCGGTGCGCGGCGAGTCGTACTCCGAGAGCTTGGTCTTCTTGACCAGCCCGCCGCGCGTGGCCAGCACCAGGTAGGGCGACGTCTCGTAGTTCTCGATCGCCAGCACCTGCGCGATCTCCTCACCCGGCTGGAACGCCATGAGGTTTGCCACGTGCTGCCCCTTGGCGTCGCGCGACTGCTCGGGCAGCTCGTACGCCTTGGCGCGGTAGACCCGGCCCAGGTTGGTGAAGAACAGCAGCCAGTGGTGCGTGGTCGTCGTGAAGAAGTGCTCGACGACGTCCTCGCCGCGCAGCTGTGCACCGCGCACACCCTTGCCGCCGCGGCGCTGGCTCCGGTATGCGTCGACGCGGGTCCGCTTCGCGTACCCACCGCGGGTGATGGTCACGACGACGTCCTCGACGGGGATGAGGTCCTCGTTGGTCATGTCGCCCTCGGCGCGCTCGATCGAGGTGCGCCGCTCGTCGCCGTACTTCTCGACGATCTCGGCCAGCTCGCTCGACACGATGTCGCGCTGCCGCTGAGGCTTGGCCAGGATGTCGCGGAAGTCGTCGATCTGGCTCTGCAGCTCGTCGTGGTCCTCGAGGATCTTCTGCCGCTCCAGCGCGGCCAGCCGGCGCAGCTGCATGTTGAGGATCGCCATCGCCTGGACCTCGTCGATGTCGAGGAGCTCCATGAGTCCGTCCCGCGCCACCTCGACGGTCTGCGACGCCCGGATCAGCGCGATGACGTCGTCCAGCGCGTCCAGCGCCTTGAGGTACCCGCGCAGGATGTGGATCCGCTCTTCGGCCTGCCGCAGCCGGTACTGCGTCCTCCGCTCGATGACCTCCATCTGGTGGTCCACCCAGTGCCGGATGAACCCGTCCAGCGGCAGCGTCCGCGGCACCTCGTCGACCAGCGCGAGCATGTTCGCGCCGAACGTCGTCTGCAGCTGGGTGTGCTTGTAGAGGTTGTTGAGCACGACCTTCGCGACGGCGTCCCGCTTGAGGACGACCACCAGCCGCTGGCCGTTGCGCCCGGACGTCTCGTCGCGGATGTCGGCGATTCCCGCGACGCGACCCTCGCGGACCAGCTCGGCGATCTTCTGCGCGAGCATGTCGGGGTTGACCTGGTACGGCAGCTCGGTGACGACGAGGCACTGCCGTCCCTGGATCTCCTCGACCTCGACGACGGCCCGCATGATGATCGACCCACGGCCGGTCCGGTATGCGTCCTCGATCCCCTTGCGGCCCATGATCAGGCCCGCGGTGGGGAAGTCCGGGCCCTGGATGATGCCCATCAGGGCCTCGAGGAGCTCCTCGCGCTTGGCCTCGGGGTGCTGCAGGTACCACTCCGCCCCGGCGGCCACCTCGCGCAGGTTGTGCGGCGGGATCTGGGTCGCCATGCCGACGGCGATGCCGGCCGACCCGTTGACCAGCAGGTTCGGGAACCGCGCCGGCAGCACGACCGGCTCCCGGCTCCGGCCGTCGTAGTTGTCCTTGAAGTCGACGGTGTCCTGGTCGATGTCGCGCACCAGCTCCATCGACAGCGGCGCCATCCGGCACTCGGTGTACCGCATCGCGGCCGCGCCGTCGTTCCCGCGCGACCCGAAGTTCCCCTGCCCGTCGATCAACGGATAGCGCAGTGACCACGGCTGCACCAGACGCACCAACGCGTCGTAGATCGCCGTGTCGCCGTGCGGGTGGTACTGCCCCATGACGTCGCCCACGACGCGCGAGCACTTGTTGTACCCACGGTCCGGCCGATACCCGCCGTCGTACATCCCATAGATAACGCGCCGATGCACCGGCTTCAAGCCATCCCGCACATCCGGCAACGCCCGGCTCACGATGACCGCCATCGCGTAGTCGATGTACGACCGCTGCATCTCGGTGTTCAGGTCGATCGGCTCGACCCGATCCCCCCCAGTAGACGGCGGCGCGAGTGGTCCCCAGCTCCTCCACGACCTCCTCGTCGACCTCGTCGGTCGCCTCCAGAACCTCAGCGTCAGTCGCGTCCGGGGTGTCGTTCACATCGTCAGGGCCGTCGATCGGCGGCTGCTCGCTCACGAGATGTCCTTGTCAGAGGTGGATGCAACGGTGTCGGAAAGGCGCCCAAAGGGCGGGGGTGAGGGACGAGAGGACGGGCGGTGGCTCTCGCGCAGCATGGCGGGCCTGGCGGGAAGCGGCCGTCCGTGAGAAAGGAAGGTGAGAGGCGCCCATACGGGAGGCCGCGGATGGTCTGCTGCGCGAGAGTCACCGCCCGGCCGCCAAAGGTGAGCCGGGGGTGACAGGGGAGGTGGGAGCCAGGGAAGTGTGAGACGCACGCATACGAGAAGGCATCACTAGATGTCGAGGAACCGCACGTCGCGGGCGTTGCGCTGGATGAACCCCCGTCGCGACTCGACGTCCTCCCCCATGAGAATCGCGAAGATCTCATCCGCAGCAGCAGCGTCGGCGAGTGTGACCTGGAGCAGCGTGCGGGTGTCGGGATCCATGGTGGTCTCCCACAGCTCGTGGTAGTTCATCTCGCCGAGACCCTTGTAGCGCTGGATCGGGTTGTCCTTAGGGAGCCGCCAGCCGCGCTGCTCCTTGCCGGCCGCGATCATCCCGTCGCGCTCGCGGTCGGAGTAGGCGAACTCGTGGGGGGCGTTGCTCCACTTGAGCTTGTAAAGCGGTGGCTGGGCGAGGTAGACGTAGCCGGCCTCGATGAGCGGCCGCATGAACCGGAACAGCAGCGTCAGCAGCAGGGTCCGGATGTGCATGCCGTCGACGTCGGCGTCGGCCATCAGGACGATCTTGTGGTACCTCGCCTTGGCCAGGTCGAAGTCCTCGCCGATGCCGGTGCCGAAGGCGGTGATCAGCGCCTGGACCTCGTTGTTGGCGAGGATGCGGTCGATCCGGGCCTTCTCGACGTTGAGGATCTTGCCGCGGATCGGGAGGATCGCCTGGGTATGCGGGTTGCGGCCCTGCACGGCCGAGCCGCCGGCGGAGTCGCCCTCGACGATGAACACCTCGGAGATCGAGGGGTCCTTGCTCTGGCAGTCCTTGAGCTTGCCGGGCAGGCCGACGCCGTCCAGAAGCCCCTTGCGACGGGTTGACTCACGCGCCTTGCGGGCCGCGATCCGGGCAGCGGCGGCCTGGATCGCCTTCTGGATGATGTCGCGGCCCTCACGCGGGTGAGCCTCGAGCCAGTGACCGAACGCGTCGGTCATGGCCCGCTGGACGAAGCCCTTGACCTCGGAGTTGCCGAGCTTGGTCTTGGTCTGGCCCTCGAACTGCGGCTCGCCGAGCTTGACGGAGATGACTGCGACGAGACCCTCGCGGACGTCGTCGCCGGTGAGGTTCTCCTCCTTCTCCTTGAGGATGTTGTTCTTGCGCGCGAAGTCGTTGACCAGCTTGGTCATCGCGGCGCGGAAGCCCTCCTCGTGGGTGCCGCCCTCGTGGGTGTTGACGGTGTTGGCGTAGGTGTGGACCGACTCGGTGTAGCCGTTGGTCCACTGCATCGCCAGCTCGAGCGCGAGGGCGCGGTCCTTGTCCTCGACCTCGATCGAGATGATGTCGGGGTTGATCGGTTCGGCGCGCTTGGAGGCGACGAGGTGCTTGACGTAGTCGACCAGGCCGTCGTCGTAGCGGTAGGAGACCCGCTTGGCCTTCTTGCTCGGCGCCGCCGGCCTGCTCGCGTCGACCGTGACGGTCTCGACGTCGACCTCGGCGTCGGCGTTGTCGAGGTCGATGTCGTCCTCGTCGTCGGCGCTCGGCTCGGGCCGCTCGTCGAGCAGGGTGATCGTCAGGCCCTTGTTGAGGAAGGCCGTCTGCTGGAACCGGGACCGGATGATCTCGAAGTCGAAGTCGACGCTCTCGAAGATGGTGGCGTTGGGCCAGAACGTGACCGTGGTGCCGGTCTGCTCCGGGTCGTCAAGCGCCTCGTCGCGCGACAGGGGAGCGCGCGGCACGCCCTCGTCGAAGGTCATCCGGAAGACGTGGCCCAGCTGGCGGACCTCGACGTCGAGCCGGGTCGACAGCGCGTTGACGACGGAGGAGCCGACGCCGTGGAGACCGCCGGACACCTTGTAGCCGCCGCCGCCGAACTTTCCGCCGGCGTGCAGCTGGGTGAGCACCAGCTCGACCGCTGAGGCCTCTTCGCCGTTGCGCTTGCCGGTGGGGATGCCGCGGCCGTTGTCGACGACGGTGACGCCCCCGTCGGCGCGGATGGTCACGTCGATGCGGTCGGCGTGGCCGGCCAGGGCCTCGTCGACGGAGTTGTCGACGATCTCCCAGACCAGGTGGTGCAGGCCGCGCTCACCGGTGGACCCGATGTACATGCCGGGGCGCTTGCGGACCGCTTCCAGTCCCTCGAGGACCTGGATCGCCGAGGCGTCGTAAGCCGGGGATTCGGACGGGTCGTTCACCGGTGCGGTCGGGGCCGTCGGAGCGATGTCGGCTGGGGTGGCCCTGGTCTCGTCGGCGTCGGACACGGTGCTCCTTTGTCCACCGCCGCCCGTGAGAGCGCGGTGTGCTGTTCATGACGAGCGGCCTGCCGGACGCCCCTCACGTCCGCGAGGACGTGCGAGCGACGGCTGGCCGCCTTTGACTCTTCATTCTACAGGTCCACCTCCGAGAAACCGGCCTCAGGAGCCCCGCAACGGCCGTTTTCCGGGTAAAGAACCGGTCATCGGGTGTCGGGGGTCGTCCCCTGGCCCGTCACGGCCTTCTCGGGGCGTTTTCCGCCTCGGCCATCATCCGCCGAACCGAGGCCCTGTCCCCATCCGTGTCCACAGGACCTGTGGACAGTCAGGGACTCTTGTCCAAGGTTTCGCCTCGGCCGTCCGGGCGGGGTTCGGGGCCCAGGGCGGCGGGTCGGGCCGGGTCGTTGGACCACGCCGACCAGGCGCCCGGGAAGAGCGAAGCGTCGACCCCGAGGACGGCCAGCGCGAGGATGTCGCGGGTGGCCGAGACGCCAGACCCGCAGTACGCGGCCACGGCCGGCGCGTCGTCGCCCACCGCGGGCAACGCCGGGTCGAGCCGTCGGCGCAGCTCGTCGTCGGACGGCATCCGCCCGTCGTCGTAGAGCGAGGATGCGGGCACGTTCGACCGCGCCGGGGATGTGGCCGGCACGCGGGTCGAGGGGTTCCACCTCGCCGCGGTAGCGCTCGCCGGCGCGACCGTCGACCAGTACCCCGTGCTCCGGAAAGGCAGCCGCCGCGTCGGGGTCGATCGTGGGCCGCTGTCCCGGGGTGAGGACCAACCGCGTGGGGACCGCGGCCGGTGGCTCGCCCGACTCCAGCGCCAGGCCCGCCGCGACCCACGCCGGTAGGCCGCCGTCGAGCACGCGCGCCGGCAGGCCTACCCAGCGCAGCACCCACCACGCTCGCTCCGCGGCGAAGGATCCGGGGTCGTCGTAGACGACGATGTCGTCGCCCGCGGACACCCCGAGCGCCCCGAGCCCGGCGGCCAGCGCCTCGACCTCCGGGAGCGGGTGCCGTCCGTCGAGCGGGTCGCCGGTATGCGCGGTGAGCACCTCCTCGAGGTCGAGGAAGCGGGCGCCGGGGAGGTGGCCCTCCGCATACCGACGCCGTCCTTCGCCCGGGGCGTCGGCGAGGTCCCACCGCACGTCGAGCAGCCGCACCCGAGAGACAGTCGGGGCCAGCTCGGCGACGGAGACGAGGTGCTCGGCGCGCGTCACCGCACGAGTCTAGGAACTCAGCCGTAGGTGTCGCGCGGGCCGCGGCCGGGCGCACGCCGCCGGCCCTTGGCCCAGGTCGGGGCGCTCGGCCCGGTGACGACGATCTCGGTGACCGTACCGGCGCCGACCTCCTGCTCGAGCCGGCCGAGGAGGACCGAGGCGAGCAGCCGCATCTGGGTGGCCCACGCGGTCGACACCGCCCGAAGAGTGAGCACCCCGTTCTCGAACGACACCGGCTGGACGTGCTCCGCGACGTCGGGGCCGACGATCTGCGGCCAGCGCCCGATCACCGACCCGACCGCGACGTCGACCTGCCAGCCGCGGTCGGAGACGAACTTCTCCAGCTGCTCGCCGAGCAGCAGGGGGTCACGGGCGTCCGGGCCGCTTCCGCTCGGGGTTCCGGCCGGCTGATCGGCGCGGCGCCGGCGCCGCATCGGCTTCAGTCCGGGCCGAAGTCCCTTGTCCGCCGCGGCTTTTCGGGCTCGGGCGAGCGCCAGAGCGGCGGCTTCCGCGGCCGCGGCGTCCTCGTCCTCGGGCTCCGACGGGACCGGCCGGTCCGGTGGGTCTGGTGAGTCGACAGCGTCGTCAGGCGACACGGGTGACCTCACCCAGCGCCACGGCGTACGTCGTGCCCCGTTCCTGGAGGACCGCCGGCACATCGGCGCCCACCGCCGCGGTGATGAGCACCTGCTCGCAGTCCTCGACCAGCTGGGCGAGCCGGTCGCGGCGGCCGGTGTCCAGCTCTGCGAAGACGTCGTCGAGGACGAGGACCGGGTCCTCACCGAGGTCGGCCCGGAGCAGCTGGTATGCGGCCAGCTTCAGTCCCAGCGCGAACGACCAGGACTCGCCGTGACTGGCATACCCCTTGGCCGGCAGGTCGCCGAGAGTGAGGTGCAGGTCGTCGCGGTGCGGGCCGACGAGGCAGACGCCGCGTTCGATCTCCTGGTCGCGGACCTCGGCGAGGGTGGCGAGCAGCTCCTTCTCGAGCAGGTCGGCGTCGGGGACGTCGCCTTCGGCGAGTGGAGCCGCCGCGGTCTCGCGCAGGCTGGAGCGGTAGGCGACGCGCGCCTCCGCCGGGCCGGCACTGACTGACGCATACGCCTCCGCGAGGTGCGGGCGCAGGTCGGCGAGCAGCCGCAGCCGACCCTGCAGGAGCTGGGCGCCGAACCGGGCGAGCTGGCTGTCCCACACGTCGAGGGTGTGCAGCGCCGAGGCACGGGCATCGTCCACCGGTTCGCCGTACGCGGTGACCCGCTCGGTGCGGCGCCGACCGCGCCGCAGCACCGGGGCCGCGGACTTGAGCAGGGCGCTGCGTTGCTTGAGCACCTTGTCGTAGTCCGCGCGGACGCCGGCCCAGCGCGGCTGGCGCTGGACGAGGATGTCGTCGAGGAACGCCCGGCGGCCGGAGGGCTCGCCCTTGACCAGCGAGAGGTCTTCGGGCGCGAAGAGCACCGAGCGCACCGTCCCGAGGATCTCGCGGGGTCGGGGCATCGGCGACCGGTTGAGGCGAGCGCGGTTGGCACGCCCCGGGTTGAGCTCGAGCTCGATGAGGGTCTCGCGCCCGTCGCGCACGACGACGCCGCGGATCACCGCGCGCTCCGCGCCGAACCGGACCAGCGGCTGGTCAGTCGCGACCCGATGGCTCGAGAGCGTGGCGAGGTAGCCCACGGCCTCGACGAGGTTGGTCTTGCCCTGGCCGTTAGGCCCGACCAGGGTGGTGACGCCCGGACCCAGCGGCAGCTCCGCCTGCGGGTAGCTGCGGAAGTCGGTGACGCTCAGGTGCCGGACGTGCATAGTCGGGGTCCCCACGAAGTATCGGAGCGCAGCGGAGAACTTCGTGGGGTTTCGGTCACGACGTGGATCCGGTACCTGACGTCGGTCCCGCAGTGGCGGCGTTGCGTCCACCACTTCTGGTCGACGCGCGTTTGCGCGCGCCCGACTTCGCGGTCGTCGACCCGGTGCCCGACGACGGGCCGGCGGAGGCGGCCTTGCGGCCCTTGGCGGCCGCCTTCTTCGCCGAGCCGGCACGCTTGCGCTCGGTCTTGATGCCCAGCGTGGGATCGGCGTCGCCGACCCCGACGGTGCGTCGCAGCTCCTTGCCCTGGGCGATGTCCATCACCGGGTGGCCGCCGAACTGGCCGCGCAACGCGGCCACCATCTGCATCGTCGGCGAGATCTCCTGGCGGGAGGCGAAGCGGGCGAACAGTGACGCCGAGATGACCGGCATCGGCACGTCGTTGGCGATGGCCTCCTCGACCGTCCACTTGCCCTCGCCGGAGTCGACGGTGTAGTCCGACACATCCTTGAGCGTGGGGTTCGCCTCGAGGGCGTCGACGGCGAGGTCGAGCAGCCAGGACCGGACGACGGTGCCGCGACTCCACGCCTTGAAGGCGCCCGGCACGTCCTTGATGATGTCCTTCTTCTGGAGCAGCTCGTACCCCTCGGCGTAGGCCGCCATGAGGCCGTACTCGATGCCGTTGTGGACCATCTTCGTGTAGTGGCCCGCGCCCACCTCGCCGGCGTGGACGAATCCCTCGTCGCGGGGCCCTTCCGGTCGCAGCGCGTCGAAGATGGGCATCGCGAGGTTCACCCACTTCTTGTCACCGCCGCACATCAGCCCGTAGCCGTTCTCGCAGGCCCCAGATGCCGCCGGACACACCACAGTCGACGTAGCCAATTCCCTTTGGCTTCAACATCTTTGCGTGCTCGTAGTCGTCGGTGAACCGGGAGTTGCCGCCGTCGATGATGAGGTCGCCCTTGTCCATCATCTCGGCGAGCTTGGCGATGGTGTCGCGGGTCGGCGCGCCGGACGGCACCATCACCCAGACGACGCGCGGCGCGTCGAGCGCCTTGACCATCGCGGCCATCGTGCGCGCGTCGGAGACCTTGGGGTCGCGGTCGTACCCGACGACCTCGTGACCGGCGCGGCGGAGCCGCTCGCGCATGTTGCCGCCCATCTTCCCGAGACCGATGAGACCGAGCTGCATGGCTGACCCTTTCGAAGACGCTGCGCTGCGAGGACGAGACTGCGAAGGACTGCGACCAGATGGCACGACGAGCAGATGCAGGGTGGAGCGGCGATGCGAAGTGCGGGGTCAGGCTACCGCCACATCGCGGCGACGGCAGGTCGCCGGGCGGTTCCGCTCAGCTGGCGAAACGCACCGGCATGAGGACGTAGCGGTAGCTCTCGTCGGAGTCGCCGTCGGCCTCGGCCTGACCGGTGAGAACCGCTGGCCGGCTCGGCTGGGTGAACGACAGCCGCGCATACGAGGTGCCGAGGGCGCCCAGCCCGTCGAGGAGGAAGTGCGGGTTGAAGGCGATCTCGATGTCGGGGCCGGTGAGCGTCGCCTCCACCGCCTCGGAGGCCTGGGCGTCGTCGCCCGTGCCGGCCTCGATGGCGACCTGGCCGTCGGTGAACTTCAGCCGCACCGGGGTGTTGCGCTCGGCGACCAGCGAGACGCGACGGACCGCCTCGACGAGGGCGGCGGTCTCGATGACCGACTCGGTGTCGACGCTGGTCGGGAAGATCGAGGTGACCTTGGGGTACTCGCCGTCGAGGAGCCGGGTCGTCGTACGGCGCTGCCCGGCCTCGAACCCGACCAGGCCGTCGCCGCCGGCTGCGCCACCGAGCGCCATGTCGACCGAACCGGCCGCGCCGAGCGCCTTGGCGGTGTCGGAGAGGGTGCGGGCCGGGATGAGCGCCACGACGGGGGTCGAGCTGCCGACGTCGGCGGCGTTGGGCTTCCACGTCAGCTCGCGCATGGCCAGGCGGTAGCGGTCGGTGGCGAGGAGGGTGATCTTGTCGCCCTCGATCTCCATCCGGACGCCGGTGAGGATCGGCAAGGTGTCGCCGCGGTCGGCGGCCACGGCCACCTGCGCGACCGCCTGGGTGAAGACGTCGCCCTGAAGCGTGCCGGTCGGTTCGGGCGCGGACGGCAGCGTGGGGTAGTCGTCGACCGGCATCATCAGGAGGCTGAACCGGGAGGACCCACAGGTGACCTGGACCTTGTTGCCGTCGGCGACGACGTCGATGGGCTTGGCCGGCAGGTTGCGGGAGATGTCGGCCAGCAGCCGGCCCAGGACCAGGACGCGACCCGACTCCGCGACGTCGGCGGGGACGGTCACCTTCGCCGAGACCTCGTAGTCGAACGCGGACAGAGTGAGGCTGCCCTCGTCGTCGGCCTCGATGAGCACGCCGGCCAGAACCGGGACCGGCGGGCGAGCGGGCAGGCCACGGGCCACCCAGGTCACGGCGTCGGCGAGCACGTCGCGGTCGATCCTGAACTTCACCTGGTCCCGCCCTTCGCGTCCAACACGGACTCCGAACCCTAGTGTCTCGGACCGACAGTGACCACAACTCTCCACCACGCCCGCAGACCTGGGGTTTCTCGCGCCCGACCTCTCCGCCAGGCCTTCTCCACACGCGTACTCGGGGCCATCGGATCATCGAGAGGAGTCATCGTCGTCATCGGGGGTGTGAACTCGGGGGACAACCGACGTCGTCGCAGGTCAGTGACCGTCCGGCGGTGTGCACAGCCCCGGGGACAACCGGTGGACAACTCGGGAAGCCGGTGGATACGCGGGACCCGTCCCCAAACTCGGCCCAGCGGGCCGAGGGTGATTCACCGGTGTGAAGAGGTTGTCCCCCGGTTGTCCACAGGGGCTGTGGAACACGGTGTCGGCTCGTCTAGGCCCCGCGGGGGATGCGATGTCGTCGTCCACGGCCCGTTGTTCACAGAGTTGTCCACAGGCAGTGGAGAACCCTCGCGTTTATGGTGAAACCGGCTCCACGCATACGGGAAATCCTGTGGAGAAGTCGCCCCAACGGTGGGGAACTCGCTATGTCGAATGGTGCTTGATCCGGTTGGTCAGCTCGGTGACCTGGTTGTAGATGGCCCGGCGCTCGCCCATCAGCTCGCGGATCTTGCGGTCGGCGTGCATCACCGTCGTGTGGTCACGGCCGCCGAAGTGCTGGCCGATCTTCGGCAGCGAGAGCTCGGTCAGCTCGCGGCAGAGGTACATGGCGATCTGGCGGGCCTGAACCAGCTGCCGCGACCGCGAGCTGCTGCAGAGGTCGTCGATCGTGAGGCCGAAGTACCGGGCGGTCTCGCCCATGATCGTCGCGACGGTGATCTGAGCCGGCTGCTCGCTGGGGATGAGGTCGTGCAGGACGACCTCCGCCAGGTCGAGCGTCACCGGCTGGCGGTTGAGGTTCGCGAAGGCGGTGACCCGGATCAGCGCGCCCTCGAGCTCGCGGATGTTGGAGCTGATCTTGCTGGCGATGTACTCGAGCACGTCGTCCGGCGTCGACATCCGCTCGAGGGTCGCCTTCTTGCGGAGAATGGCGATCCGGGTCTCGAGGTCCGGCGGCTGGACGTCGCAGATCAGGCCCCACTCGAACCGGGACCGCAGCCGCTCCTCGAACCCCGACAGCTGCTTGGGCGGGAGGTCGGAGGTGATGACCACCTGCTTCGTCGCGTTGTGGAGCGCGTTGAAGGTGTGGAAGAACTCCTCCTGCGTCTGCACCTTGCCGGCCAGGAACTGGATGTCGTCGATGAGGAGCACGTCGACGTCGCGGTAGACGGTCTGGAACCGGGCCGTCCGGTCGTCACGGATGCTGTTGATGAAGTCGTTGGTGAACTCCTCGGAGTTCACGTAGCGCACCCGCAGATGCGGCAGCAGCTGGCGCGAGTACTCGCCGATCGCGTGCAGGAGGTGGGTCTTGCCCAGCCCGGAGTCGCCGTAGATGAACAGCGGGTTGTAGGACCGCGCCGGGCCCTCGGCGACGGCGAGCGCGGCTGCGTGCGCGAACCGGTTGCTCGAGCCGGCCACGAAGGTGTCGAAGGTGTACTTCGGGTTCAGCCGGCTCTTGTCGGGTTCTCGGTGATCCCGGGTCTCGCGAGACGGGCCGGTATGCGACGCCGGCGGCGGTACCGGGGCGAACGGGGTGCCGCCCGCGGCCGCGTGTCCGTTGGTCTGACCGTTTCCGCTGGTCAGCGGGTCGGAGCCGGTGTCGTCGGTGAGCGGCGGCGGGAAGTCCTCGCCGAGCTTCTCGTTGACCGAAACCGACAGCTGGGCGATCTCGACGCCGAGCTGGTCGCTCAGGGCCTCGCGGACCGCGCTGCCGATCTGGTCCTCGATGACGCCCTTGGTCATCGAGTTCGGGGTGACGATGATCGCGAGGTTCTGCAGCACGCCGACCAGCTGGCTGATGCCGAGGAACGCGAGCTGCCGGGGGGCGACGCCCTCGCCGTCGAGGTGGCGGATGGTGTCCTGCCAGACCCGGCTGTAGTCGACCTCCGCGTCCGACATCTCCCCGCCCTCGATCGCGTGTGCTCCTGCGCCCCGGGGAGACCCGGGCGGACGACTGTCCACACCGTTTTCCACACCCTGTGGACCGAACCCGTCGTGAGGCGTGACGGTAACAACTCCGTCGGGGGGTTCTCAACCTCGGAAGGGCCCGGTCTGGGCAGAAATTGTGGTGGGTTCGGCGTGTCGCAGCGAGGCTAGCCGCGGGGGGCCGGAAACTGGAGGGTTATCCAGGACGTTGAGGGGGAGTCGAGCCGTTCGGCTGATCCTCGGGTCGGGCGGCCCGACGAGTTTGACCGTGTCCGTGAGCCTCCCGTATCGTGGACAAGGCCTGTTTTCGGTCGCTTTCGCCTGCCCGTGAGACTCTTGTAGGACTCAGAGCTCGCCGCGTCGCCGCGGTCGGTCCCGGGTTTCCGATGGCGTCCGAACCGGGCTCTCATCCCCATCGCTTCAACCACTCGCACGCCAGACCTCGACCTCGACGCCTGGCAGCAACGGAGACACCTCGTGAGCAAGCGCACCTTCCAGCCGAACAACCGCCGCCGGGCCAAGACCCACGGCTTCCGCCTGCGGATGCGCACGCGGGCGGGTCGCGCGATCCTGGCCGCCCGCCGCCACAAGGGCCGCTCCGAACTGTCCGCCTGAGACGGCTCGGCTGAGGGCCGCGTGCTTCCCGCCCGTCATCGGCTCCGGACGGCCGCGGACTTCTCCGCCACCGTCCGCGGAGCGGGCGGAGCGCGCTCCGGCGCTCGGCTGCTCGTCGTCCACGGCCGGTATGCCCCGCCCACCGAGCAGGAGAACCGGCCCGCCGCCGCACCGGCGCGGGTCGGTTTCGTCGTCTCCAAGGCCGTGGGCGGCGCGGTGACCCGGAACCGGACCAAGCGGGTCCTGCGACACCTCGTCGCCGACCGGCTGCCGCGCATACCGGACGGCTGTGACCTCGTCGTCCGGGCGAACCCGGCGGCCGCAGATGCCACGACTCCCGAGCTGGCCGCCGATCTCGACCGCTCGCTCGACGCGGTCCTGCGCCGGCTCCGCACGCCGGTCGCCGGGGTGCCGTCATGACGGCGACGCGGCTGCTGGCCCTACCGCTGATCTGGCTGGTCCGCGCATACCAGCTGGTGATCTCGCCGATGTTCCCGCCGTCCTGCCGGTTCTACCCGTCGTGCTCGGCGTATGCGCTGACCGCCCTCGAGCGGTACGGGCCGCTCAAGGGGACCTGGCTCGCGGCGCGGCGGCTGCTGCGCTGCCACCCCTGGAACCCGGGGGGCGTCGACCACGTTCCCGAGAGGTCGCCGTCGCGACCAATGACGTCGGAGCGCACGCCCCACCACGCTCAACGGCAGTACTGACCACTAAGGACGACTGTGTACGACTTCTTCGTCAGCCTGCTGAACCCCCTGATGTGGGGCGAGGCCTGGGTCATGAACGCGTGGCACTCGCTGTTCACGCTGATCGGGATCCCCTACGACAGCGGCTGGGGCTGGGCGCTGTCCATCGTCGGCCTCACGGTGGTCGTGCGGTTCCTCATGATCCCGTTGTTCGTCAAGCAGATTCACGCGTCCCGGCGGATGCAGCTCATCCAGCCGGAGATGCAGAAGATCCAGGCGAAGTACAAGGGCAAGAGCGACCCGGAGTCCCGTCAGAAGATGACGTCGGAGACGATGGACCTCTACAAGAGGACCGGCTCCAACCCGTTCTCCTCGTGTCTGCCGATCCTCCTGCAGTCACCGTTCTTCTTCGCGCTGTTCCAGCTGCTCAACAACCTGCCGCACGTCGCCACGGGGGCGCACGCGCCGATCGGCCCGATCACGCCGGACGTCGCGTCGGTCATCGAGAAGTCGACGATCTTCGGCGCTCAGCTGTCGGCGACCTTCGTCGGGTCCAACGACCTCAACGTCAAGATCCTCACGGCCGTCCTCATCGTGCTGATGTCGCTGTCCACCTTCACGACGCAGCGCCAGCTGATGCGCAAGAACATGCCGGACGCCGCGCTGGACAACCCGTACATGAAGCAGCAGAAGGTCATCCTCTACCTGATGCCGATCTTCTTCGCGATCTCCGGCATCAACTTCCCGATCGGCGTGCTGCTCTACTGGCTGACCACCAACGTCTGGTCGATGGGCCAGCAGTTCTACGTGATCCGGCGGATGCCGGCTCCGGGTTCCGCGGCGGAGCGGGCCTACGAGGAGCGGCAGCGCAAGCGCGGCAAGACGATCAAGAAGCTGCACATCCCGGGGCTCGGCGACACCACGACCGACCAGCCCGACGTCCAGGACGCCCTGACCGACGCGCCCAAGACGGGCCAGCGCCAGCAGCCGAAGGGCAAGAAGCGCGCCAAGCGCGCGCCGACGAGTGGTCCTGGGGGGCCCGACGACGGTGCGGCCGGCACTGGGGCTTCCGACGGAGCGGGCGGTGGCGCGGGTGCCGACGGCTCGACGCCTCAGGACGCGCCGGCCGAGCCCACGTCGTCGAACGGGTCGGGGTCCGGGTCGGGTGCCGGTAGCGCCGGCGGGTCTGGCGCGGCGGGCCCGACGCGACCGAACGGCCAGCGCCAGCAACCGAAACGGCAGAAGCAGAAGCCCAACACCCCCCGCTCGAAGCAGCCGCAGAACCAGGCCAAGCGCCAGGCGAGTCCGCCCGGCGCGCGGCGGCCCGAGGGTGGTACGCCCACCCCGGACCCGGCCTGAGCCGGTTCCTTCCCGACGGGGTATGCCGTGAGGAGGAGCTCGTGCCGGCGCCGACTGCGCGGTGGGCGACTCCCCTCGAACCATGGACGTCCAGAACCAGTGACACGGCGGGACCTCGTCCCGCCCGAGCAGACTGATCAGGAGTTGCCCGATGAGCGACGACACCGATGTGACCACCCGGCCGAACGACCTCGAGAACCAGCCTTCGGAGGACAGTGCGCCGGTCGAGGAGGTGTCCAGCCTTGACACCCTTGACGCTTCCGACGACCGTGACGCGGATGTCGAGGACCGCGAGGCCCGACGGATAGACCAGGAGCAGGCTGCCGCGGACGCGGAGTCGGAGGCTGACGCCGACCTCGAGGCCGAGGGGGACGCGGACGACGCAAACGACGCGGACGACGCCGAGGGTGCCGCGAACGCCGGAACGAGCGGGTCGCGGCGAGGCGGACGGTCGCGCGTCGGACTCCTGGAGCGGGAGGGCGAGGTGGCGGCCGACTTCCTCGAGCGGCTACTCGACATCGCCGATCTCGACGGCGACATCGAGGTCGACATCGACGGCGACCGCGCCTCCGTGGCCATCGTCGACTCCGAGGATGGCCGGGTGCCGCGTCGGATGGTCGGGTCGGAGGGCAAGGTCCTCGACGCGCTCCAGGAGCTGACCCGGCTGGCCGTTCAGGCCGAGACCGGAGAGCGGAGCCGGCTGATGCTCGACATCGCGGGCCACCGCGCCCAACGGCGCGCCGTTGTCGTCGAGATCGCCCGGACGGCGATCGCCGAGGTGAAGACCACCGGGGCGACCAAGGCCCTCGACGACATGTCCGCGTTCGAGCGGAAGATCGTCCACGACGAGGTGGCGGCCGCCGGCCTGGGGTCGGAGTCCGAGGGCGTCGAGCCGCACCGGCACATCGTCGTCTTCCCGGCCTGAACCCGGGCCCTCGTTTCACGTGAAACGTCCGGGCGTCGGTGCCGCCCATGACGGCGACGGGGGCCTACCGGCGGTGGTCGAGGGCCACCGACGCCGGTCGAGGTGCCACCGACGCCGGACGTGGCCGCGACCGTCTTCGGTCCGCGGCTGGCGCTCGCGGAGGCGTACGTCGCCCGGCTTGCCGACACCGGCATCGCCCATGGCTTGATCGGACCCCGCGAGGCCCCACGGCTCTGGGACCGGCACGTCCTCAACAGCGCCGTGGCCGCGCCGGTCTTCGACCAGGGCGCCCGGGTCGCCGACATCGGCTCGGGCGCCGGCCTTCCCGGCATCCCCCTGGCCATCGCCCGGCCCGACCTGCACCTCACGCTGGTCGAGCCGCTGTTGCGCCGGACGGTCTGGCTGTCGGCTGCGATCGACGAGCTGGGACTGACCAACGTCGAGGTCCATCGCGGTCGGGCCGAGTCATTGTGGGGGGAGACGCGGTTCCGGCACGTCACGGCTCGGGCCGTCGCCCGCACCGGCGAGCTGGCCCGACTGACGCTCCCGCTGCTCGAGGCGGGGGGATCCCTGCACGCCCTCAAGGGGGGTCAGGTCGACGAGGAGCTCGAGGCGGATGCGGCGCAGCTCACCGCGCTCGGGGCCAGCCGGTGGTCGGTGTCCTGGTTCGGTGCGGGCATCGTCGAGCCCGAGACGGTCGTCGTCAGCGTCGAGGTGGATACGGCCGGACCGGTTGCGAGTGCAACCTCCCCACCTCGGCCGTCCCGGTCGCGGCGATCGGGACGACGGCGCCCCGGGACGACTCGCTCTCGCGAAGACCGTTCGTAATCGGTTCATCCACAGCCGGTGTTGCGTCGCGAGATTGCCTGGGTCGAGGTGGTTGGATGAGGCGTCACATCGAGCGGCGCACGACGGCTCGGCACGGTCAGACGAAGGGTTGAGTGGGTTGATCGAGGACGACGTTCGGACTCGGACCCTCGCCTCCGGCCTCGACGGTCGAGCCCTCCTGGGGTGGCCGACGATGGTGGCGGGTGGTCCCGACGGCCGTTCCCGGTCCGGCCTGGGGTGGCCCGTTTCACGTGAAACACCGTTACCGGCGGCGGCGAGCGACGAGCTGGTTTCACGTGAAACACCCGCGGACGTGCGCGAGGAGCTGGTGAGCAATATCCCCGAGGCCGGCGCCGACACCCCCCTGGCGCAGACGCTGGCCCAGGACGCGCGTCGGCATCTTGCCTTGGCCGGGCGTCGCTTCCCCGCCCCGCCCTCGACACGGGTCCTCACCGTGGCCAACCAGAAGGGCGGTGTCGGCAAGACCACGACCACCGTCAACGTGGCCGCGGCGCTGGCTCAGTCCGGCCTCAAGGTCCTCGTGATCGACCTCGACCCGCAGGGCAACGCGAGCACCGCCCTCGGGGTCGACCACCACGCCGAGGTGCCGAGCGTCTACGACGTCCTCGTCGACGGGAAGGCGTTCGCCGAGGTCATCGTTCCGTGCCCCACGGTCGAGGGCCTCTACTGCGCCCCGGCGACGATCGACCTGGCCGGCGCGGAGATCGAGCTGGTGTCGCTGGTCGCGCGGGAGATGCGGCTGGGACGCGCCCTTGCCGATCACCTGGCGACGAGCGACCTGGACTACGTCCTCATCGACTGCCCACCGAGCCTCGGTCTGCTCACCATCAACGCCTTCGTCGCCGCGTCGGAGGTGTTCATCCCGATCCAGTGCGAGTACTACGCGCTCGAAGGCCTCTCCCAGCTGCTCAAGAACATCGAGCTGATCCGCGGCCACCTCAACCCCGGGCTGCACGTCTCGACCATCCTCCTGACGATGTACGACGGGCGCACCCGGCTCTCGTCGCAGGTGGCCGACGAGGTGCGGACCCACTTCCCCGACCAGGTCCTGCGGACGACGGTCCCGCGGTCGGTGCGTGTCTCCGAGGCCCCCAGCTTCGGAGAGACCGTCATGACGTACGACCCCACGAGCAGCGGCGCTCTCTCGTACCTCGAAGCGGCCGGCGAGCTCGCCGACCGGGGCGCCGCCGGCACCACAGCAGAGGAAGCGAGTGCGCGATGAGTGAGAAGCGGCGAGCCCTGGGACGCGGTCTGGGGGCGTTGATCCCCTCGACTCCCGGGACGGCGGCGCGGCCGGTCGACGTCTTCTTCCGGGACAGCACGCCGCCGACACCGGTCGAAGAGCCGCCGCACGGTCACCCCGACGGTCACCACGACGGTGACCCTGACGGCCGGACGGGCTCTCACACGGGGACGAACGGGTTCAACGGCACCGCCGAGCCGACGGATTCCGCGGGCTCGAACGGCCACCACCCCGACGAGCATCGCGCCGACAACGCCGATGACGCCACTGCGTCGCAGCCGGGCGGCGTCGACGACGCTACCGAATCCGCTAGAGACGACGTCGACGCCGGACCGCAGCTCGCTCCGGTCCCCGGGGCCACTTTCGCGTTCCTGCCGATCGACGCCATCCGCCCGAACCCCCGTCAGCCGCGGACGGTCTTCGACGAGGATGAGCTGGACGAGCTGGCCGCCTCGATCCGCGAGATCGGCGTCCTGCAGCCGATCGTCGTCCGACCCATCGCCACCCAGCAGGGCGACACCGAGCGGGGCGACACCGCCGCCACACCGCAGTTCGAGCTCATCATGGGCGAGCGGCGCCTGCGGGCCAGCCAGCTGGCCGGCCACGACTCGATTCCGGCCATCGTCAAGGAGACCCACGACGACGACCTGCTACGGGACGCCCTCCTGGAGAACCTCCACCGCAGCCAGCTCAACCCGCTCGAGGAGGCGGCCGCGTACCAGCAGCTGCTCGACGACTTCGGCTGCTCGCACGAGGAGCTGGCCACCCGCATCGGCCGATCCCGGCCGCAGATCTCCAACACCATCCGGCTGCTCCGGCTGCCGCCGCTGGTCGCGCGCCGGCTGGCCGCTGGGGTGCTCTCGGCCGGTCATGCCCGGGCCCTGCTCGGCCTGGAGGACGCCGCGGCGATGGAGCGGCTGGCCCAGCGGATCGTGGCCGAAGGTCTGTCCGTGCGCAGCGTGGAGGAGATCGTGGCCATGGGCGGCGACAGCCCGGACGCCGTGGCCACCCCACGCCGCCCCCGGGCGGGGCATCGTCACCCGCAGCTCGACGATCTCGCGGCGCGGCTCTCCGACCGGTACGACACGCGCGTGACCATCGCGCTGGGTCAGCGCAAGGGCAGGCTCACCGTGGAGTTCGGGTCGGTGGACGACCTCAACCGGATCGTGGCCCTCATGGACCGGGTCTAGCCAGGACGCTAGAGAAGCGCCAACGCCGGGTTGTGCGCCACCGGAACCTCCTCGCCCGGCCGCACCCCGCCCGGCGGCGTCCCCGTCCCGAACGGCCGGCCTCCGAGGCGGTCCCGGTCGTGCGGCGCCGCCCACTCCTCCAGCAACGGTCCCTTGGGCACGATGCCGGTCGGGTTGATGTCGTGGTGCACGACGTAGTAGTGCCGCTTGATCTGCGCGAAGTCGACCGTGTCGCCGAACCCCGGTGTCTGGAACAGGTCGCGCGCATACGCCCAGAGGATCGGCAGCTCAGTCAGCTTCTGCCGGTTGCACTTGAAGTGGCCGTGGTAGACCGCGTCGAACCGCACCAGCGTCGTGAACAGCCGGACGTCCGCCTCGGTGAGGTGGTCACCCATGAGGTACCGGCGGCTCTCCAGCCGGTGTGACAGCCAGTCCAGCCCGGCGAAGAGCTGGTCGTACGCCTCCTCGTAGGCCTCCTGGGTACCAGCGAAGCCACAGCGGTATACGCCGTTATTGACCGAACGGTAGATCCGCTCCATCACCTCGTCCATCTCGGCCCGCTGGGCGACGGGGTAGAGGTCGGGCGCCCCGGGCCGCTGGTATGCGCGCCACTGCGTCGACAGGTCGAGGGTGAGCGACGGGACGTCGTTGGTGACCACCTTCCCGGTCGGGACGTCGACCAGGCACGGCACGGTGATCCCCTTCTCGTACTCAGGGAACCGGGCGAGGTACGCGTCCTGGATCCGCGGGATGCGCAGCACCGGGTCCAGGCCGCCGGGGTCGAGGTCGAAGGTCCAGGACCGGTCGTCGTGCGTGGGCCCGCACAGGCCCATCGAGATCGCGTCCTCGAGGCCGAGGAGGCGGCGCACGATGATGGCGCGGTTGGCCCATGGGCACGCCCGGGCGACGACCAGCCGGTACCGCCCGGGCTCCACCGGCCAGTCACCGCCTCCGTCGACGGTGATCCGGTCGGAGATGTAGTCGGTGTCCCGGTCGAAGGCGGCCTCGACGTACGACGTCATCGTTCGACCCTAGCCACGCGAGCGCGAACTAGCATGGCGAGATGGACGCTGTGTACCGGCCGCACCGTCCCGTCCGTCTGCACCGCCTCAGCCGGCGCCAGGTCCTCCTCGACGTGGGTTTCGGTGGCGTCGCGGTCGCCGTCCTGGCCGGCTGCACGACGGGTTCGGGCGGCTCGGTCCCGTCCGCATCGGCGGCCACGACGCACGGCAGCACCTCCACCAACGCCGCGACCGGGGGCGCGGGCGAGCTGACCTGGAAGCGCGTGGAGCTCGGCTTCGTCTCGGCCTACGTCGTCCTCCGCGGTGGCCAGGCCGCGGTCGTCGACACGGGGGTCGCCGGCAGCGCGGACGCCATCGGCTCGGCGTTGCAGGCCGCGGGAACGTCGTGGGACCAGGTCTCGGATGTGATCCTCACCCATCACCACGGCGACCACGCCGGAAGCCTCGGCGAGGTGGTGACCCGCGCCGGCCGCGCCGCCGTCCACGCCGGTGAGGCGGACATCAGCCGCCTCACGAGCCCGCGCCAGATCGTGGCCGCGGCCGACGGCGCGGACATTCTGGGGCTGCAGGTCGTGGCCACGCCCGGGCATACCGAGGGCCACATCAGCGTGTTCGACCGCGTCACCCGCGTGCTCGTCGCCGGGGACGCGCTCAACAACTCGGCCGGTCTGACCGGCTCCAGCCCGCGAAACACCGCCGACCCGGTCAAGGCCGCCGCGTCGGTCAAGAAGATGGCCGCGCTCGAGGCCGGGACCATCCTGTTCGGACACGGCGAGCCGCTCACCTCCGGGGCGGCCGACGCGCTGCGGACCTACGCCGGCACGCTGTAGGCGGGGAGGAGGAGCCATGGGACGCGAGGTGCTGCCACTGACCGTGGACCGACTCGGCGACCTGACCGGGACCTGCGCCGACTGCGTGTTCTGGGAGCTCGGTCCCGCCCTCGCCGCGCGGCGCCGGCAGCACCCGCGCCAGGACAAGGAGAGCTGGCTCACCGCCACCCTGCTCGAGTGGGGGTCACCGGGCCGGGTGGTCTACGTCGACGGCCGGTTCGCCGGCTACATCACGTATGCGCCGCCGCACCTGGTCCCTCGCGCGCTCGCCTTCCCGACGGCGCCGGTCAGCCGGGACGCCACCGTGCTCGTCACGGCCCGGATCGACCCGGAGTACGCGGGTCAGGGGCTCGGGCGGGTGCTGGTCCAGTCGGCGGCCAAGGACGTGCTGCGCCGTGGCGGCAAGGCCCTCGAGGCCTACGGCTCGGGCTCCGGGCAGGCGCCGTGCCTGCTCCCGGCGGAGTTCCTCACCGCGGTAGGGTTCCGGACCGCCCGCGAGCACGCCGCATACCCCCGCCTGCGGCTCGACCTGCGCACCGCCCTGCGGTGGCGGGGCGAGGTCGAGCAGGCGGTCGAACGGCTTGCTGGCGCCGGTCCGTGGGCTCGGTACCCCGCAACCGGTCGGAACGGCGCACCTGGAGCAGCCGAACCCCAACTAGTGGGGTGACTCAGCCCGGGGTCCCCGCGAAGTATCGGAGCGAAGCGGAGAACTTCGTGGGGTGACTCAGCCGGCCAGCTCCTCGAGGACCTTGCGCAGGTCGCCGAGCTGGAGCACGCCGGTGGCGCTGGTGTCCTGCTCGCCGAGGTAGAGCCGCTGGAGGGCGACGACGATGCCCTCGGCGACGTCGTCGCGGAAGGAGGGCGTCTGCAGGCGGGCGGCGTCGTCGGGGTTGCTGACGTAGCCCGCCTCGATGCGCACGGCCGGCATCCGGGTGGCCTGCAACAGCTTCCAGGACCGGGCGTGGGTGCGGCAGTCGGTCAGGCCGGTGCGGGCGACGGTCTCGCGCTGGATGAGGTCGGCGAGCTGCTCGCCGACCGCGGACCACGCCCCGAACCGCTTCTGCCCGAAGAAGAACGTCGCGACGCCGCTGGCGTCCCGCTGGTCGGCGGTGTCGCAGTGCAACGACAGGAGGATGTCGGCGCCGCAGTCGTTGGCGAACTGGGCCCGCGCCTCGTCGTCGCCGGCGCTGCTGTAGCGGGTCCGGGTGTAGACGACGTTGGCGCCGTGCGCGCTGAGCCGGCCCTCGATGCGGCGGGCGATGTCGTGGACGACCTCCGCCTCGACCACGCCGTGCGCGACCGCCCCGCAGTCGTCGCCGCCGTGCCCCGGGTCGAGCACGATGGTGCGCCCGGCCAGGCTGTGCCCGGACCGGCGGACGTGCTCCCGCTCGCGCAACGAGAGGGACGAGCCGCCGGCCACACTGCGCCGGAGGTCGGTGAAGGCCCGCAGCGTCGCCGGACCCACCTCGCCGTCGGCGACGAGCCCGACACCACGCTGGAAGTCGCGCACCGCGCTCTCGGTGTCGGGGCCGAACAGCCCGTCGATGCGGCCGGGGTGGAAGCCCAGGCCCAGCAGCCGCTCCTGGAGCTCGGTGACGTCGTCACCGCGGGCCAGGTGGCCGGGGGAGTGGCGCAGCAGCCGGTCGCCGAGCTGCCACCGCGCCGCGTCGAGCGCCGCGAACGTCCAGGGCCCGACGATGCCGTCGACGAGCAGCCCGCGCTCCTGCTGGAACGACCGGACCGCCGCGTCGAGGTCCTCGTCGAAGACCTCGACCGTCGTCGACGACCAGTCGGGGGCCATCCCCAGCGCACCGGCCGCCGTGAGACTGTCCCGAAGGTCGCGGACCACGGGTCCGCGATACCCGAGTCGGGCCTGAAGGCCGGTACGCGGTTCGGTCACGTCCCTCCCTCACGGAGCTAGTCGGGAGACGGGTCGCTGCTCGAAGCAGGCTGCTGACGGTAGTGCGGAAGGAGGGGGGCGCTGGGCGGGCAGGTCCAAAGGCTCTGCGAACGATAGCCGACGGGAAGCCCTGTGGCGCACCGACGCATACGGGATTCAGCGAACCGACACACAACGTCGGCGAGCCGTCAACGGAAGCTGGCGGACACCCGTCAGCTGGCGATGTAGTCCTCGAGCTCGCGCAGCAGGCGCGGCTTCGGCATCGCACCGACGAGCGTCTTGACGACCTCGCCGTTCACGTAGACGTTCATCGTGGGGATGCTGACGACGCCGTAGCGGCTGGTCACGGCGGGGTTGGCGTCGGTGTCGAGCTTGACGACGTCGACCTGGTCGCCGTAGGTGGCGGCGATCTCCTCGAGGATGGGGGCGACCGCCCGGCAGGGACCGCACCACGTGGCCCAGAAGTCGACGATGACCGGCTTGTCGCTCTTCAGGACGTCCTGCTCGAACGTGGCGTCGGTGGTGACCTTGGTGGCTCCCATGGAAGTCCCTTCTGGGGTACGAGTTTCTCGGGGTGTCTGGGTTCAGAGGCTAGCGGTGGCGGGGGACAGCGTCGGGGCGAGGTCGGAGGACGGCTCGTCCATCGCCTCGTCCTGGGCCGCGGCCGCGACGGCGTGCTCGAGGTCCTCGAGCGACGCGAGGTAGTGCTCGGCGTCGAGCGCCGCGGCACAGCCGGTGCCGGCGGCCGTGACGGCCTGTCGGTAGGTGTGGTCGACGAGGTCGCCGCAGGCGAAGACGCCCGGGAGGCGGGTCGCGGTGGACCGGTGGGTGCCGTCGACGCCGGTGACGACGTACCCGGCGGGGTCGAGGTCGACGAGGTCGCGGACCAGCTCGTTGCGGGGGTCGTGCCCGATGGCGACGAAGAGGCCGGTGACCGCGAGCTCGCGCTCCTCACCGGTATGCGTGTCCGCGAGCGTGATGCCGCTGACCCGCTCGTCGCCATGGATGGCGGTGACCTTGGAGTTCCACGCGAACGAGATCTTGGGGTTCGAGAACGCCCGCTCGGCCATGATCTTGCTGGCCCGCAGGGCGCCCCGGCGGTGGACGATGGTCACCGACCGCGCGAACTTGGTGAGGAAGGTGGCCTCCTCGATCGCGGAGTCGCCGCCGCCGACCACGGCGATGTCCTGGTCGCGGAAGAAGAAGCCGTCGCACGTCGCACACCACGAGACGCCGCGGCCGGAGAGCCGCTTCTCGTCGGGCAGCCCGAGCTCGCGGTACGCCGAGCCCATCGCGAGGATCACGGCGTGCGCCTGGAAGGTGCCGCTGTCGCCGGTGGTGACGGTCTTGAGCTCGCCGTGCAGCTCGACGCCGGTCACGTCGTCGGTGATGATCTCGGTGCCGAACCGCTCGGCCTGGGCCCGCATCTCGTCCATCAGGGCCGGGCCCATGATCCCGTCGCGGAAGCCCGGGAAGTTCTCGACCTCGGTGGTGTTCATCAGCGCGCCGCCGGCGGTCACGCTGCCTTCGATGAGCAGCGGGTGCAGGTTCGCGCGAGAGGCGTAGACGGCGGCGGTGTAGCCGGCCGGTCCCGAGCCGATGATGATGACGTTGCGCACGTCGCTCACGAGGTCAACCCCTTGTGGTCCGGTCCGTCGCGAAGGGCGGGCGAACCGCTAGATGCTGTGGCCGGGAGGCCCGAGAGCCCCAACATACCGACCGTCGCCGATGATTCATGGGCGGTAACCCTCGCGCCGGCGGTCTTGTTCCCGGGTACTGCGGCAGCGACTCCTTACGGCACCGGAACGGAGTCCTGGATGATCCCGGCGTCGCCGGCGCCACAGTCGCGCTCGACCGCATACACCGTCGTGGAGTCGGTCCGCCGCACGACGACGATGGCCGCCGGCTGATTCTCGTACGTCGCGATGTCGATGCTCACCGCGCCCGCGTCGGAGGCGCCGAGGGCGGCCACGCAGGCGGCGGCCCCGGCCTGGGTGACGAGCGGCCCGACGGAGATGGCGTCACCGGCACTGGCGTCCGGCCCTGGGGAAGCGATCAGCGTCTGGGCGCCCGTGGCGAGATCGGTCTTGGTATAGACCGTCGAGCTCACCTGGACGTGGACCGATCCGGCGGAGCCGCCGGTGGTTCCTTGCGGGGGGATCCGGGCCAGCCCGTTGTCGTTGGTGCGCGACTGGTTCGTGACCACGGCCGCGGCGATCGCCAGCAGCGCGACCCCGGCCGCCGCCGCGCCGATCAGCGGCCAGCGGCGTCGCGGCATCCGCCCGACGCGGTCGCCTCCGTCGCCGCGGTCGCCGTCGTGCTCGGACTCGCCGGCGAAGACGATGACGTCGTTCGAGGAGTCGACCGGGACGACCGCACCGGGCTCGCCGAAGCCGAGCTCGTCGAACAGCTCGTGGTCACCGGCGCGACGCACCGCGGCCTGGGCCAGGGAGTCCTCGATCCGCCGGGAGAGGTCCGCGGGCATCGGCCCGGGGTCCGGGGCGGTCATCAGCAGGGTGCGCACGGCCGCCTGGACGGGGTCGTTCGCGGCGTCCTCGCTCGGGTCGAGCCGGGCTACGTCCGGGTATGCGTCCGCACCGGGAGCGTCGTCGCGGCTCTCGTCGGGCGTCTCGTCGGGAGTCTCATCGGGGCGGGTCGGGTGCTGGGCGTCCATGCGGTCTCCGGGTCGGTGGTCCGGGTCGGGGCCGGGCCGGTGGTACGAGTGATGCGAACGGTACGGATGATGTGGCGGCGCGGGTGCTCCGAGTGTGCTGCAGAGCGGTCCGGAACGGGTCGAGCCGCGCGGGACACGGCGGAGAACCGACGGATGCCCCGGGCAGAGTGTCGCCGGAGGTCAGACGTCGGGGGCGGCCGAACGGTTCCCTGGTGGCCCACCGTCGGGCGGGTTCATCCCGAGCAGCTCGGCGAGCGCGGCCCGACCGCGGGCGCAGCGCGACTTGACCGTCCCCTCGGCGACGCCGAGCACCTGGGCGGCCTCAGCGACCCCGAGCCCGTGCATGTCGACGAGGACCAGCGCGAGTCGCTGCCCCTCGGGCAGCTGCGCCAGCGCCGCCCGGACATCGAGCGCGGACTCGGTCGAGGCGTGGTCGTCGCGCCGGTCGGCGAGGTCGAGGGAGTCGTACTCGGGCAGCGGCTGGGTCGGCCGCCGCCGCCGGAGCCGGTCGAGGCACGCGTTGACGACGATCCGGTGCAGCCACGTCGTCACGGCGGCCTCGCCCCGGAACGAGTCGGCCCGCCGGAACGCCGCGAGGAACCCGTCCTGCACCGCGTCGGCGGCCATCTCGCGGTCGCCGCAGGTCCGGACGGCCACCGCCCACATGCGGTCGCGGTGGCGGCGGAACAGCTCACCGAACGCGTCGGGATCCCCCGCGCAGTGGGCGGCGATGAGCTCGGCGTCGGTCCGAGCCTCCGGTGAGCGCGCAGGCGCGGGCCGCAGGTCGGGGGCGGGAGGCATACCGGCGGTTCCAGTGACCGGCTCGGTCACCGGACGCTCGCCTCGAGGACCTGGGCCCGGAACTGCTTGGCCTGGTCGGTGGGTCCGAGCGTGGTGAACCAGAGCACGACGTAGCGGCCCTTGACCGCCCCGCCGTTCGGCACCGCGACGGTCGACTCGCCGTCCTTCTGCGCGACCGCGCCGATCGGGGTCAGGCCGGCGACCTTGGTCTGGTCGCCGACGTAGACGGTGACGTCGGCGGGACCCTTGATCGAGAAGGTCACCTGGTGGACGTCGGTGGACTTGCCGAGGTCGAGAAGCAGACCGGTCGTGCGGCCCTTGAGCCCGCCGTACTGGGCGGTGGCGAAGTACTTGCTCGACTGCCATCCCGTCTCGCCCTTGCCGTCGAACGCCGCTCCCGCAGTCCGGGCCGCCTGCACGCCGGCGTCCTCGGAGACCTGGCTGGCCGAGACGATCGGGATGACGGCGGCCGGGGCCGGCGTCGGAGTGGGGCTGGCACTGGGCGACGGGCCGTTCCCCGACGCGCTGGGGGACGCCGTCACGGTCTGGGTGACCAGCGGTGCCGTGGCGGTACCGGTGCCACTGCCGAGCCACAGCTTCGGCAGTCCCCAGATCCCGACGATGGCGGCGATGAGGACGAAGGCGGCGATGACCACGAGGGCGAGGCGGGACTGGTCCTTGTCGAGCGGCTCCTGGGCGGCGCCGGGAAGCAGAGGCAGGGCTGGTTCGAGCTGCTCGTCGGTGGGTTCGAGGGTGTCGGAGAGCCGGACCTGCTCGAGCGGGTCCTCCCAGCGCTCGGTCTGGCGGCGCTCGGCTCGCGTCGCGGATCGCTCCGCGGCCCGGTCGGCGGCGCCCCGCGCCATCCCGCCCATCCGGCCGGTGGCCTTCGAGGCGAGCGAGCCCGCGGCGCCGAGGGCGGTGCCGAAACCCCTGGCCACGGCCGCGGTCCCCGCGGCAGCCCCCGCCGCTACCGCTCCGGCGACCGCCGCGGCTCCGGCGCCCGCCGGTCGGGTCGTCCCGTCGTCGTAGCCCTCGTCGCCCTCCTCGTAGGGTCCGTAGCCGAGGTCGTCGATCAGCGAGCCGTCGAGCGGCTCGGGGTAGGCGTCGTACCCCTCGTCGGGCGCGACCTCGCCGTTCGACCCCTCCGGGTCCTCCCCGAACGCGGGCGGGGTGTCCGGGCCACGGGTGTCGAGGTTCATCCCGAGCACGCTCCGGGAGCCGCCCGGTCCACCGGCGCCAGCCGCGGCACCGGTGGCCGCGGCACCGGCGCACCGCCGGCGAGGGCGCCGAGACCGGCGCCCCGGGTCGTGGCGCCGCGAGGCGGGTTGGCGCGCCCGTTCGCCGAACCGGCCCGGCCGGCCCGCGCCGACGCCGATCGGGCTACACCACCGCTGACGCGGTCGCGGTCGAGCGGTTCGGTGCGGTTGCCCGGCAGCCGGCGGGTCGTCTGGACCTCGAGTCCCGCGCCGACCGGGGTCGGTGACCACGGCCCGATCTGCTCGACCAGCTCGCCG
Organism: uncultured Actinomycetota bacterium; assembly: GCA_963828725.1. Lineage (GTDB taxonomy): Bacteria > Actinomycetota > Actinomycetes > Actinomycetales > Dermatophilaceae > Lapillicoccus. The sequence goes on along the minus strand of CAWHFV010000001.1, from coordinate 32,320 downwards.
GGCGTCTGCGGGCCGCCCTGCTCGCGCAGCGTGTGCCGCGCGACGAAGTCCAGGTCCGCCGGCACGCCGACGGCGATCTCCGAGGGGGCCGCGACGCCGCCCACGACACGCGGCGCCGCCTCGAGCCCGGAGTCCGGCCCGGTGAGCGGCCAGCGGCTGGTGAGCAGCGCATACGCGAGGGCCACGAGCGCGACGGTGTCGCCGCGGGTGGCCTGGGCGGCCGGGATGTCGTCGGCCTCGACGAGGGCGGCCTCGGTGGCGAGCCCGCGAACCTTGATCGAGCCGTCGGGCTGGCGGAACACCGACCGCGGGGTCAGAACCCCGTGGTGCAGGCCGCGGGCCCGGGCCCGCTCCAGCGCGGAGGCCGCCTCGCCGACGATCCGGCGCGCCTCCTCCGCGGGCAGGCCGCCGTCGGTGAGGACCGAGGTGACCGAGCGGGCGCCGTTGAGGGACTCCTCGACGACGAACGCGATCGCGTCGTCTCGGCCGACGTCGAGGACCCGAACGAGCCGTTGCTCGTCGACGCCGGCTGCTCGCCGGGCCGCGTCGAGTGCGGGGGACGCCACGGGTCCGTCGGCGTCGAAGCAGAGCAGCACGACCTCACGGTCCAGCGTCTGGTCGGCGGCGACCCACCGCTCGTAGCGGGAGTGCTGCGCGACGCGTCGCTGGACGAGGTAGCGCCCGCCGAGGAGCGAGCCTGGTCCGACGCCCTGCACTGCCCCTCCCGCCGCCGTTCGACATCCCACATCGCGATCGACCGCATCTGCCCGCGTGGCGGCCCGCGAGTGCTCAGGTCCGGTCGTCGGTCATCCTACGGGGCGCGGCGTCCGGACCCGGCGCAGGCGAGGCCGCGGCCACCGCCGGATCCTCCGGCGCAGGCGTGGGCACCGGTTCCTCCGCGCCCGCTGTGCCCTCGAGCTCGTCCGGCTGTGGCGCCACCGCCGGGCTCACCAGGGCCGCCGTCCGCGCCCGGCTGGCCGTGCGCGCCCGCCGCAGCGACCTCACGATCCCGAACACGAGGATCAGCGCGACGATGGCGCCGCCGACGATGTAGAACGTGTAGCCGGGCGGGTTGGCTCGCACGGTGATGGTCCCCGGCACCCCGATCGGGGTGCCGTCCTGCGTGGTCAGCGTCGCGTTGATCGGGACCAGCCCGGCCGCGAGCGCCTCCGCGTGGACGGGCACCACGGCCTTGCTCCCCGCAGCGATCTGGATCGGGTCGGGCTGGCTGACGATCCGCAGCCGCGGGTTCGTCGGGGAGAGGAGCAGCCGCACCCCGTCGACGGCGACGCCCAGGTCGTTGACGACGGTCACCTGGAGAGTGCCCTCGTCGGCGAGGAAGTTCGTGGTCTGGGGCGCGACGCTGATCCCGCGGGTCGCCGCGGAGGCGGCCTCGCTGACCAGGCCGTCGAGGCGGTCGCGCTCGCCGGGGTTCGCCCGCCACCGCACCGACGGCAGCTGGTCGAGCATCGTCCAGAGCCGGGTCTTGTACGCCTCGCCGTTGCTGCCGAGGACGCTGGCGACCTCGCCGGTCGTCCGCCGCTGCTCCGTGATCCTGCTCAGCCGGGCGGCGTCGACCTGCGGGTCGCCGTACCCGGTCCATGAGCCCTTCGAAGTACTGGCCACCGGGTCCTGCGTGGCCGCCTGCTGCTGCAGCTCGGGGGTCGTGACGAGCTGCACCCACGGCGTCTGGGCCAGCGTGCCGAGCACCTGCCGGAGCGCCCCGACGTCGGGGTCCAGCGTCCGGGGCATGGCCATGAGGAAGGTCCGGGCCACGCCCGGGCTCTCGTTGAGGATCGCCGCCATCTCCGCGACGAGCCGCTGCGTGGTGAGCGCGCCCTCCGCCGCGGTGGTGGTCTGGGTGGAGAGGCGGCTCAGCACGTCGTCCCAGGCCAACAGGGTCAGCCCGGAGGCGGTCCGCCGCGGCGCCTGTCCGGAGAACCCGCTGGTCACCGGCAGGGCCGAGGAGGACCCGACGATCGCCTGCAGGCCGGTACTCGCATACGCCGTCCGCAGCCCGGCCTCACGCGAGGACTCGAAGCTGCCGTCCACCGGCCACGCGATCCCCGTGGTCGTCCCGACGCCGAGCTCGCGGCCGAGGCTCGCGCTGGCCGCCACCTCGGCGGCCACGGTCGGGTCACCGGGGCTCGTCCCGACCGTCGCCGCGAGGTCGGGGTCGGCCTGCGGGAGGGCCCAGAGGGTATGCCGGCCCGCTCCGGTCGCCAGCCGGGTCACCAGCGGCGCGACGACCGGGACGAGGGGATCGGTCTCCGGAGGTGTCCCTCCGGTCCCCGGGCTGCCGCCGGCCGCGGCGTCGGTGCCGAGGACGCCGGGGTCGACGGCCCAGGTGACCGGTACCGGGCCGGCCGGGCCGTCGACGTCGGTGCCGTCGAGGATGCGGTTGATCCGGCTGCCGGGGTCCAACTCGGCCTTCCACGCGGCGAGCCGGGTGGCCGGGTCGGTGTCGAACAGGGCCGCCGACGGCGACAACGTCACCGGCGCCACGACCGCCAGGCGTACCGGCTCGTACTGCTTGGTGCGCTGCCACCCGACGAAGGTGTGCGTGATCTCGTTGGTCGACGACGCGGCATCCCGCACCTGGATGGCGATCGGGATGATCCCGAACCCCCGGTTCAACAGGAACCGGCCCGGCGGGATGGTGATCGTGAACGGCGCCGAGGTGCCGGCGTCGACCGCCCGGCCGACCTTCGTGGCGCCGACCTCGATGCCGCCCGGCGCGGTCGCACTACCGGCCCAGGCCTCGACCGACGCCCGGGACACCACGGTGGTGGCGCCGAGCACCACCCGGACGGTCGGGTCGGCCAGCCGCGCGGTCCGCGCGACGACCGAGCCGGTGACCGTCACCGTCACCCCGGGTCCCGCGACCGGCGGGGTGATCGCCCCGAGGGCGAGCACCGCCGTGTCGGTGGCCGCGGTCGGGAGCGCGGCGACCCTGACGGTGTCCCGGAACGGACCCTCGTTCGACGCGGGAGCGGACGTCGACGCATACGCCGCCGGGGCCAGCGGACCGAGCAGGACGCCGAGGAGGAGCAGTGCGAGGACGCCGCCCCGCCGTGGGGTCACGCGGTGCCTGCCAGCCGCTCCCAGGCGGCCTGAGCGATCCGCCGTTCGTTGGGGAAGGTGAGGTGGTGGTGCACCTCCTGGAGCGGGAACCACGCGACGTCGATGGCCTCACGGTCGGGGTCGTTGTCGATGGTCAGCTCACCGCCGAGGGCCTCGAGCAGGTAGTGGTGCACGAACTTGTGCACGCGCCGGTCGGACGTGGCGAACCAGTAGTCGATGGTGCCGAGCTCGGCGAGCACCCGGCCGGTGATGCCGGTCTCCTCGGCGACCTCGCGCTCCGCGGTCTGGGGGAGCGTCTCGCCGGGCTCGATGTGGCCCTTGGGCAGGCACCACTCGACGCGGCCGGCGCGGTTGCGGCGGGCGATCACCGCCGTGCGGGCGCACCCCTCGTGGACGTCGATGACGACCCCGCCGGCGGAGCGCTCCTCGACCGCGGGCAGCCGGCGTCCGCGCAGAGCGCCGCCGTACCTCCCCGGGGTGCTCGAGGTCGTGGCGCTCATCCGTCCACTCTAACCAGCGGCGAAATCTCCCGGTCTGCGTGCGTCTACGCTGACGCTCCGTGTCACCGAGCGAGCGACCCGACCTCCTGCGTGCCGCGGTCGCCCGGCTGGCTCCGGTGATCCCGGTCGGCCAGGAGCTCGGTCAGCGGTTCGCCGCGGCGGGTCACGAGCTCGCTCTCGTCGGCGGACCGGTCCGCGACGCGTTCCTGGGCCGGACCTCGCCCGACCTCGACTTCACGACCGACGCGACCCCCGACGAGACGCTCGAGGTGATCCGCGGCTGGGCCGACGCCCACTGGGAGATCGGCCGGGCGTTCGGGACGATCGGGCTGCGCCGCGGCGCGCACCTCATCGAGGTGACGACGTACCGCTCCGACGTCTACGACCGGACCTCGCGCAGGCCGGCGGTGACCTTCGGGTCCACGCTGAGCGCCGACCTGGTCCGGCGCGACTTCACGGTCAACGCGATGGCGGTCCGGTTCCCGTCGCTGGAGTTCGTCGACGAGCACGGCGGGCTGGCCGACCTCGCGGCGCGCCGGCTGCGGACCCCGTCTACGCCGGAGGAGTCGTTCGCGGACGACCCGCTCCGTATGCTCCGCGCCGCCCGGTTCGCCTCGCAGCTCGGCTTCGCGGTGGCACCGGACGTGCAGGTGGCGATGACCGCGTCGGCGGACTCGCTGACGATGGTCTCGGCGGAACGGGTCCGCGAGGAGCTCACCAAGCTGCTGATGTCGGACTCGCCCCGCGCCGGGCTGACCCTGCTCGTGGACACCGGGCTCGCCGAGGTGTTCCTCCCCGAGCTGCCCGCGCTCCAGCTGGAGGTCGACGAGCACCACCACCACAAGGACGTGTACCAGCACTCGCTCACGGTGCTGGAGCAGGCGATCCGGCTCGAGGGGCCGCGTCAGGTGCCGGGTGTCGTGGCCGCTGAGACCGTGGAGGGACCGGATCTCGTGCTGCGGCTCGCCGCGCTGCTCCACGACGCGGGCAAGCCGGCGACGCGGCGGTTCGAGCCGGGTGGCGGGGTCTCGTTCCACCACCATGAGGTGGTCGGCGCCAAGCTCGTGGCCAAACGGCTGCGCGCGTTGCGCTACGACAAGGAGACGGTCGCCGCCGTCGCGCGGCTGGTCGAGCTGCACCTGCGGTTCCACGGGTACGGCACGGGGGAGTGGACCGACTCGGCGGTACGCCGGTACGTCACCGACGCGGGGCCGCTGCTCCCACGACTCCACCTGCTCACGCGGTCCGACTCGACGACGCGGAACGCGCGCAAGGCCCAGCGGCTGGCCCGCACCTACGACGACCTCGAGGCGCGGATCGAGGTGCTCAAGGCGGCCGAGGAGCTGGCCGCGGTGCGGCCGGAGCTCGACGGCAACGAGATCGGGGAGATCCTCGGCGTGCCGCCCGGCCGGGTCATCGGCGACGCCTACAAGTACCTGCTGGGCGTCCGCCTCGACGAGGGCATGATCGGCAAGGACGCGGCCCGCGAGCGGCTGCTCGCCTGGTGGTCGTCCCGCAACGGCTGAGGTCCGTCTGGACGCGGCCACGCGGCATACTGTGCCGACGCCAACGGCGACCGGGAGGGAGGGGCACCGATGGGGACCACGGGCGGGTTCGTCGCTGCCCTGGCCACCGACGTGGGGCGGGTGCGCGACCACAACGAGGACGCGGGCCTCGTCACGCCGAACCTCGTCGCCGTCGCGGACGGGATGGGCGGCCACGCGGCTGGGGAGGTCGCGAGCGAGCTGGCCGTCGAGGCGCTGCGGGCGCTCGCCGACACTGAAGACCTCCGGCCCCAGGACGTCCGGGAGGCGGTGCTCGAGGCGAACCGGGCGATCCTCCGGTCCGCTGCGCGGAACCCGGAGCAGACCGGGATGGCGACCACGCTGGCCGGGCTCGCGCGGGTGACCGTCGGCGGTTCGCCGCACTGGGCGGTGGTCAACATCGGTGACTCGCGGGTCTACCGCGTCGTCGACGGGCGGATGGGCCAGGTCAGCAAGGACCACTCGGAGGTGGCCGAGCTGGTCACGATGGGGCTGCTGACGCCGGAGGAGGCGCTGGTCCACCCCGCGCGCAACATCGTCACACGCTGCCTGGGCCGCGACCCGGTGGAGCCGGTCGACTCGTGGGTCTTCCCGCCGCACGCGGAGGAGCGGTTCCTGCTCTGCACGGACGGGCTGACCAACGAGATCCGCGATCCGGCCATCGCGCGGATCCTCCTCGACGGCGACGACGCCCAGGCCATCGCGGACCGGTTGGTCGCCGCGGCGGTCGAGGCCGGTGGGCGCGACAACGTCACGGTCGTCGTGGTGCTCGGCTCGACGTCCTCCGAGGGCGCGCCCGAGGCCGACGAGGAGACCGCACCGCGAAACGGTGGGTCGGAGGCTGAGGCGTGACCGGCGCGACGATCGACGTCCAGCGCCCGCCCGCCGGTTGGTCGCACCTGACCGGCCCGCAGCTGCACGTCCTCGTGGCGCTGCCGCCGGACGACCCGCGGTACGCGCCGGCCTCGGCCGCCGCCTCGGGTGGGGATCTGGACGACGTCCTCGACGTGCTGGCGTCGGAGGGTATGCGGCGCACGCCGGCCTTCGTGGCGGTGGCCGGAGCCGTCCCGGCCTCGGGTGGTGACCCATGCGGACGGGTACGCCGTGTTGACCTCGGCCCGCGGGACGCTCGAGGTCCGCGCGCCTCACGCCCGGGTCTGGTCCGACCTCCTGGCCGAGGCGGACGTCGACACCGTCGCCCTCCGGGTCTCCCCGACCTGGACCCCGCCGACCCCGCCGACCGCCGCCCGCACCCCTCGCGTCGGAGGATTCTGGCCCCGATCAGGGCACCAATGCTCCGATGTCCGAATCCGCACCGACGCCCGAACCGGCACCTAGACCGACCCCCGAACCGACCCCCGAACCGACGCCCGAACCGACGCCCGGACCGGTGCGCGAACCGGCGCCTGAACCGGCCCCCGCCAACAACTCACCACGTGGTGCCGAAGTAACCGACATTCCGGACCTCGGCCGCGACAAGTCACCACGTGCGGACTTGTTGACGGAACCGGAACCGGAACCCGAACCGGAACCTGTGCCGGAGCCCGAACCGGAACCCGAACCGGAACCGGAACCTAGCCGGAGCCCGAACCGGAACCGATCCGGCCGCCGAACACGGCCCCCGTCGTGGAACCGCCCCCGCCGAGCGGCACCGACCTCATCGCTGCCGTCCCCTGGCGGCAGCCCACCCACCCGCCGAGAGGCCAACTTCGGCCGGAATCAGCCGCTGAGAACGACCAAAGTTGGCCTCTCGGCGACCCGCAGCCGCAGCCGCAGCCGCAGCCGGAGCCGCACTCCGGAGCCGCCGAGAACCCGAACCGGGACCCGTCCGACCCCGACCGGACCACGGACCGCGCCGGGCTGCTCGCCCCGACAACCTCCCAGGTCGGCGCGCCCACCGGGCCGACCGTCCTCGCCGCGCTCTGCACCCGCGGCCACCTCAACCCGCCGACCAGCGCCACCTGCCGGGTCTGCGGCCGCGAGGTACCGGAGCAACAGGCGTACGAGACGCCCCGGCCGCCGCTCGGCATCCTTCGCCTCTCGACCGGCGACGTCGTCAGCCTCGACCGCGGCGTCATCATGGGCCGCGCCCCGCAGGCGCCGCCCGGGCTCCCGCCCGACCTGCAACCGCACGTGGTCCGGATCGCCAGCCCGCAGCGCGACCTCTCCCGCAACCACGTCCAGGTCGTCGTCGAGGGCTGGCAGGTCATCCTCCGCGACCTCGACACCACCAACGGCACGACCGTCACCCCGCCGGGTGGGACGACGACACGGCTGCGGGGCGGCGACCCGATGGTGCTGGACCCCGGCACGGTCGTGTCGATGGCCGGTGAGGTGAGCTTCACGTACGAGGTTCCCACCGAGGCCCAGCAGTGAGCCGTCTCCAGACCACCGGCGCTCCGCAGCTGCCCGGCCTGGTCTACGTCCAACCGCTCGGTTCCGGCGGGTACGCCGACGTCTACCTTTACGAGCAACAGTCGCCGCGGATGCCCGTGGCGGTCAAGGTCCTGAGATCGGAAGGCCTCACCGACGCACTCAGACGCCAGTTCGCCGAGGAGGCGGACACCATGGCGGCGCTCGGCGACCACCCCTACATCGTCCAGATCTTCCGCGGCGGCACCTCGGCCGACGGCCGCCCGTACCTCGTCATGAAGTACTACCCGCCGCCGAACCTCGCCCGCCGGGCCCGGCTCTCACCGCTCACCGTCGACGAGGTGCTGCGGACCGGCATCCAGCTGGCCAGCGCCGTCGAGACCGCCCACCAGGCCGGCATCGTCCACCGCGACATCAAGCCGGCCAACGTCCTCGTCAGCAGCTACGGCGCGCCGGGCCTCACCGACTTCGGCATCGCCGGCCGCGGCGGCGTCGACGCCGCGTCCGCGCTCGACTGGGCCACCGGGGACACCGAGGAGTCGGCCGAGGTGGGCGTCTCGGTCCCCTGGGCGCCGCCGGAGGTCCTCTACGTCCAGAACGAAGGCACCCCGGCCGTCGCCGAGCGCGGCGACGTGTACTCGCTGGCCGCGACCCTCTGGCAGCTCCTCGTCGGGCGCTCGCCGTTCGAGATCCCGGGCGGCGACAACTCGGCGTACGCCCTGATGCCCCGGATCCGCACGCAGCCGGTCCCGCCGACCGGCCGCGCCGACGTCCCGCCCACCCTCGAGCGCATCCTCGCCCAGTCCATGGCCAAGGACCCGGCGCTGCGTCCGGGGAGCGCCCTCGAGCTGGCCCGGCTGCTCCAGGGGGTCGAGCAGGAGCTGCACCTCGCACGCACCCCGATCGTCGTGCTGGACGACCGCGGCGGGACCCCGTCCACCGTCACGGCGGGCGACGACGACGCGACGAGGGTCAAGAGCGTCCAGCAGGTCGCCGCGCAACCCGGAGGCGGTATGCGCGGCGTCGAGCCCTCGGGCGCCTTCGCCCCCGTCTCGGCCAGCGACGCCGACGAGAGGACGTCGGTCACGCGCGCCGGCGTGGCCCCGAGCCGGCGCCCGCTGGTCCTGGCCCTGGTCGCCGTCGCCCTCTGCCTGGTCGTCATCGTCGTCCTGCTCACCCGGCCCCGCGACGAGACCGGGCCCATCGCCACCCCGAGCCGGACCGCCGTCGCCACCCAGAGCCAAACCACCGACTCCGCCATCGGTGACGGCGTCTTCGCGGCGCCGGTCGTGGTCGCGAACCCCAAGGTCGGCGCCGTCGAGTTCACCTGGAGCTACTCCGGTCCGAAGTCCACCGACACCTACCGCGTCCACGTGGGCGCGACCGCCGACGAGGCCCAGATCGCCGACCCCGTGACGCTCCCCAAGGCCACCTACTCCGTGAAGACCGCCAGCGGCGCCGCCGATGTGCCTGATCGCCACCGTCGTCCGGGCCGGCCAGATCTCGCCGGCGTCCCCGGCGGTGTGCGGCACCGCCCGCTGACCGAGCGTTCGGGCCCATCGCACGGAACGATCTGGACACTAAGTTGCGTCGAACCGCCCGTGACGGACACCCTTGTGCGCGTTCAGCGGCGCGGGGCGTGCGCGGGATGAGCCGGTCGTCGACACAGGGGGCACTTCGAGCATGGTGAGTGCGTCGGCCCGTGCGCGCCGGTGGGGGGCGGTCTCGACCGTCCTCGTCCTGGTGCTCGGCGCCGCCCTCGTCTGGTTCGCGCTGCGCGCCGACGGCGACGTGGTCCGCAAGACCGACCTGTTCGACGGCGGGGTCTGGGTCACCAACGCCGAGCAGGCGCGGTTCGGCCGGCTGAACAAGCCCGCCGGCCAGCTCGACGCCGGCATCGCCTCACCCGGCACCCAGAGCTCCGGGCTCGACGTCGTCCAGGACGGCGCCGCGGTGCTCGGCGTGAGCAAGGCCTCGAACCAGCTGCTGCCGATCAACCCCAGGACCGCACCTCTCTCCGACTCCAGCCAGATCACCCTGCCGGCGGAGCCGACGGCGGCCAAGGGCAGCGTCCCGCCGGCCCTGCTCGACCTGCGCGGCGGGTCGGTCGCGGTCGTCGACCCCGCCAAGGGGAGCGTCTGGGCCCAGCGCATCGACACGCGTACCGGCGTGACCACCCTCGAGGAGCTGCAGCCCTCGCAGAAGCCGCGGGCGGCACTCGGCGCCAGCGCCGTCGTCGCGGTCGGCACTGACGGCACGGTGTATGCGGCGTCCGGCGCCAAGGGCGAGCTGGCCACCCTCAAGGTCGCCCCCGGAGGCACCGACTTCCTCGACCCGGTCGTCACCAAGCTCGGCTTCACGACCGTGGCGCTCCAGCTCACCGCGGTCGGCGGCCACTGGGTCGCCCTCGACGGCACCACGGGCCAGGTCTGGTCGGACGCGTCCGCGCAGCCGGTCCCCCTCGGCGCCGTCACCGGGTCACCGGTCCTCCAGCAGGCCGGCCCCGATGCGGCCGCGGTGCTCGTCCAGACCGGCGACGCGCTGCTGTCCGTCCCTCTGGCCGGGGCGCGCCCACGCGCCCGGTCGCCGTCCCGCCGGCCGGGGTCACCGGGCTCGTCGCGAGCCCTCCGGTCGCCCTCGGGGCGTGCCTCCACGCGGCCTGGGCCGGACCCGACTCCGTCTGGTACGGCCGCTCCTGCACGACGGACCCGGCATCGACCGACCAGGGTCAGCAGAGCCAGCCGGCCGTCGAGCTCGGAACGCTCACCAAGGGCGTCCGCACCGACGGCGTCAAGCTCCGGGTCAACCGCGGCCTCATCGCCCTCAACGACCTCGACTCCGGCAACGTCTGGGACGTCACCGACAAGCCGGTCAAGGTCGACAACTGGGACTCCGTCATCCCGCCGCCGCAGCAGGAGGACGAGAACCAGAAGAAGGATCCCAACCAGCAGGACGACCAGATCGTCACGACGCCACCGCAGGCGCAGCCGGACGAGCTCAACGTCCGCGCGGGGCGTACCTCCAGCCTGCACGTCCTCGACAACGACTCCGACAGCCAGGGCTCGATCCTCGGGATCGCCCCGGGCGACGTCAGCAAGCCCGACGTCCCCGACGTCAGCGCGGCGGTGTCGGTGGACGGCCAGACCGTCGAGGTGACCGTCCCGGCGAACCCGTCCGCGACGACCTTCCGGTTCAGCTACACCGTGAACAACGGCTCCAGTGGCCAGAACTCGCGCGCCACCGGCAGCGTCGTCGTCCACGTCGTCGACGAGTCGGTCAACACCCCGCCGTTCGTCCGGGGCGGCCAGGCCAAGCTGGCCCAGGCCAAGTACCCCGTCGTCCGCAACGGCCACGTGACCGTCGGCGTCGTCGCCGACTGGCGCGACGGCGAGAACGACCCGCTCTCGGTCGACTCCCCCGACCCGGCGGTCAGCGTCGACCCGTCCGGCGCCCTCGGCGTCACCGCTCCGGACAACGCCGGCACCTTCCCCGTGAAGTACTCCGTCGGCGACGGCCGCGGTCCGTCCGCGGAGGGCCAGGCCAACGTCACCGTCCTCACCGACGACGCCCGCGCCGAGCCGCCGCAGACGCAGCCGGACGTGGTCCGCGCCGTCGTCGGCAAGCCGGTCCAGCTCCAGCCGCTCGGCAACGACCTGCCCGGCGCGGACCCCACCGACCCGGGCGCCCGGATGCGCCTGGCGACCGACGTCCGGGGCCCCGGCGCCCTCGTCATCGACACCAACCTCGACACCAGCGTCCTCACCGTCACCGGCAGCGCGCAGGGCACCTACCTCGTCACGTATGCGGCCCAGGTCGGCTCCGCGGTCGGGGCCGGGCGGATCCGGGTCGACATCCTGCCCAACCCCAGCGACGACCAACCCCCGGTGGCGGCGCCCGACGCGGCGACCGTCCGCGACCAGGAACCGGTCATCGCCGACGTCCTCTCCAACGACTACAGCCCGCGCAGCGACGTCCTCGTCGTCCAGAAGGCCGTCGCCGACGTCGCGTGGCTGCAGCCGTCCGTGGTGCAGGGCCGCTGGGTCCGGGTCCAGGCGGCCAGCCCGCTGACCGGCGCCCAGGAGCGGCGCGGCAGCATCGACTACGTCGTCAGCGACGGCACCCGAACCGCGGTCGGCCACGTGTCTGTCGTCCAGAAGCCCCGCCCCGAACAGGCGCCGCTGCCGAACGTCCAGGACGACGAGGCGGTGGTCCGGCTCGGCGACGTCGTCACCGTTCCCGTGCTCGACAACGACACGATGTCCGGCGGGGTACCGCTCAAGCTCGAGCCGCAGGCGGTCAAGGTCGTCGCCGGCAAGGGGCAGGCCTTCGCCTCGGGCAGCGTCATCCGCTACATCCCCGACGTCGCGCCGATCACCGCCGACGACGTCGTCACCCTCGAGTACGCCACCTACCCCGAGGGCAGCCCCGACCGGGCGGTGACCGGCCGGATCACTGTCACGGTCAAGCCGCTGCCGACCCCGACCACCCCGAACCAGCCGCCCACGGCGCGCAGCTTCACCGCCAGCGTCACCGCCGGCGACACCATCACCGTCACGGTGCCGACCAGCGGCATCGACCCCGACGGCGACCTCACCTACGTCGCCGGCATCGTCGGCCAGGACGGCGACTCGGTCGACCTGTCCCTCGGCCGGGTGACGTCCTTCGGCGCGACGACGGTGAAGTACGAGGCATACCCCCGCAGTGCCGGCACCGAGGTGATCCGGTACGTCGTCCGAGACCGGTTCGGGGCCACCAGCGAGGCGTTCATCCGGGTCGGCGTCGTCCAGCCCGGCGACCCGCAGCCGCCGATCGCGGTGCTCGACGACATCGTCGCGGCGCCCGGCCGCACGGTGAACGCCGACGTGCTCGCCAACGACCTCATCTCCCCCGACGACGAGGTCACCTTCACCGACCTCAGCAGGTCCAACGAGCCGGCAGCCCTCGAGCAGTTCACCAAGCTCGACGACAACACCTTCCGGGTGACGGCGCCGGAGGAGGGACCGGCCAAGGTCCTCGCGTACGCCATCACCGACGGGCTCTTCGACCCCTCCCGCGCGACGCTGACGGTCCGCGGGCAGAAGGGGTTCAACAACCCGCCGACCGCGCTCGACGACACCGCCGTCCCGAAGCCCGGAGAGACGTCCACCGTCGTCGACGTGCTCGCCAACGACCGTGACATCGACGGTGACTCGAGCACGTTGCAGCTGGTGGAGGCCGTGGGCGAGGGCGTGACCGTCGTCGGCCGGCAGGTCCTGATCCAGCTGCTCGACCACCCCCGAGTCGTGCCGTACATCATCGCCGACACCGACGGTGCCAAGGCGATGGCCCTGGTCTACGTTCCGACCGCCGACAACGGCGCGCCCTATGTCACGCCCGGCAAGGTCGTCCAGATGGACACCAACGGCACGGCGACAGTCGACATCGGCGAGTACGTCACCGATCCTCGCAGTCGCCTGGTCAAGGTCACCTCGCCCGACACCGTCAGCACGTCGCCCAAGGACGTGCTGTCCGCCGAGCCGCAGAGCGACACCTCGATCGCGCTCACGGCCGGTCGCGACTACAACGGCCCGGCCGCGCTGATGCTCCAGGTGACCGACGCGACCGGGCCCGACGACGCGAGCGCGCTGACCGCATACGTGTCGATCCTCGTCCAGATCGGGCCGAAGCTGCCGATCCTGCGCTGCCCCGACTACCTCGTGAACCTCGTCGGCGGCGGACAGCCGCGCACGGTCGACATCCCGCGCCTCTGCCACGCCTGGCTGCCGACCGGGCTCGACCCGGCGACCGTCGAGTACACCGCTTCGTGGGCCCAAGCGGTGCCCGGCGTCGACCTCAAGCAGGGTGGGAACGGCAACCGTGAGGTGACCCTGACCGCGGCGCCGACGGCGAGCGGCGACGGGGCGATGACGGTGGCCGCCAAGGGCTCCACGGAGTCGTTCCCGATCCGGGTGCACGCCACCCCGACCGCGGGCGCCGAAGCCCAAGAGGCCCAGGTCGCCCAGCAGGTGCCCCCGCTGGTCATCCAGCCCATCACCATCGCCGCCCTCAACGCCGGGGCGAGCCAGACGGTCAACATCGCGCCGTACCTGCAGAGCCCGCTGACGTCGCCGCAGTGCTCCGTATCCGCCCCGGTCACCGTCCGCAGCGGCACCGGCGTGACCGGCAGCGGGTCCGGTTGTTCGGTGACCGTCACGGCGAGCAAGGACGCGCGCGGCGCGGCCACCCTCGTGTTCGAGGCCTCCGACGGTCCGGGCCGCCTGGCCAACGGCGAGATCCGGGTGACCCTGCGCGGGGCGCCGGATGCCCCGCAGCGGGTCAGCGCCACGGCCGACCGGGTCGCCGGCGGCTGGCTCGCGTCAGCTGGTCGCCGCCGGCCAACGACGGCGGTCTGCCGGTGCTCCAGTACGAGGTCGCGGCCAGCAGCGGTCAGCGGCTCACCTGCCCGGCGTCGCCGTGCACGGTCAGCGGGCTGAAGAACGGCGTGCCCGTGACGTTCACGGTCCGCGCCCGCAACGCCGTGGACTGGTCGCCGCCGAGCGCCGCGTCGCAGGAGGTCACCCCCGACACCGCGCCGCGGGCGGTCACCGTCGGGGTCGTCACGCCGGGTGACCGCACGCTGGCGGTGACCTGGGCGGCGCCGGTCAACGAGGGCAGCGCGGTCGACCAGTACCAGGTGCAGTGGGTCAACACCTCGGGCGGCGCCGGCGGGGGTACGCGGGTGGTCACCGGCGGGACGCTCTCCACCACCCTGAGCGGGCTGGTCAACAACGACCAGTACTCGATCCGGGTCCAGGCCCACAACGGCGCCGGGTGGGGTCCGTACGGTCCGGTCGTCGTCAAGCAGTCGGTCGGGACGCCGGCGGCCGTCGCGGCCCCGAGACTGGCGCCGAGGACCGCCAACCCGGGCGACAGCAACGGGTTGGTCACCATCACCTGGAACACCACGGACCCGAACGGGCCGGCGATCACGACCTACACCGTCTTCCGGAGGGTCGGCGGTGGCGCCTGGACGACGGTCGGCTCCGTGTCGGGGTCCGCCTCGCGGGTGGCGACCGACACCATGCCCTACGACGGTCGGACCTACGAGTACACGGTCACCGCAACCAACGGCGGTGGCAAGGAGTCGCCGAAGACCAACACGGCGTCCTACCGGGCCACCGGCATACCGGTCGTCCCCGCCGCACCGAAGGTGGTCGAGAGCGGGTTCGACTACCTCTCGAAGGTCACCGTCACCCTCGGCGACTCGCGGGCATCGAGCTACACCTCGGTGAAGTGGCGCTCCAGCAGCGGCGACACCGGGACCTGGTCCTGCGGCGGCTGCGCGGACGGTGCGACGCGCACCTTCACGACCACCAGGCTGCCGACCACGGTCCAGAACATCTCGGTCTCCGCCTGCAACGACGCGACGCCCGTGGCCTGCTCCGGGTGGAGCGGTGGCTCGTCGGTGCACCCGTACGGACCCACCCAGGCCGTGTCGGGCTTGTCCTCCTCGATCAGCGGCAGCGGTGGCGACTACACGATCACCTGGCGGTGGAACAACGTCTCCAACGGCCGGGCGTACGACTCGATCCGGGTGAGCGGGGCCGTCGACCGCACCCTCGGTGGCAGCGCCGAGAGCGTGTCGGTCAGCAACGTCGGCTACTCGCAGACCAGATCCATCACCGTGGTCCCGACCGTCACGACGCCGCAGGGCAGCGACTCCGGCCCCGGCCGCACGGACTCGGCCACCACGCAGGACCGGCCACCGGTTGTCGTCACCGTGGAACCAGCGGCAGCACGCTGCGGCCTCGCCATCGGTGACCCCTGTCCGACTCCTGGCGTCTGCAACACGACCTGCAACTTCATCAAGGTGCGGATCGAGAACTCCTCGGGCACGTGGGACTGCAACTTCAGCGACAGCAGCGGCTACTTCGCGGACTACCCGATCGTGGCCGACGGCAGCTTCCACCAGGCCAGTTCGTACTACGGCGGCCACGGTCAGACCTTGACCGCGCGATGTACCCAGAACGGCGTCACGAAGTCCGACAGCTACTCGAACTGGCCCTAGACCAGCCCCCACAGCAGGAAGAACCGACATGAGCGCACAGCCCGCCCCCACCGCCGGCTCCACGGCCACGCAGGAGCAGGTCGAGTGGTTCCGGCAGACCTTCGACCGCCTCGTCGAGAACATCGACCGCGCGGTCCTCGGCAAGGACCACGTGACCCGGCTGGCCCTGACCTGCCTCTTGAGCGAGGGCCACCTGCTCCTCGAGGACTTCCCGGGGACCGGCAAGACCCAGCTGGCCCGGGCCCTCGCCGCGTCGGTGCAGGGGTCGAACAGCCGGATCCAGTTCACCCCGGACCTGCTCCCGAGCGACGTCACCGGCGTGACGATCTACGACCCGAACATCAAGAAGTTCGAGTTCCACCCCGGGCCGATCTTCGCGACCATCGTCCTCGCCGACGAGATCAACCGCGCCTCGCCGAAGACCCAGTCGGCGCTCCTCGAGGTCATGGAGGAGGGGCGCGTCACCGTCGACGGCGTGCCCCACAGCGTCGGCGACACGTTCATGGTGATCGCGACCCAGAACCCGATCGAGCAGGCCGGCACCTACCGGCTGCCCGAGGCGCAGCTCGACCGGTTCCTCATGAAGACCAGCGTCGGCTACCCCGACTCCGCCGCGACGATCCGGATCCTCAGCGACGCCAAGGTCCGCGACCGCGCTCGCCGGCTCCAGCCGGTCGTGACCGCGGGGGTCGTCGGCGACATGGCCGCGCTCGCCGACGAGGTCTATGTCGACCCCGCCCTGCTGGCCTACGTCACCTCGATCGCCGAGGCTTCGCGCCGGCACCCGTCGCTCAAGCTGGGGCTGTCGGTCCGCGGCTGCCTCGCGTATGTGCGCTGCGCGAAGACCTGGGCGGCCTCGCAGGGCCGCACGTATGTGATTCCCGACGACATCAAGATGCTCGCCGTGCCGGTCCTCTCGCACCGGCTGCTGCTCGACGCCGAGGCCCAGTTCTCCGGGACGACGGTCATCCAGGTCATCGAGCAGATCCTCGGCGACGTCCCCCCGCCGGTCCAGGGCAGCGGCCAGGCGCCGGCGTCGGCGCGTACGCCCGCTGCCGGTATGCCCGCCGGTAGGCCTGCCGGTACGCCCGTGGCTGGCGGCGAGGACGAGGCCGAGGCGAGGACCCTGCACCGCACCCCGAACCCGAGCGCCGACTGACCCCACTTCATGAGCGTCACCGCCCCCACTGCATACCCCGACGCGCCGGCCACCCGCCGCGCGCGCCGGGAGGCTGCGCGCCGCCAGGCGGGGTGGCGCGGTCGGGTCACCACGGTGCGGGGGCGGATCCGGCAGGTAGGGCGCACGCTGGCCGAGCGCACCCGGCCGGTCTGGCGTCCGGTCGCGACCGGCCTGCGCTGGGTGTCACCGCTGGGCTGGGCGATCCTCGCCCTGGGTGTGCTCTGCTGGTACGTCGGCGTCCGGTTCGGCTGGGTCGAGCTGCTCGTCGTCGCGGCGGCGTGCGGCATCCTCGTGCTCGCCTGCGTGGCACTGACCATCGGCCGGGTGCACGTCGACATCCAGAGCGAGGTCGACCCGCGGCGGGTCACCGTCGGCGACCCCGCGACCGGCCGCGTGGCGGTGCGCAACCTCGCCCGGACCCCGCTGCTGCCGCTGCTCGTCGAGCTGCCGGTCGGCGTGACCGCAGCGCGCTTCGTCATGCCCCCGCTGCGCGCCGGTGGCGAGCACGAGGAGCTGTTCGTCGTGCCGACCCACCGTCGCGGGGTCATCGCCGTCGGTCCCGCTCGGACCGTCCGCGGCGACCCGCTCGGCGTGCTGCGGCGCACCGTCGAGTTCACCCAGGTGCAGGAGCTCTTCGTGCACCCGCGCACCGCCCACCTCGAGTCACTCGGCGCCGGCCTGCTGCGCGACCTCGAGGGCACGGTCACCGAGGACCACTCGATGAGCGACCTGGCGTTCCACGCGCTGCGCGAGTACCAGCCCGGGGACGACCGCCGCTACATCCACTGGCGTTCCTCGGCCAAGGCCGGTCGGCTGCTGGTGCGCCAGTTCCTCGACACCCGGCGCTCGCACGTCACGGTCCTCGTCGACACCGACCCGCGGTCCTACACCGGCGGCGAGGACATCCTCGACGAGTGGACCGGTGAGCACACCGAGCCCCTCGTCGCCGCGCACAGCGCGCCCGAGGTGCCCGACCTCGAGGCTGCGATCAGCATCGGCGCGTCCATCGTGCTGCGGGTCATGCGCGACGAGCAGGACACGACGATCGTCTGCGGCTCTCACGACATCAGCCGCAGCACCCCGCAGATCACCCTCGACGTCCTGGCCCGGGTCGAGCCGGCGCCGGTCGACCTCACCACCCTCGCGCTGCGCGCCGTCGACATGGCCGCCGACACGAGCATCCTGTTCGTCGTCACCGGGCCGCACCGGCCGTTCGTCGAGCTGCAGCGGGCCGGCGCCCAGTTCGGTCCGGAGGTCCGCAACGTCGTCGTCGTGGTCGACCCGGACTCCACCGCGGGCATCCGCCGCGGCGGAGGGCTGACCATCCTCACCGTGACCGGGCTGGCCGACCTCCGGCGCGTCATGGCGGCGGGGGTGACCGCATGACCGCGACCCCCTCGAACGCCGGCAGCCGGTCGCGGGGCGCCCGCACCACACAGATCCTGGCCCGCTGGCGGCAGTGGCTCCCGGCGGCCGAGGTCCGCGTCGACCTCGTGTTCTCCGGCGCGCTGGTGCTCCTCGCCCTCGTCGGGTTCAGCACGACGTACTACGGGTACGCGTGGCTGGTCGTCGGTGGGGCCGGCGTCCTGCTCGGCCTCCTGGTCAGCCATCTGGTCGTCAGCCGCCGCTGGCCGGCGGTCGTCACGCTGGCCGGGCTCGCCGTCGCCTACCTGCTGCTGGGCGGCCCGATCGCGGTCCGCGAGGGCCTGGTCGGCGGTGTGCTGCCCACGCCGGAGACCGTCGTGGACCTGGCCACGACCGCCGTCCGCGGATGGAAGACGTTGCTCACCTCGCTGCCGCCGATCGACTCGCGCGGGCCGTTGATGGCGCTGCCGTTCCTCTTCGGGCTGGTCGGGGCGGCCGCGACCTACACGGTGGCCCGCCGGTGGCGACGCTCGTACGCGGCGCTCCTCGTCCCGCTGGTCCTGCTCGGTCTGAGCATCGCGCTCGGCACGCTCACCCCCGCGTCGATCGCCCTGCAGGGAGGCACGTTCGCGCTGGTGGCGATCGGGTGGTCAGCGCTCCGGACCGGCCGCGGCCGGCCGACCCTCCAGGACGGCGGCGGGCGGCGCACCCGTGCCACCACGGTGGCCGTCCTGCTCGCCGTCGCCGTGGTCGGGGGGTTGCTCGTCGGGCCGCACCTGCCTGGTTCGGAGGACGCCGACCGCACCGTGTGGCGGACCGCGCTCGAGCCGCCGTTCGACGTGAGCCAGTTCCCGAGCCCGCTGGCGGGGTTCCGCAAGTACACCGAGCCGAACGCCTCCGAGCTGTTCGACAAGACGCTGTTCGACGTGGACGGCCTGCCCGAGGGCACGCCGGTCCGGCTGGCCACCCTCGACACCTTCGACGGCTCGGTCTGGGGTGCCGGCAACGTCGCGGCCGGCAGTTCCGCCGCGGGCGCCGGGACCGGTGGCACCGGCGCCGACGACGCCGCGACGTTCCGCCGGGTCGGAAGCCACATCGCGGCCAGCGGCCCCGGCCGGGAGGTCACGGCGACCGTCCGGGTCGTCCAGGACGGGTATGCGGACGTCTGGCTCCCGACGGCCGGGGTCGTCACCGGCATCGACTTCCAGGGAGACGGCGCCCGCGCCACCGCGCTGGGCGACTCCCTGCGGTTCAACGTCGCCACCAACACGGGAGTGGTCCCGAGCACGCTGCGGGGCGGCGACGCATACCGGCTCACCGCCGTGATCCCGACGCTGCCCGCCGACCTGCCCTCCGCCGTGACCGTCGACGGGGCCCCGATCGTGGACGCCCAGGCGCTCGGGTTCATGGACGCCAAGCTGGACGCGTGGAGCGGGCAGCAGTCCGACCCGTGGGCCAAGGTCGTCGCGATCGCCAAGGCGATGCGGGCCGGGGCCTACACCGACGGCGGACCGCCCGGGAGCTACCAGAACGTCTTCCTGCCCGGCCACTCGCTGGCGCGCCTGCAGCGGTTCGTGCGCTCGGAGCAGCTGGCCGGTGACGACGAGCAGTACGCCGCGGCGCTCGCCCTGGCCGCCAACCGGCTGGGCATCCAGGCCCGGGTCGTCTTCGGCGCCACACCCTCCGCGTCCGGGGAGGTCAAGGGCTCCGACATCCACGCCTGGGTGGAGGTGCACACCGCCGACGCGACCTGGGCGCAGCTCCTGCCGCGCGACTTCCTGCCCGACCGCAACAAGCAGCCCGAACAGCAGCAGCAGCGGTCCGAGGAGCAGAAGACCGGCGCCCAGGTCCCGCCCCCGGTCGCCAACAACCCGCCGTCGGTGCTCCAGGGCCCGGACCAGGCCCAGAACGCCACCCAGAACCGCAAGCCGCCGCCGAAGAACCCGCTGGACCCGAGCACGTGGCCGGACTGGGTCAAGTGGCTGCTCAAATACGTCGGGCTGCCCCTCCTCGTCCTGCTGCTCCTGTATGCGGCGGTGCGGGCGGTCAAGGCGCGCCGCCGGGTCCGGCGCCGCACCCGTGGTCCGGCCGCCGCCCGGATCGCGGGCGGCTGGACCGAGGTGGTCGATACCGCGGCCGACCTCGGAATCGCCTTGTCCGGTAACGCGACCCGGCTTGAACAGGCGGGTTCACTGGAGGCCCGGGTCGGCGACGCATACGCCTTCCGTCCGCTCGCTGTCCGGGCCGACGCGCATACCTTCGCACCGACGGAGCCTTCGCTCGAGGAGGCGTCGGCGTACTGGGCCGACGTCAAGGCCGGCCGCCGGGTGTTGCGGCGCCAGGTGCCGTGGTGGCGACGGGTGCTCGCCGACGTCTCGCCGAAGTCCGTACGTCGGAGTCCCTCCACTCGTCCTCGCCGAGAACTCGCGACGGTCGCCCCGTAGAAATTCGCTTGCGCTCGGGTGTATCTGTCAGGTGAGTCCCCGCGTCTGTCAGATGCGGTTCACGACTTCGCGCGGGAGGCCCCCGATGAGCCAGCCAGACCGGCAATCCGAACTATCGGTGCTGCTGAAGGCTGCCTCCGAGGGGGACTCTGAAGCCTGGAACGCCATCACCAACAGGTTCACCAACCTGCTCTGGTCCGTGGCCCGGTCGTACCGGCTGAGTCACGACGATGCGGCGGACGCTGTTCAGAACACCTGGCTGCGCCTGCTCGAGAACCTGACCAAGATCGACAACCCGGAGGCTCTACCAGGATGGCTCGCGACGACCGGACGCCGAGAGGCGCTCGGGGTACTCCGCCGACGGGGCCGGGAGATCCTCACGAGAGGCGAGGACACCGGCGTCGACGCCGTCGACGTGGAGGCCTCCGAGCTGGACGCCGCGCTGTTGGAGGACGAGCGAGATGCCCAGTTGTGGGCTTGCTTCTCGCAGCTCTCGGAGCGGTGCCAACAGCTCTTGCGCGTACTGATGGCCGTCGACCGGCCGGTGTACGCGGAGGTGGCGGAGGCGTTCGACATGCCGATCGGCTCGATCGGACCGACGCGGATGCGATGTCTGGAGCGGCTGCGACGATTGGTGGAGGAGTCCGGATACAGCTTCGACGCACCGTCGGACCGGCAGAGAAAGGCACGCAGCTGATGAGCGACCGAACGCGAGGCTCGTCCGGACTGGACGACGCCGACATCGAGCTTCTCGAGCGGCTCGGCGCGATCGCGGCCGTCGTCGACCCGGTCCCCGACCACGTCCTCGAGATGAGCCGGGCGCTGTTCACCTTCCGCGACCCCGACGCCGAGCTGATGGAGGTGGTCGAGCTCGACGGAGACCGGCTCGAGGCCGTACGCGGCACCTCGCCGACGAGCCGGATGCACTTCTTCGAGTTCGGCGAGCTGTCCATCGACGTGGAGCTGACGGTGACCGGCGAGTTCTGTGAAGTGGTCGGCGTGGTCGCCGACCCGGGCGGCTCCGAAGGGACGTCGGTCACGGTCGACACGGTGTCCGCCTCGTTCACCACGGTGCCCGACGCGGAGGGCCGGTTCGACGTCCGCCGGGTGCCGACGGGAATGGTCCGCATCACCCTCGAGCGCGGTACGCGGGCCAAGGTAGCGACCCCCTGGTTCGACGCCGGCTGACGCGTACTCCCCTAGGCCCCCCAGGCCGTGAAGGCCGCCGCGGTCGCCTGAGACAGCGGATCGTGGGCGGCGGCCCGACGAGCGGCCAGCCAGCCCTCCGCCAAAGACCCGCCCCGGCCCACGACGTCGTGGACGTCGCGCATGACGCCGATCGTCGCGCGGTCGTTCACCGGGACCACGCTGGCCAGGACCGTCGCGGTCCCCATCGCCAGCAGGCTGCTGACCAGCCCGAGGGCCTCGTGTGCCCCGATCGGGGCCGCGTTCCCCGAGTCGCAGGCCGACAGCACCATCTCCACCGGAGGTTGCTCCAGACGGTCGAGGTCGTGGACCGTCAGCGGCCCGTCGCTCAGCTGCAGCGACGAGAACATCGGAGCGTCGGCCCGGAACGTCCCGTGCGCCGCGACGTGCGCCAGCCGGGCCCCGTCGAGCACCGCCAGTGCGCCGGCGACGGTGGCATCCGGGCCGCTGACCGCCTGAGCGCGGGCGTGGAGTGGCGACAGCGTGGTCACCTCGGTCTCTCCGGTACTGAGCCCTGGCCCGGTGACGAGCGCGATGTGCCCGGGCCGCGATCGGACGGCTGCGAGCCGACGCCCACAGCGTGGCGGAAGGGCTGACCGTCAGCAGTGGCGTCGCCGAAGACCGGCAGGAGGCCCCACGGCGCGGTGAGCAGGTCAGCGGGCGGCACCAGGACCACGCGGCGGCCCGACCAGTCCGGAGGATGCTCGCCGAGAAGCGCAGCGCTGGAGACGAACGGCAGCCGCGGGGATGTCGGCCACCCGGCCGAACGCGGACCGCCGCAAGGCGAACCGAGCGAACCGCGCCTCTTGCAGCGCCTCTGCAGCGGCCCGACCTGTCGACGCCGACCCGCCCGTCGGCCACGGTGATCGCCGACAGGGCGCCGTCCAGGGACATCGAGAACGACGCAGGACCGTGTCGTCGAGGACGCCGACGGATGTCCTGCCGGGTCGAACGTGGCGCCTCGTGTTCCATCGGCCCGCTGGCGGCGGTGGGTTCGACGGACCTCCGCCTCGAGCCGGTCACGCTCCTGCCGCAGCGCGCTCCGGGCGGGGCCGTCGGCGGCGTCGAGACGCCGAGCCACGTCCCGCAGAGCTGCGACCTGACGGTCGAGCTCCTCGTCCGGCGCGGCGCGGGTATGCGGGACGTCGAGCGCCGTAGCGCGCCATCGCTCGATCCACCAGAGCATCCGACGCGCGTCGCCACTCCGTTCGGCGCTGCGCGAGCGCGAGCGTGGCCAGCTCGTTGCCGTGCCGGGTCGCCAGCGCTCGCAGCTCCAGGTCGCCGAGCAGCGCGCGATGCTCGTCGACCGCGTCGAGCCCCCGCCGGCACGCGTGGAGCAGCGCGCGTCGGTCGCCTCTGAAGGTCCGCGAGCAGCGCCGCGGCCAGCCACCCAGCCGCTCGGGCCAACCCCGAGCCGGCATGCCGCGACGCCGCCGCCTCGCGCGAAGCTCTCCATCGCCTCGTCGTCTCGGCCCGCGTCGTGCGCGATGCGGCCGTGCAGCAGCTGGGCCACTGCTCAGATCCGAGGCCCGCTCGGCCCTCATCTGCTCGACAAGGTCTGCGCTGGCGCGGAGCAGTCGCCTCTGGCGCCGGCGACGCTCGGCGTCGAACGTCTTCGGGTCCGGCGGGCGCAGAGGTGAGGTCACGTATGTCGGGATGGTCGGCGAGGTACTGCGCCTGCAAGCGACAGCAGCTCGTGCGCGGTGGGCCCACACGGGTCGCTGCTGAGCGGCGAACAGCCGACCCGCGAGGTCGGCATCCACCTCAGCGGTGTCCAGATCCCCGTCGGCGAGCGCGGCCTGCGCCGCAGTAAGCAGGACCTCGGCCCGCTTCGCCGGCTGCAGGTCCGTCGTCGCCAGACGCCGCCCGGGTCATCGCCATGGCCTCCGCCGACCAGTCCGGCGGTCAGCAGCGCTTGGGCATGGTCGATGACGAGGTCGCTTGGGAGACGCTCCGATCGCGGCGAAGCGGCTCGTGACCACGTCCAGGAGCCGGAGCGCCTCAGGGAGGTCACCGCGGTGGTGGGCCGCGATCGCGCGGTTCTCGACCGACTGCGCCGACTCGAGCTTCTGGTCGAGCTGCTCGAAGATCTTCTCCGCCCGCCGGGCGTCACGTTCGGCGCTGGCGACGTCGCCGAGGGCCAGGTGGATGTCGCACCGGTTGTTGAGCCCTCTGGCCTCCCACAGTCGTCCTGACTGCGGTGGCTGTCCGGAGATGGCCGCATTGATGTCGCTCAGGGCTTCGTCGTACCGGCCGACGACATAGAGGGAGCGGGCTCGCCGCAGCTGGACTCGATGCCGGAGCTCGTCGGCGGTGCGAGATGAGTCGCTTCGTCGAGCCGCACGCAGCGCCTTCGTTGCGACCGTCCGGCGAAGGCCAGCGTGCTACCCAAGGTGGCCAGAACGTCAGCGGTGCGGCGGTCATCGCACGCGACGGGCGAGGCGCAGGGCCCGGGTCGCGAGACTCGAGGGCGACCGCGAGGTGACCCTGTCCCGTTCGACGATCGCGAGCGCCTGGTAGGGCGATCGACCGGTCGCGAGCTTCTGCGTCGATGCGAGGACATCCTCGGCCGATCTGGCCGGCGAGGGCTGGTTGCGACAGGGCAGAGAGCGAGTCCGGCACGTTTCGTCATCTGCGTCGGAAGTGTCGAGATCGTGGCGTCGCCGATGTATCAGGCTCGGAGAACTCGCATCAGACTCCATGTCGCGATCCCCTACTCCCGGGAGGGAACGCATGTCCAAGTCCGCCACTGGTGGAAACGGCAAAGGACAGCACGCCAACGGTACAAGGCCAACGCAGGTCACGAGATCAGGGCCTCAAAAGAGCCCAGATCGACGTCCATCCTCCACGGTCGATGATCCGGATGCGACTGGAGTACCTGTTCAAAGACGAGGTCATCGTCTGTCGCAAGGCACGCCGGTGCCGTCCTCGCGGCCATCGCCAGAGCTCGGTCCCCAGGGCCACTGGCCGACCGCTCGACGGAAGTCACGCAATCGACGGCGTCACCACAATCAACGTGCTCGACGGCCAGGACATCGACGCCCTCTGCCAGCAGATCGACGGCGAGCCTCGGGATCCCGGCATCGTCATGCCCGATCACGTCGTCCACATCACGAACGCCGGCTGCTGTCCGGCGACCGAGCCCGTTCCGGCCCAGACCAGCCGAACCCCCGTCCGGCCGACGCGGACCCTCCAGCCGGCCGATGTGTGGTCATCGACACGGGACGGCGAACAAGATGTGGAACACGATCACGCCTGGCTGAAAGGCATCACGGGCGGCGGAGGAGGACCCGGCAGACAGGATCGGCCGCTACACGCGGGCACGGGACGTTCGTGTGCGGGTGTTCTGCGCGCCATCGCGCCGAACGTCGGACATCAAGGTCCGTGCGTCTGATGATCTACGAGGGCGCCGTCGTCGAGAGCGCCTCGCCGAAGACCTGAATGCGGCGGTCGATGCCAGGCCGGACATCATCAGCATGTCGGCGGGACACGACCTCGCGAAACGACCAGCCCACCGATCGTCCTCGAGCGTGGTCTGCGACATCTGAAGGACAACGGCCACACCTCCTGGTGGCCGCAGCTGGTAACGACGGGACGACCGAGGCTTCTATCCGGCAGCGTTCGCGGACGACGATGGAGAGACGTCGTCTCGGTAGGTGCGCTGACGTGAACGGGGATCTGGCCGGCTACAGCAACCGGGGTCTGGCCTCGGCGTCTACGCGCGAGGCTCGGATGTCGTCAATGCCTACCCCAAGATCACGTACGTCTACGTCGAGGGGCCCTGAACGGACCGAACGAGGACGCCGACTTCACAACGGGATGGCGAAGTGGAGTGGGACGTCCTTCTCGACGCCCCTGGTGGCCGGTCTCATCGCGGCGCACATGAAGAGCCGGCGCGAATGTGGCCCGCAGGCGTGGGCCTGGAGCGACGTCTAGCGGCAGCCGCGCTCGAGCCCTCGGACGGGTCCTCGTGGACGCCGGCCGCCGGACGCCTGGCCAGCGTCTGCTTGAACCGGCCCCAGCCGTGCCACCGGTCGATGTCGATCCGGGCGGTCACGCGGGGCCGGTTCCGGTTGCCGTAGGGCTCGCCGTCGTAGTGCGTCGAGATGCGGTCGATGTCGACGAGGTCGGGATCGGGGATCCACTCGGCGACGTGGCCGACGATGCTGACGTGGGTGACCCAGTCGTGCGGGTCCATCGCGCTCAGCGCCACGCGCGGGTCTCGACGCAAATGCTCGATCCGCTTGCGGCCGTCGTCCATGTTGACCACGATCTGCCCGTCCTCGAACAGGTACCACGTGGGGTACGAGATCGGCTGGCCGTCCGGCCGGACGACGCTGATCGTCGCGTAGTTGGGCCGCGCCAGGAACTCGGCGACATCGGCGGGCACAGGAGGCTTCGGCATACCGCCCAACCTAGGCCGAGCGTCACCGGACACCTCGACAGGAACGAGACCGGCTTCAGCCCGGTATTGCGCCTCAAACCGGCTTCGTGCCCGTCCACCGGTCCGCCACCGGCGTCTCCGCACACCGGGTCAGCGACTTCTCCGGACGGACGGACAGGAACGAGACCCAGCTAACCCCCGGTTGGGGTCTTAGACCCGGTTCGTTCCTGTCCATCGGTCCGCCACCGTCGCGGCTCGGACCAACGCCCGTTGGTCTGCTCAGCGGCGCAGCGTCAGCGCTCTTCGGTGCCCGCGATGTAGGCCTCGAGCTTGGCGCGCCCCTCGGTGTCCTCGCGCTGAACCGGCGGGGACTTCATGAGGTACGACGACGCCGAGACGAGCGCCCCGCCGATCCCGCGGTCGAGCGCGATCTTGGCCGCCCGGATGGCGTCGATGATGATGCCGGCCGAGTTGGGGGAGTCCCAGACCTCGAGCTTGTACTCGAGGTTCAGCGGGACGTCGCCGAACGCTCGGCCCTCGAGGCGGACGTAGGCCCACTTGCGGTCGTCGAGCCACTGCACGTAGTCGGACGGCCCGATGTGCACGTTGCGCGCGCCCAGGTCGTGCGACAGGTTCGAGGTCACGGCCTGGGTCTTGGAGATCTTCTTGGACTCCAGCCGGTCGCGCTCGAGCATGTTCTTGAAGTCCATGTTGCCGCCGACGTTGAGCTGGTACGTCCGGTCGAGCACGACGCCGCGCTCCTCGAACAGGTGAGCCAGCACCCGGTGCGTGATCGTCGCGCCCACCTGGGACTTGATGTCGTCACCGATGACCGGCACGCCGGCCGCCTCGAACTTGGCCGCCCACTCCGGGTCCGACGCGATGAACACCGGCAGCGCGTTCACGAAGGCGACCCCCGCCTCGATGGCGCACGACGCGTAGAACTTGTCGGCTTCCTCGGACCCCACCGGCAGGTAGGACACCAGCACATCCACCTCCGCCGACCGCAGCGCCGCGACGATGTCGACCGGTTCGGCCGGGGACTCGTCGATGGTCATCCGGTAGTACTTGCCGAGCCCGTCGAGGGTGTGGCCGCGCTGCACGGTGACGCCGGTCGTCGGCACCTCCGCGATCCGGATCGTGTTGTTCTCCGACGAGTTGATCGCCTCGGCGAGGTCCTTGCCGACCTTCTTGTCGTCGACGTCGAACGCGGCCACGAACTCGACGTCGCGGACGTGGTAGTCCCCGAACGTCACGTGCATGAGCCCGGGCACGACGCCCTCGGGCGACGCGTCCTTGTAGTACTCGACGCCCTGCACCAGCGAGCTGGCGCAGTTGCCGACGCCGACGATGGCGACGCGAATGGATCCCATGGGAGGTGCTCCTTAGGTGTGCGGGGTGTTGCGTTCTGAGGTGTTGCGTTCGGTGGTGATCAGTTCTTCCAGCCAGCGGACCTCGCGCTCGGCCTGCTCCTCGCCGTGCCGCTGCAGCGCCGCGGTGTACGCGTCGAGCCGCTCCCGGTTGCGGACCGAGGCCTCGCGGACCTGGGCGAGCCGCTCTTCGAGCCGGGACCGCCGGCCCTCGAGGATGCGCAGCCGCACCTCGTGGGTCGTGCGGGCGAAGAAGGCCAGGTGGACGGCGAACTCGTCGTCCTCCCAGGCGCTGGGCCCGGCCTGGTCGACGAGCTCCTGGAACCGTTCCTTGCCGGTATGCGTGAGCTCGTAGACGATGCGCGCCCGCCGGCTCCCGGAGCCTCCGGTCGCCCGCGGGACCTCCGCGATCCACTCTCGGGTGAGCAGCTCGCGCAGTGCCGGGTAGAGGGAGCCGTAGGACAGCGCCCGGAAGGCGCCGAGGGCGGTGTTGAGGCGTTTGCGCAGCTCGTAGCCGTGCATCGGGCTCTCGTGGAGGAGGCCGAGAACGGCGAACTCGAGCAGCTCGGCGCGACGCGCCATCTGGACCCACCTCCTCCACGGTTCCGACGAGCCCGACCTGACATACTCGGGCTTTGTCCGGTCGGAACCGTAACACAGATATATCGCCACGATACATCGGCCGACACGCACACGATTGGGACAGGCGGCCTCCGACACCGCATACTGGTCCGTCGTGAGTGCTCAGACCCCCGACAGCCGCGCTGCGCGGCGCGCCCGCGCCGCATCCGGAGCCGGCGGACCCGGTGGCCCCGACAGCGGGCTCGACGGCGGCCCCGACGGCGGCCTCGGGGACGGACCCGACGGGCCGAAGCCCCGGTCCCGGGCCCGCAAGGTCATGAAGTGGGTGCTGTTCACCCTGCTGAGCCTCATCGCCCTCGGTGCGGTCGCCGTCGCCATCGCCTACGCCACGATCCAGCCGCCGCAGCCCAACGAGCTGGCCAACGCGCAGGCCTCGATCCTCTACTACGACGACGGCAAGACCGAGCTGGCCCGGCTCTCCGAGGCCGAGGGCAACCGCGAGTCGGTGCCGCTCTCGAAGGTCCCCGACCACGTCCAGAAGGCCGTGCTCGCCGCGGAGGACCGCGACTTCTACACGAACCCGGGCTTCTCGCCGACCGGCATCGCGCGGTCGGTCTGGCAGGCCCTGCGCGGGTCGGACGTCCAGGGCGGTGGCTCGACGATCACCCAGCAGTACGTGAAGAACTACTTCCTCACGTCGGACCGCTCGCTGACCCGGAAGTTCAAGGAGATCATCATCTCCGTCAAGATCGACCAGCAGCAGGGCAAGGACCAGATCCTCGAGAACTACCTCAACACGATCTACTACGGCCGCGGCGCCTACGGCATCCAGACCGCGTCGAAGGCGTACTTCAACAAGGACGTCAGCCAGCTGACCGTGGCCGAGGGGGCCACCCTCGCGGCGATCGTCAACGCACCGTCGCTCTACGACCCCGCCCTGGGCGAGAAGCAGAAGGCCAACCTCACCAGCCGGGTGGCCTACGTCCTCGACGGCATGGTCGCCGCGGGCTGGCTGAGCCAGGCGGAGCGCGACCAGATCAAGGGCCCGGCCGACACCGTCCCGCCGTCGAAGAACACGGCGATCGCCGGCCCGAACGGCTACATCGTCGACGCCGTACGCAAGGAGCTGGGCGGCGCGCTGAAGCTGTCGGACTCCGACATCGACCGCGGCGGCCTGCGGATCACGACGACGATCAACAAGGCCAGCCAGGACGCCGCCGTCGCCGCCGTCCAGAAGTACCTCCCCAAGGAGGCGCCCGACGTCCAGGCCGGACTCACCTCCATCAAGCCCGGTGACGGCGCGATCGTCGCGATGTACGGCGGCGCGGACTTCCAGAAGCGCCAGCTGAACTCGGCCACCGACGCCATCATGCAGGCGGGCTCGACGTTCAAGCCGTTCGCGCTCATCGGTGGTCTCCAGCAGGGCATCAGCACCGAGACGATGTTCAACGGCAACAGCCCGATCACCGTGGGCACGACCAAGGTCCCCAACGAGTTCAACCAGAGCTTCGGGATGATCGACCTCCGCCGGGCGACGGCCAAGTCGGTGAACACCGTCTTCGTCGGGCTCAACAACAAGATCGGCCCGGCGAACACCAAGAACGCCGCCATCGCGGCCGGGATGCCGGAGAAGACGGCCGGCCTCGACGACACGCTGACCAACGTCCTCGGCACCGCGTCCCCGCATGTCGTCGACGTCGCGAGCGCCTACGCGACCATCGCCGCCCAGGGCCAGAAGGCCACGCCGTACCTCGTGGCCGCCGTCACGTCCGAGACGACGAGCATCGACTACAAGGTCAACAAGCAGCTCACCGCGGCGTTCGGCGCCGACGTGGCCGCCGACACCATCGACGCGCTCCAGCAGGTCACGGCGTCGGGCGGCACCGGCGCCCGCGCCGCCGGGCTCGGTCGGCCGACGGCGGGCAAGACCGGAACCTCCGACGAGCACAAGTCGGTCTGGTTCACCGGGTTCGTCCCGCAGCTGGTCACCTCGGTCGGCATGTACCGCGACGTCGACGGCGTCCCGCAGCCGCTGGACAACATCCCCGGGCTCAGCGTGAGCGAGGTCGGCGGCAGCAGCCTCCCACTGTCGATGTGGCTGGACTTCATGAAGGCCGCCACCCAGGGCATGGAGGTGCAGCAGTTCCCCAAGCGGGCCGGCATCGGCGACGACGCCGTCACGACGACGAGCACGCCGAGCACCACGACGACGACAGCACCCTCGACCACCACGACGACGGCGCCGCCCACGTCGACCACGACCGCGCCGCCGCCGGTCACGACGACCACGACGCCGCCCGTCACCACGACGACGACCAAGACCCAAGGCCCCAAGCCGACGACCACGACCGCGCCGCCCAACCCCGGCCCGTAGGCTCACCGCGTGACCTCGCGCTGGGGGTCCGCCCCCATCGCGGACCGCGCCGACGTGCCCGCCACCCCGGGGCGCGCCGACCTCGTCACCGCCCCCACCCGTGGCGACGAGATCGCCACCGTGGCCTCCGAGGTCATCGGGGGGCCGGTCGGCCGGTATGCGGCGGGTCTGGTCCGTGGCTGGCGGTACTACGCCGCGCTCCTGGCCGGGGCCTCGGCCGTCGTGTCCGGGCTCGGGGTGCTCCTGCGGGCGCCGTGCATCGACACCGGCTGGAGCTCCACCGGACCAGTTCTGGCACGCCTGTTTCTCGGACCTGCCGGCCACCTACCGCGATGCTGGGCTGTCCGCCGGTATCGGCGCATACCTCTCCGGCGGCTTCGGCTCCCCGGCGCCGTCGCAGCCGCCGCTCACGTCGTTCCTCATGACGCTGACGGCCACCGTGGTGCCCTCGGGCGAGACGCCCGACCGGCTGCGGTTCTACTTCGCGATCTGGACGATCGCCGCCGCGGTGCTCTGGGCGCTGACGACCTGGTGGACCGCAGCCACGGTTCGCCGCTTTCCGCTGCGGGCCGCGCAGGTCGCCCTCGCGCCGGTGGCGCTCCTCGTCCTGCCGATCTCGGCCGACGTCGTGGGGGTCGCGCTCACCGCCGCGGCACTGTATGCGTGGACCCGCCGACGACCGGTGGTCGCCGGGGTGCTCCTCGGGCTCGCGGTCTCCGCGCGCACGTACCCCCTCGTCGTCATCGCCGCGCTGCTGTTCGTCTGCATCCGGACCGAACGCGTCCAGCTGTGGCTGCGAACGGCGGGCGCCGCAGCGGTCGTCGCCGGCGGGATCCTCTTCGTCCTCGGGGCGGTCAACCCCGACGCGGCCACCGCCGCGTACCGGTCCTGGCTCGACGCCGGCGCGGGTTTCGGGTCGCCCTGGCTGCTGCCGCAGCTCGGCGGCCAGCCGCTGTCACCGACCACGGTGACCGTCCTCTGCCTTGCCGGCTGGGTCGTGGCGCTCCTCGTCGGGGCCGGCTTCACGCTGGCCATGCCCCGGCGCCCCGGGGTGGCCGAGGTCAGCCTCGTCATGCTGGCCATCGTCATGCTCACGGGCAAGGCGATGACCGTGCAGTCGGCGCTCTGGCTCGTCCCGTTCGCCGCGCTGGTCGGCCTGGCGTGGAAGGACGTGCTCGCCTGGTCGGCCACTGAGGCCCTCCACTTCGAAGCGGTGTGGCTCTACCTCGCCGACACCGCGGTGCCCAACCGTGGGCTCACCGCGTCCTGGTACGCGGTGTTCCTCGTCATCCGGCTGGGCGGGGTGCTCTGGCTGCTCGCGCGGACCTGGCGCTGGCCCTCGGGAGACCGCCCGTCTACGACGACGAGGGCGCCGTGGTGGAGAGCGACTGGGGCGACGGCGAGAGCGACGAGCTGGCCCGCCCGTTGCGCGACGCCCCGGACCGGCTCGTCGTGCGGTTCGGCTGACCCGGCCTAGCGGCTACGCATCATCCGCCGGCGGGTCCCGAAGGTGCGGTACCCCGCGATCATGAACACCCCGAGATAGAGGACGGCCGCGCCGAGCCCGGCCAGGACGACCGCAGCGATCGGGGCGCCGAGCGTCCCCGTGAGAGAGCGCGCCGAGCGCGCCGGCCAGGAGCGTGTTGACCGTGCCGACGAAGAAGTTGGCGCCGCCGAGGATGCGCACGAGGGGATGACGACGGACGCCCAGGTGTACGTCCGCATGAGCCCCTCCTCGTCGAGGCGGGTGGAGGTGAGGAAGTGCTCCTCGATCCCCGGCGCCAGCTTCGGCGTAGGCGGCCCGGAGCTGGTTCATCGCGAGGACGAGGCCCGCGTCCTCGTCGCTGGCGAGGAAGACCCGGACGCT